>NZ_JAUSQL010000001.1 GCF_030811095.1 Trueperella abortisuis
GCTCACCGCCCCAAGTTGTTTCGATGTTGTTTAAACAACTTCGAAACAACTTCCGGCCCGCGCGGCGCCCCGAAACACCCCTAAAACCGTGATATTCCGCAGAAAACAAAGTTGTTTCAGGTTGTTTTCAAGTTGTTTGAGTTGTTTGCCGGCCGCCGGAGCCGCGCCGGCCGCCTGCCAGCCGCAACCCTAGCGCAAACCGCCACTCGACGCCGTCGAATGCCCCTACCGAGCAACCCACCGAGTATTAGGGCCGCGTTGCGGGCCCTCCGGGTCAATCATGGCCACACCCTGGCTGCGCAGTCCGCGCAGAAGCTTGGTGACGTCGCGAACGTCCATTTTGAGCTGACTCGCTATCTCACGCGCCATAAGGGCCGACCCTTGCTCGAGATGTCCTCGCACCCACTTTTCAGCTTCGCCCAGCGTAGCCCCTACGTTGCTGACGTTGAACAACGCGCGGCACTGCTCCGTCAGGCGCCACTCTTCGACGTGATCTCCAATCTTGTCAATGACGCCGGCACCCGTTAGCCAATCCACGATCTCGTGAGTCTCAAGCTTGTTCGTCTGAAGCTCCTCGGTCAGGGTTTTCCACACGATCCCCGGATGATCCACAAGGTAGCGCACGACGATTAACGCATTGACCGATCCGCGCAGGTCCACACCCAGTTGGTACGCGACTGCTGCCAACCCTCGCACGAAAGCAACATCGGGCTCGCCGGAATCCAGTGTCACGGAAACGGAGAACTCAGACGGCTCCACGACCGGCGCCCTCCGGCCACTCGCCAGCATCGACACCCACATGCGGTCAAAGCCGCGCGAGGATTCCTCAGCTAACCCCAATCTCCGCGCCCCGTTCATGAGGGTCGGGTTGCGCGGCACGGAGCGTGTCGTCAGCAGGTTTTTCTCGCTCACCTCGGCTGGAAATCCGCCCGGGGAGATGACAGTCAACGTGCGCGGGGTTTGTTTGATCACGATAGGGTCAACCGCAACCCAGTCCCGGTGCAGAAGCGCGTTCGATACCACCTCGTCCACTGCTTGGCGCGGGAAGGACGGTATCGGGACTTCCTGGCCGCCCCCAAAATCCACACGCGCTACCTCCTGGCTGGCATGTGACTCGATAAGCGTCTGAATCTCGGCGAAGAGCCCGACCAGCGGGAGATCCCGTTCTTCCACCCGCGGCTCGCCACCCTGGACCGGGTAGTACAAGTGCCGAACTGCCATATTCCGGGCGGTCGAGCGCGCGAAGAAGATTTCGCCGGCCATCAGGAGCTTCCCATTCCGATCCACAAGCCCGAGCTCGCGCAGGAGTCCATGGTTTGTCTCCGGGATCACCGACGATCCCATCGCGGCCCTCTTCGTGCGCAACAACTGGCGCGCGTTCTCAAGCGCCGCCAGCTCAAGTTCCTCCTCACCAATCTCTGCCACTTTCGCGGTGACGTCGGGGTTTCGGCGCTCCCACTCGAGCCGCCGCAATCTCTCCCCCTTCAGCACCTGACACTCAGTACCCGACCTGTACCAGGCCTCGCCCTTCGATCGCGCATACACCTGCAACGGGTGGGGGATCCTGATGAGCAGAAGCCGCTTGCCTTGCACGTAGAATTCGTCGACGTCGACGGCCAGGTTCGGGTCCGTCCCGTTGAATACCTTCCGCCGTATCCAGTCCGCGTCACGGCTAGTGCCCGAGAGAGCCTCGGGGCCGCCCACGTCGTCTTTGATTCCGAGCACGACGTACGAATCCTCGTCATTTCCGTTAGCCATGCACACCGTCGCCTTAAGAATCATCGAGATCAGCTGGGCATCATCGTTCCCTCTCCCAGATCGGGCCGTCATTGGATCTTCTTTGAAATCGAGGGTCTGGCTCTCCTGCGAGTCGGCGGTCTTTCCACCTTCCATAATCGCGAGCAGGGCTGAACTGACCACATCCGGAAGGTTGAGGGAAGACAGCTGCGAGGACAGCGTTGACTCAGACATGTCACCAGCATACCCCAAGTTGTTTCGATGTTGTTTAAACAACTTCGAAACAACTTCCGGCCCGCACGACGCCCCGGAACACCCCTAAAACCGCGATATTCCGCGGAAAACAAAGTTGTTTCAGGTTGTTTTCAAGTTGTTTGAGTTGTTTGCCGGCCGCCGGCCCACGACAGCCCCGAACAGCGCGCCCCTACCTGCCAGTGCGCCGCAGCAGCACCACCGTTTCGAAGTGGTCCGTATGCGGGAACATGTCCACCACCTGCGCTTTCGCCACTTCGTAGCCGCCCATCGCCGCCACGTCCTTCGCCAGCGAACTCACGTTACACGACGAGTACAGCACCGTGCCCACCCCCGACCGCGCGATCCACGCCGCCAGCTCCGGCCCGATCCCGCGCCTTGGCGGATTCACGACGACGACGTCCGGGCGCTCGTCCTGCTCCTCCGCCCACGTCCTCGCGTCCGCGACGACGAAGCGCGCCTCGCCCAGCGCGCCGGCCGCGGCCATCTTCTTCGCCGACTCCCTTGCCGCCTCGACGGCCTGCTCCTGCGTCTCGACGCCGACCACGCTCATCCCCGCCCGCGAAAGCGCCAGCGCAAACCCGCCGACCCCGCAGTACAGGTCCCACGCCGTCGTCGGCCCGGCAGCTACCCGCCCGGGCGCATCCGCGCCAGCACCGGCCAGCTCGGTCACCCATTCCACGGCCCGCGAGTACAGCACCTGCGCGGCCTCAGTGTTGGTCTGGAAGAACGACTTTGGGCGCAGGTTCAGGCTCAGCTCCGCGCCTGCCACGTCGAGCCGCATCGGCAGTTCAGACTCCTCCGAGATGAGGATCTCCTCCTCGCCCTCGATCACGGCCTTGTGCTCGGGTTGGACGTTGAGCGAAACCACCCACGCCGCCGGCACCAACTCCCGCAGGCGCTCCAGCTTCTTGAACAGCATCCCTTGCACGCCACGACGCCGCGCGACGAAGCGGATCATCAGTTCCCCGCTCGGCGACTCGGTGACGATCACGAATTTCAAAACCCCGCGGTCGCTGGCCACATCGTAGGGCTGGAACCCGCACTCGCTCACGAACTGGGCCAGCGCTGGGGTGGCGAGTTGGATGCCGGGCGTGGGAAGGGGGCAGTCGCGCAGGTCCTGGCCGCCCTTCGGCCCCAGGATCCCGAGCCGCGGTCGCGCGGCCGTGCCCGTCACCACCAGTTTGACCTTGTTGCGGAAGGCCTCCCGCCCCGACGCCCACGGTTCCAGCCAGTCTCCGCCCATGTAGGGCGCCAGCGCTTCCTCGGCGCGTGCCTGCTTGGCCACCAGCTGCTGATCCTGCGGAACCTCGATCAGCGTGCAGGACCGACAAAGCCCCTGGTCGTGGTAGTGGCACTCGAGGGGTGTCTCGGTTACGGCGTCGCGGACGGGAAGGGGAAATCGCATGCCTCCCATCCTACCGCCCCGACCACCGGCCGCCGCCCTCAGCCAGCCTCCACAGCCGCGAGCCCGCGGCCCGACCACCGGGCGCCGCCCTCCTGACCGCCCGCCGCTGGCCTCACCGTTCGCCGCGCCGCTTGGCCCGCCGCGTCGGCGTCGCCGTCAGCGGATCCTCAGGCCACGGATGACGCGGATAGCGCCCGCGCATCTCGGCCCGCACCTGCAGGTAGGGCCCCTCCCAGAACGACGCCAGATCCTGGGTGATCGCCAGCGGCCGCTGGGCGGGGGAGAGTAGCTCGAGCGTCACCGGCACCCCGGCCAGCTTCGGCGTGGCCGTCCACCCGAAGCACTCCTGGAGCCGTAGCCGCACGGTCGGCCGGCCGCTCGAATAATCCACCTTCGCGCTCCCCGTAGGGGTGGCGATTCGTTCCGGGGCGAGCTCGTCCAGCCGTGCGGCCTGCGGCCACGGAAGCAGCGCCCGCAATCCGGCCAGCAGGTCCGGCTTCCCAGCGCCGAGCAGCGGGGTCAGCCAGTCGTCGACGCGCGCGGCCAGCGCCTCGTCGGACACGTCGGGCCAGGGTTCCCCCACGGCGTCGCGGACGAATGCCAGCCGTTCCCGAAGCGCGGTTGCCGCCGCCGGCCAGTCCAGCACCCCGACGCCGGCCCGCGCGACCTCCCGCGCCCGCGCGCTCGCCACCTGCTCTTTCGTGAGGCGAACCGGCTCGCGCCCCAGTTCGATGGCCCCCAGGCTCCGCACTCGCACGCCCTTGACGTTCATGGCGCGCACCTCGGTCTCCACCCGTTCGCTCACGCCCGGCCCGTACGTCAGGGCGTCCTCCGGCGTCACCGGCACGGCCGCCCTTATCACCGCATCCGCGCGCCCCTGCGCCTCACCCAGCTCCGCGACCGCCAGCCACTCCTGGCCCTCCAGCGGCGAGCCGTCCTCCAGCACCGCCCCCGCGCCGTTCGCCAGCACGTATCCGCGCCCGCGCCGACGCGCCACCCACTGCGGGTAGGCCAGCACGACGACGACGGCGAGCTCCTCGTCCACGCCCGCCCGGCTTGCACCCGACCCGGCTCCCGCAGGTGCGCCGCCCATCCGGCCGCCGGCCGAGCCCACGATCTCACCCGCCAGCGCGCGGAGCCGTTTTGCCTCCCGGGCCCACTCGCGGTCGCTGCCCGCTCGGCGCAGCTGCGCCGCCAGGTCCGCCCCGGGGATGCGTGGAGCCAGCGATAGCAGCGCGACCACCTCAGATGCTCGCCGGGCGCCCACGATCTCGGCGCCCTCCACCAGGGCGCGCCCGAGTTGCGGGGAGAGCGGCATGCCGGCCAGTAGCCGCCCGCGCGTCGTGATCGAACTGGAGCGGTCCACGGCGCCGATCGCCTCCAGCGTGCGGCGCGCCGCCTCGCCGGCCGCGGGCTTGGGGTAGTCGAGTAGCCGCAGGCCGGCCATCCCTGGGTTGCCCCACGCGGCGGCCTGCAGGCTCGCCCCCGTCACGTCGCCGACCAGGATCTCCGGCTGCGAAAACTCCACCGCCCGCGCGTAGCTCAGGCAGCGCCACGCCCTGCCCGGCCCCTCACGCCCGGCCCTGCCGGCGCGCTGATCTAGCCTCGCCCGCGACGCATGCACGGTCACCAGCCCCGAGATTCCCGTGCGCGGGTCGAAGCGCGGCTCGCGGGCCAGCCCGGCGTCGACGACGGCGCGCACACCCGGAACCGTGAGCGACGACTCCGCCAGGGACGTGGCCAAGATGATCCGATCCTCCCCGCCGGCAAGCACGCGGTCCTGTTCCTTGGCCGGCATCGACCCGTGCAGGGCCAGCACTGGTAGCGGCGCACCCGCGAGCAGCGCGCGCATCTTCTCGATCTCGCCCACGCCCGGCAAGAAGACCAGCACGGAGCCGGCCCGCCCCGTTCCCGCGTCGGCCCGTCCGGCGCCCGCAGCCCACTGCGCCGCCTCCCCGACCACGCGCGCCACGTGTGCGAGGAAGTCCCGGCTGACCACCACCCCGTGGCCCACGTCCGTCAGCGCTCGCGGCCCGAGTCGCTCCTCGATTTGCACCGGGTGGATCGCCCCGGGTATGTCCACGACCGTGCCACCCATCAGCTCCGCGAAGCGTCCGGCCTCCAGGGTCGCCGACATCGCCACCAGCCGAAGGTCGGGCCGCAGCGTGTCCTGCACGTCGAGGAGGAAGGCCGTGGCGAGGTCGGTATCGAGGTCACGCTCATGGATCTCGTCCACAATCACCGCGCCCACACCGGCCAGCTCCGGATCGTTCTGCAGCATTCTCAGCATGACGCCCGGCGTCACCATCTCCACCCGGCTGCCCGGCGTCGTCTGCCCGCGCACCCGGAACCCCACCTGCCGCCCCACCGGCTCGCCCAGGAGGTAGGCGATGCGTCGGGCCGCTGCCCGCGCCGCCACCCGCCTCGGCTGCACGACGACGACCTTACCCGCCGCGCCCCGACGCGCGGTGCCGGCCCCGCCCAGCTCTACCGGCACGGTCCCGGCCACGACGCTTGCCATCAGCACCGGCACCAGCATCGTCTTACCCGAACCGGGAGGGGCCGTGATCACGATGTTGCCGCGCTGGCGCGCGATGTCGGCCAGCCCGCGCGCGACGGGCAGGTCCGGCAGGTTCGCAAGCAGCCGCTCCACGCGCTCTGGCGCCCCGCCCACTAGCGCCCGGCGAGCGTGTCCAGCAGCGCCAGCGTCGTCGCCTTCACCTCGTCAGCCGAATGGCCCTGGTCGAGCAGCTTGAGGCCCGCGTCAAGGATCGAGCGGGTCATCTGGGCGTTGACAACCGCATCATCCGGCGTCACCTTGCGCCACAGCCCCACGATGCTCCGCCCGAGTTCGCGGTGGAAGTTGAGCACGGCGTCGGAGCGGGCCTGAATCTCCGTCCCCGACGGCGCCGCGTCCTTCTTTCCGCGCCCAAGCCCAGCCTTGACCACGTCAATCAGCCACTGGTGGCCGGCCTCCGCGCCGATGTCGAGGGTGATCTCCACGAGCGTGCGCAGCTGTTCGTATGGTTCCGCGTCCACCTCGAGCGCCGCGTCCAACCGTGCTGCCAGCCAGGGATATAGCGTTCGAGCACGAGCAGGCGCAGGTCGTCGATCGACTCCACGTAGCGGTACACCGAGTTGCGCGCGATCCCCGCCCGAGGCCACGGCCCCCGCCGTCAGCGCCGCCGGCCCGTCCCCGCGCAGAATCTCTTCGGCACAATCCACCAGCTTGGTAAACATCATCGAGTGATGTTCCTTCACGGAGGGAGCTAGAATCTTCGGACTCATGTTCTTTCTTTCACGACGACGGTTCCCTCTAGTTTAACCCACCCGCGCCCCGCCGGCAGGGACCATCGCGCAGTTGGCTCACCCGCCTGGCACGCCAACTGCCGCGGCGGGCTATTCGACCTTCGCCCGCCTACGCTCTGCCACTCCCTCGACCAGCCGATACAGGATCGGCAAGAGGATCAGGGTCAGCAACGTTGACGTGATAAGCCCGCCGATCACCGTGATTGCCAGCGGCGTTGAGATGAACCCGGTCGAGGAGGACAGCCCCAGCGCCATCGGGATCATCGCCACGATCGTCGCCAGCGACGTCATCGCCACCGGCCGAACGCGCCGCATCGCGCCGTCGTGAACCGCGCTTGCCAGGTCCATGCCCTGCTCGCGGTACTGGTTGATGAGGTCCACCATCACCACCGCGTTCGTCACCACGATGCCGGCCAGCATGAGCAGGCCGATCATCGCCGACATATCCAGCGCCGTGCCCGTCATCAGGAGCGCGAGGACAGAGCCGATTGCCGCGAACGGTATCGCAACCAGCAACAACGCGGGCTGGAGCAGCGAGCGGAAGATCCACACCAGGACCACGTAGATCAGTAGCACCGCGGCCGCGAGCGCCAGGGCGAGCTGGCTGAATGATTCCGCCAGCTGCTGGGAGGCCCCGCCCATCGACGTCGTCGTCCCGTCCGGCAGGTCCAGCCCGTCCACCGTCTCCCGTACCGCGTCGGTCGCGTGCCCGAGGTTATCGGTGTCGACGGGCGTGGCCGACACCGTCGTCGTTGTTTGTCCATTCATCGTCACGATCGTCGGCAGGGAGTCCACTTCATCGACCGTCGCGAATGCCTCGAGCGGCTGGCCGAGGATCGTCATTGCGCGCAACTCGTCGATGGTGGTGACCGGGTCGTCGATCGAGATGTAGATCGAGGTGTCGACGTTATCGATGGTGATCTGCCCGATCTTCGGCTCCACCATCTGGGCCGCTATCATGCCGACCACGTCGTTCTCCGTCAGCCCCACGGCCGCGGCGGCGTCACGGTTGACGTTCACTTGCACCGCCGGGGTGATCGCGCTGGCGTTGTGCTCGGCACGTTTGATCTCGGATAGCTGGGATAGGGCGTCGTTGATCCGCTCGGTCGCCTCGGACAGCGCCTGGGGCGTGGGGGCCGTGACGTTGACGTCGATCGTGCCCGATCCCAACATCGACTGAGCCGAGCTGGAGGTGGTGCCCTCGCCGGTCACGGAGTCGCCGGCCGCCACGATCGCGTCGGTCAGGCTCGTGATGTCGGCCTCCTCGTCCACCGCGATCATGTACATGATCGAGTCGCCCGAGCGGCCCGAGCCGCCCATCGCCATCGGGCTCGAGCCGATCGTCGCCGCAGTCGACTCCACGCCCTTAACCGCCGAGATCTTTTCCTCGGTGGCATCCGCCTGTGCCACCTTCGCCTCCATCGACGCCCCCGGCGTCGTGGTCTGCGCGATTGTCACGGTGCCCTCATTTGTGCCGCCCAGCAGGTTGATCTTCAAGAGCGGGAACAGCGCCGCCGCGACGGCCAGGATCGCCACCGCCGCCACCAGCGTGATCGCCGGATGCTTCTGGGTGGTGCGCAGCGCCGGCTCGTAGGCGCGGTGCAGCCAGTAGCGCCTCTCCTTGTCCTGCGCACGACGCCGGAACTCCTCCGCCTCGCCTGCGGCCGCCGCTGCCACCGCCTCCTTCGACGGGCGCAGGAACCAGTACGCCAGCACCGGAACGATCGTCAGCGCGACCAGCAGCGACGCCGCCAACGCGATGACCACCGTGAAGGCGAAGGGCCGGAACAGTTCGCCCACCATGCCCGGCACCAGGCCCACCGGCACGAACACGATGAAGGACACCACGGTCGATGCCGTGATCGCAGAGGCCACTTCGCGCACCGCATCAAGGATCGCCTCACGCTTGGGCTTGCCGTACTCGAGGTGCCGTTTGATGTTTTCGATGACGACGATCGAATCGTCTACCACGCGCCCGATCGACAGGGTCAGCGCGGCGAGGGTGAGCATGTTGAGCGAGTAGCCGCCCACGAGCATCCCGATGAATCCGACCAGCAGCGAGAGCGGGATCGACAGCGCCGTCACCAGCGTGGAGCGGATCGAGGTCAGGAAGATGAGGATCACGACCACCGCGAACACCAGGCCAAGCAGGCCCTCCTGCGCGAGGGACTCGATCGAGCCGGTGATGAAGGGCGCCTGCGTGAAGAGGGTGGTGAAGTGGGTGTTGCTGCCGACGGAGGGCGCAAGCTCGTCGAAGACGTCGGTGACCCGGTCGGTGACCTGGACGATGTTGGCGTTCGCCGTGGGGAAGACGACGATGCCGAGCGCGGATTCGCCGTCGATCCGGCCGACCATCTGGGCGGGGGCCTGGGCGAGGCGCACCTCGGCGATGTCCGAGAGCGGGTAGACGGTTGCCGGCTGACCCGGCTGGGCCTCGCCCGCCACCACGGGGATCTGGCGCAGGGCCTCGACCGAGTCGATCTCCTGGCCCACCGTCACGTCGCGGGACTCATCTCCCTGCACGAGCGACCCCACCGGCACGGACAGCCCGTTGTCCTCGAGGGCCTGCTGGACGGCGTCGGCGGATATGCCGAGCTCGGCGATGCGGGCCTGGTCAAGCGTGATGGAAACCCGCTGCTCCGGGGCGCCAAGCAGCTGAACCGACGCAACGCCCTCCTCCTGTTCGATCGCGGGGACGACGGTGGAGCGCAGGCGCTGAGCCACCTCGAGCGGGTCACCGTCCGAGGTCACCGCCACGTAGGCGAGCGGAATGTCGGACGTTCCCCCGGAGACGACGTCGTAGGTGAGGTTGTCGGGGAAGTTCATCTTCGCTCGCGAGATCGACTGCTCCACACGGTTGGCTGCGCGGGCGATGTCCGTGCCGTAGTCGAGCTCGATAGTGACGATCGAGACGGAAGAGCGGGAGGTGGTGGAGGTGTCCGAGACCTCGGCGATCGTGGAAACCTGCTGCTCGATGGGGACGGAAACGCGGTCACGCATCTGCTCGGACGTCGCGCCCGGGGAGGTGGCCACGACGTTGATGACCGGCAGCTCCACGCGCGGGATGAGCTCCTGGCGCAGGGTGGCGAGAGCGAAGATCCCCAGCACAAAAATCACGGTCGAGACAAGGGCGACGAAAGGGCGGTTCTTCAGGGAACCTTCTGCGAGTCTAAACATTTTCCCCGGATCAGTAGGCCAACGCTACGAGCCTAGGGAAGGGTGGCGGGCGGTGCCAGCGTGTCCTCTCACAGAGAAGCGCCGCAGAGTTGCCGAGGGCGCGTTTTCGGCGGGGGACGCCGCGGCTAGGGGCTAGGGGCGCTCCGTCTCCCGCTCGAGCCGGGAGGTGGGGCCGGCGAGGATGATAAGGTCGCCCGACTCGAGGGTGTCCGCATCGCGGGCGGTGCGGAAGTTGCCCTCCCCCGCGCTGGACGGCGATGATCTCCAGGCCAGTCTTCTTGGCGTTGACCTCGCCCACGGTCTTGCCCAGCAGGCGGGCGGGCGGGGTTGCCGCGGCCACGGAAAAGCCGTGGGTGAACTCGAGGTAGTCCTCCACCTCGTTGCGGATGAGGTGGGCGACCCGCTTGCCCATGTCGATCTCGGGGCGCACGATGTGGTTGACCCCGATCTGGGCGAGCAGGGTGGCGTGCGACTCCTTCGACGCCTTCGCCCACACGTCCGGCACCCCCATGGTCACCACGGCAGACGCGGCGAGCACCGAGGCCTCCACGTGTGAGCCGATGGCGATAATGACGCGGGATGCCTCGTCCACCCCGAGCTGGCGAAGCGCCTCGGGGTTGGTGGCGTCCGCGTGAACGATGTGGTCGAACTGGGTGGACAGCTCCTGGACGACATCCCTGTCGGAGTCCACGCACAGCACCTCCACGCCGCTGTTCTCCAATTCCGTGGCAAGCGCCCGGCCAAAACGGCCGAGGCCGAGGACGACGACGGCGCCATCGTCGTTGTTGCGATGAGCAAAGATGTTAGCCAATGGCAGGCCTTTCTTCGGGATACTCGTAGAGCCGGTTGGTCACCTTCCCGGCGAGGGTGGTGGCGAGGCCGAGGGGGCCCACGCGGCCGGCGAACATGAGAAAGATGAGGACGAGTTGGGCATAACGCGGCAGACTCGGCGTGATGCCCGTCGATAGGCCCACCGTACCGAAAGCGGAGGTAGTTTCAAAAAGCACCTGGTCAAGCGTGAAACCGGGCGAGAGCGCGAGGATGAGGAACGTTGCGCCCACCACGAGGCCGACGGCCGCGAACGTCACCGAAAGCGCCTGGCCGATCACGCGCCGGGAGAGGGTGCGCCCGCGCGCGGTGACGACCCGGCGTCCCCGCGCCTCCGCCCCGATCGTGGCGACGAGGACGCCAAGAGTGGTGATCTTGATGCCGCCCGCGGTGCCGCCACTGCCCGCGCCGATGAACATGAGGACGTCGGTGCCGAGCAGCGTCTGGGGGCGGGCCTGGGCGTAGTCGATCGCGTTGAAGCCGGCAGTGCGCGGGCTGACGGCGGCGAAGAAGGCGTTGAGGAGGCGACCGGGAGTGTCGAAGCCCGCCAGCACGCCGTTCCACTCGGTGAGCATGAGCGCCACGCCGCCGACGATCAGCACCACCGTGCCCATCCAGGTGAACACAGCGGTCAGCGACCAGCGCCGGCGCCGGTACTTCGGCGTGCGCAGGCGCCGGTAGGTCTCGAGCAGGACGGGAAAGCCCAGGCCGCCGACGATCAGCCCGAAGCTGAGGGGCAGGAGCACGAGGCCGTCGGCGGCGAAGCCCATGACGTTGTCCGAGTACAGGGCGAAGCCGGCGTTGTTGAAGGATGTGATCGAGTGGAAGAGGCCCTCCCACGCGGCACGCGCCCAGCTGTAGCCGTAGCCGAGGCGGAAGCGCAGGGTGAGGAAAACGAAGATGATGGCCTCGATGGCGAGCGTGAAGACGACCGTGGCGTTGACGATCCAGCGCACGTCGCCCAGGTTGCCGCGGCCCTCCGCGCCGGCACTCAGCCGCCGGCGCAACCCGAGGCGGGCGCCTAGCAGTATCGACAGCAGGCAGGCCACCGTCATGATCCCCAGGCCACCGAACTGGACGAGCATCATGATGACACCCTGGCCGAAGGGGGTCCACGCCGTCGCCGTGTCGAGGGTGATGAGGCCGGTCAGGCACACCGAGGAGGTGGCCGTGAAAAGGGCGTCAAGAATCGCCACGGGTGGCCCGGCGGAGGCCCACGGCGTGGCAAGCAGGATCGTGCCGATCACGATCAGGCTCAAGAAACTCAGTGCTACTGCGCTTGCCGGGCGCAGACGACGCAAGTGATGCACGAGGACAGCGTAAGCCCCCGCACGTCGTGACGACTAGTTCCGTGATCGGATCCTCCTTCGGCTCCCCGCGTGACCGGCCACGTCGTGCCCGGCGCAACATTTCGTTCCGCGCGGGGAGTTGATAATAATGAGGTATGGATTTCATGGAGTGGGCCCTACAGCAGACCTCCCAGCACCCCCGGCTGGCCAATTCCCTGGTCACGGCGAATGGGGACTGGCTGGATGTGCTCCTCGACGACGGGCGCACCTTCCGCTTCCGCCCCGGCGCCCTCATCCGGCGCGACGCCCCGCTTGAGCAGCGCACCGAGCTTCTCGACCGCCTCATCGGCATCGGCATCGACGGCGCCGAGGCCGCCACCGTCAGCGAGCCCGGCCGCGCCGGCGAGGACGGCGACCCCAGCCCGGACCTCTTCTCTTCCGACGATGCGGACGGCTCCTACGAGCCCTCCGGCGCCAGCCACCCGGACTACCCGACGGACTACACGGACGGCGAGGGCCCGATCGTCCCGATCGTGCGCTCTGCGGACTACTTTCTCCCAGCCACCCCGGGCGCCGACTCGATCGTCTACATCCCGCTCACGGCGTTCCTCGCCGTCGGGATCGCCCGCGACTACCCGGACACGATCCAGCCTATCTACTACGAGCAGCTAGAGGACTCCCGCGAGATCGGGGAGATCATGAGCGACGCCGTCATGGCGCTGCGTTTCATGACGAACGATACCCAGCAGTCGGTGGAGATCGGGATCACGGAAATCGCGGGCGCCGAGGTGATGACGTTCCTGCAGCCGCCGAACTACGAACTGTCCTGGTTCGCGGACCTCGACATGATCCAGCAGGTCGCCGAACGCATCAGCGAGCGCCGCCCCGACGACATCCCGCTGTTCATCCCCGCCTCGCGCACGAAGCTCTTCATCGTCTTCGCAGACGACCCGCACCTGGCCGACTTCTTCAAGCTGCTCCTCGCCCAGCGCAACTCCGAGGACGCGATCTACCCCCTGCCCCACACCGTCGCCGCGGACGGTTGGCTCGAATGGCAACCCTTCCCCGGCTCCGAGCTGGCGGAGGTGCTCGGCGCGCTGCGCAACTACTTCCGGCAGAAGATCTACACCGCCCAGGAGGACATGATGCGCCAGTGGCCGGCGTTCGGGAAGGTCAAGGCCTTCCTGCCGCGGCGGCTGGCCAGCGGCGAGCGGGTCTCCGCCGCCACGTGGGACGCCATCGACACCCACGGCTCCATCCCCCACACCGACTTCATCACTTTCACCCGCTCGCCCCACCCGTGGGAGGCGGTGCCGGCCGTCAACATCACGGTTCGCACGCACGTCGCCCGCGAGATCTGGCCCGCCGGCATCGTCGAGGACGACACGGTCTGGCCCCCACGCTACGGCGTCACGGGTTTCCCCGATGAGGAGACCCTGCGCAAGCTTCGGGATGCCGCCGACCGGCGCTTCTAGCGCCGGTCGGCGCCCCGGGATCTGATCCTTGAGGCGATGACCGCGAGCGCGGCTACTTGGCGAGCGGGCCGGCGCCGCCATAGAACCGCCCGAGCGTGTCCGCCTTGAACTCCCAGTAGGTTCCCTCCACGATCGAGGCACGAATCTGGTCGACCAGGTGTACGGTGAAGTGCTCGTTGTGGATCGTACACAGCGTGGCCGAGAGCATCTCCTTCGCCTTGAACAGGTGGTGGATGTAGGCCCGCGTGTAGTTCTGGCACGTGTAGCACGTACACCCCTCCACGAGGGGGCCGAAGTCTCGCTTGAACTCGGCGCGGGTGACGTTGAAGCGGCCAGTGGGGGCGTAGATCGCCGCGTTGCGGGCCACGCGTGAGGGGTTGACGCAGTCGAAGGTGTCCGCCCCCGACTCGATGCACGCGAAAAAGTCGTCCGGCTCGGAGATGCCGAGCATGTGGCGCGCCCGGTCCTCCGGCAGCTCCTCGCTCACCCAGGCCGTGATCGTGGACAGGTTCTCCTTCTCCAGGGCGCCCCCGATCCCAAAGCCGTCAAAGCGCTGGCCATCGACCTCCATCGACCCCAGGTCGCGGGCCGCCTTCCTGCGCAGGTCCTCGTACTGGGCGCCCTGAATCACCCCGAAGAGCTGCTGGTAGGGCTTACCCGCCCGCGCCTCGGTCAGCCGCTTGTGCTCGGCCAGACACCGCTGCGCCCACAGCCTCGTCCGCTCGAGGGCCTCCTCCTGGTACGGCCGGGTGTTCATCAGCGTCGTCAGCTCGTCGAACGCGAAGATGATGTCCGCCCCCAGCTCGTGCTGGATCCGCATCGAGATCTCCGGGGTGAAGCGGTGCTTGTCGCCGTTGAGGTGGGAGCGGAACCAGACGCCGTCGTCGTCGACGTTGGCGAGGCGCTCCTTGCCCGGCGCCACCGCGTCGTCGGCAACGGTCTTGCCCGAGAACTCGTCCGAGAGCACCTTCTTGAAACCCGACCCCAGGCTCATCACCTGGAAGCCGCCCGAGTCCGTGTAGGTGGGGCCGTCCCAGTTCATAAACGCGCCCAGGCCGCCCGCCTCGTCGACGACGTCCGAACCCGGCTGCAGGTAGAGGTGATAGGCGTTCGACAGCACCGCCTGCGCACCCAGCTCCTTCACCGACTCGGGCAGGGTTGACTTGACCGTCGCCTTCGTGCCCACGGGGATGAAGGCGGGGGTGTGGATGGTGCCGTGCGGGGTGTGGATGGTGCCCGTGCGCGCGAGCGTGCCATCCAGGCGGGATTCGAGGCTAAACATGGCTTACTTTCGGTAATTCGGTTCGTACTTCTTGATGAGGTTAATGACGACGTAGGTGATGGGCAGGAAGACGACCTCCACCGACACCTTGTACAGGAAGCCGACGACGGCGAGGTTCGCGATGGTCGCCCAGCCGGCGACGCCGGCCCACGCCACCACACAGAAGATGGCCGTGTCCGCCGCCTCGCCCACCAGGGTGGAGCCGATCAGGCGCGCCCACATATGCTCTTCGCCCCAGCGGTCCTTGATCGCGGTGAGGACCTTGGCGTTCAGCAGCTGGCCGGCCAGATAGCCGGCGAGTGAGGCGAAGACGAAGCGCCACACCACGCCCAGGACCTCCTCGAAGGCGGCTTGGCTCGTGTAGTCGGGGTGGGCGGGCAACTGGATCACGGCCCAGAACGTGAGCGAGGCGAGGAAGGAGACCACGAACCCCATGAAGATCGTGCGCCGGGCGGCCTTAAAGCCGTAGACCTCCGACAGGACGTCGCCGATGATGTAGGTCAGCGGGAAGAGGATCGCTCCGCCGTCGAAGGTGAGCGGGCCGATCTCCACCAGCTTCGTGGCGCCGATGTTCGACAGCAGCAGGAAGGCAACGAAGAAGACCGCGAAGTAGTCGTAGAAGCCGCGGCGGACGCCGGCGTATGCGCTCGCAGAGCTCGAATGGGCGGTCGCGGTGGGGTCGGGGGCAGTCATGGTGTCCTTTCGTAGGCGCGGTATCGCGCGTCGATGCCGGGCACTGCCACTACCCGAGCGCACCACGGCTCGCGGAGGCGGCCGGGTGGGACGCCGATCGCTCGTGCGTCCGCATACATGGTAGCACCCGCTGCCGGCTTCCCCGGCCGGCGCCCGGCTAGAAGTCGAGCCGGATCACCGTGGCGCCGTCCGCCTGCGACACCTCCTGCGAGATCGCGATCTGCTCCCCGTCCGAATACCCCAAGGTCTGGCTGGGCAGCAGGAAGGTGTCGCCCGTGACCACGTAGTTCGCCACGTTCATCAGCAGGTTGTAGACGTCCTCCTCCGATCGCGTCGATTCGCGCACCTGCACGTCCAGGTGCCCGAAGTCCGTCAGGCCAAGCGTGCGCCCAAAGGTGAGATCGTGGCTGTGTACCCGCGTGTTGATCCACAGCGGTAGCGGCGCCTGCCCCTTCGTCAGCATCTCGGCCAGGCTCGTCACCATCGACGGCGGCATCAGCACCCCCAGCTCGTCGCGATAGACCCCGATCGCCGCCGGCTCGCGCATCAGCCCGTCCATCACCTCGGTGAACACGACGTGCGCCTTGACCATCTTGTGACGACGCCGGAGCTCCCTTTCCAGCGCCGCCTCCGGATCCGGCTCTGCGACCGGAGCGCCGCCGGGTTCGCCGGGGGCGTCGTCGGGAACGAAGAACGAGGCCGCCACGTGGAAGCGGTGCAGGGGAAGCTGCCCGCGTTCGAGCACGAGGCCGTGGGGCACGGGGGTGAGCAGCACGTGGACGCCGTCGAGCTCGAAGTGAAGCACGCGGCCCGCGTCGCCGGCCTGCTCGTCCACGACCTCCCAGGCGGGAGTGATGGTCTCGCCCCACAGTGCGGCGAAGCGTTCGGTGGCGGCCTCGAGGTCGACGGGCGCGCGCATGATCGCCGCGGCCGAGAACATCGCGGGGGCGGTGGGGTGGATGGAGGTGATTCCGAGCTCGTGCATGGCACGAGTCTACCGGGTGGTCCCTAACTATCCGCGACCAGGGTACCCGCCTCCAGCGGGATCAGCCCGCGCACGCCCTGCCACGCCTCCGCGGTGTCTAGCAGGTCGGAGAGCGGGGTGCCGAAGCGCGCCTCGATCGCGGGGCGCTCCACGTAGTAGCTCCTGCCCGGCGTCACGTACGTCACCGAGCGGGCGTTATCGATGGCGGCCATGAACGCGATCGCCGAATACAGGACATTCTCCCGCTCGTTGGTGGTCTCCCCGTCGACGATCATGACCACCACGTCCGTGTCGTGGATCTCCACTCGGTCGATGCGCGCCCCCAGCGGGAGCGCGTACAGCGCCTGGATCGTGTTCGAGTTGTCGCCAACGTAGGGCTCACGGTGGTGGTCGATCACGCTGATGTCGTGCGTCAGGAACGACGACTGCTGTTCCAAGGATTGTGCCTGCGCCGCGGTGGCGTCGGATTGCGTCAGGCGGATCCACGTAAAGCCAATGATGACGATCATGGCCAGCCCGATGGAGATGAGCACCTGCACCATCAGGCTCTTACGCGAGGAGGAACTGTTCATGCTCCCATTATTGTTGACCTGCCCGTATGGACCAATAGCCCTCCGGGTTGAAAGGGGGGCCGGCACCACCCGGCTAGGGGATGAGGGCGGGCGGAATCACGCCGGCCTGCCTCCGCTAGCTGGGAAGGCCGCGCTGGTGACACGGGTTAGCCGCGAAGGTCGAGGAAGAAGGGGCCGCGCTGGTCGAGCTCATTCATGTAGAGGGCATCCCAGTGCTGCCAGGGTTCCTTGGACAGGGAGTCGTTGGTGAAGCGCGGGTCGGTGGTGACTTCGGTGACGCAGAAGTCGGGGATGACCAGGTCCACCACCGGGCTGAGGCGCTCGATCTCCGCCACCACCAGTCCGGCGTTCTGGCCGGCGAAGACGTCGAACTCCCAGCCGTCCTCGCCCACCCACAGCGAGTGGCGGGTCTTCGCCACGATCCGGCCCGAACGCTGGATGATCTGCACGGCGACGTCGGGGTCGAGCTCGGTCTCCATCTCGTAGCGCTCGCCCGCCACCGACGGAGACTTCACCGCGATCGTCGCCACCGGCGCGGTGGGCGCCGGGCGCGCTCGGTCCGAGGCTGACGCCGACGCCGCGGCGGGAATTGAGCTGGCGCCTGCGGCGCTGCCGGCCACGAGCTTGGCCAAGAGGCGGCGCTCGTAGGCGCCGAGTTCGTCGACGCCGGGGTCGAACGCGGGAGCGTCCAAGTCGGCCTGGATGTCCACTCCCCGGAAAGCGAGGCGGACGCGGATGGCGTAGCCGGCTTCGGCGAAGACGTAGGCCTGAATGATCACCTTCGGCGCGCCATGCTCGACCACGCCCTCGGGTAGCTCGCGCACCAGGAACTTGCGTTCGAATTCGAAGGGAAAGTCTTCCATGGCGAAAGCATACCCCGGCCCGGGGTCGGGCCGGGGGCTAGCCGGGGTCTGGCCGCAGGCTAGCTGGGGCTATCAGCCGAGCGGGCGCAGGTAGTGCAGGGCCGACCCGTCCCATTCGAAGAACATGTCGGCGCTTCGGCCCTCGCCGGCGAGCCCATCATCCGTGAGCGCCTCGCCCGTGGCCAGGTTGACGATCCTCTTCCCGACCAGCGCGAACGGGGCGTCGCGCTCCAAGAGCTCGGCGCCGGCGGGGATGTCGGTCAGCCAGCGCCCAGCCGCGAGTACGGCCGTCGCGTGATCCCCTTCGCCGGTCTCGGCGAGGGCGGAGGCCAGCTCGCCGGCGGTCACGTCGGGGTCCATGCCCTGCACGTGGTACAGGGATCCGGCGCTGCGCGCGCTCAGCGCGGTTGCGCGCCGTAGATTCCCACGCTCGTCGTATTCGACCACCTGGCCCGCATCGACGCAGACGATCCCGTCCGTCACCGACCAGCACTCATCCCCGCTAACCTCGCTGAGCTGAGGAAAGGTGATGAAGGTCGTGCCCGAGCGGGCTGGGATGCCGGTGTCGATGATGTCAGCCCCGATCGTCACCTCGCCGTCCGCCGTGAAGAGTCGCTTGTCCTTCACCGCGTCCCCGCCGGCATCGATCACCGCCGCCAGCACCGAATCGCGCCCCAGCCGCGCAATGCCCGCACCCGAGTCATATGCGCCAACCAGCCGCGGAACCTCCGTGTCGAGCACGTGCGCCCGCGACCAGCGCAGCTCCTCCGCACCCGACCTTGCGCTCAGCACGATCAGGTCGCTCGGCTCCGTGCCGGGCGCGGCACTGCTTCCCGGCGCGGCACTGCTTCCCGGCGCAGCGCCGACTGTGGGCTCTTCCCGGCTCGCGCCCGACCCGGCCCCCGCCGCGCCCGACCCGGCCCCATCCGTGCCCGACCCGACGGAGACGAACACCGACCCGCTCGAGGCGTCCATCGCGATGAGCTCCGCGCCGTCTGGGATCTCGTACGTCCAGGTGGGCAGGGTGCGCCCGGAGCTCGCCACGCTAAACGCGTGCAGCTGCGTGCCGCGCGCCGCCGCGAGCGCGGCCACCAACGTCCCCGACTGCCGGTCGTAGACCACCGACGACGGCCGGTCCGCCAGCTCCACCGACCACGCCCGCTCGGCGCCGCCCTGGTAGGGGTTGCGCACCGGCTCAGGGAGGGGCGCCGGCCTCGCCTCGGGGGTGGGCTGAGCGCTCGGCGAGGAGGAACTCGGGGTCGGCGTCGGGGAGGCCGGCTTGGTGACGTCGCTACATCCGGCAAGCATCCAGGTGCATCCGGTGAGCACCAAAGCGATCGCCGCCGCGCGCTTCGTCATGCCGATCCTCCTCCTTCTCCTCGGGCCCGAGCCACACGGCCAGCCGCCCGAGCCACCCCGTCTCTCTTCACGATACCGGCACTGCTAGACCGGCCGCGAATAGTGGTGAGGATTTGGTTTCGAGTTCTTGACGCGGAAAGATGGGCATATGACGAAAGTGACCGGTACCGACGTGGTGGTTGCGGCGCAGACCCTTGGCTCGACCGTGCGCACCACCCCGCTTGAGGAATCAGTGCGACTCTCGGCCAAGGTGGGCCACCAGGTGCTCCTTAAGCGCGAGGACATCCAGGTGGGGCGCTCCTACAAGGTGCGCGGCGCGTACAACTTCCTCGCCTCACTCACCCCGGACGAGACACCCAACGGCGTGGTGTGCGCATCGGCGGGCAACCACGCACAGGGCGTGGCCTTCGCCTGCAACAAGAAGCGCATCCACGGCACGATCTTCATCCCGTCCACCACACCGCGCCAAAAGCGCAACCGCATCGCGGCGATCGGCGGGGACTGGGTCACGCTGTGCACGGTCGGCACCTCCTTCGACGAGTGCTCCGAGGCCGCGATCGCGTTCGCGAAGGCCAACGACGCCGTCTACGTCCACCCCTTCGACGACCCCCGCACCATCGCCGGCCAAGGCACGGTGGTCAAGGAGATTTTCGAGCAGGCCTCCACCCCGCCCGCCACGGTCGTCGTGCCGGTCGGCGGCGGCGGGCTACTGTCCGGCACGCTGGCCTGGGTCAAGCAGTTCCACCCGGAGGTCAAGGTGATCGGCGTCGAGCCGGCGGGGGCGGCGTCGATGGTGGCGGCGCTCAAGGCGGGAGCCCCGCAGACCCTGGAAACCGTGGACAACTTCGCCGACGGTACCGCCGTGGCCCGCGTCGGCAACCTCACCTACCAGATCGTCTCGGAGCTGTGCGACGACGTCGTCATCGTCCCCGAGGGCGCAATATGCACCGAGATGCTCGAGCTGTACCAGGTGGAGGGCATCATCGCCGAACCCTCGGGCGCGCTGGCACCGGCAGCGCTCAACGGCTACCTCGCCGACCTGCCCGACGGCCCGGTCGCCTGCATCATCTCGGGCGGCAACAACGACGTCATGCGCTACGACGACATCGTCGAGCGCTCCATGATCCACGAGGGCCTGCGCCACTACTTCCTCGTCACCTTCCCCCAGCGCCCCGGCGCGCTGCGCACCTTCCTCGACGACGTGCTCTCCGAGGGGGAGGACATCATCCTGTTCGAGTACACCAAGAAGAACAACCGCGAGACGGGCCCGGCACTGGTTGGCATCGAGATCGAGGACCGCGCCAAGATCGACGATCTGCGCGCCCGCATGGATGCCTCCGACCTCGAGATCGAAGAGCTCGAACCCAACTCCCCGCTCTTCGGCTACGTCCTCTAACCGCACATGACCGCCAACCGCAGGAGAATCGCATGAATAAGAACGCCCGTAACCTCGTCATCGCCGCCGTCGTGGCGGCCACGCTGGTCCTCGCGGTCGTCGTCGCCCTGTTGCTCAACCGCACCTCAGACTCGACGCCGTCCGCGTCGGACTCGGCGACGAACTCGGCTACCGCCACCCCCAGCCCCGAGGCCGGCGGCGACCCCACCGCGTCGGGTACCCCCAACCCGGAGCCATCCGCCCCCAGCCAGCAGCTCAAGGAGCTGGTGCAGGGCCTGTGGCGCCTCGACCCGGACGATCCGATGGCGGTCGGAGACGTCGACGCCGACGTCGTCGTGCAGATCTACTACGACTTCCGCTGCGGCTACTGCGCGCAGGCCGCAACCCAGACCGAGCCTCAGATGCAGCACTACGTCGACGACGGGACCGTTCGCATCGAATACCACAACCTCGCCATCCTGGGCGACGAGTCCGTGCTCCTCGCGCAGGGCTCGGTGGCGGCCGCGAACCAGGGCAAGTTCCTCGAGTACCACTCCTACATCTACGACCACCAGGTGGCCGGCAACCCGGTCGAGGCCACTGAGGACGCGCTCGTCGCGGTCGCGAAGGAGATCGGGGTGGCGGACCTGGACCAGTTCCGCACCGACATGACCTCGGAGGCCGCCGTTGCTGCCGTCGCGGACGGCCGCACCACCGCCCAGAACCTCGGCATCACCGGCACGCCGGCGTTCATCGTCGGCTACAGCTACCTGCCCGGCTTCGTCCCCATTGAGACGATGGACCAAGTCATCGCCGCGGAGCTTGCCCGCCCCGCGGCCTAGCTCCGCAAGCCGACCCGCACCACGGCGTCGTCAGCTTCCGCCCGGACGCTGGCACCGAGCGCCAACGCAAGGAGAATCATGGGTGTCAAACGACTCTTTTCCAAGACCTACCAGCGCCTATCGAAGTGGACCTTCACGGAGGAGGCGCCGCTGCCCGAAAAATCAATCGTGATCGGCGCCTACCACACGTCGAACTGGGATTTCTGGTTCATGCTCATGGCGCTGTGGGACAAGGGCGTGCCCTTCAAGTTCCTGGTCAAGGACTCGCTTACGCGCGGCCCGCTCGCCCCGCTCATTCGGGCGGTGGGTGGCATCGGCGTCGACCGCACGCACCCGCACGGGATGGTCGCCGGCATCGTCGAGCAGCTGGAGGGCGTGGACCGCTTCTCGCTCATCATCGCGCCGGAGGGCACGCGGAAGAAGGGCAGGTACTGGAAGTCCGGCTTCTACCACATCGCCCGCGGCGCCGGGCTGCCCGTCACACTCGGCTTCATCGACTCCAGCCGGCGCGTCTACGGCTGGGGCAAGACGATCGAGCTGACCGGCGACGTCTCGGCGGACATGGACGTCATCCGCGACTTCTACGCGGGCGCCGTCGGCTTCAAGCCCGACCAGGGCACCGCGCCCCGGCTACGAGCCGAGGACGAGCAGTGACACACCAGGTCAGCTACGAGATCCCGTGGGTCCGCCCCACCACCATGATCGAGCACCGGCTCGAGGTGCCGCTGTGCCACCCGGGTCTGGGCTACCGCTCCCCGCGCCCCGGGGCCACGATCCAGATCTTCGCCCGCGAATACGTGCGCCGCGGCGGTGAGGACAAGCCACGCCTCGTCTTCTTCCAGGGCGGGCCGGGATTCGCCGGCACCCGCCAAACCACCGACTCCGGCTGGGTTGCCCGCGTTTTGGAGGACTACCGGCTCGTCATGCTTGACGAGCGCGGCACCGGCCAGTCCTGCGCGATCGACGCCGGCGTGCTCAGCGGCGTCGGTAGCCCGGAGCAGCAGGCCGACTACCTCGCCTGCTTCCGGCAGGATTCGATCGTCGCCGACGCCGAGGCGCTACGCCGCGCGCTCCAGGGCGATGAGCCGTGGGCCGCTCTCGGCCAGTCCTTCGGCGGCTTCTGCGTGACCACCTACCTCTCTCAGGCGCCCGGCGGGCTGAGTCGGGCCTTCATCACCGCCGGCCTTCCCTCCACGTGGCGCCACCCCGACGACGTCTACCGCCTCACCTACGCCCGCACCGAGGCGCGCAACGCCGAGTTCTTCGCGCGCTACCCCGAGGACGAGGAGACCTGCTGGCGCATCGTCGCCCACCTCGCAGACGCCGCCGCTGCCGGGCTGCCGGAGCGCCTGCCCACCGGCGAGCCGCTGACCGCCCGGCGCTTCCGGATGCTCGGCATCGGACTGGGGCATAGCTACGGCCTGGAGGCGCTGCACTACCTGTTGGAAGACCCGTTCGTGAAGGTCGCGGCGCCCGGCGGCGGTGGCGTGCGGCTGAGCTCTCGCTTCCTCGCCGCGGTCGGGGCCGAACTGAGTTACGGGCCGAACCCGCTGTACTGGGCGCTACACGAGTCGATCTATCAGCAGCGCGGGCTCGCCCCGAATTGGTCCGCTCACCGGGTGCGCGGGGAGTTCCCGCAGTTCCGCCAGCCCGCACCCACCGCGAGCGCGGAGGCTGAGCTACGGGCCGAGGGCCACGGGTTCCGCTTCACCGGCGAACACGTCTTCCCCTGGCAGGGCGAGGAGGATCCCGCGTTGGCGCCCATGGCCGAGGCGGTGGGGATCCTCGCCGCCCGCGACGACCTGCCGGCCCTTCACGACCGCGCGGTTCTGGCCCGCAACACCGTGCCGGCCGCAGCATGGATCTACCGGCCGGACATGTTCGTCCCCGTGCAGATCTGCCTGGAGACCGCCGCCGACATCGCCGGAATGAAGACCCTCATCTCCGAGGATTGGCATCACGACGCCCTGCGCACCCACGGCGCGGAGGTCATCGGCCCGCTCTTCGAGGCGCTGGCCTAGGCGCCCGCCGCCTTCTCCCGCGCCGTCCTAGGCGCCCGCGTCCGGCATTTTCTTGCATGTGCCCCGGATTCACGACCTCTGTTGGCCGGAGGGGGTTCACGGTAGACTGGGGCAATGGACATCCCTCAGCTTGGTTTTGGCACATACAAGATCGACAACGACGCGGCACCCAAGGCCGTTGCCTCCGCGCTCGAGGTGGGCTATCGGCACATCGACACCGCGCAGATGTATGGAAACGAGGCCGGTGTGGGCCGGGCGCTCGCCGCCACCGACATCCCGCGCGAGGACATCTTCGTCACCACGAAGCTCAACACCCCCAACCACCGTCCCGACGACGTGCGGCGCACCTTCGCCCAGTCTCTCGTGGATTTGCAGACCGACTACGTGGACCTCTTCCTCATTCATTGGCCGATGCCCATGTTCTACGGCGGGGACTTCATCACCACCTACCGCGTCATGGAGGAGTTCGTCGCCTCCGGGCAGGCGCGCGCGATCGGCGTGTCCAACTTCGAGGCCCACCACCTCGAAAAGCTGCTGTCCGGCACCTCGATTCTGCCGGCCGTCAACCAGATCGAGCTGCACCCCTACTTCAGCAACTCAGAGCTGGCGGCTTTCTGCTCCGAGCGGGAGATCGCCGTGGAGGCCTGGTCGCCGCTCGGCCGCGGCGGCGTGCTGGCCGACCCGGTGATCGGGGAGGTCGCCGCGGAGGCGGGCGCCACGCCGGCGCAGGTGGTGCTCGCCTGGCACCTTGCCAAGGGCCACATCGCGATCCCGAAATCCGTACACGTGGAGCGCCAAAAGGAGAACTTCGCCGCCCAGGGTCTCACGCTGTCCGCGGAACAGATCGAGCGCATCGATGCGCTCAATAAGGGCGAACCCGGCCGCACGGGCAAGCACCCGGACGTCTTCGACCGCATGTAGGTATTCCTCTTTGGGGCCGGCGGGGACTAAAATCGTCTGGGCCGGCCGCGCAGATCGCGGCCACAGTTGAAAGGTTATCCATGGTCACGTACGCGTACACGATTGCAGGTTCGGAAGCCACCGGCGGGGCGGGCTTCCAGGTGGATCTCAAGACGTTCCACGAGCTCGGTTGCTACGGCCTCGGCACGCTCACCTGCATCGTCTCCTTCGACCCGGAGGACAACTGGAACCACAAATTCGTCCCCATCGAGCCGGGCGTGATCCGCGATCAGATGCACGCCGCGATGGCTCATGCCGACCTCGACACGGTCAAGATCGGAATGCTCGGCACGATCCCCACGATCGACGCCGTCGCCGAGGGCCTCAAGAGCCAGGAGTGGAAGAACATCGTGCTTGACCCGGTCCTCATCTGCAAGGGCCAGGAGCCGGGCATGGCGCTGGACACGGACAACGCGTTGCGCGAGAAGATCCTCCCCCTCGCCACCGTCGCTACCCCGAACTACTTCGAGGCCTGCACGCTGGCGGGCATGGACAAGCTCGAAACCCTCGAGGACCTGGCCGAGGCCGCCATGCGGATCTCGAAGCTGGGCCCGAAGTACGTGGTGGTCAAAGGCGGCATGGACTTCCCGGGCCCGGACGCCGTCGACGTCCTGTGGGACGGCGAGGCCGCCCTCGCCTTCTCTGTCCCCAAGATCGGCAACTCCCGCGTCTCGGGCGCGGGCTGCACCTTCGCCGCGGCGATCACCGCGGAGCTGGCGAAGGGCGCGGACATTCACAAGGCCGTGCGAGTGGCGAAGGACCTGGTCACCCAGGGTATCGACGCCCAGGTGAAGGCCAACACCCCGTTCTCCACGGTGTGGCAGGGCGCCTTCGAACCCAAGCAGGACGCCGACTACACCTACGCCGCCCAGATGGACTACTCGGACGCCACCCCTGACGAGGGCGAGGGGTGCGGCGGCGACGGCAATTGCGACAGCTGCGGGGACGGCGGCTGCTGCAAGGAGGCCAAGTAGCATGTTTCCGGACCTGTCGGCCGCCAGGGCGTTCCTGCGTGAGCACCTGGCCGCCGCACCCGCGTCCGAGGCCTCGCGCCGCTACCGCTACGAGCACTGCCTAAGGGTGGCCCGCATCGGCCGCCGGGTCGCGCTTGAGTCCGGCCTCGACGCCGACGCACTCGAGCTGGGTTGCCTGCTCCACGACGTCGGGAAGTACGACGCCGCCGTGCCGGTCGACCACGGCCGGGCGGGCGCGCTCGTCGTGAAGGAATTCTTCGACGGCCTGGGCTTTCGTGGCGAGGCGGCCGAGGAGGTCGTGCAGGGCATCGCGATGCACGTGGACGGTAGCTTCAACCCGCGCGAGGACGGGGACGGCACCGGCGCCGACGCGCGCGGCCGAGCCTACCTCGCCTTCACGCGCGAGCCGGGCCTGGTGGCGAGGTCGATCGGGGACTGCGACAACGTGGACCGCTTCAGCACCTACCGCATCGCGGACACCTTGAGGTACGTGGACTTCATGGGCAAGTCGACGGGCGAGCAGGTTGCGTTCATCGAGGCCTACCTCGAGGGTCTGCGCGCCCAGTACAACTACGAGTGCGCCACCAAGACCGCCCATGAGCTGTGGATCACGAATCTGGACTACCAATGGAACTTCTTTACTAGACTATCGACGGAAATCACCGAAAGGTGACGTTGTCTTGACGAAAGGTGCTTTGTGAGCACAGACCTGGTCCATCGCGCGATCGACGACATTCTGCGCCGCATATCGAGCGGGCAGTTCCCGGCCGGCTCCGCCCTGCCCCCGGAGGACGAGCTGGCCAACCTCCTGAAGGTTTCGCGCCTGACGATGCGCGAGGCGGTGAAGGTCTTGAAGGATCGCCGCGTGCTCGACGTCATCCACGGGCGGGGCACGTTCGTGTTGCCGCTAGAGGAGTGGACGGATCTGTCCAGCATCGCCACGTTGCTCACCGATCGTGTCAGCCCCAAGGAGCTCGGCCTGCAGCTGACCCAGGTGCGTAGGATGCTCGAGGTCGGGGCGGCGGGCCTCGCGGCGGGCAACCGCAGCGAGGAGGACCTCGCCCGCCTCGAGCAGGACCTTCGCGCCTACGAGGAGGCGCACGACGCCGACGACGTCGAGGCTGCACTCAATTCGGACCTCGCCTTTCACCGGCATATTTTGGCGGCCTCGGGCAACCCCTTCGTCGGGGCGATCATGCAGCCCTTGCAGGCCACGCTCTCCCTGTCGCGGCGTCACACCTCGGCGCTGCCAGACGTACGTGAGCGGGCTCAGGCCCATCATCGCAAGATCTTCGAGGCTATTGCCGCGGGCAGGGCGGACGAGGCGAAGAACGCGATGCGCGCCCACATGACGCAGACGGCGAACGACATCGCCAGCCTTCCGGACTCGACGGACTGACGTCGGGCACTCGCGCCCTGTTGGGGCACCCGACGAACGCGGGCGGCTGGAGATCCCAGCCGCCCGCGCGATGTCGTGCCGCCAAACCGGCGTGATCGCCTCGTCTGCGATCGCCTAGTCCTCGACCCACGCCATGACGTTGACCGGCGCCGAGTCCACCTCCGCCACGCGCAGCGGGCCGAGGGTGACGCACCTAATCTTCTTGTCTCCCAACGCCTGGAGGGCCATGTCCTCGATCGCGCAGATGACGTGGTCGGTGTAGTTGCCCAGGAGCCAGTGGTGCGCCTCGGGGCCGTAGTCGTTCGTCGGGGACGCGACCGACAGCCAGTCCATCCCCAGGCAGTCGAGCTTCGGGAACTCCTCGTTGAGCCACTTGCACAGGTCGGGGTGCAGCGAGACGCCACGGTTCGTGTACGTGTCGGGGTCCGTGTGCTTGAGCTCCTCGAAACCGGTGCGGATGAGGAGAAGACGCTTGTCCGCGAGCTCGTCCGCGTAAGGTTCGAGGTCCTCCTTCATCACGACCTCCGCTGGGCCGTTTCGGTGCGGCAGGTCGACCACGAGCACCTCGTGGCCCTCGTAGGCGAACTTTTCGATGGGTAGGTCCGCGAAGTTCGTACCCGTCGAGTTGAAGTGGTGTGGGCCGTCCATGTGGGTGGCAAAGTGGTTGGGCAGGTGCATCATGTAGGAGTTGAAGGGCTTTCCCTCCTCGCTGCGAACCGAGTCCGGCTCGACGGTGAGGACGGGTTCGCCGGGGAACGCTCCGTCGTTGGGATTCAGCACGTGTGACAAATGAATGAACATCGTTGTTCTCCGCTTTCGTCGATTCGGTGAATACGGCGAGTCTATAATTCTCAGACCTCAGAGGTCAAGGGTTTTTCTGCGCCTTGACAGCTCTTCCCGGGCGGGGCGCATTGTGTGGTGGCGTGGGCAGACGAGGCTACATCCCCACCATCTTCTCGTTGGCCTGCACGGTCCACTCGGCGTGGATGCCGGGCAGGTATTTGGAGAAGTGGAGGCGCAACCTCATGCCCTTCGTGGTGAAGTAAGCCAGGATCCCCAGCACCGTGATGAGGTTGAGACCGCCGCCCACCAACAGCGTGGAGCGCGGCCCGAAGGCGTCGCCGAGCCAGCCGACGATCGGCGCGCCCAGCGGCGTTCCCCCCAGGAAGATCGCCATGTAGATCGCCATCACTCGCCCCCGGAACAGCGGGTCGGAGCTCATTTGGACGGCAGCATTCGCGCTGGTCATCACGGTCAGCGCGAAGAAACCGGCGGGCACCAGCAAGATCGAGTACGCCAGGTAGCTCGGCGTGAATGCCAGCCCGATCGTCGCCACAGAAAACGCCATGAGCGAGATGAGGATCGTGCGCAGGCGCGGGTGCTGCCGCCGCGCCGCCATCAGCGCCCCCGCGAGCGTGCCGATCGCCATGATCGTGCCCAACAGCCCATACTCGCCCGAGCCCTTACCGAAAACCTCGGTGGCCATCGTCGCGTTGTAAATCTGGAAGTTCATACCAAACGTGCCCAGCATAAACACGATGACCAGCAGCACGATGATGTCCGGCTTCGACTTCACGTAGCGGAAACCGCCCCGGATGGCGCCCTTCTTCTCCGCACGCGGGGAAGGGTGCAACTCGGAGGTCTTCATCGCGATCAGCGCCCAGAACATGCCCACGAACGACAGGGCGTTGATGAGGAGCGCCGGGGCGACGTCGTCGTTGAAGGCGGCGATCAAGAAACCCGCCAGTCCCGGGCCGATGAGGCGAGCGGCGTTAAACGACGTCGAGTTGAGCCCAACCGCGTTCGCGAGCCGATCCTGCGAGACGATCTCCGGGACGAAAGCCTGGCGGGCGGGGTTGTCGAAGGCCACCACAAGGCCCTGCATGAACGCGAGCGCATAGATGTGCCAGAGCTGCACGACGCCCGTGTACACCACCAGCCACATCGCCACCGCGTTCAGCATGAGCAGAAGCTGGGTGACCATGAGGACCTTGCGCTTGTCCAACCGATCCACGATGCCGCCCGCGTAGGGGGCGAGGAACGGAATCGCGAGGAACTGCAACGCCGTGACGAAGCCGAGGGCGGAGGAAGAGCCGGCCGTCAGTTCCGTCAGTACCAGCCAATCCTGGGCGACTCGGAAGATCCACGTGCCGACATTCGACACCAGCGCCCCGGCAAAAAAGTACCTGTAATTCCTGACCTCAAACGACTCAAACGTGCGCGACATGCACCATCTCCTTAAAGGACAAGGTTAATGAACCCCTGCGGGGATGTCTATCGCACGCGTCACCCGCACTTCGCCGCCCTGACACCGAGCCCGCCGAGCCGGGCTGCCCGCGCCGTCTCGGCCCGGACCCCTCCCCGGCCCGGGCTACTCCCCGCCGAAGTTCGCGAAGCGCGTGTAGTTGCCCTGGAAGGCGAGCTCGACCTTCGCGGTCGGGCCGGAGCGGTTCTTACCCACGATCACCTCGGCGGGCGGGGTGTTAAGCGAACCGTCCTCGGCCTGGGGGCGGTTGATGAGCAGGACGACGTCGGCGTCCTGCTCGAGCGATCCGGACTCGCGCAGGTCGGAGACTTGCGGGGTCTTGTCGTTGCGCTGCTCGGGATTTCGGTTGAGCTGGGCGATGGCGATGATGGGGACGTCGAGCTCCTTGGCGAGCAGCTTGATGGAGCGGGAGAACTCGGAGACCTCCTGCTGGCGGGACTCGGGAGTGCGCCCGCCGGACGTCAGTAGCTGGAGGTAATCGATGACGACGAGCTCCACCCCGTGCTGCTGGCGCATCCGGCGCGCCTTGGCGCGGATCTCCATCATGGTGAGGTTGGGCGAGTCGTCCACGTAGAGCGGGCCCTCCGCGATCCGGGCGAGCGTGGTGGAGATGCGCTCCCACTGGTTCTGCCGAATGTCGCCGGAGATGAGCGCGGATAGCGGGATCTCACCCTCGGCGGCGAGCACACGCATGGCAAGCTCGGTTCGCCCCATCTCGAGGGAGAAGAAGGCAACCGGCTTGTTCTCACGGAAGGCGATGTGCCGGCAAAAATCCATGGCGATGGTGGTCTTGCCCATGCCCGGTCGGGCGGCCACGATGATCATCTGGCCCGGTCGCAGGCCGTTGAGGACGCCGTCAAGCTCGTGGAATCCGGTGGCTAGCCCGGACACCTTCCCGTCGCGGCTCGCGTTGGTCTCCAACTCTTCGATGAGCCCGGGCACGATCTCGCGGAACGCGGTGTAGTCGGACTTCGTGCGCGACTCCGTCATCTGGAAGACCTCGGACTGGGCCATGTTGACCAGCTCGACGACGTCGGCGCCGTCCGTCGTATAGCCCAGCTGGGTGATGCGCGTGCCAACCTCGATCAGGGCGCGGAGCTGGGCCTGCTCGTGGACGATGCGGGCGTAGTAGGAGGTGTTCGCGGCGGTGGGCACGCCGTTGACGAGGTCGAAGATGTAGGTGCGCCCGCCGACACGCTCGAGTTCGCCGCGCCGGGAGATCTCCGCGGCCACCGTGATGGCGTCGGCCGGCTCGCCCTTGCTGAACAGGTCGAGGATGGCGTCATAGATGGCGGTGTGCGCGGGGCGATAGAAGTCGCCTCCCTGCAGGATTTCGAGGACGTCCGCGATCGCGTCCTTGTTAATCATCATTCCACCCAGCACCGATCGCTCCGCCTCGATGTCCTGCGGCGGCACGCGGTCAAACCCAGCCTCGCCCACGGTCCCTCCTTCACTCTCTGTTAGACCTTACCTGCCGCGGGCGGCTCGCGCGTAACCCTTGCACGTGCGCTCGGTTGCGGGGCGCACGTGTTCTCGCTCGCACGCCGACGCCGGCCACGCGCGCACGTCCAAATCGGGCTGCGCGATCGCGCCTCATCGGGCTGGTTCGCCGCCGCGCCTCCGGTTGCGTTGTCAAATCGCGGCCGAGCACCGAGCCGCACGTTGTCCACAGGTTTCGAGAAATCCTGTGGCTTGTTGAAGAAATTCGGTGGATACTCGCGGGGTGTCTGTGGAGGGAGCGGGGAGAACCACCCCATGTTATCCACACCGTTACACACATTCGCTGAGAACTGTGGACAGCCGGGCGGTTTTCGGCGAGATTTCCTCAACAGATCTGTCCACAGCCGTGGATAAGCGCTCTGAGTGTCGACAGGTTTTTCCGTTGCCCTTGTCGCGATACTTGAAGGACACACCGGGGGCGTGGGCCGAGCGCGTCTCGCGAGCGCACCCCGGGCTAAGCTCCCCAGACCTGCGGTATTCTTGAAAGACAAGTAGGGAGGAATCATGGTCAGCTTCTATTCCGACAACACGACCGGCTCGGCGTGGGTTTCCTCGACGAGGCGTTTCTCGCTACCCCACCGGACCGAGAGCCTCGAATCGCCCTTCCTCGCCGGCGACTACGCCAAGGCCGACAGGCGCCGCAAGAAGCGTGACAAGCGCCGGGCACGGGAGATGACCAAGCGCGCCCCACGATCCTTCAGCGAAGCCCCGCGCAAGGAGGCGCGCCCACTCCAGTCTCAGCCGACTCGCGCCATGCGCTCCCCCTTGGGGCAGCCGGCGGCGCAGACCGGGCAGCGTCCGCCCATGCCCCAGGCCCGGCAACCCCAGGCCCCGCTACCCCAGGCCCGGCAACCCCAGGCCCCCGTGACGGGGATGACGGTGGGCCGGCTCCACGGCGTCACAATAGCCCCGCAGACCTCCTTCTTCGACCGCATGTCGCGCACCGTGCAGAACTTCTCCAACTCCCGGCTCACCTCCCTCACGAAGAAATCCTTCCCCGCAAGCTCCGGCTTCGCGCTCGACAAAGTGGAGCTCACCAAGCAGGAATACGAGGCGTGGATCGCCGGTGACCCGACGGCGAACGCGAACGTCGTCGTCGACGGCGCACCCGGCACCCGACCCGAAGCCTACTAAGAGCCGCCCCGACCCGTGAGCATCGACCGCGAGATCCGCCAACTCGCCCTGCCGTCCCTCGCCACGCTGCTGGCCGAGCCCGTGCTCGTCGCCGTGGATACCACGATGATCGGGCGGCTGGGCGCGAACCCGCTCGCCGGGCTGTCGCTCGCCTCCACCGTGCTGACCACGCTCGTGGGGGTGTGCATCTTCCTGTCCTACGCGACGACGGCGGCCACCGCTCGTTTCGTCGGCGCGGGCAGACCGGACCGCGGCCTGCGCCAAGGGCTGGACGGGATGTGGCTCGGCATCGGTCTGGGATTCACGCTCGGGGTTCTGCTCGCCGCATTCGCCCCCGCCATACTCAGCTGGTTCGGCCCGGAGCCGGCGGTCCTCGACCAGGCGGTCGCCTACGCTCGCGCCTCCGCCTTCGGCCTGCCGGGGATGCTGCTCGTGCTCGCCGCCAACGGCACGCTACGCGGCTTCGCCGACACCCGCACGCCACTCATCGCGGCGAGCGCCGGCGCCTTGGCGAACATCCCCCTTAACGCCGCGCTCATCTACGGCGCCGGCCTCGGAGTGGCCGGCGCCGGGCTCGGCACCGCCATCGCCCAAACCCTCATGGGCCTCTATCTGGCGTGGGTGGTCCGCCAGCTAGCCGCCACGCACGCCGTCTCCCTCGCCCCGAACGGCGTGGGCGTGCTCCGGGCCGTCCGCGACGCCGTCCCCCTCATCGTCCGCACGCTCTCCCTGCGAGGCGCGATCCTCCTCCAGATCGCCGCCGCCACCGGGCTTGGAACGGTGGCGCTGGCCGCGAACCAGATCGTCATGACGATGTGGAACTTCGCCGCCTACGGCCTGGACGCGCTTGCCACCGCGGCGCAGATCCTCGTTGGCCAGGGCCTGGGCTCGGGCAACCGCAAGCGCGTGCGCACCATCCTTTCCCGCTGTCTGGCCTACGGGGTGAAGGTCGGAGCGGGCCTCGGACTCCTACTCGCCGGCCTGTCCTTCCTCATCCCACGCCTGATGAGCGTGGATCCGGACGTGGCGTGGCTGGCCACGCAGACGATGTGGGTCACCTCGGTGGCCCTGCCGATCGCGGCGGTGGCCTACATGCTCGACGGCGTGCTCATCGGCGCGGGCGACACCCGCGCCCTCGCCGGCTACATGCTTCTCGCGCTGGCCACCTTCGCCCCGCTTGCCCTGCTCCTCGCCGGCCCGGGCCGTCACCTTGGCGCGGTCGGGATGGCGGCGCTGTGGTGCGCCTACGCGATCGTGTTCATGGCGGTGCGCGGCGGGACGATGCTGTGGCGGGTACGCACCGACACCTGGATGCACCTCGACTAGACTCGGCCGCCACCTGCGCGAATACCCACCCCTGGTATGACGACGTCGCCGCCACCTCCACCCGTGGGAGGATGGCCAGCCAATTTAGGCTCGCCGAAAGCGTTCGAAAATGGGAGCACACATCACCGTCCGAAAGGTACACCTATGAGAAGAGCGAAACGGCTGATCGTGGGCAGTGTTGCCACCGCCAGCCTCATCCTTTCCCCCACCCTCGCACTCGCGACCACCGCCGGCAACGACGCCGCAATCCCCGCCGGCAACGACGCCGCAGCCCCGACCACCGAGACGCAAGCCGGCTCCGACGTCGTCGTCCTCGACCTGTACAACCTCACCGACATCCACGGCCACATCGAGCAGGTCACCTCCAAGGACAAGCAGGGCAACGTCAAGGTCACCGAGGCGGGCCTGTCCGCCATGTCCTGTTATGTCAAGCGTGCCAAGACGCAGAATCCAAACTCGCAGCTCCTCCTGCTCGGCGACAACATCGGCGCCTCGCCGTTCACCTCCGGCTCTCAGCACGATAACCCCACCATCAAGGCCCTCAACCAGATGGGCGTCTTCGCCTCGACGATCGGCAACCACGAATTCGACAAGGGCCAGGACGTCCTGCGTGCCCGCTTCACCGGCGGCGTCGTCGACGGCGTCACCTACGAAAAGGTCGGTTTTCCCTACCTCGGCGCCAACGTTCACGGCCTGACGGGCCTGGGTAGCTACGAGGTGTGGACCTCACCGTCCGGCGTCAAGGTCGCATTCATCGGCGCGATTGAGGACGACGCCGACACGAAGGTCTTCCCCGGCACCTTCGCCGGCATGACCTTCTCCAAGCCCGTCCCCGTCATCAACGACCTCGCCAAGCAGATCAAGACCAAGGGTGAGGCCGACGTCGTCATCGCCATGTACGACAACGACGTCGAGCGCTCCTACCCCAAGATGGGCGAATACGTGGACGGCATCATGGGCGGCGACACCCACAAGCCGTACTACTTCACGAAGGTTGCCACCGAGTCCGGTCACGTGCTGTCGGCGACAGCCTCTGGCTCCTTCACCGACAACCTATCCAACCTGCAGATCACGTACGACAAGAAGACGGGTAAGGTCATCGACTCGCAGGCCGTCCAGATTAGCGCCGCCGAGGTCGCCACCTGCGGCGATGACCCGGCCGTCAAGGCCGTCGTCGACGAGGCGAAGGCCGCAGCGAACGAGGCAGGCTCGAAGGTGATCGCCGACGGTGCCGGTAATTTCTCCCGCGGCTACCAGAAGACCATCAAAGGCGAGGCGGTCACCCGCGGCGAGAATCGCGGCACCGAATCCACCATCGGAGGCCTCATTGCCGACGCCATGCACGAAACCTTCACCACCCTCGAGGGCACGCCGATCGACATCGGCATCATCAACGCCGGCGGAATCCGCGCCGACCTCTTGCCCAAAGATGGCAAGGTCACCGTGGCCGACGTGTTTAAGGTCCAGCCGTTCTCAAACGAGGTCGGCTACGTGAAGATGACCGGCGCCCAGTTCAAGACCCTGCTCGAGCAGCAGTGGAAGGAACTCGGCAAGGACTCGAGCCGGCCGATGCTCAAGCTCGGCCTGTCGAAGAACGTCTCCTACACCTTCGACCCGACCAAGCCGAGGGGTGAGCGCGTCACCTCCATCCTGATCGACGGCAAGCCGATCGACCCGGCCGCGACCTACTCGGTCGCCTCGGTCACCTTCCTCCTCTCCGGCGGCGACTCCTTCGACGTGCTCAAGGATCCCGCGATCGCGACGACGCTGACCACCATCCCCAACAAGCTCGATCGTGACGTTTTCGGCTCCTACCTTGAGAAGAACCCCAAGGTCCAGCCGCGCGCGGCCAAGCAGTCGGTGGGCGTGAGCATTGCCGCCGACGTCTCCGGCAACACGGCGTCGGCGAAGGTCGCCCTCCGCGGCCTGTCCTTCTCCGGCGAGGGCGAGGCCCGTACCGACACCGTCACCGTCAAGCTCGGCGACGTCACCGCCACCGCGAAGGTCAACAACACCCTCGAGGATGCCAACGCCGCCAACGAGAACGCGATCGTCACCGCCGACGGCGTGGGCTACCTCGACACTCCCGTCTCCCTGTCCGCAACGGCGCAGTGCACGACGGCGACCACCGTTCACCTCCCGCTGACCGTCACCTCCGACACGGGCGCAGTGCTCGTCGGTGAGGCCGCGGGTCTCGGCGTCGACGTCGCCTGCACCCCTGCCGGCGGAAGCCAGGACGAGGGCGGAAGCACGGGCGGGGAGCAGCCCGGCACACAGTGCGCGGTCATGGACCGGCCCGCCACGCCCCCGCGCGCCACGCCCCCGCACGCCACGGGCAAGCTCGGTGAGGCGACGGGTGACTCCTTCGCCGATCTCTGGTTCGTCGACGGCTCCGGCACGGTTCATTTCTATGCCGGCAACAGTGAGGGCTTCTACCGCCGCGGCGTCGTCATGTGCGGCCCCACGGACATCGTGGATCTTGCCGCGATGCCGGACCTGAATGGCGACGGCCGGGCCGACGTGCTCGCCCGCTATGCGAACGGGGATGCGTACTACATGTACTCCAGTGGGGAGGGCTTCCTGACCAAGGGCGTCAAGGCTGGCCATGGCTGGGCCGGCATGGACAACGTCTCCTACGCTGGCAAACTCGGTTCCTCCGGTGACACGTACGTGGTGGCTCGGCAGGTCGCCACCGGCGACCTCTACCGCTACACCGTGAGCCGCTCCGGCCTGCATAGCGGCGTGAAGATCGGCCACGGCTGGGGCTCGATGCGGTTCGTTCTGGCCCCCGGACAGTTCACCGGCTCCGCACTGGGCGACCTCGTCGCTATCCGTGACGACGGCGCGATGTTCGCCTACGCCGGCGCGACGGACGGCCGGGTGTACAGCGTGGGACAGATCGGCCATGGCTGGCAAGCATTTACGCACGCCTCCATCCCCGGCGATATCAACGGCGACGGCACGTTTGATCTCGTCGCTGTTCGCAACGACGGCGCGATGTTCAGCTACTCCAACAAGGGCAACGGCTGGTGGGGTCCGGCAAAGCAGGTTGGGCACGGCTGGAGTCGCATCGGTGCCATCAGCTAGCGGACTAGTTTTCTAGCTCATCCTCCCCGATTGGGCCCCTGCCGGACGTGCTGACCGGTAGGGGCCCGACACTTCACTTGAACATACCGGCCACCGATCGCTATACGGGGCCGGTAAGCCTCAGATTCCGGAGTTGTGTCGGGTAGCGTGAGACCGGCTCACAGGCGCCGCTCGCTGACGCCGGGGATCTGCGCCGGGCGGTCGTCGTGAGAAATGAGGATGGTGATCCAGTCGGCGCGGCTTTCCTCAATCTCCGCCATGACGTGCGCCGCGGCCTCCGGTGACAGGCCGTTGAAGGGTTCATCGAGGACGCGCACGCCCCCGGTCCGGCGCAGGTGCCGCAACCAGGCGACGACGTGCCTCTCCCCACCGGACAGGCTCAGCCCGCCGGGCCCGAGCTCCTGGTCCACGAGGTACCCCATCCTGGCGTCGGTGAGCCCGCCGCGGGCTGCCATGTCGAGATCCGGCCGATCCAAGGTGATGTTCTCGGTGACTTTCCCGGACAGAATTGACGGGACTTGCGGCATAAGGAACACCTGCCCAGGTGCGAGTGCGCCCGCAGCGCCGTCGACGAGGATCTCCCCATCGAGCTCCTCACCGAGCCCGATGAGCGCGCGCACAAAGCTCGTCTTACCGATCCCGACATCACCACGTAGCCACAGGACATCCCCACGCGCGAGGCTCGCAGACACCGGCGCGGTCCTCCGGCCGTTGGGCAGGAGCGTGGAGACATTGCGTAACTCGAGCGTCTGGACGTTCACGCCTACGTCGTCGGTCACGTGCTCCGTCGGAGCGGTGCCGCCAGCCGGCCTGCCATCCGCCTCAACGACGAGCCAGCCGAGCCGCCGCGTTACGATCTCGCGAGCACGCTAAGAAACGATCGCGGTGGTGACGCTCTTCACCGCCGCCTGCACCGGGGCGACGAGCACTGCGGCACCTACGACGCTACCCGCGTCCATGCGCCCGTGCGCCGCCAGAACGGCTCCACCCCCGAGGACGATCGTGGCCCCGAGGAGCGGCCCTGTGGTGGCGATCTGCCGCTGCATGGCCCACGCCCGGAAGACCCGCCTGGCCGGCCCAGCAGCGAAGACACTCCAGCTGCTACGAACCCGCGCGGCGCCTCGCCGGGCGCGCCCTCGCGCCCAATACAGGTCATGGGCCTCGGCAACCTCTTGGATCATGGCAGTGCGGGCCATCGTTTGCCGACGCAGAGCGTCGTCGGCCGCAGAACCGCTCTCGTTGACGACGGCGGTGAACACGATGGGAAGCACAACCGCAAGAGCAACGAGCAAGAGTGAAAATGGGCTCCAGGATCCCGCAACCGCAGCCGCCCAGATTCCGATCACGACGGCGACGGGGGCAGCGATGACGTCGAGGGTATCAAGGCGGTAGCGGACAAGGTCGATCATAAGTCGATCAGGCACTTGCCCGGTGCGCAAAAGCGCGGCGCGTGCCGGTTGCAGGTGAAGGTAGCGATCCAAAAGCGCTAGCTCGTGATCGTAAGTATCGGCCAACAGGATCCGATTGCGAACAAGGAGGGCGGCGGGTTCAAGGAGTGCCGCGGCGAGGATGACAGGCACCGCCGAGAGGACCTGCGCGCCAGTGAGCGTGCGGCTGAGCGCATGCTCAATGAGGGAGGCAGTCGTCGTCGCGAGGAATACCTGGATGCCCCGCGAGAGCAGTTCGTAGACTCCCTGCAGGACACTGGAACGCCACATGGTGCGCCAGTAGTCGCGGCGCAGGATATTGCGGGCTACTGGAAGCATCGGACTGTCCGTCTCGAGCTCCGTGAGCGCCGTTACTGGCGCGCCCGAGGCGCTATCCATGGTGCTCATCGGCCCTCCTCCGGTCGCGCGACACGAAGCTCGGGCGCAGCCCAGAACGCACCAAAGTGGGGAGTGTGCGCAACGACAAGAACCGCGTCGTCCAACCGTGTCAGGAGGCCGGCAAGCCGCCGCGCGGCCTCAGCGGACAGGTGGGCGTCCGGTTCGTCAAGAAGAAGAACTCCCTGGGATGAACCGATAGCTTCAGCGATGAGAACAGTCTTGCGCTGCCCACCAGACAAGTCCGCAATCGGCACGTCGACGATTCGTGCGGCCTCCTCACCTCCAAGGATCTCGGCGAGGGCGGTGTGAGCACGCTCAGCGTCCCCTCCGGTTGCGGCTACGTCGTCGAAGAGCTCGGCAGGGGTGAGCGTGAGCAACGGGTCGTGCTGCGGAAGGTACCCGGCTCGCAGCCCGTCCGCTGGCAACACCGAGGCGACGATGCCATCCGCGTCGGCGAGGCCGACGACGCCGCGTAACATGAGCGACTTGCCGGCCCCGTTGGGTCCGACCACGCGCAAATCCTCCCCAACGCCAAGGCGTAGCACGGGGACTCGGGAACGGACCTTCCCACCGGCGCGAACGGTAAAGCCATGCAGGAGGAGGGCGTTTTCGGAGGTCTCGAGGGGACGCAGCGGTGCGGGACGGAGGAGTCTTGCGAGACGTGCTTCTTTTCGTCGATTGACCCAGATATCGGTCAGGGAGTCCGCGCCTGAGCCCACGAGTCCGAAGAAAGAACGCAGGACGATGACCGCTCCGGCCGCCTCGGTAAACGGGATGCGCTCAGTGGAGACGAGCCAGAGCACGAGGAGCAGCGAGCCGTACAAAGCGGTCACCTGGACGAGGTTGGACAGACCCCATTGGGCGGCGCCGCTCGCCTCGGCCAGGGTACCTATGCGCAGGTGGAGGTCGTCTAGGCGGCGGACACGGGCGCGAACGTATGCCTGGAGTCGCTCGGTGTGAACGAGATCGAGGCTGTCGCGAGCCTGGAAATACTCCGAGTCAATGGCGGCCTCGATGTCGGTAGTATCCTCGTAAGCGCGCTCAGCCCACCGTTTCACCGCCCACGCAGGGATGACGGTGGCCAGGGAACCCGCGACGGCCCAAGCGAGTGCCCAAGGGCTGATCCTAGCGACCCAGATTAGCGAAACGATCATCACGACGCCGGTGACGGCCAGCTGCGGGACTGTCTGAACGCGCATCGTCACGATATCAGTGAGATCATCGACAAGGCGTTCTTTAATGGTTCCAGCCGGGGGCGTGCGCACAAGGGCTAAGACTCGTTCCGTCGCCTCCGTCTGAGCACGGACCAGGACCTCTTGTCGGTTACGCTCAGCGCGTGCTTGTACGAGGACGCACAAGACAAGGCTCACTAAGACGATAACAAGCGTGACCGCGAGTAATACCCACGATCCAGAAGTGTTGTGGTTCTGGGCGACAGCGACAAGCCGGTCGGACAGCACCGCCAGGATGAGCGGCGTACCCATGGAGAGCACAGCGAGAGCAGCCGCCGCGAGGCTAGAGGCCCGAAGCGTTGAATGAGAACTGTCGAAAACCATGGAAGTAAGCTCGGACCTCTTTGACACAAATGCAACACTAATCCCACGGATGTCACATCAAAACTCGGGAAAAGCTACGTCTGGAGGATTAACGCATCAGGAGTGAGTCAGCGGGCGCCGGGTAACCCAGTCAAAGGCCGCCGGGTAGCCGAATCAACGGCTACCCGACGGCCTGTCGAGGAGCAGAACCTACTCGCCGACCACGTTGATCTTCACGTTGGCCACGATCTCATCGCCCAACTTGATCGAGCCGGTGTACTCGCCGACCGACTTGATGGCGGAGATCAGGTGGACCTGGCGACGATCGACCGTCTTGCCGGTCACGGCGGCAGCAGCTGCAGCCACGTCCGCGGTGGTGACGGCACCGAAGAGGCGGCCGTTCTCGCCCGCAGTCTTCGCGATCTGCAGCGTCGTGGCCTCGAGGGCGTCGCGTGATTCGCGCGCCGACTCGAGATCCTCGGTGACGCGGCGACGGCGGGCCTCGTTGATCTGATCGATCTGGCGCTGCGCCCCCTTCGTCCACGCCGTGGCGTAGCCGCGCGGGATCAGGTAGTTACGGCCGTAGCCGTCCTTGACGGTGACGACGTCGCCCGGCTGGCCGAGCTTTTCAACTTCGTGAGTCAGGATGATCTTCATTTATTTTCCCCTTCCTCAGCGGTTCGAGCTAGAGAACGGAAGAAGAGCCATCTCGCGGGCGTTCTTGACGGCGCGGGCGATCTGGCGCTGCTCCTGGGTGGAAACACCGGTGACGCGGCGCGCGCGGATCTTCCCACGGTCGGAGATGAACTTGCGAAGCGTGGCGGTGTCCTTGTAATCGACGTGCTCGATCTTCGCGGCCTTCAGCGGGTTTGACTTCTTCTTGGGCTTACGCAAAACAGGCTTTGCGACCATGATTGAATTCCTCTTTATCTGTGAACATTACGGCGCGCCCGTGCTGGCCGGGCTTGGCCGATTAACAATGGTGGATCAGAACGGCGGGTTGTCGTCGAACGCCGATCCGCTTGGCGCCTGCGACCACGGGTCTTGGCCCGAGCCGCCCTGCGGCGCGTTGTAGGATGCTTGACCTCGCTGCTGGTTGTAGCCCTTGTTGTAGCCGCCCTGGTTGTAGCCACCCTGCCCGCCGGAGCGGTTGATCTTGGTGACCTGCGCCGTGGCGTAGCGGAGAGAAGGTCCGACCTCGTCTACCTGCATCTCCACGGACGTGCCCTGCGAGCCGTCCTGACGCTGGTAGTTGCGGATCTGGAGCCTGCCCTGAACGAGCACTCGCATGCCCTTCGAGAGGGACTCGGTGACGTTCTCTGCGTAATCGCGCCACACCGAGCAACGGATGAAGAGGGCTTCGCCGTCTTCCCATTCGTTGGTGTTGCGGTTAAAGGTACGCGGGGTCGAAGCGACCGTGAAGGAAGCGACTGGCGTACCCGAGCCAACATACTTGAGTTCCGGATCTGCAGTGAGATTCCCGACGACGGTAATGATCGGTTCGCCTGCCATGTCTCTACCTCTTCTTACTCGGCTGCCGCCGTGGCCTTGGGCTCGTAGCGGAGCAGCTTGGTGCGCATCACGGTTTCGTTCAGGCCCAGCTGGCGATCGAGTTCCTTAGCCGTATCCGGCTTCGCCGTCATGTACACGACGACGTAGATGCCTTCGGTCTTCTTGTTAATCTCATAGGCGAGGCGACGCTTGCCCATGATGTCCACATTATCGAGGGATCCGCCCTCAGCCGGGACGACGGACAGCATCTTGTCCAGCGTGGGCTGGAGGTTGCGCTCGTCCGCTTCCGGATCCAGGATGATCATCATCTCGTACTGACGCATGTGTACCCACCTCCTTTGGTCTCAACGGTCACGGTCCTTCCGTGACAGGAGGGTTCATGCGCTGTCATAGACAGACACCGAACCATTGTAGCCGATCGATTCGCTCTCACCACTGCGCAATTGGCCACACGTTGACGACGCGCGGGCGCTACCGCCCGCCATTCGCGCGCTCACCCCCGGGGGAATCACCCCCGGGTGCGGGGGTCGTTCCCATGCTGGGATCCGAGGTCGGCTCCTGCGAGGGGGAAGGCTCCACCTCCGGTTTGTCTGTGGCGGGTTCGTCCTTCTTGGGCTCCTCCGTAACCGACGGTTCTTCGCTTGGCGTCTCCTCCGTTGGCTCCTGCGTGGGTTCCGGAGCCGGGATGTTGCGCGGCGCCCTCTTGTTGACGAGCTGTTCGGCGCTGGGGAAGCTCTCAACCGCCATGTCCGCGGTGGCGCTGACCATGTAGTCGTGCCAGACCTGGGCCGGGAAGTTACCGCCGGCAACCTGGTAGACCCCGCCGAAGGGTTCGAGCACGGCCTCCGAGCCGTCCTCACCCACGGCGTACATGTTGACCACCGTGACCATCTGCGGGATGAATGCGGCGAACCACGCGGACTTCGGGCCGGTGGATGTGCCGGTCTTCCCGGCGGCCTCCCGATCCGGCAGGGCCGCGTCTTCGGCGGTCCCTCCGGGCTCAAGGGTGTTTTTCAGGACGTAGGTGGACAGCCGAGCCGTTTCCTCGCTAATGACGCGTTCGCTCGTGGTCTTGCCGGTGTAGACCCGGTTCTCGCCCTGGTAGACCTCCCGCACGATGTGCGGGGTCGTCTTCTCGCCGTGGTTGGCGATCGCCGTGAAGGCCGTGGCCATATCCACCGCCCGCGGGGAGGCGGAGCCGAGCACGTTGCCGACTCCGGCGTCGAGCCCTGGCGTGTCCTGCGGCAGGCCGAGACGCACCGCCATGTCGCGGGTCTTCGCCGGGCCGATCTCCTCGTTCAATGCGATGAACCCGGTGTTGAGCGACTTCCCCGTCAGCTGGGTGAGCGGCACGTTGTAGTAGCTACGCCCGTCCACGTTGGTGAACACGAGGTCTTCCCCGCCGGGGTTAGCGATCCTGTAGGTGGCCGGCGAGTCGTAACGTTCGTGCGGGGAAATACCCGCGTCCATCGCGGCGACGACGCCGAAGGTCTTGAAGGTCGATCCTGCCTGGGCGCGATCTTGCAGCGCCGAGTTCCGCTGACGCTCGAGGTAATCCTTGCCGCCGTACATCGCGTAGATCTCGCCGTTGCGCGGATCGACGGACAGCAGGCCCACATAGTAGTTCTCCGGCTTGTCCTTGGGTAGATTCGCCACCGCGTCCACGGCTGCCTTCTGCTTGGCCGGGTCGATCGTGGAGACGATGCGATAGCCCCTGGTGGCAAGATCCTCCTCCGTGAAGCCGTTGTCCAACAGCTCATTGTGCACGGCGGCCAGTAGGTAGCCGTCCGTGCCGGCGAAGGCGTTGTCCTGACTTGGCGGGAGCACCTGCGGGAATGACGCCGCATCCGCCTGCGCCTGCGATATCCACCCTTCGTCAACCATGCGGGAGATGACGCGCTCGAAGCGTTGTTCGGCGCGTTCGGGGCTGACGGCGGGATCCCACGCGGAGGGGGCTGGGATGATGCCGGCCAGCGTGGCGGACTGCGATAGCGTCAGCTCTTTGGCGGAGACGCCAAAGTAGGCCTTGGCCGCCGCCTCGATACCGTACGTGCCGCGCCCGAAGTAGATGGTGTTGAGGTAGTTTTCGAGGATTGTCTCCTTCGATTGCTCGCTGTCGATCTTCAGCGCGAGGATCGCTTCCTTGAGCTTGCCGAACAGCGAGGTGGTGGTGCCGGTGTAGTAGCGCTCCACGTACTGCTGGGTGAGGGTGGAGCCGCCCTGGGTGGGCTTGCCCTGGACGTTGTTCCACAGGGCGCGCGCGATGCCCCGCAGATCCACGCCCGAGTTCTCATAGAAGGAGGAATCCTCCGAGGCGATGACGGCGTGCTGAAGGTCAACCGAGATGTCCGCCAGCGCAACCGAGGAGCGGTTCAGTTCGGAAAAAGAGCCGAGTTCCGTGGTGCCATCCGAATAGTAAACCTTCGTGGCCTGGGCGAGCGCGAAGTCGTCCGCCTCCGGGATGTCGGTGGTGGCCCACAGCCCCACGAGTCCGCCGATCCCCACCGCGACGAGCGTGAGGAACGTTCCGAGGAAGAATCGCCAGGACGGAATCCAGCGGCGGACGGGGCCGAGTCCCGCGCGCGGATAGCCGCGCCCCTTCGCCTTCGTCTTCTTTTTTCCAGCCATGGCTACCTTTCAGTTCTTCGCGCGCGCCCCGCGCGCTTCATTCTCCGCCTCCGCTCCTTGGCAGCGGGGACGGCGTACGCGCCCTGTTTCTCTTTTCGCACGATGTGTTGCTCGGAGATGAGGTAGGCATCGAGCCAGCGTGCGCGTGGATCGGAGTCTACTAGCAGCGCCTTAAAGAACAATGTGAGCGGCACCGCGAGGATGGAGCCAAGGATGCCAACCACGACCGTCCACATCACCAGCGAGATGAATGTGACCGTGGGCGAAAGCCCAACCACGTCACCCGTGAACTTGGGCTGGATGAAGGTTTGGATCGCGACGTTGATGATCGAGTACAGCACCAGCACCCACACCATCGCTTGCCAGCCCTGGTCCAGGAGCGCCATCAGCATCGGGGGCACGACGCCGATCACGAAGCCGATGTTGGGGATGTAATTGGTGATGAACGCCCAGTAGGCCCACGTCCATGCCAGAGGCACGCCCATCACCTGCAGGGCGAAGCCGTCCACCACCGCGACGATGAATCCGAAGAACGTGGAGACCACCCAGTAGGAGCGCACGCGGCGCTCGAAGTCCGCCATGGCCCGGCCGATGTTGGCGTGGCGCTGGTTGATGAGCGCCATGCGCCCGGAGGTGATGGTGGTGTCGATGGTGATGAAGAAAGCTGCCACCGCCACGATCGCGATAAGCCCGCCCACCGACGACATCCCGTCGACGAGCGACCACGCCAGGCTGATAATCGAGTTGAAGTTGATCTGGTCGAAGAAGCTCGACAGCTCCACGTTTTCAAAGCCGATCCGGGCGAGGAGCTCAGTTGCCTGTTGCGTGGTGTTTTCGAAGTTGATCGAGTAGTTCATGAGGGTCTGCGGCACGGGCGTGAGCAACAGGACCGTGATCCCCAGCAACCCGAACACGATCAGCGCCAGCACCACGATGACAACCGTGGCGGCCAACCAGGAAGGCAGGCCGCGCCTGATCATCCTCTGCCCGATCGGCCGCACCGCCAGCACGAGCGTGAGCGCCAAAAAGATCGGGGTGAAGACCGAGGAGATGGCGTGCAGCCCAATCCCGAGCACTGTCATGAGCGCGAGCACCCCGAGGATCATGAGCCCGTTCGTCTCACGGTCCTCGATGTGCGCCTGCGGCGCCGGGGCATCTTCCTCCGAGGGGAGGTCACGCGGAAGGTCATCATTCGTCATGTCTGTATCATCTCACCTTCCCCCGACACTCGCGGCGAAGGCGGGCGATGGTTCATCAGCGGCTTCGGTGCGGAGCTGCGCCGAGAAGCCCGGCCACCCGGGACCACGAACCCGCGCGCCCGCGCCACCTACACCTCTCGCGGGGTGTTGCCAATCCGGCCGATCTTGTACCAATACCAGCCGGCGAGCAGGACGTAGACCACGGTCAGCACCGCGAAGACACTCGGCTCCCAACCCGTATCCGGCAGGGCGACGGCGGCCAGGCCGGCCGCACCCACGAACGCCGCGTTGTACATCATGTCGTAAAGGGAAAAGGCGCGCCCGCGGAAGACGTCGGCAGTGTCGGCTTGGACGATGGTGTCCACCGCGATCTTCGCCCCCTGCACACCCAGGCCCAGTAGGATCGCGGAGACGAATAGCAGCGGCATCTGGTAGGTGAGCGCGAGCAGCGTCTGCGACACGGCCGAGATTCCCAGGCACACCATGATCCACGACGCCGGCGAGATCCACTGGTGGACGGTGGGCGTGGCCACGATCGCGAGCCCGTTACCCGCCATCGACACGCCCGCCACCAGCGCGAACGTGGCAAGTCCGGCGGCGGCGTCGTGAGGATCGGAGAGCAGATTGCGCGAGATCAGCAGCAGCGCGATGAAGTTGACCCCGTAGAGGAAGCGGTGAGTGGCCATCACCGTCAAGCCGTACATGGGCGTGCCGCGACGGGTCAGGTAGGACACGCCGTCCCACATTCGCCGGACCACCCCGGCCAGATCCTCGCCCAGGGTGGTGTCGGGGCGGGATTCGGGGCCGAGCTCGTCTGGTCCGAGGCGCAGGGCCGCCACCGCCGCCATCGCGAAGACGACGCCGGCCAACACGAGCGCCACCGTGTCGCGGATCGCCTCGGCGGAGATGAGGCTGAGGGCCAGGCCGACGCCCGAGCCCAGCGCCGCCGCCACCGAGCCGAGCGTGGGGGTGATGGAGTTCGCCATGACCAGCAGGTGCTTCGGCAACGTGTGGGGCTGGCCCGCGGACAGGCCCGACAGCAGGAAGCGGTTCACGCCCAGCGTCACGAGCGCCAGGACGTAGACCAGCCAGTGCGTGGGGGCCACGAAGATGAGAGCGGCCAGCACCAGCGCAAGGGCGGTTCGCGCCAGGTTGGCTCCGAAGAGTACTTGGCGTCGCCTCCACCGATCGAGCAGAGTGCCCGCGAACGGCCCAACCGCCGTGAACGGAAGGAGCAGCACTGCGAAGGCCGCCGCCACCCCAGCCGCCGTCGTCGCATTCTCCGGGTTGAAAAAGAAGAGCGTGGCGAGCCCGACCTGGAACACGCCGTCGCCCGTCTGGGACACGAGCCGGATCGCGAGTAGCTTGCGGTACTTGGGGTAGCGCGCGCACTGGCGCAGCTGCTCGATCAGACCCGGCTTGTCCTCACGCTCCGCCCCGCCGCCCACCCGGGGGCCTTCCGCTCCCGCGACGCCGTCGCCGTAGCTCGCGCCGTCGGCGCGCCCGGCGTCACGTTCGTCATTCACTGCGCCTCGCCCCGCTGTTCCCACCAGGCGAGCAGGCGCCGGGTGGCCTCCTCCTCACCGAGTGGGCCCTCCTCCATGCGCAGGGTCAGCAGGTAGTTACGCGCCTGGCCAACCTCGCGGCCGGGCTTGAGTCCGAGCAGTTCCATGATCTGCGCCCCGTCCAGGTCGGGGCGGATCGCATCGATCTCCTCCTGCTTCTTCAGCTCGACGATGCGGGCCTCGAGGTCGTCCATGCCGGCCGCCAGCCAGGCGGCCTTGCGCCGGTTGCGGGTGGTGCAGTCGGCGCGAGTGAGGCGGTTCAGACGCTCGAGGAGCGGGCCGGCGTCGGTCACGTAACGGCGCACCGCCGCGTCCGTCCACTTCTGCTCGCCGTAGCCGTGGAAACGCAGGTGGAGGGCGACAAGCGAGGAGACATCCTTCGTGACCGTCTTGGGAAAGCGCAGGTGGTTCATCCGCTTGCGGGTCATCTTCGCCCCCACGATGTCGTGGGCATGAAAAGACACCGCGTTTCCGGGTTCGAAGCGACGGGTGGCGGGCTTGCCGACGTCGTGCATGATCGCCGCGAAGCGCAACACGAAGTCCGGGCCGGGCACGGGCCCGTCCTCGTCGGTCTCCAGCGCGATGGCGCGGTCGAGCACGGTGAGGGTGTGTTCGTAGACGTCCTTGTGGCGCCCGTGCTCGTCCACCGTCTCGCGCAACGCGGAGAATTCGGGAAGCACGACGTCGCACACGCCCGTCTCGACCATGAGCTCCAGGCCCTTGCGCGGATTGGCGCCAATCATGAGGCGTTCGAGCTCGGCCTGCACGCGCTCGGCTGAGACGATCTCGAGACGGCTGGCCATCTCCGTCATCGCGCCCATGACCTCCCACGAGACGTCGAAATTCAGCTGCGAGGCGAACCGGCAGGCTCGCATGATGCGCAGCGGATCGTCGTCGAAGGATTGGCGCGCCGGGGCCGGGGTCTCGAGCACGCCGTCGATGAGGTCATCCAGGCCGCCGCAAGGATCGACCAGCGCCAGCTGCGGCAGCCTCACCGCCATTGCGTTGACCGTGAAATCGCGCCTCGTGAGATCGCCCTCCAGCGTGTCGCCGTAGTCCACCTCCGGCTTGCGGGAGGCCGGGTCGTACGTCTCTGTGCGGTAGGTGGTGACCTCGACGACCAGCCCGGAGCGCGCCGCCCCGATCGTGCCGAAATCCTTGCCGATATCCCACACCTTGTCGCCCCACTCACGAAGCAGCGCCATCGTCTGCTCGGGACGCGCCGACGTCGTCAAATCAAAGTCGTGAATGGCGCGGCCAAGGAACGCGTCGCGAACTGGCCCGCCAACGAGAGCCAATTCGTGTCCAGAACGTGCGAAAATGGATCCTAGTTCAAGAATGGCCTCAGGCAGATCGGACAGGGACCGGTGTCCCTGGGCGAGAAGCCGGGCACGCTGGTTCATGCCGGCGTCCGTCGTCGTCGAGGAAGTGCTATCGCGTTCAGTCACCCCTTAAGAGTGCCAGAAAACCGGGCGCGTGAGCACTTTCCCCGACCGAGATCACTACAGTAGATATAGATGTCAAGAAGATTCCCGACCCCTCCTCCGCGGGGGTCGCGCCGCAGACGGCAGGCGGTTCGTATCCACAACCTGCCCGTCGTCAACGAGATGTCCGCCGGCGGCGTGATCGTCTCGGTCCAGGGCGGCCACGCTTTCGTCGCCGTCATCGCCCGGCGCAACCGCGGCGGGCGTCTTGAGTGGTGCCTGCCGAAGGGCCACCTTGAGGGCGAGGAGACGGCCGAGCAAGCGGCCGTGCGGGAGGTCAGCGAGGAGACGGGCATTTTTGGCCGCGTCCTGATGCACTTGGCCTCCATCGACTATTGGTTTTCCAGCACCGACAAGCGCGTCCACAAGGTGGTTCACCACTTCCTTCTCGAGGCGCTCTCTGGCGAGCTGACCGTGGAAAACGACCCGGATCACGAGGCCGAGGACGTCGAGTGGGTGCGCATCGACAAGGTTGCCGCGCGCCTGGCCTACCCCAACGAGCGCCGCATCGTGGGCATGGCACGCTCCATCCTTTACGGGGGGCGGGAATGAGGCGGCTGGTCGTTGCGGCGCTCGCCGCCCTCATGCTGGGTATACCCGGTGCCGGCATTCTTTCCGGCCTCGCCTGGGCGAGCCCGGAGGATTCGGCCACCTCCGGTACCGCCGCGCTCTCCACCGTGACGATCACCGACCTACCCGCCGTCCTCGAGCCGGGCGACAACCTCGTGGTGTCCGTGGACGTGACGAATGCCGGCGACGAGCCGCTCGAGCTGACCTCTGTCGACCTGCGCGCTCAGTCCACCACCTCCATCTCCGAATTCGCCCTCCACCGCTGGATGAACGACCTCACGCCCTCGACTCCGGTCACCCGCGCCACGATCAGTCGAAGTCTCGCACCCGGCCAGACCAGCACGCTCCGCCTCAGCTTTCCCGACGCCGAGCTGCCCTGGCCCACAGGCGAGTTCAACTGGGGCCCGCGCGGCATCGAGATCGCCGTCAACACCGACGCGGGCACAATCGGCACCGACCGCACGATGATCGTCGTGGCCTCCTCCGCCGACGTCACGCCGTACCCGACCACCGCCGTCGTGCCCATCTCAGCCCTCACCTCCGAGCCGGTCAACCGCCTTCTCGACGACCGGGCCCGCGCCGACGGCGCGGCCCCCGACAACCCGACGCAACCCGCCGAGCCGGCGCAACCCGACAACCCGACGCAACCCGCCGAGCCGGCGCAACCAGACATCTCGAAGCGGGTGGCGGCCTGGGACATCGCGGGTGTTACACTCGCCGTCGACCGCGAGTTGGAGGCAAGCCCGCGCCACGCCACCCGCGCCGCGCTACCCTCCTATGACGCCGACATCACCGCCCTGCGCGCTCTCGGCCTCACCGACCAGGCCCGCCGGCTCGGCGAAAACGCCGTCTTCCTGCCCGTCTCACCACCGGCGGAAGAGGACATCACCTTCGCGCAGAGCCTCGGCATGACGGTCCTGATCCCCGACGCTGACTACGCGCCCTTCTCCGTCCTCACCTACACACCCAGCGCCGTCACCACCTTCAACAAAGAGACGGTGCTCGCCACGAACTCCACGATCTCCACCACGCTCGAGGGGCGATTGAGCGTCCCCGGCAGGGAGGACATCGCGCTCGACGACCTCGACATGCGCCAAGTCGCCGTCGCCCTGTCCGCCGTCCACCAGCGCCAACGCCCCAACGATCCGCGCCCTTACGTCATCGCCGTGCCGCGCGCCGCGAACGACGCCGCCCGCGAGGCCGTCTCCGCGGTCCTCGGCGCTAACTGGACCACGGCGTCGTCGGTAAACACCCTGCTCAGCCTCATCCCCGACGGCACCGAACGCGTCCTCAACACCCCCGCAGACGCCACCGCGGGCGCGCTGACCAAGAACGACGCCGCGGCCATCGACTCCTCGCTCGCCGCCTTCTGCGCCGTTGCCGCCATCTTCGACGACGCCGACGCCAAGATTGCCGCCGCCACCGCGGGCGCCGACCAGCTCACCTCCGTGTCCTGGCGTGAGGACCCCGCGGGGCGCGGCGCCCAGATCCGCGCGATCGCGCCCACGAAGGAACAGCTCGAGTCGATCCACGTCACCACCACCTCCACCATCAACCTCATTTCGGAAAGCTCCTCGCTGCCCGTGCAGGTGACCAACGACTTCGACCAGCCGGTCACGGTGACGGTTCACCTCGACGTGCCCGACATTCGCCTGCGCGCCCCCGCCCCGGTGGAGGTGACCCTCCCGGCGTCGTCGACCACCACGGTCTCGGTGCCCGTGGAAGCCCATGGCTCGGGCAACCTCGACGTCGAGGTAACGGTGACGAACGCGCAGGGCACGCTCGTCGGTGCCGCCGACGTGTTGCGCGTGCGCGTCCGAGCGGACTGGGAGAACGTCGGCACCGTCGTCGTCGCCGGATTCGTGGGACTCATCTTCGTCATCGGCCTGGTGAAGTCGGTGCGCGATGGGCGCCGTTCCAAGCCCGTGCCGCCCGACGATTTCGTCGCCGCAGCAAAGCGTTCGTGAGGCGATGGCGGTAGACTTTGGCAAAGTAGTAAGAGGGAGTGAGACGTGAACACATACGCGCAGGCTGGTCAGCGGATCGTGGACCGCTTCGACCTGTTGTACCCCTACGAGTATCAGCCCAGTGATCACGCGAGCGTCTGGGTAGCGCGCGACGTCGTTCTGTCGCGGCACGTGCGCGCCATCGTCGTCGACCCGGACTCCGCGCGCGCCCAGGCCACGATCGACGCCGCGCACCGCGCCTCCCTCGTGGCCGACCCGCACCTGGTTTCCATCGTGCAGGTGGACGCCGAGGATCTGGCCATCATCACCGAGATCCCGCCGGGAAAGCCCCTTGCCCAGCACCTGATCGGCACGCCACTACCGCCCGAGCAGGTCGCCGCCATCATGGGCGAAACCTCGAGCGCCATCGCCGCCGCCGCCCGCCGCGGGGTCCGCCACCTGCACTGCACGGCGGACACGATCTTCCTTACCCAGGAGGGCGACGTGATCGTCGACGGCCTGGGGGTTTACGGCGCGCTCGCCGGAGCCGACACGTCGAAGGACCGCGCCGACCTCGACCGCGACGAGGCTCGCGGGCTGACGGTGCTGTGCGCCTCGCTGTTGTTGGGCCGCGGCTTCCCGGAGCCTGCCAAGCACGACGCCGTCATCGCCGAGGCCCTCCTCCTCGACCTGCCCCCCGTACTCGATTCGCTCCTATCCCGCGAGAGCCAGGGCCAGGGAGCCGCGTCGCCGGCCGACCTGACCCGCGCCCTCGTGCCGTGGAAGGAGATCGACGTCGCGACGCTCCCCGCGCCCGCGGCAGCGCCGGAGGCGGGCGAGACGCTCGCAACGGATGTGGCTCCGGTGGGCGAGGCCACGGAGGAGATACCCGCCACCGGGGAAGCCGAGGCAACCAACGACGACCCCGCCGCGGGTGAGGCCCGGGCCGATGGCAGCGGGGGCGTTGCCGCGCCGGCGAACGAGGAGCAGGCTCGCCAGCCCGCCGAGACGACGGCCGAGGCGGCTCACGTCGTCGACGAGGTGCTTGGCCTGAACGGGGAGGGCAAGCTCTCCTCGCCCGTCGAGTGGCCCGGACTCCCCACGCAGCCGGACGAGCCAAAGGCCGGACCCAAGCGCGTGAGCGTCCTCGATTCCGCGATCACCGAGACCGAGCGCATCACCCGCACGAGCATGTCAGACCAGGGTGCCGATTCTGCACCCGCCACCGAGCCGGTTGCGGCCGCCGAGCCGCCCACGGAGCCGCTTGACAAGCCGGCTCACACCGATCTGGCCGGGTTGATGCCAGCCGCAGCCAAGCCCGCAGCTGACGCCGCCACGTCCGCCGCCGCCAAGCCAACCTTGGCGGAGTACGAGCGCGAGCGCAAGAAGAAGCTTGACGTGTCCAAGGTTGTGCTGCCGCTCTTCATGATCGGCGTCGTGTTCTTCGGTTGGCTGGGGTTGCGCACTCTGACGGCTCCGGTCTCCGAGGTCACCCTGATGGATCCGGACACGAACCTGGCCGCGACGAACGAGGCGACACCGACGCCGAAGCCCACCGAAGCCGAGCCAACACCGACGCCGAAGCCCACCGCCGCCCCGGCCATCGCCACGGCCGCGCTGGTCAGCCCTGACGCCGGCCTGCTGCGCGGCACGGATCCGGCCACCCAGGACAACCCGAGTAGCGTTCCACTTGCGGTGGACGGCAACGCGGAGACGAGCTGGAAGTCGTGGACGTACACCTCGCCCGACATGTCGCCCATGTCCGGCATCGGACTCTACGTCGAGCTCAAACAGGAAGCGACCATCACCGAGGTCACGCTCGACACTGCGGGCAACTCCGGCGGGAATATCCAGATCCGCGACACCGTTAAGGAAGCGCCATCGGCAGGAAAAGTTCTCGCCGAGGGCCCCGTGGATGGCAGCACCACGTTCACGCTCAGTGAGCCGCTGACCGCCACGAGCTTCATCATCTGGATAACCGAGCTCCCTAAGAACAGCTCGGGAGAACCGCAGATCATCGTGTCCGAGATTCATGTGAAGTAGAAACGAGGAAGAGTGACCATTCACGACGTCGTCATCGTCGGCTCCGGCCCCGCCGGATGGACCGCCGCCATTTACACGGCCCGCGCCGGCCTCAAGCCCGTCGTCATCGCCGGCGCTGTCAGCGCCGGCGGCGCCCTTATGCAGACCACCGAGGTGGAGAATTTCCCCGGCTGGCCCGAGGGCATCCTCGGCCCGGAGCTCATGGAGAAGTTCCAAGAGCAGGCCGAACGCTTCGGCGCCGACCTACGCTACGAGGACGCCCTGTCCATGAAGCTCGACGGCGAGGTCAAGGAGATCGTCACTGACGAAGACACCTACCGGGCCAAGACCGTCATCCTTGCCCTCGGCTCCGAATACAAGAAGCTCGGCCTGCCCGGCGAGGAGGAGCTATCCGGCAAGGGCGTGTCCTACTGCGCCACGTGCGACGGCTTCTTCTTCCGCAACCAGGAGATCGCCGTCGTCGGCGGAGGGGACTCGGCCGTCACCGAAGCCCAGTTCCTCTCCCGCTTCGGCGCCACCGTCCACGTCATCCACCGCCGCGATCAGTTGCGCGCCTCGCAGATCATGGCCGACCGCCTGCTCGGGAACGACAAGGTGAAGATGCACTGGAACAGTGTCGTCGAGTCGATCAACGGCTCGTCCAAACTGGAGTCTCTCACGTTGCGCGACACCCTGACGGGGGAGACCCGTGAGCTGCCCGTGACCGGCCTTTTCGTGGCGATCGGCCACGAGCCGCGAACGGCCTTCATCAAGGATCAGGTCACGCTCGACGAGCGGGGCTACATTAGCGTCGCCGAGCCGAGTACCGCCACCAGTGTCCCGGGCGTGTTCGCCTGCGGCGACGTCGTCGACTCCCACTACCAGCAGGCGATCACCGCCGCGGGCCAGGGTTGCAAGGCCGCGCTCGACGCCGAGGCATACCTCGCGGCGCTGGCCGACTGACGGCGTCGCCGGGATCCCAGTCCCGGCACCCTGTGGACATTCGCGCGCACGGACCGCGTGACGTGGTAGCGTCAACGACGGAGAGGAATAACGATGAACGAGCGCATCGCGAGCAAGCTTGCCGCAACCGGATCGGGCACGCGCCTGGATTCGTGGTTTGACCGTTATGCGGACCGGGCGCTCGGCATGCGCCAGTCCGAGACCCGATCGCTGTTCGCCGTGGCGAACCGCCCGGAGGTGGTCTCGCTCGCGGGTGGCATGCCGAACATCGATGGCCTTCCGCTGGACTTCCTGGCGGAGATGACCGCCAAGCTCATCCGGGAGCGCGGCACCCAGGTGTTGCAGTACGGCAGCGGCCAGGGCGAAGAGGAGCTACGGGAAATGATCGTGGAGGTCATGCGCCCGGAGGGCATCCGCGCCCACCCGGATGACATCGTGGTCACCACCGGTTCCCAGCAGGCGCTCGAGCTCGTCACCCAGATTTTCATCAACCCTGGCGATGTGATCCTCGCTGAGGCTCCCAGCTACTTGGGAGCACTCGGCGTTTTCCGCGCCTACCAGGCCAACGTTGTTCACGTACCGCTCGACAAGGACGGCCTCATCCCGCAGGCGCTAGAGGAGACGCTGACCAAGCTGGAGAATGAGGGACGCGAGGTCAAATTCCTCTACACCGTGCCCAATTTTCATAACCCCGCCGGCGTGTGCATGTCGCTGGAACGGCGCCCTCAGATCGTGGAGATTTGCAAGCGCCACCACGTGCTCATCCTCGAGGATAACCCTTATGGGATGCTCGGCTTCGACGACGCGACGATGGTCCCGTTGCAGACCTTCAATCCCGACGGCGTGGTCTACCTCGGCTCGTTTTCCAAGACCTTCTCCCCCGGATACCGCGTGGGTTGGGCGTTGGCCTCGCACGCCGTCATCCAGCGTCTCGTGCTCGCCAACGAAAACGCGGTGCTCTCACCCACGAAGATGGGCCAGCTCTCCATTTCAGAATACCTACGCAGCTACGACTGGATGGCGCAGATCAAGTCCTACCGCTCCATGTACCGCGAGCGGCGAGACGCCATGACGGCCGCCCTTGCCAAGTATCTGCCACAGTGTTCGTGGAACGTTCCCGAGGGCGGCTTCTACACGTGGGTGAAGGTTCCCGATGGCATCGACGCCAAGGCCATGCTTCCGCGCGCCACCACCAATCTGGTCGCCTACGTGTCCGGCACGGCCTTCTATGCTGACGGGCAGGGCCGCGATCACATGCGCCTGTCCTTCTGCTACCCCACCCCCGAGCGGATCGAGGAGGGCGTGCGGCGCCTGTCCACCGTTCTCGAGGCCGAACTCGACACCGTCCAGATGTTCGGCAACCCCAACCGCCACACCAACTCCGGCGTCGAAGCGCCGGACTCGAACCTAAGGTAGGTAATCATGGGCCCGATGACCGTCGCCGTGCTCGCGGGTGGCCTCACCCACGAGCGCGAGATCTCGTTGCATTCCGGACGCCGAGTCGCCGATTCGTTGCGCAACTCCGGTATCCAGGTCAAGGTTCTCGACGTCGACGCCCAGCTTCTCCAGCGCCTCGACGCGATCGAGCCCGACGTCGTGTGGCCGCTCGTGCACGGTTCCATCGGCGAGGATGGCTCCCTGCAGGACCTGCTCGTGCTGGCAGGTTATCCATTCGTAGGCTCGGAGGCTTTCGGGTGCCGGCTCGCATCGGACAAGTCCGTGGCCGCGTCGGTTCTCGCGCGCGCCGGGCTGCGCGTGCCCGACTCGCTCGCCTTGCCCCAGAGCCTCTTCCGCGAGGTTGGCGTTGGCAACATCCTCAACTTGGTTGAGCATCGATTCGATTTCCCCCTGGTTGTTAAGCCCACCAAGGCAGGTTCGTCGATGGGCTTGTCGATCGTCGCCGACCGCGCTGCGCTTCCCGGGGCGATGGTCGATTGCTTCGCCTATGGGGACGTCGCCCTCATTCAGCAGCACATCGCCGGGCGCGAGTTCGGCGTCGGCGTGGCCGACTTGGGGGATGGACCGCGCGCCCTGCCGCCGGTTGAGGTGCGGGCTTCCGGCCCCTACGACTACGACGCCCGTTATAACCCCGGCCGGGTGGAATACCTCATCCCGGATGAGGACGACGACGTCACCCGAGTTGTCAGCCAGATGGCCGAGGAGGTTCACCAGGCGCTCGGCCTACGCCACCTGTCCCGCACGGACGTTATGGTCGACGCCGACGGGCAGGCATGGTTCCTCGATGTCAACATCGCCCCCGGCATGAGCGAGACGTCGATCTTCCCACAGGGCGCTGCCGCCTTGGCCCGCCGCCAGGGTCGTTCGCTCGATGACGTCTACCTCGACATCCTCACCACAGCGGCGCACTCGGCCGATGCCGCGCACGCGGTGGAGGCCGCCGACGCCTAGATCGGGGCCCGGACTGGCGCCTTGGCCCGCCCCTTGTCGCGGCCGTGTTTTCGGCGAGCGTGTTCGCGGCGTCGTCAGCCGTCGGTTTCAGCTCCGCTCTCTGTCCTGATCGTGACGGCGTCCTCTGCCAAGCCGTCGAGGATTCTGTTGAGGTCGTCGATCGTGGCAAACTCGATGGCGATCTTTCCCTTCGTTGCACCCATGTTGACCTTGACCCGCGTATTGAAGCGGTCCGAGAGGCGGCCCGCGAGTTCATTGAGCTCCTCGGTGTAGCGTCCGCGCCGCGGTCCGCGCGCGCGCGAAGGCGCGTTGTCCTCCCCGAGCGCCACGATTTCTTCGACCTGGCGGACCGAGAGTCCCTCCGCCACAATGCGCTGAGCTAGGCGTTCCATCGCCGCCGGGTCGAGCAGCCCGAGTAGGGCCCGGGCGTGGCCCGCCGACAGGACACCGGCCGCTACCCGCCGCTGTACGAGAGGGGGGAGCTTGAGCAGGCGCAGAGTGTTGGAGATCTGCGGGCGCGAACGCGCGATCCTGCGCGAGAGCTCTTCCTGTGTGCACTGAAAGTCGTCGAGAAGCTGCTGGTAGGCGGCCGCCTCTTCGAGCGCGTTGAGGTTGGCGCGATGGAGGTTCTCGAGGAGAGCGTCGCGCAGGAGGTCGGCGTCGTCGGTGTGCCGGACGATCGCCGGGATCGTTTCCTTGCCGGCGCGCTGGGAGGCTCGCCAGCGACGCTCTCCCATGATGAGCTCGTATTGGGCGTCCGGGTTTGCTGGATCGGCTTCGGCCAGCCTGCGGACGACGATCGGCTGGAGCACGCCGACCTCGCCGATGGAGTCGGCGAGCTCCTTGAGGTCGTCCTCGTCGAAGACCTCCCTCGGCTGACGGGTATTGGGGATGATGGCGTCCACTGGGATGTCGCCGAAGGTGGCCCCGGGAACCGGAAGAAGGCTAGCCCCCGTCGACGCCGCGTCTTGGGCCGCCGCTTCGCCGACAGCATTCGTCACACCGTCCGCTGGGTTCTCATCCCCTGCGGGCGCGGTCTTGGTGGAAGTCGGGCCATGTGCCTTGCTGGCTGCAGCGCGGGTCGTCTTGGCTCCCGGCTTCGTATCCGCCTTGGCGCGCTTCTGCGCCTTTGCCTGGGAGGCCTTCGCCTCACCGCCCGCGCGATCGTCCGTTTTGCCCGGTACTTGTGCGGCGGAGCGCTTCTCTTCTTCGTGCTCTTCCACCTCCGGCTCGACCTTTTTCGGTGAGCTAAAGAAGACGTCGGTTGCCCGGCTGCGCGGTTCCTTTTGTTCCTCGGGGAACAGTGCACCAAGTCCGCGTCCGAGAGCTCTTCTCTTATCAGCCATTGTTACCTCCGGTTGGCGATCTCGTGTGCGGCGGCGAGGTAGGCGACGCCCCCGGCCGAGCGCGGGTCATACGTCAGTACCGTCTGCTCGAAGCTGGGCGCCTCCGAGATCTTAACGTTGCGCGGGATCTCCACCTCGAGCGTTTCTTCGGGAAAGTGCTCGCGCACGTCGGCCGCAACGTCCTGGGAAAGGTTGGTGCGCTTGTCGAACATGGTGAGCACGATCGTTGAGATGCGCAGCTCCGGGTTTGCCGACTCCTTGACCATGTTGATCGTGTTGACTAGCTGCGTGAGCCCCTCGAGCGCGTAGTACTCCGTCTGTATGGGGATGAGGACCTCACGGGCAGCGATGAGCGAATTGAACGTGAGCAGACCGAGGCTCGGCGGGCAGTCGATGATGATGTAATCGACGTCAAGATCCGCCGCCTCGATCGCGTCCTTGAGCCGATATTCTCGGCGAAATTCCGTGATAAGCGCGACCTCGACCGAGGACAGCTCGATTGTGGACGGAACGACCTTGAGGTTGACGATATCCGGGCACTGATACGCAACGTCGTTGATCGTCTTCTGCCCTGTCATGACGTCGTATAGCGAGGCGGTTCCGCTGGCATGGGGGGTCCTCAGCGCCGTGGACGCATTACCCTGAGGATCCGCGTCAATGACGAGGACCTTGAGCCCGCCGAGCGCGAGGCCGGCGGCCACATTCACCGCGGTTGTCGTCTTCCCAACGCCACCTTTTTGGTTTGCTACGGCGATGATACGCGTCTGCTCAGGCTTCGGCAGTTTCTTCTTCCGCAGCCCTCTCAGTGTCCTCCGATCCCGGACGAGCTCCGCACCGAGCGGCGACGATTCATCCGTAAACTGGTCTTCGAAGGTACGCTTGACTGGCTCTGCGCCACGGCGTCGTTCAGCTTGAAGTCTCGGATCTGCCACATTCGCTCCTCGGGTCGCTAGGCTTCTATTCTAGCGAAGTCCTCCGACAATCTCCCTCTCTGGCTCCTACCAGTGATGTTTCACGTGAAACATCGATGCCGACATGGCGCGGCGAGAACCTCGGTACACGATAGTGGCAGTCGGCAAAGGGAATAGCCCAGACCGAACCACTCGCGATATCCTTCAAATGTTTCACGTGAAACACCGAGCGAAGTGCGGGAACGTCCAACGAATCAAAGGTTGAGGGTCTATCGGTGACCCAGGTCGGCCGTTGATCCGGGCAAGCGTTTCACGTGAAACACTTGCCTCAGGGACTTAGTGAAGCCGGCAGGTTCCTCCCGTGCTTTCACTCGGTCGCAGTCCGATCAACAAGGTCGCGACCGTTTCACGTGAAACACTAGGCTCGGACGCTCTCCAAAGCCAGCGAACAGCTTCGGGACGATCATACGGTTGCGATCTCGAAGATAAGACGCCGACCGTTTCACGTGAAACAAACATCTTCGGAACATGAATCTCCGACATCTCCATCAACGCACCATCAAGTCGCGTAAGCGCACCGGAAAGAATCCATATTTTCTCCATACGAATTCCTCTCTGCGCCCGCCAGCGCTCCGCTCTCAGCGCCGGGGCACGGGCCCTATCCGCGGATGTTTCACGTGAAACATCCGCTCGTCCTCCTCGGGGCGTGGCTCCCCACAGCTTCGTGAGGATACATCGCCTCACGGACCTTCCGCCAACACACCAGGGGACCAGGCCGAGTGTTTCACGTGAAACACTCGCTCGTTACCTCTTAGAGACTCGATATACACCTCGACATCGTACGTGTGCGGCCTCAAACCCTACCGCCGATGGGAAATGGTCAAGCGCCAAATGTTTCACGTGAAACCTTCGGCGGGTTTGACCCGTCTCTCAGGGGAGCGCCCGAGAGTAAAACAAAGCGCGAGCCGACCAAATGTTTCACGTGAAACACTGCCCCGTCCCGCTCCCGCCTACCGGCTACTTCATCTTGACCACTTCAACCACGCGCGTGCCCTCGTCGGTTCCCCACACCTCGACATCGTATGTGCGCGCGGACTGCGCCCGGTACTTCAAGAGTTGCTTCTCAGCTTCGTATATCTCGGTCTCGGCTCGCGCACCCTTCAACGCGACCAGCCGGCCGCCAGCCCGGACCAGCGGGAGCGTCCAGGGAATGAGTTTCTTCAGGGCCGCTACCGCGCGGGCGGTGACGACGTCGACCGCGTAGCCCCGCGGTAGATCCTCCGCGCGCGCACGAATCACCTCAACGTTGGAGATCTTCAGTTCGTCGGCCACGAACCTCAGCCAGTCCGTGCGTCGCTCCATCGGCTCGATCAGATCGACCTTGAGGTCCGGTCGAACGATCGCCAAGACCATCCCGGGGAAGCCGGCGCCGGCGCCCACGTCGGCCAGGTGGATTCCCTTTGAAAGAAACTCGGCCACTGCCGTCGAATTCAGCAGATGCCTCGACCAAAGCCGCTCAAGCTCGCGTGGACCGATAAGCCCGCGCAGCTCGCCCTGCTCCTCGAGCAGTTCGCCGAACCTGACGAGGCGCCCCCACTCGACGCCCCCCAAAGTGATCCGCGCCACCTTCTGGCGCGGGTTCCACGCCGTCATTCCTCATCATCAATTCCCCCACAGAATAGTCGATAGATAGAAAACGGGGGCCAGCCAACGCCAGCCCCCGCCTCACGCTTACTCGTCGGCGCTATCCTCGCCCTGTCCCACGTCCGCGTTTTCGCCGTCATCGGCGCTGTCAACCGGGACCTCGTCGCCCGAGAACTCATCCTCATAGTCCTCCGCGGACTCGATATCGTCCTCGGCGAGCGTGATAACCACGTGACGATCCTGCCCAATACCGGACGAATCCGACACGAGGCCTGCCGCTGCGACGACGTCGTGAACCACCTTGCGCTCGAACGGATTCATCGGCTTCATCGAGTACGCCTCGCCGGTCTCCTCCACGCGCTCTACTGCGCGCTGCGCGATCTCGGCGATGTGCCGGCGGTGGTTATCCCGGTATCCCAGGATGTCGAGCATCAGGCGGGAACGCTCACCCGTCTCCTGCTGTACGGCAAGGCGCGTCAACTCCTGCAGAGAATCCAGCGCCTCGCCCTTGCGGCCGATGAGCCGCTTGAGCCGCCGATCCCCTCCGTCGTCGGCGACGATGGCAACCGACGCGCGGTCCGCTTCGACGCCGATCTCAATGTCGCCATCCAGATCCGCGATGTCCAGCAGCTCCTCGAGGTAGTCTGCGGCGATGTCGCCTTCGTGATCAAGCTTGGAGGTGTCTTCACTCATGGCAAATCCTTACCCTAAAAGTTCCGCTTCTTCTGATTCTGCCGGCGCTGTTTGGCCTGCTGCTGCTTCTTGTTCTTCTTATTCTTCGAGCGCTGACGCTCGGCCATCCGCCGTTCGTAGCGCTTCTGGGCGCGCTCGGAATCCGTCAGACCGTCAAGTCCGCGAACCTCGGTGACGGGTTCGTCGGCGTCGTCGGCCTCGGGCATCGGATCCGCTGCAGTCTCAAGGCCCTTAGCGCCGGCCTTCTTCGAGCGCTTTTTACCTAGCGGCTGCTCGCGCTGGCCGGTGGAGACCGAGCTCGACTCGTCTTCCTCCTCCGCCGGCAAACCCTTCGCGATGCGCTTGGCGCGCAGCCGCTCCTGGCGCGCACGGTAGGCCGCCGAGCCGGGCGCTGGATTGGTGGTGATCAGCCACGTCTGCTGACCAATGTTCCAAATGTTGCCCGTCAGCCAGTACACGAGCACGCCCACCTGGAACACGGAACCGGAGAAGACATAGATAAGCGGCATACCGTACAGCATGTACTTCTGCATCTTGTAGGCCGGGTTATCCGGATCCTGCGAATCTTCCGGCAGATTCTTCGTCATGATCTGCTTCTGCGAGAAGAACAGGGTGGCCATCATCAGCGCGATCATCGTGACCGCCACCGCGATCACGTTCGTGGGTTGGACGTACTGCGAGGAAGTCGAGATCGAGGACACCAGGGGAGCGCCGAAAACAGTGGACGCACCGATCTCCTGCGCCACCGCCTGATCGATCGGGCCAATGGAGGGACGCTGGTAGGTTCCCGTCGATATCGGGAGCACCGCATAAAGGAGCCGGAAGAGGGAGAAGAAGATCGGCGCCTGGATGAGTGCCGGCATACAAGCCGAGAACGGCGAAGTCCCGTGATCCCGGTAGAGCGCCATCATCTCTTCCTGCTGACGCTGCTGGGAGACCTGATCCGTGCGGCCCTTGTACTTCTTTTGAATCTTTCGGATCTCCGGCGCGAGCTCCTGCGAGGCGCGCGACGCCTTCGTCTGCTTATTGAACAGCGGGATGATGAGGATGCGGACGATGACCGTGAGGCCCACGATCGACAGCACCCAGGCCGGACCCGAGCCGGTCGACAGACCGATCGTGGTTAACGCGGCGTGAACTCCATACATGATGTAGGAGATCACCCACATGAGAGGGAAGAGGATAGTATCCACCTATACGCTCCTAAGCGTCGTGACCACCGCAATGGCTATGTGCCTGATGATCATGTTCTTGCTCTTCGCGTAGTGCGATGAGTTCTTTGTAGCCCAACGGCTTCGTAGGCCATTTTCCCTTGTCGGGAACCCAGTCCACGCCGCCCTTCGACCACGGATTACACCGCAGCAACCGCCAGATACTCAAGAGTGTACCTTTAATCGCGCCGTGAATTTCAATTGCCGTGATGGCATAGGCCGAGCACGTGGGCTGATAGCGGCAACGCCGGGGCTGACCTGCGGAAATGTTGCGCTGATACCAGCGAATGACCGACTGCAGAGCCCGGGTTACGCCGTTAGCCACGGTTGACCCCCGCTCGCTCGAGCTGGGTTGCGACGGCGATCGCCAGCTCGTCGTAGCTCGCCTGGGCCGCAGCCGGTAGTGCGCGAACGACGACGAGCCGCGCGTCGACATCGAGGTGGTCCGCCATAATATGACGAAGACGCCGGCGTACCTTGTTGCGTACGACGGCGTTGCCCACCTTTTTACTAACAGTGAAGCCGACCCGAGGGCCGGCTTGCGATGCGCCCTTCACAACGTGAACGACGACGTATCTGTTGGCACTGCGTGACCCCGAGCGGAAGGCGAGGCGAAAATCCTCCGACCTCCGCAGTCGGTTCGCTGCAGGGAGCATTTACGCAGAGAGCTTGGCGCGACCCTTACGGCGACGTGCGGCGAGGACGGCGCGGCCGGCGCGAGTGGACATGCGCTTGCGGAAACCGTGGGTCTTGGCGCGACGACGGTTGTTCGGCTGGAAAGTGCGCTTCGTAGTCATGGGTGACCACCTAAACCTAGATCGGATAACGAAAAACGCTCCGCGGGGAGCGCGTGTGCAAAGCACACATGACTTGTCGAATTTACTGAAGAATGAGCCAAAAGGTCAAGGAACGCGCGCGGCGCGGTGATAGATATCTCAGGGCCCAACGAGCGACGCAATTTGGAATTAATCCATTAATTTACGTCATCCACATTTTTTGTTCCTCCGAAGGTCAAAACTTTCGCGCAGAATTACGCCATTCCGGCTGGCGAATTACATCCGTGTAATATCCACACATGTGCACAACGCTGTGGATAACTAATCTGACTTTCCACAATTTATCCTCTAACATAAAGAGTCCGGAAAAAATATCGATCGGAGAAATCATGGACGTCTCACCTGCACGCGACGCATGGACGGCTGCCAGCGAGCTCCTGCGCGCACAGGGTGATCTCTCCGACTCACAGGCGGCGTTCGTGCGCCTCGCCCACCCGCTGGCCACAGTCGACGACATCTTCATGATCGGCGTCGCCTCCGAGTTTGTGAAAAATTGGATCACCGAGCACGTCTCCACCATCATGGAAAACCAGCTCTCGGCCATCCTCGGCCGCTCGGTCCGACTCGTCATCTCCGTCGACCCCTCGCTCAGCGAGCAGCAGACCACGCCCAACCAGGCTCTCCCGCAGTGGCAAGCCCCCGAACGCCAGCTCCACGCCGTCGACGACGCCGCCGACGCCGCCACTCCCGGATCCTCACGGCCCTCGACGCCTAGCTATCAGCACGCACAGCCGCAGGCTCCTCGACTCGACGCCGCTCAACACGGCCCAACCACAATATCCGACCCGGCGAACTTGCACTCGCAGCCCGCCCACGCCGTCGTCGACGCCGCCGCGAGCGAACCACAAGAACATCACGCCTCTCATCCGACGTCGAGTGGGTTGGGGACCATGCTGCCGAGGATCGAAAAGAATCAGGATCAGTCGAACGCGAACCTCAATCCGCGCTACACGTTCGACAATTTCGTCATCGGCGACTCGAATCGCTTCGCCCACGCCACCGCCCTAGCCGTCGCGGAGGCGCCCGGCTCCACATACAACCCGCTCTTCCTGTACTCCGACTCCGGAATGGGTAAAACCCATCTGCTGCACGCGATCGGCAACTACTACCTCAGCCTCTTCCCCGGATCCAGGGTTTTGTATACGAGCTCGGAAGAGTTCACGAACATGTTCATCAACGCGATGATGCGCAAGGAAGGGCATAACTTCAAGAACCTCTTCCGCTCGGTGGATATCCTCCTCATCGACGACATCCAGTTTCTCTCCCACAAGGAGGGCACACTCGAGGAATTCTTCAATACGTTCAACGCGCTGGCGACGGCGAATAAGCAGATCGTTATCACCTCCGACGTCGCGCCTCGCCTGCTCGACGGTTTCGAGGAACGCATGATCTCGCGCTTCGCCTCCGGAATCGTCGCAAACATTGACCTGCCTAACCTCGAGACGCGTATCGCGATCCTGGAGAAGAAGGCCGCTTCAGAAAAGCTCATGGTCCCGCGCGACGTGCTCGAATTCATCGCCTCGCGGATCACGACGAACGTGCGCGAGATGGAGGGATCCCTTCGACGCGTGACGGCCTTCGCTGGGCTGTTCAACATGCCGGTCACGCTCGACGTCGCCGAAAGCGCTCTCAAAGACATGATGAGCGATCCGAGCTCGTTCACGGTGACCGCTGCACTCATCATGAATCAGGTGGCCACGTACTTCGGGATCACCACGGAGGATCTCAAGTCGCCGACGCGAACCCGCCTGCTCACCCAACCGCGCCACATCGCCATGTACATGTGCCGGGAGATGACTGACCTGTCGCTACCCAAGATCGCCGAGGCATTCAACCGCCGCGACCACACGACCGTCCTCAACGCTCTGCGCAAGGTTGAGAGCCTCATGGCGGAGAAGCAGGAAATCTATAACCAGGTCACCGAGCTGACCTCGCGGATCAAGCAGGCTGCCAAGGAACAGGCCCAGCTATCCGAGAATCGCTAACTATCCACAGCCCCTGCGAACAATAGGAGATTTTGACGTGACAACGTGTGGACAAGGCGGCAAAAAGTGCGAGTTTGTCGAAGTCGAAAGTGTCCCATCCACACCGACCCCGAATTAGACACAGCTTACTCTCGCGGATATCCACAATGACCAAAGCGCGCAACCGCGCGAGAAGATAGACTTGTCCACAGAATCCACAAAGGCTACTACCTCTACTACCCACTAATTCACGAAACGACACCGGTGGCCACCGACTGCGTCGAACGAATGGGCTTAGGTGGGGTCAGATCGCTAAAGTAGGAGCCAGATGACAGAAAGTAGGTTAGACGGTGAAATTTAGCGTCGATCACAAGGAATTTACTGACGCCGTGACGTGGGCGTCGCGCACGATCCCTTCGCGCCCGGTTCAGGCGATCCTCGCCGGTATTCACATCGTCGCGGAGGAGGATGGGACCGTCACGATGGGCACACGTGACGCGGATGTCTCCTCGCAAATCACCATCAACTCGGCCAACGTGATTGTCGCGGGAGAGGTACTCGTCAACGGTAAGCTACTGGCGGAGATCTCGCGTTCGTTGCCCGATGAGACGATCGAGATTGAGAAGGACGGCGGGAAGTTTGACATTACCTGCGGACGCTCACACTTCACCCTCAAGACGATGGCAACCGAGGACTACTCGGATCTTCCCCCGATGCCTCCGGTGATCGGCAAGGTGGATGGCGCCCAATGGGAGAAGGCCGTCTCCCAGGTGACGATCGCCGCCTCTAACGACGACACCCTGCCCATGCTCGTCTCCGTCTGCATCGAGATCGAGGGCGATCAGATCTCCCTCATGGCCACCGACCGCTACCGCCTGGCAATCAGGGACTTGACGTGGGCGCCGGCTCAGCCCGACTTCTCCACCCGGATCCTCGTGCGCGCCTCGCGCCTGCTCGACGTCGCCAAGGCCCTCGGCACCGTTGCCGACGTCGAGATCTCGCTACAGGACGAGGGAATGGGTGCGCTCATCGGGTTCTCGGCAGGCGACCGCCAGAACACGATTCAGCTCATCGACGGCGAATACCCCCAGGTGCGTTCGCTGTTCCCCACAGAGGTCAACGGTCACGTGGAACTCGACCGTCTGGAGATCCTCGACGCGATTAAGCGCTCGCGCCTGGTGACGGAGAAGAACGCCGCGGTGCGTCTGTCCTTCTCTGAGGGTGAGGTCGTGATGGAGGCCGGGCAGGGCGACAACGCCCAGGTCTCCGAGGTTCTGCCCGCCACCCTCGAGGGCGAAGACATCAAGATGGCATTCAACCCGATCTTCCTCCAGGAAGGTTTTGCCGTCATCAACGAACCGACCGTCCGGCTATCCTTCACCCATCCGACGAAGCCGGCCGTGGTCACGGCGCAGGATAAGGACGGCAACGTGGAAGACGACTTCCGCCTCCTCCTCATGCCGATTCGGACCTTCGGCCAGAACTAGGTGTACATCTCCGATCTGGCGCTCAACGACTTTCGGTCGTACCGCGAGGTCGTGCTCAACTTCGAGCCCGGCGTCGTGACCTTCGTGGGTGAGAACGGTCAGGGCAAGACAAACCTGGTGGAGGCGATCGGCTACCTTGCCACGTTTTCTTCGCATCGGGTGGCAGCCGACGCCGCACTCGTGCGCCAGGGTGCGAGCGCCGGGGTGATCCGCGCGAAGGTGCGGCGCGGGGAGTCGGAGACGATGCTCGAGGTTGAGATCATCACCGGCAAGGCCAACCGGGCACGGATCAACCGCGGCAACGCCCGGCCAGCCGACCTTCTCGGGATCGTGCGGACCGTCGTCTTCGCCCCGGAAGACCTCAGTCTGGTCAAGGGTGATCCGGCGGATCGGCGTCGTTTCCTGGACAACCTTATGATTCAGTTTCGCCCGCGTCTGGCGTCGGTCAAGGCAGAGTATGAACGGGTATTGCGCCAGCGCGGCGCGCTGCTCAAGGCCCTGAACAAGACGCGGCGGGCCGGAGGGATGGTTGACGAATCCTCTCTGGAGGTGTGGGACGACCAGCTCGCCCGCTACGGCGCGCAAATCATCTCGGCGCGCGCCGAGATCATATCCGGCCTGCGCCCACACGTGCTCAACTACTACGCCGATCTTTCCGGCGGTAGCGACGCGGCGCGGATCGACTACGCCGCCAACCTCGACCACCGGCGTGGCTGGGAGCTTCCCGGCCCGGCACTGCTGGCGGGAGAAGGCGGGGAGGAGCTGGCCGACGGCGTCGTCAGGCACGAAAAGGAGCTGATGGAGGCCGGAACCGTGGAGGCGGAGCTGCGCCAAACGCTACGGGACTGGCACGGGGCGGAGATCGAACGCGGGGTTAACCTGGTTGGGCCGCACCGTGACGAGCTCGAACTCTCCCTCGGCACGCTCCCGGCGAAGGGATTCGCCTCCCACGGCGAATCGTGGTCGTATGCGCTGGCGTTGCGGCTCGGATCGTGGTCGTTGCTTCGCGGGCACGAGTCCGGGGATTGGGCGGAGGACGAGGAGCCTATTCTTATCCTCGACGACGTCTTCGCCGAACTCGACTCGCGGCGGCGGCTGCGGCTCGCGCAGATTATCGACGACGCCGAGCAGGTCTTCGTCACGGCGGCCGTCGGAGATGAGCTACCGCCGCTGGGAGGGAGCCGGTTTGTCGTCACCCGCGGGAAGGTGACGCGCGATGGATAGGATCGCGCAGGCGAAAGCCGCCTCCGCAGAGAAGTATCACGACGAGCTACCGCTCGAGGCGCTTGACCGAGCTCGGCGGATGGCCGAGGCGCAAGGATGGGTGCGGGTGCGGATGGCGGCCCGCATCGAGCGAGAGACGGAACAGATCGGGGAGGACGTCGTGGTGCCGACCCCCGGGCAGGACGTCGGGTCGGGATCCCGCCCGTCCAAGCGGGACCCGAAGCCGCTTGGAATCGTGTTCGACCACATCGTCAAGAGTCGCGGGTGGACTACTCAGCTCGAGGTTGGCTCCGTCGCGGCGAGGTGGCCGCAGATCGTGGGGCCGGCTATCGCGAACAACTGCCAGGTGGAGAGCTTCGAGAACGGCGTGTTGACGCTGCGGGCGGCATCGACGTCGTGGCAGGCACAGATGCGCGCTCTATCCGCCTTCCTCGACAAGCGACTGGAGGAGGAGCTGGGCCACGGCGTCGTGAAGGAAATCGTGGTCAGCGGGCCTTTTGCGCGCTCGTGGAAGCACGGTAGGTACTCGGTTCCCGGCCGCGGGCCGCGCGACACCTACGGGTAATGCCGCGAAAAGCCGTCAATGGTGTGCTCGGCCGCGCCACGAAGTCCCATCCACGTCCGCGGTTGCGTAATTCCGGGCTCCAGGCTGCCTGCTGGCGAGATTTTAGGCCCAAAACGCGCTATAATTAGTTTCCGGTCTAATGGTGTAGATACCTACCCACAAGGGCCTCAACGCCTTCTAGGCGATTCTAGGGGCTATTTAGAGATGTAGACCACAGGTAGAGGAGTTGCCAAGCGTGAGTGAACACGAGAATCGGATCGGCACGGTCTCAGCGGACCAGTCGTACGACGCGTCGAACATCACCGTCCTTGAGGGGCTGGAAGCCGTCCGGAAGCGCCCGGGCATGTACATCGGCTCCACCGGAGAGCGCGGCCTTCACCACCTGGTCTACGAGGTAGTCGACAACTCGGTGGACGAGGCGCTCGCCGGCTACTGCGATCACATCGAAATTACCCTGCTGGAAAACGGCGGATGCCGCGTGACGGACAACGGGCGCGGAATTCCGGTGGACATTCACCCCACCGAGGGGCTGCCGGCCGTCCAGGTGGTCATGACAGTCCTGCACGCCGGTGGCAAATTCGGCAACGGCGGATACGCGGTCTCCGGCGGCCTGCACGGCGTGGGCGTCTCCGTTGTCAACGCGCTGTCCACCCGGATGGACACCGAGGTGCGCCGTGACGGCTACGTGTGGCGCATCTCTTACGAGAACGGCGTGCCCGTTGCGCCGCTGGAAAAGGGCGAACCGACCACGGAGACGGGCACCACCCAGACGTTCTGGCCCAATGGTGACATCTTCGAGACCACTCACCTCGACTTCGAGACCCTGCGTCATCGCCTCCAGCAGATGGCCTTCCTCAACAAGGGACTGCGCATCACGCTCACCGACGAGCGCCCCCAGGCCGCGCCCGAGGGCGAGGAAATCGTGGGAACGGAGGATTCGCTCGCGGCGGAGGCAAAGCACCTCGAGGTCTCCTACCGCTACGACGGCGGTCTACTCGACTACGTGCGGCACATCGTCAAGACCAAGAAGGTCGAACCCGTTCACCCCGAGCCGATCTACTTCGAGGCCGAGGATCAGGAAAAGAAGATCTCGGTGGAGGTGGCCATGCAGTGGACCACGTCCTACTCCGAGACCCTCCACACCTTCGCCAACACCATCAACACCACCGAGGGTGGCACGCACGAAGAAGGCTTCCGCACGGCGCTGACCTCGGTGATCAACAAGTATGCTCGGGACAAGGGCCTGCTCAAGGAGAAGGACCCGAACCTCTCCGGCGACGACATCCGTGAGGGCCTCGCCGTCGTTATCTCCGTCAAGCTCGGCGAACCGCAGTTTGAGGGGCAGACGAAGACGAAGCTGGGCAACACCGAGGCACGTACCTTCGTTCAGCAACAGACCTACGCCCACATCTCCGACTGGCTCGACATGAATCCGTCGGAGGCCAAGGAGGTCATCCGCAAGGCGACCCAGGCCTACCAGGCGCGCCTCGCCGCGCGCAAGGCCCGCGAGGCCACGCGGCGCAAGTCCGTGCTCGAATCGGCCTCGATGCCCGGCAAACTCAAGGACTGCACCTCCCGCAACCCCGAAGAGTGCGAAATCTTCATCGTGGAGGGCGACTCGGCTGGCGGTTCCGCCGTCAACGGCCGAGATCCGCGCCACCAGGCGATCATGCCAATCCGCGGCAAGATCCTCAACGTGGAAAAGGCACGCCTCGACAGGGCGCTCAGCTCAGACACGATTCAGAACCTCATCACCGCCTTCGGCACCGGCGTGGGAGAAGAGTTCGACATCAACAAGCTGCGCTACCACAAGATCGTCTTTATGGCCGACGCCGACGTCGACGGCCAGCACATCGCAACCCTGTTGCTCACGCTCGTCTACCGTTACATGCGTCCGCTCATCGAGGACGGATACATCTACCTCGCCATGCCGCCGCTGTACCGGATCAAGTGGACGAACGCCACGCACCAGTACGTCTTCTCCGACGCCGAACGCGACGCGGTGCTCAAAGAGGGGCTGGCCGAGGGCAAGAAACTACCCAAGGCGGAGGGCCAGGGCATCCAGCGATACAAGGGTCTGGGCGAGATGAACGACTCGGAGCTGTGGGACACCACGATGAACCCGGAAACCCGAACGCTCAAGCGCGTCAACATCGGGGAGGCCGCCGCGACGGATGAGGCCTTCTCCATCCTCATGGGTGAAGACGTGGGATCGCGCCGCAGCTTCATCCAGCGCAATGCCCGTGACGTGCGATTCCTCGACATCTAAGGATAGAACGTGAGTGAGAATACTGTGAGCTTTGGACACGGCAACATCAAGGATGTCGACCTCCAGCGCGAGATGGAGTCCTCCTACCTCGACTACGCCATGTCAGTTATTGTCGGGCGCGCGCTGCCCGACGTCCGGGATGGCATGAAGCCCGTCCACCGCCGCGTCATCTACGCGATGTGGGACGGCGGCTACCGCCCCGACTCGGCCTTTTCCAAGTCGGTCAAGATCGTCGGCGACGTCATGGGCCACTACCACCCGCACGGCGACGCCGCCATCTACGACACCATGGTTCGCATGGTTCAGCCGTGGAACCTTCGCTACCCGCTCGTGGCTGGCCAGGGCAACTTCGGTACGGCCGGCGACCTGGGGGCGGCCGCGCCGAGGTACACCGAGGCGCGGATGGCACCACTGGCGGTCGAGATGGTCCGAGATATCAACGAAGACACCGTCGACTTCCAACCTAACTTCGACGGCTCCGTCCAGGAGCCCGTGGTCCTCACCTCGCGCATCCCGAACCTCCTCATCAACGGATCGGAGGGCATCGCCGTCGGCATGGCCACGTCGATCCCGCCGCACAACCTGCGCGAAGTCGCCGCGGGAGCCCAGTGGTACCTCGAGCACCCGGACGCGACGCGCGACGAGCTGCTCGCCAACCTCATGATGCGCATCTCGGGTCCGGACTTCCCCACGGGAGCGACGATCCTCGGCACCAAGGGCATTGAGGACATGTACCGCACCGGCCGCGGCACCATCACCCAGCGCGCCAAGGTCGAGATCGACGAGGTCAACGGGCGCACGTCGCTTGTCATCTCCGACCTGCCATACCAGGTTAACCCCGACCGCCTGCTCGACCGCATGGTCGAAGGAGTCAAGGACGGGCGCCTGTCCGGCATCGCCGACATCCGCGACGAGTCCTCGGGCCGCGCCGGCCAGCGCATCGTCGTCGTGCTCAAGCGCGACGCCGTGGCGAAGGTGGTGCTGAATAACCTCTACAAGCACACCCAGTTGCAAAACAACTTCTCGGCCAACATGCTCGCGCTGGTCGACGGCGTGCCGCGCACCCTCTCCCTTGACGGCTTCATCCACTACTGGGTACAGCACCAGGTGGAGGTCATCAACCGTCGCACCGCCTACCGCCTGCGAAAGGCCGAAGAGCGCCTCATGATCCTGGAGGGTCTGGTCAAGGCCCTCGACATGCTCGACGAGGTCATCGCCCTCATCCGGCGTTCTCCCACGGTGGACGAGGCGCGGACCGGGCTCATGGATTTGCTCGGCATCAACGAGATCCAGGCTGACCACATCCTCGCCATGCAGCTGCGCCGCCTGGCCGCCCTCGAACGGCAAAAGATCATCGAGGAACGCGACGAGAAGCTCGCCCTATGCGAGGAATACCGCGACATCCTCGCCAAGCCCGCCCGCCAGCGGGCGATCATCTCCGAGGAGCTCAACGAGGTGGTGGAGCGCTACGGCGACGACCGTCGTACCACCATCCTTCCCTTCGACGGCGAGATGACGGTCGAGGACCTCATCCCCGAAGATGAGATCGTGGTGACCGTGACCCGCTCGGGCTTCATCAAGCGCACCAAGGTCTCCGAGTACCGCGCCCAGCGCCGCGGCGGCAAGGGAGTCAAGGGTACGACGCTGCGCAGCGACGACGTCGTGGAACACATGGGCATCGCCTCCACCCACGACTGGCACCTGTTCTTCACGAACCTGGGTCGGGTCTACCGCGTCAAGGGATACGAGATCCCCGAGGGTTCCCGGGAGTCGAAGGGGCAGCACGTGGCCAACGTGCTTGCACTGCAACCGGGCGAACAAATCGCATCCGCCTTTACCCTGCGCTCCTACGACCAGGCCGACTACCTCGTGCTCGCAACCGAGGACGGCATGGTGAAGAAGACCAAGCTCGCCGACTACGACTCGGCCCGGACCGGCGGCCTCATTGCCATCAACCTGCGCGAACACGTGGACGGATCCACCGACCAGGTTGTTTCCGCCCGCCTGATCAACAGCGGCGACGAGCTCATCCTTGTCTCCCGCAAGGGACAGTCGCTGCGCTTCACCGCCGACGACGAATCGCTACGGCCCATGGGGCGCGCGACGAGTGGCGTCCGCGGCATGAAGTTCCGCGACGGGGACTCGCTGCTGGCCATGGAGGTGGTGAGGGAAGACTCCGAGGTCTTCGTCATCACCGACGGCGGCTTCGCCAAGCGCACCAACGCCGACCAGTACCGGCCACAGAATCGCGGAGGCCTCGGCATCCGGGTGGCCAAGCTCGCCGAAAACCGCGGCGACCTCGTGGGCGCGCTCATCACCAAGCCCGGCGACGAGGTCGTGGTCATCATGGAGGGCGGCAAGGTCGTGCGGTCCTTCGTGGACGAGGTCAACCTCACCGGCCGCAACACCCAGGGCGTGCGCTTCGTCCGCCCTGACGAAGGCGACCGCGTCATTGCCATGGCGCCCGTTTTCGAATCCGAGAACAGCGATAGTGCCGACAGCGCGGATTCCGTAGCCTCGGGTGAATCGGTAGGCTCGGCCGACGGCGTCGTGGAGACGACGGACGAAACCGAGGCGACGGCGGAAACCGAGGCGACGGCGGAAACCGAGGCGACGGCGTCGTCGGGCGAAAACAATCCACCCCAAGAAGGGTGAGCGGTCGCCCAAAAAGCGGTAGCGTCATACCAGTAGGAACATCAACGACGGAGATCTCTCATGACCGAGACCACGCAGACCCCAGATAGCGTCGAGCAGCCCAAGGCGGAGGAGAAGGTGGACGTGGGCATCAGCCGCGTCCGCATGACCATCTCGCGCATCGACCCACTGTCCGCGCTCAAGCTTTCCTTCCTTGTGTCGGTGGGTGTGGGCATCATGATCGTCATCGCCGCCATCCTCTTGTGGTTCACGCTTGACGCCATGCACGTGTGGGCACGCATCAACGAACTGCTCGTGACCCTCAACTCCGAGCCGCTGCTCGAGCTAGGCCAGTTCATGCAGTTCGGGCGCGTCGTGTCCTTCGCCGTCGTCGTGGGCGTTATTGAGGTGGTGCTCATGACCCTGTTCGGCACCGTGATGGCGCTCCTGTACAACGTGGTCGCCATGCTCGTAGGCGGGCTCGGCATCACCGTAACGGACGAGTAGCGGGCGCGGGTCGGCCCAGCCAGATCGAAGGTGGCCAGCAGCGCTCACGGCGTGAAGTAGCGCCCGAGGGGGCGTAAATGTGACGTCGAGCGCTCAGGCGATATCCGGTTTGGAGAAGTGCGGAGGAATGAGTTAACCTTATTCGGCATCCTTCAGGAGAGGGGCGTATAGCTCAGTCGGTTAGAGCGCCACACTGATAATGTGGAGGTCCGTGGTTCGAGTCCACGTACGCCCACTCGTTAATTGAGGAAGGTCACGATGAAGAGGTTCGCTCTGGTGTGTTTGGCTGGCCTGGGAGGTTACATCGTCTTCCTCCAGGTTCAAAAGAACATGCAGCGCCAGGCGACGTGGCGACAGGTGACTGACCCGGTTAGCTTCTAAGGGGCCTTGGCGCAATTGGTAGCGCACCTGCTTTGCAAGCAGGGGGTTACGGGTTCGAGTCCCGTAGGCTCCACCAACTGCCTGCTGGTGTCGATATAATTTCGCGCCAGCAGGTCTTGTTTGTTGATGGTCGTAGCTGCTCCTTTGAAAGACAAAGCACATAAATGGTGAACGACTCTGACCAATTCTACCAAGCACGGCCTAAAGCTCGGGCAACGCAACATCTCGCTAGTTTGAAACAAGCGCCCGCAGGTAGACTTGGATAAACGTAACCCCGGCGATTCAGCCGAGGCTGGTGATCGTTCCGGGGTCTTCGGTACCTATTTTACTGCAGGAGGCGGATGTGTCAATGGCAGGTAGAGCTTGGGATGGTAGTCACGTGGTGCATCTGCTTTCTGAAGAGCGCATGGCTACCTATATCACCGCTGCCGATGGTGACCTTGATAACGCATTCGAACTGTATGCCTGGAACATTCAGCTTGCCACGGCATTGCAGGGTGCCACCGCGATGGTGGAAGTGGTGGCTCGTAACGCTATCGACCATGCGCTTACCGCGTGGCATCAAGGGAAGCATCCTGGTGGGGATTGGTTTAACCTGCCGGTGTTTGATGAGCGAACTCGGAACGATATTGCTGCGGCTCGGGCTCGGGTGCCCTGAAAAGCGACCTGAGCAACGTCGTCACGAAACTCAAGAACCCTTGTTTTGGCTTGTTATCAAACGAAAAAGCCCATCCACACCACCGCCGCCACGCACACCGCTTTGTATCATCTTCGGAAACTAGGTAACCACGGCGATAGCCGAACGGTAAGACAGCCGTTCGGTTTTCTTACTCGTGAGGCTCAGGAAGTTGTGCGCAAGTTTACTGCGCAAACCTGCGAGCACCACTGGATTCCGCTAAAGGTCGACGAGGAGCCCAGCATTAACCTCTTTTCCGGACATCGAGTTGGATACCCGGTGGATACCAATGGAAGCGGCGTCTCGGTAATTGAAGGCGCCGACGAACTAACGACGAGTAATACCAGTTTCAAGATGCTCTTGTGCCCGCGAATGAATAAGATAATGACGAACATTTGGCCGGGCCTGGTCCTCTAGCCACCGCTACCTGGTCGGATTCGCATAGTTCAGACCCGTCATATCCATTCTAATAGTCATAACTTGGCCTGGAGCGAAGCCCGGATTATCCCGCCTAAGTACGCCGGTGACCGGGGTGGCCTACAGAAGTCGTGAATATACCGGCTGGTAGGTAGCAACAGTACCGGGCATGCCTGGAGTACATATGGGCGAGTGATTTGTCCGTGTCTCCCCGGATCGGGCCTAACCATAGGTTTAGTGCCCTATACATGGAGGTTTAATCATGTTAAACTGGAGCGTGTGAAGCGAAAAGACCTGATTCGAGAGCTGCGCGATATCGCCAGAAAGCAGGGCACGAACTTCACCGTGGCTGAAGGAGGAAGACACACCGAGATCAAGATTGGTACCAAAGTGCTCATCGTCCCTCGCCACCGCGAGATTAACGAACTGACAGCTCAAGGGATTATTGAGGAGGCATCAAGATGACTACGCCATACATCCATATCGATTTCCAATCGGGGTGGTGGATCGCGACTATCAAACTCGATAGTAATACCCTCCACACCCAGGGCCGCAATTTAGCTGAGCTTTACCAGATGATCGATGATGCGCTTGAGATCGCCAGGGAGGATCCGGATCTTCCGACCCCAGGTGATGCCCGGATGATGACATTTGCGCCTCGGATTCATAACTTCACTATTGAAACGACTCAGGCTCGTCACGAAGCTGATCGCGCCCAACAGCGGGCGCAACAGGTTCAGCGCGACGCCGTGAAGGAAATGCGCCGTGAAGGGATGAAGACAGCGGATATCGGAACGCTCTTGGGGATAACGAAAGGTCGTGTCTCCCAACTTGCGAACAGCTGACTGATTCGGATGACGGAAAATGTGGGGGGCGGGGTGCGCATCGCACCCCGCCCCCCACACAGGTCACGGCCAAAGCTCAATCAGCGGCCTCGCTATCCCTGCAGCCAACAGGCCTGGCCCTCAGCCGACAGGCCTGGCCCTTCCGCAGGAGCTAGTCCTCCTTGAGGATCCCGGCCGCCTCGGCGGCCTCCTCCTCGCGAGTCTTCTCGACCTTCTCCTTCAGCTCTTCTTCCTTGAGCTCGGCCTCGGAGACGTCCTCCGTGATGACCTCATGCTCGGCAGCCTGCTCCTCCACCTTCTCCTTGGCGGTGGTGGCGTCCGCTGCCGCGCCGGCCGCCGTAGCCGAATCCTCGGGCTCATCGGATGGCACCGAGACGTCCTCCCAGTAGGCCTCGGCCCACGGATCCTGGACCGGCCGAGAGCGCGCCCACGCAACGTAGGCGGCGGCAGCGCCCGCGCCGGCTACCGCGAGGAAACCGATCCACTTGCGCAGGCCGCGCTTCTTCTTCTCCGGCTTGGCCAGCTCCTTCTTAGACGCGGCGACGACGGCGTTCGCGCGGCTCGTCAAATCACCGGAGTTAGACCGGGCCTCGTCGAGGGCCGCCTGCGCGGCGCGCTTGGCGCGGGGAAGATAATCCTCGCGCACGAGCGCCGAGGTCTCCTCATACCGAGCGGTGGCGTCGGCGACGTAGGGACGAGCCTTCTCGGCGGCGTCGTGGGCGACGTCGTTAGCCTTGTCGTAGGCCTCCTTGACGTACGGGCGTGCCTTCTCGGCGGCGTCCTTCACAAGGGGCGCGGCCTTCTCATAGGCGTCGGCGGCCAGCGGCTCGGCCCAGTTCACCGCGGCCCGAACGGAATCCTTCACCAACGAACCGATCTGGTTGCCGACCTCCGCTGCACGTTCGGCCAGCGGCTCGACCTGATCGGCCACCTTATCTTTCGTGCTCTTCTTCTTGAACAAAGACATGTTTACCTCCACTGCTGGACGGCGTTGTGCCGCGCGTTACCATTATCTTTCCACGTAGTTGGCTATTTCGCAGGACGCTAGCCGAATTATCTCGGCAAATGCCCCCTCTTTTCATTGAGAGAGTAAATTTCGCCCATAGCGGTGTGCTGAAACGAATGCGTGGAGAAAGCCCGTCCGGCCCGGGCGGGTGTGGGAGGATTAGCCATATGGAAGCAACACTGCATACAAACTACGGAGACATCAAGATCGACCTCTACCCGGAGCACGCTCCCGAAACGGTCGCCAACTTCACCGAGCTCGCCACGGGCAAGCGCGAGTGGATCAACCCGCGTACGGGGCAGACCACCACGGATCCGCTGTACGACGGCGTCATTTTCCACCGCGTCATCGCCGGCTTCATGATCCAGGGCGGCGATCCGCTCGGGACCGGCACCGGCGGCCCGGGCTACCGCTTCGACGACGAGATCGCCCCCGAACTAAACTTCACCGAGCCCTACGTGCTCGCCATGGCGAACGCCGGCAAGCAGGGCGGCCGCGGCACGAACGGTTCGCAGTTCTTCATCACCGTCGCTCCGACCACCTGGCTGCAGGGCAAGCACACGATCTTCGGCAAGGTTAACGACGCCGACTCCCAGGCTGTCGTCGACGCGATTGCCGGCGTCGAGACCGGCCCGATGGATCGCCCGCTTCAGGACGTGGTCATCAACTCGGTGACGGTCGTCGACTAGCTTATGGACGACGCCGAACGGTTCGACGGAGTGTCGGGCGAGGAGGAAAGAGCTCCCGGTTTCCGGAGGCGGATGTTCGTCCGGCGTCGTTATCATGCCCCGGTGACTGCGGCGCTGATCGTCCTGTGCGCCGTCATGGCGCTTGCGGAGCGTCTGCAGCCCCAGGTGGGGGTGGAATTCATGTTCTACCCTCCCCTGGCGCAGGCGCAACCCTACCGCTTCATCACCTCAGCGTTCCTCCACAGCGGCTTTTGGCACCTCGTGTTGAACATGTATGCGCTGTGGTTGCTGGGGCGTGCGCTTGAGCCGGCGCTCGGCTGGGCGAGATACCTGGCGTTGTACTTCCTGTCCGCCATCGCGGGTAATGCCGCGGTATACGCGGTTGCCAACCTGACTGGCGGGTGGAATGTCGGCGCGGTGGGCGCCTCCGGCGCGATTTTCGGGCTGTTTGGCGCGCTGATGATCATGTATCGCAAGGTGAATGCGAACATGTCGGGGATCCTCGTCATCCTCGGAATCAATCTTGTGTATGGCTTTGTGATGCCGGGGATTTCGTGGGAGTCACACGTCGGCGGGTTACTCGTGGGCGCGTTCCTGATGTGGCTATGGCTTTCGATCCGCGAGGGCGGGCAAGGCCTGCGCACCCGAGCGTTCCTCGATATCGCCTCCGGGTTGGCGGTGCTTGCGCTGACCGGGCTCATCCTGTGGATCTAGCGGCGCGGATCTAGCCGCGCGAAGGGCAGGACGTTGCCATGCCGGTCCCGCTAATCATCGATAGCTATCCCCAGGTGTGGTTTACCCTGTGGAAAATTACACCCATGTAATTCGAGTTGTCCCCAGCTGTGGCTTGGTCTGTGGAGAATTACATCCGTGTCATTTAGGCGGGCGTGTAGCTAACTGGTGAATCTGAGAGATTTCGTCGTGAAAACAGGGCTTTTTAGGCCCAGATTCACGAGTTAGCCCCGCCCAACAGCCGCACCGCGGGACTGGTGTGACGCGTGAGAATATTGTGACTGATGTGACGGGGATTTTGGGTGGCCGCGCGGTCAGGAAGCGTTACTTCCATCCCATCGTCATGAGGAAGCCCACCAGCATGAATCCGATGCCCACGAAGATGTTGATGTTGCCGTTGGATAGGCCCGGGATCGGGAAGCGTCCGCCGGTGATGTAGGCGACGACGATGATAATGAGACCGAGGACGGCGAGGCCGACCATGACGGGAACCCACCACCGGGGAGACTGCGCGGGAGCGGCATTCTTACGGTTCTCCTGCGCGTGCTGCTGGGCAATCCTGCGCTCAACGACCTTCTTGCGCTTCTTCGATTCGGGCATCGCTTATCCTTCTGTGCGGAACTTACCCCCAAATCCTATATGGATAAAAGGAGAAACGGGAATCATCCACAGGGCAAGTCTTCATCACGCGGAGATGCGGTGACGATGACATACACTATGGAGTGCAAAAGGAGTCAACTCGAGGAGATGATGATGAAGGCGGAGCACGCGCGGCGCAAACCCTCCCTGTTCGGCCGAATCCTCGGTGTCATTGGGGAACTGATGATCACTGCTGGCCTCGTCATCGGGCTGTTCATTGTGTGGCAGATCTGGTGGACGGACATTGAGGCGAACAAGCAGCAGGAAGCTGCCATCGTCACGCTCCGCGAGGAGTATGGCACGGTTCCGGATGACGGGGTCGCGCAACCCCAGCCCGGCCCGCCCCCGGAGTGGGCGGGGCCAACTGGCGAGGGCGAAACGATCGGCATCATGCGTATCCCGGCATTCGGCCTCGACTACGCCTACACGATCCAGAACGGAACCGACCTGGCCACGGTCCTCGATAAGGGTTCCTTCGGACGTTACACGGACACGACCTACCCGGGTCAGGTGGGCAACTTCGCGACGGCGGCCCACAGGCAAACCTACGGCGCCCCGATGCTCAACGTACCGGACCTCAACGAGGGCGACGCGATTGTGGTGGAGACGGCGGAGGCCTTCTACGTGTACAAGATTATCGCGGACGAGATCGTCAAACCGACGGACGTGTGGACGGTCGCCCCCGACCCGTTCATGGCGTTTGACTCACTGACCAACGGCACCCCGGTGTCGGAGGCCACGCGCCGACTGCTAACGATCACCACCTGCCACCCGCCCTTTGTGTCCAACGAGCGATGGGTGGTCCACGCTGAGTTCGACTACTGGACGAAGCGTGCAGATGGGCTCCCGAAGGAGCTTGTGGATACTAACGCGGAAGGAACGAACTGATGTACGCAGCGATTTGGCGCATGCTTCCGGGCCCGACCTGGCTGAAGGTCATTGAGGCCCTAGCCCTCATCTTCGGCGTGGTATACCTGCTGTTCGAATACGTCTACCCGTGGGTGATGGAGAACACACACCTGGTCGACAACACGGTCGGCTAACGACGACGAGGCCCGGCCGCGCCGTTCGCGCGGCCGGGGCATTCTACTTGCCCGAATTGTTGTTGGGTGCCGGATCGGTTGGCGTCGGCCCGTTACTCGGACCCGTGCTCGGAGCCTGGGTGGGCTGCTCGGTCGGGGTAGCGGTAGGTGCCTTGGCTATGACGAGCTCGACGCGCTGATTGTAGGGCACCTTCCCGGCGGCCGGGTTCATGGACAAAACGGTGCCGGGCTCGGACTGGTCCGTCTCCACGTCCGTGATCGAGATCGACTGGATGCGCAGGTCGTTGGTGAGGAGGTTTTCGGCTTCGTCAATCTTCATGCCGCGAACGTCGGTGAGCACGACGTCGCCGGAGGCGACCACAAGGTTGACCTGGCTGCCGCGTTTGACGCTGTTTCCGGCCTCCGGGGAGGTGGCGGAGACGGTGTCCTTGGCCAGCCCGGGCACGTCCTGGACGTCGACGCGGCCCACCCGCAACCCGGCGTTTTCAAGGATCTCCTTGGCCTGGTCCTGGGTGTAAACGCCGTTGGCGACGTTGGGAATCTCCACGGAGCCGACGCCGGAGGAGAAGTGGACCGTGACAGTGTCGCCCTCGTTGACCGTGGTAGCGATGGAGGGATTGGAGGAGACGTAGACGCCTTCGGGGATCTCGTTGTCCTCCACGGGGTCGCCCACGTTGAGCACGAGTTTGCGTTCTTCGAGGGCGGCCCGCACCTGGGTTTCGTTCATCCCGGTGAGGTCGGGGACGGTGGTTTGCGCGAGCGTCGAGGTCGGTTCCTCTGGGGAGGAATTGGCGTTGTAGATCGCGTATCCGATGCCCGCGGCGGCGAGCAGGATGAGGATGATGCCTAGGATGATGAAGATCTTGTTGCGCGAGCGCGAGTCCTCGGCGACCGGCATGGCGGTCTGGGTGGACGTCTTGGCAGCCTGCGCGGGCGGGGTAGGGGCGACCTGCGTGGGCGGCGTGGCGGCGACCTGCGTGGGTGCGGACATGACCTGGGTCTGCCACGAGCCGACGGCGGGAGCGCTAACCTCACCGCCGCGAATGGCGGCCAGCAGGTCGGCGCGCATCTCGGCGGCGCTCTGGTAGCGATCCTCGCGGCGCTTGGCCAGCGACTTGGTGACCACCCTGTCGAGGGCCTTGGGGATGTCAGGGGCGATCGACGTCGGCGCCGGCGGCTGCTGGGAGACGTGCTGGTAGGCGACGGCCACCGCGGAGTCACCGCGGAAGGGAGGCTGGCCGGTGAGCAGCTCGAACAGGACGCAACCGGTGGAGTACAGGTCGGAGCGGGCGTCGACGACCTCGCCGCGGGCCTGCTCGGGCGACAGGTACTGGGCGGTGCCGACCACGGAGTTCGTCTGCGTCATCGTGGCCGAGGAATCGGCGACGGCGCGCGCGATACCGAAGTCCATGACCTTGACCTTGCCGTCCGGGGTGAGCATGATGTTGCCCGGCTTGATGTCGCGGTGGACGATGCCCTCCCGGTGCGAGTATTCGAGGGCGGACAGGATCCCGACGACGATCTGCACCGCCTCGTCGATCGGCAGGGCGTCGCCGTTGCTCAGCAGCTGGGAGACGGTGCGGCCCTTGACATACTCCATGACGATGTAGGGAAGCGAAAGGGTGCGGCCGGACTCGGAGGTCACGGTCTCTTCGCCCGTGTCGTAGACGGCCACAATCGAGGGGTGGTTGAGGGCGGCGGCGGACTGCGCCTCGCGCCGGAAGCGAGCGATGAAGGTGGGATCCTGGGCGTGGTCGGTGCGTAGAACCTTGATGGCGACCGTGCGGGAGAGACGGGTGTCGTAGCCCAGGTGAACCTGCGCCATGCCTCCGCGGCCGATCAGGTCACCCACTTCGTAGCGGTCACCTAGGATACGGGGTACGTCAGCCATGCCGAACTTTCCTTTCCCTCACACCTTCAAACATACTGCCCCAAAGCGGCGCGTGATTGCCAACTATCGAGGTTACGATACGGTTACAGTTCAACGGCCCACCACCGCGTCTATGACGGCGCGCGCGACCGGGCCGGCATTGCTGCCGCCGTCTCCACCGTTGATGACGAGCGCGGCGACGGCGACCTTCGGGTTGTCGGTGGCGTCGAATCCTGCGAACCAGGCGTGGGGCTCGACCCCGTTGGCGACCTCTGCTGACCCCGTCTTGCCCGCCACCTGCACGTAATTGAGTGCGGCATACGAGCCGATGCCCTTGTTGACGACGTCGATCATCATCGACCGCATCTGCTCGGCCGTCCGGGTGGAGATCGGGGTGGAGAAGACGGTGGGGCTGGTGGTCGACAGGACGCCGAGGTCCGCGGTGAAAGTCTTATCCACGAGGTAGGGCCTCATGAGGGTGCCGTCGTTGGCTATCGCGGCGGCGACCATCGCCATCTGGAGCGGGGAGACGAGGACGTCGCGTTGGCCGAAGGAGTCCATGGCGAGGGCGGCGTCGTCCTGCGGATCGGGGAACTCCGAGGGGCGGACGGTGAGCGGAATCTGCAGATCCTGCCCGAAGCCGAAGGCCTCGGCAGTCGCGCGCATCTTCTGGGCGCCGAGATTCAGGCCCCCGATCGCGAAGGCGGTGTTGCAGGATTCGGTGAAGGCCACGCGCAACGGCACGGTGCCGGAGCCGTCGCCGCACTGGCGCCTGAGCGGGTTGTAGATCTCGTGGGAGGTGCCGGGCGGGGAGTACGTGTGTGGCGCCTCGACGTCGGAGTCCGCGCTCAGCCCGTTTTCGATCATCGCAGCGGCGGTAATGAGCTTGAAGACGGAGCCGGGAGCGTACAGGTCGCCACCGATGGCGCGGTTGAGTAGCGGCTTGGCCGGGTCGGCGTTCAGGGTGTCCCAGGCGGCGCTTGCCTCCTCGCGGTTGTGGGAGGCGATCGTGTTCGGGTCGAAAGACGGCTTAGAGACGAGTGCGAGGATCTTGCCCGTGGAGGGTTCGATCGCGACGACGGCGCCCTGCCGGTCCCCGAGGGCATCCCACGCGGCCTGCTGTGCGGCCGGGTCGATCGTGAGGGAGACAGCACCGCCCTCCGGGTCGGCGTCGGTGAGGAGTTCCTGCAGGTGTTGGGTGGCGAGCTGGGAATCGCTGCCGCCGAGGATGCCGTTCTCGGCACGTTCGATGCCGGTCATGGCGTTGTGGATGACCGAGAAATAGCCCGTGATCGGCGCATACAGGTCGGGCTGGAGGTAGGTGCGCAGGTAGTTGTAGGGAGAGTCGATCTCCTCCACCCCGGTGATCGCCTCGCCGGCGACGATGATCGGCCCGCGCTTGACCCCGTACTCCTTGTAGAGCGTGCGGGCGTTGCGGGTGTCGGCATTGAGCGAGGGGGCGCGGAAGAATTGCAACGACGTGGCGGCCACCATGAGGGTGAGGAACATGATGGTCACGACGACGGAGAGCTTACGTAGCGGCGGGTTCATCGGACCACCTCCGTGGGGTAGCGGTCGTTGGTGGTCGCATCGTCGGGCTCGCCGGACGCGGTGGCGGAAGCGGGATCGTGGGCATCGGTGGGCCAGTCGGCGTCGGGCCAATCGTCGTCGGGAGACTCGGGAAGATCCGGGAGCGGCGCTGAGGAGGGCAAGGCGGGGCGGCGGGCGGCGTCGGACATGCGGATGAGGAGGCCGACGATGATCCAGTTCGTCAGCAGCGCCGAACCGCCGAGGGACAGGAAGGGGATCGCGAGGCCGGTGAGCGGGATGACGCCCGTGACACCGCCGGCCACGATGAAGCACTGCAGGCCGACGGTGAAGCCGAGCCCGGAGGCGAGGAGTTTGCCGAAGCCGTCGCGCAGGTCGAGGGCGGTCTTGAACGCGCGTTGGACGAGCAGGAGGTAGATGGAGAAGATCGCCAGCAGGCCCACAAGGCCGAGCTCCTCGCCGAACGAGGCCACGATAAGGTCGGAGTTCGCGGCGAACGTGTTGCCGGGGTAGCCCTGGCCAAGCCCCGTGCCGAGCAGGCCGCCGGAGGCCATGCCGAACCATCCCTGCACGATCTGCCACGACCCGTAGCGCGCGGAATAAACCTCGGGGTCGAGGGCGTGAAGCCAAATGTCGAAGCGCGCCTGGATGTGGGGCATGATCTGCACGAGGAAATAGACGCCAATCGCGGTGAGGACGCCGCCGATGATCAGCCAGGAGACTCGCTCGGTGGCCACGTACAACATGGCGACGAACAGGCCGAAGAAAAGCAGTGCCGTGCCGAAGTCTTTCTCCATCGCGAGGATGCCCATGCATCCCAGCCAGCCCACGAGCAGCGGGCCGAAGTGTCGCCCGCGCGGCAGCTGGATGCCGAGCACCTTCTTGCCGGCCAGCGCCAGGTTATCGCGCTGGCTGACGAGGTAGCCCGCGAAGAAGATCGCGAAGAAGATTTTCGCCAGCTCGGCGGGCTGGTAGGAGAAACCGAAGACGTTGATCCAGATGCGGGCGCCGTACACCGAGCGGCCCAGCCCCGGCACCATCGGCAGCAGGAGGAGGATCGTGCCGAGCGCGAGGGAGGTGAAGGTGAAGCGCCGCAGCGCGCGATGGTGGACGAGCACGGCGGTCACCACCATGAGCACCACACCGACGACCGCGAGCATCAACTGCCCGCCCACGAGTGCGGCTTTGCCCCTGGCGAGGAGCGAATAGTCGATCCGGTGGATCATCACTAGGCCCAACCCGGTCAGCACCACCGCGATCGGGAAGAAGACAGGGTCCGCCCACGGCGCCCGCCACCGGATGACCAGGTGGGCGGCGAGAATGAGGCCGCCGGCCACGCCCGTGACCATCCAGAAGTTTTCCGGCAGCGCCGAGACCTCCTCCACGCTCACGCTGTGATGGACGATGACCCACGCCTGCAGGCACACCGCAAGTGCGAGGACGAGCAGAAGGAACTCGCGGAATCGGCCCGTACGCGCGGTCTTCTGGGTGACGACGCTCATTGGCTCTCCTCCGGCCGCGGGTCAGTGGGCAACGGGATCGTGGTGGAGTCGGTCGGGAAGTCGGAGCTGCCCGGCGTCGTCGCATCCCTGCCCGAGGGTGGCGTGCCGGTGGTCGGAAACACGCTGGGCTCGGGGGTTGGGTGCTCGACGATGATCGGGTCCGGCTCGCGCACCTGCGCCGCGAGGTCGGCGACGACCGTGCGCGCCTCGGCGAGCGAGTCGCGGGTGATTGGCTCGGCGATGCGCGCCTGGGCCACTGTCGTCAGGCTCGCAACCTCAAGATCTGATTTTTCGTGCAAGTGGGACAGGGTGAGCGGGCCTAGCTTCTGCGGTACGCCCTGGAAGATCGCGACTTTTCCGCCCGCCTGCGTCACGTAATACTGGGTCTGGCTCCAGGCGTAGGCGCCAAACACGCTACCCACCGCAATGGCGAGCACCGCGATGGTCGCCGCGATCCGTGCCCACGGGCTGCGCCGCTCCTGCGCGACCTCGACCGACTCCCCCGGCGTCCAGCGCGATAGTTTCCCCGCCGCCGACGTCGTCCCCCGCGTGGGTCTGTGAGCATCCACCGCCGCTGACCCCACGATCAGGGGAGGGCCGGGCGCAACGTCGTCGTCGACGACGTCAGCCAACACCACCGTGACGTTATCGGGCGCGCCGGCGGCGAGCGCCAGGTCGACGAGGCGGTTCGCGCACGCGTCGAGGTCGCGGTAGTCCGTGAGCGTCTTCGTGATGCGTTCCTTCGACACGACGCCGAACAGGCCGTCAGAACACAGCAGCCAGCGGTCGCCCGCGATGGCCTCGCGGATCGAGCGGTCGATCTCGAGCGGTTCGGGGGTGTCGCCGATGTTGCGCATGATGACGTTGCGCTTCGGGTGGTTCTCCGCCTCCTCCGGAGTGATCTCGCCCCGGTCGACGAGGTACTGGACGAGCGTGTGGTCGTGGGTGACCTGGGTCAGCGTTCCCTCTCGCAACAGGTAGGCGCGCGAATCGCCGATGTGGACCATGCCGAGCTTGTTGCCCGCGCGCATGATCGCGATGCATGTCGTGCCCAACCCGGCCAACGACGTCGTCTCCGCCGAACGCGCGATGAGCTCCGCGTGGGCGTCCTCGAGCGTATTGGTGAGCACGGGCAAGATGTCTTCAGCGGGGTGGCTGTCGTCAACCTGCGCCAGGTGCGCCACCACGACCGACGACGCCACGTCCCCGCCGGCTGCGCCACCCATCCCGTCGGCCAACACGATGAGGTTGGTGGAGGCATAGCCAGCATCCTGATTAGACTTACGAATCAGGCCGACGTCGGAAACTGCTGCGCAGCGGAAAGAAATGCTCACTGGCGTATCTCCAGGGTTGTCTTGCCGATGGTCACGGGCGTGCCGAAGCTCAGGCGGGTCGGCTCATAGATGCGCGTACCGCCCACCCACGTGCCGTTCGTCGAATTCAGATCCTCCACGTACCAGTCATGTCCGTCCGTGTAGAAGCGGGCGTGGCGTGCCGAGGTGTAGCCGTCGTCCAGCACCAGGGCCGAATCCGGGGAGCGGCCCACCGTGATCGAGCCCGACAGCGGGATCGTGCTCCCGGCGAGTGAGCCGCCGCTGACCACCAGGTGTGGCTGGGCGGCGGCGCGAGGCGTGGGGGTGGACGCGCGCCGCGGACGCGCCGTCGTGCGGGCGGCCACCTTGGCCTGGGGCCTACCCGTGGTGCGGGACGTGACGCGGGTGCCGTAGACGTCCTTCTTCACCGTGAGAACCACGGCGAAGACGAACAGCCACAGGAGAATGAGGAAGCCGTAGCGGAAAAGCGTGACAACGAGGGCGCTCATAGCATCTCCGGGCTCGTCCAAAACATGATGCGGGTGCGGCCGATCGTAATCGTGTTGCCGTCCAGGAGGGTCGCCGCCGTGATCCGGTGCCCCTCCACGTAGGTGCCGTTCGTTGTGTCCAGATCCGTGGCGATCACGCCGCCCGGGGTAACGCGGAGCTCCAAGTGACGGCGGGAGACACCGGCGTCGTCGACCGTGATGTCCGCCGAGGAACCCCGGCCGATGACCGTGACGGCACCCGTGAGCAGGTAGCGCTCCCCGCCGACCTCGATGATCGGGTTTTCAGGCGTGGCCTCCGGGGTGGTGGCGGGTGCGGCCGGGCCGCGCTTCGAACGGCCACGGACCAAGAGTTTGCCGCGGGAGAGTTCCGGCATGGAGCTGAACGTGATCTTGATCGGGCCCAGGAACGTGTAGCGCTGGTTGCGGGCGTGGGAGGTGGCGATCTCCGTCAGCTCGTCGCGCATCGCGTCCTCACCCCACTCTCCCAGCTTGTGGAAGTCTGATTCCGACAGCAGAATCTCAAACTCGTTCGGCACGACCACACGGTCCTGGCTGACCGCTGCCGCCCTGTCATCCATCGACTTCTTCAGGCCCGAGGCCAACTCCACCGGCTTAAGGTCCGAGCGGAAAGCGCGCGAGAATACGTTTTCGACGGCGTTCTCCATGCCGCGCTCAATCCTGTCGAATGCGCTCATCGTGATCCTTTCGCACGCCACCGACGTGGCTGAATCCATAGTCCTTTTACCTAGGCTACTCGTTCTTCGCTTCAGGTGGATCAGCCTGTGAGCGCGCCCTGAGCGGACAAAGTGAGAAACGCGGCATAGTACGCCGCGGAGACTTGGAGCGGGGGCACGTTCCCGTGTAGGCTGTTCTTCGCTTGCTCGAGTGGCGGAATAGGCAGACGCGCACGGTTCAGGTCCGTGTGCCCGCGAGGGCGTGGGGGTTCAACTCCCCCCTCGAGCACCATGTGATGTCTCGCGACATAGTTCCGGCTATGTCGCGAGACATTTTTTCTATTTTTTGTCGCTATGTCTCGCGTCATCGTTCCGTTTTTTGGGTTGGTATTTTTTGGTTTTGTCGAGGCTTATAGGTCAGGTTGTGTTGGTTTTTGGGCTGTCTTTCGTTGCTATAAAGCCGAAAGGTGGGGGTTGGACTGGTTGTGACTTGAGTTCTTGGTTGGCCAGGTCGTGTTGGTTTTATCCCGGTTTTTGATTGATATTCCGTGGCAAGGTCGGGGTTTGAATCGGCTTGAATGTGGGGATGGGAAATCCTCGATGCAAAATCTGTGGTGGCACGACGCAAAAATGGGGCTCAACTCGAGCAGGTAGGCCAAGGTTGCGCTGTCCAACATGTGGGGCAAGCCAGTCTCGGCGTAACGATACCCGCGCCCGGCATTTCAGTGCGTTTTTAGACTTCGTCACCGGCAAACACACCCTGGCCGATTACGGGCCCAAGGCACGCACCATACGACGGCGTAACGAACCATTTTGGCATCTATGGCCAGTTTCCCCACTGGTCGACGAAGTCAGCCACGTGGTCTTTGTTGACGGGATCTACCTGTCCCACAAGCTGGTCGTCCTGATCGCGTGTACCAAGACTCACGTGCTTGGCTGGTACGTGGCCAAGGGCGAGACCACCCGCGCCTGGCAAGCGCTGATGTCGAGGATCGCGCCCCCAGATGTTGTCGTGTGTGATGGTGGGCAAGGCATCGCCAGCGCGGTGAAGACTACCTGGCCTGGAACCCGGATCCAACGCTGCGTCTTTCACGCCTATAGCGCGGTCAAGCGTAAGACCACCACCCGGCCACGCACTCAGGCAGGTGTTGATCTCTACGGTCTTGCTCAAGCCCTGCTCGAGGTCGCCACCTATGAGCAGGCAGTGGCATGGATGAGCAAACTCGCCGCCTGGAACACCACCTACAAACAGTTCCTCGCCCAGCGCACCCGGCTACCAGACGGACGCCTCGTTCCCACCCATGCCCGGCTGATCCAGGCCAAGAACTGCCTCAACACGCTGGTCAAACAAGGCACGCTGTTCACCTTCCTTGATCCCGCCCTTGACCTTGAAGGTGACCCCATTCCCAGGACGTCGAACCTGATCGAGGGCGGGATTAATACCCAACTACGCTGCGTGCTACGAGCCCACCGGGGCATGAGTCTTGATCACCAGGTCAAGACCGTGTTGTGGTGGTGCTACCTGCACACCGAGTTCCCTGCCACCCCAGCACACATCCTCAAGACCACGATCACCGACCAGCAGATCATTGACCAATTCGACAAGGCCAGCCACCGCGCCCAAGCACAAGCCGAGATCGACAGATGGGGAACCGCAGTTAACTGGACCGACTTCCACCACAACGGAACCTGGCACGAAACCTACTAAACCGAAACCAACACATTTTGGCCTATAAGCCTCCGATGTGGAGTTTGCGTAGTTCTCCGGCGTATCTGATGGTGATTTTTCCTCCGTTATCGACTTTGTCGTAGCGGATTCGCCAGAACGTGTGTGGTTCTTTTTCAATGGTGGGTTGTGCTTTGGGGAGTGCGTTGTAGGCATGTGCGGGTGTTGCGTTTGCCAGGGCTCGGTGGGGGCGCTGGGTGTTGTAGAGGTTTTGGAAGTGGCGTAGTTGTGTGTTGAGTTCGTTTATGGTGGTGACTGGTGGTTGGGCGCGTAGCCATTTTTTGAGGGTTTGGTGGTATCGCTCGATTTTGCCTTGTGTGGTGGGGTGGTTTGGTCGGCCGTTCTTTTGTGTGATGCTCAGGTCGGCTAGGAGTTGTTCGAAGCCGTTTGGTTGGGTGTTAGTACGGTTTCCGCGGGCGAGTTTGGTGGTGTAGACCATGCCGTTGTCGGTCAGTGTTGATGCTGGCAGTCCGTAGATATCGGTAGTGCGTGTGAAGGTGTCGATGACGATGGGTGTGGTGATGCGTTGGTGTGCTGAGACGTGGAGGAGGTAGCGGGAGTGGTCATCGAGCCAGGTGATGATTTCGGTGTCGGTTCGGTCTGCTAGTGGCCAGTGGGTGAAGTCTGATTGCCAGGTTTCGTTAGGTGTTGCTGCTTCGAAGCGGATCCATGATGAGCGTGGTCGTTTTTGAGGTTGGGGTGTGATGAGGTTGTGGCGTTTGAGGATGCGCCAGATTGTTGCTACTGATGGGCGGTTGGCTTGAGGTAATTGAAGCCAGATCGAGTGTGGTCCGTTGTCTAGTCCGTGGTTGGTGAGGTGGTTTCGGATGCTTAGTATTTGGGTGATGGTCGTGTCGGTGTATTGGTGCGGGTTTGATCGGGGTGCTTTCGATTGTGGGTCGACGGCTTCTAGGCCTCCTTCGCGGTAGCGTTGGAGGAGTTTTCGTACCCATCTGGTGGAGACGTTGAACCGGTGAGCAGCTTCAGTGGTGCTCATGTTTCCTTCGATGATGGCCATGACAATGACGCGGTTCTTTTGTGTGTTATTCATGATCGTACGATGCCGGTTGAGGCGGAACGATCACGTGAGACACCCCGGAACGATCTCGTGAGAGAGCTGTACTAGCAGGGCGTACGGTGAGGGCGGAACGATGTCGTGAAACCACACACCCCCTCGAGCACCATTGTGATGTCTCGCGACATAGTTCCGGCTATGTCGCGAGATATTTTTTAATTTTTTGTTGCTATGTCTCGCGTCATCGTTCCGTTTTGGCTTATAAGCCAAATGAGGGCACCGAAGCCAACTAAGCGCATCTTGCTGTTAATGTGACATTGAGCGGGTTAGTCTGGGAGGAACACGTGAATACTGAGAACGAAGGTGTCCGTAAAACGTATTCGGGAAAGAAGCAGAGGAATCAAATTCTCATAGTTGTGATCTTCGGGTCCGGAGTATTGCTCTTTACGTTGATGACAGCTTTTCCGGATGCGGCCAGTATCTTTGCCTTTTCTGGGCTCGCACTTATGATCACTTCGGCGGTTCTGGCCGTCATTAATACGACGACGGAGGGAAAGAAAGGACGTGCGCTGGCAGCGGTCGCAGTGTTTGCCGCCCTTGGATTTCTCGTTGCATCGTTTCTTATTCCGTAGATGAACGGTCCGCGTCCCATGTGGGGGTGGCGGTGCCCGGTTCGGTTTCGTGACCACACAGCCCAACCTATGCCCAACAGCTACCTGAAGTGACCCGTGACCTTGGTCTGCCACCAGTGAGGTGACCTGGCCGAACGGTGTGGGACGTTCGGGTGTGTCGCTAAGTTTGTGGTGGTGTAACCGACCCGGCGTCGCCGTCGTTGACCTGTTCGTCGGCGCCACGAAAGGGGCACACGCCCACCCAAAACCGGGACTATGGTCCTACGACCATGGTCGTATGCGCCGTTTTGTGGCAAATTAGTTGAATCCTTCAGTAAAACGTGACGGTTTGGATTTTTCGCGGGCGCCGCGGAGACATATTATTCAGGGCACGCAGGGCTGGGTGGCCATCTCGATCACGCGATGTTCAGCCGGCAAACTGGTCCACTGACACCACAAGTGTCACGAAAAACCCCGCCTCGCCGGGCGGGTCATGAGAGGAAACTATGGCTACACAGGTTTACAAAACCCTGTCGAAGATCTTCGGCATTATCCTCCTCGTCGTCGGCATCGCTGCCCTCAGCGGTGGCCTCTACGCGGATTCGTTCATTAAGGCTCAGCTCGAGGAGCAGGACGTCGTCCTGCCCACGACGGAGTCCATCGACGGCCAGCTCAAGGCCGGTCGCATCGCCCAGGAAGACGCCGACGCGCTTTACCCGGTCGCGGGCGAGGCCGTGGTGACGGGCGACCAGGCCCGCATCTTCGCCAACCACTACATCCACGCTCACATGCGTGCCGCGGTTGTCGACGCCGGGCTTGATCCCGATACGACGACGTTCGCCACCGTCGGCAAGATTGCCTCCGATCGCGAGGCCGTGCTCACCGAGGAGATCGCCGCCGATAACCCCGCCGCCGACGATGCGACCATCACCAAGATGGTCAAGGCCGAGATCGCCAACCCGCTCACCGAGTACGACATCGCGGCGGAGGTCGCTAACCTCAACAGCCTGCGCTACGACACCTTGCTCGACGGTAATACCCTGCGCGGCATGCTCCTCAACGCCTACGGCTGGGGGCTGCTCGGTACCATTGCGAAGCTGGCGGGCGCCGGACTCGCCGTCGTCGGCCTGCTGTTGACGGTCTTCGGCTTCGTCTACAAGGGACGCAAGGTGGCCGCCGAGTAAGGTACCTTCGGACCGCCGGCGTAACGAAACGACGAATTCGGCCGGAAGAGGGACTGACATAGAAAAAGGAGGGTGCGGGCATTCGGCCCGCGCCCTCCTTTTGGCTTTTTCGACAAACGCGACGCTAAGCCGCGAGATGCGGCGAGCCCGCGGAGGGCCAACCTTAGTCGTCGATCCAGGTGTCGATGACGTCGGCGTAGGTCATCGCGTCGGCCTCCGAATGCACGGAGAAGACGATGAGGTCGAGGTTGTGGCCGTGCCGATCCATCCAGGTGTTGACGGCGTCGAGCGCGATCTTCGCGGCACGGCGAAGCGGGAAGGCGTTGTAGCCAGTGGCGATGGCGGGAAAGGCGATGGAGCGCACGTCGGGCATTTGCCGGGTCAGCTCGAGGGCGTTCCAGTAGCAGTTGTAAAGGATTTCGTGGTCCGCGGCGGTGACGACGCCGTCGTGCACGGCGGGCCCGACCGTGTGGATGACGTACTTGGCTGGGAGGCGGTAGCCGCGCGTGATCTTGACCTGACCCGGTTCCTCGATGTCGGTGCCCTGGAGCTCCATGATGGTGGCGCAGTCGTTGCGCATCCAAGGGCCGGCCTGGGCGTGAAGTACGGAGTCAAGGCAGCCGTGGAGCGGGATGCGGCACCCGGTGAGGGTGGGCAGGGCGGTGTTGACGACGGCGTCGATGACGAGCTGGCGCATGTCCCCACGGAAGAGGACGGTCTCGGTGGAGGAATCGAAGTCGTTCTCGGGAAGGAGATCGTGGATACGGCGCAGGTTCTTGGCCTCGACGCGGCCGTGTAAGCCGACCTGCCGGTAGAGCAGGGTGTTAATTGCGCGGGAGGCGATCGGGTTGAGCGGGCCGGGTTCGCGTAGGGCCAGTTCGGCCTGGAGCCAGCGCAAGAGGCCGTCGTCGGTAGAGAGGTGGGCGATGGACCCGGTGCCGGTGTAGTGCTTCTTGTTGAGGCCACCGAGCGCCGTCATGAGTAGATCGTAGGTGGAGCGGGTGTCGTCGTTGGGCTCGGGGAATGGCTCCGAGAGTTTGATTGCGTCCCTATAGTCGTCGAGCTGGAGCATCTTACCTTCCTCAGTTTGATACCTCCCAGATTACCCGAGTTCGCCGCGCGCTGGAACCGCGAGGGCTGAGTGCACGACGTCGTTGGGGAACCGCGCGTCCGACGCTGACGCCGTGATCGGGGCGAGGCGGGTGTGGGGCGCTTGGCGCGGGAGCGGAAAAGTTTGTCGGAGGCGCCCGCTAAGCTGGTCCCATGACTGAGATTGGACGGCCCAAGGCGGGCTATGACCTGGTGATTGCGACGGACGGTTCGTGCTCGGGGAACCCGGGCCCGGGCGGCTGGGCGTGGGTGGAGCAGTATTCGGGCCGGACGGCGGCCGGTGGTGCGCATACGACGACGAACAACATCATGGAGTTGACGGCGATGATCTCGGCGCTCGAGTTCGCGGGCCCGGAGGCGGACCTACTGTTGCGTTCGGATTCGTCGTATGTCATCAAGGCGATGACCGAGTGGGCTCCGGGCTGGCGGCGGCGGGGCTGGAAGAAGGCGGACGGCAAGCCGGTGCTCAACCGGGAGCTGATTGAGAAGATGGTGAACCTGTACGAGTCGCGCACGGGCCGAACGGACGTGGAGTGGGTGCGCGGCCATTCCGGTGACGCCGCGAACGAGCTGGCGGACCGGCTGGCGGTGGAGCAGACGGGCCTGCACTCGGGCCTGCGTTCCTAGCTCGGCAAAGCGCGCCGGGCGAACGCCAGCGGCGCCGTCCGGCGCCGCTGGCCGGGGCGTACGCGGCCCGGGGACTGCGTGGTCCGGGGAGTACGTGGTCCGGGGAGCCGTGCGTCCCACGAGCCGCCTACCCCGGCCGGTTAGTCCTGCTCGACTGGCACTTCCTGGGCGTGGGCCACCTGCATCTCGGCCATGGCCCGCTGGATCGCGTCGGCGTAGACGCTGGCCGGTTGCGCGCCGGAGATCCCGAACTTGCCGCCAACCACATAGAACGGCACGCCTTCGATCCCGAGTGAGCGGGCGGAAGAGATGTCGGCGCGCACGGAATCCGCATGCTCGCCGGATTCGAGTTCGTCGGCAACGTCGTCGTGATCAAGGCCAAGGTCGGCCGCGATGTCGATGAGCTCATCCGTGTCGGCGAGGTTGCGGCCCTCGGTGAAGTGGGCGACGTAGAGGCGCTCGAAGGCTTGCGCGCCGAGCAGCGCGGCCTCCTCGGGGGTCTCGCCGCGGGACTTGGCTGCGTAGACGAGCTGGTGAGCCAGGAACGTGTTGACCTCGGTGACCTTATCCCAGTTGATCGTCAGGCCCTCGGCGGCTGCAAGCTCTGTGGTGGAGGCCAGCACCTCGGAGACCTCGTCGGCGGAGAAGTGCTTCATTGACAGGGAGGTGGCGAAGGGCACAGGGGCCCCGGCGTCGGGCTGAAGCTGGTAGCTGTGGTACTCCACAGCGACCTTCTGCCCCGACTCCTCGATGCCTTTTTCCAGGCGGTGCTTGCCGATCCAGCACCACGGGCAGGCGATGTCGGACCACACGTGAACCACGATGTCATGTTCCATGCACCCCAGACTACAGATAGTGCGGCGAAAGTGTCGCCCGGAAAGCCTTTGTCACAGCCCGCCCGCACCCTCCTGCCCGAGGCTCCCCGGCAAAGCACCCACCCAGGCGAGGCACCCACCCCGGCAAAGCCCCTAGAATGGATCTATGACAAACATCAACAAGGACGCACCCCACGCCGAGCGCATCCCGATCGAGCGAACCTTCCACGGCCACACCTTCACGGACAACTACGAGTGGCTGCGCGAGGATGAGGAGAAGGCCCACTCCCTCATCGACGCAGAGAACGCCTGGTTTGAGGCGAACACGGCCGACCAAGCCGAGCTACGCGAGCAGATCGTGGCGGAGATCGCGGCACGGACGAAGGAGACGGACGTCTCGGTGCCCGTGCGCAAAGGCGATTACTGGTACTGGACCCGAACGTGGGAGGGCCGCCCCTACGCCGGACTTTTCCGGGTACCGCTGACAGGCAACGGCAAGCAAACAGAGAAGCTAGAGCTGATCCGCCCCAAGCCGTCAGACACGCTCGCGGGCGAGACCTGCGTCTATGACGGCAACCAGCTTGGCGTCGACGAAGAATACTTCGCCACGGGATCGGGGGACGCCTCGCCGGACGGCCGCCTCTTCGCGCTCGCGATCGACACCACCGGGGACGAGCACTTCGATCTGCGCATCCACGAGATCGACTCGGACCGGGTGGTCGACGACGCCGTGGAGGGCATCGGCTACGGGCTGGCCTGGCTCGCGGATTCGAGCGGCGTGTTCTACACGCGCGTGGACGACGCGTGGCGCCACCACGAGGTCTGGCTCCACCGGGTGGGGACGAACCCGGACGAAGACCAGCTCATCCTGCGCGAGGACGACGAGTCCTTCGGGCTGTGGTTCGAGACCTCGCGGGATGGGAAGTGGCTGGTCATCTTGTCGACGTCGACGGAGACGTCGGAGGTCCACCTGGTCTCGACGGCGGATCCGGCCGAGCGTTTCATGGTGCGCGGGCGCGAGCAGGGCCTGTTCTACACCGTCGAGGTGGCCGGCGACGAGCTCCTCATCATCCACAACGCCGAAGAGCCCGGATTCGAGCTGGCCACTGCCCCGGTCCGCCCCAGCGACGTCACGGAGTGGACCAGCCTGGTCAAGCCGGCTGCGGGCGAGCGCTTCCTTGAGGTCGCCGCATTCAAGACGTTCGCGGCGCTGCACACCCGCGCCAAGGGCGGCACCGAGATCCGGATCATCGAGCGTACCGCCAAGGGCTGGGCGAAGCCCTACGCGCTCCCGATCCCGGAGACGATGACCGTGGAGATCGGGGCGAACCACGAGTGGGAGGCCACCGGGGTCGACGTCGTCGCCGAATCACTCATCCAGCCGCAAACGTGGCTGAGCTGGGACGTGGTGAATAAGGAGATGACCACGCTCAAGACGCTCGAGGTGCCCGGCTACGACCCGAGCCAGTACGTGGAGTACCGCGACTGGGCGGAGGCGGAGGACGGGGTGAAAATCCCGCTGACCATCGCCCACCGCGCCGACCTCGACCGCACCGGCGCCAACCCCGGCTTCATCTACGGCTACGGCTCTTACGAGGTGTGCAACGACCCGTACTTTACCCCCATGCGCCTGCCGCTACTGGACCGCGGCGTGGTCTACGCCGTGGCGCACATCCGCGGCGGCGGGGAGATGGGGCGCCAGTGGTACGAGGACGGGCGCCTGCTAAAGAAGAAGAACACGTTCTCCGACTTCGTGGCCGCCTCCCGCCACCTCATCGACACGGGGCTCGTGGACGGGGAGCGCCTCGCGGCCGAGGGCGGCTCCGCCGGCGGGTTGCTCATGGGCGCGGTGACCAACCAAGCCCCCGAGCTGTACCGGGTGATCCTGGCGCGGGTGCCGTTCGTCGACGCCCTGACCACGATCCTCAAGCCCGAGCTGCCGCTGACGGTTGGTGAATGGGAGGAGTGGGGCAACCCGATCACGTCGAAAGAGGTCTACGAATACATGGCCTCGTACTCGCCGTACGAGAACATCCGCGCCGAGCGCTACCCGGCGATCCTCGCCACCACCTCACTCAACGACGTCCGCGTGTCCTACATCGAGCCCACCAAGTGGGTCCAGGAGCTGCGCGAGGTCGTCGCCGACGACTCCGGCATCATCCTCCAGCACACCGAGAAGGTCGCTGGCCACGCCGGCGGCTCCGGGCGCTATGCCCGCTGGGAGCGGCGCGCTCGCGAGATCGCGTTTGTGCTGCGCCAGCTTGAGGTGGCCTAGGATTCACGACGCCGGTCGGTCCCGTTGCGTTCGCAGCGTCGGGGCCGACCGGCGTCGTCGTCCGATAGCCGCTCCCTTGTGCTAGTCGGTCTCGATCGCAGCGGCGTTGAGGGCTTCCTTCCAGGAGCCGAAGCGCTGGCGAATCGCGGCGCCCGAGGGTAGCTTGCCGGCGTGGCCCGACTTCTTGAGCCACGTGCTGTAGGCGTTGAAGGAGGGTTGGCGGCGTGAGCGCTGGGCGTCGATGAGGTAGGAGCGGATGGCGAAGAGGTAGTCCTCGGTGGAGAACTTCAACCCGCCACGGTTGCGCCCGCGGCGCGGGGTGAGGCCGATGGAGATCAGGGCGTCGTTCCAGTAGCCGTTGAAGCGCTTGATGACGGTCTGGGAGGTGGGTGGCCAGAGGAAGCCGGGCCCGGCGTCGGAATAGTTCTTGATGAACTGGGCGCGGTGGGTGTCATAGTCCTTGGCGGTGAGGGCGGCTGAGGGTTGTTCGGAGGCGAACTGGTAGCCGGCGAGCATGAGCCCGAGGGCCTCCCCGCGCAGCGGCGCATCCAGGGAGCTGAGGTGTTTCTCCGCCGCCTGCAGCACCTCGGGCAGCTCGCCGGACGCGGCGGTGAGGCCGTGGGCCTTGGCGAGCATGAGGTAGAGCGCGCACTGTAGCGACGCCTTGGAGAAATGCTGCGCGGGCCCGTGGCCGGAGCGTTCGATGTCGAGCGCGGAGGTGTGGGAGAGCAGGTTGAGCACGGTGTGGGCGGCGGCGAGGGCGACGTCGTCCAACTGGTTGTTAAAGGTCTCGGCCTGCTTCTTGGCGTCGCTGGCGCCGACGACGTCGGAAATCGAGCGCACCGACGCGAACGGGATTCCGAACAGGTGGGCGATCTGGGCGAGCGCGTGGGACTCCATGTCGGCGGAGAGGACGCCGGGGAAGGTGGTGCGTGTGTCCTTGACGTTCGCCTCGGTGACGAAGGAGTCGGAGGAGACGACCAGGCCGGCGTGCGTGCGCCGGTCGGCTTGGCTGGCGGCGTGGGCGGCCTGGACGAGGTCATCGGTGGCCTCAAAGTATTCGGGCTGGCCCGGGATTTGGCCGGGGGCGTAGCCGAAGGCGGTGGCGTCGGCGGTGCCGTGAACGTAGCGCGTGCCGACGACGATGTCCCCGATGCTCACCGACGAATCCAGCCCGCCGGCCGAGCCGACTGACACGATCGCCCGCGGCTCGTACTTGGCAAGCGCCCAGGAGAGCAGGCCGGCCGAGCAGGCGGCGCCGATGCCGGTGGTGAGGAAAAGGATGGATGAGCGACCCTTGCGGGCGAGGAAGGCCGAGCCGAAGGGGGTGGTGATGGGGGTGGTGATGAAGTCGGGTAGCAGCGTGGTGAACGGCCTCATCTCCTCCGCCATCGCGGCAACGATGATGGCATTGATGCTGGTCATGCGAACACCTCTCCCCACTGGTCGCGGCGGGCGAGCATGTCGGCCACGGCCTTCTGCGCTCCGGCGAGCGAATGGTTGGCGCCCCAGCCGCACTGTACCTCGTTCGCGGCGGGCACGCTGGTGGCGGCGAGGATGTCGCGGAAGGTCTGTTCGATCAGGCCCATGGTGGCATCGACGTCGGGTTCGCCGGCGAGGATGAGGTAGAAGCCCGTCTGGCAGCCCATGGGCGAAAAATCGACCACGTTATCGGCGTGGTTGCGGGCGTATTCGGCGAAGGAGTGCTCGATCGAGTGGACGGTGTCCATCTCGAGGTGTGCGGCGTTGGGCTGGCAGAAGCGCACGTCGTACTTGGTCAGAACATCGCCGTGCGGCAGCCGTTTGACGTCGGCGATGCGCACGAATGGCGCAGCCACCAGCGTGTGGTCGAGGTTGAACGACTCGACGTTCATCTTGTTCATGGGCTTCCTTTCGACGAAGCCCATTGTAGCCTATTGTGCGTTCGCGGCGGCTTCTTCGAGACGAGCCTGCTCGCATTGCGGGCAATAACCCCAGAAGACCACTTCGGCTTCATCTATGGCGAATTCGTGCGCATCGGAAGGCTCCAGGCAGGGCGCCGAGCCGACGACGCACGGGATGTCCACCACCTTCCGGCACGCGCGGCACACCAGGTGATGGTGGTTATCGTGGCGGGCGATCTCGTAGAGCGGAACCGAGCCGTGCGGCTCTATCTCCCGCAGAATCTTCTTGTCGGTCAGGACATGGAGGACGTCGTAGATGGCCTGGGTGGACACGGAGCCGAGCCGCGTGGTGACACCCTGGCGGACCGAGTCAGCCGTCGAGTGCGGGTGAGCCTCGAGCTCCTCGAGCACAGACAGGCGCGGGCGGGTCACGCGTAGACCCGCTTCGCGCAGTTGGTCTTCAAAGTTGGTGTCCATATGAACCATTTTCCCCGCCAAAATGGACTTATTCAAGGACATCAGCCCTAGATCGGGTGGCGGTGAGGTGCCATCGCAGGTGAGAGGGGCGCCGTTCGGCGAGGGTGATGCCGCTCGCCTTGGCGGCCGCAGAGCGACACCCATAGGACACGCCGGTTACCCGCCGCGACACGCCGACGCCGAGCATGCGGCATATCGGACGTTTCGGGGCGGCGGGTCGGCCTTCCCTCCACAATTGTGGATAGATCTACTCGCAGCCGTGGACAACGGGGATAATTTTGTCCACAACCCGGTGGATTTGTGGACAGGCTTTTTTGTCGGAGGCGGGTGCGAGGATGGTTTCGTGGCTGGCCGAGGCGCGTCGTCGTCGTTGGCTGTGGAGCCTGACGTGGGTAAACCCGAGTGTGATGTTGTGCGTATCGCGGCGTCGTTCGAGCTTCCCACAGGGGGATATCCGCATGCCGGCGCGAAGCGTGCCGCGACACGCCACCAACACATGATCTAGTGGTAAGCCGTTTGTCGGCCACTAGGTGTAGTGTTGATTCCCGTATCTGATCTATGACTAGGAGAAATGCGATGGCCATTACCGTCTACACGAAGCCCTCGTGCGTGCAGTGCACCGCCACCAAGCGGGCGCTGAAGAAGCACGGCCTCGAGTTCGAGGAAGTCGATCTGGTCGAGGATGCGGACGCGCTGGCGACCGTGAAGGCACTGGGCTACCAGCAGGCTCCCGTCGTCTTCGCCGACGGCGACCACTGGTCGGGTTACCGCCCGGACAAGATCAAGGCCCTCGCCGTCGACGTAGCGGAAGTGTCGGCCTAAGTGTTCGGGGCGGCTACGGTCGCCCCGAACGAGCCGGGTGCGCGATGGTACACATCGTCTACTTCTCCTCCGCCACCAACAACACGAAGCGCTTCGTGGACAAGCTCGGCTTCCCGGCCGAGCGCATTCCTCTGCACGCGAAGGATCCCTTCCTCCACGTCACGGAGGAATACGTGCTGATCACCCCCACCTACGGTGGCGGCAACACGAAGGGCGCGGTGCCGAAGCAGGTCATCAAGTTCTTGAACGACGAAGCGAATCGCTCCCTCATCCGCGGGGTCATCTCCTCGGGCAACACGAACTTCGGCGAAGCCTACTGCCTCGCGGGGGACATCATCTCCGCGAAAACGAAGGTTCCACACATGTACAGGTTTGAACTCCTCGGCACTCCGCGGGACGTCGAGGTGGTTCGCAAAGGATTGGAAGAATTTTGGACGCAACTTTGACGGATACGGGCGAGGAGAGTCTCGATCCGGCGCTGGACTACCACGCGCTTAACGCCCAGCTCAATCTCTACGACGCCGACGGCAATATTCAGTTCGACGCCGATCGCCAGGCAGCCCGCCAGTACTTCCTCCAGCACGTCAATAAGAACACGGTCTACTTCCACGACTTGGAGGAGAAGCTGAAGTACCTCGTGGATGAGGGCTACTACGAGGCGGAGGTGCTTGGCCAGTACGACTTCGCGTTCATCAAGTCGCTGTTCAAGGCCTGCTACGCCCACAAGTTCCGCTTCCAAACCTTCCTTGGCGCGTTCAAGTACTACACCTCCTACACGCTCAAGACGTTCGACGGAACGCGCTACCTAGAGCGCTTCGAGGATCGCGTGTGCATCGTCGCCCTCTACCTCGCCCGCGGGGACGAGGAGATGGCGATGAACCTCATGGAGGAGATCATCACCGGCCGCTTCCAGCCTGCCACCCCGACGTTCCTTAACGCCGGCAAGGTGGCCCGCGGCGAGCTCGTGTCCTGCTTCCTGCTGCGCGTAGAGGACAACATGGAGTCCATCGCACGCGCGATCAACTCCTCCCTCCAGCTGTCCAAGCGCGGAGGCGGCGTCGCCCTCAACCTGTCCAACCTGCGTGAGCAGGGAGCGCCGATCAAGAAGATCCAGAACCAGTCCTCCGGCGTCAACCCGGTGATGAAGCTGCTGGAGGATTCCTTCTCCTACGCCAACCAGCTAGGCGCGCGCCAGGGCGCGGGTGCGGTCTACCTGCACGCCCATCACCCGGACATCATGCGATTCCTCGACACGAAGCGGGAGAACGCGGACGAAAAGATCCGCATCAAGACGCTCTCCCTCGGCGTCATCATTCCCGACATCACCTTCGAGCTGGCCAAGCAAAACCAGGACATGTACCTGTTCTCGCCCTACGACGTGGAGCGCGTCTACGGCGTGCCCTTCACTGAGGTCTCGGTCAGCGAAAAGTACTACGAGATGGTGGACGACCGGCGGATCAAGAAGAGCAAGATCAACGCACGCGCCTTCTTCCAGACCCTGGCGGAGATTCAGTTCGAATCCGGCTACCCCTACATCATCTTTGAGGACACGGTGAACCGGGCCAACCCGATCGACGGGCGCATCACCATGTCGAACCTGTGCTCGGAGATCCTGCAGGTCTCGGAGGCATCCAGCTACAACCTCGATCTTTCCTACGATCACGTGGGCAAGGACATCTCGTGTAATCTCGGCTCGCTCAACATCGCCAAGACGATGGACTCGCCGGACTTCGCCCGCACGATCCACACCGCGATCCGCGCGCTGACCTCGGTGTCGGACCAGACGAACATCGAGTCGGTGCCGTCGATCAAGCGCGGCAACGACATGTCCCACGCGATCGGACTGGGCCAGATGAACCTCCACGGCTACCTCGGCCGGGAACGGATCTTCTACGGGTCGCCGGAGGCGCTGGATTTCACGAACATGTACTTCTACACGGTCACCTACCACGCGATCCAGGCCTCCATGGAGCTGGCGCGCGAACGCGGGGAGGCCTTTGAAGGATTCGAGAAGTCGGACTACGCCAACGGCTCCTACTTTGACAAGTACACCGAGAAGGAGTGGGCGCCGGAATTCGATCGGGTTAAGGAACTCTTCGCGAATATCCACATCCCCACCCAGGAGGATTGGAAGCAGCTGAAGGCCGACGTCGCCAAGTACGGGATGTACAACCAGAACCTGCAGGCCGTTCCGCCCACGGGTTCGATTTCGTACATCAACAACTCGACGTCGTCGATCCATCCGATCGTGTCGAAGATCGAGATCCGCAAGGAGGGCAAGCTGGGGCGCGTCTACTACCCGGCCGCCTACATGACGAACGACAACCTCGAGTACTTCCAGGACGCCTACGAGATCGGGCCGGAGAAGATCATCGATACCTACGCCGTGGCCACCCAGCACGTGGACCAGGGCCTGTCGTTGACGCTGTTCTATCCGGACACGGTCACCACCCGCGACGTCAACCGCAACTACATTTACGCCTGGCGCAAGGGGATTAAGACCTTGTACTACATGCGCATCCGTCAGGCCGCCCTCGAGGGCACTGAGGTGGAGGGTTGCGTGTCCTGCATGCTCTAGCGGCCGGCAGCGGCTTGCCGTGACTGGCAGCATCCGGCAGCGGCTTGCCTTGGCGGGCCGCGTGGTCGCGAGGTAGAGGTGGAGGGTTTCCCGGCGACGGGAAGCCCTCCACCTTGAGGTTTAAGGGCGGTCTGGGTTCAGGGGGCGCTCTGTGTTTACGCAGTGGGGTAGGTTGACAGGGCGCGTCGCCGCCCTCGCGCCGGGAGGCTCGCCCGTCGCGCCCGGCGCCGCAGGAGGCCCGCCCGTCGTCCACCCCAAAAGGATGGCGACACTATCGGCCGGTGATGTTCTGAAACGGCTGGATGTATGGGGCAAGTCTCCGGTCAAGATGCGACACACCATGTTCAAGGTGCATAATCGTGGAGGGCGCCGCCCGGCGCACGCCCGATATCTGCTCGCGAACTTAGGGACACACATGGTCGACGCCTACATGCTTCTCTCCTACGGCGGCCCGAATAAGCCGGAGGACGTGGTTCCGTTCCTGCGCAATGCGGTGGCGGGCCGTGGCGTACCCGACGAGCGGCTGGCTCAAGTGGGCCAGCACTACTACCGCTTCGGGGGAAAGTCGCCGATCAACGAGCTCAACGCCGCGCTCGTCGATCGGCTACGAGTGGAGCTCGCCGCGCGCGGCGACCACACGCCGATCGCGGTAGGCAACCGGAACTGGCATCCTTTCGGCCATGAGACCTTGACCGAGCTCTACGACGCCGGTGCTCGCACGGTCCGAACGCTCGCCACCTCGGCCTACTTCTCCTATTCTTCTTGCCGCCAGTATCGCGAAGACCTCGACCGATGGCACGCCCAGCTGGCCCATCCGGATCTGCACCTGGAAAAGGTCCGGCCGTTCTGGCAGACCCCTGGCTTCTACGCGGCCTACCTCGAGGTGGTGCGCGAGGCGCGGGCGGCCATGCCGGACGCGCGCCTCGTGTTCGTCACGCACTCGATCCCGACCGCGATGAACGCCACCGCCGGCCCGCCCGTCTACGACCTCCAGCACCGTCAGCTCATCGAGAGGTTGTGTGCGGAGCTCGGCGAGCCGGAGTGGGATCTGGCGTACTGTTCGCGCTCGGGTAGTCCGCATGTGGCCTGGCTCGAGCCCGACATCAACGACCATCTTGTCGAGCTTGCCGCCTCGGGCACGCGGGCCGTGATCGTTGTGCCGATCGGCTTCATTTCGGACCACATGGAGGTGGTCTACGATCTCGACGTCGAGGCGCGGGCCACCGCCGAACGCCTCGGGCTGGGCTACATGCGCGCGCCGACGGTCGACGCCTCACCCGTCTTCGTCGCCCAGCTTGCTGACCTGCTCCAACACGGCGCCACCGGCTGCCCTGCCGGGTGCTGCCTCCCGACTCCACCCGCCGCACGGCGGGCCAACCAGAAAGAGGAAACCCATGACACACTCGACGCCCGGCGTGCCTGACGCCGCCGCTCACCCCGCCGCTCACCCCGCCCACGACGACGCCCGGCCGCATGCGCACGGCCACGCGCGCGGGGAGGTCCGCCCGATTGCCCAGCGCCTGAACGAGACCCGGCCGTTCGTCATGTGGTCGGTCTTCAAGGCTGATCCTGCCGTGACCGATCCAGCCGACATCGCGGCCAAGGTCGCCGCTGCGGAGGACGCCGTCGCGAAGACGGGCGTGACTGTCCGCGGATACTACGACGTGTCGGGGTTCCGCGCGGACGCGGACCTCATGGCGTGGTTCATCGCGGACACCGCCGAGGCCGCGCAGGCCGCCTACCGCGTGTTGCATCGGGGGCTCGGGCTGACGCCGGTGTGGTCGGTGCTCAGCCAGCATCGTCCCGCCGAATACAATCCGGATCATCTGCCGGGCATGTTTGAGCGTGAGCCGGAGAAGTTCGCCGCGGTCTACCCGTTCGTGCGCTCCTATGACTGGTACCTGCTCGAGGACTGGAAGCGCGCCTCGATCATGCGTAACCATGCGGCGGCTGGCCGTCCGTTCGGCGATCTCGTGACCTCGACGCTGGCCTCGTTCTCGCTGTCGGATTACGAGTGGGTGGTGGCACTCGAGGGCGAGAACCTCACGCGCATCGTTGACCTCATGTACGCCTTCCGTAAGACTGAGGCGCGCCTCTACGTCCGCCAGGACGTGCCCTTCTTCACGGGCGAGCGCGTCGGGCTTGGCGAGTGGGCGGGCCGATTGGTTAGCCCGCTCGGGCAGTAGCTTGACGACGGCGTCGCGCCCGCCGGCTGCCCGGCGGGCTCCTCGTCGCCGGCAGTTGCCGGCAGTTGCCGAAAGTTCTACTGAATATATCGGCTACCGGTCGCTATGAGGGCCTGGTCGGCCTCAGATTCCTGATCTGTGTCGGGGCACTCGCTGCGTTCGAGGGCGAGGAGGCGCCTCTTGCTGTCGAGGCCGCCGGCGTAGCCGGTCATGGACCCGTCGGCGCCGATAACGCGGTGGCAGGGCACAGCGATGAGCACCTGGTTCCGGCCGACTGCCGCGCCGATCGCTCGAGCGGAGGTGGGCCGGCCAAGCTTCTTCTCGACGATGACGGCCAGCTGGCCGTAGCTGACCGTGTGCCCATAGGGGATGGTGTGCAGGGCCTGCCAGGTGGCCTGCTGGAACGGCGTGCCGGTTTGCTCGATGCGGAAGTCGATGGTGGGGTTCCGGCCGGCGAAATATGCGTCGAGCCAGGCGGTGACCGGCGCGGCAGTGCTACCCGGCTCGGCAGAGAATGCGGACTTGGCTGCTATCGCGGTAGCCGCGTCGGCGGGAACATTTCGCGAGGTCCACAAGCCGCGCAGGGCGCCGTCGTAGGAGATGGTGAGGATCCCGATCGGGGAATCGTAGTGGTAGATCACGGCCGCCTCAGATGGTGGCTGTCGGGCGGCGTCTTTGCGGGCTGAGGTCGCGGTTCGGCAGATGGGATCGGAGCCGTGGCGGCATCGCTCGGGTGCAGCTCCGGCCCATGCGCCGGTTGTGCCAGCGCAGCTTGCGCGGGTTGTGTCTGCGCCGGCCTTGTCGGTTCCGCCGGTTGAGCCTGCGCCCGAGCTGGAGTCGGCCGGGCGAACCACTGAGAGAAGCGGTAGGTGACCCACTCAAGCGGGCCGCGCCGGAAGGGCAACAGCGCCCACAAGGTGCAAAACAGCACCACGAGTCCGGCGACCACGAGGAAGGGCGTGGCGGACTCGGTGTAGAACCAGTCTTCCTTGAAGTGCAGGCCGAAGGCGTGGCCGACGTAGGCGGTCAGCGACATGGACCCCACCGCCGAGATCGGGAAGAGCACGTGCTTGGCTAGCGGACCCAGCCACAGGCAGAGCGCGAGCAGGGCGATCCCGAAGCCGAGGTTCCCAATCACCGACGGGGTGGTGTTCGTGTGGGGTTCGGCGGTGAGAAAGTCCCACAGGGTGAAGGGGCCCAGGTCGGGCGAGTACGTCATCGATTCGACGTCCACCTCGGGGGCGATGGTGGAGGTGGCCAGGTACGCGCTGCCGTAGCCGACGACGGCGAGGGGCAGGCCGATGACCAGGAGCCGGATTCGGGCAGCGGGTGCGGTGAGGTCGGCGCGCCCGATGGCCATGCCGACGAGCACGTAGGCCATGTAGGCCAGGCCGGGGTAGGCACCGGCGACGAGGACGTCGTAGAGGAAGGCGTTGGGGCCGCCGTCGGCGAAGACCTCATAGGTGAACGAGAGATATTCGAGGAGGAAGATGAGTTGCGGGCCGACGACGGCGGTGACGCCCGCAGCGATCGCGAGCTTCCTAGCCGACCAGCTCAGGAGGGGGATGGCGAGCAGGAACCAGGCAGCGTAGAAGCCGAGGATGACGGCGATGATCGTGGGGAAGTTGGACAGGAAGGCGGAAAAGCCGAGGAGGACGACCGCGCGGCCTGCGATGCGTAGTTGGGCGTGGCGGAGCTGTTCGCCGGTGTAGACGACGTTGCGGCCGGAGAGGATGGCCAGTGAGATCCCGGCGAGCAGGGCGAACAGCGCCGACGAGCGGCCCAGGGGGATGTCTGCGAGGAAGTAGGCAAGGGTGCCTTCGCTGTACATGGCGGGGCGGACGTGGGCCCAAATCATGCCGAGGATTGCCAGGCCGCGGGCGATGTCGATGCCGTGGATGCGGCCCCGATAGCGTTGCACGCCAGGTTCGGCGGGCGTTGTCGTGGAAGTGCTCATTGAATAAGCCTATGGCTAATTCCGGCCGCTACCCTATGGAGCCGGGCGTGAGGGGCCACACGTTGGGAAAGTGTCGGAGGAACGTGCGAAGATATAAAAGGTTAGGAAATGGAGGATCGCATGGCGCATCAGGGCCCGTTCGAGGCAATCAACTGGAACAAGATTGAGGATGAGAAGGACCAGGAGGTCTGGGATCGGCTCACCGGCAATTTCTGGCTGCCGGAGAAGATCCCGTTGTCGAACGATATTCAGTCGTGGAACACGCTCAAGCCGCACGAGCAGGAGATGACCACGCGCGTGTTCACGGGCCTGACTCTGCTGGACACGCTGCAGGGCACGGTCGGCGCGGTCTCGCTCATCCCGGATGCGGTCACGGCGCACGAGGAGGCGGTGTACACGAACATCGCGTTCATGGAGTCCGTGCACGCCAAGTCCTATTCCTCGATTTTCTCCACGCTCATCTCGATGAAGGAGATTGACGAAACGTTCCGCTGGTCGGAGGAGAACGTCTACCTGCAGAAGAAGGCAGATATCATCGAGCACTACTACGACGGCGACGATCCGGAAAAGCGCAAGGTCGCCTCCGTCATGCTCGAGTCCTTCCTCTTTTACTCGGGCTTCTACGCGCCCATGTATTGGTCGGCGCACGCGAAGCTGACCAACACGGCGGACCTCATCCGCCTCATTATTCGCGACGAGGCGGTGCACGGCTACTACATCGGCTACAAGTTCCAGGTGGCGATGGCGAAGGCCAGCCCGGAGCGGCGCGAAGAGATCAAGGACTGGACGTTCGAGTTGCTCGACGAGCTCTACGACAACGAGGTCGAATACACCGCTTCGCTGTATGACCAGATGGGGCTCACGGAGGACGTGAAGATGTTCCTGCGATACAACGCCAACAAGGCGCTGATGAACCTGGGCTACGAGGCGCTATTCCCGGCGTCGGAGACGGCGGTCAACCCCGCGATCCTCGCGGCGCTCTCCCCGGGGGCGGACGAAAACCACGACTTTTTCTCCGGCTCTGGCTCCTCCTACGTGATCGGCACGGCTGAGGCCACCACGGACGACGACTGGGACTTCTAGTCGCAGGTGACGTGGCGGGCCAGGGGATTCCCTGGCCCGCCACGGTTATGTGTCGGCGCGCTCTTGAGGCGCTCCGAGCGCGCTACCTTTTTAGATTGCGCTCTCTTCTGTCGGCGTACCGCCGACGGAAGAGAGGTAGGTGCTGGCGTCGAACTCGGCGCGCGCCTTGAACGCCTCGGCACCCTCGGTTTGCTCAACGTTGCCGCCAGCGAAGCGGTCGATGATGAGGGCGATGGCGCCGTCGCCGGTCACGTTGGTGGCGGTACCGAAGGAATCAAGCGCAATGTAGGTGGCGATCATGAGGCCGATCATGGCGTCGTCGAAGCCGAGCATCGATTGCAGGATGCCGACCGCCGCCATGATGGCCCCGCCGGGGACGCCGGGGGCGGCGACCATGATGACGCCGAGCATGAAGATGAAGCCGATGAACTGCAGGGCTGGCATGGCGATGCCGTTCATCGCGATGACGGCGAGCGCGAAGGCGATGATCTTGGACATGGAGCCTGCCAGGTGGATCGTCGCGCACAGCGGGATCACGAAGGAGGCAACGGGCCGTGAGACGCCGGCCGCGATGGCCTGGCGCAACGTCACCGGGATGGTGGCTGCGGAGGACGAGGTCCCCAGCGCGGTGAAGTAGGCCGGAAGCATGGTGCCGATGGCCTTGAGCGGGTTCTTCTTCGCGATCGCGCCGGCGATCCCATACTGGGTGGCGAGGATGATGACCTCGAGGACGAGCACGAAGACGACGACCTTGACCACCGCGGAGAGCACGTTGGCGATCTCACCGGTCTGCGTGAGGTTGAGGAAGATGCCAAAGATATGCAGCGGCAAGAACGGGACGATCACCTTCGCGATAAGGGCGGTGACGATCTCCCGGAACTCGACGAAGCCCTTGCGGATGACGCCGCGCGGGGCGAGCGAGAGGCCAATGCCGAGGATGAAGGCGAGCACGAGTGCGGTCATCACGCCGAAGACCGCAGGAATCTCGAGTTGGGAAAGGTAGCCGGTGCCGGCGGAGGATTCGGAGCTGAGGTCGGGCTTGTCGGTGGTCGACAGGATCGAGGGATAGATCGCCTTCGCGGCGAAGTACGTCAGGAAGCCGCCGAACAGCGACGACGCGTAGGCTATTGCTGCCGTGATTCCTAGCCATTTGCCGGAGCCGCGACCAAGGTCAGCGATGGCGGGTACGATGAGGCCGACGATGATAAGCGGAATGGCGAACCCGAGGAACTGCGAGAAGATCTCGTTGAACGAGAAGAAGATGCGCGAGAGCCATTCGGGGAAAAAGAATCCGCACAGGATGCCAAGGGCGATGGCAAGCAGGACCCACGGAAGGATTCCGGCCTTTTTGAGCGTGGACACGGGGTGCTCCTCTACCTAGTGTGTAATGTGCCTAATGTAGTGTTCCCCGATTCTCCCGCGCGTGTTCATCTTCCGGACGGACTGTCCGCATGCTGGCCCTCGGGGTGCCGGTGGCGGAACCTCGGGGAGGGGCTCGTCCGCCCTGTAGGCTGAAGGCATGTATCACGTGCTCGTTGTCTGTACCGGAAACATCTGCCGTTCTCCCATGGGGGAGATCGTGCTTCGCGATCGTCTCGCGCAGGCGGGCATCGACGACGTCGTCGTCCGCTCCGCCGGCGTCTCCGCCGAGGAGACGGGCAACCCGATCGATCGACGCGCGGCGCGGGTGCTGCGCGAGTCCGGCCATCGCCTCCCCGACCATCACCGTGCGCACCGTGCCACGGACGACGAACTGCGCAGCGCGGACCTCGTCCTCGCAATGACCACGGGGCACGCCCGTTCGCTTCGGGGCATGCTCAGCCGGATCGGGGAGCCGCTGGCCAAGGTGCACCTCTGGCGCGAGTTCGACGGGACGACGCACGTGGCCCCCGGCGGCGTCTTCGGCGCGGGAGGCGCGCTCGAGGAGGACGCGTCCAAGGCCTCGCACTCGGCTAATCTCTACCAATCAGGCGGAGTCTTCGACGTGCCCGACCCCTGGTACGGCACCATGGAGGATTTCTACGACACCTACGAGGTGGTCGATCGAGGCGCTCGCGGACTTGTGACCTATATCGGCGAGGCGATCCGTTGAGGGTGCCGCGAACAGGTCACTGACCTGCAGATCCGTGTGCTTTCGCCGCAAGCAAAAGGTCGTTGAACCGCACGGGTGGTAGGACTAACGTCACTGACGCTAGGTATCCATCCTCGGAAAGGATTCTCCAATGACGGAGGAATTCACATTCAACAAAGTTGCCATCCTTGGCGCCGGCGTTTTGGGGTCGCAAATGGCCTTCCAGGCGGCATGGCACGGGAAAACCGTCTACCTCTATGACCCATTTCCCACCGCTATTGCCAAGCTCCCCAAGCGCTGGGGCTCCCTACGCAAGGGGTACCAGGCGGATCTAAGAGACTACACGCCAGAGCGATTCGACGATGCAATGGCTCGCATCATCCCCACCTCCGACGTCACGCTCGCCGTATCAGGTGCCGACATCGTGCTTGAAGCCGTGCCGGAGAGTCTGGACGTCAAGCGCGAAACGTGGCATGCCGTATCCGAAATCCTCCCCGAACGCGCCCTCCTAGCGACCAACACCTCGCAGCTCCTGCCGTCGGAGATCGCCCTCGCGACCGGTCACAAGGATCACTTCGTCGCGATGCACTACGCGAATAGGATCTGGGCCCATCCCCTGACGGAGATCATGGGCAGCGCCGATACGGATCCGCGCTACATCAAGGCCGCCATCCAGTTCGCCGAAGAAACGGGAACCTACCCCTTCTTCATCAACAAGGAAATCCGTGGCGGGCTCTTCAACACTCTCAACTTCCCGTGGATCTACGCGGCGGCATCCCTGTACATGAGAGGCGTCGGTGACCCGGCCGAGATCGATGAGGCGTGGGTCATCGGCACCGGCGGCCAACTCGGCCCGTTCGCCATCCTCGATGGTATCGGGTTCCGACTCGGAGCCTACCTAGCAAAGATGGACTCGCGGCCCGAAGTTCGCGAGTTCGGTGAGAAGCTGAACGAAGCCGCCTACGCCGGCGTCTCGGGCGTGGCGGACGGCCAGGGCTTCTATCTCTACGACAACATGGGACGAAATCTCGGACCCAACCCGTACTGGACTGTCTAGCAGATACGTAGAAAGACTTAGGAGTTACCAATGGCTAAAGAATTCAATTTTGAAAAGATCGCCGTTCTTGGGACCGGCGTGCTCGGATCCCAGATCGTCATGCAGGTAGCGTGGTACGGCAAGGAAGTATATGCATACGATGCGTTCCCGGCGGCTCTCGAGAAACTTCCGAAGCGATGGGAGTGGATACGGCAGGGCTACGAACGCCACTACACGAACTTCACGGAAGAGCGTTGGCAGGAGTCACTCAAGCGGATCCACCCGACCTCGGATTTGAAGGAGGCAGTCGGCGACGTCGACCTCGTCATCGAAGCGGTACCCGAGAACCTCGATCTGAAGAAGGAAACCTGGGAGAAAGTCGGTGCGCTCGCGGATGAGCGCACCATTTTGGCGACCAACACCTCCTCCCTCCTGCCCTCCGCCTTCTCCGCATACAGTGGCCACGAAGACCGCTTCCTCACGATTCACTTTGCAAACGAAATCTGGAAGCACAATTCCGCCGAAATCATGGGAACGGCGAAAACCGACGCCGACTACATCAACGGTGCCATCCAGTTCGCAAAGGAAACCGGACTCGTCCCGCTCCACGTTCGCAAGGAACAGCCGGGGTACTTCCTCAACTCGCTGCTCATTCCATGGCTGGATGCGGCGGCCAAGCTCTACGTCAACGGCATCGCCGAACCGGCCGACATCGATAAGGCCTGGACGATCGCGACGGGCACGGATTCGGGTCCGTTCCGGGTCTACGACGTCGTCGGCTTCAACGTCGCATCGAATATCTCCGCGGTCTCGAAGGATCCGGAGGTGCAGGCATTCGGCGCGGAGCTGAAGAAGGCGATCGCGGACGGCTTCTCTGGCGTCATCGACGGGAAGGGCTTCTATCTCTACGACGAAGACGGTGAGCCCACGGGACAAAACCCGTTCTGGTCGAAGAAGTAGCGAGAAGTAGTTGCCGGTGGCAGGCAAGCGTGAGGGGGTGGGCCCATGTGGCCCACCCCCTCACGCGTAGCACCCGCAGGCCATTGCCACACCAGGTTTACTTGGCTGCCTCCAGCTCGGAGCGGTGCTCGTCGTCCTCGAAGCGCGGGTTGATGATGTCCTGCGGCTCGTCCACCGCCGTCAGCGTGGCGGTACGCGTGCTCTCCTTGCCGTTTACCGTGTACTCCGACTCGGAGCGGATCACCACGTAGTCGTCGCGAATGAAAAGCTTGGAGACGAGCCGGTCGGCGTCGTCGTTGACGGTGAGGGTCAGCACCGTGACGGGCGTGCCGTCCACGACGTCGCTGCCCACGACCTTGTACTCGAGCGCGGGGTCCGTGCCTGCCGCCCGCGCCTTTGGGTTGAGCAGCGCCTCGTAACGCACGGGCAGGGTGGACTGGAAGGCGAGGGTCTCGTCGCTGGAGTCGGAGGTGGCCTGAACCCAGGCGTCGTCACGCAGGACGAACGTGTTGCCACCCACGAGGATGACGCGACCCGACTCCTTCCCGCCACGGTCGAAGGACTCAATCTCCACGGCGAGCGGATCCATGTTTGCGCGCGAGCGTGTGGCGAGCTTCCCGTTGACGGTGTCCTCCTGCACGTAGCCGGCGAGCTTACCGAGGGCCTCCGCCTGGCAGAACGCGAGCTCACGGGCGTTGACGGTGGTGGTGGCGTTCTTGAGGGGGTCGGTGCAGTGGTCGACGGCGGTGGAAGGTGCGGTCGTGGGATCGGCGGCGACGTCGCCCCCACACGCGGTGAGGATAGCCGTCAGTGCACCCATGCACGCCACAAAACGACCATTCATCGCCCATCCTTTCCGCTGAACCTACTGTACCCACCCAACCCTTAATGATCCCTGGAGGAAGTGGCGTTGGATCTGGGAATTTCCTGTGAAAAAGTGTGGGCGGGTTTGGCCCGCCCACACTCATCTAGGTTCTGCGACGTCGGCTAGAAGCCCATCGCGGCGTTACCGGTGTCCTGCGCCTCCTTCAGGCCCTGCTCGACGGGGACCGAGCCGAGGAAGACGTCCAGCAGACGCGGGGTGAAAGCCTCCGAACCGGCGTTGACGTCCGGGCCGAACGGCGACAGGGTGGTCTTGCCGGAGGCCGAATCGATGAAGACCGACACGTCCACGCCCTGCTCCGCCCAGTAGTTGACGAAGTAATCCTGCGCGGCGACGGCGCCCGGGAAGGACACGCCCATCTGGCCGAGCGGCGCCTGGCCCTCGGCGGAGCCGAGCCACTTGAGGACCTCAATGGTGGCCTCGCGGTTCTTGGTCTGCTCGTTGCCCACGGCGACGACGCCGTGCGAGGTGGAGATCGCTCCCTCGGGGCCGGCGATAAGGTTGGTCAGACCCCAGTTGATGTCCGTGTTCTCGGCGATGGTCTTCAGCGAGTACGGGCCGGACTGGAAGAGGGCCATGTCGCCGCGGATGAACATCTCGCGGGAGAGGTCGCCGTTGGTGTTCGTCTCGGCCGCCGACGGCGCCACGTGGTACTTGTTGATCAGGTCCGTGAGGTAGGTGAAGGCCTGGACCCCCTGCTCCGAGGCGAAGTCGAACGAGCCGTCCTCCTTCTGGAACTGACCGCCGGCCTGCGCCAGGAACGGAAGGTAGATCGCCTGAAGGTCGGCCTGGGCGTTCATGCCGTAGGTCTTGATGTTGTTCGCATCGAAGTCGGCCGAATCGGCGGTGTTGCCGTTCGCGTCCTTGGTCAGCTTCTGCAGGGCGGGCAGGAGCGTGTCGTCCTCGCCGCCCCACTTAAGCTTCGTGACGTCGACGCCGGCGGCGTCGACGAGATCCTTGTTGTAGAACAGGCCGATGGAGTCCCAGATCTGGGGGATGCCCCACAGCGCGTCGTTGCGAGTGTAGAGATCGACCACCGACTGCTGCCACTCGTCGTGGTCCGTGCCGATCTCCTTAGTGATGTTCATGAGGTTGCCGTTGTCAGCATACAGGGCGAAGTTGGAGGAGTTGACCCAGTAGATGTCGGCCATCTCGCCCGATGCCACATCGAGGGGCAGCTGAGTCCAGTAGTCCGCCCACGGCACAACCTCAACCTTGACGTCGATGTTCGGGTGCTGAGCCGTGAACTCCTTGAAAGATGCTTCGTAAGCCGGGGCGGCGACGTCGTCCCACAGGCGGAACGTGACGGTCGCCTTCTCGCCGGAATCGGTGCTGCTCGTGGCGCCGGTGGTCTCGGTGCCGCTGCTCGTGCTCGGCGAGCAAGCGCTCAGCACAAGTCCGAGCGTGCCAAGTGCCGCCGCGGCGGTAATGAATGAACGCTTCATGTCTCTCCTAATGTCGAGGGCAGTTTGCCACTAAAGCCACCCTACCAGTTGAAATGTTAACAAGTTGGTCTGCGTGCGGATACGGTGCGGGCGCTGGGGCGGCCCGGCCCGCAGGACTGAGGAAGGGGAGCGCTTAAGCCGACAGCAGAAATACGTGATAAAGACCATATTGCGTATAGTGTAGTCCTTATCGGGATGCGGGGATGGGGTGAGCTCGATGAGGTCTTCAATACTAAAAGTCATTCTGGCGACATTTGGTGCGCTTGCTATAGTTTTTTCGGGTGGCTTTCTTACTGGAACAGCGGTTGCAGAACCTGAAGCGACGACGCGTGGGGTCAATGAAGTTGATGCTAATGGTGAGCGGATTTGGTTCGGAGAGGCTAGCCCTGAGTTGCTGGCTGTTGCGGATCGGATCGGCGAGTACATTGATGCGCGCGAGGACGAGTTTGCTGGGCACTCATTGACGTCGGATCGAACGATGGTCGAGGTCTATGTGGCAGGAGGCAACGGTGAAAATGATCTTCGTTCACTTCTTTCGAGTGAAGAACTTGCTCTGGTTCGCTTCGTTCAAGTCGAGCACTCGTTAGATGATCTACTCGCTTTGCAGCGCGATATCGTCGACAGTTTTGGGGATGACTTTGTATCTGTGAGTGTGGATTTGGAATCGAACTCTCTTGGGGTATCTGTTCCCCCTGCGGTGTTAGAGGATCAGCCTGAGGATTTGCTCGAATTCCAATCGGATCGAGAGCTATCGAGTGTGTACGAGGGCGATGGCGTGAGCCTTGATGGCTTGCGTGAATTGGCAGAGGCAAGGGGAATGAGAATTAGAGTTTCTCCGGAAACGACACCCGAATCTGCTGCTACGAGGGATCGTGATTATGTGCGGTTCTACGGGGGTGGTGCAATTGACGGTAAGAAGCTGTGTTCGCTGGGGTTCCCGGTGAGCGTAGGCGGTCGAGTCTACGGAATCACTGCCGGCCACTGTGGGCAAGGTAATTTTCAGAATCCGGGGTCACGCTCACCAGTTGGCGCTACTTACACCACAACGTGGAAGGATACAGCCAAAAAATATGGAGATTGGCAGCTTCTTCAAGGTCCGGGATTCGATGCGAAATTGTTCAGTGGCAGCGTGGTCTCTTCGAGTTGGTTGCCAATTAGTCGTGCTAACTCGGGATCCCGAGCCAACGGTACAGAACTGTGTACAAGTGGCCGGACTACAGGGTCACTTTGTCGATTTGTAGTTATTGCATCCCATGTATCGGCCAAGGTTGATGGGGTTCCCGTTGGATATTTGACCCGACTTCGACACGATCCTAATCGCGATGGCATCGGGACCTGTACTGGTTTTCGAGGGGGAGACTCGGGAGGACCTGTTTACTACAGGTCTGCTACCAACCCTAAGGCAGTTGAGGTTTTAGGAATTGTTACGGGTTGGCCGGGTTTGGGTGCAACCGACTGCCATAACAATTTCTACTACATAACCGAGTTTAAGGGCGTGACGCAGTGGTCTTCCTCGGCTCGATTGGGAGCAAGCAAATGAGGCGGGTCGCTTCCTTAGCCGCGTTGCTTTTTGTGCTCGCCGGGTGCGAATCGGAGCCTTGTCTCTTAGATCCAGACGAGATGATCTACCCGGATATTCCGGACTATTTTCAGAGGCTTGACGGCGAGGAGGCGGAACAAGCGGAGCAAACGTGTGGCGGCGCTATCGACGCCGCAGCGCCGGTAGTGACCAGCGAGGTACTGGATCGTGAGCGGGAGACCGACGCCGACCTCATCGAATGCACGTTCGTCCCGACGGGCGATGGCGGGGGAACGTGGTGGGCGAAGCGGGTGGTCAAAGATGGAATCAGCGACGATTCGTGGAGCTTTTTCCTGCTCACCCACGTCCCAGGCGAGGATCTTCCCTACATCTGCGAAGATACCAATCCGGATGCCGAGCAGGTGTTCTTGATCGTCGGCGACCAGGTGTACCGGGCGAGGTCGGTCATCTGCGACATTGGGGTGATCACGGGAGACTGCCCGGACAACCCGATAGCATCCTAACCCGGGTCAGCGAGGACGCGCCTTTGTATCCTTTACTATCTTGTTAATCTTGTTAATCGTTACTATCTTCACCTCGGAAGACCTCGACGACCGCGTGCTCCCGCAGGTACTCGCGCATGTAGGGAAGCTCGAAATCCACTAACCCGTAGCCGGTGGCAGCGATGATCTCGGCATCGATCAGCCGCCTGCGATAATTGCCCGCGTATTGCGCATTCACCCCGAGGCGCTGGGCGATATCAGCCATCGACGACGGCCCGTCATCCACCGCCATTGCCACGAGGAACGTCCGGTCGACTTGCGAGAGGTCGGACAGCGCAGGTTCGTGCACCAGCTGGCCGAGCTTACGCTTCGCGACCACGGCCGCACTGTCGACAGACCCCACTCCGATGACGTCGCCGCTGCGGCGCTTGAAGCACTGCTGGCCGATGAGCTGAACCATGAACGGGTAACCATTGCAGGCGTCCACAGCGGCATCTAGCGCGGCAGGCTCCCACTCAACCCCGGCGGCTGCCACGGGTTTGGCGAGGGCCGCGCGGACGTCGTCGTCGGAAATAAGGCCGAGGTCGATGCGGTTGGCGCGGCGGAGGAACGTGACCGGATTCTTGCCCTCGTCGCTGTCCAGAAGCGGTTTGATGGATTGCGGGATCCCGGCCATCGCGACGGCGATATTGCGATCCTCACGAACGAGGTGCTGGATAGTGGTGGCGAACTCGATGACTTCGGCGCGGCGGTGGTAGTGCAGCTCGTCGAGGGTGATGAGCAGGCCGACCGGCTCTTGGCCGAGCGTGCGATCGACCTCCTCCTGCCACGTGAGGACCTCCGTCAGCGCGGTGCGTAGCGTGATCTTGGGCTGGTGCTGCACGACGTCGGAAAACTGGACGCCCCCAATCGTGGGGAGCGTGATGCCGGCGAGCCTCTTCTTGTGGGTGTGCAGAACGTCCCCGGCGATGCGGAACAGGGAGTCGATAATGCGATCGGAGAAGCCGGCGATCGCAGTTTCCGAAATGACCCACCACGACCGCTCCCGCGCCTCGTCCTCGAACGCGTTAAGTAACACTGTTTTGCCAACTCCGCGCAGGCCTCTGATCAGCGATATCCGTTCGTGGGTGCCAGGGCCGTCGGCGAGAGCTTCCGCAAAATCGGCGACCTCGTGCTCCCGCCCTGCCAGGTAGGGAGGCGTGGATCCGAGGGTCGCCCGAAAGGGGTTGGTCGCGCGGTTCATGCCACCTAGCCTAGCGGGCTTTTGTATCCTTTACTATCTTGTTTATCTTTACTATCTCGCACCGACAACGGGCGGCGTCGGTGCTGGGTGGGACGTCGTCGTCGGGGCTGGCAGCGTTCCTACTTAAACGAGGAGATCCCGATCGAACGCACAATCTGCTTGTTGAACGCGACAAACAAGATGAGTAACGGCAGGATCGAAAGGGTGGTCGCGGCCATGACCAAGGTCCAGTTGGCTGCGTACTGAGACTGCAGGCCCGCCGTCGCAACCGTCAACACGTTCCACTCCTTGCGCGGGGAGACGATCGACGGCCACAAGAAGTTGTTCCACTGCGAGACCACCGTGATAAGTAGCAGCGTGACAAGGATGGGCCGATTCATCGGCAACGCGATCGACCACAGCTGACGCCAGAAGCCAGCGCCGTCAAGCTCGGCGGCGTCGAGGATCTCCTGCGGGAGCGCCATAAAACTCTGCCGCAACAAGAAGATCGCATACGGCGAACCCAGCATGAAGGGCAGGACGATGCCCGCGAACGTATTGCGCAGACCCCACTCGCTCATCATGGTGAACAACGGAATCATCGTGACGATCGCGGGAATCATCATGGTCGAAATATAGGCCCAGAACAGGAACTGCCGGCCAGGAAACTCCAGGCGGGCGAACGCGTATGCCGCCAGAATCGAGGAGACAAACTGGCCAACCACCATCACGGCCACCACCTGAATGGTGACCGCCAGGGGAACAATGAAGTCGTGCTCGGTAAAAAGCCGGACATAGTTATCGAAGGTCACCTCGCCAGGCAGGGAGAGCGCGCCGCGCTGGACGAGGTCACGCTCGGTGCGAAGCGACGTCGTGATCGAAAAAACAAGGGGCAGCACCGTGAGCAGGGCCCCCGAAATGAGCAGGGCGTAGGTGAGCAGGATCGACAGGATCGAGTTCTTCTTGCGATAGCGGGGACGCTTGAGAGTCGTCATGTCAGCTCATTTCGTAGGTCATGCGCCTGGCGAAGTAGCGCTGTTGGATGACGGTCACTGCCACAATCAAGACCATGAGGAAAACAGCCATCGCCGCCGCCTCCCCAATCCGAGGCGAGGCGAACGCCGCGGTGTAGATGCGGGCCGCGATCACGTCCGTCGTACCACCGGGATAGCCGGGGTTGCCGTCCGTGAGCCCGTAGACGAGGTCGAAAATCTGGAAGGACGCGATGAACGATGTGACGGTGACGAAGAAGGTCGTGGGCCGCACCAGCGGCATCGTGATCGACCACAGCGTGCGCAAGGGGCCGGCGCCGTCGAGGGAGGCAGCCTCGTAGATGTCGCGCGGAATGGACTGGAGGGCCGCGAGGAAGAACAGGGAGATGTAGCCGACGTTCTGCCACACGTAGACGAACGCCACCACCGGTAGCGCGGTCGTCTCGCTGGACAGCCACGACGCGCGCGTGCCGAGGACCTCGTTGATCAGCCCCGACGGCGCCAGCAGCCAGCTCCACACGATACCCAGCGCAAGCGGTGCGGCCACCCAGGGGATCACGTACATGATCTGCAAGACTCCGGAGCCGGGCAGCTTCCTGTTGAGCCCCACCGCGATGAGCAGGCCGAGAATGATCGCGGCCGGAATCGCAATGAGGGAGAAGACGACTGTCACCTTCACCGAATTCCAAAAACCGGGGGAGGAAAACATGGTCTCGTAATTGCTCAACCCGACGAACGTGGGCGGCGAGATGAGGTTCCAGTTGACGAACGAGATCGCGATGACCAGCACAATCGGAACCATGAGGAAGAATCCAACTCCGATGAAGGAGGGGATGAGCATGGTGTATGCGGTGGCAATTTCCTTGCGCTTGCGGGCGGTTCGGCGTGGCCGGGGCCCGGCGTCGAGGGTCGGGCTGGGCGTGCTCGCCAGACTGGTCTGGGCGCCGGGTCGGCTATCGGCCTGAGCGCCGGGTTGGGCGCCGGGTTGGGCGCCGGCCTGGCTACCGGCCTGGCTACCGGCCTGAGCGCCGGCTTTTTGTGCTGACATGGGACCACCTCCTGCCGATAGACTAGATCAATGAGCGCCCGTGCGCCTATATGGGTCGTCCGACACTTCACGTGAGGATTTGGTCCACCTCCCGACAGTTCTTTTGAATATACCGACTGTCGGTTCATATATGGGCCTGGTAGGGCTCAGATTCATGTTTTGTGTCGGGCCGGGTACGCAGTGGCTCGGATGTTCCCGTGGTGGCTAAGGCCATTTGCGATAGTTCCGGCGTGCGATGATTCTTATCAGCGAGTCTTTCGTGTTCTCCCAGTCGTGCCATATCTGCCGGTAGCTAAGGCGGGTGACCTCAAAACCCATTTCTTTGAGGAGGAGGTCCCGTTGTCTGTCTCGGGCAAAGGCGTCTTCACCCGCATGATGGGCCACGGAGTCGCACTCGAGAATCCATGAGTTCCCAACGAGCATGTCCACGTACCAGCCAGGTACGGGGGAGAACTGCTGAACCACCTTAAGACCGCGATTGCGCAGGAAATGAGCCACCCGGGTTTCACTGCCTGACTGAGAGGTCGTCTGAAGATTTCTTAGACGGCGCGCCCGGCTCTTGGGGATCGAGCTCAACAGGTACTTGGCATCGGAGACGGACATCTTGCCAAGGTTCAGTGCTGACTCGATGACGATCAAAGCCTCCTCCGGGCTATGGAATCGGGCCGCGTGCTCGACAGCTCGTTTCACGTCTACAACGAGCTCGTTCTTGCTGCCAAAATCGCGGTGGATGATCGGCTCGATCCGACCATTCGTGGCGTTTCGGATTCTCCCGGCAATCTTGTCAACCGACTCCCAATTGTTGGCTACAAGGTGAATCGTCTGATTCGTTTGGGGTGGCACCCAGAGCTCATGAACTTTACATGCGGATAGGCATCCCACTCGAGTGTTGCCGGTAGCCGCAAGCTTAACGAGTGGATCCGCGCCTTGCCAGGCATACCAGCCGCGGCTTACATGGAAGAGCTCTCCCTTGGCCTGTAACTGCGCAATGCGATGCCCGTTTATGCCGGCTTGTTCTAGCTCCGCGCGGGAGATCACTCCGTTCCACATGCATCCACGGTGGCAGAGTTCCACGCGGACTGCGTGCGGCTGATGGCCAATTGTGGATAGCCGTAGCGTTTTGAAGAGTGTGGATAGTTAGAACTGAAGGCAAATGAGGCTCTGCGGCTTTTTGTCCGTCAGCCCGACATAAAACATGAATCTGAGCCTGACCAGGCCCGTATATGAACCGGCAGTCGGTATATTCAAGAGAACTGTCGCGAGGCAGGATCCTCGGAACTGCCGGAGTTGCCCACTACGGAACGAAGTGAAAGGAGAGGCCGTTGAAAACCATCGCGTGGGTGTCATCCATAGTGACGGCTTGCATGCCGTAACGGCTATTCGCACTCATGAAGGAATAACCCTGGCCAGCACCTCCGCCTGGGCCGAATACGCGGATATTCACTGTAGAAATAAAGTGATCGTCAAAGAATAGGTCATCTGGTTGTTGAGTTGCCGATAATGTGACATAGCAGGAGCCTGCGTTCCGGGTCGTCGTACATGCAAGGGCGACTTCTTCGCCGTCGTTCAGCTGTTCAGCGAAAGCTAGCAAATCATGCCATTGCGCATCGTGAATCGTCACTGGATACTGCTGCTCGACCGGAGTGTGTACAACTAGCCGATCACGTGTGATGGTGACCGCAGGGTGAATAGAGTATTTGAAACTGAAATCTTGAGCGCCGAAGGTGCAGTAGCCAGCACAATCCGTCGATTCATTAATGATCCTGGCTAGGCATTGGAGTTGCTCACGATCAACTAGTAGACCGGTACTGTCCTCGATAGTTTCACGTTGATCGCTCAAGAAAGTAACAAAGAGGTAGAGTTTGCCGCATTCGGGGCACACGCTGAGTCGTAGGTCAACGTGCGCTTCCCAGATGTTTAAAACGTCCAGATCCTGCAGGGACGTGCAGTGGTGGTGACTGTCCAGCTCTTGTGACGGCTGCTGAGCGTGAACACCGTGAATTCTTTGCGACCAAGAGGTGATAGTAGCCGCCATGATAGATACTTCCTCATGCGAAAGCACCGAGCATGCATGCTTGTGCAGTCCCGTTTTCGAAACATGGGTAATGCTCAGCATTGTGGCCGCTACTTGTTGGTCGTAATAAGGGTCAAATCTGAATTGTAAAGAAGACGTCATAGCAGTCTCACCTCTAATCGATCGACATCCATACCGAACTCGGGCGACCAGTCATGACAGTCTTGACGATCTTGCCAGTGGTAGCAACATGAATACCGTTTTCCTGAAACCAAAGCTGTTCTCACCTGAGAAGTACTCACATTTCGCTCCGACATTCGAGCTATTGCATGGCGAGAGAGGGCGAACCCTGCGATCGATACGTTGCCTCCTCCATGTTCCATGCACATACGAGAGATACATGCTTGAGGGAGAATAGATGGAGCGTTATCTGGGAATGCAGGAGCCAGAGACGGATCATCATCTGCTATCAAAGTGACGAGCTTCGAAGTCTCTGAATGCTGTGCGGCATATCCCTTGCCAAGTGATTCGTATAATGCGGGTGAGAAGGGAAGTAGTGTATAAACAAGCGAAAATGCCAGTATTTTGAAGTAGATATTCCGCATGGATTATCGTGCTCCTTTTCACATAAGTTTTCGCATCGTAGATCTCGAATGACCGAAACTGACAACACAAAACTAGCAGTGCGTCTATGTTATCTAACAGTAAAGAGGTTTTCGGTGTCACTCTTGCGCCGTTGCAGTATTCTGATCGGCGTATCCTTCGCGTTTTCCAGTTGTTTGCAATTAGGTGGATTGTGGGTTTTCAAGCTTCACTCGGGAAACAACTTCACCACGTCTAGGCTGGCAGCCGACATAAAACATGAATCTGAGCCCTACCAGGCCCGTATATGAACCGGCAGTCGGTATATTCAAAAGAACTGTCGCGAGGTGGGCCAAATTCTCAAGAGAACTGTCGGACCACGGGCTTCTGAGTCGAACACCTAGCGGAAGACCGCGCCCGTGCGCTGGTTGGTCCACGTGATGAGGTAGCGCGCGTCGTAGGCGCGCGAGCACCGCGGGCACGATCCGGTTCGCCCCCGCCGCTGGCGCTCGAAGCGGTGCCCGTTCGGGCACACCCCAACCCATAGTGGCGGCGCCGCCGGCCAGCTCGGATCCACCTTGACCCGCCCGTCCCCGCCGATCGTCAGGCACGTGGTGCGCCACACCGCGTCGTGCCCATGCCCTTCCCCGACCAGTGCGTGCGCCACCTCGTGTAGCACAAGCAGGCGGACCTGTTCGGCGTCGTACAGCTCGAGCAACGGGCCGGAGAGCGAGATGACGCGCTGGGCGTGGCTGGTGTAGCCGGCGCGGCGCTTGGCGCGGTCGATCGCGAGTTCCCACTCGCGCAGGCCGTGCGCATCCATGAGACCCCGGGCGAGGCTGTGAGCACGGGTAATGTCCATGTCGTGATTGTACTGCCCGGCCGGCGCCCTTTCGGGTGTCCGCACCGTCGCTGGCTCATGTGCGCTACCGTTGGGGGTATGGAGCACGAGGTCGATGTTGTCGTGATCGGTGCCGGCCAGGCCGGGCTCGTCGCCGCGCATGAACTTCAGCGCCGGGGCGTGGTCGGATATGCGGCGTCGTCGTTGCCGTCTGCGCAGGCGAGGGCCTCGTTCGTGGTTCTCGACGCCGAGGCCGGCCCGGGCGGAGCGTGGCGCCACCGCTGGGATGGGCTGACGATGAAGACGGTCAACCACATCGCCGAGTTGCCCGGTCTGCACGCGCGGCCAACCGACGGCGAAGAGCGCGCCTCGGCCTACGTCGCAGACTATTTCGGCGAGTACGAGGATGCCTTCGATCTTCCCGTTTTCCGCCCGGTCAGGGTCCGTTCTGTTCACGACGACGGTGCCCGGCTCCGCGTCCGCACGAGCGTTGGGGACTTCTTGGCGCGCGTCGTGATGAATTGTACGGGCACGTGGGAGGCGCCATTCATCCCCTGGTACCCAGGCCAGCAGCTGTTCCGCGGCATTCAGATTCATACCCACGATTACAAGGACCCGGACCTGTTTTGGCGCAAGCGCACGCTGGTCGTGGGCGGGGGGATCTCGGCGCTCGATCACCTGGATGAGGTTTCGCGCGTGACCAAGCACGTCTTTTGGGCCACCCGCACGCCTCCGCGCTGGCGCGACCCTGACGATTTCTCGGTCGGCCCGGCTGCGGGCGGGCTGACGGCGGAGGCTGGGCGCGCGATCGAATCCAGGGTGCGGGCGCGGACGACGGCGGGGTTGCGACCGTTGCCGGTGGTGGCGGAGACGGGCTTGCCGTTGAATGAGCGCGTGCGGGACCTGGCAAGGCGCGGGCTTTTGAATCGCCGCGAGATGTTCGATCGCCTGGATCGCCACGGCGTGTGGTGGGGTGAGGATTACCTCGACCTGGATGCCATCATTTGGGCCACCGGTTTTCGTGCAAACCTGCGCCATTTGGCCCCTCTTCACCTGCGTGAACGTGGGGGCGGGATCGTCATGGATGGCTCGCGGGTGGCGAAGGAGCCGCGCGTGTACCTGCTCGGGTATGGTGCCTCGGCGTCGACGATCGGGGCGAGGCGTGACGCGCGGATCGCGGTGGCGCAGATAGTGGCGGGGCTCTAGCGTGGGCAGGCGTCGGGGTCGGCGGCTGGGCTGGGGCGGCCTGCGGTAAGGTGTGTGAGGAGGAGGATCATGGCTTCACACACAGACCTTGTTGCCCGCATTGGCGAGGCGGGTGCAGTCCCAGCGAATAGGCCGGTTGATCGCGCGCGTCGGATCGTGACGGCGTTGACGATCGGGGCCTTCCTCGCCACGATCGTCGCGCTGTTGTGGTTGTTGGGTTACCTGAGTCCGGCGAAGATGATGATTGCGGCGATCCCGTCGGTGATCTTGCTGGCGGCCTTCGTGGTGGTGTGGCGCGTGATGCGCGACGAGCGTGGAGGTGAGCCGATCCCCGTCATTGCCCGGACGCTGGCGACGTCGGAGAGCCCGTACTCGCGCTACATCAAGAAGGGTGTGAACAAGGGGTTGCTTGTGCCGGTTGTGGTTCAGCCGGTTGAGGGCGAACCGTTCCGCTCGGTCATCTTGCTAAGAGAGACGGGCGGCGTGCAGGTGGAGGAGCCGGAGGTCGGGACCTTGCTGGCGCTGTGTCAGGTGGAGCGCGGCATGGGCGAGCTGGCGAACATCGACGAGGTCACCCCGGAGCAGGAGGCTTTGCGTGAGCGCTTGGCCCGTCATCCTCGTCAGCTGTCGAATCGCGCCCCGGCCTTGCCGATGCGCCGCGGGAGTCTGGAGCGGGTTCCGGCGAGCGCGGCCGCCGAGTGGTGGGGTTCCCTTGGCGCCGGTGTGGCGATCGTGTTTGCTTACATTTGGGTGATCTATTAGGGAGGTCGCCGAGGGGTGAGGGAGGTCGCCGAGGGGCGGCCGGCATAAGTCGTGAGCATGTGGTCCACAAGGCCCATTTTCGCGACGAAAGTCCTCAGATTCACGACTTGGCTCGGCTGGCCGGGCTAGGGGCCGGTGGACCGGGCCAGGGGCCGGGCCCTGTGGGGCAGAAGGGCCGGGCCTAAGCGAGTAGCTTGCGGATTCGCTGCGGCGAGACCTTTCCGACCGTGCCCAACTGCTGGGCGAAGAGCGAGACCCGTAGTTCCTCCACCATCCATCTGGCCTGCCGTAATGTGGCCGCCCGCTGCGGATCGTAGGCACGATCCGCAGCGGCCTCCCGCTCACGGACGACCAAATCCTCAATGTCGTGGACCTGCCAGGCCGCGGCGTCGTCGGCGGCGGGATTGAGTGCCGCTTTGTCGATCCGCATGGTCGCCGCCTGCAAATACCGCACGAGGTGGGTGAGTCTTTCTTCCTCGGTGTCCCTGATGAAGCCCTCATACACCAGGCCGGAGATCTGGTCGCGCACGTCGCTGACCGTATTGATGAGGGCGAGTGAGGTGTTGGCGCGCACCTTCGCGTCGGCCTGCCCGTAGGCGCCCAACACCCGCACCAGAATCTTGACCAGCGCATATATCTCGTCTTCGAGTAGGTCCTGGGTGTGCTCGCGCAGGGCGAGGTAGTCGGCGCGGGCGCGGATGCGCCCGAGCGGGCGATCATTGGCGGCGGCCCAGCGGTCGGCGATGTTACGGGCGGCGGCCAGGTGCAGGTCGTCCACCACGGCGGCGGTGTTCTTGTATGGCGCGGCGGCCATCGTCAACGACTCCTGCCCATTCCACCGCGACGTCACCCGCGCCTCGGGCAACGCCAGCTCCGTTGCCAGTAGCCGGATGACGCCCCGCCGGTGGTCGCGCACCTGAAGCGCCGGCTCCGGTAGCACGCGCAGGCTCACTCGGCGCCCGTCTTCCACGAGCGCCGGATACCCGCGCACCGCCATTCCGTGCGGCCCGGCGGTTTCGACGACGGCGGGCAGCTCCTCAACCTCTGGCCACGTCTCCAGTCCGTCGACGCCGTTGGGCAGGTTCGCGCCCGCCCGGCCAGACTCGCCGGACCCACCGGACCCACCCGGCGCGCCGAGCCGGCTCGCCCCGCTCGCCCGATCCGGCGCATTGCCGCCAGCGGCGGAACCACCGCTATCCGCGGACGAAGCGCCGCTGCCCGCAGCGGAAGCACCGCCGCTCGCGGCCATCTCCTGCAGGATCTGGGCCCGCGCCTCCTCCAGGGCCTGCGCCACCGCCCCTTTGACCACGGACTCGACGGCCGTGCGCGTCTGCGGCGCGAGTCGGCGCTGGAGGTCGGTGATCGACGTGCTCTCGTCAAGCACGGCGCCGCGCTCGGAGCGCACCCGAAACGTGATCTCCAGGTGCGGGGGCAGGTTGACCTCGGCCCATTGGGCGGGCGTGATGTTGACGCCGCGAAGTGCGTAGACGGCGTCGTTGAACGCTTGGCGGAAATCGGGGGCGCCGGGCTGCCCGTGGGCGACGTCGTCCCACCGTGGCAGCTGGTCCCGGATTTGTCGGGCGGTGTCGGGGGCGGGGACGAGGTGACGTCGCACCGGCTTGGGTAGGGCCCGGATCGTGGCCACCACGAGCTCGTCGAGCATGCCGGGCACGAGCCAGTCGAAGCCGTCGTCGGTGAGCTGCGGCAACAGGGTGACCGGCACGTCGATGCTGAGGCCGTCGGCGTGGGCGCCGGGGGTGTAGTGGTATTCGATAGGCAGAGTGATATCGCCCTGGACCCACTCCTCCGGGAAGTCGGCGTCGTCGGCGGAGGTGGTCCCGAGCAGGAAGTCGCGGGTGAAGTTGAGCAGCTCGGGGTTGTTCTGCCGCTCGCGCTTCCACCAGGAATCGAAGTGGCGGGCGGAGACGACGCTGTCGGGGATGCGCTCGTCGAAGAAGGTGAACTGGGCGGCGTCGTCGGCCACGAGCCCGCCTTGGCGGAGGCGCTGCTCGACCTCGTGGGCGTCGGCGAGGGCCTGCTCGTTGTGCTTGATGAAGGCGTGGTGGGCGCGCCACTGGTTGTGGACGAGGGCGTGGCGGATGAAGAGCTCGCGGGCGAGTTCGCGCGCGGCGGGCGTTCCGACTTTCGACAGCAGCACGTTGCGGTCGGCGATGAGGGTCAGGCCGTAGAGGGTGACTTTTTCGTGAGCCATCGCGGCGCCGTTGCGGGTGGACCAGAACGGTTCGGAGTGGCTGGTGCGCACCAGGTGCGAGCCGACCTCCTCCACCCATTCGGGCTTGATCTGCGCCACCGAGCGGGCGAAAAGCCGCGATGTCTCGACGAGTTCGGCCGCCATCACCCAGCTGGGGTTGCGCCGATGCAGTCCGGATCCGGGCCAGATGATGAAGCGCGTTCCGCGGGCGCCCAGGTAGTCCTTGCTCCGCTCGTCCCAGGAGCCGAGGTTGGACAGCAGGCCCACCAGCATGGAGCGGTGGATCTGGTCGGCGGCGGGGGTGTCCGCGCTCAGGCCGAGGGCCTTGACGGCGCGGGTGACGTCCTGGTTGTGGGAGTTGTCCTTGTCCTCGGCTGCCGCCCGGGCGAGCGCCGCGCGCGTGGGGAGCGCGACCGGCTTGGCGTCCATCCCCAGCGGCCGCGACATTTCCCGCAGCTGCACGACGACGTCCTGCCACTCCCGGAATCTCAGCCAGTTGAGGTATTCGGCCCGGCACATCCGGCGGAAGGCCGACCCGGACAGTTCGCGCTGCTGGGTGCGCAGGTAGCGCCACAGGTTGAGGTAGGCGAGGAAGTCCGAGGTGCGGTCCGTGAAGCGGGCGTGCAGCTGGTCGGCTTGGGCGCGGAACTCGGCGGGCCGTTCGCGCACGTCCTGCACGGACATCGCCGCCACCAGCACGAGCACCTCGCCGGCGCACCCGTTTTCGTGTGCGGCGAGCAGCATGCGTCCGAGCCGCGGGTCGATCGGGAGGCGGGCGAGGATTCGTCCGGTCTCCGTGAGCAGGTGGCTCCCGGCGCCGACGACGGTACCGCGGGCCTTGGCCGACATCGGCGTCAGCGCGCCGATCTCTTCGAGCAGCTGTATGCCGGCGCGCACTTGGCGCATGTCCGGCGGGTCGATGAACGGGAAATCCTCCACCGAGCCCAGGTTCATCGCCGCCATCTGCAGGATCACCGACGCCAGCGACGTGCGACGGATCTCGGGTTCGGTGAACTCCGGGCGGGAGGCGAAGTCCTCCTCCGAGTACAGCCTGACCGCGATGCCGTCCTCCACGCGGCCCGAGCGCCCCGAACGCTGATTGGCCGAGGCCTGCGAGATCGGCTCGATTGGCAGGCGCTGCACCTTGGTCTTATTCGAGAATCGGGAGATGCGGGCGGTTCCTGGGTCGATGACGTAGCGGATGCCCGGCACCGTCAGCGACGTTTCCGCGATGTTGGTGGAAAGTATGATCCGGCGGTGGGCGTGGGGCTGGAAGATCCTGCGCTGTTCCATTCCGGAGAGCCGGGCGAAGAGGGGCAGGACCTCGACGGCGTCGGGCACGGAGGAGCGCCCGCCCGGTTCGATATAGCGACGGCCGAGCTCCTCCTCAAAAGCCTTCGCGGTGTCGCGGATCTCGCCCTCGCCCGAGAGGAAGACGAGGATGTCGCCGGGGCCCTCCGCCATGAGCTCGGCGGCGGCGTCGAGGATGCCGGAGACCTGGTCGTGGGCCTGCTCGCGGGTGAGCTGTTCGCGGCCGTCTGCGTCGGGCGTCTGGCGGGATTCGGCGTCGTCGTAGAGCGGACGGTAGCGGATCTCGACGGGGAACGTGCGCCCGGAAACCTCGATGATGGGCGCCTCGTTGCCGGGGAAGCCGCCGTACATGTGACGGCCGAAGTGCTCGGCGAAGCGCTGGGAGTCGATGGTGGCGGAGGTGATGATGACCTTGAGGTCGGGGCGGCGGGGGAGAAGGTTGGCGAGGTAGCCGAGGAGGAAGTCGATGTTGAGGGAGCGCTCGTGGGCCTCGTCGATGATGATCGTGTCGTATTTGCGCAGGTCGGGGTCGGACTGGGTTTCGGCGAGGAGGATGCCGTCGGTCATGAGCTTGACCAGGGTGGTGGGCGAGACCGCTTCCGTGAAGCGAACCTGGTAGCCGATCGCGCCGCCGAGCTGCACGCCGAGTTCATCGCAGATACGGTCCGCGACCGAGCGGGCGGCGATGCGGCGCGGCTGCGTGTGACCGATCATGCCGGTGATGCCGCGGCCAAGCTCGAGGCAGATCTTGGGAAGCTGGGTGGTCTTGCCCGAGCCGGTTTCTCCGGAGAGGATCACCACCTGGTTGTTCTGGATCGCTTCGGCGATATCGTCACGACGCGCGGAGACTGGCAGCTGCGGTGGGTAGGTGATGGCGGGCAGGGCGGCGCGGCGAGCCTCAAGTTCGGCGGGTGTGAAGGGGCGCGGCCGGCGGTCGTGGCGTTGGCCGCGGGCGCGCTTGCCCGAGCGTTTTCCGGCGCGCGTGTCGGCGCGCTTGCGCGCAGCCGTCTCGTCGTGCCTGGTAGGCGTGCTTCCGTCAGTCATCGAGACCATTGTGCCACGTTGGTGGGCGGCGGGCTTCGGCGGCCGTGACGGCGTGGGCTTTCGGGATGCCGTCAAGAGAAAACAATCACTAAATCCTATTAGTGTGTCATAAATCTCACTGTGGGGCGAGGGACCTCCGGCCCGGGTCCTCAGAGGATCATTGCCCGAGGTGGCGACGGTTTCTGGTACGCCATTCGCGAAACGCGGGGTCGTGTTGGGAAGATGTCAGACATGTTCGTATACTAAAAACCGTTTCTTTTGGTATCTCTAGATGTCAAAATGAACTCACAAAAACCGGTGACAATCCTTTCGGAGGCGGAGCGACCATGAGCAAACGTGCTGAGCGAGTCGTGGCGCATCTGCGCGCACTCGCGGCGCTGATGGCTGTGGCGGGCCTGGCGCTGGTCGGAGGTGTGCCGGCCGCCGTCGCGCAAGATTCCCCGACGCCTTCGGCCACGCTCGCCGAGGCATCCGATACCGCCACGCAGGCGGGTGACCAGGCGAACCCATCCGGCGGCGCTGACGCCGAGACGGCGGAGCCGGGAGCCGCTGAAAGCACCGACCCCTCGGTTGACAGTTCCGAGGAAGCCGCGCCCGAAACGCCAAGTGTCGATAATTCAGCGGGGGGGGGGCAGCTTCCTGAGCTAACCGCCCCGGATACGGCCGAGGGCGATACGGAGGCTGATCCGCAGGAGGGCGATCCGAGCTCCGCGGAGCCCAACTCTGACGAGCTCGAAGACTCGGGCCCGCTCATGTTCGCCGCGCTGGGGGCGGCGGGCTCGGCGCCGGGCATCGAGGCCCTGTCCACGAACGGCGAGCTTTACCTTGTCAATCCGGCGACGGCGGACATCACCCCGCTGCCGCCCTACCTGCCCGGCATCCAGAACCTCACCACGTACACGAGCGCCAACACCCGGCGAGAGGTTCGTGTTCCGCTGACTATGCCCGCGTGTAAGAACGCCCGCACCACAAGAACGGATGACAGGTACTGTTATTTCTCCAAGGGCATGAACTACAACGCCCTCGGCGTCGGGGAGGACGGCACCCGGTACGCGACGCTGAAGATCGGGCAGTCCGGCACCCCCTACGAAGGAAGGAGTGGCTCCTCAAAGGCGCCGCTCTTCCAGGTCTACAAGTACACGCCGGGGGAGATGGAGTGGAGCAAATTCGGAGACGAGTTCGAGTTCCCCTACAGCCGAGTTCAGGGCGGCCACGCCCCCAACGACCTCACCTTCAACGGCGGCCAGGTGGCCCCCGACGGAACCTACTACCTCGCGGTCACGGATCGCGAAGGCCTGACCAATGACACGCGCCTTGTCGCCCACGTCTACAGGATGACGCCCGACGGCGCGTTAGAGAAGGTCGGCGATGTCCGCGATTCCTCGCCGGGGGGCTCGAATAGCGACAACAACGGCGACTTGACCTTCACCGAATCCGGCGATCTCGTGGTGGCCTTTTCCCACCTGCGAGCCGACATTCCGGGCAGCTCGCAGGTGGGCTACAACGAGGTGAGCTTCGAGGTGGTGACGCGGGAAACTCTCGATTCGGCCTGGGGCGGCGAGCTCGCCTCCTATCACCTTGGCACCTCGAAGATTCGTCTAGGCCAGTACCGCTATGAGGAAAACTATGACGTGATGGCGACGACTGGCATCTCGATTGGGCCCGACGGCTCGCTCGTCACCTCGAACTTCAATAAGAACGACTCCATTTCGCATTTCTACCAGCACGACCCCAACGGTGTTGCACGCGAGATTCTCGCGATGCCGGGGGATCTGGGCACCTACGGGGAGATGGATCCGGACTCGCCGTGGGCGTATCCGCTTGCCAATTGGCTCCGAGGGCAGACTGACGCGGGCGATCCCTACTACCGGCCAGTGCCGTGGGTGGGCCAGATTTCCGATCTTGCCGGCAAAGCCGTCATCCCTTCCGTTGCCGCGAGGAAGGTCGTCGATGGCCGCGTTGAGGCCGACGACCAGTTCACGGTGAAAGTCGCGACGAACGAGATCTCCCGGGACGCGAGCACCTCAGGCGAGAAAAACGAGGTCACCACCCAGCGGCTCCCGGTGCTCGCAGGAACGCAGGTCACCCTCTCCGAGACGATCGACCGCCGCGGCGCCACGCTGGAGGGCTACACCATCACGCTTCGCTGCGACGGCGGCGTCCAGCCCACCACCCCAAAGATTTCGGGCGCCACGGCGACGGCGAGCGTCGTCATTCCGAACGCCGTCGGTGACGTGGTGTGCACCTTCACGAACACGGCGAAGGCCAACGGCGAGATGGAATGGGCGAAGGTGAACGAGGACGGCGAGTTGCTCCCCGGCTCGTCGTGGACGCTCGCACGCGAGGACGGCGCAACCTTTACCCTCGACGGCGCCACGCAGGAAGCGGCCAGCTTCACCGTCCCCGACGCGACGGCTTTCGGCGGCATCGACCAGGACACGGAGGAGGGGCAGCTGCTCCTCACCGGCCTTGAGCACGGTACCTACACGCTGACGGAGGCGGTCGCCCCCGCAGGCTACGTGAAGTCGGACAAGACCTACACGTTTACGATCAGCTCGTCGTCGCAGGAGGCACACGAGGTTGACCTCTACGACGGTCAAGATCCCGTCGAGACCGGGTACAAGCTTCACAACGCGGTGGTCAACACGCCGATCACGGGATCGCTGACCTTCGAGAAGCGCGCGAAGCAGGGCGCGGCGGCCACGGGTGACGAGCCGTTGCTGAGCGGGTCGGAGTGGGAGCTGACGAACACGACGACGAACGACGCGTGGACGATCACCGACTGCGTCGCCAATTCCCCCGCCGATTGCGAGCGCTCGGCGCACAACGACACAGACTCCCGGGCCGGAATCATCCAGGTCACGGGCCTCCCGCTCGGCACATACGAGCTGGTGGAAACGAAGGCTCCCGCGGGGTACGTCCTTGACGCGACGCCCACGACCTTCACAATCAACGCCGTCAACCCGAACGTGACGTTCGCGGGAGCGAAGGCGATCTACAACACACTACAGGCCGGACCTACGATTCCGCTCACCGGCGGGATCGGACGCGACTTCTACGCCTTCCTGGGTGCGGGGGTCCTCGGTTTCGCCCTGCTCATAAGGCTTACGCAATCGCGCAAGCGAAACTGAATCAGGGCGAAGTTCAGCCCACAAGACGAAAGGTACTCGAGTGCATTTCCTGAAAAAGATGAAGCAGCGCGCTGCGGCGGCGATGGTCGTCGCGGTGGCGTCCGTCCTCACCCTGGGTGTGGGCGTCGCAAACGCGGCCCCGGCGCCGGGTGACATGCCGACCGGGCAAGGGTCGATCACCATCCACAAGCACAAGGAAGTCGGCAACACCAACCAGCTCAAGCCGGACGGCACGTCGCAGGCGCCGAGCGATCCGCTCAAGGGCGTGGAGTTCACTGTCACGAAGATCGACGGCCTCAACCTCACCAACAACGCGGACTGGGCGAAGGTCAAGGATCTGACCGTCGATAAGCTCGGTCAGGGGGGAATCACCAAGGGGACGTCCCAGAAGGTGACGACCACAGATGACGGCTCAGTAGTTGTCAGTAACCTGGACATGGGTGTCTACCTCGTCGAGGAGACCGGGATTGGCGACAATGCCATCACCAAGAAGGCAGCTCCCTTCTTCGTGACCATCCCGCTCCCGTTTGACGGCAAGTGGATCACCAACGTTCACGTCTACCCCAAGAACGTCATCCAGCCTCCGGGCAAGAAGGAAGTCACGAACGACACCCAGACACACAAGGTCGGCGACGTCCTCGAGTGGACCATCGAAATGACGGCGACCACCGACAGCCCGAAGGCGTTCGGCGTGGTCGATGAGCTCAAGGATTACCTGAGCTATGTTGACCAGTCTGCGAAGGTCTACCTCAAGGATTCTGTCGATCCGCTGACAGACGTTACTGTTGAGCCGCTCACCGGCGGGAAGAACGGCGTCAAGATCACGCTCGGCGACACTGCGCGTGCACAGATCAAGAAGGGTGACACCGTCAAGTTCGTCCTCAAGACCACGGTAACCAAGATGCCGGACAGCGGCATTGTCGAGAACAGCGCGTGGCCGATCGACAACGACTACAACCCCTTCGACGATCCGAACGTCACGACCCCGCCGATCGTCCCGACCAAGGATCCCTACTTCGGCGACTACAAGTTCAAGAAGGTGGACGCTGATACCCCGGGCAAGGTGCTGTCGGGTGCCGAATTCGGCCTGTACCAGTGCAACGGCGACCAGACCACCGGCGATGCGATCGCGACCGTGGCCTCTGGCGAAGACGGCGTCGTCGCCTTCAACGGCATCTACCTCGGTAAGTTCGATAAGGGCACCGCGGCCGACCAGGCCACGAAGGAGTTCTGCCTCAAGGAGACCAAGGCTCCGGCCGGCTACGTCCTCTCTGACAAGGTGACCAGGGTGGAGATTGCCGCCGGTAAGGTGACGACCCCTGTTGACCAGCTCAGCACTGTGACGAACACCCCGCAGGACGGCCCGGACCTGCCCCTCACCGGTGCGGCCGGCACGCTGTTGCTGACTGTTGTTGGTATCGGCCTCGTGGGCGCCGGCGTGGCGCTCTACGCCGTGAACTCTCGTTCGCGTAAGCAGCGATAACAACACCTAAAGTTGTGGGGGTGCCTCGCACCCCCACAACTGTGCTATCCGGACTCTCATGCGTCGTCTTGTCAGCGCCTTCATCGTCGCGCTCTTCGTCCTGGCGGGGAGCGGGCTCATTCTCTACCCCACGATCGCCTCGTGGAAGAGCCAGTGGGATCAGTCCCAGGTGGTCGACTCCTACGCCAACCTAGTCGACCACGTCGAGCCGGACCGCCGCGCGCAGATTGAAGAGGCGCACAGATACAACGATCTGCTGGCCTCCGGGGCCGTCGTCGGATCGAATGAGCACGTGCCGCAGGGCTCCGGCGTCGTCGATCTCGAATCGAACCCGGACGTACTGCCCTACGATCAGCAGCTCAAGGCTGGCGAGGCGGGGATCATGGGCAGGATCCGCATTCCGTCGATCGACGTGGATCTGCCGATCTACCATGGCACGAGCGAGGAGACGCTACTGAAGGGCGCAGGTCATCTGGAGGGAACGTCGCTACCCGTGGGCGGGGACTCCACCCGGACGGTGATCACCGCACACCGCGGCCTGCCCGAAGCCACCCTCTTCAATAACCTCGACCAGGTCAAAGAGGGAGACACCTTCACGCTCGAGGTCTTTGGCGAGGTGCTGACGTACCGCGTCTTCTCCACGCAAGTGGTCGAACCCCAAGACAGTCAAGCGGTGCTCGTGGAGCCCGGCCGCGACCTGGCGACTCTCATCACCTGCACGCCGCTTGGCGTCAACTCCCACCGCATTCTCGTCACCGGCGAGCGCGTCATCCCCACCCCTGCCGCCGACGTTGACAACGCCGGGAAAGACTCCGAGCTCCCGCGCTTCCCCTGGTGGCTGCCCATCTCCATCACTGTGCTCCTGATCATCGCGGTTTATCTCGGCCGCGAGATTGTGCTTTACCGGCGTGCAGCCGGTGTCGCTAACGGGTGAGTTTGGTGGTTTTGCTCGGGAAATCTGGCGTTTTTGGGCTCAGATTCACCAGTTAGCAACGGCGCCGGTAAACCAGCCCGGCCGCAGGCAGCCCAGCCCCGCCTAGAGCCAGCCCTGATCAAGAGCGAAACGCGCCGCCTCCACGCGGGTGCTCACCCCCATCTTCCCGATTGCGCAGGAGAGATGGTTGCGCACCGTCCCCTCCGACAGGTGCACGCGCCGGGCGATGTCAGCCACCTTCCCGCCCTCGAGCGCGATGCGCAGGATCTCGCGCTCGCGAAGGGTGAGCGGGTTCGCCCCGGAAAACAGTGACTCGGTGGCGAGCGCAGGGTCAATCACCCGCTTGCCGGCGTGGACGTCGCGGACCATGTTGGCGAGCTGATCTGCCGGGGTCTCCTTGACGACGAACCCGGAGGCGCCGGCCTCTAGAGCCCGCTGCAGGTATCCCGGCCGCCCGAAGGTGGTCACCACCAGGCACTTGATCTCCGGCCACGCGGCCGAAATCTGCCGCGTAGCCTCGAACCCGTCCATGCCGGGCATTTCGATATCGACGAGGACGATGTCGGGTGCCGTCTTCTCCACCAGAGCCACGAGCTCCTCGCCGCAGCCGGCCTGCCCGACCACCTCAATTCCATCCTCGAGCGAGAGTAGTGCGGCGAGCGCTCCCCGCACGAGCGCCTGGTCGTCGGCAAGAACAACCCGAATCGTCATGACAGCTCCACCTCAATCCGCGACCCGCGCCCGCTCGGTCCGGGGCTGGTGATCCTCAGCCTACCGCCGGCGTTCTCCACCCGCTGGCGTAGGCCGCGTAGCCCGTTTCCCTCGACGAGCGGGGAGAACCCGACGCCGTCATCGGTCACAACGATCCGCTTCTCGGCGATGTCGATGTCGGCGTGCCGGGCCCCAGAATGCCGCACGATGTTGGTCATGGCCTCCCGGGCCACCCATCCGAAGAGGATGCGGTGGCCCGGGTCGGCGTCGTCGGCGGTGCCGGTGATGGTGAGGCTGATGCCGGCGTCGTCGGCGACCTCCTTGATGTGGGCGAGCTCGGAGGCAAGCTGGCGGCCGGCTAGCCCGGAGACCGTGGAGCGCACATCGGCGATCGCTTGTCGGCTGAGCTCGTTGATGTCGGCGAGTTCGGCGCGGACTCGGGTGGGATCGCGGTCGAAGAGTTTGGCGGCGAGCTCGGACTTGAGGGCGATGACGGTCAGGGTGTGGCCGAGGACATCGTGGACATCGCGGGCGATGCGTTCGCGCTCGTCGAGGGCGGCTTCGCGCCGGGCGGAGCGGTTTTCGCGCTCGGATTGGCGCGTGAAGAAACCTGTGGCCACGGTGGAGACGTATACGGCGACGGAGATGATCCCCAGCGCCCACGCGCCGTCGTCGGGGAGGTCCGAGGTGAGGAGAAGGACGCCGACGGTGAGTGCCGCGCCAACCGTGGAGCCGATGCGTGGCGGGAGGGTGGTGACGACCTGGGCGATGACGTAGATACCCATGGCGGCGGATCCCGGGTAGGCCAGGGTTAAGCCCACGAAGATGAGGAAAGAAGATGCGGCGAGCGCGGCTGAGACGGGGTAAAAGGTGTCGGAGAAGGGGTCTGGGCGGGTGAAGGCGTAGCTGGTGGCGGCCACGTAACTGGCGATGAAGGCGGCGATGCCTGCGAGCGGGATCGCCTTCGCCGAGGCGGGCGCGTCCTGGGCGAGGATCCCCATGACCGGCGGGATGAGGAATGCCAGCCACACGAAGGCCATGATCATGCCGACGATCCGGGAGTGGCGTTCCTCGCGATACCGGGCATTCGGGGGGTCGTGTTTCATGGCGCGCTCCTCATGGCCGGTGCGGACTTCGCGGGTGGCACCGGCCGGCCGCTCCGCGCCGCCCGGGCTAGCCGCGCCATCTGCGGGTTTTCCCATGATTGTATTCAGGACCGCTCGCCTCGGCGTCGCAGCGCGAGCGCGGCGAGCCCGACGAATACGAGCGTCCAGATGCCGTAGGAGAGGATGGCCTGCCATAGTTCGAGCGTGTAGGGCTCCCCGGTGCCCGTGGTCCACGTCCCCTCTGCCACAGGCCAGCGGGCGATCGTGATGTAGCCCCACATCGGGGTGAACTGGGAGGCCTCGAGCAGCTTGCCGGACAGCGGCACGAAGAGGTTGCCGGCGAAGGCGAAGAGGAGGATGAGGGCGCTGACCACCGACGTCGCCGACTGCGAGCCCATCACGTAGCTGACCGCGAGTCCGAGCAGAGCGTAGGGCAGGCAGCCGAGGACGACGAACACGAACGATCCCGCCCACGCCCACGCCGTGCCCTTCGCGCCGGTGGGGGCCGCCACCGCGTAGATAATGGCCACGGTGATGAGCGCGATGGTGGCGGCGGTGAGGGACTTGATGAGGGCGTAGCGGCTGGTGGTGAGCGGGGTGAGGGCGAGTTGGCGCCCCCAGCCCTGGAGGCGTTCGACCCCGGCCACGGAGGCGAAGCTGGCGGTGCCGAAGGCGGCGCCGTAGGCGGCCATTCCCACCATGATTGCCATGGCGATGTTGCCGTTGGCGGCCATCTGCTGCCCGTAGCTTTGGGCAGCGCCGAAAATGAGGTACATGAGCACGGGCACGCCGATGACGAAGAGGACTCCGGGGTCACGTAGCATGCGCTTGAGGTCGATGGCGATCACGTCAGGCTCCAATTGTGTCGGCCGAGGTCAGAGCGAGGAAGGCGTCCTCGAGGGAGGTCTCGGTGATGATGAGGTCGGTCAGGTGCGGGTGGGCGAGGAGGATGCGGGCGGCGTCGTCGGAGAGTGCCGTGCGCACCTCGAGTGCCCTGCCGTCCCACGACGCCGTGGTGCCCGGTAGCGCCGCGAGCTGCGCGGCGAGCGCGTCGCGTTCGGGGGCCGGCAGCGGGGAGCTGGCGGTGACCCGTACGTGGCGCAGGCCGGCGACGGAGCGCACCTGGCTGGTCGGCCCGTCGGCGACGATGTGGCCGGCGTTCATGAGGATCGTGCGCCCCGCGAACTCCTCGGCCTCGGCGAGGTAGTGGGTGGCGAAGATGACGGTGCGCCCGTGATGGGCCTCTTCGTGAATGTTGGCCCAGAAGTCGCGGCGGGCGGCGACGTCCATGCCGGTGGTGGGCTCGTCGAGGATAAGGACGTCGGGTTCGGGCAGGAGGGCGAGGGCGAACTTGAGGCGCTGTTGCTCACCGCCGGAGCATTTGCCGACTGTGCGGCGGGCGATCGCGGTGAGGCCGGCGCGTTCGAGCACAGAGTCGATGGGCTGGGTCTTCGGGTAGCAGGCGGCGATGTAGGCAACGGTGTCGCGTACGCTCATGTCGGCAAGGAGGCCGCCGCTCTGTAGTAGGGCGCTGATGCGTCCGCCGCGGATTGCGGCCGCAGGGGTGGTGCCCAGCACGCTGACCTGCCCGGAGGTGGGGTGGGTCAGGCCGAGGATCATGTCGAGCGTGGTGGTCTTGCCGGCCCCGTTTGGGCCAAGGAGTGCAACGACTTCGCCGGGTTCGATATCGAGATCGATGGCGTTGACGGCGGTTACCTTGCCGAATCTCTTGGTCAGTGCCGTGGCGTGAATTGCGTTCATGACTCCATTGTGCCCGTAGCGCATGCGCGCGCAGAAGTGCCGGGTGATCAGACTTTTCCATGACATCGGTCATGGGTTTGCCGTCTCACCCGGCACGAGCTTGCCGACGAGACCGACGAGGCCGACGACGCCGGGGCTGGCCGGCGTCTGAGGCCGCGGCCGGCGCCGGAACCTTTCGGCTGCCGGCGCCGGCTGGCCCTAGTCGTTCTTGCGCGTCTTTTGCGAGGAAACCATTGCCTGAATCGGGGCTGTGCTCGCCACCGCGGCGAGGGTGAGGATGACGCCGAGGATGACCACCCATGCGAGGATGATGAGGTTATCGGCGTTGGTCTTCTGCTGGGCGGCTATTCCGAGTAGTGCGCCTAGGCTGATCGTCACAGTGAGCATGAGCAGGAGCGGCGGGATGACCTGCCACATGCGCGCCCTGAGAAGGGTCGAGTAGGGAAGACCGATCCGCGTGAGTGCCGCGGACTCGTCGGCGCGGTCGAACACGTCGGAGGCCTGGTGGATGAGCGTCCCCGTGGCGCCAAGAATCAGGGAGAAGGCCAACGCGATGGTAACGCCTTTGGTGATATCGGAGATGAGGGCCTGTTTGAGAGTCTCCGTGGCGGCATCCGGGACGGGAGCGTCAAGCGTTATAGGAACGGTGAAGACAACGACGGCCGCTACCAGAGCCATGAGCGAGACCGCGGAGACATTGCGCCAGGCGGCGCGCGGGTCGTCAAGGACGCGGCGGGTGCCGATCAGTCGCGCGGCGTGGGCGGTGCGGGCCACCGGGCGTGCCGCGAGCTGGATGAACAGCGGGCCGGCGAGCGAGACCATAAGGAAGAAGACCATGAGCATCAGCGCCGACATGACGATGTTCGCCGTGGAGCTCTCGCCAGGATCGAGGGTTTGGATCATGACACCAAGCACCGGAACTGCGATGAGCACGCCGATGCCGCGCCAGTATCGCAACGCCTTGGGCGTCTCCCGCCGCGAGACGCCGAGGGGAGAGATGGATACGCGCCACAGGCCGGCAAGCGTGGAGCCCATCGTGATAAGCCCGATGAGCGCGGCCGCGGCGAGCCAGCCCCACCAGGGCAGTAGCATCTCGGTGGAAGAGATGGGCAGGGTCGCAAAGCTCATCTGTGACCACGCCGGCAGGCTCAGCAGATAGATGGCCCCGCCGATCGCGAAGCCGACGGCCGACTGAATGAGGGTCTCCACGAGGGTCATGAGGTTGACCTGCCCGGCGCTAAGCCCGATGAGGCGTAGCGAGGCGAGCCGGCGGGCGCGTCCGTTCGCGCCCAGCCGCGCGGCTGACGCGCCGAGGGAGAGGAGCGGAATGATAAGCAGACCCAGGGCGAGGACCGCGAGGCTCATGTAGACCTCGGCCAGCCCGTTCGTGATCTCGGCCGGAATGCCCTGCTCGGCTAGGCGCGGCACGAGCGTGTGGAGGCGCTGGTAGAACATCCACACGCCGCCGGCCGTGGTGAGCAGTAGCCAGGAGGAGACGGAGAAGGCGACGACGGCGAGCGCGTCTAGTAGCGCGTGCCCGCGGGCGTTACGAATTCGGGACAGGGCAAGCTGGCCTGCCATGTGCAGCGTGTTCATCGGGCCACCTCCGCGCCCTGCACGTGGGCCATCGGGCGGTCGGTGTGGATGAGCCCGTCGCGGATCTCCACCAGGCGCTCGCACCAGGAGGCCACCTTGAGGTCGTGCGTGACCACCACGAGCGTGGTGCCGTTCATGCGTGCGGTGGTGGTCAACAGCTGCATGACCTCGTGCCCCGTGGCCTGATCGAGCGCGCCGGTCGGCTCGTCAGCGAAGATGATCGCCGGGTTGGACACCATCGCGCGGGCGATCGCCACGCGCTGGGCCTGCCCACCCGACATCTCGCCGGGACGCTTCTTGGCCTGGTCGGCCACCCCGAGCCGGTGGAGCCATTCCTCGGCGTGGCGCAGTCCCTCCCCGCGCTTCGTGCCGGCGGCGAACAGCGGTAGCGCCACATTCTCGCGAGCCGTGAGTTCCGGAACCAGCTGCCCGTCTTGGAAGACGAAGCCGAAACGCTCGCGGCGGAGCCGGGACCGGCCGGCGTCGCCCAGCGAGGTGACGATGGTGGAGCCGAGCCGAACCTCGCCGTCGTCGGGAACGAGGATCCCGGACAGAACGTGCAGGAGCGTGGACTTGCCGGAACCCGAGGGGCCCATGATGGCCACGAGCTCGCCAGCGTCAATGTGCAGGTCCACCCCGGCGAGGGCGTGGACCGTTCCGTAAGTCTTGACCAAGTGTGATGCGTTGAGTTCGTTCATGCTTCCATTCAAGCCCTGTGGGCCGGGGTAGACCATGGTGCTGCCTGCCGACTTTATGGTAGAGCCAGGTCTACCTTTGCGCAGGTCGGCCCGGTGTACTTCAGCGTGGTGACGGGCGCCGATAGGCTAGGGGTATGTGGAGAAAGAAGGATGTCGCGCGCCGGATCGAGGAACTGACCGCCTCGCGCCGGCAGATCGTGTCCGCGTTCGAGATCGAGCGGCGCCGCATCGAGCGCGATCTTCACGACGGCGCCCAGCAGCACCTCGTCGCCTCCGGCATGGCGATCGGCGAGGCCCAGTTCCTGCTGGATATGGCCGCCGCCGCGGGCGAGCTGCCCGCCGCGCTCGCGGACCTGCCGCAGATTGTGACGCGTGCCCTGCAAACAAATGAGGCGGCGTTGCGAGCCCTGCGTGAGACCGTCCACGAGATTCACCCCAAGGCGCTCTCCGATCTGGGGCTTGAGTGGGCGGTGCGCGGGGCGGCCGAGCGGAGCCCGGTGTCGGTGCGTGTGGTCGTGCCGCACCCGCTACCCGACATGCCCGAGGGGGTCATTGCCGCCGCCTACTTCCTTGTCAGCGAGGCGTTGACGAACGTGGCCAAGTACGCCCCCGACTCCCGGGCGACGCTGCTGTTGGCGGCGGACGAGCATTTGAAGGTCTCGATCGTCGACGAGGGGCCGGGTGGCGCGAAGATCATCCCCGGTCACGGCCTGGCCGGCCTGCGCGAGCGGCTGGCCGCATTCGGCGGGAATCTGGAGGTCAACTCGCCTGCCGGTGGGCCGACGTCGGTGGTGGGCGTGATCCCGCTGCTGCTCCACCGGGGGGAAAGTGCGATTGGGGGAACGCGATGAAGATATTCCTTGCCGACGACGCGACGCTCGTACGCGAGGGCTTAGCCGGCATCCTGGAGCGGGTGGGGCACACCGTGGTGGGGCAGAGTTCCGACGCGCCGACCACGCTCGCCGCGGTGCGCGAGCTCCGCTCCGCTGACCCGGGCGCGGTGGATGTGCTGGTCACGGACGTGCGCATGCCGCCCACCATGAGCGACGACGGGCTTCGGGTTGCCGTCGACCTGCGGGCCGACTTCCCCGACCTTTCCGTCATGGTGCTCAGCCAGTACGTGGCCCCCGCCTACGCCTCGGCACTGTTTGACCCGGTGGCGATGGCCCGGCCCGGCGCCGACCGGGGAGGCTTAGGGTACCTGCTCAAGGAGCGGGTGGCGCGGGTGGCGGACTTCGTGCATTCGCTGTCGATCGTGGCGGGCGGGGGCGTTGTTGTCGATCCGGAGGTGGCCGTGGGGCTGGTGCGTGGGAAGGCGAGCGCCCTGGATGCGCTGACCCCGCGCGAGTCCGAGGTGCTCGAGCTGATGGCGCAGGGAAAGTCGAATACGGAGATCGCGGCTCAGCTGTACCTGTCCGGCGCGGCGGTGTCCAAGCATGTGGCTAACGTGTTTTCCAAGCTGGGTTTGCCTGCCGGCGAGGAGAACCGGCGCGTGCGGGCGGTGCTGACGTATTTGACGGCCACCGGCGCGGTGTAGGCCGGGCGGGTGCCGGGTGCCCTCACGCCCCACATTTCCGCGCCCAATCGGGCAGAACCACCCACCCGGCGACAGTTCTATTGAATATGCCGACTACCGATCGCTATAGGGGCCTGGTCGGTCTCAGATTCAGGTGTTGTGTCGGGTTGCGACACAACACCTGAGAATTTGGCAGACCCGGCGAACGCCGGGTGCTTGTGTAGCGCCGCCCAAATCTGACTAGCGACGCTCGAGGTTGGCCGCCGCATCCGCGTTTGGCCAACGATGCTCGAATCTGACCAGCACGCCCGAGTCTGCCCGCCGTATCCGAGTTTGACCGCCGGGCCCGAGTTTGGACGCCGCGCCCAAATCTGCCCGCCGCGCCCAACCAATACCACGTCACACCGTTCACTCCTGCAACATGAGTCCCACATGTCACACGTCAGGCGGTGCTGAAATGATTCGGGTGTGGGTAACTGGTGAGTTTGAGTCGGGAAAGGGCGGGTTTTGGCCATGAAATCTCTCAGGCTCACCAGTTAGCAACACGCAACCCCACCAGGAGTTACTGGCCGGACAGACCCGTGTGGACAACAGGTGAATTTGGGGCGGAAAGGGGCGGTTTTGGCCACGAAACCTCTCAGGCTCACCAGTTAGCAACAGACCCCGCATCGAGAGCCCGCCCGGAAGTCTTGACCCGCGGTCAGGCCTCTACCTAGCTCAACTGTTCACAATCTCCCTGGGGAACGTGCCTAGGCTGGGTGCCAACTTGATCGAGTCGCCCTGGCAGGGGACAAGCATCAGGTCCGATATTTCGCAAACCTTGCAATCGAAACGCCTAGCACACCCGGGCGGGTTAGTGTAGTCTAAAAATATGAAAAGGCCCACATCCGCTATGGTTCTCGCGGTTATCCTCCTGGCTTCCGCGACGGGCTTCGCCACGGCAACCGACGGCAGCTCAGATTTGCCGGTTGCTGTCGACGATTCGGGTGCGACGAGAATCCCTGTTTCTTCTCTTGCACAACCTGTTGATTATCCGCAACCCGTTGAATATTACGCGGCATCTGCAGAGGAGATCGGATTGCTCCCCGAAGATGCTTCGCATACAGCCGGTGGTTTCGAGATCGTCGGGCAATACTATGACGCGGATCTGGATCAGGGATTCGTTGCGATTTCACACGACGATGCGGTGGTAGCTAAAGCACGGTTCGAGATATCTGCTCAACGCGCTCTTAGTCCGCATGATCTTTCTGAGGGGGTGAGTACGGCTCTTGATGAGCTTGATCGCGACGGCGTCATTGTTGTGATGTCGAAGTACAATCCGGCACAGATCTCATCTGCTATGGAGCAGCTGGCGTCCCACTTTGAAAACACTGGCGCACGGGTTATCTCCGGATATCAGGCTCAACGTGACACGATCGAACTCACTGGTGAGTTGACGCAGGCTGATCTTGACGCGCTCCCGGATACGGGTGTGGGGTACTCCTTCTCGCCGGGTTACTACCAGGATGATGTCCACAATGAGAATGTGCGGGCGCCATTTGTTGGCGGGGCTGCAGTTTTTGGCTATCAACAGGGAGAATTGGTTCGGTGTACGAGCGGCATCCCTGCGCTAAATGCCAACGGTACTCGTGGGTATTTCACGGCAGGTCACTGCTTCGATCTGCTTTCCTATGTCTGGACCTCCTCTTCGTTGTCGGGAGCTTCCAACTCGTCCTCCCAGAATGGTGATTCTGGGGGGTTCGGTCTACGCCAACTTTGGCGGCTCGGTAAGGGTCACTGGCACAATAACGGGACATGTTGACTCGCCAAGTGCAGGGTCAACCACTTACGTGACGGATTGGCGCGCAGTGCGCGATAACTATGGAGCTCGATTGATTTATGGGTAAGGTCAAGATCGGCGCCTTGGCGGCCACGTGTGTCATCCCCTTCGCCTTGTCCGGGTGTTCGACGGGCGCGGAACTGAAAGCACCCACGCTTGAAGCTTCCCCGGCTGTCGTGGACATTGCCATCGTGACAACCTTGAAGGAGATCAGGGTGGCTGACGAGCAGTTGTGCCCTGTCAGCGAGCACGGCGCTCTCCTCCTCTTCTCAGGATCGGCAACGGGACCAGCGGATGGCTCTTATCTCGAGGTCAACGGCACGAAGATCGAGGTCGGGGACGTCTTCGAAACGGGCCAGCAGTCCGATATTGAGGGCGGATACGACTGCGGCGGCGAGCATTATGGCAAGGCAAGCCACGTGCTTGTCGAGAAGATTACCAAGACCAGCTAGATCGGCTTCGCGCGGGCAATTCAAGCAACGTGGGCGATGTTGGGGCCATCTCCTTGTGGAGAAGCCTCCCGACATCGCCCAGTGAGCATAAGTTCATTCGGACTGAGCGGCCAGCGGCGGCAGGTGCGCCCGCCAGAGCCGGTGCCACCTCCGCCCACATGCAACACTTATCCGCTAACTGCGACGTTAATTCCCCGCATTTTACCGTTACATATTGTGCATTAGTGCTGTATTTGCGGTTTTGGCTCGGCTTGCACCAGCGCACTAGCCCGCCGAGCCAGCCCGCCGCCCCGCTGCACCAACCCGCCGTACCAGCGCACGGCCCTGCTTGGCCACCATCAGCGCGCGATAGATCGGGCCGAGGACGGGAAGATCCCACGCGCCGTCGACCTCGACGTCGCCAGCGGCGTAGCGGCGCTTGTTGATGCCGAGCTCGTCGAGGTTGGGGCAGGGCATCGAGTCAACGCCCATGAGGTCAAGTCCGGCCACGCCCTCCTCGCCCATGACCTTGGCGCTCCAAAAATCCAGGAATTGAGAGGCGAGGACCTCGCGCGCCGCGTGGGAGTGCGCGCCGTAGTACTGGCAGGCCTGGCCGTCGTTGACGAGCACCAGCACCCATGCCACGATTGCGCCACCGTGTTCGACGCCGAAGAGGCGCGCGTGGTCGGGCCCGAGCGCGTCGAGCATGTTCCAGTACACCTCCATCGGGTGGATGGAGAAGCCGTTGCGCTGCGCCGTCTCGCGCAGAACCTCGTAGACGGGGGCGAAGTCGGCAAGAGCGATCCCCGTCAGGTCCACGGCCTTAGCGCCGGCCTTCTCCATGCGGCTCATCGCGCGGCGCACGGCTCGTCGGCCGTCGTTCGGCATGGCGGCGAGGATCTTCTCCGGGTCCCCGCCGCAGGTGTCGATGACGACGGTGCGATCGTAGGTGAGGGTGGTGAGGAGGTCGTGCGGGTCGGGGGTGGAGTACTTGGCGTGCAGGCGGATGAAGGCGACCTTGGGGTCGAGCTTGTGGATCTCGGCCTTGAGGGCCGCGCGCAGAGCCGCTTCGTTGTCCGGGGACTGAGAGCGTAGCCAGAGCGGGCCCTTCTTCGCCCACAGGAACTTGACCCCGCGGATCTCGTGCTCGACCAAGGAGATGAGGGCGAGCCTCTTGCCGCCTTTGGAGAAGGCGAATCGGCCGAAGGTCGACCGGCCGCAGCGTTCTTCGAAGGCGTCCCACGCGGCGGATTACTCAATGGGCAGCGGCTTGACGCCTGCCGCGGTCGTGCGCATTTCCTAGGCGGTGATGGGCGCGAGTTCATATGGCATGACGATTCTCCCCTATCGGTTGGCTTGACTTCCAAGCTTACCGATCGCCGACGCCGCACCATCGGCCCCGCTCGTGTCCCGACGACGACGCCGCCCGCCGCGGGCGGGGTGGAATGCGCCTCTGTGATTCGAAAGCGGATACTATATGTATTTTTCGGGACTTTGCGACACACAAGATTTAGTGTTTTTAGGTTTACCCCAGAAACTACTGAACGCGTCGCGGCAACACGCGCGCACAGGTGAAGTCGGAAGGAAATTGCCATGTCGCTCCTCGCTCATGATCACACTGTGGAAGAGACCCCCGCCGAGCCTGCGCTCACGGTCGTCAAGCGTACCTGCGGCTATCTCGGTAATCCGGTCAAGCGACCGATGGTTCACGGTCGGCACATGGAGATCTCCGCGCGCGTGAAGCACATGGATGCTCTCGAATGATCGACGATGACGGCGTGACCGTCCCGGCTCCCTGCCAGTGGGATGGGCGGGCGCTGTTCGCGGGTAACTACGCGGACTACAAGCCGTTCAATTTCGTGGATGGGGAGGGTGTGCGTTGCTCGCTGTACGTGTCGGGTTGTCCGTTTCGGTGCCCGAACTGCTACAACAGGGCGACGCAGTCCTTCCGGTATGGTCAGCCCTACACGGACGAGCTGGAGGAGCGGATCCTGGCCGAGAACGTGGACGGCTCGCATAAAAACGAGCTGATCAATAATCATCGATGGAAAGAGGTTCTTGAAGTTTAGATCGCAACTTTCGAGTGGGTGACCTGGTCGAACCAGGCTTGTCTCTACCACGGCTCCGACTACCGCACGCCGGTCGAGGTTGAGAACGACTACTGGCACATCGCAAGCAAATCAGGGAGAATGAGAACCAGGGAAAATGCCTAGAAAGCAAACACGGGACACTTCAATAGCTGCACGCGCTGTTTGTTCCACTTAGCAGGCAACCACACGAGGGATGGGGATTTATGAGGGGCGGTTTTTTCACGCGGTCTAGATTCACCGTGAATGTGACGCTGATCGCGATCGTATCCGTTGCCCTTGTGTTGGGGTTCGGTGGTCCGCTGGTTAAGCCGCTAGACGCGCAAGCGGGGTATGGCACGGGAAGCGCCACCACGCCTGATCCGAAAAGCCAATACATTGACATCGTCAATTGGGTGGATTTCAACCAAGTGTCCGCGCTGATGAAGCGCTATAAGCCGACTCCTCGTACGGACGGCTCGGCTGGACGGATCGAAAACGCCGATCTCCCCGTCAGCGTTTCCTCAACGACTCAAATCGGCGAGGCCCAGATGATCACCACGTGTACGGTCAGTCAGCTGAGGAGACTTGGTGGCACAACACCTGCCTCGAATTTCCAGACGGTTGATTTTCACTGGCCTGGTGGGTGGATCTCGGACGGATTCGACGAGTATTACGGTGATCAGCAGCTGACTGGAATTGGCTCCGCTGGGGGTGAGTTTAACTTCGACGTGTCATGTGACGTGAAACTCAAGACGGGCCCTGCGGCCGAACCCGTAGAAATCCCAGTACAGGGCCTCGTGTTCGCGAACGCGGAGTCGCTGGACAATGAGAAAATCGCTATTCAACCGAGTTCCTCGACGGGGCAGGATCTCACGTGGCGCCTACTCGAATACGAGAATCAGTGTGGCCCACGGCGCGGAACCACCCAGCTGGGAGTGGATGCCTCTAACACACTGACGATGACGTCTAACCAGTCGTATTGCCGCGATGGCCTCTTCTCCTTCACAAATATGTTTGCCGAGGGAGCCGATTCGGCGTGGATCCACATGGCGCTCACTCGAGGTGGGAACTACCTGGCCATTGGCGTGGTTGCTGCGTATGACTCCGGCGACGCCCCGCTCAGCTACGGTGAGGCCGGCGCCATCTTCCAGCCGGTCGTGTCCGGTGGCGCCATTGAGCCGAACACGAGCCTGAAAAATGCGGATGCTATTCCTCAAGCCACCGTCAGATACGCCTCCAGCCCGGTGCTCGGCGCCCTCGCTCCTGATGGCGACATGTCCAATATGCAGGCGGACAACTCGTGGTATGACCTCGCAGGGGATGACCGCAACGGTTGGCCGGGGCGCAACGATGAAGACGCGCTTGCGGAACCGGTGGTGGTGCCCGCGCTGGCGGCTACCTATCAACACACTTTCCCGTGCAGTAGCAATACATCGCCAACCTATGTAGCTGGCTGGCTGGACTGGAACGGGGACGGCACATTCACCGCCAGCGAGCGTAGCTCGGGGCAGTGCGTGGATGGCAAAGCGGTCCTAGAGTGGGACGTCACCGATGCCATGCTTCCCACCGACCGCACACCCGGCGTGCTCGGATCCGCCCTTCGCCTCATGATCTCCACCACTGAGATCAACGAAGCCAACGGGATCACGGACTCCGGCCTCGGCGTGCTACAAAACGGTGAGGTCGAGGATCACGCCGTCACGATCGTCAAGCCCGGCTTCACCGTCACAAAGGAGACTCTAGACGCGGCGGGAGTCGCCACTCCCGCCGCCGGATGGGAGTTCACCGCCGCGGCAGCTCAAGGAGCGCCGCTGTTGGCGGAGGTCTCGGCCACGAATCCGGGTGGAAACGCCGTCGGTACGTTGACCCAGACGACCGCCGCTGGCGCCACCACGCTTCACTTCCCGTTGACCTTTGCTCAGGTTGATCCGGCCACGCCGGTGCCGCTGACCAATGCGGCCGCGAGCTTTGCCAACGTCTCGGCAGATATCAAAATCGATGAAGCGACCCAGCCCGGATACTTGCTGTTCGAGCAGAATGGCGCGGCGGCCACGGGCGCACTTCGGGACAGGGCAGCCACCGGCCTCGCGGACGCCAGCGTATACGGCTACCCGGATATGGTTATGCCCACGTGGGTCGGAAACAACACCGATGCGCAGACCGGCCACGGTTCAGGCTTCACCCTGCGTGACTTTACGCCGCTGACGGTGGCGGACTACACGGTTCGTAACCAGCCCACGGGCGGCTTCGAGGTGACGCCGGCGGTCGATACGAGCCAGGTTGAGCTTTCCCCGGGCGAGGCCGTGGATCCAAACCTGACCTTCGAGGGCACGTGGCAATGCACGCCGCCAGCCTCCTTTACCGGGCCCACCGGCACGGACGCCACCCAGCCGCAGGTGGTGACCGGCACGTGGGGGCCGGTAGCTGCCGGTGCCACGGCAACCGTGATCGGCGACGGCGCTGCGACGCCGAAGATTCCCTTGGGATCGGTGTGTACCGTGACTCAGACGCAGCGCGCGAGCACCTCGCCCGGCAATGAGACCAACTCCGCCCCCATAGCTGGCGCGACGCAGTACACGTGGGGCGAAACAACGTATGCCCCGCAGGAAGTGACTGCGAAGAACGTGGCACTCGGCCAGCAACTGGACGCCGTGACCGTGACGAACCCCGTGGTCGATAGCCCGGTGACGGACGTGACGTTCACCAAGGTCAACCCCGAAGGTGCAACCTTGCAGGGCGCAACTTTCCAGCTAACCGGCCCCGCGGGCTTCGACTCGCGTGCGATCAGCGACTGCACGGCCAGCCCGTGTGATCCCACCTTGGGTGATATCAACCCCGCCCCCGGCGTCTACACGATCGAGGGCCTGCCGGTTGGTGAGTACACGCTCGCCGAAACAAACGCGCCGGCCGGCTATGACAGCCAGCGGATGAAGTTCCGAGGAGCGGCTGGGGACTACGCGGCGTCGGTGACCTTCGGCGTCGTCGTAGACGACCTCACCAACCCTGCTGGGAAAACGCTCGCTGACCTCGAAAACGCGCGCCTCCCCCTCGCCGGCCTGCCGGGGTTGCCCATGAGTGGCGGCCTGGGCGAAGACGCCTTTAAGGTGCTTGGAGGAATACTTGTGCTCTTCGCCGCCGGGGTAGGGCTGTACGCCGGCTGGCGGCGGCGAAACGGCGGGCTAGCCGATGGGAGGGTGGGCCTATAGCGACCTCTCATCAGCCCGGACAAGCCCGGAACTTCGGATAGATACTTTGACACCACACACGTCACACATGGAAACAAGATAAGGAAGAAAAGATGGCAACAAAGACACTGCACACGCCGCGCGTGGTCGTTGCTCTTGCCGCTGCGATCACGGTGCTGTTCGCGTGGCTAGTGGCCGCTCCGAGTGCGGTAGCCGCGCCCGGAAATATTGACACGACGCAAAAGGGTACGATCACGGTTCACAAGTTTGAGAACCTCGATCCGGCGCCCACGAATCCAAACAACGGTACTGAGCAGACGATAACAGGTGCGAAGCCTATTGCCCAGGTAACCTTCACCTACGCCAAGGTGGGCGGCATCGACCTCACCACCTCCGAGGGATGGACGGCCGTTCAGGGGCTGACGATCAACGATCAGGGCCAGGTGGTCAATGGTGCTACGACGTACACGGTCGGAGCAGCAACCCCGATGGGTCCGACCGACGACACCGGCACGACCTCAGTGGGCGACCTCGACCTCGGCGTTTACCTCGTCACCGAGACGGATGCGCCTAGCAACGTCGTCGCCAAGGCGGACCCGTTCCTCGTGACCGTGCCGATGCCGAACGCGGACGGCTTCCTCTACAACGTCCACGTCTACCCCAAGAACACCGTGCTTCAGGATGACGAGAAGCCGGTCAAGAAGGTGGACAACCCGGGCTCCACGCACTTCCCGGGCGACGCCATCTCCTGGACGATCACCCAGAAGATCCCGACCCTCAAGGCCGGCGAGACCCTCACGAGCTACAAGGTCACCGACCAGATGCCTGCGGGCGTTGACAAGGTCGACGGCGCCACTGGCGTGACCGTCAGCGTCGATCGCGCTGGAGCCCCGGTTGCTCTGGATGCCGGCGACTACAAGGTCACCGTCAGCGACGCTAACCTTGTGACCGTCGAGTTCACCCCCGCCGGGCTTGCCAAGCGGCAGCAGGGCGACGTCGTCTCCGTGAAGATCGCGACGACGGTGAGCACCAACGTGGCTGGTCCTCTCGAGAACCAGTCGACCACCACGATTAACGGCGTCGACTTCGCCTCCACCCCGGGCGACGGCACTGGCGAAACCCCGACCACCACCGATTTCGCACCCTTCACCATCGCCAAGGTGAACGAGAAGAACGAGGCGCTGGACAACGCGGAATTCCAGATCTTCCCGCTGCCCGCAGGCGCTGATCAGTGCCCGGCCGAGGTCCCGGCTGACACCAAGACCGTCACCGTGAAGACGGGCTTCAACCAGGATGCTACGGGCAACGCGCCGGGCGCTGCTGGCACCGCCGGTCAGGCCACCCAGGTGCTCGTGGCAGGTGACTACTGCGTGAAGGAGACCGTGGCCCCCGCTGGCTACACGGCCGAGGGAAGCGGCTACGCCGAATTCACCAAGGTGACAGTAGCTGCTGACACCGACGCGGCTGTTGTTGATCTGACTGTTACCAACAAGCTCGCTGGTTCCGGCGCGGGATCGCTCTTGCCGGGTCTGCCCCTCACCGGTGCTCAGGGCACCGTGCTGTTGATCGGCACCGGCGCGGTCATCGCGCTGGCTGGCTTCGTGCTGGCATCAGTCGCTCGCCGCCGCCGCGAGGTTGACGCCTAAACACTGTATGTGATGGCGCTGTGGCGGGGCTGCACCGATATCCTTCGGTGCAGCCCCGCCTGCGGCATTCCTGATCCAGCATGAGACGAGCGGGGGAACTGATGAAGGGTACAGCGCGGCAGTCGGCCCGTCATAAGTCGCATCACTCAATCACTCGGGCGACGTGGCCCGAGCTTGCGGCCGTTATCTTATTCATCGTCGGCATTTCCGTGGCGTTCTATCCGCCCACCGCACAGTGGGTCACCCAGTTCAACCAGTCAAAGATCGCTCAGGCCGCCGTAGAAAACGCCAAGTATGCTGAGCCTAGCCAAGCTAAGCAGGTGGTCAACGCGCTGGAGTACAACGCGGCGCTTGCTGACAACGTGCTTGTCGACATCGACGGGCGCATCCCCACGCTCAGGTCCGGGCAAAAGACGCCCGAGGTGCTCGGCCTACTACCCTACGATCAGCAGCTACGCGTCGATTCCACTGGGCTCATGGGCCGAATCCGAATGCCGGCGGCCGATGTTGACATCCCGATCTACCACGGTACCTCGGACGCCACGTTGCTCAAAGGGGCCGGTCATTTGCGGGGCACGGCTCTGCCCGTGGGTGGTGAGGGCGGTCGCACAGTGATCACGGCCCATCGCGGGCTCGCGGAGGCCACGATGTTCACCCACCTCAACCGCGTGAAAACGGGCGACGAATTTACCCTCGAGGTGTTTGGCGAAGTGCTCGTTTACCGAGTGTTCGACATCAAGGTGGTCGAGCCGGAGGACACAGAAACAATTAGAGCCGTACCGGGCGAAGACCTCGCCACCCTCATCACATGTACGCCCCTTGGCATCAACACGCAGCGCATCGTCATCACCGGCGAGCGGGTACTCCCGACGCCGGACGACGCGCTGGCCGCGGCCGGTAACCCCTCCGAGCTCCCTAGATTCCCGTGGTTCTTGGTAGCGTGGGCGGGCCTCGTGACCGCATTTGTTGGCTACTACGTTCGGGCGCGCCGAAAGGAAAAGGCGCGCCGGCAGCGCCGCTATGCCTGAGTGGAGGCCGAGCCCATACGCCTGCTGGCGCGAGCCGCGCCGACCAGAGTCTCGAGTGCTTCGGTCAGGGCGCGCACGGCGTCTTCGACGGGCATCGACGGCGGGAAGTCTGTCTCCGCGCTCGCGGTAGGCACTCCGCCGGCGTCCCGACTCGTCAGCGCCGCCGTGTGTGCCCGGGCGAGCTCCGGCGTGAACGGCACGTGGACGAATCCCGCCGGCACGCCTTCCCGGCCGATCTCGCCGGACGGGCGGGGGCCGGTGCTCATGGAAAACAGAGTATCCGCGGCACCCGCGGGGGAGGTTTTCTATTTTGAGAAAAAGCCTTTCTCAAATATTTGTTAAGAATCCTCATGCCTTGTAATGAAAGAAAATCCGCCGATGTAGTGAGGGCCACGGCACATTCTCCACGAAGCATCGCCGGAGTTTCACACGCCTGAAAGATAATAATGATGCGAGATTCTGATCGCCCTTGGCTTAGAGGAGACACCATCTTCGCCTCAGCACCCGGGGGAGTGCTTATCTCCAATGCGACGACAGGTTGTGAAATCGCCGGTGAGTCCGCCGAGTCGTTCGCCGTCGATCAGTTCGAAAAGCTCGCGCCCGACCTTACGGTGTTGGGCCTCCTCTGCGCAGCAAGGTCGTGATCCGCCTAAATCAGCGAAACCGCCACCAGCCAGACCGCTTCTATCAGCCGAACAATCTGGCGGGCGACGGGCGAAACGGGCAAAGACACTCGTCTCTCATCGAACTGCAGGCAGTTCGATGTAACAGGAATGTATCACGCACAGTTATTCGAACACGATCCTGGAGTTCTCCACGGTTGACGAAGCAACTCGAAGTGATTCACTTCGGTTCCGGGGTGGGTGGGATACGCTCACAGATGTCCGTATCCCACCCACCGCAACAGCACTCGAGAAAGGTCACACGTGACTGACTATGCAGTTGACGCACGCGACGTAAGCGTCGTCATTAAGGGGAAGACGATTCTTTCCCACCTCGACCTCCAGGTGGAAGAAGGTTCGTTCCACGGGATCATCGGGCCAAACGGGGCGGGCAAGACGACGCTCTTTAACGCGATCCAAGGGTTTCGAAAGCCGACGGAAGGAACGATCCGAGTCCTCGGCCAGTCGCCCTACCCGCGCAATCTAGCCCTGCTGTCCCAGATCGGGATCCAGCCCCAGCAGTCGGCGTTCTTCCCGAAGACGACGCTCCGCGAGCACCTTCGCGCGGTCTGTGCGATCCAGGGCGCAGAGCACTCCACGATCGACACGCTCATCGAGGCCCTCAACCTCGCGAAGGCGGCTGACACCAAAGTGGAGAATCTCTCCGGGGGTGAGCGCCAGCGACTCGCCGTCGCCACCGCGATTGTGCACCGGCCGAAAGTCCTCTTCCTCGACGAGCCGACGGCAGGCCTCGATCCCGAAGCCAGGTACTCGTTGGTCTCCCTGCTCCAGTCGACCGATCTTCTGGAGATGACCACCCTTTATACGACGCACTACCTCGACGAAGCTGAGCGGCTATGTGACACGGTGTCGATCGTCGAACAGGGCAAGATCCTCACGACGTCGAGCCCGAGCCGCCTCATCGCCGAGGCCGATCTCGGCTCGACGGTCATTCTCCCCAATGCTCTCCACCAGGCGGATGCGGTGGCGACGCTTCTTGGCCCGGACGCGGTGCGGGTCACCAAAGACGGGCTCGAGGTTCGCTCTCACGACACGGCCGCTCTGTTCGCGCGCCTCGCTGAGGGCGGGATCGATACACGGCACGCCCAAGTCCACGATGGCCGCCTCGAGGACGTCTATCTCCAGCTCACCGGAAGGGATTACGTAGCATGACCAGATACCGCGCATTAACCAATGTCCTTCTTCGCTACGACCTACGCGACTGGGCGACCCTTATCTTTACGTTCCTCTTCCCGGCGGGCCTACTCGTTGCGCTCGTGTTGACGATGGGTGACAGTATCGAAGGAATGGACCTCACTGGGCCGATCAGCGCGAACGTCATGGCCTTCGGCGCGGCCTTCGTGGGAATCTTCGCGGGCGCCACCCACCTTGCGCTGTGGCGCGAAAACGGAATGTTCGTCGTCCTACGGAGCTTCCCCATCTCCTCAAACACGGTCATTGCCGCACAGGCGACGGCGGGCATGATCTTCCTGATAGCGCAGGCCCTTGCCCTCTTCGGCATGGCAATGGCACTCGGCATGACTCCGGAGGCGACGGCGCCGATTGTACTCCTGCCCTTGATCCTGGGTTTCCTGCTTTTCTTCATGCTTGGGGTGCTGGTCGGAATCATTCTGCCGTCGATGGCCGGCGTCTCCATGGCAGCGGTCGCCATCATCATCCCCTTGGGAATGATCGGTGGAGCCATGATGCCGATTGAGACGCTTCCGAGCTGGGCGCAGACGGCTGCACCGTACACTCCGATCTACCACATGCGCGAGGCCGTGACGATGCCGCTCATTGGCGAGGGGACGTGGGGTGACGTTGGAATTGGGCTCGGCTATCTGGTCGCTGTGACCGCGATACTCACGTTGATGGCGCAGCGAGCGATGAAGTGGAAGTAGAGCTGCGCCTTCTTTGCTCAGCACCTGTACGCAGGAAGCCTGTGTGATCGCAGATGGCTTTCTCGCGGCAGGCCCGCACAGTCTCACGGCGGAGGAGCTGCGCGAACGTTGGTTGCGGACGCGGTGCCGTCGCCGTCGCCACGTGACACGCCGAGACGCGCGGTCGAACGAAAGCTGCACGTTTTCCCGCCGTCGACCTTTCCGCGCCACGGCGCCGAAACTCGTCAACGACGAAAATGTCACAGAGTTGTCTTCGTGTAAGTACACGCATGTGATTCGAAAGCGGCTACTATATGTAGTGCTTGCGTTTTTTCGAGACGGCACATCTTGTGTTTTCTGGAAGACACCCAGAAAGCGCAGCCGACCGGCTAAACGCGGCCCAACAGCAAGAACACTGCACGCATTGGCCTAGGCTGGGCGCGCTCAAAGAGGGGGAAGAGATCATGTCAATCATCGACGTCACCACCGTTAGCGTCCTTAAGCGAGACGGCCGCTCGGTCCGCTTCGATCCGTCGAAGATCTACCGGGCCATCGAGGCGGCGATGAATGACCGCGGGCTCGAGGACCACGCCTTCTGCTCGCAGGCGACCGAGGCGGTGGTCGCCTCCCTGCCCGCCGAGAACCTCGATATCCCCACGATCCAGTCCGCGGTGGAGGACTACCTCATGGCCTCCCGTTACCCGGAGGTGGCCCGCGCCTACATTGAGTACCGCCACGATCGTGACGTTGAGCGTAACCAGACGATGGACATCCAGCACTCGGTGGGCAAGCTGCTCAGCCGGGATAAGACGGTGGTCAACGAGAACGCGAACAAGGACGCCACGGTCTTCAATACTCAGCGCGACCTCACCGCCGGCTCGGTGGCTAAGGCGTACGCCCTCAAGCACATGCTGCCCAAGCCGGTGGCCAACGCTCATATCAAGGGTGACATCCACTTCCACGATCTTGACTACAACCCGTTCCAGCCGATGACGAATTGCTGCCTCATCGACATTCCGGGCATGCTCACGAACGGCTTCCAGATCGGTAACGCCCGTGTCGAGTCGCCCAAGTCGATCAACACGGCCACCGCCCAGATCGCCCAGATCATCGCGAACGTTGCCTCTTCCCAGTACGGCGGCACGTCCGTGGATCGCATCGACGAGGTCCTCGCTCCCTATGCGCAGCTCAACTACGACAAGCACATGCGCGACGCCGAGGAGTGGGTGGCGCCCGAGCGTCGTACGGACTACGCCCTGGCGAAGACGAAGAAGGACATCTACGACGCGATGCAGTCGTTGGAGTATGAGATCAACACGCTTTACACCTCCAACGGCCAGACACCGTTCGTCACCCTCGGCTTCGGCCTGGGTACGGGCCTGTTCGAGCGCGAGATTCAGAAGGCGATCTTGCGGGTCCGTATCGGTGGGATCGGCAAGGACCGGCACACGGCGATCTTCCCGAAGCTGGTCATGGGCCTGCGTCGCGGCGTCAACCTCAATCCCGGCGACCCGAACTATGACATCAAGCAGCTCGCGCTCGAGTGTTCCACCAAGCGCATGTACCCGGACGTGCTCTCCTACGACAAGCTGGTGGAGATCGAGGGCGATTACAAGGCGCCGATGGGCTGCCGCTCGTTCCTGCCCAAGTGGGTGGATCCAGAAACGGGTGAGGCGGTCAACGCGGGGCGCAACAACCTCGGCGTCGTGACCCTCAACATTCCGCGCATCGCGATCGAGGCACGCGGTAGCAAGGACGCGTTCTGGGAGATTTTTGAGGAGCGCATGCAGATCGTCAAGGAGGCTTTGCTCTACCGCATTAAGCGTTGTGAGGATGCCACCCCGGCTAACGCCCCGATCCTGTACCGTTACGGCGCCTTCGGCCTTCGCGCGCAGGAGGGTGAGACGGACGTGTCGAAGTTCTTCCGCGCCCACCGCGCCACGGTGTCGATGGGCTACCTTGGCCTGTACGAGGCGGCTACTCTCTTCTACGGTCCGGACTGGGAGGGGAACCCGGAGGCGAAGGAATTCACCTTGGAGATCTTGCGGGCGATGAACCGTTACGCGGAGGCGTGGCGCGAGCAGTACCCCTACTGGTTCTCCATCTACTCCACGCCGTCGGAGTCGCTGACGGATCGCTTCTGCCGGCTGGATCGGGAGAAGTTCGGCGTCATCGAGAACGTCACGGACAAGGAGTACTACACGAACTCGTTCCACTACGACGTGCGCAAGAAGATCACGCCGTTTGAGAAGATCGACTTCGAGGCGGAGTATGCTCCGCTGACGAAAGGCGGGTTCATCCACTACTGCGAGTACCCCAAGCTCACGCACAACACGAAGGCGCTGGAGGCGGTGTGGGACTACGCCTATGACCGTGTGGCCTACCTCGGCACGAACACGCCGATCGACAAGTGCTACGAGTGCGGCTTCGAGGGTGAGTTCAGCCCGACGCCGGAGGGATTTGCCTGCCCCGAGTGCGGTAACGACGATCCGGACACGTGCGACGTCGTCAAGCGCACCTGCGGCTACCTCGGCAATCCGGTCAAGCGACCGATGGTTCACGGCCGGCACATGGAGATCTCCGCGCGCGTGAAGCACATGGACGCTCTCGAATGATCGACGACGACGGCGTCACCGTCCCGGCCCCCGGCCAGTGGGACGGGCGGGCGCTGTTCGCGGGTAACTACGCGGACTACAAGCCGTTCAATTTCGTGGACGGGGAGGGTGTGCGTTGCTCGCTGTACGTGTCGGGTTGTCCGTTTCGGTGCCCGAACTGCTACAACAGGGCGACGCAGTCCTTCCGGTATGGTCAGCCCTACACGGACGAGCTGGAGGAGCGGATCCTGGCCGACATCGCGAAGCCGTATGTGGCCGGGCTGTCGCTGTTGGGCGGGGAGCCGATGCTCGCCACGCCGATCCTGATCCCGCTGGTGCGCCGCTTTCGGGAGCGCTTCGGCTCGGGGGAGGAGGCCACGCGCGACGTGTGGCTGTGGTCGGGCTACACCTATGAGCAGCTCTTGGTTGACACCCCCGACAAGCGCGAGCTCCTCGATCTGGTTGATGTGCTCGTGGATGGGCCGTTCATTCAGCGCCTCTATCATTATGACCTGGCCTTCCGCGGCTCGGCCAATCAGCGCATCATCGACCTGCGCGCCTCGCGCAAGGGTAGGTCCGGCGCCGGCCGGGCCGTCCCGACCGGCCGGGATCACCCGTCCGGTCGGGATTACTCGTCGGCGTGGAACTACGCGGCCGAGCCGGTGCTATTGCGCGACTAGGGGTTTGCGCCCGCCGAGCGAGCCTGCGCTGGCCTAGAAAGAGTCGATCGCCCGCTTGATCTCTGCGGCGTACTCGGCCCCGCCCGTGCCGCCGGGGTGGATGCCGTCGGAGGCGAGGTGCTCGGGGTGGGCAGCGGCGATGGCCGCCCAGTCGGCCACGCGCACGCGATCCGGGTATTCGGTGGCGATCTGCGCGATCGTGGCGTTCGACCGAGGCACCCATTCGGCGTTCGGCGCGGCGGCCGTCACCCACACGACGCGGCGGTCGGGGCCGAGGTAGTCCATGATGTCGCGCGCGGTCTGCATCGAGATGGCGCCGTTGGTGCCGAGTGAGATGACCACCGTGTCGCGTAGCTTGCCCTGGCTGGCGTAGGTGTCGGCGATCTGCTTGAACACCCAGATCGAGCGGGATACCTCCCCGTCGACGACGGCGTCCGGGTACGTCTCGAGCAGCGCGGGGGCGGCGGCGAGGGTGACGGAGTCGCCGATGATGGTGATGTCGGCCCCGGTGTCGGGGGTCTGCCCGGGGGTGGGCTCGGCGGTCGGCTCGGGGGTAGCTGTGGCGGTCGGCGTCGTGGCCGGCGTGGTGGGGGAATCCCCGCCGTCGTCGGGCTCGGCAGCCTCGTCGGGGTCTCCCGCGTCGGGCGTGGCCTTGTGCGTGGCGAGGGCTTCCTCGCCGGCGGCGACGGCGCGCTGCGCCTCGGTCATGTCTGTGGAGGTGACCAGGGCGAGCGCGAAGGTGGCGGTGAGGGCCAGCGCTCCCGTGGTCAGCCAGGCGGTGGCGACGGTGGGCAGGGCCCGCATGCTGCGCACCCAGCCGACCAGGCCCTTGCGGCGGATCGGGGTCTCCACGTAGGTGAAGGAGAGGTGGGCGGCGGTGACGCTCGCGGCGAGCACCACGGCGGCGGCGAGCGGGCGGGGCATATGGATGTGGTAGGTGGCGAGCACCCACAGGGGCCAGTGCCACAGGTAGATGCCGTATGAGCGCTGCCCGATCCACACCATCGGCCGCGATTCGAGCAGGCCGGCGAGGGTCTCGGAAGCCGTTCCGGCGACGTCGGGCAGGATGCCGCGGATGGCCACGCCGGCGAGGGCGGAGGCGAGCAGCATGCCCCAGGGGTAGAACCAGGAGGCGTCGGGGACGGCGAAGGTCAGGACGGTCAGGCCGGCGAGCGCCGCCCAGCTGCCCGCGCCCCACAGGGCGGAGGCGGTGCGGGGGCGGCCCTTCATGATGCCGGGCAGGGCGAAGGCGATGCCGGCGCCGATCATCAGGCCGAAGATGTGGGTGTCGGTGCCGACGTAGGCGCGGGTGACGTCGCCGCCGACGAGCCAGGCGTGCAGCGCGAGCGAGACAACGGCGATGGCGGCCGCCGCGCCGATCTGGATGCGGCGCCCGAGATGGCCGGCCCGCCGGGCGGCGAGCGCGAGCACCATGACGACCACGGGCCACACGAGGTAGAACTGCTGCTCCACGGCCAGGGACCACATGTTGTTGAGCAGCAGCGGTTCTTGGGCCTCGAAGTAGCTTGAGCCGTTGGCTATCTGGAACCAGTTGTAGGTGCCGGTCAGCGCGCCGAGGGCCTGCCAGCGAGCCTGGGTGACGGCGTCGGCGGAGATGAGGCGGCCGAGCGAGAGCGTGACGACCACCATGAGCGCGACGGCCGGCAGGAGGCGCCGGTAGCGGCGGTGGAGGAAGCTGGGCAGGTCGATCACGCCGGTTGAGTCGTGTTCCTTGAGCAGGAGCGCGGTGATGAGGAAGCCGGAGATGACGAAGAAGACGTCCACGCCGATGAAGCCGGCCCCGCCCACCGACGGCAGCAGGTGGTAGACGAGCACGAAGAGTGCTCCGATGGCGCGTAGGCCGTCCAGGCCCCGGATGCGATATGACCTAGAAGGCGAGTTCGCGGTGTTTCCTGGCATGAGCATAATACTAGGCTTGCCCGCGAGGCGGATCGTCCACCGCGAGCTGTACGTGTGTCTCACATGCGTGTGTGGTGCAGCACCTCAGTCGCGCGTGATCGGGCGCGTGTGCAGGTGGAGGTTGGCGGGAAGCTGGTCGAGCTCGGCGCGGATGCCGGCGGCGAGCTCGGCGCGGTACGTGGGCGTCATGCGTTCGACGGGGGCGGAGATGGAGATGGCGAAGCTCTTGGGCGTGCCGAGTAGCGGCACGCCGACGCAGGCGATGCCCTCCTCGTTTTCTTCGATCTCTTCGGTCCAGCCGTCGCGGTCGAGGCGGGTGAAGTTGGCCAGGACGGCGTCGCGCAGTTCGCTCTGGTCGGCTTTGGTGCGGGAGGTGACGCCGGGGGCTTGGAGGTACCAGGCTAGCTGGGTGTCCCGGTCGGGTAGGGCGCCGATGAGCGCGCGTCCGAGGGAGGTGGTGACGGCGGTGGCGCGGCGTCCGACGGCGGAGACGACGCGGATGGCGCGGTCGGGCTCGACTTTGTCGAGGTAGACGATGTCGGTGTCGACGAGGCGGCCGAGGTGGACGAGCTCGTTGAAGCGCCGCCCGATGTTTTCCAGGTGGGGGCGCAGTGCCTCCACGGCGTGTCGGGTGGAGGTGCGGTAGGCGGCGATCGGGGCGATGCCGTCGCCGAGCCGGTAGAAGCCCGTGTCCGGGTCCTGCTCCACCCAGTCGCGTTCGCGCAGCGTGGCCAGCGTGTTGTAGGCGGTGGCCTTGTTGACTCCAAGGTCGGCGGCGATGACGCCGAGGGGGGTGCCGTCGGCGTCGCGCGTGGCGAGGTATTCCACGAGCGTCAGGGCACGACTGACGCTGGCCAGGGGCTTTGGAGTGCTCATGGGGAAATCTTATCCCGCGCCGTTCTTCTATGTGAAATGCCTGGCTGGAGTAGAGATCTGTTGCGCGCCGCGACGACGGTGGTGCGAGGCTTGCGTTTGGGCCTGGATTGTTGCGTCAAACACACTATGATGAAAGTGCTGACGGCGTTTCGAGAACACGGTACTGTTTAAGTAGATGAAACGACCGTTTCACATATATAAACGACTAGGGTCAACGGAGAGCCAAGTATGAAACTAAATCTCGCAGGACTGAACGATCGAGGTTCCTTCGAGGCGGCAGGCGTTCAGCTGCCGCCCTTCGACGTGGCCGCCATGCAGGAAGAAGGCAAGGCCAGCCCCCGCTGGATCCACCTGGGGCCCGGCAACATCTTCCGCGTTTTCCCCGCCCGCATCGCCCACGACCTCCTGGCCGCTGGCGATCGCTGGCCGATCACCGCCGTCGTGCCGATGAACCCCGATGAGCTCGCCATCCAGCTCGGCAAGCACGACCTCATGACCCTGTCCACCATCCTCAACCCCGATGGCACCCGCGACTACCGCGTCATCGCCGGCATCTGCGAGGGCCTGGCATGGCAGCGCCCGGAGGACTTCGAGCGTCTCACCCAGATCGTGACCAACCCCGAGCTGACGCTGATCACGATGACGATCACCGAGAAGGGCTACGCCATCCACGACTCGGCCGGCAACCTCTCCGAGCAGGCGCGCGAGGCGATCGCCGCCGGCCCGCACAAGTTCCACGCCAACACCATGGCCAACCTCGCGGGCCTCCTGGTGCGCCGATTCGAAGCCGGCGCCGCGCCCATCAACGTCATCTCCTTCGACAACTTCTCCCACAACGGCGACAAGCTGCGTGACTCCGTCATGACCATCATGCGCGGCTGGAACGAAGCCGGACTCGTGTCCGACGCCGCGCTCGCCTGGGCCGACGACGCCGCCGCCGTCGCCTTCCCCATCACCGTGATCGACAAGATCACCCCGCGCCCCAACGCCTCCGTGGCCGACGAGCTCGCAGGCCTCGGCTTTGAGGACATGGGCATCGAGACCCTCGGGCGGACACCGCTGGCCGGCTTCGTCAACGCCGAACCCACCGAGTACCTCATCATCGAGGACGTCCTCGTGGGCGAGGTGCCTGACTTCGCCGCCCACGGCGTCCACCTCACCTCCCGCGAGGTGTGCGACGACTTCGAGAACATGAAGGTCACCACCTGCCTCAACCCGCTCCACACCGCGCTCGCCACCGCCGGCGTCCTCCTCGGCTTCGCCACCATCGACTCTGAGATGCGCGACCCGGACCTCAAGGCCCTCGTCGAGCGCCTGGGCTGGAAGGAAGGCCTGCCCGTCGTCGTCGACCCGGGGATCGTCAAGCCGGAGGACTTCCTGCGCGAGGTGCTCGAGGTGCGTTTCCCCAACCGCTTCCTGCCCGACGACCCGGCCCGCATCGCGATGGACACCTCCCAGAAGGTCGGCATCCGCTTCGGCGAGACGATCAAGAAGTACATCAACCAGGGCCGCGACCTCGGCGAACTCGTCGCGATCCCGCTGGTCATCGCTAACTGGATGCGCTACCTGCTCGCCGTCGACGACGAGGGCAAGCCCTTCGACCCGTCCCCGGACCCGCTGCTTGAGGAGCTCCAGGGCCACCTGGACGGCGTCGTGCTCGGCGGCGACGTGGACGCCCACGCCGCCCTCGAACCCATCCTGTCCAACTCCGCCATTTTCGGCACCAACCTCTACGAGACGCCGCTTGCCGCGCGCGTCGAAGAACTGTTCACCAAACTCGTGGCCGGCCCGGGCGCCGTCCGCACCACCCTGAAGGAGACACTCGCATGAAGATGACGTTCCGCTGGTACGGCGAAGGATTCGATCCGATCCCGCTGCAGTACATCAAGCAAATCCCGGGGATGACGGGCACCATGGGTGTCCTGTCCCAGTACGCCGCCGGGGAGGTGTGGACCAAGGACGAGATCAAGAAGATGATGGACCAGGTCCACGCCGCCGGCCTCGAGTGCGAAGTGATCGAGTCCGTCAACGTCCATGAGGACATCAAGCTCGGCCTCGACACCCGCGACGAGTACATCGCCAACTACTGCACCACCCTGGAGAACCTCGCCGAGTTCGGCGTGAAGGTGGTCATCTACAACTTCATGCCCGTCTTCGACTGGCTGCGCACCGAGCTCGCCCACGTCAACGAAGACGGCTCGACCTGCCTGTACTACGATCACGCCGACATCGAGGGCATGACCCCGCAGGACATCGTCCAGCGCACGGCCGAGGAGTCCGGCGGGCTGACCCTGCCCGGCTGGGAGCCCGAGCGCCTGTCCCGCCTTGACGAGGTCATGGCCCTCTACCAGGACATGACGGTGGACAAGCTGCGCGAGAACTGGAAGTACTTCCTCGACGGCATCATCCCCACCTGCGAGAAGGTCGGCATCCGCATGGCCTGCCACCCCGACGATCCGGCGTGGGACCTCTTCGGCATCCCGCGCGCCTACAAGAACCGCGACGACATCGACGCGATCTGCGGCCTCAACGATTCGGACGCGAACGCCCTGTGCCTGTGCTCCGGTTCGCTCGGCTCCAACCCGGCCAACGACGTGCCCGCGATCTTCCGCGAGTTCGGCAAGCGCGGTCGCATCGCCGCGGCGCACGTGCGCAACGTGAAGTACCTGGGCGAGAAGAAGTTCCAGGAGGCCGCCCACTGGGCCGAGGACGGCGACCTCGACATGCACGCCATCGTCGAGGCCCTCTACGACTACGCCCCCGACGTCCACGTCCGCCCCGACCACGGCCGCATGATCTGGGGCGAGACCGGCCGCCCGGGCTACCCGCTCTACGACCGCGCGCTCGGCGCTCAGTACATCCTCGGCCTGTGGGACGCCATCGACGCCCAGCGCAAGGCTAACGCCGGAAAGGATGCCTAATGGTTCAGATTCCTGACGCACTTCCCTTCCTCAAGGCCAACCCGATCGTGCCCGTCGTCGTGATCGACGACGCCGCCGACGCCGCCGACGCCGGCCGCGCCCTCGTGGCGGGCGGCATCCACTGCGCCGAGGTGACCTTCCGGACGGAGGCCGGCCCCGAGGCGATCAAGGCGATGAGCGCCGTGGAGGGCATGACCGTGGGCGCGGGCACCGTGCTCAACCGCGAGCAGGCCGAGCGCGCTGCCGACATGGGTGCGAAGTTCTTCGTCTCCCCCGGCTTCAGCATGGGTGTGGCCGAGGTGGCCGCCGAGCGCGGCATCGCCTACCTGCCCGGCGTGCAGACCGCGACCGAGGTCATGATGGCACTCGAGGTCGGCGCCACAGCCGTCAAGTTCTTCCCCGGCGGCGAGGCCGGCGGGTTGAAGATGGTCAAGGCGTTGCGCGGGCCGTTCCCGAACACGGCTTTCGTGCCCTCCGGCGGGGTCAACCTTTCCAACCTCTCCGAGTGGTTGGCCGATCCGGCCATCGCCTCGGTCTCCGGGTCGTGGATGATCAAGCGAGACCTCATTACTAACAAGGAATTCGACACGATTACGAAGCTCTCGCAGGAGGCATCCTCGCGAGTGAAGGAGTTGCGATCATGATTAAGCTGCGTCCCGCTGAGGAATGCGCCTACGACATCGTCTCATTGGGCGAGGTGATGCTCCGCCTGGATCCGGGCGAGGGCCGTATCCGCACCGCCCGCTCGTTCGCGGCCTCGGAAGGCGGGGGCGAGTACAACGTGGCCCGCGGCCTGCGCCGCTGCTTCGGTAAGCGCGGGGCCATCGTCACGGCCCTCGTGCGCGACGAGGTGGGCCGCCTGCTGGAGGACTGCATCCTCACGGGCGGGCTGGACACCCAGTTCATCAAGTGGGTTCCCTCCGACGGCATCGGCCGCACCGTGCGCAACGGGCTGAACTTCACCGAGCGCGGGTATGGCGTGCGCGGGGCTGTGGGCACCTCGGACCGCGGCAACACCGCGGTCTCGCAGATGCAGCCTGGCGACGTGGATTGGGATCACCTTTTCGGTGAGCTCGGCGTGCGCTGGCTCCACACGGGCGGCATCTTCGCCGCACTGTCCGAGTCCGCGGCCGAAGTTGCCAAGGCCGCGATGCAGGCCGCGAAGAAGTACGGCACCATCGTCTCCTACGACCTCAACTACCGCCCCTCCCTGTGGAAGGCGATCGGCGGGCTCGACAAGGCCCGCGAGGTCAACCGCGAGCTGGCGAAGTACGTGGACGTCATGATCGGTAACGAGGAGGACTTCACCGCCTCCCTCGGCTTCGAGATCGAGGGTGCGAACGAGAACCTCGACAACCTCGAGGTCGAGTCTTTCCGCAAGATGATCGAGAAGGCTTCCGCCGAGTACCCCAACTTCCAGGCGATCGGCACCACGATGCGCGAGGTCAAGACCGCCACGATCAACAACTGGTCGGCCGTGGCCTGGAGCCGCGAGGACGGCTTCGTCAAGGCCACCCAGCGCGACAACCTGGAGATCCTCGACCGCGTGGGCGGCGGCGACTCGTTCGCCTCCGGCCTCATCTACGGGATCATGGAGAAGGGCAACGTGCGCGAGGCCGTCGAGTACGGCGCGGCACATGGCGCGCTGGCCATGACCACCCCCGGCGACACCACAATGGCGTCGCTTGAGGAGGTCGAGCGGCTGGTGGCGGGAGGTAGCGCCCGCGTCCAGCGCTAGGCTCGCGTGCTCAGGCTGGGAATACACCTAGGCACTTCTGATATCCGTGAGGGTAATCGGACAGCCGCGACACTGTTTTCAAAGCAGTGTCGCGGCTGTGTTTTAGTTGGCGTATGTGGAGCAGGATATGTGTGTTGTATGATTCTTGCTCCGTCCTTAGGGTGGGGCGTTACTTCTCGCTAGTCGTACATAGGTTGCGAGATCAAGGGTGTCCTATCAGGGAACGATATAGGTCTAGGTCCCTTGTCGTCGGTATAAGGGTTGGAGCACTTCGCACCCTTTCAACGTCCTCGGTTTAAGGCGCATCGCGGTTTAAAAGATTTCTAGCTGCCACATGGTAAACGAGTAGTTATCGAAAGATGAACTGTTTGATCTCCCCGTCGTATACCTCGATGGCTTGCACGCCGTAGATGTCGGCGATGAGTTCCTTGGAGAGGGTAGTTGTTGGCTGGCCTTGGCAAACGATTGATCCGTGGTTCATAACGATAACTTCGTCGCAATATCGTGCCACAAGATTCAGGTCATGTAGAACGATTACTGCTGTGGGTGCGACTTCGCGTACGAGAGCAAGAACTTGATGCTGATACTTGACGTCCAAATGGTTAGTTGGCTCGTCTAGCAGCATAAATGGGCATTGCTGAGTCAAAGCTCGAGCGATAAGAACACGTTGGCGTTCTCCACCTGAGAGTGTGGTGAAATACCGGTCTTTGACACCAGACATGCCGACCTTGTGGAGGGCTTGGCTGGCAATGTCCCGGTCAGTATCCGAATATCCCTGGAAATCGGTGCGGTGAGGAGCTCGTCCTAAGAGGACGAACTCCTCCACGCGCATCCGATCAGTATCATGTTCAAATTGAGAGACCACAGATACTTTTTTGCTGATCTGCGATGCCCGCATTTTATGCAGTGGATCTCCTTCGAGTGCTATTGTTCCAGTGGTGAGGACTTGCGCCCCAAACAGAGAGCGCAAAAGAGTTGTTTTACCCGAACCGTTGGGGCCGGCAATGCCGAGGACTTTCCCGGGTTTGACCTGAAAAGAAACCTGGTTAACGGCCGTGTAAGGGCCAAATCGCACGGTTGCTTGATCGACAACCAAAGGAAGATCGTTCACTGCTCAACCTATTGATGGATCTGGCCTGCGAGGTTGATGGTTCCATATAGAGCCGTAGGCGATGCATACGCGATGGAAGATTCAGCGAAGATAATCTTGTTGTTCTTCACGGCCTTCATGTTCGTGTATCCCGGAATCTTCTTCAAACGTGCCAAAGTTGATTCTTTGGTTGCCCCGCCCATTCCCAGCAAGACGATAATCATGTCTGGATCTGACTTAACAAAGGCCTCTTCTGCGATAGGTCCTTGGTGGGGGTGATAGTTCGGATCAATGGCACTCGTGAGGCCTAGGGTTTTTGAGATTTCCCCCATGACGCCCTTTGTTCCATAGCTGTAGAGTCCTTCGTCTTCACCATAGTAGTAAGCGTAGGACACGCTGCGGCCTTGTCCTGGCTTTTCTTTGGCTATCTGATCCAGTTTGGACTTGAGATCGTCAACGGTCTTCTTGGCTGTTTCTTGTGATCCCAGTAGATTTCCGAGCATCGTTATCTCGTCTAAAATCGCGTCGAACGACTCGTTTTCTTCTTGGTCAGGATAGAAGTAGTGACACTCTGGCGCGTCAACGACCGCAGGGATCTTCTTCTCGAGCACTGCATCTGGGGAGAGTCCGTTTGACTCGAATCCTCCTCCATAGACCAAATCCGGTTGTTTGGCTACAAGAGCCTCCATGGAAATCGGTTCTTGAACCGATTCAATACGGTCGGCCTTACCGGCCATCCACGCTGCGGGATCTTCGCCCCATTCATTTGCACGCAGAATCACTTTGTCTTCTGCCCCGGCTGCAACGAGATATGCAAGTCCCGTAACTCCGAGGGAAACAACCTTCGATGGGCTGTTTGTGAAGGTCTGTTGTTTACCACAGTTACTGACTGTGACCGTGTCAATCTGGCTAGGCGTAGACTCAGACTGGTTCGATGGTGTTGATGAGCAAGCAGATACACCCATTGCCAGGATGGCAACGGATACGATCAACGCTGTCATTTTGCTACTTTGCATTATCTCTCCTTTTCTAATGTGCATGTTTCCTAATCAAAACCATGAGCATGGGAGTACCTACCAAGGCCGTGAGGATTCCTATGGGAAGCTCGGCAGGACGGATGATCAGACGTGCGCACAGATCTGCCGCGACAACCAGAATCCCGCCAGCGACCATAGCTACAGGCAGCGTATTACGGGTGGTCGATCCGACAAGCAGCTTGGCAAGATGGGGAATAACCAACCCAATAAACCCAATTGCTCCGGTCAACGAGACGAGGACGGCAACGGTGAAAGCTACTATTGCGATAAGTGCGGCTCGGTAAGTGCGAGGATTGGTTCCCAGAGATCTTGCGCAATCGTCACCGAGATTGAGTACGTCAACGCGGCGCCCCATTAGAAAAAACAGTGCGAAGGCGAAGGCTGTGCAAGCGCTCGCCATCCACACGTCCTTCCACGATGCTGAGGTGAGTGAGCCAAGTATCCAGAACACAACAGACTTCGCGCCTGCAGCATTTTTGGCCATGACCGTGATGAAACTTGTGAGCGCCGAGAAGAAATAGTTAACGGCCATACCCGCGAAAATGATTCGGGCCGGAGTAATGCGACCTCCTACACTGGCGAGAAACCCCACACAGACCATAGCTAGGAGTGCCCCAAGGAATGCCCCTATTGTTACTCCGAGTGAAGCAAGGATTGCATGGGAGCTGCCCATAACAATGACGAGTGCCGCTCCGGTCGACGCCCCAGACGAGATGCCAAGGATATAGGGATCACCTAGCGGATTCCTTAGCAACGACTGAGTGATAAGACCGCACATAGCTAGCCCAGCCCCTGTCGCAAATCCCAGCAACACGCGCGGCAAACGAATGTCTGTAATAACTTCCTGTTCGACGCCACCGTCAGCACCAATCAACGTGCTTCGAATGACGTCCATTATCACGGACAGGGAGATGTCGGTGGCGCCCAGTGAGATGCCCAATAATAGGCAGATTCCAAGTAGCACAGTTAGTGAAATAAGGAGCAAAGTGCGCTCGCGGCGGCCGTTTATCACCGTTCCTCGCCTTTTCGGAACGCATTGTCACATGCCGGGGTAACCGCATGAGTGATGTCCGTGTGACGTGCGTGTGCGGTGAGGTAGTTCCACAACTGCGTGGAATGCTGTTGTCGGACTTGGGCTGAGGTTTCCCCACGGTGTGTTGCAGATGTGCGATAACGATAGTATGTCAGTTGAGCCTGATTCGCGCGAAGTTTTTCAACCAGGGGATTCGCATGAGTCACAGGAGTTACTTCGTCATGTGTATACACTGAAACAAACCAGGATGTCCCACCTAGCAACCCATGAATTGGAGTTGCAATAGGGTCTTCTTTTTCCATAAATTCGTCCCACTCAGACGTTCTTGGATCTCCGTATTCACTGATCCATTCACGTCTAATGGGATTAAGGTGAATACTCCGTGTCGTCGCTATAGGCACGCGACACACATAATGATTTGCGAGACTAGGAGCGCGCATCGCTGTAGAGGCAACGGCGAGCGCTCCATGTGGCATGCCATGCAGGAAAGTGTCTCGTGACGAACAGATACGTTGGTCGTGTAGGGCGCGAAGCGCCGCTTCGACATCGCAACGTACCATTGCGCGTCCGTGGCGCTGTGTCTGTTCATGCCAGGAGGTGCCATATTCTGCTCCTCCTCGAGTATGAACAAGCGCAATCTTGAATCCGTGGTCAAGCCATGTGTGCGCAATCTGAGGCGAAAAGAAACTCGTATTATATTGGTCAAAACCTCCGTACACGTGTACGAATGTGGGGGTACTGCCGGCTAGTTCGCCATAGCAATCAATCGGTATATGTGTGTCGTCGCCGGATACGGCAACGATATGTTTGTGTTTGACCTTAACGGCGAAAGGATATGAGGTTCTCTTTGCCTCGACCAAATTGCCGTCAGCCTCAATCCCGTAACGTATGCCTAGGCATACGAACGAGGATGCGAACAATTCCCAGCCAGTTGCCCCATTCTCAATTGGCTCGATAAAACTCCCGGGAGGAGAGAAATCTCTAGCGCGAAAGACACAGGCGGTTCCTGCGCGCAGGACTGCGACTGCAAAGTGTGCATCAATCCATTCGCCGTATATTTCACGGTTATCACCTCTAATCCGCCAGATCGGAAAGAGAACGGAACCGCTGGGTAACCGTATGCTTCTAGTTGCACGAACGAGCTCAGAGACATCGGGAGATTCTATTCTGTGTGCCGGATGTTTGATTTTCACTGGCATTCCTTGAATTAGAAGTTCATTCATCTGGGGGCTGGTCATCGGAGAAAAGTGCTGTACACTTAAGTAAGGGTATCCTACCCTAACTAAAAAAGCGAGGGCGATCTTGTTTCTCACCCACTATCCAGAAAGGTGGTCATGATGGAGAATCTCGTCATTGTCGAAGTTTCAGAGGAATCCACCGCTCAGATTACGGTTCCTCACTGCCATCACGCCCGTACCACGGGCACGTTCGCATGGGCATAAACGGATCGCATCTCACGGTTAGGGAGCGCCGTTCGACGTTTCCTCAAACTGATGCTTAGCCCAGGCACAAATGTCGCACCTGTACGCCAACTCGACACGCAAACCTCCGGTTTAAGTGCACATTGGCGTTCAGGTGCGACGCTCGTGGTAGAGATACTCGCCTCGGTAGGTGGCTTGACGGGCTCACACGCATCGCTATCTAACGCTACGACATAGATCTATACACCGAGAATTTAGGGGAGGGTGAATTGCTTGAAATATGTGCAGAACTAAGACCCTTAGAACAATCAAAGTCCTTGCTGACATGTGCAGACGGTACGCAGTTGATACTTCAAGCGGATGCGGTCTGTATCGCTGAATTGTTCGATAGGGCAGGAACGCAAAGCGCGCAGCATGTTCTTGGTTCCCCTCTCTATTCTGCGCTTGCTCAACACGGTTCGTTGCGTGATTTGCCGCCAGCGACGGAAGAACGAGAGTTGGGTGTACCGGATTCGTCCAGATCGACAGCTGTGGTTGTCTGTGGAGATGAGTCATTCGGGCCAACTCTTGCGAATGCACTAACACGGAAGGGTCTGAGTTGCACATATTCACATCGGAGCCCGCGGGAGTGCTCTTACGAAGTCTTCCGCGGCGGCTTCCTGATTGTGTGTAGATCCAGCGAATCTAGAATACAGTTTGCCGATGAATTGCGAGCACTCAACGAGCTGAATGTATCGTGGATTCCAGTTGATTATTGTGGTTTTTCATTGCGTGTTGGGCCAGCTGTTCTTGAAGGGTGCGGAGCAACTTATAGCGACTGTTTAGCTCGCGAACGTGCTAACTCTATAAATGACGAGGTATTCGCAGCGTCGCTGCAACCGGCTTTGCGGGGAAACTTCCTCCGGGCTATTACAAGCACTCCCTCCCTAGTGGAAGAATGCGCCACATTATTGTGCCGTATCTGCTCGGAGGTGCCGATTGATCGGGCTCAAAGCTCCGTTCGCGACACAGTGTGGGAAATGAGGCCAAATTCTGATTTAGTAATTCATTCGGTACTCCCCATAAGTTTCGTCAACCCACCGGATAAGCAGCTTCCTATCCATCCACCTACGTTCCTCGTTGATCGGCTTTATGGGATAGTGCGAGAGCTGACCACCGTTACCCATTCACCTATGATGCCTCCGACGCTGGCCACTACCCAAGCGCGAACTACAGACCTCTCAAAGATGTCTGGATACATAAACACTGTGTTTTGCCAAGGTTCAAGCATTATCCCTTCAGATACTGTTCGAGATGACGAAGACCGCATTCACGAGAAGAACTTCTATGCAGCGATTGGCGAGTCAGTGGAGCGATATTGTTCAAATCTCATAGATCTAAAGCCAGTCCATTACGCCAGCTATAATGAGCTGAGAAGGCGGGGCTTTCCAGCACTTGATCCTAGAGAGCTTGTGCTGTTCTCGTCCAGGCAGTATGAGACTGCAGGTTTTCCGTTTCAGCCCCTCGCGGCCGACTTGAGAATTGGCTGGGTTGAAGGTCACTATCTGGACGACGACAGTGCAGTCTATGTTCCAGCGTCGCTCGTTTACGTAAACTGGTATCTGCGTCAGAATCGTCATCAACCACGGATTAACTTCCCAGCCTTTGCTGGTGTAGCCGCTGGGACATCAACCGAACAGGCGATTCTTTCTGGGCTGAGCGAAATCATAGAAAGGCATGCCACCATGGTGTGGTGGCTAAACAAACATGCATTGCCGCATATCAAGCTTACGCAAGCTCAGCTAGCACTATTCGATGGAGCGCAAGAGACTCTGCGTCCGGCGCTGATTCACGTGGATAACACCTTCAATGTTCCCGTAGCCGCGGGTGTGGTTCATAACGATACATCCGCGCTTGTCCACATAGGCTTTTCGTGTCGTTCAACGCTCGCCGAAGCCGCGTTGAAGGCTTGGTCCGAAGCGCTAACACTCCAGGAAGGGGCGCATGATCTGAAAAACCCCGATGGTATTCACTGGTCAGCTATACGCAATGGATTATTGCCCGGTCGATCGTATAAGGCGTGGCGTGAGGATAGACGCTACCTGGATGACTTCCGCGCAGATTTAAAGGATGTGGACGACCTCTTAGTGCAACAGGAAGTCTTCCTTGATCCCCGAGCAGTCGAACACGTTGCTCCTTTACTTGATCGCGCTCCTACACGGGAACCGGGCACAGTTAACGAACTGTCCAATGACTTCCTAAGTACATATGTGGAGAAAGTCTACGACCATGGAAACCGCATCATCACTGTCGATATCACGTCTCCAGATGTGGCCTCCTGTGGACTGAGCGTCATCAGGACGATTGTACCTGGGACGGTAGGAAACACTCCAGCCGCATTTCCCTACTTGGGTAATGGTGTAGTTACTCATGAGGCGGTCAAGCTCGGGTGGCGTGACAGACCCCTGGCTGAAGAAGATGTTAACAGTTTTCCGATGCCGCACGCGTAGCAGAATTATCGTTCACAGAGGAGAAGGATGTTCACACAACAACGACGAGTAATGGCAGCCGGAGGGCTGACGTTGTGGCTGTTGATTCTGCCTATCTTAATTGGGCTGATTGTCTCCGCCCTCTACGTGGCGACCGCCGCGGTGAACGCCACTCTCTTCACGGAACTATTGGGACAACGACGCTATTCCACCATTGTGCCGCTGATCGTCAGCATCGGTGTCTTACTTGTTGTGCGTCCTTTCATTGATGTGTGCGGGCAGCTGGCTCAAAACCGGGCAGGACTTGTGGTTAAGAGTAACTTGCGGAGTTCGCTACTTCGGGAAATTGATCGGCAAGGTCCGATGCGGGTCGGCTTGGGGAGGTCCGGCAATATTCAGTCTGTTATCACTGACGGCGTGGAGGCTATTGAGCCCTACTTCATTAAGTATTTCACGCAATTGGCAGTCACGGCCATCACCGCAATAGCGCTGACTATCGTCCTCGCGCAGGTAAGCTTGTGGATAGCGCTCGTGTTGCTCGTGTGTGGACTTGCCGTCGTTGCGATTCCGCGATTATGGGACAAGGCGTTGGCTGAACGCGGGCAATCCCACTGGATCGCATATGAAACTCTTAACGCAGATTTTATCGACGCGATGATGGGCATGTCGACCTTAAAGTCCTTTGGAGCTGCTGATTCCTATGGAGATAAGCTCCACCGCCAGTCCCGCGAGCTCTTGACGTCTACTTTGGGTCAGCTTCGCCTGTCATTAGGTGAAACAGGTTTGAGCGGAATGATGAAGGTCCTCGGCCCGGCTTTGGCATTGATTATTGCCATTGCCCAGGTGCGCGAGGGAAGCATGGAACTGGATCAACTGTTCCTCGTCACGCTGCTATCGGTTGAAATGTTCCGTCCTTTTAACCAGCTCTCTTCTTGCTGGCATGAGTCCTTCTTCGGCATTTCAGCACTGCCGTCAATGAATGAGATTTTCACACGGATTCCGCCCGATGCTAACCCTGGTCGCACTGCGCGCGATCCAGCGATAGACCCAAGCTTGGGTATTTCTTTTGAGGACGTCTCCTACACATATCTTGGGAGCGATGAACCAGCTATTGAGCAGATGAGTTTCCACATTGCGGCTGGGCAAACGACCTCGATCGTTGGCTTATCGGGGTCCGGGAAATCAACTGCTCTAGGACTACTCATCGGCTACGACCAGCCGCTAAGCGGAAAGATCGGTGTCTTCGGACTATCACCGTCGACTGACGACGTGACACAACTCGTTACCCTTGTCCCGCAAGAACCCATTATCTTTCCCGGCACTATTCGCGAGATTCTACTGAGCGCAAACCCTGATGCGAGTGATGCGGAGATGATGAAGGCGTTGACGATAGCCCGCGCGGACCGCCTGCACATGGAATTCGACGACGACGCCGGCTGGCTACAGGGGGCTCCTGAGGACGTTTTGAGTGTTGAAATTTTTGAACACGCTAAGAATTTGTCTGGTGGGCAAAAGCAGCGTCTTGCCATTGCACGGGCGTTGATTCGCGGCACGCAGATTCTTGTGTTGGATGAATCCACGTCTGCGCTCGATACCTATACGGAACACCAACTTATAAGTGAGCTACGCGTCGCCTACCCTGAACTCACGCTCGTCCTTGTCACGCACCGCATTGATACCGCAGCAAACTCCGACCGCGTCGTCGTTCTCGCCCATCGTCGTGTGAGCTGTATGGGCGATCCACATGAGTTGGAACAGGATCCGCACTCTACGTGGTCTGAGCTCGTTGCAGCGCAGAGGGGAGAAAACTGACATGACCCAGACGCTTTCGAACATGCTCCGGTTGATACGCAATCTACGCGAATGTCTGCCATTGTTCATTGCTTCCACTTTTGTCACTGCGCTCGCACAGGTCACGCTTGTTGGAGTTACTGTGACGTCGGTGTGGATCTCGACTCAGTTCATCACCGATGGTAGCGTTCCGCTGGCAGCATTAGTGGCTCTCTTGTTTTCCCTAGTTGCCGGCCATGGGCTGGCAACACTTCTTGAAGTGTGGTGGTCACATGAGGTCGCTTACCGGATCTTGCATACGTTCCGAGTCCACATTTACCAAGCCATTAAACGCATTGCCCCTGTCGGCTTGGAGGGTAGACGTACCGGCGATGTGGCTTCCGCTGCTATGGACGACGCCGAAAAGCTCGAGTGGTTCTATGCACACACTGCTTCAACGATCATTTGTGCTGTGGTCAGTCCATCCATTTTTGTGACGATCTTATGCTGGCTAATCGGCCCGCTAGGGCTCATCATGCTCTTTCCTATCCTGACCATGATCGCACTGCCGATCGCGATACTTCCATTGCAGCAAAAGCAAGGCAGGGCCTTGAGAAGCGCGCTTGTTGACCTGCGTATCGCTGTCCTTGACTCAATCCAAGGGCAAAGGGAACTTCGCTCGCTGGGAATGGTAGCTAACCAGCACGCCATCATCGATGGGCTAACAAAGCGGGTGCAACGCATTATGAGCCGGCAATCTATGCGTAAAGCTTGGGAGAGCTCCTATGCGGCGATATCGACCTCTGTGTGCTCTACGATTCTGCTGGTCATTCTCACTGGGAGGGTACTCAATGGCCAGTTAGACGGCGCCTTCTTACCCGTCGCGATCGTGTTAGCAGGCATGAGCCCTGCACCGGCGCTGACCCTCGTAGGAATGCTCGGTAGGTTCGGAGAACTTGGTGCATGCGCCACACGTATTAACGAGATCCTCGACGCTCGCGACCCCATCCCGTCCCGGCCTGATGACGTAGAAAAACTGCTTGGCGAGGAAGAATCACTCGTCGCCGCACAGGTGTCTTTCGCTTATGGCGGCCAGAAAGTGCTCAAAGAGGTATCGGTGGAGATCCGTCCTGACCGTTCTGTAGCGATCGTCGGCGCCTCGGGGGCAGGCAAGACCACGTTCGCTAATCTTGCCATGAGGTTCCTTGACCCCGATACCGGAACCATGCGTTTTAGCGGTTCAGACTTGCGTGGCTACGTGCCCGACGAATACCGGCAAAAGCTTGCCCTGATTCCTCAAGACTGTCACATTTTCGCCGGGTCAATCCGCAATAACCTCACGCTTGCTCGGCCCGACTCCACCGATGAGGAGATCTGGCAAGCCCTGCGTGCCGCACAAATCGCGTCTCTGGTTGAATCGCTCGGTGGGTTGGATGCGCATGTCGGTGACAGGGGAACAACCCTATCTGGTGGCGAACGTCAAAGAATCGGTATTGCCAGAGCGATCTTGCGCGACCCTGAGCTGCTCATCCTTGACGAGCCTTTAGCCAACATTGATCCGTTCCTTGAATCCCAGATAGCAGCCCATATCAAACAGTTGCGCTCTGGGCGCGCCACCATCGTGATCGCTCATCGCCTCGCGTCTATCCGCATAGCCGATCACGTCGTTGTGCTCGACAACGGCACGGTCATCGCGCAAGGCACTCACTCTGAACTGCTCAACGACGTCACCTATCGGAAACTCTTGGGGGATCAAATACCGGCGGGCAGGTGCTCGCCCGGACAATCAGTTCCGGCGGTATGAGAACGCAACCCCCTGGCAAGGTTTCCTCCTTGTTGCCAGGGGGTTGCTCATTGCTGGAGGTAACTGGGGCGATCCCGAGGGCGAGGCGGGCAGCGGTGGCCCCTAGTTCCTCAAAGTCGAGGCGAACGGTGGAAAGCGCAGGAACCGTGGCCACCGACAGCGGGTGGTCGTCCATGCCGATGACGGATATATCCTCGGGCACACGCACGCCCGCGCGGGCGAGCCCGGCGATGACCCCGAAGGCGAGGTCATCGTTGCCGCACAGTACGGCGCTGACGTGGGAAGATATGGCTTGCTCGGCGGCGCGCATGCCGGTTAGTGCGGACCATCCCGTGCCGAACTGGGGCGCGCGGATTCCGCAGTCAGCCAGCACCTCGCGCCAGCCGCGCACGCGCGGGTCGGGATGGCCGGCTTGGGGCAGGCCCACGTAGCCGATACGACGATGGCCGAGTTCGACGAGGTGCTCGGCGGCCATCCTGGCGCCCGAGTAGTCGTCGATCCACGCGCGGGTAAGGTTCTCGCCCTCCTGCGGATAGCCGCCCGCGATGGCGAAGGGGAGGGATCTGGGCAGGGCGTCGATGACGTGGGTGGATGGCGTGTCGAATTCGAGCACGACGACGCCGTCGACGCGGCCCTGGAGCGCGCTGTGGATGGCATCATCGAGCCGCTCGGGATCGGTTGCGATGAAGGCCATGGAGACGTTGAGGGAGTGCTCGCGGACGACGTTCATGATCCCGCCGAGGGTTTCGCGGTAGCCGGTTCGCGTGATCTCACTGCTGAAAACGACGAGGTGCGGGGCCGACGTGTTTGGTTCGCTGTAACCCATGTCGCGGGCGATGCGGGCGATCTCGGCCGCGGCCCGCGGAGTGCGTGTGGAGCTCGGCGACAGCGCGCGAGAGACGGTGGCCAGCGAGGCGCCGGATGCGCGCGCGACGTCACGCAGTGTGGGTGGGTGCCAGGGTCGCTCGTGCATGGGATAAGTATCGCAGGTCCGCGAGGGCGAACTGAGACAATTGACCCCGGTTGTTATCGGGTGTCTGACGCGCAAGCACAGATGGAAACACGTGTTTCCCGAGGGCTTGAAGCCGGCTTCGGACGCTTTCTAACCTAAGTGTTAAGGCGCACAACGACGTGACAAGGAAGCGATATGGACCTGACCCCGTGGGCTCACCTAGATCTTGACCCAGACCATGCCGCCAGGCTCAGTCTGGGGGATTCGAGCATGCCGGCTAACGTCCTCGTCGAATGCTTCACGCTTGAGCACGGGCGCGCCTTCGTCGATCACCGCCTCACCCAGTCCCGCGTGGGCAGTGAGCTGCGACCCATCAACGTGGAGACGGCCGACCTCCCCCAGGAGTGGTCGCGCTGGAGCGTACACCAACGGGACGACAACAGCGGACTCGAAGCGGACGTAGAGATCACCGCCCCGAAGGGCGCGGCGGCGCTTCGATTCACGACGACGATCCGGAACACCTCCGCCACGCCCGTCCACCTCACGGCTGTCTCCATCACCTCGGCCACCGTGCTCCCCTCCTCGCGTTTTGACGATCTTCGCCTGCGTTTCGCGCGCTCGGGGTGGATGGCCGAAAACCGGTGGGAGAGCCACCGGCTCGCCGACCTCCTCGTCGACATCAGCCCCGACATGCACGGAAACTCCGCCCGTGACGCCTTCCGGCTCTCCGCTGAAAGCGGCTGGTCCGCAAGCCTGTTTGCGCCGACCGGCTACGTCGAGGACGAGGCGGGATCGTGCGTCGGCTGGCAGATCGAACACAACGGGGGCTGGACTGTTGAGCTCTCCCGCCGCCACCAATCCCTCGGCCTGGCGATCTACGGCCCCACCGATCTGCAGCACTCCTGGATGCGCGTTCTCAAGCCAGGGGAGTCTTTCACGACGCCGTCGGCGACGCTCGCGTTCTCGGCCACGGGATGGCAGGGCGCCGTCGCCCAGATGAGCGACTATCGCCGTTCGCTGCGCAGGGCGAGCGGGGAAAAGAAGCTGATCGCCCCCGTCGTCTTCAACGACTACCTCAACACCCTCAAGGCAGACCCGGATTCGGCGAAACTCTCCGCGCTCATTCCGGCTGCCGCCCGCGCGGGTGCTGAGGTTTTTTGTATCGACGCCGGCTGGTTCGCCAATGAGCGCGACACGGACTGGTGGGCCAACGTGGGGCAGTGGATGCCCTCGACAACGCGCTTTGAGGGCGGGCTGGATGCGGTCTTGCAGATGATCCGGGAGCACGGCATGGTTCCGGGGCTGTGGATCGAACCCCTCGCGGTGGGTGTGAACTCCCCGGTGGCTGCCCGCCTCGAGCCGCTGTGCATGAAGCGTGACGGGGTGACGATCATCGAGCAGGACCGGATGCGCCTCGACATGCGCAAGCCGGAGGCTCGCGCCTACCTCACCGCGGTCCTTGATCGCATGGTCGACTATGGTATCGGCTACCTCAAGGTTGACGACAACTATTCGATCGGCGTCGGCCCCGACGAGGGCGCGGACAGCCCGGGCGACGGTCTGCTCGAGCACAGCCGCGCGTGGTCCGCCTGGCTGGCGGAGATAACTCGGCGCTTCCCGCACGTGCTCATCGAAAACTGCGCCTCGGGCGGGATGACGACCGACTACGCCCTTCTGACGAGCGCCCACCTTCAGTCCACCTCGGACACGGAAGACATGCGCAGGTACCCGGTGATCGCGGCCGGCGCCCCGCTCGTCGTGCTGCCCGAGCAGACGGCGAATTGGGGAGTGCCGCAGCCCGACATGCCGCTCGGCGAGATCGTCTCGACGCTGACGGTCTCGCTCGCCGGAAGCCTCTACCTCAGCGGCCACCTCGATCAGCTTTCACCACTCCAGGCCGACCTCGTTGCGGCCGCCGTCGACCTCGCCAAGGCCGAACGCGACGCGCTCGGTCAGCGCCATCCGATCTGGCCCACCGGCTTGCCTCGCTGGGACAACGAGTGGGTGACGCTCGCCCACCTGCCGGCTCGTCCCGACGACGACGGCCTGCTCTTCGTCTGGCACCGAGGGGGCGGCTCCGAGCTCGTCGTCGTCGATGGGCGCTGGCAGCTGGGCGAGCAACTGTTCCCGCCCGCGGGCATTGAGGACGTCGCCTGGAACGTGACACACACAGCTTCGGGAATCACCATGCAGGTTCCCGGAAAGGAAATCTCCGCACGGATCTACCGAATCCGGCGGCACAACAGCTCGGCAAAGGAGCCGGGCGAAAGGGAGGAAAAATGAAGATTCACAAGAGAATTCTGGCCGTCGCGGCAGCGATGGTCCTCGCGCTGGGGGCCTGCTCGGATCCAGGTTCGGGCAAGGCCGGCGATAACACGTCGGGCGGCGAGGCGAGCGCGCAGCAGTGGCCCGAGGCTACCGCTAAGCTGGATGGCACCACGCTGACCGTGTGGGCCGCACAGTCCTCGAACCAGATCCCCGCCGGGGTGGCCAAGAAGTTTGAGGAGGCCACCGGGGCAAAGGTCAACATTGTTACGATCCCGGACGGGTACGAGCAGAACGTGCTGACCAAGGTTGCCACGGGCGACAAGCCGGATCTTGCGATGTGGCAGCCCACTGCCTCGATGCTCACCCCGATCAACGCCAAGGAGAACCTGCAGACCCTCGACGGCGCGCCCTGGGAGTCGAAGTACGCCGACGGCGTCCTCGACTACGGGGGGACCCTCGACGGCAAGCGCTACTCGGCGTTCGTTTCCTCGCCCTCGACGATCGGGGTGTGGTACAACAAGGAAGTCTTTGAAAAGAACGGGGCCGCCATCCCGAAGAGCTTCGACGAGCTTCTGACCCTCGCACGGGATTTGAAGGCCAAGGGTGTCACGCCGCTGAACGAGATGGGCGGCGAATGGTGGGCCACCCAGTGGACCGTGCAGGCTCTGGTCGCAGACGCCTCCGCCGACGGCCTGTGGGACCGAGTCAACAAGAACGAGGATGGCTTCACGGGTGAGGCACTCCAGGGCGCCATCGACAAGTATGCGTCGATGATCGACGAGGGCCTGTACAACGAGGACATCAAGACCGGTACCTTCGCCCAGCAGGCCCAGGCTCTCCTCGACGGTAAGGCGGCCATGGCGATCGCCACGAACTCGCTCCTGGACAACATGGGCTCGCTCACCGACGCGAAGACCCTCAATGAGAAGATCGGATTCTTCCCGATCTCCGAGAAGGGCAACCGCGCCACCAACCACCCCGAGCAGACCAACGCCGTCGTCGCCTTCAAGACCGGAGACGCCGGCCGTGAGGCGGCCGCCCGCCAGTTCCTGAACTTCTGGCTCACCACCGGCTACCAGGACTTCGTCACCGAGCAAAACACCGTCTCGATCATGAAGGATGTCAAGACCCCGGCCTCGGTGCCGCAGGCGGCTGTTGAGGCCAGCGAGGCCCTGAAGGGTTCGGTCGGTTCCATGCAGGCACAGGCGATCGCAAACCCGGATCTGGCCATGAACCTTGGCGACATGATCGCGGGTACCAAGACGCCGGCGCAGGTCGGTGAGGCCACTCAGGCCCAGTTCGCCGAGCTCGCAAAGGCCATGGGAGCAGCGGGCTTCTAATGTCTGCGCTTTCCGCCGTCGCCGCCCGTGGGAGGTCCTACCGGGCCTCCCACCCGTGGTGGTTCCTCGTTCCCGCATACGTGTTGCTCGCGCTGTTCTTCCTGACGCCGACGATCTACAACTTCGTATACGCCGCCACGGATTGGTCGAGTTTCAAGTCGGAGATTAACGGTGTTGGTCTGCGAAACTTCGAGACTCTCCTCGCCAACGGCGCGCTGTTGAACTCGTTGCGGATCACGCTCATCTACGCGATTGGTGTGGCAATCTGTCAGAACCTCTTCGGTCTGGCCTTGGCGTTACTGCTCGAGCGGGATACGACCCTCAACCGGATCGTGCGCGTGTTGTTCTTCATCCCCGTGGTGATGAGCGCGCTCGCCGCCGGCTATGTCTGGCGGGCCCTGCTGGACACGGGAGGGGGGCTCAACCAGGCCCTGTCAATGTTTGCGGGGCATGAGGTGGCGATCTCATGGCTGGGATCGACGTCGGGAACCCTCTACGTCCTGATCCTCATCCATTCGTGGAAGTGGATGGGCCTGTCGATGCTTGTCTACCTCGCCGGCCTGAAGACCGTCGATGGGCAGCTCCTCGAGGCCGCCCGCATCGACGGGGCGAGCCCGTGGCAGATCTTCACCAAGATCCGCCTGCCGCTGATCGCCCCCGCCGTGACATTCAATGTGGCCACAGCGCTGCTCGGTTCGATGAACTCCTTCGACGTCATTGCGGCGACGACGGGCGGCGGGCCGGGTGGAAGCACCGAGGTGCTCAACATGTTCATCTTCCGCACCTTCGGCCAGGGCCTGTACGCCCAGGCTACGACGATGAGCCTCGTGCTGTTCCTCAGCGTCGTGATCATCGCTGTCCCGCTCATCGCGGGGCTGCGTAGCCGAGAAAGGAGGATGTCATGACTGTTCGAGCTTCGAGTAGTCAGCGCAACGACCGCGCCAAGCGGGCAGGCGGGCAGCCGACGTCGGTGAAGGTGTGGCGCATCGTCCAGCCCCTGCTCGCCGTCGTGCTCGCGGCATTACTCATCGGGGTGCCGCTGTGGACGCTCGTCGTCAACGCGGGCAAGAACCAGGCGGAGGCGTCGTTGCTGAGCCTGGCCTTGCCCACCGAATGGCAGCTGTGGGACAACCTGCGCCAGGTGTGGTCCGAGGCGAACATGGGATGGGCCTTCGTCGGCTCCCTCCTTCTGCTTATTCCCTCGGTCTTCCTTGTGCTTCTCTTCGGGTCGATGGCGGCATGGGTGCTGGCGCGCAGGCAGTCGAAGGCTTCTGCGTTCCTTTACGCGCTGGGAATCTCCGGCATCGTGCTCCCGCCGGCCGTGGTCACCCTGGTTCTTCTCCTACGCCAGCTTGGTTTGGCGGGACTGCCGATCGGCATGATCGCCACCTACGTGGGGATGTACATGTCCACCGTCATCTTCTTCGTGACGGGGTTCGTGCGAACAATTCCGCCCTCGCTCGAGGAGGCCGCCCGCATCGATGGCGCCGGGCCGGTGCAGATCTTCTTCAGGCTGATCCTGCCGCTTCTGCGCCCGGTGCTGTCCACCGCAACGATCCTGATCAGCCTTTACGTGTGGAATGACGTGTTCTACGCGTTCTTCGTGGTCGGCGGTCGAATGGATACGCTGCCGCTCAACCTCTACACCATCGCCAGTTCGGGAATCGCCCTGAACAACTGGCATCTCATCTTCGCCTACGTGCTGGTGATGAGCGTGCCGCTGGTGACGATCTTCGTCATTTTCCAGAAGAAGATCATCGCCGGCATCACCTCTGGGGCGGTGAAGTAGAACCCGAGAGGTGGCCAGGCCCTGGGCGTGGCCACCTCTCGACGGTGTTCACCACCTGCAGGCAACGTCGCCTGCAGGAAGATCGGAGCATTCATGAAATTCAAGAAACTCACTGCAACTATCGGGCTCGCCGCCCTCCTGTCCGCGTTCGGGGGCGTCGCCGCGGCCCTACCGGCTGACGCGGAACCCGCCGGCGATGCCCACACCGTAGCGACGGTCAACGTACTTCGCGGTAAGGTGCCGACGACGAACGCAACCGAGCCGCTTCAGCCCGGGTCTGCCGAGGTCATGGTCGCGCCAGAAAAAGCCACCGATGGCTCGGTAGCCTATGAGGGAGACGAGGCGGGGGTCACCGAGATCGCCGCCGGACCCGAGGTGAGTTCAGAGCCGATGAACGGCTGGGAGAACTGGAAGGACGTCTACCTTCAGTACGCGTTAGACGATCCCCGCGAGATCCGCGAGGTGCGCCTGTATCACAACCAGTATTCGACGTCGGTGTCAACGTTCAAGAACGTGCGCGTCCAGATCGCTACCGACGCCGAATTCACCGATGTCGTCTATGACTCGGGGTTCGCCGATTATCAGGAGACCGCGCAGACCCAGGGCCAGGCGCAGGTCGTGACGCTCGATAAGCCGGTGACCGGCCAGCACGTACGCATTTGGCAACGCGGGCACTACATCGAGTCGACCTCTAGTTCGTGGAAGGGCATGTCCAACAAGGTCCGATTCCGTGAGATTGAGGTGATGGCGAGCGCCACCGAGGATGAGGCAGCGGCCCTCACTCCGCGCAATATCGCCGCGGGGAAGATCCCGTATGTCTGGGGTCTGGCGCCCACGAATATCGCCGCGATCTCGGACGGGGACTGGGACACGTACGCCACTCACAATACGCCCGGCGAAAACTGGCTCCAGTTCGAGTTTAAGAACAGCTACGACGTGACGTCGATCAAGCTCGGCCTCGAGCCGGGCACCTACGAGTCGATCAAGGCCTTCGTGCTCGCCGGCCCTTCTGCCACTATCTCGAAGACGACGGGTCTTCCGGAGGGCGGCGGTACCCCGGTATATTCGGCGTCGTCGTTGACCGTGGATGGGCCGATCACCATGGAGTTTCCCGCGACCAAGGGCTCGACGGTTCGCTTTGTCTTGAAGAAGGACGAGACGGGCCCGGTGAAGTTCTCCGAGGTGGAGATCATGGCCACCGGCGATTCCTACGACGAGTCGGACCCGGTGTACAAGGCGCCGGATTCTCCGTTCACGAAGCTCGTGTGGAGCGATGAGTTCAACGGCACGCGCGTTGACGAGTCGAAGTGGAACATCATCTCCGGCATGGCTAACCACGGCGCGATTTACAATCGGGACGCGGTGAGCATTAAGCATGGCCTCGAGGGTGAGGAGTCGAACGGCTACCTTGCGATCAACTCGAAGAACTATGGTACGACGGACGCCCTTGTCCGGGCGGTCGGGCACGATCCCTACCCGGGGGAGCCGCTCAAGGACAAGCAGACGTGGTCCTCGGGTCGTGTGGAATCGAAGAACAAGTATTCCTTTGAGTACGGTCGTATGGCCGTGCGGGCGAAGGTGAATGACTCCCAGGGCATCTGGCCGGCAATCTGGATGCTGGCGCAGGATGAGACCGGCCATGACGAGATCGATGTTGTGGAGTACCTTGGCCAAGAACCGTGGACCGCGTACATGACCAACCACTACGGCGTGTGGGGCCATAACAAGGGCCAAGATTCAGGTACGGCGGGCACGTATGAGTCATGGTCGCAGAAGTTCCACGTCTACGAAGTCGAGTGGACTCCGGAAGAGATCACGTGGTTCATCGACGGCCAGAAGCGATTTGCCACCGCGCGCGACTGCACGGGCGGCTGCGACTCGCGCCATTCACTGCCCATGTTCCCGATCCTCGAGACGCAGGTTGGGGATGGCTGGGTTGGCGACGTCGATTATGCCAAGCGCTGGACGAAGCAGGACTCGGACTTCCTCGTTGACTGGGTGCGCGTCTACCAAAGCGAGGACCAAGACCGGGTGCGCTTCGATGACCTCGAGGCGGAGCGGCCAGCCGACGGCGAGTATCGCCTTGCCCCGATCTCGCAGACTAACGTGGCGGCAAAGACGACCGGCACGGCGCTGGCCGACGACAAGAACAACTTCTTCTACGGTGGCCAGCCCCGCTACGAGGATTCGCGTCTCGTTTCAGCGGACAAGCCCGGAGAGCTGGTCTACGAGGCGGCCGGGCTGAAGGAGGTTCGCCTCACCGCCTACTACAAGACGGTCGCCGGTCAGAAGACGCTGAACGGCGTCAACAACCAGTGGGAGGGCACCTCGATACGTTCGGTGACGAGAGACGGCAAGCTCGACTTCGCGGTCTATGCCTCACCCGACGGCAAGACGTGGAGCGCACAGGAACTGTCCACCCACAACAACTTCGTTGACGCTCCGCCGGCATACGCGCGTCACACTGTCACCGCGCGAGGGCTGCCCGCCGATACGGAGTTCGTGAAGATTGTCTTCCCCGACGTGTCAGGGGTGACCTACCGCGTGGGTGACGCAGATGTCGCCGTCGAGGCGGGCGACGTGCAACTGGCGAAGGTGACGTTCCTCCAAGAGAGGCGCGCGCTCGATTGGACGGAGTTGTTGCCGGCCACGCCGGTGGAGCCGTCGGTTCCCGCCACGGATCCGGCGCCGGCTACGGTCCCGACGGCGGATCCGGCGCCGGCCGCGTCGCCTGCCCCCACGGTGGCAAAGCCCGAATCTGCTCAGGCGGGGGCGGCGACGCCCCGGAGCCTGCCGAAGACCGGTGCGACGGTCGGCTCCCTGCTCCTGCTCGCAGCGGGAGTTTGCGGGGCGGGAGTCGCGGTGAGGCGTCAGGCCAAGTCGTGTTAATGATGGGGCGCCCCGCGCAGTTGCCAGCGGGGCGCCCTCATGGGCCAAACGTGGCCGCCTCGGGATCCCAACTAAGCCTGGTAAGGGGACTCGTCTTTCGGGACCATAAACCTCGAGATAATCCGGCAGATTAGGGGCAAAATGGTAAGGGTACATCCACACCGCATGACAGAACGTAAGAAAGCGTAAGAAAGGCAGTCATGGAGCTTTTTCAGTCGTGGACGAATGAGGAAGGCGCTCGCCGCGCATGTGAGAGGTTCGAGAGCCGATTCGGCCGCGCGCCCCAGGCGGTTTGGGCCGCACCCGGGCGGGTGAACATCATCGGCGAACATACAGACTACAACCAGGGTTTTTGCCTCCCGATCGCCCTCCCGCACCGCACTTTCGTGGCGTACGCGAGCCGTGACGACGACGTCGTGAACGTGGTCTCGGGCAAGAGCCACGTGTGGACGGGCGCCTTGGCGGACGTGAAGCCGGGGATGAAGCGGTCCTGGGCGAACTATGGCGCGGGGCCGGCGTGGGCCCTCGGGGTCGAGCGCGGATTTGAGGCGGCCTTCGAGTCGTGCGTGCCGGTGGGCGCGGGGCTGTCGTCGTCGGCGGCGATTGAATGCGCGATCGCGTGTGCGCTGGTTCCGCCGGCGTCGGACGAGGATCGGCACTCGATTGTGCGGGCGGCGATCGCCACGGAAAACGAGGTTGCTGGCGCGCCGACGGGCGGCATGGATCAGACCATCTCGATGTTCGGCCAGCCCGGTCACGCGCTGCTGATCGACACGCGGGACTGGGCGCTCAAGCAGGTGCCGCTGGACCTGGCGGCACACGGCCTGGAGATCCTCGTGATCGACACGCGGGCGACGCACTCGCTCGGCGACGGGCAGTACGCCAAGCGTCGGGCGGCATGCGAGGAGGCGGCTCGGGAGCTGGGTCTGGTCTCGCTGCGCGACGCCGAGGAGGCGGACCTCGGCCGGCTCTCCGGAGAGCTGCTTCGCCGGGCGCGTCACGTGGTGACGGAGAACGAGCGAGTGCTGGCCACGGTTGAGCTGTTGCGGGCCGGGCGGCCGGAGGAGATCGGGGCGTTGCTGTCGGACTCGCACGCCTCCCTGCGTGACGATTACGAGGTCAGCGTGGCGGAGCTGGACGTCGCGTGCGAGGCCGCCGAGGGCGCGGGTGCGCTGGGTGCGCGCATGACGGGCGGAGGATTCGGCGGTTCCGCGATCGCGCTCATCGAGGCGGGCGCGCAGGACCGGGTCGTCGACGCCGTCCGTGGGGCATACGCCCAACGCGGATTTGGCGAACCGGGCTTCTTGGCGGCGACGCCGGCAAACCGGGCCGAGCGGGTGAGCTGATCGGTCAGCGCGCCTGTGGGTTGCTCCTAAGAATGTCGGAGGGGAGGGCTAGAATCGGGCTCGACACGATGGGAGCTGAATGAAGTACGTCTGGGGATTCTTGGCGGTTTTGTTTGTGGCGGTGGGCGCGCTGACGCTGCGGCCCGATCTGCTGCCGGGCGCTGAAAGCTGGGTGCTGCGCACCCCGATGGCTCACGTCATGGCGTTGCGGCCGTGGCTTGCGATCGTGTTCGCCGGGGTGGCGGCCTTCCTCCTCATCTTCGCGGCGATCCGCCGCTCCCTGGTCGGCTCGGGCAGGATCGCGCTCGCTACGAGCCTGGCCTACCTCGTGATGGCCGTCTTCCACGGGGGTACGCTCTACGCGCGCGGGATCCAGTCGCCGGCGCAACTGGGCCCGGACCACGGCGTCACCGCGGTGGGGGAGGGCAACGGTCAGGTGACCGTGCTGTCGTTTAACACGCTCGGCGGCTCGATCGTCATGGCGGATCTCGCCGACTCGGTGGTGAGCAACGGCGTGGACGTGCTCGTGCTGACGGAGACCTCGACCGCCGGCGGCGAGGAACTCGTGGGCCTGCTGGCCGATCGCGGCCTGACCTTCCGCCAGTTCGACACGGGCACGGATCGCTACGCCACGGAGTTCGAGTCCACCGTGGTGCTGGTCTCCGACTCGCTTGGGGAGTATTCGCAGGTGGCGGCGGAGGGGCTGCCGGGCTCGAGCGTCGTCGTCGTGCCGGCGAACGGGCACGGGCCGAAGATTATCGGCGTGCATCCGTTTGCGCCTGCGCCGGCGCATATGGACAGGTGGAAGGCGGACATCTCCGCGATCTACGGCCAGTGCGCGGATACGTCGTTCATCATGGCCGGCGACTTTAACTCGACCGTCGACCACCAGATGGTCCTCGGGGCGGATTGCGCCGACGCGCGGATCGAGGCGGGCGCCGGCGGGCTCGGGACGTGGCCGAGCGCCATGCCCGCCCTGCTCGGCACCCCGATCGACCGCGTCCTCACGGACGGTAGCTACCGCGGGGTGGAGGCGAGCGAGGTCGCCAGCGGGGGCAGCGATCACCGCGGGATCATCGTGCGGTTGGCGCCCGCCGATTAAGCGCAGCGCAAAGCGGCCGCCGGCGGAGGTGTGGCGCGGTTATGCTGGAGGCAAGACTAAGGAGGAACCATGGGTTTTTTGAGGACGGTAGCCGTCGGCGCGATCGGATACGTGCTGGGGGCGCGTGCGGGGCGTGAGCGCTACGAGCAGATCAAGTCAGGGGCGAAGCGCGTGTGGGATTCGAACGCGGTGCGCGATGGGCGTTCCAAGGTGCGCAACCAGGCCGCGGACACCTTCCAGCAGGCCCAGAACCTCGCCTCCGAGAAGCTTCATGAGGCCACCGACGCCGTCAAGGACAAGGTCCGCTCGGACGATCCGCGCGTGGATGACGAGATCACGGTGGAGGCCGTCCGGGTCGAGGAGTAGCGGCACGGGCGGCCGCCCGCCAACATGTGAGCCAGCCCACCAGCGGGGCCGCAGGAGGGGTAAGCTAGGGGCAAGCGACGGAGGTGCCTCATGGACTATGTGCTCACAGATTTGATGGTTGACCGCGGGCGCGGCGCGCTCTTGGCCTCCGCCTGCGGGGATGCGCTCGGCGTGCCGTACGAGTTCACGCGCGGCACGGACGATCCTCAGATGCTTGGCGGCGGACTCGGCCCCTACGAGCCGGGCGAGTGGAGCGACGACACGCAGATGGCGATCTGCATCGCCTCCGTGGCGGACTCGGGCCTGAGCCTGACCTCCGACAAGGCACACGACGAGATTGGCCAGAACTTCATCAACTGGATGCACGACGGCGCCACCGACATCGGCATCCAAACCCGCGCGGTGTTGCTCAACGCCTCGCGGATGACGGGCGACGTCTCCGACCGTCTGCGCCAGGCAGCTCGCGACTACGCCGCCACCACGGAGCGCGGGGCGGGCAACGCGGCGCTCGGGCGGATCGCGCCGATCGGCATCTCCTTCCTGTGGGATCGCGACGCGACGGCACGTGCGGCGCGCTCCATCGCGACCCTCACTCACGCCGACCGCGAGGCGGAAGAGGCTTGCGTGCTGTGGGCCGAGGCTATGCGCGTGGCCGTCATCGACGGGGTGTTGAACGTGCGCGCGGGGATGGACCTGCTCCTGGAGGAATCGCGCCCGAGCTGGGAGGCGCGGATCGCCGACGCCGAGGCCGGGTTGGTTAACCCCCGAACGAACGGCTACACGGTTTCGGCGTTGCAGTGCGCGTGGTTTGCGGTCAAGGCGACCCAGGACTACTTCGGCGAGGCCGCGATGTATGACGGGTTACGCAGGGCGGTCAAGCTCGGCGGGGATACGGACACGGTGGCAGCCATCGCGGGCGCGCTGCTCGGCGCCCGTTGGGGCGAGAGCGCGATCCCGGCGGCGTGGAAGGACGCGGTGCACGGCTGGCCGGGCATGGGCGGCGCTGAGCTCGCAGACATGGGCGAGCGGATCGTTCGCAATTCCCAGCCGCGAGGCTTCTAGCGCGCCGAGCCTGGCCTACCGGAAGCGCCGAATCTTGCGCAGGAGCGCGTAGCCGTCCTCGCCGCGAATGATGGGGACGCCGCCGTCCTCGATGTCGCAGTCCTCGCGGTCGCCGGCGGTGGCCTCCGGCGTGCCGTGGGAGAGCACCTGTTGGACCGGGTTGAGGGTGCGCAGAGCGATGCCCCGCACGCGGCGCGGATGGGCGCGGGCGAGTTCGTCGTAGATGAGGGGGTCGTGCTGGCCGTCGTCGCCGACGAGGTACCACGAAATGTTGGGGAACATGATGAGCAGGTTGCGCAGCTGCGTCTTCTTGTGTTCCTGGCCGGAGCGGAAGAGGCCGGTGGGGGTGGGGCCCCAGTCGGTGAGCAGCATCGGGCCGATGGGGAGCTCGTTGTGCTGGATGAAGCTGAGCATCGTCGAATAGACGTTCCATGCGCCTGTGGACAGGTAAAACACGGGTGCGTCCGGGCTTGAGTCGAGAAGGTTGTGGTAGAACTCGGCCATCCCGGGCACGGGCTGGCGCATGTCGGTGTGGAGAACGAAGGAGTTGTAGGCGGCGAGCATCGCGCGCGGCAGCCAGGTGACGACGATCGTGTCGTCGATGTCGGAGACAAGTCCGGTGGTGGCGTGGTCCGAGACGATCATGACGGGCGCGGTGATCGCCTCGCCCGCGGCCGGGGTGAGCGTGGCCTCGTGCCAGCCGGGCGGCAGGCCGTGGTCCTCGATGAGGAGGTCAACGTAGCCGGAGCGATCCGTGCGCGTGGCGATCGTGCGGCCGCCCAACTGGACCGTGACCGGCAGGAAGCCCACCTGGGTTGTGAAAAACTGGCGCCACCCGCGTTGGGCCTTCTCCGCGTTCTGCGTGGCGAGTTTGGCCAGGCCGCGCACTTGCGGCGAGGTCAGCGAGTGCATGGACTTGGGTAGGAAGGGCAGCTCGAAGGGTTGGGCGTCGTTAGGGTCGGCCATGGTGGCGCGCGCGAGCACCTTTGCCGCGTGGACGGAGCCCCAGCCGGCGTAGCCGGTTAGCCGCGGCAGCCACCCGCGTTCGCGCAGGCGCACGGTGTTGCGCCTGTTGGCGGCGTCTTCGAAGTTGCGAGCCACATCTGCCAGATCCATGCCCTTAGCCTACAAGGGTGGGCGCCGGCCGTGCGAGGGCAACAAGCCCGACAGAAATCGTGAATATGCCGGCTGACGATCGCTATACGGGCTAGACCGCGTCAATGAAAACGATCGCTGGCCCTCAGCACCTCGTAGCGGCACAAAGTCGCGAGCAACAGCTACTTAGTCGGATCCGTTACTTTGACAATTCCGTGCGCACCACGTTCGGCTTCGGACATGATGTGGTTGACCACCGAGTAGTGCCCTGCCTCCGGGAAGGTCAGCTCAACGAAACCACCCTCGGCCGGGAGCAGGGAAAGTACTTGGGCACCGCCGTCGTCGGATCCCCAAGCACTGGCGCCCTGCTTGATGTGGTAGGCGCCCTCGGTCCATAACGTGTCGAATTGTCCGCCGACGATATGGAAGCTCAGCGGCACGTTCGGGCCAGCATCGAGCACCCAGAAGCGCACACGCTCGTCGGTGACGACCTCGAACATTTCCTGGTCGTATTGGTTCGCGATGCCGTTAAAGACCACTCGATCCGGGGTGCCAGTTGCGATTTTGTCCGCATCAAGCTCCTCGGCCTCGGCGGCCGAATGTGCCGCGCTGGCAAGGTAGACCTCAGACTGGACGAGCACGAACTGTTTATCCACCGGTTCTAAACCTTCGGGTTCAATCACCACGGCACCGTGCATACCCGCGGCAATGTGCGTGGACATCGGAGAGGTGGAACAGTGATACATCCAGATTCCGGCGCGGGTGGCGGTAAAGGTGTAGACGAGTTTCTCGCCGGGTGCGATCGTTCGCATCGGCTCGTCGGGGGCGAGTGCACCGGCGTGAAAATCGATGGAGTGGCCAATCGTTCCGTCGTTGATGAGCGTTACGTTGAACGTATCCCCCACGCGCCCATGAAGGGTAGGCCCTACCCCGTTGCCGTTGAACGTCCAGCGTGTTTGATACAGGCCGGGTGCTACCTCAAGGGGAACCTCGGTGACGGTCAGGGTGACCTCGTGAGTCACTGGCCCTTCGTCCGTCTCGAGCGCGGGAAGTTCCGCCGATATTGGCTCGTTGATCTCGCCATCGCCGTCGGGAATCGCTACATTACCGGTGTGCTCGGCGTGGGGAGCTGAGCCGGGTCCGCCGTCGGACGTACCCGCAGCCGGCTCGATAACCACAATGTCGATTGTCATTCCCATTTGCTTGTGACCCGCAACGGAGCAGTAGCCCTGGATCGACTCCGTGATTACCCCGGCATCGAGCACCGCGGTTTCGCCCGGCTGAACGCGCCCCGTCTCATACTCACCGATCACGAGGTCATGCCCATTGAGCGCATCGCGGTTCTCCAACGTGACAACGAGCCTATTGCCCGCTGGCACCTCGATGCGGTTGGGCGTGAAGGACATATCGTGGTTCGCAACGATCATCACTTCCGTTGTTTCGCCGGTGGGTTCGACGACGCCGGTCTGGCTTGGCTGCACACCGCCCAAGTCGCGTGCGGGGAGATTCGCGGCCGATGGATTCCATATAACACCAATGGTGACGGCAAGGAGAATCGCACACAGGGCTGCGACGATGCTGATGCCCGACCATATCGATGGCGGTTTAACCTCGTTCATGAGACTTCTCCTTGGCTGCGAGAGCGGCTCGAATCGCTGCTATTAATGCGGGGATGAAAGACGCGAAGGTAATGAGTGCAAGGGCGATCATGGCATGCCTGACCATGTCCGGGACGGGCAGCAACCACACGAGCAACGCCACGTTTGGGACGATGATGCGGAATGCGGCCCCTGCGTTCAGGGGCCCTTGGGCAGCTCGCGTCATGGCGGGCCCGCGGCCAACGAGCATCGGGATCAGATAGCTGAGCGCTCCTAGTAACAGTTGCAGGCTAAAGCCCACCACGAACACTGCGGCGACGGCTGGGAGCTTGTCAGTCACCTCGGGCCAGCTTGCCGACGTCGCCAAGAGATAGCCCACCCACACCAGCCCAACCGCAGACCACAGCATTGACGCGCCAACCGACGTCGGCGCAAATTCGACCAAACCTTTTTGCTTGAGCGGCGCTACCAGCGACCTGCCCCACCACACTAGTCCCACGGCATAGACCGCGAGGCCTGCGAGCGACAGTTCTTGAATCCCGCTCAGCGCACCCGCCGACATGACTGCAATGCCGAGCAGGAAAAGCGGGTAGGTCTGGCGCGCGTACTTTTCAGCATGGGGATCCATGCGTGCGCGGATCATCGTGGGCCAGAAGGTGAGAAGCGTGCCGATCACCGTCAGCCCGATCCACCCGAGCAGGTTAAAGACCATGTGGGTGATCATGAGGCGACCGCGCCACTCGTCGTTCACGCCGAATGCCAGCACGACACCAAAAGTAGCGCCGATCGGGAGCAGGCAGGCGGCCGTCACGTAATAGCGGACGACGATACGGAACCTGCCCGGAAGTGCAGCGCGGAACTTTGTGAGGAGGTGTGCAATGTGCCAGGTCATCGCTGCGGCTACGAACAGTGCGCCCGCAAGGACGATCAACCATTGGTCGGCCGGGAAGCCGATGAGCACGAGAAGGGCACCCACGCCGAGCACGCCGATGCGCTGGTCTTGGGCACGTTCTTCGTGCGGGGTCGCGCGAGTTTTGAGCAGGGTGTGAGCGAAGTACTCTGACCACACCATCGCCGAATGTGTGAGCGCACCGAGGAGGATGAGGTGGATGAGTAGCCAGTCCGAGGCCGGGATGAGGTGATTTAGTGGCACCACGATAATGGCCGTGAGCAGCCAGACGAGAGCCACGAAGTCACGCAATCGTCGAACGCGTTTGGGGGAAGGCGCGGGTGTGCTTTGCGGGCTAAGACCGGGGCGAGGGTTGCGACTCGACCAGGTTTCGCGATGTGGACCTCCGCTGTGGCTGCCGTGTGGGTCACCGTTGGGTCGCGGTCCGATGTTCATCGTGTTCCCTTTTCTGCGGCGACGACGGCGGCCCGGCCGCGTGTCACTTTCCGATTCTTGCGGGAAGGTTTGCGGTTTCCCGTCACCACGGCTGCGATGACGGACAGCAGGAACAACAAAATGGCCACGATGTTAAGGATTCCGCCGTGCTGCCAGATCGTTCCTTGGCCATCGAAGATTTCTCCGAAAACTCTCATTGCAAGGCCAAGGTTAAGCAGCACGAGAGGCACCCACATAAAGCTCCGATAGGGCACGGGAACGCCCATGACGGCTGGGAAGATGACTGGAGCGTGCGCCATGATCATGGCGATGGCGAAGCCGACGAAAACCGTATGGATAACGACGTCGTAGTAGACGGTACCCACCTGGCCGCCCGTGACAATCCACGTCAGCGCTCCCACAATCAGCCAGAGGTAACCGAACAGCAGCGCGAAAGCTGTGAAGCGATGAAGGCCGGTGGATCGGATGAGCCGGCGAGGGACGTCGTCTTTGAGAAGCCAGAACGCGATGGTGAGCTGGGCGAAGCCAAATACTCGTGACGCTGGAATCGGCCAGAGCAGCGAAGCCGTAGCAAATGTGAGGAGTGCGCTCGACGTTGCAAGCAGGGTGGGGACGGCTCGCGGTCCCATGCTCAGCTGCGCGAGCTCAGCACGTTCCGCGGCGATAGTGATGATAAGGAATGCCGAGAGAAGTGGGATTAGCGCCGAATTCTCAAAAGCCAGTGACAGGAGCGCGGCAGAAAGTGCTGCGACCGCACTGAGGATTTGTGTTGCGACCAGAGTGAGGGGTGCGCGTTTCCACAGGTAGACGTAAACAAGGACAAAAGCGATGGCGCCCTCCACCATGAGGAGCTGGCCGATCATGCCAACCGTCGTGTCTGGGCCGCCAACCGCATGGACGAGCCCTCCGAGACCTAAGAGCCCCGGAGCGAGGTAGGCCCAGCGCTTGCTCGGATCCCTATGAGCAAGCGCTTGGGCTCTTTCTAACGAAATCAGCGCACCAAGAAAGCCCAGGGTCATGACGAGACCGTGAGCGTCGTCGTCGGCGGAAGAGATTGGTGCCCACGTTCCCAACTGAAGGAACGCGGCGTTTAGTCCCGCCAGAAGACATATCCCGCCAAGGATGAGGAAGACGATGCGGCTGGATGGCATGTGGCGTTACGCCGTGCGGGTGAACTTAACAGTCCACGGGTCTTCGGATACGTAGCTGATTGCGATGGCGTCACCGTTCGCTGCTGTTACTTGGTCGAGGAGGGGGACGGGGTTGTGCGGAGCGATGAGGTTCATCGAGCCACCTGGCTTGAGCTGGGAAATCGCACCGAGGATTGCCCCGTGACGGATAGCCGGAGCGAGTTCGCGGGCGTCGAGCACCGGGATGTCGGTGTGGGTGTGTCCGCAGCCGCAGGAATGGGATTCTTGAATAGGTAGTTCGTTCATGTATTTATTACATCTATAACTGTGGAAAAAAGATAGTGGGGAGACTGCGAGAGTTGCCACTGACTAGGCACTAGGCTGCTAGAAACCTTCATCACTAACACACGCCAAGCTCGACCAGAACCCAACCCCAAACCCAACTCCGACCAGCCAACCGAGATCGACACCCACATCGACCACGAACACCCCTGGGAAGACGGACTCCACATCCGAAAAGGCTGGATCCAAAACTAACGACACGCCCCCTTTTGTCTATTAACCCGACGGAGCCCGAGCCGGCGTAGCCGGCCGTGTTAGCCCTGGGCGAAGACCGTGGACTCGTACCTGTAAAGGTCGGCGCGGTAGATGTGGAAGCCCCATTCGATGATCGCGCCGCGGGGGTCGAAGGCGGTGCGGTCGATGGTGAGGACGGGGTCGCGTAGGGAGATGGCGAGCAGCTTGGCTTCGCGCCGGTCGGGCCGCTCGGCGCCGACGGACTGCGTGGTCGAGGCCAGCTCCACCCCGGCCTCTCGCAGTAGCTCGTACAGCCCGTGATTTTCGAGCTTGTCGCGCGGTGGGGTGATCGCGGCGGGTAGCCAGTTGTAGAGGATGGCTACGGGTGCGCCGTCGCGCTTGCGTAGCCGCTCCAGCTCCACGACGGGCGAGTCGATCGGCACTGCGAGCTGTGCGGCGATGGCGTCGGTGGCGCGGCGATGGTTGTAGTTGAGGATCTCCGTGGTGGATTCGTGCCCGGCGGCGATGATCTCCTCGTGCAGGGAGGGCAGGCGCATGAGCTGCCGTACCGGTTGTGGGGCGACGACGGTTCCGACTCCGCGGCGGCGCAGCAGGAAGCCTCCTTCGACGAGCGACTGGAGCGCCTGGCGCGTGGTCGGCCGGGAGACGTTGAGCCGGCGCGACATCGAGACTTCGTTCTCGATCCGGGTGCCGGGCAGCAGGTGTCCCTCGAGGATGGCGCGCTTGATGGGTGCCGAGATCTGGGCGTGGAGCGGCTGGCTCGAGCTGCGGTCGAGCTCGACGGCGGGCTCGTACCTGGCGGGGGAGCCGCGTTCGCCGGAGCGTCGCCCGGCGCGCGGAAGCCTGGAGGCTCCTGCCGCGGAGGTCCGCGGCCGACGGTCCTGGGCGTCCATGTTTCCTCCTCGTGTTCCGTCCTCTTTCGTCCACGCGCGGCGCGTGGAGGCCACCTACCCATTCTAGCCACGCGGCGAGACGGCGCTGGTAAAGCCATTTGTCATGACATATAGTGGTGCATGTTCACGAATGAGCCGCGCCCCGGCACGCCGTAATCCGCGCGATTTCAATGAATCTCGCTTCAAGGCATGTCCGTTTCACGGCTCAGCTAAGTTGGGATGTGTCATATGCTTCTCGAAGCGCGCTCGATCTGCAAGCGCTATCCGGGCGTGCAGGCTCTGGACGGCGTCGATTTCAAACTCCGCGCCGGCCAGATCCACGCACTCGTAGGTGAAAACGGCGCGGGCAAGTCCACGCTGATGAAGATCCTCGGCGGCGTTGAACGCGCCGACACCGGCCAGGTGCTCCTCGACGGCAAACCCGTCACCCTCACCGGCCCGCTCGACGCCCAGCGCCGCGGCATCGCCCTCATTCACCAAGAGCTCAACCTCATGGCCGACCTCAGCGTCGCCCAGAACATCTACTTCGGCCGCGAGCCACGCCGGGGGCCCTTCATCGACGACGCCGCCATGGCCGCCGGCGCCCGCGACATCCTGAAGAAGGTCGGCCTGAACATCGACCCCACGATTCGGCTCGGCACCCTGACGGTGGCCGGCCAGCAGATGGTGGAGATCGCCAAGGCGCTCTCGATGGACGCCCGCATCCTCATCATGGACGAGCCGACAGCCGCGCTCTCGGAGCACGAGGTCGTCCAGCTGTACGGAATCGTTCGCGAGTTCATCGCCGACGGCGAGCGCGCCGTCATCTACATCTCTCACCGCCTGGAGGAGATCCAGGAGCTGTGCACGCAGGTCACGGTGTTGCGCGACGGCGTCATCGTCGCCTCACACCCCACCCCGGAGCTGACCCGCGAGGACATGATCGCGCTCATGGTCGGCCGCGTCATCGACACCTCCCACCGCCCCGAACCCTACCCCGGCGGCGAACCGAAGCTGGAAGTGCGCCACCTCAGCGCCGGCATCGTCCGCGACGTGTCCTTCACGGTCCACGCCGGGGAGATCTTCGGGCTGGCCGGCCTGGTCGGCGCGGGCCGGACGGAGACCGCGCGGGCGATCGTCGGGGCGGACGAGAAGGAGGCGGGCGACGTCGTCGTCTCCGGCAAGGCCCTGCTCGCCGCGTCCGTGGAGGATGCCGTGCGCGGGGGGATCGGCTACCTGTCGGAGGACCGCAAGCACTATGGGCTCCTGCTGGAACAGTCGCTGACGCAGAACGTGGCACTACCGTCGTTGGCTAGGTGGTCGCGCCGCGGCGTCGTGGACGATTCGCACGCCGGGCAGGTGGCCGAGCGGTCCGTGGGGGAGCTCGCGATCGCCACCCCCTCGGTGGAACAGAAGGTCAAGACGCTCTCGGGCGGTAATCAGCAGAAGGTGGTCATCGCGAAGTGGGTGGCCCGCGACTGCGACGTCCTCATCTTCGACGAGCCCACGCGCGGGGTGGATGTGGGCGCCAAGGACGACATCTATTCACTCATGGAGTTGCTGGCGGCGCAGGGGAAGGCCATCGTGGTCATTTCCTCGGAGATCGCCGAGCTGCAGCGAGTTGCACACCGCATTGGCGTGATGTGCCAGGGCCGGCTGACCGGAATCTTGGACAACCCCGAGGCGACGCAGGAGAACATCATGGATTTGGCAACGCGATTTGTTGCGGCAGAAGGAGAAGCATGAACGGCAACGTCGAATCGAGCGTCAGGCCCGACGCCGAAAGCGTCGGCATCAAGGTGCGAGAAGGAAAGAAGGTCGGCGGCGGCTTGCTCGGCAGGCTGTATGCCAAGCACCCGGCGCAGGTGCTGATCGTGGTCTCGGAGCTGGTGCTCGTTGCCGTGTTCGCGGTGGCCAGCCCCTACTTCCTCGACCTAGGCAACATCTCGGCGCTACTGCTGGACGCCTCGGTTTACATCCTCTTGGCCCTCGGGTTGACGTTCGTCATCGCAACCGGCGGCATCGACCTCACCCCCGGATTCGGCATGGCATTCACGGGCGTGATCGCGGCGCTTACGATGACGAAGGTGGGCGGGCCGATGTGGCTGGCGATCGCGGCCGGCGTCATCGCGGGAATCCTGGCTGGGCTGGTGCTCGGGATCGTCAACGGGTTTCTTGTGGCAAAGCTGAACATGCAACCCATGGTGGCGACCCTGGCGATGATGCTGGTGGCGTGGGGTGCGGCGCTGTCGATCACGGGGACGTCCTCGATCCCGCTCAACGATTTTGGGCCGTTCCTCGCCCTCGGCAACGGCAAGACGTTCGGGCTGACCAACGCGATCTACCTGTGCATCCTGGCGGCGATCCTCGCACACTTCCTGCTCAAGCACACGCTGATCGGGCGCTACGCGCTGGCGATGGGCTCGAACGAGGAGGCCACCGAGCTTTCCGGGGTTAACGTGCAGCGCTGGAAATGGCGGGTCTACGCGCTCGCCGGCACGTTCACCGGCCTGGCCGGCGTGCTCATGGCGTCGCGGCTGGCATCGGGTAAACCGGACGTGGGCCAGTCCTATGAAATGTATGCCATCGCGGCAGCCGTGCTCGGCGGGGCGTCGCTGCGCGGCGGTAACGCCTCCGTGTTCGGTTCAGTGGTCGGCGCCATCCTCATCGCCACGATCCGCAACGGCGCCGTCCACCTCGGCATGTCCGACCAGAACCAGAAGATCGTGCTCGGCATCATCGTGCTCATCGCGGTGTTTGTGGACGTGCGGCGCAAGCCGAAGGCGTCGGCATAATGTTGGGACGCGGGCAGACAAGGCAGGGGCACATGACGCGCCGGCGGGAAACGCGCGGGCAGACAACGCGCCGGCGGAAGGCCGCCACCGCGCTCGCGGCCCTCACCACGGCCGTCGCGCTCGCCCTCGGCCTGAGTGGCTGTGCGGGCTTGGGCGAGCGGGTCTCGGAGGCCAATGGGCGGATGGATATCGCAGTCGTCGCGAAGGGGTACGCGAGCCCGTTCTGGGCCGCCGTCAAGGCCGGCGCGATGGACGCCGGGCAGGATCTTGGGGTGAACGTGAGGTTTTCGGGGCCGGATACGGAGTCTGACGTCGTGCGGCAGGTGGATCAGATCAACCTCGCCCACGTCCAGCACCCGGACGCGTTCGTGTTCGCCGCCCTCGATTCCTCCGCCTCCGTCATCGCGTTGCAGCAGTTCGTGGACTCACACATCCCCGTCATCGCCTTCGATTCGGGCGTGCCGGGATCGGACATCCCGCTGTCGACAGTCGCCACCGACAACCGTGCCGCCGCCGCCGAGGCCGCCGCGCACATGGCTGAGTTGCTCGGCGGGACGGGGAAGGTGGCGGTGCTTGCGCAGTCCTCCACGTCGGTGACCGGCATCGACCGCCGCGACGGTTTCATCGACTGGCTTGCCGAGAACGCCCCCGGCGTGGAGGTGGTGGACGTCCAGTACAACGATTCCGACCAGGCCAAGGCTGAGCAGCAGGCTGCCGCGATCCTACAGGCGCACCCCGACCTTGGTGGCATGTTCGCCACCGACGATGACGGCGCGGTCGCCGCCGCGCAGACCGTGCGCCGTACCGGGCGTGACGTCAAGGTGATCGGCTTCGATTCGGGCGCCGTGCAGATCGGTCTGATCCGCGAAGGCGCGATGGCTGGGGCGGTCACGCAGAACCCGTATCAGATGGGTTACATCGCGGTGGAGAAGGCGGTGGCCGCCGCGAAGGGGGAGGCGATCGAGCATGAGATCGACTCCGGTTTCTACTGGTACGACGCCAGCAATCTCGATGACCCCGACATTCAGAAGGCGGTCTACGACTAGCGGGCGCTAGCCGGCGTAGGCGGCCACTATGGCCGCGGGGTCTGGGATTGTCGGCCAGTCAGCCGGGCCTGCACCGGAGCCGGCACCCGGGCGGGCGGACTTTCGCGGGACGATTTCGGCCTCATCTACGTATATACGCAGATACGGCCCAAATCGTCCCGCGAATGTCGCTTCACGCCCGGTACCCGGCTGTTCTGACCCAGCTGAATCGGCGGGGAGTGCCCAGCACAGCTGGCCCGACTCCGCCCAATCCCGCAGGTCAGCACAGGTGGGCGCCGCCGAGCCACCCAGCCGCTGCACGGTCCACCCCGCCACCACCTGGCCGAGCATCACGGCCTCGGACAGTTTGGCTCCGCGGGCGAGTGCGCGCACGAGCCCGGCGGTGAACGAGTCGCCGGCGCCGGTGGTGTCTTTGGCCTCCACGTCGATCGCCGGCAGCTCGATGATCAGCGCGCCCAGCGGACCCGCGCCGGCATGTGCGGAGCCAGCTAGCGCGTCAGCCCCTGCCAGCCCGCCGGCCTCACCCAGCCCGTCATCCCTAGTCAGCACGCACGTGGGCCGGCTGGCGACCACCGCCCCGTCCCCGCCGCAGGTCACGACCACGGTGGGCACCAGCTCCAACAACCGCGTGGCGGCTTCCCGCACGCTCCCCGCCCGCGTGTAGGCGAGGGCTTCGGCGGCGTTGGGGACGAAGATGTCGGCTTGGGCCAGCGGGTCGAGGTCGGCGCGATCCCAGCGCCCGGTGGGGTCCCAAGCCGTGTCTGCCACGACCACGGTCCCCGCGCCCCGCAGCCGCTTCAGGCGGTCGAAGTTGCGCGCGAGGTAGTCGATGGAGGCCACGAGGAAGCGCGGCGGCTGCGCGAGCACGGTGCCCGGCAGGTCCGGGCACGCGCCGTCACCGTATGTGGTGAACGCGCGGTCTCCGCCCAGTACCTGCGCTACCGTCACCGACTGATTGCCCTCACGCGTGGATCCTGCCAGCCCCACGTTTTCCTCCGCGAGCATCTCGGCCACCCAGCGCCCGGCCCTATCCGCGCCGACATTTGTCACTACTTCCACGTTCAGGCCGAGCCGGGCGCACGCGATCGCCTGGTTCGCCACGCCGCCGGCCATGACGGCCCCGCCCGCTACCCACTGCTCCTCGCCGGGCCGCGGCGCGTGTTCGAGCCCGTACTGGATGACGTCAAGAAAGATCGGACCCGCCGCAATAACCTCTGCGTTCTCACTCATACCCCCAGCCTATCCAGGCCCTCCGACAATCGCCGCGTACTGCCAAATGCGGGTCAAATGTAGGCTTGTGGTAGGCAAGAACAAGACCATTGCTCTCTTTTGAAAACCTTGCGGCGGCGAAACCTCCGGTGCTACGCTATAAGCACTAAGCCATTGGTATCAGCGCAACGGTGCGTTGGGATTTAGTCGAGCTCATTTGCAGCTCCCGCTACGGTTCAGCCGTCATGTCGATATTTGTTCATGGGTGTCGACCACTTATCAAGGTCGGACAACTACCAAAAGGAGTGTCAGATGAGCGCAGCAGTTCTATCGTCAGCAGGTTCAATCGTGCTTTCCATAGTGATAGCACTTATCGTCATCGCGTTCGGAATACGAGCGTGGAAGTACATGGGCAGAGAGAAGCACCACGGAGACTCAACGCCGAAAACTAATAGAGGCCAGATGAGTCACCAAGTTGATGGTTGAAAGCCGTTGAAGAGCTGATAGTCGGGCTGTCTCTCCATATGGGTAGCCCCGTACCCCCGAGGTAACAAAGCGACGTGCCAGGCGCATTCCACTAAGGTGGGAAGCGCCTGGCACGCGCTTGTGGTTCGGGACTTCTTATGTCCGGCGGTGACGCTGTCCTCGGGGCCGAGAGCGAGGCCTCCTCTTTCTCCTCAGCACCTGCCTGTTGTGGAGGATTCGAACGAAGGGACGCGCCGGCCCCCGCGCCCACAGCTGTTGGTTGCGCCTCCCCGCTGACAGCGCTCTTCTGGCCCGCAAATAGTCCTCGGGATCGCGTCCGGGGCGGTTACCTCGGGCCGCCCACCGTGCCATTGGCCCTGATAGCTCGCTAGGCTTGGATCCGAAAGGAAGGCATGATGAAACTGACGTTGATCGGCGGGGGCGGCTTCCGCGTCCCGCACGTGGCATCCGTGTTCCAGGAGGACTCCCCGGTGCGCCTGGACGAGCTATGCCTGTACGACATCGACCCCGCCCGCCTTGCCATTATGCGCAACGTCCTGGTCCAGCTGGGACTGACGGAGGCGATCGGGTCCGTGACCACGACGACGTCGCTATCGGATGCCGTCCGCGGCGCGGACTACGTCTTTTCCGCGATGCGCGTCTCGGGGGCATGCGGGCGTGTGATCGATGAGCGGGAGGCGCTGCGGCGCGGCGTACTCGGCCAGGAGACGGTGGGCGTCGCCGGCTACGCCTACGCGTTCCGTCAGATCCCGGAGGCCCTCCGCCTCGCCCGCGCGGTCGCCGAGCTCGCGCCGAGCGCCTGGGTCCTGAACTTCACGAACCCGGCGGGTATCATCACGCAGGCGATGCGGACGCTTTACCCGCGTGTCGTCGGCATCTGTGACACCCCGATCGGGCTGGTGCGCCGGGCGATTCACGTGCTTGGCCTGGAGGAATCCACGACGACGTACGACTACGTCGGCCTCAACCACCTCGGCTGGCTGCGCTCGATGACGTCGAACGGCGTTGACCACCTGCCACGCCTCCTGGCAGAGGATTCGCTTCTGGTCCGCATGGAGGAAACCCAGGTGATTGGCGCGGACTGGATTCGCGCGCTCGGGCATATGCCCAACGAGTACCTGTACTACTACTACAAGAATCGGGAAATCGTGCAGCGCTTGCGCCACGGTCAGACTCGTGGTGAGTTCCTCGTCAAGCAGCAGGGGCGCTTCTACGAGTCGGCGGAGGCGAATCCGAGCCGGGCGGGCGAGGTGTGGCGTGCCGCCGACGCCGAGCGTGACGCTACGTACATGGCCGAGGCTCGCGAGGAGGGCGAGGGGCGTCCCGAGGAGGGGATCGACATCGGCGGCTATCCGCGCGTCGCTCTTGAGTTGATGAACGCGCTGAGCAACGGCGCGACCTCCCAGTTCCAGATGATCCTCGGCGTGGGTAATTCCGACGACGAGTCCGGCCGGGGGTTGCTCGTGCCCGAGCTTCGGGCCGACGCCGTGGTGGAGGTTCCGTGCGTTGTGGATGCGAACGGCATTCACCCCCGGCGCCCGGCGCCGGTGACGGGGCCCGAACTTGGGTTGATGACGTCGGTGAAGGCGTGTGAGGAGTTGGTTATCGAGGCTGCGCTTAAGGGGGATCGGGAGATCGCGTGGAAGGCGTTGGCCAGTCACCCGCTTGTTGACTCGATCGATGTGGCCCGCGAGGTCCTGGATGCCTACATCGAGTGCAACCCCGATGTGGCCCGCGTGTTCGCCCGAGGGTGACGCACACGCAAAGCACGAAATGCATGTTGCATGTGCTGGATTAGTGTCGCATGTGCAGGAGGGCGCCGGCCGGCCCCCGCGGGGGCCGGCCGGCTAGGCATCTATCCGATCAGCGCGATCGAATTCCACCCATGGCCCGCCTCCCTCGCTGGGCCCCAACCGTTACCGGTGTTGTGGTAGGTGAAGAGCTTGCCATCGTTTCGGATGCCGACGAGGTCCAGGCGCCCATCACCGTCCGTGTCGCCGGGAACGGTCACGTGGGTGAAGGCATCCCACCCGTGACCGATGCGATCCGCGAGGCTGATGTAGCCATCGGAGGAGCCGGCGTAGAGGTAGAGGCGGCCGTCGCGTCCTGTCGAGATGACATCCGAGACGCCGTCGCCGGTGAGATCTCCGGCTGACATGATAGCGCTCATGCCTCCCCACGAGTGGCCGATCTTCGTCCCCGAGTGCATGCCCGAGGGGGTGAGCACGTAGCGGTACAGATCCCCGCTGGGAACGTGGCGTGCCACGACGAACTCGCTTCGCGACGAACCGATCCTGCCGACGTAGGTGAGGTTGTCCAGGTCCGACCAGCCGTGGCCTGCCTGCTGCCCGCGGGTGAGGAAGCCATCGCCTTGCGAGTTGTAGAAGAAGGCGCGCCCGTCGTTGAGAGTTACGAGCATGTCGGCGCGCCCGTCGCCGTTCATGTCCGGGATTGGAGCCATGGAGGCGAAGTCCTGAGCGTCGCAGGATACGACACCCTTGCCGGCGAACTCGCCGTTTCCGAGGCTCGGGTAGAACCGGAGATGACCGTCGGCGTCGATCGCCCACAGGTCCGCGAAGCGATCGCCGCTTGCTTCGCCGAGTCGATCGGTGGCCTTCGCCGGGGTTGAGGGCCTGTCGATCGTCTCGCACACCGGCTCGTCGGGCTCGTCCGGGACGACGACCTTGTCGGGGAATTGGTGGGTCCACGTGGTCTGCGCCTGGGGATCGAGTGTGATGCCGTCCGCGAGTCCGTCCTTGAGCTGCGCGCTCACCTGCGCGACGTAGCCCGGCTCGACAGACTGAGCTCCGGGGGAGAGGACCGTCGATCCAAGCAGGTATTCGACGTACTCCGACTCGGGAACCGTGAAGGTCAAGTTCTCATCGTCCCAGGTCGGCTCGTCCGGGACGACCACCGTTTCGAAGGTGTGAACCCACGGGATGAACCTGCCGTCGTTGTCGTAGAAGGAGTCGGCGAAGTAGTAGCCGTCAGCGGGCTCGGCGGTCACGACGAGCGTCGAACCGGCTTGTCCTTCGTGGCTGCCCGGCGTCACGGGCGCGCCGTCGACGAGGTAGGTGACCCCCTCGGTGGCGGGGATGGTGTAGCTCAGGCCGTCGTAGGTCGGCTCCGCGGGCTCAACGAGGGTCTTCGGTGCGCCCGTGCCCCGAATGACTTCAAGCTCGCCGGCAGACATGACGGTTGCGTCTGTGGTGCTCGGCTGTGCGTTGAGGCCTTGGAACCGGAGGTACTTGGCCCGGACGCCGTCAAGCGGGACCGTTTGGCGCTCGGCGGAGTCCTCGAAGGATCCCCTTGCGACCGGTTCGCCCCAACCTGCCGGGTCGGAGGGCAGCTCGTTGGCCGCGTAGATCTCGTAGTCCTTGACGCGACCGTTGACCTGACCCTGCCTCGGCGTGTAGACGAAGCCGCACAGGTCTACCGCTTCCTCGCCAACCTGCAGGTCGATGTAGTGGGGGTAATCGGGCTGCGAGTTCTGCCACGCGGTGTGCCAGAAGGTGGCGGGGTTGCCGTCAACGGCTGCTTCCTTCGGCCCGTTGGGGGCTGCCTCGCCCCTCAGTTCCTCCGAGGATGCGGCCACCGCCGTCGGAGATGACGGCAATCCGCAGACGGCCGGGATGGTGGCGCGGACGTCCGTGCTTTGCTCGCCGGCGGTGACGTTGAAGACGAACTCCGCTTCGCCTCGATACCAGTCAGGCTTGACCTTGAAGGTCACTTCCTTCGCTTCGCCGCCGCCGATGGTGTCGATGGTCTGAGCGCCGGGGGTGATGAGCCAGCCGTTTTTCACGGGAGGCTTCACGACGACGTTGGTGAGGCTGGCGTCCGTGCGGTTGGTGACCGTCACGGTCACGGTGGCCGCCCCGGCGTCGTCGGCGGAGGGGTAGGCGGTGAGGGGGTTGGCGGCGACGGTTGCGGTGAAGGTGCGCGTTGAGGGCTCGATCTTCCACACGTCGTCCGTCATGTCGCCGGGCAGCTGGACGATTTCGCCGGCAGCGGGCTTGGTGTCCTTCTTGGTCCCGTTGAACTCGACGAAATCGATGTGCTCCTCGGCGCCGGTGGCGACTGCCAGGCGTTGGAGGGTCACGGCGTTGACGATCTCGAAGGAGCCGTCGCCAGTTGTGAGGAGCATCCACTTTTGCGGGTTGCGCTCGGCGTAGCCGGTGTTACCGGCCTGGTTGCCCGTGTAGATCTGGGACACGTCCACGCAGGGACGGGCTTCGGGGCGCGCGCCAACCTGGGTCACCGTGGAGAGGTGCTTGTACCCGGAGACAACCGAGAGGCACTGGTTGGTCGCCATGTTCTTCAACTGGTAGTAGTGGTCCGGCGTGGAGGTCAGCCTCCATTCGTCGCCGTCCCCGAGTGAAGCGTTACCCGCGAGTTGGAGGGACTTGCCGGCCGGCTGAGAGATCGTGTAGACGCCGTCCTCAAGCGGCTTGCGGTTGACGTTCTCCCACATGGGCGAACGTTCGATCTTGTCGACGCGCTTCGCCTTGAAGTCCGCGTAGGTCGGGTTATCGGAGGGGTTTCCTCCGCTCCACGTGATCTGTGCGACGTAGCGCATCGCCTCGTAGACGTCGAGTTCGACCTCGTTTTCGGTTTGTTTGACGCCGTTGTCGGGCCAGATCGAGAGCTTGGCGCCGAGGATGTTGTCGGTCTTGGACACGACGCCGTCGCGGCCCTGGAAGATGTTGACGCCGAAGTTCGGGTCGTTGTACAAGAAGGCCGGACCGTTTGCCTGAATGGGGTAGGGGTTGGCCCTGGCGAAGTAGAGTTTGAGGTTCGCGTTGACCAGCCGGTAGCCGTCGTTGGCAAGGGCGTTGGCTGAGCGTCCGGATCCGAGCCAGTGCTCAACCACGATGTCCTTGTCGAGCGTGACGGCGTGGGTGGCGACGATTCCGTCGTTCCAGATGCGCAGCGTCTTGCCTTTGGCCTTGACATAGCTGTTGATGTCGTTGATGAAATAGGTGAAGGCGTCAGCACCGGTAGCCAGACTATTGCCGGTGACCTCCCGGGCGTAGCGGGCCAGTTGCGGGTAGGTGGCGTAGCTTGCCCCCATGAGGTACTCGTCGGCGCCCATGTGCCAGTAGTTGGTGGAGAAGACGCCGTCGTACTCGTCGATGAGTGTCTTGTAGAACTGAACGGCCTGCGGGTTCGTGATATCGAGGCGATCGACGCTACCGTTGCCGGCTAGGTCCTTCAGCTGGAACTGCGGGAGGTTCTCCAGCCAGATGTTCATGTGGCCGGGGGAGTTGATCTCGGGGATCACATCGATGCCGTAGGAGTCGGCCTTCTCAACAAACTTCTTCACGTCCTCGCGCGAGTAGTACGAGAACGTGTTGGCGGCCGGGTAGGCGTCCGACTTGAGCTTCATTTCCATGAGGATGGAGTTGAGCTTGAGGTCAGCCATCTCGTTGAGGAAGCGGTCGATCCACTCGGTGGAGAAGTTGATCTGGCAGGCGCACAGCGTGACGCCGCGCTCCTTGTAGGCGGGCGTGTCCGTCACCGTTCCGGCGGGAAGGGTCAGACTCTGGCGGAGCATTTGGGATAGCGTGCGGGTGCCCCAGAATGCGCCGCGTGCTGTGGCGGCCGTGATCGTGACGCCCGCTGGTTGGATGGAGAGGGTGTAGCCCTCCTCGCCGAGGCTCTCCTTGTGCGTGTCGTCGATGACGATCTCAATCCCTGTCCCGCTGGTTGCTCCCGTGACGGCGTCGCCGTCGGTGTAGGCATTGAGCTCGTCGACGAGGAGCTGGGCGCTGGCGGCGAAGGCGTCGGGACGAACGACGGTCACGTCCTGCGTGGCAGTCCAGGTTCCCTCGGAACGCACGAACTGCCCGGCCAGGGAGGGGATGGTGGCCGGGATGGGCATGCCCTCGTAGCTGAAGTCGTAGCTGACGGACTGCTCGCCGAAGAAGGTGTAGCCATCGTGAGGGGTGGCGGTTACGGTGGTGGCGCCGTCGTTGAGGGCGACGTCGCCCGTGACGATCGCGCCATTGATCTTGTAGTCCACCCCGGCGATCGTCGGCACACTGATGCTCGCGCCGTTCTCACTCTGGATGGGTGGAGTTGGGGTCACGATGGTGGCGCCGGCCTCGGTGTGGCAGGAGCCGATGAGGCGAATGTCGCCGACGGACGTCAGGTTCTGGCTGTTGACGAGCGCGGAGAGCGCCTTGAGGGTGACGAACTTGCCGGTTGCGGGCTTCTCAAAGCGGACGACCTGCGCAGAATCTGAGTTCTCGAAGGTGCCGCTAGCGACCCGGGTGGTGTCGGTGAAGCCGGCGCCATCCTCGATGGGGCTATCCGAGACATGGATCTCGTAGTTGCCGACGATGCCGTTCTGTTTACCGGTGCCGCTGCTGCCCTGCCGCTGGGTGTACTCGATGCCCGTGAAAGAACAGCCGGCGATGTCCGCACCTGGGAATGTGCCCACGGAGATCCAGTGCGGGCCGGGGGTCTCGGTGTTGCCCGCCGACCAGTTGGTGTGCCAGTAGGTGGTTGCAACCCCGTCAATCGCTTTAGCGGCGGGGCCGTTGCCGTTGGGCTCCCGGGTTTCTTCCGAATCTGCATAACCGACGTACAACTGGTCGGGGCCGCCGATGAAGGTGTCGGTTGTGTCGGCGGTTGCGGCTGGGGCGTTGACGATACCGAAACCGCCTCCCGCCACGACGACGAGTGCTGCCGACACTGCGGCAATAGCTCGCCTAGGCCACGATCTGCTTGCGCTTGTCACACATGCTCCTTTGCTCAATGTGGTTGGTTGGTGTTTGCGATGGTGGTTGGTCGTTGCTAGCGATCGGGGGACCCGGGCGGATGAGCGGCGCGTCGTCGACAATGACGACGGTCCGCCGTGCTCGGCTACATCTGTGCCCCTGTGCAACATCGAAGGGACACAGGGGCACAGAGGCGAGCGGCCGGCGCAATCGCCAGGCTAAACCTGATGGGATGTGCTTCGAGACCTATCGCGCCTCGAAGCCGTGGTCGAGGAGCCAGGCCAGGGTCTGCTCCTTGTGCTTGAACACTGCCGTGTTGTCGAGGATGCGCTCGCAGATGCTGCCCAGCTCGTCGCGGATGGCGGCGTCGATTGCGGCGCGGTCGGTGGAGCCGGCCAGGGCCTCCTTCGTCTCGTCGAACAGAAGGCGGAACTGTTCGAGGTCGGCCGGGAGGTCGGCGCCGGATTCGATCGCGTCCGCGATCAGCGCCAGCTCCGAGTCGAGGCGGCCGGGCAGGATGAACAGGCCCTGGGCCTCGATGAGGCCGATGGATTCCTGCTTGACCGCATGGAATTCGGGGTGGGCGTGGAACACACCCGCCGGGAACTCCTCGCTCGTGACGTTCGACCGCAAGATGAGGGACATTTCGTATCCGCGTTCGGTGCGAATCACCGTGGGGGAGGTGGCGGAATGAATGCCCTCATCATCGCGGGCGATTATTCCTAGCTCCGGGTTGGAGTAGGACACCCATGCGTCGTGGATCTTCTCGCAGACGGCCACCACGGTCTCCGCGTCCGGGCTGACCACGCGAACGGCGGTGTTGTGCCAGTCGAGGATCTCCACCCCGGCATCCGGATGGTCCGGGTCTTGGACTTCCTTCCACGTCTTCGCGGTGTGCATCGGCAGGAGCTCCCCGCCGCCCTGGTAGTGGTCGTGGCCGAGCACCGAGCCGCCGATCCGGGGCAGTGCCGCGTTGCAGCCGATGAACAGCGAGGGGTACTGGTCGACGAAGGAGATGAGCTGACGGAAGGCGTCGGCGTCCACGTGCATCGGGGTGTGAAGGGTGTTGACCGCGATGCCGTGCTCGTCGAGGTAGCCGTAGGGGGAGAACTGCCAGAACCAGTCCTCCGCGCCCATCTTCAGCGGCACCGTGCGGAGCGTGAACTTGGCCCGGCCCGCGAAGCCCTCGTTTTCGTGGCAGATCGAGCAGCGCGGGTAGCCGCCGGCCACCGCGTTTCCCGCCGCCGCCTTCTTCGGGTCCTTGAACTCGGGCTTGGCCTTGTTGATCGTGACGATCAGGCCGCGGGTCTCGAAGCGCGGGTTGCGGTCAAGCACCGCCCGGCGCACGTAGTTCGACCGGATCGAGTACTCGTAGAGCCAGGCCATCGCGGCGTCCCCGCCCTCGGCGTCGCGCACCTGCGCGAACCGTTCCTGCAGCTGGGAGGGGATGAGCGTCAGGTAGCCCATCGCCTGGTCACAGACGGCGTCGGCCTGGTAGTCCTCGATGAGGCCCTCGGCGAGTAGCGCAGCCGTGAAGTCGGCGAGGAGGTCGTCGGGGCGGGTGTAGTCGGCGCCCGTGGCGCCCGTCGGTTCGTAGGAGTTGAGGGCGAACATGGCGAAGATCTGGTTGCGTGCCCAGTCTTCGTTGGCCGCGTCGAGTTCGAGGCGAGCCTTCGCGTAGTCGACGAGGGCGTCGATCGTTTCGTAGAGGCGACGTAAGCTCATCATTCTTCCTTTTCCGTGCTTTGTGGTGCTTCACTTCTGAGCGCGTGCGTGCTTTCCAGCGCGCGACGCACGATCGCGTTCATCTGTTCCATCTTGGTTTCGATGTCCGCCACGAGGGCCAACTGGGTGCGGGCCCGCACCAGGTTGTGCGTGGGACTCGCGGTGGCGAAATAGACGTCACCCTCGAGGTAGTCCGTCAGGAAACGCATGCCGCACTCGAGGGTGAGGAGCTTGACGGAGAAGGCGAGCAGCTGAGCCTCCCTGTCCGTGATGGCATCCCCCATCGTGGTCAGGAATCCCTGGCAGTAGGCCTCGAAGAGCTCAAGGTTGATCCCCATGTTCGCCGGGTTCGGGTCGTCCTCGTCGGTGGTGGCGGCGCCGGTGCGCAGCGCGTCCCCGAAGTCGTAGAGCATCGAGCCGGGCATGACCGTGTCGAGGTCGATGATGGCCCGCGCCTCGTGCGTGCTCGCATCGAACAAGATGTTGTTGATCTTCGTGTCGTTGTGAGTCACGCGGTAGGGGATCTGACCGGAATCCAGCAGATCCGTCACCACCGGGCAGTCCGACGCGCGGCTCAGGTACTCCGCGATCTCGGCACGGACGCCGGCGGCTCTGCCGACGGCGTCCGCCTCAATCGCCGCCTGGAGGTTCGCTAGCCGCCGGGGCGTGTCGTGGAAGTGCGGGATGGTCTCCGCCAGCTGCGTGGCGTCGAAATCGGCAAGATCCTTCTGGAACTGGCCGAACGCGGCGCCGGCTGCCCGCGTCAGCTCCGGGTCCTTGACCACCGAGTAGGAGACCGTGTTGTGGATGAACACGTAGAGCCGGTAGGCGCCGTCCGCCCCGGCGTCGTGAAACAACTCGCCCTCGACCGTGGGGATGACCGTCAGGGTCTCGCGGCCCTTGCCGGCCATGAAGCGCGTGACGAGGTCGATGTTGCGCATGAGGCTGGCCGGGTCAGAAAAGATCTCCGTGTTCAGCCGCTGCAGGATGAACATGCCGCGGTCAGTCTCGATCCGGTACGTGTGGTTGATGTGCCCATCGCCCCACGGCTCAGCGTGCGACATCTCGCCGATGTCGAAGTGAGCCAGGACCCGATCCAGCACATCCGAGTTGAATTCCTTGGCCATCAGTCCTCGTAGTCCTTCCACAGGATGCCGGAACCCTCCAGCTCCACATCCACGCTTAGCCCGTTCGGCAGCGAGACCGTGGTCGCCTGCGGATCGCCCGTGTTGTTGACGACGGCGTAGCAGGAGGTGGCCGGGAAGTAGGCCACCTCGCAGTCGGGGTTGGAGCTCGACCAGGTGGCGTAGTGATCCTCCGCGCCCGCCACCCAGAACAGGATGCGCTCGAGCAGGCGGGCGTTCGTGGCCGAATAGGGCAGGCCGGACAGGTAGACGCCGCGGCCGGCACCGTAGTCGTTAGCGGCGAGCTGGACCTCCCCGTTGTGCGCGCGCAACACCGCCGTCTCCTGCGAGATGGGGAAGGTGTTGGTGATCGTCTCGCCGAAGTCGAGCGGCGAGGTGAACTCGGAGGTGATGAAGTGATCCTCGGTCGGCTCCGGCCAGTACTTGTCCACGTTGAGCGAGCGGTAGATCTCCTGATCCACGCCGAGCACGTCGGCGAGCTGGAAGAAGCGACCCTGGCGGGAAAGCGCGGTTGGCTGGCCGACGCCCACGAAGCCCTTGCCGCTGCGCACCCACGCGCGGATCGCGGAGACGAGGGCGGGGTTGGCCCAGGCGTCGTCACCCGAATAGGAGGTGGCGGCGGGGCCGGCGTTGATGATGACGTCGACGTCGTCGGGCACGCCGCCCTCCAGCACGTCCGCGAACGAGATGAACCGGACGTTCACGCGCATACCCGAGATTGCCTCGAGGATGCCGTAGTAGTTGCGGTTGTACTTGTTCGGCAACGCGTGCGCGACGGTAAAGCCCTGCCAGGAGCGCTGCTCGCCCCACGCGTCAAGGAACGCGACGGTCAGTTGAGGCTGCGCGCCCACGCCGCCCGAGCGGTCGTAGATGTCGCGGAACTCGTCGGCGATGTGGGCCACGGCCTCCACGAACGTGGGGAACTTGTTCGCCAGCGACAGGTAGCCGCCGTAACCCATGCGCTCCAGCGGGGAGCGCAGGATCGCGCGGCGGGCCTTGCGCCAGTTGTCCCACGCCTCAATCGAGGGGTCTGCCCCCTCGTAGAAGCTATCCGGGAAGAAGTAGGGAAGGAAGCGGCCTTCGTGGTACCGCACGCCCTTGATGTCCGCGATCATGCGGGTGGTGGTGCCGTCGCCCACCGAACCCACGATCGCGTCCATGCCCAGGCCCGGGTATTCCTTCGAATACGGCTCGGTGCCGATCCACTGGTCGCCGAGGAACATCATGGCTTCCTTGCCAGCCGCGTGGGTCAGATCGACCATGTGCTTAATCATGTGCTGGACCGAGTGGAAGGTGAAGTCCAGCCAGTCGCGCTGCGGCTTGCCGGGGTTGACGAACGACGAGCCGTAGCTGCCGGCGTCGACGAAATCCTCCGGGCGCATCCGGTAGCCGTACTGTTTCTCGAAGTCAGCCAGCGCCTGCGCCGAAACGGTGACCTGGAATCCCGTCCAGTCCACGATCTTCTCGCGCCGAAGGTTGTTGAAGATCAACGTGAACTGGTAGAAGAACGTGGTGAAGCGGACGACGTCGACGTGCGGGTTGTCCGCCAACCACTTCTCTAGGGTCTCGTACATGAAGTCACGAACCTCCGGGTGGCGCGGATCGAAGGCGATCTCGTGCTCCTTGTCCCCCCAATCGTTCGTGATGTGGTTGTACATCTGGACCGGATCCCAGATGACGTAGGCGAGGAACGTCACGGTGTACTCGTGCATCGGGGTGGCCCCGGTGATCGTGACGCAATCCGTGGCGGCGTCGTAGCTCCACGACGCCGCGGGCAGGGTCTCGCCGGATGTGCGGTCAATGACCTCCCAGTACTGGGCCGGGTCGTCGTCGTGGTTGACCTGGAGCTGCTCGTCAAAGTAGGTGGCCAGCAGCGGGATGGTGACGGATTCGCCCTCGGCGAGGGTGCGCTCCGAGAGCAGGTAGACCTGCGGGACGTACCTCATCCTGCCGACCATAAACTCGTTATGGCCACGGGTGGGGAAGTAAGCCGAGTAGACGCGCTTGCCCAAGTCCAGGACGTCATGGTCGAGCTGCGTGCCGTCTGAGTTGCGGACGGCGTCAGCGCCCCAAAGTTCGGCGAGTTTCTTAGATTCTTCGAAGAAGTTTTCTTCGGTCGGCATGGTGAAGCGGCCGCGTGACATGGTTTCTCCGTGAGGTAGTAGTAGGTGGGTGGTGATCAGCCCTTGACCGCGCCGGCCGAGAGGCCGGACTGCCAGTAGCGCTGCAATGCAAGGAACAGGATGATCAGCGGGACGACGCCGAGCAGGGAGGCCATCATCATCGGACCATACTGCGGGTTGAAGTACGAGGCCATGCCGTACAGGCCGAGGGTGATGGGCTTGAGCTCCTGGGAAGAGATCATCAACTGCGGCAGGATGAAGTTATTCCAGGTGGCCACGAAGATGAACAGGAAGATCGTCACCATCGCCGGGGCCAGGATGCGCAGCACCATCGTGAAGAAGATGCGCGCCTCGCCGGCGCCGTCGATGCGGGCCGCCTCGATCAGTTCGGTGGGCACCGATGACTGGACGTAGACCCTGCCGAGGAACACGCCGAAGGGCGAAACCGCGCAGGGGATGATGATCGACAGCATCGTGTTGTCCCAGCCAAGGTTCAAGAACATGATGTAGATCGGCACCGAGAGCAGGGACACCGGCATGAGCAGGCCAGCCATGATCGTGCCGAGCGCGGCGTTCTTGAACGGGAACTTGAACTTCGCGAGCGCGTAGCCGGCCATCACCGAGGTGATCGTGCCGATGAGCGCCGCAACCGTGGAGTAGATGAAGGAGTTGCCGATCCACCGCCACAGCAGGCCCTGGGTCCAGCCCATGAGCGAGTCATAGTTGGCGGAGATGGCGGCGGGCAGTGACGGGCTCGCCGTCGTGTCGTTGTGGGAGGCGAACCACAGGCCGAACGTGGTGGTCAGCTCGGAGTTCGTCTTCGTGGAGGCGACGATCATCCAGTAAATCGGGAAGATGAAGTACAGGAGGAAGATGATCATGAACAGGGCGGCGATCACCTTCGAGGTGATCTTCGGTGCGAAGGTGCGGGTGGGGACGCCCTCGATTGAAGGGGTGTAGGTTCGCCCGTCGGGGAGCGTGGCTGTCTTAGTCATTTCCATTCACCTTCCGATCCGTCAGGAAGTAGATCACGGCGAGGACACCGGCGATGATCGCCATCATGATTGCGATGGCGGACGCGGGGCCGTCACCCGAGGGCGTGATATACCCCTTGGCCGTGTTCAGCGCCATCATCAACGGCGTGTAAGCCTGGCCCATCCAGGTGTTCTTCGTGGCAAGGACGGCGGGCTCGTTGTAGAGCTGAATCGTGCCGACGATCGACAACAGGATGGCCAGCAACGCTGCTCCGCGCACCATGGGGATCTTGATGTAGCGCACGATCTGCCAAGATGATGCGCCGTCGACACGGGCTGCTTCGTACAGGTCGCGCGGGATGGCCTGCAGGGCTGCGAGGAAGATGAGCATGTTGTAGCCAGCGAACGTCCACGTGGTCATGTTCGCCATGGAGGCGAGGATGACGTTGCTGGAGAAGAAGTCGATCGGGAATTCCACGCCCATCGCGTCAAACAGTGAGTTCAGTGGCGAGACTGTCGGGGTGTAGATGTACATCCAGATGATGGCGGCCACGACGCCGGGAACGGCGTAGGGCAGGAAGTAGGACAACCGGTAGATGGTGACGTGGCGGAGGATAAACGAGTCGATGAGGAGGGCCAGGACCAGGGCCAGGCCGATCATGACCGGCACCTGGAAGAGGGTGTAGAGGATGACTCGTCCGATGCCGGCCCAGAACACGTCGGAGCCGACGACGTAGGCGAAGTTGTCAAACCCGACGAAGACCTGCTGCGAGTCGCCGCCGCCGAAGGCGCCGCCTCCGACCACGCGGGTCTGGAAGAAGGCCTTGTAGATGGAGACGATGATTGGGATAACGAAAATAAACGTGAAGAGTACAGCAAACGGGGCCATGAAGAGCCAGCCGGTGCGGGCTTCGTGTGCCTCGCGCTTTGTGCGCCGATGCTTATGTGTTGTGGCTGGAGGTTCCTTAACGGTTGTAGACATTTTTATTTTTCCGTCCGTTTTTGCATCCTGTTCTTGGTGTGGGGGCACCTTTCGGCACCCCCACACCAAGAACAAGTGTTCTTACTTCACCGTCAGGCCGGCGTTTTCGATGGCCTTCTTGGCGGTGTCGCCAGCCTGGTTGAGCACGTCAGCCACTGAGCTGGAGCCGCTGCCTGCGGCGGCGGCGTTCTCACCGAGGTTGCTCCAAACGGCCGACCAACCCGGGATGTAGAGGAAGGGCTTCATCGCGTCGTTCGCGGTGGCGAACTGGGCGAGGACGTCCTCATCCCCGTAGAAGGAGGCGTACTTGGGGTTGGCGGGCTTGTCGGTCGCGGCGACCACGAGACCCTGGGAGGCGAGGTCGTCAACCTGGGTGTTGAACCAGGCGTTGAACTCCATGGCCTGCTCGGGGTACTGGCAGGTCTTGGACACGACGACGCCGGAGCCGCCGTCGGGGCCGGTGCCGCCACCGTTGCCGAAGTCGGGCAGCTGGGCGATGGCCCACTTGCCGACGTTGTCGGAGCCGGCCATGTCGTCAGCGAGGAGCGGGGCCTCCCACGCGGCGCCGATGGTGCCGATGACGGTGCCGTCGTTGAGCTTGGACTTCCAGTCAGCGCCCCAGCGCTCGATCACGGGCGCAGCCTTAGCGTCGAGCAGCTGCTGCCAGAAGTCGGCGACGGCCGAGGTGCCCTTGCCCTTGAGGTCGATCTTCCAAGAATCGCCGTCGATGGCGAACCACTGGTCGCCAGCGGCCGCGGACAGTGCCGGGAGGATCGAGCCGGCCTCGTCAGTCTGGAAGGTGGCAATGTACTTGCCCTTCTCGGCTGCCTTCTTGGCGGTGTCGATGAACTCCTGCGAGGTGGTCGGAACCTTGAGGCCGAGCTCCTCGAACGCGGCCTTGTTGTAGTAGTAGACGAGCGGGCCGGTGTCCTGCGGCAGGCCGAAGTACTTGCCGTCGAGCTGCATGGAGCCGAACGGGCCATCGCCGAACTTGTCGGCGTACTTCGTGGCGTATTGCGTGACGTCCTGGACGAGGCCGCCGACGTAGAGCTCAGCCAGATCGGCGTATCCAGCCTGGAAGAGGCAGGCCGCGTTGTTGGCCGAGACGTCCGTCTGGACCTTCTTGATCAGGTCAGCCGGGGCACCGTCGAACTTCGTGGAGGTGACCTGGATGTCGGGGTGCTCCTTGTTCCAGCGTGCGACGATGTCAGCGACGGGGACCATGCCTTCGCCGTCGGGCAGACGGTGCAGGTACTCGATGGTGACGGGTGCGCCGGAGGCGGAGGTTTCCGATCCGCCGCTGGTAGGCGTGGTGGTGGACTCCGAGCCGCCTGCACCGTTTGAGCAGGCGGAGAGGATCAGAGCGCCCGAAGCAAAGAGGGCTCCGACCTTAGCGATTGACGAAAGTTTTGTCATGTTTCCTCCCCCTTGAGGATTGTTGTGTCGTGATGACGGGATTCGGGGTTCCGAATCAGTATTGGCACATCGCCTTCGGTGCGCCTCAACTGACCTCGAGTTTAACACACTTCGTCCACGCAGTGTGCAATTTGCAAAAGAATAACGAAATAGTTTCGCCAAGTTGGAAAAAGGCCCGTGGGGGGATACACTGATTCTAGAGCGGATACCACGGCTCAAGGAGGAGTTTAGGTGGCGAAGAATCCTGCGGTAAGCACTGACTTGCTAGACACCGCATACGGAATGATCAAGTCTGGCGTCGCCCGGCGTCGATCGGATTTGGTGCACTCGATGGGGATTTCGTCGTCGACGGCGTCGAACGTCGCCCGCAGCCTCATCGAACAGGAGCTGATTAAGGAAATAGAATCGAACAGGTCCACCGGCGGGCGTCCGGCGAAGATCCTCATCTCAATCGACACCGCAGAGGTGGTGGCCGTGGCTGAGGTCGGCGCCCACCACCTGCGCTTCGGCATCATGGACTCCATCCACCCGATGCGAGAACCGCAAGAGATCGTCTTCGATTCCCCCTCGGCGCCCGAAAAGGTGATGGCCACCCTGGTCGAACGTTGGAATCAGCTACGCGAGGAGCACTTCGCGGAGCGCAAGATCGGCGCGATCGGTCTGTCCGTGGCCAGCCCGGTGGAGGCGATCACGCGCAAGCTCGTCCTGCCCGCCCGCATGCCCGGCTGGCACGGGGCGGACCTGTGCGGGATCCTCAACGAGATGACGGGCCTGCCCGTATGGGTGGAAAACGACACGCGCGCATGCGCGGTGGGGGAGCTACCCTACGTGTCCGCCGATTCATACATCTACGTTAAGGCGGGCACCGGCATCGGCGGGGCGGTGGTCATCAACGGGGAGCTCTACCAGGGCGCGGGCGGCTTCGCGGGGGACATCAGCCACGCGCGGGTCGATCCCAACCTCAACAACCTGTGCGCCTGCGGGCGCAGCGGGTGCCTGGAGGCGGTGGCCTCGGGTGCCGTGATCCGCGAGCGGGCGCTGAGTGCGGGCCTCGACCTCGGCGACCGCCCGATCGTCGACGCCGTCCTCAACGACATGCCAGAAATCAACCCGTACGTGCGCCAGTCGGGGGAGCTGATTGGTCGGGCTTTGGGGCCGATCGTCAACTTCATCAACCCCGGCGCGATCTACGTGGGAGGTTCGCTCGCTCAGCTGGGCGTGTTCATGAGCTCCCTGCGCGCCTCGGTGTTTGACACTGCCAGCTCCACCGCCAGCCAGGATCTCATCATTGACATCGCGCCCAACGGCGCGAACGCCCCGCTCATGGGCGTGGCGCGGGAGGCGTTCAAGCTTGTCGGATCCAACACTACCCATCTGAAGTATCGACCTAGGAGGCATGAATGATGCGCGTGGGAATCGACGTCGGCGGCACGAAGATAGCCGTCGGCCTCGTTGACGGTGGAAACATCCTGGCCAAGGAAAGGTTCGCCTCGTATCCGGGGGCGTCGCAGTCAACGATCGCCGACATGGCCCGCGAGGTTGAGGCCCTCGTCAGCGCGCACGGCCTCGGCCTTGACCAGATCGAGGGCGTGGGCGTGGGCTTCGCCGGCACGGTGGACTCGGGCGCCGGCGTCGTGCGCACCTCGGCCAACCTGCGTTGGACGGACGTGGACGTCCGCACGCCGCTGTCCTCAGCGCTCGGGCTTCCCGTCCGCCTCGTCAACGACGCCGACGCCGCGGCCTGGGCCGAATACCGCTTTGGCGCGGCGCGAGGGTATGACTCGGTGGTGGCCATTACGGTGGGCACCGGGATCGGGGGCGCGCTGATCTTCGGCGATCGGGTGCTCGAGGGCAGGCATGGCCTGGCTGGCGAGCTTGGGCACTTCACCTACGAGCCGGGCGGGCTGCCGTGCGGGTGCGGGCGCGTGGGTTGTTGGGAGCAGTACTGCTCGGGTAGCCGGATGAACGCGCTCGCGGCTGAGCGTCTGCCGGCCACAAACGGGCTGGCCACGGCCCGCGACGTCGATCCGCTGGCGCACGCGGGGGACCCGGTGGCGCTGGGGATCTTTGAGGAGATCGGCACGGCGCTGGGCGCGGGCATGGCCTCGCTTGGCATGATCTTCGACCCGGACCTCTTCCTTATTGGTGGTGGGGTGTCCGAATCTGGAGAGCTGCTGCTGGAGCCGACGCGCCGGGAGTACACCCGTCAGATGGGCTTGGGCGGCTTCCCGTGTGCGAAGATCGTCGCGGCCTCCCTGGGCAACGATGCGGGGATTATCGGCGCGGCCGACCTCGGCGCGGCCGCGGGGTGATCGCGGGGCTCCGGCCGCGGCCGGGGCCCCGCAGGCGGAGACCCGCGGGCGGAGTCCCACGGGCGACACAACTCAGGAATCTGAGGCCGACCAGGCCCGTATTTCGATCGGCAGTCGGTATATTCAAGAGAAGTGTCGGCTGGTGGGTCAAATTCTCAAGTGAAGTGTCGAGGCCGGCCTGTGCCAGCAGGATGAACGCCTGTGCCGGCTGGGTGCCCGGCGGTGCCCCTACCGCGCCCCGACATAACTCAGGAATCTGAGGCCCACCAGGCCCGTATAGCGATCGGCAGTCGGTATATTCAAGAGAAGTGTCGGGGCAGGCCTGTGCCAGCAGGATGAACGCCTGTGCCGGCTGGGTGCCCGGCGGTGCCCCCTACCGCGGCCCGACATAACTCAGGAATCTGAGGCCGACCAGGCCCATATAGCGATCGGCAGTCGGTATATTCAAGAGAAGTGTCGGCAGGTGGGTCAAATCCTCAAGTGAAGTGTCGGGGCAGGCCCGGCCGGCTGGGTGTTCGGCGGTGCCCCCTACCGCGCTCCGACATAACTCAGGAATCTGAGGCCGACCGGGCCTGTATAGCGATCGGCAGTCGGTATATTCAAGAGAAGTGTCGGCAGGTGGGCTGACCGCCGGGTGGCCGCGGTGAGGCGATCCGGCGGGGAGACTTAAGCCCGGGGCCCACGCACGCCCTGCAGCCGGCCCCGACCCGCGCCCGACCCGCGCCCGACCCGGCAACACCCGGCCCCGACCCGCGCCCTGCTCAGCCCTCACCCGGCCGCGGCCCGACATAACTCAGGAATCTGAGGCCGACCGGGCCCGTATTTCGATCGGCAGTCGGTATATTCAAGAGAAGTGTCGGCTGGTGGGTCAAATTCTCAAGTGAAGTGTCGGGGCAGGCCTGGCCGGCTGGGTGCCCGGCGGTGCCCCCGGTCGCGGCCCGACATAACTCAGGAATCTGAGGCCGACCAGGCCCGTATAGCGATCGGCAGTCGGTATATTCAAGAGAAGTGTCGGCAGGTGGGTCAAATCCTCAAGTGAAGTGTCGGGGCGGGCCCGTGCCGGCTGGGTGCCCGGTGGTGCCCCCGCCTCCGCCCCGACACAACTCAGGAATCTGAGGCCGACCAGGCCCGTATAGCGATCGGCAGTCGGTATATTCAAGAGAAGTGTCGGCAGGTGGGCTAAATCCTCAAGTGAAGTGTCGGGGTAGGCCTGTGCCGGCTGGGTGTTCGGCGGTGCCCCCTACCGCGGCCCGACATAACTCAGGAATCTGAGGCCGACCAGGCCCGTATAGCGATCGGCAGTCGGTATATTCAAGAGAAGTGTCGGCAGGTGGGCTGATCGCCGGGTGGCCGCGGTGAGGCGACCCGGCGGGGAGACTTAAGCCCGGGGCCCACGCACGCCCTGCAGCCGGCCCCGACCCGCGCCCGACCCGCGCCCGACCCGGCAACACCCGGCCCCGACCCGCGCCCGGCTCAGCCCTCACCCGGCAGCCGACGCGACCCGTGCCTGCACGCCGTCCACCAGCGGGAAGTGGCAGGCCACAAACTGGTCGCCGCCAAGCTGGTCGCCGCCCTGCCCGGTGCGAAGCTTCCGAAGTGCCGGCTCCTGCGCCGCGCAGATGTCCTGGGCGAAGGGGCAGCGGGTGCGGAAGCGGCAACCGCTGGGCGGATCCATCGCGGAGGGGGTCTCGCCGTCGATCTTGAGGCGGGTGACCTCCTCGGTGAAGGCGTCCTCGATGCGGGGGACGGCGTCCACCAGCCCCTTCGTGTATGGGTGGAGTGGGCGGCGGGCGACGCTGTCGGCGTCGCCGTACTCGACGATCTTGCCCAGATACATGACGGCGATGCGGTCGGACATGTACTGGACCACCGACAGGTCGTGGCTGATGAACACGTAGGCCAGCGAGTAGCGCTGTTGCAGGGCCCGCATCTCGTTAAGTACCTGAGCCTGAACGGAGACGTCGAGGGCGGAGACCGGCTCGTCGCACACGATCAGCCGCGGGTTAAGCGCGAGGGCGCGGGCGAGCCCGATGCGCTGGAGCTGGCCGCCGGAGAATTCGTGCGGGTAGCGGGAAAGGGCGTCGCGTGGAAGGCCGATCTGCTCCACGAGGGCGGCCACCCGGTCGTGGCGCTGGGCGCGGGTGCCCACCTTTTGGATGTTGAGCGGCTCGAGGATGATCTCGTCCACCCGCATGCGTGGATCCATCGCGGCGGCGGAGTCCTGGAACATCATCTGGACCTGGGCGTGGAACTTCTTCCGCTCCTTACCGCGCAGGCCGGAGATGCGCACGCCGCCCACCTCGATCTCGCCTTCGGAGACGTCGTCGAGCCCGGCGATGAGCCGGCCGAGCGTGGACTTGCCGCACCCGGATTCGCCGACCAGCCCGAAGACCTCGCCTTCGTAGATGGTCAGGGAGACGTCGGCGACGGCCGAGACGGTGCCGATCTTGCGCCGCACGAGCGAGCCGCCGTAGGCGGGGAAGTTGCGCGAGACGTGGCTGACCTGAAGGATGGGCTTGCTCTCATCGAGGGCGTCGTTGTGTGCCACGGACCGTAGCTCGTTGGTGAGCGGCTCGCCGCCGGGGAAGTGGCAGGCCACCTTGTGGCTCCCCTCCCCGAGCGTCGGTGTCACGGTGTGGCAGACGTCCTGGGCGAAGGCGCAACGCGGTGCGAACGGGCACCCGGTGACCTCCTCGGTGATCTCCGGCGGGGAGCCGGGGATCGAGTACAGCTCGGCGTCGGCGCTGTGGGCGCGCTCGGGTAGCGCGGCGAGCAGGGCGCGCGTGTACTGGTGGCGCGGGCTGGTGAATAGCTCGCGCGAGGGGGCCTGCTCCATCACGCGCCCCGAGTACATGACGGCCACGGAGTCCGCTCGCCCGGCTACCACTGCGAGGTCGTGGGTGACGAGGATGACGGAGGAGCCGAACTCGTCCTTGACGTCGTCGATGAGGTCGAGGATCTGCATCTGGGTGGTGACGTCGAGGGCGGTGGTCGGTTCGTCGGCGATGAGGAGCTTGGGCCGGCAAATGAGGGCCATGGCGATCATCGCGCGCTGGCGCATGCCGCCGGAGAGCTGGTGGGGGTAGTCGCCGACGATCTTGTCGGGGCGGGGCATCCCCACGCGCCGCATGATGTCGATGGCTGCCTCGTCGGCCTCCTTCTTCGACGCCGAGCGGTGGACGCGCAGCGGTTCGCCGATCTGGTCGCCGATGGTCATCGTGGGGTTGAGGGAGGTCATGGGATCTTGGAAGATCATGCCCACTTCGGTGCCACGCAGGCGGCGCAACTCGGCGTCGTCCATCCCCACAAGCGCCTTGCCGTCCAGGGTGATCTGCCCGGAGGAGACGTACCCGTTGGAGGGCAGGAGGCCCATGAGGGCGAGCGCCGTCATGGTTTTGCCGGAGCCGGATTCGCCGACGATGCCGAGGGTCTGCCCGCGTCCGACGGTCAGGTTGACGCCGGACAGCGGCTGGACCTCGTCCTTTCGGCGGGGGATGCGAACCGAGAGGTCCTCGATTGACAGCAGGGTATCCATGTCTACCTCTTCCGCAAGCGCACTTCGAAGGCGTCACGCAGGCCGTCGCCGACGAAGTTGAAGGCAAGTACCAGGACGATGATCGCGATACCTGGGGGCAGGATGAGCCACCAGTTGCCCGAGTAGACCTCGGACAGGCCGGAGGAGAGCATGCCGCCCCAGTTGGCCGCGGGCGGCGGAACACCCAGTCCGAGGAAGGATAGGTAGGCGACGTACAGGACGGCGTCGGCGACCTGGAAGGTGGCGTTGACGATGACGGTGCCGATGGAGTTGCGCACGATGTGGGTGCGCACGGCCCGCCCCGATGAGCCGCCCATGCCCTTCATGGCGAGGATGAACTCGCGCGAGCGCAACGCGATGGAGTCGCCGCGGACCATGCGCGCCGGGTTGAGCCACGCGAACGCGGAGATGACGAGCACGAGTAGCGGGACAGTGGGGGTGATGATCGTGGCGATCAGCATGAACAGGAATAGCGCGGGGATCGACATGAGGGCGTCGACGAGGCGCATCATGACGGCGTCGACCCAGCCGCCGATGAAGCCTGCCGCGGCTCCCCAGAGGGTGCCGAAGGCGGTGGCGAGCAGGCCGGCGCACAGGCCCACGATGAGGGAGGTCTGTCCGCCGAGCATGAGGCGGCCGAGCTGGTCGTAGCCGACGGAGTCGGTGCCGAGTGGGTGGCCGAGCTCGCCAGGGGCGAGGTAGGCGTGGGCGAGGTCGGTGTGGACCTGATCGGTGTGGTAGATCAGGGGGCCGACGAATGAAAAGAGAATGAGGGCGACGACGAGGCACAGGCCGAGGACGGCGAGCTTGTTTTCGAAGAAGACGGCTATGCCTTGGCGTCCGATGCCGAGTTGGCGCCGGGCGTGCGTGGCGTCGCCGACGACGACGGCGGCAGCGCCGGATCCGCCTCCAGCGGAGCCGGAACTGCGGCTTGAGGCAGGGGCGCCGGCGACGGCGTCGTTGATGGGCTCACTCATTGGTCACCTCCGGAAAGTCGGACGCGGGGATCGGCCACGGCGTAGAGGATGTCGGCGATGAGGGCGCCGATCACGGTGGCGAGGGAAACGATGAGAGTGGAGGCTAGGAGGATGGGGTAGTCGCGGGTCTGGGTGGCCTGCCAGAACATGAGACCCATGCCGGGATAGTTGAAGAGCTGTTCGACCACGAGCGCGCCGGAGAAGAGGGCGGGGATGTACATGCCCAGTAGCGTGATGACGGGGAAGAGGGAGTTACGCAGAGCGTGGCGGATGGTCACGCGGGAGGGGGAAAGGCCTTTGGCCTTGGCCGTGCGGATGTAGTTCTCGTTGAGGTTGTCGACCATCGTGGAGCGCACGTAGCGCGTGAACGCGGCGAGGGCGACGACGGCGAGGGTCACCACCGGCAGGATGAGGCCCTTCCATTGGCTGAGGATCTCGGCGACGGTGAAGCCTTGCGGGGCTTGCGGGGGAAGGATCGGCCACCACTGGGAGAAGACCACGATGAAGATGATGCCGAGGAAGAACAGCGGGGTGGCGTAGGCCAGGAGCGCGACGCCGGTGATGGCGTAGTCGACCTTGGTGTTGCGGTAGACGGCCTGGATGGCGCCGAGGGGGACGGCGATGACGACGGCGAGGGTGGTGGCGAGAAGGCTCAGCAGGATGGTCTTGGGCAGGCGCTGGAGGATGACGTCGGCTACCGGTTGGTTGAGCTGGAAGGAGTAGCCGAGGTCGCCGCTCAGGAGGCGCTGGACGTAGAGGCCGAACTGTGTGAGGAAGGGCTGGTCGTAGCCCATCTGCGCGTTGTAAGCCTCGATCTGTGCCGGCGTGGCATCCAGGCCGAGCGCGGATCGGGCGGCGCCGCCGGGAAGAAGGTGAAGAAGGAGGAAGGTCAAGAAGGTCACGATGAGCATGACCGCGAATGCCTGGCCGAGCCGTTGAAGAATGTATCGCCACATAGTTGCCCCTCGCGGGCCGGCTGGCTTTCGCCAGCCGGCCCGTCAGCGTCTGTTACTTACGTGTCCAATCTTGGGGGTACATGCCGAGCATCGGATCTTGCGGATCGATGCCGGAGATATCCGACTTGTAGGCGGAGACCCGGTTGACCGGATTCGGCATCCACAGGACGGGCAGGTCTTCGGCGAGGAAGTCGTTGTAGTCCTTCATTGCCGACTCGTCGGAGGAGACGAGGGTGGCGTCGATGAGCTTATCCGCCTCCGGGTTGGAGTAGGCGCCGAGGTTTACCGGCGCGCCGGTGGCGAACAGGCGCTGGCCCGAGGCGAAGGGCGGGTAGTACCAGGAGCCTTCGGAGCCGAAGAAGGATAGATCCCATTCGCAGTTGGGGTCGTCCTTCTTGCACACCTGCGAGACGGCCACCGAGTCGGGAACCTCCTGGATCTCCAGCACGATGCCGAGCTTGCCGAACTGGGACTTCAGTTCCGCCATCATGTCGTGGGTGGCGGTGAAGCCGGACTGGGAGATGAGGGTGAAGCGCATTTCTGCGCCGGCCTCGATTCCTTCGCCGCACTGGTCGGCGCCGGTGCCGGGCTTTTCACAGGTGGTCACGCCGTCGGGGTTGATGGCCCAGCCGTGATCTTCGAGCAGCTTTCGGGCGGCGTCGGGGTTGAAGGAGTAGGCGCAGCCCTCGGTGGTGCCGGCGGCGCCGGGCTCCTGCGGGACGGGCCCGCAGGTGGGGGCCGCCATGCCCTTCCAGATGACCTTGGAGATGGTCTCCTGGTCAATCAGTTGCTGCATGGCTTGGCGCACGTACTTCTGGGCGAAGATCGGCCCGGACTTGGGGTGGTTGAAGTTGAACGGCATGTAGGTGATGGACCAGCCGTACCACGGGGAGACGGTGTAGCCCTGGCCTTCGATGTAGTCCTGCTGGGAGATGTTGCCGGCGGGGATGTAACCGTAGTCGATGCCGCCGGCGCGCAGGGTGTTGAACTCGGCGTCGTCGGAGGTGAAGGGCTTGTAGATGACGTGGCTGAAGGTGGCCGGGTCGGGCCCGTCGTAGGAGTCGTTGGCGACGAGCTCGACCGCGCCGGACGGGGTGTAGGAGGTGAGCTTCCAGGGCCCGGAGACGGTCTGCCACAGGGCGTTGCTGGCGTAGTTGGCCGGATCCTCCGCGGCGGCACGCAGGTAGGCGTAGATGTCCTTGGCGTTTTGCGGATCGGTGAAGTCGACGATCTCGCCGTCGTCGGAAGTCTTGGCCCAGGCGTGTGCGGGCATGGGCCGCACGGAGTTGAGCTGGTTGCCCACGAAGTAGCCGCCGGAGAAGGGTTCGGTGGTGGTGATGGTGAAGGTCTTGTCGTCAACGATCTTGAAGCTGGTGACGTTGTCGGGGAAGCCGCCTTCGCGGTAGGAGGCCCATTCCGCCTTGTTGTTGAGGACGAGGTTGTACCAGAAGTCGATGTCCTTGGTGGTGAGCTTTTCGCCGTCGGACCAGGTGCGATCCTTGAGGGTGATGGTGTAGGTCAGCCCGTCGTCGCTGATCTCGGGGATGTTGGCGATGGAGCGCTTTTCGTCGATGTTGAAGGGGTGCTCGCCGTCGAGGGTGAAGGAGTACATCGAGGGGTAGAGCATGTCGATGAAGATGGCGTTTTCGCCCTGGGTCTTGCCGGGGGCGGAGATGGGGAAGATCCACGTGGGGGTGTCCATGGCGACGGTGACGGTCGACCCGTCACCGGCGGCGGAGCCTGATGGATTGGTGGCGCCTGAGGGCGTGGACGAGCTTCCACTGCCGCAGGCGGACAGGAGCAGGGCGAGGCCTGCCACGGTGGCGACGATGCTAGCTCGCCGTGATGCGCGGGTCATGTGTGCCTCCTTTGGCTCACGTTCTGTGCCGTGCGGCACAAAACCTAGGATTGTTTTCAAAATAGCAGGATGTGATCCAGCATGTGGGGTTTTTGGAAAACTTCTTGCCAATTTAGAAAATCAATTGCGTTGGTTGGATCTTAGTGGTGATATAGGAAACACAACCGTCGTCGATGAAGTGAGGCATCCATGGCTAGCGAACAGGGTTTTGCTACTGTGAGCCCCGATCTGCTTGAGTCCGCCTACCGGCTCATTCGCGCAGGCGCGGCCAAGAACCGTTCAGACTTGAGCGAGAAGCTCGGCGTGTCGTCGTCCACGGCGTCGAACATCGCCCGCTCGCTGGTCAGCCAGGAGCGCGTGCGCGAGGTCGAACCCGCCTCCCACGCTCGCGGCAGGCGCTCCACCCAGCTGGAGAGCATCGCCCCGCCCGTGCTCGTCGCGGCCGCGGAAATCGGCACGAGCCACGTCCGCTACGCGCTCTCCGATCGCGTCGGCCCGATCGTGGAGGCCCAGGAGGCGCCGATCGACCTCACCCCCGGACCGCGTCCGGTCCTCGAACGCCTGGTGGACCTGTGGCGCGAGCTGCGCGACCGCGAGTTTCCCGGCGCCGACATCCTCGCCGCCGGCATCGCGGTTCCCGGCCCGGTGGACGCGAGCACGCGGCGCATCGTCTTGCCCTCGCGCATGCCGGGGTGGCACGACGCCGACGTGCGCGCGATCGTTGCCGAGCTGGCGGACATGGATTGCGTGGTGGAGAACGACGCGCGGGCGGCGGCGCTCGGCGAGGCGAGTGTGCGCGGCCCGGAACACCAGCCCCTGCTCTACATTAAGGCCGGCTCCGGGATTGGCGGCGCGCTGGTGATCGACGGCAAGATTTACACGGGCGGGATGGGAATTGCTGGCGACGTGTCCCATGCGCGCGTGGTGGAGGATTCGCCGTTTGTGTGCGGGTGCGGGAAGTCGGGCTGCTTGGAAACCGTGGCGTCGGGCGCGGCGATTCGCCGGGACGCGGCACCGTTCATGGAGCTGGGCTCGATGGCGGAGCTGGTGGAGGCGGGCCAGAATCAGTTCCCGCAGATCACCCAGCTGATCCGCAATTCGGGGATGCTGGTGGGCAAGGCGCTCGGGCCGCTGATTAGTTTCGTCAACCCCTGCGACGTGGTGGTGGGCGGCGCGATGAGCGAGCTGACCGCCTTCATGAACGCGTTTCGGGTTTCGCTGCTGGGTTCGGCGGTGCCGATGGCGACGGAACGGCTACGGATCGAGGCGGCGAGCCTGGGCGCGAATTCGGCGCTGACGGGGATAGCCCGCAGCGCCCATGACCTGGTGGTCAGCGCTCCGGTGCAGTGACGGGAGAGATTGTGGACAACACGTTTGAACATCGAACCGGGCCGGCGGACTTGGCCGCCCGCACCACCTACCCGGCACACGAGGTGCCGCAGTGGTTCACGGAGGCTAAGCTCGGCTTCTTTATCCACCTGGGCATCTATTCGGTGCCGGGTTGGGCCTATAGCCGCGATCCGGGATGCACGACGCCGCCCGAGCTGGCCTACGACTATCACGAGTACGCGGAGTGGTACGCCAACACGGTGCGCATCCCTGGCTCGCCGTGCGCGACGTGGCATGAGGAGACCTTCGGGGTGGGCACCAGCTACGAGGACCTCGCCTTTAGCTTCGCGCCCTCGCCGGAAAACCTGGCCAACCTGGTCGCTGCGCTGGTGGCGGCGGGCGGGCGCTACATCGTGCCGACCACGAAGCATCACGACGGCTTTTGTTTGTGGGACACGGCAACGACGCCGTTTTCCTCCGTCTCCCGTGGCGGCCCGGACGTCATCTCCGTGGTGGCGGACGCCACCCGGGCGGCCGGCGCCCGGCTCGGCCTGTACTTCTCCGGCGCGCTCGACTGGCACGTGTCCCACTTCCCGCCTATCCGCTCGGACGAGGACCTTTTCGCCTTTCGCCGCAACGACGAGGCCTTCGCCCGCTATGCCGCCGGCCAGCTGAGCGAGCTGATCGACCGCTTCCATCCGGACCTTTTGTGGAACGACATCGACTGGCCCGACGCCGGCAAGGGGCCGCAGGAGTGGGGTTTGTCCGCCATCCTCACCCGCTACCTGGCCGAGCACGAGGCCACGATCAACGACCGCTGGGGGATCCCCTTCCACGGCTACCTGACCCGCGAGTACACGCAGGTGGACGAGCCGCTTCCGGAAATGTGGGAGTCCACTCGCGGTCTGAACCGCTCGTTTGGGTACAACCGCAACGACAACCCCGCCGACCGGCTCAGCGGAGCCGAGGCGGCCTGGCTGCTTGTCGACGTCGCCTCCCACGGCGGCAACCTCCTGCTCAATGTGGGCCCGCGCGCCGACGGCTCGCTCGACCCGTATCAGGCCCGCGTGGTTGCCGAGCTCGGGGAGTGGATGGGGACCTACGGGCGCTACATCTACGCCTCTACGCCCGGGCCTGCGCCCTTCTCCCTGCTCACTGCGGGCGCGACGGCCTATTTCGTCCGCGAAGGCGACCCCGCCGGCCCGCCCGGCGCCGCCGCGGCTGCGGCCGGCGCCTCCGCCGCCGATCCTTCGCGCGCTTTCTGGCTCGCCCCGGACGGCAGCCGCATCCCGGCGTCGTGCCCGGCGCCGGCTTCCTCTTTCCCCGTCGCTCTCATCGTTGAAAGGTAAGTTATGCGCATCGCAATCGCAGGTATCCACATCGAGTCATCCACGTTCTCGCCGCAGCCGGCGGTGGCGGAGGACTTCGAGATCACGCGCGGTGAGGAGGTGCTGGGGCGCTACGGCTGGATCCACGAGACGTGGAGCAAGGCGGTGACGTGGCTTCCGATATTCCACGCGCGAGCGTTGCCCGGTGGCGTGCTGGAGCGGGCCACGTATGAGGCCTGGAAGGCGGAGATCCTCGACGGGCTCGCCGCCCTCACGGAGCAGGCGCCGCTGGACGGCTTCTTCTTTGACGTCCATGGCGCCATGAGCGTGGCCGGGCTCGACGACGCCGAGGGCGACCTCATCACCGCGATCCGCGCCGTGATCGGGCCGGAGCCGATGGTCTCCCTGTCCACGGATCTGCACGGCAACGTCTCCGAGGCGCTGTTCGCGGGGTGTGACCTGCTGACCACCTACCGGGAGGCCCCGCACGTCGACGCCCTCGAATCCCGCCGCCGCGCGATGAAGAATCTGGTCACGCGCTTGCTGAGCGGGCAGGGTAAGCCGGCGAAGGCGCTGGTACACATGCCTTTTCTTCTGCCCGGTGAGCGCACCTCCACCCGCCTCGAGCCGGCCGCTTCCCTCTATGGGCGCATCCCGCATCTGGAAGCGATGCCGGGGATCTTGGATGTGGGTTTCTGGATCGGGTTCGCCTGGGCGGACCAGCCGCGGTGCAAGGCGGCGGTGGTGGTCACGGGCGATGACCAGGAGCTGGTGTCCGGGGTGGCCCGCGATTACGCGCGGGAGATCTGGGCCCGCCACGAGGAGTTCGGCTTCGTGGCGCCGGTGGACTCAATGGACGGCTGCTTGGAGTGGGCGCGGACGGCCGCCCGCCCGACCTTCATCTCCGACACGGGTGACAACCCGGGTGCCGGCGGCGCCGACGACGTCACCTTCGCCCTCTCCCGCCTCCTGACCTTCCAGCCGGTGGCTACCGGCGAGCTGTCCGCGATCTTCGCCTCGATTCACGACGCCGCCACGGTGGCGCTCGCGGCCGAGGCGGGCGTGGGCGCCCGGATCGAGGTGCGACTCGGCGGGAAGATCGACGCCCGTGAGCCGGGCACGCTGGCCCTCAGCGTGCGGGTGGAGAACCTGGCCGTCGACCCGCGGGCTGGCGAGGTGGCCGTGCTGCGGCCGTTGGGGGAGGGCGGGCCGAGCGGCGCCGTCGTCGTCGTGACGCAGAACCGCATGCAGTACGCCACTGAGGAGGCGTTCACGATCGCGGGGCTCAAGCCGCGCGAGGCGGACGTGGTTGTGGTGAAGATCGGCTACCTCGAACCCGACCTGTATGAGATGGCGGCGGCGTGGAAGATGGCGCTCACGCCGGGCGGCGTAGATCAAGATTTGCTGCGGCTGGGCCATTCGCGCATCGACCGTCCGATGTATCCTTTCGATGAAGGTTTTGAGTGGGAGGCACAGGTCACGTGTTAGAGATTGCAGTGCAGGACGCCGCGGGCGCGCGGGTTGCGCGGGATGCGGGCGCCGACCGGGTGGAGGCGTGCAGCGCCCTGGAGGTCGGGGGCCTGACCCCGTCGCTTGCGATGGTGGAGGCGTGCGTGGTGGAGGGCATTCCCGTGTGTGTGCTCGTCCGTCCGCGCGCGGGTGACTTCGTCTACGACGACGCCGAGGCGGCGATCGTCGCCAACGACGTGCGGTGGGTGGTCTCCCGCGGGGCCGCCGCCGTGGTGGTGGGCGCGTTGCGCGAGGGGCCGGCGGGCCTTGAGTTGGACGTGGCGCGGCTGCGCCAGTGGGCCGAGGCGGCCAGGGAGCGCAACCCGGAGGTGGACGTGGTGGTTCACCGGTGCGTGGACGTGCTGTTTGGCGCCGGGGTCGGGCCGGCGGAGGTGGCGCGCCAGCTGGCAGAGGTGGGCGGCGTGACGCGCGTGCTGAGCTCGGGCGGCAAGTCGCTCGCCGGCGACGGCGCTCCCGTGCTCGCGCAGTTGAAGGCCGAGTTGGATCGGCTGGGCGCGGGTGTCACGGTCATGGCTGGCGGGGGAGTGGCCCTGGAGGCGATCCCCGCCCTGCGCGAGGCCGGGGTCGAGGAGTTTCACATGTCGGCCCGCCGTGAGATCGCCACGGGTCCCACCGGTCCGGGTGGGGGCCAGAGCGTGCGGTCGGTGACGGACGGGGAGCTGGTGCGGGCGGCTCGCGCCGCGATCCGCGGGGCGCAGGCACACGGCGATTAAAACGGACTGGACGATTGTGGGGCGATCTTCGTATATGGCGAGATCGCCCCACAATCGTCCGAGTTTTCTTAATTCGCGGCCGGCTGAACCGGTCCGGGGCAGCCGGCTCTGACGCGGAACGCACACTATATCACCAGAATTTAGTAAGGGTTCCCCATGAATTCAGCACCCTGTTCAATATGTGATATGTCAAACAAGGCGCTGAACTGCGGTTTTAATCGTTTTCGCGGCAACGTTGGATCTACGACGATGGTCCCTTGTACAATAGAACGCACGAAGCGCTAATCATACGCACAAGGCTATAGCATGGTTTTTGCGGGGGGGGGCTGTCAAGGCGAGTCGTTTGATTGCTATAGGTTGCCTGCCGGGCAAATGAATTCTCGTTTCTGTTGATATGCGCCCCGATTGAGTGGCGAACAAGCTCAATGTGAATCCAAATTGAGAGGAAGGAGAGATTTGTGATCTCTCGGATAATAAAGAAAGCGATGGCTGTCGTAGGCACAACGGCAATCGTCGCTACCGGGCTTGCAGGAGGGGGTGCCATAGCGGCGCCCACTTCTGACGGCGCCGGTGGAGCTACGGCCGTACGGTCGATTGGGACGGCGATCGAGTCGACCGGTACGGGCAATGCGCCCTACACCGTGTCGGGCACGGCGCGTTTCATCGAGTCCTACGCCTCGAACAATACCGGGGTGGACTACAAGGGCCCCATCGAGGGTGTGAAGGTCTACGTGCAGTGGCGAGAGGGAGCCGGCAACGCCGACTTCCCGTACAGCTACTCCCCGATCTACTACACCACCACGGATGCGCAGGGTAACTTCTCGATCGACATGAAGCCCTACTTCGATACGATCGGGCGCGTGCGCTACTTCGAGGGGAATACCACCACTGGCGCCGCCGGCACCAAGGATTTCGCGGGTAACGACTCGCGCCTCGGCTGGCAGGAGAAGGTCCGCATCTGGGCTCAGCTTCCGGACGGAGCTAAGGATCAGTACCGGCTCATCAACCACTACGCCACGACGTGGGCGCCCGATCAGCCTATTGTAGATCTCAGCATGATGGCGAGCTGGGATAGTGGGCAGTCCTCCATCCGCGACGTGTACATCAACTACGCCAAGAACACGGACAACATCCTGGCCAAGCAGGATCGTAATCTGTGGGCTGTTTCCGGCGAGGGCAATAACGTCGGCAATGGTCTTGACGGCCGTGTCGGTGGAACGGTGTTCTGGAACGCAACCGTTCCCAACGGTGCGCTCGACTTCTCTACGTCGATGATCAACCAGGCGGGCGGGGATTATCCGCTGTCCGGCATCGAGATCCAGGGCTCCTACCTCAGCGATGAGGCGGTTGCCAAGATCAAAGAACACGCAAAGGCGGCCTTCGCGGGCAAGACCCTGCGCGGAAAGGACTGGACCGCGGACGACGAGAACGCGCTGCAGGCCTGGATCAGCGAGCAGATTAAGGCCGATCCCACCTGGATCGCGGAGACCGTGACCGCGACGACGGGCGCGGACGGAAGGTACCAGCTTTACTTCCGCGGCATTTACGGAAACGCTGCCGATTCCTGTGGCATCGTCTCTAAGGATAAGTGTCACCAGCTGGCCGGCTCGTGGAAAGAGGGTTCGTTCCTCAACGGCAACCTGGGTTCCAAGCACACCAACTGGGACTGGATGTACGTCGGCCCGGTTGATCTTCCGAACAACGTGGGAGTTATGTCGCCGTGGGCGATCCAGCGTTGGCAGTATGCAGGTGGTAGCGGAACCTGGGGTGGTGCCAGCTTCGGCCAGGTTGGTTTCACCGGTGGCGGCTTGAACGATAACCTCACTCTGGCGGACATCGTCCTGTCCCCGGCTCCGCTCGAGTTCGACGTCGTCAACTACGACACCCAGCTCAACCCGGCCGCGCCTGGCGACACCGCCAAGACGTACACCGGCGGCGTTCTGACGAACGAGAACCTCACCTACGACATCGTCTGGACCGATCAAAAGGGCAACCAGGTCCACGAGTGTACGGGTCTCAAGCCGGAAACGAACCTGAGCCTTGCCTCGTGCGACTATCAGGTCCCCGAAGATCTGACGGCCGACACGGTCTACACCGCCACCCTGTACGGCGTGAACGTTGATACTGGTAAGCGGGGTGCGGCTCTCGCCTCGGACGCCTTCCTCGCCACCCGCGGCACCGAGCTGCCGTGGGGCTCGAAGTACTCCGACTACGATGCGGCAGCACTTCCGGAGGCACCGAACGGGACTACCCTCTCCGGGCTCACCGCTGACGGCCTGCCCGCCGGCCTGAGTATCGATCCTGCCACGGGCAAGATCACGGGCAAGCCGACCGAGACCGGCCGCTTCGTCGTGAAGGTGAAAGGAAACGCCTCCGTTCCGCGCAATGGCGCCGACCATGTCGACGTGCAGCTTGCGCGCACCTACATCATCGTTGTCACGGACACCCCGCTTGCGCCAGGCGTTCGCGGCACCGAATACAGCCAGGAAGTCACGCCGACCGGTTTTGAGGACGCCGGCTACACGCTGGGCGAGATCAAGTCGGTGGAGAACCTGCCCGCGGGTCTGACGTACAACGCGGACACCAAGACGATCACCGGCACTCCCACCGCGATCGTCGCCGCTGACGAGGAGACCCCGAACGTCACCGTCACCTACACCGTGACTCGCCAGACTCCGGACGGCCCGGAAACCAAGGACGTCACGGACATCGTTCCGTTGCCGGTGGCTAACGGCGACGCCGACGGCGATAAGGTTCCGGATCCGGTTGATCCGGCTAACCCGCAGCCGGGTGAGGATCAGTGCCCGGATACGCCGAAGGGCGTGACGGTTGATGAGAATGGTTGTTCGCTTGCTCAGCTGTTCGAGCCGGCTTACGCCGATTCGACGGCTGTTGCCGGTGGTGATCCTGTGACCGTTTCTCCGACCTTCACGAAGAAGGGCTCGGAGGATAAGGTCGACGCTCCTGAGGGTACGACCTTTGCTCTTGGCGAGGGTGCTCCCGACTGGGTTCAGATCAATGACAAGACCGGTGAGATCACGTTCACCCCGGGTGCCGATGTTACGGCTGGCCCGGTTGACGTCCCGGTTGTGGTGACCTACCCGGACAACGGTGGTACCGACGCTGTCAACGCGAAGGTGACCGTCCTTGCTGACTCGGATGGCGATAAGGTTCCGGATCCGGTTGATCCGGCTAACCCGAAGCCGGGCGAGGATCAGTGCCCGGATACGCCGAAGGGCGTGACGGTTGATGAGAACGGTTGTTCGCTTGCTCAGCTGTTCGAGCCGGCTTACGCCGATTCGACGGTTGAGGCTGGTAAGACCGCCACTGTGACCCCGACCTTCACCAAGAAGGGTTCGGAGGATAAGGTTGACGCTCCTGAGGGTACGACCTTCGCTCTTGGCGAGGGTGCTCCCGACTGGGTTCAGATCAATGACAAGACCGGTGAGATCACGTTTACCCCGGGTGCCGATGTTCCGGCTGGTGCGGTTGACGTCCCGGTTGTGGTGACCTACCCGAACAACGGTGGTACCGACGCTGTCAACGCGAAGGTGACCGTCACGGTGACCGATACCGATGGGGACAAGGTGCCCGACGGTAAGGATCAGTGCGCGGATACGCCTGCTGGCGCAGTCGTCGATATCACAGGCTGTGCTGTTGCTCCGTCGGTTCCGAACGTTCCGGCGATCAACGGTGAGGTTAACAAGCCGATTGATCCGGTCGAGGTTCCGGTTGCTAACCCGGGTCAGGCTACTGATCTGGTTTGCACTGCCACTGGCCTTGCTGCTGGTCTGAACATTGCTTACGACGCGGATAAGGGTGCGTGTGTGATCACGGGTACCCCGACCGCTCCGATCAATGGCGACTACACCGTCACCGTCACGGGCAACCGCCCCGATGGTGATAAGGGTAAGGTCTCCGAGTCCGGTACTGGCAAGATCACCGTCACCGAGCCTGCTGCTCCCGAGCCTGGCGATAAGGACGGGGACAAGGTCACCGACGATAAGGATCAGTGCCCGGATACGCCTGCTGGCGTGAAGGTTGACGAGAATGGTTGCTCGCTTGCTCAGCTGTTCGAGCCGGCTTACGCCGATTCGACGGCCGTTGCCGGTGGCGATCCCGTGACCGTTTCTCCGACCTTCACCAAGAAGGACACCGAGGGCGCGGTCACCGCGCCTGAGGGTACGACCTTCGCTCTTGGCGAGGGTGCTCCGGCGTGGGCCAAGATCGATCCGAACACCGGTGAGATCACGTTCACCCCGGGTGCCGATGTTCCTGCTGGCGACGTTAACGTCCCGGTTGTGGTGACCTACCCGGACAACGGTGGTACCGACGCTGTCAACGCGAAGGTGACCGTCCTTGCTGACTCGGATGGCGATAAGGTTCCGGATCCCGTTGATCCGGCCAACCCGAAGCCTGGCGAGGATCAGTGCCCGGATACGCCTGCTGGCGTGACGGTTGACGAGAATGGTTGTTCGCTTGCTCAGTTGTTCGAGCCGGCTTACGCTGATTCGTCGGTTGAGGCTGGTAAGACGGCCACTGTGACCCCGACCTTCACCAAGAAGGACACTGAGGGCACGGTTACCGCGCCTGAGGGTACGACCTTCGCTCTTGCTGAGGGTGCTCCTGACTGGGCCAAGATCGATGAGAAGACTGGTGAGATCACGTTTACCCCGGGTGCCGACGTTCCTGCTGGTGCGGTTAACGTCCCGGTTGTGGTGACCTACCCGGACAACGGTGGTACCGACGCTGTCAACGCGAAGGTGACCGTCACGGTGACCGATACCGACGGGGACAAGGTGCCCGACGGTAAGGATCAGTGCCCCGGTACGCCGGAGGGTGCGACGGTCGATGAGAACGGCTGTGCTGTTGCTCCGACGGTTCCGAACGTTCCGGTGATCAACGGTGAGGTTAACAAGCCGATTGATCCGGTCGTCGTTCCGGTTGACAACCCTGGTAAGGCCACTGATCTGGTCTGCACCGCCACCGGCCTTGCCGATGGTCTGACGATTGCGTACGACGCGGAGAAGGGTGCGTGTGTGATCACGGGTACCCCGACCGCTCCGATCAATGGCGACTACACCGTCACCGTCACGGGCAACCGCCCCGATGGTGATAAGGGTAAGGTCTCCGAGTCCGGTACTGGCAAGATCACCGTCACCGAGCCTGCTGCTCCCGAGCCTGGCGATAAGGACGGGGACAAGGTCACCGACGATAAGGATCAGTGCCCGGATACGCCTGCTGGCGTGAAGGTTGACGAGAAGGGCTGTGCTGTTGCCCCGTCGATCCCGGCTGTTCCGGTGATCAACGGTGAGGTTAACAAGCCGATTGATCCGGTCGAGGTTCCGGTTGCTAACCCGGGTCAGGCTACTGATCTGGTTTGCACTGCCACTGGCCTTGCTGCTGGTCTGAACATTGCTTACGACGCGGATAAGGGTGCGTGTGTGATCACGGGTACCCCGACCGCTCCGATCAATGGCGACTACACCGTCACCGTCACGGGCAACCGCCCCGATGGGGATAAGGGCAAGGTCACGACCTCTGGCACCGGCAAGATCACCGTGACGGAGCCTGCCGCTCCCGAGCCTGGCGATAAGGACGGGGACAAGGTCACCGACGATAAGGATCAGTGCCCGGATACGCCTGCTGGCGTGAAGGTCGATGAGAATGGTTGTTCGCTTGCTCAGCTGTTCGAGCCGGCTTACGCTGATTCGTCGGTTGAGGCTGGCAAGACGGCCACTGTGACCCCGACCTTCACCAAGAAGGACACTGAGGGCACGGTCACCGCGCCTGAGGGTACGACCTTCGCTCTTGCTGAGGGTGCTCCCGACTGGGCCAAGATCGATCCGAACACCGGTGAGATCACGTTCACCCCGGGTGCCGACGTTCCTGCTGGTGCGGTTAACGTCCCGGTTGTGGTGACCTACCCGGACAACGGTGGTACCGACGCGGTCAACGCGAAGGTGACCGTCACGGTGACCGATACCGACGGGGACAAGGTGCCCGACGGTAAGGATCAGTGCCCCGGTACGCCCGAGGGTGCGACGGTCGACGAGAACGGCTGTGCCGTTGCTCCGACGGTTCCGAACGTTCCGGCGATCAACGGTGAGGTCAACAAGCCGATTGATCCGGTCGTCATCCCGGTTGACAACCCTGGTAAGGCCACTGACCTGGTCTGCACCGCCACTGGCCTTGCCGATGGTCTGAATATCGCGTACGACGCGGAGAAGGGTGCGTGTGTGATCACGGGTACCCCGACCGCTCCGGTCGATGGCGATTACACCGTCACTGTCACGGGTAAGACCCCGGATAGTGGCAAGGAAGTCAACACCTCGAGCGATGGCAAGATCACCGTCACCGAGCCGGAGGCCCCCAAGTCCCCGGATTGGGGTAATGGTTCGGGCAAGCCCGGCGAGACCGTTGTGATCCCGAATGACGGCGGCCCGGTTCCGGACGGCACCACGGTCGAGACTGACGGTCCGGGCAAGGTGACCATCGATGAGAACGGCAACGTGGTTGTCGACATCGATAAGGACGCCAAGCCTGGTGACAAGATCGTAGTTATCGTCAAGGACAAGGACGGCAACGAGATCGACAAGATCGAGGTCACTGTCACCGATCCGGACAAGCAGCCCGAGGCCGATAAGCCGAACTGGGGCGATGGTTCCGTCAAGCCTGGCGAGACCGTTGTGATCCCGAACGACGGCGGCAAGGTCCCCGACGGCGCTAAGGTCACGGTCGACGGCCCGGGTAAGGCTCAGATCGACAAGGATGGCAACCTCGTCATCACCGCCGATCCGAACGCCAAGCCCGGCGAGAAGATCACGGTGACCGTGACGGACAAGGACGGCAACGTCCTCGATACGTCCACGATCACGGTCGCGGGTAAGGCTGCGGCGAAGTCCGGTGCCGGCAAGCTCCCGTACACGGGTGCTACCGTGGGCGGCTTGGCTGCTGCGGCTACCATGCTGACTGCGGCTGGTGCATTCCTGGTGTCGCGGAAGCGTCGGGAGGACTAATCACCCTCGGGTGAGAGTCCACCTCTAGCGCGAGGATCCCCCGGTGTTCTGAAAAGAACCCGGGGGATCCTCGTATATGCTGGCGCGCCCAGCGGGCGGCGCCGGCCGGCTGAACCGGCCGGCGCCGGCTAGAAGAAGTCCGGCGCCGGGATGCCGACGTAGACGGTCTGGAGGTAGTCCTCGATGCCTTCCTTGCCGCCCTCACGCCCCATTCCCGAATGCTTCATGCCACCAAAGGGCGCACCCGCGTTGGAGATGGTGGCCGAGTTGACTCCCAGCATGCCGATCTCCAGCCGCTCGGCCAGCCGCATCACGCGGTTCATATCCTTGGTGTGGAAGTACCCGCCCAGGCCCACCGAGTCGGCGTTAATGACCCTGATGAGCTCGCGCTCGTCGCTGAAGCGGATGATGGGTGCGACCGGCCCGAAGATCTCCTCGGCGACGATCTCGGATGCCGGATCCACGTCCACGAGCACGGTGGGTTCAAGGAAGAAGCCCTTCCCAGCCGGCCGCCCGCCGCCCACCTTGACCTTCGCGCCGGCGTCGACGGCCCGCTCGATCATGGCGCTGACCTCGCTTAGCTGCTTCTCGGAGATGAGCGGACCCACCTCCGTCCCCTCCTCCAGGCCGTCGCCAACGCGCTGCGCGGCGATCCGGGCGGAGAACTTCTCCACGAACTCCTCATAAACGGCGTCGTGAACGAAGAAATGGTCGGCGGCGTTGCAGGCCTCACCCATGTTGCGCATCTTGGTGGCGAGCGCGGCATCGACGGCGGCGTCGATGTCGGCGTCGTCGAAGACGATGAAGGGCGCGTTCCCGCCAAGCTCCATGGAGGTGCGCAGCACGTTATCCGCCGCCTCCTTCAACAGCGCCTTGCCCACCGCGGTGGAGCCGGTGAAGGACAGCTTGCGCATGCGCGGATCCTGGATAAGCGGGCCGGTGATCGGCCGGGAGCGCGAGGAGGGCAGCACGGCAAGCACGCCGGCGGGCAGACCCGCCTCGCGCATGATCTGGGCGAAGAGGAGAGCCGTCAGCGGCGTCTCTTGCGAGGGGCGCAGGATAGCGACGTTACCGGCGGCGAAAGCCGGACCCGCCTTGCGGGTAGCCATGGCAAGCGGGAAGTTCCACGGGGTGATGAACAGGCAAGGGCCGACCGGCCGACGTACCACGATCGCCTGGAGATGCCCCTCGGGTACGCGGAAGTAGTCCCCGCGGATGCGGGCGGCTTCCTCGGAGAACCAGCGCAGGAATTCCGCGCCGTAGGTAACTTCGCCGTAGGCCTGGTCCAGAGGCTTGCCCATTTCCAAGGTCATGACGGTGGCAAGGTCGTCCCGGTACTTGCCGGTGGCGAGCTCGAAGGCGCGGCGCAGGATCTCGGCGCGCTCGCGCGGGGCGGAAACGGCCCAGGCGTGCTGGGCCTCGACTGCCAGATCCATGGCGCGGGCGGCGTCGTCGGGCGTGGCGTCGGCGACGGTGGTGAGCACCTCGCCGGTGGCCGGGTTGAGCACCTCGAAGCGCTGCCCGGAGGAGGAGTCGGTGAACTCGCCGTTGAGGAAGATGCCGGTGGGGATCCGGTCGAGGAGGGCTGAAATGTGAGGATTCATGGTTGCCTTTCCGCTCGCACTGCGTTGTGCGGGGCGTCTGTGTTGTGTCAAGTTCAGGGTAACGACGCCGGCAGCTGAGAGCCTCCGAATCATCTTCCCGAGAAACTTTGAAAAACCTCTTGACGTTGTGGGATCTATGGTACATGATCGTATATACGATCGTACACGTAATCATATACGATCGGCGGGGAGGTCGCGCAAGACCTTTCCACAAGGTTCACGGAAGTCGAGCAAAGGAGCCAGGCTTTGAACATCGTCACCCAGACGTACGGTGAGGTCGGCAAGATCATCGCCGTCCACCTGTCCTACCCCTCGCGCGCGGCACAGCGCGGGCGCACCCCCGCCGAGGCCTCGTACTTCATGAAGGCATCCTCCTCCCTCAACGGCCCGGGAGAGGTGGTGCGGCCCGCCAATACCGAGCTGCTCGTCTTCGAGGCCGAGATCGCGCTCGTCATCGGCACGGCCGCGCGCAACGTCTCCGAGGCGGACGCCTGGGGCCACGTCTCCCACGTCACCGCCGCGAACGACATGGGCCTGCTCGACCTGCGCGCCGCGGACAAGGGCTCCAACGTCCGCTCCAAGTCCGGGGACGGCATGACCCCGATCGGCCCACGACTCATCCCCACCGACGCCATCGACCCGGCCCGGCTACACGTCCGCGCCACGGTAGACGGCCAGGTAGTCCAGGACGACTCCTCGGCCACCCTCCTCTTCTCCTTCGCCCACATCATCGCTGACCTCTCCCGCGTCATGACCCTCGAGCCGGGCGACGTCATCCTCACCGGCACCCCCGCCGGCTCCTCGGTGCTCCAGCCGGGCCAGACAGTCACGGTCGAGGTCTTCTCCGAGGACGACCCGCACCTGACCTCCGGCGAGCTCACGACGACGGTGGTGGCCGGCCCCGCCCTCGCCGACATCGGCTCCGCCCCCGCCGCCGACGACAAGCAGCGCATCGACGCCTGGGGCTCACCCGAGGCCGCCGGCCTCGCCCCCGCCGAAGCCGAGTTCGAGCTCACCGCCGAGCTGCGCGAACGCATCTCCAACCTGGCCGTCGCCACCCTGTCCTCCCAGATGCGCCAGCGCGGCTACCCGAACGTCTCCATCGACGGCGTCCACCCCATGCGCGCCGGCCAGAAGATCGTGGGCCGGGCCCGCACACTGCGCTACGTGGGCCACCGCCCGGATCTATTCAAGAAAGTCGGCGGCGGCTACAACGCGCAAAAGCGCGCGATCGACTCGGTGGGCGAGGGCGAGGTCCTCGTCATGGAAGCACGCGGCTTTGAGTTCGCGGGCACGCTCGGCGACATCCTCGCCCTGCGCGCCAAGGTACGCGGGGCGGCGGGCATCATCACCGACGGCGCGGTGCGCGACTGGGCCGCCGTCGCCGAGGTCGGCCTGCCGGTCTTCGCCCAAGCCGCCCACCCCTCCGTGCTCGGCCGGCTCCACATCCCGTGGGACACCGACCAGACCATCACCTGCGGCGGCGTCGCCGTCCAGCACGGTGACGTGATCGTCGGCGACGACGACGGCGCAATCGTCATCCCGCCCCACATGGTCTGCGAGGTGGTCGAGGCCGCGGAGAAGCAGGAATCCGAAGAGACGTTCATTGCCGAGATGGTCGCCGCCGGGGAGTCGGTGGACGGCCTCTACCCGCTGGGCCCCGCCTGGCGGGAACGCTACAACGAGTGGCTCACGGCCAACGGCCACGCCCACGCTGACAACCACGAAGGAAGGTAACCATGGCGAATAAACCCGCGGGACTGCCCGACCACATCCGCCACTACATCAACGGCGAGCTCGTTGATTCCATCTCGGGAGACACCTTCGATGTCCTCGAGCCGACCACGAACGAAACCTACATCCAGTGCGCCTCCGGCGACAAGGCCGACGCCGACGCCGCCGTCGCCGCCGCCAAGGCCGCCTTCGACGAGGGTAGCTGGGCGAACATGCTGCCCCGCCAGCGCGCCCAGATCCTCTACCGCATCGCGGACGAGGTGGCCAAGATGAACGACGAGCTGGCCGCCATCGAGTCCTACGATTCGGGTCTGCCCATCCGCCAGGCCAAGGGCCAGGCCAACCGCGCGGCGGAAAACTTCCGCTTCTTCGCCGACCTCATCGTGGCCCAGGTCGACGGCGCGTTCAACATGCCCGGCCGCCAGATCAACTACGTCCACCGCAAGCCGCACGGGGTCGCCATCCTCATCACCCCGTGGAACACGCCGTTCATGCAGGAATCCTGGAAGCTGGCCCCGGCCCTGGCCGCGGGCGCCACCGTGGTGCTCAAACCGGCCGAGTTCACCCCCGTCTCCGCCTCGCTATGGCCGGGAATCATGGAACGCGCGGGCGTGCCCGAGGGCGTGTTCAACATCGTCTACGGCTTCGGCCACACCGCCGGCGACGCCCTGGTCAAGCACCCGGACGCCCCGCTCGTGTCGTTTACCGGCTCGCTCGCCACGGGCAAGAAGATCTTCGAAAACGCGGCCCCCTACATGAAGCACCTCTCCCTCGAGCTGGGCGGCAAGTCGCCGGCCATCATCTTCGAGGACGCGGACTTCGACAAAGCCCTGGACTCCACCCTCTTCGGCGTCTTCTCCCTCAACGGCGAACGCTGCACCGCCTCCTCGCGCCTGCTCGTCCAGCGTTCCATCTACGACAGGTTCGTCGAGGCCTACGCCGAGCGTGCGAAGAAAATCGTGGTGGGGGACCCCTCCGACCCCAAGACGGAGATCGCGGCGCTCGTTCACCCCGAGCACTACAAGAAGGTCACCTCCTACATCGAGATCGGCAAGGGCGAGGGCCGCCTAGTCGCCGGCGGCGGCCGCCCGGCCCACCTGCCCACCGGCAACTATGTTGAGGCCACGGTGTTCGCCGACGTGCCGGCCTCGGCCCGCATCTTCCAGGAGGAGATCTTCGGTCCCGTCGTCGCCATCACCCCCTTCGACACGCAGGAGGAGGCTATCGCGCTCGCCAACGACGTCGAATACGGACTCGCCGCCTACGTGTGGACGAACGACATCGCCCGCGCCCACAACGTCGCCGGCCAAATCGAATCCGGCATGGTCTGGATAAACTCCCACAATGTTCGCGACCTTCGCACCCCGTTCGGCGGCGTGAAGGGCTCCGGCCTCGGCCACGAGGGCGGGTATCGTTCGCTGGACTTCTACACCGTCCAGCAATCCATCCACGTCACCCTCGGTGACGTTCACACCACCCGGTTCGGGGCCACCGGATACGCCGATGGTGACCTCGGCCTTGGTGGACCGAGCGCCTAGCGGGTGCCGGCGCCGGGCGGCCCGCCCGGCGCCGGCCACACCCCACACCGCCTCGACACAAGAAACTGTCAACCCACGATTGAACAAGCCCCAACGGAGGGGCGCACCCCTTGAAATATTCAGCCAAAGGAGACTGAACATGTCCGATATCACCAAGGTTCCGCAAGCACCGGCGCCGGACGTCCTGCGCTGCGCCTACATGGAGCTCGTCGTCACCGACCTGGAGAAGTCGCGCTTCTTCTACGTGGACGTCCTGGGCCTCGTCGTGACGAAGGAAGACGAGAACTCGATCTACCTGCGCGCCGCGGAGGAGTTCATCCACCACAACCTCGTGCTACGCAAGGGCAAGGAGCCCGCCGTCGCCGCCTTCGCATTCCGCGTGCGCTCGCAGGAGGACGTGGACAAAGCCGAAGCCTTCTACCAGGAACTCGGCTGCGAGACCCGCCGCGGCGACTTCACGGACGGAGTGCACAACGCCGTGCGCGTCGTCGACCCGCTCGGCTTCCCATACGAGTTCTTCTACGAAGTCGACCACGTCGAGCGCCTCGCCTGGCGCTACGACCTGCAGATCCCCGGCCAGATCGTCCGCCTCGACCACTTCAACCAGGTCACACCGGACGTGCCCTCCGCCACCACATACATGGAGAACCTCGGCTTCCGCACCACGGAGAACATCAAGGACGACGCCGGCGTTACCTACGCCTCCTGGATGCGGCGCAAGGCCACCGTCCACGACACGGCGATGACCGGCGGCGACGGCCCGCGCATGCACCACATCGCGTTCGCCACCCACGAGAAGCACAACATCCTCGCCATCTGCGACAAGCTGGGCGCCCTGCGCATCTCCGACCAGATCGAGCGCGGCCCGGGCCGCCACGGCGTCTCCAACGCCTTCTACCTCTACCTGCGCGACCCGGACGGGCACCGCGTGGAGATCTACACCCAGGACTACTACACGGGCGACCCCGACAACCCCGTGGTCACCTGGGACGTCCACGACAACCAGCGCCGCGACTGGTGGGGCACCCCCGTCGTCCCGTCCTGGTACACGGACGCCTCCCGCGTGCTCGACCTCGACGGCAACATCCAGCCCCTCGTGGCCCGCACCGACGCGCGCGAACTCGACGTGACCATCGGCGCCGACGGCTTCTCCTACACCCGCAAGGACGACGCCGAGAGGGGCTTCAAACTCGGAGAGCAGATCTGATGGGTGCGGCCAACACCGGCGCCGCCCTCGTCCTGTCGACGAAGAGGAAGGAAGACCGCCGCGTCGCGCTCGGCACCCTCGTGGGGACCGCCGTCGAGTGGTACGACTTCTTCATCTACGCCAACGCCGCGGCGATCGTCCTCGCCCCGCTGTTCTTCGACCCCTTCGTGCAAGGCGCGGGGGAGGTGGCCGGCCGGCTGATCTCGTTCGCAACGGTCGGCATCTCCTTCTTCTTCCGACCGCTCGGCGCGGCCGTCGCCGGGCACTTCGGCGACAAGCTGGGACGCAAGACGATGCTGGTTGCCACGCTCATGCTCATGGGATCGGCGACCTTCCTCATCGGTCTGCTCCCCACGTACGACTCGATCGGCGTGGCGGCGCCCATCCTCCTCATCGTCCTGCGCATCCTCCAAGGATTCGCAGCCGGCGGCGAGTGGGGTGGCGCGGCCCTCATGGCCGTGGAACACGCCCCCACGCACCGGCGCGGCCTCTTCGGCGGCTTTCCGCAGATCGGCGTCCCGCTCGGCATGCTGCTGGCGACCCTGGTGTTGGCCATCACCTCTCACCTGACCACCGAGGACCAGTTCGCCAGCTGGGGCTGGCGCGTGCCCTTCCTCCTGTCCATCGTCCTCGTCGTCATCGGCTTCGTCATCCGCATGGGGGTCTCCGAATCCCCGGTGATGGAGGAAATCCGCAAGGCCGACGAGCAGGACGAACAGGTGCGCCTGCCGATGGTGGAGATGTTCCGCACCGCCTGGAAGCCCCTCATCCAAGGAGCAGTCATCTTCGCCGGCAACGGCGTTGCCGGCTACATGATCACCGGCGGCTACATCCTGTCCTACACGACGAACGACCTGGGCCTAGAACGCTCAGTCATCCTCAACCTCGTCTCCCTCGCAGCCCTCATGTGGATCGCCTCCACGATCTTCTCCGCGTGGGTGTCGGACATCATCGGCCGCAAGAAAACCTACATCATCGGATTCCTCATCCAAATGGTGTGGATCTGGGTCGTGTTCAGCTTCCTCGACACCGAGAACTACGGGCTCATCGGCCTGGGCATGGTGGTGTTGGCGATCCCGATCGGCTTCACCTACGGCCCGCAGTCGGCGATGTTCGCTGAGATGTTCCCGGCCAAGATCCGCTACTCGGGTGCCGGCCTGGCCTACGCGTTCGGCTCGATCCTCGGCGGCGCCTTCGCCCCGTTCATCGCAACCGCGCTGCAGGCCAAGTTCAACACCTCCATGGCCGTGGCCGCCTACATCTTCGGCGTCACCGTCATCGCGTTTATCACGCTCCTGACACTGAAGGACCGCACGGGCCGCGACCTCAGCCCCGCCGCCGACGGCGAACTGAACGAGGTACTCACCGACCTGTCCCGCGGGGACGGGGTCCTCGAATCGACCTTCGACCGCGGGGCCGGGTTCTAAACCCTTCCCAGTAAACTGTGGGGTCATAGGCACCTGCCTCGCGGCAGAGGCACCCCAGTCGGCGCCGCCGGCAGCCGGCCGTCGTCGTCGGCAACCGGCAGCAGCCAGCAGCCGGCCGTCGTCGTCGGCAACTATGACCCCACAAAAGGAAATGAACATGACAGTGCAAACATCGAAGTCCACCCAGGTCTACGAGGAGCTCCGCGACGGGATCGTCAACGGACGCTACTCGCCGGGATACAGGCTCACCCTGTCCACCCTGGCCAAGGAATTCGGTGTGTCCACCGTACCCGTCCGCGAAGCCATCCGCTGGCTGCAAGCCGAGGGACTCGTGGAATACACGCACAACGTGGGGGCACAGGTCTCGCAGATCGACGTCTCCGGCTACGCCGAATCGTTCGCCACGCTCGCCTACCTCGAGGGGGTGGCCACCGCGCTCGCGGCCAGCGCCATCACCCCCGACGACCTCGAGCGTGCCCACACCATCAACAACGAGATGCGCTTCCTCGTGGAGGCCCTCACCTTCGACTCCGCCGCCTACCGCCGGCTCAACGGTGAGTTCCACACGCTGCTGTGCGCTCCGTGCCCCAACTCGCGCGTCCTCACACTCCTCACCGCCGAGGCCGAGCGCGTAACCCTTATCCGCCGTTCCTCATTCGCCTTCGACCCCCAGCGATCAAGCATCTCGGTCGAACAACACGCCCACCTCCTCGAACTGATCGAGTCGGGGGCCGACGCCCAGACCATCGAGAACTATGCGCGCCAACATAAGCTCGCCTCGCTCGAGCGTTCATTGGCGTCAGCCACATAAGAGACAGGGGCCTCGCCCCCTGGTTTCACAACGAAGTGAAAGGTTTGACAAGTGAAATTCCATCACCACGGTTACGTTTCCACCAACCCGCGCCGCAAGGCCGCGGCCGGGATCGGACTCGAGCGCTGGGAGGCCCCGGAGGCGCCACACCCGGACATGCCGCAGAACATCGACGTTCTCATCGTTGGCGCCGGGCCGGCCGGCATGATGACGGCCGCCTCCCTCTCCGTCTACGACGACATCAACGCCGTCCTCATCGACAAGCGCCCCCACCGCCTCATCCTCGGCCAGGCAGACGGCATCCAGGCCCGCAGTGTAGAAACCTTCCAGGCCTTCGGCTTCCGCCACGAGATCGTCGATGAGGCCTACCAGATCACCGAGACGGCCTTCTGGAACGACGATCCGGACAACCCCGGCAACATCATCCGTACCGGCTGGACGATCGACGATGAACACGGCATCTCCGAGTTCGAACACATCATCGTCAACCAGGCCCGCGTGCTCGACTACTTCGCCGAGTTCATGTACAACCAGCCCTCACGCATGCGCCCCCACTACGGGTGGGAGTTCCTCGACCTCGAGGTCGGCGCCGGCAGCGAAGACTACCCCGTGCGGGTCAAGCTACGCGGCTCAGGGGAGTGGAACAAGGGCGAGGAGGTGAGCGTCAACGCCAAGTACGTGGTCGGCACCGACGGCGCCACCTCGGGCGTGCGCAGGTGCATCGGCGCCACCCACACCGGCAAGATCTCCTACCACGCGTGGGGCGTGGCCGACGTCATCGCCCGCACCGACTTCCCCGACATCCACACCAAGTGCATCATCCACTCCAAGGCCGGCTCCTCCCTCCACATCCCGCGCGAGGGCGGCTACCTCTTCCGCTCCTACATCGACCTGGGCGAGGTGGCCGAGGACGACAACCACAAGATCCGCCAGACCCCGCTCGAGGAAATCCTGAAGAAGTGCAACGAGATCTTCCACCCCTACACGATTGACGTGCAAGACACCGCCTGGTGGTCCGTCTACGAGGTGGCCCACCGGGTGACCCAGCGCTTCGACGACGTGCTCCCCGAGAACCGGGACAAGCAGGACCCGCGCGTCTTCATCGAAGGCGACGCCTGCCACACCCACTCGGCCAAAGCGGGCCAAGGCATGAACGTCTCCATGCAGGACGGCTTCAACCTCGGCTGGAAGCTCGGACAGGTGCTACGCGGCTACTCCTCGCCGTCGTTGCTACACACCTACAACGGCGAGCGCCAGCAGATCGCCCAGGACCTCATCGACTTCGACCTCGAATGGTCCGCGCGCATGGCCGACCCGGAAGGCGAAGGCATCGAGGAGTTCTACCTCAAGACAGCCGAGTTCCCGGCCGGCTTCATGACCGAATACCCCGTCGGCCTGCTCATCTCAGGGGAGGCCAAACAGGAACTCGCCACCGGCTACCCGCTCGGCAAACGCTTCAAGTCAGTGGAGGTCACCAGGCGCAACGACGCCAACTACCCGCACCTCGGCCACCTCCACCAGGCCGATGGGCGCTGGCGTATCTACGTCTTCGCCGACCAGGCCTCGCCGAAAGACAAGGACTCCAAAGTGGCGAAGTTCGCGACATGGCTGGAGAAGGACCCGGCCTCGCCGCTCGTCCGCCACACCCGCCCCGGCGACGACGCCGACACCCTCTTCGACATCAAGGTGATCTACCAGCAACACCACCACGACTTCGAGGTGACAGACGCGCCGGCGGTCTTCCGCCCCAAAACCGGCCCGTTCCAGATCGAAGACTGGAACCAGGTCTTCTCGGTTCACCCGGAGATTGACATCTTTGACGAGCGCGGGATCTCACGCGACGGCGCCGTCGTCGTCGTTCGCCCCGACATGTACGTCGCTCACATCACCTCGCTCGAGGACACCGAGTCGCTGACGAACTTCTTCGACCCGATCTTCGACCTGTCCGCAAACACTCCGGCGGCCGCGCGCCCCGGCCAGTGACGAAAGGAAGACCATGCTGGAACAGGCAACACTCGACCAGATCGCCGCGGAGCTGGCCGACGCCGACCGCCACCGCACGGTGATCAAGCGCATCACCGCGCGCTACCCCGATGCCACAGTGGAGGACTCCTACGCCATCCAAGCCGCCTGGCGCGACCGCGAGCTGGCCAGCGGGCGCTGGATCGTGGGCCGCAAGATCGGCCTGACCTCCAAAGCGATGCAGGCCGCCACCGGCATCAGCGAGCCGGACTACGGCGTCATGTTCGACGACACGGTGTACGAAACCGGCTCCGTCATCGACTACGACAGGTTCTTGAACGTGCGCATCGAGGTCGAGCTCGCCTTCGTGCTCAAGGACCCCCTCGAGGGGCCCGGCTGCACGCTCTTCGACGTGCTGCGCGCCACCGAGTACGTCACCCCGGCGCTCGAGATCCTCAACTCCCACATCGAGCTCGAGGGCCGCACGATCGTGGACACCATCTCGGACAACGCCGCCTACGGTGCCATGGTGCTCGGCGGCAATCCGATGGGCCCGCACGAGATCGACCTGCGCTGGGTGTCGGCCCTGCTGTACAAGAACGAGACGATCGAGGAGACCGGCGTGGCGGCCGGCGTCCTCAACCATCCCGGCACGGGTGTGGCCTGGCTGGCGAACAAGTTCGCCCAACACGGGGATCGCCTCGAGGCCGGCGAGGTCATCCTCGCCGGCTCCTTCACCCGGCCCATGTGGGTTGAGCGCGGAGACACCGTGCTGTGCGACTACGGAAGGATGGGGACGATCTCATGTCGTTTCGTGTAGAGCTCCCGCCCACCTTCGGCCAGCTCCTGCGGGAGCGGCGGGCGGTAGGCGCTGGCGCTGATGGCGGCGCTGGTAGTGGCGCTGGTGGTGGCAGGCGCGGGCTGGTCGGCATGTGGGTGACGTCCGGCTCGACCGTGAATGCGGAGATCTGCGCGGGCGCGGGCCTGGACTGGATCCTCATTGATGGTGAGCACGCGCCGCTTGGCCTCTCCCAGATCCAGGCCCAACTGCAGGTCATCGCCGCCTACCCGACCACCCCGGTGGTGCGGGTGCCGGTCAACGACTGGGTGGTCATCAAGCAGTTCCTCGACCTCGGCGCGCAGAATCTCCTTGTGCCGATGGTCAACACCGCCGAGGAGGCCGCGCGGGCGGTGCGCTCGGTGCGCTACCCGCCGGCGGGAGTGCGCGGCGTTGGCTCGGCGCTTGCACGCGGAGCCAGGTGGAACCGGGTGCCGGACTATCTGACGCGCGCCAGCGACCTCGTGTCGCTGACCGTGCAGATCGAGTCCGCGGAGGCGGTGGACAACGTCGAGGCGATCGCCGCCACCGAGGGCGTGGACGCCATCTTCATCGGCCCCTCCGACCTGGCCGCGTCGATGGGGGTGATCGGCCAGCAGGCCCATCCCGATGTCGTGGCGGCCGTGCACCGCGCCATCGAGGCGGGCCGGCGGGCCGGCAAGCCCGTGGGTATCAACGCCTTTGACCCCGCCCTCGCCCACTCCTACCTGGATGCCGGGATCGACTTCATCCTCGTCGGGGCCGACGTGGCCATCCTTGCCCGGCAAAGCGAGCACCTGGCGGCCGAGTACCTCGGGGACAGTGCCTCCTACTAGTCCGCGTCGACCGACCCACGCGGGACGATTTGGGCCGCATCTTCATATATACGAAGATGCGGCCCAAATCGTCCCGCGAAGGGCAGGCCTCTCGCCGATGCGGCCTGGACGGCCGCTTACCCCTCGAGCTTGAAGGCGCGAACCGGGTTGCCGACCACCAGCTCGCGGATTGCCTCCTCGGCCTCATCCATCTCCAGGCGGTGCTCGGCCACCAGCTTGGCCACGTAGCCGGCATCGATACGGCGCGAGACGTCATGGCGGGCGGGGATGGAGCAGAAGGCGCGGGTATCGTCGATGAAGCCCGAGGTGCGGGTGAAGCCCGCAGTCTCGGTGACGGCGCCGCGGAAGCGGACCATCGCCTCGGGGGCGTCGATGAACCACCACGGCACGCCGATGAACACCGAGCGGTAGAACCCGGCCAACGGCGCAAGCTCACGCGAGTAGACCGTCTCGTCCATGGTGAACGGGATGAGGTGAAGGTTCTCCGAGTCCCCGAAGTCCGCCAGCGCGGGCTGAAGTGCGGCGGCGAACTCAGTCTTGAGCGGGATGTCGCAGCCAACGTCGGCGCCGTACTTGTTGAACGTGGGCGTGTGGTGATTGCGGTAGACGGACGGATGCATGGTCATGACCAGCCCGTCCTCCGAGGCCATGCGCACCTGCTCGTAGACCATGGAGCGGCGCAGCGCGTCGGCATCGTCGGGGGAGACCTTGCCCGCAAGGGCCTGCTGATAGATGCGCTCAGCGTCGGTGTCGGAAAGGCGTGCCGTTCCCGGATCGCGGTGGGAGTGGTCGGTCGAGATTGCGCCGGCCGCCTTGAAGTAGGCCCGGCGGTTCTCCATCGCGGCGTTGAAACCGGCCCAGGATGTCGTATCCACGCCCGACGCCTCCGACAGCGCCGCCATCAGCTGCGGCCAGTCGGCGCGGGCGGGCTCGAGGTACTTGTCCGGGCGGAAGGTCGGCACGACGATGCCGTCGAAGGTCTCGCGGATCTTCTTGTGGTGCTCGAGGGAATCACACGGATCGTCGGTGGTGGCGAGGAACTGGATGTTGAAGCGCTTGTACAGCGCGCGCGGGCGATACTCCGGCTCGGCAAGGCGCTCGGCGATCTGGTCGTAGATCTGGTCCGCGGTCTCCGCCGACGGGCGCACCCGCACGTCGAAGTAATCGAACAGCTCGTTCTCCATCCAGTATTTCACGGGCGTGCCGCGGTAAAGCCACCAGTTCGAGCACAGGATCCGGAAGGCGTTGCGGGACTGCTCCTCGCTGAATTCCTTCTGCCCCACGCCGAGCTCGCTGAGCTCCACGCCGTGGCTGTGCAGCATGCGGTTGACGTAGTGGTCGGGGGTGATGAGGAGGGAGGTCGGGTCCGTGAAGGGGATGTCGTCTGCGATCCACTCCGGGGGGACGTGGCCGTGCGGGGAGATGATCGGCGCGTCCTTGATGAGGGAGTACAGGTTGCGGGCGATCTCGCGGGTGGTGGGATCGGCGGGGAAGAGCCGATCCGGGTGCGGCTGGAGTTTCATGAGTGCCTTCCTATGCGTCGGGGCCGGCGGGGCGGCGGGTGATGGGCGGTCTGAGCGGGCGGCGGGCCGTGGCCCGCCGCCGTCGGTGGGACGGCGGCCGCGCTGAGACGGCGTGGGCGTGCCTGCGGTGGCGCGCCCTTGGCTTAACTCTATGTGTCGACTGCGAACGTGTCATGCGTTTCGCGGAATTAAACGCCCATTTCTGGTTGTGAAATAGTACATGGCGAAGGTCCCCCGCGCAGTCGCATAATCTTGATAGTCTCAAAATAGCTTGGAAGACGCACGCAAGGCTGCCGCGTCGACGAGTACAACCACGGCCAATGCTGGCTCACACACATGGGGTAGCACTCGTACCCCGCATGCTAAGGAGATCCAATGAAGAGACGTTGGAACCTTCTCGCTCTCGCGGCAAGCGTGTCGCTCCTGCTGTCCGGCTGCGCCGGACTGGGAGGCATTCAGCTTGACTCGGTGGGCGAGGCGGATACCGTTTCATACTTCAAGGTCGCCCTCAACCAGTCGGAATCGCATCCGTCCTTCAAGGCCCTTGAGAAGTTTTCTAAAGACGTCGCTGAGCGTACCGATGGGCGCTACGTGATCGAGGTCTTCCCCAACGAGCAACTCGGCTCGCAGCAGGAAGTCCTCCAGTACGTCAAGTCCGGCGCCATCGAAATGGCGATCGTGTCCGGTACCCAGCTGGAGAACATCAACCAGGACTTCCGCGTCCTCAACATGCCCACCACCTTCAGCTCCATCGACCACCAGATCAAGGTCATCAAAGAGCCAGAGATTGTCGGCAACCTCTTCGCCTCCCTTGAGGACAAGGAAAATATCACGGTGCTCGGCGGCTACACCCAGGGTGAGCGTCACATCTACACCACGTATGGTCCGGTGCGTACGCCCGCCGACCTCGCGGGCAAGAAGATCCGTGTCCAAGAATCCGACATGCACATCGAGATGATCAAGCTCATGGGCGGATCGGCCACGCCGCTGTCCTACGGCGAGGTCTACTCCGCGTTGCAGGCCGGCGTGCTCGACGGCGCGGAGAACAACATCGTCTCCTACAACACCGCCCGGCACATGGAGGTGGCGCCCTACCTGTCCTACACCAACCACCTGGTGGGCCTGGACTACATGATCATGCGCAACGACCTCCTCAAGGCCATGCCCGAAGCTGACCGTGAGATCCTCTACGACTGCTTCTACGAGTCCATGGACTTCCACACCGACCTGTGGAAGAAATACACCGAAGAATCCAAGGCCATCGCGGAGGAGCACGGCGCGACCTTCTACGACGTCGACAAGGAGGCCTTCGCCAAGGCGCTCGCCCCGATCGTCGACATGTACGTCTCTGACGGCTACCAGCGCGAGCTCTTCGACGCCATTCGCGCGGCCGACACCGAAGGGGGTCAGTAATGGAACGCGTCCATCACTTCACCACTAAATTCCTCGGCTGGCTGTGCATCATCCTGTTCGTCGGCCTCGTCTTCTCCACCACGTGGCAGGTCTTCTCCCGCCTCGTCCTCCACTCACCGGTGACCTGGTCTGAAGAGCTGGCCAAAATGCTCTTCGTCTGGCTGTCTTTCCTCGGGCTTGCATTTGTGTACGGCGAGCGCGGCCACATGGCCGTCGAGTTCCTTGTGCTGAGGGCCCCCGAGCGCAGCCAGAAGGTCTTCGCGATCTGGTCCCACGTCGTCTCCCTCGTCCTCGGCCTCGTCGCCCTCGTGTGGGGCGGCTGGAACGCCGCGATGAACGCCTGGTCGCAGAATCTGACCGCCCTGCCGGTGAACATCGGTTCCGTCTACCTCGTGCTCCCCATCTCCGGTGTGGCGATCGTGCTTTACGCGATCTACCACATCATCGAGATTGCCACCGGGCGCGAGTCCAACTTCCCCATCCCCGAGGCTGAAGCCGCCCTCGAGGAAGCAGAAAAGATCATGATTGAGGCCGAGGCCGAGGGTAGCGTCGTCGACGACGCCGCGGGCGCGGCTGGCGCTGACGGCGTCGTTAACAAGGGCGCAGGGGCGGGTAACGCCGCTGGCACGAAGGGAGCCCAGCTGTGACACCTACCGCTGTTGCAGGACTCATCCTGCTTGTTGGAATCATCCTCCTGATCGCCACTTCGGTGCCGATCGCCGTGGCCATCGGCCTGCCCACCGTCATCGCGGCGATGGCGGTGATGAACCCGGACGTGGCCGCCATGTCCATCGCGGGGCGCATGTTCACCGGCGTCAACTCCTTCTCGCTGCTGGCCATCCCGTTCTTCGTGTTGGCCGGCGTGCTCATGAACTCCGGCGGCATCGCGGCCAGGCTCATCGACGCCGCCAAGGTGCTCGTGGGCCGGATGCCGGCATCGATGGCGCTGACCAACGTGGTGGCTAACGGCCTATTCGGCTCCGTGTCTGGTGCGGCCGTTGCCGCCGCCTCCGCCATCGGCACCATCATGAACCCCCGCATGGTCAAGGACGGCTACTCGCGCGAGTACACCGCCGCCGTGAACGTGGCCTCCGCGCCGTCGGGCATGCTGATCCCGCCGTCGAACACGTTCATCGTGTACTCCCTCGTGTCCTCCACCTCGATCGCTGCCCTGTTCATGGCTGGCGTCGGCCCGGGCACCCTGTGGGTGGTCGCGTGTATGATCGTGGCCCTCATCCTGTACTTCCGCCACGAGAAGAAGAACGTGGTGCAGGTGACTGAGCGCCCGAGCGCGAAGGTTATCGGCGTGACCCTGTGGCGCGCGATTCCGTCGCTGCTCATGATCGTCATCGTGGTTGGCGGTATCCTCGGGGGCGCGTTCACCGCCACCGAGTCTTCCGCCATCGCCGTGGTCTACTGCCTGGTGCTGGGCTTCCTGTACAAGAACATCAAGGTTAAGGACCTGCCGGGGATCATCATCAGCGCCACCCGCACCACCGCTGTGGTCATGTTCCTGGTGGCGGTCTCGGCCGGGTTGTCGTGGGTGATGGCCTTCGCACGCATCCCCGACATGATCGCCTCCGGCCTGCTGTCCATCACTGACTCGCCCACCGGCATCCTCATCATCATCATGCTGATCTTGCTGGTGGTGGGCACGTTCATGGATCCGACGCCCGCGATCCTCATCTTCGTGCCGATCTTCTTGCCCATCGTCACTGAGATCGGGATTCACCCGGTGCACTTTGGCGCGATGGTCGTCATGAATCTCTCGGTCGGCGTGATCACGCCGCCCGTGGGTAACGTGCTCTTCGTGGGTGCGAAGGTGGCCGGCTTGCGCATGGAGGCCGTGATCTCCAAGCTGTGGCAGTTCCTCGTGGGCATCATCCTGGCGCTGTTCGTGGTGGTCTTCGTCCCCGCGGTCTCGCTGTGGCTGCCAGGGGTGCTGGGGCTGATTTAGTCGGGAGGCGCGATGGCGGGAGCGCCCGCCATCGCGCCTGGCTCCCGCTTGCGGGTTCTACCTGCGGGTTCCGCTTGGCTCCCGCCCAGCTTGCGCCCCCGGGCCCGCGCGACCAACCGAGCCGGGTTTGACTTCAGTGGACGATTGTGGCGTCATCTCCCCATATACGGAGATGACGCCACAATCGTCCACGTTGCTTTGATCTCGGCCCGGCCCTCCGGCCCGGCGCCGGGTGCCGGGCCGGAGGGCCGGGCCGGGCAGGGCGGTGAAGCCAGATAGGGCCACGCCCAGGCAGGCCCAGACAGGACTGGACAGAGCCGGACGGGCTAGATCAAGCCGGGCGGGCGCCCGGCGCCCGGCGGGTTAGGCCCACTGCTCCTCGGCCCGGTCCTCCGACCACGTGGTGTGGAAAGTGCCCTCCATATCCACGCGCTGGTAGGTGTGCGAACCGAAGAAGTCGCGCTGGGCCTGGATGAGGTTGGCGGACAGGCGGGGCGAGCGCACGCCGTCGTAGTAGGCCAGCGACGACGTGAACGCCGGCACCGGGATGCCGGCCCCGAGCGCGGCGGTGAGCACTCGGCGCCAGGCGGGCACGGCGGCACCGATCTCGTGGGCGAAGAACTCATCGGCGAGGAGGAGGGGCAGGCCGGCGTCGCGGGCGTAGGCCTCGGTGATGCGGTCGAGGAAGCGGGCGCGGATGATGCAGCCGGCGCGCCAGATCTTGGCCAGCGCCCCGAGCTGGACGTCCCAGCCGTACTCGTCGGAGGCGGCACGGATCAACTCGAAGCCCTGCGAGTAGGCCACCATCTTCGAGGCGTACAGGGCGAGGCGGACGTCCTCGATGAAGGCGGCCCGGTCCGCGGGCGTCGCGGCACCCGCAAGCTCGCCCAGGTCGGAGGCGTGGCTCGGCAACGCGGACTGCGCGGCCTGCCGCTGCGCCACCGACGCCGACAGCGAGCGGGCGAACGTCGCCTCCGCGATCCCGGTGACGGGGATGCCAAGGCCGGCGGCGGTCTGGACGGTCCAGGCGCCGGTGCCCTTCTGCGAGGCGCGATCCGCCACGATGTCGACGAATGGGCGCCCCGTCTTCGGGTCCTCGTGGTGAAGGACCTCGGCGGTGACGTCGATGAGGTAGGACTCGAGGTCGCCCTTGTTCCACTCGGCGAAGACGTCGCCGATCTCGGGGGCGCTCATACCGAGCGCGCGCATGATCTCGTAGGCTTCGGCGATGAGCTGCATGTCGGCGTATTCGATGCCGTTGTGGACCATCTTGACGAAGTGGCCGGCACCGTCGGGGCCGACGTGCATGCAGCACGGCTCGCCGTTCGCCTTGGCGGCGATGGTTTCGAACATGGGGCCGAGGCGGTCGTAGGAGGCTGGGGTGCCGCCGGGCATGATCGCCGGGCCGAGCAGTGCGCCCTCTTCGCCGCCGGAAACCCCGGCGCCCACGAAGTGGAAGCCGCGCTCGGAGAGGGAGGCTTCACGACGTCGGGTGTCCATGTACTGCGAGTTGCCGCAGTCGACGATGATGTCGCCTTCCTCCATCTCGGCGGCGAGCTGTTCGATGACGGCGTCGGTGGCGGCCCCGGCTTGGACCATGATGATGGCGACGCGTGGGGTGGACAGGCTGGCGACGAAGTCCTTTATCGACTCGGCCGGGAAGAACTGGCCCTCCTCGCCGTGCTCGGCGATGAGGCGTTCGGTGCGGCCGACGGAGCGGTTGTGGATCGCGACCTTGAAGCCGTTGCGGGCGAGGTTGCGGGCGAGGTTGGCGCCCATGACGCCGAGGCCGGTCACGCCGATGTCTGCGATGGCGGGGGTGGGGGCAGGGAAGCTCATGATTCTCCTTTGTCGGTCTACCCTTCTAACTTACCGCTCGCGGCTGTGAATGGGTGTGCCGAAATGCCTCTGGCAAGCGCTTGATGCGATTGGGCGGGGCTCACGGGCGGTGAATTACGCAAGACTTTTCCCCCGAGCTTTGAAATCGCGCGCCAGATAGATTAGGTTGACCTAAGTGCATTAAGCAACGCACGGCTTTCGTAATGACCGCACGACGCGCTAGCGCCCGCTAGCGCCACATTGAAGGAGACACACATGCACCTTCCCAAGGTTATGAAACTCGCGGCCCTCACCGCCGCGAGCGTCCTTGCCCTGAGCGCATGCTCATCGGCCACCCCGGGAAAGACAAGCACCGCCACCGGTACCGAAACCACCGCCACCCAGGAGGCCACCACCGAATCCGCCGAGGCCACCTTCCCGCGCACCATCACCCACGCGCAGGGCCAGACGACCATCGAGGCCAAGCCCGAGTCGATCGTCGTGCTCGACATGGCGGCACTCGACACGATCGACGCCGTCGGCGCCGGCGACCGCGTGGTCGGCACCGTGACCGCCTCCGTCCCCACCTGGCTCAAGGATGCGGACGGCATCGACTACTCCAAGGTGACCTCCGTGGGCGGCCTCAAGGAGCCCGACATGGAGGCCATCGCCAAGCTCAAGCCGGACCTGGTGATCGTGGGCGGGCGCTCGGCGAAGTTCTACGAGGAATTCTCCAAGGTCTTCACGACGATCGACGCCACCCACTCGTGGAAGACGGAGGACTACTCGGCCACCGTCCCGCAAAACGTGGAGATGGTCGCGCAGGCCGTGGGCGCCGACGCCAAGGGCGCGGCCGCAGCCGAGGCCATCACCGCCAAGATCGCCAAGTACTCCGGCAAGGGTGAAGGCAAGGGTAACGCGCTCGTCATCATGACCAACGCAGGCGAAATCTCGCTCCATGACCGGGGCTCGCGCTGGGCGCCCATCTGGGACGTCTTCGGATTCGGCCAGGCCTACCAGAAGCCCGAGGCGGACGAGGGCCACAAGGGTGACAAGGTCTCCTTCGAGACCGTCAAGGAACTCAACCCGGACTGGATCTTCGTGGTCGATCGAGACGCCGCAGTCGGCAAGGCCGAGGCCGGCGACACCGCGCAACAGGTCCTCGACAACGACCTCGTCAACTCCACCACCGCCGCCCAAAACGGCCACATCGTCTACCTGAGCCCGGAGCGCTGGTACATCGTCATGACCGGCGCCACCAACTTCCCCGCCATGCTCGACGAAGTTGCTGATGCGATCAAGTAAGTCGATGGAGGCGTCCGCGCCCGACTCGGGCGCGGACGCGCCACGCCAACCGCAGGCCCACCCGCGCGGGGCGGAAACCGCCCCGCGCCGGCCAGGCCAAGACCGGCCTGGCCAAGACCGGCCCGGCCAGCGCCGCCCGCTCCAACCTCTCAAGCTCGAACAGTTCCGGGGTTGCCGCCACGCCGAATGCGAGGAGTCGCGCTCGTGTACGCGCTCGGCGCGCCGCGGCCACTTCCTTCGCGCGATGGGGATCATGGCGGGCGCCGTCCTCGTTCTCGGCGTCGTCTCCACCCTCATCGGCGGGGCAGACATGTCCATCGGGGCGATCCTGACCGGCGAGGCCTCCGCCAGCGACCTCCAAATCCTCTTCGTCTCCCGCCTGCCGCGCACCCTCGCCGTCATCCTCTCCGGCGCCGCGATGGCCGTTGCCGGCCTCGTCATGCAACTCCTCGTGCGCAACCGCTTCGTCGAACCGTCCACCACCGGCGTCACCGAATCCGCCGGACTCGGCATTCTCGTTGCCACCGTCTTCCTCCCCACGCTCTCCCTGCCCGGCAAGATGCTCATCGCCGTCGCCTTCGCGCTCGCGGGAACCGCGCTGCTGACGCTCATCCTGCGCAGCCTCGACCACCGCGACATCATCGTCGTCCCCCTCGTCGGACTCATTCTGTCCGGCATCATCGGCTCCGCCGCCACATTCCTCGCCTGGGAATTTCAGCTCCAAGGCACCCTCAACGCCTGGATGACCGGCGACTTCTCCGGCATCATCCGCGGCCGCTACGAACTGCTGTGGATCGTCGCCGTCGTCGCCGCCCTGGCCTACCTCTTCGCCGACCGCTTCACCATCGCCGGGCTCGGCGAAGACCTCGCCCGCAACCTTGGCCTCAACTACGGCGCCGTCCAGAGCGTGGGGCTGACCATCGTCGCCGTCGTCACCGGCATCACCACCGTGGTCGCCGGGCCGCTGCCCTTCCTCGGGCTCGTCGTCCCCAACCTCGTCTCCATCTTCCACGGCGACGACATCCGCCGCTCCCTCCCCCTCGTCGCCCTCATGGGCGCCACCTTCGTGCTCGTCGCCGACATCATCGGCCGCGTCCTCATCGCCCCCGCCGAGGTCCCCGTCGGCGTCGTCATGGGCATCCTCGGCGCCGGGATCTTCCTCGCGATCCTCATGAAGAGGGTGAAGAAATGACCGCTCACACCACCCGCGTCGCCCACGACGCCGCGCCCGCACCCGCAACGCCGGCCCTTGCCGCGCCCGGCTCGACCCCGCCCCCGATCGAGAAGGTCCTGAGCGCCCAGCGCGCCAAGTCCCGCCGGCGCCTCATCCTCGTCGGACTCCTCGCCCTCGCCGCCGGCGCCTTCTTCCTCACCTACGACGCCCTCGACGCCTGGGCCATCATCGGCGCGCTGCGGGCCACGCGGTTAGGGGCACTCGTCGTCGTCGCCGTGTCGCTGACCACCGCCACCGCCGTCTTCCAGGCAGTCACCCGTAACCGGATCCTCTCCCCATCCGTCATGGGCTTCGACTCCATGTTCCAGCTGGTGGCGACAGCCTCCGTCTTCTTCTTCGGCTCCGCAGCCGTGGGCGCCGTGCCCAACGCGATCATGTTCCTCATCAACACGGCCCTCATGACCGGGCTCGCCGTGTCCATGTTTTTGGCGGTCTTGCGTGGAAAACGCTCGAACGTCTACCTACTCGTACTCGTCGGGATCGTCGTGGGAACCTTCCTGCGCTCCGTCACCTCACTGCTCTCTACTGTGATGGATCCCGGCGAGTACCTCTCCGTCGCCGACGCCGGAACGGCCTCCTTCGCCGTCGTCAACTCCGAATCCCTCGGCATCTGCACCATCGTGGCGCTCCTTGCCGTCGCCTGCATCCTGGTGCGCAGCCCCGTGTGGGACATCTTGGCACTCGGGCCGGAGGTCGCGATCGGCCTCGGGCTCAACTACCGCCGGGAGGCGCGACTGGCGCTGACGGCGTCGTCGCTACTGGTGGCCTGCGCGACGGCGCTGGTCGGGCCGCTCATGTTCTTCGGGTTGCTCGTGGTCAACATTGCCCACTACGTCGGCACCTCCACCCGCCTGCGCGAGCTCATCGGGGTGTCGGCGGGCATCGGCGTCGTCGTTCTCGTGGGCGGCCAGGCCATCCTGGAGCACGTGATCGACCAGGCCACCATCCTGCCCGTTGTGCTGGAGCTGGTCGGCGGCCTGCTGCTTCTTACGATGATCGTGAAAGGAACTCGCCGATGATCGAGCTGACGAACGTGACAATGGCCTACGACGCCGACCCCGTGGTCCGCGACGTCACCCTCACCCTGCCCGATTCCGGCGTGACCGCGCTCATCGGGCCGAACGGCGCCGGCAAGTCCACGCTACTGTCCGGGATCGGGCGACTCCACCCGCTCCTCGGCGGGCAGGTGCGGATCGACGGGCGGACGCTTGACGAGTGGGACACCGACGCGCTGGCCCGCACCATCGCCATCCTGCGCCAGGAGAACCACCTCGCCATCCGGCTGACCGTGGCCGAGCTCGTGATGCTCGGGCGCCACCCGCACTCCAAGGGGCGGCGTACCCGCGAGGATTACGCACACGTCGCCGACGCCCTGCAGTGCGTCAACATGCGCGACCTCGCCGACCGCTTCATCGACGAGCTCTCCGGGGGCCAACGCCAGCGTGCATTCATCGCGATGGCCCTGGCCCAAGACACCACATACCTGCTGCTCGACGAACCGCTCTCCGCCCTCGACATGCGCCACGGCCGGGACATGATGCGTCACCTGCGCCGCGTGTGCGACGAGCGTGGCATCTCGGTGGTCATCGTCATCCACGACGTCAACACCGCCGCCGCCTACGCCGACACCATGGTCGCGATGAAGGACGGCAAGATCGCTCGCGTGGGGACGCCGGGCGAGGTCATGCGCGAGGACGTGCTGGGGCAGATCTTCGACGTCGAGGTGACCGTCGCCGAGCTGGGCGGGCGCCTGGTGGCCATGCCGGTCGCCTAACATCCGCACATGCAACACTCATTGAGTAGATGCCACACTAAACAGCGGGTTTTAATGTAGCATCCTCGGGGTTAGCTTGACATGTGCGCGGTGGGCCGGGGAGGGGAGCCCGGTTGGGTGCCCTCCCCGGCCCACCGCCGCCGTTATGCGAGAGCCGCGCTGACCACGTCCTTCGCCTCGGCCTGCACCTGCGCGAGGTGCTCGGGGCCCAGGAAGGACTCGGCGTAAATCTTGTACACGTCCTCCGTGCCCGAGGGCCGCGCCGCGAACCACGCGTTCTTCGTGGTGACCTTCAATCCGCCGATCGGCGCGCCGTTGCCGGGAGCCTCGACCAGCCGCGCGGTGATCTCCTCGCCCGCGAGCTGGGTGGCGGCGACGTCGGCGGGGGAGAGCTTCTTCAGCTTCGCCTTCTCCTCCTTCGTGGCCGCCGCATCGATGCGTGCGTAAGCAGACTCGCCGTAGGTCTGCGTCAACTCGCGGTGCAACACCGACGGCGACTTGCCCGTCTTGGCCAGGATCTCCGAGGCCAACAGGTCGAGGATGATGCCATCCTTATCGGTGGTCCACACTGTCCCATTCTTGCGCAGGAACGACGCACCCGCCGACTCCTCTCCGCCAAACCCGATCGAGCCGGAGACCAGCCCGGGCACGAACCACTTGAAGCCAACCGGCACCTCGACCATCGGCTTGCCCATCCCGGCAACCACCCGGTCAATGAGCGAGGAGGACACGAGCGTCTTGCCCACGCCCACAGTCGGGCCCCACTCGGGGCGGTGCTCGAAAAGATACTTGATCGCCACGGCAAGGTAATGGTTGGGGTTCATGAGCCCCGCGTCGGGAGTGACGATGCCATGACGATCCGAATCGGCGTCGTTGCCGGTGGCGATGTCGAACGGCGCGGCGCCGTCGGCGCCCGGCTTCATCCGCTCCAGCAGCGAGGCCATCGCGTAGGGCGACGAGCAATCCATGCGGATCTTGCCGTCCCAGTCGAGGGTCATGAAGGGCCAAGCCGGGTCGATCACGGGGTTGACCACCGTCAGATCCAAACCGTAGCGCTCGCCAATCGCCCCCCAGTATTCGGCGGAGGCTCCACCCATCGGGTCAGCGCCGATGCGGACGCCGGCGGTGCGGATCGCCTCGAGGTCAATGATCGACTGCAGGTCGTCCACGTAGGCCGACAGGTAGTCGTGCCCGCGCGTTGTCTCCGCGTTGCGCGCCTGCTCGTAGGGGACGCGCTTCACGTTCTTCCAGCCCTGACGCAGGATCTCGTTCGCGCGGGCGGCGATCACCTCGGTGGCGTCGGTGTCGGCGGGGCCACCGTGAGGCGGGTTGTACTTGAACCCGCCGTCACGCGGCGGGTTGTGCGAAGGCGTGATGACGATGCCATCCGCCAGGCCAGGGCCCTCCGTGCGCACGCCCGCCGCGGTATCGGCGCCGTTGGCAGTGAGGATCGCGAGCGACACGGCCGGGGTGGGAGTCCAGGAGCCGCGGGCGTCGAGCCGCACCTCGACGTCGTTGGCGGCCAGCACCTCAAGGGCGGTGCGTTCGGCCGGTTCGGAGAGCGCGTGGGTGTCACGGCCAATGTAAAGCGGGCCGTCGATCCCCTGCGAGGCACGGTATTCGACAATCGCCTGGGTCGTGGCGACGATATGGGCTTCGTTGAAGGCGCCGTCAAAAGCGGAGCCGCGGTGGCCCGACGTTCCGAACACGACCTGCTGAGCCGGGTTGTCCGGGTCCGGCTCGATGTCGTAGTAGGCGGAGATCAGGGCATCAACGTCGATGAGGTCTTCCTTTTGGGCAAGCATGCCAGCACGTTCGTTCATGGCTCTATCGTCTCACTTTTCGGCCCTACCTTCTATCGTCAAATGCGTACTCGCCACCGCCAGGCGCCCGGTCGGCTCGGCCCGCGCCCGCCGCCACAGCGGCGCCACGCCGGGTTCATGCCCGCCGCCAGCGGGTTCGCCTCCTCAGGCTCGCGGACCGGCTTGCCAAGGCGCGCTCCGACTTACCCCAAACCCGTTGTCTGACAACACGCCGGCTGATAGAGTCGAAACTGCACGGTACCCACGCATGCGCAGTGTCGCGCCAGCTCACGCAACGAAGCGTCGGCGGATTTGAAGGGGAACACATGAATGGAATTCGGCGCCTGCTCGGCGTTGGCCTCACAGCCTCCGTCGCCCTGGCAGGTCTACTAGCTGTCCCGCTTGCGCCCGCGGCGCTCTCGGACGAGGGTCCGGTCGGGGAGATGGTCACCATCGCCAAATGGCATGATGACATCCCCGGCGGCGTCAAGTACCGCATTCCCGCGCTGACCCAGGCGCCCAACGGCGACCTCCTCGCCATCTTCGACATGCGCCCGAACCAGGACGACCTGGCGAGCAACATCGGCGTCGTCATGCGCCGCTCCAAGGACGAGGGCCAAACCTGGGGCCCGATTCAGACGATCCGCTACGAGACGGGCAAGCGCGGCAACGGCGACCCGTCGGTTCTGGTAGACCGTGCGACGGGTCGCATCTTCGTCTTCTATGCCGGCTCGGAGAATCAGGGATTCGGCGGGGCGAGCGCCGGCAACTCCGCCTCCGACCCCAACACCATGACGGTCGCCTACTCCTACTCCGACGACAACGGCGCCACCTGGCGTCACCGCGACATCACCGAAGACGTCAAGCCCGCGGACTGGGCCGGCATCTTCGCCGCCTCCGGCGAGGGCATCCAGGTCCGCTCCGGCGCCCACAAGGGCCGCCTCATCCAACAGTTCGTCACCCGCGCGGCCGGCCGCAACGCCAACGTTTCCCTCTTCTCCGACGACGATGGCGCCAGCTGGCAGTTCGGCACCCCGTTCGCCACCTATGGGGATGAGAACAAGGTCGTGGAGCTATCCGACGGCACACTCATGATGAGCGCGCGAGTGGGCGGCGGCATGCGCGGCGTGGCCTACTCCTCCGACGGCGGGCAGACCTGGGGCAACGCCCACACCGACGGCCAGCAGGTCGACCCCACCTCGAACGGCACGATCCTGCGTCTCTACCCCGACGCCGCGGCGGGCGACCCGAAGTCCAAGATGCTCATGCTGCTCAACTCGGACGATCCCAACATCCGCCGTAACGGAACGGCGAAGGTCTCCTGCGACGACGGCGCCACCTGGCCTGGCCGCGTCACCATCGAGGCTGACGAGTCGGAGTACATCACGGGCACCCCGATCTACCGCAACGGCGAGGCGACCGGCAAGGTCGGCGTCCTCCTCGAACGCGACGGCTACACCACGATGGCCTACACGTCGGTGGACACCACGGGGATGATGGTGTGCGCGCCAATCAGCGCCAAGCAAGGCCAAGCGGAGACGACCCCGAAGAACCGCATCACCGTCACCGCCGGCGAGCGCTTCACCCTGCCGCTCACCATCACGAACCAGGGCACCGACCAGCTCGCGCCGGGCACCCTCTCCGTCACCGGCTACGACAAGTCGGAGTGGACGGCCACGGATACCGCCGACGTCGGGCCGATCGCGGCCGGCGAAAGCGCGGACGTCGACGTCGCGCTCAACGTCCCCGATACGCTCCTGGGGGAGCGGACGCTGGTGGCAACGTACGCCGTCGGCGGGAAGACGTCCCAGCAGTACGTATACGTGAACGTGACCGGCGAGGCGGGCACGCCGACCCCGAAGGTGCTGGTAGAGCCTTACCTGGACGCCACGTACGAGGACGGGTCGAAGATCTGGCGCCCTGGGGTGACACCGCAGGAAGGCCCGCTCGGCGACATCGCCGTGCCCTGGGTGCGGGTAACCAACGTCGGCAACGTGCCGGTGCGCAACGTCCAGCTTAACTACGCCACCAACTACTGCCACCAGGACTCGATGGCGCCGGGGACGAAGATCCTGCCGAACTCGGCCTACAACCCGGGCATCTGCTGGTCGCGCAACGACATGCGGCACGTGATCACCGCCGAGGACGTGGAGCGCGGATACTGGGAGCAGGAGTTCTACGCCACCTTCACCTACGACGGTCAGCAATACGAGTCCAACCGGGAGACGGTGCGCCTGGATCTGTCGGATGCGACGATCAACGCGTCGGGAGTCGGAGCCGACGAGGCGAGGGTCTACCTGCCCACCGGAGACTTCCAGAGCTCGAGCTTCACGCGCATGCCCGAGGCCCAACCCGACTCGTGGATCCTGCCCAGCGGGCACGATCTGGGCCTGGAGATGGCGAAGGACAACCGCGCCTCGGCCCAGCTCGTGGTCGTGTCGCCGACGGCGGGCCAGCTGACAGCCGAGGTCAGCCCGGCCGAGGGGATCGAGTGGGAGGTGAGCTACCCGGACCGGATCGTCAACTCCGACCAGGGCACGCTCCAGGCCGGCTCAACACTTGACCCGCTTCGCACCGCGGCGCCGACCGTGGAGGCGAATGCCAACCAGGCGGTCTGGTTCGTCGCCCACGTGGCCCCCGACGCTGCGGCCGGCGTCATCAGCCAAACCATCACCCTCAAGCTCGATGGTTTGGTCATCGCCAGCTATCCGGTGAAGGTGTCCGTGCGCGACGCGCAGCTGCTCGACCGGGCAGCGCGCCCCTTTGTCCTCGACCTGTGGTGGCACCCGGACGCGATCGCCGACTGGTACGGCGTCGAGCCCTGGTCCGAGGAACACTTTGCGCTCATGAAGCCCTACCTGGCCGAGCTGGCCGAGGCGCAGCAGGACGTGGTCAACGTGGCCATCGTCCACGACCCGTGGTACCTGCCCGACTCGGACCACCCGCAGACGGCCTCGCACTACAACTCCACAGTCGAATGGCGGTGGGACGGCCAGCGCTACTCCTTCGACTTCGACGTCTTCGACAGGGTGGTGGCCGCCCACGCCGAGGCCGGCATCACCGGCCCGATCCACGCCTTCTCCATCAAGGGATTCAGGCAGGACCGCCTGACGTACTACGACGACACCCAGGGCGGCAAGCTCGTCAGCAAGACGATCGCGCTCGGCGGGGACGAGTACCGCGCCGCGTGGAGCGCCTTCCTGGCTGCCTTCGAGCAGCACCTCAAAGACAAGGGCTGGTTCGAACGCGCCTCGCTCTTCGTCGACGAGCCGCGCACGGAGCAGATGTCCGCCATCGAAAGCCTCATCAACGACGACGCCCCCGACTGGGCGGGCAAGCTCGCGCTCGCCGCGAACTCCGTCAACGAGGCGAACAAGGCCGACTTCGTGGCGTTCAACTACGACTTCCTCAGCCAGGTCCCCGCGGACCTTGTGACCAAGCGCAAGGAGGAGGGCAAGGCCTCGCTGTTCTACACCTACTACAGCCCGCAACGCCCGAACGTCATCACGGCCTCGCCGCTGCAGTCGGGCCGCATGCTCGGCTGGATCGTCCAAAAGCGCAACCTCGACGGGTTCCTTCGCTGGACCTTCAACTCCTGGCCGACGGACGTCTACGCCAACTCGACCTTCCTCTACCACCAGGGCGACGAGTACCTCATCTACCCCGGCGGCCGTGCGGGCGCCCCCGAGGCGGGCCCCGTGTCCTCGATGCGCTGGGAGGCATTCCTCGACGGCATCGACGACTCGGAGATCCTGCGCGAGGCGATGAACACCGACGACGGCGACGCGGCCGGCCTCCAGCACACGCTGACCGGCGTGGCGGACACCGACGCGGAGACGGCACCCGCCTGGGGCGGCATGGTGGGCGCCCGCTCGATCGCCCTCAACGCGATCGGCGAACAGGCCGACCAAGCCGCGCGCATCAGCGCCTCCGCCAGCTCAGAACAGGTCTCCCCGGGTTCCCCGGTGAAGGTCACCGTCCAGATTCACGCCCCTCTCACCAGCGGGCTTGATCCGCTCACAGTGACGCCGACCGCGCCCGAGGGGTGGCAGATCACCCCCGCCAACGTCACCACCTCTGCCATCGGCGCCAACCGCACCGCGAGCGCGGAGTTCTGGGTAGCCAACAACCGCGCCACCGGCCCGGGCACCGTCTCCTTCGCCACCACCGGCCCCGAGCTGGCCACCCAGGTGAACCTGACGGCGTCGGCAGGGACGTGCGTTCCGGCGTCGTTGGTGGGCGAGGCGTCCGCGAACTCGGAGGAGTCCACCGCCGGCCTGCCGAACGAGGGCCCGATCTCCCTCGCCTTCGACGCCAACCCGGCGACCCACTGGCACTCGGCGTGGAACGGCCACGCCTACCCGATTGAGGCATGGTGGAAGACCGACGCCGCGCAGGGACAGGAACTGTGCGCTGTGCAGTACCAAAAGCGCCAGGCGGGCGTGAACGGCCACCCGTCCGAGGCCAAGATCTACACCTCGCCCGACGGGCAGGCATGGACCGAGGTCGCCACCGTCCACCCCGATAACTCCGCAGGGCTGCAGAACTTCGAGCTGCCCGCCGGCACCACCGGCCCCTGGGTGAAGTTCTCCGTGACCAACGCGGCGAGCACCGTGCCCGGCAAGTCGTTCGGCTCGGCCGCGGAGTTCGGCGCGGCCAAGCGTACAGTGTCGAATACTGCGCCGGCGATCTCCGACTCCATCATGGAGGGCACGGCAATCCAGAGCTACCAGATCCCGGATAACGGGATTGGCTACCTGGTCAATGGCGTGGTGGCCGAGCCCGGCGTCTACCGGGCCGAGCCCGGCCAGCGCATCGAGGTCAAGATGAACGGACTAGCCGAGCACGGTTACACGCTACCCGCGGATGCCCCCATCGACTGGGCCCACACCTTCCTCAAGGTCAGCGTCGATCCGATCGCGGTTCACCCCGGCGACGCGATCCCGGCCACGCCCCTGAAGGTGGCCGGCAACGGCGGCAAGCTCAGCGTTGAACTCGGCGATGGCGCGCCCGCGTGGCTCACCGTCTCCGAGGACGCCGCCCTGACGGGGACGGTCCCCGCGGACGCCGGGCCTGGACAGATTGAGGTGCCCGTGGTGGTCACCGAGGAGGTCGGCGCCCCGACGCTGCTTCCGAACATTGCGGGCACCTACACGGCGCGCTCCGCCGCGGTGATCACGATCCTGCCGGCGGAAACGGACCCCGAGGATCTGCCCAAGCTGGACGTCCTGCTCGCCGGCGCGCCGGTGGATGCGAGCGTCGGCACCGCCGCGACAAGCTACCCGCTCGACGCGATCGATGAGGACGCGAGCCCCGCCGAGTGGCCCGCGGGTACCACCTTCGCGCTCGCGGACGGCTCACCCGAGGGCGCGAGCATTGACCCGGCGACCGGCGCCGTGACCTTCACGCCCACCGCGCAAGACGCGGGCAGGGACGTGGGCATCGAGGTGACCATCGCCTACCCGCCGCTGAGCGTACACCCGGATTCGGCGACGTCGTTCAAGGTCATCTTCCGGGTGGCAAAGGCAGGCGAGCCGGGCGCGACCTGTTCGGCCGAGGAGTTCGCGGGCAGGGCGCCGGGTGCCACCAACCTCCTCGGGGAGGCGACCGGGGACCTGCTGGCCGACCTCTGGTCGCTCGACGCCGAGGGCAAGATCCACTTCTACGCGAACTACGGCTCTGCCTTCGCCCATCAGTACGTGGCCCACTGCCCGGGAGCGCAGATCACCGCGATGACCGCCATCTCGGACGTCAACGCCGATCGGCGCGCCGACCTGCTGCTTCGCCACGCGAACGGCGAGCTGTACTTCTACTACTCGCTCGGCCGCGGGCAACTGCAGCAGGGCATCAGGGCCGGCCACGGCTGGAACGGCATGGACAACATCGCATACGTGGGCAAGCTCGGCGCGGGCAATACGCAATACGTCGTCGCGCGGCAGGTCGCCACCGGTGACCTCTACCGCTACGAGGTGACCCGCGACGGCCTGGCGAACGGCACGAAGATCGGCCACGGCTGGCAGGAGATGACGAACGTCGTCGGCGTCGGCCAGTTCGTCGGCGACGGCTACCCGGACGTCATCGCGACGCGCTCGGACGGAAAGCTGTTCGTCTTCGCCGGCACCCGAGGCGGCGGCCTGGTGAGCGCGGGCCAGATTGGCCACGGCTGGTCGAGCTTCGGGGCGGTCTCCTCGCCGGGCGACGTGAATGGGGACGGCGCCTACGACCTGGTTGCCATCCGCAACGACGGGAGGCTGTTCCTCTACAACAACCAGCGCGGGTATTTCGCCACCGGCGCCCCGATCGGGCACGGCTGGAGCTCCGTGAAGCTGGTGAGTTAGCCCGGGCCGGGGCCGGCCCGCTAGACGATGTTGCGCTTCTGCGCGATCTGCAGCGCCACCCACCCGAGCGGCACCCGGCCCCAGAAGGTGAAGAGGCGGTAGAGCACAGCGGTCGAAAACGCGATGGAGGAGGGCACGCCCGCGATGACGAGGCCGCCCGTCAGCGCCGCCTCGACCGGACCGATACCGCCCGGCGAAGGAACCACGGAGCCCACCGAGTTCGAGATCAGATAGGTCACGGCGAGGGTGATGATCGGCAACTCGTAGCCAAACGACTTCAGGGCGAACCCGAAGCAGGCGATGAACGCCACGGACATGAGCATCGAGCCGGTGGCCCCCAGCAGGATGCGGGTGGGGTGGGTGAACAGCCACACGAAGCGCGGCCAGACCTGGTTGACGGTGGGACGAATCTTCGCCATCACCCAGCGCCGCAGCTGCGGAATACCCCCGACGATCCCGCCGACCACCACGATGATCGCGAGCGCGATCTGGATCGTGCCCGAAGGCAGGGACAGATTGCCGAAGTCGCCGGTGAAGAGGGACAGCACCACGAGCAGGGCGATCGTCACCACGAACTGGCCCACCTGCATCGCAGAGACGGTGGCGACGGCGGCGGGTGTGGAGACGTTCTTCTTCTGCAGGAAACGCAGGTTGATGGCGGCCGGCCCGATGCCGGCGGGCGCCACGAGGGTGACCACGGAGGCCGCCACCTGCACGAGCAACGCCTCCCGGTAGGGCACGGGCTCCTTGGAAAAGGCGGTCAGCGTGACAGCCACACCCGCATACGTGCCGAGCCCGAACAGGAACGAAATCACCATCCACCACGGGTTGGCGCCGAGGATAGCGGTGCGCAGATCGTCGAAGTTGAGGGAGCCGAAGAGGATGATCAGCGCGATGCCACCGATGGCGACGGTCGCGATTGTCTTGAGGGAGAAGCGCTGGTATTCGACGGTCTGCAGGTTGGAGGCGTCGGGAATCTCGGCGGCGAGGGCGTCGCGCAAATCCTGCAACTGTTTCTTCTCAAGCGCAGCCTTCGTGGCCTGGGGAAGGATGGTGGTCTGGAGGAAGGGCGCGATGGAGGCCACCGCCGTCGTCGGAAGGTTACGGTTCGCCGAGGCGACGGCACGCGCGACGCCGACCACCCCGGCCAGCATCGCGACCGTCTGGGCCAGGTCGACCTGTCGGGCGGTGTCGGTGGACAGGACGGAGGCGTGCTGCCAGTTGGCCACGTGCAGGCCCATCGGGGTGACCTTGACGTAGCTGGCGTGCATGTTGCCGTGCGACATGCCGTTGCGGTGAGCGAGGTTGAGCTCGTGCCAGAGGTGGTCGAGGTCGTCGTCGGTGATTGAATCGGGGTCGGCGTCCTTCAGGAGCGGGTCTGCGGTGGCGAGATCGGCCACGAGGATGGAGGAGTCGAGCCCGGCGATCGTGGAGGAGGCGCGGTCCGCGACCCCGATCTGCTCGGCGCGCATCTGGGCCAGCAGCATCTGCTCGGCGGTGGCCTCCAGGGTGCGGCGCGTCTGGCGGATCGCGGTGCGCAGGCTGATACGGGCCCACACGTCGTCGAGGAAGGACAGGATCTGGCGATCGTTATCGAGCACCTTGAGGTGGAAGGCCCGCCCATGGATGTCCGTGGCGATGTAGTTACGCGAGACCGCCGACGGCCGAGTGGTCGGGTAGCGTGCAATTGTCTGCGCGCGCAGGGCGTAGGAGTCGACGTCGGTGACCTCGCGCTCGTCGCCGGGCATCGTGAGGTTGTCAATCTCGTCGATGAGGGTGGCGGTCTCGGTGTCGGCGTCGTCGCTGTCGGGGTCCAAGATCTTGCGGATCTGTTCGAGGCCGGCAAGGTTGGTGTGCCCGATGGGGGAGGAGGTGGTGACGTCGATGGCCTGGAGCATCGAATCGCCGGTGAGGTCGTCGATGCGGACGGCGGTGACGACGTCGATCCCGGCGCGGCGTATCATCGCCACGAATCTGGCGCCGACCGTGCGATCGGGGGCGCCGCCCACAATGTAGCGGGTCAGGAGGCCGGCGAGGACACCGATGAGGATGGTGAACAGGGCGCCGGAGAGGTTCTGGTTGCCGCGCAGGATCGACAGGACGAGCGCGATGCTGAGCAGCCACCAGCCCGTGCGCGTGATCCGGGAGCCCTTGGAGGACCCGGAGACGGTGAGCATCGTGGCCAGGAGAGCGACATAGGGCACGGCAACGATGAGCGACTGGCCCGGGACGGGCTCAGAGAGCGCGTCGAACAGGTCGGAGCTGGGCAACCACTTGGCGCCCATCCACACCACGAGGGCGGAAATGCCGACGGCGGCGCCCGAGCCCACCAGGGTCGTGAAGAGGGCGCGCCAACGTTTGCGGAGCACCATCTCGCCGAGGATGAGGATCGGCAGGAAGAAGGACATGAGGCCTTCGAGGGCGTTGATCGGCAGGGCGAGGATCGTGGTGAGGATGCCGCTGGCGGCCCGCCGCACGTCCTGGGCGACGGCGATGGTGGTGGTCTTGGCGTAGACGGAGACGAGGATGACGAACGCGATCCCGACCACGCACAGTACCGCGCCAAAGAGGTCGGCGGGGTTGCGTACCCAGCTCGGCTGGGAGTCGATGAGGAGAACCTCCCGCTCGGGGGTTCGCCCTGCCGCGGCGCGGTTGTCTGGTTTGTGCTGGGCCGTCACATCATCGATCCTACTCATGCGGACGGCTCCGGCTCCACTTCGTGGGGTGCGTCGGTGCCCGCCCGATGCGGTGGCCGCATCGGGCGGGCACCGCATCGGACGGGCACGCGGTCAGGCGTTGCGCAGGCGTAGCGAATTGCCCACCACGATCACCGACGAGCTCGCCATTGCGAACGCCGCGATGCCGGGCACGATCACGCCGAACACCGCCAGCGGGATCGCGATGACGTTGTAGGCAAAAGCCCAGGCCAGGTTCTCCTTGATGATCTGCAGCGTGCGGGCGGAAACCCGCAGCGAGTTCGGGATAGCCCGGATATCGGAGTTGACGATCGTGATGTCTGCGGCGGCCTTGGCCACGTCGGTGCCCGAGCCCATCGCGATCGAGAGGTCGGCGGCGGCGAGGGCCGCGGCGTCGTTGACACCATCGCCCACCATCGCAACCTTCCTGCCCGCGCCCTGAAGCTCCTTGAGCACCTCGACCTTCTGCTCGGGCAGCACCTCGGCGCGCACGTCCGCGATGCCGAGCTCGGCGGCGACGGTGACGGCGGCAGGCGCGTTATCGCCGGTGACGAGCACGGGGGTCAGCCCGCGCTCGCGCAACGCAGCCAGGGTCTGGGAGGCCTCGGGCCGGATCGTGTCGCGCACGGCGATGAGGCCCGTCCCGCGCCCGGCCTTCGTCACGACGACGACGCTTGCTCCTGTCCGCGCCAACGCCTGCGCCCGGTCGGTCAGCTCGGGGCTGACGTGGTCGGCAAGCCAGCTCAGGCGGCCGGCGGCGACGGGCTCGCCGCCGGCCGTGCCCGCCACTCCCTTGCCGGCATGGTTCGCGAAATCGGAGACGGCGGTGGGGGTGATCCCGTGCTCACGGGCGGCGCGCACGATCGCCTGTGCGATGGGGTGCTCGGAGTGGGCCTCGAGCCCGGCTGCCAGCGCAAGGACGGCGTCCTCGGCGCCAGACGTGCCCTCGGCGCCAGAAGTGCCCGCGGTCTCCACCTCGCTCACCGACATGACGCCGCTGGTCAGGGTGCCGGTCTTGTCCAGCATGATGGTGTCAACGGCGTGGGCGCCCTCGAGCACCTCCGGGCCGCGGATGAGCGCGCCGAGGCGGGAGAGTCGGCCGGAGCCGACCAGTAACGCCGTCGGGGTCGCCAGGCCCAGCGCGCACGGGCACGCCACCACCAGCACGGTGATCGCGGAGGCGAGCGCCATCTCGGCGTTGTCGGTGAACACGCGCACGCCGAACGTGGCTAGCGCGATCAGAATAACGACGGGGACGAAGACGGCCGAGATCCGGTCGGCGATCCGCTGCACGGGCGCCTTGCCGGTCTGCGCCTCGGCGAGGAGGCGACCCATGTGGGCCAGCGTCGTGTCTTCCCCCACGCGCGTGGCGCGCACCTCGAGCGAGCCGTGCGTATTGAGGGTAGCCCCGGTGACGTCGTCGCCCACGCCCACGTCGACCGGCAGGGACTCCCCGGTCACGAGCGAGGCGTCGATGGAGGAGGAACCCGCCACGATGACGCCGTCGGTGGCCACGGTCTCGCCGGGACGCACCCGGAACACGTCCCCCACCTGCACCTGCGAGACGGGCACAACCCGCTCCACCGGCTCATCGGAGCCCGCGCGTCGCACGAGGAGCGCCTCGGAGGCGCCAAGCTCAAGCAGGGAACGCAGGGCGTCGCCGGCGGAGCGGCGCGAACGGGCCTCCAGCCAGCGGCCGATCAGCAGGAAGGTCACGATCATCGCGCTGGTCTCGAAGTACAGGTGTGGCGCGGCGGCGTGGCCCAAACCGTGGATGCCGGTCATCTGCATGGTGTAGCCGATGCGGCCGGCCCCGCCCAGCGTCAGCGCCCACAGCGACCAGCCCATGGAGGCCAGCACGCCGAGGGAGACGAGGGTGTCCATCGTCGACGAGCCGTAGCGTGCCGCGCGGAATGCGGCACGGTGGAAGGGCCAACCGCACCAGAACGCCACCACCAGCGACAGGGCGCCGATCACCCACTGCCAGCCAGGAAACTGGAGGGCGGGAATCATTGACAGCCCAACCACCGGCACCGACAGGATCGCGGAGACCACGAAGCGGCGCCACAGATCCGCCACCCGCGCCTTCGCGGCTGCTTCCGCGGCGGCCTCGGCGGCCTGGATCATCTCGGCGTCGGGCGCGTCGCCGGTGCGGCTGATCACCGACGCGTCATAGCCGGCCTTGACGACGGTGCCGACCAGGTCCTCATTCGACAGGTCGGCGGCCGAGCCGTCGAGCTCGACGTGGGCCCGCTCGGTGGCCAGGTTGACCACCGCCGTCACCCCGGGGACCTTGTTGAGCTTCTTCTCTACGCGCGCCACGCAGGAAGCGCAGGTCATCCCGCGCACGGCGAGGTCAACTTCAATCATCAGCGGACGATCTCGACGACGGTGTAGTTGCCCGCCTCGTCGACGGCCTCACGCAACGCGTCGTCGGAGACCTCGGCGGAGGTTGCGAGGCGAACCTCGGAGGTGCCCTTCGGATCGAGGGTCACGTCGACGGAGTCGACGCCGGGCAGCTCCATGAGCTCCTCGGTGACGTGGGCGACGCAGTGATTGCAGGTCATTCCGTTGACCTTAAGGGTGGTGGACATGGCAAACCTTTCACTCGGTGTCATTCGCGTTGACACTGAGGCCAACGACACCGGGTGCGGGTTTATTCCAGCGGGCCGCTCCGGGGCAAGGCTGGGTGCGCCGCCTATTGCTCGGGCTGGAGGTCGCCGATCCACTGGATGCCGGCGGTCAGGTCGGCGGAATAGGGCGAGCCCTCGCGGGGCGCGTGCGCGGCGGGGTTGCCGGAGCCACCGGCGTCGTGGGCGGCGTCGCGGGCGAGGCGGTGGAGCAACCAGTCGGGCATGTTATCGCCGTTGCGCGGGAAGGCCTCCACCTCGGTGTGCCACTCCTCGGCGCCCACGAGGTCGGCCCAGACGGGTTCCTGCACCGCGTTGACGTTGAGCTTGCCCTGCCCGTCCTTCGTCACGTTGATGACGGCCACGAGGAACGGGGCCTCACCCGCGATCGCAAGGTTCTGCTTGAGGCGGCGCAGATGGTGGATGACCGCGGTGGGCAGCACGCGAAGCTGCGCGTTCTTCTCGCCCTCAAGCTTGGCGTAGCCCTCATAGATCGCGGACTGGCCAACAAGCTGGACGCGAACCGTCTCCTCCACCCATCCGGGCGGCGCCGTCTGGGACAGGAGGGAGAGGCACTCGCGCAAGAGTACGTTCGTGTCGGAGAAGTCGATCGCCTTGCCACGTGCGGCGATGGCGGGCCGGTTGGAGACGTCCCAGCTGACAGGGCGCGCCTCCTGGCGTTGCTGGTTCGTGAGATGGGCGGGGTCAACGAGCGCGGTGTACACGCCGGTCGACCAGCGCTGGAACTTCGCGCGCTCCAGGTACAGCGCGTCGTTGAGCGACGCCGTGACCTGGAAGAGCAGCTTGTCCTCGCTACGCACTGAGCGGACCACCCGCACCGGGATGCCGGAGACCTCCCCGGTGACGAGGTCGGCGTAGATGTCCGCGCCGTGGCCAACCGCGATGCGCTTGGCCCACATCCCCGACTCGAGCTCGGTGAAACCCTCCTCGGTGGGCGGGTTTGTGGGACTGACCATCGTCACCGCCGACGGGCGGCCGCCGTCCAGTTCGACGTCGCACGGGACGCCACCCCAGTCGCGCTTGATCACCGGGCCGACGAACGGAGAGGGCACCGTCGCCGTGAAGGTGCCGGTGGCGACGTTCTCCCAGCCATAGGCAAGCCCGTGGTAGACGCCGCGCAGCTCCGGCTCCAAGCTGCCCGGGTGGAAGCGCCACAGGCGGGCGCCCGCCGTGAGCCGTGCCGGGTCCACGAGTAGGAGGTCCGTCTCCACCCCGCCGCCGCGGGCCACACCCGAGCCATCGAAGGGTGGATAGTCGACGACGCCGCCACGGTAGCCCTCCGGATGCAGCGGGCCGACAGCGTGGCGGTCAAAGATGAACGGATCCACGGGCACGTGCAGGATGTCGAGCGGTTCGTCCTCAGAGTAGGGCGAGCCGGGGAATCGGAGGCAGAGCAGGTCCATCAGGTCGGCGACGTCGGTGACGGAGGCCGCGGCGGCGGCGTCGACCGCGAAGCCGGAGAAGAGGTCGTAGCCCGTGTCAAGGAAGGCCTGCGCCTGCTGCGCGGTGACGGCCAGTTGGAAGGTAAGCATGGGGCTCTTTCGTAGACGAGGTTGCCCCTCCAGTCTAGTGGCTCCGGGCAGGCGGCGGGGAAAACGGACGGGAGGCGGGCGCGGGAGTTGGCGTGCGGGCGCGGGAGTTGGCGCGAGACGCTGGCGTCAGGCCATCCTATTCGCGCGCAACCGCTTGACCACCCACCACACGAGGAGCACCACGACTACGGCCGCCACAACGTAAGACAGGATCCCCACGTACTGCTCCACCAGGTGCCAGTTCTCACCCAACACGTAGCCCGCGCCTACCAGGGCCGTGTTCCAGATCGCGGCGCCCGCCGTCGTGAGCAGCGTAAACCACGCCAGGTTCATCTTGATGACGCCGGCCGGCAACGAAATGAGGGAGCGGAAAATCGGCAGCATGCGTCCGAAGAACACGGTGGACTGGTCGTGCTTGTGGAACCACTCCTCGGTCTTATCCACGTCCGACATCTTCACCAGGGGCAGCCAGTTGAAGATTGCGCGGGTGCGCTCGCGGCCGATGAGGCGGGCGATGGCGTACAGCGCCCACGCGCCCACGAGCGAGCCGGCCGTGGCCCAGACGATCGCGGAGACCAGGCCGAACGACGTGCCCTGCGAGGCCGTGAAACCGGCCAGCGGCAAGATGATCTCGGAGGGCAGCGGCGGGAAGAGGTTCTCCAACGCGATGAGGAAGGCCACCCCAAGACCGCCCAGAGACTCCATGATCGTGACGGCCCACGCGGCGATGCCCGTGAGCTGGTCGGCGGCGGCAGGTGCTGTGGCGGCGACGGCGGGTGCGGCGACGGTCAGTTGAATCATGTGCTCAGCGTACGAGTTGGGGCGCCAGCCCCACGTAGGAGGCAGGGGTGAGATTCGCCAAGCGCGTAGCGACGTCGTCGGGAAGGCCGAGCGAACCGATGAAGGCGCGCATCTCCTCCGCACTCACGCGGTGGCCACGGGTAAGCTCCTTGAGGCGCTCGTAGGGGTCCTGCATGCCGGTGGCGCCCGCAATCGCGGCGGCGCGCATCGCCTGCTGGATCGGCTCGCCAAGGACCTCCCAGTGAGCGTCGAGGTCGGCGGCGAGCGCGGCGCGGTTGGCCTCCACGCCTGCCACGCCGCGGCGCAGGTTCGTGATCGCCAGCAGCGAGTGGCCGAAAGCCACCCCGACGTTGCGCAGGGTGGAGGAATCGGTCAGATCGCGCTGGAGGCGCGACGTGACGAGAGTGGCGCCGAGGGTATCCAACAGGGCGCAAGAGATCTCGAGGTTCGCCTCCGCGTTCTCGAAACGGATCGGGTTGACCTTGTGCGGCATCGTGGAGGACCCCGTAGAGCCCTGCGCCGCGAGGTTCTGTGCGAGGTAGCCCAGCGAGATGTACGTCCAAAAATCGGTGGCGAGATTGTGGGCGATCCGGTTGAAGCGGGCGACGTCGGCGAAGAGTTCGCTCATCCAGTCATGGGACTCGATCTGGGTGGTGAGCGGGTTGAAGGTCAGCCCCAGCCCCTCGACAAACCGGCGGGCGAGGGCCGGCCAGTCCACGCCCGGCACGGAGACCGAGTGCGCGCCATAGGTGCCGGTGGCGCCGTTGAACTTGCCGAGGAATTCGGCCGCCTCGATGCGGCGGATCTGGCGGGAGAGGCGGTGGGCGAGGACGGCCACCTCCTTGCCAAGCGTGGTCGGGGAAGCCGGCTGGCCGTGCGTATGGGAAAGCATGGGGGTCTCGGCGTTCGCGCGCGCCATCTGGGAAAGATCGGCCACGAGGGCACGGGCGGCCGGCAGCCAGACGTTCGTGAGGGCCGCCTTGATGTTGAGCGCGTAGGCCAGGTTGTTAATGTCCTCCGAGGTGGCGAAGATGTGGACGATCTCGTGCATCTGGGGGAGGTGGGTGGCGGGCTCGGCAAGCGCCGCGGGCGCGGCGTCCATCTTTTCCTTGAGGAAGTACTCGACCGCCTTGACGTCGTGGCGGGTCTCGGCCTCAATCTGCGCGAGCCGGGCGATATCGGCGTCGTCCATGTTGGTGGGGATCGCGCGCAGGTAGGCGATCTCGGCGTCGGTGAGGACGGGCGCGCCGGGGAGAACCATGTTCGTGGAGAGGAAGATCAGCCACTCGACCTCCACGTGGGCGCGGGCGCGGTTGAGGGCCTGCTCGGAGAGGTGGTCGATCAGCGGGGCGACCTCCGGCCGGTAGCGACCGTCGAGCGGACCCAGGGCGTACATGTCAGAAAAGTTCATGGTTCCATGGTGGCACATCCGCAAGCGGCGGCGTCGCCAAGTCCGCAAATGTAACGCTAATCCGCAACATGTGACACCAATTTCGGGCTTTTGGTGTGACATCTGCGGGGTGGGGCGCGAGGTGCGCGAGGTGGGCGGGAGGTCACAGGTAGGGGCGGGCCGTCGCCACCGTCTCCCGCCCGTAACCGCCACCGAAGAGGGCGGCGTGGACGATGAGCATGTGCAGCCGATGCAACCCGATCCTCTCCCGCCACCCCGGAGCAAGCGGCGAGGCCTCGTCGTAGCCGGCGTAAATCTCCTCCACGAACGGCGCGCCGAACACGGTCAGCTGCGCCAAGTCGGACTCGGCGTGACCGCCCTGGCACGCCGGGTCGATGAGCACGCCAACGACGCCGGCCCCTCCGGGCGCCGAATCCGCCGGGGTGGCCGGATCGACACCGCCCTCCATCGGAGAATCGGGCCGCGACCACAGCAGGTTGCCCGACCACAGGTCACCGTGAAGGAGCGCCGCGTCCGTGCGCACCAGCCCAGGCTGGGGAGAATCGAAGACGCCGTCGCAGAGGCGGCCGGCCAGCCTCTCGATCACGGCCGCGTCCTGCGGGGTGAACGAGCCGTTGGCGAGAGCCGCGCCCACGTAGGGCAGAAGACGGTCGGCGGCGTAAAACTCGCCGAAACGCCGAGCCGGCGAACCGGGCGCGACCAGCGGCAACGGCGCCATCCCCATCGCGCCCACCTCCCCCTCAAAGCCGTCGGGGGCCTGGCCGAACACGCGCGCCCCCTCGGCGTAGGCATGGGTGCGGGCAAGCCGGGCGCCGAACTCCCGTGCGGCGCCCGGCGTCGGCGGGGCAGGACGCAGCACATACGTCGACAGGGTGCCAGCGCCACCGGAGGCGACCCGCGCGACGGGAGCTCCGCCGTCGTGGGCGGCCTTAGCCAGCGCGGCGAGGCCGGACAGCTCGTGGGCGACGGCCCGCCTATCCCCGCGCTTAGTGTGGAGCGCCACGGTTCACTCGGAGGCGGTGACGAGAGCCGAAATCCAGTTGACCACGCCCACCACGACGCCGCCCGCGAGCGCCCAGCCGAAACCATCCACCACGAGCGATAGCTCGAAGTAGCCCGTGATCCACGCGGTGAGCATGAGCATGAGCGCGTTGACCACCACGAAGAACAGGCCCAGCGTGACCACATAGAACGGCAACGAAATCAGCATGACGAAGGGGCGCACAAACGTGTTCACCAGCGCTAACACCGCGCCGGCGAGGAGGAAGTAGACGACCATCCGGCCGACCGGGCCAAGACCGGCAAGCGGCCCATCCTCGGGGCCCACCAGCCGGATGCCGGGGAGAATGATCGTGGTAATCCACAGCGCGAGGCCGTTGGTCACTGTCCTGCCTAAGAAACTCATGCCCCCATCCTACGGCCGGGACGGGTGGGAAAACGGGGAGTGCGCGGCCCGCGAAATGGGTGCAAGATGGAGGTATGAGTTTCTTCCGCCCCGAGATCGATCAGCTCCCCGCCTACGTGGCCGGCCGTAACCCGACCGACCCGGACGTCATCAAGGTGGCGTCCAACGAGATGCCCTTCCCCACCCTGCCCGGGGTGGAGGCGGCCCTCGGGCTACGGATAGGGGACCTGGGCCGCTACCCGGACATGGGTGCCGCCGCCCTCAAACAGGCGGTCGCCGCCTTCCACGAGACGTCGGTGGACAACGTGGCGGTGGGCAACGGCTCGGTGGCGCTCATCGAGAAGTTCCTCCAGGCGGTGTGCGGGGCCGGCGCCGAGGTAGTGCTACCTTGGCGTAGCTTCGAGGCCTACCCGATCGCAATCCAGGCGGCGGGCGGCGTAGCCGTCAAGGTCCCGTTGCGTGGCGGCGCGATCAACCTTCCCGCCATGCTCGACGCCGTCACCGCGCGCACCCGCGCCATCATGATCTGCACGCCGAACAACCCCACCAGCTCGGCCCTCACCCACGACGAGCTGCACCGCTTCCTCCGCTCCGTTCCCGCCAGCATCCCCGTTCTCATCGACGAGGCCTACGTCGACTTCGTCGAGATGGAGGATCCCGTACGCGGGGTGGAACTGGTTCGTGAGTTCCCGAACGTCGTGACGCTTCGTACCTTCTCCAAGGCGTACGGGCTGGCCGGGCTGCGGGTGGGCTACGCACTTGGCGCGACCGGCGTCGTGGCCGGCCTCGACAAGGTGGCCACCCCCTTCGGTGTGAACGCGCTCGCCCAGGTGGCGGCTGTGGCCGCGCTCCAGCAGCGAGGCGAGGTGGAGCGCCGGGTGGGTGTCATTAAGGCTGAGCGGGCAAAGCTTGTCTCTGCGCTACGGGCTCTGGACTGGGAGGGCGGCGCGCCGCAGGGCAACTTCCTCTGGTTCGACCTCGGCGAGGACGCGGAGCGCTTCGCCGCCGCGTGCGGCAGGGAGAAGATCGTGGTGCGGACATTCCCCGACGACGGCGTGCGGGTCACGGTTGCGACGCCGGAGGCTTCCCTGCGCCTGGTCCGGGCATATCGGGCGTTCCGCGCTGCCTAATCGCGCTTCCCCGGGCCCACACCGGTCAGGGCCCGGTGCCCTCACCCTGCTCGAGCCCGACATAACTCAGGAATCTGAGGCCTACCAGGCGCGTATAGCGATCGGTAGTCGGTATATTCAAGTGAAGTGTCGGCAGGTGGGTCAAATCCTCAAGTGAAGTGTCGGGGCAGGCCCGTGCCGAGCGGTCACAGGAACACCAGGAACAGCGCTACCGAGATGGCGACCTCGCCCAGCCCGATGGCGATCGGAGGCAACCAGCCGCGGTGGTAACCCCACGCGGGCACGGCCACCGCGCGGATCGCGATGAGCCCACACAGCCACGGCAGTGCCAGCGGCAACCGCAGGTGCGCGTTGAGGACCAGCACCCCGATCAGCCCCGCCCCGTGGAAGAGGAGGGAGGCGAGGAACCAGGCCCAGTCGCCGCGCTCGCGGATGTTGGTCTTGACGTAGAAGATCGTGCCCAGGAAGTACCAGCCCACCACGGCCGTGACGATCCAAATCCAGGCCCATCCCGTCACTGAGCCGTCCGGGGAGGAACCGGGGAGGGCGGCGAGGTCATGGGTGGCGAGGTCATAGGCGACGGGCAGGGTAAGGGTGGCGGCGGTGACGGTGGCCGCGTCGTTGAGGAAGGAGCGTTCCTTGCGGCGGGCGTAGCACCAGGCCGAGACCACGACGAGCGGGGCGAAGGCGAACGCCCAGCGCACCAGGAATGGGGCCACCACGAGCAGTGCAACGCCGAGCGGAGCCGCGATCGCCGTGTAGGTCAGCGCTGGCCGCACGAAACGGGAGCGTCCGGAGCGCCTCCCCCCGGAGCCCCCGGAGCGTCGGCGCTCGCAGGACGTGCGGCGCGGTTGGCGCGATGTAGAGCGACCGGCCGGCCGGGCAGAACGCAGCCATTGCCCGATGGCGTAGAAGGCGAAGTAGCCCACCCACCAAGTGCCGAGCAGGAGGAGGTGGGCCGGGACGAAGCCGCCGAGCGCGATCCCGAGCAGGATGGGAATGGTGACCATCGCCCACGCGCCGTGATAGCGCGGGACCCAGCCGGGTGGGAGCTTGCGGCTCATGATCAGACTCCGAAGATCGCGGGTATGTGTGGCGTTTACTGGTGTTTAGTGGCGTTTAGAAGATCCGGTCGGCCGCGCGCTTGAGCTCAAACCCGTGCCCGGACATGACGGACCAGCAGGTCACCCCGTCATTCTCGAGTGTGCAGGCGAATCCGTTGAGGGAGACGGCGGTGCCGTAGTCGTAGACGTCAGAGACGCTGACGGCGTATTGGCAGTCGGCGTTGACGGCGCGCTCAGTTCCGACGACGTACGTGGCAGTCAGCCCCTCGCACTGGCCGGGGGAGGGGTAGTCGTAGGTGTAGATGGAGCACTCGACGTTGTCGGAGTTGATGCGGCAGTGGATGTTCTCGGCGGGGGTGGTGAATGAGGCGGCCTCGATGGCGCCGCTGGGGGCGGGCCGCATCGGCGTGGGCTCGGGCGTGGGCGTGGCCACGGTGGCCTCGGCGGTTTTGGGCGCGGCCTGGCTGGGGGCGGCCTGCGCGGTGGGGGCGGCGGTGGCCGACGTCGTCGGGCTGGTGGCGAGGTCGCGCCCGGAGGCGATGAGCCGCTGGAAGACGATGACAAGGATGACGACGAAGAGTAGGGCCGCGGCGCCGATGAGGAAGTAGAGGGGGCCGCGGCTTTCGCGTTGCGGCGGGCTGGCGTGGGGGTGGCTCATGAATCCTCCTTGAGTATCACGCCCATCTTAAAGGATGTCGGAGGCCCTGTGTAGGCTGGAAACATGCGCGCGCGGGCCGATCCGCGCGCCGATGGGAGGGCTGATGGCACTGGCAAACGGGCAGATTAACGACGCCGACCTGGCGCGTACCGCGGCGCTGCTCGGGCGCGTCCGGGGTATTTTCCATGGCAGCGTGGTGGGGCAGACGGATTTGGCGAGGGCGCTTGTCACGGCGTTGATTGCGCGCGGACACGTGCTGCTGGAGTCGGTGCCGGGGTTGGCAAAGACCACGGCGGCGCTGACGTTGGCAGACTCGATCTCCGGCACGTTTTCCCGTATCCAGTGCACGCCGGACCTCATGCCGAACGACATCGTGGGAACCCAGATTTACTCGTATGAGACGGGTAGTTTTTCCACTCAGCTCGGGCCGGTGCACGCCAACATGGTCCTGCTCGATGAGATCAACCGTAGTTCGGCCAAGACCCAGTCGGCGATGCTGGAGGCGATGCAGGAACGCCAGACGTCGATCGGGGGCACGATCTACAAGCTACCGGATCCGTTCATGGTGATGGCTACCCAGAATCCGATCGAGGAGGAGGGCACCTACGTGCTGCCGGAGGCGCAGATGGATCGTTTCCTGCTCAAGGAGGTGTTGACATACCCCGAGCCGGATGAGGAGGTGGAGATCCTGACCAGGTCGGCGCAGGGCAGCTTCGGGCGCGGTGAGGTGGAGCCGATCTCCACGGGCGACGTGTTGTTCTTGCAGGCCACGGCCCGGCGGGTGTACGTGGATGAGTCGATCAAGCGCTACATTGTGGCGCTCATTAACACTACGCGCGGTCGGGGGCCGCGCCCGTTGCCGGAGCTGGAGCGTCACTTGCGCGTGGGGTCCTCCCCGCGCGGAGGGCTGGCGCTCATGCAGGTGGGTCAGGCGCTGGCGTTGCAGGCGGGGCGGAACTACGTGACGCCGGAGGACATCACGGCGATGCGTTATCAGGTGCTCAGGCACAGGCTCGTGCGCACGTACGACGCGCTGGCCGGCGGCGTCCGCCCGGAGTCCCTCATCGACGCCGTCTTCGAGGCGGTGCCAACCCCATGAGTGGGCGGGTCAGGCACGCGGCCACCAGGTCGGCGTTGGTGCGCGCCAAGGTCGCGCTGCCGGTGATCCGCCGCGCGTCGGGGGTGTTCGAGGGCCAGCACGGCTCGACGCTGACGGGTCGGGGTCACGACTTCGACGACCTCGCCGATTACGTCCACGGCGACGACGTGGCGGACATCGATTGGAAGACGTCGGCGCGGGCCGGGCACCCGATCATTCGCCGCTTCGAGCGTGAGACTGACATGTTCACCCAGCTGGTCATCGACACGGGCGCGCAGATGGGCGCCGCTGCGCCGTCGGGGGAGTCGAAGGCGGAGTTGGCGATGTTCGCCGCGGACGTGCTCGGCTACCTTGCGATCCAGCGCGGGGACCGGCTGTCGGTGGTGTACGGGGATAGCGCGGGGGTGCGCCGGATTCCGGCACGCAACGGCAACTCGCACCTGGACTTTGCGCTCGACGCGGTCCAGGAGCGGATGGAGGCGGGCGCGGGGGAGTCGGCGGTGTCGGACATGCTGGAGGAGCTGTTGCGTGTGCCCCAGCCGCGCGCGCTGTTGCTGCTGGTCACGGACGAATACTGGCCAGACCTCCCGGACGGGCGGACGCTGCGCCGAATCCGCACCCGCCACGAGATGGTGGTCTTGCGGGTGGCGGACATGTCGGTGGCGGCGCAGGGCGTGGAGCGCATGGTCGACCACGCAACCGGCTCCCTTATCCCGGCCTTCCTCCGCGACGACGCCATGCTGCGGGCTGATCTTGAAGATGAACGACGCCGCGCCCACGCATTCGCGGCCGATCTGCTGCGCTCCAACGGAGTGCGGCACGTGAGCGTGGCGTCGACCAAGGAGGTCCCCTCCGCGATCGTTGGGTTGCTGAGGCGCCATGCTTGACCACGTCGTGGATCCGTTCGGCGCGCCCGCTGTGTACTGGGTGATTTTTGCCGTGGCGCTGGTGGCGTGCGCCGGCGTCGTTGGGGCGGGGCGATGGTACTGGAGGCGCGAGCCGGCGCGGCGGGAGGCCGGGCCGGCGCCGATGCGGGCGGGCCGGGACCCGGGCGCGATCGAGCGGATCGACGCGGTGGTGGCGCGCCACCCGGCGGAAACGCCGGAGGATGTGCGGGCGCTGCACCTGGAGTTGGCCGCAGAGCTACGGGCGATCCTGGGCGAGCGCGTGGGTGCGGACCTGTCGGCCTGGCAGGTGGGTCAGTTGCGCGAGGTGGCGGCTTTCCGGCAGGCGGCGGACGCGATCGAGGAGTGGGAGGAGCCTTCCTTCTCGGCCGAACCGCACGCCAGTGCGCGGGCGGCCCGGGACCGCGCGGTGAGGGCGGTGTCATGGTAAACCCGCTGGTAGGAATAGTGCTTGGCCTTGCGCTTGTGGCCGCGGCGGCGCTCGGTTGGTTGCGCGGGCGGCGCGCCGAGGGCGGGGTGCGCGTGGCTCATACCGGCGCTGCCCTCCGCCACCCGCGGCTGCGCAGGCGGCTTGCCGTGCTGCGCGTGGGAATCGGGACCGTGGCGGCGCTCGCCGTCGTCGTTGGCGGTGGTGGCGCGTATCTGGCGGCGCGGCCGGTGGATGCGGACTCACTGCGCTCCGAGCTCGCCAGCCGCGACATCATGTTGTGTTTGGACGTGTCCGGCTCGGTGCTCGCCTACGACGCCGAGGTGCTGCGCTCGTTCGCCACCCTCGTGGAGAACTTCGAGGGGGAGCGCGTGGGGTTGAGCATCTTCAATTCGTCCTCGCGGCTCGTCTTCCCGCTGACCAGCGACTACGCCCTGATCACCGACCAGATCGACTCCGCCGTCGACGTCATGAGCACCCAGAACCCGGCCGGCCTCAACCGCCTCCTCGCCGGCACCGAGGCGGGGGTGGAGGCCTATGGCTCCTCCCTTATCGGCGACGGCCTCGTCTCCTGCCTGTACTCCTTCAACTTCGCCGATGACGAGCGCGCCCGCACCGTCATCTTCGCCACCGACAACCAGCTCGCCGGCGAGCCCGTTTTCACGCTCGCCGACGGGATCGAGCGGGCCAAGGAGCGCGACGTCGTCGTGCACGGCGTCTACATCTCTGGGCCGTGGACGGACGACGACGCCGAGATGCGCGATCTGCTGGAGGCGGGCGGAATGTACTACTACCCCTTCAACGACATCGGGGCGGCGGGACGGATCGTTGAGTCGGTGCAGGCTCAGGACGTGGAGAACGTCGTCGTGCAGGGCGATGCGGTGATGGTGGACCGGCCGGGGCGGTGGCCGGCGGTCATCGCGGGGGCGCTCGTGGTGTTGCTCGCGCTGGCGTGGAGGTTCAAGCTATGAACGTCCAGTTTTTGATTCCTCCGGTGCCGCTCGCCGTGGTGGCGGGCGTGGGGCTGGTGATCGTCGTCGGCGCGATCGTGACCGCGCGTGAGCGCTGGCTGGCGTGGCTACGCCGGGCCGGGATGCTCGCGATGGCGGTGGCGATGGGGGTGACGCCGGCGGTGAGCGTTCAGACGCGCACGCTGACCTCGAACCTGGCGGTGCTGTTCGTCGTGGACGCCACGGGCTCGATGGCGGCGCAGGATTACGGGGACGGGCGCCGGCTCGACGGAGTGAAGGCGGACGCGGCGGCGCTCTTGAACGCGCTGCCCGAGGCGCACGTCGGCATCGTCGAGTACAGCTCGCAGGCCACCGAGCAGCTGCCGCTGACCACCGACAAGCAGGCGGCCCGCACCTGGTTCGACGTCTACGATCGGGAGATGACGGACTTCTCCGCCGGTTCCTCCATCAACCGGCCGGTCGAGGAGGTCAGGGCCGTGCTCGAACGGATGCAGGGGGAGCGTTACGTGCCGGTGGTCATTGTGATGACCGACGGTGAGGCCACCGACGCGATGACATCGCGACGCGACGAGGCCCCGGACTACTCGGCGTGGGCGCCGCTGGTGGAGGGCGGATTCGTGCTCGGGTACGGCACCGAGGCGGGCGCGCCGATGCTTCGGCGCGACGCGGCGGGCGAGACCGGAGAGCTCATCACGGCGCCCACGGGCGAGGTGGCGATCTCGAAGGCCAACCCGGAGGCGCTGCGGACGATCGCCGGGCAGATCGGGGTGCCCTACGTGCACCGCAACGGGCCGGGCGGGATCGAGGAGCTGGCGAGGGAGCTGACGGCGAATGCGAGCCTGGGCGAGGGCGTGGAGGAAAACGTCTACAGCCCCATTATCTGGCCGTTCGCCGTGGTCCTCGCGCTGCTGGGGGCATGGGAGCTCTTCGATCTCATGCCGCGGGTGCGGGCGGTGGCCACGATGTCCACGCGCCGGGCCACCCTCGACACGGGCGGAGGCAGACGATGAGGCGGACAGGTAGGGCGAGCGCGAGGCCGGCGAGCCCCGCCGTGCGGCGCTCGGCGATGAAGCGGACCGTCGTGGCGCTGGCAGGAGTGTGCGCGTTGGCGCTCGCGGCGGTGAGCATCCTGGCAGGCGTCGCGGCCTTCGCCCTGGCGGCGGGAAAGTCCCGGTACGACGCGGGTCAGTACTCGGCATCGGCGCGAGCCTACGAGCTGGCCACCCACGCGATGCCGGACGCGCTTGGGCGCTGGAAAGCCTACTTCGGCGCAGGTACGGCCCGGCTCAAGGCGGGGGAGGCGGCCGCGGCGATCGAGGACCTGACGAGGGCGCTCGATCTGGTGACGGCGCAGGCCTCGCCCGCCGAGCAGGACCCGTCCGGCGAGCAGGACCCGCCCGCCGAGGAGCGCGAGGTCAGCGACGAGTGCAAGGTGCGCATCAATCTCGCCATCGCCACGATGGCGGTGGCGGCAGACGAGTCCGACCCGGCCCTCGCCGCCGCGGGATACGCCGACGCCGCCAGCATTATCGCCCCCTGCCAGGACGAAGAGTCCATGAAGGTGGGCAAGCAGGCGCAGGAGAGCCAGAACGACGCCGAGGAAGAGGCGGCGCGCCAGGACGCTGAGCGCCGTGGCGAGCAGGGGCAGGAGGCCGACCAGGGCGAGCCCGGCGAGGATAGCCAGGACAGCGAGGGGGAAGCAGGCGAGCAGGACCGGGAGCTACTTGAACGCATGTCGGAGGCCGAGCGAGAACGTCGCGAGTGGGACGAGTATGATAAGAAATTCGGGAGCAAGAACGGAGAAAACTGGTGATTTTCGACCAGGGCAAGCGCCCCGCGATCATCGTGCCGGTGGCGGGCACCACCCCGCAGGTGATCCTCGAGGAGGCGAAGGCGTGCGAGAAGGCGGGCGCCGACGTCGTGGAGTTCCGCGCCGACTACCTGCTGGCGGCGCATCCGGGCACGGACGTCGACACGATCGCGCGCGACCTCCTGCGCGAGCTGTACTCCCAGCTCGCCGTGCCGGTCCTCATCACGTTCCGCACCATGCCGCAGGGCGGCGAGGTGGAGCTCACCCCCTTCCGCTACCGGGTGCTCATGGCCACGATCCTCGACATCCTGATGCAGGAGGCCGTGCCGCCCGAGCGAGTGGGCGTGGACCTGGAGTTCGTCTCGGAAGCCACGCCTGAGCTCGCCGCGCGAGCGGTGGAGCTGGGCTACACGCCCGTCGTGTCGCACCACGAGTGGGAGGACACCCCTGACTCTGAGGTCCTCTACGTCATGGTGGAGGATATGCTCGCGATTCCGACCGCGGTGCCGAAGCTGGCCGTCATGGCGCACAACGAACAGGACACCGCGCGGCTGCTAGAGGTCACCAAGCAGCTGGCGCAGGAGACCGGCCGGCCGCTGATCACCGTGGCGATGGGGGAGGCCGGTATCCGCTCCCGACTGGAGGGCTACAAGTACGGGTCGGTGGCCACATTCGCCACCGCCGGCGCATCGACGGCGCCTGGCCAGCCGACAATCGAGCGCCTCCGAGCGGTGCTCGGAGGCGCTGATCAGGGCGAGGATTAAGCCCGCGTGTGTTGGAGGCTCGGCCGCGGGCCGGGCTACTTGGATTCGCTGTCGGCGGCCGCGCCCTCGACCTGCTCGATCTTGCCGTCGAGCTTGTCAGCGATCGCCTTGAGGGCGGCCTCGTCGCCGGCGATGTACCAGTTGTCGCCCACCAGCGCGGTGAAAGAGTCGCCCGCAGCCTGCGCCCGGTGCATGTAGGCCGAACGCGCGCCCTGGTTGGTGAAGACGCCAAAGAAGTCGCTTTCGGAGCAGGTTCCCTGGTTCCAGTCGCCTTCGGTCCAGTTCGCGCAGGTGTAGCCGGCGTCGACGGCGGCGTTCTTCAGATCAGCCACCGTGTTGTAGCTGCCCGCGAGCGCGCGGACGGTGGCGCTGGCGGATTCGCTGGCGCCGGTGGTCTCGGTGGAGCTGGTCGCGTCCGAACAGCCGGCGAGGGCCAGTGCAATGGTGAGGGTCGCAAGGATCTTCTTCATGTTGTTCCATTCTTCTGAGTGTTAGCCGTGCGCTACTATACTCCTTCCCGTTCCCGCGCTCCTATTCGCATCCGGCAGCGCCACGAGTGCCAAGAGCTCCGTGGGCGGTACGGCGACATCGGCCCCCGGGGCGGAGTGGGCCGTTCCACCCTCGGCGCAAAGTCTGCGGGCGCCCGGCCACCCTCACTAGACTGGCCACCATGAGTGATATGCCGTACAACCGTCTTGGATCCGCAGGCCTTCAGGTCTCCCAGTTCAGCTTCGGCTCCTGGGTCACATTCGGCGGGCAGGTGGACACCGGGCTCGCCAAGGAGCAGCTCCAGGCCGCCGCCGACGCCGGGGTCAACTTCTTCGACAACGCCGAGGTCTACGCCGGCGGCGAGTCCGAGAAGATCATGGGCGAGGCCATCCGCGAGCTGGGCTGGAAGCGCCACGAGTACGTCATCTCCACGAAGTTCTTCTGGGGAATCAACGGCGACATGCCCAACATGAGGAACACCCTCAACCGCAAGTACCTCATGCAGGCGATCGACGGCTCGCTCGAGCGCCTCGGCCTCGACTTCGTGGACCTGGCCTACTGCCACCGCCCGGATCCGAACACCCCAATCGAGGAGACGGTGTATGCGATGAGCGACATCGTCGAGTCGGGCAAGGCGCTTTACTGGGGAACCTCCGAGTGGAGTGCGGAGGAGATCCGCGCCGCCTGGGACATCGCCGACAAACGCAACCTGCGCAAGCCCGTCATGGAGCAGCCGCAGTACAACCTCCTCCACCGCGACCGCGTCGAGAAGGAATACGCCCGCCTGTATGAGGACCTCGGCCTTGGCCTGACCACGTGGTCGCCGCTGGCGGGCGGCATCCTCACGGGCAAGTATGCGGACGGCGTTCCGCAGGGCTCGCGCGCCACGCTCAAGGGCCACGACTATCTGCTTGCCGACGCCGAAGCCTCCCGCGGGCAGGTGCGCGAGCTCGGTCAGATCGCTGGCGAGCTCGGAGTCAGCACCGCGCAGCTGGCCCTCGGCTGGGTGGCCGCCAACCCGCACGTGTCCACGGTGATTTTGGGGGCGTCCTCGGTCAAGCAACTGCAGGAGAACCTCGGCGCGCTTGACGCTGTCAAGGCCCTCAACGACGACGCCGCCCTCAAGGCGAGGATCGACGAGCTGTTCTAAGCCCGCGGCCCGCCGCCGGTAGCGCCGACCACAAGCCCGCCGCCGGTCGGCAAGCTGGCGGCGAGCCCGCCCCGGGCGGTATGAGATCCGAGGGCCTAATGAGCTAGGTTAAGACCCATGCCCGGTATTTTGCTCGTCAACCTCGGATCGCCCGACTCGCCCGCGCCCTCGGACGTCGCCACCTTCCTTCGCGACTTCCTCTCCGACCCCGACGTCATCGACTTTCCGCGCCCGCTGTGGCTACCGATCCTGCACGGCATCGTCCTTCGCACACGCCCCAAAAAGTCCGGCGCGCTGTACGAGACGATCTGGACGGAGGAGGGCTCGCCGCTCGTCGCTATCACGCGCCGCCAGCGCGACCTGCTCGCCGAGGCGCTACCGTGGCAGGTGCGCTTCGCGATGACGTACACCGCGCCGTCGATCGCCGAGGAGCTCGACGCGTTTGCCCGCGAGGGCGTCCGCGAGGTCACCGTGCTGCCGCTTTACCCGCAGTGGGCGCCGTCCAACACCGGCTCGATCGCGTCGCAGGTGCGCGAGTGGCAGGCCACCTCGCCCGAAACCCGCGTGCAGGTGATCGGCCCCTGGCCCACCGAGCCCCACTTCGTGGACTGGCACGCGGGCAAGATCGCCGACGCCGTCACCGCTCTGCCCAACCCGGAACGCGCCCGCATCCTGCTGTCTTACCACGGGGTGCCCGAGCGGCGCGCCCACCGGCCGCACGAATACGTCGTCCAGTGCGAGGCCACCACGTCCGCTATCGACAGGGCGCTTCGCCTACGCGGAGTGAGCAACGACGTCGTGACCACCTACCAATCGAAGTTCGGGCCGGGCCGGTGGCTGACCCCCGCCACGATCGACACGATGGCGGCCCTGCCCGGCGACGGCTTCACGAGCGTGGTCCTAGCCACCCCGGGTTTCCTCGCCGACTGCATCGAAACCCTCGACGAGCTCGACGTCCTCAACCGTGAGGCCTTCGAAAACGCCGGCGGCACGCACTTCGTGCGGGTGTCGCCGATGAATGACGATCCGGCGCTCGCCGACGTCGTCGCCCACCTTCTCGCAGGTTCCGGCGCTTCTCCTACCCCGGTACGAGATCCCGAGGCCGCGGCCGAGGCGAATTAGACGATAATGATCTACACATACGCCGTTGCACAAGGGGATTATTCATGCCTATAGACCAGCCCGCCGGTGCGCCGCGTCGTATCCGCTCCATCGCGCCCGAAGCGATAGCCCCACTCCCACAGCGGGTGCGCGCCTGGCTGGTGCACATCTTCACCATGTCCGGCATGGCGTTCGCCGCGCTCGCGACCCTCGCGCTCATCAACCAAGAGATCACGTGGATGTGGCTATGGCTCGGGGTGGCGCTGGTGGTGGACGGCGTGGACGGCTTCTTCGCCCGCCGCTATCGGGTCAAGGAGGTGCTGCCGTGGTTCGACGGCGGCATCCTCGACATCGCGATCGACTACATTACCTGGACCTTCATCCCCGCGATCTTCATGTACACCCAGCTGGATCTGGGGCCGAAGCCGCTGGCGGGCGTGCTGACGGTACTGATCTTGACGTCCTCGACGCTGTGTTACGCCAACGAAAACTGGAAGTCGGTGGACTACTACTTCTACGGCTTCCCCGCGGCGTGGAACATCGTGGCGGTGATCCTGTACGTGCTCCAGCTGGGGCAGGCGGCGAACGTGTTCTGGGTGGCGCTGTTCATCTTCCTGACAATCGTGCCGTTCTACTGGACTCACCCGTTCCGGGTGCGGCGCTTCATGGCGCTGAATCTGGCGGCGATCTCCGTGTGGATCATCGCCACCGGTTGGCTCGTGGCGATCTTCCCGCGCCAGCCGATGTGGCTCATGGTCTTATTCTGGCTCTCCGGCGGTTGGTTCATCGCCACGGGTCTGATCCGCACCCTGACGGGTCCCGACCGGCCGATCTTCCGTAAGAAATGAGCCCGCGCGGGGCAGACCTATCGCGCAGCTGAACCCATTACACAGCTGAACCTATCGCACAGCTAGCCGCCGGGGCGCTGTCCGGCGGGAAACTAGATCTGCCGGCTGCGCAGGCCCGTGGCCACCGCGCGGTCGCGCAGGTAGTTGAAGCTCTCGTACAGCAGGGCGCCGGCGATCATCGCCACCACCACGGCGTTGACGCCCCACGGGTAGCCGCGCCCGTGCGTCCAGAAGTAGATGTAGGGCGCGATGAACGTGATGAGCGTGACGGCGAACCCGACGGCCCGCAGCCAGGCCTTGTGCGCGGTGAAGAAGGCGACCAGCCCCCACGTGTAGGGAATCGCCGTGACCACGTCCATCGTCCACAGCAGCGCCACGCTCCCGTGGAAGTGCGGCACGAAGGTGACCGGCAGGGCGCGCAGCGCCGAGTAGCCGAAGACCACGACGTAGGCCCAGAACGTCGGGCTGTGCAACGCGCGGTAGAGCCGGGTGGAGGGGACGAGCCGTGCCCCGGCCTCGCGTAGTGTCCGATAGTTGCGCGAGCTGATCGTCGCCGACTCCGCCCCGACAAAGGCCGCCCTGACGAACGCGCGTTGCTCGGGGAGCCCCTCGGCCCACGTCCGTAGCCACGCCGAGGGGCTCATGCCGACGACGACGTGCGGCTCATCCATGTCGCCCAGATAGTGCTCGCTCACCTCGGAGGCGACGACGCCGTCCTTGATCATGCTGAGATCCTGCGGCAGGAACTCCTCGCTGAGCCGGTGGAGAAGGTAGTCGCCCGGCTCGACCCCGGCACCGCGCGCCGTGTTGCGGCCGAAGAATTCCCGTAGTCCCTCCACCCGCGTGGCGGGGACGAAGGCGATGAGGAGGTGCTGGCGGCTGCAGATGACGCGGCGCAGGTCGGTGGCAAGGGCGTCGCGCAGGTCGGTCAGGAGCCGATCCGGCGTCGTGAGCGGAAACTGGTCAAGGTGCTCGCTGAGGCGGTACATGACCAGGCTGATCACGACCGAGCGGGCCGTGAGGTTGCCGAGGCGGTCGATGCCGGAGACGTGCTTGACGGCCGCGGGATCCACGCTCACCTCGCGCAGGACCCGGTAGCTCAACGCCGAATGGCGGGTGAGGATCTTCGGGGTCTTGTCAGCGCCAAAGAGTGCTTGCATGTCTGATCCCTAGAACTTGTTGTCTTGATTGACGTCGGGTGTCTGCGCCTTGGTCTCTCGATGTTTATCATAGAACGGCGAGCGTTTGGCGAATTCCTGATTAAGTAGAGCCGTGCCGTCGCGCTCGACGAGGGTAGGAGTGCCAGAGAAGAGGTTCGTGCCGAGGCCGAGCCGGTCGCCGTCGATCGTGGCTCCGATGGCGGAGAGAATGGTGGGGAAGAAGTCGAAGGACGCGTACTGGCGGTTCTTCGTGATCTCTTTGGGCAGGTCGGTTCCCTGGACCGGGTTGAGGATGAGGTTGACGACCGTGCGGTTGTAGCTCTTGTCCCAGTCCTTGAAGAACTCCTTGTCCATGGAGCGGTGATCGCCGGTGATGACGATCGTGGTGTCAGCGGCCCAGGGCTGGTCGAGGATCCACTCGACGAGCTTGACCGTCTGGGCTTGAGAGTAGTGGATGACGTTCTCGTACTGGGTGGGGAAGGGCTGGTCGGTCATGTTGGGGGAGAGGTAGCCGTCAGGCCAGTGCGTGTCGGCGTTCTCGAGGATGAAGTAGAAGGGCTTGTCGCCGTTTCCGCGTTCGGTGAGGACGTCGCGGGCATAATCGTAGAGCTTGTCGTCCTCCACGCCCCACCAGACCATGTAGTTCTTGGGCACGCGGCCCTCGGCCCTGAAGGTGGTCAGGTCGTGAATGGTGAAGTCGCCGTGGCGGCGGTAGTAGTCTCGCACCCCGCCCCAGGTGGAATCCGAGCCGACCATGAAGTCGGTGGCGTATCCGGCGTCGTGAAGGAAATCTCCGATGGTGGGGAAGTCCGGGTAGGACATTTGGGTTCCGTTGCCCGCGCCCGAGGCGAGCATGGGCGTGCCGGCCCACATCGCCACCATCGCCGCGACCGAGTGCCCGGTTGCGTAGAGCTGCTGCGGGCCGCCGGCGAGCTCGTTGTGGGAGAAGGACACGCCGCGGCGCGAGAGTTCTGCCAGCTCCGGCATGACGTTGTATTCCCTGTACCCGCCGAGGTCTGCCGAGTAGAAGGAATTCTCGATGGACTCCATGTAGATGTGGATGAGATTGCGTTTCTTCTGCGGCAGATGCACGTTGTCCGGCGTCGCCATGACGAAGTTGTTTTCGATGTAGTTGGAGGTGACGAACTGCTGGCGAATCATGTCCGCAAGGGGGAGGGCGTGGGCGGCGTAGGCGATCGATCCGGCGAGTGTTGCGAGCATGGCGACGAATGCGACCCCGCGAACGTGGCGGAAACGCAACGGGCGCCGCGTCGTTGACTGAGGCTGGTCCGCGGTGGCGGGTGAGGCGTCGACGCCTCGTCCGAGGACAAGGTCTGAGCTGATGAGGCCGATGCAGGCGCCGACGAGCGCGAGCCAGGCGGTGGGGGCGATCATCAGATTGATGAACTCCAGAGCGCGTTCGGGAGTCGTCTCTCCATTGCCCTGAGTGAGGATGAAGAGGATCTGATCGGCGGTGACGTTATCGACCGAATCGGTGATGACCTTCGGGACGAAGGTGAACAGTGCGATCAGGGCCCCGAGAACGGCGCCGGCCAGTACCGAGGCGAGTTCGCGCAGGCGCCACGGGCGGTCCTTGTAGGTGAAGTGACGCTGTGAGAGCCGAAGAAGGGCAAGGATCGCCAGGCCCAGAGCGAGAACGAGGAGGAAATACACCAAAAGAAGCCACGGCGAGGCAGTCGTGCCATAGAAGAAGGTGCCGGCGCGGGCGAAGGTCCACCCGATCGTGAGCGCGGCGTTGCTGACGATGCCTGCGGCGATTCCGCGGGCAACCGCGCGCACGTTGCCCCCGAACATCCTTATCGCGACGATTAGGAGGATCGTGATTGTCAGTACTTGGATAGCGAGAAACACAGCTTCTGATTATAGGTAATCCTCGCCGGTATGAACTCATACCGGCGAAGTAGCCGCGGGTGGGCGGGAGCCGGGGCGCGATGGCGCCTCGGGTGGATCAGGCGGTTTCGGTGGCGAAGGTGGCGAAGGTGGCGTTGAATCCCTGCGCGGAGGGGAAGACCTCCGAGGATCGCGCGGTGGTCGTGAGGGTCTCGTTGAGGTGGTCAATGCCGAGCCTGATCGCACCCAGGCAGATCGCGCGCGGACCGAGCGCCGAGATGGAGACGTCGGGCATGATCGGGCACCAGCGGGCGAGGTTGGCGACGAAGCGGTCCAGGAAGAGGTCGGAATACGCGGAGTATTTGCCGCCGATGACGAGGTGGGAGGGGCCAAGCGCGAGGACCATGGCCGCCGAGCCGAGGCAGAGCGCGTCGGCGAACTCCTCCACGGCCGCCAGCGCAGGGCCGTCGCCCGCATATGCGGCCTCGAACACCTTGCTCCGGGAGCCGGGATGGGTGGCGTAGTGGTGGGAGATGAAGGTTTCGGCCTCGATGTCCTTCCACCGGATGGCCTCCAGCTCGCCGATCAGTCCGGCGCCGCCGAGGTGGCCGCGGTGGATGCGCCCGTCGATGATGGCCGCGGCGCCGGTGCGTTCGCCGGAAAGAACGTAGAGGACGTCCGAGTGCCCGCTCGCGGCGCCGAGCCAGGATTCGCCGAGGGCGCCGAGGGCGCAGTCTCCCGCGACGATCGTCGTGCGCCCGAGTTGTGCGCTAACCTCCGCGGCGATGTTCGTGCCCTGCCAGCCGGGCATGCCCGTGCCGCCGAAGAAGGTGACCGTGCCGTCGTTAATCACGCCGGGGGAGGCCACGGCGCACAGCGTCAGCTCCTCGGGCGCCACGCCGGCCTGCTCCATCGCCTTCCTTCCGACGGCGACGGCGGCGCGGATGCGTTCGTTGGCTGGCATGCCCGCGTCTAGCTCCTCCGTGCGCTCGCCGAGGAAGTCGCCATGGAAGTCGGCCACGATCGCTGTGCAGTGGTGGGCGCCGACGTCGAGGCCGAGCACGACGACCGTGCGGGGGTTGACCGCCCAGCGCGTGGCCGGCCGCCCCAGGGAATTATCCGGCGTGACCTGGGTGAGCCAGCCGAGCGCGGCGAGATCGGCCACGACGTTCTCGGCCGCACGCCGCGACACGCCGATGTTCGCGGCAACGGCGGAAATCGACAACGGGCCGCAGAGCAGCTCGTTGAAGGTGTTGAGGAGGTTGACTCGGCGTTGGACTCGGCGCGCCGCTCCAGGTGTGTCGTGTAATCCGGTTGACATACATAACAAACTATCGTAATAATTCTCTTACGGCAAGACCTCCGCGAAGAGGCGCAGGTCAGAAGCCCATTCCAAGATTGGAGCATAGATGCAAGCATCTGCCATCTCGGCACAACCAAGCCCGAGAGGAGCCGAGCGAACCAGCGGAAAAGCGCCACGGCGCCGTCGATCTGACGCGCGCGCCGCCGCACTTTACCTCGCCCCGGCAGTGTTCGGATTCGTCGTGTTCTACCTCGTGCCGATCGTGCGCGGCTTCCAGATGTCGCTGACCGACTGGAACCTGCTCGAAGACCCGCGGTGGGTCGGCTTCGACAACTACGCCCGCCTGCTCGAGGACGCCACATTCATCAACGCGATCAAGGTGACGGTCATCTACGTGGTCGTCAACATCACCACCCAGACCATCCTCGGGCTGCTCATCGCGATGCTCATGATGCGAGTATCGCAATCGACGCTGATCCGCTCCACGCTCCTGCTTCCCTGGCTCATCCCGAACGTCACGATCGCAGCGATCACGCTGTTCGTGCTCGATCCGACCGTGGGCCTGCTCAACCACCTCATCGGCTTCCTCGGCGTCGGCCCGATTTCCTTCTACGGGGATTCGTCAATCGCGATCTACACCGTCGCACTCGTGAACTCGTGGCGAAACATGGGCTACACGGGCCTCCTCCTGTTCGCGGGTATGCAGACGATCCCGAAGATGATCTACGAGGCGGCCGAAGTCGAAGGGGCCTCCACGTGGCAGACCTTCCGCCACATCACGGTCCCGCTGCTGCGCCCGATCCTCGTCATGGTCGTCGTCGTGTCGATGATCGGCTCCTTCCAGATCTTCGACACGGTCTCGGTGGCCACCTCGGGCGGGCCTGGCAACTCCACGCGCGTGATCTACCTCTACATCTACGAAAAGGCCTTCCAGCAGTTCGACATGGGATACGCCTCGGCGATGGCGGTGGTGCTCATGGTCGCACTGGTGGTGCTCACCCTCATCCAGCTCAAACTCGCACGGTCAAGCGAATCGGATATGGACTGACATGGACATGCGAAATCGAATCATCTCCCGGCCCGCCCGCAGCGAGCGCAAGGTGCAAAAGAAGAACCACGGCAAGGTGGCCGGCTGGGGCCTGCTGATCTTGCTCATCATCGTCACGCTGCTGCCGCTGGTGTGGGCGCTACGCACGGCCATCACCCCGAACGCCGAGATCTTCAACGGCAACTACTCGCTCATCCCGGACAACGCCACCACCATCAACTTCAGGCGCGTGCTCGGCATGACCACGCCGGAGGAGAACGTCGCCGCTGGCGGGACGGCCGCCGTCATCAACTTCTGGCTCTACATGCGCAACTCGCTGATCTTCGTGGCGGTGCTCGTCTTTGCCCAGGTCGCGACGTCGACGATGGCGGCCTACGCCCTGTCCCGCCTGCACTTCAAGGGCCGGGACACGATCTTCGTCATCCTGCTCACCGCCCTCATGATCCCGCCGATCTTCATCGCGCTACCGAACTTCGTGCTCATGGACGAGCTTGCCTGGATCAACACCTTCCAGGGCCTGCTCGCGCCCTACGTGCTCATTTGCCCGTTTGGCATCTTCTTCCTGCGCCAGTTCATGCTCTCGCTTCCCCGCGAGGTGGAGGAGGCGGCGATGGTGGACGGCGCCTCGCGGTGGACGGTCTTCATCAAGATGATCGTCCCCATGTCAGCGGCACCCATCACGACCTTGGCAATCATCCAGGCGGTCTTCGGGTGGAACGAGTACATGTGGCCCCAGCTCATTGCGAAGGCTGACGACGTGCGGTTGCTCAACGTCGCGCTGTCCGTCTTCGCCCAATCCTCACCCTCAACCCGACCCGACTGGGCAGGACTCATGGCGGCGGCAACACTGCAGGTCATCCCCATGTTCATCCTCCTCATCATCTTCGGTAAGCGCCTGGTGAACTCCCTGGGGCTGACCGCGGCGAAGTAACTCATCGACCTGCCGGCTCCGGCCGGAACACACACGGCTCTCAACGAAAGGAACAACGATGGCCAAGTCATACAAAGTCGTATCGATCGCGGCTGGACTCGCGCTGGCACTGACGGCGTGTTCAGGAACGTCGATCTCAGGCGGCTCCGGGAAAACATCCGGCGCCACCGGGGAGGCGAACGCGAAGGAGGTGACCTACCGCCTGTGGGACCCGGGCCAGCAGGCCACCTACCAGCGCTGCGCCGACGCGTTCGAAAAGGAAAGCGGAATCAAAGTCAAGATCGAGCAGCAGGGCTGGGACGATTACTGGGCCAACCTCACCACGGACTTCGTCTCCGGCACCGCCCCGGACGTGATCACCAACCACGTCCAGTACTACCCGGACCTGGCGAGCAAGGGCCAGCTCCTTGACCTGAACACCTTCCTCAAGGACGGCGATGTCGACTTCTCCAAGTACACGGGCGATCTAGCGAACCTGTGGGTCAAGGACGGCGCCCGCTACGGCATCCCCCAGGACTGGGACACGATCGCGCTGGTCTACAACAAGAAGATGGTCGCCGACGCCGGCGTGCCCGAGACCGACCTGCGTAACCTCACCTGGAACCCGACCGACGGCGGTAGCTTCGGCAAGCTCATCGCCCACCTGACCGTGGACAAGAACGGCGTGCGCGGAGACGAGGCCGGCTTCGACAAGGACAACATCGACGTATACGGCTGGGGCCTGGAGAAGGGCGGCGGAATCGTCGGCCAGGGCCAGTGGTCGTGGCTCGCACTGTCGAACGGCTTCGAGTACCTGGACAAGAACCCGTTCGGGACGAAGTACCAGATGGACGACCCCAAGCTGATCGAGGCCATCTCGTGGTGGCAAGACCAGATCGCGGCCGGCTACGTCACCCCGCTTTCGATCGCGGGCCCGCTCGGCCTGGAGCCCATGATGGAGCAGGGCAAGGCCGCGCTCGTGCCTGACGGCTCGTGGCGCATCAACATGTGGTCGTCGTCGACGACGAACGAGTTCGGCTTCGCCCCGCTACCCGAGGGCCCGCAGGGTCGCAAGACGATCATCAACGGCCTGGCGCCGTCGATCACGAAGCAGGCGAAGAACCCGGAGGGTGCGTTCGAGTGGGTCAAGTTCCTCACCTCGGACAAGTGCCAGTCGATCGTCGCGAAGGACGCCATCGTCTTCCCCTCGCTGATCGAGTACTCGGAGAAGGCCGTGGCCGCGCATGCGGACGCCGGCCGCGACGTCACCGCGTTCACCGATATCGCCAAGGACCCGGCAAGCCTCGCCTACTACCCGATCACCGACAAGGGCAACGAGATCGGTTCGGAAGGCCAGGTAACCTTCGATGAGATCGAGCAGCTGACCGTCAAGGCCGCGGACGCCCTTCCGCAGCTCAACGAGAAGGTCAACAAGATTCTGACGAACTAGGCCGCCAAGCCGGATCGGCGAGGAGGCCGTGGCCAGGAAACGCTGGCCACACCAATACGGGTGCGGCGGTTCGCCGCCGCACCCCGAGGGAGGACATGTGGATATCCAGGTAGGGGCTAAGACATTCCGGGTCAGCGGCGCGCCAGCCGTGGCGCGTGGCGAACGGGTGTGGATCGCCTCCGGGCGCGAGATGACCATCGAACACCCGTGGGGTGCCACAGAGTTCTACCGTCACGGCTGGAACTCGTGGTCCTCGACCCGCTGGTGGCGACTGGACAAGAGGCCGTGGCGCGTGTGGAACAACGCCAACCGGACCCTGACGGCCGAGGACGCCGCCACCGACACCCCGGACGCCCACACCTCCTCCATGCTCACCGCACTCACCGGCCCGGATGGGCACACCTTCCTCGTCGGCGCCCTGCGCGGGTGCGCCCCGACGCTGACCATCGACGAGGCGGCGATCGTGGCGAGCGCGGAATCGGAGGCCGAGTGGTTCATCGGGGTGGGGACCGAGCTGGAGGTCTTCGAGCAGTACGCTACGGCGCTCGCGAGCGCCCGCGAGCTGACCCCGCTTCCGCGCGCGGCTGGCACGGTCGGCCCCGTGTGGTCATCGTGGTATTCGTGGTTCGAAGAGATCACGGCCGAGATTATCGCGGCAGAAATCCTCCCCGCCCGCGAACTCGGCTACGCCACGATCCAGATCGACGACGGCTGGGAACGCCGCGTGGGCGACTGGCGCCCGAACGAGAAGTTCCCAGCCGGCGTCGTGGACCTCGCGGATCGCATTCACGACGCCGGGCTCAAGGCCGGCCTGTGGGTGGCCCCCTTTATCTCCCTGGCCGCCACCCCCGTGCTCGATCGCCATCCGGAGCTGTTCCTCCGGGCGGGCGGGGAGCTCATGCCGGTCGGGTACAACTGGTCAGAGCACTACTTCGGACTCGACCTCTCTCGCGCCGACGCCCGCGACTGGCTTGCCGAGACGATGGCGGAGATCGCCGGCTGGGGCATCGACGTCTTTAAGCTCGATTTCATCTACGCCGGCGCGCTACAGGCCGAACGCGCCGGGGCGATGAGCCGGGAGGAGGCCTACCGGGCGGGTTTGCAGACGATTCGCGACGCCGTCGGGCCCGAGACCTACCTGATCGGCTCGGGTGCCGTCCTCAATGCCTCGTTCGGCCTGCTCAACGGCGTGCGCGTGGGACCGGACACCGCGCCATACTGGGATAACACCGAGCGGGTGGGGGACCCGACCGGCCCGTCGGTGCTCAACGCGCTGCGCACCTCCCTCTCGCGCGCCTGGCTGCGCACCCTCATCGACATCGACCCCGACGTGGCCTACTTCCGCACCCGCGGTTCCCTGCTGTCGCCGGAAGTCAACGAGCTCACCGCCGACGCGGCCCTCGCCTGCGGGTTCGCCCAGTGCTCCGACCCGGCATCCTGGCTGACGGACGAGGAGCGGGAGAAGGTGGCGGCCTGGACGCGGGCGGCGCGCACGGCGTCGTCGAAACAGATTGGGCGCTACGCATACGCGATTGATGGGCGCCAGGTAGACTTCGACGCCTGGCTCAACCCCTCCGGGCGCGTCTCGGACCGACTGATTGTGAAGTGAGGACAATGAGGACGCCGACCCCGGCCGCGCTGATCGCGGCGACGGTACTGGCACTGGCCTCGGTTGTGGCGCCGGCGCAGGCGGACGGCGAGGCGGAATCGGGCGCGCCGGCCCACCCGGCGAGCATCATTGACCCGGACACGCCGCAGCGGGAGGGGATGGTGCTCACGGCGTCGGCGGAATTCAACGACGGCGTCAACGGGGCGCTCTTCACCGACCGCTACCTTCCGCACTGGTCGCTCTCGGACGGGACCCGCGCCCGATACGAGGTGAGCGACGGGACGCTCAAACTGCGCATCGACGCCGACCAGGAGCCGTGGGACCCCGACCACGACGGCTCGACCCGGGTCTCCTCCCTGCAGACCTACCAGCGCGATTACCTGCACAGGTGGACCAAGTACGCGGGCATCGCCCAGAAGACGACGCCGTTCCGCGGCCACCTGCAAAAGTACGGGTACTTCGAGGTGCGGGCGAAGGTCGCCGCCGGCGGCGGGCTCCACAGCGCGTGGTGGATGACCGGGGCTAACCAGGACCTGCCCGACGGGGATGGCAGCAGCTCGCATCAAAGCGGCGAGGTCGATATCTTCGAAGTGCTCGGCCGGCGCGGGGCCACCCAGGCTCAGACGGCCATCCACCCGTGGGGCGACCTCTGGCGGCTGTGGCCGTGGACGGCCCGGATCACGAATGGCGACGTCGACCTCTCGAAGGACTTCCACACCTACGGCTTCGAGTGGACGGCGTCGGGAATGAAGGTCTACGTCGACGGCGAGCTCGGGTTCTCGACGCCGCTGTCCCCGTCCTACCCCATGCTGACCTACCTGGGGGTGTACGAAAAGCGTGAACCGAAGGCCTGGACCGGGCCGTTCGATCCAGGCGTGCCCTACCCGAAGGTATTCGAGGTCGACTACTTCCGCGCCTACCAGTTCGACAAGGGCGATTTCCCGCACGCATACACGGTTGGCGACGGCATCCTTCAGGGCCAGACGAGGGTGAGCCACGGGGTGACAAGGTGGGTCGGCGGAGCTGGCAACGCGGCGACCGTGAACGTCTACGCGGCCCGGCCGGGCTTCTATGACCTTGAGCTTGGCTACCGCTCCGGCGAGCCGCGCGGGCTGACGGTCGCGGTCAACGACACCCAGACCCTGCACTTTGACGGGCTGTCAAGCGGATCGTTCGTCGGCAAGTTTGACACGCTCAGGTTCGCGGCCGAGCTCGAGGAGGGGTGGAACTCAATCCGCTTGTCCAACCCTCGTGGGGTGGCGCCGGACCTGGGGGTGCTACGCGTCTTGGGGCAGGACACGGGCGGCGCCGACGCTTGGTAGCGTTGAGCCATGAAAGCATTACACGCGGATATCACCACACTGGACGTGGATGCGATCGTCAATGCCGCCAACTCCACGCTCCTCGGCGGGGGCGGCGTCGATGGCGCGATCCACCGCGCCGCCGGGCCCGGCCTGCTTGCCGCCTGCAAGGACGTGCGTCGTGAGCGGTATCCCGGCGGCCTGCCGGTGGGCGAAGCCGTCATGACGCCGGGCTTCAACCTCCCCGCCCGCTACGTCATTCACACGGTCGGCCCGAACCGGCACCGCGGCGAGACGGACCCCAAGCTGCTCGCGCGAGCATTCCGATCCTGCGCCGAGCTGGCCACCCGCGAGGAGCTGACCCGGATCGCCTACCCCGCCATTTCTGCCGGGATCTACGGCTGGGACATGGGGCAGGTGGCGAGGATCGCCGTGGCTGAGCTGTCCAATTTCCCGAGCCTGGACGTGACCTTCGCGCTTTTTAGCGAGGAAGCGCGGCAGACGTGGGAGCGCGCGATCGACGTCGGGACGCGCAATTGACGTCGGGGCGCGCCACCTGCGAGATTGAGTCGTGGCCGCCTATGTCCGACTCACCGTGCGCACATCCGGGACCAAGAGCGGGATGAGGTGCGCCGCCACCAGTGCGAATCCGCAAAAGAGAGCCACCTGAGTGGCGCCGAAGGCGAGTGCCGCCGGGCCGACCAAGAGCTGTGAGAGCGGCACGGTGGCGAAGGACAACGCATCGTCAAACGAGGACACTCGGGAAAGCTCGCCTCGCGGCACCTGGGTCTGCAGGGTCGAATCGTAGGTGATGGCAGCGGCCGTCGCGGCGAAAGCCGACACGAAAACGACGCCGATCAGCACCGCGATCGAATCCGACAGGCCGAGCGCGATGAGCGGCAACCCCGTCAGAGATCCCAGGATGAGTCCGGTAGGCAGCGGGTTGCGAAAACGAAGCCGCATGAGCGCGACGCTCGCCACCACCAGTCCCGCCGCGCGCACGGACAGCACCACGCCCCACCATGCCTCCGAGTGAGACCGGCCGATGATCGTCGGCCCGAGGATCTGCCACGGCCCGATCAGCAGCAGGTTGATGATGGCGTAGGACAGTGCCAGCGTCCACACCCACCGCAGCCTGGAGAAGGCCTGCCAGCCCTCGCGCAGGTCGGCCCACATGCGCGCAGGCCGCGGTTGGCTCAGCCGTGGTAGGCGCGCAAACAGAATCGCGGCGAAAAGGGAGGTGACGGCGTCGGCGAGGAGGGCCCAACCCCCGCCGACGAACGTGACGAGTACGCCGGCGAGCGTGGGCCCAAGAATCCGGGTGGCGTTCTTCGAGGTGGCCAGTGCGGCGTTGGCCCGCTGGATGTCCCCCGGCGCCACCAGGTCAGGGACGATGCCCCGCAGTGCCGGGCCGGAGAACGCGGCGAGGATGCCGCTCGCCGCCGACAGGGCGGCCATGGCGCCGAGGCTGAACGCGTCCGAGAAAAGCAGCCCCGCCATCGCTGCCTGCGTGGCGGCGCTCGCCGCGGCGGTGGCGGTGAGGATTCGCGAGCGCGGGAACGTGTCGGCGAGAACGCCGCCGGCCAGCATAAAGACGAGCATGGGTAGCACGTTCGCGGCGAGCACCACGCCGGTTGCCGAGGCCGACTTCGTCTCCTCGAGTGCCACGAGCGTGAGTACGACGGGGGTCAACGCCGTGCCGAGGAGATCGACCGTGCGCGCAGCGAGGAAGGTGGCGAAGACGCGGTTGGTGAAAGCCATGGCTAGCCGACGTCGTGAAGCGTGAGCGCCACGCGCGTGGCGCCGCTGGTGAGGCTCGCCCCGGCGAACGTGGCCGTGGCGTTAGCGGGCTGCGACTTCAACTTTGGGCTCCTCGACCTCGACGCGCATACGCACCGGTTCAACCCGCGGGGAGAGGTTCCGCTTCATGGCGTGGACCGCGAGCGTGAGAATAAGGCAGGCGCCAATCCACGCCAGCGGTTGACACACGACGATCCCGACGTAGCCGTAAATCGGCGCGATGAAGAGCGCGGTGGCCACGCGGGCACCCATCTCGATGAAACCCGCGAGCGTGGGGATCAACGCGTTACCCAGCGACTGCAGGGAGTAACGGTTGACGAACAGGACGGTGAGGAAGGGGTAGAACGGGACCGTCACCCACAGGTAGAGCGAGCCGAGGCGAAGGATCTCGTCGGTCGCGCCCGAGCCGAAGAAGGCGCCGATCAACTCGTGTTGGAAGACGAGGATGAGGGTGCCGATGACGGCGGCGTAGGTCAGCGACATGTAGATCGCCTGGCGGATGCCCACCCACATGCGTTCCATCTTGCCCGCGCCGTAGTTCTGCGCCACGAAGACGCCGGCCGCGATGCCGAAGGAGACGAAGGGGAACATGGCCAACTGCTCGATGCGCTGGGCCACGGTGTAGGCGGCGATGGCGGCGGCGCCGTGGCCGTTGAGGGCGATCTGGATGACGATGAGGCCGAGGGCGATGACGGAGGTCTGGAATCCCATCGGGATGCCGAGGCGGAGCTGCTCGAACGCCTCCACCTTGACGATGCGGAAGTCGGAACGGCCGATGCGCAGGACCGGGATGCGGACCTGGATGTAGACGACGCACGCCACCACCGACAGCGCCTGGGCGATCACAGTGGCGAGCGCCGCGCCCTCCACGCCTGTGCCGAGGTAGAGGATGAAGACGAGGTCGAGCCCGATGTTAAGCGCCGCGGCAAGGATAAGGAAGATCAGCGGCGTGATCGAATCGCCGATGGCGCGGATCGCGTTGGCCAGCAGGTTGTAAAAGACCGTGAAGATCGAGCCCGCGAAGAGGACCTGCAGGAAGTAGGTGGCCTCCGGGAGAATATGCGCCGGGGTGTTCATGAGGCGCAGGATGTCACCCGAGAAGACCACCGACGGCACGGTGATGGCGAGCGCGAGCACAGCCGACAGGATGATGGAGGTGCCGAAGTTCCGCCGCAGGGCCGGCAGGTCCTGGGCGCCGAAGTGACGCGACATCGGGATCGTCATGCCGACCGTGGCCGACTGGGCGAAGCCCATGATGAGGAAGAAGAGGGTGCCGACCGCGCCGACGGCCGCCACGGCGTCAGCGCCGAGTGTGCGCCCGACGATGAACGTGTCCGAAATGTTGTACAGCTGCTGGAAGAGGTTCCCCACGAGAAGGGGAAGCATGAAAAGAAGGATCAGTTTTCCTTCATGGCCGTGCGTGAGTTCTTTTGCCATTCTGCTCTTTCCCGGCACATATTCGATCGTCTCTAAAGCCGCTAAGGAGCGTACCAGGTAGAGCGCCGCCAAATGAGGTCGCGGCCATGTGAGATATGCGGCAGGTTGGCGGGTGGCGCGCCGTGGGCGAGGCGCGGGCGCGGGCGCGGGCCAAAACGGTAGGGCGGGCCAAAACGGTGGGGTGGGCGAAAGCGGTGGAGCGGGCGTCGTCGGAAAACCAACGACGCCCGCCCCCAGGCCAGCGCGACGAACGCGGTTGCGCGCTAGGCCATCTTCTCCAGCGGCGCGCGCACGCCGTGGTCGCGGATGACCTCGAAGGCGGCGAGGTAATCGCGACGGAAGGCCGGGTCCTTGGCGAGTTCGCCGAAGATCGGCTGAACGTTGAGGAAGGCCCCTCCTCTCCGCCTGCCTGCGCCGCGATCGGGAGCTTCATCTCCTCCCACGCCTTGTCGCTGATCTGGATCTCCTTGCCATCCTCGGCCTTGCCCTCCAGCGAGATTGCCCACGCCGCGCCGGTTTTCCCGCAACCCGGCCGCTCGTTGCCCTCTTCCGCACTCACATTGGTCACATGTGTCTCACGGGCCACTTCTGCCCCACGGCCATGCGGATCGGCGTTGCTAACTAGTGATCCTGAGCGCTAAACTGCCGGTTTTCGCGACGGAATCTCAAAAACTCACGACTTGGCCACACGTCCGAGGCGGGAAGAGCTACTGAATCCCGCCGGGCGACCCGTGACTGGGCGCCCTGCGGGTGCTGTTCCAAGCAAAACGCCCGCGCGGGCATGTGACCGCGAGTACACTGAGATCATGTCCCATACCGATTCCCTCTCCACGAAGCTACCCAAACTAGACTCGCACGCCTACGACAAGGAGCTACGGCGTCTTCAAGCGGAGCTCGTCGAAATGCAACAGTGGGTCATTGCCACCGGCGAGCGTCTCGTCATCCTCTTCGAGGGGCGCGATGCGGCGGGCAAGGGGTCGGCGATCAAACGCGTCACCCAGTATCTAAACCCGCGCCACGCACGCGTCGTCGCGCTCCCCAAACCCACCGAACGCGAATCCACGCAGTGGTACTTCCAACGTTACGTGGCGCACCTGCCCGCGGCAGGAGAGATCGTCATCTTCGACCGCTCGTGGTACAACCGCGCCGGCGTCGAGCGCGTCATGGGTTTCGCCTCTCCGGAGGAATACCACCGCTTCCTGCGCCAGGCCCCCGAGTTTGAGCGGATGCTGGTCGACGACGGGATCCGAATCCTCAAGTACTGGTTCTCGGTGTCAGCCGAGGAACAGGAGGCGCGATTCCGCTCGCGGTCCTCGGACCCGATGCGGCGCTGGAAGCTGTCGCCGATCGACGTCGAGTCAATCAACCGCTGGGAAGAATACTCGCAGGCCAAGGATGCCATGTTTGCCGCAACGGACACGCCGTGGGCGCGCTGGCGCACGGTCGAGTCGGAGGACAAGAAGCGTTCGCGCATTAACGTCATCGCCGACATCCTCCGCGAGATCCCCTGGCAGCGCATCGAGCCGGAGAAGGTGGAGGTACCAAAACGGCCGGTGCTCGACGAGCAGGATTCACACCAGCGGCTGGACCGGACGAAGTACATCTACGTCGACGACGTCGCCGCGAAGCTCGAGAAGCGACGCGTGAAGGCGGCGGAGGAAAAGCGCAAGGCCAAAAAGAAAGCGCGTAAGGCTGCGAAGAAGGCGCGCAACGTGGAGATGGTGGATATGGTGGATGACGAACGCGGCGGCTCGGGCGAGGACTAGGGCGGCGTCGTCGTTGGAAGAAAAAGGACTCCCCACGCACCCGCCAGAGCTCAAGTACCCTTGCTGCATTCCTGCCCTGGGGGAGTTCCTCAAGATGGCGCCACGTGGGGAGCCGCAACCGATACTACCATGAGTTCGCGGGAGGCGGCGCCGCGCGGGTGAGACTAACTGCACCCACGCCCGTCGGCATGCAATTTCCCAAAGCCCACCATGTTTCGTAAACTAAATAGGCAGATTCACTGAATCCGAGGAGGATTCGCCTAGTGGCCTATGGCGCTCGCTTGGAAAGCGGGTTGGGTTAACGCCCTCGGGGGTTCGAATCCCCCATCCTCCGCAGATTGCCCCTTCCGGAAGCCCCGGGAGGGGCTTTTTCGTTGTGTTTTCGCGGTTTTGGCCTATAAGCCTCAGAACACACCAGAAAACACCGCCGGGCACTACCCTAAGGGGTACAAACCGGGGTACAAACCGAAACGCAAAGGGGTACAACAAAATGCGTGAATTCTTGGGTTAATAGACAAAAAATGTGTCTTATCCGGGCGTGTCGTTAGTGTCCTGCCCAGCCTTGGTGGATGGTCAGGCCGTCGTCCCAGGGGGCTTGGGTGTTGATGGCGTTGTCGATGTAGGCTGGCCCGTCGGGCTCAGGTTCGGGTTTGGGCTTGGTGGTGGCGGGGGTGTTGTTGATGAACGTGGCCAGGGGTTGGGGGTCGATGGAGCGGGTGTAGAGGAAGTAGTCCAGGGCGGTCTTCATGTGCTCTTCGGATAGGCCGCGGTGGGCTCGTAGGTAGGTCTTCAGCACGGCGTTCGTCCCGCCTTCTAAGGAGTTCGTGGTTGAGGCCAGGGGGCTTGTCGCGCCTGTGGTGGGGTCGAGGTAGGTAAAGAGCACCCCGGCCTTGACGTAGCCGTCTAAGGCTCTGACCAGGCGCCTGGTGGCGTGGTGGGTATACCACCAGGACTTGTTGTTTTGGGCAAAGCGCGGGATCTGTGAGGGGGCGACAGTGGCCTTGTAGGTGCGTTCGGCCAGCCAGGTGTCGTAGAGGGTGTGGAAGGCTGCGAGGCCTTTTTGCCAGGCGATGGCTTGGTCGGCGGTGGTGATCTTGGTCAGGTCCAAGGCCAGTTTGTATAGGGCCTTGTGCTGGTCGGTCTTGGGGCGGGTGGTGGTCAGGGTGCGGATGTTGCGCTGGATGTGGACTAGGCACCGTTGCAGGCGGCTGGTAGGCCAGCAGGCCTTGATCGCGGCCAGGGCCCCGCGGTCCCCGTCGGTGGTGCCACGGCCGGAGCAGGGATACGCGACAGTAAGGCCGTGTAGGCGGCTTTGGATTCTTTGGCGCATAGCTGGTAGGCGATAACACCGTCAGTGGTAGCCGCCACCAAGACGCACCAGCCGTGAGCGATGTAGGTCCCGTCGATGAAGATCTGGTCATGAACCTCTCCGGTGATGTCCCAGATCGGGCGGGTATCCCAACACCAAGCGTGATCGCGATCCCACGTCCGAGTAGAGCCGGTTAGGCGACGTTTGGGTTCAGTGTCGGTAATGAATTCAACGAATTCGCGGAACTGTTTTTCGCGTTGCTGGCGCCGATGAGTGCTGGTGAAGCTGTGGCCACAAGCCGGGCATCTCCAGCGCTGCCGGCCAGCACTCGTTGAGCCGTTCTTCTTCGTGGCGGTCTGACAAATCGGGCAGCGGCGGGCGTGCGGGTTTGGTCTTCTCACCCCATGCACGTAACCGGGCAGATGTCAACGAAGCAACCACTTTCAGCGTCTCAACCTTAAGAACCCTGACTTTCCCTTATTACACCAACGAAAAACTCGATCATAAAACACATTTTTTGTCTATTGACCCGAATTCTTCGGCTCAATCGTCCCCCGCAATGGCCGCCACCACGGCCGCTACCGACACCAAGGAAAGGAATATTACACACCCACCAGACGCACCAAGACCGAAGTCAGAAACGACCTCACCAAAATCCATGCCGCCGTCCTCGACGGCACCTGGCGACCCCCACACAGCCGGCGCACCCCACCCACACGTACACTTCGACAATGGCACGACCAATGGATGCGCGACCTTGAACTCGCCGGATACTCACCCAACACGCTACGTTCCTACAAGACGCACTGGCACGCCCACGTCCTGCCGAAGCTGGGGGAGTCCACGGATATGGCCATGCTGACCACGGGGATGATCGAGGACTTCCTACGCCAGGTCCAGGCTGACACCTCGCTGCGCACCGCCGGGAACGTGGCACGCTCCCTGTCGGCAGGTTTGAACGCGGCACATGACAAGGGCCAGCTCGAGGTCGTGCCCGCGTTCCCGAAAGGCTGGAGGAGGCGCCCCACCGCCCGCCGCACAGCCACTATCACCTACACGGCCGACCAGTTGGATGCGCTCATCGCTGCGGCTCAGGAGCGGTACCGGGCAGCGATTGTGCTTGGATCGTATGCTTTCCTGCGTTCGGGTGAGGTCACAGCCCTGCGCCGTAACGACATCACCGACGCCGGTGTGCGTGTGGATGAGGCGACCAAGACAGAGCCGGGTGGGCGCACTGTCATCGCGCCACCCAAAAGCGTGGCAGGGTACCGTACCGTCCCTATCGCCGCGCGTTACCAGCGCATCATCGCAGAGCATCTTGAGCGCTTTGTGCCACCGGCACCTGCCTCGTTGCTCTGGGCGACGCGCGATGGTGGCCCGGTGCGCTCCCGTGTCCTCCTCACGGCTCTGCATGCGGCCTGTGAGGCTGCTGGCCTACCGAAAGGCCGGTTTCACGATCTGCGTCACTCTGGGCTTACCTTGTATGGGCAGGCGTGCGCCACACTCGCGGAGTTGATGGCGGCGGCTCGGCATCCGGATGTGGATGCGGCGATGATTTATCAGCATGCTGGGCAGGCGCGGGCGATCGAATTGGTGGAGCGGATGGGCGGCTAGGGCTGGAGATCGGTTCGGGCGCCACGTCCGGGCCGGTTTACCTGCCAGTTGTCGATGGTTTCCGGTAGCCAACCAAAAGTGCAGCCTTTGCCTTGGCCGAGTTGGGCGTCGGGTTCAGGGAGTCGGCCGTCGGCTTGGTAGGTGCGGATTGTTTGGTAGGAGATACCGATTCGTTCGGCGAAGCCGCGCAAGGTGAGGTAGATGGTGGTCATCGGGTTTTCCTCCTTGTGATGCCGTAGGCGGTGGCGAGGATTGATAGAGCCCATAGGGTGGCGGTGACTAGATTTATTCCTATGGCGTAGGTGCCTATGGTCAGGATTGCCCAGGTGGGGGCGGAGGCGCGGAGCGTTTTACGGGTTTGGTCTTCCATGGAGGTGTTCCTCGTGGTAGTTTGAAGGGGAGACGAGGGCTGAGAGCCTCGTGGTGGCTCCCAGCCCCTCCCTCACCGCACTAGTCGCGGGTGATCGTTACGATCTGCAGGCAGATCGAGATGATCATGAGGGAGATCATAATGCTGTCTGCCAGCGTCATGATTGTCTCCTTCCTGTTGGGGGTATTTCCTCCAACAACACTAACTATACCCGCACCCCACACCAATATCATGGGTTGCGGGTATAGTTGTCTGTGTGTCACACCTCAAGCCCTCCCGATAAGCCACCACCCACACCGGCACACCAAGCTCCTCAGCGATCGCCGCAACATCACACCCATAGAGGTGCTCAGCGAGGATGTACTCGGCGGGTGAGACTAGTAGACGGGCGGCCCGCCGATCCACGCGGGCCTCTATGTGCGCCTCCTGCGGCCCATCATGACCCAGGGTGGCATGAACATACTCATGAGCCACCTCCACCGGCTGGCGGTCCACCGCCCTCGACGGGCCGCCCCTGCGGTGGCTCACCGTACGCGCCGACTGGGGGTCAAGAAACGGCCCCGAATGGTCCGAACACGTCGAACGGCTCGAGACCATACACCGCCGCTGGCAGACCGCCTGCGAACCACCCAGCGAGATATCGGGGCACTTGTGTCCGGCTTGCGGCAGGGCGAACCTGAACTGGGCGCACAAGAACCAGCTCTACCGCTGCCCCGCCTGCGACTACGCCGGCACTCTCGAGCACGTAGCTAATCTACGCGCCTACGTCATCGCTCATGGTGACGTGTGGGTCAGTCGTGACATGGCTTGCGCCCTGTTTGGGCTGACTCGGGAAGGGCTGAAGAAGCATATTCAGCGTGGAAATCTTCACCCGCGTGAGGGGTTGTTTTCGACTGTGGCGTTGCGTGGCTTGCCAAGGCGCACCTAGGCGCCACATTTTGCGAGGGAGGCCACAAGCAACTGGCAAAATCAGATTGAGAAAGTCTTGTCTATCTACTATTCTTTTTGAAAGATGCTCTGGCCGTTGACGCTCCACTTATAGGGATGCCGCCGATGACCAGAGCCTTTTCACTAGGAGAAGCAATGAAACCTACCTCGTCGAAACGCACATCTTCATCGAGTCCAGAAATCTCACGCCGCCCGATCGTAACCGCCATCCTCGTCGATGGAGGCTTTTACAGAAAACGTGCGTACTCCCTGTTTGGTGACAAAAGTCCTGAAGAACGTGCCGAAGAGCTCCTAGAGTACTGCCGTAGACACATCCGGAAATCTCGTTCTAGTCTATACCGGATCTATTACTACGACTGCCCGCCATCAGAAAAAGTTCTCTATCACCCTTTGTTGAAAGAGCAGATAAATCTGGCAAAAAGCGATCAATACCGCTGGACCCAGCAATTTTTCAGGGAGCTCTTGAAAAAGAGAAAGGTCGCGCTCCGCCGCGGCGAGGAGCTCGAAACGCAGCGCGGATACAGCCTCAAACCAGAACCCATGAAGAAGCTCCTGGCCAAAAAGATTACGATCGACGACCTCACTGAAAAGGACTTCAGCCTAGACATCAAGCAAAAGGGTGTCGATATGCGTCTCGGGCTCGACATTTCCACGCTCGCAGAGCGCAGTCTCGTTAATCAGATTGTGATGATTGCCGGGGACTCGGACTTCGTCCCGGCCGCGAAACATGCAAGGCGATCGGGGATAGATTTCATTCTCGACCCAATGTGGTCGCCAATTACAGATTCCTTGAGTGAGCATATTGACGGCATTCGAGAATGCGTGACTGCCCCGCCTGACAATATGAATGATCCAATGCACATCACCAATATGAACCAATCGTCCAACTATCGCTCTGTGCAGGCAGATACCGACGACGAAGAGCTTTAATTCGCCAATGCCTGCCATGTGCAACAATCGGCTAGCCTTAGCGTTCGAGGTCGGTTCTGTGGCCTTGGCCTACCCGGTTGGCCATCCAGTAGTCCACTGTCTCGGGCAGCCATCCGTGCGTGCCGCCGCGCCCTGGCCCGCCGATGATCGCGTCCGGTTCTGGCAGGCGGCCTTGATGGCGATAGGACACAAGGGTAGAGCGGCTCAAACCGGCGCGTTTCGCGAAACCGTTGAGCGATAAGTAATGGGCGGTCATTGATCTTCCTTTCCGCGATGGCGCACAATGTTGATGCTGAATGCGATTGCGCAGATGAGTGCCGCAAGGCCGGTGAGGAATACCCCGATCTGTGCGAGCACCCCGTTGGCATGAAAGATTCTGGGGATGAGGAGGATTGCGATGAGTGCGATCCATAGGGTTCGTTCCATGGTGGGCGTGCTAGATGGTAGTATGTAGGGGAAGCAACCCTACGGTGTGGGGCGCTTCCTAGAAGAACTAGCGTTTATTCTTCTTCCTCTTGGTGGGCTTGAGCACTTCGACCAGTTTGGCGATTGATCCGATGAGTGCGGCAAGCCCGCCGAGGAAGATTCCTACATCTTCTAGCATGTTCACCTCCTTTCTTCATGTCTATAACTTTACCAACACACCCGCCAAATGTCAATTAATTTGGTAAAGTTGTGCGAGGGGATCGCATCGACCCACGCATGAGCCCCTTCGGAATACCCCCCAGCAAGACCCTCACCAACCCCGCTCGTGTGGTATAGTCCTCCTTGTAGGGCGTCCAGTGCGCCCATTTTCCATACCACGACACCCGACCACGGTGGTGAAGCAATGGCTTGGACAACCTCAACCCGCAACAAGCGAGGGTTAATAGACAAAATATGTGTCTTATCCGGGCGTGTCGTTACGGGTGGATCCGGCCTTCTTGGATGTTGAGGCCGTCTTTCCAGCCAAGGGGCCGGCCAGGTTTTCCACGGTGGTCGCATGGGGAAAGATTTGTCGGAGGGTATGCGTAGACTAGGGAACGTGAGTATAGCCCTGTATCGCCGCTACCGGCCCGAGTCTTTTCAAGAAGTGATCGGCCAAGATCACGTCACCCGGCCCCTGATGGCCGCTCTTGAGGCGGGCCGGACAACGCATGCCTATCTGTTCTCCGGGCCGCGCGGCTGCGGGAAGACGACGTCGGCACGCATCCTCGCCCGCTGCCTCAACTGCGTGGAATACCCCACCGCCAAGCCGTGTGGAAAGTGTGATTCGTGTAAGGAACTGGCGAGAGACGGGTCGGGCTCGCTCGACGTCGTGGAGCTGGACGCGGCGTCGCATGGCGGCGTGGATGACGCGCGGGAGCTCCGCGAACAGGCCGGGTTCGCGCCGGTGCGGGATCGCTTTAAGATTTTCATTATCGATGAGGCCCACATGGTCACCAACCAGGGTTTCAACGCGTTGCTGAAGCTGGTGGAGGAGCCGCCCCCGCACGTGAAGTTCATCTTTGCCACCACGGAGCCGGAGAAGGTGATCGGTACGATCCGTTCGCGTACGCATCACTATCCCTTCCGCCTGGTCCCGCCGTTGGAACTCGAGAAGTATCTGGCGCTGGTGTGCGCGCGCGAGGGGGTGAGTGCGGGCAAGGATCTGCTGTCGCTGGTCGTGCGTGCGGGCACGGGTTCGGTTCGCGACACGCTCTCGGTGCTGGACCAAATCATCGGCGGTTCTGAGGGCACACGCCTTGACTACGACCGCGCGGTCGCACTGCTCGGCTACACGTCGGCGGCGCTACTCGACGACGCCGTGGACGCCATCTCTGCGCGGGATGGTGCGGCGCTATTCGGGGTTGTGGACAAGGTGGTCAAGTCTGGCCACGACCCGCGCCGCTTCGTCGAGGATATGCTCCAGCGATTGCGAGATCTGGTGATTATTGCGCTCGCTGGTGATGAGGCGAAGGACGTGTTTGTCTCGGTGCCGGAGGATCTGTATGCGCGGATGGTGGAGCAGGCCGCGGCGCTCGGGGCGGAGCGGGCTTCGCAGTGCGCGGATCTGACGAACGCCGCGCTGAGCGAGATGGCGGGCGCCACCGCGCCGCGCCTCCAGTTGGAGTTGCTGTGTGCCCGGCTGGTGATCGCCCGGGTGGGCACGCCAGCGCAGGTTGCCGACTCGGGGCCCGAGGCGCCGAGCCCCGAGGTGGCCAGCACTCTAGCGCAGTTCCGGACGACGCCGTCGGCGGCGCAGCACGCGGGCCAGCAAGTCCGTTCACAAGTTCCACAGCAGGCTGGGCGGCAGGAACAGGTCGGCCGTGATGCCGGGCAGCGGGCAGACCGGGAAGCCGGGCAGCCGCAGGCCGGAAACACAGAGCCGGGCGGGCAGGCGCCGGGGGCTCAGTGCCTGCAGGGTTCGGCCGTGCAGGGTTCGGCCCCGCAGGGCATGTCAGGGTCGGTTGAGCAGCAGCGTCGTCTGGATCAGATGGATCCGCGACGCCGGCCGATGCCCGCGATGCCGAACATCGGACAGGATGACGGCCCGCGCGCCCAGCCCGCGGCTGGCGCGCAGCAGACGGCGCAGCAGACGCACGCCGAGCCGCCGGCAGTGCAAGATCGAACGCAACAGACGCCGCGGCGCTCTCCCTACCATGCGGCAGACCAGCGCGCCTCCCAACAGCCGCACGGTGAGATGCGGGGGCAACGGCCAGCCGCGCACGATCACAAGCAGCCGGCCCCGGAACAGGAAGCCCAGGCTCAGTCGGCGGCGTCCGTGGGGCAGGTAGGCGGCGACCCGCTTACACAAATCGTTGCTCAATGGCCCGCGATCGTGGCCGACCAGAGCTTGTCCCGCATTGCGAACGCACAGTTGAGCGCCGCGAGCGGCCCGGTCAGGGTCGAAGGCGGGGTGCTCTACGTGGGCTTTGAACAGCCCGGCGTGGCGGCCGCGTTCATGGCGCGGGGCGCTCGTGATCTCGAGCGCATACTGGCGAAAATGCTCGGACTCACGCTCCGGGTCGAAGGAAGGGTCGGAGGTGAGCCGCCCGCCCCAAAAGCTGACGCCGCGCAGGCCGCGGCACCCCACCCGCAGGCCGCAGTCCCCGCACAGGCTGCGCAGGCACGGAAAATAGACGGCACGGCACCGACGGGGCAACCCGCCGAAGAATTCGAACCAACTCAACGGGCTCGCATCGCCCCCGTACCAGCCGGCACGGAGCCAGCCCAGCCTGAGGGAGATCCGATCCCGGCAGCCTCGGCGGAATCTGCGAAGCCCGCATCGGCACCGCCGGTGAATCCAGCCCCGGCGGAATCTCCCAAGCCCGCCCCTGCACTGCCGGTGGATCCAGTTCCGGCCGCCGGCGCTACACCGGCCAACGGTCAAGCTTCGCCCGCTAATCCAGCGTCGCCCGCTAATCCGGCACCGGCGAACGCTCCGGCTTCGGCCGGCGGCTCCGAATGGGCTGAGGAGCCGCCGATAGACGACGAACCGTACCTTGACGAACCTGATCCGGCCCACGACCCGAGCTTCTCCGCCGAACCTCCCCTACCGCCTGAGGCACCGCACGGCTCCGCCCTCATGAACGGCTCCGCCCACATGCGCGGGGCCAACCCGCTGGGCGTCAACGGCGTCGACGAGGGATCCGATCAGCGTTCCGCCAGCGACATCCTCGGCTCAGCGGCTGAGAGCTTCCCGATGCCGCCCCCGGCCGAACTGCCCGAGGCGCTTGTCTCCACCGCCGGCGCGGACACATCCGAGCACGATCCGGCAGGCGGTTTTGCGCAGTTCCCCGTCCCTCCCGTGGAAGACCCCTATACCCACACCACCCTGGGCACGTGGGCGCAGCCGTCCTCGTTCCTGCGAACTCCGGACGGCCCCGACCCGGACGACGACGACCTACCCGACGTCCCCGACGCCGAGCACACCGACCGGGTCCGCTTCCCCGGCCTCGCCCACGCCTTTGCCGGCGCCCGCAACCTTGCCGAAACCGACCAGCCTGCCCCTGAAGACGACACCGAGGGAGACCCCGACTGGGACGGCGCCTCGGCCGACGACCCGGACATCTCACAGTCAACCATGGTGGGTCTGCAGGTCCTCATCGAGCGCTTCGACGCTAAAGTGATCGAGGAACGTGAGGAGGAGTAATGGCCGGAGTTTATGACGGCGCGGTCCAGTCGCTCATCGACGAACTGGGCCGACTGCCCGGGATCGGCCCCAAGGGCGCGCAGCGGATCGCGTTCTACCTGCTCGAAGCCGACGACGCCGAGGTTGACGCCCTCGTCGACGCCCTTGAATCCGTCAAATCGAAGGTCAGGTTCTGCGAGATCTGTGGCAACGTCACCGAGGAAAAGATCTGCCGTATCTGTGCCGACCCCCGGCGCCTCGACTCCGTCATCTGCGTGGTGGAGGAAGCCAAGGACATCGTCGCCATCGAGCGTTCGCGCGAATACCGCGGCCGCTACCACGTGCTCGGCGGGGCGATCGACCCCATCGGCGGCGTCGGCCCAGAAGACCTACGCATCCGGGAGCTATACGCGAGGCTGGGCTCCGGCGTCGTGCAAGAGGTGATCCTCGCAATGGACCCGAACGTCGAGGGGGAGGCCACCGCCACGTACCTCTCCCTCAACCTGTCACACATGAACGTCATCGTGTCACGGCTCGCCTCCGGCCTGCCCGTCGGCGGCGACCTCGAATACGCTGACGAGGTCACTATTTCCCGCGCCATGGAAGGCCGTCAGAGGATTCACGTGCCCAGCACGTGAGAGTCCCAGCCGCGCGCGCGACGCTTCGCATAGCATGGGGGCACCGAAAGGAGTTGACGTGTCTCTCATTGTGCAAAAGTTCGGCGGATCGTCGGTCGCCGATGCCGACGGCATCAAGCGTGTCGCCCGCCGCATCGTGGACACTCACCGAGCCGGCAACCGGGTAGTTGTGGTGGTCTCCGCCATGGGCGACACCACCGATGACCTCATCGACCTCGCCGGCGCCGTCACCGAGGAACCCACCGCACGCGAATTGGACATCCTGCTCTCCGCCGGCGAGCGCATCTCCATGGCCCTCCTCGCGATGGCCGTTACCGACCTCGGCGTTCCCGCCCACGCATTCACCGGCCAACAAGCCGGCCTACACACCGACACCGTCTACGGCGCGGCGTCAATCGTCGGCGTCGTGCCCGAACGCATCGGCCGCGTCCTGCAGAACAACGAGATCGCGATCATCGCCGGCTTCCAGGGCGTGAACGTGCATAACGACGTCACGACGCTCGGCCGCGGCGGCTCCGACACCACCGCGGTCGCGTTCGCGGCGGCGCTCCGGGCGGACGTGTGCGAGATCTACTCCGACGTCGACGGCGTCTTCACCGCCGACCCCCGCATCTGCAAATCCGCCCGTCACATCGCCGCCCTCACCTACGAAGAAACCCTCGAAATGGCGGCGCACGGCACCAAGATCCTGCACCTGCGCGCGGTCGAATACGCCCGCCGCTACGACGTGCCCCTGCATGTCCGCTCATCGTTTTCCAACAAGGAAGGAACGTGGATCGTGAACGAGTCCACCCGCAACCGCTGGGACGGCGACAACGAAGCCCCGATCATCTCCGGCATCAGCCACGACACGTCGCAGGCGAAGATCACCGTCACCCGCGTCCCCGACGAACCCGGCGCCGCCGCACGCATCTTCCAGGTGGTCGCCGACTCAGGCTCCTCCATCGATATGATCGTCCAGAACGTGCCCGTCAACCAGCCGGGCCAGGCCACGATCTCGTTCACGCTCCCAATCAGCGAGGTCAAGCGCGCAGTGTTCGCGCTCGAGCATGCGCGCGACGAGCTAGGCTTCGCCGAGATCCGTAAGGACGACGGTGTCGGCATCCTATCCCTCATCGGCACGGGAATGCGTTCACACCCGGGAGTGACGGCGAAGTTTTTCGCCGCGCTCGCCGAGGCAGGCATCAACATTGACATGATTTCGACCTCGGAGATCCGCATCTCCACAGTGTTAGCCGCAGACGACATTCCGGAGGCCGTCCGAGTCGTCCACAAGGCATTCGACCTGGATGCTGAAGATGAAGCAATCGTTTACGGAGGTACAGGACGATGAGTATTACCCTTGCAGTTGTTGGCGCCACCGGCCAGGTCGGCCGCGTCATGCGCACAATCCTTGAGGAGCGCGAAGTGGATGTTGACGCCGTCCGCTTCTTCTCCTCCGCGCGTTCGGCCGGCACCGTGCTCCAGTTCCGCGGCCAGGACGTGGTCGTGGAGGACGTGGCCACGGCGGATTATTCCGGGATTGACGTGGCCGTGTTCTCGGCCGGCGGTGCTGCCTCGCTCGAGTACGCGCCGAAGTTCGCGGCGGCGGGGGCCGTGGTCGTCGACAATTCGTCGGCGTGGCGAAAGGATCCGGAGGTCCCGCTGGTGGTGACCGAGGTCAACCCGGAAGCGATCACGAAGCGCCCGAAGGGGATCATCGCCAACCCGAACTGCACCACGATGGCGATCATGCCGGTGGTGAAAGTGCTTGCCGACGAAGCCGGACTGACCAGCATGGTTGTCAGCTCGTATCAGGCCGTGTCGGGTTCGGGTCTGGCGGGGGTCAACGCGCTCGCGAACCAGACCCGGGCCGGTGTGGAGGAGGGGGAGGCGCTCAAGGGGCTGGCCGTGGACGGCTATGCCATCGCCCACCCCATCGACACCGCTCCCTATGTGGCGCCGATCGCGTTCAACGTGGTGCCCATGGCCGGCTCGATTGTGGACGACGGTTCCTTCGAGACGGACGAGGAGCAGAAGCTACGCAATGAGTCGCGCAAGATCCTCAGCCTGCCCGAGCTGAAGGTGGCGGGTACGTGCGTGCGGGTGCCGGTGTTTACGGGACACTCGATGGCGGTCTCGGCGCAGTTCGAGCGGGAGATCTCCGTGGAGCGGGCGATCGAGCTGCTGAAGGAAGCGCCGGGCGTGAAGTACGTGGAGATTCCGACTCCGCTGGAGTGCGCCGGGAATGACGCCTGCTACGTGGGCCGCGTGCGGCAGAACTTTGCCGCGGACGACCCGGCCAAGGGGCTGTCGCTCTTTGTGGTTGGCGACAACCTTCGCAAGGGGGCCGCGCTCAACACGATCCAAATCGCGGAGCTGGTCATCCAGGAGCTACGCGGGTAATTCAAGGCTGTTAATCCCGGGTTTCCCACGCCACGTTGTGGTGCCCGTGGCCCGGCTTGTAGACAACTGGTGAATCTAGTGGTTTTCGTCGGCTAATCGGCGGTTTTGGGCCGTAGATTCACCAGTTGTCTACATCGGTCATTGCGCCGGGGTTTTCTGGGCGGAGAGCGTTGTAGCTAACTGGTGAATCTGGTGGTTTTCGTCGGCTAATCGGCGGTTTTCGGCCTGAAATTCACCAGTTGGCGGCGAGAGTGCTCCTCGAGAATCCTTTCCACAGATCGCGATAGTGTCGTTGCTACCCTCTTTTCGGGGGTATTGGGAAACGGTCACGCGGGATTCTTGCCATCCTAAAGCCATGTTTCGTGGTGTTGTTTCTCGCGCGGAGTTGGACAGCCAGGGTCTCAATGATCGGCAGATCTCTGACCTGATTGCGACAGGTAAACTCGAGCGAATAAGCCGCGTCTGGTATGCCAGGCCGGATGCCGATAGCACTGTCGCATTGGCGGCCGCATGTCATAGTCGGCTTGGATGCCTGTCCGCTGCTAGGATGCACGGGATCTGGGTACCACCGGAATCGACACCGACGATACACCTGGTAGCGAACAACGGCGAGTCCGCGGCGAAGATCAAGCAGGAGATCTCGCGGTTCAGTCGCGGCCGGGCTTCGGCCAACGTTCACCGTGTCTCCGGATCCAAGAGGCAACTGGTCGCAGATGTTGAGGACGCCGTTGAGCAGGTTGCGCGCTTCCACGATGGGGAGTCTGCCCTCGTGGTGATGGAATCGGCGCTGAATCTGGGCCTGATGAGCATGTCGGGGATCCAGGCGATCTTAGAGAGGGTCCCGGCAAGTAGGGCGCGCAAGCTCAACGGGGTGCAATTCGGATCGCAGTCGGGCAGCGAGACCCGCGTTGCGCATTTCATGAGGAAACGAGGCGTGCGGGTGGTTCAGCAGTTCTCGCCCGTTCGTGGTCGTTATGCTGACATGCTCGTCGGCAACTCGTGGCTCCTCGAGTGTGACTCCGTGGCCCACCATATGAGTCGGATGGAGTTTGAAAGTGACCGGGAGCGCGACCTCCTCTTTCGGTCGCTTGGCTATGAGGTTACGCGCCTGAGTTACCACCAGATCTGGTACGACTGGGAGAACACCCAGGATGCGCTGGCCGCGATCCTCAAGCAACGCCGCTATCTGCGCCCTCCCCATGGGCGTTAGCATCGGTTGCCCACCAAGTATAAGGATCCCGTGGATTTCCGTCGCGGACTTTGCGCTCAGACCGATGAGAGCAGACAGAGATTTGTGGTGTACAATAGGGCCGAGATCCAACACCGACGTCAAGGACGGCCATGAGCAAGCGCACTGACCCCGCGCACAAACAATCCCCCGGACCTCGTTATCGCAAGCTCGTGGCGGTCATCGCCGCAATCGCGAGTGTGTTTGTGCCATTCATGCTGGTCGCCGGGATGCGTTCGGAGGGGATCCCGCAGGCGGCGATGTTCCTCTCGGCTATTCTGCTTGCGGCCGTGCTGGTCAAGGCGGCGATCGGCCTCAAACTTAACTACGTCATTGACGCCCCGGATTACTTCGAGCTACGTGATTGGCCCTCGGCACCCAAACGCATCGTGTACGCAGACCTTGCCCAGGTGCGCTTCTTCAACGAGCCGCGCAACTACCTCCACCTGCTCGACACCAGGGGCACGCTCATCAAGGTCGATGTTCGATACTATAATGCCCCACCCTGATCGCGCGGGCCGAGAGTTTTGAACGTAGATCAGCACGGCCGGCGTAGGCCGCAACAAGGGCAGGAAAACCTCGGCGCTCCGCCACCGGCGGTAAGCGTTACTGAACCAACACTCGATAAGGAAAGGACACTTCATGGTCAACTACGGAATCGTCGGAACGGGCTACTTTGGCGCGGAGCTCGGTCGGGCATTGCACCGGCTCGAGGGCGCGAACGTGCTCGGCGTCTACGACCCCGTCAACGCCGCCGGTCCCGCCGCGGAGTTTGACGCGGAGGTCTTTGACTCGATGGAGGCCTTGGTCACGGACCCGCGTGTTGATGCGGTGATCGTTGCCTCCCCGAATTCCATGCATGTGGAGCCGACTCTCACGGCGGCGCGCGCGGGTAAGGCGATTTTCGTGGAGAAGCCGATCGCGCTCAACTACGCGGACTGCGCATCGATGGTTGACACCGCCCGCGCCAACAACGTCTTCTTCATGGCGGGCCACGTCATGAATTTCATGAACGGGGTGCGGCTGGCCAAGCGCCTTATCGCGTCGGGCGAGCTGGGGCGCGTGCTCCACATTCGCTCGACGCGCACGGGCTGGGAGGCTGAGCCGCCGATCGCAGCGTGGAAGAATGTTCGAGGGCTCTCCGGCGGGCACCTCTACCATCACATCCACGAGCTTGACTGCGTCCAGTCCATCCTCGGCCCGGCCCGCTTTGCGACGATGATCGGCGGGAACATGGCCCACCACGGAGTCGATGACGTCGAGGACATGCTCCTCATCCAGCTTCAGTTCGACGACGCGTTCGCCACCCTCGAGTACGGTTCGGCCTTCCGCTGGCCAGAGCACTACCTGCTCATCCAGGCGGAGAAGGGCGCGGTGAAGATCGACCTGCAGGATGTAGGTGTCACGGTCCGCATCGGCGACGCCGAGGAGCACTACCTTCTGCATCGCACCGAAGAAGAGGATCGCCAGCGTGCGCAGATCTATGCGGGTCTGACGGCGACGGATGGTGGTGTCCAGTTTGGCCATCCCGGCATGGAGTTGCCGCTGTGGTTATCGGGCATTGTGGAGGAGGAGATGACTTACTTCCACGGACTCATGCAGGGTGAGCCAGTCCTTGAGGAGTTTTCGAAGCTCTCTGATGGCACAGCAGCGATGGAAGCAATTGCTACGGCGGATGCCTGCACCCTCTCGCTCAAGGAGAACCGCAAGGTGGCGATAGCGGAGATCACAGTCTAAATCTGGCGGCGGTCTGTCATGCCCGTGGTTCCGCCGCGCGCCAATCGCACCTGTCCGAGCGATAGCTATTTGACGACACTCGGTATTATTCTCTCTTTGCCGGCGCCAACATCATGCCCATCGTGATTGCCAGTGTTGCTATACCGCCACGTATCCATATCGCGAGTCGAGCTACTGGGCGGTCTGAGCGCTAGAGATTGGCATCCAACGATGGCGTTACGGGGTATTCGGGTGTGTCAGTTCTCGTCGGGGTAATAATTCGGGTGAGGTAGCTTGTTTCTGAGCGGCGTGTAGTGTTGGTTGAGGAGCGTCTTGTACTTGCCGACTTGCCCGGCTTCAGCCGCCCCAAGGATCTGTCTGTGAATTGTAGCGGTGGCAATGAGTTCTTCGTTGCTCAACGGGGCGAGCTTTTGGTGCACAACGTCTTCGACGTCCCAAAAAGCGTCAACCAATTGAAGGAACAAGAGATTGTTCGCTCGTTTTGCGAATGCCTTGTGGAACTCTCGGTCAACGTCAAGAAATGTCTCACCGTTTTGAGCAAGCCTCTCCATTCGATCTACGAGGGCATGGAGCTCTGGGTGTGTCTTGCCTTTTAGCTTTTCTACTACAGGTTCCGCGTATCCGGTGTCGAGCAACGCACGAATTTCGATCATGTCACCGAGGGCGACCAAGCCTCCCGTCGGCGTCAAAGCGCCACGGAAAATCAAGGACTGAACCATGGGCTGCAACGACATGTTTGAGACGTAGGTGCCAGTACCGTGTCGAACTTCGACGATATCCAATGTCGAGAGGACCTTGATAGCTTCGCGAATCGAAGAGCGTGAAACATCGAGAATCTCCATGAGTTCGGCCTCTGAAGGTAGCATGTCGCCACTCTGCAGGCCTCGCTCAAGAATGAGGTCTTTGATCGCGCCTACGATCCAGTTGTCGGTGGGCCGAGGCTGGTGGCGCGGTCGTTTTCTCTGGTTCATTCTTGCTCTTTTCTCTCGAAAAGCTGTTGACAAGTGATACAGAGAACAATACCATAGCTCATACGACGTTCGACGTCGGACGTCCTAGGTTTCAGCATCTAAGAACAAGGGAGTTCGCAATGGGACTGAAAAGGATACTTGCTTTTGGTGCCGCGGCCATGATGTCCGTGGCGTCCCTGACAGCTTGCTCGGGTGGCGGTGAATCTGAAAGCGGTGGCAGCGGCGGAGATCTCGCTGGCGATATCGTGTTTTGGTCTAGCTACACTCAAGGGCCCAGAGCTGAGTATATGCAGGAGATGGCCGATCGGTTTATGAAGGATCACCCGGATGTGAACATCAAGATCGAACTGTTCTCCTGGAGTGAGTTCTACACGAAGTGGACGACGGGACTTTCAACCGGGAATGTCCCGGATATTTCCACTGCGTTGCCGAATCATGTGACGGAAATGATTGATGCTGATGCCCTTGTCCCGCTCGATGATGTTATTGATGTCATCGGAAGGGACCGGTTCTACGAAACAGCGCTCGCTGAGGGTGAGTCCGACGGTGCTCACTATTCCGTTCCTCTATACTCTCATGCCCAGCTTATGTGGATTAGGAAGGATCTGTTGGAGGATGCCGGACTTGAGGTGCCGCAGACGTGGGATGAACTCTCGGCTGCCGCCGAGAAGCTGACGGATGGTAGTGTTTTCGGCCTTTCCGTACCGATGGGGTCGAACGACATGGCGGCGACGCGCTTCTTGAATTTCTACGTACAATCTAATGGTGAAGCGCTGATTGATGAGGAGGGTAGGGCTGATCTCACGTCGCAAGCCGCACTTGACGGAATTAAGTACTTCACTGACCTCTACAAGAAGACCTCCCCTGAGGGATCAGTCAACTTCAACATTCTTGATCAGGCGACTCTTTACTACCAGGGATGTTGCGAGCGTGGAAAATGAAGCGGTGTGGTGACGATCGTGAAGCGCGATGGTGAGCATCGTGAAGCGCGTGGGTGACGATTGTGAAGCGGTTGTCACCCACGCGCTTAGTTATTGCTGAGGACTAGGACACTGTTGGTGCCAGCCTCATGTTCGGTCCGTCGACGTTGACGATTTCTGCCCCGCCGACAAGGCGGTTGAGTAGGGATTCAGCCACGACTCGATCAGGCATTGATTCGTACCAGTCTTCTGGGGCGAATTGGGAAGTGACCATGGTCGATCCTCTGCCTTCTCGTGCTGCTAGAAGATTGAACAGCTCGTTGGCGGTTTCACCACTAATTGGAGTGGTGAGAAAGTCATCGAGGACGAGCAGGTCACAGCCAACTATCTGGTTGATGAATTTCAACCGTGCGGGATCGCTGCGGTCGAGTACGGCCAGTTGGTCGGCTAGGTCTGCGGTTCGGAAGAACTTGGCTGAATAGTCCCGCTTACATGCTTCGTGTAAGAGAGCGCAGGCTAGATAGGTCTTTCCGACTGATGATTTGCCCAGGATAACGACGTTGCTGGCGTGTTCTATCCATTGACAATGCGCTAGCCGGCTAGTTAACTCACGGGTGAGGTTGCGCTTTGGTGTGTGACGGATATCAGCAGCACAAGCATCGGGCAGGGGTGTCATTGATGCCTTGAGCAGTTTTGCAAATCGTCGCTCTGCTCGAGCTGCAACCTCTTTTTCTACAGCGAAGATGATCTTGTCTGAAAACGTCCACTCATCAAAGGCACTGTCATTGGCCATACTGATAACGGTCTGGCCAAAGGCAGTCATGCGTAGCTTGGTGAAGGTTTCCATCCACGTGTCGTCTAGATGCTGACGTGGTGCGGTAGAAAAAGTCATTAGTTGTCTCCTTCTTTCATCAAAGCACTCAGTGAGAATTGCTCACGCCCGCCGAGCATGCCGCGTGATTGGGAACGCGATGACGGTGCTGGCTGTGATGGAGTTGCTGGTGCAGATTCCCGCGTGGGCGGGGCGGTTGGCCGTGTGGATTGTTCATGGCGGATGACTGCCATCATGTTCTTGACCGCGGTGTAGCTAATAGCTCGTTGGCGGTGGCCTTCATCTCCTAGAAGGCGCTGGCATGCTTGCTCGAGAATTAGTTTATTCTCTGTAGCTTTACCTAGCTTGATGATGTTGCGGGCTGGTTGAAAGCCTTGGGCTGTAATCTTTTTCGATGCCAACAACGCTTCAACAGCTTGCCGGGTATACGGCCCAATCCGGGATGCTTGGGTCACAAAGTACGACGGTGTCCATAGGTTCCTAGCCTGGGCCATCCCCGGCGGAGCGTGTTCAACATCGGTGACATAGGCACCGCGTTGGACACTGACCTGGTGACGAGCCTGAGCTTGGCCATCGGCAAAGACATCAAGGATCTGCCCACGGATACGCACATCAACACTTCGTCCCACCAGCTGGTAAGGCACCGAGTATTTCACGGTATTGATCGTGATATGCCAGTCAGGAGTGACTTTCGACTTCTTCCACACGGTATCTACCCACCCTGTTGCAGGAAGATTACCTAGTTCGTCAGATTCGAGTTCTTCGAAGATATCCTGGCGGCTACGTTGCTGATTGCGAAACGGGCGGCGATGATTAATCGCCTCAACCTGTCCGGCAACCGCGTCATTAAGGTCGTCAAGGCTGGCAAAGACCACATCGGCAAGTTTGCGAATCACCCAGTTGGTTACAATCTTGACTCCAGATTCCACATTGCCTTTTTCACGTGGGCGAACAGGATTAGTTGGAAGAGCAGCAGTGTTGTAGTGCTCGAGAAATTCCTCATACTTCGCGTTGACTCGTCGTGCGCGTTCACCTTTGGCAATCTGATTCGATGCCGTAGACGCATTATCAGGAACAACCACCTCAGTAACGCCACCGAAATACTCGAAGGCCAAGCGGTGCCCTTCCAGCCACGAGGGTTGTTTTTCATCAATGAAGCCATGGGCAAAGACCATTCCTGAATACGGCAGTGAAGCAACAAAGATATGGATCTTGCTGCGTTTAGCCGTAATCGGATCAACAACTGCCATGGTCGACCCCGCCCAATCCACCTGCATGGTATGGCCCGGCTGGTGCACAATCAGTGCGGTCACGCCTTGGGTGGCAACATGGGCAGCCACCAGCTGGCGGAAGCGCTCATAGCTATAGAACTTCAGACCACGTGGTGCTGGTTGGTCAAGATAGGTCGACCACAGCACTCGCAGTGGAGTCTTGTTCCTGCCGGTACGAGCTTTGATCACAACATCGAAATCGATACCAACGAAGTCATCAGCGACTACGAGTCGACCATCACCAATGAGATCAGTAATCGCCGAATCGTCTAACGACTCTAAAAGTTCACTGGTGATGCCATGGGAATCAATGGCTTTGCGCGCTTTGGCAATCGTGGCCTGAGCAGCACCACAGCGTTGTTGTATCTGCCGATACGAGAGCCCCTGAAGCAGGAGCTTGATAATCAACCGGTAATCAGTCACGGCTGACGTCCTTTCTAACAAGCACGCAACCGGATTGTCACGTGCTAGTAGAAATAGTTATCAGCCCACCGAAAGTGCTTCACGATCGTCACCACACCGCTTCACGATCGTCACCACCCTGCTTCAAAAAGCACGTTCCTAACACCAGGGAAAGACAGCATTCGATTTTAATTCGGGATTCCAGATTGGCGGCGTTGAGTCAACAACGCCTGATCTCTTAGATGCGATTGAGGGTGTTCCGCTTCCGCGCATGAAGGCAAGTGATCCGATTTATGGTGGCGAGACATCGAATCTTCCGATGGTGGTCTGGAAGAACTCGAAGCACCCAGAGGTTGCAAAGGAGTTTCTCAAGACGCTCTACCGGGATGAGGACTACATCCGATTCCTCAAGTCCGTTCCTGTGGGAATGATGCCGTCGCTGAAGGACATCGCATCTAATGAGGAGTTCCTCCAAGATCCCTATATCGAGCGTTTCCGGAGTACATACGATGCTCTGAATGAGGTCATTCCGCTTGGTACCTCCATTGGAATGGAGGATGGCCCGTGCGTACAGGCAGGAATCATCGTCAGCCAGGGAGTTATCGAGAAAATGTTCCAAGACATCGTGTTGTACGATAAGCCGATTGAGAGCGCAGCGAAGGAAGCTGAAGACTCGCTCAACAACATGTTTGAAGCTGCGGGAGCCTTGAATTAGGAATCTTAATGATGAGAAAGACAGATGTATCAGATTCATCTGTTCCGTCTGCAGGGCTAAGAGAACGGTTCAAGGCGATTAGCTGGACGGGTATAGCATTCGTTGCTCCCTCAGTAATCATCGTTGTGCTGTTACTCTTCTACCCGCTGGGATCATCGATCTTTTACTCATTCACGAACAAGCACCTGTTTAAGCCGAACTACGAGTTCGTCTTCTTCGATAACTTCGTGACGTTGCTAAAGGATCCACTGTTCTGGCGCGCTTTCGGAACATCAATCAAATGGACCGCCTTGTCCATTGTGGGTCAGCTGGGCCTCGGTTTCGCACTTGCCATGGCCTTGGACCGGATTCGCCACATGTCGAGCGTATTTAGAACCTTGCTGATCGTCCCTTGGGCGTTCCCCGCGGTCATTATCGGTTTTGGCTGGAAGTGGATCCTCAACGACGTCTACGGCTTCCTTCCGAATGCCCTGCATGACATGGGGATCACGGATGGCCTAGTTGCCCTGTTGTCGAACCCGTCGACAGCCTTCTGGGTTGTTTTGATGATCAATATCTGGTTTGGGACGCCGCTCTTCATGGTCAATATCTTGTCCGCGTTGAAGACAGTGCCGCATGACCAGATTGAGGCTGTGACAGTCGATGGTGCTAATGCGTTCCAACGTTTTGGCTATATTACGCTTCATCACATTAGGTCTGTGATCGGCCTGCTTGTTGTCCTGAGGACAATCTGGGTCTTCAATAACTTTGATCTCTTGTTCCTCCTGACGGGCGGTGGGCCTGGCGATCAAACGACTACGTTGCCCATTTTTGCTTACAGAACAGGATGGGGACTTAAGCAGCTAGGAATGGCGTCGGCCGTGACCATTCTGCTGCTGGTCTTCTTGCTTGCTCTCGCAACGCTGCTATTCAAGATCATTAGGCGCTGGGATAAGGAGGACGGTCTATAATGCATGGCTTGACTAAGCGGAGGCTAATAACACTGTGCGCGTATGTGTTCTTGATCGTCATTTCTGTCATCTTCGTCTTTCCGCTCGTTTGGATCATCTTTTCGAGTTTCAAGTCTGGCGTGGATCTCTCGTCGAGTCCTACAGCGCTGTTTCCGAAGCACTTCACTTTCGAAAACTACTCGAAGGTGTTGTTCGAGATGGGATTCCTTACCAACCTTAAGAACTCATTGATTGTCTCGACGCTGACGACAGTGCTTGCTGTGGTCATTTCCTGCTTCGGTGCGTACGGCATTGTTCGTTACTTTCCCAACGTCGGACGCAAAATCACGCGCGTTCTCATCACAACGTACATGTTTCCCCCGATTCTCTTGGCGGTTCCCTACTCCATGGTGTTAGCCAAGCTGAACCTGGTGAATTCGTTTGCTGGGTTGGTCTTGGTGTATCTTTCCTTCTCTATCCCGTACGCGCTGTGGATGCTGGTTGGGTTCTACCAGACAGTGCCGTTAGAGATTGAGGAGGCTGCTGCGGTTGACGGTGCGAGCAAGCTGCATATCTTTGCTCGGATTTCGACGCCCATCGTTATTCCGGGAATTGTGGCGACGACGATCTATACCTTCATCAATGCGTTTAATGAGTTCCTCTACGCCCTCCTCTTTATGTCATCCTCGGAGAAAATGCCAGTTTCGGTTGGCCTTTACTCTCTGACGGGTACCGAGGTTTTGGATTGGGGCGCACTGATGGCTGCATCTACATGCGTTGTGGTTCCCTCGGTCATCATCTTCATGTTTATTCAAAAGTACATCGCCGCAGGTCTCACTGAAGGTTCTGTTAAGTAGCCTGCGTTTCGCGAAGATCAAGTCTCAATAATGAAAGGTAATTCAATGCTAGTGAACTATGGAATCGTAGGGTCAGGTTACTTCGGTGCAACGCTAGGCCGAGCACTTAACGCGCTCGACGGAGCGAAGATCGTCGGTATTTATGATCCTGAAAACGCGAAACGGCCGGCCGCCGAATTCGGGGCGGAGGTCTTTGACTCGATGGAGGAACTCGTCAACGATCCACGGATTGACGCAGTTATCGTGGCATCTCCCAATGGAAAGCATGTTGAACCCGTTGTGGAGGCAGCGCGTGCTGGGAAGGCCGTTTTTTCTGAGAAGCCGATCGCGCTTAGCTACGCGGACTGTAAGACGATGGTTGATGCGGCTCGCGACAACAATGTGTTCTTCATGGCTGGCCATGTCATGAATTTCATGAACGGTGTTCGGCTCGCCAAGAAGATTATTGAGGAGGGGGAGCTGGGTAAGGTCCTATTCATTCGTGCTGTACGTGTTGGATGGGAGGAAATACAACCCTCTGTTTCGTGGAAGAAAATCCGTGAGTTATCTGGCGGGCATCTTTACCACCACATCCACGAACTCGACTGTGTGCAGTCCATACTTGGGCCGGCGCAGTACGCAACGATGATTGGAGGGAATGTCGCCCATCGTGGTGAAGGTTTTGGGGATGAGGATGACATGCTTCTCATCCAACTTCAGTTCGAATCAGGCGCCTTTGCAACCCTCGAGTACGGCTCGGCATTCCGCTGGCCTGAGCACAGCGTTCTAATCCAAGGAGAGAAGGGCGCGGTGAAGATCGACCTGCAGGATGTGGGCGTGACGGTTCGGATCGGTGGCTCTGAGAAGAGGTACTTGCTACACCGGAACGAAGAGGAAGATCGTCAGCGTGCGGACATTTATGCGAATTCGGCCATGGATGGCGCCATTCAGTACGGGAACCCCGACAAGACGCCGCCTTTGTGGCTTGCCGGAATTGTAGAGGAAGAGATGAAGTACTTCCACGGCCTGATGCAGGGTGAACCGGTGCTGGAGGAGTTCGCAAAGCTCTCGGACGGTACTGCTGCGATGGAAGCTATCGCGACGGCCGATGCTTGCACTCTTTCAAAGGCGGAGAATAGGAAAGTCTCTATTGCAGAAATCGTGCGCTAGTTTTCGGGTTGCTAGTGCGAGGCCCTGATCTATTGGATTCTGGGGTCCAAGATGCTTGTTGTGCGACACGTACCCCTCTTCAACGTGAAACACAACAAGCATCTTTTTGTGCCCCACAACATGAAGGTTAGTCGCCGAAGATTGTCCCGACCTCGAATTCCTCGGTGGCGGGCCCGTCGGCGTCGCGGCCGATGAATTGGGATTCGTCGCGGCGGTGCGTCAAGACCTCCCGCACGTAGGAGTGGACGGCCTCAGGCATGGGCACGTCGCGGTTTTCGCGCTCGGACATGAACCAGCGATGCTCGAGGATCTCGTGGAAGAGCTGGGCAGGCTGAAGTTTGGCGCGTAGCTCGGGTGGAACGGCCTGGATCGTGGGCTCGTAGACGTTAGTCATCCATTCGTGTGCGACGATCTCGAGCGGGTAGCCGGACTTGCCGGTGTAGGTGCGGTAGGACTCCATGTCGTTGACGAGTCGGCGCGCCTGCTTTTCCTCCACATCGAGGCCGGTCAGTCGCATGAGCTTGCGCGAGTAGTGGCCGAGGTCCACCACTTTGGGCTGGATGGAGATGGAGGTGCCGTTGATGTCGGTGGACATGGCGAGCTCGCCCACCTCGAAGCCGAGGTCGTTCAGGCGGCGGATGCGGGCGTCGACGCGCCAGCGCTCGGACCGGTCGAAGGATTCCTCGCCGGTGAGCTCGTTCCACAGTTCGAGGTAGCGCTCCTCGAAGCGGTTGCCTACCGCGATGGCGTCGAATTCGGGGTCGAGGATGGATCCTGCCTGCAGGTCCATGAGCTCGCCGATGATGTTGACGCGGGCGACGTCGATGTCGTAGTTGCGCTTCTTCTCGGACAGGTTGTCTTCGAGTTCGCCGGTTTCGGCATCCACCAGGTAGGCCGAAAACTCGCCGGCGTCGCGCCGGAAGAGGGCGTTGGATAGTGAGACGTCGCCCCAGTAGAAGCCGAGGAGGTGCAGGCGGACCATGAGCACGGCGAGCGCGTCGATAAGGCGCTGGACGGTGTCGAAGCGCATGGAGGCCTGCCCGAAGAGGGAACGGTAGGGCAGGGAGAAGGGGAGGTGGAGGGTGACGAGCGCGGCGTTGAGGGGTTCACCGTTGTCATCGAAGCGGCCGGTGATGACGGCGAGTGGCTCGACGCAGGGCGCGTCGAGGCGGTTGAGGTCGCGCAGGGTCTCGTATTCGTGGTGGGCGACGCTCTCCCCGATTTCCTTGACCGCCACCACCTTGCCTTCGAGGTGGGCGAAGCGGACGATGTGGCGGGAGATGCCGCGGGGGAGGGCGGCGATGATGGAGGTGGGCCATTCCTCGAGCGGCACGTTCCACGGCAGGTCCAAAAGCGCGGGTTCCACCTGCGCTGACGTGATCTGCAGCGACTTGATCACCTGTTCTTCTCCTGCCTCTGGCCGTTACGTGCGTGGCTTAGTTTAGCGCAGAAATAAACGACGCCGGGGCGTGGGTTGCGGCCTGAGCCCCGGCGTCGTTCATCTAGCGGGTGTTAGTCCTCGATTCGGACCGGAGCGGCGTCGTTGTCCACGTTCCCCATCGCGGGCTTGTGAACGGAGCTGTCGATCCGCTCGCCAGTGGAGGTGGAGAAGAAGTGGGTGTGCTCAGCCTTGGGCTTGAGGTAGACGACGTCGCCGGCCTTGGGCACGTCGTACGGCTCGATGCGCACGACCATCGTCTCGGACTGGTCGCCGGAGCCGAAGTTGGAGTTCTCGCGCTCCGCGCCGACGACCGTGCCGTAGACGTAGGCGTCCGACCCGAGGGACTCGACGAAGGTGACCTTCACCGGGATGCCACCCTCGCCAGCGCCGGCCATCTCGAGGGCCTCGGGGCGCAGGCCGACGGTGAGCGAGCCGTCCGCGCGGGCGGCGGCGAGCACGTCGGCCGGGAGGGTGAAGCGGGCGTCGCCGAAGACGGCGTCGTTCCCGTCGATGCGCCAGGTGCCGAGGTTCATGGCCGGGGAGCCGATGAAGCCGGCGACGAAGGCGTTGGCCGGGCGGGAGAACATCTCAGCCGGGGAGGCGACCTGCTGGAGGATGCCGTCCTTGAGGACCGCGATGCGGTCGCCCATGGTGAGGGCCTCGGTCTGGTCGTGGGTGACATACACGGTGGTGACGCCGAGCGAGCGCTGCAGCGACGCGATCTGGGTGCGGGTCTGAACGCGGAGCTTCGCGTCGAGGTTCGACAGCGGCTCGTCCATGAGGAAGACCTGCGGCTTACGGACGATCGCGCGGCCCATGGCAACGCGCTGGCGCTGGCCGCCGGAGAGGGCCTTCGGCTTGCGGTCGAGGTACTCGGTCAGATCGAGGATCTTGGCTGCTTCCTCCACGCGCTTGCGGATAACGTCCTTATCCTCGCCCGCGATCTTCAGGGCGAAGCCCATGTTGTCTGCAACCGTCATGTGCGGGTAGAGGGCGTAGTTCTGGAACACCATCGCGATGTCGCGATCCTTGGGGGAGATGTCGGTGACATCGCGGTCGCCAATGAAGATTCGGCCAGAGTTCACGTCTTCCAGGCCTGCGAGCATGCGCAGCGAGGTGGACTTGCCACATCCGGACGGGCCAACGAGGACGAGGAATTCGCCGTCCTTGATCTCGAGGTTGAGTGAATCAACTGCGGGGGTGGTTGCGCCGGGGTAGATGCGCGTAGCGTTATTGAATGTAACAGTCGCCATTATTCATGGTCCCTTCACCGGCAGGTACGTGCCGGACGATCCGTCGTGAAAGGTGTCAGTGTCAACTCTGACACGATGCCAACATCTGCGTTAGCATCCCTCCTATCTTGCCACATTTCCTTCGCTGTAGGATGCTTTTGTGACGTACTTGTAAGACAGGGATGAGGGCACGAGAGCGAAAAGGGGGTGGCATGAGGCAGCGGTCGATGATCGGCGGATACCGCATCGTGAAGAAGATCGGGGCGGGCGGGATGTCGTTCGTGTACAAGGCGGTTGACGCCGACGGGCGCGACGTCGCCCTCAAGCTCCTGCACCCCGAGCTGGCGGCCGACCCCCGGTCGCGCGAGCGCCTGCGCCGTGAGGTGGCGATGCTGCAGCGCGTGCGGGGGAAGTATGTGGCGCGGATTCTTGATGCCGAGACGGACGAGGATGAGATTTTCCTTGTCACGGAGCTGATCGACGGGCCCACCCTGGATCAGGATGTTCGCGACTCGGGCCGCTACGAGGGGGCGGATCTTGTGGAGCTGGGGCAGGAGCTTGCGGCGGCGCTTGAGTCAATTCACGCCCAGGGGGTCCTGCATCGTGACCTCAAGCCTTCGAACGTGATGATGGGGGAGGATGGGCCGGTGCTCATTGATTTCGGGATCGCCCAGCTTGGCGATGACCTGCGCATGACCCAGACCGGCGCACTCACTCACACCCCCGGATTTTGCGACCCGGTGGTGGTGCGCGGGGCGGAACCCGACGTCGACGCCGATTGGTGGGCTCTCGCAGCTGTCCTTGCCTTCGCCGCGACGGGCCAGGCGCCCTTCGGGGTGGGCAACTCGCCGGCGGTGATGCACCGGGTGCTGGTGGGGGATGCGGACCTGCCGGGGCTGTCGCCGGAGGTGGAGCGGGCGTTCCGGGCGGCGTTGGCGCCGCGGCGAGAGGAACGGATTGGGTTTTCGCGCCTGATGTCCGTGGTGGGCGGGGCGATGTACGACGACGCCGCCGCGCCGACCTTCGAGCCTCCGGTCACGGCGCCGACCTTTGCGCCACCGGTTGCGCCGCCGTCCTACGAGCCGGCGGCGGGCGGCGTGTTCGGGGCTGGTGACGTCACGGAGGAATACGGCGGGCCGGGCAGCGAGGGCACGGGTGAGGATGACGCGGCGGAGACGATCGTTGATGCGGGGGCAACCCACACGGTCCCGCTCGCCGGAGCTGCCGGCTATGTCGGCGCGGCCTACTCGGAAGCTGAGCGGCCGGCGTCGTCTGAGCCCCTGGGGCGGGAGCCGATCGACGCGACCGTGCCGCTGCCGGTCGCTATCCAGCCGGGAGCGCGGTACGTGGGTGGCGAACCGATGGGCGAAGGCCCCTCTCTCGCGCGCACGTCAGTATTCGAACGGATGTCGACGTGCGAGCCGGTTCCCGCCGGGCCGACGCCGCCCGCCGACTTTGGCGGCTACGGCGGCTACCGCACTGGCCCTCTCCCCGCCTGGGCTGCCCGGCCGCGAAAGGCGAGGCTTCAGGTGTGGGCCGCCTCGGTCGTCGTCGGGCTGTTTGCCCTGGTGTGGCCGGTGACGACCGCGGTGGTGGTGGCGGCGCTCGTCGTGTTGCTGTCGTGGCTGGGCGGCGCGCACATCGACCTGCGTGAGCGGCGGATGCGAGCCGGTGGGCCGCAGCCAAACGACGTGATGGGCGCGGTGCTGCGCTCGCCGCTGACGCTGATGGGAGCGCTGGGGCGCAGTGCCGTCTCGGTGGGGGTAGGTGTTGGAATCGGCTGGCTGACGTGGACGTTCCTTCCCCTGCTCGGGGCGTTACCGGAGGCGAGCGTGCAGGCGGTGGGGGTGTACGCGGGCGTCGTCGTCGCGTGGTTCGTGGGGACGAACGCGAACGGGCGCGAGGGGGTGAGGTACCTCATGGAAGGCATTGCGCCGACAGGCGGGTACCGATTCTTCTGGTTTGCGATTACGCTGTTAGTTGCGCTCGCCGCGGGCGTAGTTGTCAGCGAGGCTCACACCCCGATAGTTTAGAGTTCAATGAGTGGTGAGTTTTCGCTGCTCCATGGTTGACCGCGAAACTGTTCGAAAGAGGAACAATGGCAACAAAGAATAACGCACAGAGCGTTTCGAAGAAGGAGCGACGCGAGGCGGCGCGTGAAAAGGCGCGCATCCTGCGGGAGCAAGAAGCCAAGAGGGCGCGGCGTAACAAGGTGCTCATGATTGGTGGAATTGTCCTCGTGCTCGCGCTTGTTGCCTTCGCCGTCTTGCAGATTGTCGGCAAGGGCTCCAAGGCTAATACGGGCGACTACGAGGGCACCGCACGCCCGGCCGCGCTCGCCAACATTACCGATGACTACGGGATTGACGTCAATGCGGCCGGCGTGGCCGGCAAGGTAGTGGATGGTGCCGGCGTCTTCTCCGTGTACTCCGACTACACGTGCTCCGGTTGCATCAACCTCGAGTCGAAGTACGCCGACACCTACCACAGCCGCGCCAACGCCGGCGAGCTCTCCGTCCGTCTTTATCCGGTAGCCACGCTCAACAACTCGGTGTCCGATAACGGGGCCGCGGCCATGTTCTATGTTGCCACGTACGCGCCCGAGCAGGCGTGGGCGTACAACGACGCACTCTTCAAGCGCACCGCGGAAGCGGTCACGGGTGGTGGTAGCGCACCGACGCTGGCCGAGTTCGCTGACATTGCCAAGAGCGTGGGCGTTCCCGACGACGTGGTGAAGGACCTGCCCGCCTCTGTCGATTCCGAGGCGTGGAGGGACGTGGCAAAGGCTGCCACCGCGTCCTTCCGCGACAAGGGCTACACCGCCACGCCGACCCTCGAGGTTAACGGCACGGAGGACGATTCCTGGCTGAAGGAGGGAGACGTCGACTCCGTGATCCAGGCGGCGGTCGATGCCGGCGCTAAGTAGGCCGCTAAGAATGCTTGGGCGTAGCCGGGTGGATAGGGCTGTGCCGAAGCTGTGCGTGCGGCAAAGGAGGTAGGCCGCGTGTGAGCTGGCTCGGGGCCGCGGGGAGGACATCCCCGCGGCCCCGTCCGCGTCCCCGGTCCCCGGTGGTTGACTTTGTCAACCGTTGTGGGAATCTGGCACACTTGGAACATCTGGCCTGCGCCAGATGCCTCCTTAGCTCAGTTGGTAGAGCGCCGCTCTTGTAAAGCGAAGGTCGTCAGTTCGAGTCTGACAGGGGGCTCAGATACTGAGCCAGTCGCGTGTTGTTCCCGCTCGAGCTCAACCAAATCGTCGGAGAGTAACTCGGACACTGGGATGTCCAAGAAAGCGGCTGTCCGGACGAGGTCAGTTGTCGACCAGCCGACAATCCCGGCGATCTTCTTCGAGGCGCTGGAGCGACTCAGCCCGAAATATTTCCCTAGCTCCGTCTGCGACTGTCCGCGACGCTTAAGCCAGAGCATGACGCGCTCACCGACTGAAGTGTCCCAGGTTTTGTTCCGTTTGAGTAGATGGGAAAATCTGGAACATGCCGAGGAAATTTGACCAGGATGCGAAGGAGCGCGTTGTCCGTCTCGTAGAAGACCGCATTCTGGCGGAGAGTATATCCACGTAGGAAGCGTGCAAGATTGTGGCACCTAAACTGGGCGTCTCGTGGCACACAGCCCGCCAATGGACGCAGGCAGCTCGCCGCGAAGGACGAGTTCTCGGACGCCTGCCTGAAGACCTGGCTGCTGAAAATGTCAGGCTACGCCGCGAAGTTCAGCAGCTACGTGAGATAAACGAATTGTTGAAGACCGCATCGGCTTTTTTCGCCTCCGAACTCGACCCCCAATGTTAAGAAATGATCCGATTCATCGATAAACAGCGGGATCGTTTCACAGCCCGAGTTCATCTGCCAGACGTTAAGGAATGATCGTGAGGGAGGATTTATCACCTCGCGCGGGTAGCGCCAACACAAAGCACGTGGCGTGAGCGCTCGCCGCCTTCGCGATGCGGCCCTCGTAGAACGTCTTCGCGAGGTTCACGCTGGCAATGACGGCGTCTACGGTGTGCGGAAAATGTGGCACGCGCTTGGAGGTGAAGGTATTGATATTGGTCGCGAACAAACTGCCCGGTTGATGGGTCTGGCAGGCCTGTGCGGAAAGGGAAAGGTGGTGCACCCATCACCACCCGTAAGCCTACGGGCCCGGATGGGCGACCTGTCCTCGTTAACCGTGAATTTAAGGCCTTTGGACCCAACCGTCTATGGGTCCGCTGACATTACCTACGTCCGCACGCGAGGCGGCTTCGTGTATGCAGCGTTCGTCACTGACGTGTACTTTCGTCGGATCGTCGGGTGGGCGTTGTCCGATTCGATGCGTACCGAGGCGTTGCCGCTGCAGGCGTTGAATCAAGCCATTGTGTGTGCCAAAGACACAGCGGGCCTTGTTCACCATGCAGATCACGGATCGCAATACCTCAGCATTGTCTACAACCAGCGTCTAGCCGAGCACGGACTCACGGCCTGTACTGGGACGGTCGGTGATTCCTACGACAATGCCTTAGCCGAAAATGTCAACGGTTCCTACAAAAATGAACTCATTCATACCCGCACTTGGAACAATGTGGTCGACGTAGAAATCGCGACCTTCGAGTGGGTCACGTGGTGGAACGAATCAAGGCTTCACCAAAGTCTCGACTACCGTACACCGGCAGAAGTAGAAGAAGAGTTTTGGACTGGTAACCCAAATCACGAGAGAATGGAAACCAAGGCAAACGCCTAGGAACAAAACCCGGGGCACTTCAACCGTCAACAACTAGCGAGCAAGCCCACTCAACATAATGTAGTTGCACCACTGGCCAGAAAATGATTTTTTAATGGCTATTATTGGGTTTTATCTTCATTTATCCGGTGTTCGGGGTGCGCGTCCCAGGTGTCTTTAACTTCTTCAAGATGCTCACGCATTGCCTCTGCTGCGGCAGGGCCATTCCCCGAAATAATCATATCCGCTACCTTCCGATGCGCTTTTGCTACAGTCTGGATCCTCTCTGGGGCCATGCTGAAGGTAGCAACTCGAGTTTCTGTTAGCGCTTCTTGCAAAACCTGAAACAGCATTACAAAAAATTGATTTTTGGTTAATTCTGCTATTCGAAGATGAAAAATAATGTCATTCTTCGAGGCCTCAACGATATCTTCTGGGTCAAGCTCAGCCAGCTCATCACATAACTCGATTAACCCATGAGCATCATCGCCGGCGACTTCTGCACAACGCGCAGCAGCCGCCGACTCTAATGCCACTCTTACCTCATGCAAATCTGCATATTTCAGTCGGGTTCCTCGCCGCATAAATATTCGAAGAGCGTCTGAGATGTCATTAACACTCACTTGAGCTACCACAAACCCTTTTCCCGGGACAGACTCTAGAATTCCTTTGCCCACAAGAGTGCGCGTAGCTTCACGCACCACCGTCCTAGAAACACCACACGTCTCACAAAGTTCTCGCTCAGAAGGTAGCAGATCGCCGGGCATCATGCTGCCATTCACGATAAGATTCTGCAGATACTCTACGAGCTGTTCACTAAGAGTCGGTTGCCGTTTAAGCTTCTTAGGCATGTTGGTAACTGGCATACCAGCAATAATATCACTAACCGTTAGCAGAACTCATTCGCCAATCATTCTCAAGCCAAGGACGTTTGCTTTGCCGCGCAAGATACTCGGCCTCATTTTGCGTTAAAAAGCGACATTCTTTTCCTTCCAGCAACAATCGCAACCTGGCAGAATTCTCAATTTCGATACATCGTTCCACCGCTAACTGAACATTAGCGGCAGAAACAATTTGTCCATGATTCTGCAGCAGCACGCAATCACAATTTGTCGTTAACTCACGAATTTCTTGCGCCAAATCGCTAGACCCAGGAGGCTGATAAGAAATCATCGGCATATTCCCAACTTTCATCACAAAATAAGGAGAAAGCGGCGGGAATGCACATTCAGACCGCCATGCAGGTAAGCAGGATGCTGCGGCGGCTTCCGGAGAATGTAGATGAATAACGACTTGCGCGTCAGGATTCTTTCGATACATTTCAAGGTGCAACATGGCCTCTTTAGTGGGACGCCCTTCTGCCCAGATACCATCACGAAATGGTATGAAATCAGCAGGTACTATCGAAGAAAACGATGTTCCCGAGGCAGAAACCCACATTGTGTCATCAACGCGTGCCGATAAGTTACCAGTTGTTCCTGGAGAAAGGCCAAGATCTGAAAGTTGACGAGCTGCGCGAACAAGACTTTCTAACATCTTTATCATTTCTTTCTAGGGTTTCATCAGCAGCTTGAGCGTATTCCCCGGCCCATGTTTACCCATTTCGGTAATTTTCTTAGCGGCAGTTTCAAGATCAACTATTTTACTAACTAAAATTTCAGGTATATTCGGGTATCTCGATAGTAAATCAAGTGCGGTCTTGAAATCTTCCTTTGTGTACATTGCAGTTCCCAATAACGCTTGTTCACGGACTTGCAATTCACCTACATGCAATTCCACCGGGTTTTTAAATACCGCAACCTGCACAATTGCTCCGCCGGGTGCAAGATGAGCCATGGCAACTTCAATTAAGGCCGGCACACCAGCGGCAATGAAAATTGCATCGTATTTGAATTCTGCCAGATCTTCCGGAATTACTACCCGATTCGCGCCAAGGCTAATTAATTTCTCTGCCAAAAATTCTCGCGGTTCACTTACCGTCACGTCGGCACCCTTATCTGATAAGACGCGGGTTATCAACGATCCGATGGTTCCCCCTCCCAACACAAGAGTTCGATTGAATCTTCTGGCGCCCAGTTGACGTACTGCATGCGCCGCCACAGCAATCGGTTCAGCTAATGCCAAATATTCGTCGCCGACGTTAGCTGGTGCCGGAATGCAACAATAGGCAGGCACCTCCACGAATTCAGCAAAGCAGCCATCCCATTGCGCTACCCCAAGCATTGTTTTAGTGGCGCACAGGTGATAGTCCCCTCTTGCACAGTAATCGCAGGAACCACATGGGCGTTGCGGATCTATCACAACTCTGTCTGCGACGCTTATGTGCTCAATATCGGCACCGACTGCTTCAATCACACCACCACCTTCATGTCCAGAAATCAAAGGTGGCACTCGAAACAGATGGGTGCCGGTAAGTGCTGAAATATCAGACCCACAAACTCCAGCTGAGGTAACACGTATAACTACATTCCCCGACGCCGGTTCCGGTTTTGGAATATCCACTACACTCGCGCACTGCTTCGTATCGAACCTGATAGCTTTCATTATTCTCTCCTTAGTGGTTAGATTTCAGAGCTTTCATTTTCTCGGCGTGTTCTGCCAATTCTTCTGGTGAACCGTTTAATGCCGGATCGTCATATTCGTGCATTGGATCCACGCCTCGTTTCATTTGCCACTTGTACCAAAGCGCGGTGACGACCGGGGTAAGCAGAGCTGTCACTATGACAGATCCGGCAACTTGCACAGTTGCAGCATCCACAATCGGGGCCAATGCCGGGTCTGCTGCAGCCGCGACTGCCGGTGTTGCTACCGCTGCGCCCGCAGTTGAAGACTCTGCGACGGCTGAGATGAGGTTTCGTTGATGTTTTGGCCGCTTGCTTAAAACTTGGAAGATCCAAAGCAAGCCAACGGCGCAACCGCCAGACAAAAACAAAGTGAAAAAGCCGAGCAGAATACCCGAAAGCCCCGATTCAACGATGTTGCCTAAATTAATTCCAGCACCAAGTGGAAAAGCGAAGAACGGGATAAGAACACGTTCCCCTCCCCTTAGGAAATCGCGCAATTCATGATCCAAATTACCCAGAATAAAGCCGATCAGCACTGGAGCTAAAACTGCCAGAAAAGACACGAGCGGAAAACTCGCCATCCCCGCAGCTCCGAGCACTACCAGCGTCAGGAAAGGTCCGTCATTAATTGTAATAACTGCTGCGGCGCCGCGATCTGTGACATTTCCGAATTCTTGTGTTAAGGCCGCATAGAGACCCGTATTTGAGTTACTCATCGCTGCGACAATCGCCAACGGAGTTAGCCCCATAATTGTGCCGCTTGGCATCAACATGCCCGCGATGAGGCCAACAGTGATTGCTGCCAATAGCTTCCCTATCAGGATCGCGAAGCCCTTAGTGGCAACCGCGCCGGCAGCTCTAACGGGAAGCTGAGCCCCCATACACAGCAGAAAGGCGCCGATCAAAGCCATTGCGCCTTCTTTAAACAAAGCCTGTGCGAACCCTCCCACCATCAAGATCTCCGGGAAGAAAGTATTCGTTAGGACTCCAAGCAGAAGCGGGACGATCATCAAACCTCCCGGAATCTTCTGAACAGCTTTAAAAATTCTCATGATGTGCTCCTAAAGAGTGGCTCGTGCCAGCCAAACGAACCAAAACCAATACGTCGGTGTATTGACCCTCCATTGATGTATACTGTATTCATGTACACGTGTGTGTCGTATACAGTATACTACAGTATACGAATTACGTGTCAAGCGATTGTTATCTAACAATTTGGAGGAACTATGGGCGTGCGACTAGGGGTAATCGCCGACGATTTCACTGGAGCAACCGACATCGCAGGATTCTTAGTCGATGCAGGAATGAGCACGGTGCAGCTGAACGAACCCAGCGCAGAAGAGATTAAGACGATTGCGTCAGATACCGATGCGATCGTTGTTGGGCTTAAAACTCGATCTGCGCCGTCAGCGGAAGCTGCAACTCGCAGCAGACAAGTCCTGCAAGCATTGAGAAGCTGCGGCACCGAAAAATTCTTCTTCAAGTATTGTTCGACATTCGATAGCACCGAACACGGCAACATTGGCCCAGTCACCGACGCCCTCTTGGACGAGCTAGGCGAAGAATTCACCATTATTGTGCCTTCGTTACCCGTTAATGGACGCGAGGTTTACCATGGATATTTATTTGTTAACGGTGAATTGTTAAGTGAATCAGGTATGCGCAATCACCCAATTAATCCGATGCGAGATTCGAATTTAATGCGTTTAATGAACGCCCAATCTAACGGCGTCGCCACAAATATTTCCTACCACACGGTCAGACAGGGCGTAGAAGCGACTAAACAGGCATTAAGCCAAACGGCTGGGCAGGCAAATTATGCAGTTCTGGACGCTTTAACCGATGCTCATCTAGACATTATTGGCAAGGCAGCGTTATCGCTAAAACTCGTTACCGGAGGCTCGGGATTGGGTGCCGCTTTAGCCAGAGCTCTCATACAAGAACAAGGAGGTCATTTGGCCGCACCAACAAAATCGTGGAAATACTCTGCCGGCAAAGCCATTATCTTTTCTGGATCCTCCTCAGACATGACTAATCGACAGGTCAATACTTACCGCAAGAAAGCCCCTAGCTACGCTCTAAACATAGCTAAAATCATGGAGAACCCGAATAGCTACCAGCAGATAGTTCTAACCTGGCTCACCGAAACTCTCGCTTCAAACAAAATAGCTCCACTGATTTTCGCGACCGCTTCCCCAGAAAAAGTACGAGAGTCTCAAGAAAAATTCGGCGTCAGCGAAGTATCTAGCGCAATCGAAAATTTCTTCGCCCGGCTTTCCCAAGACGTGCTCAAACTTGGCGTCACAAGGTTCATCGTAGCTGGCGGAGAAACTTCAGGTGCCGTGGCTCAGGCCTTAGGTGCGCGCGGCTTTTACGTCGGACCACAGATCGATCCCGGAGTGCCGTGGACCAAAACCTTAGACGGTAAACTCGATCTTGCACTCAAATCAGGCAATTTTGGCGACGAGGATTTCTTCATGCGGGCTCAGTTGATGACTCGTCACGAATAACGGAGTTAAGTAAAAGGGGAATTGGTGATTCATGCCGACACCAATTCCCCTTTTGGGGTGGCCTAAGAATTTGGTCCGGTTGGCTTAAGTGTTGACCGTGTTTTCTTGTCTGCATTGTTCGACATACTTGCGTGGGCTGAGGTAGCTTAGGGAGGAATGCGGATGGAAGTCATTGTAGCGCCGCGACCTGAAGTGCCCCAGGTTTTCTTCCTAGGCGTTTACCTTGGTTTCCTGTTCCTCGGTGACAGTGTGCAAGTGCCAGTATTCTGCTTCGACTTGATGGAGTGTGCGGTAGTCCAGGGTCTGATGGAATCTGGCGTGGTTCCACCAAGTCACCCATTCATAGGCAAATCTCGTTCGGGTAGGTACAAACGTGTAATCAGCTACCCACAACTGGTCAGGACGCTCAGCGGTGAGGCCCCAATCCACCAAATCTCCTGGCGTGTATTGACGTTCCTTGCGCCGAGTGGTCGTTGGCGCCCTGCCTTTACGTTTTCCCTTCACGCCAAGAGGGTTAATAGACAAAAAATGTGTCTTATCCGGGCGTGTCGTTAGTGTCCTGCCCAGCCTTGGTGGATGGTCAGGCCGTCGTCCCAGGGGGCTTGGGTGTTGATGGCGTTGTCGATGTAGGCTGGCCCGTCGGGCTCAGGTTCGGGTTTGGGCTTGGTGGTGGCGGGGGTGTTGTTGATGAACGTGGCCAGGGGTTGGGGGTCGATGGAGCGGGTGTAGAGGAAGTAGTCCAGGGCGGTCTTCATGTGCTCTTCGGATAGGCCGCGGTGGGCTCGTAGGTAGGTCTTCAGCACGGCGTTCGTCCCGCCTTCTAAGGAGTTCGTGGTTGAGGCCAGGGGGCTTGTCGCGCCTGTGGTGGGGTCGAGGTAGGTAAAGAGCACCCCGGCCTTGACGTAGCCGTCTAAGGCTCTGACCAGGCGCCTGGTGGCGTGGTGGGTATACCACCAGGACTTGTTGTTCTGGGCAAAGCGCGGGATCTGTGAGGGGGCGACAGTGGCCTTGTAGGTGCGTTCGGCCAGCTAGGTGTCGTAGAGGGTGTGGAAGGCTGCGAGGCCTTTTTGCCAGGCGATGGCTTGGTCGGCGGTGGTGATCTTGGTCAGGTCCAAGGCCAGTTTGTATAGGGCCTTGTGCTGGTCGGTCTTGGGGCGGGTGGTGGTCAGGGTGCGGATGTTGCGCTGGATGTGGACTAGGCACCGTTGCAGGCGGCTGGTAGGCCAGCAGGCCTTGATCGCGGCCAGGGCCCCGCGGTCCCCGTCGGTGGTGACCACGGCCGGAGCAGGGATACGCGACAGTAAGGCCGTGTAGGCGGCTTTGGATTCTTTGGCGCATAGCTGGTAGGCGATAACACCGTCAGTGGTAGCCGCCACCAAGACGCACCAGCCGTGAGCGATGTAGGTCCCGTCGATGAAGATCTGGTCATGAACCTCTCCGGTGATGTCCCAGATCGGGCGGGTATCCCAACACCAAGCGTGATCGCGATCCCACGTCCGAGTAGAGCCGGTTAGGCGACGTTTGGGTTCAGTGTCGGTAATGAATTCAACGAATTCGCGGAACTGTTTTTCGCGTTGCTGACGCCGATGAGTGCTGGTGAAGCTGTGGCCACAAGCCGGGCATCTCCAGCGCTGCCGGCCAGCACTCGTTGAGCCGTTCTTCTTCGTGGCGGTCTGACAAATCGGGCAGCGGCGGGCGTGCGGGTTTGGTCTTCTCACCCCATGCACGTAACCGGGCAGATGTCAACGAAGCAACCACTTTCAGCGTCTCAACCTTAAGAACCCTGACTTTCTCTTATTACACCAACGAAAAACTCGATCATAAAACACATTTTTTGTCTATTGACCCCAGCAAGACCCATCAAACGCGCGCTTTGCTTCTAACGCGTGGTTTGCTCCCGCCCGATTTCGCTTCCTTCGCCTTTAAGGCCTACCACATCTTGCGAATCCCATACGCCCCATAATTCTTGGCATGGACTTCCTTGATCAGCTCCACCAGCTGTTCATCACGAACGCTGCGTTTGGACCGCGAAGGGGACTTAGCATCCCGATAACCCCCACAAGTAACGAGCCCGTCCTGACGGTACTTATTCAACGTCGCACATGAACTCAACCGAAAAACGATCACGCTGCTGATCAATAAACGCGATCATTTCCCACGCCCCAAGTCGAGTTCCGATGCGAAAAAGCTGACCAAGACCACACCCGCTTTACGAGCCTGCCCCAGCCAACGCCGAGCCGAATGCCACAACACGCTAAGCTTTGGCGCTATCTCCTTACAAGCCGCTTCAATCGCACACCCATCAGAAGCGATACGCTCTTCAGCAGGATGCATCACCCGATCCTTAGTCTCCTGATCAGATTTCTTGGGCATAACCTCATCCTCCAGCCCTACACCTCCGAAGGAAACCCGGGACATATCAGGAGTGAAACCCGGAACTTGCCGGAACCATATAAGAGGCTACACAAGAGCCAAGGCGCTTCAAAGATGACATACGGGGGATTTGGCCTTCCGGGAGCACCTGAATACTCCCGTATCGCAACCACTGTGCTACGTGTAGTTCCGCAGTGCCGCACATTCAGCTCACCGCCGCAAAACCGTGGTCGCACTGGCCCGCGTCGTTAGAGTTGGGTGCGGCTGGCCGGCGTTCCGTCGGTTAGAGACGTCGAGGAGGAAAAGATGAACATTGGGCATATGATGATGGCGCCGATCTTTGTGCTGGGCGGCTTCGGTGCCATGAAGGAGCCGGGCGGCCGCATTGGCCTGACGAAGGACTTGATGGACAAGACTGGTATCACCGTTGACGAGCAACAAGCCGAACTCATGGTCAAGGCAAATGGCGCGGCAATGATCGGCGCGGGTGCTGCACTCGGGCTTGGCATTTTCCCGCGCGCCGCCGCACTCGCTCTTATCGGCTCCCTCATTCCAACGACGGTGGCCGGCCACGCGTTTTGGGAGGAAGAGGGGGCGGCGCGCGATCGGCAGAGAATCCAGTTCTTCAAGAATCTGGCCATCGTGGGTGGACTCGCCGCAGTTGCCCTCGGAAAGAGGAAGTAACGGGCACGATCCCGGTGGTGGCTGCCCTATTCCAGGCGCCAGTCGATCGGCTCCGCGCTTTGCTCCTCGAGCAGGGCGTTCGCGCGTGAGAAGGGTCTGGAGCCGAAGAATCCTCGCGTGGCCGACAGTGGTGAGGGATGGGCGGAGGTCACTTTCGGCGTCGTGCGAAGAAGGGGCGCGAGCTCCTGGGCCTGCCGCCCCCATAGGATTGCGACGAGCGGTTGCTCGCGTTGGGCGAGCACGCGGATGGCGTGGTCGGTGATCTTCTCCCATCCCTTTCCTCGGTGCGAGGCGGGTTTGCCGGGCCGGACGCTGAGCACCCTGTTAAGCAGCATGACGCCGTGCTCGCACCACGGGGTGAGGTCGCCGTGGGGGGCGGGGGTGATGCCGAGGTCGTCGTGTAGTTCGCGGTAAATGTTGGCCAGCGATCGTGGGATTGGCCTGACGTCTCGGTCAACGGCGAAGCTGAGCCCGATCGGGTGCCCGGGCGTGGGGTAGGGATCCTGCCCGACGATCAGTACCCGCACCCGACTGAGCGGGTAGGAGAAGGCGCGTAGGACGTTCTTGCCCGCCGGCAGGTAGCCGTTCCCGGCCGCGTTCTCGGCGCGTAGGAAGTCGCCCATCGCGTGGATGTCACCTTCTACGGGCGCCATCGCCTCGGCCCACTCTGGATCCATCACGTCACTCAATGCCATGCCTCAACGCTACACCGCCGACGACGCCGTGAGGCGGCTCCCGCTCGCGCACCGCCGACGACGCCGTGAGGCGGCTCCCGCCCGCGCATCGCCGCGATTTAGCCGCGATATCCGCCCTACGGTGGACGCCGCAAGTGTGGACGGTCACTTAAGATCTCGTTAAGGATGCCGGCAAGAAAGCTAGATTCGTGGAAGAAGAAATCGCAGTACGCACGAGCGACCTGTCGAAGCTGTACAAGGTGGGGCGCTCGCACGTCGTCGCCTTGAACCGGGTCAACTTGGAGATCCCGAAGGGGACGTTCGTCGCCGTCGTCGGAACCTCCGGCTCGGGCAAGTCCACGCTGTTGAATATGCTTGCGGGTTTGGAGCCGCCCTCGGCGGGAACCGTGGAGGTAGCCGGGTACCGGGTGGACAAAATGGGCCAGGCGGATCTGGCTAGCTTCCGGCGAGATCACGTCGGCTTCGTCTTCCAGTCCTTTAACCTCATGCAGGAGATGACGGCGCTCGATAACGTCGCCTTGCCGCTCACGTTCCGTGGGATGGGTAAAGCCGAGCGGCACAAGCGCGCTGCCCGGGCGCTCACCATTTTGGGGCTCGGCACGCATCTTCATCACAGGCCGAGCCAGATGTCGGGCGGCGAGCAGCAGCGCGTCGGCATCGCGCGGGCGCTGGTGACCAATCCCGAGATCGTCTTCGCGGATGAGCCCACCGGCAACCTCGACTCCCACACCGCTGCCGCGACTCTCGACCTCTTCCGGCGCCTGATCGCGCACTACCACCAGACCTGGATCATGGTCACCCACGACCGGCACTTGGCGAGCTACGCGGACGTCATCGTATCGATTGGCGACGGCCGCATCACAGACATCACGCACACAAACCACACGCACTGAGGAGACACCCGTGAAACGCTTCAGCACACTTATGGCCATCCTGACCTTGCTCTTCGCAGGCCTCATGATCCCCGCCACTGCCAGTGCGGCGCCGGACGCGGGTCAGACGGAAGCGCGCGAGACGGCTGACGCGCCCGCCCCCAGCGCGGAGGCGCCGATTCAGACGGGCAAGTCCACCCCGCGCATCATGGTGGAGGGCTTCACCACCACGCCCAAGCCGGTGGTGGCCGGCGACGACTTCGACATTGTCTTTACCGCTCGCAACATGTCCGCCACCGCCACGGTGCAAAACATCAAGTTCTCCCTCTCCGGTGAGGGCGGGCTGTTGCCGCGCTCCGGTTCGGCGTCGGTGTACCTGGCCAAGCTCGGCCCGCGTGAGTCGGTGGACGTGACCATGTACTACACGTCGCTACCCACGCTCGAGGACAAGCCCTACCCGCTCACCCTCACCATCGACTATGAGGACGCCGACTTCACGGCGTTGTCGTCGACAGAGACGGTCGCCGTCGTGGTCAGCCAGCCGGCCCGCGTGGAGACGTCGGTGCCGCAGGTGACCCCGGAGGTGATGACGCTCGGTGGCGAGGGCTCGCTGGTCTTCACCGTCAACAACTTGGGCAAGTCGGCGATTTCGAACGTCAAAGCCTCCATCAAGGGGGGCCAGGCGGTCACGGGGTCCGAGGCCTACGTGGGTAACGTGGCGGCCGGCGCTACGGCGAACGTCGACATGATCGTGCAGGCGGTGGACGTGACGGCTAGTCCGATTACGCTGGTCCTGAGCTACGAGAACTCCGAGGGTGTGGAGGCGAGCCTCGAGCGCGAGGTACCCGTCACGGTTATGGAGATGGCGCAGAATGAGGGCATGCTCGGCCCGGAGGATATTTACGAGGAGGAGTCGACGATTCCGTGGGGCCTCATCGGTATCGGAGCGGCGGTGCTGGCCGCGATCGTGATCGTGGCGGTGGTGGCCGTGCGTCGTCACCGTAAGAAGAAGGATGTGGAGGACGAGGCCGACGCGCTCAGCCTCCTCGACCAAGACGGCCTGATCTAGATGCGCTTTACTGACATCCTCGCCTCGGCGGTCGCGTCCCTACGACGCCGCCCGCTGCGTACCGTGCTGACCTCGACGGGCGTGGTGATTGGCACGATGGCCGTGGTGGTGATGATCTCGCTCGGCGTGGGCCTGGCGCGGCAGACCGAGGTGAGCGCGAACAGTCCCACCGTGCGGCAGGTCAGTGTCCAGAACCCGCCGCCGGGCGAGCGTGGCAAGCCCGCGCCCAAGATGGACGACGCGCTCGCGCAGACACTGGCCACCTTCGAAGGTGTGGAGGCGGTATTCCCCGAGTACTTCGTCGACATGAAGGTTAAGGCGGCCGGCATTGACCAGTACTTCTCCATTCGCGGCATTCCGGCTGAGGCTTTCTCCGCCCTCGGCTACGACCTGGCCTGGGGGAATATGCCTGAGCGCGGTGGCTCCCTGCAGCTGCTTGCGGGTGGCAAAACCAACGAGTCCTGGGATCCGATAACGGGCGAACCGAAGTCGATCGACTTTAAGGATCGTGCGCTCTTCCTGACCGCGGACACCGCATCGGGGGCATTGATGGATGGGGCCGCCCCGGCTCCGGCGATCGGCGACGCCTCCGGCGCGGGTGGTTCTGAGGGGTCGGGCACGAATGGCTCGGGTGGCACGGGCGGCTCGGGGGAGGGCACGACGTCGGTGGCCCCGCCGCGTCCGATCCTTTCCAGAGTCTCGGGTCAGATCGCGGAGGATCCGCAGGTGTGGACGGCGACGTCGGCGGTGTTCTTCGCGGACATCGACACGCTGGTGTCGAGCCTGAAGAAGTCGTTGCCGAGCGAGAAGCTGCCCGGGCAGCAGAGCGCGAACGCCAAGCCCGGGCGCAACTTTATCTACAACGAATTTATCGTCATGGCTAAGGATGCCGACGCCGCACTCAACCTCACCACCGAGTTGCGCGATTCCGGCTACGGCGCCTTCTCGGAGGCGGAGTGGATCCTTGAGGCGAAGAAGACCGCGGCGCGCATTCAGGCGGCGCTTGGCGGGATCGGCGCGATTTCCATGCTGGTGGCCGCGATCGGGATTGCGAACACGATGCTCATGAGCGTCTACGAGCGCCAGCGCGACATCGGTGTCATGAAGGTCATTGGCGCATCGATGAGGGACATCCGCTGGCTGTTCCTTGTGGAGTCCTCCTCGATCGGCTTCCTTGGTGGGGTGGTCGGGATTGTGCTCAGCTACGGCCTGTCGGCGCTCATCAACTCCCTGACCTTCCAGCCGGACCAGGTGGGGGGAATCTCGCAGATTCCGCCCGTGCTGGCGGTGGCGGCGGTGGCGGGGGCAACCCTTATCGCGATGGCCTCGGGCATGGTGCCGGCGCGGCGCGCGATGCGGCTCAGCCCGCTGGCGGCGATGACGGCGCAGCGCTAGCCTGCCTTCGCGCCCGCATGTGACGCTTGTCGAGGTCTGCGCCCACGGTTCGCTGTCGTATCTGTCAAAGGTCTCGCGCTACGCTGTCGGTGCGGCGCGCTAGAGTGGAGGCCATGAACGACGAGCTGACTGACCTCGAGCGTTCGATCCTTGACATCGAACGCGGCTGGTGGCGTGTGGCCCCTACCCGCGAACAGGCGATTCAGCGCGAGTTGGGGATGACGGCGTCGAAGTATTACTTCATCCTGTCGCGCATGCTGGATTCGCCGAGGGTGTGGGCGGCGGACCCGGCGCTTGTCGAGCGGTTACGGCGCTTGCGCGATGCCCGGTTGGCGGAGCGCGGCCTCGACAACCCGCCGATCGCGCGCAGCGTTCGTGGCCCGGATGAGCCTGGCGAGCCGGAAGGTGAGGTAGAGGTCCCCCAGGGTGAGCTTGAGCTCGGCCGCGAGCCGAAACACATCGGCGGATCTCAATTTGGCGCAGATTCCCTGTAAACTTGGCCTGTGGCCACTACATATCCTGAAGACGAATTCGACCGACTCGCTGCCGAGCGCAAGACGATCGGTGCTCATCGCCAGCCGCCCAGTGGGCGCCCGTGGATCATCGCGATTGTCGCGGTGCTCGTCCTTGCGCCCCTGGTGGGTATCGGCGCGAGCAAGCTTTTCATGGGTTCCGATTCGCCGCAGGTGGCGACCACGGCGCCCGCGCAGCAGAGCTCTTCTTCGGCTGAGGTGACCTCGGAGCCGTCGGCGGAGCCGACGGACCCGGCCACAGCCGCCGAGACGAGCGCGGCTCCCACCGAGGCGCCGAGTGCCACGCAGACCGAGGCGCCCGTCGTCTCCAAGCCCAACCTTGGCACGCGGGTCCTCGTGCTCAACGGCCGCGGCACGGCTGGCTTTGCCGGGGAGAAATCGGCGATCCTCCAGGGGGCTGGCTTCACGAACCTCAACGTCGCCGACTACAAGGGCGGGGCTGAACCCGCCGAGTCGACCGTCTACTATAGCGGGGCTGACCATGAGGGCACCGCCAAGGCGGCCGCCGAGGCTCTCGGTTTCGCGAACGTGGTGGAGGATTCGGCTGTGACCGGGCAGTACGGCGCTTCCGTCGTCGTCGTCGCGAGGTAAGGGGCGGGGCTCGCGTGGCTCGCCCCTGAGCGCGAAGCACCGGATCGAGCCTCGACGCAGAGCCGACAGGCCTCACCAAAACTTGATACCTCCACGCTCAACTTTTAGCCGGCGGTGAAACGGGGGCGCGGCGGCTCGCGGAGATTTGCACTCTCGGGCGGCGAGTGCCAAAATCATTATTGGCACTCTTGAAGTGAGAGTGATAATTCTGCAGCCGATGAGGCTCGCGGATGGCCGTGAAGGAAACGGCCGTGCGTGGGTCGTCCGTCGCGGGCATCGGCTGGACAACCACTAACGTGGAGGAAGTTCGCATGGCAAAGATCATTCATTTCGATGAAGAGGCTCGCCGCGGTATGGAGCGGGGCCTGGACCTGCTCGCTGACACCGTTAAGGTGACCCTCGGCCCCAAGGGCCGCAACATCGTTCTCGACAAGCAGTGGGGCGCCCCCTCGATCACCAACGACGGCGTGTCCATCGCCAAGGAAATCGAGCTTGAGGAGCCGTTCGAGCGCATCGGCGCCGAGCTGGTCAAGGAAGTCGCGAAGAAGACCGACGACGTCGCCGGCGACGGCACCACCACCGCCACGGTGCTCGCCCAAGCGCTCGTCAAGGAGGGCCTGCGCAACGTCGTCGCGGGAGCGAACCCGATCGCGCTGCGTCGCGGCATTGACTTGGCGGTCGACGCCGTCGTCAAGCAGCTGCTCTCGGACGCGAAGGAGATCGAGACCCGCGAGGAGATCGCGGCCACGGCCGGTATTTCGGCGGGCGACGCGGAGATTGGCGAGCTCATCGCTGAGGCACTCGACAAGGTCGGCAAGGAGGGCGTGGTCACCGTCGAGGAGTCCAACACCTTCGGCACCGAGCTCGAGCTGACCGAGGGCATGTCCTTCGACAAGGGCTACCTCTCCCCTTACTTCGTCACCGACGCGGAGCGCCAGGAGGTCGTCCTCGAGGATGCCTACGTGCTGCTCGTCGAGTCGAAGATCTCGAACGTCAAGGAGCTTCTGCCGCTGCTGGAGAAGGTCATGCAGACCGGCAAGCCGCTGGCCATCATTGCGGAGGACATCGAGGGCGAAGCCCTCGCCACCCTGGTGGTCAACAAGATCCGCGGCACCTTCAAGTCCGCCGCCGTCAAGGCCCCGGGCTTCGGCGATCGCCGCAAGGAGATGCTCCAGGATATGGCTGTGCTCACCGGCGGCCAGGTCATCTCCGAGACGGTGGGCCTCAAGCTCGACACCGCCGACATCTCGATGCTCGGTCAGGCGCGCAAGGTCGTCATGACTAAGGACGCCACCACCATCGTTGACGGTGCCGGCACGGCCGAGGACATCAAGGCTCGCGTGTCCACCATCAAGACCCAGATCGAGAACTCCACCTCCGATTACGACCGTGAGAAGCTCCAGGAGCGTCTTGCCAAGCTCGCGGGCGGCGTGGCCGTCATCAAGTCGGGCGCGGCTACCGAGGTCGAGCTCAAGGAGCGCAAGCAGCGCATCGAGGACGCGATCCTCAACGCGAAGGCTGCTGTGGAGGAGGGCATCGTCGCCGGTGGTGGCGTTGCTCTGATCCAGGCGGGCGACGAGGTGCTCAGCGACCTCGGGCTCGAGGGCGACGAGGCAACCGGCGCTCAGATCGTGAAGTTCGCGGTGGCTGCCCCGCTCAAGCAGATCGCCGAGAACGCCGGCCTCGAGGGCGGCGTCGTGGCGGAGAAGGTTCGCTCGCTCCCCGCGGGCCAGGGCCTGAACGCCGCGACCGGCGCGTACGAGGACCTGCTGGCCGCCGGCATCGCCGACCCGGTCAAGGTCACCCGTTCCGCGCTGCAGAACGCGGCCTCGATCGCCGGCCTGTTCCTGACCACGGAGGCCGTGGTGGCGAACAAGCCGGAGCCGGCATCGAACGGTGCCGATGACGCCGCTGCGGGCATGGGTGGCATGTACTAAACCCACACGCGCAACTGGGGTGGCCCGCCGAGCAAGGCTCGGCGGGCCACGTCGTATCTTGGCGGGTCTTAACAGGTTGTGGCGGGAGCTTCCTCCGGCCGCTACTCCACCAGGCCCGAGGGGAAGTCGCCCTCACGGGCGCGCTCGCGCGCCCGCTGCGCCTCCTTGGCGGCCTTTGCCCGCTCGATCTTCTCCAGCGTGGCGCGTGCGATCTCGTCGCGGCGGGCCTGCTTGACCTCCTCGGGGGTGAGTGTGCGGCCGGGCATGCCCGGGTCGAGATCCTCGGAGGCGGTCTCGAGGGAGGAACCGGCGTGCTCAGTCTGCGACGGAGCCGGAGCCGGCGCGGCGGAGGCGGTCGACCTGGGCTCGACCGAATCTGATCGGGCCGGGCCGGAGCCGGGCGCGTCAACAGGATCGGCGGCGGGGGCAGCCTCACCGGGGCCGGCAGGGGCCGGAGCGTTGACCCCGGCAGAGGCGGTCCCATCGGGGCCGCCGGCGGGCTCCTGAGCTGAACTGACCGCACCCGCCGACGCCACGCCGCCCCCTCCGAGCTCGGCCTTGATCGCCGGGATGGTCCCGGTAGTGCGCTGGAGCTTGACAAGCAGACGCTGGCGCTCAAGCTCGAGGTTCTGCCGTGCGGAGTCCTCCCACTGCGTGGCGAGCGGGGTGGCGAAGATGCGACGCCGGCCGAGCAGGCGGGTGACCACCTCGAGGCGGCCTTCCAGGAAGCGCAGCTCGGGGATGTGGGCGTATTCCGCGCGGACCTTCTCCATGTAGGTCTTATACTTTTGCGGCTGGTTGGCGAGGAAGCCGAGGTGGGCGTCGGTGAGGACGAGGAGATCCATGTCATGCGACTCGAACATGCCGGATTCGGACACGGGATGCTTACGCATGTGAAGGATGAGCTGGCGGATCTCCTCCACCGTGTCCGCGGGGACGCCGAGCTCATCGAGGTACTTGGCCATGAGCGCGGCGGAGGCGCCGCGGTCCTCACCACCGTTGCGGGTGTAGATGGCCTGCCCGTCGGTGGAGAAGACGAGGCCGTGTCCCCAGGCGGCGAGCCGGACGACGTCGGCGTTCTGCGCCTCGACGGCGAGTGAATCAATGCGGGCAAGGAGGTCGTAGAGGTGGGCCGTGCCGTGGAAGTGGCGACCAGGGCTCGACCACAGCTCGATGAGGAGGCAGCACACACGGTTGATGGCCTCGCGGGAGGCAGTTGAACCTACCGCGAGCGCGGAACGCATAAAGGATTGCGTAACCCACTGGGGTACATCCGTACAAGACATCTCTCTCCAAAATTTCGATGACGTCCGCGATTCTACCTACAATGGCGGTAGTATCTGAATCGGCAGTGAACTGGCAGCTTGGCCGGAGGACGAGGGCAGTATGACGCATCCAACCTCACGCGTGCGCGGGCGCGCGCTGATCACGGGCGGTTCGTCGGGCCTGGGAATGGCGTTTGCGCGCCAGTTGGCCGATCGTGGCCTGGACCTGGTGCTGGTGGCGCGAAATCCGGAGCGCTTGGAGGGCGCGGTTGAGGAGTTGCGCGGCTCGGGTGTGAAGGTGGAGACGATTTCGGCGGATCTGGCTGATGAGAGCGGTGTGAAGGCTGTCGCTCGGCGCCTCGGGTCGGTGCAATCCCCGGTTGATGTGTTTGTTAACAATGCCGGCTCGGGCCTGTATGCGAAGATGGCTACCGCGGACGCCTCGGAGTTGGTGGCGGGCGCGCAGCTCATGGCGATCGCCCCGATGGTGTTGGGCGGTGCGGCCGCGGCGGCGATGAAGGAACGTGGGACGGGCCTCATTATTAACACCTCCTCGATGTCGGGGGCGGTGCCGATGGGCGCATACTCGGCGATTAAGGCATTCGTGCGGGTGTGGTCGGATTCCTTGGCGATCGAGGTCGCCCCGTTTGGTGTGCAGGTGGTGACGTTCATCCCGGGCTGGGTGCGCACGCAGTTCCATGCGCGAACGGGGGTCTCCACTTCTTCGATCCCGGATTTCCTGTGGCTGGACGCCGATCGTGTGGTGGCCGAGTGCCTGGCTGACGCCGATAAGGGCAAGACCACGTCCACCCCGTCGAAGCGTTTCAAAGCGATCGGTTTCTTGGCCAAGCACGCTCCCGCGGCCGCGGTGGCGGTGGCGGTGAAGAAACTGAATAAGGGCAGGCGATGAACGAGCTACAGCCGCTGGACGACTACCATTCCGAGTCGAAGATGCACGCGCGTAAGAACGTGCGCAGGTTCTTCACGCGCCCGGCGCTGAAGACGATCCTGTCCACCACGGTGGAGGGCCAGGAGAACGTGGAGGGCCTAGAGGGGGCCTATGTCGTCGTCGGTAACCACACCTCGCACCTGGATGCGCCGATGGTATTCACGCTTCTGCCTGAACACATGACGGAGCGGCTGGCGACGGGGGCGGCTGCCGATTACTGGTACCGGCGGCCGACGATCTCGAAGATCACGTCGCTGTTTTTCAACACGTATCCGGTTGAGCGTAAGCGCTCGGCGACCCCGAATGGCGGGCGGGCCAAGGGCATGACGGCACGGCTGCTGCGCGAGGGGATTCCAATCCTCATCTTCCCGGAAGGGACGCGCTCGCGGTCGGGTGAGATGGGCGAATTCAAGGTGGGTGCGGCGGCGCTCGCGATCAAGTTCGGTATCCCGATCGTCCCGCTTGCCCTGCGCGGTGGACACGAGGCGATGCCGGTGGGGGCCGTGTTGCCGACCCCGAACCGTCCGCCCGTTGACATGTTTATTGGCAAGCCCATGTACGCCGAGGAGGGTGAGGGTGCGGAGGCTTTCATGGGCCGGGTGCGCGGCCACATCCAGGCGATGCTTGAGCAGGGTAGCGCGAACCCGCAGTAGTGCGCCGGCCGGCGGCTCGGCGCGGCTCGCAGCCTGTTAGCGGCTCAGCCGGCCGCGTTTCTTCTTCCCGTTATCTTCGGCTATCACGCCTGGGAACTGGAGCCGGATGGTGAGTCCGCCGCCGGGGGTTTGGAGGGCCTGGGCGTCGCCGTCGTGAACCTCCATAATCGCGGCGACGATCGCCAGTCCGAGCCCGGAGCCGCCCGAGCCGCGTGACCGTGAGGTGTCGGTGCGGAAGAAGCGTTCGAAGATTCGCCCGGATTCAGGGGCGTCGATGCCGGGGCCGTGGTCGCGCACCTCCACGACGCCGACCTTGCCCTCCGCGTCCGTACCCACGGCGACCTCGACGGGGGTGCCCTCGCGGGTGTGGGTGATGACGTTGGACAGCAGGTTCGTGATGACCTGCGTGACCTTCTCGGCGTCGGCGGTCACGACGACGGAGCAGGGCTCGTCGCCGGTGAGCCCGACGACCTTGGCGGGCCATTGCGGGGCGCGGACGTGGAAGTCGGTGACGGTGTTGAGCGCGATGGTGGCGAGGTCGACGTGCTGCATGTTGATCTGGCGGCGTTCATCGAGTCGGGCGAGCTGGAGGAGGTCTTCGACAAGGTGGGCCATGCGTTCGGACTCGGACTCGATGCGCGACATTGCCAGGTCCACTCCGCCCTCGGGTACCCCGCCGAGTCGGTAGAGCTCGGCGTAGCCGCGGATGGTGGCGAGTGGGGTGCGCAGTTCGTGGGAGGCGTCGGAGACGAATTGCCGCATGCGTTTCTCGGAGGCGACCTGGACCTCGAAGGATTCCTCCACGCGGGCGAGCATCTTGTTGATCGATTGGCCCAGGAGGGCCACTTCGGAGCCGTCCGTGCCGGTGGGTACGCGCACGGAGAGGTTGCGGGCGGCGACCTCGTGGGTGGCGCGTTCGATGTCGCGCAGGCCGGTGAGCGACTGGTCGACGAGCAGGTAGGAGGCGAGCGCGCCGAGGATGAGGGTGATGAGCACGAGGGTGGCGAGGGCGCCGGCGAGGTTACGAACCGTGTCGTTGATCGGCTCGAGTGGCAGGCCGATGACGACCGACCCGACCGAGGTGAGGTTGGTGGGGGAGTAGTTGAGGTCCGTGGTGATGATGCGCCACTCTTGGCCGTCCCGCGTGGAGGGGACGGTGGAGGGCGCGGAGCTCTTCCGCTCGGCCAGCAGTTCGGGGTGGAGCGGGGTGCCGTTTTCTTCCTTGATCTGGGAGTTGACCACCGTCAGGTGCCCGAAGGGGGTGTTGGCCGCCGGGTCGGTGTAGGTGATGAAGAGATAGAAGTCGGAGGGCAGGAGCTGGTCTTGTGTGTCGTTGATGAGCTGGTCGATCGTGACGGTGGCGATGGTGCGGCCCGAGGAGCGCAGGTTGCGGTCAGTTTCGTCGATGAGTGAGCCGCGTAGCGTGACGGTGGCAAGCCAGGACACGGTCACCAGCACCACCGTCATGATGACGATGAACGCGAACACGATGCGCACGGAGAGGCTTCGGCGAACCTTCGGGGTCGGGCGCCTGTGGAAGGAGGTGCTCATTTGGCCCGGCGCAGCACGTAGCCGATCCCGCGCTTGGTGTGGATGAGCGGCTCGAGGGCGGCCGCCTCGTCGGGATCCGTGATCCCGAGCGCCTCGGGCGAGTCGATCTTGCGGCGCAGGTAGGAAATATAGGATTCGACGATCGAGGCCTCGCCCACCCAGTTGTAGTCCCACACGTGGTCGAGGATCTGGACTTTGGATACCACGCGTTCGGCGTTGATGAGCAGGTAGCGTAGCAGTTTGTATTCGGTGGGTGACAGGTCGACGTCGTGACCCGCCCGGCGCACCTCGTAGGAGCTTTCGTCCATCTCCAGATCGTGGTAGCGAAGTATATCCGGGTTGGTGGCCTCGGGGCTGGTGCGGCGCAGGATCGCGTGGATGCGCGCCACCACCTCCTCCAGCGAGAAGGGCTTGGTGACGTAGTCGTCGCCGCCCACCTCCAGGCCGTGTACGCGGTCCTGCACGTCGTCCTTCGCGGTGAGGAAGAGGACCGGAAGCTCCGGTTCCTGCTCGCGCAGGTGGGTGAGCACCTCGAAGCCGTCCATGTCCGGGAGCATGATGTCGAGCACGACGATGTCGGCCAGGAAGGTCCTTTCCACCTTGAGCGCCTCCGCGCCGTTCTCGGCGGTGGCCACGTCGAATCCCGCGAAACGTAACGAGGCTGAGAGTAGCTCGCGGATCGTGGGTTCGTCGTCAACGACGAGGATCTTCGCCTCGGGTTTCTTCGATGCCATGTCCATCCTCTTCTTTGCCTCGCTCCGTGTCAGATGAAGGCGAGCGGGTCGAATTCGTCGATGTCGATCGGGTAGATCCGGTTGAGCGTTTGGTTGAAGGCGCCTACGTCGTACTCGAGGTCGATAATCTCTAGCCCCCGATCCTCCAGCTCGGCCAACTGCGCTGAGAGAAACTCGCGGAAACACATGATCGCCACCCGGTGGCCGGCGTCCAGCAGGTCGCTGACCTGGGGCAGATAGTCGACGTCGTGCGAGGCGATGATGATGTCCGCACCCGGGCGGTGGATCGCAATGGCCTCGAGCGTGCGTTGGATGCCGGTGTCGACGATTTTGATGTGCGGATCCTCACTGGTGAGTAGGACCGGCTTCCAACCGATTGCGAGGAGGGCCTGAACGAAGGTGTATGCCGTGCGTTGGGAAGCGTTCATGTAGAACAGGCCGGTCGTCTCATCATCCTCGCTCCACGGGTTGTAGCGCAGCACGCGATCCCAGCGGGGACGCTCTTCCGGGTGCGGGGCGCGCTTGAGGATGTTGACGCCGAGGGTGGCGTCGATGTTTTCACCGTCGATCAGGGTATACATGGGTCTATGCTATCGCGGATTGACGCGGCGAGGTGGCCCCTGGCGGGGCCACCTCGCCGCGTATCGCGCTCGGCTGAGACAACCGCGGCGCGGTGCGCCGCCGGCGTGCTCAGCGGAACTGTTTAGTAGTCGGTGAATTCCTTGCCCTCGATCACCTTGGGAGCCTCGCCGGCCTGGAGGGCGGCAAGGCGGGCGGCGACTTCGCTGGAGGTTTCCGATTCCTCCAGCTCGGCGAACTGGGCGTCGAGCGAGGAGGCCGACAGCTCGGCGCGGCCAGCGGCGATGGCTTCCTCGCGGCGGACCTTGTCCTCGAAGCGGGACAGCTCCGAGGTGGGGTCGAGCACGTTAATGGAGGAGATGGCGTCTTGGACCTTGTTCTGGGCGGCGGCGGACTTTTGGCGGGCGACCAGCTGGTCGCGCTTGGACTTGAGTTCCTCGAGCTTTGCGCGCATGACGTTGAGGCCGTCCTTGAGCTTGGCCACCACTTCCTGCTGGGAGCGGATCATCGGCTCGGCCTCGCGGGCCTCGCCCTCGTGGCGGATCTGGCGCTCGAGGGCGACCTTGGCGAGGTTGTCGAACTTCGCTGCGCCCTCCTCGTTGCCGGCCTCGCGCATCTCCTTGGCTTTCGTGACGGCGGCCTGTGCCTTCTGCCCCCACTCGCGGGCCGAGGTGATGTCCTCGTTGTAATCCGCCTCGGCTAGGCGCAGGTTGCCGATGGTGACGGCGACGGCGTCTTCCGCCTCAGCGATGGAGTTGGTGTAGTCGCGCACCATCTGGTCGAGCATCTTCTGCGGATCCTCGGCGCGGTCGATGAGCGCGTTGATGTTGGCCTTGGCCAACTGGGCCATGCGCCCAAGGATGGACTGCTTTTCTGCCATGGTCATGTACCTTTCTCTTACCTGGTCAAAGTGTTGACATTGTTGAAACTAGAATCCGCGGCGTCCGCCCGTGGCACCGCCACCGAAGCCACCTCCGAAGCCTCCTCCGGAGCCGCCCTGGCGGCCACCGAAGCCATCGCCGCCGAAGCCGCCCATGAGGATGCCGCGAGCCACCCCGGACAGAATCGAGCCGGCCAACGCTCCAGCGAAAGCGTCGTCACCGGAGGAGTAACCGCCCGATCCGTAGGGCCCGCCGCGATCCATCCGCTCCACGTCGGTCAACGCGGCCTGCTTGGCCCGATTTGCCGCCACCCGGGCCGCTTCCGCCAACTGAAGACGCTCCTGCGGATCCCCGCCGCGGGTGGCCCGCTGGTAGGAATCCCGAGCGTAGGCCAGCTGCTCGCGGGCCCCGCTACGGGCCGAGGCACGGTAGCGGGTGACGGTGGCCTCGGCGTCGTCGATCGCCCGACGCGCATACTGCAGCGCCTGGCTAACGTTGGCCTCCAGCTTCTTGCGGGTCTCCTCGGCCGCACGGAACGGTTCAAGGGCGAGGTCGATCTTGGTCTCGGTGTCGTGTAGCTCCTCGACGGCGCGGAACGGGTCCGCGTTCGCTCCAGATGCACGCTGGACCGCCTCCTGGGCCGTGGCCAGCAGCGGCCCCACCGTCGGATCGGTGGGGGCAAGTCGGAGGGCGTCGGCGATGTCGGAGGATAGCGACGCCACCCGCGTGCGCATCTCTTCCGACGCCGCCTCCAGCTGCTGGGGCGCGTTGAGCAGGGCCTGGGTGAGCTGGGAGGCCTGGTCGAGGGTGGCCTCCGCCATCCGCACATACGGCACCGCCCCGTTACGATCGCCGGCCGCGAGCTCGGCATCGGCGGACTGAAGCGACTGGCTCGTGGCCTCTAGCAGGTGCGTGACCTGGGCGGGGTAGGTGCGCAGGGTGGCCAGCGCGGAGGCCGGATAGTTGACCTCGAGGTTATCGACCGTGCGCGTGCCCAGCTCCAGGCGCTGGTCGATCTCCGCCATCCGGGTCCTAAACTCGGCCGTCTTAGCCTCCACGTGAGCGGCGAGGTTACGCAGCTTTGAGAACTCCTTCGTGTGGCTTTCGAGCGCCTCGCGCGCCGACGTGACCAGCTCCGTGATCTTCGCGCTCAGATCCAGCTTCTCCTGCGGGGTCTCCGGGTCGGCGTCGTGAAGCTGGGAGTGAATCTGGAACGCCGCCGACGTCGCCTCGCGCGCCTTGTCGATCGTCTGCTGGAAGGACTGGGTCGCCTCGAGTCCAAACTCGGCGCGGGCGAACTCCAGTTCGGCGCTTGCGGCGCGGACCTCGTCGTCGATGGCAAGGAGTGCGGCGGAGGCCGTTTGGACCTGCTTGTCCGCGTCGGCCGCGGAGGCCTTGACCTTGCGCCGCTTGTTGAGGGCGAGCGCGCCGCCGGTGCCGAGTGCCGCCACGCCGATCCCGACCAACGGCCACGGGAACCCGCCTGAATCGTCTACCAGGTTGCCGCCGCGGGCCAGTGACGCCACGTTTTTCGCGAGGGTGGTCACGCCACGGTCCCACTCGCCCTTGCCGAAGAGCTCCATGACGTACGGGCTGAGCGACTTGTTGAGCACCGCCTCGGTGACGTCCGTATTGCTTGTCGAATGCCAGCCGACCTCGCTGGTTTCCACCGAGATGACGATCACGCCGTCGTAGCGATCCATGCCCGACGTCTTGTGCGTCTGCGCCGCCCACTGCTGGGCGTCCATGCCGTCCAAATTGTTGACGGTCACCACCCATAGGTCATCGCCCGGGACCTCGGAGATCTGGGCGGCCGCCGCCGCGTCGTCGTCGACCACGCCCGCCAGGTCGGTGAATCGCGAGTCCAGTTCCTGGGGCGGTTCCGCGAACGCGGTGGTGGGAACGAGCACGGCTCCAAGTGCCATCAAGGCGGATGCAAGGACGTGCGGCTTTCTCATGGGGACCTCCCTGAACCTGCGCGTGTGTTGCGCAACACCACGGTATCAACTCCGGGTACCGGCGCGCGAGTGCGGGGACGGCGCTCACCTGCACGCCCGCCCCGAGGCTCCAGCCGCTGGCCGCAGTGATGCGTGCCAGAAAGGGCACAGGGAAAAGGGGCCGGGAAAGTGCCATAATAGATAGACGTAGTAATAAGCATGAAAGGGAACGCTAGGTGCCTAAAGGAAAGGTGAAGTTCTTCGACGAGAAGAAGGGCTTTGGTTTTATTGCCGGCGACGACGGGCAGGAGGTCTACCTGCCCGAATCTTCGGTGCCGCTCGGCGTGCGCCTGCGTGCTGGAACGCGCGTTGAATACGGTATCGGCGATACGCGCCGCGGGCCGGCCGCGCTGCAGGTGTCGGTGATTGAGAAGCACAAGTCGCTGGCGGCGGCGAACCGTCGCTCGGCTGAGGACATGGTTCCACTCATCGAGGACCTGATTAAGATTCTCGATCAAGCTTCCAGTACGCTCCGTCGGGGCCGCTATCCGGAGGGCGGCACGCGCATTGCTCAGGCGCTGCGGGCTCTCGCTGAGGATTTTGATGTCTAATCGTATTAACCCCACCCAAAACGCAACCCGCGAAAAGACGCTCGCGCGCGCTGTGGACCAGGCTCGCGAAGCCCTCCTCGAGGTCACGCACGCATCCAACATCGGCGAGCACGCCGGCGTCGTCCAGGTGGCTGAACGCGTGGTCACCCACGCCTTCGTCTGCCTGCTACCCGGATACAGGGGCTGGTTCTGGACTGTCACGCTCTCGCGCGTGCCGAGGGCCCGGCGCGGCACGGTGGACGAAGTCGCCCTGCTGCCCGGCCCCGACGCGCTGCTCGCGCCTGAGTGGGTGCCGTGGGCGGACCGGCTACGCCCCGGCGACGTGAGCGGGACGGACCGGCTACCCTACAACCCGGACGACGCGAACCTCCAAGCCAATGACGCGCTGCTGGAGGAGGGCTTCGAGGCGACGGGCGTGGACGGCGACGAGCTTGCCGAGTTCGAGCTCGGCCTCGGCCGGGCGCGTGTGCTGTCGGACGAGGGGCGCCAAGAGGCCTTCAAGCGCTGGTATGAGGGCGAGGGCGGCCCACACAACCAGGCCACCCGCTCGGCGAAGGCGGCGTGCTCCACGTGCGGCTACCTGCTCCACATGGGGGGCTCGGCACGCCGGCTGTTCGGCGTGTGTGCCAACGAGTGGAGCGCCTACGACGGGCGAGTGGTCTCGCTCGACCACGGTTGCGGGGCACATTCGGAGACGGACACCCCAACCCCGGAGAAACTGTGGGACCCCACGGATCCCGTGCTCGACGATAACGATCTGGACGTCTCCGCGAACGAGTAGCCCTCCATGCACATCATTCAGGGCCGTGTGCGCGACTATGCCTGGGGCGCGCGGGATGTGATCCCGAAGTTCTTCGGTTTGCCCCCCGCCGACTTCCCCGTAGCCGAGCTGTGGCTCGGCGCGCACGCCGGCGCCCCCGCCCGCTACGATGTGGGCCCGCACGCGAGCGCGCTCGCGGCTGAGGACGTGCGGTCTTCTCGCGGCGCGGCGGCCGGTAGCGATGCGGCGGTTCGCGCCGGCCAGGTCGGCGCTGAGCCCGCCGGCGCGGCGGCCGGCGGCCGGACCAACTCGCCCGCCAACCTCCGCGACTACATCGCCTGCGACCCGGAGGGCGCGCTGGGGCGAGATGTCATGCACCGCCACAAGGGTGAGCTTCCCTTCCTGCTCAAGCTCATCGCGCCCGCCCAGCCGCTGTCCTTGCAGGTGCACCCCTCGATGGAGCAGGCTCAGCGGGGCTTCGCGCGGGAGTCGGCTGAGGGGATCGCGCTGGACGCGCCGAATCGTTCCTACAGGGACGCCAGCCACAAGCCGGAGCTGGTCTACGCCTTCACGCGTTTTGAGGCACTGGTCGGCTTCCGTTCCCCGCGCCGCATCATCGGCGTGCTCGAGGGGCTGGGCACCGAGCTCACCGACCGGCTGGCGGAGGCTATCCGTTGCGAGCCCAACGCGAACGGGGTGCGCGGTGCCTTCTCCTCTCTACTCTCTGCGGCGCGCCCCACCCCGCAAGCCGTGGCCGAGGTGGTGGCGGCGTGCCGTCGTCGTCCCGCGGAGGATTCCCCCTCCCCGCGCGCGGACGCGATCGTGGGCCGGCTGGCGGGCTACTTCCCGGACGACCCCGGCGTCGTCGCCTCGCTCCTGCTCAACCCCGTCACGCTGAATCCTGGCGAGGCGATGTTCACTCCGGCAGGCACCGTCCATGCCTACCTTTCCGGCTTCGGGCTGGAGATCATGGCGAACTCGGACAACGTGTTGCGCGCCGGCCTGACGTCGAAATACGTGGACGTGGACGAGTTGCTCGACGTCATGGAGACCGTGGCCGCCCCGCCGATCCGCATCGCGCCCGAGCGGATCTCGCCGGTGCAGTCCACCTATTACGCCCCCGTCGACGACTTTGAGCTGTCCATCATCAACCTGCGCGACGCCACCCGCCGCGTCAAGCTGCGCGGCGCCGGGCCGCGGATCCTCTTCTGCGTCGCGGGTGCGGCCGAGATCCGCACGGCCAGCGGCCAGTATTGCCTGATGAACACGGGGCAGGCGGTGTTTGTGCGTGCCGACGACGGCGCCATCCAGGCTCGCGGGGCCGGCCGCCTCGTCCAGGCGGACGCTCCGTAGCGGAGGGCTGGCACCGGGCCGCGGCGTCCTGAACGCCTCAGTTGCCGGTTTCACAATGTGACCAAGACGTCCTCGAAAAGCTCCCATAGTGTGAGACGGAGTTTGCCCCGGTTTTTCCGCGGTGTAAAACTCACATAGGTGAGCACTACGAAGAGCACTGCGCAAAAGCAGAACACACCATCCATCCTTGATTCATACTTCCGCCTGTCCGAGCGCGGATCCTCCGTGCGCAAGGAACTGCGCGGAGGCCTCGTGACATTCTTCGCGATGGCCTACATCCTCGTGCTGAACCCGATCATCCTCTCGGGACCGGACTCGACCGGCCAATTCCTCGGCGGCGGCAGCGAACCGAACCTCCCCGCGATTGCCGCGGGCACCGCGATCGTCGCGGGCGTCATGTCGATCCTCATGGGCGCGGTGGCGAACTTCCCGCTGGCACTTGCCGCCGGCCTTGGGCTGAACTCGATCGTGGCCTACACGATCGTCCAGCTGCCCGGCATGACGTGGGCTGACGGCATGGGCATCATCGTCATCGAAGGTATCGTCATCGTCCTACTGGTGCTGACCGGCCTGCGCGAGGCGATCTTCCGCGCCGTGCCCAACGTTTTGCGGACCGCGATCTCCGTGGGTATCGGCCTGTTCATCACGCTCATCGGCCTGATCAACTCCGGCATCGTCGGCACTGGCGCCACCCCGCTCGCCTTCGGCGTCCGCGGCTCAATCTCCACGTGGCCGCTCGTCGTGTTCGTCATCGGCCTGATCCTCACCCTGGCGCTCATGGTGCGAAAGGTGCAGGGCGCGATCCTGTGGGGCATCATCACCAGCACGATCCTCGCCGTCATCGTCGAGGCCATCGGCCACCTCGGCGCCAAGGGCGAGAACAACATCGGGGGCTGGGGCCTGACCATCCCCGCGCTCGACGGTTCGCCCGTCCAGGTGCCGAACTTCTCCACGCTCGGCCAGTTCTCCATCGTCGGCCCGTTCCAGAAGATCGGTGTGCTCGCCGTCGTCGTGCTGGCCTTCTCCGTCATGCTTGCCGACTTCTTCGACACCATGGGCACCATGGTCGCCGTCGCCTCCGAGGGCGACCTCCTGGATGAGGACGGCAACCCGCCGCACACCCAGCGCATCCTCCTCGTCGACTCCCTCGGCGCGATCGCCGGCGGCATGGGCGGCGTGTCCTCCAACACCTCGTTCGTGGAGTCGGCCACCGGCGTCGCCGACGGCGCCCGCACCGGCCTGTCGACCATCTTCACCGGCATCTTCTTCCTGCTGGCCACCTTCCTCGCCCCGCTGTTCGCGATGGTTCCCTCCGAGGCCGCTGCGCCCGCGCTCGTGGCGGTCGGCTTCCTCATGATGCAGCAGGTGGTGGAGATCAAGTGGTCCGACCTCGGTGTAGCGATTCCCGCCTTCGTCACCATCATCTTCATGCCGTTCGGCTACTCGATCACGGTGGGCATCGGCGTGGGCTTCATCGTGTACGTCATCATGCAGGCCGTGGTGGGCAAGGCCCGCAACGTGCACCCGCTCATGTACGCCACCGCAGTCACCTTCGTGATCTACTTCCTCCTGGATCCGATCAGTAAGGCGCTCGGCGTGGCCTAAGGCTGGCATAGAGGTGGGGCCCGGGGCAGACGCCCGGGCCCCACTCCTTTACCTAGGGGCTCCTCGGGCCGGGCCTGCCGGCGGGGTTCGGGCCGGGTAGCGGTGGTGCGCGGCGCGGCGCGCCGTGGCGCTATGCGGGGCGTGCCGGCTAGCGGCGGTGCTCCCCCTGGCCGATGATCTCGTCGATGAGGCCGAGCAGGCGGCGCACGTCCTCGACCTCGATCGCGGGGAACGTGGCGATGCGCAACTGGTTGCGCCCGAGCGAGCGGTAGGGCTCCACATCCAGGACGCCAAACTCTCGCAGCCGGGCCGCTACGGCGGCGCCATCCACCCCCGCGCCATCGGCGAAGTCGATCGTACACACCACCGGTGAGCGGTAGGCGGGGGCGATGAACGGCGTGGCGAACGGGCGCGCCTCGGCCCACTCGTAGACCGCGTCGGAGCTGGCCCGGGACCGGGCCTCCATCGTGGCTAGCCCGCCGAGGTCAAGCATCCAGTGCACCTGCTCCTCGAGCATGAGGAGCGTGGCAATCGCCGGGGTGTTCAACGTCTGGGCTTTGCGCGAGTTGGTGACGGCGAGGCGCAGATTAAGGAAGTCGGGCACCCAGCGCTCGGCGGTCAGGCGCTCGATCCGCTCTAGCGCGGCGGGGGAGGCGAGGGCCAGCCACAGGCCGCCGTCGGAGCCGAAGCACTTTTGCGGGGAGAAGTAGTAGAAATCGACGTCGGCGGGGTCAAAGACGATTCCGCCGGCGATGGAGGTGGCGTCAACCACGGTCAGCGCTCCGGTGTCCGGCGCGACCCGGCGCAGCGGCGTCGTGGCCCCGGTGGAGGTCTCGTTGTGGGCGTAGAGGTAGGTGTCGACGTCGGCGGGCTCGCACTCGACCATCTGGCCGGGTTCCACGCGGCGCACGTCCGGGGCGGACAGCCACGGGGCGCGCTCGACGGCGCGGGCGGCCTTCCCGGAGAATTCGCCGATGACGGCGGCCTGCGCGCGGTCCTCGACCAGGCAGAACGAGATGGCATCCCACAGTGCGGATGCGCCGCCGTTGCCGAGGATCACCTCGTATCCCTGTGGCAGGCGGAACAGCTCGCGCAGGCCCCACTGGATCGAGGCGACGACGTCCCGCACGCCCGACTTGCGATGAGACGTGCCCATCAGCTGGGAGCCGGAAATTGCCGCGAGCTGGGCGGGTCGGACTTTTGAGGGACCTGAACCGAAGCGGCCGTCGTCGGGCAGTAGTAACGCGCTCATGGCCTGATCATCTCACGTGGGCACAGGGCGCGGGGGCATGTTTCGGCTAGTGAGCGCGAGGGGGTGCTTGCGGGTAGAATAATGGGACGAGCGAGTGAGGGGAACGACGTGAGCCAGCTGATCGATACCACTGAGATGTACTTAAAGACCATCTTCGAGCTCAACGAAGAGGACATCCCGGCGTTGCGCGCGCGCATCGTGGAGCGGCTGGGGCAGTCGGGGCCGACCGTGTCGGAGACGGTGAGCCGCATGGAGCGCTCCGGTCTGGTGGCGATGGGCCGCGGGCGCGAGATTGAGTTCACGGATGAGGGGCTCCACCACGCGATCCGCGTCATGCGTCGCCACAGGCTCGTAGAGCGGCTGTTGCAGGACATCATCAAGCTTGACTGGCCCCACCTTCACGACGAGGCGTGCCGCTGGGAGCACGTGGTGTCCGACGACGTCGCGGAGCGGATCGACGCCCTCCTCGGCCACCCGCAGATGGACCCTTACGGCAATCCGATCCCGGCGGCGGGTGCCACGAGGATTTCGGATGTGCGCGAGTTCAACCTGGCCTCGGTGATGGAGGTTGAGCCAGGTGATGGTAGGGTGTACGTCGTTGACCGCTTGGCAGAATCGGTTCAGCTCGATCTCGACATTCTGTCGATGCTCGAGGACGAAGGGCTGACGCCGGGGGTAAAGATAACGGTGGACGTTATCGATCCCGACAGCGCGATCGTCGCCAAGAATGGCGATTCTGTGCGGCTTTCCGCCGATGTGGCGCGGGGAATCTTCCTTCGCACGGCTTAGTGACCTATCACATCGTTATCAAATCGTGACAAAACGTTATTAGGTCGTTATGCTGGAACCCGGGACGCACCACGCGGTGCGTCAAGAGTTTCGAATCAGCATTACGGAGAGTTTTTTATGGCGTCACGTCACGAAATGGTCGCACCTCGTGCGACGTTCTCGAAGTCGACCATGACGACGGTTGCGACTGCATCTGCGGCCGGTGCTCTGATGGGCCTCGGTGCGCCCATGGCTCTGGCGGACGGCAACGGCACCGCGGCTGCGGCCCCGGCTGCTGCAGTCGCGCTGGCCACCCCGGCGGCCGCCACCAACACGGTCGCCACGGTCGACCTGGGCAACGTCTCGGCGGGCGAGTGGGAGATGGAGACCGTCGTCGTTGAGGCTGAGGCCGCTCCGGTTGCTCCCGCTGTCGAGGCCCCGGTCGCGCGGACCGCCCCCACGACCGAGGCGCGCGCCACCACGCAGCAGGCCACCCCGGCCGCTGAGGCTGAGGCCGCTCAGCCGGCCTACTCCGGTTCGTCGAGCTCGATCGCCGCCACCGCCCTCGCCTACCAGGGTGCCCCCTACCGCTGGGGCGGAACCACCCCGGCTGGTTGGGACTGCATCGGCTTCGTCCGCTACGTCTACGCCCAGCACGGCGTTTCCATCGGCGGCTACACCACCTCCGTCCTGTCGGTCGGCCGCCAGGTTCCCTACTCGGAGGCTCGCGCGGGCGACATCCTTTACTGGCCCGGTCACGTGGCCATCTCGCTCGGTAACGGCATGAACATCGGCGCCTGGAACGAGTCGATCGGTACCACGACCGGCGCGGACTCCTACATCGGCGTCCCCACCGTCATCCGCGTCTTCTAGCGCGATTGGCGCGGGGTTTAGCCCCTAGCTAGATCTTTTCGAACTGGGACCCGCAAGGGTCCCTTTTCGTATGCCATTTTCGTGTGCCATTCCAATCCTGCCGGCGAGGCGTCGATTTTGGATATCCTCTACCGCTGTGACCTCGACTTTGAGAGAATGGAGGTAACCGAGGAGGATGCAATGGCGCATGAAAACATTGTTGTAGTTGGTATCGACGGGTCCGAGGCGGGTAACTCCGCTCTCGAGTGGGCGCTCGCCCAGGCGAGGGCTCGCGAGGCCCGATTGCATATCGTGTGCGGCTACGAGTTGCCATCTCAGTACATGTCGCCCGAGTTTCAGGTTTCCCAAGGCGGCGTCAACCACCTGTATGACTCCGCGCGCAATATCGTCAGTGAGGCGGTGGCCGCGGTGGAGGGCCAGGGCGTGGAGGTGACTTCCGCACTCGAGTTTGGTGATCCTACCGAGGTGCTGGTGGAGATCTCCAAGCGCGTGGCGCTCGTGGTGGTGGGCGGGCGCACCCAGCACACCGGCCGGCTTGCCGACCGCCTGCTGCGCACCGTCTCCTCCGCCGTTCCGGCCAACGCGTACTGTCCCACCGTCGTCGTCCCCACGGATTCGCCCGCATCGCACGTCCCGATCGAGCGCGTGGTGTGCGGCGTGGATGGTTCAGAGCACGCGAAGATGGCGCTCCAGCGCGCCGTGTGGGAGGCCGACCGGTGGCGGGCCAAGCTGACAGCGCTGGTGGCGGTCAACCCGTCGGCGGTGGGCTGGGTTCCGGCCTACACCTTCCGCGACGAGCACCTGGCCGAGATGGAGTCCGCCGTGGCGGAGCAGCTGGCCGAGGTGGACGAGGGGCGCGATATCGACGTCGAGATCAAGGCCGTCGAAGGTAGCCCGGCGCATATCCTTGCCCAGATGTCCGAGGAGTCCGACCTGGTGGTGCTTGGCACGCGCGGGCGCGGCGGCTTCACGGGCCTTCTGCTTGGTTCGACCTCCCAGACGCTGCTCGGCTACTCCGCCTGCCCCACCATGGTGGTGCCGCGCCGCGTCCGTAAGGACGACGACCACGGGCCGGGCCCGGTTCAGCTGGTTGACGACGACGAACCCGGCATCAAGGGCTAGCCGCACTTAGGCTGGCGCGCTCCATGCGGGTGTGGCGGCTGTGAGCGGTTGCGGGCGCGGGCCGCCTGGCCCGCGCCCGCCAGTTTCCGCCTCGCAGTTTTTCGCCCTTGGCTAGTTTCGGGTAGTCTTGCAGGGCATGCCCTCGTAGCTCAGTGGATAGAGCACGGCTCTCCTAAAGCCGGTGTCGTAGGTTCGATTCCTATCGGGGGCACTTTTCTTGCAGGCGACCCAAACTGTCGCGCCGGGTCGCGGCGCGCGTCTGTCTGCTCGGGCGGCGTTCTCGGTACGGTAAGAATGTGAGTCCTTTCTTTAAGCGTAAGAAGTCCGAGCCGACGGACACTGTGGCCGAATCGCCCGAGGTGGAGCCGGAGCCTGCACAGGTGGAGGCCGAGCCGTCGCAGGAGTCGGCACCCGAGTCGAGCGCCATTCCGACGCCGGAGCCGACACGCTCCCGCGAGGAACTCCTCGACGCCGCCTACAAGTCGTGGCACGCCGAGCTGGCCGCCCGCGCCCTCAAGGCCGACGAGGCGATGTCGGACGAGGCGAACGGGGTCATCGACCTCAGCCACCCGCACCCCACGGGCGCGGTCTCCTTCGCTTCCGGCTCCCCGGTGCGCATCACCTCGCTCATCCGTGAAGATGTGGCGCAACGCGAGGCACTGGCCAACCTGCGCCGGCTTCAGGCCGCCACGCGGCGCATCGCCGAGGCCTATGGCCACGCGCCGGTCTCGCTATCGGTCGGCAGGCTGACGTGGTCCGAGCTCCCGCCCGCGCCCACCTCCGAGAAGCCCGAGCCCCCCACGAACATTGAGTTTTCCGAGCTCACGGGCGAGTTCATCGTTGACAACGACGGTTCGCTCGTGGCCGTCGACACCGGCGGGCGCTCGCCCGCAACCTTCGGCGGCCACCCCGACGACGCCGACGCCGCGGCGAATCCCGAAGCGGCCGGGGAAAGCGCGCAGGCGGCGGAACCGGACGGTGCCGAGCCCGCCGGGGAGCCCGCGGTGGAAAGTGAGCCGCGCCAGGTCGTCGTCGTGAACGAGCCGGCGCTGTACCGTAGCGTGGCGATCGAGTTCGAGGAGGGCGACGCGACCGTCCGGCAGCTCAACCACACGACGATCAACCCGGCCTACACGCGCGCGCTACGCGAAAACGGTGCGACGGCCGAACAGCTAGCCGAGCTGACGGGTGCGGCCGCGGCGACGGATCTGGAGCGAGTCCTCGAGCTCATCGCCGGGTATGGAAAGACGTTCCTGCCCGGATTCGACTTCGATCACGAGATGCTGCTGGGATGCTTCGAGCGTCCCGAACGGACGATGCTGGCCGACCTAGAGGCGATGGAGCCCTACATCCGCACCTCGGGGATCATGATGGCGCTCGCGGGTGACGAGGAGACGCGTCGGCTGTCGGCGGCGCCGCTCCCGCCGGGGGGCGAGGAGGATCGTGCCCCGGAGGTCGAGCGTGGGGCGGGCGACCTGGACGTGGCAGAGTTGAACGTCGTGGAGGCGGTGGCCTCGGGTCGGTCGATCGTGGTCGATTGCCCCCCGGGTTCTCAGCGCGTCCAGACGGTGGCCTCCATCTGCGCGGACGCGGCGGCGTCGAAGCGCTCCGTGGTGGTCGTTCCATCGCGGCTGTCGTCGGGAAGGCAGCTGATCGCGCAGCTCGAACGGCTCGGGCTGGGCGACCTCGTGCTTGACTTCTCCGCGGTGGACAAGGTGCCTCAGCGCATCCGCACGGGATTGCGCCTGAAGACCCCGGAGCTGCCGACTGATGAAACGCTACAGTTGCGCGCCGAGTTGGTCTCCGCGCGTCGTCAGCTGGAGACGTTTGTGGGCGACCTGCACCGCGTGGACGAGGATTGGGGTGCGTCGATCCACGGCTTGCTGGAGAAGCTGGCGGCCCTCATGGCAAGGCCGGACGCGCCCAAGACGCGCGTGCGGCTGGGGCAGACGGCCGTGGCGGCGATGAAGCGCGAGGGCATCGAGGCGATCACGGCAGACCTCGATCGTGCCGCCGAACTGGGCGCGTTCGATCCTGGGATCTCGCGGTCGGCGTGGGCTCATTCGACGATCTCGAACGCGGCAGACGGGCAGAGCGCCCTCGACGCCGTTCGGCGCCTAAATGACATCACGATCCCCGCGGTGATCAGCCAGTCTTCACGTTCGGCGGGCGAAACGTCGATGAAGCAGTCCAAGACGCTTGCCGAGTGGTTCGAGCAGATAGACGTGCTCGACGGCATCGCCGACTCCCTCGACACTTTCCTGCCGCTCGTGTTCGAGACCTCACCGATGAACTTCGTGATCGCAACGGCGCCGAAACAGTGGCGCGAAGCGCACGGGCATTCGATGAAGAGGTCCGACCGTCGGCGCTACCGCAAGCAGGCGCTCGACATGGTTCGGCCCGGGGAGTCCACGGCCAACCTGCACGAGGAGCTGATCAAGGTTCAGCAGCGCCGCGAAGTGTGGCGCCGCTACAGCCCGGAGGGCGGCTGGCCTACCCTGCCCGACGGCTTGACCCAGATCCGCGCCACCCGTTCTGAAGTTCAGCGCGACCTGGAATCGTTGCAGTCCTTCCTGGGCGGCGAAGCGCTACTCGACATGGATTTTGACGCTCTGCAGGCGCGGCTCGCGGCGCTCGTCGCCGACGCCGGCCACATGGCCACGTTGCCCGAGCGTAACGCCACTCTAGCCTCGCTACGTGAGCGGGGGCTGGGGGAGTTCATCGAGGACATGGTCGATCGGCACGTGGATCCGAAGCGGATCCCGAGCGAGCTCGATCTGGCATACACAAGCGCCGTCTTTGATCAGATCATCCGCACGACGCCGACCGTGGCCAGCTTCGGCCCGGCCGACCTGAGCCAGCTCCTCGACCGTTTCCGCAGGCTCGACCGCGCACACACCAGTACCTTGTGGGGGCCGGTGCTACGCGCGGTGGTGAACAACGGGCGCGAGGCGATGCAGTCGCGCCGCCAGGACACGCTACGCCTGGATGAGATCCTTGCCGAGCAGGGTTTGGCAGGCCTGCGGGATGCGATCGCGACCTACTCCCGGCTCGTGCAGAGCGCCCGGCCTGTGTGGGTGGTCCCGCCGAACGTGTTGGCCGAGTTCATCCCCCCGATGCCGTGGGCGGACCTCGTGCTTGTGGAGGCCACCGACGCGGTTGCGCCGTTGATCTCCCCGATGATGCGCGGACGTCAGGCAGTGCTGGTCGGCGATCTGCACCGGCCCGACGCCGTGGCGGTGCGGGTCTTCGGCGAGGTGCTACCCGTTGCCACGCTTCCAACTCTGCGCGCCGAGCACGACGCGCTGTCGGCCCATGCGCTGAAGGAGATCGGCTACGAGCTTGCGACGATCCCGTCGGTGTATGCCAGCCGCGCATCGCGGCTCATCTACGTCGACGGGCGTGGCGTGCCGGGGATGTCCGGGGACGGCGCGGTGGAGTCCACGCAGGTGGAGGTCGAGGCCGTGGTAGATGCGGTGATCGAGCACGCTGTCGCCCGCCCCACAGAGACTCTCGCCGTGGTCGCCCTGTCGGTGGCTCACGCGAACCGCATCCGCGACGCGCTGGTCGCCGCGGACTCGAGTGACGTCGATAGGCTGAAGAACTTCGTCATCACCGACATCACGCGGGCCGCCGGCCTGCGCTATGACCATGTGATCCTCTCGGTCGGATATGGCAAGACCGTTCACGGCCGCGTGTTGCACACCTTCGGCGCGCTCGCGACCCCGGCCGGCCTTGCCGGCCTGATCGACACGATCGCCGCCGCAGGTTCGGATCTGACGATCATCTCGGCACTAGGCCCAGGCGACATCGACACGCGCCGCGTCTCGACCCCCGGCCCGAAGCTCCTTGCCCACCTCATTGAGGAGTCCGACGGGACCGACGTGGCACCCACCTACGACGAGGCGGTCACCCCGCTACTCGCCGACGTCGTCGCGCGCCTCGGCGCTCGCGGTTGGCAGACTCGCGCGGACTACGGTTACGTTGGGTCCCCGCGTATCCCGCTGGTGGTGGGCAAGGACGGTCGCTTCACGGTGGCTGTCGTGCTCGACGACGCGCCTTACGTTGCCGAGCGCTCCCTGCGCCGCCGGGACCGCTTCTGGATCGAGACGCTGCAGGCGCACGGCTGGTCCGTATTCCAGACGTTCTCCAGCTCGCTCTTCATTGATCCTGCCGGGCAGGCTGATGCCATCGAGGCGTTGTTGCTGACGAGCTTCGGGACGCGGGGCGAGCCCGTGCAGGTCCCGATCGTTGACGACGACGGCGCCGTGGTCCGCGATCCTGCGACCGAGGAGGGCATGGTTTCCACCGGCATCGTCAGGCAGGCCGTGACGGCTACCGCGGCCGGAGTGATGGGCACGACTGGCGTCTTGGGTGGGGTCGGTGCCCGCGCCGGGCGTGAGGTGCCGGCGCCCGTGGTGGCACGGCCGCGCGGTGCCCGCCCCGAGGTAACCCCGGGTCTGAGCCTGGCCGCCTACTCCGACGACCAACTCGACGACATGATCGCTTGGATCGCCTCTGACGGGCTGGTTCGTAGCGAGGACGACTTCGTTCGTGATCTGCGCTCCGAGCTGGGCATCAGCCGGCGCGGCGAGCAGGTGGACGTGATCCTGCGCAACGTGGCACGGCGTTCCGGACTGGTCGGCGTGGCGCTCGAGGCGCCCGCGGCCGAGCCGGAGCCGGAGCCCGTGGCAGAGCCGGAGCCGGAGCCGGAGCCCGAGCCGGAGCCGGACCCCGAGCCGGAGCCGGAGCCCGTGGCAGAGCCCGACCGGGAAACGCCGGCCCCCGCCGACGTCGCCTCTGTTGACGAGGTGGCAGCCGAAGAGCCGCCGACGGGTGAAGCCGCGCCCGTTGCGGAAGAGCCACCCGTTGCACAAGAGCCGCCTGCAGCCCCCGAAGATGCCCTGTTTGCCCCGGTGGACTACGAGATCGTGGAGGAGCGGACGGACGATCTAGATCTCGGTGACGATGCCCCCTTCCTGGGCGACGATCATGAGTGAGGGTGGCGACCCGGCGAGCCAGGTTGGCAAGCCGGTGCGACGGCGCGGTTCGCGCCGCGTCGTCATGGTCTCGGAGGTGGATGCCAAGCGGATCGCGGCAGGCGAATTCGCCTCGGCCGAAGAGGCCCTGCACGCCACCGACGCCCGACAGCCCGGCGCGTCTTGCTCGCGGCCGGCCAAAACCGTGGCGGCTGAGGGAGGCGAACAGTGCGAGCGCAAGACCGGTGAGCGCGCTCCACGCCAGCCCAAGCCTGACCAGCAACGCCGGCAGGCCACGCCCCGGCTCAGTCTTCATGACCAGGAGATTCTCAACGAGGTGCCCCCACATTTTGGCAAGCTCTAATCGCTGATGGGCCCAGAGAGCACGGCGTGCAGGGGAGCGCGGGTGGACGCGCCGATGACCTTGTCGATGTCTCGCTCGGGCACGGCTAGGTAGAACACGCGTGTGTCCTCGGTACTACCCAAGAACGTGCTGGTGCCCTTTTCCTGAGCGATGCCGGCAACGAGGACATCCCGGGCGACCAAGGTGGCGGCGCCGTCTGTGAACTCGTCGGGCGGGCTGTAAAGATTGACGGTCACGCCGGGTTGGACGATGCCGAGGCCCCCGGCGTCGGCGACGGGGAGCGCCGCGATTACGGTTCCCTTAGGTGCGCGGCTGAGGAACTCGGAGGAGAGCAGGTTCGAGGTCAGGACGGGGGCGCCCTCGGCGACGGGTGTGACCACGAATTCGCCTATCACAAGCTCCGCCTCCCGCGCGACGTCGGGGAGGTCCTCGGCGAGCATGATAACCTGCACGTCGCCGTCCTGGACCCGTTCGCCCCCGGAAAGGGGCCGCGCCGCGACGACCGTGGAAAATGATGCCTCCTGCTTCTCCGGCACGAGTGCCTGGATTGCGAGCACCGCGAATAGTGCCACGCCGACCCACCTCCAGCGCCACATGAGGGCCCGGATGGGGGAGGTGCGGGACGATGAGGGTGCGCGCGTTATCTTTGCCATGCACCGATTGTGCCAAGCCGCCCCGCGCGAACCGCCCGCGTCATCGGGCAAATGTGGATGACGGCGTCGTTAGCGAATCAGTGGAAAAGTCTTTCCGGCGGCGTCGGTGGCAAGAACCTCGGTGGGAAAAATGACGTACGGGACGCGCACGTCCATATCATCTTGGGGAATCGGCACGTCCAGGAACTCCTCAGGGAAGATCATCGCGCCCACCGCAGCCTGCTGGTTCGTCTGCTTGAGGGCCCGGTCGTACCAGCCGCCGCCCTGCCCGAGTCGCTCGCCGCTACGCGAAATCGCCAGTGCCGGAATGATCATCGCATCCACAGCCGACAGGATCGAGTTGTCGAAGGCTTCACCCGCGGGCTCCGGCGGGCGTCCCGGCGCCATGTTCACCAGCTCCGTGCCCGGTTCGAAGTATCCCCAGGCGCGCGAAAGCCCGGGGCCGAGCTTCGGCAGGAGGATGCGCTTGCCGGCGTCGTGAAGTGCGCAAAGGATGCGTTCGGTGGAGGGTTCGTTCTTCGTCGACACGTAGCACGCCACCAGCTCGCGCTCTCCCACGAAATCCAAAACGGTGGGTACCCAGACTTCCGCGAGCTCGGCCAGCTTGCGTTTGGGGCGCTGCGTGCGGTGCTCGCGGACCGCGGCACGCAGAACCTGCTTGGCTTCCTCGACATCCACGTCGGACAGGTCGGGAATGCTCAACGGCGAGATTGACATACCTATATTCTTCCACGAAAGGAAGATGTGCCCGGCGAGGCTACGCTCTTGGGTAAACTGGTCTCAATCTAGAGGAGGCCCGATGAAGTCTGTTGCCGACCACCTTGCAGAATGCCTCGCGGTGGCCCAGCCGTTACCGCCCTTCGCCGTCGCGCTTGGCGACGCCGTGGGTTGCGTTCTTGCCGAGGACGTGCGTTCGCTTGTGGACGTTCCGCAGGCGGACCTCGCCGCGCGGGATGGGTACGCGGTGCGGGTCGCCGACGTCGACGGTGCCAGCCGCGACGATCCCGTCACCTTGCCGATGCTGGAGGAGGTTCGCGCCGATACCGTGGATCCTACGGCGATGGTGGAGCGTACGGCGGTGCGGATCTCGTCGGGAGCGGTGCTACCCGCAGGCGCGGACGCGGTGATCCCGATCGAGGACACCGACCAGGGCCGGGCCGAGGTGCGCTTCTTCGCCGGCACACGGACCGGGGAGAATATCCGCCGCCAATCCGAGGATTTCTCTGCCGGCGACGTGCTCCTGCGGGCGGGCGTGCGTATCGGGGCGCGCCAGATCGCGGTGCTCGCCTCGGCGGGGCACTCGACTGTCATGGTTCACCCCGCACCGCGCGTGGTCGTCATGGCGATCGGCGATGAACTACAAGAACCCGGCATGCCCGCGCGCCGGGGCAAAATCTACGACGCGAACTCCCACGCCCTTTCGAGCGCGATTCGCGACGCCGGGGCGGAGGTCTTCCGGGTCGGTGGCGTGACGGACGACAAGCGGGAGTTGCGTGAACTCCTCGAGGACCAACTGGTCCGCGCCGACATCATCATCACCACCGGTGGCCTGTCCTACGGCGGCGGCGACACGCTGAAGGAGGTGCTCTCCCCGCTGGGGACGGTTCGCTTCGACAACGTGGCGATGGCCCCCGGGCGCCAGCTCGGTGTGGGGCGCTTGGAAGAGGAGACCACGGTGTTTTGCCTGCCCGGTTCGCCGGTGGCGGCGATGACGGCCTTCGAGGTCTTCATCCGCCCGGCGCTTCGCCACATGGCCGGTTACACGTCGATTCAGCGGCGCTCGATCCGCGCCGTCGTGGAGAAGGGCTGGGAGTCGCCGCAGGGGCTGCGGGAGTTTGTCCGGGCGCGCGTCGTCGGCAATCCACACGACGGTTATCGAGTTGAGCCGCTGGGCGACCCGGGTCGCCCACTGTTGACCGCGCTGGCGACCGCGAATTGTCTGGCGGTTGTGCCGGAGGAGCAACGCGCGGTGCAGGTGGGCGACACGCTCGAATGCGTCGTGTGGGAGCGTTAGTCGTAGCGTCGGACGCGCCACGAGCGGCGTGATAAAAGTGGCTGGTGTGGCTGCAGTGAAGGATGTCTGGAATAGCGTGAATCCGCGCTATTCCAGGGGTAGGAGCAACACGCCAGTGCCGGTTCGCCGCGCCCTTCCCTCATTCGTCATAGCGTGGGAATATGGGTATCGAAGGGGCGGTTCTCGCCGTTGGAACGCTGTTCCTTTTGGTGTATGTCGTCCCTCAGATTACCCGCAGGAGAGCCGTTTTCGCGGACGCACCAATCGAGGAACGATACTCAGCTAACCTGAGGCTCATCACCGAGAGGACTCTCACGCAGGAAAGTGGCGATCACGGAAAGATCTTTACGACGGAGCGAACAATGAGCACACCGACCCGACCGAGCGGCACCCGCGGTCCCGACGCGGCCAAGATGCGTGCGATCGCCCGCGACCGTTCGCGTGCTCGCGCCCGAATTGCCCGCCGTGGCGCCTACCAGCAGCGCGCACTCGTGGGTGGTGCCGTCCTCGCAACCGTGGCCCTGGGCTTGTGGATTGCGGCCGGCATGACCTCCCTCGCCCCCGGCTACGCCATCGCGGCGACGGCGGTAGGCGGGCTCTACCTCCTCGGCGTCGGATACATGGTCTCCACGTGGTCCGTCCTCAACGCGGGCGACGAGGAACGCATCACCAAAGCGAACAAGGTGCTCCGGCGGTCGATCCGCACGACGTCGAAATCGCAGCGCGAGACCACGCTGACCGGCGCGGATACGGCGGCCGAAGCGCCGGCGAAGGTTGAGGCGGAGGTGGGCAGCGCCGCACCCAAGGCTGAAGTTGAGGAAGAAGCGGTGAGCGCTGTCGCGATTGAGGCGGCGACAGAGCCGACCGCGCGCCCCGGTGAGGCGGTCAAGCCTGCCCGGAAGCCGGCCCGCCTGACGCGGGCTACACACCCGCGTGCCGACGTCGTGAAGAATACCGAGCCCCTTGAGGAGCGCCCGGCGGCCGACGTCCCGTCGTACACGCTCAAGGCCATGCGCCGCACGGTCAAGCCGTACGAGGCGCCCGAGGCGCCTACGGCCGACGTGCCCTTCCGCCCCACGCGGATCGGCGAACGGATCGGGGATGCCCCTCTCGAGGAGGCGAACCCGGCTCGTGCCGTCACCGGTCAGGAGGAGCTCCGCTCCGACGTGCTCGGTGGCGGATCGACGCTTGATGCGTTGCTTGACCGCCGTCGCGCATGACACGCGCATGAGCGCCGTCGCCTTTATCCACGGACACGCACACACCCCCGAGGTGTGGCGGGCCGTCGCTGACCACCTGCCTCCCGCCTGGGCAGTCGTGGCGCCGGACCTGTTCAGCGTCGCCCGCGTCGGGTTCGACGCGGGCGCCCACCGCCACGCCATGGCCGCCCAGATCAACCGCGACCTGGCGCTGATGGGGCTTGAGGAGCCCGTGCTCGTGGTCTCTGAAGGGCTGGGCGCGATCCCCGCCATCCACTACGCCCTCGAGCATCCGGGCCGGGTGGCCGGACTCTTCGTCTCCGGGCCGCGGCTGTCCCTGAAGCGTGGGGACTCAATGCGGCTCCAGGTCAGCGCGGCCCTGCGGCGGAAGAGTCCCACGTCCGCCACCTCCGAGCAGGTGGGGACGTACTTGGCGGGGCTTGTCGGGCTGGACGAGCACGATGCGGCGACGCAGATGGACGTGCCGCGCGTCGCCATCGCGGGGGAGAAGGACAGTGCCGGGACGCGCGAGGCCGCGGCGCTCAAGGGTGCCGGCTGGGAACACGACGTCGTCCTGCAGGCCTCCGAGGACTGGTACGCCTACGCTCCCGGCGCCTTCGCCGCCCGGGTTGCCGAGTTTGCCGCCACGCACGGTCTTTAGTGAGCTACTTTACGGTTATGGGCGGGCGAACCGGGCTCAAGTAGTGCTAATATCATCTGGTCAGGGGCTATGGCGCAGTTGGTAGCGCGCTTCGTTCGCAATGAAGAGGTCAGGGGTTCGAATCCCCTTAGCTCCACCATTTGTACTCGACTTTTGATACGAAGTGAGTGTTCTTCTGCTTTGACCTTCGTGAGGTGCTTCTCACGAGCGTAATTGTGTATTACGATTTACCCATGGGTGAAAAGATCGACGGTAAAGCGGTTACTGAGGAGCAGATTTCTCAGTGGGTTCGTGAGGCTGAAGATGGTTACGACGTCGCACAGCTGAAGAAGCGCGGACGCGGGCGTCCTGGTCGAGGTGCACAGCCGAGCCAGGTTGTGGCGGTTCGCTTCACGCCTGAAGAGATTGCTGAGTTGGATCGGCGGGCGCAGTTGCGGCAGATGTCGCGGTCGGAGCTGATTCGAGAAGCGGCCTTGTTGTGAGTGTGAAGCTCCATGCTTCCGCACGCAAGCATCAGGTCAATCAGGGTCTGACAGACGACGGGATTATTCTCGCTGCTGAGTTCCCATTATGGGTAGAGCCTCTCGATGACGAGGATCCACAGCGCGAACTCAGGCTCGGCTTTGATGATGCTGGCAGGTTGTTGGAACCCGACTCCGCAACTTATGTCCAATCAGCTGTCATAGATCTTGTCGCGTCTGCCGATCGAAAAGATCTCGACGGTAATGACGTCGTCGTGGATAAGCGCAAGGATTCGGTAGGAGCCGACGCGGTAACGCCATTCACCTGAACGATTGGCGGTCAACCCCTTGCCAAAGGCGCGCGGGTTAGCACACCCGTCCAGATTGTTTTTTATCCAGGTGGCAAGAATCTTAGCGTCGAACCTATCCATCTTCTTCAGCTGCCTGCGCGCACGCGCAGTCAGCTCGACGCGGTAAAAAGTGTCCTCCGGAATCGTCATGCTAGCTCGGATAGGACTTCGTCAATGCTAAATCGTTCGCCGGAATCTTGCGCGATCGCCGCCCGCAATTCTTGGAGATCGTAGGCATCCTCAATCTTTTCCAAGATTGCATTGCGCGCAAAATCAGAGATAGTGACGCCCTCAAACTGGGCGAACTTGCGCACGAGCGCAGCATCCTCTTCGCTCATTCGGACGGTCATAGTTGCCATGGCTGCCTCCTTGATCTGAATACAGCGTATTCACCAAAGCCGAGCAAGACAAGGACTTGAGCGTTAGCTGTTGGACGCAGGCTCGCGTAAACCCATTCGGGACAGATTGTTCGCGCCCGATCTCGATTTGCTGTGGGCTGGTTTTGTGCGGCGACGATCTTCGACTTGGCGAATGGCACGGGCCGCAGTTGCTGCACTCAAGGTCTTTGGCCCGCCGGCGGGCCAAAGACAAAGACAACCCGACCCTGTGTTGGTGGACATGGGCTAGCCCCGGACGGTGCCGCGTATAGGCATAACTGTCGCCTCCTTCATCCCAACCCGCTCCTTACAACGCTGGCGCATCGTGGATCGCCTAAGATGTATTCGAGGTGTTGACGTCATGAATACAGGGTTTTGGTCGCGAAAGCTGGGTGAGCTCGAAGCGCTGTGGAGTACTGAGCGGATCGAGCGCTACGGCGCCATTCTTCCCGTGGTTGAGAGGCTTGCACGGTTGGAAGCTGTGGGCTCAACCGACACCGTTGTGTGGAGGCGGGACGTGGATAGGATTACTCAGAAAATCCTTGACGAGTGGCCGTTTGACGACGAGCACGGGCTCGAGATGTTGCGATACGCTCAGGCGCTGCGCAAGGGGAAGTCCTAGTAGCCGTGGGCGCACAGGCGGATGTTGAAGAGGGGCGAGCAGACCTTGATTGCGCGCCCGTCCTGCTACGGCTGAAAGAACTCCACCTCCATGTAGAAGGCGCGCGGACCCCACGCGTACTCGGGGCGGGTGTCGGGTCCGCAGGAGCGTGACCCGAGTCCGTGCTGGCCGCCGTCGAGATAGAGGAACGTGCCGCGGGAGGTGGGCAGCTCGTGCGGGTGGGCGGCGGCGGTCAGTTCGAACTCGTCCCACTTGTGCACGCTGAAGGAGGGTAGGTGTTCGGAGTAGGCGGGAAGCGTGCGATTCGCCGATGTGCGCACACCGAGCCGTGAGCCCGAGTCGAAGTCCACGATGAGCTGGCGAAGTCCGGGCCGGGTCCCGCTTTCTTGTGGGTGGGAGTACATGAAGCTGACCTCGTCGGCGTCTGCCTCGAACTGGCCGCGGTAGGCGGCCTGTAGCGAGTCGGCGTAGGCCTCGCCCGGCCCGAGCCCGTCCCAGCACACCCGCCGTGCCGCCGGCAGCTGGAGGCACATGCCTGAGCGTGGCCAGGTCCGCCACCAGGTGGCCGACGGCTGAAGGGCGAACCGTAAGCGGACGAGGCTTCCTGCTCCCGTCTTCGTGGCAGCGCCGCCCTCTGACTGGTCGGCGGCGTGGGGAACCTCGCCCCACGACCAGCGCCAGTCGACGTAGACGTAGTCCGAGGCGTCCTCGACGTCGGGGCGCCACAGCTCCCGGCGCGTGAGCGAGCCGCATGCGCTCGAGCCGGCTTCGCATACCGTCACCTGGGCAAGGGCCATCCGATTAAGGCCAGCCTTTTCCCACATGGCCATCGACGACGGCGCCTTCGCGGTGCCAATCCCGCCGGTGTCGGCCGGGTCGGCAAGCGCGTAGGAGCCGAAGGTCGTGAGACGATCGTTGTCGGTGGGCGCGCGCCAGAACGCCGGGCGTACCTGCTCCACGTCCAACCCGAAGAGCGCGGCGACCTGCCCCTCGCGCACGACGACGAGTCCGCTCGGCACCTGAGCCTCGCCCGGCGCGGCATCTTCGCTCAACGCCATCGGCTCGACAAGGCCCTCGCCGCCGCACCGTGCCATCGGTTCGGGCAGGCGGCTCTGGGTGCGGGAGATCACGACGTCGCCCCAAGCCGGAGCCTGCGCGAAGCGGGTGCGGATCTCGATCGTGCGCGCGGTCAGGGCCCCGTCAAGGGGGATCTCGAAAAGGCGCCGCCCGCCGGGTTCCACGTCGTGCTCAAAAGGTTGGGTGGCGCCGTCGACGTCGAGGGTGCTAATCGTGGCTGACGAGCGCAGGAAGTCGAAGCGGTTGTGCACCTCAACCGAGATTCCACAAGCCGTGCGGGTGATGTGCATCTTGATGGGGGAGTAAGCCGCCGCGACTTCGCTCAACCCCGGCGAGGGGGACGAATCGGAGCGGACGAGGCCGTCGATGACGAAGTTGGAGTCGTGGACCGCCTCCCCGAAGTCCCCGCCGTAGGCGAAGAACTCGCAACCGGCCTCGTCCCATCGGCGCAGGCCATGGTCGCGCCATTCCCACACGAACATGCCGAAGAACTTCGGATAGCGCCCCAGTAGCTCCTCGTAGTATGTCAGGCCTCCCGGGGAGTTGCCCATGGCGTGGGCGTACTCGCACAGCATGAACGGCAACGATCGTGCCTGGGCGTGCCCCGTGACGCTACCGCAGTGGATTGGCCCCGACGCCGAGCAGATCGCCTCCACCTCCTCCTTCGGGCAATACATGCGAGAGTAGACGTCGGCGTAGGTGCAGTCGTAGTCGGAGGCGTCGTGGATGGGACGGGAGGGGTCGAGGCGGCGGCACACGTCGGCCATGGCCGCGAGGTTCGCTCCGAAGCCGGACTCGTTGCCGAGAGACCACATGATAATGGAGGGGTGGTTGAAGTCGCGCACCACCATGCGCTCGGCGCGGTCCTCATAGACGGCCCGCCACGTCGGGTCGTCGGAGGGGTTGGCGCGCCAGCCTTGCTCCTCGAAGCCGTGGGTCTCGAGGTCGGCCTCGTCGATCACCCAGAAACCCAGCTCGTCGGTGAGGTCGAAGAACCGGGGGTGGGGCGGGTAGTGGGAGGTGCGGATCGCGTTGATGTTCGCCCGCTTCATGAGGGTGAGGTCGGCGCGCAGGAAGTCCTCGTCGAAGACGCGACCCAGGTCCGGATTAGTTTCGTGGCGGTTGACCCCGCGTAGCTTCACCCGCCTGCCGTTGATGAGGAAGGCTGGATCGGCGCCCTTGACCACCTCGACGCGGCGGAAACCCACACGTAGCGCGCGCTTCTCCTCGCCGGTCCATGCCCGCACGTCGTACAGGCGCGGCACCTCGGCGCTCCACGGCTCCACTTCGCCCACCTCCAGGCGGGTCCATTGCCCCGCGGGCACCTCCGCCGTGACGCCGAGCTCGGCGATGTCGACGGTCACCGGGCTGGCGGCGAGCACGGCGAGCGTGCCGAGCCCCGAGGCCGGGTCGAAGTCCGCCACGACCCTCAGGTCGCTGATTCGTCCGGCGGGTTCGAAAAGTAGCGTGACGTCGCGGAAGATGCCCGGTAGCCACCACTGGTCCTGGTCCTCCACGTATGTCATCGCCGACCACTGCGAGACGAGCACGCGGATGGTGTTCTCGCCCTGGCGAAGCATGCCGCGCAGGTCGAACTCGTTGCGGTTCCGCGACCCGCGCACGACCCCGACCTCAGCGCCATTGACCTTCACCCGCGCGATTGACTCAACACCGTCGAAGCGCAGAACCGGCCATGGGGCGGCGGCTTGCTCGGCGCTGAGGGTGAAGGCGCGCTGGTACTCGCCGGTCGGATTGAGTTCGGGCACGTCGGGCGCGGTGATGGGGAAGGGGAAGGCGACGTTCGTGTAGATCGGTGCGCCGCGCTCGAAGCTGTGGCGTGGATGGTAGCTGGCCGAGCGCGGCTGCTCGTCCTCGGGCGAGGTCAGTACCCAGTGCGAGGGGACGAAAATCGTCTCCCAGGTGGTGTCTGGGCCGGTGGCCGGCGCGTCGGCGGTAGCGTGAAGTCGGAAATCCCAACGCCCGTTGAGGGAAAGAGTGGGGACAGAGGACGAGGAAACGTATGGGCGCGGCTTCATGATCGCGCCGGTCGAGGGCGCAACCTCGGTCAGATACACGATGACTCCTTGGCTTGGGAAGTACCGACTGTGGTGTCTACTTCCCTATTATCACGTGTGGGCATCACGTGTGGGCCGTCAGGAAAAGGTGTTTCGGGCAATCGTGGTGGCGACGCGCCGAGGACTCAGGCGGTGAACTCGACGTCGTCGCCGATGAACTTGCTGACCGTTTCGGCGCACGTGACCCCGTCCGCGTCGACGAACGAGGTCTCAAGGTTGAGGAGTGCGGCGGGCTCGCGCAGGTGGAGCTGGGCGGCCTCGTCGGCGGTGGCGATGGTGGCCCTGATGGTGCGCGTGGTGACGAGCTGGCGATGGTGGTCCCAGTGATCGCCTGCGAGGATATCAGCGAGGTCGAGGGACAGGTCGAGGCCCAGGATGCCGGGGAAGAGGTCGGCCCGAACGATCCCGACCTCGATGCCGACCAGCTTGGTGTGGGCGTCGTCGAGGTAGTGGGCGCGTTGGATGCGTGCGACGAATGGTTCGTCAGTGGTGCGCAGGAGCTCGCGCTCGGCGTCGTCGGCAACCTCAAGGGCGGCTGAGATGAGCTTGGCGTGGGTGAGGGGTGCGGCCGGAGCGAGGCATGGTTCGTGTGGCGATGGCGTTCGGCGGCTGGCGGGAGGCGTGGAGGCGCGCTCCGTGACGAAGGTGCCGCGGCCGGGGATGCCGATCGTTAGGCCGTTTTGGCTGAGGAGCATGAGGGCGCGGCGGACGGTCATGGGCGAGACGTTGAATGACGAGGCGAGCTTGACCTCGCTCTCCAGGCGCTCCCCGGGGCTCATCTGCGCGATGCGCTCCACGAGGGCGTCGTAGACCTTCGAGTACTTCGGCTCCATGAACCCATCCTCTGATAACAAGCTATTGACAATCAGTGTACAGCAACCCTAGGGTGGTTTCTATCCACCCTAGGGCGGCGCCCTTCCCTTCTTCACTAAGGAAACCTCAATGACGAGTCATGGAATATCCTATTCGGTTTCGGGCCGCGAAGAGAGGGGTGTGATCGTTGCTTTTCATGGAGTAACCGACAACGCGGCGTCGTTATCCGACCTCGCTCGCCACTGGAACGGCGAGTGGAAGGTATACCTGGTGGACACCCTAGGGCACGGACTTTCGCGACAGTTCGACGACGCCGAACTCGCGGACCCCTTTCCCGCGATGGTCGCGGCCGCCCGGTCGATCGTGATCGAAGCGGCGCGCCATTCGGTGAGCCGGAAGGTGGTACTCATGGGCCACTCCCTCGGCGGAGCCATCGCGGTCACGATCGCGCGGGACGTGCCGGACCTGATTCAGGCACTCGTGCTGGAGGACCCGGCGCTCTTGACCGACGAACAGAGCAAGCTCTACCGCGACACGGCCGGCGACCTCGTCAAGCGCCAGGAGCTCGTGACCGAACACGTGGGCGAGGCGATCACCGAGCTCATGAAAGTGTATTCGGCGTGGCCGCCATCCGAGTACGGTGCCTGGGCGCAGGGCAAGACCCAGGTGGATCGGCGCTTCGTCGCCACCGGAGTGGTGGGTGCCTGCGGGCGGAAGATCCTCGCCGATCTGACCGTCCCCACGCTCCTGGTCACGGGCGACCGAGACGACGTGCTGTTCGGCAAGGCCGGACAGGCCCAGCTCGAGGCCCTCGGCAATTCGCACATCAGCTCGATCCTCATCTCCGATGCCACGCACACGGTCCGCAGGGATCAGTCCGAGGAGTTCTATCGGGTGGTGGGGGCATTCCTGCGCCGATACGGCGGGCGACCCGCACAGCCGGGCGCCTACATCGCGGACGAGCTCGCCGGCGTCATCGACGCGACGCCGGCGCAGGACACCGAGCACTACCTCCAGATGCGCCGCGAGGGTGAGCAACTCCTGGCCGACGTCCGCCCGGGTGAGGGGATCCGGGCACAGGACGTCGTCGTCGAAGGCGGGCAGACCGTCCGCTGCCTGAGCGGTGAGGGCGAACCGAGAGCGGCCGTGTGCTCCATCCACGGCGGCGGGTACGTGGCCGGGGCGGCGCGGTACGACGACGCCCGCAACAGCGAACTCGTCGAGCTCTTCGGTGGGGCGATCGTGGCCAGTCCGGACTACCGCCTGGCACCGGAGCATCCATGGCCCGCAGGCGCGGCTGACTGCGCCCGCGCGTTGACCTACCTGGCCCGCACCTACCCCGACCTCCCGCTCTACGTCTACGGCGATTCAGCCGGGGCCGGGTTGGTGCAGCAGGCGATCGAACTCCTAGCCAACGACGGAGAGCAGATCCGCATCGAGCGTGTCATCTTGCTGGAGCCGTGCCTGGAGCCGGGGATGGCCACCGGGTCCTTCGCAACTTACGCACACGGTCCGATCTGGACACGCGAGGCCTCGACGGCGGCGTGGCGCCACTACCTGGGCGACCTGCGCACCACCCCACCCTACGTGCCCTCGCGAAGGGCCGCGGCGCTGATGCCGCCCGCCCTCGTCGTCGTCAATCCCGCCGATCCCCTCCGCGATGAGGGCATCCGCCTGGCCAAGGACCTCGCCGACGCCGGCGTCCCGGTCGAACTGCACATGTTCGCGGGCACGTTCCACGGGGCGTTGTCCGTGCCGGAATCACACACGTGGGAGCGAGTGAAAGCCACGATTCGGTCTTTCCTCGCCACGTCAATAAACAACTCACACACAGGTATGTAGAAGGGTTCCTTATGAGTAGCAACAATAGGCTCCTGCAAATTGCAGGGGCGGCCGCGCTAGGCGGCTTCCTTTTCGGTTTCGACGTGGCCGTCATCAACGGCGCGATCGGTTCGGTCTCGGGCCCCGAGACCGGGTTCGGGCTGGCCTCTTGGGAGACGGGCGTCATCGTGTCGATCGTGAGCCTCGGCGCCGCGATCGGCGCGGCCATCGCGGGTGGAATTGCGAACCGCATTGGGCGCGTCAAGGTCATGATCGCCGCGGCGGTTCTCTTCGCGATCTCGGCCCTGATGAGCGGGCTGTCCTTCAGCTTCCTAGCACTGGTGGTGTGGCGACTCGTGGGTGGCTTCGGCGTCGGCATCTCGGCGGTGATCGCGCCCGCCTACATCGCCGAGATCGCGCCCGCCGATAAGCGCGGGCGACTCGGAACCCTCCAGCAGTTGGCGATCGCCTTCGGTATCTTCGGTGCGTTCATCACGAACTTCATCCTGGTCAAGGTCACCGGATCCGCCGACGCCGAGGCGTGGTTCGGCCTTACCACCTGGCGCTGGATGTTCATCAGCGAGCTGCTACCCGCGTTGCTGTACGGAGGCTTCGTCCTCTTCCTGCCGGAGTCGCCTCGCTACCTCGTGTCGATTGGGGAAGACGCGAAGGCGGAGAGAGTTATCGTGAACGTCGGCTCGGACGGGGATCCCCAGGGGCGCATCGAGGAGATCCGCGCCTCGCTGTCGGACCACCGGCCACGCTTCGCTGACCTGCGCGACGAAAAATACGGCCTGCGACCCGTGGTGTGGGTGGCGCTCGCCTTTGCCTTCCTTATCCAGATGGCCGGCATCAACAACGTCCTGCTCTACGCGACGGATCTGTGGACTACGGTCGGGTTCGCCGGCAATCTCTCCGTCTTTATTCCCGTGCTCACCTCGGTGATCGGCATTGTCATGACGCTGGTCGGCATGGCGGTGATTGACCGGATCGGCCGCCGTCCGCTCCTGCTGTGGGGCGCGGTTGGCATGTTCGTGGCGATGGTGGTCGCGGCGGTGACCTTCACCCAGGGCACGCTCACCGATGCCGGCACGCTCGACCTGAGCGGGGCGTGGGCGTTCGTCGCACTGGTGAGCGTGCACCTGGTCTACATCATCTTCTGCGGCACGTGGGGCGTGGTGCTATGGGTGTTCTTGGGCGAGATCTTCCCCAACCAGATCCGCACCGCGGGCCTCGGGCTGGCAACGGCCGGCAACTGGATCGGCGGAACACTCATCACCTTCCTTTTCCCGGTCACCAAGGAGTACATCGGCCTGTCCGGCACCTACTTCTCCTACGCCGTGGTGGCGGCCATCCTCATCTGGCTGGTCGTTAAGCACATCCCGGAGACCAAGGGTGTAGAGCTGGAGGAAATGACCTACGACCTCAAGCAAGGCGGCTCGGAGTAAGGGCTCACAGCGGATGCCGCATTAGTCGGTGCCAGATAGTAACAAGACAGGGATAAGACAGGGCTAAGAGGGGGCTCGGCGGGTGTTGTGCTCGTTGGGCCCCCTCTTGGCCCCCTCTTGGCCCCGGTAATCTGCTCTTCGCAGGTGGTGTGTAGTGTGGAGTGGAGATCCGCTGGTCTCGAGTTGTGCGCGGGTGACGGCGTGCAAGTTGCGCCCGCCGAGGGTGGCGCCTCGTCGGCGGTGCCCCCGACCGCGCCCCGACATAACTCAGGAATCTGAGGACCACCGGGCCCGTATAGCGATCGGCAGTCGGTATATTCAAGTGAAGTGTCGGGGGAAGGCTCGCGCCGGCCGGCTATGCCGTCGCTTTCTCCTCCTCGCTTAGTCGACGGTAGCTGAGGGCACCGGAGGGGCAGGCGTTGATCTGGGCCACGAGTTCGTCGGTTGTGGCATTGAGTGGCTTGATCCAGGGGCGCTCCTTGGGGTTGTAGACCTGGGGCAGCGTGCGCCAGCAGATCGTGGAGTGTTGGCAGAGCTCGGGCTTCCAGATGATAGCGATGTCTTTGCCTTTGTATTCTTTCATGAAGATCCTCTCGCAAACTCATTCCCACATTAGTCCTACTGGTCAGGAGATGCGAGGGCGCCGGAGGGCTTGACACAACCCCCAAAGTAGTTTAGGATTCAACTAAAAGTTGCGAGGAAGAGATCCCCGCGCATGATGAGGAGAGAATCTCATGGCAACAATCAACGCCGGCGACGCAATGATGAAAGTCCTCCACAGCTGGGGCGTTACGCGCATCTACGGTCTTCCGGGCGGATCGCTCGATTCTACGATGAACTCTATCCACAACTACAGGGACACGATCCGGTACGTGGGCGTGCGTCACGAGGAGGACGGCTCGCTTGCCGCGGTGGCGGAAGCCAAGCTGACCGGCAGGATCGGCGTCATGCTCGGGTCGGCCGGCCCGGGCGCGGCACACCTTATCAACGGCCTGTACGACGCCAAGATTGACTCCATCCCCGTGCTTGCCATCGTCGGCCAGGTCCCCACCTCGAACATGAACAAGGACTTCTTCCAGGAGATGCCGGAGAACCCCATGTTCGCCGACGTCGCCGTCTACAACCGCACCGTCATGACCCCGGCCCAGCTGCCCATGGTCATCGATAAGGCCATCGCTGCCGCCTACGAAAAGCGCGGCCCGGCCGTCGTCGTCATCCCGAAGGACTTGGCCTGGGCGGAGGTGGAAGACACCTACGTCTCGAGTGCGGGCGTCTACCGCGAGGTCGCCTGGGAGCGCCCCGCCGCACACGACGACGTCGTAGCGGCCGCCGACCTCCTCATCGGTGCGCGCCGCCCCTACATCTACTTCGGGCAGGGTGCGAAGGGTGCGGCCGACGAGCTACGCGAGCTGTCCGACCTCCTGCAGGTTCCGCTTGGTTCGACCTACCTGGCCAAGCCCATCCTTGAGGGCGACGAGAAGGCCTGGATGCTCTCCACCGGCCGCGTGGCCACCAAGCCGGGCGTGGACGGTGCGTTCCATGCCGACGCCGTCGTCTTCATCGGCACCAACTTCGAGTTCCCGATGTTCAACCCGAAGGCCACGTTCGTCGACGTCAATATCCGCCCCTCCGTGATCGGCGACCGCCACCCCGCCTACCTCGGCATCCTCGCCGACGCCCCGACCTTCCTGCGCCAACTGCTGGCGGAGGTCAAGGCGCGCAAGGCGGCGGGGGAGGACCTGACCTCCGCGCACCGGGACTGGTACGACGCGATGGTTGAGGATCGCGCCGAGTGGGACGCTTGGATCGCCCGGAACGCCGAGCGGGTGGAGGAGTCGCCGGCCCGTTTTGAAGCGATCTACAAGGTGATCAACGAGGTCGCGGCCGACGACGCCGTGTTCGGTGTCGACGTCGGCAACGTCAACATTGCCACCGGCCGTTTCCTCGACCTGGGCAAGGGGCGCACATTCGTCACCTCCCCGCTGTACGCGACGATGGGCTTCGGTCTGCCGGCCGGCCTCGCCGCCGGGCTGTCCTATCCGGGGCGTGAGGTGTGGACGCTGGCCGGCGACGGCGGCGCCGCCATGACGATCACCGATCTTGTTGCGCAGCGCGAGCAGGGTCTGGGGATTATCAACGTGGTGTTCACGAACAAGTCGTTGGGCTTCATCGAGGCCGAGCAGGACGATACTCGCCAGCCGCACTCCGGCGTGGCCCTGTCCGACATCGACTTCGCTCAGGTTGCCCGCGGTCTTGGCGTCAAGGGCTACACCGCCCGCACGGCCGCCGAATTTGCGCGGATCGCGGACGAGGTCAAGGGGACGAAGGAACCGGTGCTCATTGACGTGAAGATCACCAACGACCGCCTCCTGCCGGTGGAGAAGCTCGCTTTCGCGCCGCAGGCCGCCCGCGAGCTCCTCGCCCAGTACGACGCCGCCGAGCTAACCCCGGTCGAGGAGCTGCTGGAGCGCCACGGGGCCTAGCTGATTCACCTGGCGGCGCTAGCTTGTCAGGATCGCCCGCGTCGCCCGGACGGATTCTCGGCCTTGTCTCGGCTCTCATCCTGGCCTCGCGCCAGCGCGGGCAGCTGTAACCTCCCAGGCCACCGCGATAGGATGGGGCAATGTACGCAATTGTTACCGTCACCGGCTCGGACCATCCGGGCATCGTCGCGGGCGTCACCTCGGCGCTTGCGGAGCACAAGGCCAACATCCTCGACATCTCCCAGACCCTCATGGGCGGGTTTTTCACGATGATCCTCCGCGTGGAGGTCTCCTCCTCCATCGACGAGCTCCAGGAGGGCCTGGCCGTCGTCGAGCGCGAGCAGGCTACCGTCATCCGGGTCCAGTCGGAGGACCTGTTCACCGCGATGAACGAACTGTAGGTGCGCCGTGACATTCCATTCGAGCCCGCAGTCCATCCTGTCCACGGTGGAGATGATCGAGAAGTACCGCCTGGACATCCGCACCGTCACGATGGGGATCTCCCTCCTTTCCTGCCGCCGCTCCACCATGGCAGAAACCTGCGATGCCATCTACGAGCGCATCACCACCCAAGCCGCCCGCCTCGTCGAGGTCGCCCAGGGCATCGAGCGCGAGCTGGGCATCCCGATCGTCAACAAGCGCGTCTCCGTCACCCCGATCGCCCTGATCGCGGCGGGCCTGGAGGGCGACGTCGCCGACATCGCCCACGCCCTCGACCGCGCCGGTAAAGCGGTGGGCGTCAACTTCATCGGCGGCTACTCGGCGCTGGTGGACAAGGGGATGAGCGACGCCGACCGCGCCCTCATCGCATCCCTCCCGCGAGCCCTGACCGACACCGACGTCGTGTGCGGATCGGTCAACGTCGCCTCCTCGCGAGCCGGGATCAACATGGAGGCCGTCGCCCAACTGGGCGAGGTCATCAAGGAGGCCGCGCGCCGCACCGCCGACCGCTCCGCGATCGCCTGCGCCAAGCTCGTCGTCTTCGCCAACGCGGTGGGCGACAACCCGTTCATGGCCGGCGCGTTCCACGGCGTCGAGGAGCCGGACACCGTCATCAACGTGGGCGTGTCCGGGCCCGGCGTCGTCGCCAATGCCATCGAACCCGCGCGCGGCGCCCCGCTCAACGAGATCGCCGAGGAGATCAAGAAGGCCGCCTTCAAGATCACCCGCGCCGGTCAGCTCGTGGGCGAACTCGCCGCCAAGCGCCTCGGCGTGCCCTTCGGCATCGTCGACCTCTCGCTTGCCCCCACCGCCGAGGTGGGCGATTCCGTGGCCGCGATCCTTGAGGCAATGGGCCTGGAGCAGGTGGGCGCCCATGGCACCACCGCCGCGCTCACCCTTCTCAACGACGCCGTCAAGAAGGGCGGCATGATGGCCTGTTCGCGCGTGGGTGGCCTATCCGGCTCCTTCATCCCGGTCTCCGAGGACGCCAACATGATCGACGCCGTCCGCGCCGGCACGCTCTCAATCGAAAAGCTCGAGGCCATGACGGCGATCTGCTCGGTCGGCCTGGACATGGTGGCCATCCCGGGTGATACCCCCGCCGCCGCGATCGCCGGCATGATCGCCGACGAGGCCGCGATCGGGGTCATGAACCACAAGACGACGGCGGTGCGTGTCATCCCTGCGCCCGGCACTGTCCCGGGCGACGAGGTCGATTTTGGCGGGCTGCTCGGTTACGCGCCCGTCATGCCGGTTCGGTCGGTGTCCAGCGCGGACTTCATCTCGCGCGGCGGATTCATCCCCGCGCCCGTGCACGGCATGCGCAACTAACGCCGGCGGCGAAGAAGTTTAAAGCTCCCGGTGCGCGGCAGTAGACTGCGAGCGTTAGTCCAGGTCAAAGTGGGAAACGTGATGCGACGCAACAAAGAACCCCAGGTTGATACCCGCAACGACGACGGCAGCGTGCTTCGCGCAACACGCCTTGCCGCCACGTCGGTGCACGGCCCGATCTTCGGGCCCCTCGACTTGACCCTCACCCCCGGCACGCTCTGCATCGTGCACGGCACCTCCGGGTCGGGACGCTCAGCCCTCCTGCTCGCCCTCGCCGGCCGGCTTCGCCGCGTGACGGGCGAGCTGCTCGTTGCCGGGCATGACGCCGCCTTCGACACCCGCGCGGTGCTCTCCCTCGCGAGCGTTGGCCGCATCGGGCAGTACGCCGCCCCCGATGACCGGCTGACTGTGGGCGAACTCATCGGCGAACGCGCCGTCCAGGACGGCATCAGGCTGAGCCAGGCCGTTGACCGCGCCGAAGAGATCGAGGACTTCCTCGGTTACCGCATCGATCGTGGCGCGCTATACGAGGACCTGCCCGCCGCCGAGAAGACGATGCTGTGTGCGGGGCTCGCGATGCTGCGCCCGGCGGCCGTCGTCGTCGTGGACGAGGCGGACCGTGACGTGCCCGCCCACCAGGTCGCAACGCTGTTCGCCACTTTGCAACGCCTGGCCACCATGGAGAACAACGTCGTCATCGTCAGCGCATCGAACGCGAACGCGGCGCCCGTCGGCGCGATGCGCGTCCACCTCGCGCCCACCAAGCTCTCGCGAGTCCATAAGATCGAAGACCCTCCCGTCGCCATCGACGAGGCCACCGAGGCCCCGGAGGAAGTCGAGCCGCTCGACCCGGACCTGGAGGAGACCGTCGTAGCGAAGGTTGGCGAGGAAGGCACGGAGGAATAATGATCAAGCCGCTGCGCGCCGCGGGCCTCGAATTCAAGCATTTCCGCGGAATCCCCGTCATAGCCCTCGTCTTCATCCTCATCGTCCCCACCCTCTACGGCGGCATCTACCTGCACGCCAACTGGGACCTGTACAACGAGATCGGCAAGGTCAAGGTCGCGATCGTCAACGGCGACAAGGCGGTTGAATACGGCGAACAAACCATCGACGCCGGCTCCCTGTTCGTGCAGGCCATCAAGAACCAGGAGGGTTTCGACTGGCAGTTCATGGACGACGAGGCGGAGGCCGAGCGGCTCCTGCACGAGGGCGAGGTCTACATGATCGTCTCCGTGCCCGAGAACTTCTCGGCGAACCTCGTCGCCGCCGGGCGCTTCCAGCCCGAACGCGCCACCATCACCTTCCACCGCGACGACGCCAACGGTTTCATCGCCGGCTCCCTCCTGTCCCAGATGCAGGCGCTCATCCAGGAGCAGGTCAACGCGGCGGTGGGGGAGGCCTACTTCTCCACTCTGTTCGGGCAACTGTCCGTGATCCGCGACGGCATGAACACCGCCGCCGACGGCGCCCGCCAGCTCTCCGACGGCCTCAGCCAGGCGGCGGATGGGGTCTCCGCCCTCAACGAGGGGCTCTCCGGCCTCGACGTGCCCGAAATGCAGGACGACATGAAACAGCTCTCGGACGCGATGGCCACCCTCAACCGCGGCGCCACGAGCGTGCTGCTCGGCGTCTCCGGGGCAACGGGCTCGGTCTACGGGCTGGAGAACGTCGCGGACGGCGTGAAGGTCGGCAAGGACAACGTCAAGGCCGCGCTCGAGCCCCTGCGCAATTACGTCAACAACAACTTGCCCAAGCTCCAGGACGACGCCGTCAACCTCGCCGGGGTCAGCGCCGAGCTATCCGGGAGCGCGAACTCGACGATTGGGAGGACGAACTCCGCCCTCGACGCCGTCAACAAGGCCCTCCTCCAGCTCGCCGTCAACCCCGACCTGGCCAACGACCCCGACTTCCTCGCCCAGCTCCAAGAGGACATCGCCGCGTCCTCCTCGCTGCTCGGCGACCTGTCCGCCAGCGTCTCCGGCCAGCTCTCCCTGACCTCGAGCCTGCAGGCGAACATCGACTACAACGCCACCAAATCCGCGGTGGACGCCGCGGACTCGGCGATGGCGGCGATCGACTCCTCCTTTGACAACCTGGACACCGCGCTGCGCAACTTCGGCTCTTCGGCGAACGACATCCGCACCGGCGTTGACCAGATCAACGAGGGCAAGAACCAGCTGAACACCCTGCTATCCGGCCTGAGCGGCAAGCTGCCCGAGGCGATCGCAGGCCTGGAGCAGCTGGTCAGCGGGGTCTCCCAGCTCGACCTTGCGATGCAGCAGCTTGACTCCGGCGCGGCCACCCTTGCCGACGGGCTCGAGCAGGGCGTGGCTCAGATCCCGGAACTGACCGACTCGGAGGTCGACCGCCTCGCCGAGATCATGTCCTCCCCGGTCAGCATCGACGTCATCATCGACAACAACGCCGAAACGTATGGCCGCGGCCTGGCACCGTTCTTCTTCTCTATCGCGCTGTGGATCTCCTCGGTGACATTCTTCCTCGTCATGCGGACGCTACCGGGCCGGGCGTTGCTCTCCCGCTCCGGGACCCTGGCCATGACATTGCAGGGATTTGCGCCGTTCGCGGTGATGGGCGTGGCCTCCTCACTGATCATGGGGCTGGGGGTGTGGGGCCTGCTCGGCCTGCACCCGGTCCACCCGTGGCGTTTCATCCTTCTGCTGATCGTGGCGGTGCTGGCGTTCATGTCGCTGGGGTACGCGGTGCGGCTGTGGCTGGGCTCACCGCAGAGCGCCGTCTTCCTCGTGGCGCTCATCCTGCAGCTGCCGGCGTCGGGCGGAACCTTCCCCACCGAGGTGCTCAACTCCTTCTACCGCGGGCTGTCCTCGATCGCGCCGATGCGCTACTCGGTGGACGCCTTCCGCGTGGCGATCTCCGGCGGCACGGACACCCAGTATTGGGGCTCGCTGGCGGTGCTCGTCATGATCACCGTAGTCTCGATGGCGGCCATGTACGTGCTCGTCGGGCGCAGGCGCGTGCTGCGGATGCGCGACCTGCACCCGACCATGGTCACCGGCGAATCCACCGGCGATTACGCGTTCTCGATCCGCCCCCGCTGATTTCCAACCGATCACACACCCGAGAAAAGGAGTCCACATGATCGTCGGAGCCTACGCCGCGATGCCCACCAGCCTTCTTACCGAGGACCGCGTGCGCGGCTTCATCGGCGCGGGCGGCGGGCGCGAGGACTACCGTGGGGTGAAGATCCAGGTGCAAGCCGGCGCCGACGTCGAGACCCGCGCTGCCATGATCAGGCGGCTAGCCGCGATGTGCTAAAAGCACACGCGCCACGGCGGAAAAACCCTAGAATGGCACGGGTGCTTGTCACGGATTGATCGGTGTGGTTACTATGGTCTCGAATTCACTCACTTGGGGTTGTTACTCACTGAGGCAAGACCTAAGGCGTCGTTGAGAGGCCTTAGGTCTTTTTTGTTCTCGGGCGCCAGTGCCGGCGGTATCAGCCACAAAACGAAAGTAGGAGACGATGACGTCGACAGCCACGAGCGCACGCTCAATCATCGACAACGTGGGCGGGGTGGAGAATATTCGCTCGCTGACCCACTGCGCCACCAGACTTCGCTTCGAGCTCGTTGACGCGGGCAAGGCCGACACCCGGGCGCTGGACGGCGTGGACGGCGTCCTCGGCGTCGTGCCGCAGAGCGGGGACCGCCTGCAGGTCATCTGCGGAGGCGGTGTGGAGTCCATGTTCTCGGCGATCAACGCCCTGCCGGAGATGGCGAGCAAGGGCCAGCTTACCGACGCCGAGATCAAGGCGCAGGCACGCTCGAAGGCCCGCGGCCGCTTCTCCTGGCTGGACAACTTCTTCGAGTACCTCTCGGATTCCTTCCGCCCGATCCTCGGCGTCCTGCTCGGCGCCTCGCTCATCATCGCCACGACGGCGGTCCTCGACGCCCTGCACATCGTCGACTTCCGCGCCGCCGACAAGTCGGCCACCTGGGTGTTCGTCGATGCGATGTGGCGGGCGGTGTTCTACTTCCTGCCGATCATGGTCGCCTACAACGCGGCGAAGAAGCTCCGCGTTGACCCCTGGCTCGGCGGCACCATCATGGCCGCCCTCATGACGCCGAACTTCATCAGCCTCTCCGACCCCAACGTCGTCTCCGAGACCACGTGTACGACGAACGAAACCCTGGGCACGACGTCGTGCACCTCGAACATCTTCGGCCTGCCGATGCAGCTCAACGACTACGGAGGGCAGGTCTTCGTGCCGCTCATGATGGTGGCGGTCCTCGCCCTCGTCTTCCACGGCCTGAAGAAGATCTTCCCGGCGTCGGTCCAGATGGTGTTCGTGCCGTTTTTCTCCATGCTCGTCATGATCCCCGTGACCGCCTTCCTCATTGGCCCGCTCGGCGTGTGGATGGGCACCGGCATCGGAAGCGGCCTTGCCTGGATGAACACGAATGCGCCGTTTGTCTTCGCCATCCTCATCCCGATGCTCTACCCGTTCCTCGTGCCGCTCGGGCTGCATTGGCCGCTGAACGCCCTCATGCTCATCAACATCCAGACCCTCGGCTACGACTTCATCCAGGGCCCGATGGGCGTGTGGAACTTCGCCTGCTTCGGCGCCACCGCCGGGGTCCTCGTCATCTCCCTGCGCGAGCGCGACCTGCGGATGCGCCAGACCGCTTTCGGTGCCCTCGCCGCGGGCCTCTTCGGCGGCATTTCAGAGCCCTCGCTCTACGGTATCCACCTACGCTTCAAGCGCATTTACCCGCGCCTGCTGCTGGGCTGCTTCGCCGGCGGCCTGACGATCGCGTTCCTGTCCGCCCCGTTCAACGGAGTCCAGACCCACGCCTTCGCCTTCACCTCCCTGCTGACCATTTCCGTCTTCAACCCGATGTGGGTCTACGGGGTCTCGATTGCCGTGGCCTTCGTCGTTGCCATGACCGCGATCATCTTCACCGACTACCGCACGCCTGAGGAGCGCGAGGCCGCCCGCGCCGGCGCCTCGGCGAACGCCGAGGGCACAGACGCCGCGGTTGGCGTTGGCGCCGGCGGGATCACCCTCGCCACCGAGGAGGAGGCGGCCGGCGAGGTGACCGGCGCCGAGCACGCGGTGGGCACGACCACCGCGGTGGGCGCACCCGTCGCTGGCGAGGTTGTGACACTGGCCGACGCTGGGGACGCCGTCTTCGCCTCGGGAGCCCTAGGGGAGGGCGTCGGCATCATCCCGGCCGAGTCCGCGATCGTCGCTCCCGTCTCCGGCACGCTACGGACGGTGGCCAAGTCCGGCCACGCGTTCGGCATCAAGACCGACGACGGCGTCGAGGTCCTCGTCCACGTCGGCATCGACACCGTGAAAATGGACGGCGCGGGCTTCGACGTAGCCGTAGCCAAAGGCCAGCGGATCGAGGCGGGCGACCTGCTCGTCACCGTCGACTTCGACGCCGTCACAGCCGCGGGTTACGCCACCACCGTTTTGATGACGGTGACCAACTCGAAAGCCCTCGGCACCGTGAAGCCCGGAGCCCCGGCGTCGGTGAACGCGGGTGATCCCGTCATCGCCATCGAAAGCGCGGCGCTCTAAACATGGAGGTCTTGAGAATCTTCAACAACAACGTGGTCCTGGCCAAGGACCCGGCTCGCGGGGGCGAAGTCATCGTCACTGGCCGCGGGGTCGGGTTTCAGGTCAAGGCCGGGATGGCCGTGGACCCGGCGAAGGTGGTGCGCGTGTTCGTCCCGACGGACGGGCGCGACTCCGACCACGTCGCCGAGCTCCTGGCGGACATCCCGTTGGAGAACATCACTCTCATGACCGACGTGCTGGCACGTGCCGGCCTGCCCGACTCCCTCGCCGGTAGCGCCACGCTCCTCATCGCGCTCGCCGACCACATCGGCTTCGCCATGAAGCGAGCACAGGAGGGGCTCCACATCGCATACCCGTTCCGAAGCGAGGTCTCCACCCTCTATGCCGAAGAATACGAACAGGCGATCCAGATCCTAGCCCACCTCAACGCGGCACTCGGCAAGCAGGGGCGCACGACTCTGCCCGAGGCGGAGGCCACCGCGCTCGCCATGCACCTCGTCAACGCCGGCTTCTCCACCGGCGACCTCTCCTTCACCTACCGCATGACGGGCGTGCTCCAGCAGCTCATCGAGGTCATCGAAGAGTTCTACGGGGTCAACCTCAGCGCCGCCACCGTCTCGGTGGGACGCTTCATCACCCACCTGCGCTACCTATTCGTGCGCATCCATCAACGCAACCAACTCGAAAACAGGCATTCGGCCATAGGCATCGCCATCCGCGACGCCGATCCGCAGGCCTACCAGTGCGCCCGCACACTTGCCTCCCTCATCGAGCTCCGGCTCGACCAGCCCCTCACCGGGGACGAGGTGTCCTACCTCGCCCTCCACGTCTCACGCATTGCGCACAACGCAAGCCCAACGCCGCCTCCACAGCCGGAGGCCGGCGCGGATACCCACCGAAAGGAAAACACCATGATCACCAAGACCGCGACGATCGGCTCCTCCGTCGGCCTACACGCCCGCCCCGCCGCACTCTTCACCTCCGCAGTGCAAGGCACCGACCTCGACATCACCATCTCGCTCGGCGGCGAGGAAGCTGATGCCAGCTCGCTACTCGAGGTCATGACCCTCGGCGCCCAACACGGCGACGTCGTCACCCTCAAAAGCGAGGACGACTCAGCCGAGGCAGCCCTCGCTGAGCTCGCAGCCATGCTCGAGCGAGACCTGGACGCTGAGTAATGGCGGGTCGTCGAACACTCTTTGGCATTGGCGTCTCGGCCGGTTTTGCTGCCGCCCCGGTCGTCAAGGTGATGGAAGCCCCCGGCTTCGACCCTCACGAACCGCCAAGCACGGACCCCGCCGGAGACGGCGTGCGCGTACGCGAGGCGATGGCCGCGGTGGCGGCGTCGTTGCGCGAACGCGCCGAGACCGCATCGGAGACCGCGCGCCCCATCCTTGAGGCCACAGCCCAGCTCGCCTCGGATCGCGCGCTGGCCAAGGCCGCGGACAAGAAGCTCAAGGCCGGCTCGGGCCTGACCCGCGCCGTCCACGACGCGGTTGAAGAGTACGCCACGCTGCTGGCCAACCTCGGCGGTTACATGGCCGAACGCGTCACCGACCTCTACGACGTGCGCGACCGGACAATCTGCATGCTGCGCGGCATGCCCATGCCGGGCGTACCCGACGTCAGCGAACCGGCGGTCCTCCTCGCCTGCGACCTCGCCCCAGCCGAAACCGTGGGGCTGAACCCCGAGGTCATCGCCGGGATCATCACCGAGGGAGGCGGGCCGACCAGCCACACGGCGATCCTCGCCGCCCAGCTTGGCATCCCTGCCGTTGTCAAGGTGCCGGGTGCGATGGAGATCGAGGGAGGCGACGTCGTCGCGATCGATGGTGGCACCGGCGAAGTGGTCGTCAGCCCCACCGCGGAAGACATCGAGACGTTCGAGGCGCGGGCGAAGATGCGCGAAGCGGTCCTCGCGCAGTCGGTCGGGCCGGGAATGACGGAGGACGGCTACCCCGTCTCGCTGCTGGCCAACATCGGTACGGCGGCCGACGCCGAACACGCCGCCGCGGGCGACGTGGAGGGAGCCGGCCTGTTCCGCACCGAATTCCTGTTCCTTGACCGCGATTCGGCGCCCTCCCTTGAGGAGCAGACGGAGACGTATGCACAGGTGCTTCGGGCGTTCGGCACCCGGCGCGTCGTCGTACGCACGCTTGACGCCGGCGCGGACAAGCCGCTGAGCTTCGCCAATCTCGGCGAGGAGGAGAACCCGGCGCTCGGCCGGCGCGGCCTGCGACTGTCCATGGCCCGCGAGGACCTCATGCTCACCCAACTCGACGCGCTTGCCGCGGCCTACGAGGCCACCGGCAAGGAGGCCGACCTGCGGGTGATGGCGCCGATGGTGGCGACGATGGAGGAGACCACCTGGTTCGCGGAGCGTGCCCGCGAGCGCGGACTGCCCAAGGTTGGCATCATGATCGAGATTCCCGCCGCGGCGATCCGGGCCAAGGACCTGCTCTCGGTGGCTGACTTCGCCTCGCTGGGCACCAACGACCTCTCGCAGTACACGATGGCTGCGGACCGCATGCAGGGCGCGCTGTCTGACCTGCTCTCACCGTGGCAGCCCGCCGTGCTGCAGATGATCAAGTTCGCCTGCAAGGGCGGCGACGCCACGGGCAAGCCGATCGGCGTGTGCGGCGAGGCGGGAGGCGATCCGCTGCTCGCGTTGGTGCTGGTCGGACTGGGTGTGAGCTCGCTGTCGATGGCACCGCCGAAGGTGGCGGCCGTGCGTGCGGCCCTGCGTCTGCACTCGCGCGCCACCTGCCAACAGATGGCTGCCTATGCGGTGGATGCGCAAACCGCGTCTGACGCGCGTGCTGCTGTCGAGCAGTTGGCTCACCCCAGGATGAGAGGGCTGTTGTAGCGGCGCTGCGGCGCTCTGGTGTTGCTAACTGGTGAGTCTGGTGGTTTTGCTTGGGAATTCCGGCCTTTTCGGGCTTAGATTCACCAGTTAGCAACGGGGAGGATTGGGCCGGGGTTGTCCGCCGGGGGGGGCTGGTGTTGCTAACTGGTGAGTCTGGTGGTTTTGGTTCGGAATTCCGGCCTTTTCTGGCTCAGATTCACCAGTTAGCAACGGGGAGGATTGGGCCGGGGTTTTCCGCCTGGGGGCTGGTGTTGTTAACTGGTGAGTCTGGTGGTTTTGGTTCGGAATTCCGGCCTTTTCGGGCTCAGATTCACCAGTTAGCCGCGCCAGGCAGGGATCCGGCGCGACGGAGGAATTACTTCGGAAAGTATCTGTAATGGGCCGCGGCTTCGCACGGACAATCTCCTAATCGAGCTACTGACGTGGGCTTGGCTGTCTCAGCTGCACCATCGACCAGCCGGCAAGTACGGTATAGTGCGTAGGCAACTAATCTTGGAATGCATGAGAGCGATTGAGTTGTCAGATGAACGAGTTTAGGAACTACCCAGATTGGCTGTGGGCCCTGCGCTACGGTTGGCAGGCGTCGCCGGCTTTTGCCACGGCGTCCACGATTGCTCTTCTCTGTGTCGCTCTCGTTCCAGCTGTTAACGTTTTGTTAATTCGGCAGCTCTCAAGCTCTCTAGCACATTCAGATGGCGCGGTCGCATTGATCATTTTAACTGGCGTTGTATTTGGCGCCGGAGGAGCCTTTCAACAAGTTGCCAACACTCTGTCGCGGGTCAATGCGATGAAGGTAAACACGTTCGCTTCAGACCACTTTGATTCTGTGCTCGCGCGTAGGTCAGCAAACTCTTACGCTTCAGAATCGTTTATGGAGAAACTCAGGAAAGCGCGTCAATGTACCGTTGAAGGGCACGTTTCATCTCAGTTTCAAGCGACGATCAATATCCTCACCGCGACGATGACGGCTTCTACTTTGGCTCTGACGTTGTGCGACTTGAGTGAGCGTGCAGCAATGATCAGCGTCTTGGCTCCCATACCTACTGTGGTTGCCTATGCGTGGTACGGCAGGCAAGAGTCCCGCCTTTGGCCCGATGCCGCGGAGAAGAGCCGACGTTCTGTGTATTTTCAGGATCAGATTTCATATCAGAGCACGGGAAGCGAATTGGCTAATCTCCGAGCATCATCTTTTATTGCTTCTCGGTCTCAAGAGATGAGGGGTCTTTATCGAAGAATACGGGAGAAGCTTGAAGGGTTGGCTGTCGTATCCGACGCTATGTCCGGTCTTGCCACAACGATTCTATTCTGCTTAGCCCTGATCTTTCTTTATAGGGATTCAGCTCAGGATGTTGGAGCGGTGTTTGCGGGCATCGTAGGTCTCATGAGCGGAATCGGAGCGATGGCAGGGATCGGCTATCAAGTTGGTGAGCTTATTATCTCCGTTCCAGCAAATCGGCATTTCCGGGATTTTCTGCGCACGGAAGATGATCACCTGCCCGAGTTAGATATTGAATCCGTCCAGAAATTCTGTGCTAGCGATGTGACGGTGAGATATGGAGATGTTGTAGCTGTCCAGTTGGCCAATCTTGCCGCTGTCCAGGGCGCCTTAGTGGCAATCGTTGGAGAAAATGGCTCGGGTAAGACTTCCTTGATTCGCGCGATGATGGGCACACAGCCCGAGGTTTCGGGTCGTTTGAAAATTGGCGAACTGAGCGTCGATCTCTCGTCTGGAGCTTTTCGTTATCCTTACGCCGTTATTCATCAAGATTACGGGCATTATGAGCTGACCGTACGAGAGTTTTTGACGATGGGTTTGAATGGGGAGGAAATATCGGAATCTCAGATAGTCGAAGCGTTGCGCTTCGCAGAGGCATACTCTTTTGTTTCAGAGCTTGCCGAAGGAACGCGGACTCTATTGGGTGCGCAATGGGGTGGCGTTAACCTCTCTGGCGGTCAATGGCAGAGATTGACTATCGCACGTGCGTTTCTCTCGAATGCACCTGTGTGGTTTCTTGACGAGCCTACGAGTGCAATTGATGCCCCCACAGAAGAGTTGATTTTTGAGAAATTCTCAAGAGAGGCTACAAGAAGGATCATCATCCTAACGACGCACCGAGTCTCGACTCTGCGGTCAGCAGGGCGCATCTATGTGATGCAGGACGGGGCGATTGTCGAAGAGGGGGCGTTCGGAGAACTCCTGTCGCGTGGGGGCGAGTTTAATCGAATGTTTCACTCCCAGTTGGAGAATGTGGCGGATTTAAACTCGGGCACGATCTTGAGGGATTAGTGTCGAAGTTGAATCGGCCAACCTCACTCTCATCTAGGGGGCTGGCCATGAAGTCTGTCATTTGTGCACCGCCAGCTTGCGTCTAATGTGGTGCGAGGCCGCGCGCGTAAAATATGGCAATGGACACTACTGCAAGATCGAAGTCCTCTGCGCAGCTATCGGGCGGTGCTGTCGCCCTCGGGTGTTAGGAACGTGCTTTTTGAAGCAGGGTGGTGACGATCGTGAAGCGGTGTGGTGACGATCGTGAAGCACTTTCGGTGGGCTGATAACTATTTCTACTAGCACGTGACAATCCGGTTGCGTGCTTGTTAGAAAGGACGTCAGCCGTGACTGATTACCGGTTGATTATCAAGCTCCTGCTTCAGGGGCTCTCGTATCGGCAGATACAACAACGCTGTGGTGCTGCTCAGGCCACGATTGCCAAAGCGCGCAAAGCCATTGATTCCCATGGCATCACCAGTGAACTTTTAGAGTCGTTAGACGATTCGGCGATTACTGATCTCATTGGTGATGGTCGACTCGTAGTCGCTGATGACTTCGTTGGTATCGATTTCGATGTTGTGATCAAAGCTCGTACCGGCAGGAACAAGACTCCACTGCGAGTGCTGTGGTCGACCTATCTTGACCAACCAGCACCACGTGGTCTGAAGTTCTATAGCTATGAGCGCTTCCGCCAGCTGGTGGCTGCCCATGTTGCCACCCAAGGCGTGACCGCACTGATTGTGCACCAGCCGGGCCATACCATGCAGGTGGATTGGGCGGGGTCGACCATGGCAGTTGTTGATCCGATTACGGCTAAACGCAGCAAGATCCATATCTTTGTTGCTTCACTGCCGTATTCAGGAATGGTCTTTGCCCATGGCTTCATTGATGAAAAACAACCCTCGTGGCTGGAAGGGCACCGCTTGGCCTTCGAGTATTTCGGTGGCGTTACTGAGGTGGTTGTTCCTGATAATGCGTCTACGGCATCGAATCAGATTGCCAAAGGTGAACGCGCACGACGAGTCAACGCGAAGTATGAGGAATTTCTCGAGCACTACAACACTGCTGCTCTTCCAACTAATCCTGTTCGCCCACGTGAAAAAGGCAATGTGGAATCTGGAGTCAAGATTGTAACCAACTGGGTGATTCGCAAACTTGCCGATGTGGTCTTTGCCAGCCTTGACGACCTTAATGACGCGGTTGCCGGACAGGTTGAGGCGATTAATCATCGCCGCCCGTTTCGCAATCAGCAACGTAGCCGCCAGGATATCTTCGAAGAACTCGAATCTGACGAACTAGGTAATCTTCCTGCAACAGGGTGGGTAGATACCGTGTGGAAGAAGTCGAAAGTCACTCCTGACTGGCATATCACGATCAATACCGTGAAATACTCGGTGCCTTACCAGCTGGTGGGACGAAGTGTTGATGTGCGTATCCGTGGGCAGATCCTTGATGTCTTTGCCGATGGCCAAGCTCAGGCTCGTCACCAGGTCAGTGTCCAACGCGGTGCCTATGTCACCGATGTTGAACACGCTCCGCCGGGGATGGCCCAGGCTAGGAACCTATGGACACCGTCGTACTTTGTGACCCAAGCATCCCGGATTGGGCCGTATACCCGGCAAGCTGTTGAAGCGTTGTTGGCATCGAAAAAGATTACAGCCCAAGGCTTTCAACCAGCCCGCAACATCATCAAGCTAGGTAAAGCTACAGAGAATAAACTAATTCTCGAGCAAGCATGCCAGCGCCTTCTAGGAGATGAAGGCCACCGCCAACGAGCTATTAGCTACACCGCGGTCAAGAACATGATGGCAGTCATCCGCCATGAACAATCCACACGGCCAACCGCCCCGCCCACGCGGGAATCTGCACCAGCAACTCCATCACAGCCAGCACCGTCATCGCGTTCCCAATCACGCGGCATGCTCGGCGGGCGTGAGCAATTCTCACTGAGTGCTTTGATGAAAGAAGGAGACAACTAATGACTTTTTCTACCGCACCACGTCAGCATCTAGACGACACGTGGATGGAAACCTTCACCAAGCTACGCATGACTGCCTTTGGCCAGACCGTTATCAGTATGGCCAATGACAGTGCCTTTGATGAGTGGACGTTTTCAGACAAGATCATCTTCGCTGTAGAAAAAGAGGTTGCAGCTCGAGCAGAGCGACGATTTGCAAAACTGCTCAAGGCATCAATGACACCCCTGCCCGATGCTTGTGCTGCTGATATCCGTCACACACCAAAGCGCAACCTCACCCGTGAGTTAACTAGCCGGCTAGCGCATTGTCAATGGATAGAACACGCCAGCAACGTCGTTATCCTGGGCAAATCATCAGTCGGAAAGACCTATCTAGCCTGCGCTCTCTTACACGAAGCATGTAAGCGGGACTATTCAGCCAAGTTCTTCCGAACCGCAGACCTAGCCGACCAACTGGCCGTACTCGACCGCAGCGATCCCGCACGGTTGAAATTCATCAACCAGATAGTTGGCTGTGACCTGCTCGTCCTCGATGACTTTCTCACCACTCCAATTAGTGGTGAAACCGCCAACGAGCTGTTCAATCTTCTAGCAGCACGAGAAGGCAGAGGATCGACCATGGTCACTTCCCAATTCGCCCCAGAAGACTGGTACGAATCAATGCCTGATCGAGTCGTGGCTGAATCCCTACTCAACCGCCTTGTCGGCGGGGCAGAAATCGTCAACGTCGACGGACCGAACATGAGGCTGGCACCAACAGTGTCCTAGTCCTCAGCAATAACTAAGCGCGTGGGTGACAACCGCTTCACAATCGTCACCCACGCGCTTCACGATGCTCACCATCGCGCTTCACGATCGTCACCACACCGCTTCATTTTCCACGCTCGCAACACCTCGGGTCGTTCTTCGTCAGCATCGCATTCGTCGTCGTTCCCGCCCTTTACATGTGGCTCAACCGGACACAGTTTCCCTCCCCGTTCCCACACATTGGGGCCTGGACTCCAACCCGAATAGCTGGTCCTCATGTCCCGCCGCCCTCGGAATGGATGTTGGCCTCGTTGCCCTCACGTCTGCCCTGTTCTTAGGAATCGGGTATGCCACGCGCATGTTTGAAGTGTTCGCTCCACTCGCGCGCCACCTGCCAACGGATGGCTGCCTATGCGGTGGATGCGCAAACCGCGTCTGACGCGCGTGCTGCTGTCGAGCAGTTGGCTCACCCCAGGATGAGAGGGCTGTTGTAGCGGCGCTGCGGCGCTCTGGTGTTGCTAACTGGTGAGTCTGGTGGTTTTGCTTGGGAATTCCGGCCTTTTCGGGCTCAGATTCACCAGTTATCAACGGGGAGGATTGGGCCGGGGTTTTCCGTCTGGGGGCTGGTGTTGTTAACTGGTGAGTCTGGTGGTTTTGCTTGGGAATTCCGGCCTTTTCGGGCTCAGATTCACCAGTTAACCGCGCCAGGCAGGGATCCGGCACCTGCAGCCGGGACCCTTGCGCGGCCGCCCGCGCCCTGGCCCGCAACATCCAGCTCCACACTGCCTGAACTATGCTAGAGCCATGGACGATAAGTGGCTGAGCTGGGCAACCGAGATTCAGGCAATCGCGCAGGCGGGCCTGACATACGGCCAGGACGCCTTTGACCGCGAGCGCTATTTGCGCCTTCGGCAGATCGCAGCACAAATTATCGCCGAGCACACCGACCTGCCGGTGGAGAAGGTCGTCAACCTCTTCTGCAACGAGGAGGGTTACCAGACACCGAAACTGGATACCCGCGCGGTCATCATCCGCGACCAGGCCACCGCGGGTGACCAGGCCATTTTGCTCGTGCGTGAGAACGACGGCCGATGGGCCATGCCCGGTGGGTGGGCCGACATCGGACTGACGCTTCGCCAAAACGTGGAAAAGGAAACGAGGGAGGAGGCGGGCCTCGACGTCGTCGCCACCCGGGTCCTCGCGATCCATAACCACGCCACCCACAACCGTCCCCCATTGCCGTGGAGCATCTGGAAGATTTTTGTCGCCTGCCAGGTGCGTGGCGGGGAGTTTGTGGAGAACGTGGAGACGACGGCGTCGGGATACTTTACCCTCGATGAGCTTCCCCCGCTCGCCGAGGGTAAGACTACGCGCGAGCAGATTGAGCTGTGCCTCGCGCTCGCGGCGGATGACACCCGGCCGGTCGAGTTCGACTAGCCCTGCCCGAACGCCCTGCGCGTACAATTAGCGAAACGAACGGAGGTGGCGCATGGGCGGCATCGACATTGAACACCTGACCCGCGACTATGGTTCGGGGCGCGGCGTGTTCGACATTACGTTTTCGGTGGCTCCCGGGGAGGTTTTCGGGTTCCTCGGCCCCAACGGTGCGGGCAAGACCACCACCATCCGGCATCTGCTCGGCTTTCTTCGCGCTCGCGCCGGATCCGTGGCCATCGACGGCAAGAACCCGTGGGCAAATGCGAGCGTGTTGGACGACGTCGGCTACGTCCCGGGCGAACTCGCGCTTCTCGACATGAAAGCTGGGGCCTACCTGCATTTCCTTGAGCGATACCGGTCCCGAACGGCTGAGCGTAAAGATGAACTCGTGGCGTTGTTCGAGCTTCCCCTCGACCTGCCGATTCGGAAAATGTCCAAGGGAATGAAGCAGAAGGTGGGGATCGTTGCGGCTTTCATGTTCTCCCCGCGGATCCTCATCCTCGACGAGCCCACTTCCGGCCTCGATCCGCTCATGCAAAACCGTTTCGTCGACCTCGTCGAGGAAGAAAAGCGGCGCGGATGCGCCATCCTCCTCTCCAGCCACATCTTTGACGAGGTGCAGCGCACGGCCGACCGGATCGGCATCATCCGCGCCGGGCACATGGTCGCCGTCGACACCGCGGCCGCCCTGCGCGAGCGGCACATGCGCCACTACACCGTCACGCTCGCCAGCCCGGAAGAAGCCGCCGCCTTCTCCCGGGATTTTGGCGGAAGCTCCGAGGGATGCACGGCCACCGTCTCGGCGTCGCAAAACCTCGAACGGATCTTCCTGGACTACTACAAGGAGCAGCGATGAACCTCGCACTCTTTCGCTGGCAGATGCGCAAGTCGCTGCTGATCGGGATCATCTTCGCGGCGATCTTGACGCTCTACGTCACCATGATCACCTCCATGTACGACCCGCAATCCATGGCCGCGCTGGTCAAGTTTCGCGACTCCATGCCGCAGGTGATGGCCGCCGTCGGGATGGATAACGCGCCAACCACCCTGCCCGAGTTCCTCGTGAACTTCCTCTACGGCTTCCTCTTCCTCGTCTTCCCGATGGCTTTCACCCTCATTCGGGCCCACGGCACCATGGCCAAGTACATCGATTCGGGGGCGTTGGCCACCCTGCTCGCCTCCCCGGTCTCCCGCCGTTCGCTCGCCCTCACCCAATTCGCCGTGGTCATCACAGGCACCACGATGTTGCTGGGCTACGTCACGGCCCTGGAAGCCATCGCCGCAACCCGCGTTGACGGCTCGCTCCCGGCCGCCACCCTCCTGACGCTCAACGGCGGCCTGCTCGTGTTGCATCTGGCCATCGCCGCCTTCTCCTTCTGGTGCTCTGTGGCGGCCAGCGAGGCGAAAACGTCCCTGGCGCTCGGGGCCGGCATCCCCTCCGCCATGCTCATCTTTCACCTCCTCGCCCAAGCCGGGGAGAAAACGGCGGGCGCCCGCTTCGCCAGCATCTTCACGCTCTTCGACCCACAGGCACTGATTGCCGACGGCGGCGGCTGGGGCATCGCCGCGCTCGCAGCTATCGGGGTTGTGTGCCTGGTCGGGGCGATCGTAACCATGGACAGACGCGACTTTAGCCTATGAAAACACGAGCGATAGGAGGACGCGGGCGACGGCGTCGTGAACGGATGCCCGCCAACTGACGTCCTTGACGGACAAAGTTTCATTTATGCTGGCGTGGAGGGCACGACCTGGAGTAGAATGGCTGCATCCACATTCTGGGTGTTACTGCATGGCAGGCATGACCGGGCTATTTTGTCGCTCACTGAGGAGCTTGTGTGTCCCAGCCTGTCGCGCACATTGTGCGAGTTCTCAACAACAACGCCGTGCTCGTCGGGCGCGATGGTATTGAACTCGTGCTCGCCTCGCGCGGAATCGGGTTTGGCAAGAAGCCTGGCGACGAAGTGGAAGTCGAATCGGATCAACGCAAATACGTCGAAACCTCGACCGACAAGGTGGAATTCCTCAAATCACTGGCATCTCTCGATCCCGAACTGGCTGCTGCGGTCAGCCGAGCAGTTGAGATCGCAACAGAGCTCCTTCCCGATCTGCACCCCTCGATATACGTGCTCCTCGCGGATCACCTATCCTTCGCAGTTCAGCGAAGCCGAGCCGGGCAAGCCATCGAGAATCGGCTCCTCAACGAAATCAGCGCGACATTCCCCACGGAATTCGCTGCAGCAGAAATCATCGTGGCATTCGTCAACTCCAAGCTGGACGTTGACCTGGCTACGGACGAAGCCGGCTACGTCGCTTTACACTTGAACGCCGCCCGAACGGGTTCCAGCGTGAAGAAGCCGCTGTCCAAAGCCAATGAGCTCAACCGGCTCTTGGACCAGATCAAAGCTGACCTGGGACTCGACGTCGTCAGCGATGAACAGATGCACGAACTGTTCACGCACCTGCAACGCGTGATCGATCGGATTGCCACTGGCCATTTCAGAAACAACCAAGCGACCCTGCCCATCGCCCAAGCGCTGACGCTTGAGATGTCGGTAGCTCGCTCAACACTGCGCGCAATTGCCGACAGACACGATTCCCACGCCCCGGATGCCGAAGCTGCACTGCTTGCGGTATTCCTCCACGGCTGGCGTCAAGGCGTATAGCGCAAAGAAAGGACATCCTCATGGGAGGAAGAATAATGGAGGCCCTGCAAAAGCTTGGCCGGGCGCTTATGGGCGCCGTTGCTGTCATGCCTGTGGCGGCAATTCTCATGGGCATCGGCTACTGGATTGATCCCCAAGGGTGGGGGTCCGGTAATCTCCTCGCCGCGATCCTGATCAAGGCGGGTGCCGCGGTTCTTGACAACCTCGGCTGGCTCTTCGCCATCGCTATTGCCTTCGGCCTGGCCAAGGACCACCACGGCGCCGCCGCGCTCTCGGGGTTCCTCGGCTATGCCACGGTCAAGCTCCTGATCTCGGCGGATGCTGTGGCGGGTTACCAGGGCGTCGATGTTGAGGCCCTCGAAGGAGACGCCAAGCTCGACTGGATCTCCCAGGGCTGGAACGCCATCAACGACAAGAACGTGCTCATCGGCATCCTCATCGGAATCCTGGCCGCGTGGACCTACAACAGGTTCCACAATACGAAGCTGCCAGACTTCCTGGCCTTCTTCTCCGGGCGCCGCCTTGTGCCGATCATGATGACCTTCTTCTCCATGATCCTTGCCCTCGTGCTGTACTTCGTGTGGCCGCTGCTGTACGGCGCGCTGTTCTCCTTCGGTCAGACAATCGCCGACATGGGCGCCGTCGGGGCCGGCATCTACGGATTCATCAACCGCCTCCTCATCCCAACCGGCCTGCACCACGCCGTGAACTCCATCTTCTGGTTCGACGTCATCGGTCTGGATGACATCGGCAACTTCTTCCGCGGCGGCGAGACGATCGCTACGGCGGCAGCCGCGACTTCGGCAGCCACCTGCCCGGGCGTCGGCATCTGGGATGGTTCGACCTGTACCGTCATCGGTGAAGTCGGACGTTACCAGGCGGGCTTCTTCCCCGTCATGATGTTCGGCCTGCCGGGTGCGGCTCTTGCCATGTACCTGCGTGCGGACTCGGCCAAGAAGAAGACCGTCGGCGCTCTCATGTTCGCCGGCGCTCTTGCATCCTTCTTCACTGGCGTCACCGAACCGCTGGAATTCGCCTTCATGTTCGCCGCACCCTTGCTCTACCTGGTGCACGCGCTACTGACCGGCCTGTCGCTGTTCCTCGCGGCCACGTTCCATTGGACGGCCGGTTTCGGGTTCTCCGCAGGCTTCGTGGACATGTTCCTCTCCTCGCGCAACCCGCTGGCTAACGAGTGGTACATGCTCCTCGTGCTGGGCGTAGTCTACTTCGCGCTATACTTCGGGCTGTTCTACCTGCTGATTGGCGTGGCGAAGTTGAAGACCCCGGGCCGCGGGGACGACGAGCCCACCGACGACGTCGCCGCAGGTCCGCTCAACGATCGGGAACTCGCAAAGCGCATCATCTCGGGGCTTGGCGAGCCGGCAAATATCGCCACGGTGGACTACTGCGCCACCAGGCTGCGTGTCACGGTCGAGGATCAGAGTCTCGTCGACGAGCGCGCGCTGAAGGCGACCGGCGTCGCCGGCGTCGTGCGCGCGTCGGCAAAGAACATTCAGGTGATCGTGGGGCCGAACGTGCAGTTTGTCTACGATGACGTCGCCGCGCTCTTGCGTGACACGCAGGCCACGCTGAAGGGTGAGCAGGAGGAGTAAACATGTTTGGACTGGGCAAGAAAAAAGTGAATGTGGGTGCGGTCTTCGCAGGCCGTGCCGTACCCGTGGCCGATATTCCGGACCCGGTGTTTTCGGGTGGGATGTTGGGTGAGGGCTTCGCCGTCGTGCCGCCCGCTGAGGAAACGACTCTCGAGGTCGGCTCGCCGGTAGCTGGCACGGTGACGCGGGTGTTCAAGACGGGCCACGCGTTCGTCGTCACTTCCCGTGAGGGCCTCGATGTCCTGGTGCACATCGGTCTGGAGACGGTCGAGCTGAAGGGCCAAGGTTTCACGATTCTTGTCCAGCAAGGCGAGGCGGTAGATATGGGAACGCCGATTATTCGCCTGGATCTCGCTACGGTGAGGCAGGCGGGATTGAACCCGATCACACCGGTCGTCTTTGCAACGAAGGCGCAGGTCTCCAAGGTAGAAACGACACTTGGGACGGTAGCCGCCGGCGATGTCGTCGCCACTGTGACGCTCGCGTAAGACTGGTCGGGTGCAGATCCGTGAGGGTCTGCACCCGGCCCACGAAAGGAAACATATGTTCACTCGCACAGCAACGGTTGCCTCCCGGGTGGGGCTGCATGCACGCCCGGCGGCGCAGCTGGCTCAAGCGGCAGCAGACGAGAACATCGACATCACGATCTCATTTGACGGTGAGGAGGCCGATGCCGCATCCATCTTGGAGCTGATGAGCCTAGGGGCCATGCACGGGGACGAGGTGACCCTGTCCACCGACGCTGAGGGCGGAGAGGCCGCCCTCGATCGTCTCGTGGCGCTGATCGAATCCGACCTCGACTGAGCGCCGGGCGCGGCGAGGACCTCGTCGATGAGACCGGGAATGGATGAGGGCCCCAATTCGTTATCGACAAGGACCGCGGAATGCTCGCGGCCGGTAGGATGCGTTCGTCCTCGGACGTGCCAACCCTGACAAGGAGAATAATGACGCGAATCGACATCACCAAGACGACCCCGGATGTCTACAAGGCGCTGAACGCGGCCTCGCTCAAGTCGCGCGAGGCGTGGGAAGCGGCCGGTCTCACCGAGGAGGAGGTGGAGCTTGCGAAAGTGCGGGTCTCGCAGATCAACGGCTGTGTGGCGTGCCTCGGCGTCCACGTCCCCGCCCTGCGGAAGGCCGGCATGGACCAGCGCCTCATTGACGTCCTGCCCGCGTGGCGCGACGCCGGTTCCCCTTTCACGGCCAAGCAGCGGGCGATCCTCGAACTGGCAGAGACGCTGACGAAGTTGGACCGGCCCGAGGCTCGCGAGGCCGTCATTGCCGCGGCGCTCGAGCACTTCACCCCCGAGCAGGTCTCGGCCCTCGAGTGGTCGATCATCCTCATCGGGGCATACAACCGGGTCTCGATCTCGTCCGGACACCAGTTGCCCCGCGCCTAGCGGGCCAGGGGCCGGACAAATCGGCCAATTTGGCCGGCCCGCCGGGCCGGCCGCGCCCACCCCTGTCCCTTCGCGGGACGATTTCGGCCGCATCTGCATATATACGCAGATGCGGCCGAAATCGTCCCAGTTAGGTCAGCTGCTCGCCGGCGGCTACCGCTCGACGATGATCACCCGCAGGTTGCGCGGGCCGTGCACCCCATCCACGCGCACCAGCTCGATGTCGGAGGTGGCGGACGGGCCGGCGATCCAGGTGGTCGGGCGGGCGGGATTCTCGCCCAGCACGGCGACGGCCTCGGGCAACGTAGCCTTGATCGCGTCGGCCTCGAGCACCACGACGTGGGTGTCCGGCACCAGCGTGATCGCGCGTCGTCCCTGGTCGGGTTCACCGTCGAGCATGATCGTGCCGGAGTTGGCGACGGCCACGCGCGAGGCGGTGAGCACGGCATCGGTGGCATTGAGCTCGGCTTTTGACAGGGCGGGCGCGTCCACGCGGACCTCACGGCCCCTGCCGGCGGCCTCCTTCCACTCGGAGGGCAGCCCCTCGGGCACGACCACACTGGAGCAGTCGGCGAGCAGTTCGTCGATGGCGGCGCCGATCCCGTCCGGGCCGACCCGCTTGACCACCGCGGTGTAATCCACGAGGGCCTGCTCCATCTCGGTGATGACCTCCTCGCGTGGGGCGTCGGTGCCGAAGCGGTACTCGCGCGGGATCTGCGGCGCCGGGATGGGGCCGACGTTACGGATACGGTTCAAAATGACGTCCTTGGCGCTCATCGCGCACCTCCTTCGTTTTCGCCGCAGCAGTCCTGCGAAGTGCTACCTGATCCGCAGCAGCCCTCCTCCTGCCACCACTGGCGGAAGGATTGGGCGGGCGGGGCCGGGACGTCGCGGGTGCGGGTCCAGTCCTTGACGACCGGTAGCGGCAGGTAGCCGAGCTTGCGGTCCTTGCCGGCCATGAGGCGGCCGGAGGATACGGCCTTGCCGGCTGCCTCCATGCCCTTGCCGGAGGACATGATCTTGGACGTGGCCTTCATGGCGATGTCCCAGCGGTCGGGCATGCCGCCGCGGTTGGCCTCGGTGTACTTGTGGCGCAGGTGGACCAGGATGTCGGGGATGTTGATCTTGACCGGGCACACGTCGTAGCACGCCCCGCACAGCGACGAGGCGAACGGGAGCGTGGCGGCGGGATCCTTGTGGTCCGTGGCGCCAAGCAGCTGCGGGGTGAGGATCGCGCCGATCGGGCCGGGGTAGACCGAGTTGTAGGCGTGCCCGCCCGTCACCCGGTACACGGGGCAGATGTTCATGCAGGCCGCGCAGCGGATGCACTTGAGGGCCTCGCGGCCGACCGGATCCTTCAGCACGTTGGTGCGCCCGTTGTCCATGAGGATGATGTGGAACTCCTGTGGGCCGTCGCCCTCGGTGACCCCGGTCCAGAACGAGGTGTAGGGGTTCATGCGCTCGCCGGTGGCGGAGCGGGGCAGGAGCTGGGAGAAGACCTCGAGGTCCTGGAAGCGCGGCACGAGCTTCTCGATTCCCATCACGGTGATGAGGGTTTCGGGGAGGGTGAGGCACATGCGGCCGTTGCCCTCGGACTCGTAGATTCCCACGGTCCCGGTCTCGGCCACGCCGATGTTGGCCCCGGAGATGGCGACCTTGGCGGAGAGGAACTTCTTGCGCAGGTGGGCGCGCGCCGCCATGGCGAGCACGCGCGGCTCGTGGGTGAGCTCGCCGGCGTCCTCCATGCGCGCCTCGAAGATTGCCTTGACCTCGGCGCGATTGCGGTGGATGGCGGGGACGACGACGTGGGAGGGCATGTCGTCCGAGAGCTGGACGATCATCTCGGCCAGGTCGGTCTCCCATGCCTGGATGCCGTGTTTGCCCAGGTATTCATTGAGGTTGATCTCCTGGGTGGCCATGGACTTGACTTTGACGACCTCATCTACGCCCTTGGCCTTGACGAGGTCGTAGACGATTCGGTTGGCCTCGTCCGCATCCCGCGCCCAGTGTACGACGCCGCCTTTGGCGGTCACGTTCGCCTCGAACTGTTCGAGCAGGTCGACCCAGTTCGCCGCCACAGTGCGCTTGATGTTGGACGCCGACTCGCGCAGCGCCTCCCAGTCGGGCATCTCCTCCACGCGGGTGTTGCGCTTAGCCCGGATCTTGCCGGTGGCGTAGCCAAGGTTGCGGCGCATCTGGGTGTTGCGCAGCGTCTCCTCGGAGCCTTCCTTGAAGGACTTGCCCCAGCGGAGCGGGTCCTCGGGGATGGGGTGACCGGGCACCCAACCGAGTTCGGTTTCGGCGATGTCTTGTTGGGCCCAGTCGGCGGGGTCGAGCCCGAGCTTGGAGCCGAGTTCCTTGATCTTCAGCATTAGGCACCTACCTTCGTGGTTGTGGCCGGGGCAATGAACGGTTCGTCTTCGGTGCCGGCGAGCACCTCGGCTAGGTGCATGGCGCGGATCCCGGAGCGGGTGCGGGACAGGCCGCCGGCGATGTTCATCAGGCACGAGTAGTCGCCGGCCACCAGGATTTCGGCGCCGGTGGACTTGATGTTGGCCATCTTGTCCGCGAGCATGGCCGAGGAGACGTCGGGGTTCTTGACGGAGAACGTGCCGCCGAAGCCGCAGCACACGTCGGAGTCGGGGAGCGGGATGTAGTCGATGCCGTCGACCGCCTTGATCAGCTGTAGCGGCTTGTCGCCAACCTTGGCCACGCGCAGCGAGTGGCACGTGGTGTGGTAGGTGACGCGGTGCGGGAAGTACGCCCCGACGTCGACCATCCCCAACACGTCGACGATGAGTTCGGGCAGGTCGTAGGTCATCGCGGCGAGCTTGTCCGCCTTCGCCGCGAGGGCGAGGTGTCCGAGCTCGCGGGCCACCATGGCCTGCTGGGTGCGGATCGATCCGGTGCAGGAACCGGAGGGGGCGACGATCGCGTCCCACTCGCCGTCGAGTGCGGGCTCGAAGACGCGCACGTGATTCTCGATGAGGGGCAGGGCCTCGGGGAAGTAGCCGGTGTTGACGTGCATTTGCCCGCAGCACGCCTGCTCTTGCGGGAAGATGACCTCGTGGCCGAGGCGGCGCAGGAGATGCACCGTCGCTTGCGCGGCCTGCGGGAACATGACGTCGTTCATGCAGGTGGAAAAGAGTGCGATTCTCATGGTGAACCTTTCTATGCAATGAGGAATCCGAAGATCCCATTGGAGGCGAGGACTGTGATCAGGCCCAGCAGGACGATGAGGCCGATGGAGTAGGGGGCGGCCTTGCGCAGAATCTCCGACTCGGAGCCCTCGGACTTGACGGCCCCCGCCGCGATGGCGAGGTTCTGGGGGCTGACGATCTTGCCGATGCCGCCGCCGATCTCGTTGACGCCGAGGAGGAGGCGGGTGGGCAGGTCGGCTGCCTGAGCGGCGGTGGCCTGCAGGTTGCCGAAGAGGGCGCCAGCCGAGGTGGCTGAGCCGGTGACGGCGGTGCCGATCCAGCCCAATACGGGGGAGAGGAAGGCGAAGGCTGCGCCCGTGCCGGCGAGCCAGGCGCCGATCGCGACCGTCTGGCCGGAGAAGTTCATGACGTAGGCCAAGGCCATGACCAGGCAGATCGTGAGGATCGCGATGCGGAGGTTGACCACCGTGGTGAGGAGGGCGCGCATGCCGGAGGCGAAGGGAAGCTGGAAGCGTCCGCTCGTGCGCGAGTAGACGATTGCCACCACAACTCCGGTGAGGAAGAGCATCGTTCCGGGTGAGGACAGCCACGGCAGGGTGAAGGTGACCGAGGAGTTCTGCTGGCCGTTCAACCCCATGACGCCGGCCAGACCCGGCCAGGTGAATGAGATGTCCGTGGAGGACAGCGCGGCCGGCACGTCGACCCCGACTCGCCACAGCTTGGCCACCGCGAAGACGATGACGACCAGCCAGTAGGGCAGCAGGCCGAGGAGGACCCGGCCGCCCGAGAGTTTCTCGTCGGCCTCGGGGGAGCGTAGCTCGTCGGGTGTTGTCGGGGACCAGAAGCGCGCCAGCGTGGCGAGGGCCGCGAAAGACAGGAGGGAGCCGACGACGGCGGCGAGCTCGTAGGACAGGAAGTTAGAGGTGAGGAAGATGCCGGCGGCCATCCCGAGCCAGGCGGCGAGCGCGGCGAACCAGGCGTCCTTGATACCGCGAATCCCGTCCATGATGAAAAGCATGAGGAAGGGGACGATGATGAGCAGGAACGGGGTGATGCGGCCCATCGTGGCGCCCACCAGGTTCGGGTCTTCGCCTCCGAGCTTGGCCACGGTGGTGACGGGGATCGCCATCGCGCCGAAGCCGACGTTGAGGGCGTTGCCCACCATCACGGCGATCGCGGCGCGGATCGGGGGAAGGCCGAGCGCCCACATCATCGTGCAGGCGATCGCCACCGGGGCGCCGAAGCCGGCCAAGCCCTCGAGCAGGCCGCAAAACGCGTAGCCGATGAGGAGGCCCTGGATGCGCATATCGCCCTTGCCGACGGCCGAGAAGACGGCCTGGACGTCGGCGGCGCGCCCGGAGCGCTCCGTGAGGTTGTATAGCCATACCGCCATCACCACGATGTAGATGATCGGGATGAGGCCGAAAGCGGCGCCCTCCAGCGCGGACATCCCGGCCATGGCGACCGGCATGTCGAAGCCGACCGTGGCCACGATCAGCGCTACTACGAGGGCACCGAGGGCGCACCAGTGGGTGGGGACGGAGAACACGCCGAGGCTGATGAAAAAGAAGACGAGTGGGAGAAGGCTGATAAGCGCCGTGATCATCGACGATCCGCCGATGGCCGCGGTGGAGGGCTGAAAAAGAGAAAGTGCAATCATAAACATCCTTGTTGAAGATTTCTTCGTTCAGTGTAATGAAACACCGCTCACCGTCCTAGCCGACAGCCGGGCAAATGCCCGTTTTTACGTAAGATTTTACTTGCACAAATAGCCAGGTATGAGGCGGGTTTACCTCTGGCATCTACCACGGTATGACAAGGGTGTGCTGAAACCGGTTTTACGATCGGGGTATGCATACGTCGATGGATATGGACAGCCCATGTCAGCCCGCGAGCGCCGGCCAGGAGGCCGTCGCTCGCTTCTTCACTTTCCTTCTTCAGGTGGTGGCCACATGGAATATCGTCGGTCTGCTCGTTGAGCGCGTGGCGCCGGGCGTGGCGGACGCGATCTCGGAGGTCTTCTGGCTGACGAACATTTCCGCCGATCCGTCCCTCATCTGGGGGCTGGTCAACGGGCTTCTGGCTTCGGGCTTCATGCGCCGCCAGCGTGCGGCGATGATCAGTTTTGTAGTCATCTTCCAAGCGAGCACCATCGCCCTTGCCGTCCCGCTCATCCCGATGTGGGAGGACTTCGTGGACGTGGGTGCGGGCGAGGAACAGTTGAGCTTCTACCTCTTCCTCGGCGGTACGGCCTTCGCCCTCGTCTCGGTGATCCTGCTGCTCTGGTCGCTTCCGGCGTTCCCGGCGCGGCTCGCGCGCGGGGCGTGGCTGCGGGCGCTCGCGGTCGGTATTGGCGGGGCCGCGATCGGCTACATTTATGCCTACCTCAGCGCCGTCATGGCTCACCACATGCCCTACCTCGCGGCGGCGAAGTGGGCGGCCGCGGCGGTTGTCAACGCGGATCCCACCAGTAGTCCCTACAACGTGGCTTACGACGCCGGCTGGTTGACCTACCTGATTGCCGAGGTGATCGTGGTGGCCAGCTTGCTCGGCGCGATCTCCACCTTCTTCCGGGCGGATGCCCGCCAGGTTGCCCGCCAGGTTGATTCCGAGGTCGCCGCTCGCACGATGCTGCTTCACGACGACGACGCGGACTCCCTGTCCTACTTCGCCACCCGGGACGACCGCCGTCTCACCACCAGCCCTAACGGGCGAGCCGCGATCTCGTGGAAGGTGACCAACGGCGTCGCGCTGGCGGGAGGTGACCCGCTCGGTGACCGGCAGTCTTGGGCGGAGGCGATCACTACCTGGAAGCTCGTGGCTCGCCGCCACGGCTGGGTGCCCGCTGTCATTTCCGCCTCCGAGGATGGGGCACGCGCATATCAGGATGCCGGCATGCACCTCATCGCGATGGGGGATGAGTCGGTCATCTACCCCGGCGATTTTTCCTTGAGCAAGAACAAGCCCGTCCGTCGCGCGATCGCCGGCCCGCGCAACGCGGGCTACACCGTGCGTATTCGCCGCCAGGAGGACATTGACGCCGATGAGCTGGCCGAGCTCGCCGCCTGCGCTGATCGTTGGCGCGTTGGCGAGGAGCGCGGGTTTTCCATGGCGCTCGGCAGGCTGGGGGACCCACGCGACCCCCGAATCCTCGTGGTCACCGCCCACGATGCCGCCGGCGAGGTCCGTTCCCTGCTGACGTTCGTGCCGTGGGGCAGGCGCGGGGTTTCCCTTGACTTCATGCGTCGTTCGCCCAACGCCGCCTCCGGGGTCAACGAGCTGATGATGACCGAGCTCATGCAGAACGCGGAGAACCTGGCCATCGACCGTATCTCGCTGAACTTCGCCATGTTCCGCTCCGCCTTCGAGGTCAGTGAGCGGGTGGGCGCCAGCCCGTTGCAGCGCCTGAACTACCGCGTCCTCATGATCGCCTCGCGCTGGTGGCAGTTGCACTCGCTGTACGAGTCCAACGCGAAGTACAACCCCGTGTGGAAGCGCCGCCTCATGTGCTACAGCTCCGCTCAGCAGCTCACCCGCACCCTCATCGCCTGCGGGCGCGCCGAGGGTTTCGTGCCCGACGTCCCCCAGGCGTTCCGGCGTCGTAACGCCGTTTCGGTGTCGGAGACGTATGTCAACGACGTCGTCGCCCGCATGCAGCCCATTATCGAGGGGATCCTCAACCCGTCGGCGATTGAACCCAAGCGCAACGAGCAGCAGCGCGTGCGCATTGCCAAGCTCAAGACGCTGGAGGGCGCGGGTATGGACCCCTACCCGCCGGCCGTCCCGCACACCGCCTCGATCGCGCAGATCAAGCGTGGAGCGGACGGGGCTGCGGACGCGGGCGAGGCCTCGATCGTGGGACGCATCTTGCGCATCCGCGACCACGGCGGCATCATCTTTGCCGACCTGCGCGAGGGCACCGACGAGCTACAGATCAGCCTCGAACGTTCCGGCACGGCCGATATGAAGCTGTGGAGGGCGGGCGTGGACCGCGGCGACGTCGTCTCCGTGACCGGCCGTCTTGGCGCCTCCCGCACCGGTGAGCCCACCTTCGCGGTGGACGCCTGGGTGATGGCGGCTAAGTCGCTGGTGGCTCCGCCGGACAAGTTCCTCGGCGTGGCCGACCCCGAGGCGCGCCTGCGCAACCGCCACATGTATCTGGCCACCGATGCCGGTGCGTGGAACCGGCTGTACACGCGTTCGGCGGCGGTTAAGGCGGTGCGTGATTTCCTCGCCGGGCGCGACTATATCGAGGTGGAGACCCCGATCCTTCAGCGCGTCCATGGCGGCGCGAATGCTCGCCCGTTCGCCACGCACATCAACGCCTACGACCTCAACCTCACCATGCGCATTGCCCCCGAGCTCTTCCTCAAGCGGTTGTGCGTGGCCGGCGTGGAGAGGGTCTTCGAGCTCGGCCGTAACTTCCGCAACGAGGGCGCCGACGCCACCCACAACCCCGAGTTCACCTCGCTGGAGGCCTACGAGGCCTACGGTGATTACCTCTCGATGCGCGAGCTCACCCGCGAACTGATCATCGCCGCCGCCACCGCGGTCCATGGCTCGCCCCGCGTGCCGCGCCCGGGTGGGGGCTGGCTCGACATCTCCGGGCCGTGGCGCTCGATCACGGTTCACGACGCCGTCTCCGAGGCCTGCGGCCAGCGCATCACGGCAGAGACGGGCGCGGAGGAGTTGCGCGCGCTGTGCAAGAAGTTCGACATCGAGGTCGGCGCTCACGCCACTGCCGGCGCGATGGTGACCGAGCTGTACGACGAGCTGGTCGAATCCCAGACCGAGGAGCCGACCTTCTACCTCGACTTCCCCGTCGAGACCTCGCCGCTGACGGCCCCGCACCGGTCCGTGCCAGGCTTGGCCGAGCGCTGGGACCTTGTGGCCTTCGGCATGGAGCTCGGAACCGCCTACACGGAGCTGACTGATCCGCTCGACCAGCGCGACCGCCTCACCCGCCAGTCGCTGCTGGCCGCCGCCGGGGATGCGGAGGCGATGGAGGTCGACGAGGAGTTCCTCAGCGCACTCGAGTTCGGGATGCGCCCCACCGGCGGGCTCGGCATCGGGATCGACCGCCTGACAATGTTCCTGGTCGACGGCACGATCCGCGACACGCTGGCCTTCCCCTTCGTCAAGCCCGCCGCGCAGTAGTCGCGGACGCGAGCTAGCGGGAGAGGATCAGCCCCGCGACCTCCGCCGGGTGGGTGATCGGGAAGAGGTGGTTCCACCCGCGCACCTCGATCAGTTCGCTGCCGATCTGGCGGGCGAACGCGCGCTGCGCGGAGCGGTACGAGCTGGCCCCGGCGCGGGGAAGCGCGCAGATGTGTAACGTCGGCGGGAGCGGACGCTCCAGCTTGAGCGCCACCCGGTCCTGGAGTTGGGAGAGCTGTGCGAGCTGGGATGTGATGACCTCCAGCCCGGCGGGAGTGCCGTAGCGGGCGCGGCGTTCGGCCCCCGAGAGCGGATCCGTGCCGGTCATGGCCACCATCGCCACCTTGCGTACGGCCGCCCCGAGCGGGGCCGCGAAGTGCGGAACCCGCAGGTGGGAGCTGGCGTCCCCGAGCGTGGTGGGGTCGAGGAGGGTGAGGGAGTCGGCGCCGTCGAGCGCCCAGGAGAGCGCGGCGAGCCCGCCGAGCGAGTGGCCGATGAGGTCGAGCCGCTCGGAGCCGTCGCGAACATCGGAGAGCCCGAGGACGTGGGGTAGGTTCTCGGCGGTCAGCGGCGCGGCCCACTGGTCGACCACGACCACCCGCCCGGGCAGGCGGTCGGCCAGGTCGGCGTAGTCACGCGGAGCGAGAGCCAGTCCGGGCAGTATCACCCACATGGCTACCTCCCATCCGGCAGGCAAGTTGAAGCATGAGGATCACCGAGGCGGCCACCTGGACGCGCGGCGCGATCCCCACAGGCAACCCGGTCGCGATGGCCACGAGTTGGACGGCCATCGCCACAATCGCCACCGCCGACACCGCGCGCATCGCCCACCCACCGGCGAGCAAGGCGCCCGCCGCGACCAGGACGAGCCCGAGCCCGGCCAGCGACGAGGTCAGCGTGTGTGCCAGGTGGCTGAAGGACACGCCGGCCTCGAGCTGGGCGCGACACGAGGCCTCAGATTCGGCGCAGTCCATGGGGAAACCGGCGTCCAGGACGGTCATCACGCCCGCGAGCGCCATCCCGCCCGGCACCAGCGCCCGCCTCACACGCTCCGGCACCGCCTCGACCAGCCGCCCCATCGCGCCCTGGAGTCCGCCACCGTCCGCGCCGGGCGGGAGGAAACCGGGCAGGAGGGCGCCGGCCGCGCCACGGCGTCGTGCCCCCCACAAGTAGAGCCCGACCGCGGCGAAGGCCACCCCCGCCACGGCGTCCATCGAACGCACCAACGTGGAGGAGGCCTGATCCACCGCCGACAGCTCGGATAGATAGGACAGGGTCGGGGAGAGTGGGTAGCCCAAAAGGGCCTCCGTCAGCACGCTGGCATACGACAGCGCACCGAGGGTTAAGACAATCGCGGCAACTAACACATGTAGAATCTAGCGCGTCGCGCGGCCCACCTTCGTCAGCCTACCGGATGAAGCGAGGGCACGATCAGCGAAAACAGGTCCTTCGGGTCCTCGGGTTCGGCCACCAGCTCGATGTCGTCGTAGTAGCCGGTGCCGGCCACGGCGTCGCGCGTGTAGCGCAGCGCCGAGAAGTCGCTCATCGCGAATCCCACGGAGTCGAACACCGTGATCTCCTCGGCCGACGTCCGGCCCGGCGCCGTGCCCGCCAGCACGTCGGCGAATTCGGTGACCGGGAAGTCGGGAGCCATCTGCTGGATCTCGCCCTCGATGCGGGTCTGCGGGGTGAACTCCACGAACACCGAGGAGCGGGTGAGGATCTTCGCCTCCAGCTCCGTCTTGCCCGGGCAGTCCCCGCCGATCGCGTTGACGTGAACCCCCGGGCGCACCTGCGCATCCGACAGGATGGTGTTGTTGGCCTTGTCGGCGGTGCAGACGGTGATGACGTCGGCCCCGGCCACGGCGTCGTCGACGCTGTCGCACACCGTGATCGCGAAGCCGAGCGGGGCGAGGTTGCGGCGGAACTTCTCCATGGCGTGCGGGTCGATGTCGAAGATGCGCAGTTCCTCAAGGCCGAGCGCGGCGCGCATGCCGAGCGCCTGGAACTCAGACTGGGAGCCGGAGCCGATGAGCGCGTGAACCTTCGAGTCCGGGCGGGCCAGCGTGCGGGCGACGAGCGCGGAGCAGGCCGCCGTGCGCAGGGCGGTGAGCAGGGTCATTTCGGCGAGGAAGGTGGGGTAGCCATTGTCGACGTCGGCGAGCACGCCGAACGCCGTGACCGTCTGGAAGCCGCGCGCCGGGTTGGAGGGGTGCCCGTTGACGTACTTGAAGGAGTACTCCACCGAGTTCGAGGTGGGCATCAGCTCGATCACGCCGATCGGGGAGTGGCTGGCCACGCGCGGAATTTTCTCAAACGAGTTCCAGTCGCGAAAGTCGTGGTCGAGGTAGTCCATCATCCCGGAGATGATGGCTTCCACGCCGGTGTCGAAGATCCAGCGCGACATATTCTTCACGTCAACGAAGGTGGTCATGGGCGATCCTTTCGCGTTTTTCATCACATCGTAGCGCACCGCCCGGGCGCGAGCGAGCGGAGGGCGCGGGCGTGTGTGCGCGGGGGTGTGGCCGAGGCGGTCTTGCCTTGCCGCGCGAGGCCGTGGCGCGGCTTTTCGGGTGTGTCCCACGACGCCGATCGCGGGCATTCCGGGCGGCCGCGGCCGAGGATATCGGGCGGGTTGCGTTACCGGATGCCACGTAGATGTCGCTAAGATGTTCGGCTCTGCGGTCGACGCGGCGGCGGCGATTCCTTATGCTTGGAAAGTTGGGAAGACGCGGCCAAATCCGGGGAGGTGAGGATGAGCAAGCGGAGCTTTCTCGCCGGATGCATTGTCCTGGGTGTCGCTATGGTTTTCGCCGTCGCGATCGGGCCCATCCTGACCCCGCCAGGGGAGGTCGCCGCCGCCCTCGGCCGCGCGCTGACCGGTGCCTCGGTCCCCGCCTCCGACGCCCTCATCACCCACATCCGCCTCCCGCGCGTGCTCATGGCGGCGCTCGTGGGCGGCGCGCTCGCGGTGGCCGGCGCGGCCATGCAGGCCGTGTTCCGCAATCCGCTGGCCGAGCCCGGCATCACCGGGGTGGGGACGGGAGCGGCCACGGTCGCCGTCATCGTCATCGTATCGGGGGCATTCCTGGCACACCCGATCCTCCTGCCGCTTGGCGCCTTCCTCGGGGCGCTCGCGGCGACTGCTCTGGTCCAGGTGGCGGGTGCGCGCGGCCCACGCGCCTCGACGGCCACGATCTTGCTGGTTGGCGTGGCGATGAACTCCTTCCTCGGCGCGATCATCGCCGCCGCCATCGCCAACGCTCCCGACGCGGAGAACGCCCGCTCCGCGATCTTCTGGCTCAACGGCGACCTCGCGGGCCGCACCATGTCCGACGTCGCGCTCGTGGCCGGGCCCGTGGTGATCGGCGCGCTCGGGGTGGGCTTGTACGCACGCGAACTCAACATGCTCTCGCTGGGTGCCTCCACCGCGCAGAGCTCCGGTGTGGCCGTGCGGCGGGTGTCCCACACGGTGCTCGCCTTCGCGGCGCTGGCCACCGCCGGGGCCGTGGCCACCACCGGGGTGATCTCCTTCGTCGGACTGGTGGTCCCGCACCTGATCCGGCTGGTGAGGGGAGAGAACTACCGGATGCTCATCCCCGCATCTTTCATCGTCGGCGCGATCTTCCTCATCGTGGCCGACACCGCGGCGCGCATGGTCTTCAAGCCGGTGGTGCTGCAGACCGGCGTCGTGACGGCTCTGGTGGGCGCGCCGATGCTCCTCTTCCTCGTGCTCCGGCAGGATCGCCGATGAGCGCGGCGGGCACGGTGAGCGCGCTGAGTCTGCGCGGGTTGCGCGTGAGCTACGGCGAGCGGCAGGTGGTGGACATCGATCAGCTCGAGCTTGACGCCGGGCAGATCGTGGGGCTCATCGGCCCGAACGGGGCGGGCAAGTCCACTCTGGTCAAGGCGATCCTCGGGCTGGTGCCCGCCGCCGGAGAGGTCGAGGTCGGCGGGCAGAACCTCGCCCGGCTGCCGGTGCGCCAGCGCGCCGCGCGCGTGGCCTACCTCGCCCAAGACTCCCTTCGTGGCTCGGCCTTCACCGGGCGCGAGGTCGTGGAAATGGGCCGGTATGCGGCCCTGCCGCGCTTCGGTTCGCTCAGTGCCGACGACGACGCCCGCGTCAGCGCCGCTCTCGCGGCCACCGGCGCGGGAGCCTGGGCCGAGCGCCCCACCCGGCAGACCTCCGGCGGGGAACGCCAGCTGACCGGCCTGGCCCGCGCCCTCGCGCAAGACGCCCCGCTCCTTCTGCTCGACGAGCCCGTCTCCGCCCTCGACCTCTCTCACGCCGTGGCCGTGCTCAAGGTGCTACGCCCGTGGGTGGCGGCTGACCGCCGTCGGACCGTCGTCGCCGTGCTACACGATCTGACGCTGTCGGCGCGATTCTGCGACGAGCTCGTCCTCCTCCAGCCTCGGCCAGGCGGGGCGCGGATCCGCGCCCGCGGCGCACCCGGCGAGGTGCTCAGCCCGGAGGTGATCGAGGAGGTCTACGGCGCGCCCGTCGACGTCCGGCTCTCCGAGGTGACGGGCACGCCCGTCGTAACCCCGCTCTAACCCCCCTCTCCGCCGCAGCGCACGCAGCTTTTCCATCTGTCATGCAAAACACACAAGAAAGGTTCACCATGATGAAGAAACTCCTGGCCGCCGCGGCCGTCCTCGCGCTCGCCGCGTGTTCCCAGGCGCCGGCAGGGTCCGGGGCGAGCGAGACCGCGTCGTCGGCAGCCACTCCGAGCGCGTCGGCGACCGCCACGCCGAGTGCGACGCCCGCCGACGAGGTCAGCGCCTACCATCACATCGTCGCCACCAGCCCCGAGACCAGCGACATGGCGCTCATGCTCGCCGGCCCGGAGAACGTGGCCGTCATCTCCGCCTCGTCGCTGAGCCCGATGGGGCAAAACCCGGAGCTTGCGCGGCAGGTCCCCGAGCGGCTCGAGACGGGCATCAACCCCGACGCCGAACAGATCCTCTCCTACAACCCGGACCTGGTGGTGATGACGACCCGCTTCGATTCGGAGACCGGTGTGGTCCAGCAGCTGCGCGACTCCGGTGTGGAGGTGCTCGACTTCGACGGCCACGAGTTCGACACCCCCGAACTCTACGCGGAGGCCGTCAAGAAGATGGGCGAGAAGCTGGGTATGCCGGCCACCGCGGCTGGGCTGACCAACGAGTTCCTCGGGCGGATCGCGCAGGTGGATGCGGACCTGGCGAAGATCGAGAACAAGAAGAGCCCGGCCGTCCTCGAACTCATCGCGCGCGGCGGCAAGGTCATGGCCATGGGGGCCAACAACGTGGTGCCCGGGCTGGCGATTCGCGCCGGGGCCACCGACGCCGGCGCGGCGGCGGGCATCACCCGCACCATGCCGATCGACGCTGAAACGCTCCTGCTGGCCAACCCCGATATCCTCTTCGTGGAGGATTTCCGCGGATCTGGACTCGAGCCTTTCCAGGATCTTCTCGACAACCCGGCGCTGGCGGACGTGCCGGCGATCAAGAACGGGCGCGTGGTGCTGCTGCCCATGAATGAGGCATCCTCCACGGCCGGCCTGCAGATGTACAAGGGCTACGCCACGATCGCCGCCGAAGTGCAGAAGTAGGAAGCAGAAGTAAGGGGTCAGTCCTCCTCGGGGAGCACCTTCTCCTCGGGGATGTTGGGCAGCTCGGTGAGCTCCTCGTCGCCCGTGTGCAGGGTGCGGTAGACCGACCAAGCGATCGCCATGAGCGGGATCGCGATGACGGCGCCCACCAGGCCCCCGGCGAATCCTCCAGCCGCCACGCCGATCGCCACCACGATCGGGTGGAGCGCCACCTGGCGTCCCATGATGAGCGGCTGGAGGAGGTGGCCCTCGATCTGCCCGATGCCGGCGATGCCGATGCCGACGATGATGAACTTGACCAGGCCTCCCGTGGCGAGGGCGACTATCATCGCCACCACCATCGCGGCCGGCGCGCCCACCAGCGGGATGAAGGTGCCGATCAGCACGAGCACCGCGAGCGGGGCCGACAGCGGCACGCCCACGATCGACAGGAAGATGAAAGCCAGGATGCCGTTGATCACCGAGATGATCACGGTTCCGCGGGCGTAGCCGGAGAAGGAGACCCAGCCGGCGGTGGCGCCCAGGTGGGTGCGGTAGCGGTTACGGGCCGGAAGAAGGTTGAGGAACCACAGCCACATCTGCGGGCCCTGGGCGAGGAAGAAGAAGGTGACGAACACCGACAGCGCCAGGATCGTCATGACCATCGCGAAGCTGGAGGCGTTGGCCATGACTGTCTGCGCGATCGTGCCGGCGTTTGACCGCACCCAGTCCGTTCCGCTGGACACGGCGTTGGAGATAGCGTCGGAGAGGTCCTGGCGGGAGAGGTGCCAGGGCAGGTCATCGCGAGTGAAGAAGTCAAGGATGGAGTTGACGCCATCTTGGAACTGGCTGGCGAGCGAGTCCCATTCGTTGGCCACCGAGTAGACGACGTAGCTGAGCATTCCGCCGAACACGATGAATCCGAAGAGCATGCCGAGGGCGGTGGCGGCCGTGCGGGGCATGAACTTCGACAGCCACGTCACGATCGGGTAGAGCACCGCGGTGAGAACGAAGGAGAGGAAGACCCCCAAAAAGACCTCCGTCACCGCGCCCAGGAGCCACGTGATCGCGACAACGACGATCCCCAGCCCGATCAGCATCCAGGACCCGAGCCCGAATTTGGCTAGCCAGTGCGGGATGCCGAGCGCCGATTGCATGCCCGGTGGGGCCGCCACCATGCCGCCCCACGTGCCCGCCGACTTCTGCTCGGCGGCCTCGGCGCCCTGCGCGTCTGCTTCGGCGCCCTGCGCGTCCGCCGCCGGCGTGTTTTCTCGCTTGAAAAGCCAACTCATCATGCTTCGAGCCTACTCGGTTGAGCGAGCGGGAACGAACCCGGCCCAACTGGGCGCTCCCCGGTCCTGCGTCCCGCTGCGTGTCGTGCCGCCCGTGCGCGGCATCAACACCGCGCTCCCCGCGCCCGCGTTCCACCGTGCCCCGCCCGCCCGCGTCGTTAACTGGTGAATCTGAGAGGTTTCGTTGCCGAAAACGAGGTTTCTAGGCGCAGGCTCACGAGTTAGCTACGTGTCGTGACGCCCTGCGGGAGACATATCGCATAATCTGCGCCCACCAGTGGCATATATACGGAATATACTCAAACAATGGGAGTATGGACGAGAAGAATAAGGACGTAAAACAGAGCGAACCGCTCGACGCTAACTCATCAGCAACCTCGGAGCTTGCCGCGCTCCTCTCGGTTGAGCAAGAGATCAACGCGGCCGACATCCAAGAAGAACCCGTCGAACTCGCCGCAGAGACGGCTGACGGTTCGATCAGCTGGGCGGTGGTAGCGCCCGCGATGGCACTGGTGGTGGCGGTGGTCGCCTGGGGCCTGGGCGCCCCGGACAACTTCGAAAGCGCCGCCTCCGCCATGTTCACCTGGGTTTTGGACAACCTGGGCTGGGCGTTCGTCTTGTTCTCGACGGTATTCGTGGCGTTCGTCGTCGTGATCGCCGCCTCGAAGTTCGGCTCGATCCGGCTGGGGGCCTCCAACGAGCAACCAGAGTTTTCGAACACGTCCTGGATCGCGATGATGTTCGCGGCCGGCATGGGCATCGGCCTGATGTTCTACGGCGCCTCGGAGCCGCTGGCCTTCTACCGCGACGGCGTTCCCGCACACCAGGCCCATGAGGTCGGCACCGCGATGGCGAGCGCCATGTTCCACTGGACCCTGCACCCGTGGGCGATGTACGCCATCGTCGGACTGGCGATCGCGTACTCGACCTACCGCATCGGGCGCCCGCAACTCATCTCGGCCGCCTTCACCCCGCTCATCGGTGAGGCTCGCGCCAACGGGGCGCTCGGCAAGATCATCGACTCCCTGTCCATCTTCGCCACCGTGTTCGGCACCGCCTGCTCACTCGGGCTCGGCGCCCTCCAGATCCGCGCGGGCCTGACCGCGGCCGGAATCGTGGACAACCCCGGCACGGGGCTCATCATCTCGATCGTGTCCGTGCTGACCCTGGCCTTCCTGCTCTCGGCGATGTCCGGGGTGGGGCGGGGCATCCGATACCTGTCGAACGCGAACATGGTCTTCGCCGCGATCCTCGCGCTCGCCGTGTTCGTGCTCGGCCCGACGATCGCGCAGCTCAACCTCCTGCCCGGCTCTGTCGGCGCCTATCTGTCACAGTTCTTCGAGATGGCTGGGCGCACCGCCCAATCCGCCAACGGCACCGCCGGGCAGTGGCTCTCCGGCTGGACGATCTTCTACTGGGCGTGGTGGATTTCCTGGTCACCGTTCGTGGGCATGTTCATCGCGAGGATTTCGCGCGGACGCACCATTCGCGAGTTCTGCATGGGCGTCATGTTCATTCCTGCCGGCCTGTCCACCGTGTGGTTCGCGATCTTTGGCGGCACCGCGATCTCGATGGAGCTTGCCGGCGATTCGATCTACGGAGACGGCTCGGTCGAGTCCCAGCTGTTCAACCTGCTGCACTCGCTGCCGGGCGGCTTCGCCCTCGGCCTCATTGCGGTGCTGCTGCTAGCCACCTTCTTTATCACGTCCGCGGATTCCGCCTCCACCGTGATGGCCTCGATCTCCCAGGGCGGGCGGGCCACGCCGTCGCCGTGGCTGTCGGGAGTGTGGGGCCTGCTGACCGCAGCCATCGGGCTGACGTTGCTGGTTTCTGGCGGCGACGGCGCGCTGGGCAACATCCAGTCCGTGACGATCGTGGCGGCCACCCCGTTCCTTTTCGTGGTGGTAGCGCTCATGTTTGCGCTGGTCAAGGACCTGCGCAATGATGTCGTCTACCTCGATCAGCGCTCGCAGGAGGCCTTCCAGCGCCAGCTGGCGGTCGAGCGGCGCCATCGGCGTGAGCGCGAGGAGGAGAAGAGGCTCAACCGGGCCTTCCGCCAGGCGATGGGCAGGCGTGGCCCCCGGGAGCTCCGGGATCCCTGGGAGCACCGGGACTCCAGCAAAACCGAGTAGCCCGCGCTGATCTTGTGGCTAACTGGTGAGTATGGTGGGTTTCGTCGTGAAATCCGGGGTTTTCGGGCTCAGATTCACCAGTTAGCTACGGCACCCGCGGAGCCGTGGGTTCTGGCTCCTGACCCCCTTGTGGCTAACTGGTGAGTTTGGTGGGTTTCGTCGTGAAATCCGGGGTTTTCGGGCTCAGATTCACCAGTTAGCCACGGCACCCGCGGGAGCGGGTAAGATGTGCGGGAACCGAACGAAAACGGAAGTGACATGATCTCAACCCTTGACCAGCTCATCCTCGACGTGGCGGCGGCCGAGGCGCCGGGCGCGAAGACCGTGGCGATCCTTGACGACCCCGCCGCGAGCCTGCTGTGCGCCGCGCTCGATTCCGCGGAGCAGGTGTGGGTGGCCTCCCGCACGGTGATGCAGGCGCGGGAAGCGGAACAGGTCGCGCGGGAACTCGGCGCCCGCGATCGTGTCCGGATCGCGGGCGTGGATGGCGCGCTGAGACTCGACGAGTTCTTCGCGCAGGGCGTGGATGTGGCCCTTGGCCGCACGCCCAAGTCCTTGGAGGAGGTTTCCTACCTGGCCGGATCCGTCCCGGCGGGCGCCTTCGTGTTCGGTGCGAACAACAAGCACATGGACCGCGGGCACAACGCCACCCTTGCCCGCTATTTTGACGATGTCCACGCATCCCACGGGCGCGGGAAGTTCCGGTGCCTCATAGGCGCGGGACGAACCGGGCGGGCCTACGAGCCCGCCGAGCGTGAGTCGGAGGTCGGGAAGATCGTGGGCGTTGGCGGCGTGTTTGCCGGCGCCGACGTCGACCACGGCGGCCAGATGCTCGCCGACACCGCGCTGGCCGAGCTTCGCGCTGAGCGCCGGACGGCCAAGCTCGCAGCGAATCCGTGGGATTCCTGGGAGGCACCCAAGCGGGTTGATACCGGCCTTGATGTCGTTGACCTCGGGTGCGGCAACGGTTCGGTGGCGCGCGCCGTGCTCACCGCCCTACCGGAGGCGGCCGTGCTCGCCACGGACGCCCATGCCGACGCTGTCGTCTCCTGCACTCTGACCCTCGCCGACTTTGGGGATCGTGCCCGCGTGACCTGGGACGACGCGGCCGGGCAGGAGCCGGTCGGGAGCGCCGACGTCGTGCTCCTTAACCCGCCCTTCCACGCCGGGACGGCACTGGACGCCACCCTCGTCCAGGATCTGCTGGACGCCGCCGCGCGACTGCTACGCCCAGGCGGGCGGCTTTACATGGTGCATAACAATCACCTGCGCTACCGCCCCGAGGTGGAGCGTCGGGTGGGCCGCACGCGGCAGCTGGCCCGGAACGCCAAGTTCACGGTGCTACGGGCGGATGCTCCGGCCTAGGCCTTGACGTAGCCGTAGCCTTCGGCTTGCAGCTTGGCGATCTCCACGATGCCCGCCGGGACGATCCGGACGTAATCGGGGACGAGTTCCTCCTTGACCTGGCGCTCGTCGAGGGCGATGTGGCACACCACGAAGGTCACGCCCTCGCCCTCTAGGCCGCGGATGCGGGCCATGCGGTTGGGGTCGGTTTCGAGCTGGGAGAAGGAGCGGACGGCGCCTCCATTGGCGACGACGACGGCGCGGTTTCCCTTGTCTGCGCGGACGAAGTTTCGCACGGAGCGTAGGGTGAACGGCCAGCGGTCGTTCTCGTTGATGTGGAAGACGAGCTTGTAATCGGACATTCTTTTCCCCTTCGAAAATGCCGGTAGGTGTGCCGGTTGTCACGAACCGGTTCTCTTGGTGCTCACACTACAGGCTTCGCGGGGTATTTTCACGTCAAGATAAAAACTTCTTCATGTAAGGCGCCGGCCCACCCTCACGGGACGTTGCGGAGGTATCTACTACCATGGCAAGTAGCATGACGGCGGTGGCGCCGCAGTCCAAGTAGAACGTGGGTTGGCATATGAATAAGCAGGAGCTTGCCTCTCGGATCTGGCAGTCCGCGAAGAGGATGCGCTCGAACATCGAGGCGAACGAGTACAAGGACTACATTCTCGGCTTCATCTTCTACAAGTTCCTGTCCGAAGAGCAGGTTGCAAAACTGAGGAATGACGGCTTGGATGACCTGACGCTACTGACGGAAGACGACACCGAGATCGTCGAATACACCCGTGACCTGTGCGGTTATTTCATTTCCTGCGACAACCTGTTTGAGACGTGGTTGGCGAAGGGAAACGACTTCGGCATCGACGATGTCCGCGACGCGCTATCCGCCTTTAGTCGCAACATTGATCCCGCTCGCAAGAAGGTGTTCAGCGGGATCTTCGACACTCTCCAGACGGGGTTGTCGAAGCTGGGCACGGACGCCCGAGCCCAGTCGAAAGCGGCGCGTGACCTGATCTACCTCATCCGGGATATCCCGATGGGTGATAAGCAGGATTATGACGTACTCGGTTTCATCTACGAGTACCTCATCTCGAAATTTGCGGCAAACGCGGGCAAGAAGGCGGGCGAATTCTACACGCCGCACGAGGTGTCGCTTCTGATGAGCGAGATCGTCGCCTGGCATCTGAGGGGCCGCGAGAACATCGAGATTTACGATCCGACTTCGGGCTCGGGCTCGCTGCTGATCAATATCGGTGCGGCCGTAGCGCGCCGGAACGGTAGCAGGGACAACATCAAGTTCTTTGCGCAGGAGCTGAAGCAGAACACGTACAACCTCACTCGTATGAACTTGGTGATGCGCGGAATCTTGCCGGATAACATCGAGGTCCGTAATGGTGACACGTTAGCTGCGGACTGGCCCTGGTTCGAGTCGGATGAGACCAGGGAGGAAACATACACCCCGTTGTTCGTGGATGCTGTGGTGTCGAATCCTCCGTATTCTCAGCAGTGGGAGCCCGAGGATAAGGATCTGGATCCGCGGTTTGCAAACTATGGTGTGGCGCCGAAGTCGAAGGCGGATTATGCCTTCCTGCTTCATGATCTTTTCCACCTAAAGCCTGACGGCATCATGACGATCATCTTGCCGCACGGTGTGCTCTTCCGTGGCGGTGATGAGGGCAAGATCCGTCAGAATTTGCTGGAGCGCGGCCATATCCAGGCGGTGATCGGTTTGCCGGCGAACATCTTCTACGGCACGGGTATCCCCACGATCATCTTGGTGCTGCGGAAGGTGAGGTCGGACCGTGACGTCTTGATCGTGGATGCCTCGAAGAACTTCGTGAAGGCTGGCAAGCAGAATATGCTGCGGGCTTCGGATATTCAGCGGATCACGGACGCGGTGACGGGACGCCTCGAGGTTGAAAGGTTTAGCCGCTTGGTCTCGCTTGAGGAGATCCGTGCCAACGACTACAACTTGAATATTCCCCGCTACGTCGATTCCTCTGAGCCGGCAGAGTCGTGGAACCTACACGCTTTGCTTTTCGGTGGAATCCCGGAGGATGAGCTGGATCGGCTTTCAGCTTTCTGGGAGGCGTGGCCAGGTGTGCGGGAGAAGCTGTTTGCCGTGAAAGAGGGCGGCATTGATGCCCGGGACGTCGACGTCGAGGATGTGCTTGCTCGCGACGACGCCGTCGCGGCTTTTCGTTCGACATTCGGCCGGGCTGTGGGGTCTTTCCCTGCACGGATTAAGGAGCGGCTTATCGATTGTCGGGCGAGCGTTAACATGCTCGCTGAGCGGGGCCGGTTCGCGGCTGAGCTTCAGCAGTCCTTGACGGGCATCGGGCTCATCGATTACTACGACGCGTTCCAGGTCCTTGATGATTCTTGGAATGTGATGAGCCAGGATTTGGAAGTCATCCAAACCGAGGGCGAGTCTAAGATCATGGCTACGGCACCAAACATGGTGATTCGAAAGAAGAACGGCAAGGACGTCGAGGTCCAGGAAGGGTACGTGGGCAGGATCCTGCCGTTCGAACTGATCCAACGCAAGCTCTTGAGTGCTGAGCTTGACGAGCTGGATACCATGAGGGGTGATGCCTCGAAGGTCGGCGAAGAATTGGTTGCGCTGGTAGAAGTTCTCCCTGAGGATACGCCCGACGATCTGCTCAACGAGGCCAAGACGGCCTTCGCCCGGAAGGGCGTGGTCGATTACCTCAAGGCCGTGGGGATCGGGTCGCGTGCGGTGCCGGAGGACTACCCGGAGGAATCGTTAGAGAGAGTCGTGCTGCAGGCAAAGTCTCTTTTGGAGGAGAAGACCCGCCTCGATAGGAAGATAAAGACCGCGACGCGCGAGCTCGAAGATCAGACAAAGGAGCGATTGGAGAGCCTAAGCATTGAGGAAGCCCTTGAGCTTCTGCATGAGAAGTGGAGTGTTCCCCTCATGGATGGGCTGGCGGGCTTGGCCGAGGCGAAGGTCGCTGAGTGCGTAACTTCGGTTCGTGAGCTCGTTAAGAAATACGATTCCACCTTCGCGGACGTCTCGCGGGAGATCGCCGAGACTGAACGCGAGCTTTCCGCTCTGCTGGGGGACCTCACAGGCGACGACGCCGACATGGAGGCAATCGCCGAGCTCGAGCGTCTCCTCGGGGGTGAATAAATGCTTGAAGAGAGGAACGTCCCGCAGATCCGTTTCAAGGGGTTCACTGAACCTTGGGAACAGCGTCAGCTAGGAGAGATGGGCTCAACGTATGGGGGGATGACTGGGAAGACTAAGGAAGACTTCGGGCATGGTGGCGCGAAGTATGTGTCGTACACGAATATCTTCAATAATCCTGTCGCTGATCCGACGGATTTTGGTGTGACGGAAGTTGATCCGCGGCAAAACCGAGTTCACCACGGTGATGCTCTTTTCACGATTTCTTCAGAGACACCAGAGGAAGTTGGGCTCTCGTCGGTTTGGCTTTCTGTTACGGAAAATCTCTATCTTAATAGCTTCTGTTTTGGTTTCCGCCAAGATGGGAGTTTTAATTCTTTCTATCTTGCGTACATGCTCAGATCAAAGAGTGTCCGCGACAGAATCATTCTCCTGGCACAGGGGATCTCACGTTTCAATATTTCCAAGGGAAAGGTGATGGAAATTGAGGTTTCTGTTCCCCAAATAGGTGAGCAGAAAAAAGTGGGCAACCTTCTGCATGATGTTGACCAACTTATCGCCCTTCATCAGCGTAAGCTCGACAGATTGAAGAGCGTCAAGAAGTCACTCTTGGAAAAAATGTTCCCGAAGCCTGATTCGGATGTTCCGGAGATTCGTTTCGTTGGATTTACTGACCCTTGGGAACAGCGTCAGTTGGGGGATACTGTAGAAGTATGCAGTGGTCGTGATTACAAGCACTTGCCAGCGGGAAGGATTCCTGTATATGGCACAGGCGGATATATGACTAGCGTTTCGGCCGCTTTGTCATATGCACGAGACGCAGTTGGTATCGGGCGCAAGGGAACGATTGATCGCCCATATAAGTTAGTAGCTCCATTTTGGACCGTGGATACACTGTTTTTCTCAATTCCGCGCGAGGGTAACGATCTAGATTTCCTTCTCGGAGTGTTCCTCCGGATCGATTGGAAAAGCAAGAATGAAGCGACAGGATTACCGAGTCTCTCGAAACAAACAATTAATGAGATCGAGGTTTTCATTCCGGAGGCAACTGAGCAAAGCCGAATCGGTCATGTCTTTGCCAAGCTCGACAACCTCATCACTCTTCATCAGCGTAAGTTGGACATACTTGGGAGAATTAAGAAATCCTTGCTCGAGAAGATGTTTGTGTGAGCAAGGTGACTCAGATCTGTGAGGGGGAGTCCATGATAGATAGGAAACGCGCCATGGAAGAGGCCATCCATTCCGGTGAAATGGAAGGAGCGTACGTTTCTACGCAGTTCAGGGAGGATGCTGCAGAGTACGTGAAGGGTGATATCTCAATTGAGGAACTGATGAGACGGACGAAGCGTCGGTGGATCCCTGAAGGATCGCAGACCCGTGAGCGATGAGTTCAAGGATCCGTATGTCGACGAAGAGTACGGGGTTCTGCACAATCTTGTTGGGGCTCGGAACTACTCGGAGCTTCGAAACGCAGAGGGTGAACTCGTTAGCGCTCGACTGAATGAGTACCTTACGATTGCTGACCTAGATTTCTCCGGTTCGCTTGATGACTTCAGAAACATTCATCGGTTCATCTTCCAGGACATCTACGCCTGGGCTGGCGAAATTCGGACAGTTGAGATCGCAAAGGCGCATGAAGGAGCCCAGTTCTTTCTTCCCTCTGTTAACATCGCGACGGGATTCGCGTGGGCTCAAAAAGAGCTAGCAGCGGACGATTACCTGCGGGGGCGGGGAATCTCGGACTTCGCTACACGGCTTGCCTATCACTTCGACAACTACAATTTCATTCACCCATTCAGAGAGGGAAACGGTAGAGTTCAACGTTTGTTTTGGTCGGTCATGGGACACAAGGCTGGTTTCGACCTCGACTGGAGGCTGGTGTCCGGAGCTGAGAATGATGAAGCGAGTCGTTTGGCGGCCGACGACGGCAATCTCGAACCCCTGATTAAGATTTTCCTCCGTATTTCATCACCTTGTGACCCAGACGAGCCGATTAATTCAAGACTTGTCTATTTTGGGCGGCTGGGGGATGCATGATTATCAGCATTCCAGCCGCACAGCCTCGGCCCGCTTGGGAACAGCGTCAGTTGGGGGATACTGTAGAAGTATGCAGTGGTCGTGATTACAAGCACTTGCCAGCGGGAAGGATTCCTGTATATGGCACAGGCGGATATATGACTAGCGTTTCGGCCGCTTTGTCATATGCACGAGACGCAGTTGGTATCGGGCGCAAGGGAACGATTGATCGCCCATATAAGTTAGTAGCTCCATTTTGGACCGTGGATACACTGTTTTTCTCAATTCCGCGCGAGGGTAACGATCTAGATTTCCTTCTCGGAGTGTTCCTCCGGATCGATTGGAAAAGCAAGAATGAAGCGACAGGATTACCGAGTCTCTCGAAACAAACAATTAATGAGATCGAGGTTTTCATTCCGGAGGCAACTGAGCAAAGCCGAATCGGTCATGTCTTTGCCAAGCTCGACAACCTCATCACTCTTCATCAGCGTAAGCATTCGCCCCCGAAAATCCGAAATTCAGCGTTGTGCCCACTCAGAGTAAAGGAAGTGTCATGACATTCGAACGTGAATCAGACTTCGAGGAAGCCGTCATCGAGGTTCTCAAACAGAACGGCTGGAATGATTCAGGCGGGGTGCTGAAGAATCCAACCGAGCAGGATCTCATCCGGAACTGGGCAAACATCCTCTTCGCCAACAACAAGCACAGAGATCGGCTCAACGGTGTGCCGCTCACGGATAACGAGATGGCTCAGATCATCAACAAGGTTCAGGAGCTTCGTACCCCACACGCGCTCAACGGTTTCATCAACGGCAAGACGGTCTCGATCAAACGCGACAGCCCGGACGATCCAGAGCACCTCGGCAAGGAAGTGAGCCTCAAGATCTATGATCGTCAGGAAATCGCGGCGGGAGACAGCCGGTACCAGATCGCCCAGCAACCCAGGTACCCCGCGTCGAACCGCATCCGCAACGACCGCCGAGGAGACCTATGCTTGCTGATCAACGGCATGCCGGTCATCCACATTGAGCTTAAGCGCAGCGGGGTGGCGGTCAGCCAGGCCACGAACCAGATCGAAAAGTACTCCCATGAAGGAGTCTTCACCGGGATCTTCCAACTCGTGCAGGTATTTGTTGCTATGACGCCCACCGAACTGAAGTACTTCGCCAATGCGGGACCGGACAAGTTCAATCCCGCCTACTTCTTCCACTGGGCGGACGTGAACAACGAGCCGATGTGCGCGGGAGACGACTCAACACCGCACCCGTGGAAGCGCGTCACGGAAAGGCTGTTGTCCATTCCGATGGCGCACCAGCTCATCGGCTTCTACACGGTGGCCGACGCTACGGATGGCTCCCTCAAAGTGATGAGGAGCTACCAGTACTACGCGGCAAGCGCGATCTCGAATGTCGTGCGCAACCACGACTGGAAAACGCCCCCGCTCGCAGGCCAACGCGGGCACCTCGGTGGCTACATCTGGCACACCACTGGCTCAGGCAAGACCATGACGAGCTTCAAGTCGGCACAGCTGATTGCCGATTCTGGCGACGCCGACAAGGTTGTCTTCCTCATGGACAGGATCGAGCTGGGCACCCAATCCCTTAGGGAGTACCGCGCTTTTGCCGATGACGCCGATGATATCCAGGGCACAAGTAACACGCTGGAACTCAAGGAAAAGCTGCTCAGTTCTAGCCCGTCTGAGAAACTCATCGTCACTTCGATTCAGAAGATGAGCAACCTCAAGCTTGGCGGTGATCTGCTCCGGCAACACGACGTGGAGGCATTGAACAACAAGCGGGTCGTGTTCGTCGTTGACGAAGCGCATCGTTCAACGTTCGGTGAGATGTTGCAGACGATCAAGCAGACCTTTCCCAACGCGCTCTATTTTGGATTCACTGGCACGCCGATCCTTGATGAAAACAAGAAGAAGGACACGACTACGTCAATGGTCTTCGGTTCCGAGCTACACAGGTACAGCATTGCGGACGGGATTAGAGACGGGAACGTCCTCGGCTTCGACGTATACCAGGTGACCACCTTCAAGGATGCGGACGTGCGCAAGGCAGTAGCGCTCGAGAAAGCGAAGGCCTCGAGCGTCGATGAAGCATTGGCTGATCCGAAGAAGAAACAAGTCTTTTACCACTATATGCACGACGTGCCGATGGGGCCATCGGAGGACGAGCTTGGCCGGCCCCGTGAGTCAATTGAAGGACACCTTACCCAGGCCCAGTACGGGGATGACACGGCACACAAGGAGATGGTTGTTGCCGACATCCTCGACCAGTTCCAGATCCTCAGTCATGGTGGGAAGTTCCACGCGATCCTCGCCACCAGCTCGATCCCTGAAGCGATCACGTACTACCGTAAATTCAAGGAACAGGCGCCCCACCTAAGCGTGACTGCACTGTTTGACCCAAACGTGGACAACTCCGACGGCGCGATCGTCAGGGGTGATGCGCTCGTGGAAATCATTGAGGGCTACAATGCCCGCTACGGCAAGAGCTTTACGATCCCCACGTGGTCCGCGATGAAGAAGGACATCTCGGCGCGCCTCGCCCACAAGACGCCCTACCTCACCATCAATACGAATCGTGGCGAACGGATCGACTTGCTCATCGTTGTGGATCAGATGCTCACCGGCTTCGACTCCAAATGGGTCAACACGCTCTACCTTGATAAGGTCATCCAGTTTGAAAGCATCATCCAAGCCTTCAGCCGCACCAATCGCGTGTTCGGGCCTGACAAACCATTTGGAACCGTGCGCTATTATCGCAAGCCGCACACGATGAAACGAAATATCGAGGCAGCAGTTAAGCTCTATTCTGGTGAAAAGCCCCCCGATATTTTCGTGCAGAAACTGCCGGAGAACATTGACCTCATCAACGAGAAGGCAGCTCGCATTCTCGAGCTATTTGAGGTTGCTGGCGTTTCCGACCTCAGCCGACTGCCCGACACCGAGGAAGAGAGAAAGATGTTCGCCAAGCTCTTCATCGAGTTTGACCGGGCTCTCGAGGCTGCCCACATCCAGGGCTTCACGTGGGGGATTGATACGTACGAGTTTGTTGACGACGACGGGCGTCGGCATTCGCGTACGGTCACGATTAACGAGGAGACCTACCTCATCCTGCTTCAGCGCTACCGGGAGCTGTTTTCAGCGGGCAGTTCGGCGGAGCTGTCTGTACCCTACGACCTGGCCGGGCACATCATCGAAAACGATACGGCCCGGATCGACGCTGACTACATGGAACTGAGATTTACCAAGTGGCTACGGGCATTACAGGGCGACGATCCGGATCTGGATGCGATCACCAACGAGCTCCATCGCTCGTTCGCTGCCCTGAGCCAAGAAGAACAGCGTCACGCGCAGAGCCTTATCCACGACATCGAATACGGCCATCTGAGAGTGGAGGAGGGACAAACTCTTCGCGACTGCATCAACGTCTACGCGAAACGCTCCGAAAATGCGCAGGTGGAGAAGGTGGTCGATAGCTTCGGTGTCGACCGGTCGGCTCTCGAACAGCTGCTTCGGTTGAGACTGACCGAGAACAACCTCAACGAGTTCGGGCGGTTCGAGAAGCTGGTCGCTACGATCGACACCGGCCGCGTCATCCGGTTCCTCACTCAATACGATTCAGGTTACGCCGCAGAATTCCGGGCGAAGATGCGAGTGCGGAATCTACTCAAAGATTTTGTCCTTGAGGGGGGATTTGATCTCGATGAGCGGATGCACTCGGCAACCTAATACCGCCCCCCGGCGCCTTCATCAGCGTGAGCAACTCACTGAAGGAAGAGGGAAATAACATGCAAATTACCAATGGTGCAGACGCACCGTTTGCTACCTACTACGCCGATTGGGTCAAGATCTATAAGGAAGGCGCGATCCGGGAGGTCACGATGGACAAATACCGTTTGTCCCAGACGTGGCTGAAGAAGCTTGCGCCCGACCTCCTGCTTAAAGACCTCAACCGCATCAAATACCAGCAGCTCATCAATGCCTATGCGGAGCACCACGAGCGCCAGACGACAATGGACTTCCACCACCAGTTGAAGGGAGCGATCCTCGACGCCGTCGACGAGGGATTCATTCCTCGTGATCCTACAAGGAAGGTAATCATCAAAGGTAGGACACCACGCCAGAAAAAGGTCAAGTACCTCAACCAGTTCGAGCTTCACTCCGTTCTCGCCAACCTCGAGCTCGGCCCAGATCCGAGCTGGGACTGGCTCATCCTGCTTATCGCTAAGACGGGCCTTCGTTTCAGCGAAGCCCTCGGACTCACGCCGAACGATTTCGATTTTTCGCACCAGAATCTCACCGTAAACAAGACGTGGGACTACAAGCGCAAGGGAGGATTTGTCCCCACGAAAAACGAATCCTCGGTCAGGAAGGTTCAGCTCGACTGGCACCTGGTCATGCAGGTCTCGGAGCTGGTCAAGCACCTTCCTACTGACGAGCCGATCTTTGTGAAGGGCTCTGTCTACAACTCCACGGCCAACGCTGCGCTGGCTCGGCACTGTGAGGCGGTAGGTGTCCCCGTGATCACAATCCACGGCCTGCGGCACACGCATGCGTCTCTGCTCCTGTTCGCGGGAGTGTCGATCGCGAGCGTGTCGCGGCGTCTTGGACATGCGAGCATGACGACGACGCAGGAGACTTACCTCCACATCATCAAGGAACTGGAAAACCAAGACATTGACATAGTGATGCGTTCACTGGCATCACTGGCATAAGTCTCGCTCACGCTGATGAAGGTCCGCCGGCGCCCACCCCTAAAGCCGGTCGAGTGCCTGGGCGATGTCCGCGACGATGTCGTCCACGTGCTCGAGCCCGATCGAGATCCGCACCAGCCCGGGGGTGATCCCGGCGGCGGTGAGTTCGTCGTCGGTGAGCTGGCGATGCGTCGTCGAGGCGGGGTGCAACACGCAGCTGCGCGAGTCCGCCACGTGGACCTCGCGGGCCACCAGCGTGAGCGCGTCCATGAAGCGGGTGCCGCGCTCGCGGTCGCCCAGGTCAACGCAGATCACCCCCGAATACCCGCCATGCAGGTACTTATCGGCCAGCTCATGGAAGGCGGAGGATTCCAGGCCGGGGTAGCGCACCTCCCCGACTTCCTCACGCCCCTCCAAGAACCGTGCCACCGCCAGCGCATTCTCGCTGTGCCGGGCCATCCGCACGCCCAGCGTCTCCAGCGACAGGTTGAGCAGGAAAGCGGAGTGCGCCGCCGGGTAGGCGCCGAAATCGCGCTGGAGTTGCGTGCGGGCCTTGACGATATAGGGCGAGGCCGCGTAATCCTTCGTGTAGATCACGCCGTGGTAGGACTCGTCCGGCGCCGTGAAGTCGGGGAAGTTCCCGTTCGTGTAGTCGAACGTGCCGGCGTCGACGATCATGCCGCCCACCTGCACGGCGTGCCCATCCATGTACTTGGAGGTGGAGTGGATGACGACGTCGGCGCCCCACTTGATCGGCTTGCACAGTGCGGGGGTGGCGAACGTTGAATCGACGATCAGGGGTACCCCGGCTGCGTGGGCGACGCGGGCGAACTTCTCGATGTCGAGCACGGAAAGCAGTGGGTTCGCGATCGTCTCCCCGAAGAGCAGCTTCGTGTTGGGTTTGAACGCCGCCGCGATCTCCTCTTCGGGCGCGCTCGGGTCCACGTAGATAACCTCGATGCCGAATCGCTTGAGCGTGACGGAGAAAAGGTTGGTCGTCCCGCCGTAGATCTCAACGGAGGAGACGAACGAATCGCCAGCAGAGCACAGGTTGAGGATGGCCATGAGGGTGGCAGCCTGACCGGACGTCGTCGCCATCGCGGCCACCCCTCCTTCCAGTGCGGCAACCTTCGCCTCGACTGCCATGACGGTGGGGTTTGCGAAGCGTGAATAGATCAGCGCGTGGGTGGGCTCGTCAAAGACTCCCGCGATCGAGTCGGCCGAGTCGAAGGTGTAGGTGGTCGACTGCACGATCGGTAGCTGGCGGGGTTCGCCGTCGCCGGGCTGATAGCCTGCGTGAATGTACTTGGTGTCGTCCTGCATGGAGCTCTCCTCTGGTCCACGACGCCGTCGCCACGGCGCCCTTGATGCCCCACCTTAGTCCCGGGTCGGGTTTTGTTCTTTCCCGTGCACCATGTGGACGGGGGTTGTGCCGGCGCCGATTTGCGGCGACAATACGACGGCGGCAGGCTCATACCCAGCTGGGCAGCCACATGTGGAGCTTCCAAAACCAGCGCGGTACCGGGGTCCCCCACCAGATTGGCATCCAGAACAGCGCGGCCACTACGATCAGCCCCACGACGACGCCGATCGTCGCCCAGGAGGAACGCTCCCGGGGGAGCGGGCTGATGACCGAGGGCAGCATTTCGCAAGGTCCGTACTCGGCCGGGGCGACGGCGTCGTCGTTGGCTTTGATGAGGCGTGGCGGCGGCAGAATGCGGGCGGCCCAGCCCAGCCCGTATGCGAGCGCGAGCGCGACGAACGGCAAGAAGGCCACGGCATAGAACTGATAGATGGTGCGGTCGAGGTAGAGGAACCACGGCGCATACATGGCCAGGTACCCGGATAGGATCGCCCACGCGCGCCAGTCGCGTCGAATCGCCGCCCACACCACCACGAGCAGTCCGAGCAGGCCGATCCACCACACGAACGGGTTACCCACCGAGGTGATGGCCATGACGCAGTCGCCGCCGGGGCAGGAACCGGTGGGGACGTCCTCGCCGGAGCGCCAGAAGAAGGACACTGGACGGTACTGGATGATCCACGCCCACGGCAGGCTCTGATACGTGTGCGGGGAGGACAGGCCGCGGTGGAACTCCATCGTGGCCTGATGCCAGTGGATGAAGGAGTTCACGACGTCGGGCGCCCAGGGGAGCGGCAGCTCGGCGGTGTGGTCGGCGGCCCATTGGCGATCCCAGCCGAGGGGGAAGGTGAACCACGGGAACCATGAAATGATGTAGGTGAGGATCGCGGTGGGGACGAGCTGGAAGAACGCCGGGACTCCCTCGCGCCACAGGCCGGCGCCGAACCACAGGCGGGCGCCGATCGCGCGCCGGGCGGACACACCCCAGAAGAAGACCAGCAGGCCGAAGACCGCCAGCGCATACGCCCCCGACCATTTCACCCCGCAGGCGAGGCCCAGGAAGATGCCCGCTAGGATGAGCCAGGGCCTGAAGGCGACCCGCGGGCCCCAGGCGGGGATGGCGAGGCGGTGGGTGGCCTCGCCGTTAGACGTGGCGGGTGTGGCCGGGATGGCGGCGGCGCGCGCGGCGAGGCGCTCGCGGGCGTACTCGCGGTCGCGAAGGACGGCCCAGAAGCCGGCGAGCACGAAGAAGGCGACCATGTTGTCGAGCAGGCCCGTGCGGGAGAGGGTGATTCCCATGCCATCGAGCGCCATCGCCAGGCCCGCGATCGCGGCGAGCGGGACCGAGCGGAACAGTCGTAGCGCCACGCGGACGAGGAGCGCCACGGCGATGACGCCGAGGATGGCGGTGGTGGCGCGCCAGCCGAAGCCGGCGTCGTCGCCGAAGATGCGCATCCCCAGGCCCATGAGCCACTTGCCGAAGGGCGGGTGAACCCAGCGGTCGGGGGCGGTCTCCATTGCGGAAAGGTCGCCGCGAACGAAGAGGTCGTTCTGGTTCTCGCCCTCCCAGTTGCGCTCGTACCCGAAGTTCAGCAGGGAGTAGGCGCCCTTGACGTAGTAGGTTTCGTCGAAGACCATCGCGCGCGGGTTGTTCAGACGCGGCAGGCGAGTCAGCGCGGCGATGAGCGCGGCCAGGGCCGTGACAATCCAGCCCTGGATCCTGAGCTGCGCGGGCAGGCTCGCCCCTTTGGGCAGCAGGCCGAGCAGGCCCCGGAGCTCGTTCTCGCGGCGAAGATTTGGGTTCATGGCGTCCACGGGGCAAGTCTACGCAAAGGCACGGCGGGCTTCGAACGACGCCGTGGCACGCGCGGGCGCGCTCACTTTCGGGGCGGGCGAGATTCTGGAAGGATGGGGCCATGCTTGAGATGTCCGAAGAGCGATTTGAAGAGCTCGTGGCCGACGCCCTGGACGAGATCCCGGAGGAGTTTGCCCGGCAGTTGGAGAATCTCGCGTTCCTTGTGGCCGACGAGCCGAACGAGGAACAGCTCAAAGAGGCGGAGGGCGAGGATCTCCTCGGGTTGTACGAGGGGATTGCGCTGACGGATGGGGACTTCTTCGGCTATGCCGAACCGAACCGAATCTGGATTTTCCGCGGTCCCACGTTGCGCATGTGTGAGACGGAAGAAGAGGTGGCCGAGGAGGTGTTGATCACCGTTTTTCACGAGGTGGCTCACCACTTCGGCATCGACGAGGACCTGCTGTGGGAGACCGGCTGGGCGTAAAGGCCGGCTGGGCGTGAAGGCTGGCCCGGCGCACGGGCTCGCCGGGCGTAAAAGGGCATAAAAAATGCGGACCTCTTTGTCCGCCTCTTTCATCCGGGCTTGCCCGGCCTAGTGTTCTTTGCTTAGCGGCCGAGGATCTCGATCCGAACCGACTGCTCAAGTGCGCGCGCTTCGGTGATGTACGCGTTCGAGCGCTTGCCCTTGTTGCTTGCAAAGATGTTCCATGAGATTGCCATGGTATCTCTCCCTATTTAGTTGTTGAGCTGGAGCCGAAATCTTCGGCTCCCGGACCTTTCGGCCGCTTGCAATTCTAGCCCGCTCGTGTAAGGAAATGAAAAAAATTTGCCCGGTCTCACACCCGCGCGGCGTAGGCCGCGATCACGATACGGCGTGGGTCGCGATCGATATAGGGTGGAGCCATGATCGTGCTAGCTGCAACACCCCTCGGCAACGACGACGACGCCTCGCCCCGCCTCCGCCGCGAGCTTGAGGGGGCCGACCTCATTGCCGCCGAGGACACTCGCCGCCTCCTCAACCTCGCCGGCCGCCTCGGCCTGAATCTGCGGGCGAAGGTCGTGGCCTTCCACGAGCATAATGAGGTGGAGGCCGCCCGGCAGCTGATAGAGGCCTCGCGGGAGGGCCGCCGCGTCGTGGTGGTCAGCGATGCCGGCATGCCCTCGGTTTCCGACCCTGGCTACCGGCTTGTCTCCCTCGCCGCCGACGAGGGCGTGCCTGTCACGGTGGTGCCGGGACCTTCCGCGGTTCTGACCGCGCTCGCCCTGTCGGGGCTTGCCTCCGACCGCTTCACCTTCGAGGGCTTTCCGCCGCGCAGGGAGGGCGAGCAGCGCCGCTACTTTGAGTCTCTTGCCGCTGAGGCGCGCACGATGATCTTCTTCGAGTCTCCGCGTCGGCTCGCAGCGACGCTCGCTGCGATGGGTGACGCGTTCGGCCCGGGTCGCCGCGCCGCGGTCTGCCGCGAACTGACCAAGACGTATGAAGAGGTCAAGCGGGCCACCCTCGCACAGCTCGCCGTGTGGGCCGAGGGGGCGCGCGGCGAGATCACGATCGTGGTTGAGGGTGCGCGCGCCGACGGCGGCGTAGTTGCGGCTGACGCCCACGTCGCCGAGGTTCTCGCTCTGCACGAGGCCGGGCTCCGCCTCAAGGATGCCGCAGCACACGTGGCTAACCGGGAGGGGTTGTCCAAGAACGAGCTGGCCAAGCTCGCCCTCGCCGCGAAGAAGTAGCGCCGCGTGCCGGTTACGGCTTGAAGTCGATGTCCGAGAAGTCGAAGTCGGCGTCGTCGGCGTCGCCGGAAAAGTCTACGTCCTCGACGTCGAGGTCGAAGTCGGACAGGTCGTAGTCGGAGAGGTCCTCCCCGAGTTCTACCTGGTTGGCCAGCGTGTCGAGCTCCTCGTCTTCACCGTCGGAGGTGAGTTCGGCGTCGGAGTCCTCGTCGTACTCGTCGCGGACGAAGTCGTCCCGGTCGAGGGCGGCGCCGCGGCGGGGTTCGTCGTCGCGGTAGTCGGCGGCTCCCCACTCGTCGTTTTCGAGGTCGTCGGCTACGCCGTCGCCGTCGAGGTCATTGGTCTCCAGGTCGTTCCAACCCTCGCGTGACCACACGGTCTCGTCATCGTCCCAGTCGTCCTCGTTCCATGCCTCCACGCTGCTGCCCTCGGAGTCGCCCGGGATCGGGGCGTCCTCGCCTTCCTCGTAGAAGCCGAAGGCTTCGGAGGAGGGTAGCTGCTCGACGCCGGCCTCGTCCATCTCTGCTCGGGCCGCCTCGCCGAGGTCCTCGCTGACGGGGACGGTCAGGTCGGAGAACACGCGCACGGGCCAGCCGGCGCGTAGCGCGTCGAGCGCGGTTTCCTTCACGCAGTGCGATTCGGCGATACCGACGACGTCGATCGCGTCGACCTCCGCGTTGCGCAGGATTGTCTCGAGCGAGTCTCCGGACTTGTTGACGCCCTCGAAACCGGAGTAGGCGGCCTTGTATTCGCCTTTCTTGACTGAATCGTCGAAGGGGAGGGAGGCGACGGCGTCGTGCAACTCGGCCTCGGGCGTGCCGGCCACCCCGTGCGGTGGCCAGGTGTCCACGAAGTCGGGGTGATCGGAGAAGTGGGTGCCCGGGTCCACGTGCCAGTCCTGAGTGGTGACGATGAGGTCGTATTCGTCGGCGTTGTCGGTGACGAAGTCGGCGATGCGCTCGGCGCACGCGTTGCCGCCCTCCACGCCCAGCGCCCCGCCTTCGCAGAAGGTCGGCTGGACGTCGACGATGATGAGTGCGCGATGATCGGACATGTTTCCTCCCGTGAGCTCGTGGTTCTTCATTCTAGCCGTTTGCGGGTGGCAGGGGTATCGATAGGGCGTAGGGACGGGTGCGGCTTCGGCTGCGAGCGTTGCAGAATCCGCGGACAGTTCGGCTTTCGTGGGTCGAGACGGGTAGAATGCCGTATGTATTCTATTTTGCCTGCAACTGGGGGTAGCCACCATGCGCAACACGTCTAGGGCACGTTTGCTTTTCGCGGCCTTGTTTAGTTTTCTGTTGATTGTTTTGCCTGGCGGTGCTCACGCTACACTCAATGAGGCAGCCCCTCAGGATATTCCATACACTGTCCAATTCTGGTCGGAGCGCGCCGACTACGATGAGGCTAACGTCGGCTCCATCGGCGATAAGTACGAATACATCGGCTTGAAGAACTTCACGGGTGCCGAGGGGCATGTACCTGACCTCCTGACAGTCGATCCGAGCGGCGTCCAGTTCCCGGATATTGAACTGGCCACCTCGTCGAATCCCGAGTTGTTCGCCAAGCTCTACCATCTGAACGCGGAATACACGAAAGCGCAGAATACTCACGACGACGCCGGTGTCCGCCCGTTGAATGCCACCAAGAAGAACGTCTACAACGTGTTCTTTGACCGTGAGGTCTACGAGGTGGTGTTCGAGAAAGACAATCATTCGAAAGATAATACGTTCGATCCGGTCATCTCGAAGAATGGCACCACTTACGACGCGAAGGCGAACCCCTACACCTTGCGCTTGCGCTTCGGCCAGGCGTTCGGCGACGCTTGGCCATTCGATAAGGACATCATGGAGGTGCCAGTTCAAGGGAAGCGGGGCTACGGATTGACCGGCTGGGAGGTGATGAACGCACAGAGTAAGTGGAATTACGTGGATACCCCCCCGTACCGGCTCACATACAGTGAATTTGTCCAGTATGCGGGGCAGATAAAAGCCTCGATCTCCCGACCCGGCGTGAGCTACACCGATCGCACCATCGCGATGGGTATTACCGATAGCCGTAATACTCACCCGGTCTTCGTGGATTTCGCTTTGGAGGGTTTTGAAGACGGGCTCCAGCCGCGCGAGTTCCCCGTTGATGAGGCCCTCTCGTACTGGAAGTCTGATACAACCTATATTGGATATTCGTTCCCGGTTCCTCAGCTCCAGGGCTTCGAGAGGGTCGCCACCACGAAGAGGCAACAAGTGGTGAAGAGCCAAGCGGCGCTGGATAAGATCAATGCCGCGCGCGGCGATGCCACCCCGCTTACCTTCATTGACACGCTTTACGGAACAAAGCGCGCCACGAACGGCTACCTGCGCCTCGAATACAAGCGGCAAAAGTTTAGCCTCTTCCTGGACGCGGATCCCCGCGTTCCGAAGGCCGACAGCGACTACTCCGCGGAGAACACGCTGACCGTGCCCTATGGCATGCCCACCGCAGATCTGAATCTTCCGACGCCCACGAAGCCTTCCGATCTCGGCGATGAATTTGTGTTCCGCGGGTGGGCCTGGGATTCCGCCGGTGCGTCCCTCCTGGCGGAATCGTCAAGGGCAATGCCGAACTATAACGTAGCCATTCACGCGTTTTGGGATGTTGAAAGGCACGTGGTCTTCAATCTCGACGGCGGGGCTGTCGATGGCAGCACGGATCAGATCAACCGCACCCAGTTCGATGGCCAGGCGGTGGAATTCCCCACCCCGACCCGGGATGGCTACACCTTCATCGGATGGGCGGACGACAACACGGAGGGCAAGACCTACAAGTCGACGGACAAGCCGAAGGTCGATGGCAATATGTCCTTCACCGCGAAGTGGGATCAGCACCCCGATTTGCAGGTGAAGGATGCCTCGGTTGCTGCTGGTGATGATTTTGATGTGAAGTCGTTGGTGGTCAAGGCTGAGGATGTTGAAGATGGTGTGCTTACTGATCAGGTGAAGCTGGTTGATGATGGTGGGTTGGATGTGTCCAAGCCGGGTAAGTATACGGTGACGTTTGAGGTTGTTGATTCGGCTGGTGCGAAGGCGACTAAGTCGGCGGTGGTGACGGTGAATATGAAGATGGTGGCTTTGAATGAGGTGCCGTCTTTGGAGGTGAAGGATGCCTCGGTTGCTGCTGGTGATGATTTTGATGTGAAGTCGTTGGTGGTCAAGGCTGAGGATGTTGAAGATGGTGTGCTTACTGATCAGGTGAAGCTGGTTGATGATGGTGGGTTGGATGTGTCCAAGCCGGGTAAGTATACGGTGACGTTTGAGGTTGTTGATTCGGCTGGTGCGAAGGCGACTAAGTCGGCGGTGGTGACGGTGAATATGAAGATGGTGGCTTTGAATGAGGTGCCGTCTTTGGAGGTGAAGGATGCCTCGGTTGCTGCTGGTGATGATTTTGATGTGAAGTCGTTGGTGGTCAAGGCTGAGGATGTTGAAGATGGTGTGCTTACTGATCAGGTGAAGCTGGTTGATGATGGTGGGTTGGATGTGTCCAAGCCGGGTAAGTATACGGTGACGTTTGAGGTTGTTGATTCGGCTGGTGCGAAGGCGACTAAGTCGGCGGTGGTGACGGTGAATATGAAGATGGTGGCTTTGAATGAGGTGCCGTCTTTGGAGGTGAAGGATGCCTCGGTTGCTGCTGGTGATGATTTTGATGTGAAGTCGTTGGTGGTCAAGGCTGAGGATGTTGAAGATGGTGTGCTTACTGATCAGGTGAAGCTGGTTGATGATGGTGGGTTGGATGTGTCCAAGCCGGGTAAGTATACGGTGACGTTTGAGGTTGTTGATTCGGCTGGTGCGAAGGCGACTAAGTCGGCGGTGGTGACGGTGAATATGAAGATGGTGGCTTTGAATGAGGTGCCGTCTTTGGAGGTGAAGGATGCCTCGGTTGCTGCTGGTGATGATTTTGATGTGAAGTCGTTGGTGGTCAAGGCTGAGGATGTTGAAGATGGTGTGCTTACTGATCAGGTGAAGCTGGTTGATGATGGTGGGTTGGATGTGTCCAAGCCGGGTAAGTATACGGTGACGTTTGAGGTTGTTGATTCGGCTGGTGCGAAGGCGACTAAGTCGGCGGTGGTGACGGTGAATATGAAGATGGTGGCTTTGAATGAGGTGCCGTCTTTGGAGGTGAAGGATGCCTCGGTTGCTGCTGGTGATGATTTTGATGTGAAGTCGTTGGTGGTCAAGGCTGAGGATGTTGAAGATGGTGTGCTTACTGATCAGGTGAAGCTGGTTGATGATGGTGGGTTGGATGTGTCCAAGCCGGGTAAGTATACGGTGACGTTTGAGGTTGTTGATTCGGCTGGTGCGAAGGCGACTAAGTCGGCGGTGGTGACGGTGAATATGAAGATGGTGGCTTTGAATGAGGTGCCGTCTTTGGAGGTGAAGGATGCCTCGGTTGCTGCTGGTGATGATTTTGATGTGAAGTCGTTGGTGGTCAAGGCTGAGGATGTTGAAGATGGTGTGCTTACTGATCAGGTGAAGCTGGTTGATGATGGTGGGTTGGATGTGTCCAAGCCGGGTAAGTATACGGTGACGTTTGAGGTTGTTGATTCGGCTGGTGCGAAGGCGACTAAGTCGGCGGTGGTGACGGTGAATATGAAGATGGTGGCTTTGAATGAGGTGCCGTCTTTGGAGGTGAAGGATGCCTCGGTTGCTGCTGGTGATGATTTTGATGTGAAGTCGTTGGTGGTCAAGGCTGAGGATGTTGAAGATGGTGTGCTTACTGATCAGGTGAAGCTGGTTGATGATGGTGGGTTGGATGTGTCCAAGCCGGGTAAGTATACGGTGACGTTTGAGGTTGTTGATTCGGCTGGTGCGAAGGCGACTAAGTCGGCGGTGGTGACGGTGAATATGAAGATGGTGGCTTTGAATGAGGTGCCGTCTTTGGAGGTGAAGGATGCCTCGGTTGCTGCTGGTGATGATTTTGATGTGAAGTCGTTGGTGGTCAAGGCTGAGGATGTTGAAGATGGTGTGCTTACTGATCAGGTGAAGCTGGTTGATGATGGTGGGTTGGATGTGTCCAAGCCGGGTAAGTATACGGTGACGTTTGAGGTTGTTGATTCGGCTGGTGCGAAGGCGACTAAGTCGGCGGTGGTGACGGTGAATATGAAGATGGTGGCTTTGAATGAGGTGCCGTCTTTGGAGGTGAAGGATGCCTCGGTTGCTGCTGGTGATGATTTTGATGTGAAGTCGTTGGTGGTCAAGGCTGAGGATGTTGAAGATGGTGTGCTTACTGATCAGGTGAAGCTGGTTGATGATGGTGGGTTGGATGTGTCCAAGCCGGGTAAGTATACGGTGACGTTTGAGGTTGTTGATTCGGCTGGTGCGAAGGCGACTAAGTCGGCGGTGGTGACGGTGAATATGAAGATGGTGGCTTTGAATGAGGTGCCGTCTTTGGAGGTGAAGGATGCCTCGGTTGCTGCTGGTGATGATTTTGATGTGAAGTCGTTGGTGGTCAAGGCTGAGGATGTTGAAGATGGTGTGCTTACTGATCAGGTGAAGCTGGTTGATGATGGTGGGTTGGATGTGTCCAAGCCGGGTAAGTATACGGTGACGTTTGAGGTTGTTGATTCGGCTGGTGCGAAGGCGACTAAGTCGGCGGTGGTGACGGTGAATATGAAGATGGTGGCTTTGAATGAGGTGCCGTCTTTGGAGGTGAAGGATGCCTCGGTTGCTGCTGGTGATGATTTTGATGTGAAGTCGTTGGTGGTCAAGGCTGAGGATGTTGAAGATGGTGTGCTTACTGATCAGGTGAAGCTGGTTGATGATGGTGGGTTGGATGTGTCCAAGCCGGGTAAGTATACGGTGACGTTTGAGGTTGTTGATTCGGCTGGTGCGAAGGCGACTAAGTCGGCGGTGGTGACGGTGAATATGAAGATGGTGGCTTTGAATGAGGTGCCGTCTTTGGAGGTGAAGGATGCCTCGGTTGCTGCTGGTGATGATTTTGATGTGAAGTCGTTGGTGGTCAAGGCTGAGGATGTTGAAGATGGTGTGCTTACTGATCAGGTGAAGCTGGTTGATGATGGTGGGTTGGATGTGTCCAAGCCGGGTAAGTATACGGTGACGTTTGAGGTTGTTGATTCGGCTGGTGCGAAGGCGACTAAGTCGGCGGTGGTGACGGTGAATATGAAGATGGTGGCTTTGAATGAGGTGCCGTCTTTGGAGGTGAAGGATGCCTCGGTTGCTGCTGGTGATGATTTTGATGTGAAGTCGTTGGTGGTCAAGGCTGAGGATGTTGAAGATGGTGTGCTTACTGATCAGGTGAAGCTGGTTGATGATGGTGGGTTGGATGTGTCCAAGCCGGGTAAGTATACGGTGACGTTTGAGGTTGTTGATTCGGCTGGTGCGAAGGCGACTAAGTCGGCGGTGGTGACGGTGAATATGAAGATGGTGGCTTTGAATGAGGTGCCGTCTTTGGAGGTGAAGGATGCCTCGGTTGCTGCTGGTGATGATTTTGATGTGAAGTCGTTGGTGGTCAAGGCTGAGGATGTTGAAGATGGTGTGCTTACTGATCAGGTGAAGCTGGTTGATGATGGTGGGTTGGATGTGTCCAAGCCGGGTAAGTATACGGTGACGTTTGAGGTTGTTGATTCGGCTGGTGCGAAGGCGACTAAGTCGGCGGTGGTGACGGTCCTGGCAAAGGAGGCTCCCGCCCCGGGTGAGCCGACGGGCAACCAGAGCGTCAACCCGGCGCCGCAGGCGACGCCCCACCCGTCGACCCAACCGTCCGCCTCCGCTGGCAAGCTTGCGTGGACGGGCGCCGACTCGCGTAACCTTGCGACCTTCGCGGGTGCGATGCTCCTGATGGGTGCGGCGCTCGTGGCGACGCGGCGTCGTGTGAAGTAATCGCTGATTGCTAGCACTGTGCCCCCGCTACCCTCGGGTAGTGGGGGCACACCTGACTCTCCTGCGTCCCAGCGATGATAAACGCATGCAATAGAAAGGCTTTTGTGGTCCTTCCTAGCTGAGCCGGCAGGTGCCCGACACAAGTCATGAATCTGGGGTCAACCAGGCCCATATAGCGATCGGTAGTCGATATATTCAAGAGAAGTGTCGGCAGGTAGCCCAAATTCTCAAGTGAAGTGGCGGCGGCGGGGCAGCTCGCGGTCGGGCGGCGGGGTCGCTCGCGCCACATCGGCTCAGAGGCGATTTCGCCGAGTGGTGCGCAAAGGCTAACCTTGAACTATGTCTAGGATCCTTTCAGCTGTCGCTTGGCCGTATGCAAACGGGCCGCGCCACATCGGCCATGTCGCCGGGTTTGGTGTGCCCTCGGACGTCTTCTCCCGCTACATGCGAATGCGTGGCAACGACGTGCTGATGGTCTCCGGTACCGACGAGCACGGCACCCCGATCTTGGTGGCGGCCGATAAGGCGGGCGTGACCCCGCAGGAGCTGGCGGACAAGAACAACCGCATCATCGTGGAAGACCTTGTCAAGCTTGGCCTGTCTTATGACCTGTTCACTCGAACCACCACAGGCAACCACGAGCGAGTGGTCCAAGACCTGTTCCGCGGGTGCCTGGCCAATGGATACATGTTGGTAGAGGAGACGCCGGTGGCGATCGACCCGAAGACGGGCAACACCCTGCCGGACCGCTACATCGAGGGCACCTGCCCGATCTGCGGCGCGTCGGGCGCACGCGGTGACCAGTGCGACACGTGCGGCAACCAGCTCGACCCGCAGGACCTCATCGACCCGATCTCCAAGGTTTCGGGGCTGGCGCCGCAGTTCCAGGAGACTGAACACTACTTCCTCGACCTGCCCGCGCTAGCCGACGCGCTCGGCACGTGGCTTGACGGCGTGGAGGAGGACGGCAAGTGGCGCCCGAACGTCATCGCGTTCTCCAAGCATCTGCTCGACGACGTCCGTCCGCGCGCCATGACGCGTGACATCACGTGGGGAATCCCCGTCCCCGGCTGGGAGAGTAAGCCGAATAAGCGGCTGTACGTGTGGTTTGACGCCGTCGTCGGATACCTGTCGGCGTCGATCGAGTGGGCCCGGCGTCGTGAGGCGGCCGGCACCGGCTCGGCGGAGGACTGGAAGAAGTGGTGGACGGATCCGGAGGCGCTGTCCTACTACTTCATGGGCAAGGACAACATTGTCTTCCACTCGCAGATCTGGCCCGCGGAGCTGCTCGCCTACAACGGTGAAGGCGCCAAGGGCGGCACGCCGGGGGACATGGGGCACCTCAATCTGCCTACCCAGGTGGTGGCGTCAGAGTTCTTGACGATGGAGGGCAAGAAGTTTTCCTCGTCGAAGAACGTGGTGATCTACGTGCGCGACGTGCTCGAACGCTACCAGCCTGATGCCCTGCGCTACTTCATCTCGATCGCCGGGCCTGAGACGCAGGATGCGGACTTCACCTGGTCGGAGTTCCTGCGCCGCAACAATTCGGAGCTGGTGGCCGGCTGGGGTAACCTCGTCAACCGCACTGCGGCGATGATTGCGAAGAACTTCGGCGAGATCCCGGCTCCGGGCGAACTGGAGGACATCGATCGTGAGCTGCTCGACGCCGTCGACGCGGGCTTCGACACGGTGGGTGACCTCATCGCGGGACACGCGCAGCGCGCGGCGCTGGCGGAGATCATGCGGCTGGTGGGAGAGGCGAATGCCTACGTGGCCCGCACTGAACCCTTCAAGCTCAAGGCTCCCGAGCAGCGCGAACGCCTCGCCACCGTTCTTAACACCCTCATTCAGGCCGTTTCGGACCTCAACACGATGATGTGCGTGTTCTTGCCGCACTCGTCAAACACGATCGACGCCGTGCTCGGAGGCCCGGGCGACATCGCGCCCATGCCGCAGATCGTGGAGACCGAAGACCTCGACACCGGCCATCCCTACCCGATCATCACCGGCGATTACGCAAATGTGCGCCCGTGGGAGCGTCGGATTGTGGTGCCCGGGACCCCGATCGCGAAGCCGAAGCCGGCGTTCGTCAAGCTCGACGAGTCGATTGTCGCCGAGGAGCTTGAGCGCTTGGGGATCGAATAGTGAGTGACTCGGCGTCGAAGAAGGACCGCAAGCGGGCGTTTCCGGAGGTTCCGGCCCCGCTGGCAGTCCCGATCGTCGACAACCACACCCATATCTACCCGGATCCAGCGCCGGAGCCTGGCCAGGAAGCGCCCATCCAGCGCGTGAACAACGCCGGCGCGTGGAAACCGCCTCTCCTGCTGGAGAACCTGCGGGAGGGCATGGCGCGTGCGGGGGTGCGGGCGGCGATCACCTCGGGGTGCGAGTACCCGGCACTCGAGTGGACGGTCGAGCTTGCCCGTTCGTGTCCCGAGATCTGGGCGGCGCTCGCCATTCACCCTAACGAGGCCGCCATGCATGCGGGGGTGCGCGAAGTTGCCCCTGACGGGCTTGAGCCGCGGGTGGAAGAACACCACTCGATCCCGCTGGCGGACGCGATCGCGCGCGTTGCGGAGCTGTGCGCCGACGACGCCGTGGTGGCGGTTGGCGAGACGGGCCTGGACTACTTCCGTACGGGCGAGGAGGGCAGGGCTGCGCAGAAGTGTTCCTTCCGTGAGCACATCGCTCTCGCGAAGGAGTTGGGCAAGCCGTTGCAGATTCACGATCGTGACGCGCACGCCGACGTCGTTGAGATTTTGAAGCGTGACGGTGCACCTGAGCGCACGGTCTTCCATTGTTTTTCCGGCGACGCCGATCTTGCGGCCGTGTGCCGGGAGCAGGGCTGGTACGCCTCCTTGGCTGGAACTGTGACGTATCCTGCGAACGCTTACCTGCGCGAGGCCTTCGAGGTGCTGCCCGATGAGCTTGTGCTTGTGGAGACGGACGCCCCCTATCTCACGCCGGTGCCCTACCGGGGTCAGCCGAACGCGGCCTGGGCCGTCGCTTACACGGCTGCCTACCTGGCGGAGCTCCGGCTCGTGCCGCTGGCGGACTTCTGTGCGAAGGTGGACGCGACCACGCGCGAGGTGTACGGCATCTGAAGCAAAACCCGAGGTGGGAGGCCAAAATCGGGCCCTTTGTCTCACCTGTCTGGGGTGGGTTCTTCAATAGACAAAGACCGGCTCTACCGATCTGCGTCTTCTCGGCATAAGCGCGGCGTGGGTGGCCGGGCGGGCGAACGCTGTGGGGCGGGCGTGAGACTCGCGTGCGATAGTTGCTCGGGAGGGGCAGAGTCAGAAGGGAACCGGTACGAATCCGCGATCTGCTTGTCACATCGGGCACAACCCAGTTGCGATTAATAACAATTTGATTACAATCGATTGCGTTGATGTAAACGCGGGGCGCACATTATCCGCGCGCAAGTTGACTGGAGAAGTTTTGACAGATCATTCAACCGATCGTGGCGTGGCCTTCGATGCCTCGCTCCTCGCGACACCGCCGAGGCCCGGCTCGCGCCGCGCGCGCCGCATGGCAGAGCGGGCCGCCCAGCTCAATACCCAGCACGGCTCCGCCTTTAGTCGCACCCCTGACACCGCGGAGATCCCGGCCGTCAGCCGCGTGGTGACCTCCGGTGCCACACCGTACGCGGAGCACATGAACTTTCGCCTGGTCACCTCCCACGCCGCACACGCCCCGGCACCCAAGCCGCGCCGTTACACGAAAGCGATGCACGTGGCGAGCGCGGCCTCCCTCGCCGTTTTTGCGGCGGGTGGCACGGTGGGCTTCCCGGTGATCCATCCCCCGCAGGTGGAGCAGGCGGTCGCCGCCGTCGTCGATTCGGCCGCGGAAGAGGCCCCGGTGGCCCCGGCCGGTGCCGTCTCCTTTGACGTCACGGTGGACGGGTCGACCACACACGTCGTTGCCACGGAGGGAGACACGTATGCCGCCGCGCTCGCGAACGCCGGCATTTCGATCGCCGCGCGTGACGAGGTCTCCGTTTCCCTGTCCGACACCGTGACCACGTCGCCGGTTGTCATCGTGCGCGTGACCAGCTCCACGGTCGTAGAGGACTACACCATCCCGTTCGAGACCGAGCGCGTGGAAACCGCCGAGCTTGCCAAGGGCGAGGAGAAGGTCGCCACCGCCGGAGTTGAAGGCACGGGCACGCGCAGCTACCAGGTCACCAAGCGCGACGGTGAGGAAAGCGCGCGCCTGCTCCTTGTTGAGACGGTCACCGCTGAGCCGGTCACCGAGGTCATCCAGGTTGGCACCCGCGAGGGCGCTGCGGCGGCCCCGGCTGATCCGACGCCGGGAGCCACGGACTCCGTTCCGGCATCCGCACCGGTCCCGGCGGGCTCCGCCCGCGAGATCGCGCAGGGCATGCTCTCCTCCTACGGCTGGGGCATGGACCAGTGGTCGTGCCTGGACGCGCTCTGGCAGCGCGAGTCCGGATGGAACCACCTGGCCGCCAACCCCTCCTCGGGCGCGTACGGCATCCCGCAGGCGCTACCCGGCTCGAAGATGGCCTCTGCTGGCGCCGACTGGCAGACCAACCCCGCCACCCAGATCGCCTGGGGGTTGGGCTACATCGCCGGCCGCTACGGTAGCCCGTGCGGCGCGTGGGGCCACTCGCAGTCCGTCGGCTGGTACTAAATGCTGCTCGGGCCCGTCCAGATTCGCGAGCTCGCTGATCGCCTCGGCATCAGGCCAACCAAGACCCTCGGGCAGAACTTCGTTCACGACGCCGGCACCGTTCGGCGTATCGTCCGCGAGGCCGGCGTCGCAGATGGCGACGCCGTGCTCGAGGTGGGCCCGGGGCTCGGCTCGCTGACGCTCGCCATCCTCGAGGCTGGGGCCTGCCTGTCCGCCGTCGAGATCGACCCGCCGCTCGCCGCCGCGCTCCCGGAGACGGTCCGGGCCTTCATGCCGCAGGCCGACGCCCGCTTCGCCGTCCTGCTCCAGGACGCGCTCAAGGTGCGGCGCGGTGACCTTGCCGTGCCGTCCGCATACGCGCAGGCCCACCAGGGCGCCAGCTTCGAGCCCACGCATCTGGTGGCGAACCTGCCCTATAACGTGGCCGTTCCCGTGATCCTGACCCTGCTTCAGGAGCTTCCCTCGCTTCGTTCCGTGACCGTGATGGTCCAGCTCGAGGTGGCTGAGCGCCTCGCCGCGGCCCCCGGATCGCGCGTTTATGGCGTGCCGTCGGCGAAGGCGAACTGGTACGGGCAGGTCCGGCGCGGGGCGAAGATTTCCCGCAACGTATTCTGGCCAGTGCCCAACGTCGACTCGGCCCTCGTCCACATCGATCGGCCCGAGACCGCGCGTTTCCCCGAGGAGCTGCGGGAGGGCACCTTCGCCGTCGTCGACGCCGCGTTCGCCCAGCGGCGCAAGACACTGCGCTCGGCCTTGGCGGCGTGGGCGGGGAGCCCGGCGCAGGCGGAGTCGATTCTGCGGATCGCCGGCGTGGATCCCGCGCTTCGTGGCGAGCGCCTGACGATCGAGGACTTCGTGAAGATCGCGCGGGCTGCCCGCTAGCGGGCCCGCCATAGGAATGCGTCGCCGCCGAGAACCGCTAGAATACGACACGTGCAACGAGTCTTAGTTTCCGCCCCCGCCAAAGTGAACCTGGCCCTGCGCGTCGGTGGGCCGCGCCCCGACGGCTTCCACCCCCTCGACACCGTCTTCGAGGCGCTCGACATCTTCGACGACGTCGAGGTCACGCCTGCGCCGGCACTCTCGGTGTCCATCACCGGGCTGGGGGAGGATCTGCCCACCGACGACACGAACCTCGCCATGCGTGCCGGCCGTGCCCTGCTTGAATATACGCGCGCCGCGAGCACGCATCCCGCGGAGCTTGGCGCCCACATCCGTATCACGAAACGCATCCCCGTGGCCGGGGGGATGGCGGGGGGATCCGCCGACGCCGCCGCCACCCTCCTCGCCCTCAACGAGCTGTGGGAGCTCGGGCTCGGCCGCGAGGAGCTGACGCGGATCGGCGCGGACCTGGGATCCGACGTGCCCTTCGCGCTCGTGGGCGGCCTGGCCCACGGCATTGGGCGTGGGGAGGAACTCGCCCCGCTACGTCCGAAAGCTATGCACGCCTGGGTGCTGCTCACCCGCGAACGCGGCCTGTCCACGCCCGCCGTCTTCCGGCAGTTCGACGCCATGCACCCGGACGCCGGCGCCCCGGCCGACACGGCCGCGCTGCGCCGCGCGCTCGAGCAGGGGAGCATCGACGACGTCGGCGCCCTACTCGCGAACGACCTGCAGGCACCCGCCTGCGAGCTTCGGCCGGAGATTGGCGCGGAGATCGAGCTCATCGAGGAGGCCGGTCACCGCGTTGTCCTCTCCGGCTCCGGTCCCACCATCGCCGTCTTCACCGCCCCCGAGCAGGCGGAGGAGCTGGCCGCGCAGCTTCGCGCCGATTTCCCCTACGACATCCACGTCGCCTACGGCCCCTCCGCCGGCGCGCACATCCGGGCGGCCGAGTAATGGCGCACATTCTTGGCATGGAGGAGGTCGGGATCTCGCTCGGGTCCCGGCCGATCCTCGGCGGCCTCAACCTTTCCCTCGAGGACGGCTCCAAGATCGGGGTTGTCGGCCCGAACGGCGGCGGCAAGACCACCGCGCTGCGGCTGTTGACCCGGACCCTCGAGCCGGATACTGGCCGGGTGACCGTCCGGGGCGGCACACGCTTCGCGGTACTCTCACAGCGCGATGCCCTCGACCCGGGCCTCAGCGTCCGCGACGCCATCCACGGCGCCGCCGCCACCTTCGAATGGGCCTCGGACGCGCACGTGCGCGAACTTCACGCCGGCCTCATCCCCGACGTCGACCTCGGCAGGCCCGTGGGCGAGCTCTCCGGCGGGCAACGCCGACGGGTGGCGCTCGCGGCGACCCTGGTGGAGGAGGCCGACGTCGTCGTTCTTGACGAGCCCACCAACCACCTCGACATCGAGGGGGTGACCTACCTGGCCGGATACCTTAACGAACGTTTCGCGCGCGGGGAGGGGGCGCTCGTCGTCGTCACCCATGATCGTTGGTTCCTCGACGCCGTGTGCACGCGGCTGTGGGAGGTAGTGCCGGGAAACGACGGCGCCGGTGGGCGTGCGCCGGTGCCCGGACACGTGGAAACCTACGAGGGCGGGTATGGGGCCTACATCCTCCAGCGGGCCGAGCGGCACCGGCTGGCGGCGCAGGCGGCGGATAAGCGGGCGAACCTGCTGCGCAAGGAGTTGGCCTGGCTACGCCGGGGCGCCCCCGCGCGGACGTCGAAGCCGAAGTTCCGCATCGAGGCGGCAAACGAGCTCATCGCCAATGAGCCGCCGCCGCGAGACACGCTGGAGCTCACCAAGATGGCCACCACCCGGCTGGGTAAGAAGGTGGTTGACCTCGAGGACGTCACCTTCGCCTGGCCCGGAGGCTCCCCCGTGCTGCGCGACGTCACGCTCCGCCTCGCCCCCGGGGAGCGCGTGGGCATCCTCGGACGCAACGGCGCCGGCAAGTCCTCCTTACTGGGGCTGATCGCCGGGGCGCTTGAGCCGAGCGAGGGCGTCGTCAAGCGCGGCAAGACGGTGGAGCTCGCGGTCCTCAGTCAGGACACGAAGGAGCTTGACGAGGTGGCTCACCGGCGGGTGGTCGAATCCGTGGCGGACATCGCCACGCACGTGGTGGTGGGCGGCAAGGAGGTCTCCGCCTCCCAGCTGGTGGAGAGGCTTGGCTTCACGCGCGAGCGCGCCTGGACGCCGGTTGCGGACCTGTCGGGAGGCGAACGACGTCGGCTGCAGTTCCTCCGCCTTCTCATGCGGGAACCCAACGTGCTCCTGCTCGACGAGCCCACCAACGACCTGGATACCGACACCCTCGCCTCGATCGAGGACCTCCTCGACACGTGGCCGGGCACCCTCGTTGTCGTCTCGCACGATCGCTACCTGCTCGAACGCATCACCGACCACCAGATCGCCGTGATGGGTGGGACGGTGCGCGACCTTCCCGGCGGGGTGGACCAGTACCTTCAGCTCGCGCAGGCAGCCAAGGAGGCGCCCACAGAGGCGGGCGCGACGCCCGGCGGGACCGGCGCAGCTGGCTCGGCGTCGTCGACCGGCGAGCAGCAGGCGACGGTGAAGAACGCGGCCAAGGAGCGCCAGGCGCGTAAGGACATGGAGCGTGCCGAGCGGAAGATGGGGCGGGTGCGTGAGCGGATTGAGAAGCTCGGCGTCAAGCAGGGCGAGGTGGCCGCGAGCGTGAGCCAGACCGGCGACTACGAGGGGCTCGCCGCCATCGGCAGGGAGATCGCGGAGCTGAAGGATGAGCTGGAGGCCCTGGAGCTTGAGTGGCTCGAGGCGGGGGAGAGGGCCGAATACTACGGTTAGGCTTCACGTTTATCTCGATGTGAAGTAAACTTTTCGCATGGACAAACACGATGAGGTGGACCGCGTCGTCGAGGCCTGGCGCACCCAGCGCCCCGACTTTGACGTGGAACCCCTGGAGATCTTCTCCCGATTCCTGCGGGTCAACCGGCACTTTACGAAACTCCGTAAGGCGGTCTACGCCCGCCACGGGCTCGAGACCTGGGAGTTCGAGATGCTCGCGGCCCTGCGCCGCGATCCGGCGCATATTCTCACCGCCGGACAGCTCATGAAGGATACCTTCGTCTCCTCCGGAACGATCACCAACCGCATCGACCGCATGCAAGATCGCGGGTTGGTCAAGCGCAAGTCAGCCCCCGATGACGGGCGCGTGGTTCGGGTGGCCGCCACGAAGAAGGGGCTGACGGCCGTTGACGAGGCGATGGGGGACCTGCTCGAGGTTGAGCGCGAGATCCTCGCCCAGTTCACGGGCGAACAGAATGAGAAGGCCGCCGATTACCTGCGCGACGTCCTGCTCGCCCTCGTCGACCTCAACAGCGCGCCCGCGAAGGCGGGCGCGGGCAAGTAGCGATGTGCGACGGGCCTGTGCCGGCCGGCGCCCGCAAAGGCGTGCGCCGGCCGTGCGGGCCTACCGGCCGCGGATGCCCTGGATCAGCGAGAGCCGCTTGCCGGTGTGCAGGATCGAGTTGGAGTAGATCTTGCCTGCAAGCATTGCCACGAGCGGGATCGCCACCACCCCGATGACGGCGGCGATCGCCATCTCGGCTACCGGGACCGTGCCGTAGGCCTGGCGCACCGGGATCACGAACGGGCTAAAGCCCGGCACGAAGGAGAGAACCTTCGTCCACACCGAATCGGGTGCCGCCGGCACGAGGAACAGCGCGAGGTAGAACGGCACGAGCATGAAAAGCGATAGCGGCATCGTGACCGCGCCGAGGTCCTCCTGGCGGGAGGCCAGTGAGGCGAAGGCGCCCATGAGCATCGCATAGAAGAAGAAGCCCAGCAGGAGCCACACCAGCATCCAGCCTAGGAAGCTGCCAATATTGATCGAGAAGTCGATGCCGGCCACCTGAAGCGCGATGTAGATCGACGCGCCGAGGACGGCGAACTGGACCAGCAGGAAGGCGCCGATGCCGAGGACCTTGCCCAGCAGTAGTGTGCGGGGGCGGATCGTGGTCAGCAGGATCTCCACCACGCGCGAGGACTTCTCTTGGACCACGCCGTTGGCGATGGTGGTCATGCCCATCATGATCATCATGAACAGGATCATGATTCCGATCAGGGAAGTGAAGTAGCCAACCGGGTCGGTCTCGATGAGGCCGCCCGAGCCGAAGGAGACGAACTGCGGGGTGACGGACACCGAGGCGGCGAGCTGGCCGTAGTCGGCGTCACTGAGAGCGACGCCCTTGGACTCGAGGAGGTAGGCGGTCGCCGCGAGGTTGGCGGCGTTCGCGGCCACGGGGTTCACGCCCCCGGCGGGCGAGCCGTCTACCACCAGGGTGGGCTTGCCCGGTTCGCCGGCGAGCACGGCCGCGTAGCCCTCACCCGATTCGTCGTTGGCCTCAAGGTAGGACTCGGCGCTGGCGGTGTCGATCAGCTCGGTGTTGAGGAAGCCGGCGCCCGCCTTGTCCAGGTAGGGCAGGTAGTCGCCCATCTGCTCCTCGACGGCGATGGTCACGGCGTCGGAAGCGCTGGGACCCTCGTCGGCAGTGCTATTGAAGTAGCGGGCCGCGAAGCCGGCGACGAGGATGAGCACCGCCATGATGGCAATGGAGATGACCATGGCTTTCGAGCGCGCCATCGTGGTGAATTCGCGCTTCATGACGTGAACGAGCATTACTTTTTGCCTCCAAACAGGCCCAGGAAGCCCTTCTTCGGTGCGGTCTCTTCAGGCAGCGGCTCGGGGACCTGGACGATGTTGCCGAACAGGTCGGTGAGCGTCGGGCGCACGTGCGTAAAGCCGTGGACAGGGCCGGCGGCCATCGCCTCGCGCAGCACCTGCTGGTCGGTGACGGCGGCCGAGAGCCGCACACGCACGTGGTTGCGCTCGACCTCCGGGGTCAATCCCAGCGTGCGCACGGCGTTGGCCGTGGCGGCGGCGTCGGGAACCTCCAGATCGAGGAGCGTGTCGGAGCTGGTCGAACGTAGCTCCTCGATGCTGCCTTCGGCGGCGATCTTGCCCAGCGAGGCGATGCCCACGCGGTCGCACAGTCGCTCCACGAGGTCGAGCTGGTGAGAGGAGAAGACGACCGTAGCCCCGGCCTGCGCCTTCTCGCGAAGCACGGCACTCATGTCTGCCACCGCGAGCGGGTCGAGGCCGGAGAAGGGTTCGTCAAGAACAAGCACCTCAGGGTCGTGGACGAGGGCCGCCGCGAGCTGAACGCGCTGCTGGTTGCCCAGCGACAGGGTCTGAACCTCGTCCCCGCGGCGCATGTGAACGCCGAGGCGTTCCGTCCAGTACTCCATCGCGGAACGCGCCGCGGATTCGGATAGGCCGTGCAGGCGCGCGAAGTAGATGAGCTGCTCGCCCACCTTCATCTTCGGGTACAGGCCGCGCTCCTCGGGCATGTAGCCGAAGCGCAGGCGGTCCTCAAAGGTGAGCGGCTGACCGTCGCGCAGGACCTCGCCGGAGTCGGTGGATAGGACACCGAGGACGATGCGCATCGTGGTTGTCTTGCCAGCGCCGTTGGAGCCGACGAAGCCGTAGAGCTCGCCGGGATGGACGGTGAAGTCCATCCCGTCAAGCGCCTGGGTCTTCCCGAAGCGCTTGTATAGTCGGTGGATGCTGAGACTCATGATCCTCCTTCGTGGGTGGGTTGGTGTGAAACTGTTACTGTTCGCGTGGCGGTGGAAGGGGTGGGCTGAGGCTCTCGCTCGTGGCGAGGAGGAGGGCCAACTGTTCCTTGTAGTTGGCGTAGGCTTTGCGCCCCGCGCGGGTGGCGCGGGACCGGGGGCGTGGGTGCCTCACTCGCGGCCCAGCAGCTCAAGGCTCGGTTCGTGCTCGAGCCCGCGCAGCCCATTCCACATGAGATTGACCAGGTGGGCGGCGAGCACCTCCTTCTCCGGCGACTTCTCCTGAGCCCAGATCTGACCCATCGTGCCCACCGCGCCCGCCAGCATCTGTGCGTACAGCGGCGCCGTATCCACGTCGAAGTTGAGGTGCTCGAAGTAGGCCGCCAGTAACTCCGTCAGATAATCGCCCATGTCGGACATGGTCGTGGAAAACTGCGCTCCCGCGATCGCCTGCGGCGACTGGTGCACCATCAGCCCGAAGCCGTCCGGATTGACCTCGATGTAGTCCAGTAACGCCAGGATTGAGCCTTCGAGCGCCTCGCGCGGAGCCAGCGCCGGGCGCACCTTCTGCTGGAGCAATTCGTGCAGCGCCGTCGTCTCCCGGTCCACGATCACCTGATACAGGCCCTCCTTACCGCCGAAGTGCTCATAAATGACCGGCTTTGACACGCCGGCCGCGGTGGCGATCTCCTCCACTGAAACGGCGTCGAAGCCGTGAGCGGCGAAAAGACGGCGGCCGATGCCGATCAGCTGCTCGCGCCGCTGGATGCGTGACATCCGCGAGCGCTTGGGGCGGGAATCTTCTGAGGAGTCTGTCTTCATGTCCCCATTATCGCAAATGGCGCCGACATTGCGGACCTGATCCCACTTTGATTGGAAATTGCCGCACCAATGCTGGCACAATGGTGGAGAATTCCGCCATGGTGTAAAGGCAGCACACGGGTCTTTGGAACCCTTTGTCTAGGTTCGAATCCTAGTGGCGGAGCGCTGAGACCAGGAGGAATCATGGCCGAACTCACCGCAGCGATCGTCCTTGCCGCCGGCAAGGGTACCCGCATCAAGTCCTCGATCCCCAAGGTGCTGTTGCCGATGAACGGCCGTTCCCTGGTGGGCCACGCCAACGACGCCGTCGTTGGGGCTGGCGCCAAGCACGTCGTCTACGTGGTGCGCCACGAACGCGACAAGGTCGCCGCCCACATCTCCCAGATCAACCCGGACGCCACGATCGTGGACCAGGACGACATCAAGGGCACCGGCCGCGCCGCCTGGTGCGGACTGCAGGGTCTGCCCGCGGGCTTGACGGGCTCCGTGCTCATCATGGCGGGCGACTCGCCCATGTTCACCGCGGACACGCTCGCCGAGCTCGCCCGGATCCATGCCGCCGGCTCCAACGCCGTCACGGTGTTGTCCACCGTCGTCGAGGACGCCTCCGGCTACGGCCGCATCATCCGCGACGCGGCCGGGGCCGTGGTGGGAATCGTCGAGCACAAGGACGCCACCCCCGAGCAGCTGAAGATCCGCGAAATCGGCACGTCTACCTACGTCTTCGACATCGCATTCCTGCGCGAGTCCCTCGACACCCTTGACACGAACAACTCCCAGGGAGAGATGTACTTGACCGACGTCGTCGCCCGAGCCCACGCCCTCGGCGCCGGCGTCGGTTCTTTCGTGTTGGAGGATAGCGTCCAGGCCGAGGGCGTCAATGACCTCGTCCAGCTTGCCACCCTCCGCGCCGAGAAGAATCGCCGCATCCTGGCGGCGTGGATGCGCACCGGCGTCCACATCGTCGACCCGGCCACCACTCACGTCGACGTCGACGTCACGCTCGAACCCGACTCGGTGATCCAGCCCGGCACCATCCTGCGTGGCAGGACGCACGTGGCGGCCTTCGCCGTCGTCGGCCCGAATACCGAACTCGACTCCGTAGCCGTGGGGGAGCGTGCACGTGTCCCGCACGCCGTCCTTAGCGGCGGCGAGGTCGCCCCCGGCGAGGCGGTCTCGCCATTCAGCACGCGCATCACCAATAGGTAAGAAGGGCCCGCCGCACCCCACGTGTGCGGGGTAGGCTGGGCACTAGCACTCAGGCACCGCGGACGCGGCCGAAGAAAAGGGAAGTGGAATGACGGGTATTCACACCAGCGGCGCGAAGCATCTGGTTCTGGCGAGCGGACGCGCTCACCCCGAGCTTGCGAAGGCGGTGGCAGAGGAACTCGGCATCGAACTCCTGCCCGTCACGGCCTACGACTTTGCCAACTCCGAAATCTATGTTCGATTCGACGAGTCGCTGCGCGGCTCCGACGTCTTCATCCTCCAGTCCATCACCGTCCCGGTTAACAAGTGGATCATGGAGACCCTCATCATGGTCGACGCCGCCAAGCGCGCCTCGGCCAAGCGCATCACCGTCGTCGTGCCGTCCTACCCCTACGCCCGCCAGGACAAGAAGCACAAGGGCCGCGAGCCGATCTCGGCCCGCCTCATGGCCGACCTGTTCAAGACGGCCGGCGCGGACCGGATCATGTCAGTGGACCTGCACGCCGCCCAGAGCCAGGGCTTCTTCGACGGGCCGGTCGACCACCTGTGGGCCATGCCCACGCTGGTCAACTACGTGCGCACCCGCATCGAGCCGCACAAGTCCGTGATCGTCTCACCCGATGCCGGCCGCATCAAGGTGGCCGAGCAGTGGGGTGAGCGCCTCGGCGGCGTCCCGCTCGCCTTCGTCCACAAGACCCGCGACATCACCCGACCCAACCAGGCCACCGCCAACCGCGTGGTGGGCGACGTCGTGGACCGCACCGCCGTCATCGTCGACGACCTCATCGACACCGCCGGCACTATCACGGGAGCCGTGCGCGTGGTCCTCGAAGCCGGTGCGAAGGACGTCATCATCGCCGCCACCCACGGCGTGCTGTCCGACCCGGCGGCGAAGCGCCTCGCGGAATGTGGCGTGCGCGAGGTGATCCTCACTGACACGCTACCGATCCCCGTGGAGAAGCGTTTCCCGCAGCTGACCGTCCTGCCGATTGCGACAGTTCTGGCCCGCGCCATCCAGGAGGTCTTCAACGACGGCTCGGTGACTAGCCTGTTCGACGGGGCGCACGCCTAGCGTGGACGTGCGCACGGGCGTGGGCTTGGCGCTCTGCGTTGGCTCGCGCCCCGCTCAACCAGCTACGTCGAGGAACCCTCCGCTAAGTCGAAGCTCATCCACGAAGCGTTGCCTTAACGGATTAGAATCATCGCGTCGCCAGATCACTGCCACCTGCGTCATGATCTCCTGCCTAACACGCACGTACTTGACGTTTGGTATGCCAACGTGCCGGGTGGACAACGGCATTACCGTCACGCCCATACCAGCTCCTACAAGTCCGATTGCTGTCAGAGTCTCCGTCACTTCTATCCTTCTCCGTGGCTCGTAGCCTGCCCGCCGATACATTGACTGGGTCTGCTCAGCCACAACGGATCCTGAATGTGCGGGAAACACGATGTGTGTATCATTGGCAAGCTCACTGAGGTCAACGATCTTTTGGTTCCCACACCTGTGCCACGCGGGCAACACGGCAACGAGCGGGTCGTCGTACAAGGGACGCCAGTCAACGTGTGCAGACCTCACCGGAGTTCGCCCAATTCCGATATCCGTGCGGCGCAACTCGAGAAGCTCCTCAATTTTCTGGGTAAATCCTTGGCTACCGATTTCAATTGTCATATCTGGGATACGTTCAGAAAGCCGCCGCAAAATGCTGGGTAGAACCGTCGTCCCCACGGAGCCGATGAACGAGAGGTGGATTCGCCCGGAACTACCCGTCGCCTGGGCCTGAAGCCGTCTCGAGGCTGACGAGAATTGATCAAGAAGTACAACCGCTTCGCGGTGCAAAGCGCGCCCTAACTCCGTCAGTTCCAGATTCCGAGTATTGCGAATAGCGAGCCGCCCACCTAGCTCCTTTTCCAGTGCCGCCAAGCGTTGTGAGACTGCGGCCGGCGAAACGTAGAGCCTCTCGGCGGTGCGCCCCACGTGCAGTTCTTCTGCAAGCACCACAAAGGTTTCAAGCGCGACAAGGTCCCTCATGGTTCACCCACCTCTCAGCATTCAGCAAACCTAACCAATCGATCGAATTGTTTAGCTGAACTTAATGATTATTAACTCTACACAACAAGCCAGTGACAATGATCCCGTTTCGACACAGAATTTCATCCGATGGACCACAAGGCTATTGGGATTGCCCTATTCCTTCTGGCAAATCTTGTCCTTTGTAGCGACCTTCAAAGCTGAACGAGTTGCTACACAGTTAAACGAAAGGAGTCAGAGTGAACGCCGTAGCAAGCTTCTTCACAAATCTGATGCGTCGATGGCTTCCGGATCCGCTTGTCATTGCAATCATCCTGACGCTCCTGGCAATGATCCTGGCGATGACGTGGGGCGGCTCAACGCCGATGATGGTCGTTCAGTATTGGGGTGACGGATTTTGGAACCTGCTCGCATTTACGATGCAGATGACCGTCATCCTCCTGGCGGGTTACATGTTGGCTAAGACCCCGATCGTCGATCGCCTACTCGACCGACTGGCAGAAACTGTCAAGTCTCCACGCGCAGCCATCATTCTGATCACTCTTGTCGGTGGCATCGGTTCATGGCTCAACTGGGGTTTTGGTCTCGTTGCCGGTGGCATCATTGGCAGGAAGATTGCGGGACACGTCAAGGGCTTGCACTATCCGCTCGCCATCGCCGCAGGATATTCCGGCTTTTCGGTTTATGGTATCGGCCTGTCCGGAACGGTTCCATTGCTCATCGCCACTGAGGACAATTTCGTCCAGGAACAGATGGGTGGCACGGTTCCGTTGAGCGAGACCATCTTGGGACCTTGGGTCGGAGGGATGGCCATCGCCACCATCGTCCTCCTCCCGCTTTTCAACGCTTTCATGCACCCGAAGGATCCGTCGCAGATCAAGGAATACCGCCCCGCCGAGCATGACGTCGTCGTCGCCGAACTTGAACCACTTCCGGAAGATGAGAGTAGGCTGTTTGGCCCCCGTATGAACGACTCGCCTCTGTGGGGTATCCTCATCGGCGCCATTGGACTCGTCTACGCCGTCATGCACTTCGTCAACGGCGGTCAGCTCGATCTCAATATCGTCAACATCATTCTCCTCATGCTTGGCATGTTGATGTTCGCTCGCCCCCGCCATTACCTCCACGCTCTGAACGACGCCGTCAAGGTTGTTGCCGGCGTGATCGTACAGTATCCCTTCTATGCAGGCATCATGGCCATCCTTGTGGGGTCGGGACTAATCGTGTCCTTCTCGGAACTGTTCACTAGCATTTCCACTGCCGAAACGCTGCCCCTCTGGTCTTTTATTTCTGGCGGAATCACGAACATCCTGGTCCCTTCCGGCGGCGGCCAGTTTGCCGTTCAAGGTCCAGTCATGCTGGAAGCTTCCAACGCCCTTGGGGCGAATAACGCTGCTGTTGCGCTGGCCGTGCAAATCGGCGACCAGTGGACCAACCTCGTTCAACCCTTCTGGGTTGTCCCCGTTCTGGCAATTACCGGCTTGAAGCTCAAAGACGTCATGGGATACATGGTTTTGATCCTCGCGTTCGTCGGGGTGATCTTCGGCGTTGGAGTCGGTCTTTGGGGCTTCCTCGGATAAATTCGAAAGGAAAATGACATGACGCGATGGGTATGCAAGCCCGAGGGCTCGAACTGGGGCCGTTGGGGCAACGACGACCGATACGGCACGCTCAATCTTCTGAGCAACCATGCACGCAAATTGGGGTTCGAATCTGTGCGAGAGGGCAAGGTCTTCGTCCTGAGCCTGCCTCTGAATCTCCCGGGCGGATCGAAAATGAACCCCAACCGCAAACCACCTGTCCTTCGCCCAAATTTGCGTGGGGGCAAACCCAACTTCCTTTGCAAGCTCGGGCAAACCTCTCGTTTCACTGACGTGCTCTCCGACGATTTTGTCGTCCTCCACAACCAGTACTCGACACAGTGGGATGCCCTTGCCCACGCCGGGATGCTTTTTGATGCCGACGACGACGGCGAAGCTGAGATCGTCTTTTATAACGGATTCGGCCCTGAATCCATGCGCGGCCCGGACTCCCTTACCGGGGCAGGCTTCGATTCGCTTCCGGGTGATTCAACCAGCAATATGGGGCCGTTGAGCATCGACGCCGTTGCAGAAACGGGTGTACAGGGTCGTGCCTGGCTCATTGACCTGCGCCACCATTTTGGCGAGCAACGTAGGCGAATAGGCCTGCAGGATCTGATGGAAGCCTTCAGAGCAGACCACATCTCTCCTCAACCGGGAGATATCCTCACGTTCCACACCGGCCTCGCGGAGAAGATCATCGAAATGGCTGGTAACCCTGACCCCCGCGTATTTGAGAGCTACGGGGCCGTTCTCGATGGAACAGATCAAGCGCTTCTGAACTGGCTACGCGAGAGCGACATCGCGGCGATCGCCGCTGACAACTACGCAGTGGAGCACGTGATTGCCAGCGGTGCGTCCTCCGAGCAAGCCCCGATGCTTCCCCTGCACGAACACTGCCTCGTCAAGTTGGGAATGCCACTTGGTGAATTGTGGCGTCTGTCCCCGCTTGCTCGCCATCTGCGCAAGCGTGGTTCGTTCTCGTACCTATTGACCGCCCCGCCACTCATGTTGCCGGGCGCGGCCGGGTCAGCTGTCACACCAGTCGCAACAGTTTAAGGAGTACACGTGAATAACAGAGTCTTGATTACCGGCGGAGCACAGGGTATCGGTGCGGCGATCGCGGATCGATGTGCGCAGGACGGTTATGACGTCGTCGTCCTCGACCGCATCGATAACCCGCGCCACCACACGATCCTCGTGGATCTTTCCGACGCCGATGCTACCGAGGTTGCACTCAGCCAGGCGCTTGAAACTGGAGCTATCACACGGCTCGTCAATAATGTCGGAGCTGTATTTCCTGCGCCAGCCGACGAACAAACCCTCGAGCAGTTCGACATGGCGCTCACGCTGAATGCACGGACTGCAATGCAGTGCGCACAGGCTCTCAAGCCGGGCATGGCGGCGGCTGGATTCGGCCGTATCGTTTCAATGTCCTCCCGAGCCGCACTTGGCAAGGCCGACCGCACGGCGTATGCCGCTTCAAAAGGTGCGCTCCTGTCAATGACACGAGTGTGGGCGCTCGAATGGGGTGCCTGTGGTATTACCGCGAACGCCATTGGTCCTGGGCCGATCGCGACGGAACTCTTCATGAAAGCCAATCCGCCCGAAGCCCCCAAGACACAGGAGATCATCAATTCGCTTCCGGTACGCCGGATGGGAACTCCAGCTGACGTGGCGCACGCTACTTCTTTCTTCCTCTCGGAGGGGGCCGGCTTCATCACCGGACAGGTCTTGTACGTATGTGGCGGTATTACGGCCGGGAAGGCACCGCTATGAGTGTTGCAATTCTTGGTGCCGGCGCGATCGGCGTATCATTCGCCGCGCGTTGTTGTGCGAATGGAATTCCGGTGTTCCTGCTAGAAAGCAACTCTCACCGTGCGCAGGCGGCGCGAAGCGAATTTGCCGAGCGCAAACCCACGGAGTCATGGGCCGAGCTGGCTATCACAGATAACCTCGGCGAGGCAGTCTCTGACGCATACTTCGTCATCGAGTGCATCACCGAGCGACTTGACGCCAAGCGCAACCTGTTTGCCGAGCTTGACCCTCTTATCGATCCGGATAGGACAACAGTGGCCTCGAGCTCCTCCGTGTTCTTGCCTTCTGATGTCTTTTCAGGATTGAACCTGGCGCGTTCGGCGCTTGTCGCCCACCCGCTTAATCCACCAGAAGCAATCCCCATGGTCGAACTTGTTCCCGCTCCCGCCACAAGCGCTGAGGCGATGAAAGCCGCCGAAGAGTTCTATTCTAGGATCGGGATGTCACCCGTCAAGCTCAATCGCGAGATCGCCGGTTACGTCTCCAATCGGCTTCAAGCAGCGCTTCTGCGCGAAGCCTATCTATTGGTGAGAGACGGAATCATCAACGCTGACGGCGTCGATACTGTCGTGCGAAGCGGGCTTGGGCGTCGCTGGGCGTTCTACGGGCCGTTCGAAGTGGCAGACCTCAATACTCGCGGCGGTATCGACGCTCACGCCGCCCGTCTGGGAGACGCCTACGGCAGGCAGGCTGAAGAACGTGGCAGCACCAACCCGTGGCGCGACCGGGATCTTATCGAATCAGTAACCAAGGAGCGTCGGCATCTGCTCCCCATCGACGAGTGGGATACCGCGAACGCGGAACGTGAAGCGAAGGTTCGAGCCCTGTCTGAACTCATCGCCAAGCTGGAGGAGAAGTAATGCCGTACCTCATTGGCACACTCGTGTCATCGCTGACGGCGCACGCGGCATCGTCACTGACATCGGTGGAACGTATATCCCAGCTGTCGAAATCCCTCACGAATACGTCGCGGCAATCCGCGTCTGACTGATAGCAACGAAAAAGGATCACCATGGAATACCTCGTCGAAATGGAAGTCAAGTTTCCTGAATCTTTAACACCTGAGCAGGTCGCAGATTTCCAGGAGCGAGAGAGGCACTACTCGCAGAAGCTTCAGGAGGGTGGGGAGCTAAAGGCGATTTACCGCGTTGTCGGCAGGTACGCGAACGTTTCAATTTTTGACGTCGAGTCGAACCAGCATCTGCACGATACCCTCTCCGGCTTCCCGATGTATCCCTACATGGATATCAGGACTACGGCCCTGTGTACCCACCCGAACTCGATCCGATAGGACAAGAAAATGGCACATTTTGTTGAAGATGCCGCTGCTGCCCTCGAAGGCGTCAGCGACGGCGCCACCATCCTCATTGGGGGCTTTGGTGCGGCAGGTCAGCCCGTCGAGCTCATCGATGCGCTTATCGATACCGGCGCCACCGACCTGACGGTGGTAAACAACAACGCTGGCAATGGCGATGTTGGTCTCGCTCGACTAATCCAGCTTGGTCGCGTGAAGAAGATGATCTGTTCTTTCCCGCGACAAGCTGATTCGTGGCACTTCGATGCGAAATATCGTGCTGGAGAGATCGAACTCGAGGTTGTTCCGCAGGGGAATCTCGCTGAACGCATCCGTGCCGCAGGAGCCGGAATCGGCGCCTTTTACACCCACACAGGCTTCGGAACAATGCTCGCGGAAGGGAAGGAGACTCGCGAAATCGACGGCCGGCAATACGTCCTTGAGTTTCCCATCTTCGGCGATATCGCGCTGATTAAGGCTCAGACATCAGATCGTCTCGGGAACCTGCAATACCGTAAGACCGCCCGGAATTTCGGGCCAGTTATGGCCACGGCCACGAAGCGATCAATCGTTCAGGTCTCCGAGATCGTTGAGACCGGGCAAATGGACCCTGAAAACGTCGTAACACCGTGTATTTACGTTGACACAGTCGTCAAGATTGACACCGGAAATGGAGCAGAGTCATGAAGAATACGGATGCACCGCTGAGCCGCGAGGACATCGCAAAGCGTGCCGCGCAGGACGTTCCACCGTTGACGTTTGCAAATCTTGGGATCGGCATGCCGACGCTCATTTCCAACTATCTCAATGCCGATCAGAAGGTCATTCTTCACACCGAAAACGGCATGCTCAATATGGGGCCCGAGGCGCACGGAGATGAGGTTGATCCGGAGCTCATCAATGCCGGTAAGATCCCTGTGACCGAGCTCCCTGGGTCGTCTTATTTCCATCACGCTGATTCCTTCGCAATGATGCGGGGAGGTCACTTGGACCTGTGCGTCATGGGTGCCTTTCAGGTTGCGGTGAACGGCGACCTTGCAAACTGGCATTCGGGTAAACCCGATGCAATCCCCGCTGTCGGTGGTGCGATGGACCTCGCTGTGGGTGCCAAAGATGTGTGGGTCATGATGACCATGTTCACCAAAAAGGGCGAACCCAAGCTTGTCCGCGCTCTGACCATGCCTGTGACCGGTATTGGCTGCGTCAAGCGAGTTTACACAGATCTCGCGACCATCGAATTGACCGGCGCCGCCCCGATCGTCCACGACACCCACGGCGTTACCGTTGCCGAGCTATCGGAGAAGCTCGGCTTTGACCTTGTCGATGCCACGGAGGATTTCTAATGCCTGCATTCATTTACGACGCCGTTCGCACGCCATTCGGCAAGTTTGGCAGAGCTCTTGCCTCTGTACGTCCCGACGATATGTTAGCCACGACGCTCAAGCAGCTCTTGGAGCGACATCCCAACCTCGACCCTGCTCGAGTAGACGAAGTCATCGCAGGTAATGCGAATGGTGCAGGTGAGGAGAACCGCGACGTAGCGCGCATGTCCTGGTTACTTGCGGGCCTGCCCGTCTCGGTGCCGGGCGTCACGGTTAATCGCCTGTGTGGCTCGGGAGTCGAATCCGTCATTCAAGCCGCACGCGCTGTCGAGACCGGGGATGCCGACACCGTGATCGCGTGTGGTGTCGAGTCGATGTCTCGTGCGCCCTGGGTCATGCTCAAGCCGGAGCGGGCCTTCCCTGCCGGTGGTGCCAGTCTTGAATCGACGTCTCTCGGTTGGAGATTGATCAATCCAAAAATGCCCGACCAGTTCACCGTGTCACTTGGAGAGGGAGCCGAGATCCTCGCGGATCGTTACGGTATTTCTCGCACTGAGCAAGACGAGTTTGCAACTCGTTCGCATCGCCGCGCTACCAACGCATGGGACGAGGGCCGTTACGACGCCGAAATCGTCTCACCGGGTGTGGATCTCGAACGAGACGAGACGATTCGTCCCGATACCTCGGTCGAAGGGCTATCCAAGTTGCGCACCGCTTTCCGGAAGGAGAACGGTACTGTCACCGCCGGTAACGCGTCCTCGCTCAACGACGGCGCAGCGGCAATGGTCATCGGTAACGAAAAGCTCTCAGAGGCAATGGGGGACCCGCTCGCTCGAATTATCTCACGTGGTGTGTCCGGCGTATCGCCAGAGATTTTCGGTATCGGTCCGGTCGAGTCTGCCAACATGGCACTCGAGCGTGCAGGCTTGACCTGGTCAGACATTGACCTTGTCGAACTCAACGAGGCGTTTGCAGCACAGGCGCTCGCATGCATGCGCGAGTGGAAGGATCTCGATCCAGACAAGGTCAATGTCGATGGCGGCGCGATCGCCATTGGGCACCCGCTTGGCGCGTCGGGAGGTCGTATCGTGGGCCACCTTGCCCACAGCCTCAAGGCGCGCGGCTTGAGGTATGGCCTGGCAACTATTTGTATTGGTGTCGGTCAGGGACTAGCAGTGGTGATTGAAGCACAGTAACTAACAGGGATGAGGGGAAGCGTAGAGTTTTCCCTCATCCCTTATGTTACTGTCTCAAGCGGGTCGAAATCGTCCTCGAGTTCCAAACGCGTATAAGCCCACGTCCTTCTTCGGAGAGCATGCGGCCTGCTTCTTCGATGAGATTCGCGACGCTGACGCTGTGAGCTTCGCCCGCTCAGTTTTCGGCGGCGCCCGCAGGCGGTAAGATAACGGAGTTGCCTCGGCGAGGGAAGCATGCGCTTCCGTTATCGACGCGGTGTCTATGCCTGGCGTAGCCTCCGTTTCGGGGCCATCCGCTCACAACGCGTGAGCCATCTAGAACAGGAGATAGACATGGAGAAGCAGATTCTCGAGATCACCGAGCGTACCGAGTTCGGAAAGGGCGCCTCGCGCCGTATGCGCCGCGAGGGCGGCCTGCCCGTCGTCGTCTACGGCCACGGCGAAGACCCCAAGCACTACGTGGTTAACTACCACGATGCCTTCCTCATGGTCCGCGGAAACGCGAACGCGCTCGTGACCCTCAAGTCGGACGCCACCGAGCAGCTGGTCATGGTCAAGGACGTCCAGCGCAACCCGCTCACCCGCAGCATCGAGCACATGGACCTTCTGCGTGTGAAGGCGGGCGAGAAGGTGGCCGTCGAAGTTCCGGTCGTCGTCGAGGGCGAGCCCGCCGGTGACGCCATCGCCACCATCGAACTCATGGTGCTACCGGTTGAGGTCCCGGTCCAGGAGATCCCGGAGGCGATCGTCGTCGACGTCGAGGGCGTCGAGGACGGCACCAACATCACCATCGCCGACGTGAAGTTCCCGGCGGACGTGACCACCGACCTGCCCGAGGACGAGGTTGTTGTGGTTGTGGCGGTCCCGCAGGTCGAGGCCCTGCCCGAGCCTGAGGAAGGCGCGACCGAGGAAGGCGGCGCCACGGAGGCTCCGGCCGAGGACGCCGAGTAAGCTAGCAACGCAAACTCTACGTGCAGGGCTCGCCGGTGGGGCGGGCCCTGCCCCACAAATTGCGATACTAATCCCGCAGATGTCACGCCAAAAACCGGAAATTGGTGTGACATCCGCGGGATTAACGCATCGGATGCGGGGCCGGCCATGGTCGCGGGCGGGCCACGTTGGTAAGGTTCGGGTGGAGGGAAAATGTTCGCAGTCATTGGTCTGGGCAACCCAGGGCCCACGTATGAAAACACGCGCCACAACATCGGTCAACACGTCGTCCACGAGCTGGCCCGCCGGGCGGGCTCCTCGCTGTCGGTGCACAAGCAGTCGAATACGCGAGCGGCCTCGGTGCGAGTCGGCATCGGCCCGGGGAAGCCAGGTGAAGCAGTGGTGCTCGGCGTGTCCAACGGCTATATGAACACCTCCGGGGGCCCAGTTAGCTCATTACTGAAATACTTCAAGATCGCGCCAGAAGACCTCATCGTCATCCATGACGACCTCGACCTGCCCTTCGGCCACCTCAAACTCAAACGCGGTGGCGGCTCCGGCGGCCATAACGGCCTCAAGTCGATCACACAGTCGCTGGGTACTCAAGACTACGTCCGCCTCCGCTTCGGCATCGGCCGCCCGCCGGGCCGCCAGGATCCCGCCGACTTCGTGCTCTCCCCCTTCACTTCCAAGGAGGACAAGGAGGTCGACGTGCTCATCGCCCTCGCGGCCGACGCCGTCGAAGACGTCCTCCTTCACGGCCTGGACAAGGCCACCATGCGCCTGCACAGCAAGTAACCGGGCCCACCCGCCCGCGCCCTCGCTACTTTCGTCACCTCGGCATCCCCATCGCTCCGGCAATCGTTAGGACCTCATGGATCTTCGACCCGTTCTCTCCATCCTCGCAGACCAGGACACGCTCTCCTCGCGCGCGAACTCCCGCTTCGCCGACTTCGGTATGCCGCGCGGCGCCTTCGCCCCCGCGATCGCCGAGCTCCTTGGATCGGGCGATGGCAGGCTGCAGGTGGCGGTCACGACCTCTGGCCGCGAGGCCGAGGACCTGCGCGACGCCCTGCGCCCCTACGTCCCGGCCGAGAACATGGCGATCTTCCCCGCCTGGGAGACCCTCCCGCACGAACGCCTCTCGCCGCGCTCGGACACCGTGGCCGAGCGACTGACCACGCTACGCCGCCTCGCCCACCCCGAAGACTTCCCCGAGCTGCGCGTGCTCCTCGTGCCCATCCGCGCCTTTCTTCAGCCGATCGCGGCGGGCCTGGGCGAGCTGGAACCGGTTCGCCTGGCGGTGGGCGACGTCGTCGACTTCGACGACCTGCAAGAACGCCTGGTCGCCGCCGCCTACGAGCGCGTAGACATGATCGAGGCCCGCGGGCAGTTCGCCGTGCGCGGCGGGATCATCGACGTCTTCCCGCCCACCTCCGACTCCCCGCTGCGCGTGGAGCTCTTCGGCGACGAGGTGGACGAGATCCGCTCCTTCGCCGTGGCCGACCAGCGTTCATTGGGCGACGTTGGGCAGCTGTACGCCCCACCGTGCCGAGAGATCCTGCTCACCGACGACGTCCGCTCGCGCGCCGCCGAAGCGCTCACGGAGCTACCGGGCGCGGTGGACATGCTCGACCGAATCGCGAACGGCATCGCGGTGGAGGGGATGGAGTCGCTGCAGCCGGTGCTGGTGGAGCAGATGCATCCGCTTCTCGACGAGCTGCCCGAGGCGACACGTATCATCATGGTCGAACCGGAGCGCATCGAGGCCCGGGCACAGTCCCTGCAGGAGACAACGCAGGAGTTCTTGGCGGCGGCCTGGTCAGCGGCGGCGGCCGGCGGCGATATCCCGATCTCGGTGTCGAAGGCGTCCTTCCTTGAGATCCCCGACGTGCGGGCCCACGCGATCGAGCTGGGCCTGGGCTGGTGGACGCTCGGCGGATTCGCGGGCCAGGACACCATCCAGCTACCGCTACGGGAGCCGCGCAACTTCGCCGGCGACGTTGATGCCGCCCTGCGCGAACTCGGCCACAAGGCGCGCGAGCAGTGGCGGATCGTCGTGGCGGTCGAGGGCGGCGGACTTGGGCGACGCCTAGTCGAACAGCTGTCCGACGCCGACGTGCCCGCCAGCTTCTCCGAGGACCTGGGCGAGGTGCGCCCCGGCGTCGTCGCGGTCGTCACCGCATCCGTCCAGTCCGGCTTCGTCGCCGACGCCGAGAAGTTCGCCCTGCTGGGCGCGAGCGAACTCATCGGGCGCAAGCGCTCCCGGTCGGCACAGCAGCGACAGATGCCGAAACGACGCAAGAACGCCGTCGACCCGCTCCAGCTCAAACCCGGCGACTACGTGGTTCACGCCCGCCACGGCGTGGCGCAGTTCGTCAAGCTCGCCAAACGCAAGCTGGGTGGGCCGAACGGGACGCAGCGCGAGTACGTCGTCCTCGAATACGCGCCCTCCAAACGCGGGCAGGCCCGTGACCAGCTGTGGGTCCCCACCGACCAGCTCGACCAGATTTCCAAGTACGCCGGCGGTGACGCCCCCACCCTCAACAAGATGGGCGGGGCCGACTGGGAAAAGACGAAGTCCAAGGCGCGGGCGGCGGTCAAACAGATCGCGAAGGAGCTCGTGCGACTGTATGCCCAACGGCGTGCCACCAAGGGGCACGTCTTCGCCCCCGACACCCCCTGGCAGCACGAACTGGAGGACGCCTTCGAGTTCGTGGAAACCCCGGATCAGCTCTCCACGATCGAGGAAGTCAAGCGGGACATGGAGGCGCCCGAGCCGATGGATCGCCTAATCTCCGGCGACGTCGGCTACGGTAAGACCGAGATCGCCGTGCGGGCCGCGTTCAAGGCGGTCCAGGACGGCAAGCAGGTGGCGGTCCTCGCTCCGACCACCCTGCTCGTCCAGCAGCACCTCGAAACTTTCCAGGAGCGCTACGCCGGATTCCCGGTCAAGGTGGCGGGCCTGTCGCGATTCCAGACGGAGAAGGAATCGGAGGACGTCAAGGACGGCGTGCGCCGCGGGGAAATCGACGTCGTGATCGGCACCCACCGCCTCATCACGGGCGACGTGCGCTTTAAAGACCTTGGCTTGGTGATTATCGACGAGGAGCAGCGCTTCGGCGTCGAACACAAGGAAACCCTCAAGCAGATGTACCCGACGGTGGACGTGCTGTCGATGTCGGCCACCCCGATCCCGCGCACGCTCGAGATGGCGGTGACGGGGCTGCGGCAGATGTCGACGCTGGCGACCCCGCCGGAGGAGCGCCACCCAATTCTGACCTATGTGGGGGCGCAGGAGGACCAGCAGATCGCCGCGGCCATCAAGCGCGAGCTGCTACGTGACGGGCAGGTGTTCTACGTCCACAACCGCACCGAATCCATCAACCGGGTGGCGGCGCACCTGGCCGAGCTCGTGCCGGGTGCGCGGATCGGGGTCGCGCACGGGAAGATGAGTGAGAATCAGCTTGAGACGGTCATCCAGGAGTTTTGGGACAAGGACATCGACGTGCTCGTGTGTACGACGATCGTGGAGACCGGACTGGACATCTCGAACGCGAACACGCTGATCGTGGAGAATGCCCACAAGCTCGGGCTCTCCCAGCTCCACCAGTTGCGCGGTCGCGTGGGGCGCGGGCGCGAACGCGCGTACGCCTACTTCCTTTACCCGCGCGATGGGACGATGACTGAGACGGCGATCGAGCGGCTTCGAACCATCGCGGCGCACACCGAGCTTGGCGCGGGATTCCAGGTGGCGTTGAAGGACCTGGAGATCCGCGGGGCGGGCAACCTGCTGGGTGGCGAGCAGTCGGGGCACATCGCCGGGGTCGGCTTCGACCTGTACATCCGCATGGTCTCCGAGGCCGTCGCGGAGATGACGGGGCGCGACACCCGGTCCGAGGCGGAGAAGGCGGCCGAGACCCGCATCGAATTGCCGGTTGACGCCTACGTGCCCGAGTCATGGGTGACCTCCGAGCGGCTACGGCTGGAGATCTACACCAAGATTGCGTCCTCGACGACGCGGGAGCAGCGGGCGGACATCCACCGGGAGCTTGTGGACCGGTATGGGGCCGTGCCGGCGGAGGTGGAGCGGCTCTTTACCCTCGCCGAGTTGCGGGAGAAGGTGCGCTCAGTGGGCATCGAGGAGGTCACGATGCAGGGCAACAACGTGCGCTTGGCGCCCGCGGTGTTGCCCGATTCGCGCCACGCGCGGCTTCGTCGCCTCTACCCCAAGGCGATCGCCAAGCCCGCTATCCGCACGCTGCTGGTTCCGTTGCCCGTGGAGAACGAACGTCGCCTGGGCGCTGCGAAGACGATCGAGGGCGACGCCGTGGTGGAGTTCGTGGAGAGCGTGATCGATTCGGTGATGCTGGCGAGCATCGGCAGCTAGGCAGGCGCCCGCGGGCCGGTCTGCCTGCCGAGGGTGACATTCGCGGGACGATTTGGGCCGTATCTTCGTATATACGAAGATACGGCCCAAATCGTCCCGCGAAGGTATGGCGGGCTGCCGGGCGGCGCTGCCGGGCGGGGTGGCAGTCCGCGCGAGTCGGGACGAAAGACGCCCGTGCGTGTCCTGTGTCACGGTAAAGAATTGCCCCGAGAGATGAAAAGCCGGGGTGATCTCGGCGGGGCGGTGTCTTTTGTCGGTGATTCGTAGGACAATAGGGGGTGGAGGTAGCGCAGTTCCGCTGCGGTACTGAAAACAACCCTAAAGAAGGAGTTCTTGTGGCAAACATTGAAGCCGTACACGCTCGTGAGATTCTTGATTCGCGCGGCAACCCCACCGTTGAGGTTGAGGTCCTGCTGGATGACGGCCACTACGGCCGCGCTGGCGTTCCTTCCGGCGCGTCTACCGGCGCATTCGAGGCGGTTGAGCTTCGTGATGGCGACAAGTCCCGCTACGGCGGCAAGGGCACCTCGAAGGCGGTTGCCAACGTGATCGAGGAGATGGAAGAGGAGCTTATCGGCCTCGACGCCGCCGAGCAGCGCTACATCGACCAGATCCTGCGCGACCTCGACGGCACCCCGAACAAGGGCAAGCTCGGCGCCAATGGCATCCTCGGCGTCTCCCTCGCCGTTGCGAAGGCCTCCGCTGAGTCCGCCGGCCTGTCGCTCTTCTCCTACCTGGGCGGCCCGAACGCCCACGTCCTGCCCGTGCCGATGATGAACATCCTCAACGGTGGCTCGCACGCCGATTCCAACGTTGACATCCAGGAGTTCATGATCGCCCCGATCGGCGCTCCGACCTTCAAGGAGGCCCTGCGCATGGGTGCCGAGGTTTACCACGAGCTCAAGGCGGTGCTCAAGGAGCGCGGCCTGTCCACCGGCCTGGGCGATGAGGGCGGCTTCGCCCCGAACCTGGACAACAACGCCGAGGCCCTCGACCTGATCGTTGAGGCCATCGAGCGCGCCGGCTACAAGCCCGGCGCCGACGTCGCCCTCGCACTCGACGTCGCCTCCTCCGAGTTCTTCAAGGACGGCAAGTACACGTTCGAGGGTGGCGAGAAGGACACCGCCTACATGGTGGACTACTACGAGAAGCTCATCACCGACTACCCGATCGTATCCATCGAGGATCCGCTCTCGGAGGACGAGTGGGAGGATTGGAAGGCCCTCACCGAGCGCATCGGCGACCGCGTCCAGCTCGTCGGCGACGACCTTTTCGTCACCAACCCCGAACGCCTCGCCAAGGGTATCGAGATGGGCGTCGCGAACGCCCTCCTCGTGAAGGTCAACCAGATCGGCACCCTCACCGAGACCCTCGAGGCCGTGGAGATGGCCCACCGCGCCGGCTACAAGTCGATGACCTCGCACCGCTCCGGCGAGACCGAGGACACCACGATCGCCGACCTCGCCGTTGCCACCAACTCCGGCCAGATCAAGACCGGCGCCCCGGCTCGTGGCGAGCGCGTCAACAAGTACAACCAGCTCCTGCGCATCGAGGAGGAGCTCGACGACGCGGCCGTCTACGCGGGCCGTTCCGCCTTCCCGCGTTTCAAGGCATAAGCACATAGCCGCACGTGGGCCCGGGGTTGGGAAACCGACCCCGGGCCCCCTTTTGTTCGCGGGCGCGGCCGACCTCCCGCCGGTATTCGGTCGGCTTCCGGCAGGCTGGCTTCCGACCGGCGAGCTTCCCGTCGGGTTTACCGCCGGCCTTCGGGCGGTGTTCCGCCGGGTTCCGGCCGACCTCCCGTCGGTATTCCGCTGGCTTCCGGCAGGCTGGCTTCCGACCGGCGAGCTTCCCGTCGGGTTTACCGCCGGCCTTCGGGCGGTGTTCCGTCGGGTTCCGGCCGACCTCCCGTCGGTATTCCGCTGGCTTCCGGCAGGCCTCCCGTCGGTTTCCGACCGGCAGGGCCTTGGGCGTCTGCACGGGACGCGTCTGCACGGGACGGCCCACATGAGACGCGTCCGACGGTGGCGCGCCCGGCGGCCTTTCCCGGTTGACGACTCGCGGGCCCTAAACTGAGAGCCATGAGTTCGCGGCGTCCACCATCGCCCGCCCGAGGCCAGGGCGGGCGTCGGCCTACCCGGAATTCTCCGGCGGACCGCCAGCGAAACCGCAAGGATCCGCGGAGCCCGGACACCCCGCACCGTCAGGGTGGGGCCGCGCCGTCGGGGCCGGGAGCCAACAAACCGCAGTCTCCCGGTAAGGACGCGCGGCCAGACGGCAAGAACGCCGCCGGCACCTCGACGCGCATGGTGGGCGCCGCTCACCGTACATCGGGCGCGACCCGCGGCGATACTGCCTCCCGCCGCACGCGGGGTACCCGTGGCCCGGGTGCCACCGGGCAGCGCCCCGACAATGCCCGCCGCTCGGATCGTTTCTCGAAGAAACTTAACGTGCGCTTCTCCTCCGGCGAGCGCACGCGTCAGTTCTCCCTGCGCATGCTGGCGATCGCGGTGTTCGCGTTGGTCGCCGTCATCATCGTGGCCAGCCCGCTCAACCAATACCTGAACCAGCAGCAGGAAAAGCGCGAGCTACTCAGCCAGCTGGCGGAGACCACGGCGCGGGTGGAGGTCCTCGAGCAGGAGCTTGCCCGCTGGCAGGATGACGACTTCGTCCGCTCCCAGGCGCGCGAACGCCTCGGCTACGTCATGCCGGGGGAGACGCTCTACCTTGTCTCCGACCCGGAGAAAGGAACCCCAGAGGAGATCCGGGCCGAACGCACGAAGGAAGTCAACGACCGGCGTCGTCAGGTCACCCCGTTCTACCAGACGCTGTGGGACTCCATTCAGATCGCCGGCGCCTCGGGCGAGTTAGTCAATCCCTCCAACATCCCGCTGATCGGCACAACGCCGGGAGAGGGCGCCTCGCAGGGCGGCGCCACCGCCCCTGCGGACGAATCCGCCCCGGCTGATGAGACATCCACGACGCCGCCCGCCGATGAGGAGGGCCAAGGCTAGCGGGTAGGCTTAGGGCTATGAATGACACGCCACGGGTTGCCCCCGAAACCCTTCACCGGATTGCCGCGAACGCGAGCCCTGTCCGCGATACCGACATCGAGGTGCTGAGCGAGCAGCTCGGCCGCCACCCGCGCGGGTTGGTCGGGATCGGAGCGCGTTGCGCGTGCGGCAACCCCGCCGTGACCATCACCTACCCGCGCCTGCCCGATGGCTCGCCCTTCCCCACGCTCTTCTACCTCTCGCTGCCGGCGCTGGTGAAACGGATCTCGCGGGCCGAGTCCTCGGGGCGGATGGAGACCTTCAACGAGCGCCTCGCCGCCGACGCCGACTATCGCGCCGCCCACGAACGTGCCCACGTCTCCTACATCGAGCGGCGCAACCTGCTGGAGGAGGTTCCCGAGATCGAGCAGCGCTCGGCGGGCGGGATGCCGGACCGGGTCAAGTGCCTGCACGCGCTGGCGGGCTTCGCGCTCGCGGCCGGCCCGGGGGTCTGCCCTGCCGGCGACGACGCTCTTGCCCTTGTCGGGTGGGACCCCGCCGTCTGCCACTGCCAGGATCCGGCGGAGGAAGGGGCGCAGGCATGAGGGTTGCGGGAATTGACTGCGGCACGAACTCGATCCGCCTCCTTATCGCCGACGTCGACGGCGCGCCCGGGTGCCCGGGCCGGGGCGGCCAGCCCTCCGAGCAGGTCCACCTGACCGATGTCGTGCGGCGGATGGAGGTTTCGCGGCTGGGGCAGGGTGTGGATCGAACGGGGCGTTTCGCCCCGGAGGCCCTGGCGCGTACGCTCGCCTTCGTTGACGACTACGCGGGGCAGTGCCGCGACTACGGGGTCCAGTCCATCCGCTTCGCGGCCACGTCCGCCACGCGCGACGCCGCTAACCGCCAGCTCTTCGTCGACGGCGTGCGCGAGCGCCTCGGCATCGACCTGCAGGTGCTGACCGGGCAGGAGGAGGCGCGGGCGTCGTTCTCGGGGGCGACCTCGGCGCTGAAGACGGGCACCGAGCCTTTGCTCACGGTCGACTTGGGTGGTGGATCGACCGAGTTCGTGCTTGGGCGCAACGACGGCAGCGTGCTTGCCGCGGCGTCGATGAACGTGGGTTGCGTGCGCATCTACGAGCGTCATCTGAAGGACTCGGGCGAGGCGGGCATCGAGCCGGCACGCGCCGACGTCCGCGCGGCGCTGGACGCCACGGGCATCGACTTCTCCGCAGCCCGCACGCTCATCGGCCTGGCGGGTACGATCACCACGGTGACGGCGAAGGCCCTCGGTCTCGACGTCTACGATGCTGACCGCATCCACGCGACCCGCCTGCCGCTGGGCGTGATCGACGAGGCGTGCGAGTGGTTCATTCACGCGAGTGTGGCCGAGCGGGCCGCGCTGGGATTCATGCATCCGGGGCGCGTGGACGTGATCGGCGCGGGCGCGCTCGTGTGGCAGGAGATCATCCGCCGCGTCGCCCGCGAGACGGAGGCGACCACCCCGTTGACCGAGGCGGTCACCTCCGAGCATGACATCCTTGACGGGATGGCGCTCTGGGCCGCCCGCGAGCCGAACCCGCCGCGGCTGTGAGGCAAGGGGCGCGGCCGGCGTCGTTCTTGCTGGCGTCGTTGTTGGCCGCGCGCCGACGCCGTGGCCGCGTCCGGGTGCAGTCCTAACGGTCGTAGTGGCCGGGCCCGACCTCGGGCTCGCCGCCGGGGACCTCGCCCCAGGTCTCTTCGATCGTGTCGTCGGTGAGGACCTCGTGGCGCTCGAGGGTGGCGCGGTTCTGGGCCATGTGCTCGTAGTCGTAGACGGGGGCGTGGTGGCGGTGCCAGCGGACGCGGCCGCGCAGGAAGATCGCGCCGATAATGAGCGAGATCAGCGTGCCAAGGAGCACGGCCACGCGGGCGTGCGGGCCGGCCGGGTCGTCGGGCGGGAAGGATAGGGTGGCGATCAGCAGCGAAACGGTGAAGCCGATGCCCGCCACGAAAGCCATCGCGTTGATGTCGCCCATGTAGAGGTTCTTACCCAGCTCGAGTTTGAAGACGTAGATCATGAGGGCCACGCCGCCCGTGATGCCGAGCATCTTGCCCAGCGGCAGGCCGAGGTAGATGCCCAGCGCGGCCGGGTCGGTCAGCATGGCTACGAAGCCACCGGAATCGACCACGTTCACGCCCGCCGCGAAGAACGCGAAGATGGGCAGGATGATGCCGGCGGAGTAGAACTCCAGCTTCTCGGTGAGGACCTCGGTGAGCGGGAGCTTCTCGCTGGCGAGCTGGCGGGCGGGGATCGTCATGCCCAGGAGCACGCCGGCGATCGTGGCGTGGATGCCGGAGGAAAACATGAAGAACCAGGCGACGAGCCCGATCGGCCACAGCAGGTACCAACGGATGATCCGCTTTTGGGCCAGGACGCCAAAGATCGCGACCACCACGATGGAGAGCCCGAGGTAGATGAAGTTGAGATTCTCGGAGAAGAAGATGGCGATGATGAGGATGCCGAGCAGGTCGTCGACCACCGCGAGGGTCATGAGGAAGGTGCGTAGCGCGATGGGTAGGCCCTTGCCGAAGAGGCCCAGCACGCCGAGGGCGAAGGCGATGTCAGTGGCCACGGGGACGGCCCAGCCGTTCCAGTTGGGGGTGGAGGACAGTAGCTGAACCACCACGTAGACGATCATCGGACCGGCCATGCCGAACACCGCGGCGAGGATTGGCACGAGCGCCTTGCGGATGTTGTGAAGCGAGCCGATCACGAACTCCTGCTTGAGCTCCATGCCGACGATGAAGAAGAACAACGCCAGTAGGAAGTCGGCGGAGATGAGCGAGAGGCTCATCTCGTGGCCGTGTAGCTCAAACAGCGAGGTGTTGGCGAGGGAATCGTAGGCGCTACGTGCGCCCTGGACGGGGAAATTCGCCCATATCAAGGCGAGAACCGCCCCGATGATGAGGACGACGCCGGCGATCGTTTCGTTCTTCAGGGCTTGACGGTAACGCGCAATCATATGAGTCCAATCCGTGTGCGCCACTCCTCGTGACGGCTTACGTCCCAGTCTAAGACACGGGCCGCCGCATTTTGGCTGAATCGGACGTGCGGGTAGTGTTACTTGCAAGGCCCCCATAGCCCAACGGCAGAGGCAGTCGACTTAAAATCGATTCAGTGTCGGTTCGAATCCGACTGGGGGCACCGCCAAGGATTTTCCTAGATGTCACGCTTACTGAAGGTCGCCAGACCGACGACGACGCCCGCCACCGTGTAGCCCACGAAGATCGCCAGCGCGGCCCAGGGTGAGGAGACGAGCGCGTCCGTGGGGGCCTGGCCGGTGATGGCCACGTTGCCCAGCGAGCTCGGGATGAGTTGCGAGACTGTCTCCTGGAAGAAGCGCTGGGGGATGAGACGAACGAGGTCGAGCAGGTTGATGAAGCCGATCATGATTGCGATGGCGCCGGCCGTGGACCGGACGAGGTAGCCCATCGCGGCGGAGAGCACGCCGATGGCCGTCGTGAGCACGACGAAGGCGAAGTAGGCCTCGAGGCCATCGCCATTCACGCGAAATCCGTCCATGCGCAGGCTCAAGATCGCGAGGCCGACGCCGAGCAACACCACGCTGAGGACGGCGCTGACGATCGTCACAGCCGCCAGCTTCGCCGCGTAGGAGCGAGGGCGGCGCGGGTCGGATAGCGCGGTAGTGCGCATCGTATTATGGGCGTATTCGCTGGTGGCGGCGACGGCGCCGATGATGATGAAGAAGAAGGTCAGCGAGGACCAGCCAATGACCGCGATGCGCGGGTTGGGCTCTTCCGCAGCCGAGGTGGCGACGAGCCACATGATGAGCCCGTAGAGCGCGACGCCGATGAGGGCAGTGACCTGAACTGTCCGGGTGTTGAGCTTGGTCAGTTCCGAACGCAGGGAGCGGGTGAACGTGGGACGGTAGGCGTTCTCGGCGAAGCGGCTGGTAAACGTGGTCATCTTAGGACTCCCGGGTGTTTCGTGTGGGCGGGACGGGCGTGGCCGCAGGGGCCATCGGGGCCGGGCCGGGCGCTGGCACCGAACCGGGCGCGGAGGCGGGCGCGGAGGTGAACTCGGCCTGGTCGGAGGTGAGCTCCATGAAGACGTCCTCGAGGGTGGAGTGAATCTCGGTCAGCTCGTGGATCTCTACCCCGCGCTCGAAGAGCAGGTGGCCGACCTGTTCGCGCTCGAGGCCCGGCAGCTCAAAGGCGCCGTGCGGGTTGGCGTGGCCGGGGGCGACGTCGTGAACCTCCCACCCCGCCTGGCTGAGCGTGCGGCGCATGGTGGCCATGTCTGGACCCGAGACCCGCACGCGCATGCCGTGGTTGGATTCGGTGAACTTCGAGATCGGGCCGGAGTCGATGAGGTGGCCGCGGCCGATAATGACGAGGTCGTCGGCGGTCAGAGCCATCTCGCTCATGAGGTGGGAGGAGACGAGGACACTACGGCCCTCCGCGGCGAGCGCCCGCATCGTGGAGCGGACCCAGCGCACGCCGTCGGGGTCGAGGCCGTTGACCGGTTCGTCGAGGATGAGGACGGCCGGGTCCCCGAGCAACGCGGTGGCGATGCCGAGGCGCTGGCCCATGCCGAGGGAAAAGCCCTTAATTTTCTTGCCCGCCACAGATTCGAGGCCGGTAAAGCCGATGACCTCGTCGACGCGCTCCTGGGGGAATCCGTGCGTCTTCGCCACGACCCGCAGGTGCTGCCTGGCCGTTCGTCCGGGGTGAAACGCTTTCCCATCTAGGAGCGCGCCGACGGCGGTGAGCGGGGAGGCGAGGTTGCGATACTCGGTTCCCCCGATCAGCACCCGGCCCGATGTGGGGCGGTCAAGGCCAACAATGCAACGCATCGTGGTGGACTATCCCGAGCCGTTCGGCCCGAGGAATCCTGTCACGGCGCCGGGGCGCACGGAGAACGACAGGTTGTCAATAGCCCGTTTCTTGCCGTAGTCCTTCGTCAGGTTCTCGACGGTGATCATCGTGTCCTCCTCGTGGTCACGCATGTGGTGCTGGCCGGTATCAGCGTACGGGGTCAGTATCCGCGATTGCGTCCTACCACGGACGTATTCTCCACAGCGTCCGACGACGCGCGTTGTGTACAGCGTCCGGCGACGCGCGGCTCGGCGTCGGGTTGAGCCGCCTGGCATCTGCGGCCGGTGGGAGCGTTTCTCTTTGGGGAAAAAAGACCGTGGGTGGATTGCCCTTAGTTACCGTGTGGTTAGTATTAGGAGTGGACGGCCCGATTCGTGGCCCTACTTCAAGGAGACTCCCGTGAGCAACCCGATTACGACACGTAATCCTTACTTCTCGACTCAGCAGGCGCGGCCGAACCAGTTCGACCAGACTCAGTTTGGCGACCAGTACGGCTACGGTCAAACCGAGTACGGCGATCAGTATGCGGCCTATGCCCAACCGGGCGCCGACGTCGCCGGCCCGGGCGCTTTCGCCACCGAGCGAATGACGTACAAGGATGCCCTCAACAAGGTGGGCCTCCTCCTCGGCATCGCCCTCGTCTCCGGCGTGGCGACGGCCATCCTTTTGCCGCCGGATGCGTGGATGCCGGCCGCTATGGTCTCGGTGCTGGGCGCGTTCGTCGTCGGCATGGTCCTGGCGTTCCAGAGGATGGTCAAGCCTGGCCTGGCGATCGCGTATGCGGTGCTGGAGGGCGTGGCGCTCGGCGCGATGACGGCCGCCCTCGATCTCTTTATTCCGGGTATCGCGGTCCAGACGATCCTGGCCACGGCGATCATTGTGGGCGTGACGCTGGCGCTGCACTACTCGGGCACGGTCCGCACTACGCCGAAGGGGCGCAAGATCGTCATCACGGTGGCGCTTGGCTACCTCATCTTCTCACTGGTTAACCTGGTGCTTATGTGGACGGGCGTGCTCGACCAGGCGTGGGGCGCGCGCGGGTACGAGGTCGCGGGTATCCCGCTGGGCGTGCTTTTGGGTGCGGGCATGATCCTCATCGCCTCCTACATGCTGATCGGCGACTTCGAGGACATCAATACCGCGATCGTCAACGGTGCTCCGCGTGAGTTCTCGTGGACGGTCGGCATCGCGATCGTCATGACGATCCTGTGGATCTACGTCGAGGTGCTTCGCATCATCGCGATTCTCTCGGACCGCTAAGGCGCGGAAGGAGGGGCCAGTTCGCGTGGACTGGCCCCTTTTTTTGTGCCTGAGTCCCCTTGTGCGTGGCGCCTGAGAACCGCTGTTCTTTCCGCGGGAGGCCGGGCTTGCGCACGCCTTGCTGCTCGCCGCGTCGGGTGTTCCTGATGGGCTTGACAAGCACATCGCTTCGTGGGTTAATTAGTTATGCAATTAACCCAAGCGGCGGTGCCGCTCACCTGGAAAGGAGGGCCCGTGGACGACCTCGAGTTTGATTCGAAGACGCCGATCTACCAGCAGATCGCCGAGGATATCCGGCGCCGGATCATTCGCGGCGAGCTACAAGCGGGCGATCAGCTTATGTCCACCACGCAATACGCCACCACCTACCGGATCAACCCGGCCACGGCGAACAAGGCGTTCAACGAACTCACGGCGGAGGGCATCATCTTCAAGCAGCGGGGCATCGGCATGTTCGTCACCGACGACGCCGCCTCCATCCTCCGCTCCGGCGGCCGGCAGGCCTACGCGGCCGACCGCCTCGGCCCGGTGCTCGCCGAGGGTCTCGCCCTCGGCTTCACGGCGCAGGACATCCGCGCATTCGTCAACGACTTCTTGGAGGAGAGATGACAACCATTGCACCTTACGAGGTCTCGCTCAAGGACGTCGGCTACCGCTACTTCCGCCACCAGGCTGTCCGCGGCGTGTCGGCGACAATCGAACGGGGCAAGATCACCGGTCTGCTCGGCCGTAACGGCTCGGGCAAGACCACGCTGGAGATGCTGATCGCCGGGCAGATGAGGGCCACCGGCGAGGTGACGGTGGCCGGCGAGCCCGTCTGGGAAAACCCGCGAGTGATGCCCAACATCGCCTTCGTCTCCGAGTCGCCGGCCGTGCTCCAAGATCAGCGGCTCACCCGAACGATCGACCTGTGGGAGCGCGTGCGGCCCACCTTCGACCGGGAGGTCGTCTACTCCCTGCTCGACGCGTGGGAGATCCCGGTGAGGAAAGGCCCCGGCGGGCTCTCGCGTGGGCAGAAGTCGGCATTCTTCGCGGCACTCGGCATCGGCTCGCGCGCGCCTTTGACGATCTTTGACGAGATTCACCTCGGCATGGACGCGGTGCTCCGGCGCGACTTCTACGACGTGCTGCTCAAGGACTTCATCGATCACCCTCGCACGATCATCATCTCCAACCACAACGTTGACGAGATCGAGGACCTGTTGGAGAACGTCCTCATCATGGAGGAGGGCCAGCTGGTGGCGGCCGGAAGCGCCGACGACGTCCGCGCGGCTTACTCCACCGACCGCGTCGCCTCGCTCACCGACGTGCTCGCGGCCATCAATCACCGACGCACGGGCGCGCAGGCTCTGACGGAGCTGAACGCCGGAAAGGAACAGGGGAAAGAATCATGACGTGGATGCTCGAGCTACTAGTGGCCTTAGCCCTTGCCATTGTGCTGATAGCAGGGCTGGTATATGTGGGATACCGGCGAAATTCGCCGCGCGTTGCGGGCCGGCCGGTCAGGGGCATGAAGATGGAATTCCAAGCTCTCTACGCTTCGACGCTGGCGCTGTTTGCCACCTTCGTGGTCTCGGTTGCGCTGGCCTATCTGACCCCGGAGTCCGTCGACGTCAGGCTCTTCGTTTCCACTGATCTGTTCGGGGTGATCCATCCCCGAGGGCTGGAGATGACAGCGTGGAATTCGGCAGCGGGCGTGATCTTGGTGAGCATGAGTCTGATGCTCGCGTTCGGTTGCATCGGCGCGGCGCTGAGCCGCACGATGCTCGGCGCGGGAATGACCCGGCGGCAGATCTTCGCCAAGCTGAGTACGCTGGGTCTGGTCTTCACGCTGACGTACACGGCGCTCGGAGCGCTCGTGTGGTGGCTGGCGTCGTTGATCGAGCGGCCGGAGCTGACCGGCGTGAGCCCCGCAACCCTGGCGGTGATCCCAGCCGTGCTGCTACTGGTCTACGCGGGCGGACTCTTCGGGGCCGCGCTGTTCGTGCGCTTCGCATGGTGGGTCGTGATCGTCGGGTCAGTAGTGGCCTACACGTTGGCGGCGTTCATCACCTACTTCCTTCAGATGATCCCGGCCCTGGAATCCTTGCCCGCGGTCAACCTCGGTCCGAGTGGCGCCGCGCCGATGGTGCTCGCCGTCGCCCTCGCGCTGTGGGGCCTGACCTGGCTACTTCTACGAACTCTGCCGATGCGCCGGGGATAGTGCACGACAGTTGAAGCAGGCCACATAAAAGTTGGTGGGCCGGCCCCTCGAGGGGCCGGCCCACCAACTCACGCGGCGCCTAGATCACGCCGTCGAGCAACATGGTGTGATCGCCGAAGCGGTGATTCGTGGCGGCCACGGCCTGCTCGAGGAAGAACGGGCGCAAATCTACCCGGCCGTTGCCCGTGGCCGGCTCGGAGTAGATGGCCACGTCCACCGAGCCGCCCACCGCCTCGGCCACGGCGCGCGGATCCTCGCCGAAGTAGCGCACCTTGTGCGTCTCGGACTTGGGCAGGTCGGACAGCCACTGGGCCGTCGAGGCCACGCAGACAGTCGCGCCGGCGGCGCGGAACGCCTGGGCAACGGTGTCGCGCAGGTCGTCGGCCACGCTCAGCTCCACCGCCGTCTTACCCGTCAGCGCGCCGGCCACCATCGGGGCAACCTTCCACCACTGCTCCGGGTCCTCCAGCCGTACCATGACCGACGTGGGCCGGTAGCGGAAGACGTTCTTCTCTACGCCCAACGCCGAAACGTCACGCTCGGCCAAGTAGTGCTCCTTGAGCGCCGCCTCCACGCTCCGCAACGCGGCCCGGTACTGGCCCACATGCTCGGCGGGCACCTTCGCGGCGAGCGTGTCGAACTCGCTCAACGTGGGGTAGGACAGCGCGGCAAACTGCTCCGGCACAGCCACCTCGACCGGTTCCACGTGCGACAGGCCAATGAGGTGGTTCGGCCCACCCGCCTTCGAACCGGTGCCCACCTGCGAACGCTTCCAGCCGCCGAACGGCTGACGGCGCACGATCGCGCCCGTCGTGCCACGGTTGACGTAGACGTTGCCGGCCTCCACCTTCGACAGCCACAGCCTGATCTCCTCCGGGTCGAGCGAATGCAGGCCGGCAGTCAGGCCGAATTCCACCGCGTTCTGCAGCCGGATCGCCTCCTCCAAGGTCTGCGCGTGCATGATGGAGAGCACCGGACCGAAGTACTCGGTCATGTGCGCATCCTGGCCGGGGGTGACGCCGTCGCGAATACCGGGCGACCACAGGCGACCTGAATCGTCCAGCTGACGCGGCTTGAGCAGCCACCTCTGACCCGGCTCGAGCTCTGTCAGGCCACGCTTGAGCTTGCCGGCCGCCGGCTCGATGATCGGGCCCATCTCGGCGGACGGGTTCGTCGGGTAATCCACGACGAGCGACTCGGCCGCGTCGACCACCTGGTTGATGAAACGCTCCGAGGAGCCCATCGCGCCCACGAGGATCGCGATCGACGCCGCCGAGCACTTCTGGCCCGCATGCCCGAAGGCGGACTGGACGACGTCCTTCGCGGCGAGGTCGATATCGGCCTGCGGGGTGACGATGATGGCGTTCTTGCCCGAAGTCTCGGCGAAAACCGCCAGGTCCGGCTCCCAGGAGCGGAACAGCTTCGCGGTATCGATCGAGCCTGTCAGGATCACCTGATCCGAACCCGTAACGAGCGCCTGACCCACCTCGGCCATCTCGTCCGGGTGAACGTCAACGAGGCGGAGGGCCGACTTCGGCACGCCGGCATCCCACAAGGCCTGCGCGATGACGGCGCCGCAGCGGCGTGCCTGCTCGGCGGGTTTGAAGATGACGACGGAGCCGGTGGCCAGCGGGGCCAACGCGGAACCAGCCGGGATCGCCAGCGGGAAGTTCCACGGCGGGATCGCCGCGGTGACGGGCGCGGGGGAGAAACGCACGCCCTCCATCCGGTCCAGCTCCTCGGCCAGGTCGGCATAGTAGTTGGCGAAGTCGATCGCCTCGGAGACCTCCACGTCGGCCTCAGCGACGATCTTGCCGCATTCAGAGCCGGCAACCTCGATGAGGTCCGCGCGGCGCTCGCCCAGCACCTGGGCGGCCCGGCGCAGGATCTTGGCGCGCTCGGCGCCCGTGGTCGCGGCCCACTCCGGCGCCGCCTGGCGCGCCTCAGCCACGATCTTCTCCACCTCCTCGACGGTCCGCACCCGGGCGTCGTCGGCGCCCTTCACACCCAGCTCCGATGCACCCATCTTGGCGAAGATCTGGTTAGCCCACTCGATGTTCGCCGGCAGCGACGGATCCGAATCGGGAGTGTTACGGAAGGACATGAGCAGCTCGACGTCGTCGGTGAGCCGGTTCTGGTGGCGGTTCGGCCCAAAGGTGAGGGTAGGAACCTCGTTGACCGGGCTCATCGCCGCCTCGAGGTCCGCCTCCGGGAACGCGGCCACGACGCCGGTGGCAAAACGGTTGCGCTCGCGAGTGAAGACCGAATCGTTGTCCGCGATCTCGAAGACGCCGGACATGAAGTTCTCATGCGCCGCGGACTCCTCCAGTCGGCGCACGAGGTAGGAGATGGCGACGTCGTAATTCTCCGGATTGACCACGGGCACGTAGTACAGGATCCGGCCCACGTCCTCACGGACGGCGAGCGCCTGGTTGGTGGCCATGCCCTTGAGCATCTCCACCTCCAGGCCCTCCTTGATGCCGCGCGCCTTGGCCAGGTTGAGGCCGAAGGCGAGGGTGAAGAGGTTCTGGCCGGCGACGCCGAGGTTGACGTTCTTGATGTGCTCGGGGCGGATCGCGTACTCCAGGACGCGCATGTAGTTCGCGTCCGTGGCAGCCTTCGACGGCTGAACGGTGAGCGGCCATCCGTGCATGAGCGCGTCCACCTGCTCCATCGGCAGATTTGCGCCCTTGACCAGGCGTACCTTGATCGGGGCGCCGCCGTCCGCCACGCGCCGAGCGGCCCACGCTTGCAGGCGCTCCATCGCCGGAAGGGAATCCGGCAGGTAGGCCTGCAACACGATGCCGGCACGCAGGTTCTTAAACTCGTCACGATCGAGAACGCCGGTGAAGACGTCGATCGTCAGATGGAGATCGTGGTACTCCTCCATGTCGAGGTTGACGAACTTGCCGCCCTTGTTCGCCGTGCGGTACAGCGGCAACAGCGCCTCGACCGCCTGGTCGACCGCCTGCTGGTATCCCCAGGGGTTGTGGACGCCGAGCACCGAGGAGACCTTGATCGACACGTAGTCCACGAAGTCGTACTCGAGCAGCTCCTTGACGGCGGCCAAGCGGTGAGCGGCCTCCTTCTTGCCGAGCACCGCCTCGCCGAGCAGGTTGAGGTTCAGGCGCGAACCGTCCGAGCGAAGCTTCTTCACCGCCGGGCCGAGCTTCTTCGGCGTCGTGTCCAGCACGAGGTTGCCCACGAGCATGCGGAACACTCGGAAGGCCGCCTCGGTGATGAACGTGGGGGATGCGGGAGCGAGTGCGCCACCGACCTTTGCGGGTAGCGACAGGTAGGAGGGAAGGAAGCTCGCGGGCTTCTTCACAAGCTTGTTGAGGTTGCGTGCGCGGGTCTTCGGGTCCTCGGGGCGGATCACACCGTCAACGAATTGGACCGTGAAGTCGAGCCCGCCCTCACCTTTGAGGACTTGAGACAACAACTTGCCAGCGCGATCCTCGGGGAAGGATGCTGAGCGCTTGGCCCATGTCTTAGCCTGGTCAATGGCTGCGTGCGCCACCTTGGAAAAATCGACGTCATTCTTGACTTCTGCCACTGTATCTCCATCTTTGCAGTCGTGTGGCCGACGAGGGCCAAGTGCCCTCATTGTAGAACGGCGAGTGACGTCGAGCCACTGAAAAAGTGGTCATTTATCGAAATTCTCTTTACATCGAGTTATTTTCGGGTATTCTCGCTTTCAATCGCCCGTGTTGCATGGCGCACATGACCACTGGCTCACCAACAACAAATAGGGAGAATATCGATGAGCGATACAGCATGGCAGATCTTCACCATGGTCTTGTACTTCCTCCTCATGATCGCGATTGGCTTGTGGGCCTACCGCAAGACGTCCGACGTCGATGACTACATGCTCGGCGGACGCCAACTCAATCCAGCGGTTGCGGCGCTGTCCGCCGGCGCATCCGACATGTCCGGCTGGCTCCTCATGGGCTTGCCCGGCGCGCTCTACCTTTCCGGCGTATTCGAGTTCTGGATCGCGATCGGCCTGACGATCGGCGCGTGGCTGAACTGGAAGTTCGTCGCGCCCCGCCTGCGCTCCTACACCGAGGTGTCGAACAACTCGATCACGGTTCCGTCCTTCCTCGACTCACGCCTGCGCGACTCTACCCACAGCTTGCGCATCGTCTCCGGCTTCATCATCCTGTTCTACTTCACCTTCTACGTCTCCTCCGGCCTGGTGGCCGGCGGCACGTTCTTCGAGGGCGCCTTCGGTGTGGACTACAAGATGGGCATGCTCCTCATCGCCGCGATCACCGTGTTCTACACGCTGGTGGGCGGCTTCCTCGCCGTGTCTTACACCGACGCCGTGCAGGGCACCATCATGCTCCTCGCGCTCGTGCTCGTCCCCGCCGTCGGCATCTTCTACGTGGGCGGCTTCGGTGCCATGCTCGACGCGACGCGCTCCGTCGACCCCGAGCTCCTCAACCCGATGAAGAACGTCACCGTCATCGGCCTGATCTCGGCTATCGCCTGGGGCTTGGGCTACGTCGGCCAGCCCCACATCATCGTCCGCTTCATGGCTCTGCGCAATCCGAAGGAGGCCTCCTCCGCCCGCCGCATCGGCATCGGCTGGATGCTGCTGGCCGTCTTCGGGGCGCTGTTCACCGCACTCGTGGGCGTGGCCGTCTACAAGCACGACACGTCGATGCTCGCCAACCCCGAGCAGGTCTTCATCGCGCTGGGCCAGCTGCTCTTCCACCCCTTCATCGCCGGCTTCATGCTCGCCGCGATCCTCGCGGCCATCATGTCCACGATCTCCTCCCAGCTGCTCGTCAGCTCCTCCGCCCTCATCGAGGACGTCTACATGACGTTCACCAACCACAAGCTCTCGGCGAAGAAGGGCGTGATGCTCTCGCGAATCGCGGTGGCCGGCATCGCCGTCCTCGCCGCGGGACTCGCCCTGCACCCGAACGACACGATCCTCGGGCTCGTGGCCTTCGCCTGGGCCGGCTTCGGCGCCTCCTTCGGCCCCACCATCGTCCTCAGCCTCTACTGGCGCAAGCTCACCGGCTTCGGCGCGCTGGCCGGCATGATCATGGGTGCCGTGACCGTGGCGGTGTGGGGTAACCTCGACGGCGGCATCCTCGACCTGTACGAGATCGTGCCCGGATTCATCGTCAACCTCGTGGTCACCTACATCATGTCCTCGCTGACCTACCGGCCCAACGCCATCGTAGAAAAGGAATTCGACACCGCCGTGGCGCTGACGAAGGACTGGTCGCGCCACGACGCGCTCACGGCCGAGGTGCGCCAGGTGGTGGCGGATAACCCCGACGGCTACAAGCCGCGGTCGGCCACCCTCGTCGCCGACGACGGCAGCGAGGTCGAGCTGCCCAAGTAGGAGCAGGCTCCGGCGGCCATCGTGGGCGCGACGAGCGCGTTGCGCGAGGCACTGTAAAAGCACCGGACGAGTTTGGGGCGGTCTTCACATATGAGAAGACCGCCCCAAACTCGTCCAGGAAACTTTAGACCCGGCGCCGATCAGTTGTCGTGGAGCGTGTTGAAATTGAAGGCCGAATCCTGGATTCCCTTGATATCCACCACGAACACCAGGATGTCGTCGCCCTTAATGCCGGCGCGCGGGTTGCCCTGCGGGCCGTAGCCCTTAAACGGGGGCACGCAGATGAGCAGGCGCGAACCGACCTGCTTGCCGACGATCGCCTCATCCCAGCCCTCGATCACCATGCCCACACCGATCGGGAAGACGGCCTCGCCGTCGCGATAGTAGGAGGAATCGAAGATCGGGCCGTCCCAGATCTGGCCGTGGTAGTCGACCTCGATCTCGTCCCCGGCGTGCACGACCCGGCCGGTGCCCTCCTCCAAGACCTTGACGCGGAGCCCCTTCGGCGCCTCGGCGCCCTCGGGGAACGTGAGTTCGGGGGTCTGGCCAAAGGAACCCGACACTTCAGGGTAGATGATGCCCATGACAGCCTTTCAACGGTGAATACAACCGTGCCCAGTCTACCGTGTGTCCACGCCAAACATGCCCGCTAAGGTGGTGCCGGGTCCAAGCGCACCCGGCGAGCGGGCGTCGTCAGCTAAGATCCGCGAGCGGACCTGCGCCCGGCATCGGGCATGCCATGCCCGTCTTGGCATGGCAACGGTAGCCGTGGGGCACCTTGATGAGGTACTGCTGGTGATCTTCTTCGGCCGGGAAGAACCCGGTGGTCTGGCTGACGTCAACGATCTGCGTGACGATGGGGCCTTGGCCGGCGGCGCGCAGCACGTCGTCGTAGGCGTCACGAGACTCGGTTGCGAGGCGCGACTGCTCGGGCGTCGTGGTGAAGATAGCCGAGCGGTACTGGGTGCCGACGTCGTTGCCCTGCGCGTTGAGGGAGGTCGGGTCGTGACACTCCCAGAACGTCTTGAGGATGAGGGGCAACGGATCGGTGCCCGAATAGACCACGCGGACGGTCTCGGTGTGGCCGGTCATCCCGGTGCAGACCTCGCCGTAGGTGGGGTTGGGGGTGAAACCGCCCATGAAGCCCACCGCCGTGGTCACCACCCCGGGCAGGTCCCACATGATCTCCTCCACGCCCCAGTAGCAGCCGGCGGCGAGAAAGATCTCCGCCTGGCCCTCCCCAACGGGTGCGAGGATATCCGTGCCAAGCTTGAGGTGCGGTGCCGGATGAATGAGGATCGGCTCGCCGCGCCCGGGCAACGCATCCTCCGCCACGACCATGGATGGTGCGGTGCGGCGAATAAACACTAGTGGGCCTCGATCGAGAGGATGTTGACGGTGAACTCTTTACCGTTCGGCGCGATGTAGGAGGTGGACTCGCCCACCTTCAGGCCCATGATCGCCTCGCCCAGCGGCGCCGACTCGGGGTAGACATCCACGTCCACCCAATCCTGAGCCTGCCGGGCGCCCAGCAGGAAGCGCTTCTCCTTGCCGTTCACCGTGGCCGTGATGATGAGCCCGGGCGCCACCGTATCGGTGGCCTGCTCGCCTTCGCCAACCTGGGCGTGCTCGAGGAGGTAGGTCAGCTCCTGGATGCGGCCCTCCATCTTGGACTGCTCCTCGCGGGCGGCGTGATAACCGCCGTTCTCCCTGAGGTCGCCCTCCGAGCGGGCAGCCTCGATACGCTGGGCGATCTCGGCGCGGCCGGTCGTCTTCATTTCCTCCAGCTCGGCGGAGAGGCGGTCGAACGACTCCTTCGACAGCCACGTGGTCTCAGCCATGAGGTTCCTCCTTACGGTGCGAGCGCCCACAGGCGCAGACGCGACATATAAAAACATGCCCACCATGTCGGGCACGTATCTGGCGAGAATAACACCAAGAACACACCCGCTTCAAGGGATTTCGAGGGTGTTTACTCAGGGCGGAGTGGTGGCCCGGGGTGGCGTCGAAGCCCGCCTCGGCCGACAGGCGCCACGAGGGCCGGGTGTGAGAAAACATCCTGCACTCGGCTCGCCTTCCGCCGTTGTCCTATACTCTGCCGTGATGCCTATCGACGAGGAGGAACTGTGGCAGAACGCAGACTCATGGCAGTGCACGCCCACCCTGACGACGAGTCCTCGAAGGGCGCCGGCACGATGGCCAAGTACGCCAAGCACGGCAGGGTCCGCGTGGTCACGTGTACCGGTGGGGAACGCGGCGACATCCTCAACCCTCGTCTCGTCGACGACGCCGACCTGGCAGCCAACCTGCCCGCCGTGCGTCGTGAGGAGATGGCCCGCGCCGCCAAGGCGCTCGGGATCGAACACCGCTGGCTTGGCTTCGTCGACTCGGGTTTGCCGGAGGGAGACCCGCTCCCTGCCCTGGATCCGGGTAGTTTCGCGATGGCGCCGCTCGACGTCGTTGTGGAGGCGCTCGTGCGTGAGATCCGCGAGTTCAAACCACAGGTGCTCCTGACCTACAACGAGAACGGCGGCTACCCGCACCCGGATCACATCCGCACCCACATCGCTTCGATCATGGCGGTTGCCGCCGCACACGACCCCCAGGCTTACCCCGAGGCGGGCGCGCCCTGGCAGGTGTCGAAGGTGTACTACGACGTCATGTTCAACCGTCCGCGCATCGAGGCTTTCGACGCCGCCCTACGCGCTGCCGGCCTGGACAGCCCGTTCGATTGGTGGCTCGAGCGTGACACCGTGGCGATCCAGCCCTCCGCCCGCATCGACGTGGCCGACTTCTTTCCCCAGCGTGACGCCGCCCTGCGCGCCCACGCCAGCCAGATCGACCCCGACGGCTTCTTCTTCGCCATGCCCCGCGACCTGGAGGCCAAGGTCTGGCCGTGGGAGGAGTACGTGCTGGCGCTCACGACGGTCGGGCAACCGGCCGGCGTCGAGACCGACCTGTTCGAGCGCGTGCCGGGCGTGGAGCTGGTGGACTGAGCCTAGACGAAGAGGCCTAGACGAACAGCGCGAGCCAAACCGCCACCGAATGGCAGGCGTAGCCGATCACGGTGCCCGTGTGGAAGAACTCGTGGAAGCCGAACCACTTCGGCCACGGGTTGGGCCAGCGCAGTGCGTAGAACACGGCGCCGATCGTGTAGGCAATACCGCCGGCGAGTAGCAGGATGACGATCGCCGGACCGCCCGCGGTCCAGAAGTTGGGCAGGAACCAGAGCGCCACCCAGCCGAGCGCCACGTAGAGCGCCACGAGGAACCACCGCGGGGCACTGATCTTGAAGACATGAATGAGGGTGCCGATGATAGCCCCGCTCCACACGATCCCGAGCACCAGTGCCGCCGTCTTCGCGGGCAGGAGCACCACGGACAGCGGGGTGTAGGTGCCGGCGATGAGGAGGAAGATGTTGGCGTGATCGATGCGCCGGAGTACGGCGTGAACCTTCTCGCCCCAATTGCCCAGGTGGTACAGGCCGGAGTTTCCGAAGAGCAAAACCGCGGCGAGGGCAAAGACGACGCAGGCGAGGGTTGCCGCCGTGCCCGAGGCGAAGATGATGAGCAGGATGCCGTTGGCCAGCGCCAACGGTGCGGTGATGGCATGAATCCAACCGCGCACCTTCGGCTTGGGGAGGGCGGCGAAGTAGGACTTGCGTTCCGCGCGTGTCGAGGGCTTGTGGCGGACCGAGGGCGCCGGCGTCTTTGGCTTGACGTTGCCGTTAGCGGGGGATGCGTGATCGATCATGCCCTTACCCTATGCCTAAAACCGGGCGGAGCAAAGGGGTAAGTACGTGACGTGGCGAAACGCCTGGCGGAGTGCGGTTAGACTGGGGATACCAGTGTAGGAAAGGTTGGCTCATGCGCGTGCCCGAGTTTCTCTATTCGCTCTACGAGCGGCGCCTCACTCGCGAAATCGACCCGGATCGCCGCCCATGCCATGTGGGGATCATCCTTGACGGCAACCGGCGCTGGGCAAAGCAGCTGGGCTCGTCGGCGTCGGCGGGGCACCGCAAGGGCGCCGACCACGTGAGCGAGGTACTCGACTGGTGTGCGGAGGCCGGAATCCAGATCGTCACGCTGTGGATGCTTTCCACCGACAACCTCAAGCGATCGTCCGAGGAGCTCGTTGCACTGATGGCGATCATCGCCGACACCGTGGAGAATCTGGGCGCGAGTGGGCGGTGGAAGATCCGCATCATCGGCGACCTCAAGCTCGTGCCCGACGAGTTCGCCGCCCGGCTTCGCGCCACCGAGGAGCGCACCGCGGCGGCAAACGGTATGACGGTCAACATCGCAGTCGGCTACGGTGGGCGCCATGAGATCACCGACGCCGTGCGAACCTACCTGCGCGAACGCGCCCGGGATGGGGCCACGCTGGATCAGGTGGCCGACGAGATCAACATCGGTGCCATCACCGAGCACATGTACACCAAGGGGCAGCCCGATCCGGACCTCATCATCCGCACCTCCGGTGAACAGCGCATGAGCGGCTTCATGTTGTGGCAGACGGTCCACACGGAACTCTACTTCTGCGAGGCCTACTGGCCAGAGTTTCGCCGCACGGACCTGCTGCGCGCACTGCGCGACTACGCCGCCCGTGAGCGGCGCATGGGAAAGTAGGGGGCGCAGGTACGTGGGGCGGAGCCCGGGCGATGAGGGCACGAAGGACCCGCGTGGGGAAGTGGCGCCCGCGCGGGGAGTCTAGGCCGAATGGGGCTCGGTGCGCGTTTCTTCCGCCGCCGGGTGCTCGCCTTCATCCTTGAGGGAGCGAGCCAGGGAGATCATGACGCCGACCATGACGAACCCGAAGGGTAGGCCCATGATGATCGTGGCGTTCTGAAGGGCCGGAATCCCGTCAACAATGAGCATCGCGATCGTGAGCACGCCCGTGGCGACCGCCCACAGCGCCCTCATGGGCAGGCGAGCATCGACGCTCGGGTCGGGAAGCTTGCTCGAGAGGTTCGCCATGACGAGCGCACCTGAATCGGCTGAGGTGATGTAGAAGAGAAGCCCGGTCAGGCAGGCGATGGAGATGATGACGGTGGGGATGGGGTGGGTCTCAAGCAGCGCGAAAATGCCGCGCTCGGGGCTAGCCAGGGTTAGTTCGGCAAAGTCGAGGTCGCCGCCGCGGATCATCTCAATGGCCCGGCCTCCGAAGATCGTGGCCCAAGCCCCCACGTAGAGCAGGGGGATGGTGAGGGTGCCGAGAACGAATTGGCCGATCGTGCGCCCGTGGGAGATGCGTGCCAGGAAGAGGCCGACGAAGGATGCCCAGGCGATCCACCAGGCCCAGAAGAATAACGTCCACAGTGTCATCCAGGCCTCGGGGTAGTCGATCGCCATCGTGTCCATGAACATGGACGGGAACAGGGCCACGAAGTCGCCGATGTTCATGACGATGGAGCGCAGCAGATAGGTCGTGTTACCGGTGATGAGAACCCACAGGCACAGGAACAGGGACAGGCACACGTTGAGTTGGGACAGGATCTTGATCCCACGGTTGATGCCTGAGACGGCAGACAGGGTGGCGGCTGTGATTGCGAGGATGACCAGGCCGAGGTGAACCCACCGGTTGGCCTCGAGCCCGACGAGAATCTCGAGAGCGGTGGCGAGCATGACGACGCCGATGCCGAGGGAGGTGGCCAGGCCGAAGATGGTGGCCACGATCGTGGCCACATCGACGCTGTGACCAGCCCATCCTTCGGTCCGCTTGCCGAGCAGGGGACTAAGGGTTGACCGAACAGCGAGCGGCAGCTTCTTCCGGTAGGCGAAGTAGCCCATGGCGATGCCCATGAGGCAGTACATGCCCCAGCCGTGCAGACCGTAGTGGAACATGGTCCACACCGGGGCCTGTTCGGCGGCCGCGAGAGACTGGGGTTCGAGCTGCGGGGGCCTCATGTACTGCTGGACGGGCTCGGAGACCGCGAAGAAGAGAATGTCGGTGCCGATGCCGGCGGCGAAGAGCATGCAGGCCCACGAAAACGTCGAGTATTCCGGCTTCGCGTCATCGCCGCCCAAACGGACGTGGGAGTACTTGAAACCAATGACGACGACGAAGACGAGAACGGTCGCGGCCAGGAGGACGAAGAACCATCCGAACCAGTCGGAGACCGCTTCCACCACCCGGGTGAGGAGCGAGGCCGTGCCCGTCGGGGTGACGAGTGCCGCGCCCGCTACGAGAGCAATAATGACGAGGGAGGCGAGGACGACGGGCCTGCGGGTTGTTGCTTTCACGATGTTCCCTCAGATGGTGCGGAGCGGGTGGGTGGAATGCGTGGGCAGGGTCAGGGGATGCATGACCCAGGTGTCCATCATTCACTACAAAACCTAGTGCCCCAAGGGCAAAGTGCTATGTACGGCACGCGGTGGGGGCCGGCGATGTGGCGTGATCGAGGCTCGGGTCAATGCCACTAGCCAGAAAGCCGCACGCGCCGGCTAAGCGAAGGATTGAGGCGATCGTTTCCAAGGCCAGAGGCGGCTTTGGCGGGCAAACACCCGCACCCCGCTTCCGTGACCTCGAAGGATGCTGAGGTGACGAACCTGCGGGGAGGTACAGCTAGAGGAGGTTCGCGACGACGTCGTTGAGCTCGGCCCGCGTGGGCGGGTTGGCTCCCGCCCGTGAGACCGTGATCCCCGCCGCGCGCGAGGCATATTCGCCCACGGACTGCAACATCTGGGTCGAGATCGAGGTGAGCCGAGCCCGGTCCTCGCCGAGTACGGAGATGCGGGCGAGGGAGTCGATGAGTGCTGCCATCATGGCGTCCCCGGCGCCAACCGTGTCTACCACCTTGACCTGCGCGGCCGGGATGTGAATCGAGATGGCGGGGGTGAAGAACTGCGAGCCGTTCGGTCCGTCGGTGATGGACACGAACTTGACCCCGCGCTCGAAGAGGTGGTTGACGAACGCCATCGAATCAGCGCTTGGGCCGAAGAGCATGTGGAGGTCGTCGGTGGAGGCCTTGACGATGTCGATGTAGGGCAACATCGCCTCCATGTCCGCCACGATCGAGTCCGCCGAGCCGAGGATCGACAGGCGCACGTTCGGGTCGTAGGAGACGGTCGAATGCGGGCTAAGAAGTTCGATCCACCGCCGCACGGTGTCAGATCCTGGGCGCAGGTGGGCTCCGATCGATCCGATGTGGACGTGCAGCGGTGGGTGGGTGATCAGGGCGGCTCGCTTCTCCCCGGCGGCGGGCGGGTCGACGTAAGCGGAGTGCACATCGAATCGGTAGGTGGCGTGCCTGTGTTCGTCGAGGGAGGCCATCGCGATCGACGTAGCGTCCGTGTCCACCGCCCCCGGCATGAGGGTCACGCCGGCGCCTTCCACGTAGTCGCGGATTGTGTCGCCGTCGAAGTCGTCCCCGAAACGGGTGAGCAGTTTCACTCGGCGGCCGAGGCGCGCCAGACCCACGGCCACGTTCATCGGCGAGCCGCCGGGATGACGGGTGGTCTGGTTGGGTCCGCGCTTGACGACGTCGATGAGGGACTCGCCGATCACGAGGCAACTCATCATGCCTCCTCTTCCGGGGCATCCGCCCGATCGGCGGGGGCGGCGGCCGCGCCGGCCTGCCCGCTCGCGGCGGTCTGGGCGGCGCGTAGCCGCTCGCGGGCGCCGTCGAGCCATGATTCGCAACGGCGGGCGAGGGCTTCGCCAAGCTCCCACATGGTGAGGGCGTCTTCGAGGGGGATGTTGCCCTGCTCGAGGCGAGTGACGATCTCGACGAGGCGCGAGCGGGCATCTTCGTAGCTGAGTTCGGCTACCTTCTCATCGAGCTCTTGCGGGCTCAGGGCCTTGGCCATGGTCATCCCTTCGTGACGCGGTTGATCGTCATGTCGAGGGTGCCGTCATGGAGCGTTGCGCGCGCCTTGGCGCCTGTGGTGACGCCGTCCACGCTACCCACGAGTCCATCCTCGGTTCTAATGACAGCGTAGCCCCTCTTGAGCGTCGACAGTGGGGATAAGGTCCGCAGTCTGCCAAGCTCGGTATCGAGCGCGGAGCGGTGCGAATCGAGGATACGGCGGATGTGGGTATTCGACCATTCTCGCAGGTCGGCGAGGTCTTCGGCCCGGTTGTCGACCATCGCTTCGGGCTGGGCGAGCGCGGGCCGGGCGCGCAGTGTGGCCAGTTCGCCCATGGCCAAGTCGAGCAGGTGATCGACCGCGATCCGGCCGCGGCGCACCGTCGTCGTGAGTCCCACGCGCTCCTCGCCGACGTCGGGCACGATATTCTTCGCCGCGTCGGTGGGAGTGGAGGCCCGGAAGTCGGCCACAAAGTCGAGGACGGGGGAGTCCGGCTCATGGCCGATCGCGGAGACGATCGGGGTGGTCGCGGCGAACGCGGCACGCACGAGTCGCTCGTCAGAGAAGGGGAAGAGATCCTCGACGGAACCGCCGCCGCGGGCGAGGACGATGACGTCGACGTCGTCGATCGCGTCGAGCTCTTGGAGCGCGGGGATCATCGCCTCCACGGCTCCGGCGCCCTGGACCTGCACCTCGCGGATCTCGAATTGGGCCGCGGCCCAGCGGCGTTGGACGTTTTCGACGACGTCGTGCATCGCCTGGGTGTTGCGCCCGCAGATGAGGCCGATCTTGCGCGGAAGGAAGGGGAGGGGCTTCTTTTTTGCCGGGTCGAAGAGGCCCTCGGCGCCGAGCCTGGCCTTGAGCTGTTCGATGCGGGCGAGGAGGTCACCCACACCGACCATGCGGATCTCGTCGGTCTGCAGCGAGAGGGAGCCGTTACCCGTCCAGAAATCAGGCTTGGCGGCGATGATGACGCGCGAGCCCTCGCTGATCGTGGGCGGAAGATTATGTGACCAGATCTTGCACGTGATCGTCATCTTCTCTTCGAGGTCGGCGAGCGTGAAGAACTGGACGCGGGCGTTGGCGCGGCGTTTGAGCGCGATGACTTCGCCCTCCACCCACAGGCGTGACATCTTGGCGACGTATTCGCCGATCTTCGCTGACAGCAGGCGTAGCGGCCACGGGTGCTCGGGGCTGGTCAGGTGGGCCAGTGGGGGTAGGTCGTCGGGGACTTTGATGCTCACGGGTTCAGCCTACCGGTTGGGCGGTCGGGCGGGCCGGGATTGTACGTGCCGGCGTCGTGCGGAGCGGGGTCTTGCGCAATGCTGGCGTGGCCGGAGATGAGCGCGCCGGCTGCAATGCCGATAGGATTTGGGCGTGAATGAGATTAAGCAGCTCCCCGTCACCCTGGCCGGCGCCTCGGCCTTCCCGCAGGACATTCCCTCCGAGCCGAGCCCGGAGGGCAAGCGCATCCTCGTGGCGAGTCCGCGCGGGTACTGTGCGGGGGTTGACCGTGCGGTGGACGCAGTGGAGAAGGCGCTGGAGCTGTACGGCGCGCCGGTGTACGTGCGCAAGGAGATCGTCCACAACAAGTTTGTGGTGGAGACACTGAGTGCCCGTGGCGCGATCTTCGTGGAGGAAACCGACGAGGTGCCCGAGGGTGCGCGTGTGGTCTTCTCCGCACACGGCGTCTCGCCCGAGGTCCACAGGCAGGCCGAGCGTCGCCAGCTGCAGACCATCGACGCGACCTGCCCGCTTGTGACCAAGGTTCACAAGCAGGCCATCCGCTTTGCCGACGACGACTACGATATCCTCCTCATCGGTCACACCGGACATGAGGAGGTGGAGGGCACGTACGGCGAGGCACCCTCCCACATCCACATCGTCAACGGGATCGAGGACGTGGCGGGGGTGGAGGTGCGCGACCCGGATAGGGTGGCGTGGATTTCGCAGACCACCCTTTCGGTGGATGAGACCATGGAGATCGTGCGCGCCCTGCGTGAACGCTTCCCCAACCTCATCGACCCGCCGAGCGACAACATCTGCTACGCCACCCAGAATCGCCAGGTGGCGGTCAAGAAGATGGCACCCGAATCAGACGTGGTCATCACCGTTGGCTCGGCAAATTCCTCGAACTCGGTGCGCCTCATGGAGGTGGCGCTGGAGGCGGGAGCCGGCGCCTCCTACCGCGTGGACAAAGCCGACGAGCTTAGACCCGAGTGGTTCGAGGGAGCCATGACCGTGGGCGTGACCTCGGGGGCGTCCGTTCCGGAGATCCTCGTGCGAGACGTGGTCGAGGCGCTCAAGGCCCGCGGCTACACGGAGGTTGTTCCTGTGACCACCGTCCAGGAGGATGTGCAGTTCTCCCTGCCGAAGAACCTGCGCGCCGATCTGAAGGCCGTGGGCGTGGAACCCGACCGCCCGCATCGCGCACGTAGCGTGGGCGAGCGCGGCCGGGTATCGAACGCGCGCGGGACCGGCAACATCGCGGGCGCCTAGGCGACGCGGATCGAAAGTGAGTATTGATTGAGTGAAATTGTGAGCGTGGGGTGGAGCCCCGCCTGGCGCGCCCACGTGGCCGTGGAATCCGCGATGAGCGGCATGCCGCTGTCGCTGGCGCGCGTGGTCAACGTGCACAAGAGCCACGTCGACGTCGTTTCCGTGACCGACGACGGCGAGCCGCGCGCCGACCTGCGCCTCAAGGTCGATGGTGCGTTGATGTCCGCCTACGGAGAGGACTATCCGCCGGCTGTGGGGGATTGGCTCATGCTCGACGACGAGCGCGTCCACGCCCTCGTGCCACGCCGTACCCTCATCACACGCCCGTCTGCCGGGCGGGACTCAAAAGAACAGCTGATTGCGGCGAACGTGGACATCGCACTGGTCATTGAGCCGTTTGTTCCCACCTTCTCGCTTGGGCGCGTGGAGCGACTGGCTGCGCTCGCGGAGAGCGCGGGAGTAGAGCCATGGATAGTGTGTACCAAGACCGACCTGGTGGACGACGAGGAAATCTCACGGTTCCGCGGCCCGCTCGAGGCGAAGTTCCCCCACGTCCGGTTCGTCTCCGCGCTGGACGAGGAGACGGTCGCAGACCTGGCGGCCGAGATCCCTCAAGGCGCAACGATGTGCGTGCTGGGGCGCTCCGGTGCCGGAAAGACGACTCTGATCAACCTCTTGACGGGTGCATCGAGCGCGGTGGGTGCGGTGCGTGAGGTGGACGCCAAGGGCAGGCACACCACAACTCACCGGCAGGTTTTTGCCACGGATCAATTCATCATTATTGACAATCCCGGCGTGCGAGCGGTGGGTGCGGTCGGTGATGTCGGCGCAGTGGAGTCCGTCTTCCCAGGGATCTCCCAACTGCGTTGCCGTTTTGCCAACTGTACCCACACCGGCGAACCCGGGTGTGCGGTCAGGCAGGCGATGGAAGACGGAACGCTCGATCCCAACGAGGTGGAGCGCTTCATCCGCATGAAGGCCGAGGCAGTTCGCAACATTGCCCGTAAGAATGCCCGCGTCGCCCGCCAGGAAGATCGCCAAAAGACCCGAGAGAACCAGTCGGGGCGCAGGGCGATGATGCGCAATAAGGGCCGCTGAACCAACACCAGGGCGGCGTCATATCCGCCATCTTGCCCAAATAATGGTGCTTGTTGCATCGCGTTATTTCTGGTCTTGCTATTGCGGCTCTGGCATCGACTCCTCCCTGGCGGACAGCTCGGGGGAGCGAAAGGCCCTCACCTGGGAGCTGTCCTCGCTCACGGGTGGCGGCGCGTCCAGCTTGTGTGGCGCGCTTAGCTGGAGAGAGGACAGCGAGCGCGCCGAGACGAGAAGCCGTGATTCGATGGAGCTCACGGCGGCGTTGTAGTGGTTGACCGATTGGCCGAGGCTCTTGCCCAGTCGCTCGAGATGGCCGACCACCACGGAGATGCGTTCGACCAGGGTGCGCCCTAGCTCGACGATGTCCCGAGCCTCGGCCGATGCCGCCGCGGACGTCCACACCGACGCCACCGTGCGCAGGATCGCCAAGAGTGAGGAAGGTGATGCCAGCACAACCCCTTTGCCGAGGGCGTATTCGAGCAGGGTTGGATCAGCTTGGGTGGCCTGCGCGAGCAGTGCCTCCGAGGGGAGGAACAGGACTGTGACCTGAGGCGAGTCCGGAAAGTCACCCGGATAGTTGCGCTTGACGAGCTCGTCAACGTGGGCGCGAAGGGCCTTGGCGTGCTTGTCTAACAGATCCGTGCGCTCCTTGAGCGCACCGGGATCGTCGGCGGGGACCTCCATGGCGAGCAGGTAGGAGTTCATGGGGGCTTTCGCGTCAATGGCGAGGTGCCCGTCACCGGGCAGGTGAATGATCGCATCCGGCCGGAGCGTAGAATCCTTGCCCTTCCCGCCGGCGAAGCGCTTTGAGGCGACCTGGATGTCGACATCCACGTGTTCGAGCATTCCCGCCGCCTCGACGATTCGACGAAGCTGGACTTCGCCCCATTGGCCGCGCGCCGTGGTGGAGCGCAGGGCCGCGTTGAGGGAGGCCGTAGCCGTGGATAGCTCAGCGCCGATCTGTGCCTCACGGCGCATGTGCGTGACCATTTCCGAGTGCTGTGAGGCCGCGGTCGTCTCTAGGCTACGCACGTGAGCACTGACCCGCTCGAGCTGCTGGGTAATGGGGGAGAGCGCCTGGAGAATGTTGGCGTCGGCGCGTGAACGCTCGATCAGCCCCTCATTCTCCTCGAGGAGACGTTCGGCGCGGGCATCGGCCTGCGCCGCCCGTGCCCGGAGGGCAGCCGCCTCCTCGGCGCGGGCAGTGGCCGACGCGCCTGCCCGTGAGGACGCCGCAAGCCACCCGAGTGCCGCGCCCAGCGCCGCCGCGAGTGCCACGAATACGATAAAGATAGGTGTCGAGATCATGAATCCACACTATCGCCGCCCTCCGACAAAAATTTCGTCGCCCGCTCTGACCTCGGCGCTGGCCGGACCGGCCGCCGTCGTGACCGGCCGCCGTCGTGCGGTAGCTGCGGGCCGCCCGCCGTCGTGACCGGCCGCCGTCGTGCGAAAGCCCGCCGCTTTGGGAAAGAAACGTGCGGCAACTAGACTGGGGGCGTGAGCTTAACAATTGGTATTGCCGGACTACCCAACGTCGGTAAGTCGACTCTCTTCAACGCCCTGACCCGCGCCAACGTGCTGGCCGCGAACTACCCGTTTGCGACGATCGAGCCGAACGTCGGCGTCGTGCCCCTGCCTGATCCTCGCCTGGAGAAGCTGGCCGAGATCTTCGGTTCGCAGAAGATTCTGCCGGCCACGGTGTCGTTTGTGGATATCGCGGGGATCGTGCGCGGCGCGTCCGAGGGTGAGGGCCTCGGCAACCAATTCCTCGCCAACATCCGCGAAGCCGACGCGATCTGCCAGGTCACGCGCGCATTTGTCGACCCGGACGTCACGCACGTGGACGGCAAGGTGGACCCGAAGTCCGACATCGACACGATCACCACCGAGCTCGTCCTCGCCGACATTCAGACCCTCGAGAAGCAACTCCCGCGCCTTCAAAAGGAGCTGACCGGTAAGAAGATCACCCCCGAGCATCTGCAAACCGCCAAGGACGCGCTCGAGATCCTCTACGACGGCAAGACCCTCTCCTCCGCCGGCACCCACCTCGACCAGGACATCCTCAAGTCCTTCCAGCTCATGACTACCAAGCCCTTCATCTACGTCTTCAACACGGACGACGACGGGCTGGCCAACTCCGCCATGCAGGAAGAACTTCGCGCGCTGGTCGCACCCGCCGAGGCGATCTTCCTCGACGCCAAGTTCGAGGCCGAGCTCATCGAGCTCGAGCCGGACGAGGCCCGTGAACTGCTCGAGTCCACCGGCCAGGACGAGTCCGGCCTGGATAAGCTGGCCCGCGTCGGCTTCGACACGCTCGGCCTGCAGACCTACCTCACGGCCGGCCCGAAGGAGGCGCGCGCCTGGACCATCCACAAGGGCTGGACCGCGCCGCAGGCCGCCGGAGTTATCCACACCGACTTCGAGCGTGGCTTCATCAAGGCGCAGGTGGTCTCCTACGACGAGCTGGTCGAGTACGGCTCGATGGCCGAGGCCAAGGCGCACGGTCGCGTGCGCATGGAGGGCAAAGACTACGTGATGGCGGACGGCGACGTCGTTGAATTCCGCACGGGGCTTACGTCTGGCGGCAAGAAATGAGGCGAACTGGGCGATGATCAAATCCTCTTGGATAAGCTAGCGACTATTGAAACGCATCCACGTAAGGCGATAGTATTAGATTGTCTTACGAAATGAGGTGATGTCTATGACGATGGCTTCGGTGACTGTTCGCGTGGATGCAGATACAAAACTGGCGGCTACTAGGATTGCTGAGGATTTTGGTTTTGATCTCTCGTCGGTGACGCGCGCTTTCTATCGGCAGATGGTTCGCGAGCAGCGCATTCCTTTACGCCTTTCCTATCCCGAGCCCAACGAGGAATCGCTCGCCTCTATACGTGAAGCCGATGAGATTATCGCCCGTGGTGGCACGGGTCGCTTCTCAAATGCTGATGAGGTATTTTCCGATTTGGGGATTTGATGCGGTATGGCGCTCACCCCTGACTACACGAAATCCTTCCAGAAAGATGTGAAGCTCCTTAAACGCCGCCATACTGATATGCAACCGTTGCGTCAAGTAATCGAACTGGTGTTGGAGAATTCGCGTGAATCGATCGAGGGGCTAAAGCGCAGACACAATATGCATGTGCTCAAAGGCAAATGGCGAGGTGCAAATGAATGCCACGTGGCTAATGCGGGAGACTGGTTGCTCATTTGGAAAACCGGGAATGGCCTAGCGGTATTTCAGCGCACCGGCACCCACGACCAGATTTTCAGATAGCCAACATCGCGGCGACGTCTTGCCGTCACCATGGTGCCGAGGAAGGTTGCCGGGATGGAGACGAGGATCAGGTCGATAAAGGTTCACCCCGTGTTTCCGTCCTCGAGTTGGGTGGACAGGAATACGACGGCGGCAGCGATCTCCTCGTGGGCGCCGTCGGCAAGCGGCATGAGGGGCGAGCGGACCGACGCGGTCTCGAGGGCGTCTCGGGCAACGAGGGCTTCCTTGAGCGCGACCGTTCCCTCCATGTGCGAGCCGCGGTGGTAGACCGTCTTCGTGACGGGCAGGAGCTGGTCGTGAACCGCGCGGGCGGCGTCGTAATCGTGGGCCTGGCCGGCCTTGAGGAGCTTGATGAGAAGCTCCGGGGCGATGTTGCCGTAACCGACCAGGAGGCCGTCGACGTCGAAGATGGTGTGGAGCAGGTACTCGTCGTGGCAGCTCATGATCGTCAGATCCGGGAAGGCCTCGCGCAGCACCGGGATCTCGGTGTCCCGACGCTTCATGTTGCGCACGCCGTTCTTCGTGTAATGCACACCCGGCAGGGCGGCGATCTCGAGCTGGATGTCTCACTTCCTTGTGGTTGGTGGAACGTTATCGGAAACGATCCTGGGAACGATCGCAGCTCTACGGGGGTGCGGTTGTTGACGCAATGGGTCGAAGGCCCTGACTTTGCGGCGGGTGGGCTGGCTTTGTCGTTCCGGCGCCGGTCTGGCGAGCGGTCTCGACTCCTGTGTATAACGGCTGGCGTTATTAACGCAAGGCGTTATATACTTGATTTGTGATCATTTCTTTCGCCGACCGGGACACCGAGGCCCTCTACCTGCGACAGCCGGTGAGGTGGCTCGATTCGCGGTTGCACCGGCAGGCGCTACGAAAACTGCGCTTACTCGATTCGGTGGTGGATCTCAACGAATTGAGAATTCCGCCAGGAAATCGGCTCGAAGCCCTCAAGGGGGACCGGGCTGGCCAATTCAGCATAAGAATCAACAATCGGTGGCGAGTCTGCTTCGTTTGGACTTCCAGGGGTCCGAGTGAAGTGGAGATCGTCGATTATCACTAGGAGGGGTGAATGATGGGGAAGAAGATTCCGCCGATCTCGCCCGGTGAGGTCCTCTTGGAAGAGTTCATCGGGCCGATGGGTATCACGCAGAACAAGCTTGCCGTGGAGATTGGGGTTCCTCCGCGTCGGATCAACGAGATTGTTCACGGCAAGCGTCGCATTACTGCCAATACGGCCTTGCGTCTGGGCCGGTATTTCGGGATGAGTGCGCAGTTTTGGATCAACTTGCAGTCGCGTTACGACCTGGAGGTTGAGATGGATACGCTCGCGGGCGAGCTGGATCGGATCACGCCCATCGCCCGCGGGGCATAGGGGCTAGGCCTGTTGGGCAACCGAGGGGTCAGCTGGAACGAACTGGAACACGAACTGGAAAGTAGTGGAAAATTTACTGCAACAAATGTTTAAGTTGGGGAGCGCAAGGACGGGGCGGGTTGGCGTCGTGAAACATGCCAAACGGATGCCGCCGTCCGCAGGTTTGGCTGACGGCCCGGGCGCTACTGCTCCTGAGGCATCCAGAAGCTCGTCACGTTCTTCTTCGTCTCGAGCTGGTAATCGATGAACATGCCGAGCAGCTCATAGTCGAACGGTTTCGCCCACGGCTGGCGGGCGAACATCTTGCCGAAGTCGGTGCCACGGGCCTTCATCTCGTCTTCGAAGTGGATCATGGTGTGGCGTTCGGGGGCCATGGCCATGTGCTTGGTGGCCGCTGAAAAGCCCACGATCATCGTGCCGTGATCGGTGAACATCGGCTGATTCCAGGCGATGCGCAGCTCCAGCTGCGGGTAGTGTTCGCGCACCCAGTCGAGGACGGCAACCATGCGGTCCCGCTTCTCGCCTTCGGGGATGGTGGCCAGGAATTCGTCAAGGGTTTTCAGTGCCATGGCACGAGTGTACGGCTCCGGACCACGGTAGTGGCAGGGGACTAGCCGGACTCCCTTCATCTCTTGCTATCATGAGCGATAGCAAGAGGGGGTGCTCATGGCGTCTATCATCGTTCGTGGCCTCGATGACGGGGTCAAGCAGCAGCTTGCGGCCCAAGCCAAGGAGAACGGCCGGTCAATGGAAGCCGAAGCGCGCGACATCCTGACCAAAGCTGTCCGCCGTCCCAATATCGGCGTGGCATTCCTTGCGGCTGGCCGCGCTACCGGCGGAGTCGATGATCTGCCGATCCCGGCTCGGGAGGACGCCGCGAGGTGGGTGAACTTCGAGTGATAGTTCTCGATACGAACGTCATCTCAGAGCTTCTGCGGCCATCGCCAGATGTGCGTGTTGTTGCGTGGGTCGAATCGCTGACCGGCAGTGTCGCGGTGACAACCGTGACGATCGCCGAACTCCTGGCCGGTGTCAGGATGCTCCCGGATGGGCGCCGCAAGGACGAGCTCGCGAAACATATCGAATTATCCCTCCAGCCCTACAGGCACACGCGCGCGGTGTTGCCCTTCGATGAGGCCGCCGCCCGCTCCTATGCCGACGTTCTTGCCGCGCGCAAGAAGGCCGGAGCGCCGATTTCCACAGCCGACGCCCAGATCGCGGCCATCTGCCTCGCGCACGAGGCAACGTGCGCCACCCGCAATGTCAACGACTTCGCCCACACGGGTGTGCGCCTGATCGATCCGTGGCGGACTGGCCTCGAATAGCGCGGGCAGACTCGCAGCCCGTCAAATGTCAGGATTCTGAGCCCAAAGAGGCCCAAAACGCGAACGAAAAGCTACAGGGTCCTGATCTTTGACGCCGATCCCCTTGCTAGTCCGGCCCGACGCCGCCCGTAGGCCCGTGGGAGTCACGGGGGCAGAACAAGGCTGGAATAATGAGTGTTTTGCCCTCTTGATTGGTGCCAGAGTGTTCAGCGGTTGTGGGGTTACCAGGTCTTTGCGCGTCTGAGGAACAGAGTTCACTTACGCACCTGTCGCTACCTTGCCCCCAAGATTGGCTCGTCACCGAGTCCAACCCACGTAAAGCTGTTACCAGTCCAGTGATACAGTCCATTATCGAATGCCCTGTGGTGATTGGCGCAAAGCAAACGCCCATTCTCGCTGCTAGCTCTTCCGCCCTCAGCGTGAGGCATGATATGTGCGGCCTCGAGCACTTCAAGGAGTGTTATCCCGCAAATCGCGCATTCTTGTGGCCCCTGCTCCAGCAGTAGATGTCGGAATCTGGCTTGACTGGTGCGGCGACGTGTAACGCCGTGGGTGTCCGCAGATGTGACATCCCATTCCTCGTCAATCTCATCTCCCGCTTTCGAAGAAGGCTCAATATGCTCCGGATCTCCAACCGCACCCCAGAGCCAAGGGTTGTGCCAATCATCTCTGCGGGGGTGAGGGAACGCCGTCCTTAGCTCGTTGACTCGATCAAATATGAAAGTCCGCGCCTCGGGGGAGTACAAGAGCTCCAGATTGAGAGCGCCTTCTACCGTAATAGCGGTCGGATTACCCCGAAGATGTGAGGGGCTGATAGTAAGGTTCTGCCTATCAAGGGAGTGCACGCGATGGAGCCAGGAGGTATCTGCATCAGTTACTCCGTAAAAGGTGACGGAATCGATCTTCCCAGTAGAACGATCAATGGCAGCGAAGAGAACCTGCGCCATGCCGACCGAGACTGTGAATAGGTGTCTCCAGGGAGATGGCCAACGTCTCCCCGGCAGACAGGATGCTGAAAAATCGGACTGTGCTCGGAGGTCCGCGATGTCAGCGAAGAGCGAGAGAAGTGCAAGGGCCTCTGGGGCCGCCTTTAGTTGCGCGAATGCCTCGAATGCCTCCCTTGAGGTGGAAGAGCGAGCGCCGGATGGAGGCCACGCACACGGCCATCGCGCCGGCGATCATCGTGGAGGTGGCCCGCACGGGCTTGAAAGTCAACGACGTCCCACAGTACGACATCTACCACCGCGTCACCCCGTCGCGTTCCCCGGAGTTCATTGGCAAGTTTCGGACGCTTGTCCAGCCAAATATGCTGTCTCATCTTGAGGTGGGCAGGCCCATGGTCGTCAGGTATGACCCGGCCAACCCCGACGACCTCCTCCTCGCCGACAAGGTCACCGTCCACTACCTGCCCAGCCACCCGCAGGCCTACGTGGTCCTCTGGGATGAAGAGGAATACCGGAAGAGCCTGTTCTAGCAGCGGCGCGCCCATGGGGTGTTAACTGGTGACCATGAGTAGCGTTCCTTGGCTCGCCACCCGCGATCAGCCCCTTCCCGACGACGTCGCCCGGCTTCTCGACACCCTCCCCGAATGGTTTGGGATCGCGGAGGCCAACGCGGGCTACGTTGACGCGGCACGCACGATGGAGACGTGGTCGGTCCGCGACTCTGCGGGTAGGGTCCTCGGCGTCACGCTCGTCGATCGCCACTTCCCGCATGTCGCGGAGATCCACCTCATAGTGGTCGACCGGGAGGTGCAAGGTTCCGGCGTCGGGACTGCGATGCTGGAGGCCATTGAGGCCGACGCCGTTCGCCGCGGCGTCCGCATGCTCGAGGTCAAGACCCTGGGTGCTTCCGACCCCGATGCCGGCTACGCCCGAACTCGCCATTTCTACGAGAAGTTCGGCTTCCTCGCGCTGGAAGAGACGGATCTGTGGGGCGAGGAATCGCCGTGTCTGATCATGGTCAAACCGCTCTAAAACCGCGCCCCCGTGGCCTACCCCAGGAGTGTGCGATCCGACAGCGCGCCCTTCGCCGATGCGAAACGTTCGAGCAAATCGGCCACGCTCATGGAGGCCTTCTCCTTGCCGGCGACATCGAAGATGATGTGCCCTTCGTGCATCATGATGAGCCGGTTGCCGAGCGCGAGGGCCTGCTCCATGTTGTGCGTGACCATGAGGGTGGTGAGGTTGTCGCGGGCCACGAGCTCCTCGGTGAGCCGAGTGACGAGCTCGGCGCGCTGCGGGTCCAACGCGGCGGTGTGTTCGTCGAGTAGCAGCACTTGCGGCTGGGTAAACGTCGCCATGAGCAATGACAGTGACTGGCGTTGCCCGCCAGACAGAAGCCCCACCCAGTCATCGAGTCGGCCCTCCAGGCCCTGCTCCAGGATCTGCAGCTGCTCGCGAAACAGTGCGCGACGCTTGCCTGTCAACGCCCAGGCCAAACTGCGTCCATGCCCGCGCCGGTAGGCGATTGCCAGGTTCTCCTCGACGCTCATGTGTGGGGCGGTGCCCGCCTGTGGATCCTGGAAGACTCGGCCCACGAAGCTTGCGCGCTGGTGGTCGTTCAGCTTGGTCACGTCCCGCCCGTCGATGCGGACTGTGCCCGAGTCTGTGCGGATCGAGCCGGAGATGAGGTTCAGGAGCGTGGACTTTCCGGCGCCGTTGGAGCCGATGATGGTCACGAATTCACCGCGCTCCATCGTGAAATCTAGGTTCGTCACGGCTCGCCGCTCGTTGACGGTGCCGGGGAAGAAGGTCTTCGATACGTTCGTCAGTTCCAGCATGTGTGCCTACTTTCCAACTTCGGGCCCGTCGGCTGCGTCTCGGCCGCTCGCGCCCACGACGTCGCCCGGATCAGCCGCGCCCACGACGCCGCCCGGATCAGCCGCGCCCACGACGCCGCCCGCGCCGGTCTCGCCGGCCGTGACACGTGCCGCGAGGTCGTCGGGCAGGATGCTTGGATTTTGTAGCGCGTCCTCGCTCTTGGGCCTGAATGCTTTGGGTACACGCCGCAGGAAGCTCATCTGCGGCACGACGAGCGCGATGATGACGAGCACAGCGGAGATGAGCTTGGTGTCAGTGGGGTTGAGGCCGGCGTCGATCGCGAGGGAGAGCACCACGCGGTAGAGAATCGCGCCGAGCACGACGGCGGAGGCGGCCCGGAAGACGTTGAGGCGTCCGATGATCGCCTGGCCAATGATCACGGAGGCCAGGCCGGCCACGATGATGCCGATCCCCATCGACACGTCTGCGTAGCCTTGGTATTGGGCAACTAGCGAGCCGGACAGGGCGACCATCCCGTTGGAGATCGACAGGCCGAGGATCTTCTGCGTGTCGGTGGAGACGCCGAAGGAGCGGATCATTTGGGCGTTGTCGCCGGTGGCGCGCATGGCCAGGCCGAGGTCGGTGTGGAGGAACCAGACGATGAGCCCGAGGATAATGAGCACTGCGGGCAGGAGGATGAGCGAGCCGATCCAGCTGCCCGCCCCGAGCCACCCGGACTCGCGCAGGGGAGACATGAGCGTGTCCTCGCGCAGGAGCGAGATGTTGGGCGCACCCATGATCCGGATGTTGATCGAGTACAGCCCGATTTGGGTGAGGATGCCGGCGAGCAACCCGTCGATGTTGGCCTTCGTGTGTAGGATGCCGGTGACGGCTCCGGCGGCCATGCCGGCGGCGAAGCCCGCGACGGTGGCCAGGATCGGGTCGACGCCGTTGACCACCGTGATCGCCGTCGTCGCCGCGCCGGTGGCGAAGCTGCCGTCCACGGTCAGGTCGGGGAAGTCGAGGATGCGGAACGTCAGGTAGACGCCGAGCGCCATGATGGCGTACAGCAGGCCCAGTTCAATCGCGGTGACCATGATGCTCCTCCGTGGAAGGCGGCGCCCTCCGGGTTACTTGTAGATGTTCTCGGTCTCGGCGCGCCCCACGACGTCGTCCGGGATCGTCACGCCCATGCGGTCGGCGGCCGCGAGGTTGAGGTAGAGGAGGAGGTCTTTCTGGCTCTCCACCGGCATGGATGCGGGGTCGGCGCCCTGCAGGATGCGTACGGCCATCTCCCCGGTCTGGTAGCCGAGGGCGTGGTAGGACAGGCCGTAGGTGGCAATAGCGCCGTTTTTCACGGTGTCGCCCTCCGCGGAGTAGACCGGGATCCTCTTCGATTCGCCGATGGCGAGCACCGAGTCGATCGCGGAGACGACCGTGTTGTCGGTGGGGACGTAGATCGCGTCGACGTCGAGGGAGTCGGCGGCTTGCTGCACCTCGGAGGTGTTGGTGACGGTGGCCTCCTTCACCTCGAGTCCGAGGTCGGCGGCGGCCTCCTTCAACCAGCCCACCTGCACGATCGAGTTTGCCTCGCCGGAGTGGTAGACGACGCCGATCGAGGCGGCGTCGGGTTGGATCTCCTTGATGAGCTCGAGCTGCTGGCGCACGGGGTTGGCGTCGGTGGTGCCGGTGACGTTCGCGCCCGGGGCTTCGACGGAGTCGACGAGCCCGGCGCTGACCGGGTCGGTGACGGCGGTGAAGAGCACCGGGGTGGTGGCCACGGCCTGGGCGACTCCTTGGGCCATGGGGGTGGCGACGGCGAGGATGAGGTCGTAGTCGTCCTTGGCTAACGTCCCGGCGATCGAGGCGACGATCGTCTGGTCGTTGTTGGCGTTGCTCTCGGTGTAGGCGACGTTCAGTCCGGCGTCGGCGATCGCCTCCTTGAAGCCCTCGATAGAGGCGTCGAGTGCGGGGTGGCTGACGATCTGGGTGATGGCGATGGCGTAGTCGGCGTCGCCGGAAGTGCCCGATCCTGAGCCGGACCCCGATCCGCCGGAGCAGGCGGAGAGCAGGAGGGTGGCGCTTGCGATGAGTGCGAGGAAACCGCGTCGTTTCATGGTGGGCCCTTCCTTAGTGCGTGTACAGCAACTTTAGACGCGAGCCAGATATCGGGACACCGGTTTCAGGATGTGGACTCGGTGCGTCGTCGACGACGACGGCCCCCTCACGATGACTGCCCCCCCACGACGGCGGCGCCTAGCCTCCCCACCGCAGCGGCCGCGCGAAACGTGCCGCGCCACTCCAAGGCGGCAGCGCCACTTCAAGGCGGCAGCGCCGTGAGAATTGGGCCAGCGCCGGCTCGTGCGGATGCGCCGGCCGCCTCGGATGTGGTTTTATGGTGACCACCCGTTGATGGAGGACACATGAAGAAGATGGCATTCGCGTTCGCACTGGCACTTGGCCTTACCGCGTGCGCAAACACCGATCCGGGGCCCGCGCAGACGAGCTCGGCGAGCACCCAGGCAACGCCGAGCACCGAGGCCACCACGCAAGCCGCTGAAAAAACCACGGAGCCGGCTCAGGGCCAGACGGGGACGGCCTCCTCGGACGTCGACTCTCAGGGCAATCCGAAGGCCTCGAAGGAGGAGTTCAAGGCGGTGCTTCTTAAGGGCGCGAACGCCGCGCTCGAGCAGCAGGGCAAGACGAGCGACCCGGAGATGACGGCGCAGATCAACGAGGCGGCCCAGTGCATGGCTGACTTCGCCTACGACAAGCTCTCGGCCGACACCCTCAACACGCTGATCAGCGACCCGACGACGACGCCGAGCGACGCCGACCTGTCGGTGCTGTTCGAGGCGGCCATGAAGTGCCAGCCGGCCACCGGGCAGTAGTTCGCCGCCAGCATAGGACCCTACAGCGTAGGTGCTGGTAAAACGTAGACTCCCCTGACGTGTCTACGTTTGGAGTCCGCCATGAAGTTCATCGATGACCCCGTCCTGGATGCAATCGCGCACCGCCGATCCGTCTCGAAGGTCGGGCCGAACACGCCGTCGGACCAGGAGATTCGCACCCTGCTCGCCGCCGTCACACACGTGGCCGACCACAAGTCGCTACGCCCGTGGCGACTCATCCTCATGCGCGGGGAGGACCGACTGACGTTGGCGCGTGCCCTCGATGCCGCCCAGGGAATCGAGCGCCCGGAGGGGGAGGTCAATCCCAAGCCATTCCGCGCCGAGCTTCTCATCGCGCTGGTGGCGAGCCCCGTCGAGCACGAGAAGGTGCCGACGTGGGAACAGCACGCCACCGCGGCCGGCGTGGGGCACCTGCTCGAGCTCGCGCTGTGGCAGGCGGGCTGGGGAGTGATGTGGCGGACGGGCATCTTCGCGAACGCACCGCAGGTGCGCAAGGCGCATGGCCTAGCGGAGAACGAGCTACTCATGGGCTGGTTGTACGTGGGTGACATCGACGCCTCCCACCGTCAGCGCCTGGACGAGTCGCACCGCCCGCCGCTCAACCCCGACCAGTTCATCGGACACATGCCGCAAGGCCGCGAACGCGGGTGATGAAGTCCGTGGAGGACCAGGAGATGCCCGCCGCCATCGCGGCGCGCTGGCTGTCTCAAAACCGCTGATAGTATTGCCTTTCCATTCGCGGCTAGGGTAGAAACAAGCCAAAGGCCCCACGCAAGTGTCCGTGAATGGAGTGAACATGGCAATGGATGATGTGCCCCCTACCGAGAAGTCCCTCGGCATCGAGGTGGTGGGTATCGAGATCGTCAAGGAATCGGAGCGCACGGCCAAGCCGCACAACTTGTTCCTCCCCTGGTTTGCCTCCAACGTGTCCGTTTTCGGCATGTCCTATGGGGCGTGGGTGCTCGGGTTCGGTATCTCGTTCTGGCAAGCCACGGTGGTGACCATCGTCGGCGTGATCCTTTCCTTCTTCCTGTGCGGAGTGATCGCGATCGGCGGCAAGCGTGGCTCCGTGCCCACCATGGTCATGTCGCGCGCCGCCTTTGGCGTTAAGGGCGCGAAGATCCCCGGCGTCATCTCCTGGCTGACCTCGATCGGCTGGGAGACCATGCTCGCGATCACCGCCGTGCTCGCCACCTCCACCATTTTCGCCCGGCTGGGCTGGGCCGAGGAGGGCTCAGTGGGTGTGCGTATCGGCGCCGCCGTCGTCGTAGCAACCCTCATCGTGCTCGGCGCCGTAGCCGGATACCACATCATCATGAAAATGCAGTCCGTGCTGACATGGCTCACCGGCATCACCACGATCATCTACATCTTCCTGGCGGTCGGGCATATTGACATGGGCGCCGTCCTCGACATCCCCTCCGGCTCGCCTGCGCAGATGATCGGTGCAATGACGATGGTGATGACCGGCATGGGCCTGGGCTGGATCAATATCGCCGCCGACTGGGCCCGTTACCAGTCGCGCGACGCCAGCGGCGGGCAGATCGTCTTTTGGAACACCTTCGGTGGCTCGCTTGGGCCGGTCGTGCTGATCACGTTCGGACTGCTGCTCGCCGGCTCGGATCCGGTACTCGCCGAGAACGTCGGCAACGACCCGGTGGGCGCCCTCGCCGCACTGCTGCCCACGTGGTTCCTCGTGCCGTTCCTTATCACCGCGATCCTCGCGCTGCTCTCCGGCGCGATCAACGGTATCTACTCCTCGGGCCTGACGCTGCTCACCCTCGGGATCAAGATCCCGCGGCCGGCGGCCTCCCTCATCGACGGCGTGATCCTTACTGCGGGCACCGTGTTCGTGGTGTTCTTCTCGCCCACTTTCATCGGGCCCTTCCAATCGTTCCTCATCACGCTCGGTGTGCCGCTCGCGGCGTGGGCCGGAATCATGATGGCCGACATCACGCTGCGCAAGCGCGACTACGACGAGGCGGCCCTCTTCGAGCCGTCCGGTCGTTACGGGGCTTACAACTGGGCGTCAATCGCGCTCATGGTGGTGGCCTGCGTGATCGGCTGGGGCCTGGTGGTGAACGGCTTCGCCGAGGACGCCGCGTGGAACAACTGGCAGGGCTACCTGCTGGGCGTGGTCGGCGGCCGCGACTCCGTGTGGGCAGCCGGCAACATCGGCGTGATCGTCGCCCTCGTACTCGGCTACGTCGGCTACCTCGGCCTGGGCAAAGGCAAGGTGAGCGCTCAAGAGCGGTAGGGGTACGCCGCCTAGCGGGCGGCGAGTTCTCCTCCGGGCCTGGTGGCGCGCCAGCCTGGCTTGGTGGTGCGCCGACCTCGGCTCAGCGCCGGGGCTTTGCCAGTGACGGGCCTGGGCCTGTCGTCGATAGTTCACCTGAGGATGTGGGCCACCTGCCGACAGTTCACTTGAATATGTCGGCTGCCGGTTGCTATATGGGCCTGGTTGGCCTGAGATTCATGAGTTGTGTCGGCCCGTGCGGGATGAGGGGCGGCCGTCCGACCGGACAGCCGCCCCTCATGATTCCCCGACGCCCTAGTTCTGTTGGCGGGCGAGCAGGTCGCGGATCTCCTCAAGAAGGACGGCTTCGTCGGTCTTGACCGGGGTCTCCTCGACCGGCTCCGCGGGCTTCTTCAGCTTGTTGATCGGGACGATGATGAAGAAGTAGATCGCGGCGGCGACGATGAGGAAGTTGACGGTGGTGGTGATGAGGGTGCCGGGGAGAATCTTGGCCCCGTTGATGTTGATGGTCCAGATGTGGTCGAAGTTCGGCTTGCCGAAGATGGCGCCGATAAGCGGCATGAGGATCTCCTCGTTGAGCGCCTTGACGATGGCGGAGAAAGCGGTGGCGATGATGACGCCGACTGCGAGGTCGAGCACGTTGCCGCGCGAAATGAATTCCTTGAAGCCCTTAAGCATGATGTTCCTTCTAACGTGTGTGAGAAGGGAGCCGATCAACGCAACAAGTGCGCAACAGGCGCCCTTGCTGCCGTGACCAGCGTAGCCAGTAGGTGCCCGGCGGATGGGATTCCCCATGGCTGTGTCTGTCAATTCACAATGGAGCTGTTCCAGAAATCATTGGCGTGTATGGCAGGTATGGCGCGTATGGGAAGATCCCTTCTCCTCCCGAGTCGCGTCGGCCGTCTTTGCGGCCTGATGACGCTGGCAGCTCGCGATGGCGTAACCTAGTCCCATGATCTATCCGATTCACGTCTATGGTTCCCCCGTTCTTCACAAGGTCTCCGAGCCCGTCACACAGTTCGACGCCGACCTCGCCCAGCTGGTGGAGGACATGTACGAAACCACCGTCGCGGCCCCCGGCGTCGGGCTGGCCGCACCCCAGATCGGCCTGGATAAGGCGATGTTCGTGTGGGTCTTCGACGAGCACGACGGACCCGAGCGCGGCGTCGCGATCAACCCCACGCTACTGATCGAGCCGATTGACACGATTGAACCGGACAAGCACGCCGACTCCGAGGGGTGCCTGTCCTTCCCCGGATACTCCTTCCCGATCCGCCGTTCCCCCTACGCTCTGCTTCGTGCGCAAAACGAGAAGGGTGAATGGTACGAGTTGGAGGCGCGCGGCTGGTTTGCCCGCATCCTCCAGCACGAATATGACCACCTCAAGGGTCGCATCTACGTGGATCGTCTCCAGGGCAAGCTCGCCAAGCGGGTGACGCAGGTGATGAAGGCGGAGAAGTGGAATGTGCCGGGCATTAAGTGGATGCCGGGCCCGGGTTCGCCCTACGAGCCGGAGGAGTAGCCGCTAATCGTCGTCGTCGAGGAGCTCCATCGGGTCGCCCTCGAAGCGGGCAGCCTGCCACACCTCGCGGGAGGCGCTGAAGTTGATGTAGGAGATGATCAGCCCGGCGACGATGTCGAACCACGCGGTGTACACGAACGCGGTGGCGAGCCCGGCGGCGATGATGAGCAGGTTGGCCAGGGCGTCGTTGCGGGCGGCGAGCCAGGCGCCGCGCACGAGGCCAGCGCCCTCGTCGTGGTCGCGGAAACGCATGAGTAACACGGCGCAGGTCACGTTGACGGCCAGTGCGGCGACCGCCGTGACCGTGAGCGCGCCCGGCTCGGGCACCGCGGGATGGATGATCTTCGCGACGGCGGTCACCAGGGCGGCGATCGCCGGTACGAGGATGATGAGGGCGAGGGCGCTACCCGCCCGGCGTCGTGCCGTCGCCGACCAGGCGAGGGCGAAGAAGACGAGCAGGTTGATCGCGGTGTCCTCGAGGAAGTCGACGGAGTCGGCGAAGAGGGACACCGAGCCCAGCTCGATCGCCATGACGAATTCGACGAAGAAGTAGGCCAGGTTGAGGAGGGCGACGGCGAGGATGACGCGGCGAACCGCCTGGGATGGGGAAGTCACGAAGCCAGTATAGACACACCGCCCGCATGCCACCGGGCCGGTTTTCATTCGACGACGGCGGGCGCGTCCTCACCCGTGGGAAAGGGCGCCCGCGGCAACCAGCCGCAACCGGTTAGCTGAGGATCTTGATCTGGTAGGGGTAGTGGTAGGGGCGGTTGTTGGAGGCCGCGATGGTGGCCCGAATGTGGTGCCAGGCGGTGAGGATGAAGCTCGCGATGATGAGGATGACGCCGACGGGCAGAAGGATGAGCGTGAAGATGAGGATCCAGCCGACGACCGACATCAGCCACATGCCTAGGTTGAAGTTGAAGGACTGGGCAGCCGCGCGGCGGACGTAGGGCCGGTCGCTCTTCAGGAACCAGATCGCGATGGGGCCGATGAAGGAGACCCAGCCAGCGGAGACCACCCACGCGATGATGGCGGACAGGTGGGCGAGCATCGCCCACGAGCGGTCGGCGGAGCTGACGGCCGAGGGGTAGGCGTAGTCGGGGTTGGCGTACTTGTAGGGTTCGTACTCAGTCATATTGCTCATTGTTCTATATCTACCGCCCGCACGTATAGGCAGAGTTGCCAATATCGCCTCCGGCCAACTTCCAACCGTGGCTCGGTGGCATCTGGTCTAGGCTAAACCTATGAGCTTTTCTCATGATGAACGACGTCGACTCGCCGACCTCCTGATCGCCAAGGGGCCCGAGGCGCCCACGCTGTGCGAGGGCTGGGCCACACGGGATCTCGCGGCCCACCTGTGGATCCGCGAGAATCGCCCGGACGCGGCGGCAGGGATGTTCGTCGCGGCGGCGCAGGGGCATTTGGACACGGTCACCTCCCAGGTGTTGGCCCGCCCGTACGACGAGCTGGTGGAAGCGTGGGCGGAGGGCCCGGGCAGGTTTAGCCCTGTGCGGATTGTGGATCGGTGGATGAACCTGGCGGAGCACTTCGTCCATCACGAAGACGTTCGGCGAGGTCAGTGGATGGTCGACGGCACGCTGGTCCCGGCCCGGGAACTGAGCGGGCACGAGCAGGCGGCATTGACGAAGGCGGTGATGGTGGCACCGCGGTTCATCCTCCGCCGCGCGCCCCACCCGGTGCAGCTGCGCATCCCTGGCCGTCTTACGCTGGACCTGCATCCGAAGTCGGCGGCAGGCGGCGTCGTGACCGTGACGGGTGATCCGGGTGAGGTGCTCCTGTGGGTTTACGGCAGAGACGCCGCCCACGTCACCATCGCTCCGCAGGGCGCACCCGATCTGCGAAGGGGGCTCTAGCGTCTGCCCCGGCCTGAAGTAGTGACGGCCTGAAGTAGTGCCGGCATGAACTAGCGGCGGACGCGGAGTAGCGTTGAGCGCGAGGGGTGAAGAATGAAGAAGTTGCTCGTGGTGCTGGTCGTCGCGGTGTTGGCCGGGATCGCCGCCATCGCGCTCGGACGCGACGACGCCGCCGTGCAGCTCTCGCCCGGACCCTCCACGACGCCGAACGCTGCAGCTACACCCGACCCGCAGCCTCTTGCCGTGGCCCAACCGGTCAAGCGGGTGATCCTGCCTGCTGATCCCGTCGCGGCATCGATCGAGGCATCCACGGCGGGATTCACTTCGGCGCAGGTGGCGATTGTGGCCGCTGAGGATTCGTGGACGGCGACCTCCTACGCCGCCGCGCTCGGCATCCCCGTGCTCCTGGCCGGCGCCGAGCCGACACAGCAGGTCAGGGATGAGCTCGACCGCCTCGGTGTGAGGGTGGTCCTTGCCGACGGCGTCGCCCCGGATGCGCAGTGGGGCTCAGGTCGGGACGTGTTTCCGCTTGCCGCCGGTGCGCGGGCGGTGGCTGACGGGCTCGGCATTCGCCTGACATACGTGGGTGATCTCGCGGGAGACGAGGGCGTCGAGGAGGCCCTGACCACGCTCGGCACCGTCATTTACGACGAGGAACCCGCCTCCGCTTCCGCCTTCAAAATCGACGTCGGTGCCGCGAGGCGCTCACCCGGCTCGGTTGTGCTGACCGACGGGACTAACCTGGCCGCCGTCGGCACGTCGGTCGGTGCCGGCGGGAGGGCCCTGCTCTCGGGGCCCGACCCGCGCGCGGATGCGAAGATGGTGGCGGCGCTGGGAAAGGCGACGGGAGTGGTGGCGAGCTTCGCCGCCGAGGACCCGGACCTGGACTGGAAGGTCGCGACGGCGGCGTCGGGCGTGCAGCTTCCTGGGGGAGGGCAGCTGGTCTTCGGGGGCAAGCGCTACGTGGCGCTCTACGGTTCGCCCCATAACGGCGCCCTGGGCGTGCTCGGCGAGCAGGGGGTGGAGGAGACGGTCGCCCGCGCGGGGGAGACGGCGGCCTCATACGGCGCCCTCACCGACGAGAAGGTGATCGGTGCACTCGAGATCATCGTGACGGTGGCCTCCGGCGGCCCGGGTGGGGACGGCAACTACTCCACCGAGTGGGATCCCGAGGGCTTCAAGCCGCTCATTGAGGCGGCGCAGGCGGCCGGCCAGTACGTGGTGCTCGATTTCCAGCCGGGCCGTTCCGACTTCCTCAGCCAGGTCAAGGCCTACGAGGAGCTGCTGGCCTACCCGAATGTGGGCGTGGCGCTCGACCCCGAGTGGCGCCTGCACGCCGGCGAGCTACCGCTTGCCCAGAGCGGGCACGTCGACATCGCCGAGGTCAACGCGGTCGTGTCCTACCTGGCCGACTTCGTGCGCGAGAACGCCTTGCCGCAGAAGCTGCTCGTCTTGCACCAGTTCCAGGTGCAGATGCTGCGCGACATCGACCAGCTCGACCAAAGCCGAGCGGAACTGGCCTATCTCATTCACGTGGATGGGCAGGGCACGCAGGAGGCGAAGGCCAGCACCTGGCAGACCTTGCTGGAGAACGCGCCGAGCGTGGAGCATTGGGGCTGGAAGAACTTCTACGACGAGGACCGGCCGATGCTCACTCCCGAGCAGACCTACCAGCTTCAGCCGCGTCCGGACTTCGTCTCCTACCAGTAGCGACGCCGGGCTTCGACACCGGTGACGACGCCGGACTCCGACGCAAGTCATGAATCTGAAGGCGGCCAGGCCCGTATAGCGATCGGTAGCCGGCATATTCAAGTGAAGTGTCGGGGGTGGCTCAATCGCGGATTATACGGCCGGGTAACTTAAGATAGGGTGTCCCCGATACCGAGCAGAAGGTTGGCCATGTCCACGATCTCCCGTACCGCTGATGAAACCGCCGTCTACCTGGCCGAGCAGATGTACCACAAGGCCACCTCCCCGGCGCGTAAATCCTTCGCGCTCGCGGTCATGGCAGGAGTCCTCATCGGGCTTGGCTTCGTCTTCTACACGACGACGCAGATGGGCGCATCCCACGCGTGGTATGGGCTGGCCAAGCTGGTGGGCGGGCTGTCATTCTCGGTTGGCCTGATCCTGGTGATCCTCACGGGAGCGGACCTGTTCACCTCCACCACGATGACCCTCGTCCCGCTTGCCGAGCGCCGGATCGGCCTGCGGCAGTGGGCAAAGCACTGGGGGATCGTCTACCTGGGCAACTTCGCGGGTGCCGTGACGTTGGCGGCGCTCATCGTGGCCTCCGGCACCTACATGCAGGGCGAGGGCGCGTGGGGCGCGGCGGCGATGAGCGCCGCGATGGCGAAGCTCTCCCACACGTGGGGGCAGGCATTCGTACTCGGCATCCTGTGCAACATGGCGGTGTGCCTAGCCATATGGGCCGCCTACACGGGAAAGACCACCACCGACAAGATCCTGGCCGCCTTCGCCCCGGTCGCCCTGTTCGTGGCCACGGGCTTCGAGCACTCGGTGGCGAACATGTTCCTCATCCCGATGGCGATTGCCACGAGGGCGGTGGCGGGTCCGCAGTTTTGGGCCTCTGACGGCGCGGTGGCGCTCGGCCTGGAGCCGAGCGCCACCGCTACCCTCACCGTTGACTCATTCCTGATCGACAACCTCATCCCCGTCACGCTTGGCAACATCGTGGGCGGCGGGCTGCTGATCGGGCTGTTCTTCTGGTGGACGCACGCGAAGGCGGGGGCTACTTCCGCATCGCGTCGATCACGGAATTGAGCGTGGCCGAGGCGCGCATGATGGCCTCCACCTGCGCCTTATCCGGATGGTAGTAGCCCTGGATCCCGGAGTGCTTGCCCTGCGAGGCGAGCAGCTCGGCCTCGATGTCCTCGGCGCCCTCGGCGAGCGCCTTGGCGAAGGGCGCGAAGGTGGCGGCGACGTCGGCGTCGTCGGACTTCGAGAGTTCGTCGGCCCAGTAGATGGCGAGCCACGCGTGCGAGGAGCGGGTGTCGGGCGTGCCGGTCTTGTACTGCGGCGAGTGGCCCTCGCTCAGCAGCGTCTCGGTGGCGCGGTCGAGCGCGTCTGCGAGGATCGCGGCGCGCGGGTTATCAGCGTAGCGGGAGAGCTGCCGTAGCGACTCGGCGAGTGCCAGGAACTCGCCGAGGGAGTCCCAACGCAGGTGCGATTCGTTGATGAGCTGCTCGACGTGCTTGGGGGCCGAGCCGCCCGCACCCGTCTCGAACAGACCGCCGCCGGCCATGAGCGGGACCACGGAGAGCATCTTCGCCGACGTTCCCAGCTCCATGATCGGGAACAGGTCGGTCAGGTAGTCGCGCAGCACGTTGCCGGTCACCGAGATCGTGTCCTCGCCCTTGCGGATGCGCTCGAGCGTGAAGCGCGTGGCCTCCACGGGGGACATGATGCGGATGTCGAGCCCGGTGGTGTCCTCTTCGAGCAGGTAGGCCTCCACCTTGGCACGGATCGTGCGGTCGTGGGCGCGCTCCGGGTCGAGCCAGAACACGGCGGGCATTCCGGAAATGCGGGCACGACTCACGGCGAGGGAGACCCAGTTGCGGATGGGGGCGTCCTTGGTCTGGCAGGAGCGGTAGATGTCGCCCGCAGCGACCTCGATGCTCAGGAGCACCTCGCCGTCCTTGCGCACCTCCACGCGGCCGGGCTCGGAAATCTCGAAGGTCTTGTCGTGCGAGCCGTATTCCTCGGCCTTCTGCGCCATGAGGCCGACGTTCGGGACGGTGCCCATCGTGGTCGGGTCGAAGGCCCCGTTCGCCTTGCAGTCCTCGATGACGGCCTCGTAGACGCCGGCGTAGCTCGAGTCGGGGATGACGGCGAGGGTGTCGGCCGGTTCGCCGTCCGGGCCCCAGGCCTTGCCGCCGTTGCGGATCATGGCCGGCATCGAGGCGTCCACGATCACGTCGGAGGGAACGTGAAGGTTGGTGATGGCGCGCTCGGAGTTCACCATCGACAGGCCGGGGCCGGTGGCGAGCTCACGCTCGAAGGACGCGCGGATCTCGGCGCCGTTCTCCAGCGCCGCGAGCCCTGCGAACACCGAGCCGAGGCCGTCGTTGGGGGACAGGCCCGCGCTCGCGAGCTGGGTTCCGTAGTCGGCGAAGGTCTGGGGGAAGAAGGCTTGCACGGCGTGGCCGAAGATGATCGGGTCGGAGACCTTCATCATGGTGGCCTTCAAGTGGAGGGAGTAGAGCACGTCGGAGAACTTCGCCTCGGCGACGGTGGCGGCCAGGAACTCGTCGAGCGCGCCGGCCTCCATCTTGGTGGCGTCGAAGACCTCCCCGTCGGCCACGGGGAGCTCGCGTAGCACGCGCTCACCGTCCGCGCAGACGAAGACGATCTGTGCCGTGCCCTCACCTTGGACGACGGCGCTGATCTCGTTGGCGCGGAAGTCGCCTCCCTCCATGGTGGCAACTCGGGTGCGCGAGTCGGGCGACCACGGCTTCATCGAGTGCGGGTGGGCCTTGGCGTAGTTCTTGACGGCTTGGGGGGCGCGGCGGTCGGAGTTTCCTTCGCGGAGCACAGGGTTGACGGCCGAGCCCTTGACGGCGTCGTAACGGGCGCGAATCTCGCGTTCCTCGTCCGTGGCGGGGGCCTCGGGGTAGTCGGGCAGCGCGTAGCCTTCGGCCTGGAGCTCGGCGATGGCGGCCTTCAGTTGCGGGATGGAGGCTGAGATGTTGGGTAGCTTGATGATGTTGGCCTCGGGGCGGCCGGCGAGCTCACCGAGTTCGGCGAGCGCGTCGGGCTGACGCTGATCCTGCGGAAGGAAGTCGGACAGGGCGGCGATGATGCGCCCGGCCAGGGAGATATCGCGCTGTTCGACGTCGATGCCGGCTTGGGCGGTAAAGCCCTCGATGATCGGCAGCAGGGAGGCGGTGGCGAGCATGGGGGCTTCGTCGGTGTGGGTGTAGATGATCCGGGTCATGAGGTCTCCTTCGCGGACAACATTTCTCTCGATCTCAAGATTATCTGATTCTTGCGCTCCATGTGAGACACCACGCAATTTCGTGACGCGCGCACGCGGGCGAGTGTGATCTTGCGCTAGATGTGCCTATTTCTTGGGGAGAGCTTTTCGAAAATCTGCCCGCGGTTGGTACGGTGAAATCATCACCAGATCGAGGGAGCACGATGGAGCGAGGGGGCACAGTGGAGCGCTGGTCGAAGTCCCAAGGCGTCGTGGAATTCCCGTCCGGACGTCGAATCCGCGGTCGTTCGTGGCGCAAGCCCGCCGACGACCCGGCAGACCTGTGCATTTTGCTCACCACCGGGGTTGGCTCACGTTACGGCGACTCGGGCCTGGTGACCTCGGCAACCGAGACCATCACGATCGACTGGCCGGACTTCCGCCTGCCGCGTCGCCCCGCCCAAGCCCACGAGGTGCTACGCGAGGCGTGGGAACGCGCGCAAAGCGAGAAGGTGGAGGTCGTCTGCGCCGGCGGTGTGGGCAGAACCGGCACCGCGCTCGCGATCATGGGGGTCCTCGACGGCATGGATCCGCACGCCGCGATCGACTTCGTCAAGGCCAACTATGACGCCCACGCGGTGGAAAGCCCCGCGCAACGCGCCTTCGTCAACGACATGGGTGCCGAAAGCAACTAGGCGATGGAATCTCGACATACCGGGCTCTCCCTCAGGGAAGAGCAGGCCGTGCAGTGGCTGACGGCCTTGCCGGTGGTACCCGACCGCGTGGAGACGTACGGCGACTCGCCGGCACAGGTTATTGAGTGGTACGGCGACCCGGCAGGCCAGCCAGTTTGCCTCGTCCACGGGGCCACATTCGACAACGCCCTCGCCGCGACCCGACCTGCCGCCCGTGCGCTCGCCCGCGCCGGCTACTGCGTGGGCCTGGTGGACTACCGGCGCGTCGACTCGCGCCCCGAGCTCACGGCCCACGACTACACGACGCTCGGCATGCATCCCGTCCTGGGCCAGGCCGTGTGGGTGGGGCACGACGTCGGGGGTACATTCGCGATGAATGTGACGCTCGCACCCGAGACGGGCGTGCGCGCAGCCATCCTCCTGGCCCCGATCCTCGACCTGGCGCGCGACGTGCATGAGGCGGGAGAGGGCGCCACGACGGCCCGCTGGATCGGGGGCACGCCGGAAAGCGTCCCGGACCGCTACGCCATTTACGACCCGCTCTTCGCCTACTACCAGGTCGGCCCCGCGCGCTTCCGCTCTCGGGAACTGACGGTTGACATCATTCACGGCGTCGACGACACGCTCGTGCCCGTTGACCGCTCGCGCGAGCTACGCGCCGAGCCTTTCAACCTCGCCGTCGTGGAGGGCGCTGACCACCTCGACCTCATTCGCCCAGACCGGGACGCTTGGGTCTTCCTCCTCGGCGCGCTTGCCGCGCAAGAACAATAGTTTCCGGAAGCGCTTCATTGGCTCAGGAAATGGATCCAGCCGGTTTGGGCCTGACGCCGTAGAATGTCCTCATGTCTACGTTGATCCAGGATTATGCGTCATTCATTGGTGCCTCCCCCTCCTCCTTCCACGCGGCGGCTGAGATCGCGCGCCGCCTCGAGGCGGCCGGGTACGTCCGCCAGGACGAGCAGGCCGCTTGGGCGGGCCAGCGCAGGGGCTACCTCGTGCGCGGCGGGGCCGTCCTCGCCTGGCACGTCGGCGAGGTGGGGGCAGACTCGGGCTTCCGCATCGTCGGCTCCCATACCGACTCGCCGAGCTTCAAGGTCAAGCCCACCCCCTCCAGCCAGGCTTACGGATTCGGCCAGGTCAACGTGGAGGTCTACGGCGGTGGCTTGCTCAACTCGTGGCTGAACCGGGACCTCGGGCTCGCCGGCGTCGTCACCGACCTGGACGGCAGCGTTCACCTCGTGCGCACACCCGCGATCATGACCATCCCCCAGCTCGCCCCGCACCTCGACCGCTCGGTCAACGACAACCTCACGCTCTCCCGCCAGGGGGACCTCAAGCCGATCTGGGCCGTGGGAGAGGCCGACCTGCTGCCCTACGTGTGCGGGCTCGCCGGCGTCGACCCCGAGCGCGCCGCAGCCTTCGATCTGTTCGCCTACGACGTGCAGGAACCCGCCGTGTTCGGCGGGGTGAGCGGGCAGGACTTCTTCGCATCCGGCCGCCAGGACAACCTCTCTTCGGTCTTCACCTCGCTGACAGCCTTCCTCGCGCCCGAGACGGAGGCGGCCGTCGCGGCCGGCCCTGACGTGGCGATCTTCGTGGCTTTCGACCACGAGGAGGTCGGATCGTCCACCTACTCCGGCGCGGCCGGTCCCCTCCTCGAGACCGCGCTACGCCGCATCGCCGCCAGCCTCGATCTCGACGCCGTCGGCGACGAGCGCTTCGCCCGGATGATCGCCAACTCCACGTGCGTCTCCGCCGACGCCGGGCACTCGATCAGCCCCAACAAGGCGGGAATGCACGACCCGGACCACCACCCCGTCCTCGGGGGCGGCCCGCTGCTGAAGGTGAACGCCAACCAGCGCTACGCCACCGAGGCGGAGGGCACCGCGCTCTGGTTGCGCTCGGCCGCCGCCGCGGGGGCCGCGACCCAACAGTTCGTGTCCAACAACGACGTGCCGTGCGGCTCCACGATCGGCCCGCTCACCGCCACTCGGCTCGGGGTACTCACGGTCGACGTGGGCGTGCCGCTGCTGTCCATGCACTCGATCCGCGAGATCTCCTCGCCGGCCGACATCAAGGCCATGACTTCGATTCTGCGAGGATACTACGCCGGTGCATAAGAAACCCATCTACAACGCCGCTCACGCCCTCGACCGGGCGGCCCGCGCCCACCCGCAGCGCGAATCGATCGTCTACGCCGGCCAGACCCTCACGGTGGTCGAGGCCGCGGTGCGCACCCGCCAGCTCGCCCAGATGCTCGCCGCGGCCGGCGTCTCGAACGGCGACCGGGTCATGCTCATCTCCCGCAACTCGCCCTACCACCTGCTGCTCCATGTGGCGTGCGCGCGGCTGGGCGCCGTCTTCGTCCCCGTCTCCGCCCGACTCAATCGCGCGGACCACCAGGCGATCGTGGACTTTAGCGGCCCGCGCGTCGTGGTGCTCGAGGCGGAGCTCGCGGACCTGGGGATGTTCACCTCCACGGGGACGCTGCTCCACCTCGTGGTCGACGACGACGCCGCCTCGGTCTCCACGGCGATCTCCAACGGGTTCATCGGGATCGGGGCCGCGATGGAGGCGCAGAACGGCAAGTTCATCACCACGATAAAGGACGGCTCGACCGCCCTGAACTCCCGGCAGTACCCGGAGGGGCCGGCGGCGATGCTGTTCACCTCCGCCTCGGCGGGCCACCCCAAGGCAGTGGAACTGACCCACGAGCAGCTGTGGTGGGCCAGCCGGAACTTCCGCGAGGGCTTCGAGTATTCGAACCTGGACAGCGTGCTCACAGTCGCGCCGATGACCCACATCGGCGGCTTCAACGGCACCACCCTCGACCTCTTCTCCCACGGCGGGAAAGTGGTGCTTGTGCGCGACTTCAACCCCGGCGTCGTGCTCGACCTGCTCGAGGAGCACCGGGTGAACATCATGTTCGGCGTGCCAACCATCTACGCCGCTCTCCTCGACCATCCCAGCTTCGCCGAGCGCGATCTTAGCCACTGGCGCCTGCCCCTCATCGGCGGGGGCGTAGTGTCGCCGGCGTTGCTGGGCCGCCTCGTGGATCACGGGTTGAGGCCGCTGAACGTGTGGGGGATGACGGAGATGGCCGCGTCCGGGGCCTACCTCCCGGCCGAACAGCTCGAGGATCGGCCGGGCTCGATCGGGCGGCCCTTCGCCCACGTGGAGGCCCGCATCGTCGACGCCGACGGCAACGAAGCGGGGGAGGGCGAGCTGATCGTCCGCGGCCCGAACGTCGTGTCTAGCTACTGGCACGATCCGCTGATGACGGCGCAAACCTTCCGCTCCGGCTGGTTGCACACGGGCGACCTGGTGCGCCTGGACGAGGACGGCTTCATGTGGGTGACCGGGCGCCTACACAACGTCATCAACTCCGGCGGGGTCAAGATCCAGGCCGAGGAGATCCAGGCGGTGCTGGCGCAGATGGAGGGCGTGTCCGACTGCGCGGTCGTGGGAACGCCGGATGAGAAGTGGGGAGAGACGGTCTCGGCGGCACTGGTCATGCAGGCCGGATACGCGCCGCCCACTCTCGAGGACGTCCAGAACTACGTGGGCGCCCACCTGGCCCGCTTCAAGGTGCCGCGCAAGGTCATCGTGGTGGACGCGCTGCCGATCAACGGCAACGGCAAGGCCGACCGCAACGCCCTGGTGGCGTTGTTCTGACCCGGTGCGCCGCCGCTTTAGGCGGGGAGGCCGTCCCTTCACGGGCCGATTTGAGCCGTATCTTTGTATATACGAAGATACGGCTCAAATCGGCCCACGAACGGCCCCCTGCTAGCTCTGCCGCGCGGTCAGCTGTGGCGGGCGACGACGGCGGCCGCCTCCTGGCGGGCAAAGAGCGGCTTATCCTCACCCGCACCGGCGATAGCGCGCAGATTTTCGGGGATCTCCCAGCCCTTGTGCTTCATCGCCCGCGACCACAGCGAGCCCGAGCGATAGGAGGAGCGCACGAGCGGGCCGGCCATGATACCGGCGAAGCCCATCTCGTAACCGATCTTCGACAGTTCAACGAATTCCTGCGGCTTGACCCACCTGTCGATCGGGTGGTGCAGCTTGGAGGGGCGCAGATACTGGGTGATGGTGAGGATGTCGCAGCCGGCCCCGCGCAGGTCCGCCATCGTGGCCAGCACCTCGTCGTAGGTCTCGCCCATGCCAAGGATGAGGTTCGACTTCGTGATGAGGTTGTTTTCCGAGGCGAAGGTGATGAGGTCGAGCGAGCGCTCGTAGCGGAAAGCCGGGCGGATCTTCTTGAAGATCCGCGGAACCGTCTCCAGGTTGTGCGCGAGAACCTCGGGGCGGGAGTCAAAGACCTGCTGGAGGGCGGGGGCGCCGCCGCGCATGTCGTCGATGAGGAGCTCGACGCCCGTGTTCGGGCACAGTTCGTGGATCTTGCGGCACGTCTCGGCGTAGAGCCAGGAGGCCCCATCCTCGAGGTCATCGCGGGTCACGCCCGTGATGGTGGCGTAGTTGAGCTGCATCTCGCGCACGTTCTCCGCCACGCGGCGCGGTTCGTCGACGTCGTAGTCGGTCGGTTTGCCCGTCTTGATGAAGCAGAAGTCGCACCGGCGGGTGCACACGTCGCCGCCGATGAGGAAGGAAGCCTCACGATCCTCCCAGCACTCGTAAATGTTGGGGCAGTTGGCCTCCTTACACACCGTGTGCAGTCCGGCGCCGTCCACGCGGTTGCGCATGTCGGTGTATTCCTTGCCTACGGTAGCGGTGGTCTTGATCCACGCCGGCTTGGACTCGATCGGCGTTTCAGCGTTGCGTTCTTCGACGCGCAGCAGCTTGCGCCCTCCGGGGTTTCGCGGGTCGATGCTGAGGCTCACGTTGTCTCCTTTATAGGTATGTCGTCATTCTAAGCCCGATCCGTTACGAGTGCCGGGGTTGCCAGCGTGAGCCGGTCTCGGCGTGCGGGGTGGGGTGGAAGTCGCCCATCTGCGCGATGATCGCACTCACGTCCGCCTCGATCAGCCCCTCCGAGGGGCGCAGCGCGAATTGCTGATAGGCACGCGCGAGGTGAGGCAGGAGCGTGGCCGCGGCGTCGTCGAGCGTCGTGGCGTGCCCGAGCTGGGCGAGCGAGGTGACGCCGGCATCCGCCAGGCCGCAGGGGATCACCCGCATGAAGTCCTCCAGGTTGGTAGTGACGTTGAGGGCCAGGCCGTGCATGGTGGCGTCGTCGGCGAACTTGATGCCGATCGCGCACACCTTGCGGTCGATCGTGCCCGGCTCGCAAATCCACACCCCGGAGCGGCCCTCGACCTGAACCGAGTCGATGCCGCGCTCGGCCAGCGCCGCGATGATCGCGCTCTCCGTGTTGCGCACGAAGGCGACCACGTCCCTCGGGGGCCTGACCTTGACGATGGGATACACCACAAGTTGGCCGGGACCATGGTAGGTGACCGAGCCGCCGCGATCCATGCGAATGACCGGGACGGAAGTATCCGGGATGTCCTTATCCTCTGTTCGTCGCCCCGCAGTGTAGGTGGGCTGAGCCTCCCACACGATAAAGGTGTCCGGCATACGGAGCGCCGCCACCTCGTCGTGAACGTAACGCTGAAGCCTGTCGATGCTCATATAGTCGACGGGACCGCGATCTAACATGTTGACGATCTGCACGGATTCAGCCTAGTTTGGAAGCGGTCAGTTATCGACTTGAGCGCGAGTTTGATGCTTTTGGGGGAATACCTGGCGTGATTTTTAACTGATTTTGGTAAGCGCGACAGGCCCAAAAGTGATTAGCTCAATGCTTGGGTATAGACTGCCTGACCATAAGCGAAGAAATGACGTCCATCGTCCAAGCGAGGCGGAGGGCGTCACTCTAGAGAAGGCCTCGCATGACAAAGTATCTGATTCGACGGTTGCTGAACTATGTAGTTCTGCTGTTCGTTGCCGTCACTATCGCCTACTTCTTGGCGGGTACGCAGTTGGATCCACGCTCGATGCTAATCGAGAACGAGCTGACCAAGATGGCTAACCGTTCCTACACGGAGGTTGTCCAAGCGGTTGACGTCCGCCTCAACGGCTGGAATATCAACCCGCTCGAGCCCATCTGGAGCCGTTACACCGACTGGCTCGGAATGGTCTTCGGGCATTGGGATTGGGGCTACTCGCCGCTGGGCGAGTCCGTCAACGACCAGGTGGCCAACCGCATCCTGCTCTCCCTCCAGCTGGTCTTCCTCGGCTTCTTCATCGGTATCATCGGTGGCGTGGCCATCGGCGCGTGGGCGGCCGTCCACCAGTACTCGATCGGCGACCGCATCGTCACCATCGTCGCGATGATCATCATCTCCACCCCGGCCATGGTGATCGCGATCGGCCTGCAGATGAGCGCCGTGTGGTTCAACAACAGCTTCGGCTCGGACTTCTTCCAATTCCTCGGGCCACAGTCGGCGGTTCCGCCCGCAGACTTCTGGCCAAACCTCCAAGATCGCCTCACGCACCTTCTCCTTCCCACCATCGCGATCTCGGCGGGCGGCCTGGCCACCTACTCGCGCTACCAGCGCAACCTCATGCTCGATACGCTCGGCGCCGACTACGTGCGCACCGCCCGCGCCAAGGGCCTGCGCTTCGGCACCGCGGTTCGCCGCCACGCCGTACGCACCTCCCTCATCCCGATCGCCACCTACTTCGCCTTCGGCATCACCGGCCTCGTGCTGGGTGCGGCCATCACCGAGCAGGTCTTCGGCTGGGAAGGCATGGGTATCTACGGCGTGAAGACCATCCAGGCGCAAGACATCAACGGAACCGCGGCCGTGGTCGCGTTCTCCGGTGCCGCCACGCTGACCGGAGCATTCCTCTCTGACATTCTGATTGCAGCAGTCGATCCCCGAGTGAGGGTGAACTAATGGAGCATCTCGATCACAAGACTGAGACAGTTCTGCCTGAGCAGATTTCCCCGATGGCCGACGCGGCCCAACTGAGCTCCGTGCGCACCCGGATCGCGGAGCAGAACACCGAGCGGGCCGCCATGACCAAGCGCTACTCGCGCCGCCAGATCGTCCTGCGTCGCTTCTGGCGCAACAAGACGGCCGTCATCGGCGTCATCGGCCTCATCATCGTGCTGGCAGTGGCGATCATCGGCCCGCACCTATCGGACTGGACCTACCTCGAGCGCGATCGCGGCCGCTACCTGGAGGGCCCGAGTGCGGAGCACATCTTCGGCACCGACCGGCGCGGGCGCGACATGTTCGCCATGACCCTCGAGGGGCTGCGTAAGTCGATCATCATCGGCTTCGCCGTGGCGCTCATCCAGACCGGATGGGCCGCGCTCTTCGGCGCCGCCGCGGCCTACTTCGGCGGCTGGGTGGACAAGTGCGCCACGTGGTTCATCGACCTCATGCTCGTCATCCCCTCCTTCCTCATGATCGCCATCATCTCCAACCGCTTTGGCGCGGAGAACAAGGGCGTGTTCATCTTCATCCTGCTCCTGGCGGGGTTTGGCTGGATGCTGACGGCGCGCGTGGTCCGCTCGTTGACGATGTCCGTGAAGAACCTCGACTACGTCAACGCGGCCAAGTTCATGTCCGTCCCCTCGGGCACGATCATCGTCCGCCACATCATCCCCAACATCTCCTCCCTCCTCATCATCGACTTCACACTCGGCGTGGCCACCGCTGTGCTGTCCGAGACCTCGCTGTCCTACTTCGGCTTCGGAATCAAGGACCCGCAGGTTTCCCTGGGCTCACTCATCGGAGCCGGCCAGGCCTCGGCAATCACCCACCCGTGGCTCTTCCTGCCGCCGGCCGTCGTGCTCGTGCTCATGCTGGCGTCGGTAAACTTCATCGGTGACGGCCTGCGCGACGCGCTCGACCCGTCCTCGAAGGCCGGGGGTGGCAAGGCGTGACATCTACGAAAGAGACCAACGTGAGTAAAAAGATCGACGACCACCAGTTGCCCACCCCCACGCCCGGCGTGCCGGTCGTTGAGGTGTCGGGACTGAATGTTCGCTTCCCCTCTGAGGACGGCATCGTACACGCCGTTCGTGGGGTCGATCTCACCGTCAACGCGGGCGAGGTGCTGGGAATCGTGGGCGAGTCCGGATCGGGCAAGTCCGTGACCTCGATGTCGATCATGGGTCTGCTCGACCCGGCGGCAGACGTGGAGGGCTCGGTGAAGATCCATGGCACCGAGATCCTCGGCAAGCCGGACTCCTACCTGTCCAAGATCCGCGGCAAGAACATCGCAATGGTCTTCCAGGATCCGCTCTCGGCCCTGACCCCGGTCTACACGATCGGCGACCAGATCATCGAGGCCCTCCAGGCCCACGACAAGAAGATCTCGGAAAAGAGCGCCCAGGCGCGTGCGATCGAACTGCTCTCTATCGTGGGCATCCCGAACCCGGAGATCCGGGTCAAGTCCTTCCCTCACGAATTCTCCGGCGGCATGCGCCAGCGCGCCATGATCGCCATGGCGATCGCGAACAACCCCGACCTCATCATCGCCGACGAGCCGACCACGGCGCTTGACGTGACCATCCAGGCTCAGATCCTCGACGTGCTACGACGCGCCCAGAAGGAGACCGGCGCCGCGGTCATCATGATTACCCACGACCTCGGCGTCGTGGCCGGCATCGCCGACAAGGTGGCCGTCATGTATGCGGGGCGCATCGTCGAACGCGGCGCGGTGGACGAGATCTTCTACCACTCGGCCATGCCCTACACCATCGGCCTGCTCGGCTCGCTGCCCAGGCTCGATTCGAAGAAGGATAGCCAGCTCGCCGTCGTCGAAGGCAACCCGCCGTCGATGCTGTACGAACAGACGGGCTGCCCGTTCGCCGCCCGTTGCCCGGTGGCGGTGGAGGCCTGCCTTGACGGAGAGCCCACGCTCGAGGCCGTCAAGACCGACTCCCCGGACATCCCGCACGAGGTGGCCTGCATCCGGCGCGGGGAGATTCGCGACGAGTCGAAGCGCTACACGGACATCTACCCCAAGCCCGCACCCGTCATCCCGCCTTTCGACGGCACGCCGCGCAACGAGCGTGAAGAGGTGCTGCGACTGGTGGATATGAAGAAGCACTTCCCGCTCATGAAGGGCTCCGTCTTCCGCCGCCGCGTGGGCACAGTCCACGCCGTGGATGGCATCTCGCTCGACATCCGCGCGGGCGAGACGCTCGGCCTCGTCGGCGAATCGGGCTCGGGTAAGACCACGACCCTCATGGAGGTCCTCAACCTCGTCAAGCCGATCGCGGGCAAGATCGTGGTGCTCGGGGAGAACACGGAGGGCATGACGCGCGCCGACCGCAAGCGCGTGCGCAACGACCTCCAGGTGGTCTTCCAGGATCCGATGGCATCCCTCGACCCGCGCATGCCCGTCTACGACATCATCGCCGAGCCGCTCAAGTACGCCGGCTGGAAGAAGGCCGACATCGAGCCGCGCGTGACAGAGCTGATGGACATGGTGGGCCTCGAGCCCGCACACGTCAACCGCTACCCGCGCAACTTCTCCGGCGGCCAGCGTCAGCGCATCGGCATCGCCCGAGCGCTCGCGGTCCAGCCCAAGCTGCTGGTGCTCGACGAGCCGGTCTCCGCGCTCGACGTGTCGATCCAGGCCGGCGTTATCAACCTGCTGGACGAGCTGCGCGCGAAGCTGAACCTGTCCTACCTGTTCGTGGCACACGACCTCTCGGTCATCCGCCACATCGCCGACCGCGTGGCCGTTATGTATCTGGGCAAGCTCGTGGAGGTGGGCGACGTCGACGCCGTGTTCGAGGCGCCGCGTCACCCCTACACTCAGGCCCTGCTCTCTGCGATTCCGATCCCGGATCCGGCCAAGGAGCGCAGCCGCCATCGCATCCTGCTCAAGGGCGATCTGCCCTCGCCGGCCAACCCGCCCACGGGTTGCCGCTTCGTCACTCGGTGTCCAGTCTATGAGACGCTGACGGAGGGGGAGCGGCAGGTCTGCCAGGGATCTCACCCCGAGTTCACGAGCATGGGCGAGGATCACGACGTGGCGTGCTACTACCCGCGCCATCTCAATGTTTTCTAGCCGTTCCGAATGAGGGTTGGGCCCGCGATCGTCGATCGCGGGCCCAACATCATGAGCGGCCATAACGGGCATTTTTCGTTCGAAAAACCAGATAACGCTTCGGTAACGGATAGGTCGAAGTTTTCGTGATCGCGAGTTTTTGGTCTAATCTGGCTCCATGAACTTTCGCACGTCCGGCGAAAGGCAAGTCCTGAAGGAGGACACATTTATGCGATTGAAGAAGGCAGGCTTTGCACTGGTTGCCGCGGCGGCGCTCACGCTGAGCGCCTGCTCGTCCGGAAGCCCGGAGAAGGGCTCGAGCGGGTCCGCTTCCGGTGACACCAAGGTCCTTCCGGCGTCCGACTACAACAAGGTCGATCCGGCCGAACTCGCTGACGGCGGCACGCTCCGCCTCGCGATCTCCTCACTCCCGGAGCAGTACAACGCGAATCACGTCGACGGCAACACGGTCGACGTCGCTACGACCATCTACTCGTATGTCGCCCCCGTGAACTGGATCTACGACGAGAACGGCAAGTTCGACGTCAACCCGGACTACATCGAGTCCTACGACGCGAACCTTGAGGGTGACGGCGACAGCGCCATGGTCATCACCCTCAACCTCAACCCGAAGTCGCACTGGAACGACGGCACCCCGATCACCGCAACCGACTACCAGGCGGTATGGAAGGCCTGCTCTGGCCAGATCGACGGCGTCACCTGTGCATCCGCGGATGGGTGGACGCAGATCTCCTCCATCGAAGCGGGCGATTCCCCGCAGCAGGTCGTGGTCCGCTACTCGGAGAAATACCCCGACTGGTCCGCGAACTTCTCCACGGTTGAGTCCGCCGCCGGCCTGTCCGACGCCGACACCTTCAACACGGGGTGGATTGATCCGGTCGAGGCGAGCAAGTACCTCGCCGGCCCGTTCCGCGTGGCGAGCTCGAATGCCGCGCAGAAGGTTCTCACCCTCGAGCGCAACCCCGACTGGTGGGGTTCGAAAGCCAAGCTTGACACGGTGACCTTCTCGGCGCTGAACCAGCAGGCTACCGCCTCCGGCTTCGCCAACGGCGAGATCGACGCCATCGACTTCCTCGTCGACGCCGCCTCCTACGCGACCGCGCAGAACCGCCAGGACGCTGACATTAAGATGTCCTCCTCGGTTCAGTGGCGTCACTTCACCTTCAACTCGCGCGCCGGTGCGCTGCAGGATAAGAAGGTCCGCCAGGCGGTTCAGCTCGGCATCGACACCAAGGACATCACCTCCTCCGACCTGTCCGGTCTGCCCTCGCAGGATTACGATCTGAACCTGGGCAACCACTTCTTCATGCCGAACCAGGAAGGCTACGAGGATCACTCGGTCGGATTCGATCCTAAGGCGGCCAAGGCTCTGCTCGAGGAAGCCGGCTACACGATGAACGAGACCTCGGGCTACTACGAGAAGGACGGCAAGGAACTGGCGGTGCGCTACCTGCGTATCCCGGGTAACGCCGCGAACGAGAACGAGGGCGCGATGTTCATGGAGATGATGGCTGACATCGGCATCCACGTGACCTACCAGGACGTCGAGTCGGGCGACTTCTTCAAGCACGTCATCGGCGGCGAGTACGAGGTCACCTCCTTCGCTTGGAACGGCACCCCCTACCCGATGGCGAACGTCAGCCAGATCTACGGCAACCCGTTCGACGACGAGGGCAACCTGCTCAACTCGAACTTCGCCGGCCTCAAGGTCGACAAGGTCGATGAGCTGATCCCGCAGATCGCCCGCGAGACCGACGCCGCCAAGCGCCGTGAGCTGACCAACGAGGCCGACAAGGCGATCTGGGACGAAGTCATGGTTCTGCCGCTGTACTACCGCGCGAACATCACCGCTATCCCCTCGAACCTGGCGAACTACGGTTCGACCACCTTCGAGACCCTGCTGAGGGAGAACGTGGGTTACACGAAGTAACCGCTCGTTACCAACGCAGCTAGCACGGGAGGGCCACCCACAGGGGTGGCCCTCCCGCATTTTGTGAGGTGAGACGAGGTTTGACACGAGCTTGGCTACGGTGTTGAATTGCGGAAGCTATGGCACATCACACGTTTTTTCAGCGCGCTGAGCGCGCGCAGGCAAGGCGCAGCCGAACCCGCGCGGCCCGCGCCCGGGCCAGGGCGGAGCGCGGATCACGTTCCATCAACCAACGTCGCTTCGAGGTGGGCCCGCAGCCGAAGCGGTGGCCGGCCGCCTTCGAGGTGGATTCGGTACCCGAAATGGACTCGCGCCACCTTTTGCGCTCCACTCTCACGGCGAACTGGAAGATTGTTGTGCTGGGCGCGCTGGCGTCCATGGCGGCCTACGGCGGCGGGGTGCTCATCTCGTGGGCGCTCGGCCGCGCCCTGGACGGGGGCATTGAGGCCGGCCTGACCGTGTCCCTCCTGCCCGGCATCGCCCTCATCTTCGCCGTCATGGCGTTCCGGATGCTCGGCGCGGCCGCCGAACCCGTGCTCATTGTCGCCGAGCTGCGCGCCCACGTTGGTTGGGCATTGAAGATGGTCGCCAAGGTGGCGGGCGTGCGTGGGGGAGGGCGCACCGCGATCCCGTCGGGCGAAATAGTGGCGGCAGTGACCACCGATACCCAGAAGCTCGGCGCCTACACGTACATGGTTGGCGACGTCACGGCGGCGCTGTTCTCCTTCGCGCTGACTGCCTTCCTCATGCTCCGCATCAACGTCTCGTTGGGGCTTGTGGTGGTAATCGGGGTGCCGGTGACGATCGGGATCATGACGGTATTCGTCCGCCCGCTCCAGCGTCGCCTTGACGCCCAACGCGAGGAGCGTGGGAAGCTGACCACTCTGGCCTCGGACGCCGTGGTGGGACTGCGCGTGCTGCGCGGCGTCGGCGGGGAAGGCATCTACAACGCCCGCTATACCCGCCAGTCGGAAAGGGTACGCGAGACGGGGATCCGCGCGGCGGCGCTACAGGCCTTCCTGAATGCGATGTCGACTGCGGTGCCGGGCATCTTCACGGTCCTCATCGTCGGGGGCGGCCTGTGGGAGGTGTACGCCGGCGCGATGACACACGGCGAGCTTGTCTCCTTCTACGGCTACACGATGTTTATGAGCTCCCCCATTTTTATGGTGCTCGGCTTCCTGCAGATCTACACGGACGCCCGCGTCTCGGCGGGGCGCGTGGCGAAGGTCATGGCGATCGAGCCGCTGACCTCCGACGACGCCGCCGACCCGGCCCGCGCCGATGCCGACTGGTCCCGGGCCTACCTGCGCGACGTCACGAGCGGGGTGGAGATCAAGCCTGGGCTTCACACGGCAATCGTCTGCGGCGCCCCAGAGGTCTCCGCCAAGCTGCTTGAGCGTTTGGCGCGCACCGACGACGCCGACGCCGTCACGGCCCGCTGGGACGGCGCCGACCCGGTTCCGCTCACGGAGTTTCCATTGGAGCAGGTGCGGCGCGGGGTGGTGCTGTCCGACGCGATCGCCCAGCTTTTCCAGGGCCGGCTGCGCTCGAACCTGGAGGCGAATAACGCCGCCTGGCCGTTGCCGCGCGACGTCGGGCGCCAGATGGCCGACACCGGTGATGGCTCCGGCCTGGCCAACCGGGATCACAAGGACAACCCGGTCGCGATCGACGAGCGCGACCTCATGCTCGCCCTGATCGCCGCCGACGCCGCCGACATCGTCGACACCCTCGAGGGCCTGGACGGCTACGTGGCCGAGCGCGGGCGCTCACTGTCGGGCGGGCAACGTCAGCGCGTGGCTCTCGCCCGCGCGATCCTTACCGAGGCTCCCGTGCTCCTGCTGGTGGAGCCGACCTCCGCCGTCGACTCGCATACCGAATCCCGCATCGCCCAGCGGTTGCGCGCCGAACGTGCGGGGCGCACCACGGTGATTGTCACGACGTCGCCAATCGTGCTCGGCGAGACCGACGAGGTGATCCTCCTGGACACCGATGGCACCGAGTTGGCGCGCGCCGCGCACGCCGAGATGTTGGACGATCCGCGCTACTTCGACGTCGTGCACCGGGAGGCCCGATGAAGCTGCCTATTGCAACGAACCGGACGGTCGGGGCGAAGATCCTCGAGCTGTTTTCCGCCCACAAGGGCGAGTTCCTCCTCGTGATCGCCACGCAGATCGCGGTGGCGGTGGCGGCCGTCGTCACGCCGTGGATCATCGGTCGCTCTTTTGACGCGCTTGCGGGTGGGGCCGAGGCGGCGGTCATCCGCACCTACGTCGCCGTCATCGCCGCCTCGGTGCTGGTCAACGTGGTGGCGAACTGGTTCGCGGACTTCCGCAGCCGCGTGCTGGGGCAAAAGGTGTTCCATGAGTTGCGCGTGCAGCTGGTCGAGGCGGTCATGCACCTGCCGCTGTCCACGGTCGAGGCGGCCGGCACGGGCGACCTCCTGGGGCGCACCACCTCCGACATCAACCGGGTGGAGTTCATCATCCGCCAGGGCGTCTCGCGCATCATGGTTCTCACCTTCCAGGTGATCGTCACGGTGGTGGCGGCCTTCCTCGTGGAGTGGCGGGTCGGTTTCGTCGTGGTCCTCAGCTTCGTGCCGATGTACTTCGTGGTGCGAAAATACCTGCGCCGCACGATCGCGGTGTACCTGGCGGCTTCCGCCCTCAACGCCGAGGTCTCGGGTGACATCACGGAGACGGTGGAGCAGTCGGCCACGGTGGATTCCCTTGCGATGAGCGAGGTGCGTGTCTCGCGCACATCGGTCCTGCTTCGCGAGTATTGGGATAACGAGCGTTATTCGAGCCTCATGCGCGCCCTCCTCGTGGTTTCCCTGCTCGCGGTGCTCTACGCGCCGATGGTTATCTCGATCCTGTGGGGCGCCTGGCTTGTGGGGCTTGGCTACGTCACCGTGGGCGCGGTCATTTCCGTCACCCTGTATGCCCAGCAGCTCCGCGTGCCGCTCGACGAGTTAGCCTGGTGGTTTGACGAGCTACAGTTCGCCGCCGTCGCGCTGGCCCGCATCTTCGGCGTGGCGGAGGTTGCACCGGACCGGACCGCCGGCGACGACGCCCCCGCCAGCGCCGCCGTCAGCGTCGAGGGCGTCTCGTTCAGCTACCGCGACGGGCACCCGGTGCTGCGTGATGTGAGCCTCGAGGTTTCTCCCGGCGAGCGGCTGGCAATCGTCGGCCCCTCGGGCGCGGGCAAGTCGACGCTCGGCCGCCTCATCGCGGCGGTCAACCCGCCGGACGCCGGCTCGATCCGCGTGGGTGGGGTGGAGGTGACCTCGCTGCCCGAGGCGCTCCTGCACCGCACCATCGCGCTCGTGACCCAGGAAAACCACGTCTTCGTCGGCACGATCGCTGACAACCTGCGCTTCGCCAAGGAGGATGCCACCGACGACGAGCTGCTCGCCGCGCTCGCCACCGTGGACGCCACCTGGGTTGAGCGGCTCGACAACGGCCTGGAGACCCTGGTCGGTTCGGGGGAGAGGGAGCTCGCGCCGTCGCAGGCCCAGCAACTGGCCCTGGCCCGCATCGTGCTACTGGATCCGGACGTGCTCATCCTCGACGAGGCCACCTCGCTTCTCGATCCGACGGTGGCGCGCTCGGCGGAGCGGGCCCTGGTGCGGCTACTCGAGGGGCGGACCGTGATCTCCATCGCCCATCGTCTCTACACCGCCTACGACGCCGACCGCGTGGCCGTCATGATCGACGGCGAGGTGGCTGAACTCGGCTCACACGACGATCTGGTTGCGCTCGGCGGGGAGTACGCCTCCCTGTGGGAGGCCTGGCAACAGGACTAGCCGATAGCGGGTGCGAGGGTGAGCACCGCGCCGAGCAGGGTCACTCCGAGCACGATGATGGGCAAGGGCTGGAGGCGGGTTTCGGCCTTGTCGGGCCAGTAGGTGGCGGGCTGGAGGCTGGCGCGCAGGTTCGCGTCGCCCTTGATGCGGCCGAGACGGAAGGTGATGACGTCGGCGGCGAAGCCGGAGGAGACGATGCGGGTCACCCGGCCGGATTCCTCCCACACGATGTCCGGGTCCTCGTAGTCCTTATCCTTCTTGCGGTCACGCCAGGAGTTGTTGAAAATGCCCACGGTGGAGGGCACGCCCCACACGCTGATCTTGCGGTCGGCCATCGTGTAGAGGTAGAGCCCCCAGCGATTCTCGGCCAGCGCCAAGTCGGACCAGGGGATGAGGTGCTCGCGGAGGACGTTGACCACGCGTAGGCCGCCGGGTCCCACCTCGAGGCGGGGGTTGAAAAAGACCACCCAGCCGAAGGCGGCGATGAAGGCGGCGATGGGGATGGACCAGATCGCCTCGCCGATTCCGCCGTTGACCGCCGAGGCCACGAGGGAGATGACGGCGAGGGCGTAGAGAAGGTAGGCGTACATGCGGGTCTTGCCACGCAGGATCAGAGTCATGGGGGTATTGTCTCACGCGCCCGGCACCCGCGTCCGCCCGCCCCCGAGCCGTGTACTTTCCCTCGCATTTGTTACCCTTCTCTACGTCCGTTTCGCGGCGGGGGTTTAGGATGAGACGTTGGCTACCTACCCAAAGGATTTTTATGACCGTAACCGTCCGCAACGATCTGCGTAACGTCGCGATCGTGGCCCACGTCGACCACGGCAAAACCACCCTCGTGGACGCCATGCTTTGGCAGGGCGGCGTCTTCGACCCGCACACCACGGTGGAGTCCACCGGCGAACGCGTGATGGACTCGGGCGACATCGAACGCGAGAAGGGCATCACGATCCTGGCCAAGAACACGGCCATCTCTTACGTCGGCCCGTCGGCCGCCGAGTTCGGTGCCCCCGAGGGGCTGACCATTAACGTCATCGACACCCCCGGCCACGCGGACTTCTCCGGCGAGGTCGAGCGCGGGCTGTCGATGGTGGACGGCGTCGTGCTCCTCGTCGATTCCTCCGAGGGCCCGCTTCCGCAGACCCGCTTCGTGCTACGCAAGGCGCTCGAGGCCGGCCTGCCCGTCATCCCGGTCATCAACAAGGTCGACCGCCCAGACGCCCGCATCAGCGAGGTGGTGCAGGAGACCCAGGAGCTGCTCCTCAACCTGGCGGCCGACGTCGAGAGCGAGACAACCCTCGATCTGGAGGCAATCCTCGAGATCCCCGTGGTCTACGCCGCCGCGAAGGCGGGCCGCGCCTCGCTCAACCAGCCCGCCGACGGCGAGCTGCCCGACTCGCCGAACCTCGAGCCGCTCTTCCGCGCAATCCTGCACTACGTTCCCGCTCCCACCTACGACGAGAGCGCGCCGCTTGTGGCGCAGGTGACCAACCTGGATGCCTCCCCATTCCTCGGCCGCCTCGCGCTTGTGCGCGTCTTTTCCGGCGAGCTGAAGAAGGGTGCCTGGGTGGGTCTGGCCGACGGCCCCGATTCCCCCATCGAGCGAGTTCACATCACCGAGCTGCTGCGCACGAAGGGCCTCGAGCGTCAGCCGGCCCCGTCCGCCGGGCCGGGCGACATCGTCGCCATCGCCGGGATCGCCAACATCACGATCGGTGAGACGATCGTGGACCTGGAAGATCCGCGCTCGCGCCCGCCGATCCACATCGACGACCCGGCCATCTCCATGACGATTGGCACGAACACCTCCCCGCTGGCCGGTCGGATCTCCGGCCACAAGCTCACCGCCCGGCAAATCCGGGACCGGCTCACCCAGGAGCTCGTGGGTAACGTCTCCATCCGGGTGTTGCCCACCGACCGCCCCGACACCTGGGAGGTCCAGGACCGCGGCGAGCTCGCCCTGGCGGTGCTCGTGGAGACGATGCGCCGCGAAGGCTTCGAGCTGACCGTGGGCAAGCCGCAGGTGGTGCGCAAGGTGATCGACGGCGTCGTGAACGAACCGTGGGAGCGGGCGCAGGTCGACGTGCCCGAGGAGTACCTCGGCTCGGTCACCCAGCTCATGGCGTTGCGCAAGGGCCACCTGGAGACGATGGCGAACCGCGGCTCGGGGTGGGTGCGCATGGAGTTCGTGGTCCCGGCGCGCGGCCTCATCGGCTTCCGCACCCAGTTCCTCACGCTCACTCGCGGCACCGGCATCTACACGTCGATCTCGGAGGGCTACAAGCCGTGGGCGGGGGACATCGTCTCGCGCCAGACGGGTTCGCTGGTCTCGGATCGTCAGGGTCAGGTCACCGCGTTTTCGCTGCAACGCCTCGAGGACCGGGGCACGTTCTTCGTGGATCCGGGCGAGGAGGTCTACGAAGGGCAGGTTGTGGGGGAGAATCCCCGCAACGAGGACATGGACGTCAACGTGGTGCGCGCCAAGGAGATGACAAACATGCGTTCGTCTACTGCGGACGTCTTTGAGACACTCCAGGCACGGCGCTACCTCACGCTCGAGGAGGCGATCGAGTTCGCCGCCGACGACGAGTGCATCGAGGTCACGCCCGAGACGGCCCGCATCCGCAAGGTCGAGCTGTCCGCGATGGTGCGCGGGCGGGAGGCCGGGCGGAAGAAGGCTGCGGCGAGGGCCGGCAAGTGAAGACTCTGTTCGCCGCGGTGATCGGGTTTTTCACCGGCATGCTCGGCGTGGTCGTCTCGGCGGGGCCGCTGGATCTGCCGTGGGTCGGCGTCGCGCTTGGCGTTGGGATGCTTGCGGCGGGCGCCTGGTTCATGTGGGAGTGGGGCTCGTTTGGGGCCTGGATCGGCTATGTGGTCACGGTATTTGGCGCGACGGCGTGGCTGATCTACTTCCCGCCCGGCGACGACACGCTGAGCGTGGCCGGCGCCGGAGTCTCGCCCACGTGGATTCTCATCGCGGCGTTCGCGGCGGCCTTCCCCGTGCCGCTCGCGATTCGGTACGCGCGATGGCGCAAGGGCGAAGACGCCGACGACGCGCGTGGCGCGTGAGCTTCGCGGCCTTTTCAGCAACGGGCGGCGCTGGCTTAGTAAGATCGGCGTGGACAGGTGAACAAGGGAGAACGCGTGGCTGACAATCAGGACGACAACCTCGTCGATGCGTGGCACAAGCGCCTCGGCGACGAGCCCGGCGAATCCGACGCGCAAGACGCGGCGGGCGAGGAAGCAACCGCCGAAGTGCCGGGCGAAGAGCAGGCGCAGGGCGAGGCACGGGTAGAGGCGCCGACGCAGCGCATCGTCTCCGCGCCCGCCGCGGAGATGGGCGCGGCAGATGAGGCCCTCACCGCTGAGTTTGATGGCACACCTGAGACCACCCAGTTCGCCACGCCATCCGGCGAGGAAACCACTCGTTTTGACACCCAGCCGAGCCAGCCGGCCCCGGCCTTCGTGCCGGCGGGCCAATCGGCGGGAGAGCCCCCGGCGGAGGATGAGGGAGAGCCCGTGAAGAAGAAGCGGCGCAGGTGGCCCTGGATCACGGCGGCGGCCGTGCTGATCCTTTGCGGGGCATACGGAGGGGCGGCCTACGCCTATCAGGACAAGATCCCGTCCAATACCTCGATCTCCGGCGTCCAGGTGGGCGGAATGGATGAGGCCCAGGCGCGCGAGACCCTCGCCGCGGGCCTACAGGAGGCCCTGGCGACGCCGCGGCAGGTGGTCGTGGTCGGGGAGGAGAAGTCCGACGCCGTCAACCCCGGCAACATTTCCCTCGAGGTTGACTACGACAAGACCTTCGACGGGCTGACCGGCTTCTCCCTCGACCCGCGCCGGCTGTGGGCCCACATCTCCGGCGCCGCCAACGTCGACGCCGTCCTCACGGCCGACGAGGGCGCGCTGACCTCCGAGGTGGGGCGCCTGGCGGAGGTGTTCAAGAAGGACCCGGTCAATGCGGAGCTCACTATCGCCGACGCCGCCACCCGGGTGACCGACAGCCAGGAGGGCCTCGCCCTCGACGCGGATTCGGCGGGGGAGAAGATCTTGGGCGGCTGGCTCGCCGGCGACGCCCCGATCGAGCTTCCCACCTCCACTGTCGATCCCGACGTCACCACGCAAACCATGAAGGACTTCGCCGCATCCTCGGTGGACCCGCTGCTCAGCGACGCCATCTCGATTACGGTCAAGGATTCCCTCGTCGAGCTGCAGCCGGCTCAGACTGCCGAGCTGATCAGCGTGAAGACGGCGGAGGGCGCGCCCTCGCTCGTCGTCGACGAAGACAAGCTCAACGCCCTGGTTCAGGACAGCGCGGGGGCGGTTTTGAGCCAGCCGAAGGACGCCACGATCGCGATCGTGGATGGCGCGCCGAAGATTACCCCGTCCGAGGCCGGGGAGTCGATCGACGCCGCGCAGATCGCCTCGGCCCTGCTGGAGCTACCTAAGAAGTCGGACCGCACGCTCGTCGCCGACGTCACGGTCCAGGAGCCGGACTTCACCACCGAGGACGCGGAAGGCCTGGGGATCAAGGAGGTCGTCTCCGAGATCTCGACCCCGCTAACGAACGACTCGGTGCGCACCACCAACCTCGTGGTCGGCACGCGCAACGTCAACAACACCCTCGTCAAGCCCGGCGAACAGTTCAACCTCGAGGAGGCGCTCGGGCCGATCGATGCGGAGCACGGCTTCGTCTCCTCCGGCGTCGTCTCCAACGGCTTCAACTCCACCGCGATGGGCGGCGGCCTGTCTCAGCTGTCCACGAACACGTTCAACATCGGCTACCGGGCCGGCATGGTGGACGTCGCCCACCAGCCGCACTCGAAGTACTTCTCGCGCTACCCGATGGGCATGGAATCCACCCTGTGGAGCGGGCAGATCTCGATGATCTGGGAAAACAACACCCCCTACGGCGCGCTGGTGGAGACCTGGGTGGCGGACGGCCGGGTCTACACCCGCCTGTGGTCCACCCACTACTGGGACGTGGAGGTCTGGCAGGGCCAGCCGTTCAACTACGTCCAGCCCGAGACGAAGGTCAACACGGCCGCGGACTGTGAGCCCTCGCCCGCCGGCGGGCCAGGTTTCTCGGTCACGGTGGGCCGCGTGGTCAAGCTCAACGGCGAGGTCCACGAGGATTCGCAGTACACGTGGACCTACCAGCCGGTTCACGCCGTCAAGTGCGGATAGGCCGGCGTTTAGTATTAGGATGAGAGCAGTAAGTAGCAACGGAAAGAGGATAGCGTGACATACATAATCGCTTTGCCCTGCGTGGACGTGAAGGATCGCGCCTGCGTCGACGAATGCCCGGTGGACTGCATCTATGAGGGCGAGCGCATGCTCTACATTCACCCGGATGAGTGCGTGGATTGCGGCGCCTGCGAGCCGGTGTGCCCGGTGGAGGCGATCTACTACGAGGACGACACCCCGCAGGAGTGGGCCGATTACTACAAGGCGAACGTCGAGTTCTTTGACGACCTCGGCTCGCCGGGTGGGGCCTCCAAGATGGGGCCGATCAAGAAGGACCACCCGCTCATCGCCCAGCTTCCGCAGGGCATCAACGATTAGCGGTGGGATTCTACGCTGATTCGCTGCCCGATTTCCCGTGGGACTCGCTGGTCCCGGCGCGGAATCGGGCAGCGCAGTATCCGGGGCCGGTCTGCGACCTGACGATCGGCACCCCGGTCGACGACACGCCCGCAATCATCCAGAATGCCCTCGCCGGGGCCACGAACGCCCACGGCTACCCCGCGGTGCTCGGCAGTACCGAGCTGCGCGCGGCGATCGGGGCGTGGATGGCGCGGCGCGGGATCACCTCCGACGTGGCGATCCTGCCCACGATTGGCTCGAAGGAGATGGTGGGCCTGCTGCCCTCGCTCATGGGCCTCGGGGCGGGTGCGCGCGTGGGATTCCCGGACGTCGCCTACCCCACCTACGACGTCGGGGCGCGGCTCGCGGGGGCCACTCCCGTCCTCATCGACAGCGACTCCGATCCAGCCAGCTGGCCGACACTCGACCTGCTGTGGCTCAACTCGCCCGGCAACCCTAACGGCCACGTGCTCTCCCGCCCGCAGCTTCGCGCGATCGTGGCGTGGGCGCGGGGGTGCGGCGCCGTCGTCGCCAGCGACGAATGCTACGCGGAACTGTGCTGGGACGTGGCCGAGGCGCCCTCCCTGTTGGACGACGCCGTGTGCGGGGGCGACCCGGCGGGCCTGCTCATGGTCTACTCCCTGTCGAAGCAGTCGAACATGGCCGGCTACCGCGCCTCCTGGCTGGCGGGTGACCCGGCGATCGTCTTGCCGATCGCGGAGCTACGCAAGCACCTGGGCTTCATGATGCCCGCGCCCGTCCAGCACGCGATGGCTATCGCCCTCGGGGACGCGGAGCACGTGAGCGTCCAACACGACGTCTACCGGCGGCGTCGTGACACCCTGCTCGGTGCCCTGGACTCGGCGGGGTTGGTGGGCGACCCGGCGTCGGTGGCGGGCCTGTACCTGTGGGTCACGGCGGAGGGGGCGACGTCGTGGGACATCGTGGACGCGTGCGCGCAGCTGGGGATCGTGGTGGCCCCGGGGATCTTCTACGGCGAGGCCGGGGACGGGTGGGTGCGCATGTCGCTCACAGCCACCGATTTCGCGATCAACGAAGCGGCCAAGCGTCTCGAAAGGCTTCCTGACCTGCTCAAACGATCCTGACGAAATTATCTTGACTTTAAGGGATCACTTTTTCTTCTCGATCGGGTAGTGTGACTTGTACCTACCCGGCAATGGCGTCGGGACGAAACGCGAAGGAGACCCGATGTCTAACAATGCGCAATTGACGGTCGACGGTACCACTGTTGAACTCGAGCGCGTCAGCGCCACCGAAGGCAACGACGGCTTCAAGATCGGCCAGATGCTCGGACAAACCGGGGCCACGACGCTGGACCCAGGCTTCACCAACACCGCCTCGTGCGAATCCTCCATCACCTACATCGACGGCGGCAACGGCATCCTGCGCTACCGCGGATACCCAATCGAGCAGTTGGCCGAGCGCGCCTCCTTCCTTGAGGTCGCCTACCTGCTCATCTACGGCGAGCTGCCGGACGCGTCCTCGCTGGCGTCCTTCACGCGCCGCATCAAGAGGCACACCCTCCTCCACGAGGACTTCCGCAGCTTCTTCACCGCCTTCCCGTCCTCGGGACACCCCATGTCGATCCTGCAGGCCGGAATCGCGGGCCTAGGAACGTACTATGAGAGCACGCTCGACCCGAACGATCCCGAGCAGCGCGACCTCGCCTCCGTCCTCCTGCTGGCCAAGGTGCCCACCATGATCGCGTTCATCTCGAAGCGCGCTACCGGCCTGCCGCTCATCTACCCGGACGCCTCCAAGTCCTACACGGAGGACTTCCTGCGCATGACGTTCGGCCTGCCTTACCAGACCCACGACGTCGACCCGACCATCGTCAACGCCCTAGACAAGCTCTTCATCCTGCACGCCGACCACGAGCAGAACTGCTCGACGTCGACCGTGCGGCTGGTTGGTTCCTCGCGGGCCTCCATCTACGCCTCGGTCGCGGCCGGCGTGGGCGCACTATCCGGCCCTCTCCACGGCGGTGCGAACGAGGCGGTGCTGCGCATGCTTGACGATATCCGCGAGGCGGGCATCCCGATCAAGGAGTTCGTCCAGCAGGTCAAGGACAAGACGAACGACGTCAAGCTCATGGGCTTCGGCCACCGCGTCTACAAGAGCTACGACCCGCGCGCGAAGATCGTCAAGGGCCTGGCGGATGACATCCTCGGCCGCCTCAAGGGCGACACGGAGCTGTTCGACATGGCGATGGAGCTCGAGCAGGCGGCGCTGGAGGACGACTACTTCGTCGAGCGCAACCTCTACCCGAACGTCGACTTCTACACCGGCCTGCTCTACAAGGCGATGGGCTTCCCCACGAAGATGTTCACCCCGCTGTTCGCCCTCGGCCGCCTACCCGGATGGATCGCGCAGTACCGCGAACTCGTGCTCGATCCGACCCAAAAGATCGGACGCCCGCGCCAGGTATACGTGGGCGAGACCGAGCGGGACTGGGTGAAGATGTCGGAGCGTACCAGGCAGGATCGTGCCTTCGACGAGAACATGGACTACGTCGTCTAGCCCGCTGTCCGGCTACGCCGGAAGATAGCTCAGCAGCTCGGGTAGCGCCTGCCGGAAGGGCGCGATGAGGTTGAGGTCGGCTAGCTGGCTGACCTTTACCCACCGCAACGCCGCCGACTCGGGGTTGGCAACGACGTCGGCCCCCGGGTCGGCGATCTTTGCCACGAACGTGGTGTAGCTCCAGTCGGGGTGGGCGAGGACGTGGCGGCCGCTGGGCGGCTCGAGCTCGCGGATGCCGGTCTCTTCGAAAAACTCGCGTAGCGCGCCCTCCCACGGGCTCTCGCCCACGTCGATCGCGCCGCCCGGCACGCCCCACGTGCCGCCGTGGTGGGACCAGTCCACGCGCAACTGCATGAGCACTTCTCCCTCGGCGCCAGGTTCTCCCTCGGCGCCAGGTTCGCCCTCGGCGCCAGGTTCGCCGCTCGCCTCGCGACCGCTCGGCGTACCCGCGCGACCGGCGTCGTTACGCGGTGCGCCGGGCCGCCAGGCCATGATGCCGGCCGCGCCGAACAGCCCCCAGTGCCGCTGCCCGCAGCGGCACTCGACGAAACTGTCCCCGGCTCTCCTCATTGCCAAAAGTCCGTGATCGCGTGGCCGAGCTCGGCGAGCAAGTCACGCAGGAGCGGCAGGGAGATGCCGACGACGCCGTGGTGGTCGCCCTCGATCCGCTCAACGAAAGGCCCGCCGTAGCCGTCGATGGTGAAGGAGCCCGCCACCACGAGCGGCTCCCCGGTCCCGATGTAGGCCTCGATCTCGGCGTCGGTGAGGTGGGCGATGTGGACGGTGGCGGTGGAGGTGGCCACGGCCATCCTGCCGCTCGCCACGTCGATCACGCAGTGGCCGGTGTGGAGGTCGCCGGCGTTGCCGCGCATGGCGCGCAGGCGCTCGCGAGCGACCTCGGGGGTGTGCGGCTTGCCGACCACCTGCCCGTCCATCTCGAGCATGGAGTCGCATCCGACGATGACGGTGGGCTGGGTGCCCGCGTCAAGCTCGGCGGCGACTTTCTTGGCCTTGGCGACGGCGAGCAGCTGGACTTGCTCGGCCGCGCTGACCGGCCCGCGCGCCTTCGCGGCGGCGAGCAGGGCGTCCTCGTCCACATCCGCCACCGCAACGAGGGGCGGGATGTGGGCGGCGATGAGTGTAGCCTTTCGGGCGGGTGACGCGGAGGCAAGGAGTAGGGTCTGCATCATTCCGCCAGGGCGTCGCGCAGGATGTCGAGGCCGACCGAGCCGATGGAGAGCGCCCGCATGTGCCAGTCCTTCACCGAAAACGCTTCGCCGCGGGCGGCCGCCCGGGCCGCGGCGTCGGCGCGCAGCTGCTTCCAGATCCGGTGCCCGATCTTGTACGACGGCGCCTGCCCGGCCCAGCCGAGGTAGCGATCGAGCTCGAAGGCGAGGAAGGAACGGTCCATGGCCACGTTGTCCTGGAGGAACTGCCAGGCCACCTCTCGCGTCCAGGTCGGCGAGATGTGCTCGTAGCCCTTCGGGGAGGGTTTGCCCAGGTGGAATCCGATGTCCAGGGCGACGCGCGTGGCGCGCAGGCGCTCGGAGTCGAGCACGCCCATGCGGTAAGCGGGCTCGTCCTGGTAGCCGAGCTCAGCCATGAGTCCCTCGGCGTAGAGCGCCCAGCCTTCCCCATGTCCGGAGTTCCAGCACAGGTGGCGCCGCCAGTCGTTGAGCGAGTCCTTCATGTAGGTTGCCATGCCCACCTGCAGGTGGTGGCCGGGCACACCCTCGTGGTAGACGGTGGTCTTCTCCTGCCACGTGTGGAACACGTCCGTCCCCTCCGGGACGGACCACCACATGCGCCCGCCGCGGGAGAAATCATCCGAGGGGCCCGTGTAGTAAATGGCGCCGGTGCCCGAGGGTGCGATCATGCACTCCAGCTTGCGCAGCGGGGTGGGGATGTCGAAGTGTGTGCCGTGCAGGTCGTCAAGCGCACGGTCCGAGGTCTCCTGCATCCAGGCCTTGAGCGCGTCCGTGCCGTGAATCTGGTAGGCCGGGTCGGCGTCGAGGCGGGCGAGCGCCTCGGGGATGGACACGTCCGCGCCGTAGAGCTCGGCGACGATCTCCTCCTGCTCAGACACGATCCGGGCCAGCTCCTCCAGGCCCCACTCGTAGGTCTCGTCGAGGTCGAGGGTGGCGCCCGTGGATTCGCGCAGGCGGGGGGCGTAGCGCTCGCGGCCGAAGGCTTCGCTGGCGGCCCCGTGTGGCAGGATCTGCTCGCGCAGGAAGGCGGCGAGCTCGCCGTAGGCCCGTTGCGCCGAGTCGGCCGCCTGGCGCAGTGAGTCGGCAAGTTCGGGGTGCGCCGCGCCTCCGCGCGCGGCGAGGTCCGCCAGCGGAGAGCGGGAGCCGGCCTTGTGCTCTGCCTGTGCGATGGCGAGCTCGACCTGCTTGGTGGCCGTGGGCGGGCCGGACTGGGCGCGGCGCAGCAAGGTTTCTTGCCAGCCACGCAGGGCGGATGCGGTGTTACCCAAACGGCGCGTGATGAGCTGCCAGTCCGCGGCGCTGTCCTGGGCCATGTTGTCGTAGATCTCCTGAATCGACTGCAGTGGCGAGGCGATGACGTTGATCTCGCCCACCTCCCCGCGCTCGAAGTAGTCGATCTCTGATTCCAGGCTTGTGGCGAGGGCGGCCTTGGTGACGCGGTCGACGTCGTCGGCGGGCTCGAGCGCGTTCAGTTTGCGTAGGGTGGCGACGTTGAGGTCGTTGAGGTCGGCCAAGCCCGCGGGGGAGTAGTCGGAGAATCCGCCGTCGTCCTCGCGCCCCAAGCCGAGCGCGGTGACCAGCTCGGGGGTGCGATCGAGGAGATCGGAGACGTAGCGGTTGGACAGGTTGTCGATGTCAGTTACAGGTCGGGAGACAGTCATGACTCCACACTAGTGGCTCTTCTCAATTCGGGCGTAGTTCGGGGCTTGAGACGTGGGCGTGTCGGGCAATGGGGCTGGAAGCAGGTGCCGGGGGCTCCTGCGGCGACGGGCGCGGGCCTGTCTTCGGCAGTTCACTTGAGGATGTGGGCCACCTGCCGGTTGCTATATGGGCCTGGGTGGTCTCAGGTTCATGAGTTGTGTCGGGCCCGAATGGCCAGTTTAGTCGTTTGGCGTGAGACAGGGCTCGTCGATGCGGGTAGTATTGTGCCAGTTGAGTAAGTTGCGAAAGCTGTTGGCGGACGAGAATGAAAGTTGCTAAGCTAGCGCATGTGACCCATAACACAGAACATGCGGGGTCCTCCGACGAGAATCCAACCACGGTCGAGGCGCACGTGCGCCGGCTGTTGGACGGACCTGCAAAGTACCGGCTTCGCGAGGCGGCGGAATTGGCCAATATGGACACCGATTCCGTGCGTCGCTTTTGGCGTGCCATGGGCTTTCCCTATATTCAGGATCCGGACGTGCGGCTCTTCACCGAGTACGACGTCGACGTCATGCGTGCCCACCAGGACATGGTGGAGATGGGCCGCACGGATGAGGACACACAAAACTCGCTCGTGCGCGCGCAGAGCCACCTGGCCGACCGCCTCGTCCTGTGGCAATACGAGGCCCTCGTCGAGGAGGCCGAGGCGCGCCACGGGCTCGACGAACTCTCCGCCCGCTACTGGGTGCTCGACCACATCGGCGACTACGAAGAGTTTCTCATCTACCAGATGAAATATGCTTGGCGGCGCCACCTGGCCTCCTTCCTGCGCCGCACCGAGGTGGAGCTGGAAAACCTGCGTGCCGGCAATGACGTCATCCTCCTTTCTCGCGCGCTCGGTTTCGTGGACCTTGTGGCCTTCACCGACCGCTCGGGCCAGCTCTCCCCGCACCAGCTGGTCGACTTCATCCAGACCTTCGAGTTCACCTGTCGCGACGTCATCTCCGGGCTCGGGGCGCGCGTGGTGAAGATGGTGGGCGACGCCGTGCTCTACATCGCTGACGACCTCAAGACGGGCGCCAAGGTGGTGTCCTCCATTCGCGACGCGCTCCACGCCACGCCAAACATGCCGGAGGTGCGGGCCTCGCTCGTGTGGGGCGGGGTCGTATCCCGTTTCGGTGACGTCTTCGGCCCGAGCGTCAACCTCGCCTCGCGGCTGTGCGCGATCGCGCCGGAGGGTGCGATCCTGGTTGATCGGGACACGGCGGAGGCGTTGCGCGCCCTGGATCCGAAGAAGTATCTGTTGGAGGAGAACATCGGATCCGAGCTACGCGGAATTGGCTTTATCGAGTCAGCCAGGCTCACAGTCATGCGTGATCAGGAGTAGAACTTGTATAGTTCCACTTTTGCCATGGAAGTTTCTTTACTAGGCTGAGTCCCAACGGGGTTCACTTCACGATTGGACGGAAAATTGACAAAGATTTTGCTAGTCGAAGATGACGCAGCGATTTCGGCCCCTCTCGTTCGTGCCTTCTCACGCGAGGGATACGACATCGAGGCGGTGGAGACGGGGCGGGGAGCCCTGGAAAAGATGGACGGCCATATCGACCTTGTGGTTCTCGATCTTGGTCTGCCGGACATGGACGGCCTCGACGTGGCGCGCACGGCGCGTTCGCGGTCTAAGACCTTCCCGATCCTCATTCTGACTGCCCGCTCGGAGGAGGTGGACATGGTTGTCGGTCTCGACGCCGGGGCGGACGACTATGTGACCAAGCCCTTCCGGCTGGCCGAGCTCCTGGCGCGCGTGCGCGCGCTGCTGCGCCGCTCGGTGACGGGCGAGGATGGCTCGGATACGCTCAAGGCCCAGGATGTTTCGATGGACGTGGACGCCCACCGTGCCTACGTCGGCTCGCGAGAGCTGCAGCTGACGGGCAAGGAGTTCGAACTGTTGCGCGTGTTGCTACGTGACGCGGGCAACGTCGTCGAACGCGACAAGCTGATGCTGGAGGTGTGGGGGACCGAGGCGGATTCCTCCACGAAGAAGCTCGACATGCACATCTCGTGGCTACGCCGAAAGCTGGGCGACGACGTCAACGATCCCCACTACATCACCACCGTCCGTGGAATGGGCTTCCGCTTCGAGGTCTGACCCATGCGGCGGCGCGCGATTACGATGACGACGGCGGCCGTTGCGGTCGCCGTCCTCATCTTGGGCCTGCCGGGAATGCTATTCGCCATCTCGCTCGTGTGGCAGCAGGTTCACACGGAGCTGTCCGACCGTGCCACGGCCGCCTCCACGGTGGTGGACCGCATGGCGGCGGACGACCTGTATATTTCGGAGGCGCTGCTGACCCGGCTCGCCACGAACGGGACGCCCGATAACGCGCACATCGTGGTGAACTATCCGGACGGCACCCGGGTGGAGTCGGACACCAAGGCGCCTGAGAACTCCCTCGAACAGTCGGTGGTTAACGCGGCGGGCGTGCTCGTGACGGCGTCGGTGCCACGATCGGACATCATCCAGACAATCTCGCTCATGGTGGCCGCCGCGATCGGGCTCATCCTCGTGGCCTTCATGGCCGGAGTGACTCTCGCGATGAAGCAGTCGCGCAAGATATCGGCGCCGCTCATCTATCTGGCGGCGGCAGCCGAGCAGCTGGGCGCGGGGCGCGTACGCCCCCAGATACGCCAGTCGGGGATCGAGGAGATCGACCTCATCAGCGACGAGATTGCCCGAAGCGCCGACCGCATGGCGGGCAGGCTCGCCAAGGAGCGCCAGTTCGCCGCCGATGCCGCCCACCAGCTCCGCACGCCCCTCGCGGCACTGTCGATGCGGATCGAGGAGATCGAATACCTCACCGACGATGAGGAGATTATCGAGGAGGTTCACAAGTCCCTCGAACAGATCGACCGACTTACCGGCGTCGTGAGTGAGCTCATGGCCACCTCCCAGTCCGAGGCGGGTGGCACCACGGAGGCGATCGCGGTCTCGCGCGCGTTTTCCCGGATCAGGGACGAGTGGACGAAACCGTTCGAGCGCGCCGGTCGCGAGCTCGTGCTCGACCAGGGTTTCGACGGCGCCGTGCTGGCCACCCCCGGATCGCTGTCCCAGATCCTCGCCACACTTGTGGAGAACTCGCTGAAGTACGGCGCGGGTACGACGTCGGTGTCTGCCGCGGCGGCCGGCAAGTCGGTCATCTTCAAGGTGCGTGACGAGGGGCCGGGTGTGTCCGCCGAGGACGCTGAGGAGATCTTCGAGAAGGGCTTTTCCACGGGAGGATCGACCGGCATCGGCTTGGCCGTGGCGAAGGAGCTGGCCGAGATCGACGGCGGGCGCCTGAAGCTGACCAATCGAGAGAAGGCCGAGTTCACGCTGACCCTCTCCGCCCTGCCGAAGTCGTTGGACCCGAACAAGGTGCTGCCTCACGGGGCGATCATGACGGTGGGTGCGCGCCGCGGCCGGCGCTAAGAATTCGGCGTGAGCGCCCGGCCACTAGGACTGCGGTGCTTTGGTAAAGACGAGGTAGCGGTAGCACACGTAGCGGAACGCGGTGCCGAGCACGAGGCCGACGATGTTGGCCGAGATGTTGTCAGCGAGCTGAGAGTCGAGTCCGAGGATGTATCGCGAGAAGCCGAGGCATCCGAGGGCGATGAGCAGGCCGCCGATGTTGATCGCGAGGAAGAGAACAAACTCCCGCCCCCGGCTCTTATCAGACTTGTTGTGGAACGTCCACATCCTGTTGACCACCCACGAGAAGATGATCGAGACGAAGACGGACAGGGTCTTGGCCACCATCGGCGCGTCCCACGGCAGGTGGATCGCCCCGGAGTAGGCGAGGAAGTTAAACAGGCCCACGTCCACGACGTACGAGCCCAGCCCGACCGTGCAAAACTGTATGAACTCCACCAGCCACTGCCTCAACGTCTGACCGCGTAGGAGCTTGGCCACAAGGTCGTGCATCTAGAAGCTCGCGAAGGAATCGGGGGTGAGGCTGCCGTCGCGCAGGTCGATCCAGAATTGTTCGGCCTCGTCCGCCAGGAGAACCGTGGAGGATCCGCCCGGGCCGGGGTAGTTCAGCGAGGCGATTGGGGGCGCTCCCTTCAGCCCATCGGGGCCGATCGTGTCGCGGAGGGCGAGGCCGGCGTAGCCGACGTCCATGAGTGAGGCGTCGTCGTCGACCGTGAGGGTCTCGGCTACCGAACCGACCAGGCGGCGCTGGGCAAACGGGTTGAGAACGGTGGCCGGAGAGAGCGCCTTGTCGATGATCTTCGCCACCACCTGACGCTGGCGTTCGGTGCGGCCGATGTCGCCGAGCGGATCCGAGTAGCGCATGCGGGAGAAAGACAGGGCGGTGGTGCCGTCCGCGACGTGGCAGCCGGCGGTCCATTGGAGGCCGGAGTACTCGTCGGAGACGTCGTAGTCGAGGCAAAGCTCTACGCCGCCCACCGCGTCGGTGAGCTCCTTGACGCCGTCCATGCCGATTTGAATGTAACGGTCGATGGTCAGGCCGGTGAGCTCCTCGACGGTCTGGACAAGGTATTGCGCCCCGCCGTAGGAAAATGCACCGTTGAGCTTGCCGTTTGCGTCGGAGTCGGGATAGTGGACGAGCGTGTCGCGCGGGATGGACACGAGCGCCGCAGGGCCCGACTCGGGCTTGTGCAAGAGCATGATCGTGTCGGCGCGATGGCCCTCCGTGGGATCGTTGACCGCCTCACCGCGCTCGTCGGAGCCGACGATGAGGTAGGTGGTTCCCGGCGTGTCCGGCGCGCCGGAGAGCGCGGAGGCGTGGGTGAGCTTGTCGTTGCCGTAGCCGTAGAGGTAGAAGACCCATGCGAGGATCGCGATGAGCACCGCCAAGATCAGCGCCAGGATCCTCTTTCCCCACGAGCGCTTTTTGCGCGGGCGAGCCGGACGCTCGGGTAACCCGGGCTGGACGACGTTCGGGTGATCCACTGACTGCACGCGGCCCTGGTCCGCGCGGTACCGGCCTTCAGAAAACTGGCCCTGGGGGAGATAGGACGGGGGAGGCGTGACCGGGCCCTGCGTCGGGCGCGCCGATTCGGCCGCGGGTGCGGGGGCGGACGCGGAGGCCGACCCGGACGCGGAGGCGGGTCCGGAGGATGGTGCAAACGAGGCCGGCCTGGCCTTGTTCGCAAACGCTGAACGACGAACGGGCCGCCGGGGCGCGCCCGCGCTAGGAGCGGACTTACCGGCGTCGGTGCGGAGGGGGCGGCCCTGGCCGGCACGCGGCTGGCTGGCCTGCTCACGGCTCTGGCCGACCGGGCGGGCACCCTCAACGGAAGGGCGCTGGCGGCGATTGCGGGGCTCGAAAGACGGTGGCTGGCTCATCAATCCTCCAACCGCAGGCCTCCGCCGATGGCCTGCTGGAAAGCGTTGATCTCTTCCTCAGTGCCCTTCATGATAGGGCTATCCGTGTTGCCCATTGCCGCGATCTCGGGCAGCGGCTGGTCGTTGCGGATGGCCTCCCACACGTCTGTGGCGGCAGGCGCCGGCCGAACCCGGTTGCCCTCCGGGATGAACGGCATGGTGACGAAGTGGACGTTGTCCAAAGACAGCCCGCGCAGGGAGTAGGCGAGGCCGCCAAGGTAGGTGATGGAGCCGAGGCTGGGGGAGACGTCGATATTCTCGGTGACGTCGTTGAGCACGCCGTACAGTGTGGGCAGATCCGAGACGATATTGAGGGAAAGCGCCTTGGACATGATCGCTTCGACCATTTGCTGCTGGCGCCCGATACGGCTGATGTCGGAGCCGTCGCCTAGCGACTTACGAGCCCGGGCCAGAGCGAGGGCCTGCTGGCCGTCAAGGACCTGGCATCCCGCCTCGAGGTGGAGGCCGGCCGCCTCGTCGTTCGCCGGCTCTGACAGGCAGATGTCCACGCCTCCGAGGGTGTTGACGATGTCCTGGAAGGAAGCGAAGTCGACCGCCACAAAGCCGTCGATGTAGATGTTCGACATTTCCTCGACCGTGCGGATCGAACAGGCGGCCGCGCCGGCGACGTCGCCCTGCTGACCGCCCGTCTGGAAGGCCGAGTTGAACATCGCGTCGTGCTGCTCGTAGGTGCGCGAGCCGTCCGCGAGGATGCAGGAGGGGATCGTCACCAGCGTGTCGCGCGGGATCGAGACGACGTCGACGCGCTCGCGGTCCGCCGAAATGTGCATGAGCATCGCGGTGTCCGAGCGCATGCCCGTGATGTAGCCCGAGGCGCCCGCCCCGTCAACGTCGCTATCTCCGGCGCGCACGTCCGAGCCGAGGACGAGGATGTTGAGTGCCTTGCCCGCGGACTCGTCCGCAGGCGGCGGCGAGGTGGGCCGTTCCTCCGGATCGAAGAACTGATCGACGTTGTGCACGTTGATGTTGCCCTGCAGGTTCTGGTAGAGGTAGCCGACCGCGGTGCCGACGCTCAGGAGGAGTGCGAGGAGGACGAGGAGCACCCAACGGAGTACGGGAACGGCGCTCCCGGCCCGGGAGCGATGTGATGGGCCGCGCTTGGCGGGTGCGAATTCCATGTGTCGATCATAGCCGCCGGCGTGCGTGGGAGGCATCAGCCCGAAGGATGTGCGTCGAGTTTAACGCTGACCTCGGCGTTGACTAAGGTTGAGGCATGGCAGGTAACGAGCAGGGTTCGCCCCAGATTCGCGTGGTGTGTGTGGCGTACAACCCTAACGACGAGCTGACGGACATGCTGGATTCGCTCCCCGCCGCCGTGGGAGGGATGGCCTTTGAGACCGTGGTGGTGAACAACGGCTCATACACGCCAGCGCTGGAGGCGGCTCGCTCCCGTGCCACTGTCATCGACGCCGCGGCGAACCTCGGCTACGGCAAGGCCAACAACCTGGGCGCTCGTGGCTTTGCGGGGCCGTGGCTTCTCATCGTCAACCCCGATGTCCGGTTCGAGCCGGGTAGCGTGGAGCGCATGATCGCGGTGGCGGCGAACTACCCGCGCGCGGGCGCCCTCGGCCCGAAGATCATGACGCCCGAGGGTGAGGTCTACCCTTCCGTGCGGCAGTTCCCGCGGCTGGTTTCCGGCACGGGGCACGCGATATTTGGGCGGGTGTGGCCGGGTAACCCGTGGACGAAGCGCTACCACGCGAACGGCGCCACCGATTCCACGCACTCGGTGGACTGGCTCTCCGGCGCGTGCCTGCTGGTCCGCCGGGAGGCCTTCGAAGCCGTGGGTGGCTTCGATACGGACTTCTTCATGTTCTTTGAGGACACGATGCTGGGGGAGGACCTCGCACGCGCCGGCTGGGAGAGGATCTTTGTCCACGACGCCGTGGCGGTCCACGACCAGGGCAAGTCCTGGCGTGAGCGTCCCGAGCCGATGATGCGCGAGCACCACGAGTCGGCCTACCGTTACCTGTCCAAGGTCTACGCCGAGCCCTGGCAGGCCCCTCTCCGCGCGGCGATCAAAGTGGGGTTGAACGTGCGCCTGGCTCGGGAGCTGAGGGCGCAGCGGGCTTAGCGGTGGCCGCCGCGGCCGAGCAACCCGTCGCGCAGGCCGGCGGCCAGCTGGGCGATGCGCTCGCCCCGGCGGTCTGCGAGCAGGGAGTGGAAGGCGGCGAACTTGGCCAGCCACACCACGTAGCCGACCTGCCAACGCCAGGGCAACAGCCCCGAGCGGAGCAGGAAGATCGTGTTGCGAGCCAGGTAGTAGCAGCGGATGGGTCCGTGGACGTGGACGGGCTGGGCGCGCCCGGGCAGGCGCACCGTCTCGTCCCCGAGGCAGTGCTCCAGCCGCGCGGCCGTGTCCACCACCATCCGGTATCCGCGCTTGCGGGCGCGCAGACACCACTCAAGATCCACGTGGTCGATGAAGTAGGCCTCGTTCATCGGGCCCACCTCCTCCAGCACCGACATCGGAATGAGGCAACCGGAGGCCAGCAGGAAGGCGGCGTCGAGGGTGGGCTCGGCCAGCTCGCGGGCGCTCGCGCGCCGCGGCCCCCAGCGCCGGTCGACGTAGACGAGCTCGTCCCCGCCGGGCTTGTTCTCGGCGATGTACGGACCGGCGGCACCGATCGGCGCGCCGCCGGCGCCCGCCGCGTCCCCGGCGCCCGCGTCCAGCCGCTCGACAAGCGTGGCGACCATGCGCGCACTCGGAAGGGAATCCTGGTCGGAGAGCAGCACGTAGCGCGCGCCGAGCTCGCGGGCGCGCAGGATCCCCACGTTCTGGGCGTGGGCGATCCCGGTGTTAGCGCCGAGCTCGATGAGCTGCGCTCCCGCCTCCCGCACGGCGTCGTCGATCAGCTCGAGCGCTTCGGGCGCCGAGCCGTTGTCCACCACGACCACCGCGCACTGGCGCCCCAACGCCTCGATGAGGGCGCCGGTGCGCGCATCCGGGCCATAGGTGACGACGACGGCCGCGGCGGCCGGGTGCACTACTGGCCAGCCTTGCGGTACTTGGCCTCGACCTCGGCCTTCTGGGGGCGCCACCACTCCTCGTGGTTCTTGTACCAGGAGATCGTGTCGCGCAGACCGTCGCGGAAGTCGGTGAAGGTGGGCTGCCAGCCGAGTTCGGCCACCAGTTGGGAGTTGTCGATCGCGTAGCGCTGGTCGTGGCCGGGACGGTCGGCCACGTGCTCGAAGTCGTCGCGTCCGTAGCCGAACTCCTCGAGGATCAGCTGCGTGACCTCCAGGTTCGTCTTTTCGCCATTCGCACCGATCAGGTACGTCTCCCCGATGCGGCCCTTGTTGATGATGTCCCACACGGCCGTGTTGTGGTCGTGGACGTGGATCCAGTCCCGGATCTGCTCGCCCGTGCCGTACACGCGCGGCTTGGCCCCGTCAATCAAATTGGTGACCGTGCGGGGGATGAACTTCTCGATGTGCTGGTAGGGCCCGTAGTTGTTCGAGCAGTTCGAGAGGGTGGCCTCGATTCCGAAGGAACGCACCCACGCGCGCACCAGGTGGTCCGAGGACGCCTTGGAGGCGGAGTAGGGGGATGAGGGTATGTACGGATCGCCTGCCTTGAACTTGCGATCCTCGCCGATCTCGAGGTCTCCGTAGACCTCGTCGGTAGAGACGTGGTGCAGGCGCCCGCCGTGGCGGCGCAGTGCCTCGAGGATCTGGTAGGTGCCGATGATGTTGGACTGGATGAAGGGCCACGGATTGCGCAGCGAGTTGTCGTTGTGCGACTCGGCGGCGAAGTGGACCACGACGTCGGCGTCGGCCACGAGCGGGTCGATGACGTCGGGGTCGGAGACGTCGCCCTCGACGAGCTTGACCCCATCCCCGAGCTTCTCGATCGAATCCTTGTTCCCGGCATACGTGAGCTTGTCGATGACCGTGACGTCGGCGTCGGGCATCTCGGATGCGGTGTAGTTGACGAAGTTGGCGCCGATGAAGCCGGCGCCCCCGGTGACGAGTACCTTCACTCTTCTTCCTCCTCCTTGAGGGTTTCGCCGTGGAGGATGGCCTCCGCGGGGTTGGTGGTGGGCGTGAATTCGCCCGCGCGGGTAAGCGTGTCGGGGTGGGTGCGGGCCACGGCGAGTTCGCGGGCGAGCTCAACAAGCCTGTTTTCGAGGATGACCATACGCCGGTAGGAGACCACCGAGTAGGACAGGAAGGCGATGATCGTCAGGTAGAGAAGCAGATCCACCCCGCGCCCGACGCCGACGAAGTGTGCCACCTTGGTGGTGATCTGCGGGAAGAGGATGGTGGCAACCGCGAGGGCGACGAACACGAGCAGGAGCAGGCGCCGTAGCGCCACGTTCTTCGTATCCTGGGTGCCGCGCACGAGGTAGGCGGCGGCCACGAGGATAACCGCGAGGAGAATGATCTGAATCAGCATGTTTATCGACTCTCTCTTGGTGCAAAGATCATATCGGTCAGGATGTTGACGCCGTTGAGCAGGCTCTGGCCCTTAGAACGAGAATAGTCGGTGTAGTCGATCGTCACAGGCTCTTCCGCCCACGGCAGGCCCATGGAGGCGAGCTGGTTGATGATCTGGGAGGCGTGGGCCATGCGGTGCATGGTGAGGTCGAGCCGGGTGGCGGCGTCGCGGCGCAGGACGCGCAGGCCGTTGTGGGAGTCGGTCAGGTTCATGCCGGTGCGTGCCCGGGTGACCTTCGCCGCGGTGGAGAGGATGAGCTTCTTTAGCCAGCCGGCCTGGTGCTCGCCAGTCAAAAAGCGTGAGCCGAGTACGAAGGCGAGGTCCTCGCGTTCGGCGCGCTCGATCATTCGCATGGCGTCGCAGGTGCGGTGCTGGCCGTCGGCGTCGAAGGTGACGAGGTACTTGGCGTCGGTGTAGGTAAGCACCCACGTGATCCCGGTTTGTAGCGCGGCGCCCTGGCCGAGGTTGATGGGGTGATCGACGACGACGGCGCCCGCGGCCCGCGCCAGCGCGGCCGAGTCGTCTTTTGAACCGTCGTTGACGCAGACGATGTTGGGGAAGGTCTCGCGTGCGTGGCGTACGACGTCGTAGATGACGGTCGCCTCATTGTACAGGGGGACCACGAGCCAACTCACCCGCGCTAGGTCCTGAAAACCGGCGTCTTGCATGGGCTATATTATTGCATAAGGTTCTTCGAACCGGATTTAGGCCTGCCTATACAAGGAGAAGCGGATGGCAAAAGCGCGGATCGTCGATTCGGCTGACGTGTCGGATGAGGCGAAGATTGGTGATGGATCCAGCGTCTGGCACCTCGCACAGGTTCGAGAGCACGCCGTGATCGGCGAGAACTGTGTGATTGGTCGCGGGGCGTACATCGGCGAAGGCGTCGAGATGGGCAACAACTGCAAGGTGCAAAACTACGCGCTCGTTTACGAGCCGGCCAAGCTCGCCGACGGCGTCTTTATCGGCCCGGCCGTAGTGCTGACCAACGACCACTACCCGCGCGCGGTCAACCCGGATGGCACGCTGAAGTCGGCCTCCGACTGGGAGCAGGTGGGTGTGACGTTGGAGACGGGCGCGTCGGTTGGCGCCCGCTCGGTGTGCGTGGCTCCCGTGACGATCGGCGCGTGGTCGCTTGTGGCGGCCGGCTCGGTGGTGACCCGCGACGTCGCGCCGCACGCCATCGTGGCGGGCGTGCCGGCCAAGCAGATCGGCTGGGTCGGCCACGCGGGCGTGAAGTTGGAGGACAACGGTGACGGCACCTGGACGTGCCCGGCCACCGGAGATACATACGAAGAATGTGACAACACAATCCGAAAGGTTGCTAAGTAAATGGAACGACAGATGATCCCGGCCGCTAAGCCGATCGTGGGCGAAGAGGAGCGCGCCGCGGTCGACGCGGTGCTCGCATCCGGCATGCTGGCACAGGGCGCGGAGGTCGCGTCCTTTGAGCAGGAGTTCGCCGAGCAGCTCACCCCGGGCGCCGAGGTGGTGGCCGTCAATTCCGGCACCTCCGCCCTCCACATCGGCCTGATGGCCTCCGGCATCGGCGAGGGTGACGAGGTCATCGTGCCCTCCTTCACGTTCGCGGCAACGGGCAACTCGGTGGCGCTGACGGGGGCGAGCCCCGTGTTTGCCGACATCGAGCCGAACTACTTCTGCCTCGATCCCGATTCGGTGCGTGCCTCGATCACGGAGCGCACCAAGGCCATCATGCCTGTCCACCTCTACGGCCACCCGGCGAACATGGTGGAGCTCCGCAAGATCGCCGACGAGTTCGGCCTGCAGATCTTCGAGGATGCCGCACAGGCCCACGGGGCCTCCCTTAACGGCGAGATGGTGGGAACCTTCGGTTCGTTTGCCGGCTTCTCGCTCTACCCCACGAAGAACATGACCTCCGGCGAGGGTGGCATGATCTCCACGAAGGATCCGGAGATTGCCCGCCGCGTACGCCTGCTGCGCAATCAGGGCATGGAGGTCCAGTACCAGAATGAGCTGGTGGGCCTTAACAACCGCATGACGAACATCCACGCCGCGATCGGCCGCGTGCAGCTGCGCAAGCTCGCCGGCTGGACGAAGACCCGCCAGGAGAACGCGGCGTTCCTCAACGAGAACCTGGAGGGCGTCGTCACGCCGCCGGTGGCCGAGGGCGCCGTCCACGTCTACCACCAGTACACGATCCGCGTCGCCGAGGATCGCGACGGCTTCGCGAACGCGTTGCGCGAGGAGTACAAGGTGGGCTGCGGCGTGTACTACCCGATCCCGAACCACCGCCTGCCCTCGCTCGCGCACTTCGCCCCGGGCCTAGAGCTGCCGAACACGGAGGCGGCTGCCAAGGAGGTCATCTCCCTGCCGGTTCACCCGTCGCTCAGCCAGGAGGATCTCGACCGCATCGTCGAGGCCGTTAACGCAGTGGCAAAGGCTGGTGCCTAATGACCCTTCGCTATGGACTGATCGGCCTGGGCTCGATGGGCCGCCACCACGCGCGCAACATCCGCGCGCTTGAGGGCGCCGAGCTCGTGGCCGTTGCCGACCCGTATGGCGACAGGTTCGGCGTGGCCGAGGACTTGGAGGTCCTGCCCGACGTCGACGCGCTGATTGACGCCGGCATCGACGCCGCGATGGTGGCCGTCCCCACCGGCCAGCACGCGGAGGTCGCCCTCAAGCTGGCGGAGGCCGGCGTCCACACGATGGTGGAAAAGCCGCTAGGCTCCACGATCGAGGAGGGCAAGGCGATGGTGGAGGCCTTTGAGTCCAGGGGGCTCGTCGGCGCGGTGGGCTACGTGGAGCGCTGCAACCCGGCGTTGCTCGAGATGCGTCGCCGCATCGCCGAGGGCCAGCTGGGCAAGGTCTACCAGATCACCACCCGCCGCCAGTCGCCGTTCCCGGCGCGCATCGCGGACGTGGGCGTGGTCAAGGATCTGGCCACTCACGACGTCGATCTCACGGCTTGGGTGGCCGGCGCGAAGTACGTCTCCATCTCGGCTCAGACGGCCCACCGCGCCGACCGCGAGTACGAGGATCTGGTCACGGCGTCGGGCAAGCTGGAAAACGGCGTGCTCGTCGACCACCTCGTCAACTGGCTCACCCCCTACAAGGAGCGTCAGACGGTGGTGTTGGGCGAGCACGGTGCGCTCGTGGCGGATACGACCATGGGCGACCTGACGTTCTACGAGAACGGATCGTTGCCGCTGGGCTGGGATCAGATTTCCGCGTTCCGTGGTGTGTCTGAGGGGCAGGTCATCCGCTACGCCTTCGAAAAGCGTGAGCCGCTGGCCGTGGAGCACGAGCACTTCCGCGACGCCATCCTGGGTACCGGCTCGGAGCACGTGACGATGAAGGAGGCCCTGACCACCATGGAGGTGGTGCAGGCGATCCTGGATTCGGCCGCGGCGGACGGCGAGGTTCAGCACTTCTAACGAAGCAAGTGCGGTGGGCGGGAGCTGCGGCTCCCGCCCACGTGTGTTTGCGGCCTCCCCGGGCGCTTTGCGGTTACGGCTCGAGGAGGCGGGCGAGGGTTGCGGCGAAGTGGCTGTAGTTCTCGTCCGCGCGAGCCATGGACTCCCATGTGGCTCGCGCGCCGGCGCTCAGCCTGTCGTATTCTGCGGGTTCCATGTCGATCAACGAGGACAGGGCGTCGGCCAGGTCGCCGACCGCGGCGTCGCCGGGGATGAGGCGGCCGTTGTCGGCGTGGCGCACGAGCTCGCCGGTTCCTCCCACGTTCGTGGCAATGGCCGGGATGGCGAAGGAGAAGGCCTCCATGATCGAGACGGGCACGCCCTCGGTGGTGGAGTAGTTGACGAAGAAGTCCACGGGCTGGGTGGCGTAGTGCTCGAACAGGTCTGGGTTCGAGATCTGCCCGATGAGGGTGGTGATGTCCGCGATGCCGAGTTCGTTCACGAGCGCGGCGAGTTCGTGGGCGGACGCCTCGCCGGAATCGCCGATGTGGGTCCATCGGAACTCCCCTGGCCGCCTGCGGTGAAGCTCGGCCATGGCGCGCGCGATATCGGGCACGCGCTTGAGCGACGCCAGCGAGGAGCAGGAGAGGAAGCGGATGGGGGTGCCCTTCGCCCGTGTGACCTCGGCGCCCGGCGCGCGGGTCCCGAGGCGTTCGATGGAGAGCTTGTCCGCCGCGAAGGGGGTGTTCGCAAGGATTGAATCGTAGGCGGAGCGCGAGATGGGGTAGACGGCGTCGACGTGCGCGGACAGGTACGGGCGGGCGGGCAGATATCCGAAGATCCCGCGGGAGGGGTAGGCGTCGTAGCTGTGTGCGCGGGAGACGGCGCGGATCTGCCCGGTGAAGTAGTGCTCCTTGAGCAGGCTCGCCACGGCCGCCTGCTTGAAGAGCCAGTAGCCGTAGGTAACCGTGGGGGTCGCGGGGTCGACGCCGGCGTCGTGCAACGCCGCGGCCGTGCGCTCGTAGAAGCCGAGCGCGGTGACGGCGAAGCGGAGGTCGAGCGCCAGGTGCTGCGGCAAGCCGAGCCGCGCGATCCTCTCGGTCAAGGAGCGGATCGCGCGCCGGGCGGCGCCCGACACGCGGGGGTCGCCCGGGCGTGCCATGTCGACCAGTGTGGCGTTGGCGGGCAGGGTGCGGGTGGTGCCGTCGCTGTGGCTGAGGTCGATCGGCACCACGTAGATCCTGTCGAATGATCGGGCGAGGTGCTCGATCTCGGATTCGAGGAACTGCTCGCCCGGGTTGTACGGGAAGTGGCTGGTGATCAGTACGAGCTGGCTCATGACCCGTCCTCGATTGCGGCGTCGTAGGCGCGGCGGGTGGTGCGCACAAAGGTGTCCATCGATACGCGCGATCGGGCGATTTCCCGGATGCGCGCGCGGTCGTAGTGGGAGGCGGAGTGGACCATGTCGGCCATCGCGGCGACAAGCGCCGGCTCGTCGTCGATGGGGATCACAACGCCGGTGCCCGGTACTGTCTGGAACAATCCGCCAGGTGTTGCCGAGGCGATCGACGGCAAGCCGGTGGCCTGTGCCTCGGAGAACACGGTCCCCCCACTTTCCGTGGCAGATACCAGCACATGGCAGTCGGAGGCGGCCATGAGCGCGGGGAGGTCGGCGCGTGCGACCGGCCCGAGGAGGTCTACGCGATCGGAGACGCGCAGGCTCGCGGCGAGGTTGGCGTGTGCTGCGATGAGGTCTGGGCTTCCGCCCGCAATGCGGAGGCGGACGTGCGGCTCCTGCTCGCAGACCTTGGCGAAGGCCCGGATCGTCAGGGCCGTGCGCTTGTTGTCGTCAAGGGACGAAACGTGGACAAAGGTGAACTCGCCGCGCGGCGATTGCGGGATGGCGATGTCAAAGAAAGCCTGACGTGCCGGCGGCGCAACAGAGCAGAATGGCGCGCCGTAAAAGGCGGTGAACTCCTGCGCCATCCCGTCCGACACCGTCCAGCGTGAATGCGCGCGCTGAACGGCGGCGTCGATCGCGCGAAAACGGGCCGTTCCCTTCCGGCGCGTCAGGGAGGAGGGGCGGTGCTCGGTGAGCACGTAGGGGACGTCCCAGATCTTCGCGAGTTCGCGGGCGAGGAGCGCGCCCGGGAAGACCGAGTGGGCGTGGAGAACCTGGGGCTTGCCCCACGACCGCTCATACGCCGCGGCGAGGCGCCGCGCGAGAAGGGAGAGCCGTAGCGGCTCCCCGGGGAGGCGCTCGTGGATATTCGTGGGCCAGGCGGTGGCCACGATCCCGGATTGATCGATCGTCAGCGGCGAGGACCGAATCGCCTTCCAGCTTCGTGGCTCGGCCACGATCACGCCGACTCTGAGGCCGGACGAGCGCAGGCTCGCAACCTGCTCGGCGAAGAAGCTGCCGGTGTGGGGGGACTCGGGCGTCGGATACCATGACGGTACCCAGAGGGCGTGGGACAGGGTCATGGCTCAACACTATCGCGAGTGGCGAGTTTGACATAGCGGGAGGCGGTCAAGGGCAGAGCCACTCGATAGGATAACGCTTATGTGCGCGCATGTTGAGATAGCTGACCCCGGCCAATGGGAGACCGTCGAGGCCGGCAACGGTACGCTACTGTGGCGGACGTCGGTCGGCGGTCAGCGCCCGCAGGGCCTCCCGGCACCGGACGGGATCCTCGACTGGATCCACGCGCAGCGCGGGAACTGGGCGGCGATCTATATGGCGGACGATGCCGCCTACCTCATGACCGATCAGGCCCGCTCGTTCCCGATCCATGTGGCCATGGGCTTGCCGTCCGTGGTGTCGTCCTCCATCGAAGCCCTGCGCGCCCGCGTTTCCTTCGTGCGCAACGACGACGCCGCGCGGGAGTTCCTCCACAGCGGCTACGTGCTCGGCGCCGAGATGCTGATCGAGGGCGTCACGTCGCTACCCACGAGCACCGTGGCCGTGGTGCGCGGCTCTTCCATGACCCAGCATCAGTACGTCAACTTTTACAGTGAGCATTCGACCGATTCGGCCTCCTTCTGGGGGGCCGTGAAGGACGAGCTCCGCGCGGCCTACGCCGATCTGATCGAGCGCGCGGGCGGGCGCCAGCTCCTCATCCCGCTCTCGGGAGGGATCGATTCACGCCTCCAGCTCGCGGTGCTGCGGGAGCTGAAGGCCCCCAACGTTCTGACCTTCACCTACGGCCGGAAAGGGTCAGCCGAGGCGGGCATCTCGCAGCGCTCGGCCGACGTGGCGGGTTTTCCGTGGGTCTTCATCGAGCAGGACGGCCCGCGGGTCAAGCAGGCGTGGAACGACGACGCCAACGTTGCCTTCCTCCGCGCCGCGTGGGAAGGCAACGCCCTCCCGCACATCCAGGACTGGTACGCGCTCGGCAGGCTGAAGGAACACCCGGACGTGGAGGGCGGAGCCATCGTGCTGCCGGGCCACACCGTGGTCGGAAACCAGCATCACGCCCACCTGCTCGATCCCAACTCCGAGGTGACGAAGGCCGATGTCGCGCGGGCCCTGGCCGAGAACCACCTGGCGTTGCAACGCCGTCCCGGCAGCGCTCTCTCCACCCCCTACACCAGGGCCAAGGTGAAGGCCTTCCTCGACCAGTGGTGGGGTGACGGCGACCCGCAGCGGCGCGCGGACATCATGCACCACTTCAATGTGGACAATCGCCAGGCCAAGTACATCTCCAACTCGGTGCGCGCCTACGAATACTTCGGGTTCGACTGGGCGTTGCCGATGTACGAGCGGACCTTCCACGAGCTGTGGCTGAGCGGGCCGTCCTCGATTTACCATCCGGATCGGGCGGAGTACCGGGCGTTCACGGATCGGTGGTTTGCGGATGTGACGGGCGAGACCTTCGGCTATTTCCGCATGGCTCCGGCGCCGCGCATTTCGCGGGGCAGGCAGCAGTTGCTGGCGATCGCGAAGGCGATGCGGGTGGTCGACACGGTCAACTTCCTCAACTCGGTCAAGACTCAGCTCCATCATCCGATGGGCTTCGAGGGCTTCGCGTATGGCCTGTCCGAGCGGGCGCTCGCCGTCAGGCTCCTGCGCGGCCAGACCCTCTTTGGCCTATTCGCCGAACTCTTCCTCGCGAACGCGTGGGTGCCCGGCCAGGATGTCGTCCCGCCGGCGCAGGGGGCCAAGTAGCATGTCGCGCGCGTGGGCATGGGCGTCGAGCGAGCTGTCGCGCCGTCCCGTCATGAAGAGCATCCTGGTTCTCCTCACGGGATCGACACTCGCCCAGATCGTTGCGATGGTCATCTCGATCTTCACCGCGCGCATCTTCACCCCGGAGGACTTCGGGGCGTTCGGTATCTACGGCTCGATCACGGGCGTGCTGGTGACGGTCGCGTCGTTGCGCTACGACATGACGATCGTGTTGCCGGATTCCGACGACGAGGCGCGGGTGATCGGCAAGCTCGCCACCCGGATCAACCTGGCGATATCCATATCCGCGGCGGTTCTCGCCTTCCTCCTGCGCGACGTCGTCTACGACGTGTGGGGAAACGAGACCGTGGCCACCTGGTTGCCCCTTGGCGGCCTCACCGTCTTCCTCCTGGCTCAGGTCAACATCCTGTCCTACTGGCACAACCGCAAGCGCAACTACAACGTCATCTCCATGAACAGGGTGGAACAGACCATCGGCTCGGCCGGCGGCCAGCTCGCCTTTGGCCTGGGCGGCATGGCGTCGATGGCGGGTCTGCTTCTGGGCACCCTCCTTGGCCAGGTCTGGGCCTTCTTCCGGCTCGGCATCAGCGCCCGCGAATTCCGATCCCCGGTGGGCCCGGACGCGCCGTCGATGCGCGCGGTCGCGACGACGTACAAGAAGATGCCGCTGCTCAACCTTCCGAACGCACTCATCGATTCGGTGAGGGTCAATGGCATCCAGATGCTGGTCGGCCTGGTCGCGGTGGGCAGCCTCGGCCAGCTGAACTTGGCGTGGCGGACCTTGCAGGTGCCGATCTCTTTGATCAACGGCGCCGTGTCGCAGGTCTTTTACCGGGAGCTTGCGGAGGTCAAGCCCGGAAACATGGTGAGGCTGGTCCGCAAGACCGCCGTGAGGTCGTTCCTCTTCGGCATGCCCCCGTTCATCCTCCTCTATCTCATCTCTCCGTGGCTGTTTACGTTCGTCTTCGGCGCCCAGTGGGACCAGGCGGGCGACTTCGCGCGGGCGCTGACCCCGTGGCTGGCGATGCAGCTCATCACCTCGCCGATCTCCACCGTCTTCGTGGTCACGTCCAAGCAGCACTGGATGCTCATCTTCTCGATAGTATTTTGCGTAGCGCCGCTCACCGTGCTCGCGCTCAATCCTTTCGGCCTGATTGGAACGATCACCGCGATGAGTTGGATCATGGCCGTGCTCTTGGCCTTCATGATCCTCATGGCTGTGTGGGCCTCCCGCGCCTATGACCGCACTGTCATCGAACACGAAGGAGACGAGTGATGAAAGAACTCATCGTGTACCACGCCCCCTATCCGATGGACTGGAACGCGACCACGGCCTCGCGTATCCGGCCCGCACGCATGCTGGAGGCGTTCCGCGAGCGCTACGAGGTCCACGAGATCATCGGCTACCCGGCGGATCGTCGTCGTGCCTTCGCGGAGCTGAAGAAGCGGGTCAAGGCGGGGGACAAGGTGGCCTTCGCCTACTCCGAATCGTCCACGCAACCCAATCTCCTGGCGACCTCGGTCAAGAAGGGCGTGGACCCGCTCCTTGAGCAACGGATCTTTACCTACCTCAAACGCCACGGCATTCCGCTGGGCCAGTTCTACCGCGACGTGTATTGGATGTTCCCCGACCAGCTCACCACCGTGCCGCCGATCCGCAAGGCGATCATGCGCTGGCTGTACAAGTACGACCTGCGCGTTCTCGACCGGACCGGGGCTCACCTCTTCTTGCCGAGCGACAAGATGGGCGAGATGCTGCCGGCCTTCGCGGGCCGTTTCAGCGCCCTGCCGTCCGCCACGACCCCGGTGGATTCCTCGTACCCCGCGGACCTGTCGCTATTCTACGTGGGCGGCATCGGCCCGCACTACCAGATGCATGAGCTGTTCAAGGCGGTAGCGCGCGTGCCGGAGGTGCGCCTGACGGCGTGCTTCCCGGTGACCGGATGGAACTCGGTCAAGGACGACTACGAGCAGTACGTGGGCGGCAACATCCGGGTGATTCACGCGACCAACAAGGAACTGCCCCCGTACTACGCCGATTCCTCCGCCGCGCTCCTCTTCGTTCAGCCGAGCGAGTACCGCGATTTCGCAGCTCCGATGAAGTTCTATGAGGCCCTTTCGTTCGGCAAGCCGATCATCACCACCCGCGGCACGCACGCGGGGAGGGAGAGCGAGCGCCTGGGCGTGGGCGTGGCGATCGACTACGACGCCGACGCGCTGGAGGCGCTCCTGCACTCCTGGCTCGACAACCCCCAGCTGCTTGAAGACCTGCAGGCTCGCGCGCGCGAGGTGCGCCTAAGAGAACGGTGGTCCGACCGCGTCTCGCAGGTCGCGGCGCAACTGCGCAGGGCGTAGGGGCTGGCTCCCTACTTTGAGCTCAGCAGCTCGACCACGCGGTCGGCCGCGTGCCCGTCGCCGTACGGCGTAGCATCCGTGTCGGCAGGCCGCGGGCGCGAGGCCGCCTCGACGAGCGCGTCGGGCTCGACCAGCACGTTCCAGCCGAGCTGGACCGTCTCCACCCATTCGGTCTCGGTGCGGACCGTGGTGCACGGAGTACGCAGGAGGAAGGCCTCCTTCTGCAGGCCGCCCGAATCGGTGATGACGCCGCGGGCGTGGCGTACCGTGGCGAGCAGTTGGCTGTAGGGGACCGGCGGGTGGGTGACGAGGTTGCCACCTCCGAGGGTGAGGCCGTGCTCGGCGCACTTGGCCACCAGGCGCGGATGCGCGAGGATCACCACGGTGTGGTCGACCCGCTCCAGCGAGGAGAGCACGGATGCGAGGCGCTCGCGGTCGTCGGTGTTCTCCGCTCGGTGGATGGTGGCGATGGAGAACGTCCCGTTCTCCAGCCCCAGTTCCGCGGCGATCGGGGAGTAGGCCTCGTCGAGTTGGGCCACCTCGGTGAGAAGGACGTCGGTCATGACGTCGCCGACCACCACGGTGCGCTCAGCGAGGCCCTCGTGCGCGAGGTGCTGTGCGGCCACCTCGGTAGGGGCGAGCAGGAGGTCCGCGGCGTGGTCGGTGAGCACGCGATTGTGTTCCTCGGGCATAAGCCTGTTGAAGGAGCGCAGGCCGGCCTCGAGGTGGGCGATGGGGAAGTGCAGCTTGACCGCGGAGACGGCGGCGGCGAGCGTCGAGTTCGTGTCACCGTAGACGAGGACCCAGTCGGGCTGGTAATCCAGGAGCACAGCGTCGAGCTTCTCGAGCATCCTGCCGGTTTGCTCGCCGTGCCCGCCCGAGCCGACGCCCAGGTGGACGTCGGGAGCCGGGATGCCGAGCTCCTCGAAGAAGATGTCCGAGAGCATCGGGTCGTAGTGCTGGCCGGTGTGGACGATGATGTGCTCGACCCCCGCGCGCTCACAGGCATGGGCGATGGGGGCAAGCTTCACGAATTGGGGTCGTGCGCCTACGACGCTTAAGATCTTCATGTTCACATGATAGGCCATCGGCAGGAGGTACGTTGTTTCTAACTGCGTGGGCGCACGCCATTCCAGCATTTAGCCTCCTCCTGGCGGTCCTGGTCGTCCCGGGATTCGTCAACCTCCTCTTCCTTCGGATATCCCCGCGATGGTCGCTTCTGCTCAGCCCCGCCTGGTCGCTGGCCATCTATGGCGTGAGCGGCGTGATCTTCGGCGCGCTCGAGCTGCCGTGGAACCTGTGGAGCGTCATCGCCTTCACGGTGGGTACCTGGGTCTACTCCGCCCTCCTGGGTGCCGTCGTCGGCAAGGGTGCGACAGATCCTCGACACCCGGATCCGTGGTCGCGATCGTCCTACCTGCTGCTCGCCACCGGCGCGCTCCTCGCGCTCCTCGCGCTCGTGCTCCCAGTGCTGGCGCAGGTCGCACCGGACACGCTCAACATGAACTCGGACCCCATGTATCACTACAACGGCGCTCGCGCGGTCGAGATGAACGAGAACGCCTCGATGCTCGGCGGGATGGCGGGTCTGTACGGGGTCCTGGTCAAGTCGATCACCTACCCGCCGGCGTGGGCCGCCGTGGTCGCCCTCGCCTCGACGGGTCCCGATGTCGCGATCGCAAGCCACACCCTGGCGTACGTGGTCGTTCCCCTGCTGTGGGTGATCGGCCTTGCCGCACTGGGCCGCGTGCTGTTCGAGCGTCGCCCTGCCGCTGCCGCGCTGGTGGCACCCGCCTCGCTCCTCTTCCCCGTCTTTCCAGGCTATCTGACGATCTCCACCGGCTTTTGGCCGAACTCCCTCGCCCTCTCGATCCTCCCAACAGTTATGGCTTTCGGTGTCGTCGCCATGAGAAAGGTGCGGCTCAGTGATCACAGGATCCGCGTGGGCCTGAGGCTCGCCCTCATCCTGCTCACCGCTATTGCGGGTGCCTCGTTTGCGCACCCCAGCGTCCTGTTCACCCTGCTGTGGATCGGGATCCCGTCCGCCTTCGTGTGGGGGGTGGGCGTGGTGGTCCGCAGAGTTCGCCACAACGCGGACCACAAGGTCACGGCCCTCATCGCCGCGGGCCTCATCCTTTCCGCCCTGGTCGCCCTCCTCTTCTTCCAGCAGCCGCGCGTGCAGCAGTACATGTCGCGCCCGTTCACCCGCGAGTTCACCGACGTCCCGCGCCGCCTCATCACATCGATCATCCTCAGCTCCTCGGGCACGAACCTGGTCCTCAACCTCGGGCTCGCCGCGCTCATCTTGATTGCACTCGCGTGGGGTGCCTCACGAGCCGTGCGCGCGGGCCAGGGGTGGATGCTGGCCGCGTGGGTGGCACAGTGGCTGGCCATCCTCGGATCGCTGCTGCCGATCGGCTTTTTCACGCGCGTGGCGGGGATCTGGTACCACGACACGTACCGGCTCCTTGCGGTCCAGACCATCTTCGCCTCGCTCCTCATTTCGCTGGCGATGCACCGCCTCTTCGAGCTGCTCGGTAACCGCTTCGCGCCCCTGCGCAAGCCGAGCGCGTGGGGCTCTTACATCGGGGGAGCCGCAGTGGTGATCTTCGCCGGATCGTTGGTCTTGCGCGTGCCCTCGATATACAGCGAATTGGGTACTGCGTTCGGTAAGACGCAAGCTATTCAGAGCCAGGAGGAGCTGGATCTTATCAAGTCCCTCGATGAATATGTTGCGCCGGGCGCACCCATTCTGGGCGACCCGACCACGGGAATCGTCTACGCGCCTGCCTTCGGCGACGTTGCCTCCGTTTGGAGCCAGATCAACGTTCGAGACCTTGATACCGACGGCAACTACCTCGCCCGATCCTTTAACCAGATACACACCTCGAAGCGCGTGTGCGAGGTCTTGAATTACTACGGCATCCGCTATTTCTACGAGGACGCGCCGACCACCTTCAAGGATGTGGACCGCAGGGAGGTCATGCCCGGGTTCTACGACGTCGACACGAGCGGCTTCACGCTTCTCGCCCAGGCTGGCGATGCCAAGCTGTGGGAAATCGACGCGTGCGGCTACGAGGTTCCCTCCCTCCAGCGGTGGAACCTCTATACGCGAACCCGGTCTTATCTGGAGACTCTCACGGGTAATATCCCAGATAATCTCCCGCTTCAGTTGCGGGATGGTATCCATTTTGTGGGGCCGGATATCTACTAGGAATAGAGGCAAGAATGAAGTGCGTCATTGTTTCCCGTATCTACGTGCCCGAGCCGGCCGCCGCGAGCTTCCGCCTGCGCGCCCTCGCCCGCGCGATCGCCGAGGATGGCGGTGAGACGCTGGTTATCACGAGCGACATCCCCAACGGTCTGACCGAGACGGGCAACGAGCCCGGGATCCGGGTGAGCCGGCGCCGCGTGTTGCGCGACTCGGAGGGCTACGTGCGCGGTTACCTGCCCTATATGAGCTTCGACCTACCCGCCTTCGTGCGACTGCTCGCGGCGCCGCGCCCCGACGTCGTCGTCTGCGAGCCGCCGCCCACCACGGGCTTCTTCACCCGAATCGCCTGCGCGATCCGCCGCATCCCCTACGTTTACTACGTGCCGGACATCTGGGCGGACGCGGCACAGACGTCTGCGCCCGCGCCGGTGGTCAAGGTGCTGCGCTGGGTGGAGAACTGGGCGATCGGGGGAGCGGCGCACGTCGTGACCGTCTCCGACGCCGTGGCCGCCCGGCTCGCCGAGCTCGGCCATACGCACGTGACGGTGGCGACCAACGGGATCGACACGGACGTGTTCACCGTGGAGGGCCCGACGCCCGCCGCCGCGAAGGAACCGTACTTCGTGTACGCGGGAACTGCATCGGAGTGGCAGGGGGCGGAGATCTTCGCCCAGGCCATGCGCAAAGTCCACGCCCGGCGCCCGGATGCCAAGCTCCTCTACCTCGGTCAGGGCAGCTCCGCGGAGGCGATCGACGCGATTGCACGCGACCTGCCCGAGGGCGTCATCACCCAGCTTGGAAGGGTCAATGCCCAGGAGGCGGCGGGCTGGCAGCGCGGGGCCGTCAGCGCGCTGGTATCGATCAAGCCGGGCCTCGGCTACGATTTCGCCATGCCCACCAAAGTCTATTCGGCGCTCGCGGTGGGCACTCCCGTGGTCTACTGCGGCCCGGGTCCCTTGCGCGAGCCGATTGCCGGTGAGCGCCTGGGGGCCGTGGTCGACTACGACGTCGATGAGGTCGCCTCCGCCATGCTCGACGCGCTCGAAGCCCCTCGGGACGAGGCGGAGCGCCAACGCCGAAGGGCGTGGGTGGTCGAGTCCCACTCCCTGCGCCAGACGGGACGCTCGGCGCTGGAAGGGGTTAAGCGCGCTTTGATGTCCCGAGGAGGTCGTCGATAATCGCGTCGATCGTGCGCGACTCGTTTTCGAAGGAGAGCTCGCGGGCACTGGCCGCCGAGGCCTGCTTCCACCGTTGCACCCGCTCCGGGGTCAGGCTCCGGATGGCCGCCACGATCGTGTCGTGCTCGAAGTCCTCGGTCACCAGGCCGAGGCCGTAGCGCTCCACGAGCCGCGCCATCTCCACGGTCGGGCCGACGGCCACGGCGAGCCGGGCCTGGATGAAGTCGAAGATCTTGTTGGGCAGTGTGAGACGGGCGTTCGTGTTGAACGGCGGGATCCAGAAGATGCCGACGTCGTAGGCGTTGAGCGTGGCGGGTAGCTCGTGCGGTTTGACCGGGCCGTGGAAGGTGATGCGCGGGTTGCCTGCGGCGATATCCTTGAGCTTGCGCAGGTATGCGCCGCCGTCGTTGGCGGGGATGAGGTAAAGGTCGAGCGTGACCTTCTCGCCCGCGTCGACGGCTCCGGCGATCATCGCCTCGATGTTGCGCCCGAAGACTGCCCCGCCGGAGTGGACGAGCCGAATGACGCCGTCCTCGCGCATGGGGCTCGGCTCGAGATCGGCGAATGGCGCCATGTTGCGAACGAGCCGGGGGGTCACGCCGTAGCGCTCGCGATAGAGCTTGGCGATCTCCTCGCCCACGGTGGACTGGGCTGCGGTCTGCGGGAGGTACGTCTTGCAGGCGTAGTCCATGAACGGTGCCACGAGCAGGCGCCAGGAGGTGACGTGGGTGCGCTCCTCGGGCGCCCACTCGTGCAGGTCGGCCCACACGGGCGCCTCGCCGCGCACGGCGAAGGCGAGCGGCAGGGCGCGGGCGTCGTTGGCGATCACGAGGTCAAAGGTGCGATCCCCGATCAGCTTGATCGCCGCGCGGGTGCCGGGTGCATCGAGCTCGACGGACTTGTGCATCCGGAGTGCGAGCTTGAGCACGCCGAGCGGGGTCTGCGGCAGGGAGACGGCCCTGTCCGGCAACTGGAGGTGCTCGTCGGAGCCGGTCGGCTTGTCGCCGTAGCCCACCGTCGTCACGTGACCGTGGCTAGCGACTGCGGAGATCTCGCGGAGTACGCGGGCATCCGAGGCGATCGTGGAAAACGAGATGACGAGGATCCGTGGAGTCATGGGTTAAGCATAGCCCGCGCTCCGCTAGTCTTGACCAGGAGGAAGGACTGCGTGGGAATGATCATCGACTATCTGGGCCTGATGGCGTACGCCGCCGCTATCGGCGCCGTCGTCTACCTGCCCGGCTTCGCCGTTGCCCGGGCGGGTGGCGCCTGCCGCCCCATCGCGCTCGTCCTCGCCCCCGCGCTCACCTTCGCCGTGGTCGGGGTGGGGGCAATCGCGGCGAATGTCGCCGGCCTGCGCTGGGGCTGGCCCGTCTTCCTCGGCGCCACCGCGATTCTGGCCGGGGCATGCGCGCTCGGCCGGCGCGGCATGGTTCGCCTCAACGACGCATGGGAACACATGAGAGTTCCGGCAGTGGACCGCCCCCGCCGCCTGGCCCTCATCCTCGCGGCACTCTTCCTCGTCGTCCCCATTCTTGCGCTCATCGACCCGAACGTGCCCTCCTCGCAGGCCGACCCCATGTTCCACTACAACGGGGTCAATGCGATCGTTCACACGGGCGACGCCTCCGCCCTGTCCGCGATGGGCTGGAACTACGGCATCAGCGCGGCGCCCGCCACCTATCCGGTGGTCTGGCATGCCATCCTCGCCCTCTTCGGCAACGCCCACATCCTGCTCGCCTCCCATGCCTTCGCCTACGTGGTGGTTCCGATCATCTGGCTTCTTTGCATGGACGCCTTCGTTCGCGTCGTCCTGCCCGGGCGGCCACGGGCGTGGGTAGCCGCCCCGATCGTCGGGGCGATACTGCCCTATTTCCCGAACTTCATGAGCGTTGCGCGCGGCTTTTGGCCCAACTCCATCGCCGTGGCCGTCATGCCGGCCGTCTACGCCGTGGGCATCCTGGTTGTGCGATGCCTACCGATGCGCGCCCGCGACGCCGTTGCCCCCCTCGCGCTCATCGCCCTTGCGGGCGTCGGGATGGGGCTGGCCCACCCGGGGGCCGTGTTCGCCGCGCTTTGGCCGCTCGTCCCGATCGCGGTCGTCGTCCTCGTGGTGGGAGTCGTGCGCGGGGTGCGCGAGCGTTCGCCGATGTGGGCGGCGCTCGCGGCGCTGAGCGGCACCGGCCTTCTGGTCGGCGGCCTGCTGACCCTTCACCCGCGCGTGCAACTCTTCCTCGCCCGGGCACACCCCAGATCCTGGGATACCGCCGAGCGGCTTGACACGCTACGCGAGCAGCTTGCGGGCGTCCCCGTCGCGCTCGTCGTGGCCGGCGTGGTCGGCGTCGTCGCCGCGGCCGTCCTTGTCGCGTTCGTGATGCGCTCGGCGTGGCGGATCAGGGAGGGGCGTTGGCTGCTGGTCGCGTGGCTCGCCCAGTGGCTCATCGTGTTCGGCGCCTATGTGGACGGCACCGTCTTCTCGGGCATCGCCGGCATCTGGTACCACGACCCGAAGCGAGCCATGGCGATCCAGATGATCTTCACGGCCCCACTACTGGCCCTCGCCCTCGAACGCTGGGCGCGCGGCTGGCGCTTCGGCCTCCTCGTCCTCGCCTCCTTCGCGCTCGGGGCGGGCATGCGGGCGAGTGTTTACGCCGACGCCCGCCCGCCGATCGGGCAGGCTCAGATCATCGACTCGCGTGCCGAGATCGATTTGCTCTCCTCACTCGATACCCTCCTCCCGCCGGGCTCCGTGGTCCTCGGCGACCCGACCACGGGCATCGGCTACGCCCCGGCATACTCGCGCCTCGCCGTCGTCTTCCCCCAGGTCAACTATCGCTCCGGAGATCCCGACTCCGACTACCTGCGGGAGAACTTCTCCAGCTTCGATCCCAGGGTGTGCGAGATCCTCGACACCTACGGCGTCGGCTACTACTACTCTGATGAGCCGCTCCTCTTCCAGAAGCGCGACCGGGCGCAGACCTGGCCGGGCCTGTACGGCGTGCGCAGCGGGCTGGAGGAGATCGCGAGAACGGACGGGGGAACACTGTGGAAGATTACTGGGTGCGGACCGATCGAGCCCACGGACTGGTGGGTGAACCCTCATCGCCTGGCGGGTGCGCATACGACGGCCACAGATTAGCGCCGAATCCCCCGGGAGGCGACGGCTTTAATGCTAGTGTTGATCGGGCAATGCGGCGGCACATGCCCGCGGAGATGACGTGAGGAATCGTGTGATGAAAGAACTGATGGTCTACCACGCTCCCTACCCGATGGACTGGAACGCCTCAAGCGCTTCGCGCGTCCGGCCCGCTCGCATGCTTCAGGCATTCCGCGAGAACTACGACGTCCATGAGATTGTCGGCAACCCCAACGAGCGCCGGCGGGCTTTTTCCGAGCTGAAGAAGCGGGTGAGGGCGGGGGAGAAGGTGGCCTTCGCATACTCCGAATCCTCCACGTCCCCCAACTGCCTGGCCACGTCGGTCAAGAAGGGAGTCGATCCCCTGATCGAGCCGCGCATCTTCGCCTACTTCAAGCGCCACGGCATCCCCTTCGGCCAGTTCTACCGTGACGTGTACTGGATGTTCCCCGACCAGCTCACCACGGTGGCGCCGCTACGAAAGTTCATCATGCGGATCCTGTACCGTTTCGACCTGGCGCTCATGGACAAGACGGGCGCCCACCTGTTCGTCCCGACCGCGAAGATGGGAACGCTGTTGCCTGCGTTTTCCGGGCGGTGCACGCCGCTTCCCCCCGGGACGACGCCGGTCGACTCCGCCTATCCCGACCAGCTGTCTCTGTTCTACGTGGGGGGAATCGGTCCGCATTACCGGATGGAGGAGCTGTTCAAGGCGGTCAAGCGGGTGCCCGAGGTGCGGCTGACGGCGTGCTTCCCGAAGGCCGGATGGGATTCGGTCAAGGCAGACTACCGGCAATACATGGGCGACAACATCCGGATCGTTCACGCCTCCAACAAAGAGATGCCAGCCTTCTACGATGAGACCTCGGCGGCGCTACTGTTCGTTGAGCCGAGCGAATACCGGGAGTTCGCCGCGCCGATGAAGTTCTATGAGGCGCTGTCCTTCGGCAAGCCTGTTATCACCACGAAGCACACGCACGCGGGCCGCGAGTGCGAACGTCTGGGTGTGGGCGTGGCTCTTGACTACGACGCCGAGGCGCTAGAGGCGCTGCTACGCTCCTGGCTCGCCCACCCCGACCAGCTTGCCGCTCTGCAGGCCCGCGCCCGCGAGGTGCGCAATACCGAGCGGTGGCTGGATCGCACGTCCGAGGTCGCCAGGGTCCTGCGTTGAGCGCCGGCGTTCGCGCTGGCCAATTAGCGCATCTCACTTGCCTGCGATGCGCAGATCACGGCGCCATCTCGGAAGGTGCAGTAGTCTTGTATCAGCCAAATAAGGAGTGAATTATGCGTATTGCTGTTGTCGCCATGGGCAAGATTGGTCTGCCGCTCGCTGTGCAGTTCGCGGACATGGGCCACGAGGTCATTGGCGTGGACGTGAACGAGGAGACCGTCCGGCTTATCAACGAGGCCACGGAGCCGTTCCCGGGCGAGGCTCACCTGCAGGAGAAACTGACCGAGCTCGTGCCGGCGGGCAAGATTCGCGCGACCACCAACTACGCCGAAGCGATCCCGGATGCTGATGCGGTTGTGCTTGTGGTGCCGCTCTTCGTCAACGACGCCACGTGGGAGCCGGACTTCGGCTGGATGGACGCGGCCACGAAGTCGCTGGCCGAGCACCTGACCCCGAATACCCTTATTTCGTATGAGACCACCCTGCCCGTGGGCACCACCCGCGGCCGCTGGAAGCCCATGATCGAGGAAATCTCGGGCCTGAAGGAAGGCCAGGACTTCCACCTCGTCTTCTCCCCGGAGCGCGTGCTCACGGGTCGCGTGTTCGCGGACCTGCGCCGCTACCCGAAGCTCGTGGGAGGCCTGAGCGAGGCCGGCACGAAGAAGGCGATCGAGTTCTACGAGTCGGTGCTCACCTTCGACGAGCGCCCCGACCTGCCGCGTGAGAACGGCGTGTGGGACATGGGCAGCGCCGAGGCCGCCGAGATGGCCAAGCTTGCCGAGACCACCTACCGCGACGTCAACATCGGCCTGGCCAACCAGTTCGCCGTCTACGCCGACTCGGCGGGCATCGACGTCCAGCGCGTCATCGACGCATGCAACTCCCAGCCCTACTCCCACATCCACCGCCCGGGCATCGCGGTGGGCGGCCACTGCATCCCGGTCTACCCGCGCCTGTACCTGTCCACCGACCCGGATGCCTCGATTGTGCGCACGGCCCGCCAGTACAACGCCGGCATGCCCGAATACGTGGTTGGCCGCGTCGAGTCACTGCTTGGTGACCTGGCGGGCCAGAAGGTGGCCGTGCTCGGCGCCTCCTACCGTGGCGGCGTGAAGGAGACGGCGTTCTCCGGGATCTTCGCCACCGTCGACGCGCTGCGTGCCCGCGGCGCCGAGGTCACGGTCCACGATCCGATGTTCACCGACGAGGAGCTCGCCAAGTTCGGTTGGGACGCCTATCACCTGGGCGAGGAGGTGGCCGCCGTCATCGTGCAGGCCGACCACGCCCAGTACAAGACGATCACCCCGGCCGACTTCCCCGGCATCAAGGTGCTCTTCGACGGCCGGCGCGTCACGGATCCGGCCCTGTGGGTGGGAACCCCCCGCCTGGTGATCGGCGACGCGAACTAGACCACCGGGTCCGAGGGGCGCCACGCGGGCCCCTCGGACCCACTTTTCGAGGAACCAAGGTAACCCGTGACGATTCTTGAGGAAATACGAGGCTCGAAGGAGCTGCTCCGCAATCTCACGCTGCGCGAGATCAAGGGCAAGTACAAGCGCACGGCCTTGGGTCAGCTGTGGTCGCTGGCCAATCCCATCGCCCTGATGATCGTCTACAGCTTCGTGTTCGCGATCGTCATCCGGGTCAACGTGCCGCCGGGCTCGCCTTCGGGTCTGGACCTTTTCGTCATTTGGCTCATGTGCGGCCTGTTGCCCTGGACCTTCTTCTCCAACGTGGTCAACGGCGCGATGGACGCCGTGACGGGGAACGAGAACCTCATCAAGAAGGTCTACTTCCCGCGCTGGGTGCTGGTGGTCTCCAACACCCTCGCCGCGCTCTACCAGCACGCGCTCGAGCTTCTCATCCTCGCGATCGCAATTCTTATCCTGGGATCGAACATCCTCATCTATATCCCCCTGGTCTTGGTGACCACCCTTCTCCTGGCGCTCTTCGCCACGGGCATCGGGTTCTTCGTCGCCATCACAAACGTCTATTTCCGCGACGTCCAGCACTTCATCGGGATCATCTTCCAGCTCGGCTTTTACGCCAGCCCGATCGTCTACCCGGTATCCTACGTCCGCGAGGTCTCGGACTCGGTGGGCCCCTTCCTCGGCGCGATCGAGATCATCCACATATACAACCTCAACCCGTTCGTGCATTTTGCTGGGATTTTCCGCAACCTCTTTTACGACGGGCGCTGGCCCGACTGGCCGGTCTTTGGCATCATTGCGCTGGTCAGCGTGGGTACTTTCATCTGGGGCTGGCACGCCTTCACCAAGCGCCAGGACTACCTTGCGGAGGTGCTGTGAACAACGCCGTCGAGGTCCGGGACGTGACCAAGTCCTTCAAGATCTACTCCGAACGAAACAACACGCTCAAGTCCGCCATCATGCGCGGGCGCCGCTCCGTCCACACGGACTTCCAGGCGCTCAAGGGGCTCTCACTGGACGTGCCGCAGGGATCCACGTTCGCTCTGGTGGGCGACAACGGCTCGGGCAAATCCACCCTTCTCAAGTGCATTGCGAAGATCCTCGTACCCAATTCGGGCACCATCGCCCGCAATGGCCGGATCGCGGCCATGCTCGAGGTGGGCTCCGGTTTCCACCCCGAGCTATCCGGGCGCGACAACATCTACCTCAACGGTTCCATCCTCGGCATGTCCCGCGCGGACATCGACTCCCGCCTAGATGAGATCATTGACTTCTCCGGCGTCGAGGCCTTCATCGACCAGCCGGTCAAGAACTACTCCTCGGGCATGTACGTCCGTCTCGGATTCTCCGTGGCCATCCACACAGAGCCGGACATCCTGCTCGTGGACGAGATCCTGGCCGTGGGCGACGCCGCATTCCAGGAGAAGTGCTCGAAGAAGTTCGTCGACCTCAAGCACGAGGGCCGCACCGTCGTCGTCGTGTCCCACTCGGTCCCGCAGCTGAAACAGATGGCGGATCACGCGGCGTGGCTCAAGGACGGCGAATTGCAAAAGGTCGGCCCGGCCGCGGACGTGCTCGACGACTACGCCGACTCCACGCGCTTCTTTACGGGGATCGACGACGCCGGTCGCGTGCGCTGGGGAACCGGCGAAGCCCGCGTTGAGCGGGTGGAAATCCTGCGCGCGGACGGCAGCCCGGTCATGGGCTCGGTGCCCACGGGCGAGGAGCTCATCTTCCGACTGCACTACACGGCCCACCAGCGTATCGACAAGCCGGTCTTCGGTTTCTCCCTGTCCTCCAATGATGGCACCTATCTGTGGGGCAACAACACCCGCGACCAGCACTTCTCGATCGATTACATCGAGGGCCCGGGCACCATCGACCTGCGCGTGCCCAACCTCGTCCTCCAGCCGGGCCTGTACACGGTCGACGGCTCGGTGGTGAACACGACCACCGAACACGTCTACGACTACGTGCGTGAGGCCAACGGCATCGCGGTCCGCAACGGTGTGCCCTTCGAGTCGGGCGGATACGTGATCCTGGATGGGCGCTGGTCGATGCCGGGCCGCGACGAGTCCGACTACTGGGGACGCCCCGGCAAGCGGCACCTGGAGGCCTGATGAAGGTAGCGATCATTACCCTAGATACGTTCGGCCAGAAGATGGCCGGCCCCGCAATCCGGGTGTGGGAGATGGCGGGCCTGCTCGCGCGCGAACATGACGTTGAGGTCTTCACCTTCGGCGCGGTCGAGCGCGCGGGGGCGGGATTCACCCTGCGGCGCACACGGGTGGAGGATTTTCAGGGCGAGCTGGGCTCTCCCGACGTCGTCGTCATCCAGGGGTACCTGGTAAAGACCTTCCCGTGGCTGGCCACCTCCGACTTCAAACTCGTGGTTGACCTCTACGATCCCTTTCACATCGAGTCCCTTCAGGTGGAGCGCTTTCACCCGATGGACGAGCGGCAACGCGCGATCGACCACGCCCTCGCCGAGCTCAACGCGCAGATCCGCGGCGGCGATTTCTTCCTGTGCGCCTCGGACAAGCAGCGTGACATGTGGCTGGGCCACCTCGCCGCCCTCGGCCGCGTCAACCCGCTCACCTACGACGACGATCCTCGGCTCCGCCGCCTTATCGACGTGGGCTCCTTCGGGATTCCCGCCGCGGCGCCGGTGAAGAACAGGGACGCCGTGCGCGGCGTCATCGGCGGCATCGAGGCGGGCGACAAGGTGATCGTCTGGGGTGGCGGGGTCTACAACTGGTTCGACCCGCTGACAGTCATCCGCGCAGTCGACCAGGCCCGCGCGGATGTGCCGAATGTGCGCCTGCTCTTCATGGGGGCTAAGCATCCCAACCCCGACGTGCCCGAGATGCGCATGCTGAGGGATGCTCGCGCGCTCTCCGACCGTCTGGGCCTGACCGGCAGGCATGTCTTCTTCAACGAAGAATGGGTCGAATACTCCGATCGTCACAACTATCTCCTCGACGCCGACCTGGCGATCTCCGCCCACCTTCCCGGCCTCGAGACGGACTTCTCCTTCCGCACCCGCATGCTCGACTACCTGTGGGCCGGCCTGCCGATCGTGGCAACCGAGGGCGATTACTTCGCCGATCTCGTCGCCGAGCGCGGGCTTGGGCGCGCGGTTCCCGTGCAGGACGTCGCGGCGATGGCAGGCGCCCTGGTCGAGCTCCTTTCCGATGACGCCGAGCGCGCGGCGTGTGCAGGCCGGGTGGCCGAGGTTGCCCGGGATTTCCACTGGGAGTCCACCCTCGGCGCGCTCGTGGCATATTGCCGTGAGCCGTGGGAGGCGGCGGACCGCCCGCTCGGCCGGCGCGCTGGGGCGTCGGAGCCGACGGCCTCGGGTAATGCGAAGGTGCTCGTGCGCAAGGCGGTGCGCTCGGTGCGCGAGCGCGGGATCAAGGACACCGCGGCGCAGGTGGGGCGCTACCTGAAGCGCCGCTAGCGCGGCGTGGGTTGGTCGTGTGGCTTGGTCGTGTGGCTAACTGGTGAATATGAGAGTTTTCGTGGGCAAAACCGGGCTATTTGAGGTCAGACTCACCAGTTAGTAACAGCCACCTGCTCGTCGCCTCGCCGGGGCCAACAAGGTCGTGTGGCTAACTGGTGAATATGGGAGTTTTCGTGGGCAAAACCGGGCTATTTGAGGCCAGATTCACCAGTTAGCGACGCCATCTGTTGGTCGCCTCGCCCACTACACCAGCGATTGGGACGAGCCCGATCAGCCCCACACGTTGACGTAGGGGTCCTGCCCGATCCACGGCTCCCACTGCGCCATCCAGCCCGCCTCGATGTCCGTCAGGACGTGCGTGCGAGTGGTGGATTCGCGGTGGATGAGGGATGTGGTGTTGTCCTGCAGGTTGGTCAGGCCGCAGGCGTGGAGCTTGAGGCAGAAGTCGACATCGTTGTAGTTGAGCGGCAAATCCTCGCTCAGCCCGCCCACCGCGCAGTAATTCTCTTTGGACACGAGCAGGCAGGCGCCGGTGACCGCGAGGAAGTGGGCAAGGCCGCTGGCAACGGGATCGCAGACATCCTCCGGGCGCAGGCCCATGTAGAGGTGGTTGGGTTCGAGGTTGCGCGGGTTGATGACGATGCCGGCGTGCTGGATCGTGGCGTCGGGGAACATGAGGCGCGCGCCAACGGCGCCCACGTCGGGAAGCGTGACGAGGCCAAGCAGGGAATCGACCCAGCCAGGCGTGGTGGCCTCGACATCGTCGTTGAGGAGGAGGACGTGCGAGCCGCGGGAGGCCGCGACGCCGGCGTTGATGGAGGCGGAGAAGTTGAACGGGTCGGGGACGCGCACTTCGGTGACGTCGGCGATGGCGTGAGCCGCCGCGAGGACGTCCTCGGGCATGCGCGGCCCGGCGACGACGACGACGTCGCGCACGTTCTCGCCCGCCAGCGAGCGCAGGCAGCGCCAGAGGGCGGGCTCGCTGCCCTCAGGCGTGGTGACCGGCGTGCCGATTGAGGGGATGACAACCGAAACGGAGGCGCGCTCAGTGTTGCCGCGAAGGCGCAGGCGCGGGCCGGCGGGCGTCGGGCGTTCGGTGGCACTGACGTAGGCGAGGGATTCGAGGACGGCCGCCCGGGAGACCCAGCTGAAGGGCGCTGGCCCGACGCCGGGCGCGGTTGGCGGATTCGCGAGGTCCCAGGAATCGAAAAAGACGGGCACGTGCGCCAGCCCGTCCTCGATGGCAGCTAGCCGTAGCTGGTACCACCACTCGGAGGGCTGGACGAGGCGGGCGAGGGTCTCGCGCAGGAGGCCGGCGCGCACGACGATCGAGTCGCCGGCCGAATCCGCCGCCCACAGTGAGAAACGCTCGGCGCGCGGCCGGGTGAGCGGGCGGCCGTCGGCGAGAGAATCGCCGTAGAACGCGCGGGCACCTAAGCGCACGGGGGAGCGGGCCAGCCACACGGACAGCCCCTCCACGGCGCCGGTGGCGGGGCGGACGCCGGCGGGCAGGAGCCAGACCAGCTCGCGGTCGGGGAAGGAGACATCCTCCAGGCGCGGCGCGCCGTGACGGCCTGCCCGCGCTCGCACGAGGTCCCAGCCGGCCGGCAACGAGCCCGCCCAGTCGGGGGCGGTAGAGGCGGGGTCTGCCTCGAGGGAGAGAACCTTCATCGGCGGGCCAGCTTCTTGAGCCCGTGATAGGCCGCATAGGGTACCTTCGCCACGGGCTCGGGCAGCCTGTCGACGATCGGCTTGACCACCTCGACGGCCGACCTGGGGATGTGAAGCTTCTTCATCTCCAGCTCCGCCACGCGCTCGGTGAGTGCGGCGATGACGGCGTCGCGCTCGCGGATGTCCGCGTAGGCGCGGGCCAGCTTGGCATCCAGTTCGGCGTTGATGAGGGCCGAGCTTGCAGCCCTGACCTCGGCGGCCTGCCCGGCGAGCTCGGCGCGCAGCGTCTGATCCATGTCTTGCTCACTCATGATCCCAATCCTACGCTGTGGGACAGTCCGGGACTGTTAGCATCGATGGCATGAAGATCCTTCAGGTCAGCGCCCACTACCCGCCCGACTTCGTCTCGGGCGGGGCTCTTGTCCCGCAGCGCTTCGCCACCGAGCTCGCCGCGCGCGGGCACGAGTCCGCGGTCTTTGCCGGCCGACTGAACGGGATCGCGCCCGGGGAGGTTCTCGACGAGTGCCTCGGCGAGATTCCTGTTCGTTGGGTCGGTAACTCCAACGCGCTCGCCTGGTTCGACGCGCGCAACGTGGACAACCACGCGATGTATGGCCCCCTGGAGGAGTTCATTACCGCCACGGCACCGGACGTGGTGCACTTCCATTCGATTCAGACCATCGGGGCGGGCGCGTTGCAGGTTGCGGCTTCTCACGCCGCCGTCGTCGTGACGATGCACGACTTCTGGTGGACGTGTGCCCGGCAGTTCCTCGTGGATCAGTCCGGAACCCCCTGCAATCCGGTGGTCTCGGCGGCGAACTGCCAGTGCGCGGCGGGCCGCAAGCACCTCGACGAGCGTAACGCCTGGCTCGCCGCCCAGCTGCGTTTCGCTGACCTCATCCTGTTCCCCTCCGAGTCCGCCCGCGAGCTCATGGTCGCCAACGGCGTGCCGGCCGAGCGAACTGCCGTCAACGAAAACGGCATCGACGCCGTGGCCGGCGTCGAGCGCCAGCCCATCACGCGGCCCGTGCGCTTCATGTACACCGGCGGCGAGGCAACGATGAAGGGCTACGAGGTTCTCAAGGAGGCGTGCGCGCACGCGCGCGTGCGCGAGGGCACCACGCTCGACCTTTATAACACCCCGGCCGATGGCTTCCCGGACTGGGCGCGTAGCCGGCCGGCGTACGGGCGCGAGGATCTCCCGGAGATCTTCGCCGACCACGACGTCCTCATCCTGCCCTCGGTCATGCGCGAATCGCACTCGATCGTCACCCGCGAGGCGCTCAAGGCGGGCATGGCCGTCATCGCCACGGATTCGGTCGGGCCGGAGGAGGCGATCGCCGACGGACGCAACGGCCGCATCGTCGCCTCCGGATCGGCCACGGACCTGCGCGCCGCGATCGAGGAGCTCTCTGACCCGGCGGTGGCCAGCGCGCTCACCGGCCAGGGTTCGGCCTCGCCGATTCGCACAGTTGCCGAACAAATCGACGAGCTCGAGGGCTTGTACACGGAGCTGTTGCTCAGCCGTTCGGCCCCCGCGCCGCTCGAGGTCCCGGGCGAGGACGTCGTGCGCGCGGGTGTGGGCGCGCTCATCCGCAACGTCGTCTTCGTTGTCGGCATCCAGGGCGCCATGGCCCGCTACCGCGCCCACCTGCCGGCAGAGGCCCTCGCCCTGCGCGGCATTCGCGCGCACGTCATGCACTACCGCGACCCCGCGCTCGAGGTGCGCGCGCTGGCCGCCGACGCCGTGGTCTTCTATCGCGTCCCCGCCACCTCCCAGGTCCTCGACCTCATCGCGCGCATCAAGGACCTGAAGCGCGTCGTGCCGGTCCTCGGCGACGTCGACGACCTCATCTTCGACCCTGACATCGTCCCCAGCCTCGACAACCTCTCCAGCCTCGACCACGCCGAACGCGAGCTATGGATTCGCGGCATCCACCGCTACCGCACCACCCTGGACGCGTGCGACTACTTCGTCGGCTCGACCCAGACAGTGTCGGCTGAAGGCGAACGGCTCCTCGGGGTACCCGCCCAACGTTTCTCAAATGGCATTGGCCACCTACTCGGCTCCGTCTCCGAGGCCGAGGCGAGCCGCGAGCGCACGCCCGGCCCGTTGCGTATCGGCTTTTTCTCCGGGACCAAGACTCACGACGCCGACTGGGCATCCGTCGAGGGTGCGGTGGCGCGGGTGCTGGCGGCGCACGAGGACGTCGAGCTGTGGCTCGGTGGCCTCGTGGAACCGACGGCCACACTGGAGGAATATCGGGGGCGGATCGTGCGGCTGCCGTTTGTGCCCTGGTACGAGCTGCCGGCATACCTGCGCGACATCGATGTTTGCCTCGCGCCGCTGACCGCCGGTTCGATCTTCAACGAGGCAAAGTCCGCGATCAAGTGGCTCGAGGCGGCCCTGGTGGAGACCCCCACGATCGCTTCGCCCTCGCAGCCCTTCCGCGAGGCCATCGACGACGGTCGCACGGGCTACCTGGCGGCGAGTGAGGATGAGTGGGTGGAGGCAATGACGGCGCTCCTTCGTGACGACTCCCTTCGGCGCCGCATAGGCCGGAATGCCAAGCGCTCCGCTCTCCTTGCGCTCTCGCCCGAGCTGCAGGGCTGGGCCTACGAGAGGATTCTGGTCGACGCCTGGCGTCAGGTCCAGCGCGGCGGGCACAAGCGAGCCGGCACCTTCCCGCCGGTCTTTGACGACGAACCGGCGACGGCGTCGGCGGCCGTGCTCGAGCGCTACGAGTTGCCCAAGGTACACCATCGGCTTCTCGACACCGTGCGGATGACCGGTTTGAAGACGGTCCACTCCCTGCGCGTCAACGGCGTGCGCGGCACGGTGGCAAAGGTTGCGAACGTGATGAGAGGCGGGCGATGATCGATTACCTTATGGGGGCGACAATCTTCGTCCTCTTCATCCTGCTCTTTTACGGATTCGGCAGTGCGCTGCGTCGAGACGCCGCCGACTTCGCCCAGAACCTCGTGGTTGGCTACATCGCCCACAGCTTCCTCATCGCCGTCACCGTGGTCCCCATCCAGGTTCTCGAGCTGACCTTCGCCCCGGCGCTCGTGGCGGTCTCGGCGGTCGCTGTGTTGACGGCGTCGTACACGATCGTCGTATGGATCAGGCACGGGCTGCTCGCCACGGCATTGCCGCTGCGGCGCTGGCTGGCAGAGAACTATTTTCTCTTCGTTCTGGCGGCGGTGCTCTTCCTCATCTACCTGCTCCAGACCGACCTCATCCTCAATAACAACAACACCGACGACGGCTACTACCTGCTCAAGGTGGCCAACCTCCCCTACATGGAGGACCCGTTCACCATGACCTACGGGACGGGCTTTATCAACCTCGACTCGGGGTTCAACACCTATCACCTGTCCTCGGTGCAAACAGAGATGGCGGTCTACGCCTACCTGACGCAGATCGACCCGGTCATCTTCATGCGGGGTACCGTCAACATCTTCCACTACTTCCTCGCGGCGGCCTCGATCGCCTGGTTCGCCCGCGTGCTGGGGGAGTCAACCAAGCGGAAGGTCGACTCGGGAAAATATCAGTATTTTGCCTCCATCCTCCTCCTGCTCTCCTTCGAGTTCCGCACGATCGAGGACTGGCATATACTCGCCGTCCAGGACCTGTGGCAGTTCAACTCCGCCATGTGGTTCGGCGGGGCGATCGTGCGCGTGTTGGGCATCTTGTGGGTCATCACGCCCTTCCTCGGCGCCGCCAGGATCGGCTGGAAACAGATCGCTCAGGTGGCGGTGATCGCCGTCGTGCTGGTGAGCAAGGCCGCGGCCGCGGCGCCGGTGATCGTGGTGGCGGGCATCGCCTACCTCGCGGCATTCGCCTTCACCTCCTCGGCGCGGGCCGCGTTCGGCGGGGTGTTGCTCCTCGCCGGCGTCGTCGCAACTGGCCTCGTGCTGACAGGCAGGCCCGAAACCAACGAGCTCATAGACGAGGTCTTCCTCGCCAACCTCCCCAACCCTCCGGTGTGGATCGCGGTGGCCTTCCTTGCCCTTGCCGTTGCCGTCTTCCGCACGAGGCAGTGGACGCGGCTCGGCGTCATCATGGTGGTGGTCTTCGCGTTGATGGCGGTGCCGGAGGTCAACGACGTCTTCGAGACGGCCTCCTACGTCGACTTCGTGGCGCTGCGGACGCAGGCCACGGGGTACTACACCCTCCTCATCGCGGGTTTCGTGGCGATGGGTCTGTTCGTGGCTGGTAGGCGCGTTTTCGTCCCGTTGCAGTGCGCTGTGGCTGCGGTGCTTGCGCTCGGCTCGGTGGCCTCGACCGTGCCGGTCTACGGTAACCCGCTCGTGACCTACGCGTTCATGGCGGACAACCCCCGACTGATCCCGGCCGAGACCGCCGAGCTCTCCGAGAGGCTCGAGGAGATGGCGGACGGGAAGTTTCTGGACGCGCTCACCCCGGAATGGGTGGAGATGAAGACCCGGCGCCACTACGTGGCGTCGATTGTGCGCGTATACGCCCCGCATGTTCATTCGATATCGGCGCTCACCCGCTTTGGGACGACGTGGCAGTCGGATTACTACGGGTGGGGCCTGAACGAACAGAGCGCCTACGACACCTTTATCCGCACGCCCAGCGAAGAGGCATATCGCAACCTTGAGGCCGTGCTCGAGGCCTACCCGGTAGACGTGCTCGTGATCCCGGGCGATTCCTTCGAGGCTTACAAAGATCGCGGCGACTTTGAGCTGGTCGACCAGGTGGGACGGTACTTGATCTATCGGCGCTAGGCTAGCCCCGGCTCAGCCGGGTGCAGCCAGGGCGCGCGAGCCTGGCCACCCCGCTATCGCTCGTTTTCGTAGGCGTAGGTGTAGAGCAGGCCCTGCTTGCTGATTGCGTAGAAGCGGTGGACGCCGCCCTCAGCGTATCCGAGCTCGAGCTGGGCCATTGCGCCCCACCGGCTACCGATGCGGGCGCGCTTGGCGTAGCCGCCCTCGGTCACGTCGGCGAAGAAGTAGAGGTTCTGATCCGCGCCGATGGCGATCGCGTCCGAATACCCGGACTCGTCCCAGTCGCCCACGAAGGTCGCCCCGACGAGGTGGGAGTAGTCGCCGGAAACGTGCGTGGTCTTGATGAAAGTGCCGGTAGCATCCGTGGCGTAAATGTAGAGGTTGCCGTCGGGTTTGATACCGACCATGGCCGGTTTTCCGCCCGGGCCCTGCGCGACGCCGAAGATGTGGGCAAAGCTCCAGCCGTGGCCGATCTGCCGGCCGGGATACACGCCGCCAGATCCGTCGCCGGAGTAGAGATAGAGGGTCAGGTTGGCGTGCAGGCCGAGGATGTCGACCTCGCCATCGCCGTCGAAGTCGATGCCGGTGACGAGGTTGACCATGGCGTCCCATCCGTGGCCGATCTGCCGGCCCGGCTGGAATCTGTCGGCGCCGCGGCCGGCGTAGAACAGGAGCTTTCCGTCCTTGCGCAGGAGCAGATCGCTCCGGCCGTCACCGTTGGCGTCGCCGAGCCCCCAGACGTCGGTGGTCGGCCAGCCGTGGCCGGACTGGACCGAGTAGACGTAGGACATGGTCGAGGGGACATCCACGTAGCTCTTGGGGGCCCGCGCGCCCGCAATGCGGTCCGCCACCGCGGTGCGGATCTGGCCGAGCCTGGGGTAGATGCGGGCCGGGCAGGCGGTGGAGGAGACGTCGAGGTGGCCGCTGATCGCGTTGATGGAGCGCTTCACGCCCGAGCGGTCGGTGTAGCTGAACGTGCCGAAGGGGTCGATGCCGGCGCGGCCGAACTGCCATGCGAGCACGGAGGCGACGGCGTCGAGGGACTCTTTGGTGGGGTCAACCGACGTGTAGTTGCCGAGAACGGAGACGCCGACCGAGCCGGTGTTGGCGGGCGCGGCGTGAGCGCCGATGACCATCGTGCCCGCGGCCGAAGCCAGGGACCCCGTCCGGCCCTCGAAGACCTGGCCGTACTTGTCCACGAGGAAGTTGTACCCGATGTCGCCCCAGCCGCGACCGAAGGTGTGGTAGTTCCAAATCGCCTTGACAATCGCGGGCGACTCGGCGGCGGTGTAGGTGTTGATACCGGCCGTGTGGTGGATGATCGCGCCGGAGAGCGCGACCGTCTTGGGCGGCCACGACGTCGCCTCCGCACCCCACTGCGCGCGGGACATGATCCGCGGAGCCGCGACGTCCACCACCCGCGGGGCCTGCACGGGGTTGCCCAACGCTGTGGCGGCGGCGTTGACGAAGGCAGCATCCGTGCGCATCAGCGCGGGCAGGACCGTGGCCTCGGTGGGGGCGGCGGCGTTGGCAGCCGGGTCGAGGTCCGAGCCGGGCTGCGGGGCGATGTCCGGCTCGGCGATGTCGGCCCGCTCCTCGCTTCCGCCCGCGCCTTCGCCGGTGTTCAGCGAGAGCCTAAGGGAGGCGGGCTCGCTAGCTCCCGCCACGCGCACCTGAACCCCCGACGATCCGGCAGCCATATACGGCTCGGTGCCGGGTGTCCCTTCGCCTTCGATGTCGAGGGAATACCACTGTCCCCACTCGCCGTGGGTGAGCGTGCGGATCTCCACAGCCTCTGGCGCGGCGCCCTCCCAGGTGACGCCGGCGACGACGAAGTCGTTCGTCTCCATCGGCTCGGTCACCAGGTCAAACTCGGGCTCGTCCTGGGCCAGGGCCGCCGGCGCGGCTGTGACGGCGGCTTCGGGCGCGTCCATCTCCGGGGCGTCGGCCGGCTCGTCGACGGCGTCCTCGCGCGTCTGTCCGCCAGGTGCGGCCTCCTCGCCGGTGGCGGGAGCCGTGGGCCCATCCCTCGTGAGGTCCGGGGCCGAGTCGGGTTCCGCCGTCGTCGGTTCCTCAAGCGCCGGGGCGGCGAGGAGGTCGACGACGTATGCGGCCGGCTCCTCGGAGCCGATTGCTGCCCAGAGCGCGCCGGGAAGCGTGGCAGGGGTTGCGAGGAGGATGCCGAGGGCGAGGGGGAGCGTGGTTTTCATGGGAATCCTTCTGTGCTTGATAGTCACACAATCCACAATCTAAACAATATTCACACCTATCGCAAGGATAAGACGTCCGCGCCACAGGCCGCGATAGACTGGGTAAAAACCAAGGAGAACTATGCACTGGACAGTTATTGGCGCCGCCGGCATGCTCGGCACGGACCTCACGAATATGCTTCACGACCACGGCTACGAGGTCACTGCCCTCGACCGGCCGGAGGTCGATATCACCGATCCGGCATCGGTGGGCGAGCTCGGCGCCACCGACGTGATCGTCAACTGCGCGGCCTTCACCGCCGTCGACCCGGCCGAGGAACATGAGGCCCAGGCCTTCGCCGTCAACGCCGTCGGCCCGCAGCTACTCGCCCGGCGGGCCCGCGAGCTCGGGGCCCGTCTCGTCCAGATCTCCACCGACTACGTCTTCGCCGGCGACGCCGAGGCGCCCTACGCTGAGAGTGCGCCGATCGCGCCGAAGTCCGCCTACGGGCGCACCAAAGCCGCCGGAGAGTGGGCCGTGCGCGCCGAAACTGACGATTACGTGATCGTGCGCACGGCCTGGCTCTACGGCGAACACGGCGCCTGCTTCCCCAAGACGATGGCGCGTCTGTCGGATGCCCACCCGCAGCTGTCGGTGGTCACCGACGAGGTCGGCCAGCCCACCTGGACGCGCGACCTCGCCGATCTCATCATCCGCCTCGTCGAGGCCGACGCTCCCTCCGGCATCTACCACGGCACCGCCTCGGGGCAGACCAACTGGCACGGCTTCACCAAGGAAATCGTGGCCGCCTACGGCAAGGACCCGGCGATCGTGGGGGAGACAACCGCCGCGGCCTTCAACCGGCCCGCGCCTCGGCCGTCGTACTCCGTACTCGCCCACGACTCCCTCGCAGCCATTGGTATCTCCCCCATCGGGGACTGGAAGGAGAGGTGGGAAGTTGCGGCCCCGGCCGTGCTCGCCAACCTCGGCTGACCTCTCGCCTGAAGGTATCCCATCATTCGAGACGGGCGTCTCACGGATGAGGGCGTTCGATAGAACGGAGCTATGAGCCAGCTTCCACAACGCACAGCGGAAGACCGCGCAGCGCTCGTCGCCGTCACCGTCTTCCCTATCCTCGTCATCCTCGCCGCCGTCTGGGCCTTCATGTTCCCCGGCGCGGCCGCCCACGTCTCCCCGCACGTGTCGATCCTGCTGGGCGTCATCATGTTCGGCATGGGCCTGACCCTCACGCTGCCCGACTTTAAGCTGGTCATCGCCCGGCCCTTGCCGGTGTTGCTCGGCGTCCTCGCCCAGTACGTCATCATGCCGCTTGTCGCGATCGCACTGGTGAAGGTGCTCAACCTCCCGCCCGCGATCGCCGTGGGCGTCATCCTCGTGGGCTCGGCCCCGGGCGGGACCTCCTCCAACGTCATCTCCTACCTGGCCAAGGCCGACGTCGCGCTGTCCGTCACCATGACGGCGGTGTCGACGCTCCTGGCCCCGATCATGACCCCGCTACTCGTGCAGTGGCTGGCCGGCACCCTCATGGACATCGACGGCGGGGCGATGGCGATCTCGATCGTCAAGACCGTGCTGGTTCCCGTGCTGGGCGGCCTGGTCCTGCGCCTCCTTGTGCCGCAGATAATCGACAAGATCCTGCCCGTGCTGCCCTGGGTCTCCACCTTGGGCATCTGCGCCGTGGTGATCGGAGTGATCCCCGGATCGGCGGAGGCATTCGCCACCGCGGGCGCGATCATCTTCGCCGCCGTCATCCTCCACAACCTGCTCGGCTACCTGCTGGGCTACGTGGTGACCAAGCTCTTTGGCTTCGACTCCCGGGTGGCGCGCACGGTCTCCGTGGAGGTCGGGATGCAGAACTCCGGCCTAGCCGCGACCCTCGCCCGCGGCTACTTCACCCCCGAGACGGCACTACCCGCCGTCATCTTCTCGGTGTGGCACAACCTCTCGGGCGCCTTCCTGTCGATGTTCTACCGCCGCTCAGCCGAGCGTGCTGCGCCCGCCCGCCCGGCGGGCCAGCCCGCATAGCCCGGCGAGCACCCCCGCGGCTGGCGGCTCAGCGCTGGTCGATGAGGTTGAGCAGGTACTTGCCGTAGCCCGACTTGACGAGCGGCTCGGCGCGGCGGCGCAGGCCGTCGTCGTCGATGAAGCCCATCCGCCAGGCGACCTCCTCCGGCGAGCCGACCTTCAGCCCCTGGCGCGCCTCCACGGTGCGCACGTAGGCGCTGGCGTCGGCGAGCGAATCGAAAGTGCCGGTGTCGAGCCAGGCGGTGCCGCGCGGCAGCACCTCCACGGAGAGCTTGCCGGCCTCCAGGTAGACCTTGTTGACGTCGGTGATCTCGTACTCGCCACGGGCCGACGGGGTGAGGTTCTTTGCGATTTCCACCACGTCGTTGTCGTAGAAGTACAGGCCGGGCACCGCGTAGTTCGACTTCGGCTTGGCGGGCTTTTCCTCGATGGACAGCGCCCGGAAGTGCTCGTCGAACTCGACGACGCCGTAGCGCTCCGGATCCGTCACGTGGTAGGCGAAGACGGCCCCGCCGTCGGGGTCGATGTTGCGACGCAGGCGCGTGCCCATGCCGGGGCCGTAGAAGATGTTGTCGCCGAGGATGAGGCTGGCGGCGTCGTTGCCGATGAAGTCCGCGCCGAGCACGAAGGCCTGGGCGAGCCCGTTGGGCACCTCCTGCACCGTAAAGGACAGGTTGATGCCGAACTGTGAACCGTCGCCGAGGAGGCGATGGAACTGCGGGGCATCCGCGGGGGTAGTGATGATAAGGATGTCGGATATGCCCGCGAGCATGAGGGTGCTCATGGGGTAGTAGATCATCGGTTTGTCGTAGACAGGCACCAGCTGCTTGGACGTGCCGAGGGTGATCGGATGAAGACGAGTGCCGGAGCCTCCGGCCAAGACGATTCCACGCATGGGTCTATTGTGTCCTACATTAGTTGTCTGTTGGGCGACAAATGACGACAAATCGAAAGAGAGATCATGTCCAATCGCAAAGAGGACCGCTCCGCGCTCATCGCGGTGACAGTTTTTCCGGCCATCATCGTCGCGGGAGCGGTGTGGGCCTACATCTTCCCGGCCACGGCCTCCCACCTCACCCCCTTCATCTCTCCCGGCCTGGGCTTCATCATGTTCACGATGGGTCTGACCCTCACGCTCGCCGACTTCAAGCGCGTGGCCGAGCGCCCGCTCGCCGTCCTCATCGGCGTGGCCGCCCAGTACCTCATCATGCCGCTGATGGCGATCGTCATCGTGAAGGTCCTCGGCCTGCCCCAGGGCCTGGCCATCGGCTTTATTCTGCTCGGCTGCGCGCCGGGCGGCACCGCCTCGAATGTGGTGGCCTACCTGGCCAAGGCCGACGTCGCGCTCTCGGTCACGCTCACCACCGTCTCCACGCTGGTCGCCCCGATCTTCACCCCCTTGCTCGTGCAGTGGCTGGCCGGCGCGCTCACCGATATCGACGGCGGCGCGATGGCGATCTACATCCTGAAGACCGTTGTCGTTCCGGTGGTCGGCGGCGTGGTGCTACGCCTGCTCATCCCGAAGGCCGTGGACCGCGTGCTACCCGTTCTGCCGTGGATCTCCACCCTTGGCATCTCCGCCGTGGTCGCGGCCCTCATCCCCGGCTCGGCCGCGGCGATCGCGAGCGCAGCCGGCGTGGTGCTCGTGGCTGTGATCATGCACAACCTGGCCGGCCTGCTCATCGGGTACTGGGCCGCCCGGGCCACGGGGTGTAGCCCGCGCGTGGCGCGCACCGTCTGCATCGAGGTGGGCATGCAGAACTCCGGCCTGGCGGCCACGCTGGGCAAGACCCACTTCGCCGCCACCCCGGAGGCCGCCCTTCCCGGCGTCATTTTCTCGGTGTGGCACAACGTCTCCGGCTCGCTGCTTTCCCTCTACTTCCGCCGCCGCGCCGAGGTTGAGCGGGCGCAGGGCCGGGGAGGGGAGGGTGCGGCTCGGGCGCGGGCCGGTCGGCGCTAGAGGATCCTCGCCCGCTGCGCCGCGGCGATCCGTTCCGGGTCGCCCTCGCCCACGACGACGAGGCTCGCGCCTCCCGCGCAGGCCGCCAGTAGTGCCCGGGTCGCCTCAGCGACGGTGGGTCTAAACAGCAGACTCGGCTCGGCGATTACCAGCGTCCCGCGCGCCCGCTCCACGTTGTCCGTGTCCTCGGCCAGCACGAGGGAATCGGGCTGACCCATGACGTCGGCCGAGCCGTCCGCCACGCCCTGCGGCAGATCGCCGTCCCAGGCGAAGGCGAAAGAATCCAGGTTGAGGGCGATGACCTCGGCCGCGCTCGCCCCGGCGTGAGCCTCGGGTCGGTTCGTGACGACGACGTCGGCGCCGGCCGCGCCGGCGTCGCGAATCCGTCCACCGGCGACGAGGGCGCCTAGCGCCCAGGTAAGCGTCTTCCAGTGCAGTGGCAGGTCGAGCAGGACGGGGGCCCCGGGCTCGAGGCCGACCTCATCGGAGAGGTAGTTGGCAACCTTGGCGACGTGATTGGCGAGTACCTTGCCGGACAGCTCGACCCGCCCGTCGGCGTCGTACCAGGTGAGCGCGGGGGCGGTGCCGTGGGCGAGGAGGGAGGCGAGCAGGCTCATGCCGTGCCCCCGAAGTAGTGGGTCTGAAGGTCTTGGGGTTTAACGCAGCCGATGGCGTCAAGGCAGAGCTGCAGGGAGGCGGCGCTCCCGGCGGCGGCGTAGCTGGGGCTGTCGTAGACGGAGGTGTTGGTGGAGCGGTCGTCGCGCACGCCCACGATTTGCCCGCCGGCGGCCGTGACGAGGGCTATGCCTGCGCCGATGTCCCACGGCTGGGTGCCCATCCCCAGGCAAGCACCGAACGTGCCCTCGGCGACCCCGGCCAGGTGCAGGGCGGTCGAACCCAGGCGGCGCATCGACTTCGACCCCTCGAGCAGGAGCCGGTAGCCGCGGGCGGCGCCCTCCTGGTCGGCGACTCGTTCGGAGGGAAAGTTGGCGGCGAACAGGCAACGGTGCGGAGGCTGATCGTTGACGCGTATCGGTTCGCCGTTGCGGTAGGCGCCCGTGTCGTCGGCGAGGTAGAGCAGGTCGAGTGTGGGCTGGTAGATGACACCGGCCACAACCTGTCCGCCGCGGAGCGCGGCAATGGAGATACACCAGTACAGCAAGCCGGAGGTAAAGTTCGACGTGCCGTCAATGGGGTCAACCAGCCACACGACGTCGTCGGGCCCGGGAGTGGCGGGGGAGCCGTCGGCGTCGATGACGCGGCCCTCCTCCTCGCCGAGCAGAAGCGAGCCGGGCAGGCCCTCGAAAAGGATCGCGCGGATCGCGGCCTCGGCGCGGCGGTCGTGAACCGTGACCGGGTCGTGGAAGTTGCGCTTGTATTCGACCGGGCCGGGGTTCTTGAAGGCCTCGAGCAGGTCGGGGGCGACCGCGCGGGCGGCGCGCTGGCTAAGTTGGGCAAGATCACAGGGGCGAGGTGTCATGGCACCATCGTCGCACGAATCCGGGCGCGAGTGCTGGCGAGGGCCGCGAGGAGGAACCGCAATGTCTCACATTTGCCCGAAGAAAACGCGCTCAACACGCCGATGGCCGTTTCAAAGTGAGAAAAGCGCCTTGACTTTGGGTGGTTACACCGATGTAATTTAACCAGATAAGTATTGAACGGAGGACCACATGAGGCAGTCGAAAGCGGCGCCGCTCCACACCGCCCATGTTGCGGACGATCCTCAACTGGCGCAACGGCTGATGCAGGGAATCTTTGACCTTGGCTACGGCTTTGCTCAGGACGCGGACCTGTCGTGGATGGAAGAGGCGCTGTGCGCGCAGACGGATCCCGACATCTTCTATCCGGAAAAGGGTGGGTCCACCGCGCCGGCCACATCGATCTGCAAGAACTGCTCCGTGCGGGCCGAGTGCCTCGAGTACGCCGTGACGAACGACATCCGCCACGGGATCTGGGGCGGCACCTCGGATAACGACCGCAAGCGGATGGCTCGCGAGCGTAAGGCAGCGCGCGGAGGGCGCTAGTGGATAGCGTCACGCGTGAGAAAGTCACGGCGATCGTGGTGTGCCACGGCCGTGACCTTTCTTTTTTCTCCCAGACCCTGGCGGGGTTGAGGGAGCAGGTTCACCATCCGGATCACATCGTGGTCGCGGTGCCGAGCCTCGATTCCCCCTACGTCCAGCCGGTGCACGCCGAGCTTGACCCGGACGGCGAACGCATCCACCTCGTCCACGCGAGGGGCAAGAACCTCGCCCAGATCCTCTCCGGCCTGGAGTTTTTCGACGCCGACTGGCTGTGGATCCTCCACGCCGACTCCCGCCCCGAGCCCGCCGCGCTCGATACACTGCTACGCACGGGCGAGGGCTCGAACCGCATCGGCGTCGTCGGTCCCAAGCAGATCGCGTGGGAGGACGCCGACTCCCCGGTCCTGCTCGAGGTGGGCATCCGCGCTACACGCAGCGCACGCCGCGTGCCCGAGGTGGAGGAAGGCGAGCGCGACCAGGGCCAGTACGACTCGCGCACCGACGTGCTCGCGGTGGGGACTGCCGGGGCCCTCGTCCGGCGCTCCGTGTGGGACGCCCTGGGCGGTCTCGACCCGTTCCTCGGCCCCTTCGGCGATGGCCTCGAGTTTTCCCGGCGTGTCCGGCGCGCCGGCTATCGCGTGGTGGTCGCCCCGGCCGCCGTGGTCCGCCACGCCCGTTCCGGGCTCGGCACCACCCCCGAGCGCACCTACGCCCGGCGTCGTTCCGCCCAGATCTACAACTCCCTGCTTGCGGCGCCGGCGGCCCTCGTAGCGCTCTACGTGTTCGGATACCTCCTGCTCGCCCTCCCGCGCGCGCTCGCCCGGCTGGTCACGAAGGAGACGGCCCTCGCTTGGGCCGAGCTCGGCGCCGGGGCCCGCGTCGTGACGATGCTCGACGACGTCGTGCGCGGGCGGCGCCGGATCGCGAAGGTGGCGACCGTGGGGGCGGACGTCCTCGCCCCGCTCGAGGCCAAAGCAGCTGACATTCGCTCTGCCCGCCGCGAATCGCGCAGGTCGGCTAGGGAGGCCAAGATCCTTGCCGAGCAGCCCGACCCGCTGACGATCAAGGCCCGCGCGGACCTCGCCCGCCACACTCGGCGCGGCGCCATCCTCACGCTCGCGCTGACCACGCTGTTCGCCCTCGTCTTCTTTTTGCCCCTCTTTTCCGCGGGCGTCCTGTCGGGCGGCGGGCTCGCCGCCGACACCACCGACGCCCCCACCCTGGCTCGCCTCATATGGTCGGGCTGGCTCGACTCCGGCTCCGGTCACGCCTACGCCATCGACCCCCTATGGGTGGTCATGTTGCCCTTCCTCGCCCTCGGATACCCGTTCGGGTTGACCCTGGGTGCGCTCGCCACCGGCATGGTCTACCTCGCCATCCCGATCGGCGCCGCCTTCGGCTACCTCGCCGCCGGGCGGATCAGCGCCTCGTGGGTGGTGCGGACCGTGGCGGCGCTCGCCTGGGTGGTGGCGCCCCCGTTCCTCGCCTCGCTCGCCGGCGGGCAGATCGGCGCCGTCGTCGTCCACGTGACCCTGCCGATAGCGCTTTTCGGCGTGGTGGGGGCGTGGCGCGGCTCGGCGCGTAGCCTCGGCCTGCTCTCCCTGGCCTTCGGCGTGCTCGCCGCGGCCACCCCCTTCTTCGCGATTGCCGCTGTTGGCCTCGGCGCGATCGGCTTCGCGGGGCGCAAGGGCCAGCGCAAGCGCTGGCTGTGGGTGCCCGTCCCGGCGCTCCTCTTACTGGCGCCCTCCCTGGCGAGCTTCACCCCCGGGCTGCTATTCGCCCAGCCGGGCGTGCCGACGGGCGCAGCCCCCGCCCTGTCCTTGGTCGGCCACCTTCGCGCGGACCCCGTTCTGCTCATCGCCGTCGCGGCCGTGGTCGGGGCTGGCGCTCTGGCACTGTTGCGCCTACACCGGCGCTGGTGGATCCGCCTGGGCTGGCTTATCCTCGCCGCCGGGCTTGGGCTGGCCGCACTGGCCCCGACCCTCGCCGTGGGCTATCGGCTTGCGGCCGGCGGATACGAGACCGTGGAGGGCTCGCCCATGGTGGGCTACTCGATTGCCTGGCTCGGCGCGTGGATCGCGATCCTGTGCGGCTCGCACGGCCTACGCACCGCGATGCGCCGCCGCAGCTTTGGGCTGACCCAGGTGGCGGGCGGGCTCGTCATGGTCGCCCTGCCGATCGCCGTTCTCGCCGCGGGCGGGCGAGGATTGCAAACAGTGTGGGAGGAGGAACCCGTGCTCGGCGCGAATGCCCCCGCCCTCCCGGCCCTCGCCGTGGAGGCGGAGGCGGCGGGCGAGCGCGTCCTCGCCCTGACCCCGACCTCCACCGGCGTCAGCGCGCAGGTGTGGCGTGGGCAGGGCATAGAGCTGCATGAATACACCATGGCGCGCGGGCAGGATATCGAGCCAGACGAGGCCGACGCCGCGCTCGCAGACGTCGTGGCGGGCCTTGCCCGAGGATCCGGCGACGCCGCACAGCTTTCCGACCACGCCATCGCCATCGTGCTCGTCCCGCCCGCGGGGCAGGGTGAGTCCCCCGAGTTCCGGGGCCAACTGATCGGCCGCCTCCACACGGCGACGGGCCTGCAATACGTGACCTCCGGCGAAGCCGGGACCTTCTGGCGCGTGACCGAGTCGGCAGGGCGCGCGCGAGCGGGTCAGGTGCTTGCCTCCGGCGTCGTGGGTGCGCGTGGCGAGGCGAGCGGTCCGGCCACCCTTACCCTCGCGGAACGCGCCGACCCCCACTGGGTCGCCACGCTGGACGGCGAGGAGCTCGCCCCCGTCCAAGCCGGCTGGGCTCAGGCCTGGCAGCTCACGGGCTCGGGGAAGGTGACTATCGACTACGTGGATCCCCTTGGCCGCGGGCTGGTCCTCGCCCAGTTCGCCGCGCTCCTGGCAAGCCTGATTACGTCGCTGCCGTTGCGCCGGCGGGTGGGAGGTATCGAATGAAGAAGACACTCGGGGCGCTCGTGACCGGAATTGGTGTGCTGGCCCTCGCAGCGGGTGCGGGGATAGCGACGGCGACGCCGTGGGCCCAGCCCGCCCAACCCCGCACCGTTGCGGCGCCGCAGGGGCAGACCGGCCCACGACCGGCCAGCCTCCTGTGCTACGCCAGCGCCCGCAGCGCCGACACGGGCGGCATCAACGCGGTCGACGTCGACGAGCGCAAGAGCAGCTGGGCCGGCGTCTTCTCCGATGCCGCCGCCACCTTCGACGGCAAGGCCTTCACCGGCGCGCTTCCGCAGCAGCTGCTGGTGAGCGGGGCGGCAGTGGGCGTGGCGAGCGGGGAGGGCGTGATTGCGGGCGCCTCCATCCAGACCGCCGAGGCCGGCGATTCGCGCGGCCTGATCGCGGCACCATGCGAGTGGCCGACCAACACGGTTTGGCTGGTCGGCGGGGCGAGCGGGGTTGGCAACTGGTCCACGCTCATGGTCCGCAACGCCTCGGCCACCGCTACCACGATCAACATCGACGTCTACTCTTCAACCGGCCGGCTCGAGATCCAGGGCCTGACCTCCCTCTCCCTTGAGGCTGGCGGCGAGGCCACCCGCGACCTGACCGGCCTTATCCCCGACGACCCTCGTATCGCCATCCGGCTGTCCTCCGAGACGGGCTCCTTCGTTGCCGCCATGCAGGTTCTCCAACTCGACGGCGTCACGCCAGCCGGCATCGACATGGTCACCGACTCGTCCGCCGGCACCGACGTGGTCATCCCCGGCGTCGTCATCAGCGACTCAGGCGCCGCCTCCCTCCGCGTCGTCAACCCCCACGACGAGCCCACCACCGTCTCCGTCACCACCTTGGGCAAAGAGGAAAGTCCTCTCGAGGGCGCCCAGGGCGTGGAGGTGGCGCCGCAGTCCGTCCTCGACCTCTCGCTCGCCGGCCTTGCTCCCGGTTCCTACGCCTTCCGCGTCAGTGCGAACGACGACGTCGCGGCGGGCGTGTCGCTCACCCGCACCGACAACGACGGCGCCGACGTCGCCTGGCTGGCCGCCCGCGAACCCGTCACCCGTGGAGGCATCTCCGCGGGCCCACACGAGGGCACCCTGGTGCTCAGCGGAAGCGGGCAGGTGAACTGGAGGAGCTACGATTCAGAGGGCCGGGAGCTGGATAACCAGACCCTGACGGTCGACAAGATCGCCAGCGTTGAGATCCCGGCCGAGGCCTACTACGTCACGGTCGAGGCGCGCGAGCCGATGTATGGCGCCGCGCTGCTTCACACGGAGACGGGCGTCGCCTGGCTCGCGCTGACCCAGGATTCAACCTCCAGCCAATCTGTCCGGCTCACCGTCGCCAACTAGGCAACTAGACAGTGAGAGACCGAGGCGAGGCGGGCGCGGCTACTGGGCATCTTCACCCTCGTCTTCACCCTCGTCCTCCCCACCGTCGATGACGGTCAGGCGCGGGCGCGGGTGGGGCCGGGTGGAGACGTCGGCCGCGGGTCTGCGGATCTCGCGCTGGGCCGGCGTCGGTGGCGGCACATCGCGGCGGGATGCCTCCCGGATGGCGTCGGCAAGGGCGAGCAGGTCGTCAGTGGAGGGCGGCGCCTCCTCGAACTCCGTTTGGAGGCGAACCATCTGCCAGCCAACCGGCGCGGTGACGTGGTTGGCGTGCTCCTTACACAGGTCGAAAGCGCCCTGCAACGGGACGGGCGAGAGCGGGCCGATGACGGCCGTGGCTTCGCGGTAGCCGTACGTCATGGTGGCGACGGCTGGCTGCTTGCAACCGACGCGGGAACACTTTCGAAGACTCACGCCTCTACCTTAGTCTCATCCCCGCCGGATGCGGCAGAAGGGTTAGGGTAGGGTCATGTCCTTTCCCCGATCTGCCCGACGCCGCGACCGCCATGGGCGCGGCCCGCGCGGCCCAATCCTGCCCGCGTCCGTCCCGGCCTGGCGCACCCGCGCCGACGAGTTCGACGACCTCCTCGCCTGGGAGCTCGGCGGCTACCGGCGGGTGCTGGGGGAGAGGATGGACCGCTTTGATTTCGCGGTCATAGACGTGCCCGGCCAGGACCCGGCCCCCTGGGAGGATGGGGTGCCGCTCGCGCGCTTCCTGCCCTTCGAGCGGCCCGCGAAGATCCACGGCCGGCTCATCTTCTACCGCATGCCGATCCTCGAACAGATGCGCCGCGAGCCCGACGCCCGCATCTTCATCCACGACGTCGTGACCAGCCAGCTCGCCAGCGCCCTCGACTGCTACCCGGAGGACATCGACTACTATTAGCCGCGCGCTGGTCTCAGCGTTGCGCCCAGGCGGCCTCGTCGAGGCCGTAGGGAATCTCCGCCACCCGCGTGCCAAGCCGCTGGCGCCGCTCGGCGGCCTCCGCGAAACGGCGCCGCTCGACGTCGTAGCGGATGACAGTCAAAGCCTCGATAAAGGCCTCGGCGGGGGTGCCCCACGGGGGCGGGGGAGCGACGTACTTCTCGCACGCGGCGGCGAGCGCCCGCGCCTGGGCCTGGCGGGCCTGCGCGGTCAGGCGATCGCGACCCTTGAGGAAGTCCGCCACGTTGAGCGACAGGCCGGTGGGCAGGGCGCGCGTCTGGGCGATCTGGGCCCACCCGGCCAGCTCGCGCGGCATCGACGCCCGGGGCTCCCAGGTGCTGCGGGAGGGCCATCGTACGACGTACGTGCCGGCCAGCATGTCGCCGAGCCGTTGGCTGTTTTTCGTGACGAACGAGGCCACCGTGGCAATGAGGCCCAAGGTGCCGATAACCTCGAGGATCCCGGCCGTGGCCCGGATGAAAGCCTGGTTCGCGGTGATCGTGCCGCCGTCGAGGCGAACTACGCGTGTGCGGGTGGCGAGCTTTCCCAACGAACGCCCGTTGGAGGAGGCAGTAACCAGCGCGGGCACCAGCCAGAAGAAGATCGCTGTCGCGCTCACGATCAGCGTGCCCACCTGGGCTCCGTTGAGGTCGGGGAAGGTGGAGGCGAGGCTAAAAATGAGGGCCGTGTAGGCGATGGTGAGCAGCCCGTAGTCGATGAGGCCGCTGACGATGCGCGAAAGCACTGTCGCCGCCGGAAGCTCGAGTTCGACTCCCTCGCCTGTGATGATGCTGTGTTCTGCCACGCTTTAAGCCTACCTTCATCGCTGGCCGCATTTGTGGCACCCTTGGAGTGTGGAGAGTCTAGCTTTTGCCAAAGCGCACCAAGCCCAGTGGGAGCGCCTCGACGAATTGACGGCCAAGCCGCGCCTGTCCGGCTCCGAGGCCGACGAATTCGTGCGCCTCTACCAGGCCTCCGCCGCACACCTGGCCACCGTGCGCACCCAGGCCCCCGACCCCGACCTGATCCTCACCCTCTCTGCCACCGTCGGCGCCGCCAGGGCCCGGCTGACCGAGATCCGCGGGGCGAACCTGCGCTCGCTTGGCCGCGCCATCACCTCCACCCTTCCGCACGCCTTCTACAGGATCCGCTGGTGGGTGCACGCCGTAGGGCTCGCCTTCGTCCTGATCTGTGCGATGGTGATGATTTACTTCCGGCTCAACCCCAACGAGATCTTTCAGCTCGGTTCCTACGAGTACCTGCGGCAGTACGCGGATGAGGCCTTCGCCGCCTACTACCGCGAATTCTCCGGCGCCCAGTTCGGCGCAATGGTGTGGACGAACAACGCCTGGATCGCGCTTCAGGCTGTCGGGGGCGGCATCACGGGCATTTTCCCCATCTACGTGATCGGTCAAAACGCCGTGGGCGTGGGGCAGGCCGGCGCGATCCTCGACTACTTCGGCGCGCTACCGGTGTTCTTCCAGCTCATCGGACCCCACGGCTTGCTCGAGTTGACGGCCATCTTCGTGGCCGGGGCCGCCGGCCTTAAGCTGTTCTGGACGTTGCTCGTCCCCGGCGATAGGCCGCGCCTGCAGGCGCTCGCCGCGGAAGGCAAGCAGGCGATGTTCGTCGCCCTCGGCCTCGTGGGCGTGTTGTTCGTGTCGGCCCTCGTGGAAGGCTTCGTGACGCCCTCCTACCTCCACTGGGGCGTCAAGATCGCCATCGGCGCCGGGGTCCTGCTCGCCTTCTGGACCTGGGTCTACGCCTTCGGGCGCGGCGAGACCAGGGACGAGACACCGATTCGGTACGCCGCCTAGCGCCGCAACGCTGGTCCGGGCGGCCGGCGGGCTAGAGCAGGCCGCGGGCCTTGAGGTTCATATAGGTGTCGACCACCGCCACCGGCAGGCGCTCCGCGTCCCCGCGCACCACCTTCGCGCCGGCGCTTTCGAGCGAGCGGGCGAGGTTGTTCGCCTCAAGCTCGGAGCGTTCGTGGGCAGCGCGTTCATAGATGGCGTCGATGCCGTTCGCCGGCGCCGGCTCGTCGGGGTGGACGGCAGCGATGAGTACGGTATGGGTGCGCTTGAGAGTGGGCAGGACGTCGACCAGGCCGGAGGACAGAGTGCCCCCGCCCATCGTCGTCGCGATGACCACGAAGGCCGGGCGCTTGGAAATCTGGGAGATGTAGAGCGGCAAGGAGGCCCAGTCGGTGGCGTTAAGAGTCGGTTCGATGTCGGCCAGGGTTTGGGCTACCTTATGCGTTATCGTTTTCGTGCGTTCGGCCGCGAGACGTGCCCGCAGCGTGTTGTCGACCGCGATGACGGACACGCGATCACCGGCCCGCTGAGCGATCGCCGACTGCAGGAGCGCCACCTCGATGAACGCGTCGAAGGCGGGTACGTCCGCCACGCGCAGGGCGCCTCCGCGGCCGGCGTCGAGGACGACGACGACGTGCCTGTCCCGCTCGGGTCGCCACGTTCGCACCAGGGTCTCGCCTAGGCGAGCGGTCGAGCGCCAGTCGATGGCCCGGACGTCGTCACCGGCCACGTATTCGCGCAGGGAATCGAACTCGGTGCCCTCGCCGCGGGTGAGCAGGAGGGCGCGCCCGTCGAGCTCGCGTAACTGGCGCACCCGGGACGGGATATGGCGGCGGGAGACGAAGGGTGGCAGAACGTGGATCTGCCAGGAGGTGGGAGCCGACTTTTGCCGGCCGGCCAAACCGAGCGGGCCGAAGGTGCGGATCGTCAGCGCCGAGGAATGGATGGTGCCGCGCCGGTCGGGGCGACGCGTGGCATCGAAGCTGGTCTCACTGCGCGCAGGCAGGGCGAAGGCGTGGCGGGTGGGGGAAACATTCGCCGATGGCGGCCACGCGTCCCGCAACACACCCGAGATCCGGCGCCCGGAAGGGTTGGAGAGTGTGATGGTCGCGTGGGTCTCGTCGCCCACGCGCACCGAATCCTCCCCGTCGTGATCGGCCACGAGGAGCGCAGGATTGGGCGCGAGCGCGGCGTCGGCGAGCACGACCAGAGCGAGGATGATGCTCACCAGCAGCGCGACGCCGGCGTCGCGGGTCACCACCGCAAGCACGATGCCCAGGGCGGAACAGACGACGGCGGGAAGGCGGATAAACATCAGCGCGGCACCGGCACCGAGGCGAGGATCGACTCAATGACCGAGCGGGGACCGACCCCGTCGAGTTCGGCCTCGGCATGCAACTGGATGCGGTGGGTGAGGGTGGGCACGGCGAGAGCCTTGACGTCGTCGGGCGTGACGTAGCTACGCCCAGTCAGCCACGCCCACGCCCGCGATCCGTGAAGGAGCGCGGTGGCACCGCGCGGCGAGACGCCGAGGGAGACGGCGGGCGAGACGCGGGTAGCGCGCACGAGGTCAACGATGTAGTCCAGCACCCGGGTGCTCACCTCAACGTCTGCCACCTCCTCGCGCGCCCGGCGCACGTCCTCCGCGCCGGCGACCGCCTCGATATTGGCGGTGCGCAGGTCGGCTGGATCGAAGTCGCCGGCGTGGCGGCGCAGGATCTCCACCTCGACCTCGCGCGGGGGCAGCGGCAGGGTCGTTTTGAGCATGAAACGGTCCAGCTGGGCCTCCGGGAGCGGATAGGTGCCCTCATATTCGACCGGGTTTTGCGTGGCGACCACCATGAAAGGATCGGCAAGCGTGCGCGGTTCGCCGTCCACCGACACCTGGCGTTCGGCCATCGCCTCAAGGAGAGCCGCCTGGGTCTTGGGCGGGGTGCGGTTGATTTCATCAGCGATGAGGAGGTTTGTGAAGACCGGCCCAGGCCGGAAGGAGAATTCTCCGGTGGAGGAGCTGTAGATCAGTGAACCCGTGAGGTCGCCCGGCATGAGGTCCGGGGTGAACTGGACGCGCTTGGCGTCCAGGTCGAGGGACGCGGCCAGCGAGCGAACCAGCAGCGTCTTCGCGGTGCCGGGCACGCCTTCGAGGAGCACGTGGCCATCGCACAGGAGCCCGATGAGCACCGAGGTGACCGCGTGGTCCTGGCCCACGATCGCCTTGGCGATCTCGACGCGGATCCTGCGGAACTTCTCCGCCGCGTCCGACTGTGCCGGTGCTTCCTCGGCCGGCTGGGTGATGGGCGGGCGGAAGCTCTCCGCACTGTGCCCCGGCACCTGGTTGCCGCCCTGGGGCTGGGGTTGGTAGCCGCCCTGGGGGTGGGGCTGGTAGCCGCCCTGGGGCTGGGCCGGGTTCTGACCCGGGCGCGTGAAGTCAGCGGTCATTGATTTCCCTTTCGAATTCTTTGAGCTGGTCTGCCAGCCTGGACAGGTCGGCGTCGGATGTGATGGGGCGGGAGTAGAGGAGGTCATCAACCTCGGCCGGGCCGCGCCCGCTTGCCTGGGCGAGTACGTCCACGACGACGTCGCGCGGCGAAGTCGGACTCAGGCGCCCGCGCGCTACCCGGGAGATGGCGCCGGCGCGCAACGAGTTGGCGGCGTGGGCGGTGGCACGCCCACGGTGGTAGAGCTGGCCGCGCCCGGCGTCGGCCTCCGAGGCAGGAACGATGACGGGCATGGGCTCGGCCACGAGCTTGCCGAAGCGGCGCCCGCGGTAGAAGGCCCACCAGCCGGCACTCAGTGCGAGGCCGGCGAGGAGCGGGAAGAACCACGATGGCAGGCCCGCCCACTGCGGCGTGTCCTGGTCTTGGCTCTCCCAGTAGTCTCCCCCAACCCACAGCAGTCGGGGCTGGGTGCCGAGCTTGCGCAGGGCGAAGGCGGCGTTACCGTGGTCAGCGAGGTAATCGTTGGTGAGAAAGGCCGGGTCCGGGATGTAGGAGATTCTCGGGTTGGAGGTGAGTTGCACCCAGCCGTAGCCGCCGAGCTGAGGGAAGCAGCCGAGCACGTCCTGGGTCCGGGCTGGCGTGAAGGTGGCCGAGACCGGGCTGATCCCGCGCGCCTCGTCGGCGTCTGGATCGTTGCACGCCGCGGCAAGCGGGATTGGCGGGAAGGAGTTCGTGTAACCGTCGAAGCCGAAGTCCTCCGCGTGGAAGGAGTTCCCGAGGACGACGATGGTCGCCCGGGTTTCGATCAAGGCTTGGGTCACCTCGGTGGGGGCGGAGAAATTGGGGTCGATGACGATCGTGGTGTCGGCCTCCGCGAGATCCTCGGCCTCGGCGACGCCCGCCTGCGTGACCTTGACGCCATGATCGCCTAGGATCTGCGCGAGCGCGCGCGTGCCGTCGCCGGCCGTGGAAGTGGGCGAGTATGGTTCTCCCTCCTGGGGAATGTCCACGAAGGCGATGACGGCGACGGCGAGGAGGGCGATGATCGCCAGAACGAGGCTACTACGAGACGTCTTGCGCGGGCTCACGCTCATGCGACCGCCTCGCTGGAGGAGACCACGTATTGGAGTTCGCGGGTGGATTCGAGATCCGCGGCGGTGGCGTGGCGGTGCCAGTAGTAGACGTCGTCGAACAGTTGCGCGCAGGCAGAGAACGCCTCCACGTGCCCGAGCTTAAGCGAGCCCTCCTGAGCGGCCTCTTGGGCTGTCATGCCCGGAAACGCATGGATGAGGTCGCGTTCATCGAGCAGGCGCATGATGGCGCGGAAACGTTCGACGACGGCGAGGTCAAGATCGCCGACCTGCTCGGCGCGGTCGGCAGCCATGAAGAGAACGACCGCCGTGCGGTCGTCATCGAAGAGCTGCTTGCGCTGCCGGGCGGCGGGCGCGCTGGTTGCCCGTGAATGATGGACGGCGAAGAAGATGACGGCGATGACGAGGAGGACAAGCACGACAATGACGGTGAGGTTTCCCGCCCCGCCTTCGCCGGGGGAAAGTTGACTGGTGACGGTGGTGAGCCGCTCGAAGATCCACTGGATGAATCGTTCGAGCAGATTCGGAGAGTGATCGTACATCGCCTTCGACAGCTCGGTCTGGGCCAGCTGCTGGGCGGTGTCCGCATCCGGGGTGAACGGAACGAAGGTCACTTCTCGGTGTCTCCGTACCACTGCGGGCGGCCGTCCCAGCCCTCGGGGTTCGACTGCTGTGTGCCGTTGGCGTCGCCCGTCTGGTTGTAGCCGCCCGTCTGGCCGTACTGGCCGTAGCTCTGGTCGAAGGCATTTTGCCCGTAGCCCGGCTGCGGGTATCCGGCTTGCTGACCATACCCGCCCTGGTCGAAAGCGTTGCCGCCCACCTGGCCCGCGCCCATCTGAGTGGCTGCCCCAGCCCCATAGAGGAATTCCTGGTGGAAGTTCTCCCGCTTCATGCGCATGTTGACGTAGATAAGGTTGATGATCGCCATCGAAATGGGCACCAGAAGGGCCGACATCAGCAGGGAGAAAATAATGGAACCCAGCGTGCCCATCGTGGCGCTGACGCTGCCCGTGACTGGATCAAAAGCGGTGCTGGCAGTCAGCGTGAAGACGATGCCGAGGATTGTGGTCAGGACGATGGAGATGATGGCGAGCGAGACGAACATGCCCAGGAAGTAGCCCAGCGACCCCTTGGTCAGCCTCCAGGAGCGTGCCAGGCCCTCGAACGGGCCGAGATCCTCGGCTACCATGGCGGGCGGGGCCACGGTGAAACGGTAGAAGGCGAAGAACAGGAAGGCGATGTAGGCGACCACCAGCACGATCAAGTTGGCGATGAGGAATCCCGCCCCCGAATCCGAACCGAAGGCCGCGAAGATCACCGTGCTAAACCCGATGGCGAAAATGAAGATTGCCACCGTGATCGCCACGACAGCGATCAGGGCAAAGCCGAGCATACGCAACCCGATCCGCCCCAGGCCATCCTTGGCGAGCGCGAAGGTCTGGGAGAGGCTGAGCTTCTGCCCGCGTACGGAAGCCAACGTCACCCGCGTGCCCGCCACAATCACCAGGAGATTGGCGACGAAGGTAATGAAGAGGCTGAGGAAAATGTAGACGTTGTTCACGTCCCCCGGATCGAAGGACAGCGACTGCCCGAGCGCCAGTGCCAGCAGCACGTCGATTGCGGAGACGACGAGGTTGACAACGATCGGGAACACGATGAAAGGCCCGGGGTTGAAACGGAGAAGGCGCATGGCCGCGTCGAGCGTTTCGCCTACCGAAAGCGGGTGCATCGGAATGACGGTGCGCCATGGATCGGTACGCTGGTGGATCAAAGGCTGATCGTCGCCATACTGGCCGTAGAGAGGACCTGGGAAATCGGATGTCGACATCGCTTCACCTTTCATGTGCTTACGTAACAAATCTACCCGATCGCTCCGACATATTTTTAGGGTGCCCACCGTCGCGGTAGTTCATATCTCAGCTGATATCATGTCTACAAACACGCCGACAGAGGGTAGAGGCTATGGCAACGCGCATTCTAGTGGTTGATGACGATCCCGCGATCTCGGAGATGGTGGCGATCCTGCTGGAAACCGAGGGCTACGTCGTGTCAGCATGCGCCCACGGCGATTCCGTCCTACCCCTATTCCGGGCAGAGCACCCGGACCTCATCCTCCTTGACGTCATGCTTCCGGGCATGGACGGCGTGTCGGTGGCTCGCGCGCTGCGCGACGAGTCGGACGTACCGATCATCATGATGAGCGCCAAGACGGACTCGGTGGACGTCATCGCGGGCCTCGAGGCCGGCGCGGACGACTACGTGACCAAGCCCTTCGAAAACTCCGTGCTGCTCGCGCGCGTCAAGGCATGCCTGCGCCGCCAAGAGCCCGAGTCGGAGACGCTGAAGATTGCCGACCTGTCGATCGACCTCAAGGCGCACGAGGTACGCCGTGACGGCAAGCCGCTTCACTTGACCCCGCTCGAGTTTGATTTGCTTTCTGTGCTCGCCCGCAAACCCTTCCAGGTCTTCACCCGTGAGGAGCTCCTCGAACAGGTGTGGGGCTACCGTCACCCCTCGGATACGCGCCTGGTCAACGTCCATATCCAGCGCCTGCGCTCGAAGGTCGAAAAGGACCCGGAGAACCCTGAGGTTGTCCTCACCGTTCGTGGCGTGGGCTACCGCGCCGGGACCACGAGCCGGTGAGCGCGCAAGTTAGCGAGCGCATCTCCGCATCCGTCCGGCGCCTCGATTACATCCGTGAGCGCTGGTATTCCTCGCTCAGCCTTCGCGTGGTATCGCTTATCGTGTTGGCAGGAATCGGCGGCATTATCATCATGGGCATGGCGATCTCGAGCCAGGTGCGTTCTTCAGTGTTTGATAACGCGGTCACGACGAACGTGGAGCAGTTTTCCACCGACGTCCAGCTTGCCCAGGATCGCTTTACCGCTTCGGCTCCGACGGCGGGTCGTTCCCAAGAGGTGGCCAACCAGTTGGTGTCCTCGATGTATGACCCCTCCCGCGGCCTGCTGGGCGCGGTGCTGATCCGGACGCCGAATCAGGAGGCGTTGCCCACCCAGATCTTTGAACCGGCTACGGCGTCGGCCACCCAGGTGCGATCGCTGGTCTCGGATGAGCTTCGTCAGATGGTGACGGCGGGTGGGCAGATCGGCTGGCAGTCGGTGAGCGTCCCCTCCGATAAGCGGTCGATTCCCGGCATCGTGGTGGGCACGACGATCGACATCCGCGGCTCCGGTAGCTACGAGCTGTACGCCGCATACTCCCTAGACAGCCAGCAGTCCCTCATCGACACCACCGTGAAAGTGATGTGGATTTCGATAGCCATCCTCCTCACGATCCTCGGCGCGGTGAGCTGGGGGGTGACCCGCTGGGTGCTGACCCCGGTGCGGGCGGCATCGCAGGGCGCCCGCCAGCTGGCGGACGGTGAGTTCGACACCCGGATGGAGGTGCGCGGCTCGGACGAGATCGCGCAGCTGGCGGAGTCCTTTAACCAGATGGCCGAGTCGCTCGAGACGCAGTTTACTCAGATGGAGCGCATTTCCAAGGTGCAAACCGAGTTCGTCTCGGCCGTGTCCCACGAGCTTCGCTCCCCGGTGACCACTGTCCGCATGGCCGGCCAGCTTATCTACGACCACCGCGAGGAACTGCCGAGCGGGCTCAAGCGCGCGGCCGAGTTGCAGTACAACCAGCTACTCAACCTCGACGCCACGCTTGCCGACCTGCTCGAAATCTCCCGCTACGACGCCGGCGGCATGACCCTCGCCACCGAGCCCGCCGACGTCGGCTCGCTCGTTGCGGACGTCATCGAGGCGGCCGATCCGCTCGCCGTCTCCAACGGGGTGAAGGTCACCTACGAGGCTACGGGCGACACGATGGCCGAGATCGAGCCACGACGCGTTCGGCGAGTCGCCCGTAACCTGCTGGTCAACGCGCTTGAGCATGCGGAGGGCAACCCGGTCAACGTCGTCGTGGCAGCGAACGACACGGCGGTGGCTGTGCGGGTCCAGGACCACGGGGTGGGGATGTCGCCCGAGCAGATCAGCCACGTCTTCGACCGATTCTGGCGGGCCGACTCCTCCCGCGTGCGCAAGTCCGGCGGCACCGGCCTGGGGCTCACGATTGCCCGCGAGGACGCCCAGATCCATGGCGGCACCATCGAGGTGGCCGGCGAACTAGGTGTGGGGTCCACCTTCCTCTTCACCCTGCCCAAGGTGCCCCACGACAGCTTCGTCGCGCCGCTCGCTCTCGAGGCGCCCCAGCCGTTGCCGGAGGAAGACGCCCCGGAGGTCCCGGAGCAGACGGCGAATGGCCCGTTCGACGTCGTCGTCGAAGACGATCCCGACGCCGCGGCTGAGCTTCGCCTGGATGTCAAGAGTCAGGAGGAGTCGTGAAGAAGCTGGCGATCGTCCTCGTGATGCTCGTCTTGGCGGGCTGTGCCAGCCTGCCAACCTCGGGCGCGCCGCAGCAAGTTGAGCGACCCTCCAACGCCAGCGGCGCCGTGGTGCTCGACCCGCAGGGGCCCACGCCGGGATCGACGCCGGAGGCACTCGTGTCGGACTTCTTGCGGGCCGCGGCCGCGGGCCTGTCCGGCGACTTCTCGGTGGCCCGCCAGTTCCTCACCCCCGAGGCCGCAGCGCGCTGGAATCCGAGCACCGAGGTCCGCATCTACCAGGACGCCCAGAATCCGTCGATCTCCTCCACCCGCACGGGAGCGATCCGGGTCAGCGCCGCGGCGCTCGCCACTTTGGACGAAAACGGGCGTTACACCGAGGCCGCGCCGGACGCCATCCTCAACTCCGAATTCTCCCTCACGCGTGACGCGAAGGGAGAGTGGCGCATCGCCGTCCTCGACCAGGGCGTGGTGGTGCCCAGTTCGGTCTTCGCTTCCCTGTACAGCGAGACGACCATCTACTTCCTTACCCCGGACCGCGGCGCCCTCGTCCCCGAGGCCCGCTGGTACCTGACCGCCACCCAGGCCACGAGCGCGGTCCAGGCGCTCCTGCAGGGACCGTCGTCGTGGCTCTCGCCGGCCGCACACTCGGCCATCCCCTCCGAGGCGAGCCTCACCCAGCGCGGCGTTCGCGTCACCGACGGCGTGGCACAGGTCGACCTGAGCTCCGAGGTCGCCTCCATGGCGGCGTCGGACATGATGGCCATGGAGGCGCAGATCTCCGGGACGCTCCTCAACCTTCCCGGTATCCAGGACGTCAAGCTGACCTCGGGAGGCGCCGAGCTTGAGTTCCCCTCCAAGATCGACCTCAGCCCCTACCCTTACGCCACCTACACACTCGCCGGCCTAGCAAACGGTTCACCCGCCACCGTCAGTGGCGGCGAGGTGAGCGTGGAGGGCTCCGGCGGAAGCCTCGGGCTCACGATGCTCGCCACCTCCTACAACGAGCCCGTCACCAGGGGCGCCGCGCTCGGCAACGGCGGGAAGGGCCTGTACTCCGTCTTCTTCGACGGTTCGGCGCCGGTGCAGATCGCCAGCGGGAACAAGCTGGTGGGGCCCTCGATCGATTCACGCGGCTGGGTGTGGTCCGGCGAGGCGGCCTCGAAGGGCGAGCTGATCGCGGTCGACCTTGCCTCGGGGGACTCGAAACGTCTCTCCGTGCCCTACCTGCAGGGGCTCAATGTTCGCAGCCTGGCCGTCTCGCGTGAGGGTTCACGGATGGCGATCGTCACCGACCAAAAGGGTGAGGTTCAGCTGAACGCAGTTTCCATCCTGCGCGACGCCAGCGGCACCCCCATCGAGATCGGCGCGCCGGTGCGCTTCGGACAGTCGCTCGTGGATATCACGGACGTGGCGTGGGTCAGCGAGGTGCGCCTCGCAGCAGTGGGGCGGCAGTCGACGTCGTCAACCAGCTCCATCCACGTGGTCGGCATTGGCACCCCGACGACGTCGCTCGCGGCCGTCGACAACGTGGTGAACCTGACGGCCGGGCGCGGCACTGACACGATCGTCATACAGGACGACACGAATCGGCTGTTCTCCTACGACGGCGCGGGCTGGCGGCTCATCGCCGAGGGGGTTGCTTCCCCCGCGCTCCCGGGCTGACCCTGGGTGGCGCCGGGTTGCTGGCGGGTAGGGGCCGGACGCTCATCGGCGCACCACGCGAGACCGGCGGACTCAATAACAACCCACACACTCAACTAGGAAGAGCCAGTTTTCCACAGTCCGCCTTGCGGGGTCGCGACCCCGCTTTTGCGTCGCGCCGGGGACAGTGGCAGGCGGCGCCGGGGCAGAATGGGGCCATGCAACGGCTAGAAGAACAATGGAACGAATTCCTCGACCTGCTCTACCCGCGCTGGTGTGCCGGCTGTGGGCAGTGGGACGAAGACCTGTGCCCGCGCTGCCGCGCGGAGTTTTCCGGGTGGGAAGACGTGACGGAGCACCTGCCCTACCTCAGCCGCGCAGGCGAGGAGCACGCCGAATTCCCGGTCTTTGCGCTCGCGAGCTACACGGGCGCGGCGGCGGGTGCGATCGTGGCGTGGAAGAACATGGCCGATCGCCGAATGGACCGTGCCTTTAGCGAGGTGGTTCGAGCCCATCCACCGCCCGAGCTGGCCGCCACGCTGGTCGTGCCCGCGCCCTCTGTGCGGCACCGCGCCCGCCAGGGCCGATTCGTGGCAGGAGTGATTGCGCGGGCGGTGGCGCAGATGTACGGCGTCGAGGTGGCAAACGTGCTGCGGCGTCGCCGGGAGCCGCGCGGGCTGGGGGACCTTTGGCCTGGCGTTCGTGGGCGTGCCTCGCTGCGCGCCCGCGGGGCCAAATCCCGCGCGATCACGGCCGTGACGGCGAACCTGGAGGGCGCGGACGTGATCCTGGTCGACGACGTCGTGACCACCGGCGCCACGCTGGCGGGGGCTTCGCGCGCAGTGAAATCGCGTTCAGGCACGGTACGCGGCGCTTTCGTGCTCGCGGCGGCAAAAGATCCCCGCGATTTACGTGCAAGAGGTCACACCGAGCCCTTTCGGGCCGTATAATAAGTACATCCAGTTTCTTTACGTGAACAGGAGAAATATCAGGAAAGGAGGCGAGGCAGTCGCCTGCAGAGGCAGGCATGGTTTCTGGGTCATTCCCACTTTCGAAAACGGCCAAGGAGGTCATCATGGAAATCGTCGTCACCGGTAGAAACACCGAGGTGCAGAGTAGGTTCCGCGCGCATGTGGAGGAAAAGCTCGCGAAGATCGAGCAGTACGCTCCCTACGCGCAGCGCGTCGAGGTGGAGGTCACGCACGAATCGAACCCGTCCCAGGTGGAGACATCCGAGCGGATTGAGATCACCGTTCGGGATAAAGGACCGGTGGTCCGCGCTGAAGCCTCGGCATCCGACCGTTTCGGAGCTCTTGACTTGGCGGCACAGAAGCTCTTCGAGCGGTTGCGCCGCCGGCACGAAAAGAAGAAGAACCGCCGCAAGGGCGAGCGTCGCGACGAAGTCGTCCGCGACCTGCCGGTGGACGAACTGCTGGCCAAGCCAGCGAAGGAGGAGCCTGCTGAGCCCACGCACCCCAGCTCGGTGGGCGAGGCAGTCGAAAGCCAGCTCGGTGATTCGCCCGCTGTCGTGCGCCAGAAGCTGTATGAGGCCAAGCCCATGTCGGTGGAGCAGGCCATTGATGAAATGGAGCTCGTGGGTCACCCCTTCTACCTCTTCATTGACGAAGAGACGAAGCAGCCTTGCGCGGCTTACCGCCGTCGTGGCTGGACCTACGGCGTGATCAGGCTCAATGCCACCACCGGCGAATACGGTCCGGCAGCCGACGCCTAGAGTGCGAATACTGAGGGGCGGGTGACGATTACGTCACCCGCCCCTCTCTTACTCTAGGAACGTAGCGTCGAACAATTAGGATGGAGGGCGTTTAGGCCGGAACATCCGGCGTCGGAATCGAGAAGGGGAAAGTGTGGCCGATCGTCCACTTCACGTAGCAGTCATTGGAGCCGGCCCGGCCGGAATCTACGCCTCGGACATCCTGTCCAAGTCGGGAGTCGAGGTCAAGATCGACCTGTACGAGAAGCTCCCGGCGCCGTACGGGCTGGTGCGCTACGGCGTCGCCCCTGACCACCCGCGCATCAAGGCGATCATCAACGCCCTGTACAACGTGCTCCAACGCGGCGACATCCGTTTGGTGGGCAACGTGGAGATCGGGCGCGACCTCACGTTCGACGAGCTGCACGAGCATTACGACGCCGTCATCATCGCCACGGGTGCCGACCAGGATCGCCCGTTCAACATTCCCGGTTCTAACCTGCCGGAGGTCTACGGTGCAGCCGACTTCGTCTACTGGTACGACGGCCACCCCGACTACCCGCGCACCTGGCCGCTCGAGGCTAAGGAGATCGCGGTGCTCGGCGTGGGCAACGTCGCGCTCGACGTCGCCCGCATCCTCGCCAAGCACCCGGACGACCTCATGGTCACCGAGATTCCGGGCAACGTGGAAGAGGGCCTGCGCACGTCGCCCGTCACCGACGTCCATATCTTCGGTCGTCGCGGTCCCGCCCAGGTGAAGTTCACCCCGATGGAGCTGCGTGAGCTGGGCCAGGTTCCCGACGTCGACGTGATCGTCTACCCCGAGGACTTCGACTACGACGCCGGCTCGGAGAAGGCGATGGAGGAGTCGAAGATGACCCGGCAGGTCGTCGAGCAACTCACCGAGTGGGTCTTCCAAGAGCCCGAGGATCTCACCGCTTCGCGCCGCATCCACATCCACATGCTCCAGCAGCCGGCTGAGATCCTGGGCGAGGAGCACGTGGAAGGCATCCGGATGGAACGCACCGCCCTCCAGGGTGACGGCACGGTCAAGGGCACCGGCGAGTTCATCGACTACCCCGTCCAGGCCGTCTACCGTGCGGTGGGATACTTCTCCTCGGAGATCCCCGGTGCTCCCTACGACGCCGTCCGCGGGATCGTCCCCAACACCGAGGGGCGCGTCACGCGTGAGGACGGGGAGGTCATCCCCGGCATGTACGCCACCGGTTGGATCAAACGCGGGCCGGTGGGCCTGATCGGCTCCACGAAGTCCGACGCGCAGGAGACCGTGGGGCACCTCGTGGAGGACTACCAGGAAGGCAAGCTGCACGCCACCACCGACGCTCTCGGCTGGGAGGAGACGGCGAAGGTTCTCGAGGAGCGAGGCGTGCGCTACACCACGTGGCGCGGCTGGGAGCTGCTCAACGAATACGAGATGGCGCTTGGCGCCGATCAGGGACGTGCACGTATCAAGGTGGTCGAGCGCGAGACTATGACGGCCGTCTCCCGTGGCGAGGAGCACGACGGCAAGCTCTACTAGGCGGCAACCCGTACTAGGCGGCTGGGCCTACTGGGCAAAGCGGCGACCCGCGTCCTTAGCGGAAGTTGACGAACTGGAGGGCGACGTCGAAGGAGCCGGCCTTGAGCAGGGCAATGGTCGCCTGCAGGTCGTCGCGCGACTTGGAGGTCACCCGCACCTCGTCGCCCTGGATCTGGGCTTTGACGGACTTAGGGCCCTCGTCGCGGATCAGCTTGGTGATCTTCTTCGCGTTCTCCTGGCTGATGCCCTCTTTGAGTGAGCCGGACAGGTGGAAGAGCTTGCCGGATAGCTTGGGTTCGCCGTCGCCGAAGTCCACCTGCTTCAGGGATAGTCCGCGGCGGATGAGCTTGGTCTGGAGCACGTCGAGGATGGCGAGCACACGCTCGGCGGTGTTGGCTGTGAGCGTGATGACATCGCCCTTGAGCGTGATGTCGGCGTCGACGTTGCGGAAGTCGTAACGCTGGCTGACCTCTTTGGCGGTCTGGTTGACGGCGTTGTCGACCTCTTGGGCGTCGTAGCGGCTGACGACGTCGAACGAAGAGTTGGCCACGGTTCCTCCTAGTAGCTGGGTGGTCACTGACTACCCATCACTGTAGCCCCTTGCGCTAAGTGTGACCATGACTGCAGTTGGGAGTGCCGTTCTGGTTTGACAGTGCGCGGGGGAGAACTGCTAGTCTCTTTGCCGTGCGCATCTTCAGCGCAACGGCGGGTTGACCGAGCGGCCAATGGTATCTGACTGTAAATCAGACGCGAAAGCTACGGGGGTTCGAATCCCTCACCCGCCACAGTTCGAAAGAACAGCGGTTATGGCGAGGGCCACGTCCGCGAAGTTGGATGGCGTCCCATCAGGTTGGTACGCTATCCGAGGTTGCCCCGATAGCTCAGTCGGCAGAGCGTCTCCATGGTAAGGAGAAGGTCAAGGGTTCGATTCCCTTTCGGGGCTCCATTCATTCTCGTTCGCGGGGATGGACGAGGCGAGGTAGCTCAGTTGGTCAGAGCGCACGACTCATAATCGTGAGGTCGCGGGTTCAAACCCCGCCCTCGCTACGACCGGTGCGGCATCCGCCGTATCGTAGAACGACGAAGCACCCGCTTCACAAGCCGAACGTGAGGAAAAATAGTGGCTAGTAAGTCTGCAGACGTTCGCCCCAAGATCACCCTCGCATGCGAGGTTTGCAAGGAGCGCAACTACATTACGAAGAAGAACCGTCGCAACACGCCGGACCGCCTGGAGATGAAGAAGTACTGCCCCAGGTGCAACGCGTCGACCACCCACCGCGAGACCCGCTAGGGTAGTCCTCTTCCACGGCCTCCGCCTCAAGCGGGGGTCTTTTTTTTGCCCGCCTGGCCGGGGATCGCCGCGATGGTTAAAGAAACTGGACGATTTCGCGGCGATCCTCTTACATGAGGAGATCGGCCCAGAAACGTCGGCTTATAGGTCAGGTTGTGTTGGTTTTTGGGCTGTCTTTCGTTGCTATAAAGCCGAAAGGTGGAGGTTGGACTCGTTGTGACTTGAGTTCTTGGTTGGCCAGGTCGTGTTGGTTTTATCCCGGTTTTTGATTGATATTCCGTGGCAAGGTCGGGGTTTGAATCGGCTTGAATGTGGGGATGGGAAATCCTCGATGCAAAATCTGTGGTGGCACGACGCAAAAATGGGGCTCAACTCGAGCAGGTAGGCCAAGGTTGCGCTGTCCAACATGTGGGGCAAGCCAGTCTCGGCGTAACGATACCCGCGCCCGGCATTTCAGTGCGTTTTTAGACTTCGTCACCGGCAAACACACCCTGGCCGATTACGGGCCCAAGGCACGCACCATACGACGGCGTAACGAACCATTTTGGCATCTATGGCCAGTTTCCCCACTGGTCGACGAAGTCAGCCACGTGGTCTTTGTTGACGGGATCTACCTGTCCCACAAGCTGGTCGTCCTGATCGCGTGTACCAAGACTCACGTGCTTGGCTGGTACGTGGCCAAGGGCGAGACCACCCGCGCCTGGCAAGCCTTAATGTCCCGGATCGCGCCCCCAGATGTTGTCGTGTGTGATGGTGGGCAAGGCATCGCCAGCGCGGTGAAGACTACCTGGCCTGGAACCCGGATCCAACGCTGTGTCTTTCACGCCTATAGCGCGGTCAAGCGTAAGACCACCACCCGGCCACGCACTCAGGCAGGTGTTGATCTCTACGGTCTTGCTCAAGCCCTGCTCGAGGTCGCCACCTATGAGCAGGCAGTGGCATGGATGAGCAAACTCGCCGCCTGGAACACCACCTACAAACAGTTCCTCGCCCAGCGCACCCGGCTACCAGACGGACGCCTCGTTCCCACCCATGCCCGGCTGATCCAGGCCAAGAACTGCCTCAACACGCTGGTCAAACAAGGCACGCTGTTGACCTTCCTTGATCCCGCCCTTGACCTTGAAGGTGACCCCATTCCCAGGACGTCGAACCTGATCGAGGGCGGGATTAATACCCAACTACGCTGCGTGCTACGAGCCCACCGGGGCATGAGTCTTGATCACCAGGTCAAGACCGTGTTGTGGTGGTGCTACCTGCACACCGAGTTCCCTGCCACCCCAGCACACATCCTCAAGACCACGATCACCGACCAGCAGATCATTGACCAATTCGACAAGGCCAGCCACCGCGCCCAAGCACAAGCCGAGATCGACAGATGGGGAACCGCAGTTAACTGGACCGACTTCCACCACAACGGAACCTGGCACGAAACCTACTAAACCGAAACCAACACATTTTGGCCTATAAGCCGAAACGTCCAAGCTATTTCAATCCGGGCGTAACCTGGACCCTGTTGGGCAGAGCGCACCGAGGGCCCCGGGGTAGGATGGAAACTGAACGAGGAGGATACGTGCAATTCATCGAGGTTCCGCGCGAGGAATACGATGCCTTTGTGGCGAGCCACCCGCTGTGTAACGTGCTGCAGTCCTCGGCATGGGCTGAGGTGAAGAACTGGGGCCATTCGCTGACGGGCTTGCGCGACGATACGGGCGCCCTGGTCGCGGTTGGCCTGGTACTCAAGCGCCACCTTCCGTTGGGGATGAGCTTTTGGTACATGCCGCACGGCCCGATCCTCGATTTCGAGGGCCCCTACCTGGAGGTCTACCTGCGCGAGCTACGTGCGTTCGCGAAGAAGAACCGGGCGGTGGCCGTGCGGATTGACCCGTTCGTGCCCGTCCGCAAGGCCCCGCTGGCCGAGTTGCCCGAGAGCTACGACCCGCGTGCCCGCCACATCGGCCGCCGCATCGAGTCCGCCGGCTTCAAGCACCTCGGTTTCGTCAAGGGCCTGCACGAGTCGCTCCAGCCGCGCTTCATGCCGGTCACGTTCCGCCCGGCCGAGCTCGCCGACGCCGTCCCCGCGTCTGCAGGCGCCGCTCCGGCCGCCCAGCCCGGCATTCCCGCCGTCGCCGTCGCCACCTACCAGGCCACCTTGCCGAAGAAGTCGCGCACGCTGGCCAACAACGCGCGCAACCGATTCGTGGAGGTCACCTCGGGCGGGGCCGACGTGCTGGATGAGTTCCTCTCCGTCATTGAGCAGACCGAGGAGGAGAAGGGGATCCGCCTGCGCTCCCGGGAGTATTACGAGAAAATCCTTGCCGCCTACGGGGATGATGCCAAGGTTTATCTGGCCACCCTCGACGTCGACTCCGCGATCGCCACCTACACCGCCCGCCGCGACGCCGATTCCGCCGAGCTCGCCGCCACCCCGGCCAATGCGAAGAAGAAGCGCAACCGCCTGCAGGATGCGATCGCCTCGGCTGCCAAGAACATCGCGGAGCTTGAAGAGTCGGGCCAGCGCGGCCGCGTGACCCTGGCCGGCGTTCTCATGGTCCGCTTCGGCACCTCGGCGGAGATGCTGTACGCGGGCACGAACCGCCACTTCGGTAATATCCCGGCCCAGCACCTCATGTGGGTGGTGGCGCTCGGCGAGGGCTTCGCCTCTGGGCTGGAGTCCGTCTCGCTCGGTGGCGTGGACGGCTCGCTGGCCGACTCCCTCATGCGGTTCAAATCTCGCTTTAACCCCACGATCGTGGAGAAGATCGGGGAATTCCAGACGAACATCAACCCGCTTGGCCGCCTGGCCAGCTACTACCTTTCGCGCCGATAGGAGAGCCATGTCGTGCTACATACCCGAACCTTCCGAGCCCACCGCCACGGTGCCCCCGGTCCGCACCACCCGCTACCGCGGCGACAGCCTCGCCCAGATGACCACCATCGGCGTGGGCGGCCCCGTGGCCGAGGTAGTCAACGCCACGAGTGAGGCCGAGATCGTCGACGCCGTCTCCACGGCCGACGCGGAGGGTCGGCCCGTGCTGGTGGTCGGCGGGGGATCGAACATCCTCGCCAGCGACGAGCCCTTTGACGGCGTCGTCGTCCACGACACCCGCTCCGCGATCGAGACGCTCATGGAGGACAGTTGCGGAGGCGCCGAAATGCGCATCACCGCGGGCACGCCCTGGGACGAAGCCGTGGTCTACGCGATCGAGCACGGCTGGATGGGCCTGGAGGCGCTGTCGGGTATCCCGGGTTCGGTGGGTGCCGCTCCCGTGCAAAACATCGGCGCCTACGGCCAGGAGGTGGCCGAAACCCTCGCGCAGGTGCGCACCTGGGACCGGCAAACCCGGCAGTTTCGCACGCTCTTCCTGTCGGATATGAAGTTCGGCTACCGAGATTCGATCCTCAAACGCTCAATCGCCGGCGCCAGCCCGCGCTGGGTGGTGTTGGCGGTGACGTTCCACATGCGCCGCGCCACGCTGTCCCGCCCGATCGGCTACGGGCAGCTCGCGCGCACGCTCGGGGTTGAGATCGGGGAGCGGGCGCCGTCGTCGGACGTGCGGGCCGCGGTGCTCGAGCTGCGCGCCTCGAAGGGCATGGTGCTTGACGATGCCGACCGCGACACGTACTCCCTCGGCTCCTTCTTCACCAACCCGGTGCTCAGCGAGGAACAGGCGGCGCTACTCCCGCCCGAGGCGCCCCGCTTCGGGGTGGCCAGGCACGACGCCGTCAACCAGATCGGCGCCGCGGCACCGACGATCCCGGGGCAGGTCAAGACCTCGGCGGCGTGGCTCATCGACCACGCAGGCTTTAAGCCCGGCTACAACATGCCCGGTCCGGCGGCGCTGTCCACCAAGCACTGCCTGGCGCTGACGAACCGTGGCGGGGCAAGCGGGGAGGACATCGCGGCGCTCGCGCGCGAGATCCGCGACGGGGTTCGCGACAAGTTCGGCGTCACCCTCGTTCCCGAGCCGGTACTGGTGGGCCTTCAGATCTAGCCGGATCAGTCCGCGTCGGGGGTGGCGAGCCAGTCGTCCACCTCGGCCAGCCACTTCTGCTTGGACTCGATGTGTGCCATGGAAGCGGTGATCGAGTCGCGGGCGAAGCCCGCGAGGTCGCGGTCGGAGAATCCCTGGTCGCGGGCGATTTGGTACTGGTCGGTGAGCCGGGAGAGGAAGAGCAGGGGATCGTCGGCGGATAGGGCGATCTGCGCGCCGGCGTTGTAGAGCACCCGCAGCGGCACGTTCTCGGGGTTGGAGTACACGCCGAGCGAGATGTTGGACGCCGGGCAGACCTCAAGCGCGATGCCCGCACCGACGATGCGGGCCAGCAGGTCGGCGTCCTCCGCCGTGCGCACCCCGTGCCCGAGCCGCGTGGGGCGCAGGTATTCGATGACCTGGCGGATGTGGTCGGGGCCGAGTAGCTCCCCGGCGTGCGGCATGCTGGCGAGCCCCGCCTTGCGCGCGATGTTGAAGGCGGCGGCCCACTGGGCGGTGTCGCCGCGCCGCTCGTCGTTGGACAGCCCGAAGCCGATCACCTGGCCGGGCCCGTCGCCGGCGTGCTTGGCGGCAAGGCGGGCGAGCGTGCGGGCGTCGAGTGGGTGCTTGATCCGCGAAGCCGCCACGATGATGGCGACCTCCACGCCTGTTTCGCGCGAGGCGACCTGCGCCTCGTCGAGCACGATCTCCAGCGCGGGGGTGATACCCCCGACGAACGGCGCGTACGAGGTGGGGTCGATCTGCAGCTCCAGGCGGCGCGAGCCCTCCGCGGCGTCGTCGGCGGCGGCCTCCCGCACGATCCGGCGCATAGCGGCCTCCGAGCGCACTACCTTGCGGGCGGCGTCGTAGGCGCGCTGGAAGCGAAACCAGCCGCGTTCGTTCGCGGGCACCTGCATCGCCTGGGTGTCGGTGAGGTTGGCGGGCAGTCGCACTCCCTGCTCGCGGGCGAGATCAATGAGGGTCGTAACGCGCATGGAGCCGGTGAAATGAAGATGAAGGTGTGCTTTGGGCAAAGTCTTCAGATCTCGCATGCGCCCATCCTAGTCGGTGCGCCATCCCAATACACGCCGCGCATTTGAGACCTTCCCCAATCAGCCCTATAACTGAAGCATGACCAAGCACGCCGAGCGCCGAGCCGTTGCTCTCCTCACCGGCCCATCCGCGGGGGAGATGCTGTCCTTGGCGCTGAGCCCGGGGATCGTGCGTGCCTGGCGACTGCGGGCCGTCAATCATCGCCCGGGCGCCGGGGTCTCGGTGGGGTATTCAGTCACGTGGGACGAGGTACGCCACAAGTCGAGCGCGCGGGAGGTGCGCGAGCGGCAGGACGGCTACATCGTGGCCTCCACCGCCAAAATCTCACGCGATAGGCTCGACGACGCCGGAGCCATCACTCTCTACGCCGACGACCTGCCCGTCCACGTGTGGGAGTTTCCCGGGGACCCGGAGCTGCCCGCGCTCGCGGACGCGTGCGACCCCGAGGCGATGGCTCAGCTCGTGGGGGAGTGCGACGTCGAGTTGCTCGGCTATCGCCCCACGCGGCGGGCGGTGTTGCGCGTGCAGGGTGCCTCAGGCGTGCACTACACCAAGGTGGTCCGCCCGAACGCCGTGGATGGCCTTGTCGGCCGGCACCGCGCCTGTGCCGAAGCCGGCCTGCCCGTCCCGCGCGTGGTGGCCTGCCGCCCCGACGGCCTGGTGGTGACATCCTCGGTTGGGGGAACGCCGCTGGCCGTCAGTTTTCAAAGCGGGCGGGACCTGCCCGCGATCTTCAGGTCATTGACCAGCACGCTCGACGCGTTGCCGCCCGCCGCGCTGGACCTGCCCTACCGCCCCGCCTGGGCTGAGCGTTGCGAGCACTACGCGCGAGCAGCGGGCGCCGCCATGCCGGAGCTTGCCGGGCGGGCCGGCGACCTGGCGGCGGGAATCCTGCGCGTTCGCAAAAGCGCCCACTACGGGCCACTCGTGTCCACCCACGGCGACTTCTATGAGGCGAACGTGTTGGTGAGCGGCGGTCGGGTGAGCGGCTTGCTCGACCTTGACTCCCTCGGTCCCGGCTACCGCGCCGACGACTGGGGGTGCCTGCTTGGCCACCTGTCCGTGCTGCCTGGCCTCAGCGAGAAGTATGCCGGGGCGCGCCGGATCCAGGAGGACTGGTACGCCCGAGCCGCCCACGACGCCGACCCCGCGGCGATCGCCGCCTCCGCTGCCGGCGTCGTGCTTTCGCTTGTCGCCTCGACCCGGCAGCGGGGCAGGAGCGACTGGAAGGATCAGGCCCGATGCCGGCTTGAGGTGGCCGAGGACTGGCTGGCACGGGCCCGATAGCTCCAGGTGCGCCGCTAAGGCGCGGTTAGGCGAACAGGCGCTGGATGCGCTCCACGCCTTCCACGAGGTCCTCATCGCCGAGTGCGTAGCCGAGGCGGATGTAGCCAGGCGCGCCGAAGGCCTCGCCCGGGACAACCGCGACCTGTGCTTCCTCGAGGATGATTTCGGCCAGCTCGGAGGTGGTGGTGGCCACGCGCCCGTTGATGTCCTTGCCGAGCACCGCCTGGACGTTGGGGAAAACGTAGAAGGCGCCGGTCGGCTCGGGGACCTCGAAGCCCTCGATCTCGCGCAGCATCGATACGAGGGTCGTGCGGCGGCGGTCGAAGGCCTCCTTCATCTCCTCGACCACGCCCTGGTCGCCGGTGAGGGCCGCGATGGCGGCGCGCTGGGCGATGTTGTTGACGTTGGAGGTGATGTGGGATTGGAAGTTGGCCACCTTCTTCATCACGTCGGCCGGGCCATGCATCCAGCCCACGCGCCAGCCGGTCATGGCGTAGGTCTTAGCCACGCCGTTGACGATGATGGTCTGGTTTTGCAACTCGGGGACTTCGTGCAGGATGTAGGCCATCTCGCCGGAGTAGATGAGGTGCTCGTAGATCTCGTCGGAGATGACCCAGATGCCGTTGTCCAGCGCCCACTGACCAATCTCGCGCAGTTCTTCGGGGGTGTAGACCGAGCCGGTGGGGTTGGACGGGGAACACAGGAGCAGCACCTTCGTGTGCTCGCTCAGCGCGGCGTCCAGCTGGGCGACGGTGACCTTGTAGTGCTGATCGGAGCCCGCGAATACCTCCACGGGCACGCCCCCGCATAGCGTGATCGCCTCGGGGTAGGTGGTCCAGTAGGGCGCGGGAAGGATGACCTCGTCGCCGTCGTCGAGGAGCGAGACGAAAGCCTGGTAGACGGCCTGCTTGCCGCCGTTGGTGACGATGATGTTGTCCGGGTCGACGACGACGCCGGAGTCCGCCTTCGTCTTCTGGGCGATGGCAGCCCTTAGCTCGGGTAGGCCCTTGGCGATGGTGTACTTGTGGTTCTTCGGGTCGGAGGCGGCCTCGATCGCGGCGGCGACGATGTGGGCCGGGGTGGGGAAGTTCGGTTCGCCGGCACCGAAGCCGATGACGGGCTGACCTGCGGCCTTGAGGGCCTTGGCCTTCGCGTCGACGGCGAGGGTGGCGGACGGTTGGAGCGCGGCGAGGCGCTGGGAGACTCTGGTACGTGGTTGTGTTGCCATGCTCACCATGGTCGCACGAACTGGCCGCTGCAGGAAGATGAATCCCGAAACACGGTCCAAGTGGTCCAAATTACAACACCCTGGTGGCCCCGCGCCTAGACCTCGGCGCCATTTGTCACTAGACTGTTGCGAGTTGCTCATTGGCAACACCACGGCGACGTCAGGCATAATGGGTCTGAGGTCAATAGGGTAGTGGCGCAATTGGTAGCGCACCGGTCTCCAAAACCGGCGGTTGTGGGTTCGAGTCCCTCCTGCCCTGCAATGAAGGCGGCCCTAGATTAGGGTCGTTTTCCACATTACCGAGAGGAAACCTAGTGAGCCAAGCAGCAGCATCGCGACGCGAGTCTGAGTCCAAGGGCCTGTGGCAGCGCATTATTACCTTCTTCAAGGAGGTCGTGGCCGAGCTCAAGAAGGTTCAGCGCCCGACCCGCTCGGAGCTGTGGCAGCTGTTCCTCACGGTGGTGTTCTTCGTGGCCGTCGTAATGGCGTTCGTTGGCGTGATTGACGTGGTCTTCAACCAGGCCATGTTCTGGATCTTTGGCTAGGAAGAGGGAATCAATGTCTCAATCGATCGACGATATTTTCTCCGATAAGGCCGAGGAGGCGCTACCCGTCGCGTCAGCTGAGGAGGCCGACGCGGAGCAGGTTGCCGACGTCGAGCAGGTTGCCGTCGTCGAGTCTGGACTCGACGACGCCGAGGCTCCGGCCGATGGCGAAGAGGAGAGCGCTGCGGCCGAGGAGGCTGCGCCCGAACCGGAGGTTGCGGACGACGGCGTCGTGACGGAGGAAACCGTGCGCGAACGGCTACGCGGCCTGCCCGGTGACTGGTACGTGCTACACACGTACGCGGGCTACGAAAAGCGTGTCAAGCAGGACATCGAATCGCGTGCCCACACCATGAACATGGAGGATTTCATCTTCGAGGTTCAGGTGCCGATGGAAGATGTTTACGAGGTCAAGAAGGGCCAGCGTAAGCTCGTCACCCGCGTGCGCATGCCCGGCTACGCCCTCATCCGCATGGAGATGACGGACGACTCGTGGCGGACCGTCCAGGAGACGAACGGCGTGACCGGCTTCGTCGGTAATGGCCGCGATCCGGTTGCTTTGACCCAGGCTGAGGTCGTGCAAATGCTCACGCCCGTGGTCGAGCAGGAGGCCGCCGAGGCCGCCAAGGCCGCCGGTAAGCCCATCATTTCAGGCGCCCCCGCGATCGTTGCCGACTACGAGGTGGGCGAGACCGTGACGCTTACCACCGAGCCGTGGGTCGGAATGCCCGCTACAATTTCTCAGGTTGACGCGGCGAACCAGAGGCTCACCGTGCTCATGACTCTTGTCGGCCAGGAAACCCCGGTCGACCTGTCCTTCGGCCAGGTGGAGAAGATGGACTAACCCGGTTTCTCCGAACCGGGCGTGGAAACACACCGCTTTTTCGCCGTCGTTGGACGCCCGCCATCGTTGCCATGATGGCGGTTTGAAGATAAACAAGAAGGATCAAATATGCCACCCAAGAAGAAGGTTGCAGGTCTGATTAAGCTCCAGATCGAAGCTGGAGCGGCCACCCCTGCACCGCCGATTGGCCCCGCGCTGGGTCAGCATGGCGTGAACATCATGGACTTCGTCAAGGCCTACAACGCCGCGACGGAATCTCAGCGTGGAAACGTCATCCCGGTCGAGATCACCGTCTACGAGGATCGTTCATTCGACTTCGTGACCAAGACCCCGCCGGCTGCTGAGCTCATCAAGAAGGCAGCGGGAATCGCGAAGGGCTCCGGTGTTCCGCACACCAACAAGGTCGGCCACCTCACCGCAGATCAGCTGCGCGAGATCGCCAAGACCAAGGAGCCGGACCTGAACGCCAACGACATCGACAACGCTGCTCGCATCATCGCTGGCACCGCTCGCTCGATGGGCGTCACCACCGACGAGATTTAATTAGCGATCACCGATCGCCGTGGTAGAGCCCGGAGCGGGCTCGCTTCCCACGACTGCCAACTAGGAGAAATGCAGAATGGCAAAGCGCTCTAAGAATTACCGCAAGGCCGCTGAACTGATTCAGCCGGGTGAGCTATACACCCCGCTCGAGGCGATGGACCTTGCCAAGAAGACATCCGTGACCAAGTTCGACTCCACTGTCGAAGTGATGTTCCGCCTCGGCGTCGATCCGCGCAAGGCTGACCAGCTGGTGCGCGGAACGGCGATTCTTCCGCACGGCACGGGCAAGACGGCCCGCGTCGTCGTCTTCGCCCAGGGCCCCAACGCCCAGGCCGCGATCGACGCCGGTGCGGATGAGGTCGGCGACGACGAGCTGATCGCGAAGGTCGCCGGTGGCTGGACGGACTTCGACGCCGCCGTGGCCACCCCGGACATGATGGGCAAGGTCGGCCGTCTCGGCCGCGTGCTTGGTCCGCGTGGCCTCATGCCGAACCCCAAGACGGGTACCGTGACCATGGATGTGGCCAAGGCCGTTTCGGATATCAAGGGTGGCCGTATCGAGTTCCGTGTTGACAAGCACGGCAACCTCGCCTTCATCGTCGGTAACACCTCATTCACTGCCGAGCAGCTCTACCAGAATTACGTGGCTGTTCGCGAAGAGATCCTGCGCCTTAAGCCGGCCTCGGCTAAGGGACGCTACGTGAAGAAGGCAACCGTCTCGACCACGATGGGCCCGGGCATTCGCCTGGACGTGTCGAAGCTAGCGAAGGAGCTTGAGGCCTAGTCCTCGGCATCTTTGGCGGGGCTCGCACCGGTGGGTGCGAGCCCCTTCGCGTATGTGTTTCTATAACCTCTTCACAATCCATTCATCGCGAGGTTGAGGGGCACCGCGTGATTGACTACCACACGAAGACTAGTGCCAGGAGAACAACTGCTGATATCAAACCGAACAGAATTATGTGCTTTCGGTGCCCCTCGAGTCGCGCTTGATCCTCTTGTGTTCGTGCACGTGCGACGCGGAATTCCCAGAGAATCTGGAGAGTTGAAAGCACCACGAAAGTAATGATCAGTGGTGTGAGAAGCGCGAGATACGTCGAAGCGCCAGAATTGAAGCCTTCGTTGAAAACGCCAGCTTCCCACAACTTCAAAACGCTGAATAGGACGAATAATGCGGCGTTAATGAGCACGATTTGCGCCATCCTCTTTGGTGCCATCATGACGCTCCCTAGTTGCAGATATAATTCGTACCAAGAGTGCTAAGCTTATTGTATCGAGCCACCAGTTTGCTGAGGGGGTGACGATGGTGGAGAGTCGCTCGCCAAGTAAAGACCATCTCGATTCTGAGCCTGCCCGGAGTCGATTCGGAGACGGTCTTTTCTCGTTCGGTATGGCTATACTTGTGCTGTTTGTCACTTATCGGACAATTCCTCACACGCAGCCGCAGTGGCGTTGGCTCGTTATCACAATGGGGCTGTTGCTCGTGGTCGCTCTCGTCCTGCATGCATTTCAAGCTAATGTGGCAAGAGCCGCGGCCGTGAGGGGGCTGTATCTTGCCGTTAGCGTGTTGTGGATCTTGGCGGCAATAGTCCTGATCGCAACATCGGCGCTGGAAGAGTCCATGGTGGTTATTGATATCGCGATGGCGCTTGTTATTGGTGTGGTGTGTCTCGGACTCACCTTTTATCAGCGCCGTTCTCGCGTCGTGAAACGCTAGTTTGGGTGAGTAGACAAAAAGGGATTCTTATCTGGGTGCGGTTCGAGTTGGGTGTGAAAAGAGGCGTAGTATTTGCTGAGTTGGCGACACGGCGGTAGAAGGAGATGTGTTGGCTGAGATCGGCAGACCCATCGTTATTGGTATTGCTGGCGGCACCGGCAGTGGAAAGACCACGCTGACGAGGGCCATTGAGGCGAAATTCGCTTCGCAGGCGGCCGTCGTCTTTCACGATAACTACTACCGCCCTCACGACGACCTGCCGCTCGAGGAGCGCGCCAAGCTCAACTACGATCACCCGGACGCCTTCGACAACGACTACATGATCTCCCAGCTTCGCCAGCTTATCAGCGGCCAGGCGATCGACTGCCCCACCTATGACTACGCAAATCACACACGCGCGAAGGAAACGGTGCGTATTGAGCCGGCCCCGGTCATCTTGGTTGAGGGCATCGTCTTGTTCGTCGAACAGCGCCTGTGCGACCTGTTCGACGTGAAGATCTTCGTCGATACCGACGCCGACGTGCGCATCTTGCGCCGCGTCAAGCGCGATGTCATTGAGCGGGGACGAACCATCGAGTCCGTCGAGCAGCAATACTTGGCGACGGTCAAGCCCATGCACGAGCTTTACGTGGCTCCGTCCAAGCGCAGGGCGGACATCATCGTTCCCGAGGGTGGGCACAACCTCGTGGCCCTCGATATGCTCGTCCATCGCATCGCGCACGAACTGCGCGAGAACGTCGATTGACGCGCGATGCCGTCGGTCCGCGGCGGATCGGAGCCTCTCCAGTGGGTTGCTCTCGCTTCCGTGAGGTGACACACGTTCACGGGCTTGACCTTGCCCATGCGGCGGGTAGGGCGCTAAGGTGATTCTTGCCCAAGACCGCAGGTCTCTTCGGAGTTAATTTCAGCAATGAATGCCCGCGTAGGTATGACAAGAGAATTATTCCCCGTGAATGCTCCTCGTGCCTGCGTGCGCGAGGATTTTTTATTGCCTGGAAACTGCGGCAAACCATCGGAAGGAGGTCCCATGAAACGGACCGAAAAGTCTGCGGAGATCGCAGAGCTTACGGAGGCGTTCCGTAGCTCGGACGCTGTTCTTCTGACGGAGTACCGCGGACTGAGCGTCGAGCAGATGAAGACTCTGCGCCGCGCGCTCGGCTCTGATGTGCGTTACCACGTCGCCAAGAACACGCTCGCGCGTATCGCTGCGAAGGACGCTGGTGTCGAGGGTCTGGATGCAGACCTGACCGGCCCCACCGCCCTCGCTTTCGTCACCGGTGACATCGCTTCCGCAGCCAAGGCACTAAAGAACTTCACGAAGGACAACGACAAGCTCGTGCTCAAGTCCGGCGTGATGGAAGGCCAGCTTCTCGACGCCGACGGCGTCAAGGCGCTCGCCGATCTGGAGTCGCGTGAGGTTCTCCTCGCGAAGGCCGCCGGAGCCATGAAGGCTTCGATGGTCAAGGCTGCATTCGTCTTCAAGGCATCCGCCACGAAGACGGTACGTACCGTTGACGCCCTGCGTGCGAAGCAGGAAGCCGCTGCCTAAAGCAGCAACCCACCAATTGTTAAGCACCTCACCTGAGGGAACTGCCTCGCAAGTAGGCAAAGGAAGGAAGGTCAATCATGGCCAAGCTCACTGTTGACGAGCTCATCGATGCTTTCAAGGAGCTCACCCTTATCGAGCTCTCCGACTTCGTGAAGAAGTTCGAGGAGGAGTTCGACGTCGAGGCCGCCGCCCCGGTCGCCGTCGCTGCTGCTGCCGCCCCGGCCGGTGGCGAAGCCGCCGCTGCCGAGGAGGAGAAGACGGAGTTCGACGTCGTCCTCACCGACGCCGGCGCCACCAAGATCGCGGTCATCAAGGAGGTCCGCGCTCTGACCTCGCTCGGCCTGAAGGAGGCCAAGGACCTCGTTGACGGCGCCCCGAAGCCCGTCCTCGAGGGCGTTGCGAAGGATGCCGCCGAGGAGGCCAAGGCTAAGCTTGAGGCCGCCGGCGCCACCGTCGAGCTCAAGTAATCGCCGCGGCTTAGCCGCTTTGCCCCCGCGTTCGATCTCGCCATCACGGCGGATCGGCGCGGGGGCTTTTCCACACGCCGGGTGCACTACTTGCATTGGCGGGCGTGTCGTGGAATAGTCAATGGAGCCGGCGTGCCCGGCAGTACATGGCTCCGTGTATCGAGGAACCCTCCCCAGCAGCGACCGCGGCGAGGTGATTCGAGGATCACGGGTGCTACATAGGTGTCGTGACCCCTTCCACAGGGCGGGGGATAGACTTCCCTACGCCGAAGCGGTAAATTTGAAACTTGCGCGGACTTTCTTTGTCATGCCCTCGTGAGCCGGAGCACTCGCAAGTTTGCCTTCCTAGCTCGGGGTTTGTGCAGGTGAGCGTCGCGCACGGCCTAACCGATATAGAGGGAAGGATCACCCTTTGGCTGCTTCGCGCACCTTTAATACCACCTTTGTTGACGGCAAGCTCGCCTCGGATCGCGTGTCTTTCGCTAAGCTCCACGAGCCGCTGCCGGTCCCGGATCTTCTCGGGCTTCAGACCTCCTCCTACGGGTGGCTGATTGGCTCGGAGGCGTGGCGAGAGAACGCCGCGCCGGGCGAGAAATCGGGTCTGGAGGAGATCTTCGATGAAGTCTCCCCGATTCAGAACACCGCCGAGACCATGGGATTGGTCCTGTCCAACCCGCACCTGGAGGGCGAGAAAGCATCGATCGCCGAGTGCAAAGAGAAGGACATGACCTACTCCGCCGCGCTCTACGTGACGGCCGAGTTCCAGAACTACGAGACGGGTGAGATCAAGTCTCAGACCACCTTCATCGGTGACTTCCCGCTTATGACCCCGCAGGGCACCTTCATCATCAACGGCACGGAGCGCGTGGTCGTCTCCCAGATGGTGCGTTCCCCGGGCGTCTACTTCGAGCGCAGCGCGGACAAGACCTCGGACAAGCTGATTTACAATACGAAGATCATTCCCTCGCGCGGGGCGTGGCTCGAGTTCGAGATCGACAAGCGCGATTCGGTGGGCGTGCGCGTGGACCGTAAGCGCAAGCAGTCGGTCACGGTCTTCCTCAAGGCCCTGGGCATGACAGAGTCGGAGATCCGCGAGGAGTTCGCGCAGTACCCGATCCTCATCGACACCCTGGAGAAGGACACGGTCCACACCCAGGAGGAGGCCCTGCAGGATCTGTACCGCAAGCTCCGTCCGGGTGAACCGCCGACCGCGGAGGCCGGCCGCACGCTGCTCAACAACTTCTACCTCAACCCCAAGCGCTACGACCTGGCGCACGTGGGCCGTTACAAGGTCAACAAGAAGCTGGGCCTGGACCCGGAGGGGAAGGAGCGCCAGCTTCAGCTGAGCGACATCACCGCCACGCTGCGCTACCTTCTTGCGCTGCACGCGGGGGAGAAGACGACCCGCACCGTCGAGGGCGGCGCCGAGGTCGTCGTGGAAGACGACGACATCGACCACTTTGGCAACCGCCGCATCCGCGCCGTTGGTGAACTGATCCAAAACCAGGTGCGCACCGGTCTGGCCCGCCTCGACCGCATGGTCCGCGAGCGCATGACCACCCAGGACGCCGAGGCGATCACGCCGTCGTCGCTCATCAACATCCGCCCGATCGTGGCCGCGATCAAGGAGTTCTTCGGGACCTCCCAGCTGTCGCAGTTTATGGACCAGAACAACCCGCTGGCGGGCCTGACCCACAAGCGCCGCCTGTCGGCCCTCGGTCCGGGTGGCCTGTCGCGCGACCGCGCGTCGATGGAGGTTCGAGACGTTCACCCGTCCCACTACGGGCGCATGTGTCCGATTGAGACCCCGGAAGGACCGAACATTGGCCTGATCGGCTCGCTCGCCACCTACGGGCGAGTCAACGCGTTCGGGTTCATTGAGACCCCGTACCGCAAGGTTAACAACGGCGTGGTTACCGACCAGATCGATTACCTTGACGCCGCAGACGAGGACCGCTACACGGTGGCTCAGGCCGCCGCGCCGATGGACGAGAACGGAAAGTTCCTCGAGGAGGAAGTCCTCGTGCGCCTCCCCGGCGGCGAGCCCGCCCTCATCCCGGCGGACGAAGTGGACTACATGGACGTCTCCGCCCGTCAGATGGTGTCGGTGGGTACTGCCGCTATCCCGTTCCTCGAGCACGACGACGCGAACCGCGCCCTCATGGGTGCGAACATGCAGCGTCAGGCCGTGCCGCTCATCAAGCCGGTTGCTCCGCTCGTGGGCACGGGCATCGAGATGCGCGCCGCGGTTGACGCCGGTGACGTGCTCGTGGCTCGCGCGGCCGGCGTCGTGACGGATGTTTCGGCCGACCACGTGACAGTGGAAGAGGACGAGGGCACCTACTTCACTTACCGTCTGGCGAAGTTTGAGCGCTCCAACCCCGGCAACTGCACCAATATGAAGGTCATTGTCAACGAGGGTGATCGTCTGGAGAAGGGCTCGCTCATCGCTGACGGCCCGGCCACCGAGGGCGGCGAGCTTGCGCTCGGTCAGAACCTGCTCGTGGCCTTCATGGCGTGGAATGGCTACAACTACGAGGACGCCATCATCGTCTCGCAGCGTTGCCAGTCGGAGGACCTGCTCACCTCGATCCACATCGAGGAACACGAGGTCGACGCACGTGACACGAAGCTGGGCCCGGAGGAGATCACGCGGGACATCCCGAACGTCTCCGAGGAGATGCTCTCCCACCTCGACGAGCGCGGCATCATCCGCGTGGGCGCCGAGGTCGCGGCCGGCGACATCCTGGTCGGCAAGATCACCCCTAAGGGCGAGACCGAGCTGACCTCCGAGGAGCGCCTCCTGCGCGCGATCTTTGGCGAGAAGGCGAAGGAGGTACGCGACACCTCGCTGCGCGTCCCGCACGGCCAGTCCGGCATCGTGATCGGCGTCAAGGAGTTCTCGGCTGAGAACCACGACGAGCTGCCCTCGGACATCCGTCAGTCGGTGCGCGTGCACATCGCTCAGCGCCGCAAGATTTCGATCGGCGACAAGATGGCTGGCCGCCACGGCAACAAGGGCGTTATCTCCCGTATCCTGCCGGTGGAGGATATGCCGTTCATGGAGGATGGTACCCCGGTCGACATCGTGCTCAACCCGCTGGGCGTGCCCTCGCGTATGAACCTCGGCCAGGTCTTCGAGCTCCACCTCGGGTGGGTCGCGAAGCAGGGCTGGGACGCCTCCGCGGCGCGCGCTGCCGGCGAGGAGTGGGCCGTGCGCCTGCCCGAGCGTGCCGTTAAGGCCGGCCCGGATCGCACCGTGGCCACACCGGTCTTCGACGGTGTCCGGTCCGACGAACTCAACGGCCTGCTCGCCAACACGAACCCGAACCGCGACGGCGACCGGCTGGTCGACGGCGCCGGCAAGGCTCGCCTCTTCGACGGTCGTACCGGTGAGCCGTTCCCGGATCCGGTTTCGGTGGGCTACATGTACATGCTCAAGCTCCACCACCTGGTGGACGACAAGATCCACGCCCGCTCCACGGGGCCGTACTCGATGGTCACCCAGCAGCCGCTGGGCGGCAAGGCCCAGTTCGGCGGCCAGCGCTTCGGCGAGATGGAGGTGTGGGCGCTGGAGGCTTACGGCGCCGCGCACACCCTGCAGGAGATGCTGACGATCAAGTCGGACGACACGGTGAGCCGCGTCAAGGTCTACGAGGCGATCGTGAAGGGCGACAACGTCCCCGAGCCGGGTCTGCCCGAATCCTTCAAGGTCCTCGTTCAGGAGATGCGTTCGCTGTGCTTGAACGTCGAGGCCCTCGACGCGGGCGGAAACGCGATCTCGCTGCAGGATGCGGACGAGGACGCCTTCCGTTCGCCGCAGTCAGCAGGCATCACCACCGGTTTCGAGGGTCTCGAATCCGGCGCGGAATTCTGATTCTTGTGGGTGGGGCGGCCAACGCCCGCCGCTCCACCCGGAAATTGCCACCATTGAGGCGTGAAGAACTGAGGATGTAGGAATCTTGCTCGACGTCAATCTTTTCGATCAACTCTCGATCTCCCTTGCCACGTCGGAGGATGTGCGCAAGTGGTCGCACGGCACCGTCACCAAGCCCGAAACTATCAATTACCGTACGCTCAAGCCGGAAAAGGACGGTCTTTTCGGTGAGCAGATCTTCGGCCCCACGCGCGACTGGGAGTGCGCGTGCGGCAAGTACAAGCGTCCCCGCTACAAGGGCATCGTATGTGAGCGTTGTGGCGTGGAGGTCACGCGCTCGAAGGTACGCCGCGAGCGCATGGGCCACATTGAGCTTGCCGCGCCCGTCACCCATATCTGGTACTTCAAGGGCGTGCCCTCGCGTCTAGGCTACCTGTTGGACATCGCCCCGAAGGACCTGGAGAAGGTCATCTACTTCGCGGCCTACATGGTCACCGACGTCGACGAGCAGCGTCGTCACGACGATCTGCCCTCGCTCACGGCAGAGTACGAGCTCGAGCGGGAGAACCTGCTCAAGGAGCGCGACGCCGCCGTCGAGCAGGCGCTGAAGGCGGAGGAGGCGACACTCGCTGAGGCGGAGGCCGCCGGTGAGGATACCGCCGCGCGTGCCAAGATCAAGCGTTCGACGCAGGCCGACACGCGCCGCGTGCGCGCCCGCTACGAGTCGGAGATCGCCAAGCTGGAGGAGATCTGGGACAAGTTCACCAAGCTCAAGGTCGGAGACCTGGAGGGTGACGAGGTCGCCTACCGCGAGATGGAGACCCGGTGGGGGGATTACTTCCAGGCATCGCGTGGTGCGGAGGCCATCCAGCGCCGGCTGAAGAGCTTCGACCTGGAGGCCGAGCGCGAGCTGCTCGTGGACCAGATCGAGAACGGAACGGCCCAGCGCAAGACCCGCGCCCTCAAGCGCATCAAGGTGGTCAACGCCTTCCTGCACTCCCACACGCCGCCCGAGGCGATGGTTCTTGACGCGATCCCGGTCATCCCGCCGGATCTGCGCCCGATGGTTCAGCTCGACGGCGGCCGCTTCGCCACGTCCGACCTCAACGACCTCTACCGCCGGGTCATCAACCGCAACAACCGCCTCCAGCGCATGCTTGACCTGAAGGCGCCGGAGATCATGGTCAACAATGAGAAGCGCATGCTTCAGGAGGCCGTGGATGCCCTGTTCGACAACGGCCGTCGTGGCCGCCCGGTGCAGGGTGCGGGCAACCGTCCGCTCAAGTCGATCTCCGACATGCTCAAGGGCAAGCAGGGTCGATTCCGTCAGAACCTGCTGGGCAAGCGCGTGGACTACTCGGGTCGTTCCGTCATCGTGGTCGGCCCCACCCTCAAGCTCCACCAGTGTGGTCTGCCCAAGACGATGGCGCTGGAGCTGTTCAAGCCGTTCGTGCAGAAGCGTCTTGTGGATCTGGAGCTGGCCAAGAACATCAAGGCCGCTAAGCGCCTCATCGAGCGTCAGCGTGACGAGGTCTTCGACGTGCTCGAAGAGGTCATCCAGGAGCACCCGGTGCTCCTCAACCGAGCTCCTACGCTCCACCGCCTCGGCATTCAGGCCTTCGAGCCGCAGCTGATCGAGGGTAAGGCGATCCGTCTGCACCCGCTCGTGTGTTCCGCCTTCAACGCCGATTTCGACGGCGATCAGATGGCTGTCCACCTGCCGCTGTCGGTGGAGGCGCAGGCTGAGGCCCGCATCCTCATGCTGTCGGCTAACAACATCTTGAAGCCGTCCGACGGCCGCCCGGTCACCGTGCCCGCGCAGGACATGATTATCGGCCTTTACCACCTGACCACCGTGCGTGAGAACGAGGTGGGTGCTGGCCGCTACTTCACGTCGGTGGCGGAGGCGGAGATGGCCCACGACCTGGGCGAACTCCACCTCAACTCCCCGGTTCACATCCGCTGGAAGGCTGATGAGATCATCCCGCCGCGCGACTGGGTTGCGCCCGAGGGCTACGAAGAGGGTGACGACATCATCCTCAAGACCACCCTGGGCACCGCCCTGTTCAACGACGCGCTGCCCACCACCTTCCCGTTCGTCAACGAGCCCGTGGGCAAGAAGGTTCTGGGCGGCATTGTCAACCAGCTCGCTGAGCGCTATCCGAAGGTCGACGCGGCGGCGTCGTTGGATGCCCTGAAGGAGACGGGCTTCTACTGGGGCGGGCGCTCCGGTGTGACGATCGCGGTGTCTGACGTGATCGCGCCGGCGAACAAGGCCAAGATCCTGGAGGAGGCCGAGGAGCGGGCAGCGAAGATCGAGCAGGACTTCCAGGAAGGTAACATCCGCGACGAGGATCGTCGCCGTGACCTGGTGGCCCTGTGGACCGAGGTGACCGACATGGTTGCCGACGAGATGCGCAAGAACTTCGACGACCTGAACAACATCAACCAGATGGTTCAGTCCGGGGCGCGAGGTAACTGGATGCAGATCCGTCAGGTGGCCGGTATGCGTGGCCTGGTGGCAGACCCGAAGGGCGAGATCATTCCGCGCCCGATCAAGTCGAACTACCGCGAGGGCCTGTCGGCGCTCGAGTACTTCACCGCGACGCACGGCGCGCGTAAGGGTCTGGCCGATACGGCTCTGCGTACAGCGGACTCGGGCTACCTGACCCGCCGCCTGGTGGACGTGGCCCAGGACGTCATCGTCCGCGAGGCCGACTGCGGCACCAGCCGCGGCTTGCCCAAGACGATCGTGGCGCTCGATTCCAAGGGCAACGAGCTGCGCCTCGCCACGGTTGACGGCGTGCCGACGGAGGTCACCGAGAAGGAAGTCTCGGCCGAGGTTTGGGCTGCGGCGGAGCTGATCCGCTCCGAGGATATCGACACCTCGGTCTACGCCCGCACCCTCGCTAAGGACGCGGTGGACGCCGACGGGAACGTCGTCGTCGCCGCCGGCACCGACATCGGTGACGTGGCGCTTGAGAACCTGCTCGCGGCGGGAATCAAGCAGATCCACGTGCGCTCTGTGCTCACCTGCGACTCGCGGGTCGGCACCTGCGCGAAGTGCTACGGTCGATCGCTCGCCACCGGCAAGCTGGTGGACATTGGCGAGGCCGTGGGCATCGTGGCCGCGCAGTCGATCGGCGAGCCCGGCACCCAGCTGACGATGCGTACCTTCCACACGGGCGGCGCGGCGTCGGCGGAGGATATCACCCAGGGTCTTCCGCGTGTGCAGGAGCTGTTCGAAGCGCGTACCCCGAAGGGCGAGGCGCCGATTGCGGAGGCCGCCGGCCGCCTTGAGATCGAGGATCTGGAGCGTTCGCGCCGCCTCATCATCAAGCGCGACGACGGCGACGAGGACCTGACCTACCTGGTGGCCAAGCGCGCCAAGCTGCTTGTGGCCGAGGGCGCTCATGTCCCGGTGGGCCAGCAGCTGGTTGAGGGCTCGGTTGACCCGAAGAAGGTGCTGCGCATCTCGGGTCGCCGCGTGGCTCAGCTGCACCTCGTCTCCGAGGTTCAGCACGTCTACCGCTCGCAGGGCGTGGAAATCCACGACAAGCACATCGAGGTCATCGTGCGTCAGATGCTGCGTCGCGTCACGGTCCTGGAGGCCGGGACGACGTCGCTGCTGCCCGGCGAGCTCGTGGATGTTGCTCAGTTCGAGCAGGCCAACCGCGCCGCGATGGCGGAGGGTGGAAAGCCGGCCTCGGGTTGTCCGGAGCTGATGGGTATCACGAAGGCGTCGCTGGCCACGGATTCGTGGCTGTCCGCGGCATCCTTCCAGGAGACCACGAAGGTTCTGACGGAGGCGGCGCTCAACGCGAAGTCCGATCCGCTCGAGGGCCTCAAGGAGAACGTCATCCTCGGCAAGCTCATCCCGGCCGGCACCGGCCTGGAGCAGCTACGCCGCGTCAAGGTTGAGCCCACGTCGGAGGCTCGCTCGGAGTACGAGCAGCTCAACACGTTTGGCGGGCTGGATTCCTTCGACGACATCTACGGGTATGGCTCGCTCGACGATTACGATACGTCGATGGGCTATGGGTACGGTCTGAACTTCTAGGGCCGCGAAGGATCTGAGGCCGGGCCGGAATTTTTCCGGCCCGGCCTCATTGCACGTACGACTTGCGGTGGTGAGGGCGTGGCAGGCGTACGGGGTTCTCGCTCTCCTTTCATCGCGGTCAAGGACCATTGCATGCAGGTATGCTGCGGCCATGTGGCAATCATGCCACACGAGGACCGCCCACGTGCGAGGGATGGAGCTCAAAGATCCTTTCGGCGCGTGTTCAGTGAGCTCTGTTCTCTTTCGAGCTAGTCGTGGTCAGTCAGATTGACGCCAGGAAAAATGACGTGTTGCGCATGTGGGTAGAGTTTGCCGCCGCAGGAGAATCCGCCCGGGATGTCGTTCGTCTTGCTGGTCTGAAAAGAATCGCCGACCTTAATGGTGACGTCTCCGATCACGATGGCGTTGGCGTCGTTTGCGGAAACCGGTTCGGAAAAGACGATGAGCGTGTCCTCTTCGATAATGGGGCAAGCGTTGCCCTGGGCGACGTCGATCCGTGTCAGGGTGTTGAGTTTTGCAACCAGAGGTCCTTCGGTCTCGGGCGGGAGGGTGGGCACAATGAGCGCGTCGGAATTGGTGCACGCGGTCACCACCGCCGCACAGACGGTGAGGAGAAGAAACGGCTTGTGTCGCATATTAGCCCCCTAGAGCATGAGCCTCGCCGCATAGTTGGGGCAATATTGCGCCAGTACGACGTCGGGAGTTCTACTTGCGTCATATGTAGGAATTCCTGAGGTACAGCGCCAACCGCCTGCGTAAAGCGGGCCGCCGCCACGGAAAGGTGAAGGCATAGCGTCGCTTTCAACCGCTGCGCGAACGTTTGCCGAGACGAGATGGACGGGGACATCGGTGGCCGGAAGAGCGAAGTCCTCCGCAGAGGAGATTCCGACTTCGAGGCTGTCTGTCCAAGGGTCGTAGTCAATACTGCCGGAGAGGTTTTGATGAAGAAGTGCCTGTTGCACGGCTTCCATAGACTCATCTATCTCTTCGGACGTGAAGCGGGAAACCCGCAATTGAACGTGACCTTCTGGCTGAGCCAAAGACAGCGAGTTCTCAATGTAGTCCTGAACTTTGGCGGACTCAGATGCACGTCCTGGTGTTGTTATGGAATCACGCAGATAATCCGCGGGAAGAGCCAAGACCTGGCTGTCTCGTTCGGGGCTATGAAAGTAGTAACCGCTCAAATATGGATCTATTTCGGAGACCGCATCGAATGCGGACGATGGCAAAACCGCCGATAGGCCAGCGTGGCCATCGATCCCGAGCACGCTTGCTGTGTGTTGCTGACTGTCCTGCTCCCACTTTTCAAGGATGGAGTCGGATGCTAGGTCATCCGAGCTTGTGGTGTGAATGGGCGCGGCCAACATGCTTGCGCTGAAAGCGATGCAAGCGGTGGCTATGAGGGCTAAAGCACGCATTCTCCCCTCCTCGTTGAGATGGAAATCACTTATTGGTTAGCGTATCATCTTGCGGTGAGGCGATCAATAGGGTATAGGAACACTCTGGGCGGGCTCTGTTTTGTCGGTATTACAGCCGTGGGCGTGGCAACTCATGAGATTCTCGCCGAAAAGGGGCGCTTACCAATTGAGGGTGTGTTTTGGGTTGGAATCGCCGGTCTCGAGTAGGCAGTCTCACGTTGGGAGCAGATGTCCGACGCAAGTCATGAATCTGGGGCATACCAGGCCCGTATAGCGATCGGTATCCGATATGTTCAAGTGAAGTGTCGGCCGGTAGTCCAAATCCTCAAGTGAAGTGTCGGGATCGCCAGCGCGACGATCCGCCGATGCCGAAATCCGCACCGGCGGCGTCGTCAGCCGACGCCGAAGTCCGACGGCGCCACGCCGGGCCTCCCTGCGGCATTTAGTCGGCGTCCGAGCGGCGCGTCAGATCGGCCTCCAAGGGCTTGACTGCCGGTGCGCGGGTCACGATCTTGTGCCCGGCCCACAGAGCCAGGAAGAGAGGCAGGCCAATGTAGCTGGACAAGAGGGCCGCGAACTCCGTCTCGCCCAGGAGCGCCTCCGTGTTTTGGCCGACGATCACCACCAGTGTCATTGCTAGCGCGAGGAGCGGACCAAAGGGGAAGAACGACGCACGGAAGGGCAGGTCGGCCGGGTCGTGTCCCTGAGCGACGTAGGCCTTCCGGAACTTATAGTGGCTCCACGCGATCCCTACCCACGTGATGAAGCCGGCAAGCCCGGAGGCGTTGACGAGCCAGGTGTAGGCCCCGCCGTCGCCGATGAGGGAGGTGAGGAAGGAAGCGGCGCCCACCACCGTGGTCGCCACCAGGGCGGCCATGGGAATGCCGTGCCGCGTCGTCGTCCCGAAGATGGCCGGCGCCTGGCCCGACTTGGCCAGGCCGTAGAGCATGCGAGTCGACGCATACAGCCCTGACGTGCCCGCGGAGAGCACCGAGGTGAGGATGACGGCGTTCATGATCGCGGCCGCCGCGGCGATGCCCGCCCGCTCAAAAACGAGGGTGAAGGGCGAAAGCGCGATGTCGCCGTCCGGGTTGAGCAGGGCCGGGTCGGTGTAGGGGATGAGGAAGCCGATCACGGCAATCGCGCCGATGTAGAAGATGAGGATACGCCAGAAGACGGCGCGGATGGCCTGGGGAATCGTACGATCGGGATCCTGAGCCTCACCCGCAGCGATACCAACCATCTCGGTGCCCTGGAAGGAGAAGCCGGCGATCATGAACACCGACAGGATGCCCATGCCGCCGCCCACGAACGGAGCCTCACCGGTGGTCCAGTTCTTCGTGCCGGGGGAGTCGCCACCCATGATGCCCGCGATCATGAGCACGCCGAGGACGAGGAAGACGAGGACGGTGACCACCTTGATCGCCGCGAACCAAAACTCGCCCTCGCCGAACGTGCGCGCGGAGATCGCGTTGATGATAAAGAGAATGGCGAGGAAGAGGGCCGACCACACGATCGACGGCGTGTCCGGGAACCAATACGCCATGACCAGGGCGGCGGCCACAAGCTCAGCGGCCACGGTGATCGCCCAGTTGAACCAGTAGTTCCACCCCATCGCGAATCCGAACGACGGGCTGACGTAGCGCGTCCCGTACTCGCCGAAGGAGCCCGCCACGGGGGAGTAGGTTGCCATCTCGCCCAGCGATTGCATGAGGAAGAAGACCATCACGCCGATCAGCGCGTAGGCAAACAGTGCGCCGCCGGGGCCCGCCTGCGAGATCGTCGCGCCGGAGGCGACGAAAAGCCCGGTGCCAATCGCGCCGCCGATTGCGATCATGTTGAGGTGGCGCGCGTGGAGGCCGCGGTGAAGACGTCCGGCCGCGTCCTGGGAACCGGCGGATTCGTGGGGGGCGCCGGGGGCGGCCGTGTTGCTAGCGCTAGGTTCGGTAGTCATGAAAGTCTCCGTAACAGGTGATCGTGGACTGATGCGTTATCCTACACCCGGCAACTATTCTAGTTTTCAGGTCGTCTACGCCTCGGGACGCACGACGCCGCAGCCGCACCACGCCGCAGCCGCACGACGCCCGAGGCGCGCGGTGAAGCGCCGCATCGTCCATCGCGGGACGGGGGCCGCGGCCGAGCCGGCGGCATGTGGGTAGCGCCACGCCACCGTTTCGCTCACAATCTTTGACCGGATTGGCGCCAAACCGCTATTCTTAAACGCGGTGCCCGTCCCACGGGGTGGCGTTGCGGCGCCGGAATGGTGATAGTTGCTCATGCCGCCGGCGATAAAGACAGCCCGTGGGTGTGTGGAAGGTACGGTGTCCTTTCGCATGCACGTTCGACCGAGCAGGCGGGCAGTTCGACGATCTGAACTCATATACAGGAGAAATAGTGCCTACTATTCAGCAGCTGGTCCGCAAGGGCCGCTCCAGCAAGGCGTCCAGCTCCGCGACCCCGGGCCTGAAGAGGAGCCCGCAGCGTCGCGGCGTTTGCACGCGTGTTTACACGACCACCCCGAAGAAGCCGAACTCGGCACTTCGCAAGGTTGCTCGTGTTCGCCTTTCCTCCGGCGTCGAGGTCACGGCTTACATCCCCGGCGAGGGACACAACCTCCAGGAGCACTCGATCGTGCTCGTCCGCGGCGGCCGTGTCAAGGACCTCCCCGGCGTTCGCTACCACATCGTCCGTGGCGCGCTCGACACGCAGGGCGTGAAGAGCCGCGGCCAGGGTCGTTCCAAGTACGGTGCGAAGAAGGAGAAGAAGTAATGCCTCGTAAGGGTCCCATCCGCAAGCGCCCGCTCGTCAACGATCCGGTCCACGGCTCGCCCGTCGTCACCCAGCTGATCAACCGGGTCCTGCGCGACGGCAAGAAGTCCACCGCAGAGCGCATTGTCTACGGCGCGCTCTCCGGAGTCGCCGAGAAGACCGGCCAGGAGCCGCTTGAGGTTCTCAAGCGCGCACTGGACAACATCCGCCCGCAGCTCGAGGTTCGCTCCCGCCGCGTCGGCGGCGCCACCTACCAGGTGCCGACCGAGGTCAAGCCGAACCGTGCGAACGCCCTCGCGATTCGCTGGCTCGTGGACTACGCGCGTGACCGCCGCGAGAACACGATGCTTGAGCGCCTCCAGAACGAAATCATGGACGCATCCAACGGCCTCGGCGCCGCTGTCAAGCGCCGCGAAGATGTCCACCGCATGGCTGAGGCCAACCGCGCCTTTGCTCACTACCGCTGGTAAAACGGCCGTCTGGCCTGAATTTTAGGAGAGCCTAAACGTGGCACATACACCACAGAAGGACCTGAACAAGGTCCGCAACATTGGCATTATGGCGCACATCGACGCGGGTAAGACCACGACGACCGAGCGCATTCTGTTCTACACCGGCCTGAACTATAAGATGGGCGAGACGCACGACGGTGCGTCGACGACCGACTGGATGGAGCAGGAGAAGGAGCGCGGCATCACGATTACGTCGGCTGCCGTCACCACCTTCTGGCACAACAACCAGATCAACATCATCGACACCCCCGGCCACGTCGACTTCACGGTCGAGGTGGAGCGTTCCCTTCGCGTCCTCGACGGCGCCGTCGCGGTCTTCGACGGTAAGGAAGGCGTTGAGCCGCAGTCTGAGACCGTGTGGCGTCAGGCTGACAAGTACAACGTCCCGCGCATCTGCTTCATCAACAAGATGGACAAGATGGGCGCAGACTTCGACCACGCCGTCCAGACCATCCGCGATCGCCTCAAGGCGACCCCGCTGGTGATGGCCTTCCCGATCGGTGCCGAGTCCGAGCTTTCCGGCGTCGTCGACGTGCTGAACAAGAAGGCGCTTCGCTTCCCGGCTAAGGACGACAAGGGCAAGGACACCTTGGGCGCCGTCGTCGTCGAGGAAGAGATCCCGGCCGAGCTCGCCGACAAGGCGGAGGAGCTCTACAACGAGCTCGTCGAGACTGTCGCCGAGACCGACGAGGCCCTCCTCGACAAGTACCTCGGCGGCGAGGAGATCACGGTTGACGAGCTCAAGGCCGGCATCCGCAAGCTGACCATCGCTGGCGAACTCTACCCGATCTTCGCCGGTTCGGCCTACAAGAACATCGGCGTGCAGCCGGTGCTCGACGCCGTCGTCGACTACCTACCCTCGCCCCTCGACATCGGGGTCATCAAGGGCATGGATGTCAAGGACGAGGAAGTGGAGATCGAGCGCAAGCCCTCCCCGACCGAGCCCTTCGCGGCACTCGCCTTCAAGATCGCAGCGCACCCGTTCTTCGGCCGCCTGACCTACATCCGCGTCTACGCGGGCCACATCGAGCCGGGCGACCAGATCCTCAACGCCTCCAAGGGCAAGAAGGAGCGCGTGTCGAAGATCTTCCAGATGCACTCTAACAAGGAGGAGCCGGTCGAGTCGGCATCGGCGGGCAACATCTACGCCGTCATTGGCCTGAAGGACACGACGACGGGCGACTCGCTGTCGGCGATCGAGGCCCCGATGCTGCTTGAGTCGATGACCTTCCCGGATCCGGTGATCCACGTGGCCGTCGAGCCCAAGTCGAAGGCCGACCAGGAGAAGCTCGGCATCGCCATCCAGAAGCTCGCCGAAGAGGACCCGACCTTCACCGTCCGCCTGGACGAGGAGTCCGGCCAGACCGTCATCGGCGGCATGGGCGAGCTCCACCTTGACGTGCTCGTGGACCGCATGAAGCGGGAGTTCAAGGTCGAGGCGAATGTCGGTGCACCGATGGTCGCCTACCGCGAGGCCATTCGCGGCAAGGCCGAGCACATCGAGTACACCCACAAGAAGCAGACGGGTGGTTCCGGCCAGTTCGCGAAGGTTATCGTCACCTTCGAGCCGCTGGAGGAGAACGAAGAGGGCATCACCTACGAGTTCGTGGACAAGGTCACCGGTGGCCGCGTCCCGCGCGAGTACATCCCGTCGGTCGACCAGGGAATCCAGGCGGCCATGGAGAACGGTGTGCTCGCCGGCTTCCCGATGGTCAACGTGAAGGCCACGCTCGAGGACGGCGCCTACCACGACGTCGACTCCTCGGAGATGGCGTTCAAGATCGCCGGCCAGATGGTGTTCCGCGAGGGCATCAAGCGAGCCAAGCCGATCATTCTCGAGCCGATCATGGATGTCGAAGTCCGTACCCCGGAGGAGTACATGGGCGACGTCATCGGTGATCTCAACTCCCGTCGTGGGCAGATCGCCTCGATGGAGGATGCCACTGGCGTCAAGATCGTCCGCGCCCTGGTTCCGCTTTCCGAGATGTTTGGTTACGTCGGCGACCTGCGTTCCAAGACGCAGGGCCGCGCGGTGTACACCATGCAGTTCGCGAAGTACCAGGAAGTTCCGAAGAACGTCTCGGACGAGATCATCCAGAAGGCTCACGGCGAGTAAGCCGCTGGAATTTACAAGTAAGTAGTAGAAAAGTAAGATTCATTTAGCGGTGCGCCCACGCGTACCATCAAGCTGAAGAGTCAATCTAGTCCCAGGAGGGCGCAAGTGGCCAAGGCCAAGTACGACAAGTCCAAGCCGCACATGAACGTCGGCACCATCGGTCACGTCGATCACGGTAAGACGACGACGACCGCCGCCATCACCAAGGTGTTGGCGGACAAGTACCCCGATCTGAACGAGTTCACCCCGTTCGACAAGGTCGACAACGCTCCGGAGGAGCGCCAGCGTGGTATCACCATCAACGTCTCCCACGTTGAGTACCAGACCCCGAAGCGTCACTACGCTCACGTCGACGCCCCGGGCCACGCCGACTACATCAAGAACATGATTACCGGCGCTGCTCAGATGGACGGCGCGATCCTCGTCGTCGCCGCGACCGACGGCCCGATGGCGCAGACCCGCGAGCACGTCCTGCTCGCCCGCCAGGTGGGCGTGCCGGACATCATCGTCGCTCTGAACAAGTGCGACATGGTCGACGATCCGGAGCTCATCGAGCTCGTCGAGATGGAGGTCCGTGACCTTCTGTCCTCGCAGGAGTACGACGGCGACAACGCCCCCGTGGTCCAGATTTCTTCGCTCAAGGCTCTTGAGGGCGATGAGAAGTGGGTTAACTCGGTGCTCGAGCTCGTCGACGCCGTTGACAACTACTTCCCGGATCCGGTCCGTGACCTCGACAAGCCGTTCCTCATGCCGATCGAGGATGTCTTCACCATCACCGGCCGCGGCACCGTCGTGACCGGCCGTGTGGAGCGTGGCGAGCTCGGCCTGAACGAGGAGGTCGAGATCCTCGGCATCCGCGCCCCGCAGAAGACCACCGTCACCGGTATCGAGATGTTCCACAAGCAGATGGATCACGCCGACGCCGGCGAGAACTGTGGTCTGCTGCTTCGCGGCACCCGCCGTGAGGACGTGGAGCGTGGCCAGGTTGTTGCTAAGCCGGGTACCATCACCCCGCACACCAACTTCGAGGCCCAGGTCTACATCCTGAAGAAGGAGGAGGGCGGCCGTCACAACCCGTTCTTCACCAACTACCGTCCGCAGTTCTACTTCCGCACCACGGACGTCACCGGCGTCATCACGCTGCCCGAGGGCACCGAGATGGTTATGCCCGGTGACAACACCGAGATGACGGTCGAGCTGATCCAGCCGATCGCCATGGAAGAGGGCCTCGGCTTCGCTATCCGCGAGGGTGGCCGCACGGTCGGTTCCGGCCGCGTCACCAAGATCATCAAGTAGTCTTCTGACTTCTGAGGCGTGGGCCCCAGCTTCGGCTGGGGCCCACTGCTGCGTATGGCACCGCGGGAGGCGTGGACTCGCCCCGGTGCCCGAGCCACGATAGCATCGGCGATATGAACCTGGAGTTTCTTGGGCTCAGTCAGTTGCCCGCGGCCGTGTTGTGGGACATGGATGGCACGATCGTCGACACCGAATCGGCGTGGGGCGAGCTGTCTGAGACGGTGATCCGGGAGGCCGGCGGGATCTGGGGGAGTGAGGATACGGAGTTCATTCTCGGCGCCTCTACTGCCGATCACGCTAACCGGCTCGCCGACGCCGTGGCTCGCGCCGGCCTGGAGCGCCCCGAGCCGATGGAGATATTCGGCGAGCTCACCCGGCTCATGGCTACCCGCGCCTACCCGTTCGTCAGACTCCTTCCGGGCGTGCGCGAGCTACTCTGGGCCTTCCGAGATGCCGGCGTTCCGCAGGCGCTCGTGACCGCCACACCGAAAGACCTGGTGGATATCGCGCTGGAGAGCCTGGGGGAGATGTATTTCAACGCCGTGGTGACGGGCAGTGACGAGGTCCCTGGCAAGCCCGCACCAGAGCCGTACCTGCTTGGCGCCAAGCGGCTCGGTGTGAACGCCGAGGACGCTCTCATCTTCGAAGACTCCCGGGCGGGACTCGAGGCAGCGCGAGCCAGCGGGGCGGTCGTCGTCGACGTCAACCACACCGCGCCTGCCATGCTCGCGCGGCGCCTCGGACTGGTGCGATAGCTCATCATGGCCGATTGTCGGCCGCTTCACAGGCTCCGCCCTGGTTGGGCGGGGGCATGAATGCTAAAGTGGTTGGCCGGGCGCCTTTCCCGCGCTGAGCTACTTATGATCACCTACGTGTGATTGACCACCATCGCCCCAAATAATTGGCGCAACAGTGGGAGATTGGGTCATACTAGTGAAGTTGCTCGGGACAACCGAGATCAAGAACTTGGCCGAGGGCAGAGCGCCCGCGGCACAGAAAATGGGTTCGCAACAACCACATAGGGCTTCGTTTGTTACCTCCATCAGGTGCGACACGCCCGACTGCGGGGGTCGTGAACACCGAAGGTAGAGAGAGGGAGACGACGCCATGGCGGGACAGAAGATCCGCATCCGTCTGAAGTCATATGACCATGAGGTCATCGACAACGCAGCGAAAAAGCTCGTCGACGAAGTTACCCGTACTGGAGCGTCGGTTGTGGGACCGGTGCCGCTGCCGACCAAGCGCAGCGTTTTCACCGTTATTCGTTCGCCCCACAAGGACAAGGACAGTCGCGAACAGTTCGAAATGCGTACGCATAAGCGACTGATCGACATTGTCGATCCGACCCTGAAGACAATTGACACCCTGCGTCGCCTGGATCTCCCGGCAGATGTCAGCGTCGAGATCAAGCTCTGAGGTAACGCATCATGACGAAGAACAAGACCGCCGCAGCGCCCGTGAAGGCGCTCCTCGGCGTTAAGCTAGGAATGACCCAGGTGTGGGACGAAAACGCAAACCTCGTTCCGGTCACTGTGGTCAAGGTTGGCAAGAACGTTGTCACCCAGATTCGCACCACGGACATTGACGGCTACGAAGCCCTTCAGATCGCCTCGGGCGAGCTGAAGAACAAGAACGTCACCAAGCCGCTCGCGGGCCACTTCGCGAAGGCGGGCGTCCAGCCGCGCCGCTTCGTTGCTGAGATCCGCACCCCCGACGCCAGCGAGTACACGCTCGGCCAGGAGCTCGGCGTGGAGCTGTTCGAGGCCGGCCAGACGGTCGACGTCGTCGGCAAGTCGAAGGGCAAGGGATTTGCCGGCACGATGAAGCGACACGGCTTCGCCGGCGTCTCGGCCGCCCACGGTGCGCACCGCAATCACCGCAAGCCCGGTTCGATCGGCGCTTCGGCAACCCCCGGCCGCGTGTTCCGCGGCCAGAAGATGGCTGGACGCATGGGCAACGCCCGCGTCACCGTCCAGAACCTGACCATTCACGCTGTGGACACCGAGAATGACCTTCTCCTTGTCTCTGGCGCTATCCCCGGCAACAAGGGTGGCGTCGTCGTGATCCGTACTGCCGTGAAGGGAGCCTAACGATGGCAGACCTCAAGGTTGACGTTATCGATCTGGCCGGCAAGAAGGCCGGCAACGTGGAGCTCGACTCGGCCGTGTTCGGCCTCGAGCCCAACATTCCGCTGCTCCATCAGGTCGTCCACGCCCAGCTCGCCGCGCGCCGCGCCGGCACCGCGAAGACCAAGACCCGCGGTGAAGTCTCCGGCGGCGGTGTCAAGCCGTGGCGCCAGAAGGGCACCGGCCGCGCCCGCCAGGGTTCGATCCGTGCACCGCACTGGACCGGCGGCGGCGTCGTCCACGGCCCGGTTCCGCGTGACTACTCGCAGCGCACGCCCAAGAAGATGATCGCCGCCGCTCTGCGCCAGGCGCTCTCGGATCGTGCCAAGCACGATCGCGTGCACATCGTCAAGGGCTTCGTGGAGGGCGACAAGCCGTCCACCAAGGTCGCGCTCAAGTTCCTGCTTGAGGTGACGGAGGGACGCAAGGCGCTCGTCGTCGTCGACCGCACTGACGATCTGGCGATCCTGTCGCTGCGTAACGCTCAGGAAGCACACCTGCTCTACTTCGACCAGCTCAATGCTTACGACGTCCTCGTCGCCGACGACGTCGTGTTCACCGAAGCTGCATACGAGGCATGGACCAACAAGGAGGAGACGAAGTGACTCACGCTGCGTTCCACAACAAGGATCCTCGCGACGTCATTCTCGAGCCGGTAGCCTCCGAGAAGGCCGCACGTCTCGAGGACGAGGGCAAGTACACGTTCATCGTTGACCCGCGCGCCAACAAGACCGAGATCAAGCTCGCGATTGAGAAGATCTTCGGCGTCAAGGTTGCCGCGGTCAACACCCAGAACCGTCAGGGCAAGGCCCGCCGCACGCGCGATGGCATTGGTCGGCGTAAGGCCACCAAGCGCGCCATCGTCACGCTGCGCGAGGGCACCATCGACATCTACGGCGATATCGTCGGCTAAGCCGACGGGAAGTATTGAGGAACACTCATGGGAATTCGCAAGTACAAGCCGACGACCCCGGGTCGTCGCCGTTCGAGCGTTGCCGACTTCGTCGAGATCACCCGATCTACGCCGGAGAAGTCGCTGCTACGCCCGCTACCGAAGACCGGCGGTCGTAACAACCACGGTCGTATCACCACGCGTCACATCGGAGGCGGCCACAAGCGCCAGTACCGCGTGATCGACTTCCGTCGTCACGACAAGGACGGCGTGCCCGCCAAGGTCGCACACATTGAGTACGATCCGAACCGCACCGCGCGCATCGCGCTCCTGCACTACGTCGACGGCGAGAAGCGTTACATCATCGCTCCGGAGGGCGTCAAGCAGGGCACGATGATTGAGAACGGTCCGAACGCGGACATCAAGCCCGGCAATAACCTTCCGATCCGCAACATCCCGATCGGTACGGTTCTTCACGCCGTGGAGCTCCGCCCGGGCGGCGGCGCCAAGATCGCCCGTTCGGCCGGCGCCTCCGTGCAGCTGGTCGCCAAGGAAGGCAAGTACGCGCACCTGCGCCTGCCCTCCGGCGAAATCCGCCTGGTCGACACGCGTTGCCGAGCCACCGTCGGTGAGGTCGGCAACTCCGAGCAGTCGAACATCAACTGGGGTAAGGCCGGCCGCATGCGCTGGAAGGGCGTGCGCCCGACCGTCCGCGGCGTCGTCATGAACCCGTTCGATCACCCGCACGGCGGTGGCGAGGGCAAGACGTCCGGCGGACGTCACCCGGTCTCCCCGTGGGGCCAGAAGGAATCCCGTACCCGTCATCCGAACAAGCCCAGCGACAAGCTCATCGTGCGCCGTCGCAAGACCGGCAAGAAGTCTCGATAGGAGTAGTCAGCTATGCCGCGTAGTTTGAAGAAGGGCCCCTTCGTCGACGATCACCTTCAGAAGAAGGTCGACGAGCAGAACGAGAAGGGCACCCACAACGTCATCAAGACCTGGTCGCGCCGTTCGGTCATCACCCCGGACTTCCTTGGTCACACGTTCGCAGTCCACGACGGCCGCAAGCATGTTCCGGTGTTCATCACCGAGTCCATGGTCGGTCACAAGCTCGGCGAATTCGCTCCGACTCGCACCTTCAAGGGTCACGAGAAGGACGATCGCAAGGGCCGTCGCCGGTAAGGCAGGAGAGGCAGAATAATGGAAGCAAAGGCACAGGCGCGCTACGTCCGCGTCACGCCGCAGAAGGCTCGCCGAGTGATCAACGAGATCCGCGGTATGAATGCAACCAACGCCTTGGACGTGCTCGAGTTTGCACCCCAGGCGGTTGCCCGCGACGTTCGTAAGATCGTCCAGTCGGCAATCGCTAACGCCCGCTACGCTGCCGGCCAGGCCGGCGAGCGCTTCGACGAGTCCGCCCTCGAGATCCTCGAGACCTACGTGGATGAGGGTCCGACCATGAAGCGCATCCAGCCGCGTGCCCAGGGCCGCGCAAACCGGATCATGAAGCGTACGAGCCACATCACCGTTATCGTCGGAACCAAGGAGGCCTAAGAATGGGACAGAAAGTTAATCCGGTAGGTTTCCGCCTTGGTATCACCACGGATCACCGCTCGAAGTGGTTCACGGACTCCAACGAGGCCGGTAAGACCTACGCTGACTACCTCGGCGAGGACATCAAGATCCGTTCGATGATCGAGAAGAACCTCGAGCGCGCGGGCGTCTCGCGCGTGAATATCGAGCGCCGCAACGAGCGCGTCGTGATCGACATCCACACGGCTCGCCCCGGCATCGTGATTGGTCGCCGTGGCGCTGAGGCTGATCGCCTCCGTCAGGATCTTGAGAAGCTGACCGGCAAGTCCGTCCAGCTCAACATCCTCGAGGTCAAGAACCCGGAGGCCGACGCCCAGCTCGTGGCCCAGGGCATCGCGGAGCAGCTCGCGTCGCGCGTCTCGTTCCGTCGCGCGATGCGCAAGGGCATCCAGTCCGCGCAGCGTGCAGGCGCCAAGGGCATCCGCGTGCAGTGCTCCGGTCGCCTCGGCGGCGCGGAGATGTCGCGCTCCGAGTTCTACCGCGAGGGGCGCGTGCCGTTGCACACCCTTCGCGCCAACATCGACTACGGCTTTTTTGAGGCCCGCACCACCTTCGGCCGGATCGGCGTGAAGGTGTGGATCTACCGCGGTGACGTCACCGACGTCGAGTACTACCGCTCCCTGACCGAGGCGCCGCGTGGCCGCGGCGGCCGTGGTCGCGGTGGTCGCGGCGAGCGTCGGGGCGGCCGCGGTCGTCAGAACCAGGCCGAGCAGGCCACCACTGAGGCGCCCGCCGCACCCGCAGCCGAGGCGCCCGCTACCCAGGAAACGGAGGCCTGAGTTACATGCTCATTCCCCGCCGAACGAAGCATCGCAAGCAGCACCGCCCGAACCGGCATGGCATGGCCAAGGGTGGCACCACCCTGGCTTTCGGTGAGTACGGCATCCAGGCTCTCGAGCCGGCCTACGTGACCAACCGTCAGATCGAGGCGGCTCGTATCGCGATGACCCGCCACGTCAAGCGAGGCGGCAAGGTCTGGATCAACATCTTCCCGGATCGCCCGCTCACGAAGAAGCCGGCCGAAACCCGCATGGGTTCCGGCAAGGGCTCGGTCGAATGGTGGGTTGCCAACGTTAAGCCCGGTCGTGTTCTGTTCGAACTGGCCGGCGTCGACGAGCAGCTGGCTCGCGAGGCAATGTCGCGCGCCCAGCACAAGCTCCCCATGAAGACTCGTTTTATTACCCGTGAGGATGGTGAATAATGGCTAAGGGCATTACCACTGAAGAGCTCGACCAGCTCACCGATGTTGAGCTCGCCGAGCGCCTCCAGGAGGCGAAGGCTGAGCTGTTCAACCTCCGCTTCTCGGCCGTGACCCATCGCCTGGAAGACTCCGGCCGCCTGAAGGAGGTGCGTCGCTCGATCGCGCGCATCTACACGGTCGCCCGCGAGCGCGAGCTTGGTATCCGCACCGCCCCGACGGCTAAGAAGAAGTAGAGGAAGCGCGATGAGCGAGCAGGAAAAGAACGAACAGACGCAGCGCAACTACCGCAAGGTTCGTGTCGGCTACGTAGTTTCTGACAAGATGGACAAGACCGTTGTGGTCGAGGTCGAGGACCGTCGCAAGCATGCGCTTTACGGCAAGGTCATGACCAGGTCCAAGCGCATCAAGGCTCATGATGAGACGAACGAGGTTCGCGAGGGCGATCTCGTTCGCATCATGGAGACCCGACCGCTGTCCGCGACCAAGCACTTCCGTGTGGTCGAGGTCATCGAGAAGGCCAAGTAATCTCGGGTATCTTTATCTGAGAAAACATCCGTTCGGCAAGGCTCAATACTGAGAACCGGCACGACGACAGGAGATATGTAAATGATCCAGCAGGAGACGCGACTGAAGGTCGCCGATAACACGGGCGCGAAGGAGATCCTTTGCGTGCGCGTGCTCGGCGGTTCTGGTCGGCGCTACGCCGGAATTGGCGACGTGATCGTCGCCGCCGTCAAGGATGCAATCCCTGGCGGTAACGTCAAGAAGGGCGACGTGGTCAAGGCCGTCGTCGTCCGCACGAAGAAGCACACGCGCCGTGCAGACGGCTCGTACATCAAGTTTGATGAGAACGCTGCTGTCATTTTGAAGAATGACACCGAACCGCGCGGCACCCGAATCTTCGGCCCCGTCGCACGCGAGCTTCGCGACAAGCAGTTCATGCGCATCGTTTCGCTCGCGCCGGAGGTGATCTAACATGGCGAAGATCAAGAAGGGTGACCTGGTTCAGGTCATCGCAGGCCGTGACAAGGGCATGCAGGGGCGTGTCCTCCAGGTTCGCGACGATCGCGTCATCGTCGAGGGCGTGCAGCGCGTCAAGAAGCACACCCGCGTCGGTCGCACGGAGCGCGGCGGCACGACCGGCGGCATCGAGACCGTTGAGGCCCCGATCCACATCTCGAACGTGATGCTCGTTGGCCCGGACAAGAAGCCGATTCGCGTGGGATTCCGCGAGGTTGAGGTGGAACGCAACGGCCGCAAGAAGATCATGCGCGAGCGTATCGGCCGCCGTGGCGGAGAGGAGATCGAGCTGTGACCCCTCGTCTGAAGACCAAGTACCGTGAGGAGATCCTCCCGGCGCTGCTCAAGGAGTTCAACCACACCAACGTCAACAATGTCGGTGGGCTTGAGAAGATCGTCGTCAACATGGGCGTGGGTGAAGCCGCTCGCGACTCCAAGATCCTCGACGGCGCGATCGCGGACATCACCGCGATCACCGGCCAGAAGCCGCAGGTCACGAAGGCGCGTAAGTCCATCGCGCAGTTCAAGCTGCGTGAGGGCCAGGCCATTGGATGCCACGTCACCCTCCGCGGTGACCGCATGTGGGAGTTCCTGGACCGCCTTCTGTCCACCGCTCTGCCGCGCATCCGTGACTTCCGTGGCCTGTCGCCGAAGCAGTTCGACGGCAACGGGAACTACACGTTCGGCCTGACCGAACAGACCGTGTTCCACGAGATCGACATGGACAAGATTGATCGCGTCCGCGGCATGGATATCACCTTTGTCACCACCGCGACGACCGACGACGAGGGCCGCGCGCTCCTGCGCCACCTCGGCTTCCCGTTCAAGGAGGACTAATGGCAAAGACTGCTCTCAAGCAAAAGGCGGCTCGGAAGCCGAAGTACGCTGTGCGCGCTTACACGCGTTGCCAGCGTTGCGGCCGTCCGCACTCCGTCTACCGTAAGTTCGGCCTGTGCCGAGTCTGTGTTCGTGAGATGGCCCTTGCGGGCGAGCTCCCGGGCGTAAAGAAGGCAAGCTGGTAAGAAACTACGTCGCAGGTCCGAAAAGGAAACCGCGACGAGGAAGGGCTGTGGCCCGATGTCTATGACAGACCCCATTGCAGATATGCTCACGCGTCTGCGCAACGCCAACTCGGCGTTTCATGAGACGGTTGAAATGCCGTACTCGAAGATGAAGGCGTCCATCGCCGACATCCTCAAGCGTGAGGGTTACATTAACGGATTCACCGTCGAGGATGCCAAGGTGGGCAAGACGCTCACTTTGACCCTGAAGTACGGGCCGAACCGTGAGCGTTCGCTCGCCGGTCTGCGCCGTATCTCGAAGCCGGGACTTCGCGTCTACGCCAAGTCCACCAATCTCCCTCAGGTCCTGGGCGGCCTGGGCGTGGCTATCCTGTCCACGTCCTCCGGCCTGCTTACCGACCGTGAGGCCAAGGACAAGGGCGTAGGTGGGGAAGTCCTCGCCTACATCTGGTAGAAGGAAGGGCTGCAATGTCACGTATTGGTAAGCTCCCGATTTCTATCCCGTCCGGCGTCGACGTCGCGGTCGAGGGCAATAACGTCAAGGTCAAGGGTCCGAAGGGCGAGCTCGAGCTCACTGTCGCGTCCCCGATCGAGGTCAAGGTCGAAGGTGGCGAGGTCATCGTCACCCGCCCGAACGACGAGCGCGAGTCGCGTTCGCTTCACGGTCTGACCCGCACGCTGGTGGCAAACAACATCATTGGCGTGACCGAGGGCTACAAGAAGGACCTCGAGATCCTCGGCACCGGTTACCGCGTGGTGGCCAAGGGCTCGGACCTCGAGTTCTCCCTCGGCTACTCGCACACGATCCTGATCAAGGCCCCGGAGGGTATCTCTTTCGTGGTCGAGGGTCCGACCAAGTTCTCCGTCGTCGGTATCGACAAGCAGAAGGTTGGCGAGATGGCCGCCCAGATTCGCAAGCTGCGCAAGCCTGAGCCGTACAAGGGCAAGGGTATTCGTTATGCGGGCGAGCAGGTGCGTCGCAAGGCTGGAAAGGCTGGTAAGTAATGTCTACTCACAAGTTTGCTGCGCGTAAGCGCCGCCACCAGCGCCTTCGCAAGCGCGTCGTCGGCACTGCCGAGCGTCCGCGTCTGGCCGTCGCTCGTTCGAACCGTCATATGATCGCTCAGGTCATCGACGATTCGGTGGGCAGGACCCTGGCCTACGCCTCCACGCTCGAGGCTGACTTCCCGAAGGATACCGAGGGCAAGGTAGGCGCCGCCCGCATCGTGGGCGAGCGCATTGGTAAGCGCGCGATTGAGGCCGGCGTCTCCGCCGTCGTTCTCGATCGCGGTGGAAACAAGTATCACGGTCGCGTGGCCGCGGTCGCCGAGGGCGCCCGCGAAGCCGGCCTGAACCTGTGATCTGGAACGAGAGGATATAGACATGGCTGCAGAGCAGCGTGGACGCCGCTCCGAGGGTGACCGCGAGGAGCGCGGTCGTCGCGAGCGTCGCAACGAGCGTCGTACCGATCGTCGCGCAGATGACAGGAATGCCTACATCGAGCGCGTCGTGACCATCAACCGTGTTGCCAAGACCGTCAAGGGCGGCCGTCGCATGGCCTTCACCGCGCTCGTCGTGGTGGGCGATGGCAACGGCACCGTCGGCGTCGGCTACGGCAAGGCTAAGGAGGTGCCCGCCGCGATCGCGAAGGGCACCGAGAAGGCGAAGAAGAACTTCTTCAAGGTTCCGCGTATCGGCACCACGATTCCGCACCTGGTTCAGGGCGAGGACGCCGCGGGCGTCGTCCTCCTGCGTCCGGCTTCCGCCGGTACCGGCGTTATCGCGGGTGGTCCGGTTCGCGCCGTCATGGAGGCCGCTGGCATCCACGACATCCTGTCGAAGTCGCTTGGCTCGTCCAACGCGATCAACATCGTGCACGCCACCGTCGCGGCGCTCAAGCAGCTTGAGCAGCCGGAGGCGGTCGCGGCTCGCCGTGGCCTCCCGGTTGACCAGGTCGCCCCGGCCGCGATGCTCCGAGTCCGTGCCGAGCACGAGGCCAAGGAGCGCGAGGACGCCGAGCTCGAAGCTAAGCGCGAAGAGAACGAGGCTGCCGCCGCGGGAGTTGGTGCATAATGCTGAAGATTACGCAGAAGAAGGGCCTCGTAGGGGCCACGCAGACCCAGAAGGCGACCATCGCCTCGCTTGGCCTGCATAAGATTCACCAGAGCGTGACCCACCAGGACAACGCCGCGATCCGCGGCCAGATCCGTAAGGTTGCGCACCTGGTCGACGTGGAGGAGGTCGAGTAATGACTGATTCGACGACCAAGTCGGAGCCGCTGAAGATTCACGACCTGCGTCCCGCCCCGGGCTCGAACAAGGCCAAGATCCGCGCCGGTCGCGGCGAGGGTGGCAAGCGCGGTAAGACCGCGGGCCGCGGCACCAAGGGTACGCGCGCGCGTAACACGGTTCGTCCGGGCTTTGAGGGTGGCCAGATGCCGCTCCACATGCGCCTGCCGAAGCTGCGCGGGTTCAAGAACCCCGCCAAGGTCTACTTCCAGGTTGTCAACCTTGACGCCCTGAACGAGCTCTTCCCCGAGGGCGGCGACGTCACCGTCGAGGCGCTCGTGGCCAAGGGCGCGGTTCGCAAGAACCGTCCCGTGAAGATCCTTGGCACCGGCGACATCACGGTCAAGATTAACGCCACGGTCGACGCCTGGTCGGCGTCCGCCCAGGCCAAGGTCGAGGCCGCGGGTGGTTCGCTCGCCAAGCGCGACGCCTAACATCATGTCGATTGGCCCCCACACTCGTGGGGGCCAATCGCGTCTTGCGGCGATGTGTGTCGCACATCCGCCCTTTTTGGTTCTTATAATCAGGGACCGAGTAGGTATAGTGAAACGGTGTCCGTCTAGGCACCGCCAAGGTCTGCCCGTGCAGACCCGACGAACCCGATGTTTCGGGTACCACGCGACGGCCCTCGGGCTGGCATTTGGAGGATAGTTTTGTTCAAAGCACTGGTATCGGCATTCCGTACACCGGATCTGAGGCGCAAGCTTCTCTTTACGATGTTTATCATGGCGATCTACCGCCTCGGTACCTACATGCCTGCGCCGTTCGTGTCGTACGCTAACGTCAAGCAGTGTCTGGCGGAGCAGGGCACGGCGGATCTGCTGACGATGATGAACATGTTCTCGGGCGGTGGCTTCCTGCAGCTGTCCGTCTTCGCCTTGGGCATCATGCCCTACATTACGGCGTCCATTATCGTGCAGCTCATGCGCGTGGTGATCCCGCGCTTCGAGGAGCTCCACAAGGAGGGGCAGACGGGGCAGGCGAAGCTGACCGAGTACACCCGATACCTCACGATCTTCCTGGCCGTCCTCCAGGCTTCGGTGGTCGTCTCGGTAGCTAACTCCTCGATTTTCCAGCTGTGCACGGTCGATCCGATCCCGAACGCCTCCCCAGGCAAGTATCTGCTGACGATCCTTGCGGTGACTGCGGGTACGGGCCTGGTCATGTGGCTGGGCGAGCTCATCACCGAACGCGGCGTGGGCAATGGCATGTCGCTGCTCATCTTCACGGGTATCGCGGCGTCGTTCCCGACCATGCTGTCCAACGTTTACCGCTCGGACGGCGGCATCACCAGGCTCCTCATCGTGCTCGTGATGTTCCTTGCGATCACCCTCGTGGTTGTGTTCGTGGAGCAGTCTCAGCGCCGCATCCCGGTCCAGTACGCCAAGCGCGTGGTCGGTCGTCGTACCTACGGCGGTACCTCGACCTACATCCCGCTGAAGATCAACATGGCAAACGTGATCCCGGTGATCTTCGCGTCCTCGATCCTCGGTCTGCCGCAGATGATCGCCCAGTTCGGCGATAGGAACTCCGGGTGGGTGCGCTGGATCGGGGAGAACTTCTCCCGCGGTACCGGTTGGTACCTCGTGCTGTACGCGCTACTGATCATCTTCTTCGCGTTCTTCTACACCTCGATCACCTTCAACCCTGAAGAGATCGCGGACAACATGAAGCGCTACGGAGGCTTCGTACCGGGTATCCGGGCGGGACAGCCGACAGCAGACTACCTGCGCTACGTCATCAACCGCATCAACTGGGTCGGCGCCCTCTACCTCGCGATTGTCGCGTTGATCCCGCAGATCGTCTTCAACTCCATGGGTATTAATTCCCTATCCTTCGGCGGAACGTCGATTATTATTCTGGTGGGCGTCGGCCTCCAGACCGTCAAGGATATCGACGCTCAACTCCAGCAGCGTCACTACGAAGGATTCCTCCGATGAATTACCGTCTCGTCATTGTCGGCCCTCCGGGGGCCGGCAAGGGCACGCAGGCAGCCGGCGTCTCGCAGCGCCTCGATATTCCGTGGATCTCGACAGGCCAGGCGTTTCGTGAGGCCATCGCGTCGGGTTCCGAGCTGGGCGAGCTGATCGCCTCTTATATCAATGCCGGCAACCTCGTTCCTGACGAGCTGACCGACCGGCTCGTCGCCAGCCGCCTGGATGCGACGGGCGCCAAGAACGGCTTCCTCCTCGACGGCTACCCGCGGACCTTGGCACAGGTTGAGGCGCTCGACCGTATGCTGGAGGAGCGCCAGGCGCCCCTCGACGCCGTCATCGAGCTGGACTTTCCCGATGAGGCGATCGTCGACCGCCTCTTGAGGCGTGCCGAGGTCGAGGGCCGCCAGGATGACACGGAAGAGGTCATCCGGCACCGCATCGAGGTTTACCACGAGAAGACCCAGCCGTTGCTGGATGTCTACCGCAAGCGCGGAATCGTGGTGCCGATCGATGGGCGCGGCACGATCGACGAGGTGCGCGAACGTCTCATCGCTGGTTGCCAGGCATTTTTGGGTTCGCCCGCGTGATCGAGTACAAGTCTGACGCCCAGATTCTGGCCATGCGTAAGGCCGGGCTCGTGGTGGCGGCTATCCATGCGGCGTTGCGCGATAACGTGCGGGCGGGCATGACCACCGCGGATCTCGACGCGATCGCTCTCGAGGTGCTCAAGGCTCACGACGCCACCTCAAACTTCTACGGGTACTACGACTACCCCGGCCAGATCTGCACGTCGGTCAACGACGTCGTCGTCCACGGTATTCCCGGACCCCTTCAGTTGCAGCCGGGAGACCTCGTGTCCATGGATTGCGGGGCGGTGCTGGATGGTTGGCACGGCGACGCCGCCATCTCGGTCGTGTTGCCGGGTGGTGACCAGCAGGTGCGCGCGGCGCGGGAGCGTCTCAATGACATTACGCGAGGTTCGATGTGGGCCGGCATCGCCGCGATGGCGACCGGTAAACGCGTGTCGGACATCGGCAACGCTATCGACGACTACGTCACCAGTGTGGGGGAAGGTAACGCGCCGGATATCCTCCTTGACTACGTCGGCCACGGGATCGGAACCTCGATGCACCAGGATCCGGATGTGCTCAACTATCGCACGACCGGGCGTAGCCCGAAGCTTAAGAGGGGCATGGTGTTGTGCATCGAGCCGATGCTTGCGGCGGGTGATCAGGCCACGAGCGTCGACGACGACGAATGGACGGTTCGCACCAAGGACGGCTCGGACGCATGCCACTGGGAGCACATGGTGGCCAAGCACAAGAGCGGCATCTGGGTGCTGACCGCCCCGGACGGGGGAGTCGAGGGGCTCGCTCCTTTCGGCGTGACGCCCGTTCCGCTCGAGGCGGCGTGACGCGATACACCAAGATCGCTCTTCCCGTCGCACTGCCCATCCCGTATTATTGAGCGTTGGTGCCACGTCGGTACCCGTCGGAGTATTCCGGCGACAGCAATTTCAGTTAAGCGGGGAACATGGCGAAAAAAGAAGGCGTCATCGAGGTAGAGGGCACGGTCACTGAGGCTTTGCCCAACGCGATGTTTCGCGTCGAGTTGGAGAACGGGCACATGGTGCTCGCGCATATCTCCGGCAAGATGCGCCAGCACTACATCAGGATCCTTCCGGAAGACCGCGTCGTCGTAGAGCTCACGCCCTACGATCTCAATCGTGGCCGGATCGTTTATCGCTACAAGTAAACCGCACTCTACCGCCACTTCGGCAACAGGAAGAACCCGAATGAAGGTCAAGCCTAGTGTTAAGAAGATCTGCGACAACTGCAAGGTGATTCGTCGCCACGGTCGCGTCATGGTTATCTGCGATAACCCGCGGCACAAGCAGCGCCAAGGCTAAGTCACGGATCGCGGGGTAGCCCGCAAGCAATTGCATTACCAGTGCGCACGCACAACCCTCAGTTCCGAAGGCTGAGGCCCGGCAGGGATGGTAATGCTCCACACCTTCGGATGAAGACAATAGGGAGCCACAACATGGCACGTCTTTCCGGCGTTGATCTCCCGCGCGAAAAGCGCGTCGAGATTGCGCTTACGTATATTTTCGGCATCGGCCGGACCCGTTCCCAGGAGACCCTCGCGGCTACCGGTGTTAACCCGGATATTCGCGTGAAGGATCTGACCGAGGAGGATCTGGTCAAGCTCAAGAACCACATCGACGAGCACTACAAGGTCGAGGGCGATCTGCGCCGCGAGATCCAGGCCGACATTCGCCGCAAGGTTGAGATTGGTTGCTACCAGGGTATCCGGCACCGTCGTGGCCTGCCCGTGCATGGTCAGCGTACGAAGACGAACGCGCGCACCCGTAAGGGGCCGAAGCGGACCGTTGCAGGCAAGAAGAAGTAGGGTAGAGGAGTTTAAATAATGCCACCTAAGACTCAGCGTCGCCCGCGTCGGGCTACGCGTAAGAACGTCCTGAACGGACAGGCGCACATCAAGTCCACCTTCAATAACACGATCGTCTCGATCACGGACACCAAGGGCGAGGTCCTCGCCACGGCGTCGGCGGGCATGGTCGGCTTCAAGGGTTCGCGTAAGTCCACGCCGTACGCAGCTCAGCTCGCCGCTGAGAACGCCGCGCGTCGTGCGATGGACATGGGCCTGAAGAAGGTTGACGTCTTCGTTAAGGGTCCGGGTTCCGGCCGCGAGACGGCGATTCGTTCGCTGACCGCTTCGGGCCTGGAGGTCACCTCGATTTCCGATGTGACCCCGCAGGCGCACAACGGCTGCCGTCCGCCCAAGCGTCGTCGCGTGTGATCGCAGGCCCCTTGGGGCCACGCACCGCAGGGCGTCGTCGCCCTGCAGGGGATGAACCCACATCTGTAAATCAGGGTGTCATATAGCGGGCACCCGTTGAAAGGACATCACCAGTGATCATTGAACAGCGACCCACGCTGACAGAAGAGAAGCTTTCCGACACACGTTCGCGTTTCACGCTCGACCCGCTCGAGCCCGGCTTCGGCTACACGCTGGGTAACTCCCTGCGTCGTACGCTGCTGTCCTCGATCCCCGGCGCAGCCATCACCTCGGTTCACATCGACGGCGTCCTGCACGAGTTCTCGACTGTTCCCGGCTGCAAGGAAGACGTGGCCGAGATCATCTTGAATCTCAAGGAGCTCGTTGTGACCTCCGAGCACGATGAGCCGGTTCTTATGTACCTGCGCAAGCAGGGCCCCGGTCAGGTCCTGGCCTCGGATATCACGCCCCCGTCGGGCGTGGAGATCCACAACCCGGACCTCGTGATCGCCACCCTTAATGAGAAGGGCAAGATCGAGGTTGACCTGACTGTCGAGCGCGGTCGCGGTTACGTGTCCGCTGCGCAGAACAACTCGCCGGACTACGAGATTGGTCGCATCCCGATCGATTCGATCTACTCGCCGGTGGTGAAGGTTTCCTACAAGGTCGAGGCCACGCGTGTGGGCCAGCGCACCGATTTCGACAAGCTCATTGTCGACGTGGAGACCAAGCCGTCCACCCTGCCCCGCGACGCCTTCGCGTCCGCCGGCAAGACCCTCGTGGAGCTCTTCACGCTGTGCACGGAGCTCAACGAAGAGGTGGAGGGCCTGGAGCTGAAGGAGGCCCCGGTGGTCGAGCAGCAGTCTTCGGATCTGCAGCGCCCGATCACGATCCTGAACCTGCCCGCCCGCTCGCAGAATTGCCTGCAGCGCGAGGGCATCCACACGATCGGTGAGCTCGTCATGCGCTCTGAGGCTGACCTCCTCGACATCCGTAACTTCGGCGCCAAGTCGATTGAGGATGTCAAGGATGAGCTCGCCAAGCTCGACCTCCGTCTGAAGGATTCGCCCACGGGCTTCATGTCTGGCTTCGGTGACGACTACGGCATGCAGTTCAGCGACGACGCGTAATGAAAGAATTTCCTTCGCCCGTGGCCGCGACGCCGTGGGGGGAGGCGCGGAAAGGCTCGGAGAGCTTGCCCGCACAGTTATTGAGGAGTAAATATGCCCAAGCCCGCAAAGGGTCCGCGCCTCGGAGGCAGCCCGTCCCACGAGCGCAAGATTATTGCCAACCTGTGCAAGTCGCTCATCATGAATGAGTCCGTTGTGACCACGGAGGCTCGCGCCAAGCGCGTGCGCCCGCACATCGAGAAGCTCATCACGAAGGCGAAGAAGGGCGACACCTACAACCGTCGCCTCGCGCTGAAGATCCTGGGCGATCGCGAAATCGCCTACGTCCTCTTCGAGGAGCTCGGTCCGAAGTTCGCCGACCGCAACGGTGGCTACACCCGTACCACGAAGCTTCCCAACCGCAAGGGCGACAACGCCCCCATGGCCATGATCGAGCTCGTCCTCGAGCCGGTCTCGCCCAAGCAGGCCGTTGTCAAGGAGGCCGAGAAGGCCGCCAAGAAGGCTGCCGAGGCTGAGGAGGCTCAGGCCCCCGGGTCGGCGGATTCCGCCGAATCTGCAGAATCCGCCGAGTCCCCGGAATCCGCCGAGTCTGCTGACTCGGCCGAGTCGGCAGAGACTCCGGAATCGGCCGAAGAGGTTGAGAAGAAGTAGTCTTCTACACAGCGCGGTGCCCGGCCGATGGCCGGGCACCGTCGTATCTAGGGCTACTCAGTCCCAGTCCACGTTGTCGAGGTCGACGCCGTGGGTGGCCGCATTTGCCTCGATCGCCTCATGGAGCCACTGGGCGAGCCCGGAGGCGACGTCGTCGACGCTTAGAAGCTGGCCTGCGTGGCGCCATCCGTGTCGATTCGTGCGAAGAGGTCGATGAGGTGGGCGCGGATGTCGTCGCGAATCTCGCGGACCTTTTCCATGGGCTGGCCGTTGGGATCGGCGATGTCCCAATCCTCGTAGCGTGTGCCGGGGAAGATCGGGCATGACTCGCCGCACCCCATGGTGATCACCCAGTCGCATGTGCGCACGTCCTCGGGGCGTAGCTTCTTCGGTGCAGATTCGGGCCGAAGGCCCATCTCGTCGAGCAGCTGGCGCGTGACGTCGTGGAGCTCGCTGGCGGGCTGCGTGCCGGCCGACAGGATATGCACGTTGGGCCCGGCCATCTCCTTGGCGAGCGCGGCTGCGATTTGGGAGCGCCCGGCGTTCTTTTGGCAGGCGAACAGGATGGTGACTGGCTTTGGCACGTGACCTCCTTGATAGGACCGACGATGCCAGTTTGTCACGTTCTGGCCCGGACGTGGTGGCTGCGCTATGAAGGCCCTTCCAGGTTGGTAAAGCGAGGTGGGCCGGTCGCCTGACGAGCCGGGAGGCTACAGCACCTTCGCGAGGAACTCTTTCGTGCGCGGGTGGCTGGGGTTGTCGAAGACCGCGGCCGGGGCGCCGGACTCGATGATCTGACCCTCATCCATGAGGATGACTTGGTCGGAGACCTCGCGGGCGAAGCCGATCTCATGGGTGACCACCACCATTGTCATGCCCTGGGTTGCGAGGGTCTTCATCACGGCGAGCACCTCGCCCACGAGCTCGGGGTCAAGCGCGGAGGTGGGTTCGTCAAAGAGCATGAGCTCGGGATCCATGGCGAGCGCGCGGGCGATGGCGACACGTTGCTGCTGGCCGCCGGATAGTTCGGAGGGATAGTGGGTGGCACGGTCGGCGAGGCCGACCTGGGCTAGAAGCTCCTCGGCGCGTTTCTTGGCGGCCCCCTTCTCTATGCCCTTGACCTGGATGGGTGCCTCCATGACGTTTTCAAGCGCGGTCATGTGGGGAAAGAGGTTGAAGCGCTGGAAGACCATCCCGATCTGGGTGCGCTGGGCCGCCACCTGCTTCTCGGTGAGCTCATGGAGCTTGCCGTCCACCTCGCGATATCCCATGAGCTGCCCGTCGACGACGATTGACCCGGCTTGGATCTTCTCCAGCACGTTGATGCAGCGCAGGATGGTGGACTTGCCGGAGCCGGAGGGGCCGAGGATGGTGGTGACCGAGCCGCGCGGGACGTCGAAGCTGACGCCTTTCAGGACGTGGAGGTCGCCGAAGAACTTGTGGACGTCGCGGACCTCAACCATGTTGTTCATTGTTTTCTCGTTTCGCAAAGTCGTGGAGGGTGGGACGCGATGTCTAGGGCGTGTACTCGATCATCGGGTCGTCGGTGGTGGTGCCGGCGGCGTTGATTGCGGCCTGGCGTGAGCGACGTTGCTTGGCCTTCGCCCGGCGGGAGAGACGATCGACGTCGCCGTCCTTGACCCCGCGCCCGTAGTAGGCCTCGATGTAGTGCTGGCCGACCATGAGGATTGAGGTGATGGCGAGGTACCAGATGACGGCGATGAGGAGCCACGGGATCTGACGAAGCGAGGCGAAGCCGAGGGCGTTGGTGACGTAGGTCAGGTCGAGGGTGAAGGGGACGGCGGAGACGAGCGAGGTGGTCTTGAGCATGGAGATCGTCTCGTTGCCCGTGGGCGGGATGATGACGCGCATGGCTTGCGGGAAGACGATCCGGCGGAGCACCTGGCCGCGCGACATGCCGAGCGCCTTGGCGGCTTCCTCCTGCCCGGCGTCGACGGAGTTGAGGCCGGAGCGGACGATCTCGGACAGGTAGGCGCCCTCGTTCAGACCTAGGCCGAGCACGGCGTAGATGAACATGGTCCGCTGGAGGTCGCCGGGCACGAGCCGGTTGGGGTTGATGGTGAAGAAGTCGATCCCCGTCCACGGGATGCCCACCGTGATAGTGGTGAAGAGCGTGCCGATCAGGCCCCAGAAGATGAGCTGGGTGTAGATTGGGGTGCCGCGGAAAAACCAGATGTAGGCCATCGCCACCCAGCGTAACACCGGGTTGTGTGAGCGGCGCATGACGGCCATGGTCACGGCGAGGATGATGCCGAGCACCATGGCGCCCACCGTGAGTGCGAGCGTCCACCCCACCGCGCGGATGACCTCGGGGCGGAAGAGGTTGTCCCACACCACGTCCCAGTGCCAGTTGGGGTTGGTGATGAGCACGTTGATAATCATCAGGGCGAAGATGCCAACGATGACGGCTGAGATGATGCGCCCCCAGTGCCGGACCGGGACGGCGTCGATGATTTCGATGTTTTCGCGTGGCATGGGTGAGCTTTCTCGGGCGGGCCGGGCGGGCCGGCATGGGCTAGTGGGCGAGCGGTAGGCCGCGGCGTTCGCGCCGCGGCCGGTGCCCGGTTAGGCGGCGGGGTTGAGCACGGCCTCGCCGGCCACGCCCTCGGAGATGCCCCAGGTGTTGAAGATCTTGGTCAGCTCGCCGTCGTCCATGAGCTTCTGGAGGGCGGCCTGGATGGCGGCGGTGAGTTCGGGGTTGTCCTTGGTCGTGACAATGCCGTAGGAAGCCGAGTCTTCGACCTCGCCAATGCGTTCGATCTTGCCCTCGTTGAGTGAGATAGCGTAGTCGGCGACGGGGGAGTCGGTGTACATGGCATCGACTTGGCCGGAGGCGACGCGTAGCGTGACGGCGGACTGCTCGGACAGGGACTGAATCTGGATCGGGTTGTCCTTGCACTGGTTGGCGTTCATGTCGGTGAGGACTTCCTCCTGGTAGGTGCCGGTCTGGACACCGACGACCTTGCCGCACGGCTTGGTCTGGTCGAAGCCGGTCGGATTGCCCGCGGGGACGGCCCAGGCGGAACCCGCTTGGAGGTATGCGATCATGTCGACTACCTCTTCGCGCTCGGCGTTGATGGTGAAGTTGGCGATGCCGACCTCATAGCGCGAACCCATGCCGGGGATGATGGAGGCGAACTCGGCCTGCTGGAATTCGACCTCGAGGCCGAGGATCTTGCCGATGGCGTTGCCCATGTCGATGTCGTAGCCGAGGGGGGTGACGCCGTCGGAGGCGTAGAACTCGGCGGGGGCGAAGAAGATGTTGGTGCCAACCACGAGCTTGCCATCGGCGGCGATTGCGTCGGGGACCATGGCGGCGATCTTCTCGTCCTTGGTGATGGACGACAGGTCGGTAGCGAGCTTGTCGCTGCCGGTGGTGGTATCGGTGGTGGCGTCGTCGTTCGAACAGGCCGCGAGCGTGAGTGCAAGGGTGGCGGCTGCGATGGCCGAGATCGTGCGCTTCATGATTCCTCCGTAGAACGTTGTTGCGCCTGCCTGGCGCTATCACGAGTATATGCGCTCGAGCGAATAAGTATGCAACATGTTCACGGTGTGGTCGCCCACAGTGCCTACGACGTCGGGTGCGGATTGACGAGGTCGGGTGCTACCTATTGACCATCGACCAGGCGCGCACGCCCCCCGCCATGCCGGCCATGTTGGGAACCCAGGTGGCCTGAGGCATCCGGGCGCGCACGGACGCGGTCACCCGGGCGGCGTTGCCTCCCCCGATGTAGAGGGAGTCCCAACGGAAGACGGGCCAGAGGGTCTCGACGGCTTTGGCCACGCGCCGCGACCACGCGGAATCGCCAAGGCGGACGCGCTCGTGCTCGCCGAGGATGTCGTCGAAGGTGAGCCCCCAGCGCACCGTGGCGTGGGAGATCTCGAGGTGGGGGGCAAGCACGCCGTTGTCGAGGAAGGCCGATCCCAAGCCGGTTCCGAGGGTGAGGACGAGCTCGAGGCCCTTCCCGGAGACGATGCCGGCGGCGGCGACCTCGGCGTCGTTGAGCACGAGCGCCGGAGCGTCGAAGCGTGACTCGAGCGCGGTCTGCATGTCCTGGCCGGTCCAAGCGTGCTCGAGGTTGGGAAGAATGCGAGTATGGGGGCCGGCACGGCGGATGTAGTGCGGTGTGTAGACCACTACGCCGTGGCGGATCATGCCAGGCATGCCAAGCGTCACCCGATCGAAGTGCGGCTCGCCGAGCTCGGCCAGCTGGCGTTCGATGACTTGCAGCAGATCCTCGGGGGAGAAGGGGTAGGGGACAGGGGTGCGCACGACGTCGCTGCGCTGGAACCCACCCGCGTCGAGGACACAGGACTTGATGCCGCCTCCACCGCAGTCGACGGCGAGGGTGAAAAGAGGGGACGCGTCCATACTTAGACGGTAGCGCAAAAGTAAGGACATTCGATAATTTCGACCGACCGCCTCAGCCCCGTAGGCTGGAGGCATGAGGATTCGCATCGATCTGTCCTACGACGGCGCCGGCTTCCACGGCTGGGCCGCCCAGCCTGGCCTGCGCACGGTTCAGGGTGAGCTCGAGTCGGCGCTGGCGATGATCCTGCGCCAGGAGGTGGCGCTGACGGTGGCGGGCCGCACCGACGCCGGGGTGCATGCCGCCGGCCAGTGCGCGCACTTCGACGTCGAGCCCGCGGCATGGGAGGCCTTGCCCGGCCGATCAAGCCGCACCCCGGGCGAGGCGCTCGTGGCGAAGGTCAACGCGATCACGGCGCGGCGCGCCGGTGGGGCGCCGGGCTACACCGACGTCGTGGTGACGAACGCGCGGGCGGTCCCGGACGACTTCGACGCCCGGTTCTCCGCGCTGTGGCGGCGATACAGCTACCGGATCGCCGACGGGGTCGCCTCCTGGAACCCGTGTCGCCGCGACGTGCTCTGGCTGAATTACGCTCTCGACGTCGACGCGATGAACCGGGCGGCGCAGACCCTGCTGGGCGAGCACGACTTCCTCTCCTTCTGCAAGCCGCGCGAGGGGGCCTCGACGGTGCGTACCCTCCTCGAGCTAGACTTCGCGCGCGAGGACGGGATGATTGTCGGCAGCGCCAAGGCCGACGCGTTCTGCCACTCGCAGGTGCGCACGCTCATGGGTACCCTCATCGAGGTCGGGCGCGGCGCGCGCGACGAGGGCTGGCCGGCCGCGCGCCTGGAAGAAGCGGTGCGCAACGGCGAGGTCGTCGTCGCCCCGCCCCACCCCCTCACCCTTGAGGAGATCGGCTATCCGGACGCCGAGCGATACGGTGAGCAGGCGCGCCTGACGCGCCGCTACCGAGGCTAGCCTCACAGTTTTTCCACTTCCGCTCGGGCCGCCGTGCTGTTAGCGTTGACCACGCAAGGGAGCCCCTTGGTCGGAAGGCCAAGGGGCTTCGTTCTGCCCGGGGTATCCCGGGCGGGAAAGCGCGGCAGCCTGCCGCATGAGTGACATCCTAGGAGGTGTCAGATGAGAATTGCATTGGTCGCACACGATCGCAAGAAGCAAGAGCTTCTGGAGTGGACTCAGTACAATTACCCCGTGCTGAAGGAGCACATCCTGTGTGGTACGGGTACCACCGCGACTCTGATTCGCAATGAGACCGGCCTCGACGTCGAAATCCTGAAGTCGGGCCCCAAGGGCGGAGACGCCCAGATCGGCGCACGCATCGTCGAGAATCGCCTGGACGCGATGTTCTTCTTCTGGGATCCGGAGGCGGCTCAGCCCCACGATCCCGACGTGAAGGCGCTGCTGCGCCTGGCCACCCAGTACAACATTCCCGTGGCGATGAACCGCGCTACCGCGGACATCATCGTGGGAAGCCCGTTGTTCTACAACGAGGGCTATGAGCGCGCCCTGTACGATCCGGCGCTTCGCGATCCGTACGAGGTTCTCGACATCGTCGAGGCCTAAGGGCAATCTTCGCCGCGCGCCATCGTTCGGGCGGGCACCAATGCTGCGAAGGTTTGGTGGTAACCGTCAGGGAAACGGCGCGGGGCGAAAAGAGAGCGGCGAGTATGTCTACTCGCCGCTCTTTCGTTGCGATCGTCCGTTATCGCACGTCTTGCCCGCCGCGGTCCCTATCTGGCGAGGGAGCGGGCGGCCATCACCTCGTCGACGTAGCTGAAGTTAATCCGCGCGTCGGCACCGGAGGCCGTCGGGGAAAGAGCGGCCGCATCCCGGTGCGCGCCGTGGGCCGCCATCGTGCGGTGAGCCTTCGTGGCGATGAGCTGCTTGAGGTAGGCCCGCTTGACGGTCAGCACCACGTAGAGGCCGATGAGGGTGAACATGGCGTTGGAGAAGACCGAGGGCCAGGCCCCGGTGGCCGAGGCGAGGATGACCATGAACAGGCCCGAGCTGATGCACATGAACTGGTAGCGCAGTGAATCGGCCGCGAGCTTGCCGGTGGATACGAGGTAGTATCCACCGAGGTATAGCGCGGCTCCCAGCCATCCCATGCCCTGAGCGAGGGCCTGCATCGTTTCGTTCACGGCCCCATTCTGATGCCGCAAAAAGTTAATTACAATTGAAATAAACTGGAGTTGGGATTAAGTTTTACTTCATGGCAATTTCGGTACAACGTCTTGACTTTCTCTTGGCCGTCTCGAGGGAGGGCGGCATCCAGGCGGCGGCCGACGCCCTGCGAGTTTCACCCTCCGCCGTAAGCCAGCAAATCCGCAAGCTGGAGCGGGAATGCGGGTCCGAACTTCTTGTGCGCACCCACTCCGGGGCGGTGCTGACGGAGGCGGGTAAGATCGTCGTCGCCGGCGCGGAACGCATCGAAAGTGAACTCGATCGCACCGTCCGCGAGTTGCTCGAGGCCGACGGCGTGCCCACGGGAATCGTTCGCCTCGCCTCGTTCCAGACCGTCATCCGCGGCCTCGTCCTACCCAACCTCGACATCTTCGCCGAGCGGGCCCCCGGCATCGATCTTCACCTGCGTGAGTCCACCGCCGACGCCGCGCTGGCGGCCGTCCGCCGCGGCCGGGCCGATATCGCCGTGCTCGAGTACGACTCCGAGATCCCGCGCGGACCGCGCGGGGTGAATGTGGCGCCGCTCCTGCAAGAACCGTGGTACATGGTCTACCCCTCCACGTACCCCGATCCGAGCGACCCCCGCGAGCTCGCCGGCGAAACGTGGCTCGGGGTCGACCCGGACACCGCCGCCGGGATCGCCACGACGAGGCTGTCCCAACAGTGGGGGTTCACGACGTCGAGCAAGTACGTCTACGAAGACTACGACGTCGCGCTGCACATGGTCGCCACCGGACTCGGCATCGCGGTCTTGCCCAAGCTCGGGCTGGGTACGCTTCCCGACGGCGTGAAGGTGCGGATGCTGACGGGCCTCGGCACCCGCCGGCTCGTCTTATGCGTCTCCGCGGCACGCTCGCGGCAGTCCGACACCATCGATCACACGTGCAAGGTACTGCGCCAGATCGCGCTCACGCAGTGGGAACAGAGGGACATGAACGCGGCCCCAACCACCACTCAGGTGTAAGTCGGGGCCGCGTCACCGCGTCGCCGGGTGAGAGCGCGAGGCGTTAGGCCTTGGCGAGGCGTTCGCGATTCTTCACGACGTCGATGCACAGCTGCAGGGCGATCTCGAGGGCGTCCTCGTCGAAGCCGAAGCTCGGGTTGTGGTGGCCGGCGTCGAAGCCCTTCTCGGGGTTTCCGGCGCCGACGAACACGTACGTGGCCGGCGCGACGCGGGAGAACTCGGCAAAGTCCTCCCCGCCCAACATGGCCTCATCCGCGATGACCTTGCCCGGCCAATGCGACTCGGCGAGCTCACGCACGATCGCCGTGCGCGCCGGGTCGTTCCACGTCATGGGGTAGCCCACGAGGTAGTCAAGGTCGATGGCGAGGCCAGGGTTGGCCCGTTCCATGCCCGCGCACAGGTCCTCCATGACGGAGCGCACCCGGGCCTGGACCTCGTCCTTGTGCGTGCGCACGACGCCGCCAATGCGGGCCGTGGGCGGGATGACGTTGAGGGCGTCGGCGGTGCCGGCCTCCATGAAGGTGGTGGTGACGACGGCGGGCTGGCGGCCATCGACGCGGGTGGCGGCGATGGAGAGGAGCTGGTTGGCCATCGTCGTCGCTGCAATGACGGGCGAGACGGCGGACTCCGGGGTGGAGGCGTGGGCGCCCTGACCCGTGAAGGTCATCGTCCACAGGTCCGAGTTTGCCGACGCCGGCCCGTCCTTGATGTCGACGAGTCCGACGGGGACGGTGGCCCACAGGTGGAAGCCGAAAATGTAGTCGAAGTCGTTGAACTGGCCGGTGGCGACCATCTCCTTCGCGCCGCCCGGAGGGGTCTCCTCGGCGTGTTGGAAGATCCCCACGATCGTCCCGTCAAGCTCTCCTAGGTGGTCCTCCACCCACGCCATGGCGGAGAGCACGACGGACATGTGCCCGTCGTGCCCGCAGCCGTGCATGCGGTGGGGGATCTTGGAGGCGAAGTCGAGGTCGGGGCGATCCTCGTCCATGACCAGCCCGTCAATGTCCGTGCGCAGGCCGATCTTCGGCCCGGGGCGCCCGGTGTCGAACACCGCGATGAGCGATGTCGGCGTCGGGTTGGACAGTTGCGCGTGCGGGGCGCGCCGGGAGAGCACCTCGCGTAGATACCTCACGGTCTCGTGCTCCTCGAAGGAGGCCTCGGGGTGGGCGTGCAGGTGCCTGCGCCACGCGATCATGTCGTGCACATATGGTTCAGTATCACTCATTGTTATTCCTCGATAGGTTCCTATCTGACCTTAGCTGAGGTAGATCGGGCCCTCCACGCCCACCGGGAAGCCGAGCAGGTACCAGACGATCATCAGCAGGGTCCACACGATCCCGAGCGCAATAGAGTAGGGCAAGAGCGTGGCGATGAAGGTCCCCATGCCGAGCTTCTTCTGGTAGCGCTGAGCCACCGCGAGGACGAGGGCGAAGTAGGGGAACATCGGCGTGATCGGGTTCGTGATGGCGTCGCCGATGCGATAGATCATCTGGGTGAAGGCCGGGTGGTAGCCCAACACCATCATCATCGGTACGAAGATCGGGGCGAGGATGGCCCACTTGGCCGATGCCGAGCCGATGAAGATGTTGATGAAGGCCGAAATGGCGATGATGCCAATGATCAGCACCACGCCGTGTGAGCCCTGGAGGAGCTCCGCGCCCTTGATCGCCAGGATCGCGCCCATCTGGGAGGCGGTGATGTAGGAGAGCATCTGGGAGGCGAAGAAGACGATGACGATGAAGGATGCCATCTGCGCCATCGACTCGGTCATCATGCGGGTCACGTCACGCGATTCCTTGATCGTTCCGGCGATGAGGCCGTAGACCAGGCCGGGGATGAAGAAGAAGATCGCGATGAGCAGGCCGATCCCGTTCATGAGCGGGGAGGCTGTCGTCAGGGAGCCCGTCTCGGCGTTTCGCATGAAGGAGTTGCTCGGGATGCAGATGGCGACGATGACAACGACGAAGATGAGGATCGAGATGAAGGCCCAGCGGTTGGCCTTGCGCTGCCGTTCGGTCACATCCACCGGGGCGGTGTCGATGTCGGCGCCCTCTGCGGGGTTGTAGGCGCCCAGACGCGGCATCGTGACCTTGGTGGTGATCACCCACAGGACCGGTAGCAGGACGACGACGGAGGCGGCGATGAAGTACCAGTTCATGGCAACGTTGGTCTGGATCGTCGGGTCGATGAGCTCGGCGGCGGGCTGGGTGAAGCCCTGCACGAGTGCGTCAGACATGCCGAGCATGAGGTTGGCGGCGAAGCCGCCGGTAGCGGCCGCGTAGGCGAGCGCGACGCCGGCGAGCGGGTGCCACCCCATGCCGAGGAAAATCATCGCTGACAGCGGCGGGAGGACGATCGGGGCGGCGTCGCCGGCGATGTTTCCCAGCAGCCCGAGGAAGGCGATCGTCGGGATGATGAGGACCTTCGGGGCCGAGGAGGCCGCGCGATGGAGGGCAACCTGGAACCATCCCGATCGCTCGGCGACGCCGATACCCAGCATGACGATAAGGACCACGGCCAAGGGCGCGAAGGATCCGAAGGTCTTCGCGCTATCGCCGACGACGATGCGCATGCCGTCGACCGTGAGGAGGTTGACCGCCGTGAGGGTTTCGCCGGTGCCGGGGTGGACCGCAGACCAGCCCGTGAGGCCGGCGATGGCCGACAGGACGAGGACGGCCACGCAGAGGCTGAAGAAGATGATGATGGGATCGGGAAGGCGGTTTCCCGACCATTCGACGAAGTTGAGGAAGCGATCCATCAGCCCCTTTTTTGGCTTGGTCTGTGCACTCATATCGAGCCTTTCTCATCGGTGCCCGTGGTCTCGGCGTTCGCCGATTTCCTGACACTATCGGTCCAGCGCCCCGGTTCGTAATATCTGGGCGAAGCTTCTCAGGATCTGGATGGGGCCGGAGGCTACATAAACGGATTCCAGAAACGCCCGCCGTTGATCTGAACCAGTGCGATCGCGGCGGCGACGACGCCGCCGCTGAGGGCCACGACCGCCCAGTCACCCGCCAACATGTTGCGCGCAGAGATCCACGTGCGCTTTTTCTCACGCCCGAATCCGCGCAGCTCCATCGCGGCCGCGATGGACTCGATGTGGTCGAAGGTGCCGAGGAGGAGCGGAATAAGGATGCGCGAGACGTTTCGTACGCGCGTGGTCAGGGGAACCTTGCGCGAAATGTCGAGGCCGCGAGCCTGCTGGGCGAGGGATATGGTGGTGAACTCTCGTTGGATATCCGGGATAAAGCGCAGGGCGAGGGCAACGGCATAGGCGAAGCGGTAGGGGACCCCGATCTTGTTGAGCGAGGCTGCGAACTCGCTCGGCGGTGTTGTGCCCACGAAGGTGAGGACCGCGGGCAGGACCGCGAAGTATTTCAGCGTGACAAGGCTCTGGTAAAAGAGTTGCTCCTGCGTGAGATCCCATCGGCCAGGGCCGTCGACGATCATGTGGGTGGTGCCGAACAACTCCGTGCCGTACATGGGCGCAAAGAGGTAGATGAGGAGGTTGTTGAGCACCATGAAGACGAAGATGAGGGTGATGACCACCCGCATGTCGCGCAACTTGAGCCGTGCCGCCACCCACATGCCGATATTGATGGCGGCCAGCGCCACGAGCAGGCGCACGTCGAACGTCACCGCTGCCGCCACGATGAGCGCGATGACGATGAGGAGCTTCGCGGTGCCGGTGAGGCGGTGGATCGGGCTGGTGCGTTCAATGTAGCCCAGGATCGAGTTAGCCACGTGCGCCTCCGTTCACGACGCCGTCGGCCCCAGCCGCGTCCTCGGCCTCGGTCGCGGCCGCTGCGGTTTTGCTACGCCGGTCGCGGTCGACCTCGATGAACTTGCGCACGAGCGCCTCGGCGTCGAGGCCGTAACGCTCGGCGAGCGTGTAGAGCCCGGTGGTGACGAGGTCGGCTCGGGCGGTGACGTCCGGGTCGGTGAGGACCACTGAGGGTGGTGCGTCGGCGATGATCTTGCCCTCGGAGATGACGAGCGTGCGCTCGGTGTAATCGAGCGCGAGGTGCATGTCATGGGTGATGAGGATGACGGTCGTGCCAGAGTCGTTGAGCTCGGCGAGGAAGTCCATGAACTCCGTGTAATGGCGGAAATCCTGGCCGGCGGTGGGCTCGTCGAGGATGAGGATTTCCGGGCCGAGGGCGAGCATGATAGCGATCGTCACGCGCTTCTTCTGGCCGTGCGAGAGCGCTGCGACTGGCCAGGATCTAAACGGCCACAACCCGCACACCTTGAGCGCGTGGTCGGTGCGCTTGGCGATCTCCTCCTCAGACATGCCGCGGGCGCGCAAGCCCAACTCGACCTCCTCGCGGATGAACGCGCTAGAAAGCATCTGGCCCGGCTCCTGAAGAACGAAGCCCACGCGCTCACCGTGCTGGGCCAGCGACCACTGCGCCGCGTCCTGCCCGCCAATAAGAATGGTGCCGCCGGTCGGCTTGACGAATCCGGCGACCGCACGGGCCAGCGTGGACTTGCCCGCACCATTCGACCCGACGATCCCAACCATCGAGCCTTCCGTAATCGTCGTGGAGAGGTTCTCGAGCACACTCACGTCAGCGAGGTCACCGCCGCGCTCGTAAGCGACACAGACGTTCGCGACGTCTATCGCATTTGGGCGTGTCTCGGCGTGAGGCTCGTCGACGGTACTAGCCGCAAATGCCGCGAGCCGGGCGACGGCGTCGGCGGAAAGAGCGGTGCGCGCGACGTTGGAGGGGTGAATCTCAGGCGTTACGTCGATTCCGGCGTACCGTAGCGCCGTGGCGTGCAAGGGTGGGCGGATACCGTTGGCCTCGAGCAGGCCGGAGGCGACCATCGCGTCGGGCGGGAGGTCGGCCACGATTTCGCCGTCGTTCATGAGGATGATGCGGTCGACTGGGCGATGGAGCACCTCCTCCAGGCGGTGCTCGATGATGATGACGGTCGTTCCCTCGCCGTTGAGGCGGTCGATGAGCTCAATGGTGGCACGCCCGGAGGCGGGGTCGAGCATGGCGAGGGGCTCGTCGAAGAGGAGGATATCGACGTCGTCGACCAGCACGCCTGCCATCGCCACGCGCTGCTTCTGCCCGCCGGAGAGGTCCTGCGGGGCGGAGTCGAGATGCCCCTCGATACCCACGCGCGAGGCGGCCTCGAACGCGGCCGGGCCCATGAGATCTTGGGGAACCATCTGGTTCTCGAGTGAGAAGGCGATGTCCTCGGCTACGGTCAGGCCCACGAACTGCGTAGAACAGTCCTGGAGGACCGTACCGACGTGGCGTGAGACATCCACGAGGCTTGCCGACGACGGGTCAAGGCCCGCGATCGAGACCGAACCCTCGACCACGCGGCCGTCGAAATGGCTGAACGCCAAGGAATTCAGCACGTTGATGAGCGTGGACTTGCCGCACCCCGACCGCCCGACGATCGCGACTTTTTCGCCCTCCTCAATCGTCAGAGAGATCCCACGCAGGGTGGGCTCCGCCTGGCTCTTGTATTGGAAGGTCAGGTTCTTGATCTCGATGAGCGGTCGGGGCAAGGTGCTAGGCCTCCTGGCGCAGCGTACCCGAGCCGGTGCGGGTACGCGCGTAGATGACGAGGATGAGGGTGCCGAGCACGCAGGTGGTCACGGAGTTTGACGCGAAGGCGAAGGCGCCCTGCGTGAAAACCTTCGAGGAGGGCTCGGAGTAGATGAGGATGTCACCGATTGGTGCCACGGCCAGCCACGCGACGGCATGGGCCACGACGACTCCGAGGTTGAATCGGAGCAGGGTCTTCGACCCGAAGTCGCCCTCGCGCACGCGGTTACCCACGAGGAAAAGACCGATAAGCAAGCCGAAGACGAGGGTGGCGAGTTCCCACGAAAGCCAGATACCCCAGGTGGCATCGATGAGCAGGTGGCCGATGAATCCGGCCAGCGCGCCGACGACCGGGCCGTACAAGACGGCGAGGACGGCGAGCACGGCGTACTGTGGCGAGATCGTGGTGTTGGGAATCGGGGACGGGATCGCCACGAAGCGGCCCAGCACGAAGAACAGGGCGGCGCCGATGCCGATCGCCACCACCTGAACGACGGGGGAGACCTTGGTGAACTTGGACATGGGAGTATTCTCTTTCGATTGGTGCCGCGAGGGTAGTCGAGGCGGCATGCCTTATTGCTTGGAAAGCGTGATCCGCCACACCGGGCCCGTGCCGATGTTGAACGCACGGGCGTAGGAGCCGCGGTTGATGGCCACTGCCATGCGGTCGAGCGAGTTGACGTAGGCGAGGGATTCGCCGACCTCGACCGAGGCGAAGGACGGGACGTAGGTGACGTGGTTGGCGTGGACGACGCGATCGTCGTGGATGACGTGCATGCGCACGCGGTCTCCGAAGTTAAAACCGAGCCCGAGGAACTGGGTGCGCGTAATTGAGGTCCACAGCGAACCGTAGCGGACGTCGAGTGCGTCGATGGTTCCCGTGATGGAGTCTTCGCAGATGACTGGCTCGCTCACCGGAAGGAGGGTCAGCTGCGTCGGGTCAAGGGAGGGGCCAACCTCCGGGTATGAGATGATGCCGGCCGCCAGGCGGGCACCCGTATAGGCGTAGACGTCGCGGCCGTGGAAGGTGTATGAGGCCTCCGAGCCGCGCAGTCGGTTCGCGGTCTCGTCGATCTCGCGCACCTCGGTGATGCCGAAGATCGACGAAACATGGGTGAGGGTGCCGTTGTCTGGGGTCACGATGTAGTGCCCCGTGGCCGTCTTCGCCACCACGGACTTGCGCTGCGAACCCACGCCCGGATCCACCACCGAGACGAAGACTGTGCCTTCGGGCCAGTAGTCGATGGTCTGGGCCAGGCGGTAGGAGCCCTCCCAGATGTTGTAGGGCGGGATGTTGTGGGTGAGGTTGTAAATCTGCAGGGTGGAATCGCAGGAGAGGGCGACGCCGTACATCGCGGCCACCGCGCCGTCATCCAAACCGAAATCAGACTGAATAACTAGTGCTTTCACACGTGCATCGTATATGTTGAACGTCCCCCCAAGGTGAAGCCTTCCAAGGGTCGGACACCATGAACGGGTTGCGGCGAGGACCGTGTCCGCCCTCGTCCGGCAGGTGTCATGACCATGTAGAATCTCGTTCCATATCCGAGCCTGGGCGCTATCAGATTCGAGCTTTCTGTGGCGGCGTCGTTGGTGGAACTGGCCACACAGCGCCGCGCACCTTTGACGCAAATCTTGTGCGCTGATTACAATAAAAAGTCGTTGTGCCCTGATGCTTTTCCCACTCGTCTCGGCACGGCGGCGAAACTGACCATTTGGCACGTAGCGGCAAAGCCATCCGCTAGCCAAACATGAGTAGAAAAGGCTACGCAAGTGCGCACTTTTACACCGAAGCCCGGTGACATCGAGAAGAAGTGGTACGTCATTGACGCCACCGATGTCGTCCTTGGCCGACTGGCAGCCCAGGTTGCCCCCTTGCTCCGTGGGAAGCATAAGCCGACTTTTGCTCCGCACGTTGACACGGGTGACTTCGTCATCGTCATCAATGCTGACAAGGTCGCTCTGACCGGTATGAAGCATACGCAGAAGATGGCTTACCGCCACTCCGGTTTCCCGGGTGGGCTGAAGGCCACCTCGTACGCAGAGCTTCTCGAGGAGAATCCTGAGCGCGCCATCTACAAGGCCGTTGCCGGCATGCTCCCCAAGGGCACCCTCGGACGTCAGCAGCTGAGCAAGCTCAAGATCTACCGTGGCGCTGAGCACCCGCATTCCGCTCAGAAGCCCGAGGTCTACGAGCTCAAGGCTGCCAAGTAACCACTTTACTTAAGGAGAACCGTGGCACAGACCACCGAAACTGAAGAGCTCGAGGAGCTGAGCTCGTACACTACCGAGACTGCCGAGGAGCAGACCGGCCAGGGCACCTCCCTGACCGCGCCCGGCGCCGGTCTCGGCCGCCGCAAGGAAGCAGTCGCCCGCGTCCGCCTCGTCCCTGGCACCGGCCAGTGGACCATCAACGGCCGCACGCTGGAGGACTACTTCCCGAACAAGCTGCACCAGCAGCTCGTCAACGATCCGTTCACCCTGCTTGACCTCAAGGGTCGCTTCGACGTCATCGCCCGCATCCGTGGCGGCGGCACGAGCGGCCAGGCCGGCGCGCTGCGCCTTGGAATCTCGCGCGCGCTGAACGAGATCGACCGTGAGGCAAACCGTCCGGCTCTGAAGAAGGCCGGCTTCCTCACCCGCGACGCCCGCGCCGTCGAGCGCAAGAAGGCCGGCCTGAAGAAGGCACGCAAGGCCTCGCAGTTCTCGAAGCGTTAATCGCACCCTTTGTATTGGCCCCGCCCGCGCCGGTTCCCCGGCACGGGCGGGGCCAACCTATTCGTCGGACAAGCAGGCTATCTCACGAAAGTAGGATGCTACCTTCGCCGGCGCTGGCGGGGCGCGTGCGATAATTAGTGGCACATACGCCCATGGTAAAGGAGTAACTCGTGGCTCGTTTGTTTGGTACCGACGGTGTGCGCGGTCTTGCTAATCGTGAGATCACGCCTGAATTCGCGCTACAGCTCGGTCAGGCCGCAGCGCGCGTACTGGCCGAGGAGGCCGAGGGGCGCCCCAAGGCGATCATCGGGCGCGACACGCGCCAGTCCTCCGCGATGCTTTCTCACGCCGTGGGTGCCGGCCTGGCCTCGGCGGGCGTGGATGTGGAGCACGTGCGCGAGATCCCGACCCCGGGCATCGCCTACCTGACCGCGGCCCGCAACTACGACCTGGGCGTGATGATCTCCGCCTCCCACAACCCGATGCCGGACAACGGGATCAAGTTCATCAATGCCAACGGCTTCAAGCTCGACGACGCGATCGAGGATCGCATCGAGGCCACCCTGTCCTCCGACTGGGAGCGGCCGGTAGGGGCCGAGGTAGGCATGATCGACGAATCGGCTGCGGTCTCGGATCGCGTCTACATGGACCACCTCGTCGCCGCGGGGGCAGACCTGACGGGTCTTTCCATCGTCCTCGACTGCGCGAACGGCGCGGCCTCCCGCGTGGCACCGAAGGTATTCCAGGAGCTGGGCGCCGACGTCGTCGTCATTAACGCCAGCCCGGACGGGCGCAACATCAACCGCAACGCCGGCTCCACCCACCCCTACCGGCTTCAGCAGATGGTTAAGGCCGCCGACGCCGACATGGGATTCGCCTTCGACGGCGACGCCGACCGCTGCATTGCGGTGGACACGAACGGCAAGCTCGTCAACGGCGATGAGATCATGGGCCTGCTCGCGCAGTCCATGAAGGATCGGGGTGAGCTGGCGGGTAACACACTGGTCATCACCGTCATGTCGAACCTGGGGCTTCGCCTCGCGCTGGATGAGAAGGGCATCGACTACGTGATCACGGGCGTGGGAGACCGCTACGTGCTGGAGAACATGCTCGCCAACGGCTTTGTGCTCGGCGGCGAGCAGTCGGGCCACGTCATCAGCCTCAACCACGCCACCACCGGCGACGGCACGCTGACCGCGGTCCTCGTCGCCTCCGAGGTGGCGCGCCGGCAGGAGGCGCTACACAACGCGGTGAGCTGGGTGCATGAGCTGCCTCAGCGCCTCATCAACGTGCCCAACGTGGACAAGACCCGCACGGACGAGATCGCCTCCGAGGTGGCCGCCGCGGAGGCCGAGCTGGGCCAGACCGGCCGAGTCCTGCTGCGCGCGTCGGGTACGGAACCGCTCGTGCGCGTCATGGTGGAGGCCCAGACGCAGGAGCAGACCGACCGGGTGGCCGAGAACCTCGCGGCCGTCGTCGCCTCGCGCCTCGCGCTCTAACCGCTCAACGTGGGCGCCCCGGGGAATTCCTCCGGGGCGCCCACCCGCATGCTCCGCCGTCCAGGCCCGCGGCCGGGACGGCGCTAGATCTTGCGAAGATGGATCGCCTCGATGCGGTGGTCGCGACCCTTGGTGAGGGTGACCGTGGCGCGCGAGCGCGTGGGCGCGATGTTCTCGCGCAGGTTGGGCAGGTTGATGGAGGCCCAGATCTGGTGCGCGGTCGCGCTCGCCTCCTCGTCGGTGAGGTTGGCGTATGAGCGGAAGTAGGAATCCTTGTGTGAAAAGGCCGTGGAGCGTAGCGAACGGAACCGGGAGACGTACCACTCCTCGAGGTCGGACTCGGCCGCGTCGAGGTAGATGGAGAAGTCGAAATAGTCGGAGACGGCCAGCTGCTGGCTGGCGTCGGTGCGCGCGGGCTGGAGCACGTTCAGGCCCTCGACGATGAGGATGTCGGGCTTGTTGACCACGATCTTCTCCCCCTCGACGATGTCGTAGACGATGTGGTCGTAGACGGGCACCTCGATCTCGGCCGCGCCGGACTTAACGCGCTGGAGAAAGTCGAGCAGCGCGCGCCGATCGTAAGACTCGGGGAAGCCCTTGCGCCCCATGATTCCCCGCTCGGTGAGCACCGAGTTGGGGTAGAGGAAACCGTCGGTGGGCACGAGCGCGACGTTGGGGGTGTAGGGCCAGCGCGAGAGCAACTCGCGCAGGAGGCGTGCCGCGGTCGACTTGCCGACTGCGACCGAGCCCGCAATCCCCACAATCCAGGGCGTTCGCTCGGCCTGGCGCCCAAAGAAGGCGTTGGTTTCCTTCAGGAGGCGGCCGGAATAGGTGGCGTAGGTCTGCATGAGGGCGGACAGTGGCCGATAGATCGCGTCCGCCTCGGTCAGGTCGATGGGGTCGCCGAGGGAGGAGATCCGGTCGAGGTCATGCTGGGTGAGGGGCAGCGGCGCTTTGTCCGCGAGCTCCGCCCACTCGTCGTGGGTGAAGGAGACGTACGGGGAGAGGAGATCAGTCATTCCTCAAGTCTGCCTTGGCCGGGCACTTTTCGCACGCCGCGGGTGATCAACGACGCCGTCACGCCGCGCGCCCTTTTCCTCGCCCGATATCTTTTCGCGACACTTTTCTACAGTGTATGTTTTTCTACATGTGTGGAATCGTTGGATATATCGGACCCGAGAGGTCTTCCCGTACACCGATCGAGGCAGTCCTTGAGGGCTTGACCCGACTCGAATACCGTGGCTACGACTCGGCTGGCATAGCGCTGGTGGGAGATGGCATCACCACGGTGAAGAAGGCTGGCCGCGTGGCCAACCTCAAACACGAGCTTGAGGAACGGGGGATTCCCGAGGCGGTTTCCGCCATCGGCCACACCCGCTGGGCAACCCATGGCGCTCCTTCCGACGCGAACGCCCACCCCCACGTGTCGCCCGATGGAACCATTGCCATCGTTCATAACGGCATCATTGAGAACCACAGCGCGCTACGCGCCGAACTGATCGCCGCCGGCGAGGTCTTCACCTCCGAGACCGACTCGGAGATCATCGCCCACCTTCTTGCCCCGCTCATGGCCGAACACGGTGACCTCACCACCGCCATGCGGGAGGTCGTCGCCCGGCTGGACGGCTCGTTCGCGATCGTCGCCGTGGCGCAGGCCCAGCCGGACCGCCTGGTGGCTGCCCGACGCAACTCCCCGCTCGTCGTCGGCATCGGGGAGGGCGAGAACTTCCTCGGCTCGGACGTGGCCGCGTTTGTTGGCCGCACGCGCACGGCGCTCGCGATCGGCCAGGACCAGATCGTGAGCGTGTGGGCGGACAAGGTGGAGGTCACGGACTTCCTCGGCGCGCCCGTGGAGAACGAGACCTACGAGGTGGATTGGAACGTAGAGACCGCCGTGACCGGCGGCTACGCCACCTTCATGGAGAAGGAGATCCACGAACAGCCGTCCGCGGTGGAGGAGACCCTGCGCGGTCGCCTCCAGGGCGGCCACCTCACCCTCGACGAGCTGCGCATCCCGGAGTCTCAGCTGCGCGCGATCGACAAGATCATCGTGGTGGCCTGTGGCACGGCGGCGTACGCGGGCCACGTGGCCAAGTACGCCATCGAGCATTGGTGCCGCATCCCGGTGGAGGTCGAGCTCGCTCACGAGTTCCGCTATCGCGACCCGGTGGTCAACTCCAAAACCCTTGTCATCGCGATCTCGCAGTCGGGGGAGACGATGGATACTCTGATGGCGATCCGCCACGCGGCAGAGCAGGGTTCGCGCGTGCTCTCGATCGTCAACACCTATGGCTCGACCATCGCGCGCGAGTCCGACGCCGTCCTCTACACTCACGCCGGCCCGGAGATTGCGGTGGCCTCGACGAAGGCATTCACCGCACAGATCGCGGCCTGCTACCTGCTCGGCCTTTATCTGGCCGAGCTACGCGGCAACAAGTTCGCCGACGAAGTGGCCTCCTACCTCGACCAGCTGACCGCGATGCCGGCCCGCATGGAGAAGGTTCTCGAGCAGGAGGCGGAGATTAAGAAGCTGGTCCTCGAGCTCAAGGACGTGACCTCGGTTCTCTTCCTCGGCCGCCACGTTGGCTTCCCGGTGGCCCTGGAGGGGGCGCTCAAACTCAAGGAGCTGGCCTACATTCATGCTGAGGGCTTCGCCGCCGGCGAGCTCAAGCACGGCCCGATCGCGCTCCTGGACGAGGGCCTGCCGGTCTTCATTATCGTCCCCACCCCGCGCCGTGAGGTGCTCCACGCGAAGGTGATCTCCAACCTCCAGGAGGTTCAGGCGCGCGGCGCCCGCCCGATCGTCATTGCCCAGGAAGGCGATTCCTCGGTGGACGACATGGAATATGTCTTCCGCGTCCCCGCAGACACCCCGACCCTCATGATGCCGCTGGTCTGCGTTATCCCGTTGCAGATCTTCGCGTGCGAGTTGGCGCGTCAGAAGGGCTTCGACGTCGACAAGCCGAGGAACCTGGCCAAGTCGGTGACTGTCGAGTAGGCACCGGCCCAGGCGCAACACAAGATGCGGCCAGCGGTTTCCAAGGTGCGGGGCGCGTTCGGGATTCCGGGCGCGCCCCCTGGCGTGTCCGCCCGGCCAAGCACCGGCGTAAGGTAGGTAAGGAGAAGGGGGAGCGATGTACCGAGCTTACGAGGCGAAGGCCGTGCGCGCGGCGGAAGAGCTGCTGCTTGCTGCCCGCGAGCCCCTCATGGAGCATGCTGCCTACGCCCTGGCCACCCGCGTCGCCTCGCTGAGGGCGCCGGGGCGGCGCGTGCTTGCGCTCGTGGGCAAGGGAAAGAATGGCGGGGACGCGCTCTTCGCCGCCTCCTACCTCGCCCGCCGGGGCATCTTCGTCACGGCTGCTTTCGCCGGCGACGTTCACGCCGCCGGCCTGTCCGCCGCCAGCCGCGCCGGGGTGCGCATCGTCGAGATCGACCCCGACGACGTGACCACCCTGCTCGGCATCGCACGCGATTGTGGCATCTGGATCGACGGCCTCCTCGGCATTGGCGCCACCGGCGGCGCCCGTGAACCCTACGCCACCTGGATCCGCTCCCTGGCGGCCGAGCGCGAGGCGATGGTGGTCGAGCCCGTCGTCGTGGCGGTGGATGTGCCCTCGGGCATCGGGGTCGACGACGCCGACCTGCCCGGACCCGTCCTGCCCGCCGACCTGACCCTCTCCATGGGGTGCCTCAAGCCCGCCCACCTCCTGCCGCCCGCGCGCTACGCGTGCGGGCACGTCGAGGTGGTCGAGCTCGGGCTGGGCCCACACCTCGGCGAGCCAGCGGTGCGCGAGCTGAGCGACGCCGACGTGGCCGGGCTGTGGCGCGTTCCCGGCCGGGAGGATCACAAGTATCGGCGCGGCGTCGTCGGGCTGCTCACCGGCTCCCGAGACTACCCCGGCGCAGGCGTGCTGAGCGCCGCCGGCGCGCTGGGCGGCGGGCCCGGTATGGTGCGCTACCTCGGCACCAGTCCCGACGTCGTGTCCGCCCACCCGGAGGTCGTACCCGGCCCGGGGCGCGTGCAGTCCTGGGTGATGGGATCCGGGCTGATCGATCTCGCCCCCGCGCAGGAGGCCCTGACACAGGCGCTGGCAGAAGATCTGCCCGTTGTGCTCGACGCCGGGGCGATCTGTCTCGCCTACGGGCGCACGCTTTCCTCACGCGTGGTGCTCACCCCGCATGCCGGGGAGCTGGCCGCGCTGCTGGCCGCCGTCTCCTGCCGAAACTGGGACCGGGCGCGCGTGGAGGCTCAGCCCGTGCGTGCGGCACGCGAGGCCGCCGAGCTCACCGGGGCCACCGTGTTGGCCAAGTTCGCCACGTCCATCATCGCCGCGCCTGACGCACTCTTCGTCGAGGGCGGCGGGCCCGGCTGGACCGGCACGGCCGGGTCCGGCGACGTCCTGGCCGGCCTGACCGGCACGATTCTGGCTACTCACGCCGATGACCTTGCGCGCTGCCCCGAACGGACCGTGCTCTACGCGGCCGCCGCCGCCCACGTCCACGCCCGCGCCGCCGCGCGTGCCGCGGACGTATTCACCGGCCAGATTGGCCACCCCATCACCGCCACGGATATCGCCCGCGCGCTCCCGCTCACGATCGGATCGATGCTCAATGACTGAATTCCCCTCCCGCGCACTCATCTCGCGCGCTGCCTTCGCCCACAACCTCGAACGCGTGCGCGCCGCGACCTCGGCGGAGGTCATGGCGATCGTCAAGGGCAACGCCTACGGTCATGGCCTGAAGCGCATCTCTCGCTGGGCATGGGAGGAGGGCGTGCGCTGGTTCGGCGTGGCCCAGCTCGCCGAGGCGCTCGAACTGCGCGGATACCTGCCCGAGGCGCGGATCCTCACCTGGATCTACACCCCCGCCGATGACCTCGCCGAAGCGCTTGACGCCGGCCTCGACCTCTCGGTCGGCTCACTGTGGGCCCTCGAGAAGCTGGCGGGTGCGCGCCACGCCCGCGCCCACATCAAGGTCGACACGGGCATGGCCCGCGGCGGGCTCAGCCTGGCCGAGCTCGAAGCCCACGCCGGGCGCATCGCGAGCCTCGAGCGTGAGGGGCGTATCGACGTCGTCGGACTGTGGTCGCACCTGGCGTGCGCGGACGAACCTGCCAACCCGGAGACGGCCCGGCAGATCGAGCGATTCGAGCGGGCGCGTCAGATCCTGCACGAGGCCGGTGTGGTTGCGCAGCGCCTACACCTGTCCGCCTCGGCCGGCACGCTGTGGCACCCGGCCGCACACTACGACATGGTCCGTCCCGGCATCGCGCTCTACGGGCTCAGCCCGAACCCGGCCGTCGCCACAGCCGCGAAGCTGGGACTTCGGGCCGTCATGCAGCTGGAGGCCGAGGTCATGACGGTGCGCGACGTCCCGGCGGGCACCGGCGTCTCCTACAATCACAGCTACGTCACTGACGAGGGCGCCCACCTCGGCGTCGTGCCGCTCGGATACGCGGACGGCATCCCGCGCATGGCGTCCAACATGGCGTCCGTCACGGTGGCCGGGCGGGAATGCCCGATCCGCGGCAAGGTGTGCATGGATCAGTTCATCGTGGAGGGCGAGTTGTCCCCGGGGGATGTGGCCGTCCTGTTCGGGGACGCGGCCACCGGCGTCGCCACCGCCGACGACTGGGCGGGCCTGACTTCCACCATCGGCTACGAGATCGTCACCCGTATCGGATCCCACGTCCCCCGCGTAGACGCCCCCTAGGCGCCACCACGTAGAATGTGGGGAGAAAGGACAGCTATGAAGCTTCACGTTCCCACTGTTGACGACATCCACCGCGTCGGGCGCGCCATCGGCGCCCACGCCCAGCCGGGCGATCTCGTCATGCTCAACGGCCCGCTCGGCGCCGGCAAGACGACGCTGACGCAGGGGATCGCGGAAGGGCTCGGGGTCACCGACGCCGTCTCCTCACCCACGTTCGTCATCGCCCAGATCCACCCGGGCCGTTTCGACCTCGTCCACGTGGACGCCTACCGGCTCGCCTCCATGGAGGAACTCGACGCCCTCGACCTGGACGCCTCGCTCGACGAGTCGCTGACCGTGGTCGAGTGGGGAAGTGGCAAGGTGGAGACGCTCGCCGGCTCCCGCCTCGAGATCGACATCGCGCGTCCCACCGGCGCGGACGTGGCGGCGGGTGAGCTGGGCAGCGACGAGCCACGCACCCTGACCTTCCGGCCCTACGGTGAGCGTGCCGGCGAACTCGCGCAGGCCGTGGCGGTCGAGGTCGCGGACTTGGCGGTGAGCTAGTAGACATGCGCCGGCTTCTGCTCCTCCTCGCGCTCGCGCTCCCCTTCGCGCCCGCGGTGGCCACGCCGTCCGACACGAAAGACGTCCCCGAGGTCGTCACCGCCTGGTTTAACGACAAGGCGCTTGCCACCGTTCGTTCCCACGCCGCCGAGGCCTTCCCGCACGCGAGCGCCGACGAGGTGGCCGCGATGAGGGTGGGCGCGCCGCAGAAGACGGCGGTCTTCGCCGATCAGGCCTCCGTGTCCAACGCGATCGCAACCTCGGACCGCTGGATTGCGCCGATCATGAGCGGTTCAGACGCCGTGGGCGCCGTGTCGGTCAACTTCGCCTCCGGGGTCGCCGGGGGCGAGATCGTGCGCGGCGATGAGCGGTTGGGCGCCTCCATCGCGCGTGACGAGCCGGACGTGACCTTCGTGTGGGATCCGCGGTTGAGCGCGTGGTTCGCCATGCGCGAGTCCACCATCGAACCCGCCGATTCCGCGGGGGCCTCCGTCATCCTCGGCGCGGTTCCGCTGACCGACTTCCTCGCCCAGCGCGAGCGTATCCTCACCAGCTCCACGCCAGTGCCCGATCCGCCGTCGACCACCCCGGTAGTTCCGATCGACTCGGGGCGCAATCTGCCGGTGGTCATCCTGGCAGTGCTCGTGGTGCTCGGCTTGCTCGTCGGCTCGCTCGTCTGGCTTCGGTCCGAGCAGATCGAGGGGGAGAAGGAGCAAGAGCCTCCCAGTGAGGACCCGGCGCTGGTCCACAAACGGCTGACGGGCATCGGCGAAACGAAGATGCGTTTCCGCGATTCGGCCAAGAAGATTAACGTGTATAAGTCACCGAAGAAGAAGGACGAAACCCGTGCACTTTCTGACGATTGATTCATCGACCGGCATCGAGGTCGGTGTGTGCCGTTGCGAGCTGGGCGAGTACCGCGACATCGCCGTTGCCGCTTCCGCCTCGACCCGCGAGCACGCGGAGAAGCTTACGCCTCTGATCCAGGGCGCGCTTAGCGAGGCCGGCATCGAGCGGCCCGACGCGATCGTGGTGGGCACGGGCCCGGGCGCCTTCACCGGCTTGCGCGCCGGCCTCGTCACCGCCCGCACCCTTGCCCGTGCATGGGACGTCCCGCTGTATGGCGTGTCCACCCTGGAGATCCTCGGTCTTGCCGCCGCTGACGAGGGCGGCCAGGAGATCGTCCCGATTGTCGATGCCCGGCGCAAGGAGGTCTACGCGATGCGGGTGCGCCCCATGGGCGGCGACGACGTTGCCGTTATCGAGGCACCCGAGGTCCTCAAGCCCGCCGATTTGGCTGAGCAGCTGCGCCGTGAGCCAGCGGTCCTCGCCGCGATGTCGGCCGATCTGTACCCCGAGCTGGGCGAGCGCCTCGTGGTGGCGCCGCGTCCGTCTGTCATGGCCCGCATCGCCCAGTCGCGCCTTGCCCGGATCGAGGCGGGGGAGGAGCTCGCCCTCGGCACTGAGCCTCTCTACCTGCGCCGCCCCGACATCCACCGGGGCTAGCGCGGTGGACACGCCTGCCGGGCTCAGGCTCGTGCGCCCATCGGCGTCGTGGTGGCCCAAGGCATCCGCCTTCGACGTGGAGAATTTCGGCCCGGATGCCTGGCCCGCCTCCGTGTGGGAGGGCGAGCTTGCCGCCCCCGGACGCACCTACCTTGCCCTCGTCACCGATGTCCTTGGAGCGGGAACGCTGGTCGGGCTCGGTGGCATCTCCCACGGTCCCGATGCCGAGGTTCTCACGATCGCCGTCGCCTCCCACATGCGCGGGCGTGGACTGGGGGCCTTCCTCCTCGACCGGTTGCTCGAGGTTGCGCGCGCTCACGGCGCCGACGCCGTCTTTCTTGAGGTGCGCGCCCACGACGCCGTGGCTCGCCGCCTGTACGAACGTGCCGGATTCTATTGCGTAGGCTTGCGCAAACGCTACTATTCCGACGACGACGCGCTGATCATGCGCCGAGACGAGGTGGGTGGCGATGAAGGAGAAGGCTTGGCGCCGCAAGGGAAAATGGACATCGATTAACGCACTCGGATTGTCACGAAAATGGGTCTGCCGGACCAGGGAGGGCAAAAGTCGAGGTTTAGCCATGGTTGGCGCGGAAAACCGCCGGCAAAAGGGTGTGCGCCGCAGCTGAGGGGGCGGCGAATCTAGGCCGTTTGAACGATATCTAGGGCTCAATATTTGATAAGTTCAAGAGCGTGGCTACTTCAACTGTTGATTCTGTGAAGGGCCGTCGCACGACCGTCGCACTTAAGATCGCGATGGCGGTGACCGGCCTTCTTTTTGTCCTCTTCCTCCTCATGCACATGTACGGAAATCTCAAGATGTTCCTTGGGCCTGAGGCATACGACGGCTATGCGCACTGGATGCGCACGGTCCTCTACCCGCTCCTCCCGCATGAGGGCTCGCTGTGGGTCATGCGCGTTGTGCTGGCCGCGTCGATCATCATCCACGTCTGGGCGGCGCTGACGCTGTGGAATCGCGCTGGCAAGGCTCGCGGTCAGGCGTACAAGGTCAACACGGGTAAGAAGATCACCGCCATCCACTCGTACACAGGTTCGCTCATGCGCTGGGGAGGCATCGCGCTGGCCTTCTTCATCGTCTTCCACCTCCTGCAGTTCACCACCCTGCATGTCAACGCTGTGGGCGGAACCCGCGCGGACTATGTGGCGCTTGGCCCGTACTACCGCATGCTCGGTTCGTTCCAGCCGGAGAACTGGTGGGTCTATGTCATCTACCTCATCGCGATCGCGGCGCTGTCTTTCCACATCCACCACGGCGTGTGGTCGGCGCTGGCCACCCTCGGTCTGTCGCGCTCCACCCGTGAAAAGGCGTACAAGGTTATCGCCGACGTGGTCGCCATTGCGATCTTTGTTGGCTTCATGACCACGCCGACCGCGATCCTCTTCGGCATCATTTCTTAAAAGGAGGAGGAAAAATGAACCTCATTCAGGGCCTCTACCGCGAAGGCGACGCAATCGCGGATACCAAGGCTCCTTCCGGCCCGCTCGCCGAGCGCTGGGAGAAGCGTAAGTTCACGGCGCGTCTGGTCAACCCGGCCAACCGTCGTAAGCTCAACATCATCATGGTGGGCACGGGCCTCGCTGGCGGTGCTGGAGCCGCCTCGCTCGGAGAGATGGGCTACAACGTCAAGGCCTTCTTCTACCAGGACTCGGCACGCCGCGCGCATTCGATCGCCGCGCAGGGCGGCATTAACGCCGCGAAGGACTACAAGAACGACAACGACTCGACCTTCCGTCTGTTCTACGACACGATCAAGGGCGGCGATTTTCGCGCCCGCGAGTCGAACGTCTACCGCCTGGCGGAGGTCTCGGCCAACATCATCGACCAGTGTGTGGCGCAGGGTGTCCCGTTCGCCCGCGAGTACGGTGGCCTGCTTGACAACCGCTCCTTCGGCGGCGTTCAGGTTTCCCGCACGTTCTACGCGCGCGGCCAGACGGGCCAGCAGCTCCTCATTGGCGCCTACCAGGCGCTCATGCGGCAGGTGAAGGCCGGCACGGTCAAGACGTACAACCGCCACGAGATGGTTGAGCTTATCGTCATTGATGGCCGCGCCCGCGGCATCATCGCCCGCGACATGGTCACCGGCGAAATCGAGACCCACCTGGCCGACGCCGTCGTCCTCGCCACCGGCGGATACGGCAACGTGTTCTTCCTGTCGACCAACGCGATGGGCTGCAACGGCACGGCGATCTGGCGCGCTCACCGCAAGGGCGCCTACTTCGGCAACCCCTGCTACACGCAGATCCACCCCACCTGCATCCCGCAGCACGGCGAGTCCCAGTCGAAGCTGACCCTCATGTCGGAGTCGCTTCGAAACGACGGGCGCATCTGGGTTCCCAAGAAGGCGGAGGACTGCAAGAAGGATCCACGCGACATCCCCGAGGAGGATCGCGACTACTACCTCGAGCGCATCTACCCGTCCTTCGGTAACCTGGTGCCGCGTGACATCGCTTCCCGCCAGGCGAAGAACATGTGCGACGAGGGCCGCGGAGTCGGCCCGGAGATCGGTGGGGTCGCCCGTGGTGTCTACCTTGACTTCGCCGAGGCAATCGAGCGCATGGGCAAGGATGCGGTTTCCGCCAAGTACGGCAACCTGTTCGACATGTACCAGCAGATCACGGACGAGAACCCCTACGAGGTTCCGATGCGTATCTACCCGGCCGTCCACTACACGATGGGTGGCCTCTGGGTCGACTACGACTTGATGTCCACGATCCCCGGCCTGTACGTGGCCGGCGAGGCGAACTTCTCCGACCACGGCGCCAACCGCCTGGGCGCATCCGCGCTCATGCAGGGCCTGGCGGACGGTTACTTCGTCCTGCCGAACACGATCAATGATTACCTGGCTGACGGCCCGTTCGAGAAGGTGGACGAGAACCATCCGGCCGTCGTCGAGGCCCGCAAGAACGTGGAGGAGCGCGTCGCGTTCTTCACGACGAACGCGGGCAACAGGTCGGTTGACTCCTACCACAAGGAGCTCGGCCACATCATGTGGGAGTACTGCGGAATGGAGCGCAACGCCGAGGGCCTGAAGAAGGCGATCGGCATGATCCGCGAGCTTCGCGCAGACTTCTGGAAGAATGTCCGCGTGCCGGGCAAGGCGGCAGAGCTCAACCAGTCGCTGGAGAAGGCCGGCCGCGTGGCCGACTTCCTTGAGCTTGGCGAGCTCATGTGCATCGACGCCCTGCATCGTGAGGAATCCTGCGGCGGCCACTTCCGCTCCGAATCCCAGACCGAAGAAGGCGAGGCGTTGCGTCACGACGACAAGTACGCCTACGTCGCCGCCTGGGAGTGGACGGGCGAAGGGAACGCCCCGATTCTCCACAAGGAGGACCTCAACTACGAATTCGTCGAGATGAAGCAGCGGAGCTACAAGTGAAGATTAACCTTGAATTTTGGCGTCAGAATGGGCCGTCAGACGCGGGCCATTTCGACACGCACACGATCAACGACGTTGACGAGACGGCCTCCTTCCTGGAGATGCTCGATCAGCTTAACGAGGAGTTGTTTGCCGAGGGTAAGGAACCCGTGGCTTTCGACTCCGACTGCCGTGAGGGAATCTGCGGCCAGTGCGGCCTCGTTATCAACGGTGATCCGCACGGCCCGAAGGTGACCACCACCTGCCAGCTCCACATGCGCACGTTCAAGGACGGCGACACGATCACGATCGAGCCGTGGCGCTCGACCGCCTTCCCCGTCCTTAAGGACCTCGTGGTCGACCGCTCCGCGCTCGACCGCATTGTCCAGGCTGGCGGCTACATTTCGGTCAACACGGGTGCGGCCCCGGACGCGCATTCGGTGCCGGTCCCGAAGGAGAACGCGGACCGCGCGTTCGAGGCGGCGGCCTGCATCGGCTGCGGCGCCTGCGTGGCGGCCTGCCCGAACGGCTCGGCCATGCTGTTCACTTCCGCGAAGGTCATGCACCTCGGTCTGCTGCCGCAGGGCCAGCCCGAGCGTTACGACCGCGTGGTGAAGATGCTTTCCCAGCACGACGCCGAGGGCTTCGGCGGCTGCACGAACGTCGGTGCCTGCCACGAGGCGTGCCCGAAGGAAGTGCCGCTCGAACTGATCTCGCTTCTCAACCGCGAGCTCATGAGGGCTCAGGTGCACGGCCGGTAATTGAGTTCAGCCACACGGAGGGTGCCTCCCCATCGCGGGGAGGCACCCTCCGTCTCATGATCGTTGCCAGTGGGCGTGCGCGAACGCGACGGGGCTGTTGTGAGCGAGGAGCCCGCTCACAACAGCCCCGCCAGGTTGCGTCGTCGTTACTTGTCGCGGTTGGCCCGCACGTGGTGGACGATCGCGAGGACAAGGCCGCCCCACACGGTGGCGAGGGCGACGATCATCATTGCGATAGCTGAGGTACCCATGGGTGTTCTCCTTTACTTGGTGGGTGAGGCGCCGGCGTCGTGGAAGCTGACGGGATCGTAGGAATCGACGTCGGTCCGCCACGGAACGAAGGACATGATGAAGGAACCGAAGATGACGGCGACGATCATGAACCAGCCGTACTGATAGATGAAGGTCTCCGGATATCCGCCGTAGCCCTCCGTGACGAGGCTGTAGGCGGTAAGCACCAGGGTGATCGCGAGGATCGCCGGGGTGACGACGCCGACCAGCGCGTACCACCACGTGCCCAGCTTGATCGAGGAGTAGTAGTTCAGGTGCTTGCGCAGCTCTGGCAGCTTCTTGACAACGAAGGTGACGAAGAACGTCATGACGATCGCGGCGGTGACGATGCCGAGCTCGTTGATGAACTTATCCACGACGTCGAGGGCATTAAGGCCGTTCGAGGTGGAGAAGACGAAGACGGACGTCACGCCCGCGAGGCCGGTGGCGATGAGCGAGGCGAGCCGGCGGCGCAGGCCGAATTTCTCCTGGACCGCGGCCGAGACGACCTGAATGAGGGAGACGAGCGAGGTGAAGCCCGCGATGGCGAGGCTGGCGAAGAAGACGACGCCGAAGATCGGGCCGCCCGGCATGAGCGAGATGATCGCGGGGAACGTGACGAAGGATAGGATCGGGCCGGTGATGCCCTCCAGCTCGCTCACCCCCACGCCCTGCTGCGAGGCCATGTAGCCCAGGGTGGCGAACACGCCGATGCCGGCGAGGATCTCGAAGGAGGAGTTCGCCAGTCCGGTCACGAGGCCGGTGGAGGTCACGTCAGCGCGTTTGCCGAGGTAGCTCGAGTAGGTGAGCATGATGCCGAAGGCGACCGACAGGGAGAAGAAGATTTGCGAGTAGGCCGCGATCCACACGTGCGGGTCGGCCAGCGCTGACCAGTTCGGAGTGAAGAAAGAATTCAGGCCTTCGGCGGCGCCGGGCAGGAAGAGCGCCCGAACCACGAGCGCGGCGAAGATGACGATGAGGAAGGGGATGAAGAAACGGGACAGCTTCTCCAGGCCGCGGGTCACGCCCAGGGCGATGATGATCGCGGCGGCACCCCACACGGCGACGAGCGGCCAGAAGATGCCGGGGACGACGTTCGAGCCGGCGCCCGGGTCGGACAGCTGGAGGAAGTCGCCCACGAAGAAGCTTAGCGTGTCATCGCCCCAGGCCTCGTTGACCGAGAAGAACATGTAGCGCACGGCCCAGGCCAAGATGACGGCGTAGTACGCCATAATGACCAGGCAGATGATGACCTGGAACCAGCCGAGGGCCTCCCACTTGCGGGAAATGCGCCGGAAGACGGTGGGGGAGGATCCGCGGTAGCGGTGCCCCAGAGAGTAGTCGAGGAGCAGGATCGGGATGCCCGCCGTCAGGAGCGCGACGAGGTAGGGGATGAGGAATGCCCCTCCTCCGTTGGTGTAGGCGACCCCGGGGAATCGCCAAATGTTGCCCAGGCCGATCGCAGATCCGACGGCCGCAAGGATAAAACCGTATTGGCCCGTCCATTGCTCGCGTTTCGCAGGCGGATTCATCATTCCTCTATTCGTTAGCGTGGTGGATACTGTTGACAAAATCTTTGTCTGTTGTGCCCGGACATGCGAGCGTGACCAGATGGTGGACGATGATCCTACCTATTGGACCTGCTGGCGTCGTCGTCGGGCCCGCACGCGGAATGCCCGCGTTATGATCCCGCGCACCCTCGTCGTGGCAGGCGAAGGCGTGGCGGTAGAGTAGTCGGCGTGAACGAATTGATTCTTGGCATTGAGACCTCCTGCGACGAGACGGGCGTGGCACTCGTGCGCGACGGCGAATTGCTGGCCGACGTCACCGCCACCTCGATGGACGAGTACGCCCGCTATGGTGGCATCATCCCGGAGATCGCCTCTCGCGCCCACCTGGAGTCCTTTGTTCCCACCCTGGATGCCGCGCTCGCCAAGGCCGGCGTGGAGTTGGGCGACGTCGACGCGATCGCCGTCACGGCCGGACCCGGTCTGGTCGGCCCGCTCACCATCGGCGTCTCCGCCGCTAAGGCCCTCGCCCTCGCATTGGGTAAGCCGCTCTACGCCGTCAACCACATCGTTGGCCATATCGCCGTCGACCAGCTCGTCCACGGCGAGTTTCCCGAGCGTTTCATCGGGCTCGTCGTCTCCGGTGGCCACTCCCACCTGCTCAAGGTGGACTCCATCGCGGACTCCATCGAGGAGCTGGGTGGCACGCTCGACGACGCCGCCGGAGAGGCCTTTGACAAGGTAGGACGTCTCCTCGGCTTGCCCTACCCGGGTGGTCCCCACATCGACAAGCTCTCCCAGCAGGGCGACCCGCATGCGATCGCGTTCCCGCGCGGCCTTTCGGCGGGCAAGTTCAAGGCGCGCCACCAGTACGACTACTCGTTTTCCGGGGTCAAGACGGCGGTTGCCCGCTACATCGAGGGCCTGGAGGCGCGCGGGGAGGAGCTGCCCAAGGCGGACATCGCGGCGAGCTTTTCCTTCGCCGTGTGCGACGTGCTTATTGAAAAGGCGTTCGCGGCCTGTCAGATCCACGGCTGTGACACGCTCGTGGTGGGCGGCGGCTTCTCCGCGAACTCCATGCTCCGTGCCATGGCCGAGGAACGCTCACAGGAGTACGGGGTGAGCGTGCGCATACCGCCGATTCGCTACTGCACCGACAACGGCGCCATGATCGCCGCGCTCGGCTGGTCGGTGGTCCGCGCCGGCGGTCTGCCCTCCCCGCTCGACGTCACGGTCAACACGGGCCTACCGCGCCAGACGGTCGTGCTGCGCTAAATCAGTCCAGCGCAACGATGCCGCCGGGCGCGAGCCGGGCGACGACGTCGTGGGGCTAACGTTCGCACAGGAAGATGCGGTGCTTACCGGCGAGCGTCGGGGCGGCGATGAGGGTGGCCTCGCCGGGGAGCTTCGGGTCGAGCTTGAGCTTCTTGCGGAAGATCTCAGGCTCGAGGTCGGTGCCGCGCTTCTTGATCTCCACCCTGCCCACGCCCAGTTTGGTCAGCGCCTTGCGTAGCGGTTTGGGTTCGACGGTGAAGGTGGCGAGCACCGTGAATGAGGTGAGGAAAGGTGAGTCGATCGGCGCGTCGCCGGTGAGGTAGGCGATCCCGGGCGCGATCGGGGCAAGGTGGTAGCGCGCGCAGATCGAGGCGATCGACCCGGAGCGGATGATCGCCGGGTCGGGCTCGAAGATGAAAGCGCCCACCGGCTCGGGGGAGAGCATGATGGGTGGCGTGTGTGGGTTGACGACGTCGGCGTCCCAGGTTGCGGACTCGGCGCCCGCGAGAATCAGTGCACGGCGGCCGGGCGAGGGTGCGGCGGTGCCGAGCCAGATGACGGCCTCCGCCAGGGAGCCATCCACCGAGATCCACTCGACCAACGCGTCCTGGGGCACCGCCGCATAGTCGATGCCGGGTGCGACCTTGATGCCAGCGGCCGGGAAAGTGCGGGCGATCTCGATTGCCTCGCTCAGGCGCGGAGCCCAATCCTCGGGGTTTTTCAGGCGCTTGCCGTCACGCCGACGGGCGGGATCGAGCCACACGGCGTCGGCGCCAAGCGAGGCGAGATCGACCTTGCGCGCGTCGGCGTGCAGGACGTTGGCCTCGGGGAAGGGGCGGAGGTTGTAGGCGGCCGCCGCCGCGGCGTCGGGGTCCATCTCGATCGACGTGGTGAGCATTCCGAGGCCGGTGAATGCGAGGGAGTCGGCGCCAATGCCACAGCCGAGGTCGAGGATGTGTGTTGCTCCGGCGTCGCGTAGGCGGGCCGCGTGAAAGACACCGACGCTCAGTCGGGTGGCCTGCTCGAGGCCGTCGCGGGTGAAGATCATGCGGGCTGCGAACGGGCCAAACTTCTCTTCGGCGCGCTCGCGGAGCCGGCTCTGGGTGAGGGCCTCGGCTACGAGGTTCGGGTCGTAGCCCTCGCGCTGCAGACGCTCGGAGAGGGGCAGGACCTGCGAGTGATCGTACGGCGGCAGTGAGTCCAGCAGTTCGAGGCCTTCGGGGGTCAACAGGTCAGCAATCACGTCTCCATCGTCTCACAGTGTTCGCGCTCAGCGCTCTTCTTGGCACTCTACTTGATCGAGTGCCAAAAGGGCGTTACCCTTTATGTCGGTAGCAAAAGCTACGGCCTGGTACCGGCCCCCGCGACGGCGGTTAGCCAGCGAGAAGTTTTGTGAGACAAGAAGGAGGAGCCGTATGACGGTCTCCATTAAGCCGCTCGATGATCGCATCGTCATCCAGCAGGTTGAAGCTGAGGAAACCACCGCGTCTGGCCTTGTTCTGCCGGACACCGCAAAGGAAAAGCCCCAGGAGGGCAAGGTTGTGGCAGTTGGCCCCGGCCGTATCGATGACAACGGCAACCGCGTCCCGATGGAGGTCGCGGTCGGCGACACCGTGATCTACTCCAAGTACGGAGGAACCGAGGTTAAGTATGGGACCGATGAGTACATCATCCTCTCCCAGCGTGACGTGCTGGCGGTCGTGACCCGCTAGGACTCAGAGCGCGACGGGCCCCGTAAGGGGCCCGTTTTGCGTGCTCGGAGTAGCGACGGCTGTGTGAGCATCAGCGAGGCTACTGATGGTGCAAAGCCCGAGGGCGTGAATAGTCGGATAGTGTCTGTTTTTCTGATTCTTTCGAGGTAGAATAGCGGGACCGGTGGACAATCGGTGTGGCCAAGGAAGGTGGGTAATGCTATGAAGGGAAAGGTTGGCGTGCTTGTCTGTGCGTGCTTCCTCTTGGGTGCGTGCGCAAGTAGCGGGGACGAGGGTATCCGTGTCCAGCAGTTAGAGGCCAGGGCCATCACCACTGACGGCGGATATGCTGCGATGGAGGACAGGTACGAGGTGACGATGGCCGGCAAGACCTACACCCTCGCTTCCGATGCGTGGCTGTCTGATGAGGAAGATGCTTTGCGTCAGTTCCGTGAAGATCATCGGGATGGTCTCGACCGGATAGGCGACATTATTGGGATCCAAGAGCTGTCGGACGCAAACGCGGAGGACTATGCAGTGAAGATCATCCCAATCGTTACAGCGACCGAGTATGAGGGTCAAGAAGTAACGGAACAAGACCGGGCGTATGCCCGAGAGATTCTTGACATGTGTTTCCTGCTCGCCGGCGATGAAAAGGCGCAAGGACTACACAATTCGCTCGAGGATACCGGCGGAATGGATCCTGCCTCGCAAAGCTTTGCTTCTCGCCTTGAGGAGCTCTCCGAGTATCTTCCGGTCCTCGTCGCCGATAACGCCCAGTTCGTGCGTGACGCACAGAATATCGCCATGCGCGCGGCCCACTGATCGCCCCGACGCGGCAAAGGGTCCTTATAGTGAGACAAATACCTGGAGGAGCGTTGGGCGTACTCTCCAAATCCGCAATATGTCTTTTTGGGGATCGTGGTGACTGTGCAAATTTCGTCTCGCAGATCATGAACGCTGGAGGGTTCCGAGAGAACGCGGACTGGAGTTACAACGCAGGTAGGCCGACCCGTTCATGGTCGGTAGCGAATGATCTCGCCAATAGATTTGGGGTGACGAGAAAGACGACCTCGCTGTCGGTATTCACGTCCCGGGCTGTCGTCGGGCGCCCGGTGGGGGCGCACAACGGTACACGGGTTTATCATGTCGGTTATGTGATGGGGAAGGGTGGCTACGCAACTTATCGCGGCGTGTCGTATCGGGTTCTAACTATTGCTCAACATTCGAGTAACTATTATGGTTCGATGGATGGTGGAGCGGCGAGCGGGTGGCGTAGTGAAAGCACATGGGTGACGCCATGAAAAAGGCTTGTGCCATTCTTTCTGCTTGTCTCGTTCTGAGTGCGTGTGCCAGTACCAGTAGCGAGGAACGGCTCCACGAGCTTTCTCAGGCAATGATCGATGGTGGCTATGCGACGTCGTTTGAAAAGATGGATCAACGTTTCCTTGACGATCTAGAGTGGGTCGGGCTCGGCGTTAGCGACGGTTGTATGAGCATTATCGAGGTTACTGATAGTGCAAAGCTCGAATTCGTGGCGGATACCGGTCTGCTTGCGGCCTCGCGCGTGGAGGCGCGAGTAGCGATGGTCACCCATCGGGAAATTGCTGTGAATGGCCATTTCGTCCTGGTGCGAGCCCGCAAGAGTGGCGAGTACTGCGACACGCTCTATGGCAATTTTCTGAAGGAGCTGCCTTGTTTTGGGATGGAAGAGCGCCAGAATGAGGCGGTGCGTTATTTCCGCTCAATTGAGTAGCGTGGGGCGGCTTGTGCAGGGGCGGAGGACAGGTATGAGGTAGCGATGGCCGGAAAGAGCTACACTCTCGCTTCCGATACGCGGCTTCTCGATGAGGAAGGTGCTTTGCGTCAGTTCCGTGAAGATCATCGGGATGGTCTCGAGCGGATAGGCGACATTATTGGGATCCAAGAGCTGTGTCGCCGATAACGCCCAGTTCGTGGGTGACGCACAGAATATCGCCATGCGCGCGGCCCACTGATCGCCCGACGCGGCGAAGAGTCCTCATAGTGAGACAAATACCTGGAGGGATGTCCCGATCAGCGAGATAGGATTTGCATATGCGTCTCGCCTGAGATGAAATAACGACGTCGGCGCCCAGCCGACGTCGCCAAGCAGGGGAGATACAGTGCTCAAGGTCGGAATCGTCATGGGAAGCGCGAGCGATCTGCCAATCGTCCGTAAGGCGGCGGACACGCTGGACACCCTGAAAGTTCCCTACGAGGTTCACGTCTTCTCGGCACACCGCACGCCCGAGCAGGCGGCGGACTTCACCCGCAACGCCCGTGAGAACGGCATCGGCGTCATCATCGCGGCCGCAGGAATGGCAGCCCACCTGGCAGGTGCGGTCGCCGCCAACACCACCCTTCCCGTGATCGGCATCCCGCTGACCTCTTCCCACCTCGACGGCATGGATGCCCTTCTGTCCACCGTCCAAATGCCACCGGGAATGCCGGTCGCCACCGTCGCCATCAATGGGGCGAAGAATGCGGCCATCCTCGCCGCCCAGATCATCTCGCTGACCGATCCCGAGCTTGCCGCGCGCATCGAGGCGGACCGGGAATCCACCCGGGCCTCCATCCTTGAGAAGAATGCCGAAGTAGAGGCCGAGTTTAACTCATGACAGACGGGAGCCGTTAGGCGCCCTCTGCCCGTTATGGCACGCGTGTGCCAACATCCATCACCCATCAAGAGAATCGCAGGAACATGTACGGTCCCCAGCTTTACGAAGGCAAGGCTAAGAAGGTATACGCAACCGACAACCCGGAGCAGGTTGTTGTCTCCTACAAGGATGACGCCACCGCGTTCGACGGCCAGAAGAAGGGCACGATCGCGGGCAAAGGCGTGGTCAACAACCGCATGTCGAACCTGGTAATGCGCATCCTCGAAGACCGTGGCGTGCCCACCCACTACGTGGAAGAGCTGAGCGATCGTGACACGCTTGTGAAGAAGGTCGACATCGTCCCGCTCGAGGTCATCATCCGCAACGTCTCGGCCGGCTCGTTCGCCAAGCGCTACGGGGTAGAGGAGGGCATCGTCTTCGACGCGCCTACGATCGAGTTTTCGCTCAAGGATGACGCGCTCGGTGATCCGCTCATCAACTCATACCATGCGCTCGCCCTCAAGCTGGCCACCCCGGAGGAGATCGATCAGATCAAGGACTACACCTTCACGGTCAACCGCGTCCTGTCCGATTACTTCGCCACGCTCAACTTGCGCCTGGTGGACTTTAAGGTCGAGTACGGTCGCCTGGCCGACGGCACGATCGTGCTGGCGGACGAGATTTCGCCGGACACGTGCCGCCTGTGGGACATCGACACGGGTGAGAAGCTGGATAAGGATCGCTTCCGCCGCGACCTGGGCGGCGTGGAAGAGGCCTACGCCGAGGTCATGGCACGCGCCCTGGGCACCAAGTAGCGGGAGTTTTCGCCGGTTATGGCACTTGAAGAGGAATGCGGAGTTTTTGGGATTTTCCGCCCCGAGGCCGGTTACGTCGCACACGATTCGTACTACGGGCTCTATGCGTTGCAACACCGTGGGCAGGAGAGCTGTGGGATCGTCGTGAACGACGACGGCGTCTTTGCCGAGCATCGCGACGTCGGGCTCGTCGGTGACGTCTTCACCGCCGATGTTCTCGCTCATCTGGGAACGGGAGAGATGGCCACGGGCCACGTACGATACGGTACGACGGGTGCGCGCGGCCGGATCAACGCCCAGCCGCTCGTGGTCAACCACATGAAGGGCACGATGGCGATCGCCCACAACGGCAACCTCGCCAACGCGACCGAGTTGCGCCGTGAGCTGGAGATGCGCGGCTCGATCTTCCAAACCAGCACCGACACCGAGGTGATCTCCTATGAGATCATCCACGAACGCCTCCGCGCCGCCTCGATCGAGGCGGCCGTCGAGTCGGCGATGAACTACCTGGTGGGGGCGTATTCGCTTGTGGTGATGTCGCCGCAGAAGCTGCTCGCGGTCCGCGACCCCCACGGATTTCGCCCGCTGTGTATCGGAACGCTCGACGACGGCGGGGTGGTCTTCGCCTCGGAGACGTGTGCGCTCCATGCCGTGGGCGCCACCTACCTGCGCGACGTGGTGCCGGGGGAGATCGTCATCGCCGAGCGGGCTGCGGACAGCGCCCAAGCCCCAATCTCGCTGCGCTCGATCCGTACTCACTGCGGAACCAAGCCGCACACCGCCTGCGTCTTCGAATACATCTACTTCGCGCGCCCGGATTCGGACGTCGACGGGATGAGCGTTCATACCGCCCGCCAGCGTGCGGGTCGATTCCTCGCGCGCTCGCACCCGGTGGATGCGGACATCGTCGTCGGCGTGCCCGATTCGGGGCTTGACGCCGCGATGGGTTTCTCCCAGGAGTCCGGTATCCCCTACGACACGGGCTTCATCAAGAACAAGTACATCGGACGTACCTTCATTTCCCCGGGCCAGTCCTCGCGCGAGCGCGGAGTGCGCATCAAACTCAACCCGGTCCCGGCGGTGGTGGCGGGCAAGCGGGTGGTGCTGGTGGACGATTCGATCGTGCGCGGCACCACGTGCAAGCGCATCATCGGGCTCCTGCGTGAGGCCGGGGCGACGGAGGTGCACTTCCGGGTGTCGGCACCGCCGTTCCTCAACCCGTGCTATTACGGCACGGACATCGACTCGCGTGAGAAGCTGATCGCCTGCCGGATGAGCGAGGAGGAGATCCGCCAGGACATCGACGCCGATTCCCTGGGCTACCTCAGCATTGAGGACGCGCGGCGGATGGCCGAACCGGCGAAGATCGGCGGCTTTTGCACCGCGTGCTTCGACGGCAACTATCCGACGACGGTGAGCGACCCGGAGGTTAGCCGGTACAAGCGCACGATTAGGACGGGCGTGCTGAAGGACGAGGAGACCACGACGATGTTGCAGGTGAAGGAGGTTCGCCCGTGAGGAGCGATTCCCATTCCGATTTCTACGCGGCGGCCGGTGTCGACATCACGGCCGGCTACCGTGCCGTGGAGCTTATGGCCCGCCACGTGGAGCGTACCCGCACGCCGGGCGTCGTCTCTGGGCTGGGTGGCTTCGGTGGTCTGTTCGCCCCGGAGGTGGCGGGCATGGAGCGCCCCATCCTGGTCTCGGGCACGGACGGGGTGGGCACGAAGTTGAAGCTCGCCTTCGCGCTCGACCGCCACGACACCGTGGGCATTGACTGTGTGGCGATGTGCGTCAATGACATCGTGTGTTCGGGGGCCCGTCCGCTGTTCTTCCTCGACTACATCGCGTGCGGTAAGAACGTGCCGGAGCGGATCGAGCGGATCGTGGCGGGCGTTGCCGAGGGCTGCGTCCAGGCGGGCGCGGCGCTGATCGGCGGGGAGACGGCCGAGATGCCGGGCTTCTACCCCGAGGACGAGTACGACCTGGCTGGCTTCGCGGTAGGTGTTGTCGATGAAGCCAACATGCTCAAGAACGGTGCTCGGGTGGGCGACGTCGTCATCGGGCTCGCGTCCTCGGGCGTGCATTCCAATGGGTTCTCCCTGGTGCGCCGGGTGTTCGATATGACCCCGGAGGCACTCGGGCGCGAGTATCCGGAGTTGGGCCGGACCCTGGGCGAGGCGCTCATCGAGCCGACGAAGATCTACGTCAAGCCGATTCTGGCGCTTGCCGAGGAGGTTCAGGTCAAGGCGGTCAGCCACATCACTGGCGGCGGTCTGTACGAGAACTTGCCGCGTGCTCTGCCCGAGGGGCTGGGCATGCGGATCGACAAGACCGCGATCGCACGCCCCGCGGTTTTCGACCTCATCGCCCGCGAGGGCGCCATCCCCGAGCGCGACATGTTCAACACGTTCAACATGGGCCTCGGCATGGCCGTAGTGGTCGGTCCCGACGACGTCGACCAAGCCCTCGCCATCCTGGCCGCCGCGGGAGAGCCGGGCGCCGTGATCGGCGAGGTCACCGGCTCGGAGGGCATCGAGCTGTGAGGGTGGCGGTGCTGTGCTCGGGTGGGGGGACCAACCTCCAGGCGCTCCTTGACGCCGCGGCTGCCGGCCGTCTCCCGCACGCACAGCTCGCCCTCGTGGGTGCGGACCGGGACTGCCACGCGCTCGAGCGTGCCAAGAAGGCCGGGGTTCCCGCCCTGCGAATCGCGAAGACGGATCTGGCCGCGGTGCTCGAGGAGGCACGGATCGACGTCGTCGTGCTCGCCGGCTACCTCGCCATCGTGCCGGCCGAGGTCACCCGCGCGTACGCCGGCCGCATGATCAACATTCACCCGTCGCTGCTGCCGGCCTACGGCGGGCCGGGCATGTACGGGCTGGCCGTCCATGAGGCCGTGCTGGCCGCGGGCGAGAGCGTCACGGGCGCGACGGTTCACCTGGTCACCGACGAGGTCGACGGCGGGCCGATCCTGAGCCAGGCCGAGGTGAAGGTCGAGCCGGGCGACACGCCGGAGACGTTGCAGGCGCGGGTGATGGAGCAGGCCGAGTGGCGCTTGCTGCCGCGCGCACTGGCGGATTTAACGCAGAAGCTGGAAGAAGGGGCTACGCGATGAAGGTAATGGTCATTGGCTCGGGTGGGCGCGAGCACGCGCTCGTCCGCAAGCTCGCGCAAAGCCCGCGGGTGAGCCAGATCGTGGTGGCGCCGGGAAACGCCGGCATCGCCCGGGAGGATGGCCGGGGCGCCGCCGTTGCGTGTGTGCCCATCGGCGCGCTCGCCATCGACGAGCTCGTCGCTTACGCCGCCTCGAACGCGGTGGACTTCGTCGTCGTTACCCCCGATGACCCGCTGGTCGCCGGCGCGGTGGACGCCTTCACCGCCGCCGGGATCCCCGCCTTCGGCCCGAACGCGGCCGCCGCCCAGATAGAGGGCTCGAAGTCGTTCGCGAAGGCGTTCATGGCCCGCCACGGCATACCGACCGCCGGTTACGCTGTCTACGACGACGAGGCGGCGGCTCTCGCCCACGTCGCCGACTGCGCCCTGCCCGTCGTCGTCAAGGCCGACGGCCTGGCGCTGGGTAAAGGTGTGACGGTCGCGCTCACGCGTGAGGAGGCCGAGCGCGCCGTGCGCGAGGCAATGGCGGGGCGCTTCGGCGAGTCCGGCAAGCGCCTGGTCATCGAAGAGTTTCTCTCCGGCCCCGAGGTCACCGTGCTGGCCTTCACGGACGGCAGGACGATCCGGCCGATGGTTTCGGCCATGGACCACAAGCGCCTTCTCGACGGGGACAGCGGCCCAAACACAGGCGGCATGGGCGTCATCGCCCCCAGCCCGCTTTACACCCCCGAGGTCGCCAAACGTTGTGAGCGTGAGATCCTCCGCCCCACCGTGGACGGCCTGGCCGAGGAAGGACTGGTGTTTACCGGCTGCCTCTACTTCGGCCTTATCCTCACCGAGGACGGCCCGAAGGTCATTGAGTACAACTGCCGCTTCGGCGACCCCGAAACCCAGGTGGTTCTCCCGCTGCTCGAATCTGATCTGCTCGATATTCTTGAGGCCACCACAAACGGGACGCTGGCCGACGTCGCTGTCGACTTCTCCACCGACTGCGCCGCCTGCGTGGTCATGTCCGCCGAGGGATATCCCGCCTCGCCTCGGCGCGGCGACCCGATCGCGTTGCCCACCGAGCTCCGGGACCACGTGGTGATGGCGGGCGTGGCGGACGAGGACGGCCGGCTCGTGACCAACGGCGGGCGCGTGCTAGGCGTCCTCGGCCGGGCTGCCACCCTCGATGGCGCCCTCGACCTTGCCTACGCCCGCCTCGGGCGCATCTCCTTCCCCGGAGCCCACTACCGCACCGACATCGCCCACCAATTCCGTCACCCGTAAAGGAAGATCATGCACCGCATCTACGTCGAAAAGAAGCCCAGCGAGCGCCTCGAGGCTGCGGCCCTCGCCTGCGAACTGCGCGACGTTCTTGGCCTTGACGTCGCCAGCGTGCGCGTCCTTGGCCGTTACGACGTGGACGGGCTGACCGACGACGAGTTCGCCGCAGTGGTCCCCACGATCCTGTCCGAGCCGCCCGTGGACGTGACCTTCTCCTCGCTTGACGACGCCGCCCTGGCTGGCCACGTCTTCGCCGTCGAGCCACTGCCGGGCCAGTTCGATCAGCGCGCCGACTCGGCCGCCCAGTGCATCCAGATCCAGCTTTCGGGACAGCGCCCAACTGTCCGCGCAGCGAAGGTCTACGCCATCGAGGCGGACGCTGCCGCGCTCGCGGCGATCAAGGGCTATGTCATCAACCCGGTCGAGGCGCGGGAGGGGGACCTTGCCCGGCCCGAGAGCCTGGCGGCGGACGTGGCCGAGCCGGCCGACGTCGTGAACGTTCAGCTGGTGGGGACAAGCGACGAACAGCTCGCCGCCCTGCGCGCCGAGCTCGGGCTGGCCATGAGCGAGGCGGACCTAGCGATGCTGCGCGATTACTTCGCCGCCGAGGGCCGCCAGCCCACGATGACAGAGGTCAAGGTGGTCGACACCTACTGGTCGGATCACTGCCGGCACACCACGTTTAACACCGTCCTCGATGAGGTGAGCTTCGCGGACCCGCAGGTCCGCCAATCCTACCGAACCTACCTGGAGGCCCGCACCGAGGTGGGTCGAACCAAGCCCGTCACCCTCATGGACATGGGAACGATCGGCGCGAAGGTGTTGCGCTCCCGCGGCAAGCTCGCCCACGTGGAGGAGTCGGAGGAGATCAACGCGTGTACGATCCGCCGCGACGTCGTCGTGGACGGGAAGAGCGAGCCCTGGCTCGTCCTGTTCAAAAACGAAACCCATAACCACCCCACAGAAATCGAGCCCTTCGGCGGGGCGGCCACCTGCATCGGCGGGGCGATCCGCGACCCGCTCTCCGGGCGCGGCTACGTCCACGGCGCGATGCGCCTGAGCGGCTCCGGCGACCCGCGCACGCCCCTGTCGCAGACCCTCGAGGGCAAGCTGCCTCAGCGCACCATCGCCCAGCGCGCGGCCGCGGGGTATTCCTCCTACGGCAACCAGATCGGGCTTGCCACCGGCATCGTGGACGAGATCTACCATCCCGGTTTCGTCGCCAAGCACATGGAACTCGGCGCGGTCGTCGCCGCCGTACCCGCGAGCCAGGTGCGCCGGGAGGCGCCGGCGGCGGGCGACGTCGTCGTGCTCGTGGGGGGCGCCACCGGGCGCGACGGCATCGGCGGGGCCACTGGTTCGTCGAAGACGCACACCGCCGAGTCGTTGACTACGGCCGGCGCCGAGGTGCAGAAGGGCAACGCGCCCGAGGAACGCAAGCTTCAGCGACTCTTTTCCAACCCCGCGGCCTCGCGCCTGATCAAACGCTGCAACGACTTCGGTGCGGGCGGCGTGGCTGTGGCCGTGGGCGAACTCACCGACGGACTCGACATCAATCTGGACGCCGTGCCCAAGAAGTACGCGGGGCTGGACGGCACCGAGATCGCGATCTCCGAGAGCCAGGAGCGCATGGCGGTGGTGGTCGAGGCCGCCGACGCCGAAACGTTCATTGAGCTTGCCGCCGGCGAGAACCTGCAGGCGACCATCATCGCCACCGTCACCGACTCCGAGCGGCTGCGCATGTTCTGGCGTGGGGTCGCGATTGTCGACATCGCCCGCTCCTTCCTCGACACGAACGGTGCCGAGCAGCGCGTCCGAGCCGAGGTCGCCGCGGCGGGCGACTGGCGCGCCACCCAGTTGGGACGCTTCGGCTCGTTTGCCGAGCGCTTAGCGGATGTGGCCGGGGACCTCAACGTCGCCTCGAAGAAGGGGCTCGCTGACCGTTTCGATTCCACCGTGGGCGCCGGTACCGTGCTCATGCCTTTTGGAGGCACCCGCCAGGCCACCCCGATCCAGGCGATGGCGCACCGGCTACCGGCCTTTGCCGATACCGACGCCGTCACTGTCATGGCCTGGGGATACAACCCGTACCTGAGCGAGGCAAGCCCCTTCCACGGCGCCTACCTCGCGGTGGTCGAGTCGGTGGCAAAGCTGGTGGCAACCGGCGCCAGCGCCGACGACGTCTACCTTTCCTTCCAGGAGTACTTCGAGGGCTTGGGCCAGGATCCCGCTCGCTGGGGTAAGCCCGTGGCCGCCCTGCTCGGCGCGCTCGAGGCCCAGATCGGGCTCGGCGCCGGGGCGATCGGCGGCAAGGACTCGATGTCCGGCTCCTTCCAAGACCTCTCCGTGCCGCCCACGCTCGTCTCCTTCGCGCTCGCCGTGGAAGAAGCTGGAAACATGGTGCCCAACCAGTTCAAGGCCGCCGGGAATAGGGTGAGCGTGCTACGCCCGCGCGTGGCGGAGGGCGGCGCGCTCGCGGGTCTGCCCGAGCCGGACTCGCTGCTCGAGGTGTTTAACCAGGTCACCGAGCTGCTACGCAGCGGCGCCGTGGTCAGCGCCTACACGCCCGGCCGCGGCGGCATCGCCGAGGCCGTGATGAAGATGGCCGCAGGCGAGGGGCTCGGCTTCGACGTTGAAAGCGCCGACCTTGACTCGCTCTTCGACTACGCCTACGGCTCCTTCGTGCTCGAGTGGGCAGGCGGCGCCGCGGGGGCCGGCGCGGACGGCGTCGTGGGCGAGGCGCTCGGCACGGTGGCGCGCGAGGGCTTCTCCTTCGGCGGCCAGCGCGTGGCGAGCTCGGAGATCTTCGCGCTGAACGAGTCCGTGCTCGACGACGTCTACCCCCGCCACGTCGACCAGCCCGGCGAGGTGCCGGCCAACGTGGCCGCCCAGCCGCGGACCGTCGGCGCGACGGCCCCCGCGCGGGCCACGGCCCCCGGCCGGGCCGGCGTGCGAGCCCTCATCCCGGTGTTCCCCGGCACGAACTGCGAGTACGACACCGCGCGGGCCGTCGAGGCCGCGGGCGGGCTGGCGAACGTGTTCGTGGTGAAGAACCGCAACGAGGAGGACATCGCGCGCTCGGTGGAGGGCTTCGCCGCCGCGCTTGCCGATTCCCAGATGCTTGTGATCCCCGGTGGCTTCTCCGGCGGCGACGAGCCGGATGGCTCGGCCAAGTTCATCACCTCGTTCCTGCGCAACGAGGCTCTGGTGGAGGGCGTGGGCGCCCTGTTGGATCGCGACGGCCTCATCCTCGGCATCTGCAACGGCTTCCAGGCGCTGGTCAAGCTCGGGCTGGTGCCCTACGGCAAGATTGTTGAGCCGCGCCCCGAGGCGCCCACGCTCACCTTCAACCGGATCGGCCGCCACCAGTCGGGCATTGTGCGGGTGCGGGTGGAAAACACCTCCAGCCCATGGCTGGCCGGGGTCAAGCCGGGGGAGGTCTATTCCGTGCCGATCTCGCACGGAGAGGGCCGCTTCCAGGCGTCGGATGGCGACCTGCAAGCGATGATCGCGGGCGGGCAGATCGCCACGCGCTACGTTGACCTTGCGGGCGAGCCCACCATGGACATCGCCGCCAACCCCAACGGCTCGGTGGCCGCGATCGAGGGCATCATCTCGCCCGACGGGCACGTGTTTGGCAAGATGGGCCACGCAGAGCGCATAGGAAAGAACCTCTACCGCAACGTGCCGGGACGCTACGATATGCGGCTCTTCGAGTCGGCGGTGGCCTACCTCGGTTAAGCATTGGGTGGGCGGCGAGGCGTCCGGTCGGCGTCGTGACCGCGGCCGGACTGCGACGGAGCGGAGGATTCCGGGGCCATCTGCGCGCACGCGAACCCGGCGCCACAGGCCTCCGGTGGACGCCAACGGCTGTGCCTTGGCACCCGGCGGCGCTAGGAGGCGCGGCTAGCTAGCGGCTCCTAGCGCCATTCTACTTTCGCGCTTTTCGGTTGCGTTTCTTGGGTACGACGACCTCGGGCATCTCGCGTTGCATAAAGCGGTCAAATTGAGGAACAGTGAACGCGGCGTAGCCGTGTGAAGGTGTGTAAAGCAAGCCCATATTGATGAGCTCCGACCGAGTCGGACCCAGACTTTGTGAGCCACGATGTATAACGTTAGCCACCGCGCTAGCCTTTTGGGGGTCAGGTCCAAGTTCTGCCATAGCGCGCAAATAGGCGGCTTGGAGAGGTGTAGCGCGGTCCAAGCGAACGCGGAAGAATGACTCATCCAATCTTGATTCGAAAAGCGGGATCGCATTGTCGACATCGTGGCGGCGAAACGGGGAGCTTGGGGCGGTTCTCCAAACGGCGGAACCCAGCTCCTGAATGAAATAGGGGTATCCCTCGGTTACAGCGATAGCGCGTTGCAGAGCGTCTTCCTCCCAAGCGACACCCTCTTGACGTGCAGGATCAGCGAAAGCTTTGCTTGCATCGGCTACGTTAAGTGAGTCAATTTTCGGAAAAGTGAACAGGCGCTCCGAATACGATTTTGCATCTCCGGCCAACTCTGCGATCTGTGGTAGGCCGGCACCCACCAAAGTGATTGGCAGGGCGCGTTGAACGGTCTTATGGATGGCCATGATGAGGGATTCAAGCTGGTTGCGATCGAGGAACTGAATCTCGTCGATTAATAAGACCACTCCGCGCTTGTGCGCTTGGGCCGCCTCCCCGACGCTCACGAGAAGCTCGGTCAGGTCGTATTCGAGTACTTGCGAATCGGCCAGACCAGCAAAATCGGTGATATTGAGGCTTGCGCTGATTGCGCCATCAGGATCGAAACTCATCGAGAACGAGCTGAGGACCCGCGCCGCTTTCTCAAGCCGTTCATCCCATCTTGCTCGGGAGGAAATGCGCAACAGTGCGGTACGAAGCTTCATAGCGATCTGCTGACGGAAGCGTCCCTCGTCGTGCTTCGATGCTTCGAACTCGACTGTGACCCAGCCCGAACGCTCGGCGCGCTCACGAAACTCATTGAGCAAGACTGTCTTGCCCACGCCTCGTAGCCCAGTGATAATCATGGACCGTGCCGGTCGGCCCTTCATGCTCCTGGCCAACAGGACTTCGAACTGATCCAGCTCATCCTCACGGCCGGCCAGAACGGTCGGCTTTGCGCCTGCATTGGGAGTGTACGGGTCGTCGATGTATTTCATGGCGTCCACACTAGCAGTTTTATCGATTTATTGGCGGTTTATCTAAGGCAGATAAAACGCCAATAAATCGATAAAACTCGGCGCATGATTGAGATCCCCGCGTGCTCGCCCACGATCAACATTGCCGTCAGTGCTACGGTTCAGTGATCTACCTCGGTTAAGCATTGGGTGGGCGGCGAGGCGTCCGGTTGGCGTCGTGACCGCGGCCGGACTGCGACGGAGCGGAGGATTCCGGGGTCATCTGCGCGCACGCGAACCCGGCGCCACAGGCCTCCGGTGGACGCCAACGGCTGTGCCTTGGCACCCGGCGGCGCTAGGAGGCGCGGCTGCGGCGTCGTTCCCTCGTCAAACGGTTACGCTCCTCTTCCGAGAGCCCGCCCCACACGCCGTAGGGTTCGTTGTGGGACAGCGCGTACTCGCGGCACTCGTCCAGAACGGGACATGTTTGGCAGATTCGCTTGGCACGCTCGATTCGACGGCGACGCGGCCCGCCGCGCTCGCCTTCGGGATGGAAGAAGAATTCCGGATCCATCGTGTTGCACGATCCGAGAGCCTGCCAGTCCCAATAGTCGACCAGTGCGCCCTGCACGTCCTTGATGCGAGCTACCACGTTCACTTCCTTCAGCTAGCCTTCACCGCCAAAACCGATGTTGTAACGGTCGGCGAGAATCCACCATCGAGGTTACCCCACAAGTCCATTTTTTGGAATAGTCCAAGTTCAGCGTTGAGAAAATATCCGCACCTTGGACCGTGGCGAACGCGGCATGAACCCCCGGTGTAATTGTGCTTGCCAGCCACATATGATGGATCCGTGAGTATTGATCCTTTCGCACTTGTTGGTTTGACCTACGACGACGTCCTCCTTCTTCCGAACGCGACGGACGTTGTGCCGTCCGAGGTGGACACCACTTCACGCTTGACCCGCAACATCTCCGTACACGTACCGCTGCTGAGCGCGGCGATGGATACAGTGACGGAGGCGCGCATGGCGATCGCGATGGCCCGCCAGGGCGGCATCGGAATCCTGCACCGCAACCTGTCCATCCCGGACCAGGCCCAGCAGGTCCGCGTGGTTAAGCGTTCCGAGTCGGGCATGATTTCGGATCCGGTAACAATCGGTCCGGACGCCACGATCGACGAGCTCGACGCCCTGTGCGGCCAGTACAAGATCTCCGGCCTGCCGGTGGTGGACGAGGATAAGAAGCTGGTCGGTATCATCACCAACCGCGACCTGCGCTTCATCCCGCAGGAGCAATGGGCCACGATGCGCGTGTCCGAGGCGATGACCCGGATGCCGCTCATCACCGGTAGCGAGGGGATTGTGAGGGAGGAGGCCGCCCGCTTGCTCCGCGAGAATAAGGTGGAAAAGCTACCCCTTATCGACGGCGACGGGCGCCTCACCGGTCTTATCACCGTCAAGGATTTCACCAAGTCGGAGAAGTACCCCTATTCGACGAAAGACGAGCACGGCCGCCTGCGCGTGGGCGCCGCCGTCGGCTACTGGGGTGACGCGTGGGAGCGCGCGGAGGCGCTGGCGGAGGCCGGCGTCGACGTGCTGGTGGTGGACACCGCGAACGGGGAGGCCAAGTTGGCCCTCGACATGATTCGTCGGATCAAGTCCGATTCGCGTTTCGACGGCGTGGACGTGATCGGTGGCAACGTGGCGACCACGGAGGGTGCGCAGGCCCTCATCGACGCCGGCGTGGACGCCGTCAAGGTGGGCGTGGGCCCGGGCTCGATCTGCACCACTCGTGTGGTGGCCGGGGTGGGCGTACCGCAGGTGACGGCGGTTCACCTGGCCTCCCTCGCGTGCGATCCGGCGGACGTGCCGCTCATCGCCGACGGCGGTCTGCAGTACTCGGGCGACATCGGCAAGGCGCTCGCGGCCGGGGCGTCGACAGTGATGCTCGGCTCGCTGCTGGCCGGATGCGAAGAATCGCCGGGCGAGCTCGTGTTCGTCAACGGCAAGCAGTACAAGTCATACCGCGGCATGGGATCGCTTGGCGCGATGAGTTCGCGCGGGCGCGTGTCCTACTCCAAGGATCGCTACTTCCAGGCTGACGTTTCCTCGGACGACAAGATCGTCCCCGAGGGCATCGAAGGCCAGGTGCCCTTCCGCGGCCCACTCGGCTCGGTGATCTACCAGTTGGTCGGCGGCCTTCACCAGACGATGTTCTACACGGGCGCGCGTACGATCCAGGAGCTGAAGGAGAAGGGGCGCTTCGTGCGGATCACCGCCGCGGGCCTGCGCGAGTCCCACCCGCATGACATCCAGATGACGGCCGAGGCGCCGAACTATAGCTCGCACAACTAGAGCGATTCGGGCGGCGGCCGCCGGCCGCCGACCCGCCGGTAGCTATGTGGCCACTGGCCAGCCGCGCGGCTCGGACCTCGCCGCTGGCCGGTTGCGGGTGATGAAGTCCATGAACTCGTGGTAGGCCACCCGCTGGTCGTTCATCACCACGTCGATCGGTGCCTCGGCCAGGGCGGGGTACTTGGCCAGGATCTTGTCTAGCACCCGCAGTGTCATGAGGACGTCGCCTTCGGCGTCGTGGAAGGTTTCGGGCGCCACGCCGTAGTATTCGGCGAGGTTTTCCAGGCGGCGCTTGCCTTTTCGGTAGCGATCCACGTGCCGGTCGAGGAAATACGGATCGATCACGGGGCGGACCTCGCCGCCGAGGCGCTCAGCGAGGGTGGGCAGGCCATGGCGGGCGAGTTCGGATTCGAGCAACGTGAAGTCATAGGAAGCGTTGTAGGCCACGACGGGGTTGCCGGCGGCCATGTGCCGGGCGAGCATATCCGCCACCTCGGACAGCACCTCGACCGCCGGGCGCCCCTCGGCTTGCGCGCGCTCGGTGGTGATGCCGTGGATGGCCGCCGCACTCTGCGGGATCGGTACCCCGGGATCGGCGAGCCAGGTGTAGCGTTCTTCGCGCCCGCCGCCCTGGATGACGATTGCGGCGGTGACCAGGCGATCCTTCATCACGTCAACGCCCGTGGTTTCCGTGTCAAAACCTGCACGGGGGAGGGTGGTCCACATATCAGCTCCTTCTGTCTACCCCCAGTCTAAACGGCGCCTCCGACAACTCCCGAACCGCCCGGGCGCCGCAGGGTCCGTGCGCGCGTGCCTCGCGCGATGGTCTAGGCTAGAGGGGTGAGTGAAACGGAAATTGGGCGCGGCAAGCGCGCACGTGTTGGCTATTCCTTCGACGACATCTCGATTGTCCCCTCCCGCCGCACCCGCGACGCCGCCGACGTCTCGATCACCTGGCAGCTGGACGCGGCACTACTCGAGATCCCCATCATGGCGGCACCGATGGACTCCGTGACCTCGCCCGAGACAGCGATCCGCATCGGCGAGCTGGGCGGCGTGGGCGTGCTGGATTTGGAAGGGATCTGGACCCGTTACGAGGACCCGGAGCCGATCCTCGAGCGGATCGCGCACGAACCCGCCGAGACGGCGACCGCTCTCCTTCAGGAGGTCTACCGCGAGCCGATCAAGGACGAGCTGATCGTGGAGCGCCTGGCACAAATCCGCAACGCGGGTCAAATCGTGGCGGGTGCGCTCTCCCCGCAACGCACCCAGGAGTTTTGGCGCACCGTGACGGGTGCCGGGGTGGATCTCTTCGTTATCCGAGGCACCACCGTCTCGGCCGAACACGTTTCCTCCAACCGGGAGCCGCTTAACCTCAAGCGCTTTATCTACGAGCTCGACGTTCCGGTGATCGTGGGAGGCGCGGCCTCCTACACCGCCGCCCTCCACCTCATGCGCACCGGGGCAGCCGGCGTGCTCGCCGGTTTTGGTGGTGGGGCCACCACCGCCAACCGTCGCACGGTGGGGGTGGCCGTTCCGATGGCGACGACGGTCGCGGACGTGGCAGCCGCGCGTCGTGAATACATGGACGAGACGGGCGGGCGCTACGTCCACGTCATCGCCGACGGTCAGATCTCCACCTCGGGCGACCTCGTCAAGGCAATCGCGTGCGGCGCCGACGGCGTCATGCTCGGCACGGCGCTGGCGAGGGCGAGTGAGGCCCCCGGCCGGGGTTATCACTGGGGTGCCGAGGTCTACCACCGTTCGCTCCCGCGTGGGGAGCGGGTCCACGTGGGCACGCGGGCGCCGTTGGAGCGGATCATCCGCGGGCCGTCGTCGTCGGCTGATGGGCTGACGAACTTCACCGGGGCGTTGCGCCACGCGATGGCGATGACCGGATACCTCGACCTCAAGGAGTTCCAACGGGTGCAGGTTTCCGTGGGGCAGATTTCCTAAGGTGATCCTAAGCTAGAAGCGCAAGGCCGTGACCGGGCCCGTCAATAGTGGGAAGATGGCCGTGTTCGCTTGAGTTCCAAAGGAGTGACCATGAAGTACCGCATTGAGCACGACACGATGGGCGAAGTGAAGGTGCCTGCCGACGCCCTCTACCGTGCCCAAACACAGAGGGCCGTTGAGAACTTCCCGATTTCGGGTAAGACGCTCACGCCCGCGCATATCCACGCCCTGGCCCAGATCAAGCGCGCGGCGGCTATCGCCAACAACGAGCTCGGCGTGCTCGACGACGCGCGCAAGGACGCCATTGTGAAGGCGGCCGACGCCGTCGTCGCCGGCGAGTATGACGACCAGTTCCCGATCGACGTCTTCCAGACGGGCTCGGGTACCAGCTCGAACATGAACACCAATGAGGTGCTCTCCACGCTAGCCTCGAGCGAGGGCCTCGAGGTCCATCCCAACGACCACGTCAACGCCTCGCAGTCCTCCAACGACGTCTTTCCCTCCTCGATTCACATCGCCGCGCTCGCTGCGATCCGCCACGATTTGTTGCCCAAGCTCACCGTCCTCGCCGAGGCCCTCGAGGCGAAGGCGGAGCAGTGGAAGGATGTCGTCAAGTCTGGACGCACCCATCTCATGGATGCCACCCCGATTACTCTCGGCCAGGAGTTCTCCGGTTACGCCCAGCAGGTGCGCTATGGCATCGCGCGCGTTCAGGCCACGGAGGGCCGCCTTGCGCAGTTGCCACTCGGCGGCACGGCCGTCGGCACCGGCATCAACACCCCGGACGGTTTCTCGGCCCGCGTGATCGAGCTGATCTCGGAGCACATGGATCTGCCGTTTGTGGAGGCCGAGAACCATTTCGAGGCGCAGGCTGCGCAGGATTCCCTCGTGGAGACTTCGGGCGCGCTGCGAAACGTTGCCATCTCCCTGGTCAAGATCGCCAACGACCTGCGTTGGATGGGTTCCGGCCCGCGCGCCGGGATCGGCGAGATCCATCTGCCCGACCTGCAACCGGGGTCATCCATCATGCCGGGCAAGGTCAATCCTGTGATCCCGGAGGCGACTGTGCAGGTGGCCGCCCAGGTCATCGGCAACGACGCCGCCATCGCGTTTGCCGGCGCGCAGGGCAACTTTGATCTGCTCGTCATGTTGCCGGTGATGGCACAGAACCTGCTTGAGTCGATTAACATCCTTGGGAACGTTTCCGAGGTGCTGGCCAAGCGCACGATCGATGGGCTCGTGGCCAACGAGGCCCGCTGCCTCGAGCTGGCCGAGTCCTCACCGTCGATCGTCACCCCGCTCAACCGCCATATCGGCTATGAGAACGCGGCGAAGATCGCCAAGCACTCGGTGAAGGAAAACATCACTGTCAAGCAAGCGGCGATTGACCTCGGTTTCGTCGAGCGCGGCGAGATCGACGAAGCGACGCTCAACGCGGCCCTTGACGTAGCCACGATGGTGGGCGAGCACTGATCCGCCGAGGCGAACGCGTTCCGAGCTGAACGGGTCATCCCTAGGTCTGAGCCCCCTCTCGTCCATGAGTGACGGGAGGGGGTATTCTTTTGGGCATACTAGTCACTGAGTGAATAGAGGGGATATGAGCACCCAGTACGCGCTCCTCGGCCTCATCGCCACGGAACCCACCTACGGATACGAGCTCAAGAAGCTGTATGACTCCCTGTTCGGGGGCGACAAGCCGATCCTGCCCGGTCAGCTCTACGCCGTCCTCGGCCGGCTCGCCCGCGACGCCGCGATCGAGAAGGTCGAGGACACGGGCACCTCTGGCGGGCCCGAGCGCACCCGCTATGCCGTCACCGAGCTCGGCACCGAGCGCCTGCTTGCCTGGCTCGACCAGCCCGAGCAGCCCGCGCCCACCCTCCAAGCAACCCTTTACATGAAGGTCGTGCTTGCCCTCATGATTCACGGCGACGCGGCGCCCTTCCTGCGCGCCCAAAAGGCGGCACACATCGCCCGCATGCGAGAGCTCATCGCCCGGCGTCGGGAAACAAACCTCGCCGAGCGCATTCTGCTCGACAACGCCATCTTCCACATCGAAGCCGACATCCGCTGGATGGACATGACCGCCAGCCGACTCACCCATCTGAAGGAGGAACTATGGACCGCGATGTGATCCTTGAGGGGCGCGCTCTGACGAAGAGCTTCGGGCCCACCCAGGCCATGCGAGGGATCGACCTTGACGTCCAGCGAGGAGAGGTGCTGGCCATCATGGGGCCATCCGGGTCAGGCAAATCCACGCTCCTGCACACGCTGGCCGCGATCGAGGCGCCCGATCAGGGAACGGTCACGCTGAACGGCTCCCGCATCGACACCCTTCCCGACGCCCAACGCACCATACTGCGCCGCACAAAGTTCGGCTTCGTCTTTCAGTTCGGCCAGCTCGTGCCCGAGCTGAACGCGCTGGAGAACGTCATGGTCCCGCTCATGCTGGGCGGCGTGCACAAGAACGAGGCAGAAACCCAGGCCCGGACGTGGCTGGCGCGGGTCGGGCTGACCGACCGGGCGGACTCGCTACCCGGCCAGCTCTCCGGCGGTGAAGCCCAACGCGTGGCGATCGCCCGCGCGCTCATCACCAAGCCCGAGGTGCTGTTCGCCGACGAGCCGACCGGCGCCCTCGACTCCTTCGCCTCCGAGCAGGTGATGGAGATGATCGTGGGCCTCGCACGCGCCGAGGGGCTGACCGTCGTCATGGTGACCCACGAGCCGATGATCGCCGCATACGCGGACCGCGAGGTCGTGGTACGCGACGGCAGGATCGAGGGCCAATGAAACTCGCCGCGCAACTGTTTAAGGCCAGCGCCGCTCGGAGCCGGGGCCGCCTCGCCCTCCTTACCGGGGCTGTCGCGTTCGGCCTGCTCGTCCTCTTTCTCTTTTCCGCCTACCACCACGCGCTTTTCGACAACTCCTACACCGCCTGGGTGCAGGGGCACGACAGGGCTCGTCAGGCCTCCTGGTCGGGTGAAACGCTCCCCGCCGGCGATTCCGACCCCCTGTGGATGCAGCTCTCGCTAGCGAGCGCCTACGCCCTCGGCGACCATGCGACGGCGGTCATGTATGTCGCCACCGACGGCGGTCAGCCCGAGTTGCCGGCGGACCTGCCGCGTTGGCCGGAGCCGGGGGAGTTCTGGGTCTCGCCCGCGGTGGAGGAGTTCATGGAATCCACTCCCTACGATGTGGGGGCTCGGTTTGGAAGCACGAAGCTCGGGGTGCTACCCGAATCGATGGTGGCAGGCCCCGACCAGCGGGTGGTCATCATGGGGATGCGCAAGGCCGATATCCCCGACCCCGTGCCGGTCTACTCCTTCAACGACCCGGCGGTTGACATCAGCACCCAGGTGGTCGGCGCAGTCATCTACCTCGGGGTCACCATCGTTCTCTTTCCCGTCCTCATCCTCATTTCTATCGCCGCCAAACTCGGCAGCGTCCAGCGCGAGCAACGCTACGCGGCGCTACGGCTGGTGGGAGCCACGAACCGGCAGATCCTCACCATCGTCACCTTCGAATCCCTCGTTGCGGCCGTTGGTGGCTTCGCCATCGGGACGGCCGCCTACTTCGCCGCACGTCCGGCCCTATTCGAGCTTTCCTTCGGAGGCGGGCGGCAGTGGCCCTCGCGCATCACCGTCACCCCGCTGCAATGGGTGGTGGTGGCGCTCGCGACCATCGCCCTCATCTTCCTTTCAAACGCGTGGGGGATGCGCGGACTACGGCTTTCGCCCCTCGGCGTGGCACGCCGCCAGAAACCTGAGAGGCGACCCAGTGTGGCGCGGTTAGTGCCCCTGCTTGCCGGAATCGGTGTCTTCATTTATGTCTATCTCAGCGTCGACGAAAACCGGGGTGACGGATCCACCGTCTACCAGATTCTGGCCGCCGTGCTCGCCACGATGATCGGCCTGGTGCTGGCCGGGCCATGGTTCACCTATGCCCTTGGCGGGCTTATCCGCCGCCTCACACAGTCGGCCGACCTCTTTATCGGCTCGTCCTACGTCCGCGCCCACGCCGCCGCCGTCTCACGCTCGGTGGTCGGGGTGGTGCTCGCCCTCTTCGCGGGCAGCTTCTTCCTCACCGCCGTCTCCGATGTGCCCGCGGACTTCTTCGACCAGCGTTCCGACAGCTTCGCGCCGGGCACGGTGAGGGTCGAAGGCGCCGATCAGGAGGAGATAGCCCAGATCGAAGGCGCCCCCTGGGCAAGCGACGTGCGCACGTATCCCCAGCTGGCTGGCGTCTATATGGTCATGCCCTGCGCCGACGCCTCCCGCTACCTCGACAATGTGAGCTGCGAAGGCGGCGTCGTGGCCGTCAACCCCTACGCTCCCGTCAGGCAGGGCGACTACTACGGTGCCGATGTCGCCGAGATCGCGCAGGAGCTAAGCGACAACCAGGGCGCATACATCCAGTACGACGAGGATGGCCAGCCCATCGCCGACACTGTCGCACTCGTCCAGCTGCGCGAGCAGGGCGACGTGGAGGCGCTGCGCAACATCGTGGCACCCCGAGCGGATTCGGTGACGATCGGCGAGGGCGGTGCAACCACGGACACGACGATCCGGATGCTCACCCTCCTGACCTACGTCGGCATCGCGGTGACGCTCGTCGTTTCGGTGATCTCGCTCGTCGTCTCCACGTACGCCGGGCTGCTCGAACGACGCCGCTCGCTACTGAGCCTTCGCCTGTCGGGGATGACGTTGCGCCAGCTGGGGGTCATGGTGCTCGTGGAGTCCTTCGTGCCACTCGTCGTCATGGCAACCCTGGCCACCGCCGCCGGCATCGGTGCGGGCTTCGTGCTCATGCACGCCGTGTCTTACACGCTCAGCGCGCGTTTCACCGGCATGTACGTGGCAGTCCTCATCGGGGCGCTCATAGCGGCCGGCTTCGCGATCGGCGCGATTTTGCCCTCGATCGGGAAGATGACGCGGCTGTCGGTGAATCGGACCGAATAGGGGTGGAGCGGCATTGTTACCTAGTGGGCCTTGACCTGGCCCTGGGAAAAGATCGTCTCGCCCGCGCCAAAGCTATCGCCGAGGAGTTCGGGGACCGTCACGAGCACGTAGCCTTGCGCCTCCAGCTTCGTGATGATGTCGGGGACGGCGGCCACCGAGGTGGGGTGGATGTCGTGCATGAGGATGATCGCGCCGGGGTGCGCTGCGCGCGTGGCCTCGGAAATGACGGACGGCGTGGACAGCGACTCCCAATCCCTGGTATCCACCGACCACAGCACCTCGGCTAGGCCGAGCGAATCGGCGACGGCGTCGACAGTAGCGTTGCGGGCGCCGTAGGGCGGCCGGATCATGTTGGTGTGGATGCCGATGGCGTTGAGCGCGTCGACGGGGGAACCCATCTCCTCGCGCATCCCCGCCTCGGAGAGCTTGGTCAGGACGGGATGGCTCCAACTGTGGGTGCCGATCGCGTGGCCCTCCGCCGCGGCGCGCTGGACGCTCGCCGCACCCCCCTTAATCTTATAGCCCACGAGGAAGAAGGTGGCTGGCACGCCGGCGGCCTTAAGCGTATCTAGGAGCTGGTCCGTGTAGGGGCCGGGGCCGTCGTCGAAGGTCAGTGCCGCACACTTGGCCTGCGAACAGTCCACGCGCCCGTCGGCAAGCTTGGGTGCGGCCTCACGGTTCGCGTTGGGGCCGGGAGCGAGGGGAGCGCCGCCGGGGCCGACCCCGGCCCGCCCTGCGCCGAGGGCGGGGCGCGGACCCCACGTGTTCGGCGGGGCGAACTCCGGATCGTTGTCCAGGCTGTATCCAGAGGTGGGCGCCTTGGAAAAATCGAGCGGCGCCGCCCCGGAGGAAGGCACGGAAGAAGTGCACCCGGTCAGCGCGAGTGCAAACGCTAGGACCCAACTGCCACGGCGATACCTCATGTGAATAAGCCTATTCCCACATATTTACTCCGCGGCCCACCCGTAGGGGGACGGGTGGGCCGCGAAAATGCGCTACTTGTCGGCGTACCGATACACGTTGGTCTCGCGCGCCTCGAATCCGCACCGGCGGTAGAGGCGGTTGGCGGCCTCGCGCGAGGGGCGCGAGGTCAAATCCACGCTCTTGGCTCCTCGCGTGGTGGCGAGGTCGCAGGCGGCCTCTACGAGGGCGCGGCCAACGCCCTTGCCGCGCGCCGCGTCGTCCACCACCACGTCCTCGATCCAGGCACGGGTTCCGGTCGGGATGGTGAAGGTGACCAGGGTGAGCATACCGAGGATCTCGCCCTCGTCCTTGTACACCATGAGATCGATGCACGGCTGGGCGAGCAACTCGCCAATCTGCTCGATGTCCATGGGGCTCGCGCTGGAGGAAAGCTGGGGAATGAGGCGGGCGAAAGCGGCTTCAAGCTGCGGGGTTGCCGAGGTGGCAAGTTCAACTGACATAGGTTCTTCTTCCTTCGGAATGGAATTGGCGCGCGGGGCGACGGCGGCTAGACCTGCGCGATGCAGCCACCATCGCCCCGCGAACGAAACCAGATTAAATGATCTCCATGCACTGGCGCGCGATCGACAGCTCCTCGTTGGTGGGAACCACGCAGATGGTCAAAGAGGAATCCGGGGCGGAGATCACGCGGGCCTCCTTCGAGCGCACGGCGTTCTTCTCCAGATCCAGTTTGACGCCGAACGGGGCGAGGCGGGCACAGACGTCGGCGCGCAGGTCGACGTCGTTCTCCCCGGCACCCGCGGTGAACGTGATCACATCCACCCCGCCCATGACGGCGGTGTAGGCGCCGATGTAGTGCAGCAGGCGGTGGACGTAAACCTCGAGGGCTTCCTTAGCGTTGGGGTCGCCGCTCTCGGCGAGGGAGCGCACCTGGCGCATGTCGTTGTCTCCGGCCAGACCCTTGAGCCCGGACTGCTTGTTGAACAGGTTGTCGATCTCGTCGGTGCTCATTCCCGCCTCGCGAGAGAGGTGGAAGACAGCTGCCGGGTCGATGTCGCCGGTGCGGGTACCCATGACAAGACCTTCGAGCGGGGTCAGACCCATGGAGGTGTCCACCGCCTTTCCGTTGACGACCGCCGACGCCGAGGCGCCATTGCCCAAGTGGAGCACGATCTGCTTGAGATCATCGCGCCCGAGCATCGTGGAGACCTCCCCCGAGACGAACTGGTGGGAGGTGCCGTGCGCGCCGTAGCGGCGAATCTGGTACTTCTCGGCAACGTCACGCTTGAGTGCGTAGGTGGCGGACTCGTTGGGCAGGGACTGGAAAAATGCGGTGTCGAAGACGGCGATGTTGGGCACGTCGAACATTTCGCGCGCCACCCGGATGCCCTTGAGGTGGGCGGGGTTGTGGAGCGGTCCGAGCGGGATGAGATCCTCGATGATCTTCTCGACCTCGTCGGTAATGAGCGCCGCCTTGTCGAAGTACTTTCCGCCCTGAACCACGCGGTGCCCGACGGCGCGGATCCCGGCCTCCGCCAGCGAAGGCCCGTGGGAGTTGAACATGTCGATGACGAGCGACAGGCCCACGGCGTGATCCTCGATCGGCTGATCGAGCTCGAAGGTCTCCTCGCCAACCTCATGCTCGAGGTGGGAGGTGGTTTCACCGATGCGCTCCACGAGTCCCTTGGCGAGGGTTCGACCCGAGTCGGGGTCGATCAGCTGGTACTTGATGGACGACGATCCAGAGTTGATTACCAGTACGGTCACGGATTCTCCTTATTAGTATTGTTCTAGTTCTGCGCCTGGATGGCGGTGATGGCAACCGTGTTGACGATATCTTCCACGAGTGCACCGCGGGAGAGATCATTGACCGGCTTGTTCAGACCCTGCAGGACCGGACCCACGGCCACGGCACCCGCGGAACGCTGGACCGCCTTGTAGCCGATGTTGCCGGCGTTGAGGTTCGGGAAGACGAAAACGGTGGCCTGGCCCGCGACTGGCGAGCCGGGTAGCTTCGTGGCGGCGACGCGGGCGTCGACGGCGGCGTCGTACTGGATCGGGCCCTCGATGGGGAGGTCGGGACGCTGCTCCTTGGCGATGCGGGTGGCCTCCACGACGGCGTCGACGTCCGGGCCCTTACCGGAAGTACCGGTGGAGTAGGAGAGCATGGCCACGCGGGGCTCGACGCCGAACTGGGTGGCCGTTTCGGCGGAGGAGATGGCGATGCCCGCGAGCTGCTCTGGGGTGGGGTTGGTGGTCACGGCGCAGTCGCCGTAGACGTAGACCCGGTCCTCCATGAGCATGAGGAAGCAGGAAGAGACGAGCGCCGCGCCCGGCTTGGTCTTGATGATCTGGAAGGAGGGGACGATCGTGTTCGCGGTGGTGTTGATCGCACCGGAGACCATGCCGTCGGCGTCGCCCATGTGAACCATCATCGTGCCGAAATAGGACAGATCCCCCAGCGTCTCTACAGCCTTGTCGTATGTCACGCCCTTCTTTTCGCGCAGGCGGGCGAACTCGGTGGCGTACTTCGCGATAAGGTCGGGGTCGGTGGGGGAGACCACGTCGGCGGCCTCGAGGTCGAGGCCGAGGCTGGCGGCGCGAGCGAGTACGTCCTCGCGTTCGCCGAGAAGCGTGATGTCGGCCACCTCGCGGCGGATGAGCTCGTCGGCGGCGCGCAGAATGCGTTCGTCGGCGGACTCGGGCAGCACGATCCGCTTGCGCTGGGCACGGGCGCGGGAGATGAGGGATGCGGTGAAGCTGAGCGGGGTGACAACGTCGGAACCGTGTTCCATCGAGGCGCGCACGATCTGCCTGTCGCCATCTGTGAGCTCAACGGCCTCGCCGTCGTAGAGGTAGATGATCGGCACGTGTGCGCCTTCGGGGCTCTGCTCCTCCTCGACGCGCCGTTCGGCGGAGGTGACGGCGACGGCCGAGATCGGCGCGTTCTCTCCCTGGATCTCCAACGAGACGAGGTGAGACAGGCTGACCACCTGCTCGGGGGTGCGCAAGGCGCCGGAGACAACCACGAATACCGAGGTGGCGAGATTGGCGGCGGCGCGGCCGGTGCGGGCGAGTACGCCCGGGTTGACCGGGTCGCCATCGAGGAGGCCGAGAATGAGGACGGCGTCGAAGTTCTGGGCGTAGTCGGTGTAGCGCTTGACGAGGTCCGTCATCGCTGCATCTTCATTGCGCACGTACGCCTGGCGAGTGGTGCCCCACGCGATGTCGAGGTCCGCCTCGCGCCCCACGAGCTTGAGGAGGTCTACGAACTCGTCGTCGGTGTCGATCGGACCGTTGGTGAAGGCGCGGAAGATGCCGAGCTTGGGGTAGTCCTGGGTGAGCTGTTCGATGACCGCGCGGGCGACGGGGCGGGTGCCGGAGTTCCCCTCTGCTGCGGTGAAGTAGACGCTCTTGGTCATGTCATCCTCTCTTATAATTCTATTGCACGGCCGAGCCGTGCTCCTATCGTCCCACGTTTGGGCGCGGGATGAAGAGATTTCGGCATAATTCCGTATGAGACCACGTACGCGCAAGCCAGGACCAAAGGGCGAAAAAACGGCGGGAAAAGGAGGCTGGAGTGGGACGCAGGCCACGCTCACAGCGACGTTCGGCACACCGACGCGCCGTCCGCCCCGCCCTTCGCGGAGGGATCAACGCCTCGCCCGTCGTCCTTCCCCAGGCCGACTATGTCACGCTGGGAGACTGGGCGGAAGGCCGTTTTGGGGCCGAGGGCGCCGCGATCTTTGACGGTGATGTCTTCTACGACTTCTCCGCCCCCGCCCACGCCGCCGACCGCTACCGGCCAGGTACCCGCCTCCACATCTTCCGGCCCGTCCCCGACGAGCCGGACGAGCCCATTGGCCTCGATATCGCCCACCGCGCCGAACGTTTCGTGGTCGTTGACAAACCCCATGGCATCGCCACCATCCCACGCGGCTCCTACGTGGCGCGTAGCGTGACAGTGGCGGCCCGGCGCCAGTTCGCCAACGACGACGTATGCGCAGCTCATCGACTCGACGCCGAGACTGCCGGACTCGTTCTGCTCACGCTCGACCCGCGCTGGCGAGGTCCCTACCAGGACATGTTCGCAAACCGGAAGGTGACTAAGGTTTATTACGCGGTGGCGCCGTCAATCGATCTGGGGGCACTGGCCGGCCGGGTGGCTGGAGTCGTGGCGGTGGAGCCCGCGCAAGCCGAGGCGCTGGGTGTGAGGGTAGCGGACGGCGTCGTGAACGTGGTCCTGCACCTGAGCCGGGAGCCGGGTGAGATCGCGGTGCGAGTGGGTGAGGGTGAGCCGAATGCGAGCACGCTCGTCGTCAAGGACCGCCAGCTGGAGGCTGGCCTGGCACTCTACGAGCTGCGGCCCGTGACGGGCAGGCTGCACCAGCTTCGCGCCACGATGAACTACCTCGGGGCGCCGATCACCGGCGACCCGCTTTACCCGCGCGTGCTACCACTGGAAGAGGCGGCGCTGCGCCCGCTGCCGACCCAGTTGCTGGCGGCGCGCCTCGAATTCGTTGACCCAGTGGACGGGAGCGCCGTGGTGGCACGAACGCGCAGGACACTGGAGCTCCTTTCGCGGTAGTCTGGTGGGGTGAGTGAACTACGCCCAGTTTTGGTTATTGACAATGGAGCGCAAAACGCGCAACTGATCGCGCGCCGCGTACGCGACGCCGGTTACTACTCCGAGCTCGTTCCGCACTCCTGGAGCGCGCAGCGAGCGCTAGAGAAGCATCCGGCGGCGATCATCCTCTCAGGTGGGCCCTCCTCGGTCTACGCCGAAGGCGCCCCTCAGCTTGACCCCGCCATCCTCGAAGCCGGAATCCCCGTGCTCGGGATCTGCTACGGCTTCCAGCAGATGACCCACGCGCTTGGCGGAACCGTGGAGAGGGCAGACAAAGAGTACGGCAACACTCCGGCGCAGATGGTGGCCGACGGCGTCGTGACCGGACCGGCCGGCGGGACGGCGAGCGTGTGGATGAGTCACGGCGACTCGGTTACCCGCGCCCCGGAGGGCTTCACCGTGACGGCGACAACGCCGGGCGCGCAGGTGGCGGCGATGGAGAACGCGCAGCGCAGGCTGTTCGGCCTGCAGTGGCACCCCGAAGCCAAGCACTGCGAGTACGGCCAGGAGCAGATCGAAGCCTTCCTACGCGAGGGGGCGGGACTGGAGCCGAACTGGGACTCGTCGTCGGTGATTGAGGATCAGGTGCGCAAGATTCGCGAGCAGGTGGGCGACAAGCACGCCATCTGCGCGCTGTCTGGCGGCGTGGATTCGTCGGTGGCCGCGGCCCTCGTCCACAAGGCGATCGGGGACCAACTCACGTGCGTTTTTGTCGACCACGGGCTACTTCGCAAGGGCGAGGCCGAGCAGGTGGTGCGAGACTACGCGGGTTCGCTCGGCATCCGCGTGGTGGCGGTGGACGAATCGGAGCGTTTCCTTTCTGCGCTCGAGGGGGTGACCGACCCGGAAACCAAGCGCAAGATCATTGGCCGCGAGTTCATCCGTTCCTTCGAGGCCGCCCAGCGCGCGCTCGTTGAGGAGGCCGGCGCCGAGGGCAAGGAGATCAAGTTCCTCGTGCAGGGCACGCTTTACCCCGACGTCGTGGAGTCCGGTGGCGGGGATGGCACGGCGAACATCAAGTCCCATCACAACGTGGGCGGCCTTCCCGAGGACCTGGACTTCGAGCTGGTGGAACCGTTGCGTGACCTGTTCAAGGACGAGGTGCGCGCGATCGGCCTGGAGCTCGGGCTGGATGAGAAGCTCGTGTGGCGCCAGCCGTTCCCCGGGCCGGGCCTGGGCATCCGCGTGGTCGGAGCCGTCAACCGGGAGCGCCTGGATATCTTGCGCGAGGCGGATGCGATCGTGCGTGAGGAGCTGTCGGCCGCCGGCCTGGATCGCGAGATCTGGCAGTGCCCGGTGGTGTTGCTGGCCGACGTGCGCTCGGTGGGCGTGCAGGGCGACGGGCGCACCTATGGCCATCCGATCGTGTTGCGGCCTGTTTCCTCCGAGGATGCGATGAGCGCCGACTGGACCCGCATTCCCTACGACCTGCTGTCCAAGATCTCCAACCGGATTACGAACGAGGTTGAGGAGATCAACCGCGTGGTGCTAGACGTGACGAGCAAGCCGCCGGGGACCATCGAGTGGGAGTAGGCGCTCCTGCGCGGCGACAGCCGGATTATTGGGCTTGGCCCTCGAGGCAAGTCTTGAATCTGGGGCCGGGGCTCGCACAGCGCTCGGTAGCCAGATAGGTCAGGCGTAGCGGCGGCGGGCGCGGGCGGCCAGATTGTTAAGAGGCGCGTCGGGAGTTGCGCTACGGTGAGCTCAGGATGAGTGAAAGTGAGAGTGGTATGGCCACCATAGTTCGTGGCGACGAGCCGCTCGCCGACTTCTTCGAGCCCGTTCTTGCCAAGATTCCCAATAACGCAAACCGCGCCCGCGCGATCGAGGTACTTCAGTGGGTGGAGCGCACGTACCCGCGCCTTGGCTGGCGCATTGCGTGGAACCAGCCCATGGCAACTGATCACGGCACGTTCATCATCGGCTTTTCGTACGCAGCCAAGCACATCGCGGTTGCGGGGGAGGGTGACGTCATCGCCGACTTTGCCGAGGAGCTCGCCGCCCGCGGAATCTCTCACGGTTCTAAGATCTTCCGTTTGCCGTGGGACGAGCCGATTCCCTATGATTTCCTCGCCATGGTCATTGACCACAACATCGAGCAGAAGAAGGACGTGACCACCTTCTGGCGTGGATTTTGATTCCTTGCCCGATGCACGGGGCGCCTGGCAAGAAGTGTCGGAGGGGTCAATTAAGCTGAAGTCGTTATGTCTGATGCTTATCAAAACGCCATGGATCGCCTGCGTGCCCGCGTCGCGGCAGCGCAGGAAGCCAGTGATGCCCGCCGGCCGGTAGCCGCGCCTCCCGAGCCGATGGCTTCCGCCAGCCCTGCCGAAGACTCGCTGCTTTCGGGGCTCAATTCTCGCCAGCGCGAAGCGGTGGTCCACACGGGCGGGCACCTGCTCGTCGTCGCCGGTGCGGGCTCGGGCAAGACGCGCGTGCTCACCACCCGCATCTCTCACCTCATCTCGACGGCGCGAGTACGCCCGTCGGAGATCCTGGCCATCACATTCACGAACAAGGCGGCCAAGGAAATGCGCGAGCGCCTCGAGGCGATGATCGGCCCGGCCGCCACGCGGATGTGGATCTCCACCTTCCACTCGGCGTGCGTGCGGATCCTGCGCGCGGAGCACGAAGCGCTGGGGATGCGCTCCACCTTCACGATCTATGACGCGGCCGATTCGAACCGGCTCATGACGATGGTGGCGCGCGAAGAAAACATTGACACGAAGCAATACCCGGCAAAGAAGCTGCTCCGCCAGGTCTCGGACCTGAAGAATGAGATGGTCACTGCGGGGGAGTTTGAGCGGGGTGACCTCAACCGCGACGAACGGGTCCTCGCCCAGGCCTACGCCGGCTACCAGCGCCGGCTCAAAGCCGCCAACGCGCTCGACTTCGATGACCTCATCATGCTTACCGTCAACCTGCTCAAGGGTAATCCCGCGATTGCCGAGCACTATCGGCGGCGCTTCCGCCACATCCTCGTGGACGAATACCAGGACACGAACGTGGCCCAGTACGAACTGATCCGGGTGCTCGTGGGCGGCGAGTCGGACGATCCGCACGGGGAGCTGACCGTGGTGGGTGATGCGGACCAGTCGATCTACGCCTTCCGCGGCGCGACGATCCGCAACATCCAGGACTTCGAGCAGGACTTCCCGAACGCCACCTCGATCCTGCTCGAGCAGAACTACCGTTCCACCCAGAACATCCTCTCGGCAGCGAACGCCGTCATCGCCAACAATGCCGGGCGGCGGCCGAAACGGCTGTGGACGGACTCGGGTAGCGGGGAGAAGATCGTGGGCTACGTGGCCGACGCGGAGTCGGATGAGGCCTCCTTCGTCGTGGAGGAGATCGATTCGCTACGCGGCCAGGGTTTCACCTACGGGCAGGTCGCCGTGTTCTACCGCACGAACGCCCAGTCGCGCGCTTTGGAGGAGATGTTTGTCCGCTCTGGCATCCCGTACAAGGTGGTGGGTGGCACCAAGTTCTATGAGCGCAAGGAAATCAAGGACGCGATCGCCTACCTGCACGCGATAGCCAACCCGGACGATACGGTCTCCATCCGCCGCATCCTTAACGAGCCGCGGCGCGGGCTGGGTGCGAAGGCGGAGGACGCCGTTGCCGCACACGCTGCCCGCTTCGGGATCTCCTTCGGGGCCGCGCTTGCCGACGTCGCCCACCCGGAGGACGCCGTCGCCGCCGGCCGGGCGCCCGTGGAGGGCCTGCAGGCGCGGGCAGTGAACGCGATGGGGGACTTCACGCTCATGCTGGAGGAAATCCGCGCGAAAGCGGAGGCGGGTGCGGCTGCCGCCGACGTGCTCGACGAGGTCATGGACCGCTCCGGTTATCTCGCCGCGTTACAGAAATCGAACGATCCGCAGGACGAGGTCCGGGTGGAGAACCTGGCCGAGTTCCACTCTGTTGCCTCCGATTTCTCCGTTGTCAACGACGCCGGCACGCTCGGCGATTTCCTCGACCAGGTCTCGCTCGTGGCCGACTCTGACCAGATTCCGGACGAGGGCGGCGGTGAGGGCGAAGTTGTCCTCATGACCGTCCATACGGCCAAGGGTTTGGAGTTCCCGGTCGTGTTCGTCACGGGTATGGAGGACGGCACCTTCCCGCACATCCGGGCGATGAACTCGCCGCAGGAGCTGGAGGAGGAGCGGCGGTTGGCCTACGTGGCCTTTACTCGCGCCCGCCAACGCCTGTACGTGACCCGGGCGGGCGCACGCTCGCAATGGGGAGCCCCCCAGGAGCTACCCGCCTCGCGTTTCCTGGAGGAAATCCCCGAGGAGGTGATCGAGTGGCGGCGGGACGAATCGGCCATGCAGACGCTACGCCAGGGCTCGGGCTGGGGAAATTCGTGGGGTGGATCGCGGCGTAGCTCGCGCTATAGAGAATCCTTCGATGATGATTTCGCCCCCGCCATCGGCGCCGGCGACGGGCGAGCCTTCGTCCCGGGCAAGTTCGGTCAGAAGCCCGCCGCGGAGGACGCCGCGAACGCGTTGGACGGAGCGGGCGGGCAGGCTGCGGGCTGCCCGGGGGCAGGTTCGAGCGCGGTCCCCGAAACGGGCGGGCTTGCCGTGGGCGACACGGTTCGCCACAAGTCCTTCGGCGTGGGGCGGATCATCGCCTTCGAGGGCAAGGGCAGATCCACGATCGCCAAGGTGACGTTCAAATCCGGTCCCACCAAGCGTCTCATGTTGCGCTTTGCACCATTGGAGAAGGTCTCATGAGCTACGGTCTACGCACCCCGCGGCCCTCCGCCGACGCGGCAGGGGAATCCGGCTCCCGTGATCCAGGGCGGGAAACAGCGGGGCAGGAAGCGCCCGAGCGGCGCAAGATGCGTGAGCGCGGGGTGGGCCGTGCGTCGCGCGGCGAGGCCTCATCCATGGCCGACCATGGCGGATATATCACCGGCCTGGACGGCGTGCGTGCCCTGGCCGTGACGGCGGTGATCGCCTACCACCTCTTCCCGGGCGAGGTGAAGGGCGGCTTCCTCGGCGTGGACGTCTTCTTTGTCCTATCCGGCTTCCTCATCACCACCCTGCTCCTGCGCGAGGACCGGGCGAACAACTACATCAACCTCAAGGCGTTCTGGCAAAGACGAATCCGACGCCTCATCCCGGCGCTGGTGGCGCTCATTGTGGTGGTCGTCCCCGCGGCGCTCGTGATCAATCGCGACCTGCTGGTCGGGGTGCGACGCCAGGTGCTCGGCGCGTTGACCTTCTCCACGAACTGGCTGGAGATCGCCCACGGCTCATCCTACTTCGATCAGACCACGCCAAACCTGTTCAAGAACTTCTGGTCGCTGGCGATTGAGGAGCAGTTCTACCTCTTCTGGCCGCTGCTCATGCTCGTGGTCCTCGCTCTCCTGCCCGGGTGGCGGTCACGTCTCGGCCTTGCCAGCGTCCTCGCCATTGGCTCGGCCGGCCTCATGATGGTGCTGTACGACGGCGACAACGCCACCACCGTCTACTACGCCACCCACACTCACCTGTTCGGGATCGCGATCGGCATCGGGTTGGCCTTCCTCTGGGCGGACCGGGGTAGTTTCCTCGGGCGGGCGCATTGGCGCCAGTTCTCGGCCTGGTATGGGTGGGCTGCGCTGGCATTGCTGTGTCTGTTCATGCTCATCCTGCCGGATTCGGGGCCGTGGGCGTACGTGGGCGGGATGTTCATCGCCTCCCTGCTTGCCGCGGTGGTCATCGCCTCCATGCTCGCCCCCGGATCGGTGCTGGCCATGATGGGGCAGTGGCGCGTGCCGCGCTGGATCGGCACGCGCTCCTATGGGCTGTACCTGTGGCACTGGCCGATTCTCGTGATGGTGGGCGTCGCCTACCCGGTGGCTTTCGGTTCCTTGGCCTACCTGATTCGCTCGCTGGTCGCGGTGGCGCTGACCGCCGTGATCTGTGAGCTCTCCTTCCGCTACCTGGAGACCCCCGTGCGCAGGCGGGGAATCCGCGCGTCGTTGGCCTGGGCGTGGAACGCCAGGCAGACCGCCATGGGCAAGGTGGGCGCCGGCGTCGTCGCCATAGCGCTGGTCGCCACCCTGGTCGGACTGGTGGTTGCCCCGGCGAAGAGCCAGACGCAGCTGATGATCGAGCAAAACGAGGACACCTCAATCGGAGGCGAGTCGCCGGGCGCGCCGGCGCCGACCGCCCCTGACGAGCCCGCGCCGGGCTCGCTCTCACCGACGCTCGATACCTCGATGCCGACGTGGCCCGAAGTCACTGCGATCGGGGATTCGATGGTGGCCGCCTCCAAGACGGGCATCGAGTATGCGATGCCCGGTGTCACTTTCCTCGCGCGGTCGAACCTGAAGTGGTCCGAGGCGCTCGGCGTCGTGAACGCGGGGCTGGCAGACGGGTCCATCGGGCGGGTGGTGATCCTTCACTACGGCACGAACGCGGGCGTTACAAACGAAGACGTGGTGCGTGCTGTTATCCAAGCCCTCGGCCCGGATCGAATGATCCTCCTTGTCAACCTCTATTCGCCCTCCACGTTCATCGACGCCTCCAACGACAAGCTGGCCGAGGTGGCCGGGGAGTACCGCAACGTCATGCTTGTCGATTGGCACAAGGCTGCCGCTGAGAACCCGGACCTGCTTCAGGTTGACGCCACGCACACCTCAATCGAGGGGGCAAACTTCTATGGCAATCTCATGAAGGAATCCATAGAGAAGTTTTCCGTGGAGCTGACGCTGGGGAAGGGGGCCGCGCTCTTTGCACGAGTGAAGTAGGAAATTGCGCTAAACAGTGAGCGGCGAGCCTGATATTTCGCTATGCTCAAAGAGATGTCTCGACGCCGAGACAATTGGGGACGTTAGCCAAGCGAAAGGACACTTCGTGGATCTCTACGAGTACCAGGCACGCGACCTTTTTGCCAAGCACGGAGTTCCCGTGCTAGCGGGCAGAGTCGCGAGCACACCGGATGAAGCATACGAAGCGGCGACGCAGCTGCTCAAGGACGGCGACCTCGTGGTCGTCAAAGCACAGGTCAAGACGGGCGGCCGCGGCAAGGCGGGCGGCGTGAAGCTCGCGCGCACCGCCGACGAAGCCCGCGAAAAGGCCGAGGCGATTCTCGGCATGGACATCAAGGGTCACACGGTTCACCGCGTCCTGATTGCGGCGGGCGCGGACATTGCCGAGGAATACTACTTCTCCATCCTCCTCGATCGCTCCGAGCGGCGTTATCTCGCCATGTGCTCGATCGAAGGCGGCATGGAAATCGAGCAGCTGGCGGCCGAGCGCCCGGAAGCGCTCGCGAAGGTACCAGTCAACCCCAACGTGGGCGTAGATGAGGCCAAGGCCCGCGAGATCGTGGATGCGGCCGGCTTCCCGGAGGATCTCAAGGGCGCGGTTGCCGATGTCATCGTCAAACTCGGCGAGGTCTACGCGGCCGAGGATGCCACGCTCGTGGAGGTCAACCCGTTGGTCAGGACCACCGACGGCGACATCCTCGCCCTCGATGGCAAGGTCACCGTGGATGACAACGCCCGCTTCCGCCACCCCGACCACGAGAAGTTGGTAGACAAGCAGACGGAGAACCCGCTCGAGGCCAAGGCAAAGGCGCTGGGATTGAATTACGTCAAGCTGGAGGGCGGCTCCGTGGGGATCATCGGTAACGGTGCCGGGCTCGTCATGTCCACGCTCGACGTCGTCGCCTACGCGGGCGAAAAGCTAGGCGTGGGGCCAGCGAACTTCCTCGACATCGGCGGCGGCGCGGACGCCACCGTCATGTCGAACGGCCTGGACGTCATCCTGGGCGACCCGGACGTCAGGTCCGTGTTCGTCAACGTCTTCGGCGGAATCACCGCGTGTGACCAAGTTGCCGCCGGTATCGTCAAGGCGCTCGAGATCCTGGGGGAGAACGCCACCAAGCCGATCGTCGTGCGCCTGGACGGCAACAACGTCGTCGAGGGCCGGGCGATCCTGGCCGAGGCGGATCACCCGCTGGTGACGCTTGTGGACACGATGGACGGAGCCGCCGCGAAGGCGGCCGAGCTGGCAGCGAAGTAGGGGAACAACGTGGCTATTTTTCTTGATAAGCACGACAAGATCATCGTTCAGGGAATGACCGGCTCCGAGGGGCAGAAGCACACGCGGCGCATGCTCGGCGCGGGCACACAGATCGTGGCCGGCACGAACCCTCGCAAGGCGGGCACGTCCGTCGACTTCGAGGTCACGCCAATCGGCTACGGCGCCGAGGAGCGGCAGGCCGGCACGGTCTCCATCCCGGTCTACGCCACGGTCGCCGAGGCGAAGGCGGCCACGGGCGCTGAGGTATCGGTCGTCTTTGTCCCGCCGGCCTTTGCCAAGTCCGCCGTCATTGAGGCTGTCGACGCCGGTGTCCGGCTCGTCGTCATCATCACGGAAGGCATCGCGGTGAAGGATACTGCGGAGTTCTTCACCTACGCCCGCGTGCGCGGGGTGCAACTCATCGGACCGAATTGCCCCGGCATCATCACCCCCGGCCAGTCGAACGTGGGCATCACGCCCCCCGACATCACGGGTCCGGGCAGGATCGGGCTCGTGTCGAAGTCCGGCACGCTGACCTACCAGATGATGTACGAGCTGTCCGACATCGGCTTCACCACCTGTATCGGCATCGGCGGCGACCCGGTCATCGGCACCACCCACATTGACGCGCTCAAGGCATTCGAGGAAGACCCGGCCACCGAGCTGATCGTCATGATCGGCGAGATTGGCGGCGACGCCGAGGAGCGAGCCGCGGCCTACATCAAGGAGCACGTGACCAAGCCCGTGGTGGGATACGTTGCGGGCTTCACGGCCCCCGAGGGCAAGACGATGGGGCACGCAGGAGCGATCGTCTCGGGCTCGGCCGGCACCGCGCAGGCGAAGAAGGAGGCCCTCGAGGCCGTCGGCGTCAAGGTTGGCAAGACGCCCACGGAGACGGCGAACCTGGCCCGTGAGCTGCTGAGCTAACGGGCCAGCAGATCAGGGACGAGCAAGGCCGTCGGGGCACCCGCCCCGACGGCCTTGTAGTCTTAGAATGAGTGCGGAGGTTACAATGGAACTGACAAGTAAGAGCGGCAAACCACTACGCGTGGACAACAACGAGAAACTGCAACGTTTCGAGGTTTTTGCGGACGAGCAGCTGGTCGGCCTGGCCGACTATGTCCGCAACGGGGACGCGGTGGTATTCATCCACACCGAGGTATCCCCAGCGATGGGCGGGGAAGGGGTCGGTACCGCGCTCATCAAGGTAGCCCTGGACGAGGTGCGCGACAGGGGGCTGACGGCCGTGCCGATCTGCCCGTTCGTGGTGAACTACATCGACAAGCACGGGGCCGAGTATCGCGCCGGCGGCGGCAAGCTTCGCGGGGCTAACTCTTCCGATTACGCGCTCTTGAGATAGTGGGCAACACGCCCGACCCATGTGGGCGTATGTGCGCGCCGTTCGCGCCACGATGGAAGGGTGAAGACGATTGACCTTTCCCGCGAACTGACCGTCGCCCGTGGCGCGATCGCCCCGATATTCTTCGGTTGGCTGACGATGGCCGTGATCGCCACCGGCTTCTACACCCTTACGGCGTCCGCGCCGACGCTGGGCGAGACGACGTGGCACGACGTCGCTCGCATGGGAACTGGCTGGTGGATGACGGCACTCGGCGGCCAGACGGCCATCCAGGGCGTTACGATTTCGCTCATGCCCACGCTGGTCACGTTCATCATGGCCTACGTGAGCGTTGTGCTCTTTCGACGCCGTGGAGTGGCGCGCTGGGCAGAGGTGGCGTCCGCGGCGCTGACACAGGCGGCGGTGGTGGCCGCGATTGGTGTGCTAGTGCGCCCGGCGGGCGCCTGGTGGCCGGCGATCATTGGCGGGGCGATCATGGGCGGCCTCACGGCGGCGTGGGCGGGAAATAAGACCCTGCTCACCTGGGCTTGGCTCCGGCGCGCCCTTCCCCGCACGGGCATCTTCCTAGGTGTGCTCGCGGCGCTGACAACGGTGGTCGTGGCAGTGGCGTGTGTGAGCGGATGGTCGCGCATCGTCCAGATCCACGGCTACTACCTGACCGGGGCCGTGGGGACTGTCGGCCTCATCCTCCTCCAGCTCGCCCACCTTCCCACGGTCTTCATCTGGGCCCTGGCGTGGATGCTGGGACCTGGCTTCGCGGTTGGCCAGGGCACGAACTACTCGGTGCTCGGCGTCGAGTCGGCGCCGCTACCGGCGATCCCGATTCTCGGGGCCTTGCCTTCCGTGGGCGAGGGCTACCCGTGGCTGCTGGGGGCGCTGGCGGCGGTTTTCTTCGTCCTTGGCGCTGTGGTGACGCGGTGGGAAGGCAAGCCGCTGGGTGCCTCCCTCCTTGACTCGGGGCTGGCGGTCTTCCTTGGTGCGTTCGCGGTCGCGGCGGTGGCCGCCATGGGGACCGGCTCGATCGGCCCCGAGCGGCTGGCGGAGACGGGTCCGGTGCCGGCGGCGATGTTCTCCATGGCCCTGCTCGTCCTCGGCCTGCCCTTCCTCCTTGGCGCCCTCGTCCATCCCCAGACGCTGGCGTTCCTGCGAGCTCGCGGTTCGGCGACGGCCGATTGGGCTGCGGATCGACGTGAGAGCGCGAAGAGGCGGGCGCGGGAGCGCGCGGCCGAACGTGGCGAGTCTGAGGACAACGGGTTCGATGAGCCTCGACCCGCGGAGCAAGACGCCGCGGCGCAAGATTTCGCGGAGCAGGATTCCCCGGAGTTGCCCATCCAGGAGGCGGGCGACCTCAAAGCGGACACCACTCCCGTCGTATCGCCACCTGAGACGGAAACTGTTCTAAGGGTGGACGGCGCCGGGCGGGATTAGCGGGCGTCGATAGGCTGAAGCCATCGACTCAAGGAGGTTCCATGGCCCGCGCCCTGATTTCTGTCTCGGATAAGAGTGGTATTGCGGAGTTTGCTCAGGTATTGCGGCAGGCAGGATACGATCTGGTATCCACCGGCTCGACGGCCAAGACGATCGCGGCGGCAGGGGTGCCCGTCACGCCGGTAGAGAAGGTCACCGGATTCCCCGAGATCTTCGACGGCCGGGTCAAAACCCTCCACCCGATGATTCACGGCGGCATCCTCGCCCGCCGCGGCACAGACGAGCCGACGATGGCCGAGTTGGGGATCGAACCGATCGACGTCGTCGTCGTGAACCTATATCCGTTCGAGCAGACGGTGGCCTCGGGCGCGGGTGCGCAGGAGTGCATCGAGCAGATCGACATCGGCGGTCCCACGCTCATCCGTGCCGCGGCGAAGAATCACCGAGACGTGGCAGTGGTGACCGATCCGGCTCAATACGCGCGCGTGGCTGAGGAGCTGGCATCCGGCGGGCTGTCGGCGCAGTTCAAACGCGAACTGGCGGCCGCCGCTTTCGCACACACCGCCGCATATGATGGCGCCATTGCCGCTTGGTTCGCAACCGCGGAGGTCGGCCAGGACGCCGGCGATGCGAACGGCGCCGGCCTGCCCGGCAAGCTCGACCCGCGTTGGGCGAAGGCTGCCGACCTGCGCTACGGCGAGAACCCGCACCAGGGGGCCGCCCTCTACGCCGACGCGAGCGGCGTCGGACTGGCCCACGCAACCCAGCTGGGCGGCAAGCCCATGAGCTTCAACAACTACCAGGACACCGAGGCTGCCCTCCGTGCGGCCTATGACCACCCGGAGCCGACCGTCGCGATCGTCAAGCACGCCAATCCCTGCGGCGTGGCCATCGCCGGCGACGTCGCGGCCGCCCACGCGCGCGCCCACGCCTGCGACCCGCTGTCGGCCTACGGCGGAGTGGTCGCCGCGAACCGGCCCGTCACGCTGGCGATGGCGGAGCAGCTTAAGCCGATCTTCACCGAGGTCGTGGCGGCACCCGCCTTCGATGAGGACGCCCTGTCGTTGCTGCGCACGAAGAAGAACCTGCGGATTTTGCAAGTGGCTCCTGGCGCGGGCGGGCTCGATATCCGACCGATCAGCGGAGGCGCGGTGGTCCAGGAGCGTGACACGCTCGGCGAACGGGATCAGATTGGCAGCTGGGAGCTCGTGGCGGGCGAGCCCGCCGATCCGCAGACCGCGGCCGACCTCGAGTTCGCCTGGCGTTCGGTGCGCTGCGTGAAGTCGAACGCGATCCTGCTTGCTAAGGAGGGTGCGACGGTTGGTGTCGGCATGGGACAGGTGAATCGGGTCGACTCCTGCAAGCTCGCCGTGGAGCGCGCCAACACCCTGGGCGAGGGGGAGCGGGCGCGCGGCGCTGTTGCCGCGTCGGATGCGTTCTTCCCCTTCGCGGACGGCTTCGGAGTGCTGGCCAAGGCAGGCGTTCGAGCGGTCGTCCAGCCCGGTGGCTCGATCCGCGACCAGGAGGTGATCGCGGCGGCGAAGGAGGCCGGCGTGACGATGTACTTCACGGGCACGCGCCACTTCGCCCACTGAGGTCGGCCCGTTGTCGGCGCGGGCCGGCTGGCCCCTAGAGTACAATCGTGAGGCGAGCCGAAGGGAGAGTCATGGAGAAGTACGCCGGTGGAAAGTTCCCTCCCGTCATTGTCTACGTGCTCCTCGTGGCGTGGGTGGGGGCGATCATCGCCGCGGGTTTCCTGCTCGACGTCCAAACCGCCGCCTACGCCCTGAGCGCCTCGTGTGTGGCCATCGCCGTGGCCCGCGTGGCACTCCCGGATGGTGCCGTGCCGCGGGTGCGTTCCAAAACGCACGACGCCGCCATCCTCTGCTTGGCCGCGGGCGCACTTTTCGCTCTGGCGGCGTGGGGAAACACGCCGCCAGTCTAGTAACGCGACGTGCACATGTGGCCGGCGGCACCACCAGCGCTGCCGGCCACATGTGCACGTGTTTAGGCGTCCTTGTCGTCCACGACGATCGGTAGCTGTGCGAGCTCGAGATCGGCTGTCGGGTCGGAGACGACGTAGAGCACTTCCTTCAGGCAATGCCACCACGGCTCGAAGGGGAGGCGATCGTCCATGTCGATGAGCTCGTCCATGTGCGAGACCGGCTGGGCTTCGATGTGCCCGTCCACCATGCCCACATGGTAAGAACCGCCCCTGCCTTCCAGCTCGCGGGCCAGGGTATCCATCGCGGTGTTGACCAGGCGCACGGCGAGGGTGCGGTCAAAGGGTGAGGGGTTACCGCCCTGCTGGGCATGACCGATGATGAGCGAGCGCACGTCGAACAGGTCCCCGCCCTCTTCCTCGAAGATGTTGGCCAACACGTCGGCGTTGTAGTATTCGGAGGCGTCCTCGTTGCGCACCACCAGGTAGAGCTGGCGGCCGGCCTCGAAGGAGCGGATCATCTTTTGGGTGTCGGCGGCGAGCTGACTGAGGGTGATGCCGTCCTCGTAGAGGTAGACCTGCTCGGCGCCCGTGGTGAGCGCGGACATGAGGGCGAGGTAGCCGCACTTGCGGCCCATCGTTTCAACCACGAAGCAGCGCCGGGAGGCGGAGGCAGACTGGCGGATTCGGTCGATTGTCTCGGTGTTCCAGTTCAGGGCCGTGTCGGTGCCGATCGAGAACTCGGAGCCGGGCAGATTGTTGTCGATCGAGGCGGGCACGAGCACCATCGGGATTTTGAACGCGGGGTAGCGCGAGGATTCCTTGTACATTTCGTAGGCCATCTTGTAGCCCTTGAATCCACCGATGACGATGAGGCCGTCGAGGCGGGCGTTTTCGATCGCGCGGCCCAGTGCGTAGTACTGGTCGATGTCGGGGATCGTGCGGCGGGTCCCTAGCTCGGCGCCGCCGTCCTCGGCCCAGCCTTCGACGTCGTTCCACTTCAGTTCGCGGATCTTGCCGTCCACGAGACCGGGGAAGCCGCCGGAGATGCCAAGCATGGTGTAGCCGCGGTCGATGCCGAACTTGACGGCGGCGCGCGCGGCGGGGTTCATGCCCGGGGCAAGGCCGCCGGCATGGAGGATGCCGATGCGCTTCGAGTTCTTCGGGCGCTCGGGGGCCTCGGGGGAGGACAGGGTGTTGAAGAGGTCGATCATCTCGCGGTAGTGGCTGCCGCGGGAGGTCACGGCGCTGTCCCAGTCTCCGGTGGTCAAGTATTCCTTGACGGCGCGGGTGTTCTTGATGGCCTCCATCATGGGCAGGCGCACCAGCTTGTTACGCCGAGTTCCAATGATGACGGGCTCAGTCTGCGGGGTCGCGTGGTACATGTCCCACGCCGCGGTGTAGCCCAGGAGGGTGGGCATCCACCGGTCATAGGCGGAGGGGGTACCGCCACGCTGGACGTGGCCGAGAGAGGTGATGCGCGGGTCTTCACCCATGCGGTCTTTGATGGCGGCGCGCACGTCCTCCGCCGTGATGGGCTTGCCGGCCTGGTCGGAGGCGCCCTCGGCGACGACGATGAGCGAGTCGCGTCGTCCGTTCTTTCGGCCCAGGCGAAGCTTGTCGACCAGGTCGTCCTCCCAGCCGTCGGCGGGCGGAAGTTCGGGAATGAAGACGTAGTCGCATCCGCCGGCGATGGCGGACATGAGGGCGAGATAGCCGCAGCGTCTGCCCATGACCTCGATGATGAAGGTGCGCTGGTGGGAGGCTGCGGTGGCGGCGATCGCGTCGATCGCCTCGATGATGCGGGTCAGGGCGGAGTCGGTGCCGACGGTCATGTCGGTTCCAACCAGGTCGTTGTCGATCGAGCCGACGACGCCGGCGATGAGCAGCTTCGCGTGGCGCTCGCCCTCATCCTCGGATACCTTGCCCTCGGCGACGAGCTCGGCCAGCAGCTCCGGCCAGAGTTCGCGCAATTCGTCTGCGCCGGTGAGCGTGCCGTCGCCGCCCACGATGACCAGGCGGTCAATGCCGTTCTTGACGAAGTTGTAAACGGCCTTCTTCATGCCGCTGCGCTCGCGGAATTCGTCCGAGCGTGCGGTTCCGATGGCTGTGCCGCCCTTGTTGATGGTGGAGGAAACATCCGACCATCCCATCTTCTTGATGAGTTGCCCGCCCTCCACTGGGCCGCGCCAGCCTTCTAGGAACGCGTAGGGTGTTGCGCCGAGTTGCAGCGCGGTGCGCACGACCGCGCGGACGGTGGCGTTCATACCCTGCGCGTCACCGCCCGAAGTCAGGATTCCAATCTTTACTTCCGGGGCGGTTTCCTTACTTTCCACGACATCTCCTTCACATTTGCGTCATGATCGATTCTCTCATATTTGCTTCGCCTCGCATGGGTAGAATGGGGTCACGTATTGGCTTTCAGGAGGAGAGTTATGACAGCCCCGATTGATGCAACTGCGACGCCCGCATGGGCGCGCCTGACCGAACTTGAGGCGGGACTCAACGTCGATTTCCGCCAGTGGTTCAAGGACGAAAACCGCGCTAAGGACTTGACCTTCCGGGCCGCGGATCTGTACGTGGACCTATCCAAGACCTTCCTCACCGCCGAGGTTAAGGCCGCGCTCTTGGACCTGGCAGACCAGGTGAATCTGGCCGAGCGTCGTGACGCGATGCTCAGTGGGGAGCGAATTAACGTGACCGAGAACCGCGCCGTCCTGCACACCGCGCTGCGGCGCGAGAAAGGCGAGGAGGTGCTCGTGGACGGACACAACGTCGTCGAGGACGTCCATGAGGTTCTCGAGCGTGTTTATGCGTTCGCGGATAAGGTGCGCGAGGGCGAGTGGACGGGGGTGACGGGCAAGAGGATCGAGACGGTGGTCAACGTCGGCATCGGCGGCTCTGACCTGGGCCCGGTCATGGCCTACGAGGCGCTCAAGCCGTACGTCAAGGACGGCTTGGAGTGCCGCTTCATCTCGAACATCGATCCCACTGACGTGGGGGAGACGCTCAAGGGTCTCGACCCGGAGACGACGCTGGTGATCGTCGCATCTAAGACGTTTACAACCCTTGAGACGCTCACGAATGCACGCCAAGTGCGTGCCTGGCTGCTGAGGACGCTCGAGGAGCAGGGTGCGCCGACGGACGGCGCGGTAGCCAAGCACTTCGTGGCGGTCTCCACGGCGCTGGATAGGGTGGAGGCTTTCGGCATTGACCCGGCCAACGCTTTCGGCTTTTGGGATTGGGTGGGCGGACGCTACTCGGTCGATTCGGCCGTGGGGCTCTCGCTCGCGATCGCGCTGGGCAGGGATGGTTTCTCGGACTTCCTGGCCGGATTCCGCGCAATGGATCGCCACTTTGCCCAGGCCCCGGCGGCGGAGAATGTGCCGTTGCTCATGGGGTTGCTCAACGTCTTCTACGTCAACTTCGTGGGCGCGCCCACGCACGCCGTGTTGCCCTACTCGCAGTACCTGCACCGCTTCCCGGCCTACCTTCAGCAGTTGACGATGGAGTCGAACGGCAAGCGTGTGCGCTGGGACGGCACGCCGGTCACGTCGGCCACGGGTGAAGTCTTCTGGGGCGAGCCGGGCACGAACGGCCAGCATGCTTTCTACCAGCTCATCCACCAGGGCACGCAGCTCATTCCTGCGGATTTCATCGCGTTTGCCAACCCGACGTTCGCGTTCAAGGACGGCGATGCCGACCAGCACGAGCTGTTCCTCGGCAACTTCTTCGGGCAGACCAAGGCGCTCGCCTTCGGCAAGACGGCCGACGAGGTCCGCGCGGAGGGCGTGCCTGAGGAGTTGGTGACCGCGAAGGTATTCCCGGGCAACAAGCCCACCGCGTCGATCATGGCCCCGGCCCTGACCCCGTCGGTGCTCGGTCAGCTGATCGCGCTGTACGAGCACATCACGTTCGTCCAGGGCATCGTGTGGGGGATCGACTCCTTCGATCAGTGGGGCGTGGAGCTCGGCAAGGCGATGGCCAAGCAGCTGGCCAGCGCCGTCGAGGGCGACGAGGCGGCGATCGCTGCCGAGGATTCCTCGACCCGCGGCCTCATCGAGTACTACCGGGCAAACCGGAAGTAGAACGGAGCCCATCGAGGTGCCCGTCGGCGAGCCGGCGGGCACCTTCGTATTAGGTAGCAAACCCAGCGACCGTGGTTTTTTCCCGGGCCAGCGTACCCACACCCATGAGTGCAGCCTCGACGAAACACGTACTCGAGGAGGCTACCCTCCGGGGCTACCACCCGGCGAAGCGCCGCCCGTCGTTCCAGAGCACTTCGCGGAGGTCTCGGATGGCCGGCGGAAGGGCGTCTCCGCGCAGCGGCATGCCAAAGCGGGAGGTGAGGATCATCGTGTCGGGCCGAACGATCAGTGATCGGGTGTAAGCCGATGAGCCCGAGTCACCAAACTCCTCGACGAAAACGTTGAACCGCCGAGCGGCCACGCTCTGATCCTCAAGGAGGTCATAGTCAACTTCGATGAACCTCATGAGCGCGTTCCCGGTCGAGGCGTGGATAGTTGGCCAGGGGTGGTGATCGTTGACGACGGCGACCTCCCCAGGTTCGAGCGGCGGCGGGGTGTCGCCGGCGTGCTCATGCAAGGTGGCGGCGATCTTGGCGGTGAGGTTGCCGAGATCGCCGTCGGTTGGCTCCTGGCGCCACGTGTCTGTGGTGACGACGTAGCGGCCCAGTACCTGATTGTCGGCCGCGAAGGGTTCCCGGAACAGGGTGGCGTCGAACCTGACTACGCCGTCATCATCCCAGACGGTGAACGTGGGGCCGATCCAGGAGGAGTAGGTGTCCTCCTGCATGAGCAAATCCTCGGAGAAGAGTGTGTCGAGCCACAGGCTGAGAGGTGCTGTGCCGACGTGGTAGTAGAACTGGCCGGGCGGGACGAGGCGTGGCGCGCAACCGGGGGCGAGCGGCCAAGGGGTGAAGATTATCTCGGGCATCGGGTTGTTCCTCTGAAGCCTGTCCTTACTGGGATGGCCAAACTCTGTGCTTTCCTTGCATTACCTTGATAATTCTCCCGTCGGATGCAAGAGATCCAATCGTATCTCCGCGTGGAGATATCACCTTGTATCGCGAACCGGAATGCGAATCGAAGTCTTTCTGTAGGCCCCATTTGGACTTTGGGTCCACCCAGGTGACTTTGGCCTTTCCTCCTGGAAAGCTGTTGACTTTCTTGGTAAAGAGATTGAGGTTGACATGGGTGTATCGTTTAACTCCCGTCTGGGCAATGCCGAAGACGAGGTAACGCATGCCATTACCGCCGCCTTCGGTGGTTTGCTGATTTGCGAAGGGAACGATCTCTGGTCTCTGATCAAGATCTGGCGTTGAAAGGGTGATAGGCGTAGAAAGCAGTAGGTGGGAATATGGCGGGTGATCAGAGCCTGTGTCCTCGCTCGGGGGTATTGAGCCGGAAAACACAATGGACATGCTCAGCAAAGTGGCCAGAGTGGCAATTGGCAGATTCAACTGTTGCTTCTCCTTTGTGAAAATGCGTGTGATGGTTTTTCTTCTGAGGTCGACCTAACGTCGAAACGTTGAGCGTCTTTGGATGTTCGATCTATATGGCGTTTAGTGTGATTGTATTTGTGCCCTCTTCGTATTTGAAATCATCCTCAAGGCTGATGTGTCTGTTACGGCACGAGGTGGGCAGAGTTTACAGTCTTGTGCGCAATGGGGTCAGGGGGTGCCCGTCGTTCCACAGGTATTCGCGCAGTTGCAAGAAAAGCTCTGGGACGTCGTCGTTGATGAGGGGAGTGGTGAAGGCGCCCTCGTAGAGGCTTTGAGTGTAGACGATGGCGTCTGGACTAATGACGAGGCGTGCGGGGCGAATGATGTCGAGTGTGCGGTCGGCGTTTAAGATGGTGAACTCGCGGGCTTCGACGGGGCCGCCGTATTCGATGGGGAGGTCGTTGGAGTTGACGAAGCGCACGCATCCGGAGGGCGTGCCGAGGTGAATGACGGGCTCGAGCGCTGCGCAGTCGACGATGAGTTCGCCGGGGGAGATGAGCGGCGGCGGGCTCGCGTGGTGGGAGTGCAGGAGGTGAGCAAGGGCCGTGGTGATCGGTAGATAGTGGCCGGCGGCGGGTCCGGCTTTCCATTGGTCGTCGGCGATGAGGTAGCGGGCGAGGATATCGTTGTCGGCGGCGTAAGGCTCGCGGAAGAGGGTGGCGTCAAGCTGGGACTGGCCCTGATCGTTAAACCATACCGAGAATGTGGGTCCTTGCGAGGGAGCGGCGAGCGCGTGCCAGGGTACGATGTCGGAACTGACCTGGTCATCGAACCACATCGAGAACGGGCCGGCGCCGAGGTCGAGGCAGAACGCGCCCGGGGGGAATGGCGCGGCTGGTGTGGATGGCGACACCGGCCACGGGATGAAGGTGTTCATGAGCTCTCACTTCTCCTAGTAAATAGAAGCGCCTTTGGGGAGTGACCACTTTAGTGTGATTGTATTTGTACCCTTTTCGTATTGAAACCATCCTCAGTCTGATGTGTCTGTTATGGCACGAGGTGGGCAGAGTCTACAGGCTTGTGTGCAACGGGGTGAGAGGGCACCCGTCGTTCCACAGGTATTCGCGCAGTTGCAAGAAAAGCTCGGGGACGTCGTCGTTGAGGAGGGGAGTGGTGGAAAACTACGGTACGTACCCGCGCCAAGTGCCCGATTTCTCCTTTATCAAGTAAATGAAGATTTCCTCTTCTGGGGTATCGGAAGTGATGATAGTTAAATAATCCGTGTCCTGGTTTGAGGCATGCACTTGTCCGAGACGAACCGGCTCATTCCCACTTCCGACGTCATGTCGAATAGTCTCGACAGCAACAGGATTCCCTATGATGTCTTCGAGCCGCGCAAAGTCTCTAGCGTTAATTGCGGATGTAACGTTTTCTCCCAAGTCCCGTAACTCTTTCAGCTCGCGAGAAGATTGGGAGGATGAGTGAAGGTACCACACAGCCACCAGCACCGCGAGAACGGTGAGGAGAGCTGTCAACGCTAGCGCCTTCCGTTTAGGTTCTGTACGCATAAAAGGTTGCTCCCTTCCAGTCGAGAAGAACCTGATTCATGCTTCGGCGATACCTGTCATGGGTGTGATAGGTAAAGTAAGGCGTGCCGTTGCTGTAATACGAAACCATCATGGTGTGAGTTTTTCGATTTGAATCCTTGGGTTTGACCTGAAGTGAAGTGTCCTGGTTTTTGTTTCGCTTCTTATGTTGAGGTCAACTCGCTGACCCGGGTTTGATTATACCTATCGATGATCTTGGCTGGTGTGCAGTAGTCTAACGAGGTTACGTCCCTTAGTGTGGTGTATCTGGACCCGGGACTGGCCGCGTGCCAACGTGTGTAGTGGCGGTCATCGCGGGTACCTTTCGAATCAACTTCCAATTCTCCTTGAAAGGATACAATCACGATGACCGCCGATCCCCAGCTTCGGCACCACTTCGGCCACCGTCTGCCACTGAGAACACGCACCCTCATCAGCGAAAGGATCCACAACCATCCGCGCCGCGCGATCCTTAAACTCCTGTGAATACCTCTTGGCCATATCCCAATCCTCTCAAAAGTGAGTAGGAACAAAACTCAGTACGCTTCACTCACCCCTGCTTATCTGACGGGAATGCGTTCGTTTAGAGGTGTGTTGCTTTATTGAAGCTATTCTCGAATTCCGGCTTTGACGGCGGTTATAGCGAGTTCGCCTCGGGTTGCGCAGCCGGTGTGGGTGAGAATGTCGGAAACATAGGATCTCACGGTTGCTTCGGTGAGCCCGGTTTGCCGGGCGATGCTTTTGTTCGCAAAAGCTTTCAGTAGCAGCCGGAACGTGGGACGCAAGTGATCTGGGAGGGTGGTGATAGCGTTGATGAAGTCGGCGTATTGTTCGCGGTTTTCGTGGGTTTGGGCGTAGGAGGCGGTGAGGATCTCGGTAGGGCGCGGTGCCATCACTTGTTGGCCGCTATAGGCTTTACGGATCAGTTGGGCAAGTTCAGGGGCGGGGATGTCTTTGGTGAGGAATCCGCGTACGCCCGCACCGATCGCTTGGCCTAGGGATTCTTCGTGTTCGAACGCGGTGAGCATGATGATCGTGACGCCGGGTTGTTCGCTACTGATTCGGCGGGCAGCTTCAATGCCGCTCATCACCGGCATATCCACATCCAGTAGTGCCACGTCTATCCGGTGTAGGGCGAGCTGGTCGAACACTTGGGCGCCGTTCCCGGCGGTTGCCACCACCCGCAGACCGTCTTGCGCGTTCAATAAGTTGGACAGGCCGTCACGGATAATCTGGTCATCATCGGCGAGGAGGACACGGATCTCGTGCTCAGTCATTGGCCTGCTCCTTTGCTGCATGTTCGTTCGTCTGGCTGCCTGCTCGGTTCCCGGTTTGGTTGTCTGTGTGGTTGTGTGCGGGGAGCGTAATATATATCAACCATTGGCTGCCCAGGTTGCTTGCCTCCATGCTGCCGCCCTCGCTGCGAATCCGGCTGCCGAGGTTTGCTAGCCCGTAGCCGCTACTCATTCCTGGAGCTACCGGGGCGTCTGCGATTTCGTTGCTGAGCGAGATTGTGAGCACGCCAGACTCGGCGTCAGTGTCAATCACCAGGTTTGCTGCCGAATCTGCTGGTGCGTATTTCAGAATATTCGAGCCGCACTCCCGGATAGCCAGAGCGCCCGTGAGGCGCTGCTGGCGAGTCACCGTATTATCGAGGTCTTCTGGGGTGACGGTGTCGAGCGTGATACTCCGGGTTTTCAACATCAGCTTCACCTGTTTCACCACCTGGGATAGCAGCACCTCACTGGCTGCGGTATCAATCGAGAGAATCATCGGGCGGATGCGGCGCGAGGCGTCCGTGGCAGCAGCCACCAAGCACATCAGCTCACTAGAAAGCTCTGGGTGACGGGTGGCCACGTCTTGGGCGAGCACGGCCACGTGAGCCAAATCTTTCGCCGTCGTGTCATGCAACTGGCGAGCCAGCTCCCTGCGGTTTTCTTCTGCACTGCGCCTTATGGTTTCTCTTTCTTGCTCGGCCAGCACCCGCCGCCCGTTTTGCCAGCGCAGCGTCAGGCCGATAGCCAGCACGAGAACAGCAGTTAAAACAGAGCTGAATGCCTGCAAACCGGGCGTGATACTCACCGCCGTGGCGATCCCCCCGTCCAGCACGAGTACGAGCACGGCTGGAACAATCCACGAACGCATCAGCCAGAAAACCATCAAGATGCTCAGAGCAAAGCTGACCATCTCAAACCCATCAATCAGGTTCAGCAGGTTAAAACCGAAATAGGATGCGAGAAAAACGTATTCGCACACCTGAAACCAGCCCGCCGCCACAAACAGGCCAAGAAGAACCAGCGAGAAGATCACGCCCAGTATGGACGCGTTGTGCTGTCCTGCAATCAGCTGAAACGTGTCAAACACCAAGAAGAAAACAGCCGAGAGCGTAAACACTAGCGGCTGCGCTAGTGTGGAACGCGTATAGCTGGGAAATATCAGACTGAGCATCACTAGACACTATACCGGGCTACTTATGCGGCCTATGCTTCTCGCAACCGGGAAGATTTGGCAAGAGCTTGCAGATTGCAGGAGCAATCCACTGAGTTTGACTGCTGGCTGACGGGAATGCCACTGCGCTGACAGCGAGCTGTTCAACGGCGGTCGGTTCGGATACAGCAACTGATCCGATGGGTATCGCTACGGTGATAACCGCCAACCCGGCGGCAATACTCGAAACACTCATTTGTTCTTCCTTTCTGCGGTGATGATTAGGTGCCACGAGCCTATTGGTGCGCTTATAAATCCCGATACCGATGAATGTCGGTATAACTGACCAAAATTTGTCGGTATCCGCGCGGCCTGCCCGCCGAATAGCTTTAAAGAGTCCACTTGGCTACAACTAGACAAAAAGGAGAAACGACATGGCTACCAGGACTCTCATGGCAAAAGCAACGACCTCAGGATTGCTCGCCGTTCCCCTGGCGTTCGGCACCGCAGGCATAGCCTCGGCTCAACCGGCGCAAAACACAGCTGCGATTGAGCCGGAGGCAATCACCGTCTCGGCGTCCTTGAATTCTGCTCTAGAATCGCTAGCAGCATATGCAACGGCATCAGAGGAGAATCTCACCGCGGACGATCTTGCAACCCTTAATGGAGCGCTGCAGGTAATCATGCAAGCGAAAGCGGCTGAAGGCGAAGTCATTTACAGTATCAATGAGGAAGGTAAAAACGTCTATATGACTGAAGTTCTCTTCGGTGATAGCGAAGTTATGCAGTTTTACTACGAAGCTGATCCCGCATCTGCCGAAGCTGCCGAGCTTTCGGATGCAATCTATTACCCATACATGGAGCGTGCGGGAGGTAATGAGTGGTACCCGAAGATTTGGTCGGGAACCGATTCGAAAGGACGCTGGGTTCGGTTCAATCGCGCAGCACAGGGCTTGATGGTGGGTGCAGCGGGAACTGCACTCAAAGCCGCAATTTGCGCTATTCCTGGAGTGAACGCCGTGGGATGCGCGGTGGTATGGGGAGCAACAATCGTTGCGAAGCAAGTTATCAAACGTGTAGGGCGTTGTCCCGAGGCTCGTCCGTGGCTATATGCGTATCCGGCTAATCTGGGCACATCCGGCTGCCGAGTTTCTTGAACAGACTGAGGCGAGAAAGGATAAGACCAATGAAAAACTTGATCGAAAACCACGTGTGGAGTTTCGCGCTGATTCTAACGGTTGTCTTTTCCCCGGTGGTTATTTGGGGAGCGTGGGACACCATTGACAATGCCGAATCCATCGCAATCCGAATTGCTCTGTGTATCGGGATCATAGTGGTTACTTACATTGGTGCTGGTCTGCTGCTCATGTGGAACCGTTGGACGCAGCGCAAATACCGCGAGAAAGGCATCATCAAGTAACGAAGTTGCGCGATACGTGGTGGGAGCTGGCGAGCGAAGCGAGGAGCGAACTGCAAGGGACACGACCCGCGGCCGAACTCTGTCTCGGCCTTCGGGATCGTGCCCCTCGCGTGAGTGATTTCTAGGGCGCGGATCGCGCCATGAATCCGCCGGTTGGTTGCTTAGTTCAGTGCTACCTCGACGTCCTTGCCGAGGAAACCGCCCTCAAGGAGGACCTTCGTGGGCACGCTGTCGGCCGGAATATCGAAGACGAACTTGCCGGATAGGGTGTTGCCGGGGTTGATCTTGTCGAGGACCCATGAGCCCTCAAGGTAGAGAGCGGCGTCGGTTGAATACGAGTGCTGCCTGCCCTGGTCGTCAATGATCTTCATCGAGTCGGTAAAGAACGTCTCGGCCTTGTCGCCGTTGTTGAGGATGGACGCGCTGACGACGACGAACTGCCCCTGGGCCTTGGCGCCGAGGTACTCGTTACCGACAGAAGGGATTCCGGTCTCAACCCCCTCAACCGTTATGGTGAAATCGCCGACTTCAACCGGCGTGCCGATGGTTGCGGCAGGCGTCTCGGGGGCGGCGGACTGCGTTGATTCCGTTGTGGTAGCCTCGGTGGCAGGGGCCGCTTGCGACGCCGCAGCGGAGGGCGCGGCCTCCGGCGCTTCATTTGAGCCGCCGGCCAACTTTGCGATGGCGGCAATAATAATGACGACAATAACGGCTGTCAGAATCTTGTGCTTGGCGAACCAGGAGCCCTTCGTATTCTCGGGTGTGCTAGTCATAGTTTTCCGATCATTTAGTGCGAAAGATGACTCAGTAAGTCAAGCAGTTCCCCCCCCCGCAACCCCAACAGGCGGGTTGTAAGGAATGTTGCAAGCGGAATCGCGTTCCAGCTCGAACGCCGCGGTGAGCGCCTTGAGGAAAAGCGTGTGCGCCGCGATCAGCGCAGAAAGACGGTCGCTCGGTGTAACGGATGCGGAAACCGGGCTTGCGGGCTTCGAGAAGGCGACTCTTCAGACGGAGGATCCCGCGGCGCGGTCCAGGCAGTGCCAGGCCTCAACCATTGGCGGATGGTTGTGCGTCTGATGTCGTCGTCGGGCTGGCGGCATTGCTTGGGTGAGGTGGCCTGTGAGTTTTTGTCGCCGGTGAGTGTTTGACGTCTGGTGAAGGGGAGCGATATAGTTTCAACACTATATGATAATGATTGTCGTTAGCGAAAAGGAGTCGCATGCGCGTTCGTCCCATCGTCACATCCCTGCTGGTCGGGGTCGCTGTGTCCATCCCGACCACGGCCTCCGCGATCTCCGGCGGTCAGGAAGCAACCTCTGATTACATCGTTCAGATCGCCACTCAAACCAAGCTGGAGTCGAAGAAAATCGACCACTGCACCGGAAGCGCCCTCAACTCCGAATGGATCATCACCGCCGCTCACTGTATTGAGGATGCGGCGTCGGATACCTCGGCCAACATCTACTTCTCCAACAGCAAGGAAAACCCCGGAGAACCGATAAGCTCGGCCAAGATCGTTCCCGCCCCGGCGGCTGACCTCGCGCTTATTAAGCTCTCCCAGCCGCACGAGCTGTCCCAGTATGCAACTCTCGCCGCGGACCATCGCTTCACCGAGAAGGAGCGAGGTTACATTTACGGTTATGGACGTGGTATCGAGGCTAAGCCGATGAACCACCTCCGCCGAGCCGAGGTTTCGCAGAGCTATCAGAGCAGGGATCAGTATTGGAGTGATGTCTACCGGCTTGAAGGCATCGATGGCACCTCGAACCATGGCGATTCCGGTGGGCCGTTCATCGTCAACGGCAAGCTGGTGGGCATCAATATCCTCGGCTCGCACGTCGCTGACAACTACTGGATCGGCGAAGTCTCCGGTGCTCTGCAGCTGAGGCCCTTCGTTTCGTGGATTGAACAGGAGACAGGGGTCAAGGCGGTTCCGTTCGCGCAGGCGACCCCGGCACCCGGTCCATCACCTGAGGGGCCGACGCCGACACCCGAGACCGACGACTCACCGACCGAAGAAGGCGACGGCAATCAGCCTAGACCTGAAGCAAATGACCCGGCTCCGCAGGCCCCGGCCCTCGACTCCCCGGCAGTCCCGGTTCCGCCGGCTCCGGCCGCGCCCGTCCCTGCCGAGGATGCCTCGCCGGCTGCCCCTGCCGCCAGCCCCGATGACGACACGACGCCGTCCGCCGTGACAGACACGGAGGCAACGGCGGAGCCGGTCGTTGCCAATGCGACGGGGACCCCGAACGTCGTGGTGCCCGCCACCGGAACCCCGGCGGCAACGGTGAAGGGCGGTGGAAAGGCCGAGCTGGCCTACACCGGCTCGGCCATTGCCCCGCTTGCGGCTGCCGGAATCGTCAGCCTCGCCGCTGGCGCCTTGCTCGTGCGCCGCGGTATGGCCTCCCGCCGCGAGGCCTGACGCTCGCCGCCTCAGCCCCGTTCGCCGCGGCGCCCGTCGACACGAGTGGGCGCCGCGGAAGCGCACAACCTGCCTTAGCCCGACCCTGTGGGAGAGCCTGTGCCACTCTTGGCAAGCTGCTAGCCTGGTCGGGTGAAGAACAGCGCAGGGTCGGGTGCACCGAGGCACGACGCCGTCGGCTCACCCGTGCTACTCCCCGGCCTCTATGAGCGCCTCATCGACGCCGAACTTGCCGAATTGCTCGCGGCGACGCAACTGCGCGCGGTCAGTGCCGCGGTCGACGCCGCCGACGCGCCTCACATCCTTACCACGCACCTGGCGGGCCGGATTGAGGCCGCACTCAGCCAGGTCGAGGCCGGGGAGCGGCTGGCACTGGCGAACCGTCTCCTTGAGGTTCTCCCTGATTCCTCTCCGCTCCGCGAGAGTCCTCCCGCAGGATCCGCCAAATCGGGGTCTTCCACGACCCGGCCGGCCTCCCCGGATCAGCTCCTTTCGCTGTCCCGACCCGCCTTCGACGCCCCGCCGGAGCGCCCGGAGATCCCGCTTGCTGACGTCGCCCTGCTCACGAATGGCCCGCAGGATCCGGGGCTCGCCGCGGAGCTCATCAAGGAGATGGCCTCCGCCGACCGGGTCGACCTCCTCGGCTCCTTCATCAAGTGGACCGGCGTGCGCACACTCACGCCCGGCCTTGAGTCGCTGGCCAGGCGCGGCGTGCCCATCCGGGTCCTGACCACCACCTACATCGGGGCAACCGACCGTAAGGCACTCGACGAGCTTGCCAAGCTCGGCGCGCAGGTGCGGGTGAACTACTTCTCCGCCTCCACGAAGCTGCACGCCAAGGCCTGGATCTTCCACCGCGACTCCGGCTACTCAACCGCTTACATCGGCTCGTCCAACCTCTCACGCAGCGCCATGACGGACGGCGTGGAGTGGAACGTACGCGTCTCGCAGGTCGCCACGCCACGGGTCTTGGACAAGTTCGCGGCGACCTTCGACACGTACTGGTCCTCCGCCGACTACGAGCGCTACGACCCGGCAACCGACGCCGACCGCCTCGAGGAGGCTCTGCGTGAGGCCCGCGGGCTGTCCGGGCCGCGCGTCGCGACGTCGTCAGTCACTGCCCTCGCCGTGCGCCCCTACCCGCACCAACAGCTCATGCTCGACGAGCTGGAGGCCGAGCGGGAGGGCGGGCGCCACGCGAACCTGTTGGTCGCGGCGACGGGAACCGGCAAGACGGTGGTGGCGGCGCTCGACTACGTGCGACTTATCGATCGTCTGAACGGTGACGGGAGGCGTGTCCTGCCGCGCCTCCTCTTCGTCGCTCATCGCAGGGAGATCCTCCTCCAGGCGCTCCGCACCTACCGCGACGTGCTCCGCGACGGCTCCTTCGGCGAGCTTCTCGTGGACGGGCAACGCCCCGCCCACGGCGACCACGTCTTCGCCTCGGTTCAATCCCTGGCAAATCCCGAGATCTTTGAGCCGGACCGCTTCGACGTCGTCGTCATCGACGAGTTCCACCACGCCCACGCGGCCTCCTACCGCAAGGTCTTGTCCCATTTCACCCCCATGGAGCTGCTGGGGCTGACGGCGACCCCGGAGCGCGGGGACGGGGTGAGCGTGGCGGAGGAGTTCTTCGGAGGGCGCATTGCCTCCGAGCTGCGGCTGTGGGATGCGCTCGACGCCGACCTGCTCGTGCCCTTCCACTACTTCGGCATCGCGGACGGGACGGACCTCAGCCGCGTCGCATTCCGGCGTGGCCAGTACGACCAGGCAGAGCTCGCCCGGCTGTACCTGGCCGACCGCGACCGCGCCGCCAAGATCGTGGAGAACACCGCGAAGTACGTCACTGACGTGAGCCAGATGAAGGCGCTCGGCTTCTGCGTGACGGTCGAGCATGCCCGCTTCATGGCCGACTACTTCACCGGCAGCGGCATCCCCGCCCTCATGCTTCACGGCGGTTCCAGCCGAGTCGAGCGCGAGGATGGGCTCGCGGCGCTACGCTCGGGCGAGGTGAAGGTGATCTTCACCGTCGACCTGTTTAACGAGGGCCTCGACATTCCCGACGTTGACACGATCATCATGGCCCGCCCCACACAGTCGGCCACGATCTTCCTCCAGCAGCTTGGGCGCGGACTGCGCCGGACGCCCACCAAGGCCGTGCTCACCGTGCTCGACTTCGTGGGTCACCAGAACGCCGACTTCCGCTTCGACATCAAGCTCCGCGCGTTGACAGGCCTCGGCCGGCGCAAGCTGCGCAAGGCTGTCGAGGCCGGCTTTCCGTTCCTCCCGGCCGGCTGCCACATCGAGCTCGATCGCGTCACCCAGGACGAGGTGCTCAAAAACCTCGCGCACAAAGCTAAGCTCAGCGCTTCCCAGCTAATTCGCGACATCGGCGTTCACGCCGGCGACGTCCGACCCTACACGCTGCGTTCCTACCTTCACGACGCTGACCGCTCCCTCGCTGACATCTATGCGAGCACGTCCCCGGTGACCGTCGGGGGACGCAGAGTAGCGCGCTCGTGGCAGACGCTGGCGAGCCTCGCACTCGACGGGGGAGAGGCGGTCGGGCAGGCCAGCGTGGTCGAGCTCAACCTGCTCAGGCGCATCCGAGCGTTCACCCATGTCAACGACCGCCCGCGCATCGCCGCCTACCGCAAGATCCTTGGTACGTTCGCCCTCGCCGAGACGCTCGGGGAGGCGCAAGCCGCGCTCGCCGGGCTGGGCGTGCAGGCCTGCTACGCGCCGATGCTGTTCTTTACGCTATGGCCCACAGGAGACCCCGGCGAGATGGTCGCCAAGCTGTGGGAGGCGGCTCACTCGAGCCTCCTGCGCGCGGAGATCGAGCAGGTGCTCGACGTGCGCGAGGACATGACGCGGACCGTGGCCCGCCCGCTACCGGGCAGGCTTGCCGGCGTGCCGATCCTCAGCCACGCCCGCTACACGCGCGAGGAGCTGCTGGCCGGTTTCGGCGTCGGCACGAGGGACAGGGAGAAGCCCGGAAACGTGCGCGAAGGGGTGAAGTTCGTCGAGCATATGGGCGTGGACATTCTGCTTGTCACCCTCAAGAAGTCCGAGGCCGACTACTCGCCGACCACGCTCTACCGCGATTATGCGATCTCCCCTTCTCGCTTCCACTGGGAATCGCAGTCGACGACGGGCGAGAACTCTCCGACGGGACAGCGCTACATTCATCACGCGAGCCGGGGTAGTGACGTCGTGATTTTTGTGCGCGAAGCGAAAACGGGAGAAATCGGCACCGAGCCCTACACGTGCCTGGGTACGGCGCGATACGTCACCCACCGCGGATCTAAGCCAATGGCGGTCGAATGGGAGCTTGACCGGGCCATGCCGCCAAAGGTGCTGGCCGTCTCCAAGCTCGTCTCGTGATCCGGGTTTGGGACATAAGACGACAATTTGTCGGTGCTACGGCGATAGACTTGGTGCGTGCGCGCATCGGCGCGTGGAATCCAATGAAGGAGTTTATCTACATGGCAAAGTCTCCCGTTACCGTCACCGTCACGGGCGCAGCCGGCCACATCGGCTACGCGCTTCTTTTCCGCATCGCATCCGGCGCGCTGCTGGGCCATGACGTCCCGGTTCGCCTCAACCTGCTTGAGATCCCCCAGGGCCTGAAGGCCGCCGAGGGCACCGCGATGGAGCTCAATGACTCGGCGTTCCCGCTGCTAGAGTCGGTCAACATCTATGATGACGCCAACAAGGCCTTCGATGGCGCCTCCGTCGGCCTGCTCGTGGGCGCCCGTCCGCGCACCAAGGGCATGGAGCGTGCCGACCTCCTCGAAGCCAACGGCGGTATCTTCGGCCCGCAGGGCAAGGCCATCAACGACCACGCGGCTGATGACATCCGCGTCCTCGTCGTCGGCAACCCGGCCAACACCAACGCTGTGATCGCCATGCAGCACGCCCCGGACGTCCCGAAGGAGCGCTTCACCGCCATGATGCGCCTTGACCACAACCGGGCCATCTCCCAGCTCGCTGAGAAGACCGGCGCCCGCGTGGCCGACATCAAGAAGATGACCGTGTGGGGCAACCACTCCGCCGATCAGCACCCGGACGTCACCTGGGCCACCGTCAACGGCAAGCCCGCACTCGAGCTGGTGGACCAGGCCTGGCTGGAGGACTACTTCGTGCCGACCGTCGCCAAGCGCGGCGCCGCCATCATCGAGGCGCGCGGCGCTTCCTCGGCTGCGTCGGCCGCGTCGGCTGCTATCGACCACGTCTTCGACTGGGTCAACGGCACGCCGGAAGGCGACTGGGTCACCCCCGGCGTCTACTCGGACGGCTCGCACTACGGCGTCCCCGAGGGCCTCATCTTCGGTTTCCCTGCCACCTCCAAGGGCGGCGAGTGGGAGATCGTCGAGGGCCTGGAGATCTCCGAGGCCACCCGCGTGGGCATCGACCGCAACATCAAGGCTGCTCAGGAGGAGCTCGAGGCGGTCCGCGCCCTCGGTCTGATCAAGTAAGCTAGGACAAGAGGATGGGCGCCCCTGCGGGGGTGCCCATTTTCTGTGCCCGCGAGCCAACCGGGTAGGATGGGAAGGCGTGCAAGGCGCATGAATGAGCGAGGAGGAGCCATGGAGCGGTCCGAGGAACAGTTTGAGCGGATGACCTCCGGTAAGCTTTACCGCGTGGAGGGCCACGCCTTTGAGGCGGCTTTCGCGCGCTCGATGCGCCTCCAGGATAAGATCAACGCCCTGCCCAGCGACGACACGGATGCGATCGCGGCTGTGGCAGGCGAGCTGTTCGGTAGCTTCGGCGACGGCGCCACCATCCGCACGCCGTTCTACTGCGACTACGGAGCCCACACCCACATTGGTGCGGGCACCTTTATCAATTTCGACTGCGTCTTCCTTGACGTGGCCGAGATTAAAGTCGGCAAGAACTGCCAGATTGCCCCGCGCGTCCAGCTGCTGACCGCGGAGCATCCCCTCCCAGCCACCCCGCGGCGCGAGGGCTGGGAGTCGGGCCGCCCGATCGTCGTCGGTGACAACGTGTGGCTCGGTGCCGGCGTCATCGTTCTTCCGGGCGTGACGATCGGGGAGAACACGGTGGTCGGTGCCGGCGCGGTCGTGACGAAGGACCTGCCAGCGAACGTCATCGCGGTGGGCAACCCCGCCCGCGTGTTGCGCCCGCTTCCCGACGACGTCGAGTCGGCCGAGCTGGTGCCCGAACACCTCCTCTAGGCGGGAGCGCCAACGTGTGCCTGCATGGCTGAGTGTCAGCCACGCAGGCCTAACTGTGTTTGTCAAGTCCTTGCGATCATTTTGTTTTCCGTTTTATTCGCTATGTTCTTTGGCTTGATTGCAGGTGTTTCCTGGGGTGGACGGGTTCCGTCCGAAATCGTGGGAGCTTTGGGCCGTTAATCACATTTTCGCCGCCTTAGGGTTTCTAGTACAGAAGTCAAACCGTGATTAGCCGTCCCACCAACATTGAAGTTGACAGGAATTCTTACCCGCTCCGTCGCCTAGAGAGTTGACACAATGAAAGCGAAAAACGAAGTACGAGCACAGGACTTGTCTCGTGGTCGTCGATTCTTCCTCCTGACCCTGGTCTCCATGGGGAGCTCCATCATCTACACCCCGGCCTACCTCAAGGCCGTCTTCTATGATCCGCTGATGGAGGCCCTCAACGTCACTAACGCCCAGCTCGGCCAGTTCCTGTCGGCGTACGCGATTACGGCGTTGATCTGCTACTTCCCGTCAGGCGTGATCGCGGACAAGGTGCGCGTGCGCACGCTGTCCTGGGTTGGGTTCATGCTAACGGCCGCGCTGACCTTCGTCTACGCCACGCTACCCTCAGTTGGAACGCTGATGATGGTCTTTGTTGGGATGGGTATCTCCACGATCCTCATCTGGTGGGGTATCCGCTTCAAGTTGGTCCGGCTCATCTCCGAAGAGGAAGAGTACTCGAAGAACATCGGTATCTCCTACGGCCTGTACGGTGCGGCTGGCCTCGCGGTTGGCCTCATCTGCCTGCTGTTCATCAAGTACATCGCGAGCGCCGCGGACTCGATGCGATGGATGCTGATCTTCCTTGGTCTGCTGATCTTCGTCCTCGGCCTGCTGTCCTTCCTGATCCCCAAGTTCGAGGGCGAAATCGCCGATAGCTCCAAGGGATTCAACCTCGCCGAGGTGGGGATGGCGCTGAAGAACCCCGTCGTGTGGATGTCTGCGGGGATCATGTTCTTCGTGTACTTCTACTACACCGGCGTCACGTACACCACGCCCTACCTGTCCTCGGTCATGGGTGCCTCAATCGGAATCGTCTCCCTCGTCTCGATCGTGCGCCAGTACGGCGTCACCCTCCTCTCCGGCCCGGCCTTCGGTTTCCTCGCGAAGGGCGCCGGTAGCCCGACCCGCGTGATTGGGTGGGGGTCGATCGTCGCCGTCCTCGCCCTTGTCACGATCGCCTACCTGCCCGCCGGACCCGCGATGGCCATCCTCGCCGCCATTATTGCCATCCTTCTGGGCTTCATCGCCAACGGCGTGTTTGGCATCGTCTCCTCCGCATTGACCGAGGGCAGGGTCCCACTGACCATCTTCGGCACTGCAACGGGCCTGCTGTCCGTCATCGGATTCGCCCCGGACACCTTCTCCTCCGTGTGGTTTGGCGCTCTGATCGATAGCCAGGGCAACGACGCCTACGTGGAGATCTTTATCATCCTCGCCGGCTCGGCAGTTCTCGCCACCGCCCTGGCATTCTTCCTCCACTTCTACGTGAAGAAGAACGCCAAGAAGCTCGAGGCAGCCCAGCTTGAGGCCGCCGCAGAAGCACAGGGGATTTCCCTGGAGGAAGCCGCCGAGTTGGTTGGCCTCGATGAGGATGCCGTGACGGGCCTCCGTGAAGAGCTCTAGGACTGGAGTAGTGACATGAAAAGGCTCGATGTTCCTTCACTGTGGAGCGCGCAGATGGGCGCGGCTGTAGCAAAGCAAAATGAGATGTCTGCCGGTCTATACGCCCCTGGCCAGACCCTCGCTCAGATGCGCGAAGGCTACCTCACGGAGCGCCAGTTCTGGAACGAAGGCGGGCCGGAGATGGCCTCGACCGAGGACGTTCGTGTCCCCACCTCCCACGGTGAGATCGGGGTGCGCATCTATCGCCCCATCGATGGCGTGTTGCCCATCATCTTCTTTATCCATGGTGGCGGATTCGCCCTCGGCAATCTCGATACCCACGATCGCATCTGTCGCAACATCGCGGACGAGGCCGGTGCGGCAGTGGTGGCGATCGATTACACGCTCTCGCCTGAAGCGAAGTTCCCGCAGGCCATCGAGGAGTGCGCGCAGGTCGTCCAGTACGTGCGCACACACGCAAAGCGCTGGGGTCTCGACCGCGGCGATGTCTCCTTCGCTGGCGATTCGGGCGGGGCGAACATGTCGCTAGCGACCTACCTCTTCCTGCGCGACGTCATGAAGGACGCCGGCGGCGTGCGCTGCTTCCTGCTCTACTACGGCTGGTTTGGCCTCAAGGATTCCGTCTCCATCCGCCTCTACGGCGGCGTGTGGGACGGGCTGACGCCCGAGGACTTCGCGATGTACAAGGAGCTGTATGTGACGAGCGAGGCGGATCTCGACTCGCCCTTCCTCAACATCTTCAACGCAGACCTTGACGGTCTCCCGCCGGCCTACATCTGCGCGGCCGAGTTCGATCCGCTCCTCGATGACTCGGCTTTGCTGGCCAAGGTCTACGAGACTCAGGGCATCGCCCACGAACTCGAGGTCGTGCCCGGAGTTATTCACGCATTCCTCCACCACGGGAGAATGCTCGACGCTGCCCGCCAGGTGATGGCCCACGGCGGCACATTCTTTCAATCGATCCCTCAACCGACCAACCAACTACCTAGAAAGTAGGAACAATGGATTTTTCATTGACTGAAGAACAGCAACTGATGGCTGACACCTTCGTCGAGCTCATGGAGTCCCGATCGTGGGAGCCGTACTTCAACGAGTGCGACGAGAACAAGGTATACCCGCAGGAGTGGGTTGAGGCGCTGTGCGAGCTCGGTTTCGATCGCATCCTCCTCCCCGAAGAGTACGAGGGGCTCGGGCTCGGTTGGCAGGAGCTGACCGCGGTCTACGAGGCGCTCGGGCGCATGGGCGGCCCGACCTACGTGCTCTACCAGCTGCCCGGCTGGGGCACGATCATCCGCGAGGGCACCGAGGAACAGAAGGCGACGATGCTGGAGTTCCTCGGCTCCGGTAAGCAGATGCTGAACTACGCCATGACCGAGCCGAGCGCGGGCTCGAACTGGGACGACATGCGTACCACCTACACGCGCCGTGACGGCAAGATCTACCTCAACGGCCACAAGACCTTCCAGACCTCTGGCATGAAGGTTCCCTACCTCGTGGTCATGGCGCGCAACGCGGAGGACATGTCCGTCTACTCGGAGTTCTTCGTCGACATGAGGAAGGCCGGGATCACGCGCGAGCCGCTGAAGAAGCTCGGCCTTCGCATGGACTCGCTCGCCGAGATCTATTTCGACGACGTCGAACTCGAGGAGAAGGACTTCTTTGGCACGGAGGGTGGCGCGTTCAAGCGCGGCGTCCAGGACTTCGATCTCGAGCGTTTCCTCGTGGCTCTGACCAACTACGGCGAGGCCTACTGCGCGTTCGAGGACGCCGCCAAGTACGCCAACCAGCGTGTCCAGGGTAAGGAAGCTATCGGGCGCACCCAGCTGATCCAGCTGAAGATGGCCAATATGTTGGTGGCCATCACCAATATGCGCAACATGCTCTACGAAATCGCGTGGAAGTCCGACAACGGCCACCTTGGCCGTGGCGACTGCTCGATGGCCAAGTACTACTGCTCGCATGCCGCCTCGATGGTCATCGACGAGGCGCTGCAGATCCTCTCCGGCGTCGGTATCACCGGCGAACACCGCGTCCAGCGCTTCTACCGCGATATCCGCGTGGACCGGGTGTCGGGAGGCACGGACGAGATGATGATCCTCGCCGCGGGCCGCGCCGCGCTCAAGGATTACCGCTAAGGGACTGACGAAAGGAATTCGCCATGGAAACCATGAAGCCCTCTTTCGGAGTACTCGACGACGTCAAGGTCCTGTACTCAGCCGTGGAAATCGCAGCTCCGTCCGCCGCCGAGATCATGGCGGAGTGGGGAGCGGACGTGACGTGGATGGAGAACGTCTGGACGGGCGACTCCGTACGCGACACGAAGTGGGTCAAGGAGATGGAACGGCGCAACCAGCGCTCGATTTCGATCCACCCCTTCTCCGACGAAGGCAAGGAGATCATCGCGCGGCTCATCAAGGACGTGGACATCTTCATCGAGTCCTCCAAGGGTCCCGCGTGGGCGCGCAAGGGAATCACCGACGAGTGGCTGTGGGAGATCAACCCCAAGCTCGTCATCGTCCACGTGTCCGGGTTTGGCCAGTGGGGCGATGAGCGCAAGGTTAACGCCGCAGCCTACGACCTGACGGTCGCCGCCTACGCGGGGCTCGTCGCCCAGAACGGCACGCCCGAGCTACCGACGAACCTTCACCCCTACACCGCCGATTACATCAACTCCCTCATGGTGGTTTCCTCCGCGCTCGCGGCCCTGCACAAGGCCCAGATCACGGGCCAGGGCGAGTCGATCGACCTGGCCATGTATGAGACCGCGCTACGGGTGGGTACCTACTACATGATGGATTACCTCAACGACGGCGTGAAGTACCCGCGCCCGGGAGCCCGCCACCAGAACCTGTGTGCGATCGGCATCTACGAGTGCGAGGACGGGTTCCTCGGGCTGTGCTGCTACGGCGTCGACCAGAACAAGTACCTGCTTGAGACCATCGGGCTGGGAGACCTGTGGGGGACCGAGGACTACCCCGAGGATACCTCCGCGCTGTGGCTCAACGGGCCAAAGGCGGACCTCATCCAGGATCGCCTCACCGAGTACCTCAAGACCCAGAAGCGCTACGACGTCGAGCGCGACTTTACCGCCCACCGCATCGCCGCCCAGGTTGTGATGGAGTTCGAGGACATCCTTGCCGAGGATCACGTGGCAGCCCGCGAGAACTTCATCGAATGGGATAACGCCGACGGGGTGAAGGTACGCGGCTTGAACACCGTGCCGAAGTTTGCCCGCAACCCCGGCGGCTTCTGGCGCCCGATGCCTCCGCTCGGAGGCGACACCCGAGACATCCTCGAGCGTGCCGGCTTCTCAGAGGAGGACATCGAGCGTTTCGGGCAGTCGGGCAAGGTCAAGTTCGCGCACTAGTGAAGCGATGAGCGACGAACAGATTGGAGGTGAGAGGTGATTACTCAAGGACAGGGCCTGACGCTGACCGACATCTGGGAAAGCCAGGTGCGAGTGCGCCCTGACGCGCAGTTTCTCGTATATGAAGACCACGAGTGTGACACCGTGCGCGCCTGGACGTACCTTGAGTTTGACGAGGCCATCAACCGCATCTCCAATCTGTTCTTGTCCCGAGGAATCGGGGCCGGCGACGCCGTGGCAGTCCAGCTCAACAACTGCCCCGAGCTCATCGGGTGCATCTTCGCTCTGAACCGGATCGGCGCGATCTACGTGCCGATTCACCCGGAGTACACCGTGGAAGAGGCTAGGTCGATCAAGGCCGACTGCGATGCTCGCATGCTTGTCATCGAGCAGTGCTTCTTGGATTTCGATCCGGCCTACGGCGAAGGTCTCGACACGGCCGTCGTCGGCGGAGACTGCGAGGAGGTCTGCTTCACCAGGCTCGAGCAGGAACAGAGCACGACGCCGCCCGATCGGCCTCGCGAGCCGATGCCGATCATGGAGATCCTCTACACGTCGGGGACGACCTCGGCACCCAAGGGTGTGATGATCACCGAGCAGAACTTCGTCTTCTCGGGCTACTACGTCAACTGGCAGCTACAGATGCGCGAGACCGATAGGTACGTGACGACGATGGCGGCTAGCCACGTCAACATGCAACTGAGCGCGCTCGCGCCTGTGGTGACGGCGGGTGCGACGCTCGTCCTGCTGCGCCGGTATTCCGCTAGGCGCTTCTGGAAGCAGGTGCGCAAACACGGCGGAACCCTGGTTCAGGGGATGGCGATGATCGCCAAGACCATGATGGTTCAGCCCGTCAGCCCGGATGAGACCGACCATCGAGTGCGCGAGATGCACTACTTCCTTCCCATGTCGGCGCAGGACAAGGAACGCTTCGAGGCGCGCTTCAAGGTACGCCTGCTCAACAACTACGGCTCGACCGAGGATCTGGTGGGGGTCATCACGGACTATCCCACCGGTCCGCGCAACTGGCCGTCGATTGGCCGGGTTGGGCCGGGCTACAACGCGCGGATCATGGGGAGCGATGGTGAGCTCGGCCCCGGCGAGGTCGGCGAGATCCAGATCCAGGGAATCCCCGGGGTCTCCCTCATGGCGGGCTACTGGAAGCAACCCGAGTTGACGGCCGCGACGCTCGTGGACGGTTGGCTCCGCACGGGCGATTACGGGTACGTCGATGACCAGGGCTGGATTTACTTCACCGACCGTCACACCGACATCATCAAGCGTTCGGGGGAGAACGTCTCGTGCGCCGAGGTCGAATCGGTGCTGGCGCGCTACCCCGGCGTGGCCGAGGTGGCGGTTGTCGGGGTTGAGGATTCGATCCGGGACCAGGCCGTCAAAGCGGTGATCGTCCCGGAGCCCGGGGTCACGATCGACGTCGCGAACCTGACCGCGTTCTGCGCCGGGTATCTGGCCTCGTTCAAGATTCCCAGCATCGTCACCTTCGTCGATAGCCTGCCGCGCGGCACCTACGGAAAAGTCCTCAAGTCCGAACTCAAGTAACAGATTCAATGAAAGGAATTGAACAATGACGATCAAGACCGAGATGGTTGGACAGACCTTCGGGCCGTTCATCCGCGAGTACACCTTCCGCGATCTTGAGCTGTTTGCCCTTGGCTGCGGCGCGGGAATCGACGGCCGTGACGGCCTGGAATACCTCAACGAGAAGGACGAGCGCAACCCGCAGCTCAAGGTCCTGCCGATGTTCGGCGCTATGCTCATCGTCGACTCGGAGGTGACCCGCACGATCGACTACGGCTACAACTACGCCGGCTCCCTGCACTGGGGATTCGACATCCGCTTCCACCAGCCGATCACGAAGATGGCGGACACCCTGCAGACCAAGGTCAAGCTCGAGGGCCTCTACGACCGCGGCGAGGGGCGCGGCCTGCTCGCCCAGCACATCGGCGACACCTACGATTCGGAAGGCAACCTGCTGTTTACCAACGAGTCGTGGGACTGCCTCATTTACGATGGCGGTTGGGGCGGCCCGGCAGCGCCGAAGGACATCGTCGACATGCCTGATCGAGCACCCGACGTCGAGGTGGCCGAGCGCATCCCCGAGAATCAGGCGCTGATCTACCGACTGTCGGGCGACTACCACCCGCAGCACATCGACTGGGACTATGCGGCAGCAAACGGCGAGCCGCGCCCGATCCTCCACGCGATCTCCTACGCGGGCATCGTCATGCGCCACGCGATCAACGCCTACATGCCGGGTGAGCCGGAGCGCATCAAGCGTTTCAAGACCCGCATCACGTCCCCCGTCCACCCGGGCTCGACCCTGAAGACCCAGCTGTGGGAGGTCGGCCCGGGCGAGCTACGGTTCCGCCTGGTCGACGCCGACTTTGAGGAAAGCGGCGCGAAGCCGCACCTGAACTGGGGAATCATCGAGTTCGAAGAGTAGGAAGAGTCGGGAGAGTCGGATCCCATGAGTGGGTCGAGTCAAAGAAAGGAGAAGCAATGAACGACGAGCCAAAAGTCAGCCTCGACGACGTCGGGATGTCACCCTTCCTCGTGCGGCTTACCGTGTTTTCCGCAGGTGGCCCGTTCCTTGAGGGCTATGTGCACGCCATCATCGGCGTGGCATTGCTCAAGATGGTCCCGGAGCTGGGTATTGACGATACCCAGAAGGGAATGGTCGGCGTCGCCGCGCTCGTTGGCCTCTTCTTTGGCGCCATTTTTGGAGGCTACCTGACGGACCTCATCGGCCGAAAGCGGATGTTCATCATTGACGTGATGTCGATCGCGGTGCTCTCCGGCTTGTGTATGGTCGTCAGCGACCCACTCATGGTCGTCCTCCTGCGCTTCCTCATCGGCGTGGCCGTGGGCGCGGATTATCCCATCGCGACGTCGATCATCGCCGAGTTCACGCCGCGCAGGTACAGGGCCATCACGATGGGCTTCCTCGCCGCGGTGTGGTACCTCGGGGCGAACGCCTCCTACCTGGTGGGCTACTTCCTCCTCAATATCGACGGGGGATGGCGGTGGATGCTCGGTTCTTCGATCATCCCCTGCGTGATCATCCTCGCGGGACGCTGGTCGATCCCGGAGTCGCCGCGGTGGCTGATGTCAAAGGGCCGATACGAAGACGCGGCGAAGATCGTGCGTGACACCTTCGGGCGCAACGTCGTGATCGAGGACGAGGTGACCGAGCGCACGTCGTACTCTGCCATCTTCCGCAAGCCGTACTTCAAGCGCATGATCTTCGTGGGGGTGATCTGGCTGTGCCAGGCGATCCCGATGTTCGCGGTCTACACCTACGGCCCCGATATCATCGCCGCATTCGGGCTGGGTCAAGGTAAGACGGCACTGATCGGCGAGCTGGCGATCGGCACATTCTTCATGCTGGGCACGATCCCCGCAATGTTCCTCGCGGAGTACTGGGGGCGCCGACCGCTGTGCATCTCCTCCTTCGTGGTCATGACGGGTGCGCTCGTCGTCCTTGGGGTCGTACCTCCCACATCGATGGCATTCGTCATCGTCATCTTTGGAATCTACGCCTTGGCCTCGGGCGGACCCGGTAATCTGCAGTGGCTCTACCCGAACGAGATCTTCCCTACCTCCATCCGGGCCTCCGCGATGGGTACGGCGATGGCCTTCTCGCGGATCTCCACCGTCGTCTCGATCTTCGTCCTGCCGGGATTCCTATCCACCTACGGCAACGGCCCGATGATGATCGTGGGCGCGGCGATCTCGCTTATTGGCCTGATCGTCTCGATCGCATGGGCGCCAGAAACGCGTGGCATGACTTTGACCGAGGCCGGATCGAGTGACTGGGAGGGGAAGTAATGTACAAAATCGAAGTGCGCGTGGTTGGCTCGTGGAGGGCGAACTGCTATCTCCTGCAATCCGAGGCCGGCGTCGTCATGATCGACCCGGGAGCCGAACCCGAGGTCCTTCTTAGTGCCCTGGGCGAGCGCAATCTGGAGGCCATCGTGCTTACGCACTGCCACTCTGACCACATCGGGGCAGTCAATGAGCTGGTGGAGGCCACGGGGGCGCCCGTCTACATCGGGTTGGACGACGCCGTGGGCGCGGCCGACCCCCGGCTGTCCGGATTCTACGACGAGGGCTCGGACTACGCGGTCAAGGAGGTCACGGCCGAATGGGACGACGCGACGGTTTTCACCTGGTCGGGTGGCACGTTGAAGGTCGTTGCAACCCCCGGTCACACGCCGGGTTCCATCTGCCTGCTCGACGGCGAGAACGCGGTGCTCTACACGGGCGACACGCTCTTCGCCAACGGGATTGGCTCCACGCAGTACGCGCGGGCGAACAAGCGCGATCTGCTGGCGTCGCTGAAGAGGCTCGGCGAGCTACCAGACGACCTCCGGGTGCTTCCCGGGCACGGGAGCCCCACCACGATGGGGGCAGAAAAGCTACGAAATCCGTATTTGGTATGACAGCGAAGCCGTTTCGCAAGGCTCATGCTCGCTGGCTGCGAGGACGGGCCGGGGCACGGAGTTCAGATGAGGAAGAAGGTCGGTGATCAAGTCATGGGCGTACTGAGGAATCTCTTCCAGGAAGCAGTCCACGTTCTCGGGTGGAAGCCAAATGGAACGCAGGAGGACGGAGCCTTCGATGGCGTCCACGAGGCGTACGATCGACACATCCCTCGGGATCTGGCCGGCCTCCCTGTAGTACCACAGACCCTGGCGCAGAGTCTCCAGCGGGTCGTTGTAGACGTACCGACATGCCTGCTTGACCACGAGGGCGTCGACCGTGGGGGACTCGACGATAAGCCGGCGAATGGCTGCGGAGTAGCGACCGAGGTAGGCGTGCAGGCGCGCGTCGATTTCCTCAAAGAGGACGTCGTAGAGGGTCTTGCCCGTGAATTGCTGGCGCGGGTAGGCGTGGTGGAACGCCGTCAGCAAGAGTGTTTCGGCGGTGGGCCAGCGCGAGTAGAGGGAGGATTTCCCGACTCGTGCACGCTCCGCAACCTTCGTCAGGTTGAAGCCGCTCCAGCCGGTTTCACCGTAGAGCAAAAGGGCGGCATCGTAGACGCGCTCTTCGAGAGAGAGCGTCGCCTCGTGTGGTGCCGTCATCGACAACGAGCTGGCTCCTTTCTTCCCTCCGGCGTAGAAGTAAAGCCAGTCTATCCGTAACCGATAACCAACAACAGATCAACATGGAAACCAGCACCTTTTCGGGTGCTTGACAATGACCGAAAAATATAGAAGGAGTGAAAATGTCCATCATCGTGGCATATAAGTACGCGGGAAGCCCGCAAGACGCGAAGGTGAATTCCGACGGTGTCGTGGATTGGGCGAGGGTGAAGAAGTCCGTCTCCGAATACGACCCCGTGGCGGTCGAGCTCGCCAAGAAGCTCGCCGCCCAGGGCGCCGGCGAGATCGTCGGCGTGAGCGTGGGTGGAGCGGACGTCGCCTCGTCGCTGGCGAAGAAGAACGCCCTGTCCAAGGGGCTCGACCGCGCGCTGGTTCTCGCCGATGACGCGACGGCTGGTTGGTCGAACACGCAGACGGCGGCGGCGCTGGCCGAGCTCGTTAAGAGGGTCGACGACGTGCGGGTCGTTTTCACCGGCGACGCCTCGGTGGACGAGGGCGCCGGCGTCATGGGACCGCTCCTGGCGGGCGCGCTCGGCTGGCCCTGCCTGCTGGAGGTGCTCTCGGTGGAGGCCTCCGGAGACGGCCTGAAGATCCGTCAGCGCACCGAGTCCGGCACTCGGACGGTGGAGACCGCCGGACCGGTGGTGCTGGGCGTGGCCACGGACGCCGTCGAGGTCAAGGCCGCCTCAATGAAGGAGATTCTCTCGGCGGGAAAGAAGCCGCTGGAGACGGTCGCCCTGGCCGATCTGGCTGTGGCCGAGGTTGGCCGCAACGTCCAGGCGGCTCGCCAGCCTGAGATGCGCGCCCGCAAGAAGATGATTTTCGAGGGCGAGAACGCTGCGGCGCAGCTGATCGACGCGCTCAAGACCGACGGTATTTTGTAAAGGAGAACACCAATGTCGACCATTATTGCTTTGAATTCCAACATCTCGACGATGCTCGCATGGGCCAATGATCTGCCCGGCGAGGCCACCGTCATCTCTGTCGGTTCCCCCGAGTTGCCCATGGTGCACTCCGACGTCGTGCTGGCCGAGGGCGTCCCGGCCGAGAGCGTCGCGGCGGGCCTTGCCGAGCACGTCGATACCTCGGCCTTCATCCTCGTGCCCGCCACCCCGGCCGGGCGCGTGGTGGCCGGAGCGATCGCCGCGAAGGCCGGCCTGCCCGTCGTCACGGGCGCCAAGGGCGTGCGCGAGGGCAATGTGCTCGCCGCCCGCTTTGGCGGCATCGTCGAGGAGGAGATCGCCGCTCCCGCCGTCGTCCTCGTCTCGGGCGGTGCGCCGCTTGAGGGTGAGGTCGTGGCTGGCCAGCTGCTGGCAGTCGACACGGCGGACCTGCGCGTGAGCGCCACGGAGAGCTCCGAAACCAAGTCCGTCAACCTTGGCGCAGCCAAGAAGATCGTCGCCGTCGGGCGCGGCTTCAAGAACAAGGACGACCTGCAGCTGGCCTTCGACCTCGCGGGGAAGATGGGCGCCGAGGTGGCCTGCTCGCGCCCGATCGCCGAGGGCAACAACTGGCTGGCGCGTGACCGCTACGTGGGCGTCTCCGGCCAGCACGTGACCCCCGATCTCTACCTCGCCGTCGGAATCTCCGGCCAGATTCAGCACACTGCGGGCATGAACGAGGCCAAGACGGTCGTCGTCGTGAACTCGGACAAGAACGCCCCCTACGTTGAGCAGGCTGACTACGCCATCGTCGGTGACCTGTACTCGGTGTTGCCGGCCCTGACCGAAGCGCTGTAGCTATGGGGGAGGTAGATTTCGACGTCATTGTCGTCGGCGGAGGCGTGGCAGGGTCAGTCTGCTCCTACCTGCTTGCCAAGGACGGCTACGAGGTGTTGCTCATCGAGCGCGGTGTCGAACCGGGCTCGAAGAACCTCTCCGGCGGCGTGTTTTACTGCCGGGTCATGCAGGAGATTTTCGAGGACTTCCTCGAGGAGGCGCCCATCGAGCGCGTTATCACGCGCAATTGTCTGAGTTTCCTCGGCGAGAACCACTTCGTTAACGTCGACTACTGGGATGGCCGACTGCGCCAGCCAGTCAACGCCGTGACGGTCCTGCGCGCCAAGTTCGATCCGTGGCTTGCCGAACAGTGCGAGAACGCGGGTGTGACCGTGATGCCCGGCGTCAAGGTCGATGAGCTGGTTCGCGACGGCAGCCAGTTCGTCGGCGTGCGCGCCGGCGAGGACGAGCTTCGAGCCCACGTCGTGGTGGCGGCCGACGGCGTCAACTCTTTCCTCTCCCAGTATGCGGGAATCAGAGGCAAGGAGCCGAAGGAGAACCTGGCCGTGGGGGTGAAGTCGGTGATCGCCCTCGACCCGGAGGTGATCGCGGAGCGCTTCAACCTTGCGGGTGACGAGGGCGCGGCGTACGCCGTCGTGGGCGATTGCACGCAGGGCGTGGCGGGAGGTGGCTTCATGTACACCAACCGCGACTCCGTCTCGATTGGTATCGTGGCGCGTCTCGACGACCTCGAGAAGTCGGGCAAGAGCTCCTCGGACCTGCACGACCACTTCCTCACCCATCCGGCGATCGAGCCGTTCCTCAAGGACGGCGAGCTCCTGGAATACGGGTGTCACCTGGTGGCCGAGGGCGGCAAGAAGATGCAGCACGACCTCGTCCAGCCCGGGCTCATCCTCATCGGGGATGCGGCGGGGTTCACGCTGAACACGGGCTTTACCGTGCGCGGCATGGATCTCGCGGCTGGCTCGGCGCGTGCGGCGGCCACGGCCATCTCAGCGGCGCTCAAGGCGCAGGACTACTCCGCGCAGGCGCTGGGCGCATATGTTGATCAGTACAATGCGTCCTTCGTTGGCAAGGACATGGACACCTACGCCAAAGCCCCGGAGTTCCTCGAAAATCCGGCGATGTATGGGGAAGTGGGGGAGCTGGCCGCGGACGTGCTTTACGGCGTCTACAACCACGACCTCACCCCGCGCAAGCCGCTGATTAAGGTCGTGATGGGCGCGATCAAGAAGTCTCGCCTGTCGCTTGGGGGACTCGTGAAACTCGGTATCAGTGCTGTGAGGTCGATGTAAGATGACAGAATTCCAACCCGGGACGATCAACGATCGTCTGGCTAAAAACGTCTACGAGATCGATGAGGGTAACCCGCACATCGTGGTCAACCAGGAGCGCGTGCGCCAGACCGGGGCGGCAAAGTTGTTGGTCAACGTATGCCCGGCCCACGTCTACTCGGAAGAGAACGGCGAGATCTCGGTCGAATACGCGGCCTGTCTCGAATGCGGCACCTGCCTGGCCATCGCCCCTGAGGGGACGCTGACCTGGCACTATCCGGCTGGATCAATGGGCATTTGCTACCGAGAGGGGTGAGTGGGCGTCCGGCCCCTGGATATCTCCAGGGGCCGGACGCTTGTGTCGGCTCGAACGGGAGCTGGCGTTGGGCTACATGCCCTGCTCGCCCTCGACGGAGTCGGCCTGACAGACGAGGCCGTCCTTCGGGCTGGTGCCGTCGACGAGGTAGTCGGTGACAGCCTTGTCGATGCACGCCGAGCGCCCGGAGAAGGAAGCTCCGTGACCGGCGGAGTCAAGCGTGATGAACGAGGCGTTGCCGAGCTGTTGTGCCAGCTCCTTGCTGTGTTCGTACGGGGTGGCGTGATCGCCGGTGATGCCGATGACGAGGAGCTTGGTCTTCGTGTCGGCCGCGTTGAACGACGTGGTGAAGTCGGAGCCCGTGGAGGCCAAGGTCGTGCAGTCGAAATCAAGCAAGTCAGAGAGCACGGCGTCGGTGACCTCCGGGCCGCCAAGGTATTCGGGCACGCCGACCTTCTTCATATGCTCGATAAGGTCTTCCACATCTTGGGTCTTCGGCGTCGAGGGGCATACCACGAGCTGGCCCGCGGTATCGATCGCGGCGCCGCCGTCGGCGACCTTCGCCGCGACCTCGTCGGTGGCCGCCTGGTCGCCGTTCTTCGCCCGGCCGAGGAGGTCAAGCGAGCTAGCTGGATCGCCGTAGAGGGCGGAGGAGATGAAGTCTCGCATCTCCTTGCCGGTGATGTGCGTGCCGTCGCTAGCCTTGAGCGGTTCCTCGTCCAGCTTCTTGCGAAGGTCGATGAGCTCACGCTCGGAGGTAAACGGGCACGTGACCGGCGTTCCCTCGACGGTGAGCATCGACGTGCACGACTCGGCAAGGCCGGCCGCCGCCTTCGCAGAGGCGACGGCTTGATCGTAGTTGTGAATGAGGCTGGACCACTGGGCGGTTTCGGCCGAATCGAGGACCATCCGCCCGGCCTTGTCGGGGAAGATGGAGGCGTAGGTGGCGCCGAGCATGGTGCCGTAGGAGTATCCGATGTAATCGAGACGATCGCCGCCGGCGAGGACGCGCAGCAGCTCCATGTCACGGGCCACTTGGGAGGTGCCCATGTAGGCCGAGATCGGATACTTTTTCGCGCACTCGGCTAGCTGCACGGCGTGGATGGTGGAGGTGGAATCGCAGGTAACGGGGGTGGACTTGCCAATGCCACGCGGATCGAAGCCCCACAGCGTGTGGTTCTTCAGCACCGAGTCGAAGTTCTTGTCGGTGACCATGACCATAGCGTGCGAAATGCCGGCGATGCCGGGGCCGCCGGGGTTGGTAAACAGCGGGACGGAGTCCTTCGATCCGCCGTTGTTAAAGCGAGTGACCGCGAGGGTGGCGGTCCGCTCGTCGGAGGGGTCGGCCCAGTTGAGGGGGACCTGCACGGCGCCACACTCAAACGCGGCGGGATCCTTGCCGGCCTCCTTGATCATGCCTGAAATCTCGTCGTCCAGACCATCCTCGGCCGTACACGGCCTCCAAGTGATGTCCTGCTTGTAGAACTTCTCGAAGGACTTTTGCTGCCAGGCGGCATCGAGCTGGCGCGAGGTCACGTCGGTGGCCGTCTCTCCGGCGCCCGGCGCGGCGGTGGCCCCGCTGGGCGATGGGCTGGCAAGCTCGGGCGTCGAGCACGCGCTAAGCGCACCGACGGCGAGGGCAGAGGCGGATAGGAAGGTCACAAGCTTGCGCTTAGATCTAGCAAGATTCATCTTTCTCCTCATTTTCCAGGTTTCGTCAGGTCTAGGTCTCCTCGTGGCAGTCGGCGCCACTGGGTGCGCCTCGCCTTCGACGAGGTGGTTTGCTACGGTCTTGTCCGCTCGCGACGACCGAGCGGCGAGGGGCGGCTGGCGAGAAGGGCGGTCATGGGCGCCAGCGTCGCATCGCCGTGGCGGGAGGCGCGCTCGATGGCATCCGTGCGCGGGGTCGCGTGATCGTCTGCGTTGGCCCTTGGTGGGGTCACGAGCCTCCCTTTCGTGCAGCGCCGTGTGGTCACTGCGGTCGCTGTAACAAGTCCGTGCTTCCATACTCTGCCCGAGCCGGTGGCGCCCGTGTAGATCCCAGGGCTGACTTCGGCCGCAGAGGGATGCGCTCGCGGACGGATCGGGGCTGCGCAGGGGACGGGGAAGTGGCCAATGCGTGGCGCGGGCGGCGGGTGCGGCCTATGCCGTGGGGTGTCGCAACACGCACAAGTTACGGTTTAGTAACAATGATCACGAACACCTCTATTTTTCCGCTTTGTCGCGCCGCTGGCGGCCAGGATAGACGCCCGACACGCCGCTAACTTACCCTACCGTTCGGTAACTTACGCTAGTCTGTCCCCATGACTGGCCACGTTGACCACCGACGCAGCGTCACGTCCACCCAGGACGTGCTGCGCACCCTCACGCGGGCGCCGCACCTGACGACGATCCGCGCCGACCTCCAGACCCGCGGCCGCGGCCGCCTTGGCCGCACGTGGGAGTCGGGTGCAGGACGCTCGCTCATGGCCTCCACGCTTCTGGTTCTTCCCGACACCCCCGCGCTACGCGACTGTGGTGGCTTCCTCACGCTCATCGGCGCTCTGTCCGTGCGCGCGGCTCTCGCCACACTCCACGCGCCCGCGCAGGTCAAGTTCCCCAACGACGTCGTCATCGGCGGGCGCAAGATCAGCGGCGTTCTCGGGGAGTTCTTCGCCGACATGTCCCAGCTGCGGGGCCGGCTGTGCGCTGCGATCGGCGTGGGGGTGAACGTCTACCAGGAGGGCGCGGAGCTCGTCGAGGACGCAACCTCGCTCGCCGACGCCGGCCTGCTGCCCGACGCCGCCGACCCCGCCGGCCTTATCCTCGACCGCTACCTCGCCGAACTCGAAGCTCGCGTGTCGGCCTTCGCCGCCGACCCCGCCGCGCCTGCGACCGCTCCCGTCATCGGCGACATCAACGCCCACCTCGCCCAGCGTGGCCAGCGGGTGAGCGTGGCGGGACGCACCGGCGTCGTGAGCGAAGTCGCCTCGCACGGCGAGCTCGTCCTCACGGACGCCGCGCCGACCCCCGCCGGCGGACCCGCCGGGCGGCCCACCTCGCGGGTCTACCCCCACGAGGTGGCCATGTTCATCGAGCACAACTCGCAAAAGAAAGGACCGCAATGAAGATCCTCATCGCCAACCGCTCTGAGATCGCCCTGCGGGTTATCCGAACGGCCACGGAGCTCGGCATCGACACCGTGGTCGGCTACGCGGACGCCGATGCGGCCACCCCGTTCACTCGCGCGGCCGGCGAGGCCTACTCGCTCGGCGGCGACACCCTCACCGAGACCTACATGAACGGCGAGAAGCTGATCGACCTTGCGCGTACCACCGGGGCCGACGCCGTCCATCCCGGCTACGGCTTCCTCTCCGAGAGCCCGGAGTTCGCCGAAGCGGTCGCGGCCGCGGGCCTGACCTGGATCGGCCCGTCGCCGAAGACGCTGCGTGCGCTCGGGGACAAGATCGACGCGCGCCAGCTGGCCGAGCGGGTGGGTGTCCAGCCAGTGCCCGGAATCTCGCAGCAGATCACGGGCCGAGCTGAAGTTGAGGACTTCGTGGCCCGCTGGGGTTACCCGATCGTGACGAAGAAGGCCGACGGCGGCGGCGGGCGTGGCATCACCATCATTCGGGAAAACGACGACCTCGACCACTTCTTCCAAGCTGCCGGTCCCGCCCCGCAGGGCGTCTTCGTTGAAAAGTTCCTCGAAAATGCGCGGCACGTGGAGACCCAGTGCATGCGCGATGCCCGCGGCAACTTCGCGGTCGTCTCCACGCGCGACTGCTCGGTCCAGCGCCGCAATCAGAAACTCATCGAAGAGGCCCCCGCGCCGGGCCTGACAGCCCAGCAGGAGGCGACCCTCGAGCGATGGTCGCGCGCCCTGTTCGAGGGTGCCGGCTTCGTCGGCCTCGGCACGTGCGAGTTCCTGGTGGGCGATGAGATCTTCTTCCTCGAGGTCAATCCGCGCCTGCAGGTGGAGCACACGGTCTCCGAGGAGGTCACCGGGCTTGACCTCGTTGCCGAGCAGATCCGCATCGCCCGCGGCGAGAGCATCAGCCCGGTCCCGCCGGCGCGTGGCCACTCCTTCGAGTTCCGCATCACGTGCGAGGACCCGGCGCGTGACATGCAGCCCTCGCAGGGCGCCATCACGGGCCTCACCTGGCCGCTCGGTCACGGCGTGCGGGTCGAAACCGGGGTCGCCCCCGGCGACGTCGTCGCCTCCAGCTTCGATTCGATGCTCGCCAAGATCATCGTCACGGCACCCACGCGCGAGGCCGCCATCGCCCGCTCCCTGCGCGCGCTCGGTGAATTCCGCTTGGACGGCCTAGCTACGCCCGTCCAGCTCTACCGCGACATCATCACCCACCCCGACTTCGCCGCGCTCGGCTACTCGACGCGGTGGTTCGAGGAATCCTTCCTCCCGGCCTGGAACGCCGAGCGGGAGACCCGCCCGATCCACCACGCGGGCTCGGCACACCAACCCGCGCCCGCAGAATCGGCCGCCGAACGGCAGACCTTCACCATCGAGATCGACGGGCGCCAGATGACCCTCACCGTCCCCAAGGCCCTGTTCGCCACCGGGACGCCCCAGGCGGTGCGCCCCCAGCCACTGCGCCGGGCCGCCCGCTCCCGCGCGGTCGAACAGAACGGGGAGGCTGCCAGCGGTGACGTGCGTTCGCCGATCCAGGCGATCGTCGTGCGGGTGGTCACCGAGCCCGGCGCCGTCGTCGCCGAGGGAGACCTGCTGGTGGTGTTGGAGTCCATGAAGATGGAGAGCTACGTCTACGCGCCGCTGGCGGGCAGGGTCGAGCGGATCGCCGTGCAGGCCGGCTCGAACGTGGCGGCCGGGACCGAGCTGCTCACCATCGCCCCCGAGAGAAAGGAGTGAGAATGTCCCATTTTGTTGACGAATCCCTCACGATTGACACCACCTCGCGTGAGGTCGACCGGGAGGCCTTCATTGCCTACGCGCAGGCGCTGTCGGCGTGTGCCGAAGAGAAGGCGCTCGAGCGCCAGCATGCCAAGTCCAAGCTCACGGCCCGCGAGCGCATCGCCGCCCTCCTCGACGAGGGGAGTTTTTCAGAGATCGGTCAGTTCGTGGGCGGAAACGTGGCGCAGGGCTTCACGGGCGCGGCGGTCGTGTGCGGGCTGGGAACGATCGGCGGGCGCCGCGTGGCGGTCTACGCCCAAGATTTCTCGGTCCAGGGCGGCACTCTCGGTGAGGCTGAGGGCAACAAGATCATCGCCACGATCGACAAGGCGTTGGCCTTGCGCATCCCCGTGATCGGCATCATGGATTCGGGAGGGGCGCGCATCCAGGACGGGGTGGTCGCGCTCGGTCAATACGGGCGCATCTTCAAGCGCACGTGCGCCGCCTCAGGCGTCATCCCGCAGATCTCGCTCATCCTGGGCCCGTGCGCCGGGGGAGCGGTTTACTCCCCGGCGCTGACCGACTTCATCATCATGACGGCCGACACCTCGCACATGTTCGTCACCGGCCCGGACGTGGTGCGGGCGACGACGGGCGAGGACGTGTCTTTTGCCGACCTCGGCGGGGCACAGGTGCACAACTTCCAGTCCGGCGTGGCCCACTACCTGGCCGAGGACGAGGAGGACGCGCTCGACTACACTCGCACCCTGCTCACCTACCTGCCCGCCAATTGCGAGGACCAGGTCCCCTCCTACGACTACGATCCCGCCCTCGCTCCTGCCCCGCCCGTGGACCTTTCGGCTCTCGTGCCGGAGTCGACGAAGGTGCCCTACGACGTCGTGGAGGTGATCGAAGCGATCGTCGACTACGGCGAGTTCGTGCAGATCCAGGAGTTTTTCGCCCGCAACATTGTGGTCGGTTTCGCCTGCATCGAGGGCCAATCCGTGGGGATCGTAGCCAACCAGCCGCTCCACGACGCCGGCACTCTCGACGTGGACGCCTCGGAGAAGGCGGCCCGCTTCGTGCAGTTTTGCGACGCGTTCAAGATCCCCGTGGTCACGCTCGTGGACGTGCCCGGCTATCGGCCCGGAACCGAGCAGGAGCAGGCGGGCATCATCCGCCGCGGCGCGAAGCTCATCTGGTCCTACGCCACGGCCTCGGTGCCGCTGGTGACGGTGATCCTGCGCAAGGCCTACGGAGGGGCCTACATCGTGATGGGATCGAAGTCGCTCGGCGGGGACCTCGTCTACGCCTGGCCCGGCGCCGAGATTGCGGTGCTCGGGGCCGACGGCGCGGTGTCGATTGTCCACCGCCGCGAGCTCAGGGCCGCCGAGGCGGAGGGCCGCGGCGCCGAGGTGTTCGCCGAGCTGTCCGCCCAGTACACCCGCGACAACGTCAACCCCTACCTCTCTGTGGCCCGCGGCGAGCTCGACGGCATCATCGCCCCGAGCCGTACCCGCGCCACCATCGCGTCCTCGCTCGAGGCTCTCCAGTCCAAGACCACCATCCACACGGGCCCCGCCCGTCACGGCAATATGCCGATGTAGCCCAGGAGAAACATGTACAAGCTTCATACCCCCTACGTCCTCCAGTTCGCCGGCCAGGCCACCCCGTGGCGCGCGGCCCTGATCGAGGTGGCCGAAGACCCGGCGATCCATGACGCCCTCGAGGACCTTCAGGCCCGCGCCGAGGAGCTGCTTTCCCCGGTGCTGCCCGAGCTGACCCGCATCTGCGCCGGCCCGCTCGACCTGCTGTCGACCACCTCGCACGAGGCCTTCGCCTCCGTGCCCGGCATCCTGCTCGCCCAGTACGGCTCCTATCTCGATCTTTCCCCTGACGCGCAGCCGCAGGCGGTGGTCGGCCACTCGCAGGGCGTGCTCGCCGTCCGGATGCTCGCCTCCGAGCACAAGGCCCACGTGCTCGCCCTCGCCCGGCTCATCGGCGCCGCAGCCACTCAGGTCACCCGTGCCGAGGGCGGGGCCCGCTTCGGCGAGCTGACCCCGATGCTGGCCGTTCGCGACGTGCCCGAGCCGGTGCTGGCCGAGCTCGCCTCGCGTCACGGTGCCCAGATCGCCATCCGCAACACGGCCAACTCCTTCACCCTCTCCGGCATGCCCGCAGACCTCGATGCTGTGCGCCGGGATCTGGCGGCGCTCGCCGAGGCCGAGGCCAAGGCCCGAGCGGAGAAGACAATCGGCGGCGCTGCTCTCAACCCGATCACGGAGTTCCTCGACGTGTCGGCACCGTTCCACTCCGACCTGCTTGCGCCCGCGCTCGAGCAGGTGCTCGCCTGGGTGCGCGCCTGCGGTTGGGCCGACGACGCCGAGGGCCCGGTTCGCGCCGAGGGCCAGGGCGGCGACGGCCAGGGCGGGGATCACCCCATCCACATGGCTGACGTGGAGCGCCTCGCCGCCGCCGTCCTGACCGATCGCCTCGACTGGGATCAGGTCTTCGGCGAAGCGACGATGGGCGCCGACTGGGTGGTTGACCTCGGGCCGGGTAGGAGCCTTGCGCGGATCACTCGGGACAACGTGCGCGGGCGGGGCATCGGCGTCGTGAACGCCGGTTCGGCCGAGGCGCGCGACGCGCTCGCCACGAAGGATGCTTGGGTCCCGGGCGAGGACTGGTCCGACTTCGCCCCGCGGCTCGTCACCATCGACGACGGGCGGGTGGTGGTCGACACCCGTTTCACGCGCCTGACCGGACGGGCTCCCGTACTCCTCGCGGGTATGACGCCCACCACCGTCGAGCCGGAGATCGTGGCCGCAGCCGCGAACGCCGGCTACTGGGTTGAGATGGCCGGAGGCGGGCAGGTCACCGAGCAGGTGTTCGAGAAAAACCTCGCCGGGCTTGTAGCCGGGCTTGAGCCGGGCCGCACTGCCCAGTTCAACGCCATGTTCATGGACCGCTACCTGTGGAACCTGCAGTTTGGAACCCAACACATCGTCTCCCGCCACCGCCAGAGCGGCGCCCCGCTCGACGGCGTCGTCATCTCGGCAGGCATCCCCGAGACTGAGGAGGGCGTGGAGCTCGTGGAGCGCCTGCGGGCGGAGGGCTTCACCTACGTTGCCTTCAAGCCCGGAACGATCGGGCAAATCCGTCAGGTGCTCAAGATCGCGCGTGCAACTACGGCTCCGGTCCTCATCATGGTCGAGGATGGGCACGCCGGCGGCCACCACTCGTGGGAGGACCTCGACCAGTTGCTGCTCGCCACCTATGCCGAGATCCGAGCCCAGGACAACACGGTGCTCATCGTCGGCGGCGGCCTAGGCGTACCCGAACGTGCCGCCGCCTTCCTCACGGGCACGTGGGCACTCGAGCACGGCTCGGTGCCGATGCCCGTCGATGCGATCATGATCGGCACCGCCGCCATGACGGCGCGCGAGGCCAAGACCAACGACGACGTCAAGCAGCTCCTCGTCGACACCCCCGGCGTTCCCGTGGAGCGTAACGCCGGCTGGGTTGGGCAAGGCGCCGTCGACGGTGGGGTCACTTCCGGCCTGTCGCACCTGTTGGCTGACATGTACGAGATCGAGAACTCGGCCTCGCGGGCCGCCCGGCTGATCGTCGAGGTTGCCTCCGACCCCGAGGCCCTGGTGGAGCGGCGCGAGGAGATCATTGCGGCGATCGACGCCACCGCCAAGCCCTACTTCGGTGACCTGGAAGACATGACGTACGCCAAGGTCCTGCGCCGCTTCGCGCAGCTCACCTACCCGTTTGCCGACCCGTCGTGGGCCCAGCGCTTCTTCGAGCTGGCCCAGCGCGTGGAGGCCCGCCTCTCGCCGATGGATTCGGGAGAGCTGATCTCGATGTTCGACGGCGTGGATGACGTCGCCGATCCATTTGCGGCGATCGAGAAGATCGTGGCCGCCTACCCCGATGCGGAGCGCGTGGAGGTGACCACCTTCGACGCGGCCTGGTTTGTAGAGCTGTGCCGCAAGTACCCCAAGCCGGTGCCCTTCGTGCCGATCATCGACGCTGACCTGCTGCGTTCGTGGGGTACGGACGGCCTGTGGCAGTCCCAGGACCCGCGCTACACCGCCGACCAGGTGCGCATCATCCCGGGCCCGGTGTCGGTGGCGGGCATCACCACCGTGGACGAGCCAGTGGCCACCATCCTGGCCCGCTACGAGGACGCCGCGATCGACGCGCTTGGCGGGCAAGCGGACGAGCGGCGCTTCTCCCGAGCGTTCGCCACGGTGACGGACTACCTGCGTGGGGCAGAGAACATCTCCTGGCACGGCCACGTCATCACCAACCCTGCCCGCGTGGTCGACGACTACGACATCCTGCCCACCGACCGTGGCTACGACATGGTCATTCACCTCGACACGCTGTGGGACGGCACGGAGGCGAGCCAGCACGCGGTGCGCGAGCTGCGCCTGCCCTTGCGCATCCCGGCCGGTGCCTCCACCGGCGCGATCCCGCTGGTTGACGACGAGGATCTGCCTGCGGCCATGTTTGCCCTGCTCGCGGCTACGGCCGGGGTGGGGGCGGACAACGTGCTCGGCGACCACATCGGCGAGCTGCCGGCCATCACCGCCTCCGCCGACTCGCAGTTCGGCGAGGCCCACTACCGCTTCTCGCTCCGCCCCGAGCTTGGCACCCTCCACGCCGGCGTGACGGCCGACCTGCCCCAGAGCTACCGGCTCGCTCCGATCGTGCCCTCGGCTGTGCTCGGCATGTGCTGGCCCTCCATATACGCCGCCCTCGGGTCGGCCTTCGTTGGGGACTACCCCGTCATCGAGGGCCTCCTCAACGCCGTCCACCTCGACCACACCGAGGACCTCGACACCGACCGGCTCGCGGGCCTGACCCACCTCGATGCCCGCTCCCGTTGCACGTCGCTGACCGAGTCGAGTTCGGGCCGCGTCGTCGTCGTGGAAACGGAGCTGAGCCACGACGGGCAGCGCGTCGGCGCGTTCATCGAACGCTTCGCGATCCGCGGAAGGGTATTCGGCACCGAACTACCCGCCGACCCGCCCTACGCCGGTGGGGTCGAGCGCGAGATTATCGACACCCCGCGCTCACTGCTGCGCCGCGTCACCGTCACGGCCCCGGCGGACATGACGCCGTTCGCCATGGTCTCCGGTGACTACAACCCCATCCACACCTCCTATCGGGCCGCGAAGGTGGCCGGCATGGACGCGCCGCTCGTGCACGGAATGTGGCTGTGCGCCGCCGCCCAACACGCCGTCAGCGCCGGCGACGAAGACGGCAAACGCTGGCACATCGCCGGGTGGACGTACCGCATGTACGGCACCGTGGAGCTGAACGACGAGGTGGAAATCAGCATCGAGCGGGTGGGAGCCGTCGAGGGCGGCGGACTCATCCTCGAAGTGACCTGCCGGGTGAACAAGAACGTCGTCTCCGTCGCCTCCGCACACGTGCGCCCGGCTCTCACCGCCTACGTCTACCCAGGCCAGGGCGTGCAGAGCCAGGGTATGTCCCTCGAGGAGCGCGGCTCCTCGCCGGCGGCTCGCGAGGTGTGGGAACGCGCCGACGCCCACACCCACTCCGCCCTCGACTTTTCGATCCTCGCCATCGTGCGTGACAACCCCACCGAGATCACCGCCGGCGGCGTGACCTATCGCCACCCGCAGGGCGTGCTCAACCTGACCCAGTTCACCCAGGTGGCGCTCGCGACCGTCGCCTTCGCCCAGACCGCGCGCCTGCGCGAGGCCGGGGTGCTCGTGGAGGGTGCCTACTTCGCCGGGCATTCGCTGGGCGAATACAACGCGCTATCGGCCTACGCGGGCATCTTCCCGCTCGAGACGGTCATCGAGATCGTCTTCCACCGCGGCTCGACGATGCACAACCTCGTGCCGCGAGACGCCGAGGGCCGTTCGAACTACCAGATGGGTGCCCTGCGCCCCAACCAGTTCGGGGTGGGCGACGCCGAGGTGGCGCGCTACGTGGCCTCCATCGCGCAGGCGAGCGGAGAGTTCATCGAGATCGTCAACTACAACCTCGCCGGCGAACAGTACTCGATCGCCGGAACGGTGGCGGGTCTGGCCGCGCTCGCGGCCGACGCCGAGCGGCGCGCCGCGCAGGCGGGCGGGCGCCGGCCCTTCATGCTCGTGCCCGGCATCGACGTTCCCTTCCATTCCAGCGTGCTTCGGGGAGGCGTGGAAGATTTCCGTGAGCTCTTGGCGCGTCTCCTGCCCCAGGAGATCGACCCGGCCGTGCTGGTCGGGCGCTACATCCCCAACCTCGTGGCACGCCCCTTCGAGCTCACGCCCGGCTTCCTCGACTCCATCCTCGAGGTGGTTCCCGCCGAATCGGTGCGGGATCTGCGCGAGCGCTGGGACGACCTCGACCTCACCTCGCAGGCCTCCTCCATCACCCGGCAACTGCTCGTCGAGCTGCTGGCTTGGCAGTTCGCGTCTCCCGTGCGCTGGATCGAGACGCAGGACTACCTATTCGGCCCGCGCCCGGGCGGGGCTGGCGTGGAGAGCTTCGTGGAGGTCGGCCTAGGGGCCGCGCCCACGCTGGCCAACCTTGCCGCCAAGACCCTCGCCCAGCCGCGACACGCCTCCGCCCAGGTGGCGGTGGCAAACGTCCAGCGCGACGCCGCCGCCGTCTACCTCACAGACCAGGCGACCGCACCCGAGGAGCCGAAGGAGGACGCCGCGGGCGAGGTTGGAAACGCCGAGGCTGCGGCGCCGGCCGCACCAGAGCCGGTACCGGCCGCGCCCGAGCCAGCCACGGTCGCAGCGGCCCCGACGGCGCCGGTGGAAGACCTGCCTTTCCTGGCTGCCGACGCGATCACGGTGCTGCTGGCGGAGTCGAACAAGATCGGCCTCGATCAGGTCGGCGCAGCGGACACGGTGGAGTCGCTGACCAACGGCGTGTCCTCCAAGCGCAACCAGGTGCTCATGGACATGTCCGCCGAGCTCGGCCTATCCGCCATCGACGGCGCAGCCGAGGCGAGCGTGAGCGAGTTGTCCGCCACCGTCAACAAGCTCGCCCACAACTACACGCCCTTCGGCCCGGTCCTGTCCGAAGTCATCAACGACCGTCTTCGCAAGCTGTTCGGCGCTGCCGGCGTCAAACCCGACCACGTGGCATCCCGCGTGCGCGAGGCGTGGGCGCTGGGGCAGGGCTGGAGCGCGTGGACGACGGCGATCGTCCTGCTCGAGACCCGCGAGGGCAAGTCCGCCCGCGGCGGGGAGCTGACCGGCCTGCCCGCCTCGCCCTCCACGCCCGCCGAGGTGGACGCGCTCATCGATTCAGCTGTGGAGCGCGTGGGCGCCCTGCATTCGGTGAACGTGGCCAAGCCCAGCGCCGCGGCCGCGGCGGGCGGCGTCGTGGATTCGGCGGCGCTGGACGCCTTCTCCTCGCACATCACCGCGATCCTGGCAGACAACGCCCGCGACCTGCTGGCCCGCCTCGGCGATGCCGCACCCGTGCCGGCCACCGACGCCAGCGACGAGGCCGTGATTGAGGCCGTGCGCGCCGAGCTTGGGGCGAACTGGGAGACGCGGGTCGCCCCCACCTTCTCCGCAAAGCGTGCCGTGTTGCTCAACGACCGATGGGCGAGCGCGCGCGAGGACCTCGCCCGCTTCGCCGCCGGCGCCGCCGAGTTGCCCGCCGAGACCAGCTTCGTGGCCACCGGCGCCGAGGTGGCCCGCCAGGCTGAATACTACGCGGACATCGCCACCTCCGACGCCGACCGGGTGCGCCTGCTCCAGGTGGCGGCCGTCGCCCGCGACGCAAGCGCCGGGGAGTTCTCCGGCCAGGTCGCGGTGGTCACTGGCATGACGCCCGAGTCGATCGGCGGCGCCGTCGTGGCGCGCCTGCTCGCCGGCGGGGCGACCGTCATCGCAACCGCCTCCCGGGTCGACCAGGCGCGCCTGCTCGCCGGGCGGAAGATCTACCGCGAAAACGCCCGCGGCGACGCCGCCCTGTGGCTCGTGCCCGCCAACCTCGCCTCCTACCGAGACATCGACGCGCTCGTTGACTGGATCGCCAACCCCGTGCGAGAAACGGTGGGCGGACTAAGCGTGGAGAAGAAACCGGCCATGATCCCCGATCTTCTCTTCCCCTTCGCAGCGCCGCGCGTGTTCGGCATGATGAGCGACGCCGGGGGAGAGGCGGAAATGCAGACCCGCCTCATGCTGTGGGGCCTGGAGCGCCTGCTCACCGGGCTCGCCGCCATCGGCGCGGACACCGTGGTCGGTCACCGCCTGCACGCCGTGCTGCCGGGCTCGCCCAACCGCGGAACCTTCGGCGGGGACGGCGCCTACGGCGAGGTCAAGGCGGCCCTCGACGCCGTCGTCGCCAAGTGGCACGTCGAGCCGTGGGCGCGCCGCGTGAGTCTGGCCCACGCCCGCATCGGGTGGGTTCGCGGCACCGGCCTCATGGGCGGCAATGACCCGCTGGTCGCGGCCGTCGAGGAGCGCGGGGTGCGCACCTGGTCCACCTCCGAGATCGCCGACGAGCTCATCGGCCTCGCCACCGCCGAGGCCCGCCAGCGCGCGGCCCTCGAGCCGATCGACGCCGACCTCACCGGCGGCCTGTCGAACGTCAACCTCGCCGAGCTCGCCCGACGCGTCGAGGCCGCGGCCCCCGCCGCGGAGGTCGAACCCACGCCGGGCACCATCTCAGCTCTGCCGCGCCCGCAGGTGGTGGACCTGCCCGCGTACGCGGACGTGTGGGCCTCGGGCACCGCCCGCCCGGAGGACACAATCGTCATCGTGGGCGTGGGGGAGGTCGGCCCGTGGGGCTCCGCTCGTACCCGGCGCGCCGCCGAGCTCGGCATCCAGGCTGACGGCGACGTCGAGCTGACCGCGGCAGGCGTGCTGGAGTTGGCCTGGATGACCGGCCTGCTCACCTGGCACGACTCGCCGAAGGCCGGCTGGTACGACACGCAGGACAACCTCGTGCCCGAGGAGGAGATCTTCGAGCGCTACCGCGACGAGGTAGTGGCCCGCTCCGGCATCCGCCGCCTCACCGACGACGGCCCCATCCAGGCCGGCGGCACGGTGGACATGGTGACCGTCTTCCTCGACAAACCCGTCACCTTTACGGTGGCCAGCGAGGCCGAGGCGCGCGCCTACGAGGCGGCCGACCCGCAGTTCACGGTCGTCGCCCCACCCGCACCGGGCGAGTCAGACTGGTCCGTGACTCGCGTCAAGGGCGCCACCTCGCTCGTTCCACGCAAGACCACCCTGTCCCGATACGTCGCGGGTCAGCTGCCCACCGACTTCGACCCCACCCGCTGGGGCATCCCGCAGTCGATGGTCGAGTCGGTGGACAAGATGGCGGTGTGGAACCTGCTGACCACGGTCGACGCCTTCATCTCCGCCGGCTTCACCCCGGCCGAGCTTCTCGCCCACGTTCACCCAGCCCTGGTCGGCTCCACCCAGGGCACCGGGTTCGGCGGCATGAGCTCGATGCGTAAGCTCTTCGTGGAACGCTTCCTCGGCGAGGACATCCCACAGGACATCCTCCAGGAGACATTGGCCAACGTCGTGGCGGCACACACCATGCAGTCCTACGTCGGCGGTTACGGATCGATGGTCCAGCCGGTGGCAGCCTGCGCCTCGGCCGCCGTCTCGCTCGAGGAGGGCGTGGACAAAATCGTCACAGGCAAGGCAACGTTCGTGGTCACCGGCGCGATCGACGACCTTTCGGTGGAGTCCCTCGAAGGCTTCGGCTCCATGAACGCGACCGCGGACTCCGCCTCGCTCGAAGCCCAAGGCATCGCGGATCGATTCTTCTCCCGCGCCGGCGACCTTCGCCGCGGCGGCTTCGTGGAGGCGATGGGCGGCGGCACCGTCCTCATCGCCCGCGGCGACCTCGCCCTCGAGATGGGCCTGCCCGTCTACGGCGTGGTCGGATACGTCCAGACCTTTGCCGACGGCGCCCACACCTCCATCCCCGCACCCGGGCTCGGCGCGCTCGCGGCCGGACTCGGCGGGAAGAATTCCCGGCTTGCCAACCAGCTGGGCGCGCTGGGGGTGAGCGCCGATGACATCGCCGTCCTGTCCAAGCACGACACCTCCACCAATGCCAACGATCCCAACGAGGCCGAGCTACACGTCCGCCTTGCCCGAGCGCTCGGGCGAGGCGCGGGTAACCCGCTGCACGTCATCTCCCAGAAGACGTTGACCGGGCATTCGAAGGGTGGTGCCGCGCTGTTCCAGATCGCCGGGCTGACCCAGGTTCTGGCCACCGGCGTGGTGCCGGGCAACCGTTCGCTCGACAACCTCGATCCCGTGTTTGCCGAGGACCCGTTCCTCGTGTGGCTGCGCGAGCCGCTCGATCTGGGGCGGCGCGGCCAGATCAAGGCGGCGCTGGCCACCTCGCTCGGCTTTGGCCACGTCTCCTCGCTCATGGCGATCGTCCATCCGGGCGCCTTCGAGGCCGCGATCGAGCGCGCACACGGGCGCGACGCCGCCGACGCGTGGCGGGTGCGGGCGCAGGCCCGTCTCAAGGACGGCGCCCGCCACCTCGAGCAGGGCATGGTGGGCAACCGGGCCCTCTTTGAGCCGATCACCTCGCGCCGCTTCGCGCAGCAGGGGACCGGCTACGACCCCCACGAGGTCGAGGCTGCCATGCTCCTCGATCCGGCGGCCCGGCTCGGGGCGGATGGCCTGTATGCCTAGCCGTCCCGGGCTGGGTGTGGACCTGGTCCACATCCCCACCTTTGCCGAGCAGCTCGCTGCGCCGGGTACGCGCATGGCCCGGGTCTTTTCCGGGGCCGAGATGCGCGCTGCCCGGCGCCGGGCCCAGGCCACCGGCGCTGGTCTCGCCTATCACCTGGCCGCCCGCTGGGCGGGAAAGGAGGCCTTCATCAAGGCGTGGTCCTCGGCGCTCATCGGGCAGGGGCCCGCGATTGGTGAACAGGACCTCAACCTTGCGGAGGTCCAGGTTCTGTCCGACCCTTACCAGCGCCCCTACATCGCCCTGAGCGGCGTCGTCAAGGAGGCCTTCGGCGACGCCGACGGCGTCCTCATCTCCCTGTCCCACGATGGCGACTACGCCATCGCCGTCTGCCAACTCTAAGGAACACCTATGCACCCGACATCTTCTTCCACCTCAACGCCCGCCGCAGCAACCCTGCGCTCGAGCCGAGCCGGCATCGCCCGCAACGCGTTGACGATCGGCGCTGGCGTCGTCGTGCTCGCGATCGCCGCCCAGCTCGCGATTCCGTTCAAGCCCGTCCCCGTGACGATGCAGACTCTCGCGGTCGTGCTCGTCGGGTGGGCGCTCGGCGGCGGGCGCGGCCTGACCGCCGTCAGCCTCTACGGCGCGCTCGGCGTGGCCGGCCTGCCCATCCTCTCGGCCGGGACGGCGGGGATCAGCCCGTCCACGGGTTACCTGGTGGGCTTCATCTTCTCCGCCGCTTTAGTCGGCAAGATGAACGCGCGCCGGCCGCTCTCGGGCCTGCGAGCCCTGGCTGTCTTCGCCATCGCGCTGGCCCTGCCCTACCTCCCCGGCCTCATCTGGCTTTCGGCGTCCACCGGCGTTGGCGCGCCCTGGTCGGTGCAGGTCCTCTCCCTCGGCCTGACTCCGTTCATCCCCGGCGACCTCATGAAGCTGGTGGCGGCCGCCGGGGTGGCAACCGGCTGGAGGGCGCTGCGTCGCTAGGCGCCAATAGCGCCGCGGGGGCCGTCCGAGCTTCGGCCGGATTGCGCCCCCGTTGCCGCATTGTCCTATCCTGTTGGAATGAGCGAGGACCTTATCCTGACCGTGAAGTGCCCCGACAAGCCGGGCATCACCTACGCCATCACCGGCCTGCTTGCCTCCGTAGGCGGCAACATCATGGAATCCCAGCAGTTTAACGACGCCGCCTCGGGCTACTTCTTCGTCCGCATCCGGGCCCGCGTGCCCGGCGGCAAGGCCACGATCGAGGCCGCCTTCGCCCAGCTCGCGGCGAACCACCAGATGACCTATCAGCTGTCCGAGGCCGACGTGCCCGTGCGCACGCTCGTCATGGTCACGAAGGACGCCCACTGCCTGTCAGACCTGCTCTCGAAGAATCGTGAGGGGCTGGCGCCGATCGACATCGTCGGCGTCGTGGGCAACCACGACACGCTCAAGCCGCTGGCCGACTTCTACAACAAGCGCTTCATCCACATCCCCATCAGCGCCGAGACCAAGGAACAGGCCGAGGACGAGCTACTGCGGCTTATCGAGGACGAGGGGGTCGAGCTCGTGGTGCTCGCTCGCTACATGCAGATCCTTTCCCCGCGGCTGTGCGAGCGCCTGGCCGGTAACGTCATCAACATCCACCACTCCTTCCTGCCGTCGTTCAAGGGCGCCCGCCCCTACCACCAGGCCTTCTTACGAGGGGTCAAGCTCATCGGCGCCACCGCCCACTACGTCACCTCCGACCTCGACGAGGGGCCGATCATCGAGCAGGACGTCGTCCGCGTCGCCCACGACGACGACGAGCGCGAGCTTCGCGCCAAGGGCGCCGAGGTCGAGCGTCAGGTTCTTTCCCGCGCGGTCAAGTGGCATGCCGAGCACCGGATCCTCATGAACGGCAATCGTACGGTCATCTTTTCCTAAGGCCCGCCGATAGGGTGGCGTTCGCGCACCAAGACGCTCAGTCTCACTGCTCGTACCGTTAGGGTGAGCGCTTCGGGAGCTGGGGTAAACTGACCGCGTCGCGACTGGCGCGGGTGGTCACCACCGGGGAGCGGCACAGAATTGATCGCGGGTCGTCCGCCTGGGCACGCGGTCTTATTGGGCCTGCGGGCCAGATATGAGGAGATTCTGATGACCGACCTTTTCAACCAGTCGCTTCGCGACCTCGACCCGGATATCGCCAAGGTTCTCGACCAGGAGCTGAATCGCCAGCGCGAACAGCTTGAGATGATCGCCTCCGAGAACTTCGTGCCGCGCGCCGTTCTTCAGGCACAGGGTTCGGTGTTGACCAACAAGTACGCCGAGGGCTACCCCGGAAAGCGTTACTACGGCGGGTGCGAGTTCGTCGACGTCGCCGAGTCGCTCGCGATCGAGCGCGCCAAGGCCCTCTTCGACGCCGAGTACGCCAACGTCCAGCCGCACTCCGGCGCGCAGGCCAACGCCGCCGTCTACCACGCCCTCCTCACCCCGGGGGACACGATCATGGGCCTTGAGCTATCCCACGGCGGTCACCTCACCCACGGGATGAAGATCAACTTCTCGGGCAAGAACTACAATGTTGTTTCCTACGGCGTCTCGCCGGAAACCTACCTCATCGATATGGACGACGTGCGGGCTAAGGCCCTCGAGCACAAGCCGAAGTTGATCATCGCGGGCTGGTCGGCCTACCCGCGTCACCTGGACTTCCAGGCCTTCCGCGACATCGCCGACGAGGTCGGCGCCTACCTGTGGGTGGACATGGCGCACTTTGCCGGCTTGGTGGCCGCGGGCCTGCACCCGAACCCGGTGCCCTACGCCGACGTCGTCACCACCACGATCCACAAGACCATCGGTGGGCCGCGCTCGGGCATGATCCTCTCCCGCGACGCCGAGCGCTTCGGGCGCAAGCTCAACTCGGCCGTCTTCCCCGGCCAGCAGGGTGGCCCGCTCATGCATGTGATCGCCGCGAAGGCCGTGGCGCTGAAGATCGCGGCAACCGAGGAGTTCAAGGACCGCCAGCGCCGCACGCTCGAGGGCGCGAAGATCCTCGCCGAGCGCCTCGCCCAGCCCGACGTGGCGGGCAAGGGCATCGCGGTTGTCTCCGGCGGAACCGACGTCCACCTCGTGCTCGTCGATCTGCGCGACGCAGAGCTCAACGGCAAGGAGGGGGAGGACCTCCTCCACGAGGTTGGTATCACGATCAACCGCAACACCGTCCCCTTCGACCCGCGTCCGGCAACCGTCACCTCCGGCCTGCGTATCGGCACGCCCGCCCTAGCCACCCGCGGCTTTGGAACCAACGAGTTCCGCGAGGTCGCCGACGTGATCGCCACCGCCCTGCGCGACGGCAAGGGCGCCGACATCCCGGCGCTGCGAGCCCGAACCGCCAAGCTCGCCGCGGACTTCCCGCTGTACGAAGGGTTGGACCAGTTCGCATGATCCTCATGGACGGAAACGCCACCGCGGCCTCCATTAAGAAGGAGGTGGCCGCGCGGACGGCGGAGTTACGCGAGCGTGGCGTGGTGCTCGGGCTGGGCACTATCCTCGTCGGCGACGACCCCGGTTCGAAGATCTACGTGGACGCCAAACACCGCGACTGCGCCGAGGTCGGCATCCAGTCGCTACGCATCGAGTTGCCGCGAGAGGCGAGCACGCAGGACGTGCTCGCCGCCGTCGCCCACTTTAACCAGGCGTCGGCCGTGACCGGCTTCATTGTCCAACTCCCGTTGCCCCCGCAGTGCGACACGGAGCGGATTGTCGAGGCCATCTGGCCCGCGAAGGATGTTGACGGGCTGAGCCCGCTCAACGTCGGCCGCCTGGCCTCCACCTCGCGTGGCGAGTTGCCCACCCCGATCGCCTGCACCCCGCGTGGCATCGTCGAGCTCGGCTGCCGCCACGGTGTGCAGTGGGAGGGCGCCGTCGTGTGCGTGGTCGGCCAGGGGCAGACCGCAGGGCGTCCGCTCTCGCTCCTGCTCACCCACGAGAAGATTGGCTCCACCGTCATTTCCTGCCACATCGGCACCCGGGACCTCGCCCGGCACACGCGGGAGGCCGACGTCGTCGTGGCCGCGGCCGGCGTGCCGGGGCTCATCGGGGTCGACATGGTCAAGCCCGGAGCGGCCGTCTTCGACGTGGGAGTCACCCGCAGGCGCGATCCGGCAACGGGCAAGAACAAGATCATCGGCGACGTCGACCCGGCGGTGCGCGAGGTTGCCGGCTACTTCTCGCCCAACCCGGGCGGGGTGGGGCCGATGACGCGCGCGACGCTCCTGCTCAACGTGGTCGAGGCCGGGGAGAAGGCCGCGGCCGAGATGGGGCGTTAGCTACGGGCGTAGCGGGCGGCCCGCCCCTGCGAATGAGGCATCCAGCCCGTACACTTGGGGCGAAGGAGGTCGCATGCTTGTCGCCACAGTCAACGTCAACGGGATTCGCGCCGCCGCACGCAAGGGCATGGGGGAGTGGATCGATGCCACAGATGCGGACGTCATCTTGTTCCAGGAGGTGCGCGCGCCCGAGGATCTGGCCGCCGGCCTGATCGGTGATCGCTACCGGGTGATCCAGCAGGCATCCGTCCTCAAGGGGCGCGCCGGCGTTGCGGTCGCGGTCAAGGCGGACTATGAGCTGGGGCCAACGCGCCTCGGCCTGCAAGCGGGCCTGGCCCCGGCTGACGCTACGCTCGCCGAGCCGCCGGTGGACACCGGGCGCTGGGTGGAGGTGGACGTGCCCGCTCTGGACACCACCTTCGTCTCGGCCTACCTGCATTCCGGGGTGGCGGACAATGCCGAGAAGATGGCGGCCAAGTACGCCCACCTCGATCGGGTCACGCAGCGCCTCGACGAGCTTCGCTCCGACCGCCCGCTCGCCCACGTGCTCGTGGCGGGGGACTTTAACATCGTCCACACCCCTCTCGACATCAAGAACTGGAAGCCCAACCACAACAAGACCGCCGGCGTGCTCGATCGGGAGATCGCCTATCTCGACCGGTGGTTCGAGGATTATGTCGATACCCAGCGCCGGCTCGTGGGCGAGGTGCAGGGTCCCTACACGTGGTGGTCCCAGCGCGGGAAGGCCTTCGATAACGACGCCGGATGGCGCATCGACTACCAGATGACCAGCCCGGATCTGGCGGCGCTCGCCGTCGATGCGCGGGTGGATCGGGCAAGCCAATACGCAAAGCGCTGGTCTGACCACGCGCCGCTCGTGGTGACCTACCGGGGAGAATAAGGAGAATAATGGGCGCTGAGATACGCAAGAAGAAAGATCCGGCGCCGCCGGCGGTGCGCAAGGCGAGACGGCTGATGGAATGGGCGATGAATCTCAGGATCGTGCGCGCCTTCCAACGCTACGGTGTGGCGCGCGGCGCGCAGCTCTCCGGCGGCATCGCCTACTCGGCGTTGTTCGCGCTGGCTGGCGCGCTGACGATCGGCCTGACCGCGTTCTCCTATACCCTGGGCGGCAACGACCAGTTACGCGAGGAGCTTGTCGCCACGATCGATTCTGCTCTGCCCGGCATCCTCAAGACGGACGCGAACGCGGGCGGCCTGCTGGATCCGAACGACCTCATCGTGGACAATCCGTTTAATCTGGCATCGCTCATCGCACTACTCGTGTTGCTCTGGTCATCCATCTCGCTCATGGGTGGTCTGCGGATGGCGCTCCAGTCGATGTTCGGCATCATCATGGTTCCGCGCAACGCCGTGGCGGCCAAGCTGCTCGACCTGTCGGGCTTCCTCGTCCTCGGCCTGGGCGTCCTGTCGACCACCCTGCTCGTCTCGGTTACCCAGCTCTTCGGGGAACGGATCTTCGATGCGCTCGGTGTGTCCGGAGCGGTGGGAAGCGCTTTTATCACGGCCGCCACCTACGCGGTCGCCTTCGTCATCGACGCCGCCGTGGTCATGTACCTCATTCGCGTCATGTCGGGGGTCAAGGCTCCGTTGCGTGACCTCGCCATTGGCGGGGTGACGGCGGCGATCGGTTCGGCCCTGTTGCGCACGCTCGGCACGGCCGCCGTCGGCTCCGTCTCGGACAACGCGCTGCTCGCCGGGTTCGCGGCGATCTCAACGCTCCTGCTGTGGATCAACTTCCTCGCCCGGCTCCTGCTGGTGTCCGCCTGCGTGACGGCCAACCCGCCGGCGTCCGGTGCGCCCACGCCCTCCCAGGTCGAGCACCTGGAGGAAACCCCGAACTACGTCACCGAATCTGTACCTGAGACGAAGCGGTGGGTGCACGACCCGCGCTCGGGTATTATCGCCCCCGACCCGCCCGAACCTACGGGGGAGCAGATCCCGCAGTGGAAGGGTCTGCGTGAGAAACGGGCCCGTAGGCGGATCGAAGCCGCCGAGCAGGGGATGCGTGAGGCCGAAGCCGCGCTCGCCCAGGCCCGCCAAGACTACAAGGACGGGGCGTGGGACGCGTTTTACGCAGCCACCCGCTACACCACCAATTCGAAGAACGCCGCTGTGGGCAGAGGCGACGTCGTGATCAAGGACGGACAATGATTCACGCCATCGTTCCCGCCGGCGGGGCCGGCACCCGGCTGTGGCCGCTCTCGCGGCGCGACCACCCGAAGTTCCTCACGGACCTGACGGGTTGCGGGCGCACCCTCATCCAGCAGACCTATGACCGGCTCGCGCCCGTGTCCGAATCCGTCACGGTGGTCACCGGTCTCGCCCATCGTGACGCCGTCGCCTCCCAGCTGCCCGAGCTGGCGGAGGGGGACATCATCGCCGAGCCATCCCCGCGAGACTCCATGGCGGCCATCGCGCTGGCCGCGGCCGTCATCGCGAGGCGGGCGGGCGACGTCGTGGTCGGGTCCTTCGCGGCCGACCACCTCATCGCCGACGTGGCGGCCTTTCACTCCGCGCTGGCACAGGCCGAACGCGCCGCGGAAGCCGGCTACCTCGTGACGATCGGCATCACCCCCGACTACCCGGCCACGGGCTTTGGATACATCCAGGAGGGTCAGCCACTCGCGCTGGCGGGCGGTTGCACGCGGGGCGCGCGCCACGTGCTGAGATTCGTGGAAAAGCCGGACGCTGAGACGGCCGCCGAGTACCTCATGGGTGGGTACCGTTGGAACGCCGGCATGTTCGTGGCCAAGACGTCGGTGCTGCTCGGTGCGCTGGAGCGCTTCGAGCCTGAGCTGGCCGGCGGGATCGCGGCGATCGCGCAGGCGTACGATACCGCAGATGGGCCGGCGGTGCTCGCCGAACGCTGGCCGGAGCTGAAGAAGATCGCCATCGATCACGCGATCGCCGAGCCGCTCGCCGCAGCGGGTGGGGTCGCCGTCGTGCCAGTGGAGATGGGCTGGTCCGACGTCGGGGACTACGCCTCGCTTCGAGACGCGGTGGGCACCGGCGCGCACGTGGCCCCGGGTGGCGCCGCGCAACCGGTGTTCGCCATCGACTCCCCAGGTGCGCTCGTGTACACCCATTCGAAGCCGATAGCGGTTCTCGGATTGGAAGATGTGGTCGTTGTCGAGTCGGAGGGTGCGATTCTTGTCACAAATATCGAGCGTTCGCAGGAAGTGAAAGCTATCGTAGAGCGGATCTCGCGTTCCGGGATGGAGGAGATTCGGTAAAATTCCGGGAACTTATAGTTCTGTGCATGGATTATCGAACTGTTAAACGAAATTATCACGAAAAGATTACAGATTCGTCACTGTGCGACAACCGCGCAAACTCACGTTAAAGTTGATGTGATCACTGCACAGGCGTAGTGAAGCAGACCAGTTATGAAGGAGTTATCCGTGAGGAATTTCAAGAAGTTTGCGGCTGTCATGGCTGCGACCGCTCTTGCACTCAGCGCATGTTCCGGCAAGGACGCCGGCGGGGACAAGGGTTCGGAGGGGGCGAAGTCCGACTTCAAGGCGTGCCTGGTCTCGGACGCCGGCGGTTGGGATGACCGCTCGTTCAACGAGTCCGCTTACAACGGCCTCATGCAGAGCAAGGACGCTCTCGGCATTAACGTTCAGACCGCCGAGTCGTCCTCCGACGCCGACTTCGCGCCCAACGTCGAGGCCATGGTTTCCGACGGATGCAAGATGATCATCGGCGTCGGCTACCTGCTCGAGCAGCCGCTCCAGGACGCCGCCAACAACAACCCCGACCTCCAGTTCGGCCTGGTCGACTCCTACTTTACCGACGGCGACGCGCCTGTGAAGGTCGACAACGCCCGCCCGCTCGTCTTCAACACCGCCGAGGCCGCCTACCTCGCGGGTTACCTCGCAGCCGGCATGTCCAAGAGCGGCACGGTTGCCACCTTCGGTGGCCTTCAGATCCCGTCCGTCACCATCTTCATGGACGGCTTCGTGGATGGCGTTGCCAAGTACAACGGGGACAAGGGTGCCTCCGTGAAGGTCCTCGGCTGGGACAAGGCCAGCCAGGCCGGTGCGTTCACCAACTCCTTCGATGACCAGACCTTGGGCAAGCAGCAGGCACAGCAGTTCATTGACCAGGGCGCGGACGTGATCATGCCTGTCGCCGGCCCGGTCGGCCTCGGCGCTGCCGCCGCCGCCCAGGAGGCGGGCGACGTCATGTTCATCGGCGTCGATTCCGACTGGTTCGAGACCGCCCCCGACTACGCCGACCTGATCCTGACCTCGGTCGTGAAGGAGATCGCGGCCTCGGTTGAGGACACCGTCAAGGCTGGCGCCGACGGCACCTTCTCCGCCGACCCGTACGTGGGCACCCTCGAAAACGGTGGCGTCTCCATCGCCCCGTTCCACAACTTCGAGGACAAGGTCCCGGCCGAGCTGAAGGACGCGGTCAAGAAGCTCGAGGAGCAGATCAAGTCCGGCGAGCTGAAGGTAGAGTCTCCTGCCTCCCCGCGAGCCAACTAGTTCTGTCTAAGAACTAGGGGGAGGCCCGGCCCTGGACGGGCCGGGCCTCCCCCCTTTACTGTCACAGGAAGGCAGAATCGTGAAACTTGAACTGAGAGGGATCACCAAGCGATTTGGGACTCTCGTGGCAAACGACCACATTGACCTCGTGGTCGAGCCGGGCCACATTCACGCCCTTCTCGGCGAGAATGGCGCAGGCAAATCAACCCTCATGAATGTCCTCTACGGTCTCTACGAGCCGAACGAGGGTGAGATTCTTCTAGACGACCAGCCGCAGAAGTTCACTGGCCCCGGCGACGCCGTTGCCGCCGGTATCGGCATGGTTCACCAGCACTTCATGCTCATCCCCGTCTTCACGGTGGCCGAGTCCATCGCGCTGGGTTACGAGCCGACGAAGGCCGCCGGCCTCATCGACATCGCCAAGGCGCGCAAGCTCGTCAAGGACGTCTCCGCCCGCTTCGGCTTCGACCTCGACCCAGATGCCAAGATCGAGGATCTCCCCGTCGGCGCGCAGCAACGTGTGGAGATCGTCAAGGCGCTTTCGCGCGACGCCCACGTCCTCATCCTCGATGAGCCCACCGCCGTGCTCACCCCGCAAGAAACGGATGAGCTGATGGCGATCATGCGCCAGCTGGCGGATGCCGGCACTTCAATCGTCTTCATCACGCACAAGCTGCGTGAGGTCCGCGCCGTCGCGGACGACATCACAGTCATCCGCCGAGGCAAGGTCGTTGGCGCGGCTGAGCCGACCTCCACCGAGTCCGAGCTGGCCACCCTTATGGTGGGCCGCCCGGTCATGATGCAGGTGGACAAGCAGCCGGCCAACCCGGCCGGCCCGGGCCTGGTGGTCGAGCATCTGACCGCTTTTGACGCCGTGGGCACCAGGGTGCTCGACGACGTGAGCTTCGAGGTGAACAAGGGCGAAATCGTTGCCATCGCCGGCGTGCAGGGCAACGGCCAGACCGAGCTCGCCGAGACCATCATCGGCCTTCAGGAGGCCGCCGGCGGAACGATCGCCCTCAACGGCACCGACATCACGGCACACAGTGTGCGCCAGACGATTGAGGACGGCATCGGGCAGATCCCGGAGGACCGCTCGAAGGACGGCGTGATCGCCAGCTTCTCGATCGCCGAAAACCTCGTGCTCGATCAGTACCGCGACAAGCCCTTCTCGGCTGGGGGCGTGTTGCGTCCCAAGGTCATTTACAAGAACTCGCTGGCCAAGCAAGAGGAATACGATATCCGTCTGACCTCGGTCAACGACCCGATCTCCACCCTTTCCGGTGGCAACCAGCAAAAGGTGGTGGTGGCGCGCGAGCTGTCGCGCGACCTGGAGCTGCTCATCGCGAATCAGCCCACCCGCGGCGTCGACGTCGGCTCGATCGAGTTCATCCACAAGCGCATTGTCGAGGTGCGCGACGCGGGCACCCCGGTGCTCCTCGTGTCCTCCGAACTTGACGAGGTGGTGGCGCTCGCCGACCGGATCGTGGTCATGTACCGTGGCCGCGTGATCGGCACCGTGCCGGCCGACACCCCACGTGACGCCCTCGGCCTCATGATGGCCGGCGTTCCCCAGGATGAGGCCCTGGCGATGTCGCAGACCACGAAGGAGGAGCTCTAATGGCTCAAAATACGACGTCCACACGCAAGGCAGGGGCGGGCACCTACCTCAAGGGCTTGGTCTACACCGGCATCCGCTCCGGTTGGCTCGTCTCGGTGCTCGCAGTGCTCATCGCGTTCGTCATCGGCGCTATCCTGATCGCGCTGACCGGTTCGAACGTGCTCGACGCCTACTACGCGATGTTCCGCGGCGCCATCTTCGACCCGCAGGCCAGCTCCTTCGTTCGTCAGATCAAGCCGATCACGGATTCCTTCTTCTACGCGATCCCGCTCATCATTGGCGGACTTGGCCTGGCATTCGGTTTCCGGGCCGGCCTGTTCAACATCGGTGGCGCCGGCCAGCTGATTTTCGGCTCGCTGGCGGCCGTGTGGGTGGGCTTCAACATGTCCTTCCCGCCCGTCGTACACACCCTGCTGGCCCTGCTGGCGGGTATTGCGGCCGGCGCGCTCTACGCCGGCATCGCGGGCGCGCTCAAGGCGCGCACGGGAGCCAACGAGGTGATCGTGACGATCATGCTCAACTCGATCGCCACCCTCGCGCTCGGCTACATCCTTCTGCAGCCGGCCTGGCAGGTGCCGGGATCGTCCTTCCCGAAGACGCCGACCGTGGCCGATACGGCCGCGCTGAGCCCGCTGCTTCCCGCGCCGTTCAAGCTCCACTTCGGCATCGTCATCGCGGTGCTGGCCACGATCCTGTTTTGGTGGGTGCTCGAGCGTTCGACCTTCGGTTTCGAGGTCCGGGCGGTGGGCGCCAACCCCAACGCGGCCCGAACCGCCGGCATCTCGGTGGGGAAGGTGACCACGTTGACGATGGTCGCCTCCGGTTCCTTCCTCGGACTCGCGGGTGCCAATGAGGCGCTCGGTACTATCGGGTATGTTTCGGGCAACGTGGCAGGTACCGTCGGCTTCGACGCCATCACGGTGGCCCTTCTGGGGCGCAACAAGCCGCTTGGCACCTTCTTGGCCGGCCTGCTCTTTGGGGCCTTCAAGGCGGGTGGTTACATCATGCAGACCAAGGGCGTGCCGGTTGACATGATCCTCATCCTGCAGTCCACCATCGTTCTCCTCATTGCAGCCCCGGCACTCGTGCGCTGGATCTTCCGCCTGCCGCGCGCAAACTCGGTCACGCTGCGCCAGTACGTCACGCTGAGCGAGCGTGGCATCAAGGTCACCGAAGAGAACGCGAACGACCTCGTCAGCGCCGGCGTGAGCGCCAAAGAGTCCACGCCTGCGCGAAACGATAACCGGATCAGTAGCGACAAGGAAACCGCGCAAGCGACCGAGGAGAACAAGGGAGGCCAGCGATGAGCGTTGATGTTCGTAACGAGACTCCGCGCAAGGCGGAGCAGAAGGAAGTGCGCACCCGCCTGTCGTGGAAGCTACCTATCACCTACGCGCTGGCGGCCCTCCTACTGGTCTTCTTCGCGCTGAACGCCAAGGGCGAGACGATTCTGCGTCTGAATGACCGCAGCCAGTCTTACACGTTGGGCGACACCGCGATCAACGCGCCGCTGTTCCTGTGGATCTTCGTGGCGATCGCACTGGTGGGAACTGCCTGGTCGATCCTGTCCACGCTCTCGCGTGGCAAGTACGGCAAGATCGGGCACACCTTGGACGTGGTGACGATGCTCCTCGTGGGAATCGTGACCATCCTGTCCTTCCTCGTCTTCGCGGGCGCCGGCTCGGCCGGCGCGGTGACGCTGACCTCGACGCTGGGAGCGACGGTGGCGATCTCCACCCCACTCATCTTCGGCTCACTCTCCGGCGTCATCTGTGAGCGCGTGGGCGTGGTCAACATCAACATCGAAGGCCAGCTACTTGCCGGCGCGTTCGCGGGAGTCATGGCGGCCTCGTTCTTCCACAACGCCTACATCGGCCTGCTGTTCGCCCCGCTGGCGGGTGCTCTCCTCGGCTCCCTGCTGGCGCTGTTCGCGGTGCGTTACGGCGTGGATCAGATCATCGTCGGCGTCGTGCTCAACGTGCTTGCCCTCGGCCTGACGGCGTTCTTCTACGACACGGTCATGACGAAGGACCAGCAGCTGTTCAACACGAACCGCTACTCGCTGAGCGCGATCAAGATTCCCGGCCTGTCCGAGATCCCCGTGATCGGCCCGATGCTGTTCAACCAGACGATCGTCGTCTACGTCATGTACGTCGCGGTGATCTTCCTGGCGATCTTCATCTTCCGCTCGCGCTGGGGCCTGCGCCTGCGCGCCTGCGGCGAGCACCCGAAGGCCGCGGACACGGTGGGCATCAACGTCAACCGCACCCGCACCCGCAACACGATCCTCGGATCGGCGCTGGCCGGCTTCGGAGGGGCATCCTTCACGATCGGCACGGGCCTGGCGTTCACGGATAACATCTCCGCTGGCAACGGATACATCGCCCTCGCCGCGATGATCCTCGGCAAGTGGCACCCGGTGGGGGCCATGGGCGCGGCCGTCATGTTCGGCTTCGCCCGCGCGGTCGCCCAGCTCGTGCCGTCGCTGCACAGCGGTATCCCATCCAACCTGCTGAACATGATCCCCTACATTGTCACGATCATCGCGGTCGCCGGCTTCGTCGGCAAGTCGAGGCCGCCGGCAGCTGAGAACATCCCCTACGTGAAGTCATGACGATCAACTGGAACGCCCTGAAAGAACTGGCGATTGAAGCAATGAAGTGCGCCTACGCGCCCTACTCGGGTTACCCGGTGGGCGTTGCAGGCGTGACGACCGACGGCCGATACGTCTCGGGCTGTAACGTGGAGAACGCCTCCTACGGTCTGGGCACGTGCGCGGAAAACGGAATGATTAGCGCGCTCGTGCGCTCCGGCGGGGGACAGCTCGCCGCGGTGTGGTGTGTCAATGGTGACGGGGAGACGGCGGTCCCGTGCGGCCGCTGCCGTCAGCTGCTCTACGAGTTCGGAGGCCCGGACCTGTTGGTCTACATGCCTGAAACGGGCCCGCAGCCGATGACGTACGTGCTCCCGGAGGCCTTCGGCCCCCGCGACCTCACCGACTATGACAGCGAGGCCGCCGTCGACATGTCGAAGACGATATTTAAGGACTGATATGACGGAACAGTTTGATGTCGTGGACATCATTCGTGCCAAGCGCGACAAGAACAAGCTGACGCTTGCGGAGATCAACTGGACGATCGACGCCTACACCCGTGGGGTGGTCGGCGACGAGCAGATGGCCGCCCTGGCGATGGCGATCTTCCTCAACGGGATGGACCGCGAGGAGATCGCCCAGTGGACCCAAGCCATGATCGACTCGGGCGAGACGATGGACTTCAAGTCCCTCGGTAAGCCGACGGCTGACAAGCATTCGACCGGCGGCGTGGGGGACAAGATCACCCTCCCGCTCGCTCCGCTCGTGGCCGTCTACGGTGTGGCTGTCCCGCAGCTGTCCGGGCGGGGCCTTGGGCACACGGGAGGAACGCTCGACAAGCTCGAGGCCATCTCCGGCTGGCGCGCCGCGCTGAGCAACGAGGAGATCATGGCCCAGCTCGCCGACGTCGGCGCGGTTATCTGCGCGGCAGGCTCCGGCCTGGCGCCCGCCGACAAGAAGCTCTACGCCCTGCGTGACGTGACGGCGACCGTGGACTGCATCCCGCTGATCGCTTCCTCGATCATGTCGAAGAAGATCGCCGAGGGCACAGACTCGCTCGTCCTTGATGTCAAGGTCGGCTCGGGCGCCTTCATGAAGGACCTCGACATGGCCAGGGAGCTAGCCCGCACCATGGTCGACCTCGGTACCGACGCCGGGGTTGTCACCACGGCGCTGCTGACCGACATGTCCACCCCGCTCGGCCTCAAGGTGGGCAACGCCCCCGAGGTCGCAGAGTCGGTGGAGGTGCTCGCGGGCGGCGGACCGGCCGACGTCGTCGAGCTGACCTGCGCGCTCGCACGGGAGATGCTCACCGCCGCCGGGCAGCCGGACGCGGACATCGAAGAGGCCCTCAAGGATGGGCGAGCCATGGACAAGTGGCGCGAGATGATTCGCGCCCAGGACGGCGACCCGGACGCCCCGCTCCCGCTGGCCAAGCACTCTCACGACGTGCTGGCCGAGGCGGACGGCGTGCTCACCACGCTCGACGCGCTCGCCGTGGGCGTGGCATCATGGCGCCTCGGCGCCGGGCGCGCCTTCAAGGAGGAGCCGATCCAACTGGCCGCGGGAATCGAGCTGTACAAGAAGCCGGGCGACTCGGTGAAGAAGGGCGAGAAGCTCATGACCTTCTTGACCGACGAGGAGGCGCGTATCCCGCGCGCGCTCGAGGCGCTTGAGGGCGGCATCGTCATCGGCGGGGAGTACACGCCGCGCGAGTCCGTCGTCCTGGACCGCATCTCGTCGTGAACCTGTCCACCATCCTTGCGCGGCTCGCCCGCCCCGTGGTCAGCCCCATCCAGTTCTCCTGGCCCGAGAATTTCACGGCCGAGGACTGGTTCGCCGACGACGCCGTGGGCGTGCCGCTCGAGGTGGGTGGACATCGACTGACCCAGTCCACGGGTCGCACCTGCGGAGCGATGGTGGTGCTCGTGGCCCGCATGCTCTCCGACTCGGCGCTGCGGGAGCGGATCGAGCTCGAGGGGCCCGCCGGCGCCGAGGCCGAGATCTACGCCGAGTTGCGGCGCGGCGCGCTCGGGCCGCTGACATGGCCGGCCGCCTACGGCTCCCCGCCGTGGCAGGTGGCCAAGGCGCTGACGGCGATCGCTCGTGAGGGCGGGTGGGACGTCGGCTACACCGCCACCCCCGTCGATGCGGACACCGAGCGCGGGCACGCGATCCTACAGTGGATCTGGCACGCGGCAGGTGTGGGGCTACCCATCCCGCTCTTCACCGGGGGCGAGCTCGCCGAGGGTCTTGCGCGGGCCGTGCCCCGCCACGTCGTGCTGGTCATGCCCGCAGCCGACACCTCACCTGAACTATCCATCTACGACCCGGGGTCGGGATCCGTGTATCGCGTCCCCATTTTTTCCATGGCGCAGCGCTCAACCCCGCTGCCCGCTTTTGGGCACTGGACACGGCTTGTGTGGGCAGTGCTTCCGCAACCAACGAAGGAGTAAACATGACCGAAGTTTCGAAGATGATCGACCACACCCTGCTCAAGCCGGAGGCCACGATCGACGACGTCGCCAAGCTGATCGAGGAGGCCAAGGAGCTGGGCACATACTCGGTGTGCGTCTCCCCGTCCATGCTTCCGCTGCCGGCGCAGATCGAGCTGGGCGAGCTCAAGCTGTGCGTCGTCGTCGGCTTCCCCTCGGGGGCCGTCGCCTCCGAGATCAAGGCCGCCGAAGCCGCCCGGGCGGTGGCCGCCGGCGCCGATGAGGTGGACATGGTCATCAACATCGGCTACGCCAAGGAGCACGACTGGGATTCGCTCGGCTACGACATCGCCGTAGTCCGCGACGCCATCCCGTACTCCCTGCTCAAGGTGATCATCGAGTCGGCCGTTCTCACGGACGAGGAGATCGTCGAGGCATGCAAGTGCGCGGTCGAGGCCGGCGCCGACTTCGTCAAGACCTCCACGGGTTTCCACCCCGCGGGCGGCGCCTCCACCCACGCCGTCAAGCTCATGCGCGAGACGGTGGGAGAGGAGCTCGGGGTCAAGGCTTCCGGCGGCATTCGGGACGCGGAGACCGCGAAGGCCATGATCGAGGCGGGTGCCAGCCGTCTTGGCCTGTCCTCCTCGCGCGCGGTCATCGAGGGCTTTGCCTCCTAAACCGAGAACGACGACGGGGCCCGGGCCGGCTGGTTCGGGCCCCACGTGCTTGTGGAAGGAAGTGCGAGACATCGCGTTCGTGGGAGGCGGGGGCGTAAGATAAAACCGTCACGCACAGAAAGGACTACCACCTTGAAAAAGTCACTCGTGTCCACCTTGTCCGCCGCCGCCTTTGCCCTGACCGCGCTCGCGGCGTGCGGGAACGACAATTCCAACTCTGCGACCACCGCCACGCCAAGCCCAAGCGCCTCGGCCTCTGTTTCTGCCTTGGCTGACGATCATAGCGCCAGCGCCGCCCCGTCGACGGACGCCGTCGCACCCTCCGTCCCCGACGGCTACAAGCTGGTCACCGCGCCGAAGAACGGCATCTCATTCGCCATCCCCGATGGATGGTTCGAACTTGACAGCTCGGCCGTCGCGAACAGCGAGGAGTTCCGGGACGCGATCGAGCAGTACACGGCCGGCCTGAACATGACCACCGAGGACTTCCTCAAGCAGATGGCTCAGTTCGACCTCATGGCCTCCGCGCTGACGCCTGATGGCACCGTCACCGAGAACCTCAACGTCAACGCGCAGGTATTGCCGGTCACATCACTTCCGACCGAGGATGACCTGAAGCAGCTGGTCGAAAGTGCCCAGGGCACTGCCGACGTCTACTCCACGACGACGACGCCTCTGGGCGAGGGCGCTATCGAGAGCTACACCCTGACCTTGGGAGAGGTCACCGTGCACGGCGCATTCATCCTCGTTCCCGTCCCGAACGGGGGCTACGCCCTCGTCACCGTGACCGCCGCCGACGCGGACAGGGTCTCAACCCTCGCGGAGGCCATCACCTCGAGCGTGCAAGCCGCCAAGTAGGCGACACGTAGCCCGAGGCCGGCCGGCTAGCGATATGGTGGGGCCCCGACGAATCGGGGCCCCACCATTGTGCTCGTGACTAGAGCGTGAGCATGGCGGAGACGTCGGCCTTGAAACGCTCCATGCGCTCCCTGGCGGCCTCGCGCGCCTGGGGAAGCGAGGCGGCGTCGGCGACGGGCACGATGACCTCGAGGTAGCACTTGACCTTGGGCTCAGTGCCGGAGGGACGGACGATGACACGGTCGCCCTCGCAGGTACGGATGCGCAGGGCGTCCGTGGGTGGCAGGTCGTCGCTACCCTCGCTCAGGTCCTCGATGGAGGCGACGGGCAGGCCGAGCAGCTCGGTCGGAGGCTGGCTGCGCAGCTTCGCCATCGTGGCCGGGATGATCGACAGGTCCTCCACGCGGACCGTCACCGGCGCGGTGAGGTACACGCCGTGGCGGATTGCCAGAGCGTCGAGGACGTCCTGGAGGGACTGACCGCCGGCCTTCATCTTCGCGGCCGTGGTGGCCAGCATGAGGGCCGCCGAGACGCCGTCCTTGTCCTTGACGAGGTCCGGGAAGCAGCAAAAACCGATGGCCTCCTCGTAGCCGAAGAGGATGTCCTCCGCGCGCGCGATCCACTTGAAACCCGTCAAGGTCGAGTGGTAGTCGAGCCCGTGGTGCTCGGCGATCTTCGAGAGCATCTGGGAAGAGACGATGGAGGAGGCCAGCGAGCCCTTGGTTCCGGCCTCGCGCGCGGCGGCGCCCGCCTGCTCGCCGAGGATGGAGCCGATCTCGTCGCCGGAGAGCTGGCGCCACCCTCCCGGGGTCGGGATTGCCGCCGAGCAACGGTCGGCGTCGGGGTCGGAGGCGATGATGATGTCAGCCCCCACCTCCTGTGCCACCTTGATGGCCTCGTCCAGCGCGCCGGCCTCCTCAGGGTTGGGGAAGGCGACCGTGGGGAAGTCCGGGTCGGGTTCGATCTGCGATGGCACGTCGACGACGTCGGTGAACCCCGCCCGTGCGAGAAGCGGGTGGACGAGGCCCTTGCCCACGCCGTGCATGGCGGTGTAGACGATCTTCAGCTCACGCGGTCCGTCCGGGATGCGGGCGAGGGTGTCGGCCACGTAGTCGGCCACGATCGAGTCGTCGATGACGTTCCAGCCCTCAGACATGGGGACCTCGTTGGCCGCCGGAGCGGCGGCGATCGCCGCCGCGATCTGCGAGTCCACCGGTGGGATGATCTGCACGCCGTTGCCGTTCGCGCTGGCGGCGCGCCCGCCGAGGTAGACCTTGTAGCCGTTGTCCTTGGGCGGGTTGTGCGAGGCGGTGACCATGACCCCGGCGTCGGCGCCGTACTTGCGTACGGCGTAGGCGAGTAGCGGCGTGGGGAGCTTGGTGGGCATGAGGTAGGCGGTGCCGCCCGCGGCGGTGACGATCGCGGCGGTGTCACGCGCGAACTCCTCCGAGTGGTAGCGGGCGTCGTAGCCGATGACGACGACGAAGTCGTCAGCGACCGTCTCCTTCAGCCATGCAACCAGCCCGGCGGCAGCTCGGCGCACGACGGCGGCGTTCATCCTGTTCGGGCCTGCCTCCATGACACCGCGCAGGCCGGCGGTGCCGAACTGGAGTGTGCCGGAAAAGCGGTCTTCGAGCTCGGCCGTGGCGGCGGCGTCACCGTCTTTGGCGGAGGCGAGGAGCGCTTCGAGCTCTGCGCGGTCATCGGCCGAGGGGTCGGCGCCAATCCACGCCGCGACGTCGTCAAAAAGGTGGGTGGTCATGAGAGGTCCTCCGCAATTCGTTCAATGATGTCCGCTAGAAGCCGGGAAATGCGCGGTCCGGCGGCCTTGCCGGCCTCGAGCACTTCGGCGTGGTTGAGCTTGTCGCTTGCGACGCCCGCGGCCAGATTCGTCACGAGCGAGATGCCGAGGATCTCCATCCCCATCTCGCGTGCCGCGATCGCCTCGAGTGCGGTGGACATGCCCACGAGGTCTCCGCCGAGTGTGGCCGCCATGCGCACCTCCGCCGGAGTTTCGTAATGCGGGCCGGAGAACTGGACGTAGACGCCCTCCACCAGGTTCGGATCGATCTGGTGGGCAATCCCGCGCAGGCGGGAGGAGTACAGGTCCGTGAGGTCCACGAAATTGGCGCCCTCAAGCGGGGAGGTAGCGGTGAGGTTGATGTGATCGCGAATGAGGACGGCGCTGCCCGGTCCGACCTGCTCGCGGGTGGAACCGCACCCGTTGGTCAGGATGCAGACCTTCGCACCGGCAGCAGCGGCAGTGCGAACGCCATGGGCGACGGCACGTACCCCCTTGCCCTCGTAGTAGTGGGTACGGGCCCCCAGGACGAGGGCGTGTTTGCCGCCCTTAAGGCGGATGGAGGTGAGCTTTCCTCCGTGTCCGGCAACTGCCGACTTGGAAAAGCCCGGGATGTCCTCGGCGGGAACCTCGGCGACGACCTCACCGATGAGGTCAGCGGCCCCGCCCCAGCCCGAGCCAAGGGTCAAAGCGATGTCGTGTTTATCGACGCCCGTCACGTCGGCGATCTTCGCCGCCGCCTCGCGGGCCAAATCCATGTAATCCATGGCGGATATTTTACAGCAGTAGCATGGCTTGTGATCCGCAACCATGGCATTATATGCGCATTTCGGTGGTGATGCTTGCCATAATGGCGGCGCCCTCCGCCGCCATCGATCCGCGGATGGGTGTACCGGCTGTTCACCTGGTGCCTGTACGCTTGCCGTATGGTTAAGAAGAAGCGTTATCGCAAGGGCCCCGTGATGCTCAGGGGCGAACACATTCCGGATACCACCACCGACGCGCGGCTGCTGCGCCCGTTCCAGGATCCCTCCTTTATCCACTCCGAGCCCTGGCGCATCATGCGCATCCAGTCGGAATTCGTGGAAGGCTTCGGCGCGCTCGCCGACCTCGGGCCGGCGATCTCCATCTTCGGCTCCGCCCGCACCTCGCCCGATGACCGCTACTACCACCTCGCCGAGCAGATCGCCCGCGAGCTCGTCTCCCACGGCTACGGGATCATCACCGGAGGCGGACCGGGCATCATGGAGGCCGGCAACAAGGGAGCGCACGAGGCCGGCGGTGTCTCCGTCGGGCTCGGCATCGAGCTACCCTTCGAACAGGGCATGAATCAGTACGTCAACATCGGCATCGACTTTCGCTATTTCTTCGTGCGCAAGATGATGTTCGTCAAGTACTCCCTCGGCTTCATCGTCATGCCCGGCGGATATGGCACCATGGACGAACTCTTCGAGGCGCTGACCCTCGTGCAGACCAACAAGGTCTCATGCTTCCCCATCGTGCTCGTGGGCAGCGAGTACTGGAGGGGCCTCGTTGACTGGATCGAGGGCCGTCTTCTCGCCGACGGCTACATCTCCGAGGGGCACGAGAAGATCCTCGTGGTCGTCGACACCGCTGAGGAGGCCGTGGCCGCCGTCCTCGAGGGCGTCCACCGCCTCGCCGAGGAAAAGCGCTCAAACGAGAAGTAACACCAAGGTGCGGGCGAGCGACCTGGGCTAACGGCTCGGGCCGGCGGACGGTGAATCTACAGGTGAAGGCCTGACGCGCCCCAAGTATTCGCGTAGAATATAAGCATTGGGCGCAAACGTGCCCCGGAAGGAGTAGACCATGGCAGCCATGAAACCGAGAACGGGAGATGGGCCGCTCGAGGCGGAGCGTGACCTCCACGGTACGACTCTGAGGATGCCTTTGGAAGGGGGCGGACGCCTCGTGCTCGAACTGAGCGACGAGGAGGTCGAGTCCCTCCACGAGGTCCTAGGTAAGGTCCTCGAGCTTTAACGAGGCAACCATTAGCGCTTAACGCTGACTAACACGCCGTCACCGAGGGGATTGAGGCTGGAGACGAGGTCTTCAGCCTCAATCAATTCCCGGCCGAGATTGCGCAACGCGACGGTTGCCTCGTCGCGGCGCGCCGGGTCGGCCACGCGGTCGTCGTGAAGAGCGTGGGCGAGTACGAGCGTGCCGCCGGGGCGGAGCATCCGCAGCGCCTCGGACACGTCGCCGGCGGCCTCGAGGGGATCGCCGTCCACGAGTACCAGGTCGTAGGAACGCGAGGCGAGACGGGGGAGCATGTCGGCGCTACGGCCGTTGATGAGCCGGTAGCGGCCGGGACGGATGCGGGCCGCGGAGAAGTTCTCCCGCGCGTATGCCTGGGCCTCGGCGTCCGTGTCGATGGAGGTCAGCACGGAGTCCGTGGACGCGGCCAGGAGGTAGAGCGCCGAGACGCCCGTTCCCGTGCCGATCTCCGCGATAGTCTTGACGCCCATCGCGGCGAGCGCAGTCAGGAAGTGCCCCGTGGCGGCCGACAGCGCTTTCAGCCCCAAGTCAGACGCCTGCTGACGCGCATGAAGCACCAGATCCGACTCTTCGACAATGTGCTCCGCGTACGTCCACGACTGGGCCTTATCCACGTCCGTCCTTTCTCTTTTGCATCATCTTAGCGCGCGTGGCCGGCGCGAGGCCGGCCACGCGCCCGATCAGTTACCGACCGGCTTGACACCGAGCGGGCGTCCGGCGAGCCCGCGGGCACGATGGGCGAGCGTCGTGGCCACCTCGCGGATTGCCTCCTGCGCCGGGGACTGCCCGGGCTGGATCGCGAACGGGGTTCCTGAGTCACCGCCCTCGCGCAGGTCCTGCTCGATCGGGATCTGCGCCAGAAGCGGCACGTGATAGCCGAGGTTGCGCGAGAGCTGGGCAGAGACGGCCTCGCCGCCGCCGGCGCCGAAGATCTCCATGTGTGAGCCGTCGGGCATCGCCAGGTAGGACATGTTCTCGATGATGCCCACCACCCGCTGGTCGGTCTGCTTGGCCATGAGGCCCGCACGCTCCGCGACGTCGGCCGCCGCCACCTGCGGGGTGGTGACGAGGACGATCTCGGAGGTCGGGATGAGGGAGGACACCGACAGCGCCACGTCGCCCGTCCCGGGCGGGAGGTCAATAAAGAGGACGTCAAGGTCACCCCAGTAGACGTCGGCAAAGAACTGCTCAAGCGCGCGGTGCAACATCGGGCCGCGCCAGACCACAGGGCCGTTCTCGGACATGAAGTTACCGATCGAGATCGTCTTCACGTCGTGGACCACCGGCGGGATGATCATGTTGTCCACCACCTGCGGCGGGTGGGTCACGCCCATCATCTGCGGGATGGAGAATCCGTAGATGTCCGCGTCGACAACGCCCACCTTCAGCCCCGCCTTTGCCATCGTGGCGGCGAGGTTGACGGTCATGGAGGACTTGCCCACGCCGCCCTTGCCCGAGGTGATCGCGTAGACGCGGGTGAGGTTGCCCGGCTGGGCGAAGGGGATAACGCGCTCGGGTTCGCCCCCGCGCAGCGTCTTCTTCAACTCGGCGCGTTGGGCGTCGTCCATCACGCCCATGCGCACGCTCACGGACGCAACGCCCGCCATCGCGCCCACAACCTTCTGGGTGTCCTGCGCGATCGTATCCCGAAGCGGGCACCCCGCCGTCGTCAGATCGATCCCGACGACGACGTTGCCGGCCTCGTCGATCTCCACGGAGCGCACCATCCCCAGGTCGGTAATCGGGCGCCGGATCTCCGGGTCGATGACGTTGGCGAGCTCGGCCTTAATATCTTCAATGCTCGGTAAACTCATGGCTGTATCCTATCCTTGCCCTTCACCAGTTTCGAGCTGGGCTAACCTCGCCTCAAGCTCGGCGATCTTTTCGTCTTTGGCGGCGAGTTCGGCGTCGCGGGCGGTGACCTGCTCGCGCAATTCGAACTGGTCGCGCATCTCCGAACGGACGAAGTCGCGGGTGGCCAACTCCTGCATGGACATGCGCAGCGAGGCGATCTCCCGGATGAGGAACTCGGTGTCGGACAGGGTGCGCATGGCGTGCTGACGGTCCCGCTCGGCACTGACCCTGTCACGCTCGTCCTGCCTGTTCTGTGCGAGCAGGATGAGGGGGGAGGCGTAGGAGGCCTGCAGGGAGAGCATGAGGGTCAGCGCGGTGAAGCCGAGGGCCGCCGAATCGAAGCGCAGCCGTTCGGGGGCGACGCTGTTCCACACCAGCCACAGTCCGACGAAGATGGTCAGCCAGATGATGAACTTCGGGGTTCCCGTGAAGCGGGCGATCCGTTCGGCGATCACCCCGGTAGCCTCCGAGTCCACGGAGGTGCGCCAGCGGCGATGCCGCTTGCTCAACGGCTGGTCAAAACTCTCAGGCATCGCGGCCCTCCCTATGCTCGGCCTTCTCGCACTCGTTGACGACGTCGCGATCCGACTCGCGCCCATCGCGCTCGCAACCGTCTATCTCAGCTTCGCCGGCAGTGCCGGGTTCGGATTCGTCCAGCAGGTCGTCGACGTGACGTTCGTCGATGCGGGTATCGATCTGATCTTCATCCGCGTCGCGCCAGTCCTCGGGCATGAGGTGGTTGAGCACGTCGTCGACCGAGACCGCTCCCACCAGCAGCCCGTTGTCCACCACGGGCAGGATCGTCAGGTTGTAGGTGGCGAGCAGGCGGGTGATGGTGCCGATCCCGTCGTCGGGGGAGAGGATCTCCACCTGATCAATGATCGAGCCGACCATTTCCGAGGGCGGCTCACGCAGCGCCCGCTGCAGATGGACGACGCCGAGGTACTGGCCCGTGGGGGTCTCCGTGGGCGGGCGCACGATAAAGCACGTGCTGGCGATAGCGGGGGCGAGGTCCTCCCTGCGGGCAGCGGCGAGGAGCATGGAGATGTGGGCGTCGGGGGAGAGGATCATCGGCTCGGTGGTCATCAGACCGCCGGCCGTGCGTTCCCCGTAGGACATGAGGCGCCGCACGTCCTGGGCCTCATCGGGCTCCATCTTGGACAGCAGTATCTCCGCCTGGGCTGGGGGCAGCTCGTTGATGAGGTCGGCGGCGTCGTCCGGCTCCATCTCCTCCAGGATGTCGGCCGCGCGCTCGACCTCGAGGGCGCTCATGATGGTCACGCGGTCGGCATCCGACATCTCCTCCAGCACGTCGGCCAGTAGGTCGTCGTGCATATGGCGAGAGACGGCGATGATGCGGTCATCAGGGAGGTCGGAGAGGAGGTCCGCGATGTCGGGGGCCTTGAGCTCGTTGATCTGGGCGAGGAGGGCGGTGGCGGCCTGGTTTGCCACGCGCGTACGCAAGCCCGAGACGGAGGCGACGGGCACGATCTTCGTGTTGCCCGCCTCCGGCCCGCCCCGCGACATCCGCACATACAGCGAGGTCAGCCGCCATTCGCGGTTGCCCGTCTGCTCGATCGCCACGTCCTCCACGACGGCTTTGCCCGAGCCGTCGTTGAACTGGACCTCGCGGTCGAGGACCTCGCCGAGCACCATCGTCTCCGACGGGCGCTTCTCGAAGCGGCGGATGTTGAGCAGTCCGGTGGTGATGACCTGGCCGTTCGCGATCGAGGTCACGCGCGTGAGCGGCATGAACACGCGCCTCTTTCCGGTCACGTCAACCACCAGCCCAACCGCCGACGGGTTTCCGCGTAATCGGAAGACCACGACGACGTCATGAACCTTGCCCACCCTGTCGCCGATCGGATCATAAACGGGTGTGCCAGCCAAGCGTCCTACAAAGACTCGCGTTCCGGTGCCTAGTGCCATCCTTTGTCCTTTCCGACGGTGCGGGCTTCACTGCTGAAGGCGTGCCATCCATGCCTCCACGGCGTCCGCGGTGCGTGGGATGTCCTCCGAGAGCCGGATCGCGCCGTCGTCGGTGACCAGGATGTCGTCCTCGATCCGCACGCCGATGCCACGGAAGCGTTCGGGAACCTTCAGGTCGTCCTCGCGGAAGTACAGGCCCGGCTCGATGGTGAAGATCATCCCGGGCTCCAGGTAGGAATCCTGGTAGAGCTCGCGCTTGGCCTGCGCGCAATCGTGAACGTCGAGGCCAAGGTGGTGGGAGGTGCCATGCGGCATCCAACGGCGGTGGTACTGAGCGTCGGGGGAGAGGGAGTCCGCGGCAGGTACCGGCAGCATTCCCCACTCTTCGAGGTGCTTTGCGATGACCTCCATCGCCGCCGCGTGGATGTCCTTGAACTGAACCTTGCCCTGGGCGACCTCGAGGGCGCGCTCGCAGGCCTCGAGGACGGCGTCGTACACCTCGCGCTGCGCCTCGGTGAACTTTCCGTTGATGGGCAGGGTGCGCGTGATGTCGGCGGTGTAGAGCGAATCGACTTCCGCGCCGGCGTCGATGAGGATGAGTTCACCCTCGCGCAGGCGCCCGTCGTTCGTGATCCAGTGCAAGGTGTTGGCGTGGTTGCCGGCCGCCGCGATTGTCTCATACCCCAGTCCGTTGCCCTCCTCGCGTGCCTTGGCCTGGAAAGCGCCCTCGATGACGCGTTCGCCGCGCCAATGCTCCACGGCGCGCGGCATCGCGCGGATCATCTCCTCGAAGCCCGACTTGGTGACCGCGATCGCCTTGCGCATCTCCGCCACCTCGTAGGGGTCCTTCGTCAGGCGGATCTCCGCGGCGGCCTCGGCAAGGCGGGCGTCCGCTTCCGCGGCGCCCTCAGTCAGCCCGTTTTGCTGGCGAAGCTCCGCCACGAGCGCCTCCACCGCGGCGTCGGACTGCGGGATCACCCGGATCTGGACCGCTCCCAGATCCTTCGAGATCGCGTCCTTCATCTCATCAATGTGGGCCACCTTCAGGCCCGTGGCCGTCGCCATTTCCTGCGCGCTCAGGCGCGCCCCGACCCAGAATTCGCCGTGGCGGGAGTCGGCGTAGAACTCCTCCGACGAACGCGAGGCGCGCGGGTGGAAGTAGAGGACCGCCTCATGCCCGCCCTCGACCGGGTTGAGCACGAGGACCGCTCCGGGCTCATCCTCCCCGCCAAGGCCGGTGAGGTGGGCGAAGGCCGAGTGGGCGCGGAAGCGGTAGTCCGTGTCATTCGAGCGGACCGTGAGGTCGCCCGCCGGGAACACGAGGCGTTCGCCCGGGAAGAGCTCCGAGAGACGCTTGTGGCGCTCTGGGAGGTAGTCGGCCACCGTCATGCGGGCCGGACCCGCCGGGCGCGGGCCCCAATCCTCGCCGATGAAATCTCGAAACGCCTGGCTCTGCGGGCGTTGAGTGCGGTTGTGTGCTTTTTCTTCGTTGGTCTGCTTAGTCATATTTCCATTATCCCACGCGCCCCCGACAAACTTGAACCGAGCTTGCTCTTCGCGTGGGGCGAACTTAGCGTGGATCCATGATCGATTTGCACACGCACTCCTCGTGCTCGGACGGCACCCAGACTCCCACCGAACTCATGGCGAGCGCCCGCGAGGCCGGGCTGATCTGCGTGGGACTGACCGACCACGACACCGTGGCCGGCTGGGAGGAGGCCGCCCGCGCCGTATCTGACACCGGGGTCAGCCTCGTGCGCGGCATGGAGGTCACGTCCCACTACGACGACGCCGGGGCGCGCGTCAGCGTTCACATGCTCGCCTATCTCTTCGACCCCACTGCGCCCGCACTCGCCGCCCACCGCGAGCGCCTGCAGGCATCTCGCGCCGACCGCGCTCGTCAGATCGTCGAGCGGCTGTCCCAGGACTTCCCCCTGAGCTGGGACGACGTCGTCGCCGGGGAAGGCGCCGTCGTGGGAAGGCCGCACATCGCCGACGCGCTGATCGCCGCCGGCGTCGTGTCGAGCAGGGAGGAGGCCTTCGACGACCTCCTTCACCCACGCGGCAAATACTACGTGCCCAACTACTCACCGGACGTGTTCGACGTGATTTCCTGGATCAACGACGCCGGCGGGCGCGCCGTCTTCGCTCATCCCATGGCCGCCAAGCGCGGCAAGACCGTGCCGCTGTCGGCCCTTGATGCCATGGCAGAGGCTGGCCTGTTCGGCGTCGAGGTCAACCATCGTGACAACCCGCCCCACCTGCGCGAAGCGCTGGCTAGCCGGGCGCGTGTGCTTGAGCTTTTCCAGTTTGGTTCGAGCGATTACCATGGAGCAGGAAAACCGAACCGGTTAGGTGAGAACACCACGGATTCGGATACGCTCGCCGCCCTGGAACAGGGCGCTTTCCTGGAGGTTGTGCACCCGTGAATTTTGATGGGGCGCTGTTTGCGTCCGCCTTCGCCACGCTGCTGGTGATCATTGACCCACCCGGCAACGTGCCCGTGTTCATGGCGCTGACGCGAACGCTGAACAAGGCTGGGCGGAAGAAGGTGGCATTCCAGGCGAACTTCATCGCACTGGTCTTGCTACTCTTGTTCGGTTTCTTCGGCTTCTTTCTGTTCGGCTATATGGGCATCTCTCCCGAGGCCCTGCAGATCTCGGGTGGCCTGCTCCTGCTACTTGTCGCCCTCCAGCTGCTGACGGGCAAGGAGGAGGATCCGGGCTCGGCCGGCGGCACGATCGCGGTGGCCATGGTTCCCCTCGGCACGCCGCTTCTGGCGGGTCCGGGTTCAATCGTGGCTTTCATGCTGTTGATGCGTGACTTGAACGGCGACCCGTGGGGCCAGATTGCCGTCATCGCCGCCGCGGTGAGCGTGCTACTGATTTCCTGGCTCTCGATGCACTTCGCCGGGGCGATCATGCGCCTGCTTGGTGAGGCCGGTGTCATGCTGCTTACCAGGCTCTCGGGCATGCTCCTGGCGGCGATCGCCACCCAGCTCATCATCGCCGGCGTGCTTGGCGTCATCCGGCCACTTACCAGTTAGCTGCGGGGCGCGGCCGACGTGCGGCGTGGACTTGACCACCGAGTGCGTGATGGATGGCACATGCACAGATATACCGGCAGCAGGCAACTTGGTTGACGCTCTTTTCCACGCTTGGTTTCATTTACGCGATGACGTCGGTTTGGATGCAGTACGCGCGAGAAACTAGCGCTCATGCTAAAGAATTTGCCTCCATCGCATCTTTGACAGGAAAATCCGACACAATTGCGCGAACGATCTCCCTGCGTCACGCAACAGTAAATGCGGTTACGGGAATAGCCTCCATTGGCATAGGAGTATTCCTCGCGAGCCAGTTCTTTTTCACATTCGGTGGATTTTTCCCCTGGTCATTCATGATCAGTATCGGGGTCCTTTACCTCGCTTTTATTCTTACTCAAGCAATCCTCATGTACATCCTTGTCAAGAAGGAAGCCGCTAACTGGCTACCAGGAATGAGCTGAAAATGAGCATCCTACAATGTCAAAACCTGTCATGCGGTTACACCACTCCCTTGTTTACGGAGTTCAACCTTGACATTGGAGCCGGTGAGACGGTAGCAGTTATGGGGCGTTCTGGCGTTGGAAAAACCACCCTCTTGACAACGATCCTTGGCATGAATCGGCCGCTCCAGGGGAGCGTCGTCGTCGACGGCACAAACGTCCATCGGCTCAAGTTCAATCAACTGGCACGTCTACGCTCGACAACAATTGGTACCGTCTTTCAAAACGGCGAGCTCATGAGCGGCTACACTGCACTCGATAATGTCATGTTGCCGCGGCTGCTCTGGAACAAGAACGATCCAACCGTTCACGACGAAGCCGCACAGCTTTTACGTGAGCTCGACGTGGAAGAATCCAGGATGGCTGAACAGCTCTCTGGCGGCGAACGTCAACGAACCGCCCTCGCACGCGCCCTTATCAACAGGCCAAAGCTGATACTCGCAGATGAACCCACTGTGTTGCGAGCGTGGAAAATGAAGCGGTGTGGTGACGATCGTGAAGCGCGATGGTGAGCATCGTGAAGCGCGTGGGTGACGATTGTGAAGCGGTTGTCACCCACGCGCTTAGTTATTGCTGAGGACTAGGACACTGTTGGTGCCAGCCTCATGTTCGGTCCGTCGACGTTGACGATTTCTGCCCCGCCGACAAGGCGGTTGAGTAGGGATTCAGCCACGACTCGATCAGGCATTGATTCGTACCAGTCTTCTGGGGCGAATTGGGAAGTGACCATGGTCGATCCTCTGCCTTCTCGTGCTGCTAGAAGATTGAACAGCTCGTTGGCGGTTTCACCACTAATTGGAGTGGTGAGAAAGTCATCGAGGACGAGCAGGTCACAGCCAACTATCTGGTTGATGAATTTCAACCGTGCGGGATCGCTGCGGTCGAGTACGGCCAGTTGGTCGGCTAGGTCTGCGGTTCGGAAGAACTTGGCTGAATAGTCCCGCTTACATGCTTCGTGTAAGAGAGCGCAGGCTAGATAGGTCTTTCCGACTGATGATTTGCCCAGGATAACGACGTTGCTGGCGTGTTCTATCCATTGACAATGCGCTAGCCGGCTAGTTAACTCACGGGTGAGGTTGCGCTTTGGTGTGTGACGGATATCAGCAGCACAAGCATCGGGCAGGGGTGTCATTGATGCCTTGAGCAGTTTTGCAAATCGTCGCTCTGCTCGAGCTGCAACCTCTTTTTCTACAGCGAAGATGATCTTGTCTGAAAACGTCCACTCATCAAAGGCACTGTCATTGGCCATACTGATAACGGTCTGGCCAAAGGCAGTCATGCGTAGCTTGGTGAAGGTTTCCATCCACGTGTCGTCTAGATGCTGACGTGGTGCGGTAGAAAAAGTCATTAGTTGTCTCCTTCTTTCATCAAAGCACTCAGTGAGAATTGCTCACGCCCGCCGAGCATGCCGCGTGATTGGGAACGCGATGACGGTGCTGGCTGTGATGGAGTTGCTGGTGCAGATTCCCGCGTGGGCGGGGCGGTTGGCCGTGTGGATTGTTCATGGCGGATGACTGCCATCATGTTCTTGACCGCGGTGTAGCTAATAGCTCGTTGGCGGTGGCCTTCATCTCCTAGAAGGCGCTGGCATGCTTGCTCGAGAATTAGTTTATTCTCTGTAGCTTTACCTAGCTTGATGATGTTGCGGGCTGGTTGAAAGCCTTGGGCTGTAATCTTTTTCGATGCCAACAACGCTTCAACAGCTTGCCGGGTATACGGCCCAATCCGGGATGCTTGGGTCACAAAGTACGACGGTGTCCATAGGTTCCTAGCCTGGGCCATCCCCGGCGGAGCGTGTTCAACATCGGTGACATAGGCACCGCGTTGGACACTGACCTGGTGACGAGCCTGAGCTTGGCCATCGGCAAAGACATCAAGGATCTGCCCACGGATACGCACATCAACACTTCGTCCCACCAGCTGGTAAGGCACCGAGTATTTCACGGTATTGATCGTGATATGCCAGTCAGGAGTGACTTTCGACTTCTTCCACACGGTATCTACCCACCCTGTTGCAGGAAGATTACCTAGTTCGTCAGATTCGAGTTCTTCGAAGATATCCTGGCGGCTACGTTGCTGATTGCGAAACGGGCGGCGATGATTAATCGCCTCAACCTGTCCGGCAACCGCGTCATTAAGGTCGTCAAGGCTGGCAAAGACCACATCGGCAAGTTTGCGAATCACCCAGTTGGTTACAATCTTGACTCCAGATTCCACATTGCCTTTTTCACGTGGGCGAACAGGATTAGTTGGAAGAGCAGCAGTGTTGTAGTGCTCGAGAAATTCCTCATACTTCGCGTTGACTCGTCGTGCGCGTTCACCTTTGGCAATCTGATTCGATGCCGTAGACGCATTATCAGGAACAACCACCTCAGTAACGCCACCGAAATACTCGAAGGCCAAGCGGTGCCCTTCCAGCCACGAGGGTTGTTTTTCATCAATGAAGCCATGGGCAAAGACCATTCCTGAATACGGCAGTGAAGCAACAAAGATATGGATCTTGCTGCGTTTAGCCGTAATCGGATCAACAACTGCCATGGTCGACCCCGCCCAATCCACCTGCATGGTATGGCCCGGCTGGTGCACAATCAGTGCGGTCACGCCTTGGGTGGCAACATGGGCAGCCACCAGCTGGCGGAAGCGCTCATAGCTATAGAACTTCAGACCACGTGGTGCTGGTTGGTCAAGATAGGTCGACCACAGCACTCGCAGTGGAGTCTTGTTCCTGCCGGTACGAGCTTTGATCACAACATCGAAATCGATACCAACGAAGTCATCAGCGACTACGAGTCGACCATCACCAATGAGATCAGTAATCGCCGAATCGTCTAACGACTCTAAAAGTTCACTGGTGATGCCATGGGAATCAATGGCTTTGCGCGCTTTGGCAATCGTGGCCTGAGCAGCACCACAGCGTTGTTGTATCTGCCGATACGAGAGCCCCTGAAGCAGGAGCTTGATAATCAACCGGTAATCAGTCACGGCTGACGTCCTTTCTAACAAGCACGCAACCGGATTGTCACGTGCTAGTAGAAATAGTTATCAGCCCACCGAAAGTGCTTCACGATCGTCACCACACCGCTTCACGATCGTCACCACCCTGCTTCAAAAAGCACGTTCCTAACACCCACTGGCGCACTCGATACAGAACTACGTGAAGAAGCCATGGATTTGTTACTAGCTCAGGTCCATCAGCGCAACTGCGGACTTCTGCTCGTAACACATGATCCCGCAATCGCTGAGAAGGCTAACCGCATCATCACAATAACACCGCACCGGGTATAAGGGGATTGCTGAGGGTTTGGTCGGCATCGGGGCTTGACGGGTGTTGAGCACGCAAGGGTGTTGATCATGTCAAAGCTGTATGGTGAGCAGTCCCAGGCTGAGGCGATAGGGGGCTGGCCCCGAGCTCATCTGGTTCGATACGTGTCTAGATGGGCTCGGGCGTCACGGCACTAGCGCGCGTCGAACGACTTGCGCACCCGGCGCCTGCGCGGCTTGTCCGCGCCGCGGGGCGACTGCTCGGAGCTCTCGGAGGAGACGCGGGTGCGCGTGCGCTTGCGGGCGGAGCGACCCCGCCTGGACTCGCCATGGCCGCGCCCACCACGGCCCCGCTCACCTCGGCCGCCGCGGCCGCGCGGGCCCCGGCCGGTCTCGCCCAGGTCCTCGATCTCTTCCGCGTCCAGGCCGGCGCGAGTGCGCTTGGCGCGCGGGAGTCGGCCGGTGACCTTGGGGTCGATGTCGAGGTCGGTGTACAGATGTTCGGAGGTGTGGTAGGTCTCCACAGGCTCGGGGTAGCCGAGGTTCAAGATCTTGTTAATGAGCGACCAACGAGGCATGTCCTCCCAGTCCACAAAGGTAACGGCGGTACCGGCATGCCCGGCGCGGCCCGTGCGGCCAATCCGGTGAAGGTAGGTCTTCTCATCGTCGGGGCACTGGTAGTTGATGACGTGGGTGACGTCGTCGACGTCGATGCCGCGCGCCGCGACGTCGGTGGCAACCAGGACGTCAATCTTGCCGTTGCGGAAGGCACGCATGGCCTGCTCGCGGGCGCCCTGGCCGAGGTCGCCGTGGAGGGCGCCGGTGGCGAAGCCGCGATCCTCGAGCTCATCGGCGAGGCGGGCGGCGGAGCGCTTAGTGCGGGTGAAGATGATGGTCAGGCCGCGGCCGCGCGCCTGCAGAATGCGGGCGAGGACCTCGGTCTTATTCAGCGCGTGGCAGCGGTAGACGACCTGCTTGACCTGTTTAACGGTGGCCGAGTCGTCGTCGGGATTCTGCGCGCGGATGTGGGTGGGCTTGGACATGTAGCGGCGCGCCATGGTGATGACAGGGCCGGGCATGGTGGCCGAGAACAGCATGGTGTGGCGGTTGGGTGGTGTGGCGGCGAGGATCGCCTCGACGTCCTCAAGGAAGCCCAGGTCGAGCATCTCGTCGGCTTCGTCGAGCACCACGGTGTGGGCGTGGGACAGGTCCAGGGTGCGGTGCTTGCCGAGGTCGATGAGGCGCCCCGGCGTGCCGACCACGATCTCCGCCCCGCGGGTCAGCTCCTTGACCTGCGGCTCGTAGGCCTTGCCACCGTAGACCTCGACGACGCGGACCGAGCGCTTAGCTGCGATGTCGCGAAGGTCGCCCGCCACCTGCTTAGCCAGCTCGCGCGTGGGGACGACGACGAGGCCCTGCGGTTTGCCGGGCGCGCGCAGATCCTCCCAGCCCTCCTCGCCGGGACCGATAACCTTCTCGACCATCGGGATTCCGAAGCCGAGCGTCTTACCCGTGCCCGTCTTGGCTTGGCCGATAATGTCCGAGCCCTTGAGCGCGACCGGGAGGGTCAGCGCCTGGATGGGGAAGGGGTGGGTGATGCCCTTCTGCGCGAGGCTCTCAACGATGTCGCTCGAGACGCCGAAGTCGGCAAAACTCTTCGAGTTGAGCTCGAGCTCGGAGCCGGAGGCTTGGATGTCGGCTTGAGGTTCGTTCGCCGGACGCACAGTGGCCCCGGACGTATTTACAATTCCAGAATGCACAATATTCACTTTCGACATGGGGCGCCGTGTGCGCCCAGGTAGCCGATCGTGAAAATTCCTTGAACAACGTGACGACCGGTCAACCGTCAACGATTCTACCGTGTGGGCCGCGCCTTCCTGGTCAGGCGTGGCAAGCTACACATCAGAAGCCGAAGCCGACGCGGCGCGCCTCGGTCTCCTTGCACTGGACGTAGCCGAGTGCGGTGGTCGGAACGACGACGACGTTGCCATCCCTGTCGGTAAAGGACAGGACTGATCCGCCGGCGAGTGCCTGCTCAACGCGGTCGGAGACGTCCTGGGCGGTAAGGTCGACGTCGAAGGTCAATTCGCGGGCGACGTTGCGGATTCCGATGCTGATTTCCATGATTCCTCCAAGGCTTGATCTGGCAGTATCGTACCCCGCCCGGGTGGGAGGGGAGCTAGGGGCAGGCGCATTTCGTCTTTGGCAAAAAATTTGTCGGAGGGTGTCAGTATGCTCGTGGGCATGGACAAGAAATGGGATGAGAGCCAGGCCGAGGTGCTGGAACTGCGGGCGCCGTGTGCGGCGTGCGTCATAGGCGGGCCGGGTTCGGGCAAGAGCAGCCTGGCGGTGGAGTTGGCCGTGCGGGCGTTGCGGGACGATCCTCAGGCTCGGGTGGCGGTGCTCTCGCCGGACCGGCGGGCGGCCTCCGATCTGCGTAACAAGATCTCTGTCGAGCTGGGTTACCTTCCGGGCTCGCTCCAGGTGCGTTCACTGACGGCATTCGCCTTTGGAATCCTGTCCACCTACGCCCAGTTCATCGGGCGGCGTGAACCCGAACTGATCTCGGGTCCGGCTCAGGACGCCCTGATTAAAGAACGCTTTGAGCTCGCCGTCCAGCTGGGGGAGGCCGGTATCGATGAGGAGGCGGCGCAGCTGCCGGCCTACCGCGCCGAGTTTCGCGACCTCATCACGCGAGCCGCGGAGTTGGAGATCTCGCCTGCCGATCTTGTCACGCTCTCGCGGCGCTACGATGAGCCGATCTGGGAGCTTGGGGCCACCCTGGTCGAGGACTACGATCGGGCGCTCGCCATCCAGTCGGCGGTGGGGCATGCGAACCCGGATCTCGTCGATCACGCCCGGGTGATGACGCAGGCGGCGGCGATGCTGCGCGGCTGGGAGGCCGCCACTCCGAGCGCGGAGGGTCGGCTGGATCTGGCCAAGCCGCGCTGGGATTGGGTGATCGTTGACGACGTCCAGAACGCCACCCTTGCTCTGCGCACCCTCCTTCTCGTGCTTCAGGAGGGCGGCTCGTCGGTGGTCGCGTTCGGGGATCCCGACGTGGCCGTCCAGGGCTTCCGCGGAGGAATAGCCCACCTCCCGGCACTGCTGACCAAGCCGGTGGGAGGCGGGGGAATCGGTGCCCGCAGAATGCTTCTGAATGCCACTTACCGGTGCGGCGGGCAGGCCTTCGAGTGCCTGGGCAAGGTCGTCAGCGGCATCCACACGGCGGGTGTGGGAAAGCACCGGGAGAAAACTGTCAAGAGCGCCGAGCAAGCGACGATACGAGCCCTAACCTTTTCAAATGTTGACGAGGAGCTCGCCTTCGTCGCCACGGAGCTTCGCCGGCGCCACCTCATCGATCAGGTTCCCTATTCGCGCATGGCCGTGATCAGCCGTTCGACGTCGGCGCACGGTACCATCCGGCGCACCTTGGTCCACTATGGGGTGCCGGTTCAAACGATCGTCAATACCCGCCCGCTGCGCGAACAGCGGGCGGTGGCGGCGCTCATCGAGCTGATCGAAGTGGCGCTCGCGGATGCGCCGGTCGACTCGGAGCGCATCGAGGCCCTACTCACCGGCCTGCTCTTCGGCATCGATTCGTTGCGTTTGCGTGCCCTGCTACGGGAGGCGCGTGGCTGGGAGTTGGCCGCCGGCGGGCGGCGCACCAGGGCCGAGCTTGTCCAAGATATCGTCTGCGGCGGGGGGATTTCTGCCAAAATCCCGGAGTTTGCGCGGGTATCGCAGGTGCTGGCCTCAGTCCGGGAGGTTGCCGCCGGCGGGGGCCTCGGCGAGGAGGTGCTCTGGGCGGCCTGGGACGGGGTCGGCGTGGCGGAGCGCTGGCGCGACCAGGCGATGGAGGCCGGCCCGGCGGGGGACGTCGCGGATGAGGACCTCGATTCGGTCATCTCCCTGTTTCGTATCGCCCAGCGCCAGGCGGATCGCGACGTCTCGAACGCCACCATCGGCGCCCTGCTTGAACTGCTCGAGAATCAGGATCTGCCGGAAGACTCGATCGCCCGCGTGGGTGGCGGCGCCGATGAGGTTGCCCTCGTTTCCCCGGCTGCCACGATCGGGCGCGAGTGGGACTACGTGGCGATCGTGGGAGTCAACGAAGGTGTGTGGCCCAACACGCGGCTGCGCAACCCGCTCACGAAGGTGCCCAAACTGGTCAACATTGTGGTCGGCTCGGCGATGGCCGGCAGGGATATCGAGCCGACCCAGTTGGTCTCCGATGTCATTGACGACGAACTGCGCATGTTCGCCCAAGCAGTGAGCCGCGCCCGGCGGGAGGTGCTCGTCACCGCCGAGGATCACGACGCGGCGCGACCGTCCAGGTTCCTGGACTGGCTGTTCCCGGAGATTGAGCGGGGCGTTGCAAGCCCGGCCACGCTCGACGAAACGAGCCTGGTGGGTCAGCTTCGCCAGGGGCTGCGGAGCGGGGATCCCCGTCTTGAGCGGGAGGCGTCCGCAGTTCTATCTCAGCTCAACGCGGCCGGCGTGCCAGGTGCCGATCCGCGGGGGTGGATTGACGAACTTGAGCTTTCCACGAGTGAGCCAGTCATCGATGGCGGGTCGTCTCTCTCGCCCTCGCGTGTGGACGGGCTGCTGAAGTGCCCGCTGGCGGCGTTTCTCGATCGATCGAATGTCCGTTCGGAGGAATCGGGAATCCTTGCCGACATCGGAAAGGTTGTCCACGGGCTCGCCGAGGCATTTCCCAGCGGGCCTAAGGAGGCGATCGTGGAGGCGTGCGAGGAGAGGCTTTCAGTCATCGAATTTCCCTCCGGGCTGGAGGGAGTGTTGCTTCGCGACCGCGTGAAAGCCATGGCTGCCGATCTTGGCAGTTACCTTGAAAACAGTGCTCCGGCAGTCCTCGTGGAGCAGGACGCGTGCGTCAGCGTAGACGGGGAGGGACACACGATCAACGTGCGGGCACGCATCGATCGGCTCGAGGCCGTGGGCGCGGGCGTCGCAGTTGTCGACTTTAAGACGGGAAGAAACAAGGTGGCCGTCAAAGACGTGGGAGACAACCCGCAACTGTTGCTCTACCAGTGGCTCATCCAGGCCCATGGGGTCGACGGTTTCTCGCTGCCCATGGGTGCTCGTCTCGTCTATGTCGGAGACGACGACCGCGGTCCCACGATCCGCGAACAGGGGCCATTGGCCAGCGAAGATACCGATCGAGTCATCGATCTGATCAAGGCGGCCGACCAGGTCCAGCGCGGACCCGACTTCGCCGCGCTACCCGGCTCCCATTGCCGCACCTGCCGGTATACGTCGTCGTGTCCGGCCATGGGCACAGGAAGGATTTTCTCGTGATCGCCTACGAAGACTTTGCCAACACGCTCGCCTTCACCCCCACCGCTGAACAGGAAGCAGTCATCCGCAGCGAGGATCACGCCATCGCCGTCATCGCAGGGGCCGGATCGGGCAAGACCCTGACGATGTCGCAGCGCATCGCATGGCATGTGGTCAATGGGAACGTGCGCCCCGATCAGGTTCTGGGGCTGACCTTCACCACCAAGGCTGCTGGAGAGCTGGCCGAGCGCGTTGAACTCCAGCTCCGGCAAGCAGCCGCAGCCGGCCTCACCGCCTCCAGGCCGGAAGTAGACGAAGCCGATGCCGTTCACCGGCAGCTGGAGCGCCCCACCATCGCCACATACAACTCCTTCGCCTCCGAGATCGCCTCGTCCTACTCCATGCTCATCGGGGAAGATCCCCGCGCTCGCCTTATCACCGACGCCGAACGCTTTCAGGTCATGGGTCGCATCGTCAACGGCATCGACCCGGATAATCCTCGTTATGCGGTTTTGAGAACGCTTGCCATGTCCACGATCATTACGCGGGCTCTTCACCTGACCGATGAGGTGGTCGGCAACGAGGTCGATGCCAGCGAGCTTCGCGCATACCTCGAACGTGAGTTGACCGCCATCTATCAAGTTCACGGCGTGACCGCCAAACGCGGAACGGCAACCGAGCAGTCGCGCAGCGAGCAGAGCAAGCTTTCGGGGATGATCAAAGCGCTCAACACTCGCGTGGCGTTGACGTACCTCGTCGAGGAATACCTGGCGTTCAAGAAGGAACATTCGCTCATCGAATTTGCCGACCAGATCGTTCGTGCCCGCAAGATCCTGGCCGCAGTGCCTGAGGTCGGCCAAGATCTGCGCAGCCGTTACAAGCTCATCCTCCTCGACGAATACCAGGACACCTCCTCGAGCCAGGCCCAATTCATCGAGGCCGCGTTCTCCAACTCGTGGTCGGTGTGTGCCGTGGGCGATCCCAACCAGGCGATCTATTCCTGGCGTGGAGCCTCCTCGGCCGCCCTGTCGGACTTCATGGATAGCTTCGGCGTAGCCAAGAACCTCACCCTTTCTACCGCCTTCCGCAACGGGCGCAGGATTTTGAACGTCGCCAACGCCCTGACGGAGGGCAAGCTCAGCTATCCGACGATGACAGTCAAGACGCTACAACCCGGCCCCATGGCACAGGATGGGCGGGTTGTGCACGTCCACCGGACCTTCCGCGAGGATGCCTACCGGGACATGGTCGACTATTTCGCGCGAGCCTTCGCCACGGCGCAGGCCGAGGCGGCTAGGGCGATCGATGAGGGAAGGGAGCCCACCAAGATCCCAACTGCGGCGATCCTGTGCCGGGCGCGCTCCTACATGGACTTTGCCATCGCCGCGCTGGAGGAGGCCGGCGTGCCCTACGAGATGGTCGGCGGTCAGATGCTCATCGACAGGCAGGAGATTCGCCTTGTGCGCTCCGTCTTGGGGCTGAGCGTGAATCCTGGGCGCAACGATCTGCTCGTCCCGCTTTTGACGTTTTTCGCGATCGGTGCGAAGGATGTCGCCGCGCTGTCGGCATTTGCACGCAGCTTCGCAAAGTCGACCCGGCGAGAGCTTCGGCGGGAGACGAGCGACGAGCTCGACGTCGATGCCAACCTTGTCGAGGCGTTAGCTGCGCTACCGGAAGATCCCGTCCCTGGCATGAGCGCAGCGGGCCACCGGCGCCTCGTTGCCCTCGCCTCGATCCTCGAACGGGCCAGGCAGAACAGGCACCTGGCCGTCCCGGAGGCAATATCCGCCGCAATTGATCTCCTCGACCTGCGCGCATACGCCAAGGCTCGACTCACCGGGGGAGCTCGTGTCACGGCTGCGCTCGCCAGCTTCGTCAAGCTTGGGGCGGCATACGCAAACGACATGCCAGGTTCGCGCCTGGACACCTTCGTCGAGTGGGTGGACATGGTTGAGGCCCACGAGCGCGTCGGCGAAGACGAGTCAGGCTCGGACACGCCCGTGTTCGGCGAGTGGGAGATCGAGCCGGAATCCGGGGTCGTGCAGCTACTCACCATCCACGCGGCCAAGGGGCTCGAGTGGGATCTCGTAGGCATCCCGGATATGAAGGCGGGCGGCTTTGACGAGGTGTTGACTGAAAAGCTGTGGCAGGAGTCGAGGGACGGCCTGCCCTATGCCTTCCGGCAGGACCGCCTCCACCTGCCCGATCTGTCCGTCGCCGACATCCTGGGCAAGCACGGGGCAGTAACCCCGCTGAACAAGGCATCGATTCTCGAAGAGGTCTACGAGCACCGACACACCACGTTCACCCGCTACCACCTGGCAGAGGGGCGGCGGCTTGCATACGTGGCTACCACACGCCCGCGGAGCCTGCTAATCCTGTCCTCCTATGATCTGGCCGATTCGGCCCAAGCGGAGTCAGCGCTCAAGAAACTGGCGCGCGCCGTCGGTGCCGAGGAAGCGGCAAATGCGCACATGCCACAAAATGTGTTCATCTCGGATGTCGCGCAACTCGTCGAGGCGCATCCGGCTAACGACCAGGTGCTGACCGGCGCCGATCTTGAATTGATCGCGTTGACGGCCACGGCGGCGCCGGGCTCGCAGCAGGCCAAGATGTGGCCGCGTGACATCGATCGTCGCCTCGAGCGCGATCCCGTCCCCACCGTGACTGGCGATCCTTCGGTGGCTGAACGCTGGAAGGCGCAAGCTCGTGTCATCATCGCGGAGTGGCAGGCGCCACCCAGCGTGCGCGGGTTGGCGCGCGAGTACCTGACCGCCTCTGACGTGGTGGCGCTTGCCCAAGATCCGCATTCCTTCCTCGCCGATCAGTACCGGCCCATCCCACGCCGCCCTTCACGTGCTGCACGTACCGGTGTGCTCGTCCACGCCGCCATCGCCCATTCCTTCGATGCGGCCTACACAATGGACATCGATTCGGTGGCAGACCCTGACGAGATGCCGATCGACGCCACGGCGCTTGATGACGAGCGGCTCGCGGAGCTGTTCGCACGCTTTGAAGACTCGCGCTATGCCACGCGCCCGGCGCTCGCGGTCGAGGAAGCGGTCGACGTACGGGTGGGGGGCTACCCGGTACGCTGTGTCATCGACGCGGTCATTGACACGACGGGCGTGCCCGGCCTTACGCCGGTCACCATTGTAGATTGGAAGACCGGGCGTCGGCCAAGTGCCCACCAGGTCGCATCGCGCCAGTTTCAGCTTGGGCTGTACCGGCTGGCATGGTCGCGCGCCACGGGGACACCGCTCGAGGAGATCGGGGCGTGCTTCTACTACCTGGGCGAGGATGATCCGGCACGGCGAGAGCTTCACGCCGGCGACATGCGAGAGGACCAGATTGCCGACTACATCCGCACCCACCTGGGGCAGGGTGTGGGCTAGTCTGCGGAGCGAGTGGTGAACCCGGCGCCGTCGGCCGACTCAGATTCCACCGTGGTAACACGGCTGACGGTCCAAGTCGGTCCGGTGGCCAGGTCAGGGTCGGCCTCCACCTCGGCGGCGAGCTCGTCCATCATGGCGCGGGCCTCCTCGACGATCTGATGTTGCCCGCTGCGCGAGCCAAAGAGCATCCAGCGTGCGAGCGCCAGCTCGGACAGGAGCACGGTGCGATTAAGGAAGTGCTCGTTCACGGGCTCACCCACTGCGTTCTCATACGAGGTGAGCACCGCCTCAAACAGCTCTTCATCCAAACCGGAAACGAGGGAGGAGAAGTCAAGTGCCGGATCACCCACGTGCGCCGATCCGAAGCCGAGCACGCAGGAGATCGACCGATCCGACCACATGAACTGATCGGGGCCGACATCCCCGTGGACGACGCGCGGCTCGAAGTCCCACAGGTCGGTGGCCTCGAGCGCGTTCTCCCAACGGCGCCGGAGCACGGGTGGAAGCGGAGATGCGGCGTCGGCGTCGTGAAGGTCAGACAGGAGGCGGCGCCGGGTAGTCTGCGCGTCGTAGGATGGCAGGCCAGCCGACTCGACCGTCTCGTGGGGCAGAAGGTGGATGGCGGCGATCGCTCGGCCGAGCTCGTGGGCGCCATCCGAATCCAGCTCGTCGAAATCGCGTTCACGGCCCATGGGCGCCACGTAGACGACGGCGCGCCCGTCCCTGACCTGCGCGAAGCCCGCCGGCCGGATGACGTCGAAGGGGAGTAAGCCCCGACGTAGTGCCTCCAGGAGGGCGGGGGCGATGGCGGCCTCGGCCTCGATCATGGCCCCGGCCATGGGGTGCAGGGGGTGCTTGACGATCCAGCGTCGCCCGCGCGCGTCGATGACGCCGCCGTATTGAAAGTCGGTTGTCCGCGTGTAGGGGCCTCGCACACCAACGGCGTCCAGGCCGTCGACGGCGGCAACGGCCAGTGCCGCGAGCTTGAAGGGGGTCGTGTTCACCATTCCACGGTAACGACTTTTGCGGTCAAGCGCGTGGCGTACACACCTTTTGGGCCAGCTCGCACGCCGAGAGCCCCGCGCCCCCGCCCCCGAGAAGTCGCGCCTCATTAGCACGGCGTGGCGCACTACGCCCAAGTTATCCACAGGTGTGGGAAACGGCGGCGAGGCGTGGCGTGAGGTTCTAGTGTGACGGCGTGAAGACACAATGGGCAGCCGGGAACGCATGGCTCGATGCGCGAGTGCGCGAGCTTGTGCGCGCCTCCCGCATCGACCCGCAACTTCAGCCGCGTGAACTTGAGGCGCTCATCGACGACGCGCTCGCGGAATACGAGGAGCTGACGGTCGCGGGAGTGGTGGATCCGATCGCAGACGTGACGGAGGTTCGCCGCAAGCTCAGAGACGACATCGGAGGCTTTGGGCCGCTCCAATCTCTCATCGACGATCCAACAATCGAGGAGATCTGGATCAACGAGCCCGGCCGCGTCTTCTTCGCACGCGACGGCGTGAGCCAGCTGTCGACGATCCTGCTCGAGGCACGCCAGGTCAAGGACCTCGTGGAGCGCATGCTGCGCGCCTCGGGTCGCAGGCTTGACCTGTCTCAACCCTTCGTCGACGCCGCGCTCCACACCGGAGAGCGACTCCACGTGGCGATCCCGGACATCACGCGCGAGCACTGGGCGGTCAACATCCGCAAGTACATCGTGCGCCCGCGCCGGCTACGCGACCTCGTTGAGCTCGGCACGCTGAGCGCGCAGGCCGCAGCCTTCCTTGACGCCGCTATCGACTGCGGGATGAACGTTATCGTCTCGGGAGCCACCCAGGCGGGCAAGACCACCTTCCTGCGCGCCCTGCTGGGCGCCATCCCGCCTCATCAGCGCGTCATCACGGCCGAGGAAGTATTCGAGCTCAACCTCGCCCACCGCGACGTCGTCGCCCTGCAGACCCGCCCGGCCAACATCGAAGACCGCGGAGAGATCACGTTGCGCCGACTCGTGCGCGAATCGCTACGCATGCGCCCGGACAGGATCGTGATTGGCGAGGTGCGCCAGGCCGAGGCTTTCGACATGCTCATCGCCCTCAACTCCGGTATCCCTGGCGCCTGCACAATCCACGCCAACTCGGGGCGCGACGCGGTGGCCAAGCTCAGCGTCCTGCCCCTCCTCGCCGGCGAGAACGTCACCTCCGACTTCGTGATCCCCACCGTCGCCCACACCATTGACCTCTTGGTTCACCTGCACCGGGACCGGGACGGCAAGCGTCGTGTGCGAGAGATCATCGGCCTGACCGGGCGGACGGAAGGCAGCGTGGTTGAGACCAGTGAGCTCTTCGTGGACCGCGGCTTCGGCCTCGAACGGGGAGCGGGATACGTCGCCCGCCCGGAGATCTTTGAGGAACACGGTTACGTCCTGCGCGAGTTGCTGGGAGGTGGACGATGGGCTTCGTCGTAGGGATGGTCGTGGGCCTCGGCGTCTTCCTCGCCGCCGTCGCCTTCCGGCGGCCGCGTCCCCTCACTGTGCCGAAGCGAGTGTGGCACGCGGCCTGGCCCGCCCTGGCCGTGGGGATCGTCAGCTTCCTGGCGGCGTCGGCTATCTCGAGTTCGCTCGCCATCTCGGTCCCGATCGCGATCATGTGTGCGGCCGTGCCCGGCGTGTGGCGGGGAGCCCGGGAACGCCGCCGCCGCGAGGAGCTGCGTGAGGTGTGGCCCGAGGTCATTGACGACATCGTGGCGAGCGTGCGCGTCGGCCTGCCCGTGGGCGAAGCGCTGGCGCTTCTGTCGGTGCGCGGACCGGACATGATGCGCCCGTCGTTTACGCGATTCGCCCAGCACCTGCGCGCCGACGGCCGTCTCGACCCGGCGCTCGACGAGCTCAAAGAGGCGCTCGCGGATCCGATGACGGACCGCATCCTCGAGGCGCTGAGGCTGGCCCACGACCTCGGCGGGCGTGACCTATCAGCTGCGCTTGCGAGCTTGGCCTCCCTCGTGCGTGAGGAGAACCGGGCCCGCGGCGAGCTGCTTGCCCGCCAGTCATGGACGGTCAACGGAGCCAGGCTCGCCGCGGTCGCGCCGTGGATCATGCTGCTGCTCTTTTCCACCCGGCCCGGGGCGATCGACGCGTTCACCACGCCGGTGGGCGTGTTCATCCTCGTCGCCGGCTTCGTGTTGACCGTCTTGGCCTACTGGCTCATGCTCCGGCTCGGTCGCCTACCGGAGGAGGAGCGAATCTTCGCGGGGGTGGGCCATGCTTAGTGTACTGACGGGGGTAGCGCTGGTTGCCGGCTTCCTCCTGGTCGGGGTCTCGCTCGTCTACCGGCCCACTCAGCTGGCCGAACGCGTCCTTCCCTACGTGGCCACCCGCACGAAGCGCCGGCCGCGCCGCCGTGCCGCCGTCGTCACCAGGGTCCTCGATGCCGTCGGCTCGACCACCTCCTCGGTCGAGCGCCGCGTCCACATGCTCGGCACTATGACCGTCACTGACTTTCGGGTCCGCCAGCTCCAGTGGGCGAGCATAGGCCTCGCTTTCGGCTGCGTGCTCGCCTTCGCGCTCATCGTCCGCGGGGTGCCGCTTGTGGCCGGCATCCTTGGCGTACTTGTATGCGCGGCGGCGGGGGTCCTCGGCGCGGACTGGGCACTCAGCAAACAGGTGGACCAGCGTAGCCGCGCCTACACAGCCCAGCTACCGGACGTCGTCGAGATCCTCGCCCTCGCAGTCGCCTCGGGCGAATCGATCCGTGTGGCGATTGAGCGGGTGTGCCTCATCGGCAGTGGCGACATGGTCGACGAGCTGAGGCGAACGATGAGCGAGGTCCACGCCGGTCAGTCTCTGACGGCGGCGCTAACCGACATGGGCAACAGGTCCGCCAACCGCAACGTCGCGCGTTTCGCCGAGGCTATCGTCACCGCGCTCGAGCAGGGCAGCGGGCTTTCCGGTTCCCTCCATCTGCAGGCACGGGACGCCCGTGACGCCGCCCGGCGCGACCTACTCGAGGCCGGCGGCAAGGCTGAGATCGCGATGATGATCCCGGTGGTGTTCATCATCATGCCCCTCACGGTGGTTTTCACCGTGTTCCCCGCACTTCACGCATTGACATTCACATGAGTCACGCGCTGGATACCGACAAGGAGAAACCTATGAAGATTCGACACCTTTTACGCCGGGTACTGTGGCCGGCCGAGCCCCGCGAAGAGGCGGGAGACGTGCCCGGCTGGGTGATGATCACCCTGATGACGGCCGCCCTCGTAGTCCTCATCTGGGCGGTGGCGGGCCCCGCGCTGACCGACCTGTTCAACAATGCGATCGAGCGCGTGCTCAACATCTGAGGCCGGCAACGCCACGGTCGGCTTCGTGGCCTCCGTCGGGCTTCTCCTGATGGTGGCCTACACCATCATCGCCGCGGGGCTGGGCTGGTACGTCCACACCATCGCCACCGACGCGGCGATGGAGGGCGCACGCGTGGGGGCGGCGGCCCATTCGGCCGAGGTGGCCCAGGCCCGCACGCGCGAGCTCATCTCCGCCGCCCTCGCCCCCGCCTACGCCGGCGATGTCGCCGCCTCCGTGACGTCTACGGGGATCGAGGTGGTGGTGCGGGCCCCGGTGCCCGGCGCCGGCTTCCTAGGCGAGAACATGATTGAGGTGAGGGCACGTGCGGTGCGTGAATAAACCCCGCGGCGAGGAGGGCAATGCCATTGTCGAGTTCGTGGGTATCGTGGTGGTCATCGTGGTTCCCGCGCTCGTTTTGCTCATTGGTCTCGCCACGACGACGTCGGCCCAGCTTGCGCTCGATGACGCCGCCCGCCAGTCCGCTCGAGCCTACGTGCGCGCGGATTCGGCTCACGCGGGTGAGGCGCGCGGACGGGAGGCGGCAGATCGCGCGTGGAAGGATCGCGGATTGAGCGAGCCGCTGTCCCTCGACTTCCTCTGCAGTGCGAGCCCGTGCCTGACTCCCGGCGCCGTGGTGACGGCCCGCACCTCGGCCACCGTCACCGTGCCCATCATTGGCGCCCTCGCGCTCACGGGAGAGCAGGAGATGGTGGTCGACCAGTACCGGGTGGTGCGGCCATGACGGGCGCTTCGGCACCCTCGACGCGCACTCGCGCCCGCGCCGAGCGCGCGGAGGAGGGCAACCTCATCGTGCTCGGGCTGGGCGTGTGGGTGGTGGTCATCTCGCTCATCCTCATCCTGGGATCGGTCATCCACGTCTACGGTGTGCGCCGCGACCTGCTCAACACCGCCGACGCCCTCGCCCTCGATTTCGCCCAGGACATCTCGGACGCCGCATACTACTCAGGCTCGTCCCTCAACCTCACTCCCGCGCCGCCCGCTTCCGGGACGCTGACCGTGGACGGGCGCACCGTGAGCTACGTGACGCGGGTCGCGGACGACGCCGTCGTCGTGGAGCTCACCGGCCGGGCACGCATCCCGTTCATCCCGCAGCTGCTGAGCGCCGTGGACGAAGTTGACCTCACTGTCACCTCCACGGCCGCGCTGCGGCAAATGCCGTAGACTTGCGCCGTGGCCATTGACTATCACCAACAACTCGACAACCTACGCCGGATCTTTGACCAGATCGAGGCAGTCAGCGACGTGCCCGCGCTCAGGAGCACGATCGCGGAGCTGACGGAGAAATCCGCGGCACCCGACCTGTGGGACGATCCCGACGCCGCACAGGCCGTCACCTCCAAGCTCTCCCACGCCCAAGCACGCCTGGACCGCGTGGAAAAGATGGGCGAACGGGTCGAGGACGCCGAGACGCTGTACGAGATGGCGGTGGAAGAATCCGAATCGGATCTCGAGTCCGGCAAGGAGCTCTATGCCGAACTCGACTCGGAGATCGCCAAGATCTCCAAGGACTTGTCGGACCTGGAGATTAAGACCCTGCTGAGCGGGGAGTACGACGAGCGCGACGCCGTCGTGACCATCCGCTCCGGGGCAGGCGGCGTGGACGCCGCGGATTTCGCCCAGATGCTGCAACGCATGTACTTGCGCTGGGCCGAGCGCCACGGCTATAAGACGAAGGTGATGGACACCTCGTACGCCGAAGAGGCGGGCATCAAGTCCACCACCTTCGAGGTCAACGCGCCCTACGCCTACGGCACGCTGTCGGTGGAGGCCGGAACGCATCGGCTGGTGCGCATCTCGCCCTTCGACAACCAGGGCAGACGCCAGACCTCCTTCGCGGCGGTCGAGGTCATCCCGCTCATCGAGACCACCGACTCGATCGAGATTCCCGAATCCGAGCTAAAGATCGACGTCTTCCGCTCCTCCGGCCCGGGCGGGCAGTCCGTCAACACCACGGATTCAGCCGTGCGCATGACACACATCCCCACGGGCATCACGGTCTCGATGCAGGATGAGAAATCCCAGATCCAGAACCGTGCCGCGGCACTGCGCGTGCTCCAGTCCAAGCTGCTGCAAAGGCGCCACGAGGAGGAGCAGGCGAAGAAGAAGGAACTAGCCGGCGACGTCAAGGCCTCCTGGGGCGACCAGATGCGCTCTTACGTGCTCCACCCCTACCAAATGGTCAAGGACCTTCGCACTGGGCACGAGGTGGGCAACACCGATGCCGTGTTCGACGGCGATCTTGACGGCTTTATCGACGCCGGGATCCGGTGGCGCCAGTCGGGGGAGTCCGCGACCGCCGATAACTAGCAGTAGGCGGGCAGAGTAATCCTCGCCACGCCGGCGTGCCTTACCGGCAGGAAATTGTGTGGCTCCTAAGCTAATGGAGACCATGACTGCAAGGATTTGGCGCCATCTATGATCACATTTGAAAACGTCACAAAGGTTTATCAGCGAGGTGCGGCTCCCGCGCTCGACTCCGTGAGCCTAAATATTGACCGCGGCGAGTTCGTCTTCCTCGTCGGTGCCTCCGGGTCTGGAAAGTCCACGATGCTGGCTCTTATCCTGGCCGAGGAGCGCCCCACCGAGGGTAAGGTTCACGTGCTTGGCAAGGACTTGTCGGGAGTGTCCTCGCGGCGGGTGCCGTTCCTGCGGCGCCAGATCGGCACCGTCTTCCAGGATTTTCGCCTGTTGCAGGACAAGAACGTATTCGACAACGTCGCTCTCGCGATGCAGGTCATCGGTAAGCCGCGCCACGCCATCCTCAAGGAGGTCCCCCAGGTTCTTGAGCTGGTGGGACTGGACGGGAAGGAAAAACGGCGCATGCATGAGCTCTCGGGCGGCGAGAAGCAGCGTGTGGCGATCGCCCGCGCGATGGTCAACCGTCCCGAGGTTCTGCTTGCCGACGAGCCGACCGGCAACCTTGATCACAAGACCGCACTTGGCATCATGCGCCTTTTGGACCGTATCAATCGCCAGGGCACGACGGTGGTCATGGCCACCCACGACCAAGCGATCGTCAACCAGTTGCGTAAGCGCGTGATCGAGCTCGTCGACGGCGAGGTCGTGCGCGATCAGGATCGCGGAGTGTACGGGGGGAGCCAGGCATGAGGCTACGATTTATTTTCTCTCAGGTTTTCAAAGGGCTACGCGCCAACTTCGCGCTCTCCGCGTCGGTGACGCTGGTTACCTTCGTTTCGCTCCTCTTCGTCGGCTCGGCAGTGCTGCTTCAGGACCAGATCGAGTCCGCGAAGAACGCCTGGTATGACCGGGTGGAGGTCTCGGCGTTCCTGTGTGCGCCGGATCAGAACACCGCCCAGTGCGCGGGCGGCGAGGCCACTCAGGAGCAGATCGACGCGATCAACACATTCCTCCACTCGCCCGAGATGGCCGACTACGTGGAGGAGGTCTACTTTGAGACGAAGGAAGAGGCCTACGCCAACTTCCGCGAGTACCTCAAGGACAGCGCGTGGGTGGACACGGTCGACCCCAAACAGATGCAGGCATCCTTCCGTGTCAAGCTCATTGACCCGCAGGAATACGACGTCGTCCGTGAGAGCCTCGAGGGCCGCCCCGGCGTCGACGCCGTCATTGACCAGCGTGAACAGCTCGAGCCGCTGTTCAACATGCTTAACCGCTTCACCCTCATCGCAGGGTCACTGGCGGGCGTCATGATCGTCACCGCCCTCTTGCTCATCCCCTCCACGATCCGCCTGTCGGCCATGTTCCGACGGAATGAAACCGAGATCATGCGCTTCGTTGGCGCTTCGAACGGTTTCATCCAGGCCCCCTTCGTGTTGGAGGGGATGCTAGCTTCGCTGATCGGCTCTCTCGTCGCGGTCGCGGCGCTGTGGGCGGCGGTGGAGTTCTTCATCCAGGACTGGTTCTCCGGCTCGTGGCTACGGATCATCACGGGCCACGACGTGCTTCTCGTCGCCCCCTGGCTCATCCTCGGCGCGCTCGTGATCTCCGGCCTGGCTTCGTTCCTGGCGCTCCGCCGTTACACTCGGGTCTAGGGAGGAAAGATGCGTAAATTTGCCCCAGTCGTGGCCGCCGTCGCGTTGGCCGCGTCGGCCATTACGGCCGTGCCTGCGCTCGGCGACGAGCGCAGCGACCTCGTCGACCAGCAACAGGAGCAGAAGGCCGAGAAGGAGCGCCTCCAGTCCGAGATGGAGGGCATCGACGTCAACCTCCAGGAGGCATACCTCAAACTGGAGGAGACCCGCGGCAAGATCCCGGCCGCCGAGGCGGCCGTGCAGAGCGCCGAGGCCGACCTCGCAGCGGCCGTGCGCGAGTTGGAGGCGAACACGGCTCTCCTCGACGCCGCCCAGGGCCAGCTGGAGGAGATCAAGGCGCAGATCAAAGACAATGAGGCCAACGCGGACGCGACGCGTAAGTCGCTCGGCGAGCTTGCCCGCGCCACCTACCGTGGCGACACGATGCCGTCGACGATGGAGATGCTCGTTGGGTCTGCCACCGCCGAGGACTTCGCCAATGCCTACCGCGCGCAGTCGGCTGTGAGCCGCTCGCAGTCGGCGTCGTTGGCTCTGTTCCAGCAGAAAGCCGCCCAGGAGAAGAACCGGGAGGCGCGCCAGAACGCGGTGGAGGATCAGATCGAGGAGCTCAAGACCAAGTCCGAGGAGCTGGTCGACACGCAGAGCACGAAGAAGGCCGAGGCGGATGCCCGCAAGGCCGAACTCGTGAACCTCGAGGCGAGCCTCGTGAGCCAGTCGGAGGATTTCGAGGACCAGAAGGCCAGCTACCAGGCATCGCTCGCCACGCTCGAGACGCAAAGCGAGCAGACCGCACAGCGCATCGCCGAGATCGACGCCGAAAACCAGCGCAAGCTCGAGGCCGAACGGGCCAGGGCCAAGGCGCGGGCCAATGCCCCCGCGCAGCCCGCACCGAACACCTCCGCGCAGGCCGGAGGCGCGTGGCTCAAGCCGCCGGTGCCGGCCCCGCTCTACGTCACCTCGCCGTTTGGCATGCGCGTCTACCCCTTTGGCGGCACGTGGATGCACAACGGCGTCGACCTGCGCTCCCAGTGCGGTGAGGCACAGACGGCGCCCGCCGACGGCGTCGTCTCGGCCGTCATCCCCGCAGCCGGCAACGGCACGCACGGCAACCAGATCTACATCAACCACGGCGTGGTCGGCGGCAACTCCTACGTGACTGTCACCAACCACCTGTCGGCCTTCAACGTGCGCGTGGGGCAGAGCGTCAAGCAGGGCGACGTGATCGGGTGGACCGGGCAGACCGGTCTCGTCACCGCCTGCCACGTCCACTTCGAGGTGTGGAAGAACGGCGCCGTGGTCGATCCTATGAACTTCGGCTCCTTCACCCAGCGCTGGTCCTAGCCTTGCGACGGTGCCGTGCCCGGCGTTAAGCTATGAGGTCACGTCACAAGGAGGGATGAGCCATGCCGAAAGCCTGGAAGAAGGACAGCGGCAAGCTGACCCCTGCGCAGAAGGCGAAGGAAGCCGCTGACGCCAAGCAGGTGGTGGCCCGCAACAAGAAGGCGCGCCACGACTACTTCATCGACAAGACCTACGAGGCGGGACTCGTGCTCGCCGGCACAGAGGTTAAGGCGCTACGCGCCGGGCGCGCCTCCCTCATGGAGGCGTGGATCGACTTCGACCGACGCGGCGAGGCCTGGCTGGTTGGAGCGAATATTCCCGCCTGGTCGACGGGCGGCTGGACCAACCACGCACCCACCCAGAAGCGAAAGCTTCTCCTGCACAAGAGCGAGCTACGCACGCTCGCCGTCAAGGTCAAGGAAAAAGGCGTCACGGTGGTGCCGCTCGAGCTCTACTTCATCCGCGGTCGGGCCAAGGTTGAGATCGGGCTGGCGCGCGGTAAGCAGGAGTGGGACAAGCGCGAGACGCTTCGGCGCAGGCAGGATCAGCGCGAGGCCGAGCGGGCCGTGTCCGAGGCCCGAAAGCGGATGCGCTAGGCGCGAGCCGGCGAACGACGTCGTCGCCCCAGCTCGCGTGTTGCGTGCCACGAACGTGCATGTTGTCTCATCGCTAGGCTTGGCGCGGGTATTCGTGATTGGCTTAGGGCATGTGTGCATGGCTGATTGATATGGACGGTGTCCTTGTTCATGAGGGGATCGCGCTCGACGGTGCGAACGATTTCCTCAAGCGTCTTGAGGAGCGGCAAATCCCGCACCTGATCTTGACGAACAACTCCATTTTCACCACCCGCGACCTCTCCGCCCGGCTGGCAACGTCCGGCCTGGAGGTCCCGCCGGAGCGGATCTGGACCTCCGCGCTGGCCACCGCGAAGTTCCTCGCGCGCCAGACGGATAACCGCCGCGCGTTCGTCGTCGGCGAGGCGGGCCTGACCACGGCTCTGTATGAGGAGGGCTTCGTCATGACGTCGGTCGATCCCGAGTTCGTGGTGTTGGGGGAGACCCGCACCTACTCCTTCGAGATGATCACGACGGCGATCCGCCTCATCCAGGACGGCGTTCGGTTCATCGCCACCAACCCCGACCCGACCGGCCCGTCTGCCGAGGGCGACCTGCCGGCCACCGGCGCCGTCGCCGCCATGATTGAGAAGGCGACGGGGCGAGGGGCGTTCTTCGTCGGCAAGCCCAACCCGATCATGCTGCGCAACGGCTTGAACAAGATCGGGGCGCACTCGGAGGAGACGTCGATCGTGGGTGACCGCATGGACACCGATATTCAAGCCGGCGTGGAGACGGGACTGGCCACTCACCTCGTGTTGACGGGATCGACCAAACGCGAGGACGTCGTCAAGTTCCCCTACCGCCCCGATCACATTCATGATTCGATCAAGGACGTCATCGAGTTCATCTAGGGCCTGTCGGGCTTGAGGGGCTGACGGGCTGACGGGTTTATCCCGCGACGCCAATCCGGTATCGGGCGGCAACCGGAAAATGGGCCGTGACCCGCTCCGATACCGGGTCAAGTGTGACCTCGCCACCGTATGGCAGGATCAGCTGCGGGCGCGTGTGGCCGAAGGGGACGTTGAGGCAGACGAGGAGATCCTTGCGGTAACGGCTGACCTGCGTGAGCAGGTACTCGATGTAGGCGTCGTGGCGGGCCTGTTGAAGCTCCGCGGTTCCGGGCGCGTCGCGGTCATCGACGACCGGCCGGGCGAACATGAGCCCCGCCGCCGCCTCGAGGTAGCCGCGCTCGCCGAGGGCCCGGATCCAGTCGCCCACCATGTCCGCGGGAGTCACCCGCTCCGAGTTTTCAAAGATGAGGATGGCTCCCTCGAGGTCTGAGACGTCTGGGAGCCGGCCGGCGAGCGCGAGCTGGTCGATGACCTCCAGGCACCCGCCCCACGTGCGTCCCCGCACGAGCGCGTCGCTGCCCACGAACTCGATTGGGCGGGCGGGGCCGCGCGGGGAATCCTCGGTGAGCGCCTCCGGGCTCGACCAGTCGTACCCATAGTCCTGGGAGTCGGTGGTGGCGGGCAAGACCGTGTCGCCCCGGCCGAACAACGCGGCGCGGAGCGTGATGAGGTGCTCGGCGTCGACGAGCGTGCCCGGCCCGAAGTGGACCTGGGTGGCCCCGCCGTAGTATCCGCCCACCCCGTGCGACCACAGCCAGTTGAGAATGTTCGTGTTATCCGAGTAGCCGAAGAAGGGTTTGGGGTCGGCCTGGGGGAGTGACGGGTCGAGGTGCCGGATCAGACGGATTTCGTCCCTTCCGCCTACGGTGGTGAGGATCGCGCGGATCTCGGGGTCAGCAAATGCGGCGTTCACGTCCGCGGCGCGCTCCTCGGGACTGGCCCCCATCTGCCGCGTGGTGGGATACTCAACGACCACGACGTCGAGCAACCGCTGGAGGCGGGCGACCGCCTGCTCGTGGATCTGCGGGAAGTAGGCCGGCGCGGCCCAAGCGGGGGAGAGCAACGCGACCTTGTCGCCGGGGTTAATCGTTCTCGGAACCAGGATTTCTTTGGTCATGCTGCGATGGTACCCTTCATGGGAGTGAAAACACGGATGAAGCGAGGGATAGTGTCGGATGAGGCCAAACAGCGGCGTGAAGATATGTTGACCTCTCAGATGAAGGCCGCGGTCGTGGGCGCGAGACACGAGGACGACACCATCGCGTTGCACCGGCGGAGTACGCAATAATGCCGCGGGCAACTCTTGATGACGCCGCACGCGCACGCCGCGTCCTCTTCTACGGCGTGACGGGCTCGGGGAAGTCCACAGCGGCAAGCCGTTTTGGGAGGGCGCGCGGTCTGCCGATCATCCTGGTGGACGACGCCGTCGGGTGGCTACCAGCCGACGTGGCACCATGGACCAACAGGGACGACGAGTCTATGCGTGCCATCGCCACCGAACTGGCGGCGGCCGAGGAGTGGGTATTCGATTCGGCCTATCATCAATTCCGTGATGTCCTGTTTGAGCGTGCGCAGGTCATGATCGCGCTCGATTATCCACGGCTGCTGTCCCTCGGCCGGCTGGTGCGACGCACGTGGCGGCGCGCCGTCGATGGTCTTGAGACCTGCAACGGCAATCGCGAAAACTGGAAGCAGGTTTTTAGCCAGGACTCGATTCTTCGATGGCACTTTCGCTCCTTTGCCTCCAAGCGTGCCAGGATGCGCGAGATGGAAGCGGCACCCACCGGACTTGCCGTGTTGCGATTGACCCATCCGCGCCAGTTGGACGACCTCCTCGCCGTCATCTCGCGGTTGTGACGCCGGGAATAGACGCGGACGGCGTCGTCGGTATAATGTAAGGGTAAGCCTTCGGGCTTAGTTGGTTGACAACAGAATATGGGGATGATCGGTTTCGACGGCGATGACTGCCGAAGGGAAGCGGGTAGAGGATGCAGAGTCATCTCTTAAACGACTCTCTGCAAACAATAACTGCCAACAAGCAGAAGTCCGACTTCGCCCTCGCTGCCTAAGCGCGAGCGCATTTAAAGAAGTCCGTCAGTCTCACGGTGCTTTCACGTGAGAGTTCTGGCGTCGTTTTTGAAAGCCACTGGGACGGCACCGGGTTACCGGGTGCCGCCCGACACTCGGTAACTATGCTCGTCAGCAACTTGTCCGCGTGAGTGCTGGAGCTGAAAACAACGTCTAGCAGACTGCACCCGGAGAAGCCTTGGGTTTTGCATCGTCGGACGGGAGTTCAATTCTCCCCATCTCCACAGGGTGCCCCGCTGGATCGTTGATCTGGCGGGGTTTTCGTTGTCCTGGCGCGGAAAAGTGGCAGCATTGTTTTACACTGTTTTATACCCGTTTACACTCTTTTATACTCTCGTAGGGGTACTTTTGGGGTACCCCACCACCAAACAAGAAGGGGTACTCCGATGGGCAGATCAAACTTCGGCCACGTGTATAAGACAAACGCCGGCACCTGGCGCGGCCGTTACCGCAAAGAGGGCTATGACTACCGCATGCCAAGCGTTTGCAGGACAACCGTGGCTTGCCTGCTACTCAGGGAGATTCACTCCCGCTTCATTCGCGGAGAGTGGAGTCTACCACGCACAATGGTGTCCCTCGATAGTATTTTGAGTTGAGAGGGACACGTGTGGGTATTTCGCGGGGGACGCGGGTAACCTTGCCGCGACTGTGATCGGCAACGCCCGCACCGGCCGGTGAGACAGAATGTGCGCGGGCTTGGCATCCTTTCAGTTGGTCCGTGCATCCTATGATGATCAGTGAGTGCTCTATTTAGGGCACTCACCCTCGCCGACCCAATACTCAGGGATCAGGTCCTCAATCGTCTTACCTTCCGGCGGGAGGAAGTACCAACGGGTAGGGTTAAACGCCACGTGCATGTATAGAACGCCGATCATGTCCCCGTTGACATATTTAGACCACCACCTCAACCCCGGATCAGTGCTATCGGGCTGAATGCCATGCGACACAAGCCAACGAATAATAGGCGCCTTAATCTCCACGTCGGAACAATGCATCGGTGACACATACAGTAGCGGCACATCCACGCCCTCAACCTCTGGAAACTCATCCATCGCGCTCACGCCCTTGCCTTCTAACCTGTGATGTTGCCGCGACTATTATTTCATCCGTCGAAGTGGATTGGGTAGGTTCAGTCACGTAACTTGTTTTTGGCACGGTGATTCTTCTTTGTGGTGTTGCTGCATGTGGTTATGTGACGTGGGTTTACATGCCGGGGTCTGCCGCTCGCCACAGGCGCGCCTCTGTGTCCAAGACGCTCGGCTAGGAACTTCGGCACCGTTCCGGCCGCGCCCGTCACCGAGATAGTCAGGCGGTTCCGCCGTTGATCATCCGGCAACCTCCGGGCTCGTGATACGATCCCGTGAGCCTATATCGGGTGTTGATCAGGTCGATACCCAGCGCCCATGCCTGCTTGCGGTCGAGGGCCGGGGCGTTGACGTCGGCGTCGTTGGCGATGACAAGGCCAGCGGCGGCACGAATGTCGGCATCGGCCTCAGTCTTGCCCTGCTCGACGATGAGCGTGGTCGCGGTCAGGTACTTAGACCAGGTGCTGACCGGGTTATCCGTGAGCGGGTTGACCCGGTGGTAGAGGCCAAGGTCAGAGCACGAGACAGGGTGGTGTTCTTCGCCGGGGCCATGTCACGGTCAATGATGTCGGCCTGAAAGTCCTCATCCTTCCACATGAACTCAAGATCGGCGTTGTGCTTTTCAAGAGCACCGATGCGGGCAAGGACTTTTTCAAGATCCCCGGAGGCACCTTCAAGCTCGGTGATTCGTGTCTTGAGTTGGGAGACCTGGGCCCGGTTAGCTTTGGCTCGGTCTTCCCATTTACGTGCCTCGGCTTTCCAATCTGTTTCCTGTGCAGGAGCAGAATCGGTGCCGGGAGCTTGTGAAGTCTCGGCCTCATCAGTGGCCTCGGTCGTGTCGGTGTGCTGTGTGTCAGCCATGAGGGTGTCAAATGGTTTGTGTATGAGGATCTGATGAAAGGATTCGATTATGACCATGACACGTGATGAGAAGACCCGCCCGGCTGGCGCCGATGTTGTTGGGCAGCTGAAGGCTAACGGTGCTTTAGACGATCTATTTGCCCGCATTGATTCTGGCCAGATCGAGCTGACCGGGGATGGGGGAATGATCCCCGCACTGATCAAGGAAGCCCTGGAGCGCGGCTTGCAGGCCGGACGGGCTCACACCTGGGATATGAGCCCCGCGATCGGCAGGCTAAGGCCGAATCTGACCGGCCAATCAACGCCCGTAACGGGTCGTATACCAAGACCGTGGCTAGCGAGGTTGGCGATATTGAGCTGACCATTGCCCGGGACCGTGAAGGCTCTCTTTCACCCCCAGGTTGGTGCCTAAAGGTTCACGGCGCCTAGGTGGGCTGGATCAGATGATTATCAGCCTTTATGCCGGTGGGATGACCGTACGCGATATTCAGCATCATCTGGCTAAGACGATCGGCACGGAGCTATCCCATGAGACGATCGCTAAAATATTACTGACGCGCCCCGAGAGTCGGTCACCACTTGGCAGGAGCGGACCTGACAAGAGTTCTACCCGGTGATCTATCTCGATGCGATCCGGGTTAAGGTCCGTGACCAAGGCCGGGTGCGATCCAAGGCTGCTCATATTCGGGGTGGGGGTCGATATGGAGGGCATCAAGCACGCCCTTGGGTATCTGGGCCCCTAGACAATGAGGGGTCCTCGTTTTGGGCTTCCGTGTGCTTCCAACTAGCCAACCGGGGTATTCAAGACGTGCTGATTGTGTTGTGAGGTGCTGGTGGGCTTGCCTGAGGCTACCTTGGCCACCTGGCCCAACTCGCTAGTCCAAACCTGTGTCGTTCACCTGATCCGGGCCGCGAAGTACTTCGTGGCCTACCAGGACCGCAAAGCCCACTCAGTGTCCCTCACAGGCGATCTATACCGCCAGCAGCGAGCAGGTCGCTCAAGAGGCCCTAGAGGCCTTCGCCGCCTTGGACCTGGGCCAGAAGTACCCCTTCGGCGGTAGCGACCTGGCGTAACGCCTAGGGGGGCGCAACACCGGCGTTCTTGCAGTTCCCGCCAGCCCTGCGCAAAGTTCTACACGACTAACGCTATCGAGTCACCCAGCTACCAGCTGCGTAAGGTGAGGCAGAATCGCTCTCAGTTCCCTACCGATGAGGCGGGTCTCAAGCTGTTGTGGCTAGCTATTTGCGATATTGAGGATACCCGGGCCCGCCGGTGGGCCAAGGACAAAGGCAAAGCCGCCGCAGAGCGTAAAGGCGCGGGCCGACTGATCGAAGGGCAGGTGAAGGCGAACTGGAAACAGGCCCTGGCCCAACTAGCCGCGGCCTACCCCGACCGCATGAACCCCTACCTATAAAACAACCCCTTCATACACAACAAACTTGACAAGCTCCCTTGGCCCGCTCACGCAGGGCCTTCGCTTAGGCGTTCGCCTTGCGGATCTTGCGTAGGGCCCGTTCCTTATCCCACGCCTCGCCATCGCTCTCGTCGACGTCGTCGACGTCGTCGGCATCGGCGTCGTCGGCGGTATCGGTTGCTTTCTCGGCGTCGGCGTTGGTGGTCTGCTCCGGCTCGTCCTGAGGGCTTCCAGAACCCCCAGCCTCATCACCTGTGAGCATGACCAGGAATGGGTGGCGTCGTCCATACATTGTGTTTTGCCTCCTTACGGGCATCAAAAGAAGCCCACCACCAAGGGGCAGGCCAAATGGGTAAAACAAAACCCCACCAGAGATTGGTGGGGTCAAGAACATTTTGTGCGATGATTGCGCATTCTTAGGTGCGCGCGAATTCTCGGGCACCATCATAATCAAGCTCTTCGAGTTGTTCTCCAGTAGGTGGCCGATAGTCCAGTTTACTCTTGGCATATTCCTGAAGCGTGCTGGGCGGAACCATGCTCACATATACCGCCATTACTGGGAACGGTTCCCCCTCGTCGTCAATATATCCAACCGGTACATCGTCCGGGCACCGATCAAGCACTTCTCTCACATCCTCAAGTGCGAAACCCTCGAAGAATAGCGAGAACTTCTTGCTCTTATTCATTGATCCAGTACACCACCTTCCCAGAAGGCCCCATGCCAATCACAATATGGTGCCCATGCCCATATCGTCTCACATAGTCGTTAACTGATTCTACGAGGGCACTATCATCTCCTGTGCCGCTTGTGAGATAGGCTAACGATGCAGATTGTTTACGCGATTCAGAAATATTTCGACCGAACGGGCATCAAAAAAGCCCACCACCAAGGGACAGGCCAAATGGCATCAACTCTTGGCGGGGTCAAGAAGTATGTGAGAGTCCGGCTAAGACCGCGTGAACGCACGAACGCTCTCCATATCTGGGAGCGTATCGAACTGTTCATCCGAGGGCGGTCGATACCCGAGCTGTTCCTTAACGAACTGCTGGATTTCTTCAACGGCGGTATCCGTCGAGTAGGTAGCTAGGATTGGGAAAGGGCCTTCACCGTCATCGAAATAATCGGTTGGCTTTACACCTGGGAAACTCTCCAACACCGACTCTATTCTTTCTAATGAGAAGCCCTCAAAGGACAAACCGAAGTTCCGGGATCTAGCTTCACCTGTCATTGACCCAATAAACCACCTTCCCCGACGGATTCATCCCAATAACGATATGATAAGCATGCCCGTACCTCATCACATGTCTTTCTAACGCTCTACTCAACATATCATCGGAAGAATCAAGAAGTATTCAATTAGGTGCCAACCCTAGCCCGATGCTTAGCAATCCAACCCAAGCTCCGTTCAGTAAGTTCCGGGTCCCAACCGGCTCGGATCGTAACCTCCGTAACATCAAGAAGATCTGTAGGGATCTCTACACCGTCAAGCAAAGAAAACTGAAGAAAATCATCAATCTCCATGGCAATATCAACTGACGCACGATCAGATTCGATAACAGATTGCATCGGCTTAGAAAGATAAGGAAAAACCTGATCGGCAAAAGCCGTCGTAAGTTTATCGAAACCTACGGGAATAACCACCATTCCTCCTTCGAATTCCAATCGTTAGGTATTTCCTTCCGAACCTTACCATCGATGGTGTTTAGGAATACGTTTGCTCCTCCAACGGCGTGAGCACCTCTAAAAATCTCGCCATTATTCTCATAAACGCTGACATGGATTAAATCCCCATCAACCAATCCGACGAAACTCAGTACGATCACCCGTTTTCCGCACCACCGCAGGATCATTTCGCGTCACAATGATCGCTTGACGAAACTCGCTTCTAGACCACTGGGAAGAAAACTCTGTTTTGCCTACCCAATTCCTCCCCGATGCATGGCCTCCTTTCAAAGTGATTTCACCTTTAGAATTGACCCAGATACGGCCGTTAAGCACCTTATCGAGGGTTTCATCGTTAAGCCATTCCGGCACCTTCATACCATCACTGGAAGGCATACGAGGTGACTTATCACCGCCGAAGCTGCCAACCAGCGGGCGCCCCTTTTGGGAAGCAGACCCGGATGACGGGTCCTTGCCTGACGCTCATATTGCACCTCCTGGTTTTCGTATGCCTTTTACGCGGAAGACACGGCCACGAGCAACTTATGAACGCGCCGAGCATGCTTTGTCCCGCCATGCCTCAGACGCGGTCATTACCAGCGAGGTACAAACCTTTTCCCAGCAGACTTTGATGACATCGAAGCAATCAAATATGTCATGGATCGTGCTGTATATCTGGGCGAACCCCGCCTCGATGGTCAGGCGTTGCATTTTTCTGCCGAGATCCAAGGCGTGATATGCAATCTTGCGATTCGTTGAGAGGACGGGAAATGGACCCCGCGCTCTGTATGGCCAGTTTCAGGTAGGAGCGTAATGGTTGCGCACAAAGGAAGGAAAACTCCGCTACAATAGTGACATGCGACATTCACTGGATGAGCTTGCGGGCATGATCGATGCGCTGTTGGAATTGGTTCCTGAAACTCAATATGCCCGTGAGATGCGTCAACAGGCTGAATACGAAGAAGTAGTCTGGGCGCTACAAGATGAAGCAAAAAGACGTGGCATTGAGCTGCCTGAACGACTCAAAGAGAAGGTCTAAACTGGCCTGGAGCGGCCCCCGTAGGAAGGTACATTTCCTTAGTTCTTGACCCCACCAATCTCTGGTGGGGTCAAGAACCATGCTGGTCAAGCAGGTATGCGCAGTCAAGTACGCGCAAAAGCACGTACATCGTCAAAGTCACCTAGTTCTTCGATCTGCCTATCAGTTGGGGGCCGATAGTCCAGCTTCTCCTTCACAAATTGCTGAATTCTCTCCGGCGGAATTGCCGTCGAGTATGCCGCCAAGATGGGAAATGGCACATCGTCATCATCAAAATAGCTCGTCGGCGTTGTATCCGGGAATTGCTCTAATACCTGTTTGACTTCTTCCAAGGAGAATCCTTCGAAGAATAGGCCGAATTTTCTATTACGGCGTTCATCTGTCATTGACCCAATACACCACCTTCCCAGAAGGCCCCATACCAATCACAATATGGTGCCCATGCCCATATCGGTTAATATACTCGTGCACGATCCCCAAAGAAATCAGCCCAAAATGGGCGTTCCTTCTTAAAGATCTCAAGTTGCTCGGCTGTGAAATTGTGGGGATAATCAGTAAACAAGTTCAAAACTGTTTCCCGGTCGAATGTCACCAAATGAACACCGCGTGGTTGGTTTCCATATTCATCGATCTCGGTTACGTCCCAAATGTGCGCACCCGGAATATTGTCCTCAGCAGCTATGAATTGATTACTTTTCATGCCCGGATGCCCCCTTCATTTCATTAGGTCTTATATAGGCTTTGTGGCTAAATCTCGGGGGAGAACGATTCCCCGTTCTTCGGCGACATCTTGAATCAACATAATCGCTTCTTCAAACTCGGCTTGGCGCATCAGTTCATCAGTCAATGGGGTAGTTCCGACTAGTTCAATCAGAGATTCCGCTTGACGTTCATACGCCTTGAGTCTATCCACTTCCATACTCACAATCCTCCCGGCATTTTCACTCCATGGCGTGCAGCCATGACACCTCGACCGCGAAGCGGGAACATTGTGCGGATCTCCCAAGAACCATCATTAGATGGCATTACAACATAGGTATAAACGCCTTGAACCTCAGCATCAAAATAAAGTCGTTGGCTCTCATACTTTGGTTCACCCAGATAGGCAACCCGATCCATGACATATTTGATTGCTTCGATGTCATCAAAGTCTGCTGGGAAAAGGTTTGTACCTCGCTGGTAATGACCGCGTCTGAGGCATGGCGGGACAAAGCATGCTCGGCGCGTTCATAAGTTGCTCGTGGCCGTGTCTTCCGCGTAAAAGGCATACGAAAACCAGGAGGTGCAATATGAGCGTCAGGCAAGGACCCGTCATCCGGGTCTGCTTCCCAAAAGGGGCGCCCGCTGGTTGGCAGCTTCGGCGGCTTGGCTCCGCCACCGCCGCTAGTGCCCGTGGCTAGCTTGATGTTCTCCCGGCGGCGCCGGGTTGACTCCTTCGCTTTGACCCAGGCCGGTGAACGGAACTGTGAGTCCTTGGCGAACACGCCGTCGTTGAACAAGCCCGGGTTGTTGCGCCGCATCCGAGCCAAAATCTGGTTTTCACCGGCAGCCGTACGCGCCCACGAACGCCCGAACTCTTCTTCAGCATCGCCGCCGCCTGCATGGGCGACGTCCGGGTAGTCCTGTTGCGTGGTGCTTCGGCAAGTTCGTGGCTGCCCGGCCCGTCTCGTCAGTTAAGGCACAAGGGCGTGACCGGTGATGGCCCCGTCCGGAACTGATGGTTGTCTAGCCGCATCCCGCAGAGGCCTTCACTTGCCAACCCTCACACCAACCCTCACAACCTGCCCGGAAACTCCTCCGCTGCGGCGAATCGGTGGGGCGAAGGTAGGGGCCACGGTTACGTCTCCGCTGCACGGGGCAATGAGGGCTTACGACGAACGAGTGCGGACTTCCATGGTCAGAGGGCAGTACCGCCCGTGGTATCTCGAGCAGGCCTGCCGAAGCCTCAGTCATGATTCTCTATACACCTGTAATGTACTAGTGCCAAAGATCACTTCGCGTTACCATTAAGTCAATACTATTCAAAAGCCGCATAACGGCTTGGGCAGGAGCAAGATGTCCACACTCGATATTGGCAAAGCACTAGACGCGATTACCGACTGGCAGGAGGAGTCATACATCCACCTGCACCAGAATCCCGAACTCTCCATGCAGGAAACAGAAACCTGCGACTTCATCGAAGCCGAGCTGGAAAAGCTGGGCTACCAGGTGCAGCGGATCGGTGGGGGAGTCGTTGGTGTCCTAGAAAACGGTGAGGGGGCAACCGTTCTCTTCCGAGCCGACATTGACGCCCTGCCAGTTAAGGAAAACACTGGCTTGGAGTACGCCTCGACGATTACCCGAACCGACGAAAACGGCAACGAGGTGCCTGCGATGCACGCCTGCGGCCACGATTTCCACATCATGGCCAACCTCGGTGCCGCCCGCGTCCTCTCCGAAAACACCGATGCCTGGAGCGGAACCCACATCGCACTGTTCCAGCCCGGTGAGGAGACGGCGGCCGGAGCCAAATCCATGGTCGAGGACGGCCTGGTAGATAAGCTGCCCAAGCCCGACGTCGCTCTGGGTCAGCATGTCCTGGCCGGCCCAATGCGGTCGGGGCAGGTTGGCACGCATGCCGGGCCCATTCTTTCCACCGGCGCTTCAATCAAGGTGACTTTGCACGGCAAGGGCTCCCACGGTTCGATGCCGCACCTGGGCGTGGATCCGGTGGTTCTGGCATCGGCTATCGTCCTGCGGCTGCAGACGGTGGTCTCGCGTGAGATCAACCCGTTCGACATGGCCGTGCTGACGGTAGGCTCGGTTCAGGCCGGATCGAAGTCGAACATTATTCCCGACTCGGCGCAACTCCTGATTAATATCCGTGCTTACGACATGGCCGTTCGTGAGCAGCTACTGGCCGGCATCAAGCGCGTCGTCGTCGCTGAATGCGAAGCCGCCAACTGCCCTCAGGCTCCCGAGTTTGAGCTCTACGATTCCTACCCGCTGACCGACAACGACGTCGAGACTACCGAGAAGGTGACGAAGGCGTTCGTCGATCACTTCGGCGCGGATCGTGTGATGGACTGCGGCGAGGTATCCGCGTCGGAGGATTTCAGTTTCATCCCTGACGCGTTCGGCGTCGACTACTGCTACTGGGGCTTTGGCGGTTTCGAAGCCGGAGCCCAGACCTACCCCAACCACAACCCCGCGTTCGGGCCGGTCATGCAGCCGACTCTGCGCACGGGAACCGAAGCGGCGATTGTCGCGTGCCTGGCATGGCTGAAGGAGTGAATGATGACAACTACGACCGAAAAAACCGGCTACCAGGGCACTGAGAAGCTGCTTTGGGGCATTGTGCTTGCGGTGGTGACGTTCTGGCTGTTTGCCGGTACCGCGGCCACCGTTGCGCCGAACATCATGGCTGACATCGGTACAGACAATATCGATGCGGCGGGCATGAATCTGGCGGTGTCGATCACCGGCCTGTGCTCGGGCCTGTTTATGGTGCTGATGGGCGGCCTCGCCGACCGGATCGGGCGTGTCAAGATTACGCTCATTGGCATTGTGTTGAACGCTACCGGTTCGTTGCTCACCGTCTTCGCCTCGGGTGGCTTGGCGCTCCCGCTACTGCTGTCCGGTCGCGCGATTCAAGGCCTCGGAGCGGCCTGTATCATGCCGGCTTCGATGGCTCTGGTGAAGGCGTATTGGGATGGCCCTGCCCGTCAGCGTGCGGTGTCGATGTGGTCCATTGGTTCGTGGGGTGGCTCAGGCCTGGCCGCGATCTTCGGTGGTTCCGTCGTCAACTTCGTAGGCTGGCGAGGCATCTTCATCGCATCGATCATCATCTCGGCCATTGCGTTCGTGATGATCCTCGGTACTCCTGAAAACAAGGTCGCCGAGCCTACCCACAAGAAGTTTGATGCGCCCGGCCTAGCGCTGTTCATCGTTGGCACGCTTGGCCTGATGATCGTGCTGCTCTACGGTTCCAAGCTGGGCTGGTCCAGCCTCACCACGATTGGCCTGGCGTTGATGGCGGTCGTGGCATACGTCTTGTTCGTCCAGTGGGAGCGGAAGCAATCCAACCCGTTCATCGACTTCGCCCTATTCAAGAACACCACGTTCACCGGTGCCACGATCTCAAACTTCCTGGTCAACGGCACTATCGGCATGCTGATCATCAGCCAGCAGGTCATCCAGCTGGCGGGGCACAAGGCCGACGGGTCCCTGTACACGCCGTTTGATGCGGGTCTTCTCTCGCTTGGCTACGGTGTGTGTATCATCGCTTTCATCCGAATCGGCGAAAAGCTGCTGCAGCGCTTCGGACCGCGCAAGCCGATGATCTGGGGCTGTCTGATCACCATCGTGTCGTGCGTGATGCTGATGATGACCCATCTGCTCATTGGACAGTACGTCATTCTCGCAATCATCGCCTACTGCCTCTTCGGCCTCGGCCTGGCCTTCTACGCGACGCCGTCAACCGATGCCGCGCTGGCAAACCTGCCTGCCGCCCAGGCCGGTTCCGGCGCTGGTATCTACAAGATGGCGTCCTCGCTCGGTGGCGCAATCGGCACCGCTATTTCGCTGGCGGTCTTCTACGGGCTGCAGGGCGCCGAGGTGCCCGAGCTGATTGCCATGACCGGGCGCAGTGACAACGTCTCCCTACGACTCGCCGCGATGGTGGCACTCGGCGTTTCGCTGATATTCCTGTTGACGGCGATCGTCTCCATCACCACCACCGTCCCGAAGGGCGGCGGATCTGCTAACGGACCCGAGGAAACTCCGGATCCCGAACCGCAGGCGGTTCCCGACGACGAGCGTCAAGAGATCCTCGACCGGCTGGCTGAGCTCCCGATTGAGGAGCTCAGGAAGCTGGCTCGTTCCTAGTACGCTCAACACGTATAGATGTCGGGTGCATGAACCTAACAAACGGATTCATGCACCCGACGTCCCATTTACTGAGGCACTCAAGGGGTAGCCTTCAGGCCGCCTCGCCCGAGAATCTCGGGCACGCGAGCATCTTTGACGGCATGCGAGCACCTTTGGCGGCATGCAAGCGTCGTTCACTGCCTGCAACGCTTCATCGAGAGGCGAACTCGTCAACGCCTAGCCCCGCGCCGTCGTGCCGAATTGCGTCAGCCACTCTTCCAACACTCGTTGATACTCTTCAGGTTTACTCAGGCGCACCCCATGGCCAGTTCCGCCAATAACAGCGGTTTCAATACGGGGATTTGCCAGCTCGGCGATTGCCTTGACACCTTGGGTGCCAACGAGCACCTCCTGCGTGTCAGAGGTGACTACTAACGTGGGCACGGTGATAGCTCGCGCAATGTCACGCCACGGCGGTGAAAAACTCACGATGCCAGTGGCGAGTAGACGAGGGTCAACCAAGGCTTTACCGAATGCCCAACCGTAGTGCGAGGCTGCGTCCCAGCCAGGGCGCTGGTCGACATTTCCGGCAACCGTTCCAGCGGCGTCCCTGCGCCACAGATGAGCACTCGTTGCTACCTGTTCAGGGGCGCGCTCCACATACCCCGCCGCCTGTTCCTCATTCAGCCATGCGGGATCCTCAAGGAAAAGACCGCGAATGAGGTCTGGTCTGCTCACTGATAGATACGATGAGATGGCGGCGCCCATCGAGTGGGCAATGACAATCGGCGTCTTTCCATAGAGCGTGCGAAGATGCTCGATCGCACGTTCCAGCTGGTGTGCCGAAGCTTCGCCTGGCTGACGAAGCTCTTCATCTGTGAGGCGGCGGGAAGTGCCGTGGCCGAGGGAGTCGAAAGCGATCACCAGGTAACGGTCGGCGAGTCGATTTATCAGGTCTACCCACGCAACACCCGAATCACACACTCCGTGAACGAGTGCCACCATTGGTGCATCGGGATCACCCGCCGCATAATACGACAGCATGTAGAGACTCCTTTCGCCGGCATACAGCCTCGATGTTTTCGCCTTGTTCTTTCCTATTTTGCACGGCGTCGCCCTCATCGTCCACGCTCACTCGGAGAAACTGAATCCTTCGCAGACCTCGTCTTGCAAGCCTCGGCCGTCGCAGTCGGCGTCGTGGCGGTGCAACCTCGATCGAACCGTCCGCCCTATGACGTTCGCCGGCCTTGCCTAGAGCCGCGCCTCTAGCGGCCCGCGCCTCAAGGCTGGTGCCTAGAGCGACTTGAGCCTCAAGGTCCGAGCCTCGAGGCTCAGGCCCGCGGGGTGAATAGAGCGTTTGCCCTGATCAGATGCACAAAATCGGTGGCGGGTCCGGCGCGATTTCAATAGAGTTGAGCGTACACATGTCATTGGGTTGCATCCACGCAAAGGAGCTGTGAACGCCTCATGCGTATAAGAAGTCGCATTGCCGCAGTCGCAACGATTGCGCTAATACTGAGCGCAGGGAGCCTGCCTGCGCTCGCCGCTACGACCGAGAAGGATCTCTCAGCCGCAGCGGACACCACGTTGCAGGCGTGGGCGTCGGAGAAGATGCAGACAAACGCCGGAAAGCCGTACATCGGTACGTTGCATCCGACGCGCGGGGGAGCCTCGACCCCCAATCAGCCCTACGGGCTCTTCGGTGAAGGATTTGTCTCCGCTGACGTCTCGGATCAGACCGACGCGAAGATGGGGATGATCTCCTTCGACCTGGGCTCGCTTCTCAAGGCCCCGGAGCAGGCAACCCTTCAGCTGACGTACATTGGGCACGTCGTGAACAACTTGCAGGGCACGGAGCAGGCGCAGGTCGGCGTCGCCCTCGTCGATACCGCCACCTGCACGAACGGCGCGACGAACTGCGCGACTGACGCGGCGACGTGGGCAACCCGTCCGAGCTTTACCCTCACCGCCGACGACGTGGCCTACGCCGACGAATTCCCGGTCGCCGCGGCGGGCCGCTACACTTCGGACACAATGACAATCCCCGCGGACAAGCGCAAGGCGGTGACGATCGACGTCACGGACATGGTTCGCTCGGCATTCGAAGCCGGTGACCGCCTTCTGACCTTCGCGATCGGTGAGACGAAGGGGATGGAGCTCCGTTTCGCCTCCACCGAGGGCATCGCGGCCCTGGGCGGGTTGACGGCGGCCGACGCCCCAACCTTGCGCGTGAGCGGCGAGTTCGAGTCCGAGCCGCAGGCGCCGGAGGGCCCGCGCGCGTGGGACGAGCAGGTGGCGGCGATGGCCGACGACGACGTGTTGTGGTACAACCAGCCCGCCTCCGACACCGCCGCGGGCTGGGTTGGCACGGGTAATCACCTTCAGTCGGGCGGCAAGGACGACCGCTGGCAGCGCACCACGCTCCCGATCGGCAACGGTAAGGTCGGGGGAACGGTCTGGGGTGAGGTCGGCTCGGAGAGGATCACCTTCAACGAGGAGACGCTGTGGACGGGCGGACCCGCCAAGGGGCGCACCTACGTGGGTGGCAACGAAGCCGGCCGCGGGCGCAACGGCGCAGCCCTACGCGCGCTCAACCGTGAGCTAGACGGCGGCGCAACTACGGTGGCCAACACGAGTGGTCTCACCGGTGGCTTCGACGCGCGCCAGCAGGGATCCTTCCAGAACTGGGGCGACCTGACGATCACGTCGAACATCCCCGACAACGCTGACGTCTTCTACTTCCAGCGTTCACTCGATCTGACGACGGGCGTGGCAAACGTCCACTTCAACTACGACGGCACGGACTACACGCGCGACTACTTCGTCTCCAACCCCGACGACGTCATGGTCGCCCATCTCGAGGCCGTCGGTGACAATAGGTTGGGCTTCGACGTGGCGTTGCCTTTGAACGAGGGGTGGAGCAAGTCGGGCGCGTCGGTGCGGGTCGACGGCGACACGCTCACCTCCTCGGGTGCGCTCGCCAACAACGGGCTACTCTACAACGCGAAGATCCGTGCGGTCGTCGAAGGAGATGACGCCACGGTCACGCCGTCCGCGGGTAATAACGCGCTGACGGTGTCCAACGCGACGAAGGTCACGCTCTACGTGGCGGCGGGCACCGATTACAAGGCGAGCTACCCGGCATACCGCACCGGGGAAACTGCACAGCAGCTCGATACGCGGCTGGCCGGCGTCGTGAACGCGGCGGCGGCGAAGGGCTACGACGCCGTTCGGGCGTCTCACGTCGCGGATCATTCGGCGCTTTATGGGCGGGTCAAGCTCGATCTGGGGCAGGCGGCAAGCTTCGGCGAGGGCGCCAAGCCCACTGACGCGCTCCTCACCGCCTACAAGCAGGACAGGGCGAGCAAGGCTGAGAAGCGCACGCTGGAGACCCTCGTCTACAACTACGGGCGCTACCTGACGGTGGCGTCGTCGCGGCAGAACAGCCAGTTGCCCTCCAACCTCCAGGGCATCTGGTCCTCCACGGCCGACGACAACGCCCACGGACGCACCCCGTGGGGCGCCGACTTCCACCTCAACGTCAACCTACAGATGAACTACTGGCCGACCTACTCATCCAACCTGGAGAAGTCGGCGCTGCCGCTCCTTGACTACGTGGAGGGCCTCGTGGAGCCGGGCCGTGTCACGGCGAAGGTGTACGCCGGTGCGCAGACGGAGGCAGGGACGAAGATCGGCGAGGGTGCGGGCTTTATGGCCCACACCGAAAACACGGCATACGGTTGGACGACGCCGGGCGAGGCGTTCTCGTGGGGTTGGAGTCCGGCGGCGGTGCCGTGGATCCTGCAGAATGTCTACGAGTACTACGAGTACACGGGCGACGAGGCGGCCCTGCGCGATCGGATCTACCCGATGCTGAAGGAAGAGGCGAACTTCTACGTCAATTACATGCTCAAGAAGGGCAACATTGACGCCGCCGACGGCAAGCCTCGCCTGACCACGGGCGTGGCCTACTCGCCCGAGCACGGCCCGTTGGGCACTGACGGCAACACCTACGAAAGCTCCCTCGTGTGGCAGCTGCTGCAGGACGCGCAGGAGTCCGCGAAGGCGCTCGGGGTGGATTCGGACCTGGTAAATGCGGAGGGGCAGTGCTCGGTGGACAACTGGCGCAAGGACGATTCCGGCGCGTTCGTGGCAGACGCCAACCGCTCGTGGTCGTGTGCTCAGAGCCTACTGAAGCCCATTGAGGTGGGCAATGACGGCCAGATCAAGGAGTGGTTCTTCGAGGGTGGCCTCGGCAAGGACAAGGCCGGCCGGCCGATCTCGGATTACCAGAGTGGCCACCGCCACCTGTCCCACATGCTGGGGCTCTTCCCGGGCGACCTCATCACGGTCGACAACGCCACCTACATGGATGCCGCGAAGGTTTCACTCAACCAGCGTGGCGACGACGCGACCGGCTGGGGCGTTGGTCAGCGCATCAACTCCTGGGCACGCACCGGCGACGGCGACCGCGCCTACCTGCTCATCACCAAGCAGCTGAAGAACGCGATGTATCCCAACCTGTTTGATGCTCATCCGCCCTTCCAGATTGACGGCAACTTTGGCAATACGTCGGGCGTCAATGAGATGCTCGCACAGTCGAACTCGACATTTGAGAAGGACGGAGTGGCCTATCACAACTACATTCACCTGTTGCCGGCGCTACCGAGCGCGTGGGCGGACGGCAGCGTGTCGGGCCTGAAGGCGCGCGGCAACTTCGACCTCGACTTCACGTGGGCCGGGGGCAAGGTGAAGACCGTCGCTGTGACGTCCAACAAGGGCGGCGACGCCGTGCTCGCCTTCGACGGGGCCGACCAGTTTAAGTCCGTGATCGTTGACGGGAATGCGGACTCGGGAGAGCGCATCGCGCTTACAAATCTCGATGCCACCCACGTCTCCTTCGCCACCGAGGCGGGGCATAGCTACACCCTGTCTGCGCTTGACGTCCCGCGCCCGGAGAAGCCGGAGGCGAAGGTTGAGGTTTCGCAGTGGAAGGATACGACCCCGAATGTGGAGGATCGGACGTTTAATCAGGAACGGACGGTGACCACCACCGACTACGTGTGGGACGGTGAGAAGTGGGTTGCCGGTGACCCGGTTGTGACCACTGAGTCTCAGACGCGGCCGATGACGGCGCAGGAGATCGCCAAGCTGGTGCCGGGGCAGTGTCAGGTGATGGATCGTCCGGTGTCGCCGGCGCGCGGGAGTGGCGTGTTGGGTGATGCTACGGGTGATCGTTTTGCTGACTTGTGGTCGGTAGATGAGTCTGGGGCTATCCATTTCTACGTCAACGATGGCACGGGCGGGTTCTACCATAAGGGCATCGTGGGCTGCGCTGAGCGGCCGATCACGGACATCAGCGCGATCCGGGACCTTGATGGTGACCTGCGCGCCGACCTCCTGGTGCGCTACGACAACGGAGACCTGTACTACTTCCACTCGCAAGGTGATGGGTTCTTGACCAAGGGCGTTCAGGCGGGCCATGGCTGGAATGGTATGGACAATATTGTCTATGCCGGCAAGCTTGGTGCTTCGAGGGCGGATTATGTGGTGGCCCGTGAGGTGGCTAGTGGTGACTTGTACCGTTACCAGGTCGGTGATGGTGGCTTGTTTGGGGGGACGAAGATTGGTCATGGCTGGTCGGCGATGACCACGATTTTGGCCCCGGGCCAGTTCGTGGGCAGCTCTTACAGTGACCTGGTGGCGATCAGTGCCGATGGGGTGATGTATGCCTATGCGGGTAATGCTGATGGCGGGGTCTATGGTGTGGGCCAGATTGGTCATGGCTGGGATTCCTTCGTCCAGGCCACCATCCCCGGTGACGTGGATGGTGATGGGCGCCTGGATCTGATCGGTATCCGCGAGGATGGGAAGATGTTTGCCTACAAGAACCAGGCCAATGGCTGGTGGGGTGTTGCCCGCCAGGTTGGTCATGGGTGGTCTGCGATGGTTGCGATCAGTTAGCGGACCGGTGGCAGGGCCCACGAATGGGCCCTACCCGCCATGCTAGATACGTGTGGGCCCGGAGGGAATCCCGGGCCCACACCCACACCCGCCACTCCTATCAGATCCCCAGCACTGCTTTGGCGATGAGGAAGTAGACGATCAGCCCACTGGCATCGACGAAGGTGGAAATGAAGGGGTTGGAGAACACGGCGGGATCCGTCCCGAGCTTCTTGGCGATCATGGGCATGACGCCGCCGATGCTCGCCGCGATCGTACACACGGCCAACAGCGTCAGCCCGATCGTCACGCCGATGGAAAGGCCGAAGATGACGCCGGTGATGACGGCCCCGAGTGTGCCGAGCAATGCGCCGAGGGTGAGTCCCACCGTGAACTCTCGCCCGAGTACGCGCAGCAGATCCGAACCGCGGACGTCGCCGAGGGCGAGCGCGCGCGTGACCGTGGTCGCCGCCTGGTTGCCCGTGTTGCCACCCGTGCCGATCAGCAAGGGCACGAAGAGTGCGAGGGCCGTGACCTGCTCGAGCGTCGTTTCGAAGATGGACAGGACGTGAACGGTCAGGGCGGCCCCGACGGCGAGGACGGCCAACCACACGATCCGGGAACGCACAAGCGAGCACACCGGGGTGGAGAAGTAGGGGCGCCCGAGCGGCTCCACGCCACCCTGCATGGCCGTGTCCTCCGTCTCGGCGTGTTCGATGATACGACCGGCGTCGTCGACGGTGAGGATCCCGAGGAGGCGCCCCTCGCTGTCGACGATCGGCATGGCAAGCAATCGGAGCTCGAAGCAGAGGCGGGCGGCGTCCTCGGCGCAGTGGTAGGCGCTGGCCACGTGGACGGCGGACATGAGATCGCGGATCATCACCTCGGGCGTGGCCCCCAGTAGCTGACGCAGGCCGACGACGCCGACCACGCGCCGTGCGTCGTCGACCACCGGGATTGTGTAGATGGTCTCGGCGTCCTCGAGGCGGCTCTTGATCCGCGCGAGGGTCTGGCCCACGGTGTAGGTCTCCCGGGTGGAGACAACGTGCGGGGACATGCGCCGGCCAATCGAGCCCTTGGGGTAGCCGAGGAGGTCGGTGGTGTGGCGGCGCTTGTCGCCGCTCAGGCCTCTCAGGAGCCGGGTGGAGAGGTTGGCGGGTAGCTCGTCGAGGAGGAGTGCGCGGTCGTCGGGGTCAAGGGAGTCGAAGATTTCCACGACCTCGCGGTTTTGCAGCCCTTTGATGAGGTCGGACTGCTGGCGAGGGCTCAGGATGTCGAAGACGGCGAGGGCGCGGTCCTTGGGCAGAAGCCGGTAGAAGACGGGCTGCTGGCGCTCGGGCAGACGCTCGAGGATGTCGGCGGTTTGGGCCGGGCTGGCGAGGGAGACGTGCTCAACGACGGCAGCGAACTTGCCCGCAGACAGCTCGGGCTGGATCGTTTCGAGGACGGAGTTGACGTCAACGTTCTGGCTCATGGTGCTTCCTTACGTGGAGGAGCCGGTGGCATGGCTCAACTCACCACGTCCCCAGGTGCCGACGATCAGCGGCTGCGGCGCTCAGAACGACGACGCGCGGGAGCCGCCGTCGGGCAGGGAGGACGTGGTCTTGCTTCGGTGACGAGAACTGTCACTGTTCACGGGTCCTCACCTCACTTTCGGCGGTCGGCGTCGGGGCGAGACCAGTGTAGCCGCATTCTCCGGGCTTGGCCATTACCGCCGCCACACCTCGTTTGCGGTGGAGCCGACGCCGGGCCTCGCCTTGCGGCTTCGCTGTCAGCCATGATCCTCGCCCACGTCCCGGGCGCACCGTAGACTGATGGGGAACTCGACATGAGCGGAGGAGACATGGAATGCAGGCGCATGGGGGAGTCGGGGCTGACCGTCTCCGTTTTGGGTTACGGTGCCAACAACCTGGGTCGGGCCGGGACGATGAGCGAGGACGAGAAGGGCGCGGCCGCCGTCGTGAACGCGGCGCTGGAGGCCGGGATCACCTACTTTGATTCGGCCAATGTGTACGGCAAGCGCACGGGACTGTCGGAGAAGTTGCTGGGCAAAGCGCTGGGGGCCCGGCGCGAGGAGGTCGTGATCGCCACGAAGTTCGGCATGCGGCTCAAGGAAGACTCACCGGTCAGCGCGCGCGGTTCGCGCGGGTACATGCTGTCCTGTCTCGAGGACTCGCTGCGCCGGCTCGACACTGACTACATCGACCTGTATTACTATCATTCGCCCGATCCTCGCACGCCCCTCGAGGAGACCGTCGACGCGTTGGAAAGCGCCGTCGATCAGGGCAAGATCCGCTACTACGCCGTGTCTAACATGGCTGGCTGGCAGACGGCGGCCACCGCGCAGCTTGCCAGCCGCGGCAAGCTCGTGGCCACCCAGAACCACTACAACCTCATCGACCGGCGCGCCGAGCAGGAGATCCTGCCAGCTGCCCGCTACTACGGCCTTGGTGTGGTGCCCTACTTCCCGCTGGCTGCCGGACTGCTGACCGGCAAGTACACCGACGCCGTCCCTGAGGGTGGGCGGCTGAAGGCGGGCGATCCCAAGCTGGAGGCGGCGGATATGGACCAGCTGCGCCGCTACCGTGGCTTTTGCGAGGAACGCGGTTTTGCCCAGGCCGACCTCGCCATCGCCTGGCTCGCCCATCAGGACCCGGTGGCCTCCATTATCGCCGGCGCGACCAGGCCGGAGCAGATCGCCTCCAACGCCAAGGCGGTGGACATTGAGCTCGACGACGCCGACCTCGCCGCACTCGACGAGATTTTCCCGCCGGCAGGTAAGGTCGCGCTCTTCTAGGCGCCGTCAGTGCGCGCAACCGCGCCGTTCTGTGGTTCCTTTCATGGTGGGTAATGCGGGCAAGAGCGCGCAGGTGAACTATGATAATCGGTGGTGTGTGCTGTGGGCACACGTGTAGCTATAAACGGACATGTTGTCCCTAACTCGAGTGGAGTACTGTGAAGCAGATCGTAGAGAACATCAGCGAGACCCGCGCCAAGCTGAGCGTGGAGGTCCCTGCCGAGGAATTTGATTCGGATTACGAGAAGGCCGCCAAGGAGCTGTCCAAGCAGGTCGCGATCCCCGGATTCCGTGCCGGCAAGGCTCCGCGCCGCGTGGTCGAGTCGAAGATTGGCCGCGGCTACATTATCGAGCAGGCCATCAATGACAACCTGGACAAGTACTACCAGGCCGCCGTCAAGGAGACGGGCATCGTTCCGATGTCGCGCCCCGAGGTGGAGATCAGCGAGGTCCCGGAGATGAAGGGCAAGGCGGACACCTCGGCCCTGAAGTTTACGGTTGAGGTGGACGTGCGCCCGGAGATCTGGATGCCGAACCCGGCCGACTTCTCTGTTGAGGTCCCGGCGGTCGAGGTGACGGACGAGGACGTTGAGGCTGAGCTCGAGGCTCTGCGCGAGCGCTTCGCCACCCTGACCACGGTTGACCGCGCGGCCGCCGAGGGCGACTACGTCAACATCGACCTCGTGGCCAAGATCGGCGAGGAGGAGGTGGACGACGTCGCTGGCGTGTCCTACCGCATCGGCGACGCCAACATGCTCGAGGGTCAGGACGAGGCGCTCACGGGTGCCACTGCGGACTCGACCGTTGAGTTCACCGCCAAGCTTGCCGGGGGCGAGCACGAGGGCGAAGAGGCGAACGTGACCGTCACGGTTCACTCCGTGAAGGAATCTGTGCTTCCCGACGCCGACGATGACTTTGCGCAGATGGCCTCCGAATTCGACACGATCGAGGAGCTCAAGGTCTCGCTTCGCGAGAGCGCGGCCAAGTCGAAGGCTGACTCGCAGCTCTCGGGTGCCTACCAGGCGCTCGTTGACCAGCTGATCGAGGCCTCGGACTTCCCGCTTCCCCAGGGCCCGATCGAGGAGGAGATCGCCAACCACCTGCGCAACGAGGGCAAGGAGGAAGGCGATCCGCACGGCGAGGAGATCCGCAAGGATGTCGAGGACTCGCTGCGCACCCAGCTGCTGCTCGACACCTACGCCCAGGCCTTCAAGGTCAAGGTGGGCCAGGAGGAGCTGCTCGACTTCCTCATGACGCAGGCCCAGATGTACGGCATGGATCCGAACCAGTTCATCCAGGCCGCCGTCTCCACCGGTCAGCTCAATGCGTTCGCCGGCGAGCTCGCCCGTAACAAGGCTGTCATGGCCGCACTGCGCCTGGCCCAGGTTAAGGACGAGAACGGCAACGCCGTGGACGTGGACGCGATCCTCGGCGAGAAGCCCGAAGACGAGGTTGTTCCCGAGTTCACCGCCAAGCCTGCGAAGGTAGCAGCCAAGGCAGAGAAGAGCGAGAAGTCCGAGAAGAAGGCCGACGCCGATGCCGCGGCCGAGGACGGCGGCGAGGCTCCTGCTGGCGATATCTTCGACCCGGCCGACCACAAGGTTGACGAGGTTCTCGCCTACGTCGAGGGCGCGGACGAGGCCGAGAAGGCTCGCGTGCTCGAGGCTGAGAAGAACGGCAAGGCTCGCAAGACCCTCATTTCCAAGCTCGAGGCTTAAACCATACGCGCGGGGGCGGGAGCGGCCAGGCCGCTCCCGCCTTTGTATGTGCCAACAGCGAAAAGTCGGTGCTTCGGGAATGGCCGGGGGAGCGGGCTTCGTTAGGATCGATTGAGTGAAGCGCGCCGCCGCCACGGGCGGACGCATCTATCATCTACATCCGCCCATGGGGGCGAAGGAGGGGCGTCATGCCACAATCAGCCGGGCCAGGCCAACTCGCACTTGGCGACTCGATCTTTAATCGGCTCCTAAAGGAAAGGATCATCTGGCTGGGTGATCAGGTGACGGACGAGCTGGCGAACATGATCTCCGCACAGCTCCTGCTGCTCGCAGCCGAGGATCCGGACAAGGACATTTACCTTTACATCAACTCGCCGGGCGGCTCCGTCACGGCGGGGATGGCCATCTTCGACACGATGCAGTACGTCAAGCCGGACGTGGCGACTGTGGGCATGGGCCTTGCGGCGTCGATGGGACAGTTCCTGCTCACCGCCGGCGCGAAGGGCAAGCGCTACATTACCCCGCACACCCGGGTCCTCATGCATCAGCCGCTCGGCGGAGTGCAGGGAACTGCCACCGATATCCGCATCAACGCTGACCTCATCCTCAAGATGAAGGAGGAGCTTTCGGCGCTGAACGCGAAGCACACCGGAAAGTCGGTGGAGCAGATCCTCGCGGATTCGGACCGCGATCGGTGGTTCACCGCCCAGGAGGCTCTCGAGTACGGTTTCGTGGACCACATTATCGAAAGCTCGTCGGCCGTCGTCGGCGGCGGCGGCGTGGATCGCGGCGCTTCCACCGCGGCAGAGAACTAAGGAGCGGATTATGTACGGACTTTCACTTCCCTCATCCCAGCTCGCCGGTGGCATGGCTCCGCAGATGCCGTCCAACCGCTACGTCCTGCCCAGCTTCGAGGAGCGCACGCCCTACGGCTATAAGCGCCAGGACCCGTACGCGAAGCTATTCGAGGATCGCATCATCTTCCTCGGAGTCCAGGTCGATGACGCGTCCGCCGACGACGTCATGGCTCAGCTCCTCGTGCTGGAGTCCCAGGATCCGGAGTCGCCGATCACGATGTACATTAATTCCCCGGGCGGCTCTTTTACGGCGTTGACCGCGATCTACGACACGATGCAGTACGTCAAGCCGGAGATTCAGACGGTGTGCCTCGGCCAGGCGGCCTCAGCCGCGGCGGTTCTGCTCGCCGGCGGCTCGCCGGGACGCCGCCTCGCGCTTCCGAACGCGCGCGTGCTCATCCACGAACCCGCGATGCAGGGCGCCCAGGGCCAGGCCTCGGATATCGCGATCATCGCCGAGGAGATGGACCGCATGAACCAGTGGCTCATCGACACCCTCGCTCGCCACACCGGCCAAGAGGCGGCCACGATCGAGAAGGATATCTCGCGTGACAAGATCCTCACGGCCGAACAGGCCAAGGACTACGGGATTGTCGACCAGGTGCTCGTCTCCCGTAAGGCTACGCGCCAGCAGGGTTAAGGCCTTCCTGAGGCTTGGTGCGTGGGGGCGGCGCTTCGGCGCCGCCCCCACGCACGTAGCATGTATGGCGCGCCGCACTGGCTATGTGCGGCGTTTTGGTGTGGAATTGAGGGTATAGAGGAAAGAGGTTGCCAGATGACTCGTACCGCAGACGCGGCCGACATGCTCAAGTGCTCGTTTTGTCAAAAGAGCCAGCGCCAGGTTCGTAAGCTGATCACTGGCTCGGGTGTCTACATCTGCAATGAGTGCATCGAGCTGTGCAATGAGATCATCGCCGAGGAGTTCGGTGCCGCGGACGGTGGCGACCAGCCCCAGGCGGAGCTGCCCACCCCGCGGGAGATATATGACTTCCTCAACGAGTATGTGATCGGCCAGGATTCCGCCAAGCGCACGCTCGCCGTCGCGGTCTACAACCACTACAAGCGCATCCGCTCCCTGACCTCGGTGGCGGACGCGAAGAAGGAAGACCACGTCGAGATCGGCAAGTCCAACATCCTCATCATTGGCCCCACCGGCACGGGCAAGACGTACCTGGCCCAGACACTGGCGAAGATCCTCAACGTGCCCTTCGCGATCGCGGACGCGACTGCGCTGACGGAGGCGGGATACGTGGGTGAGGACGTGGAGAACATCCTCCTCAAGCTCATCCAGGCCGCCGACGGCGACGTGTCGCGCGCCGAGCAGGGCATCATCTATATCGACGAGATCGACAAGATTTCCCGCAAGTCCGAGAATCCCTCCATCACGCGTGACGTCTCCGGCGAAGGCGTGCAGCAGGCGCTGTTGAAGATCATCGAGGGGACGGTGGCGGCCGTACCCCCGCAGGGCGGACGTAAGCACCCTCAGCAGGAATTCATCGAGATCGATACCTCGAACATCCTCTTCATCGTCGCTGGCGCGTTCGCGGGCATGGAAGAGATCGTGTCCTCGCGCACGGGTAAGCGCGGCATCGGCTTCGGCTCCTCCCTCCATGAGGCGCAGGACTCCGGGGCGTTGCTCTGTCAGACCACCCCGGAGGACCTGCACAAGTTCGGCCTCATCCCCGAACTCGTCGGCCGACTGCCTGTCCTCGCCACAGTCAACGACCTGACGGTGGAGGACCTCGTCCAGATCCTGAAGACCCCACGCAACGCGCTGATCAAGCAGTACCAGAAGATGTTCGAGCTGGATGGCGTCAAGCTCGAGTTCACCGACGCGGCCGTGGAAAAGATCGCCTCGGAGGCGATCGAGCGCGGCACGGGCGCACGCGGGCTGCGCTCCATCATGGAAAACCTCCTGCGCGAGCTCATGTTCGACATCCCCTCGCGTGACGACGTGGAGAAGGTCCTCATCGACGCCGACGTCGTGGACGGGACGGGGGAGGCGCTCGTCGTCACCAGCCGGAAGAACAGGACCGCCTAGCACGCCCTCGGTGCAGAGCGAAGGAGAAGCCATGGAGATCCCCGACCAGCTCGGCGTCTACCGCAAGACGATCGACAATCTCGACGCCGCGCTCATCCATATCCTCGCCGAACGCTTCCGCTGTACTCAGCAGGTCGGTCTGCTCAAGGCCGAGCACTCGCTACCTCCCTCGGACCCGGAGCGCGAGAAGCGCCAGGTAGAGCGGCTCCGGCGCCTGGCGGAGGAAGCAGACCTCGACCCGGTCTTCGCCGAGAAGTTCCTCAAGTTCATCGTGGCCGAGGTCATCCGACACCATGAACGCATCGCGGCGGAAAAGAAGGACGCCTAGGCGAGGACGCTCCCACGCGCGGAAGGCAGGGCGGCGGGCTTACTTGGTGTAGATCTCCTCGATCGCTGAGTCGAAGTCACGGATCACGGCGGTGCGCTTGACCTTGAGCGACGGCGTCAGGTAGCCATTCTCAATGGTGAAATCCGCGGGCAAGATCTTGAACTTGCGGATGGACTCGGCACGCGAGACGTGTTCGTTCGTGCGCTTGACGGCGCGGTCAATCGCGGCGATGACCTGCGGGTCGTTGATCGCCTCAGTGACGGACATCGCGGGAAGGCCGCGATTGGACAGCCACTGGGGCAACGCCTCGGCGTCGAGGGTGACGAGGGCGGCGACGAAGGGCTTCTTGTCACCAACCACCACCACCTGGGAGATGAGCGGGTGTGAGCGCAGCCGGTCCTCCAGCTCGGCGGGGGCGACGTTCTTGCCGCCCGCCGTCACGATCAGCTCCTTCTTCCGGCCGGTCACCCACACGAACTCGTCCTCATCCACGCGGCCGATGTCGCCCGTGCGGAACCAGCCGTCCTCCGTGAAGACGGCGGCCGTGGCCTCCGGGTCGTTGTGGTAGCACTTGAAGACGTGGTCGCCCTTGACGAGAATCTCCCCATCCTCGGCAGCCTTGACGTAGCAACCCGGGTAGGCCGGGCCAACCGAGCCAAGGCGGGTCTTATTCACGCGGTTGACCGCGGTGGGGGCGGCAGTCTCCGACAGGCCGTAACCCTCGAGGACCTGGATGCCGGCGCCGGTGAAGAAGGCCGCGAGCCGGTTTCCGAGCGGGGCACCGCCGGAAATGGTGTACTTGACCTTGCCACCCATGATCTCGCGCAGGTTTGAATAGACGAGGCGGTCGAAGATGCGCTGCTGGGCCTTGAGCTGGGCCGACGGACCCTCCGGCGTCTCCAGTGCCCGACCGTAGGCGATCGCCACCTTCGCCGCGGTGCGGAACATCTTGAGCTTGATGCCCCTGCCCGCCTTCGCGTCCGCCGCGTTGTAGATCTTTTCAAACACGCGCGGTACGGCCAGCACGTAGGTAGGCTTGAAGGACTGCATGTCAGCTACCAGGTTGCGCGTGTCCGGGCTGTAGCCGATCTCGGTGCCCACGTAGAGCGCAAGGACGTTGATGAAGCGGGCAAAGACGTGGGCCATCGGCAGGAACAGGAGCGTGCGGGCGTCCTTGCGTGAGACCACGTCCATGAGGCCCTCGTCCACCGGGCCGTTGATGACGACGTGGAGCAGGTTGCGGTGAGTGAGGACCACGCCCTTCGGCCGGCCCGTCGTTCCCGAGGTGTAGATGATCGTCCACACGTCGTCGGCCTTCTGGGCGTCGATGCGCCGGTCGATCTCGTCGTCGTCGTGCAGGGAACCCATGGCGGAGATGCGGCCCTGGGCGTCGTCGGCGATGACGAAGATCTGCTCGAGCACGTCCCCCTTAAGGAGCGGGCTCATCATGGTCTCCATCGCCTGACTCTCGACGACGGCAAAGCGGCAACCGGCGTCGTTGACGATCCACTCGGCCTGGTCGAGCACGGAGGTCTCGTAGATTGGCACGGCGTAGCCGCCCGCGAACTGGATCGCCAGGTCAAACAGCGACCATTCGTAGGAGGTGTGCGCCATGATCGCCACGCGGTCGCCGGGCTTCAGGCCGAGGGCGATGAAGCCACGCGCGAGGGCTCGGAGCTCATCGTAAAGCTGAGACCACCCGACCCCGATCCACTGGTTACCCATGGTCGACTTGCGGTAGAGGGCCGTCTTCTTCGGCATTTCCAGCGCACGACGCCGGATCAGCGCGGGGACCGTCATCTGGTCCGTGACTTCCATCTTGCCGGGGACGAATGACACTCCCTCTTCTTCGATGTATTCGCTCACCGAATCTCCTTCGTATCGACGATAAAGCTACGGTACCGTAGCCGGCGTAAGAAGCGGCGGATTTCAGGCCCACCCGGCCATGAAATCCGCCACTAGGGTGAACGTTACGCGCTGAATTCGAAGGCTGTGACCTGCGGTTCTACCACGTCGGCCTCGACCACCGTCAGCTCGCCTTCGACGTGGGCGGCGGAGAGGATCTCGGCGCGCACCAGCTCGAGCGACTCGGCGGTGCCAGCGGGGATCTCCAGCGTGACGGAGGAGAAGGCTGTGCGCTGGGAGACCTTCTGCTCGGACTTGACCTTGCGAAGCGCCGCCAGCGCGGTGCCGGCCAGTGCTACCAGCTCGGGATCGCCCGAAGTGGCCAGCGACTCAGGCGTGGGCCACGCGGCGCGGTGGACCGAGCCCTCGCGGTACCAAGACCAGACTTCCTCGGTGGCGTAGGGGAGCACCGGGGCGAAAAGACGCAGGAAGGTGTCGACCGCCAGGTTGAGGGCCACACGCGCTGAACGGACCCGCCCCGCGTGCCCGGCGGCGCTGTAGGCCCCGTCACGATCGTAGGCGCGGTCCTTGACCAGCTCGAGGTAGTCATCGCAAAACGTCCAGAAGCAGCTTTCGGTCAGCTCCAGGGCGCGAGTGTGGTCGTAGGCCTCGAAGCTAGCCGTGGCGCGCTCGACGACGTTGGAAAGCCCGGCGAGCATCGCCCGGTCAAGCGGCTCCGTGACGGCGCCAAGGTCAAGATCGACCCGGCCCTGCCCGCCCATGCCAAGCGCGAACTTGGAGGCGTTGAGCACCTTCATTGCCAGGCGACGCCCGATCTTCATCTGCTGCTCGTCGAAAGCGGCGTCCGTGCCGAGGCGGGCGGAAGCTGCCCAATAGCGCACCGCATCCGAACCGTGCTTCTCCAGCAGGCTCATCGGGGTCACCACGTTGCCCTTCGACTTCGACATCTTCTTGCGGTCCGGGTCGAGGATCCAGCCCGAAATCGCCGCGTGCTTCCACGGCAGGCCGCCGAACTCGAGGTGGGCGCGCACCACCGTGGAGAACAGCCACGTGCGGATGATGTCCTGGCCCTGCGGGCGAAGGTCCATCGGGTAGACCTGGCTAAACAGCTTCTCGTCCGTCAACCAGCCGCCCGCTACCTGCGGCGACATCGAGGAGGTCGCCCACGTGTCCATGATGTCCACCTCGCCGACGAAGCCGCCCGGCTCCCCGCGCTGAGATTCGTCAAATCCCGGGGGAGTATCGGAGGACGGGTCAACCGGGAGCATGTCCTCGGTGGGCAACAGCACGGCGTCGTAATCGACGTCGCCCGCCTCGCTCACCTTGTACCACACCGGCAACGGGACGCCGAAGAAACGCTGGCGAGAGATCAGCCAGTCGGTGTTCAGGCCCTCCACCCAGTTGTTGTAGCGCACCCGCATGAAGTCGGGGTGAAAGTCCAGCTGCTCGCCGCGCTCGAGCAGGTTCTCGCGCAACTCCTTGCCATTCGACTCGGTGTAAGCCCGGCCGCCGTTGCGAATGTACCACTGGCGGGAGGGAACGATCTCGAGCGGCTTGTCGCCCTTCTCGAAAAAGTTCGTCATACGGGTGGTCGGCTTGACCTCGCCGATCATCTCTCCCGTCTCCTGCAACGTTTCGACCAGCACCTTACGCGCGGTGAACGTGGTGGCCCCGGCCATCGCGGCGAAGGTCTTCCGGCCAAGATCCGAGGTAATCCACTCCGGCGTCTCGCGCACGAGGCGCCCGTCCTTGCCCAGGACCGTGCGCATCGGCAGGCCAAGCTCGCGCCACCACTGCACGTCGGTCAGGTCGCCGAACGTACAGCACATGACGATGCCCGAGCCCTTGTCGATCTCCGCCATCGGGTGAGGAAGAATCGGCACCTGCACGCCGAAGACCGGCGTGATCGCAGTCTTGCCGAAGAGGTGCTGGTAGCGCTCGTCGTCGGGGTGGGCGATAACGGCCACGCACGCGGGCAACAGCTCGGGGCGGGTGGTCTCGATGGTGACGTCCCCGTCCGGGGTGTGGAACTGGAGCGAGTGGTAGGCACCCGGATACTCGCGCGCCTCAAGCTCGGCCTGGGCAACCGCGGTCTGGAACGTGACATCCCACAGGCCCGGCGCCTGCGCCTGGTAGGCCTCCCCGCGCTGAACGTTGCGGATGAAGGCAGCTTGGGCAACCTTCTGGGCCTTCATCCCGATCGTCTGGTAGTTCTGTTTCCAATCCACCGACAGGCCGAGGTAGCGCCACAGCGCCTCGAACTGCTTCTCGTCAGCCTCGGTCAGCTTCCAGCACAGCTCGATAAAGTTACGCCGCGAGATGGGCAACTGATCGGCGTACTTGATCGACTTGCCGTCCCCGCCGTCGTGCGGGGGAACAAAATCCTCCACATAGGGCAACGACGGGTCGCAGCGCACACCGTAGTAGTTTTGCACGCGACGCTCGGTGGGCAGCCCGTTGTCATCCCAGCCCATCGGGTAGAAGACATTCATGCCGCGCATGCGCTTATAGCGGGCGAGGACATCCGTGTGCGTGTAAGAGAAGACGTGACCGACGTGCAACGAGCCCGATACCGTGGGCGGAGGGGTATCGATCGAGTAAACCGCCTCCCGGGTGGTCTCCGTGTCGAAGGAGTAGGTGCCCTCCTCGTCCCAGGCCGTGCCCCAACGGTTCTCAAGGCCGTCCAGGCTCACCTTGGCCGGCACGTGGGCTGATGTGCGCAGTGATTCAGTCATAACGATATTCTTCCACGATCGGCGAGGCCCGGTCACGTTCGCCGGTGTGAGGTTAGGCGGTGCGGGCGTTATAGTTCGGGCATGACTTCACTGCAGGCCGTGGCGGTACCCGGCATCCCGACACTGACCAGTGGCGACGACGTCGCCGCCGTCATCTCACCCCACCTCGCGGGGCTGACCTGGCCCGACGGCTCGACCGGCTTGCGCGGGGAGGACATCGTGGTCATCGCGGGCAAGATCGTGGCCAAGGTCCAGGGGCGGTGGCACCGGGCGGGTGAAGAGCCCGACGGTTTTCGCACACGCGCCGGCATTCCCGACCAACTCGGCCTCAAGGCGCCCGTCGACCTGAAGAGGGAAGCCGGCCTGATCCGCCGCGGCCTCGCCGCACGCTTCGGCGGCCGCCCCGGTGTCATCATCGCCGGCTCGGCCAGGACCAGCGAGCCGGGAAGGGGAGTGCTCGACGTCGCCCTCGCCGCGGCCGGCATCGACGCGAAGCGGGAGGGCGGGGAATCCGTCATCGACGCGGTGGCCGCGGCCGCGGGCGTGTTGACGAGGCCGGGCTGCCCGGTCGTCGTCGTGCGCGGGGTCACAGACGTGTTGACCTGGGAAGACTAGCGCGGTTGGCGCACAGCGCTTGACGCTTTAGGCGGGCTTGACGCTTGAGGCCTGGCCAAGTTCGGCGTCGCGGGCGATGGCGGCGTTCACGGCGTCGATCACAGCCGGGGTGAAGCCGGAGGCTTCCATGGCGATCAGGCCCGCGATCGTGGTGCCGCCGGGAGAGGTGACCTGGTCGCGCAGGTCGGAGGGCGTGTGGCGGCCAAGCTGGTCAAGAACGAGCTGGGCCGAACCGAGCACCGCCTGGGCGGCGATCCGCCGCGCCTCATCGAGCCGCATGCCGGCCGCAAGGGCGCCGCGGGCGAGGGCGTCGATGTAGGTGTAGGTCCACGCCGGCGAGCAGCCGGCTATGGCGGAGAACGCGGCGAAGTCCTTCTCCGCGATGCGGGCGGTGAGACCCACCGCGGCGAATACCTGCTCCACGGCGGCCAGCTGTTCCTCGGTCACGGCGTCGTTCGCGCACAGCGCACTCATTCCGGCGCCGATCTGGCTGTTGACGTTCGGCATGACCCGGACGATCGGGGACCCTGCGGGGGCGTGGGCAGCGAGCGTGGCCAGGTTCAGGCCCGCCGCCACCGACACGATGACCTTCCCCTTGGGCTTGCCCAGCTCCGAGAGCACCTTCGCCACCGCGTGCGGCTTGACGGCGAGGATCACAATGTCGGCGCCCTCGTAAACCTCTCGCGCGCTGGCGACGAAGCGCGCCCCGGTCTCATGTGCCTGGGCCTGCCCCATCTGTGCGTTTGTGCGGGTGAAAATCACCTCATCGGGGGCGAGGACGCCCGCGGCGAGCACGCCGCGCAAAATTGCCCCACCCATGTTGCCGGTACCAACAAAACCGATCATAGCTACCTCCCGTGTCTATCTCGCAGACTACTACGGATGCCGGCGCGGGGCCCGATACCCACCTACGGTCTGATCGCGAGATCAAGCGGGGGCGATTAGGGTGTGCTCTGTGAATCTTTTAAACGGTTGGGTGGTGCTAGGAATCGCCGCGTTCGCTATCGTTGCTGCCGCGGCTGGCTTCGCCTTCGTATCGATCCCCGGCAAGGGGTTTTGGCGGGGAGCCGCGCGCCTCCTCGTCATCGCTGTCGCGCAAGTGTGCGTGCTCGTCATGTTCGCTACCTTCGTCAACTACCAGTTCGGCTTCTTCCGCAACCTCACCGAGGTGGCATCCTTCGCCAGCGGTAGCCCGGCCGAGGGCAAGGTTGAGCCGGTGAAGACCGACCCGACCACCACGCCATCCGAGCCGACGCCGGACCCGCGCTACGTCCTTTCCTGGGAGGAGTCCTCCGACCCCGGAATGGTTTCCGCGACTCTGGACGGGCCCGAATCCGGCATCACGGCCGAGATGCGAGCCTGGGTGCCGCGCGGCTACCCGCAGCCCGGAGTCGAGTACAACGTCATGCTCCTGTTGCCCGGCACGCCCGGCAACGCATCGGCCATCGCCCCGGCGATCGGAGCGCCCGAGGAGCTTCAGAAGGCCATCGACGACGGGCGGCTTGCACCCACCATCCTCATCACCTCGGACATGAACTTCGGAGGCCGCGTTGCTACCTGCGCCGACGTCGTCGGCGGTGACAAGGCCGAGACCTGGTTTGTTCGGGACGTGCCTGCCGCGATCCGAGCCAACTTTCAGGTCACCGACGACGCCACCGGCTGGAGCGTGGTCGGGCCATCGATGGGCGCCTACTGCGCGGCCAGGATCGGCATCCTCCACCCGGACGTCTACGGCAGCGCGGTGTGGCTTCACGGCATAGACCTCCCGCTGGAGGACTCCTTCCCGAAGACGCCGGGGGTGTTGGAGAGCCAGCGCCTGTCGGCCCTCATCGCGGACGTGCCGCGCCAGGGCAACCTCATGTTCGTCTCTTCCACCGAGGATCCCGGCACCATTGGGGACGCCCAGGCTGTGGTCGACGCCGCACCCGACCCGTCCAAGATTTACCACGACATGCGCACGAGCGGCTCACACGGCTGGGTTGTGTGGGTGAGGGAGTTTCCCGACGTCGTGGACTGGCTATCGACCGTCCAGAACGCAAGCAAGTAAGGAGCAAACGATGTGGGAAGCGGGAAGCCCCTTTGGCCTGACGAGCCTCAAGCTGCTGGCAATCGTGGTCGCGGTCGGGGTGGCGTGCATCGTCGCTCTCCTGTGGCGGGCAAACCGAAGCGAGCGCCCGCGCCGCCGTTCGCAGGCCCTCGACGCCCTGCTCTACACGGGCGCAGTGGTACTGCCGGTGATGGCCGTGTTCATGCTGATTAATCGGCTTGGCGACTTCTATAACTCCTTCTCCGAGTTGGCCAACCAGATCGCCGAGCTCGCCGGGTAGCCCTCGCTTCGAGGGTTCTGTTGTGAGCCTCTGTCGGCGGTTCTCCCGAGGATTTTGCCGAAAAGGCCCTAAAGGCGAACGGGAAACGGCAGGCTCATGCCCCGTGAACGCCCGGTCAGCTCTCGGCGTCGTGTGCCACGGCTCGTCCACGCGGAGGTCTGCCGCGCGGTAGGCTTGCCTTGAGGAAAGGAGTGGCCATGACATCAGCACTGGTGACCGGAGCGTCGTCGGGAATTGGGGCGGCGGCAGTGCGTGCGCTTACCAAGGACGGGCTGCGCGTGATTGCCACCGCGCGCCGTGAGGATCGGCTACGCGCGCTGGCGGAGGAGACCGGCTGTGAGTACGTGGCGGGTGACCTGCTCGCCGACGGCGTGGATGCGATCGGAGCCTACCTGGCCGAGCACGGCCCGGTGGACGTGCTCGTCAACAACGCCGGGGGAGCGCTCGGCACCGACCCCGTCGGTGAGGGCAATGTGGAGGAGTGGCGGCGCATGTACGAACTCAACGTCCTTGCGAGCCTGAAGGTTACCCAGCTTGTGCTGCCCCACATGGAGGAAAGCGGCGGCACCCTAGTCTACATCACGTCGACGGCGGCTCATGACACCTACCCCGGCGGTGCGGGATACACCGCGGCCAAACACGCTGAGCGCATGATCCCGAACACTCTGCGCCTGGAGCTGGTGGGCAAGCCGGTCCGGATCGTCGAGATCGCGCCCGGGATGGTTCACACCGAGGAGTTCTCCCTCAACCGTTATCACGGCGACCAGGCCGCGGCGGACAGAGTCTATGCGGGTGTGGAGGCTCCGCTCACGGCCGAGGACGTGGCGGAGGCGATTCGCTGGTGCGTCAGTCTCCCGCCGCACTTCAACGTCGACTCGATGATCATCCGGCCGGTCGCGCAGGCCTCGAACACGGTGGTGGCACGCACGTAGCACGGTTCTCGCCCGCGCGCCCGCGGAGGGGAGAATCGACGGTGTTCTTTCCCGTGAGAGCAGGCGTACGCGGCCAAAATCACGTCCACCGCCCGGGCGTGACATGGCACCTTTGGGCGTGCCTGACTAAGATTGGTCGTGGCTTTGATCCGGCTATCACCGGGGAGCTTCCGGAAGAACGGCCCGAGCGGGCTCAGTAGAACCGGGCGGGTGGATCCGTCATCGTCCCCAATAAGCGGCGCAGCGAAGACTGTGCAAGCGAGGTGGTACCGCGGCGCAAGTCGCCCTCGCCGAGTAACTTCAGGAAGAACTGGAGTGCGTCGGCGGGCGTGCTCCAGGTGAGGAGAGAAATGACCAGCCGAAAGTACCCCTTGCATCGTGATGGCGAGGCCGTGGCCTCCCCGAATTTCCCCCAGCTTGAGGAAGATGTCCTCGCCTACTGGGAGAAGGATGACACGTTCCAGGCCTCCATCGACCAGCGCACCGGCGACGAGTTCGTCTTTTACGACGGCCCGCCGTTCGCCAACGGCCTGCCCCACTACGGCCACCTCTTGACCGGATACGTCAAGGACGTCGTCGCCCGCTATCAGACCCAGCGGGGCAAGAGGGTTGACCGCGAATTCGGCTGGGATACCCACGGTCTGCCCGCCGAGCTTGAGGCAGAAAAGGTGCTCGGCATCGAGGACAAGTCCGAGATCGAGAAGATGGGCATCGAGAAGTTCAACGATGCCTGCCGAACCTCGGTGCTGACATACACCAAGGAGTGGAAGGAATACGTCACCCGCCAAGCGCGCTGGGTCGATTTCGACAACGGCTATAAGACGCTCGACCCCACGTTCATGGAGTCGGTCATCTGGTCCTTTAAGACGCTATGGGATAAGGGCCTCGTCTACGAGGGCTATCGCGTGTTGCCCTATTGCTGGAACGACCAGACCCCGCTGTCCAACCACGAACTGAAGATGGACGACGACGTCTACCAGGATCGTCAGGATCAGACCGTGACGGTGGGCTTGCGCCTCGAGTCGGGCGAGTTGGCCCTCATTTGGACGACGACGCCGTGGACGTTGCCGTCCAACCTTGCCATCGCCGTCGGCCCGGAGATTGACTACGTGTGCGTGCGCCCCGCAGATGGTCCGCTTGCCGGGCAGGACGTGCTGCTGGCAAAGGCGCGCCTCGCCGCATACGCCAAGGAACTTGGCGAGGAGCCGCAGGTAGTGGCCGAGTACAAGGGCGCTGACCTGCAGGGCAAGAAGTACTACCCGATCTTCGATTACTACACGCGCGAGGGCGACAAGCCGGGGCCGAACGCCTGGCAGATCCGCACGGCGGACTATGTCTCCACCGAGGATGGCACCGGTCTGGTCCACATCGCCCCCTACGGTGAGGACGACATGTTCGTGCTTGCCGAGGCGGACATCAAGGTGGTCGAGACCGTCGACCCGGCGGGCAAGTTCTTCCCCAATATCAGCGACTACGCCGGGCTTAACGTCTTCGATGCCAACCGCCCGATCATGAACGATCTGCGCGATGGCACAGGCTCCCAGGAGCGCATCCCGGCCGAGCGCCGCTCGGTGCTGGTGCGCGAACAGTCCTACGTGCACTCCTACCCGCACTGCTGGCGCTGCCGCAAGCCCCTCATCTACAAGCCCGTAACCTCCTGGTTTGTGGCCGTCACCCAGTTCCGTGACCGCATGGTCGAGCTCAACCAGCAGATTACCTGGCAGCCGGAGCATATCAAGGACGGCATTTTCGGTAACTGGTTGGCTGGCGCCCGCGACTGGTCGATCTCCCGAAACCGCTACTGGGGCACCCCGATCCCCGTGTGGAAGTCGGACGATCCGGCCTACCCGCGCATCGACGTATACGGTTCGTTTGCCGAGCTGGAGGCCGACTTCGGTCGCCTCCCAGTTGGCCCGGACGGGCAGCCGAACCTGCACCGGCCCTACATCGATGAGCTGACCCGCCCCAACCCGGACGACCCCACGGGCAAGTCCACGATGCGCCGCATCCCGGATATCCTCGACGTCTGGTTTGACTCGGGCTCGATGCCGTACGCCCAGAAGCATTACCCGTTCGAGAACCAGGACTGGTTCGAGTCTCACTTCCCGGGCGACTTCATTGTTGAGTACATCGGCCAGACCCGCGGCTGGTTCTACGTCATGCACGTGCTCTCCACCGCTCTGTTTGACCGCCCGGCCTTCACCTCCTGTATCTCGCACGGGATCGTGCTCGGCAACGACGGGCGTAAGGCCTCCAAGTCGTTGCGCAACTACCCCGACCCGATGGAGATGTACGACCAGTACGGTTCGGACGCCGTGCGCTGGATGCTCATGAGCTCCCCGGTGCTTCGCGGCGGCAACCTTGTGGTCAACGAGGAGGGGATCCGTGGGGCGATGCGCCACGTCATCCTCCCACTGTGGAACACGTGGTACTTCTTCGCCCTCTATGCTGGCACGTGCAACAAGGGGGAGGGCTACCTGGCTTCGCCGATCGACGTCAACGACGCCGGGGCGCTTGCGGGCCTCGATGTCATGGACCGCTACCTCCTGTCGCGCACGAAGCTACTGGCTGACGCCGTCAAGGCTGATCTTGATGGTCTGGACATCCCGGCTGCGACGCACAAGGTGCGTGGGTTCATCGACCTGCTGACCAACTGGTACGTGCGCACGTCGCGTGATCGCTTCTGGAACGAGGACACGGACGCCTTCGACACGCTCTACACGGCCCTCGAGACCCTCATGCGGATCGCCGCCCCTCTCTTGCCGCTGGTTGCGGAGGAGATCTGGCGCGGCCTGACGGGCGGGCGCTCGGTCCACATGACTGACTGGCCGCAGTGGCCTGAGCATGTCGTCGACGCGAACCTGGTCGAGGTCATGGATGAGGTACGCGACGTCGTCTCGCACGCCCACTCGTTGCGGAAGGCTCATTCCCTGCGGGTGCGCCAGCCGCTGCGCTCCCTGACCGTAGTCACCGGCCTGGACCTGGCTCCGTTCACCTCACTCATTGCCTCTGAGGTCAACGTCAAGGAGGTCAAGATTCAGACGGCCGAGGAATCGGGCCTCGAGGTGCGAAAGGAGCTCACGGTGCTCCCGCGCGAGTTGGATCCGGCCGTGCGTCGTCACACCTCCGCCCTGTTCAAGGCGGCCCGCGAGGGCGCCTGGGAGCTGGAGGGGGACCGGGCACGCATGCTTGTCGATCCTGTCATCGTGCTCGAGCCGGGCCAGTTCGTGGCCACGACGGCGGTGGAGGCCGCCCCGGGCTCGGTTGCCGAGGTGCTCGACTCGGGTGCGTTCGTGGTGCTCGACACCGTTCTTGACGAGGAGTTGGAGGCGGAGGGCTACGCCCGCGACGTCGTTCGCGCGGTCCAGGACCAGCGCAAGGCCGACGGCCTGCACGTGGCCGATCGGATCCGCCTGACCCTGCGGGTGCCCGATGAGCGAGTGGCGGCTGTTGAGGCCAACCTTGACATGATCGCCTCGGAGACCCTGGCCCGCGAGGCGAGCGTCGCCGGTGGTGGCGAGGGTATCGAAGTGACCGTGGAGAAGCTATGAGCGAATCGGAATTTGATGAGGGTCCTGACCCGTTGACTGGGCAGGAAGCGGGTCAGGAGATCGACGCCGACCTGGAGGCCATCCTGCGCTCTCGGCTCGTCGTCGGCCCGGATCCGTCCGTGCTCGACGACGTGCTGAACGCTCCCGAACCTGACCCGACCCAGCAGCTGGCCGACCAGGTTGACCTCGAGCGGCAGGTGGCCCAGATCTACGCCCAGATCGTGGAGCGCGCCCCGGAGCACAAGGTTCAGCCTTCCATCCAGCGCGTCGCGGACTGCCTGGACATGATGGGTAACCCGCAGCGTTCTTTCCGTGCGGTGCACATCACCGGCACGAACGGCAAGACGTCCACGGCCCGCATGGTCGAGGCTCTGCTGCGCGAGCGGGGGCTCCGTACCGGTCGCTTCACCTCTCCTCATCTGAACTCGGTGCGCGAGCGGATCAGTATCGACGGGCAGGCCATCTCTGCCGCTGCCTTCATCCAGGCGTGGGAGGATGTGGCTCCCTTCGTGGCGTGGGTGGACGAGAAGTCGAAGGCCGAGGGCGGCCCGCGGATGTCCTTCTTTGAGGTCTTCACTGTCATGGCCTATGCCGCCTTCGCGGATGCGCCGGTGGACGTCGCCGTCGTCGAGGTGGGCATGGGCGGCAGATGGGACGCCACGAACGTCGTTGACGCGGAGGTTGCCGTGCTCATGACTGTGGCCCGCGACCACGAAAAGTGGCTCGGATACGAGCTGACTGACATCGCCACGGAAAAGCTCGGCATCCTCAAGCCGGGCGCGACCCTGATCAGCGCCTATCAGGAGCCGGAGGTGCTCGACCTGGTTCACGAGGCGGTGCGCGCCAATCGTGCCGAGTATGTCCAGTACGGCCAGAACCTGCAGGTTCTGCACCGCGAGAACGCGGTGGGTGGGCAGATCATCACGGTTCGCACGCCGGCCGGTGTCTATGAGGATATTCCGCTGGCGATGTACGGCGATTACCAGGCCACCAACGCGGCCGTGGCGCTTGCGGCCGCGGAGGCCCTGTTTGGTGGCGGGGCCTGGAGCGGGGACGTGGTCGAGCACGCGCTGATGGCCACGAACTCTCCGGGCCGGATGGAGGTGGTGCGCAAGTCACCGCTCGTGCTCGTCGACGCCGCACACAATCCTGCCGGTGCCGAGGCGACGGTCGGGGCGCTCGAGGAGAACTTCCCTGGAACTCGCGTTCTCGTCTTCGCCGCGATGGCGGACAAGGACGTGGAGGGCATCCTGTCGGTGGCTGAGCCGCACTTCCACTCGGTGGTCGTCACCTCCCTAGATTCGGAGCGTGCCATGGCGATTGACGAGACCGCGGAGCTCGCCCGCGAGGTCTTCGGCGAGGACCGTGTCGCCGTGGAACCTCATCTGGACGCCGCGATCGTGTATGCGGCTGATGTGGCCGAGAGCGCCGATTCTGAGGAGCTGACCACCCCGCACGTGGTGGTGATGGGGTCGATTGTGTTGGCTGCCAACGCCCGCGCGGTCATGGGCCGGCCGAAGGTGGATGGCTCCTAGGACTTCGCTGACCCCTCGTATACGATGGGAGCACACGGACGTCCCGAGGAGGGAAGATGCGCCTTACTCAACTGCAGGTCAAGAACTGGAGGAATTTTCACGAGATTGACTTCCGCCTAGGTCAGCGGCTGATCATTGTCGGTGCGAATGCTACGGGCAAGTCAAATCTCTTGGATGTTTTCCGGTTCCTGCGTGACATTGCCAGCCCCCAGGGAGGTTTGAGCTCGGCAATCGACAATCGCGGCGGCTTGAGCACAATACGCAACCTGAACGCGCGTAACTTTAACAACGGGCACGTGGAGATCCTCGTGACGATGGAGGATCGTGGTGAGGAGTGGGAATACAACCTTGCAATCCGTCAGGAGTCCGCTGGGCGTCGTCGGCCGGTTGTCGCGAAGGAAGTGGTCAAACGAGGGGGAGAGACGATCCTTGAGCGTCCTAATAAGGCCGACGACGCCGATCCGGACCTACTCACGCAGACGCACCTCGAACAGATCGCAAGCAACACGAGCTTCCGTGCTGTGGCGACGTTCTTTGAAGGGATTCGCTACTCTCACCCCTCTCCGCAAAGCATTCGTCATTCAAGTCCCACCAGGACGTCGAGTGACGCTGTGGGAAACGGACTGATCGCCGAGATCAACGCGACGACGGAGCGAACCCGCAAGTCGCGCCTGCGAAAGATCCAGGCGGCACTCCAGACGGCGGTGCCCAATTTTGAATCACTGAGGTTGGAAATTGACAATGCAGGACAGCCGCATCTGGTTGCGGCTTTCAAGAATTGGCGAAAGAATCCGGCCAACCAACTGGAAACGGAGTTCTCTGACGGGACGCTACGACTCATCGCGCTTCTCTGGGCAGTGCTGTCTCAACCGCGCTCGGAGGGGATCTTGTTGCTCGAGGAGCCCGAGATCTCGCTCAACCGCGAGATCATTCAGCAGCTCCCGTCGACGATCGCGTCCGTCCAGCGCGGCAAGGATATGCAGGTGATCATGACCACGCACTCGCCCGACCTGCTCGACGATGAGGGCGTTGCCAACGAGGAGGTTCTGGTACTGACGCGCGGGGACGAAAACACGCAGGCGCGTTTGCTTTCAGAGTTTCCAAAGGAATCTGGCTTCGTCTGCAGCGGGATCCTAAAGTCGGAAGTGATCTCGAATCTCATCAACCCGACAATCGGCGCGGGTCTCGTCAAAGCGATGCGGCAATGACCGTTCAGGTGCACCTGGTCTACGAGGGAGCGAGCGACCTGCCCTTCCTCATGCGCCTCGTGGAGCATGTAGGCGCTCACGTCGGTGGTCACTATAGGCAGGGAGGGGCGTCGAACCTAGATAGGAAAATCGACGGATACCGGCGCGCGGCTTCGTGGCAAAACGCGGATTTGTGGCTCATCGTGCGCGACTCAGACGGCGACTGCGCCGTCGAGATCCGTGATCGTTTGCTCGGCGGCCCCTGCCCGCCGAACTTTCTTCTGAGGATTGCCGTGCCCATGATGGAGGAGTGGATGCTCGCCGACGTCGAGGGCGCCGCTTCTTTCTTCAGATTGCCGCTTAATGTGTTGCACAATGCACAGCAAAGTGTGCACCCCAAGAAGGAGCTCTTACGGGCCGTCGCTCATTTCGGAACGAAGACGATGAAACAGCGCCTGGTGAGAGACGGCGATCGGCCTGGCCCAGAATTCCAGTCGGTTTACGGTGAGTTCTCTCAGGTGTGGGACATCGACAATGCGATGAAGAATTCCGAGAGCTTACGCCGGGCGCACGACGCCCTGCGCCGCGCACTTTTTCTGTCGTAGCCCAGTTTTTCTCACGCGATGGCGAGGGCGCGACTATCATAGGAACATGACTGAACAGACACTAATTCTTGTCAAGCCTGACGGCGTGGAGCGTGGTCTCACTGGCGAGATCCTGCGCCGCATCGAAGCGAAGGGCTACCGCATCGTGCGGATGCGCATGCTCACCGCCACTGACGATCTGCTGGCCCGTCACTACCACGAGCACACGGAAAAGCCCTTCTACGCGGGCATGACCGCCTACATGAAGTCCGGCCCCATCGTTGCGGCCGTCATCGAGGGTGATCGTGTGATCGAGGGCGTCCGCTCCCTGTCCGGTGCCACCGAGCCGACAGCGGCCGCGCCCGGCACGATCCGTGGCGACCTTGGGAGGGATTGGGGCGACGGCGAGATCCGCAACCTCATCCATTCCTCTGACGGCGCGGAGTCGGCCGCTCATGAGATCTCCGTCTGGTTCGATTAGGTCACGCAGCGCGTTCGCGCTGGTCGCCAGCCTCGCCCTCCTGAGCGGGTGCTCCAGCGACCCGATGAGTGAGGTCATGTATAACCTCGCGCCCTCGGCCACCTACTCGGAGGACGAGGTGCGCGAGGCGGCGGACGCCGTCGTTGATCACTGGGCGGCGGTGTCAGAGGCGCTGGAGGATTTCGAGTCGGTGACGTACACGGGTGAGCTCGACTCCGATTATTGGGCGAGCCAGTACGACGGGGATGAGGCCATCGTGCTCACGGTCAACTTCACCACGAATGACAAGGCTCCCGAGATGGGGCTGAACGACAACCACACGTACACGGATTACAAGGAGATCCTTGTGCGTAATGACGGCGGCCCCTGGAGGGTCGTTGACGGCGGATATGGCTGACCATCTCCCGGCTGAGGGTGAACCCGATCAGCCGGCGCGGCGCGTGTTTACCCGGGTCACGCTCATCGCGGCAGCGATATGGGTGGCCTGCTTTGTGGCGCTGTGGCTGTCCTTCGCCGTGCCGGGCGACGAGCGGGACGCCGTCCTGCTGGGCTGGTGGATCACGGACCCGCTGAAGATCGTGGTCGTCATCGGCGCCGCACCGTTGCTCGCCTGCCTGGGTGGGCTTGCCGCGTGGTGGTGGAAGACGTGGGGGATCGGGGTGGCACTCCTAGCCTGGTTGCTCGTTTTTCCCCTGGCGGGTCTCACGTGGTTAGGCATCGCCCCCGCGATGCTCACCGTGGCCTACCTCGACAACTGGTGTTTCGATCCAGCGGATTGCCGGGATGGCTGGCAGAGTGACGTGGGCGAGTATGAGTCGTTGTCGCCCTTCACCATGCGCCGCAAGCCGGTTGGCGAGCACGTCGTCACCTTGCCAGATAGCCCGCGGTCCCCAATGCCGCCGGGGCCTACGTCCGCGTCGCCGGAGCCCACGCCCTCCCTGCTAACCTGGGCGGGTAGATGGGAGGTGGGCGAGGTGGAGGCCTTCGCCGTCGACGCCGACCATGCGGTCGTCGTCGTGGATAAGGCTGGCCCCGCCAACCGCAACGTCTTCGCCGAGAGGCTGGGGGAGGAGTGGGTGTACGTCAGCAATCTGCCCTCGACGGGGGCGGTGGAGGCCGTCGATGTCGACGGTGGCCGGATTGAGGTGACGTTCGTACGCGTCGACGGGAGCCGTGAGCACGCCGTGTCCACCGACGGCGGCATGACGTGGGCCGCCGATAGCTGAAAATCCGCCCGTCCACGCTAAACTGGGCGCGTGCACTTGAAAACCCTGACCTTGCGTGGCTTTAAGTCTTTTGCCACGACCACTACCCTCAGCTTCGAGCCGGGTATCAACTGCGTGGTGGGTCCGAACGGGTCGGGCAAGTCGAACGTCGTGGACGCGCTGGCGTGGGTGATGGGTGAGCAGGGGGCGAAGAACCTGCGCGGCGGGAACATGGCCGACGTTATTTTCGCCGGAACAGCCAAGCGCCCGGCGCTCGGCCGCGCCGAGGTCACCCTCACGATCGACAACACCGACGGCGCGCTGCCCATCGAGTTCTCCGAGGTCACGATCTCGCGCACGCTGTTCCGTACGGGTGGCTCGGAATACGCGATCAACGGCACGGCGTGTCGCCTGCTCGATATCCAGGAGCTGCTGTCGGATACCGGCATGGGTAAGGAGATGCACGTCATCATCGGCCAGGGCAAGCTCGATGAGGTGCTGACGGCCACGCCCGAGGACCGCCGAGGCTTCATCGAGGAGGCCGCGGGGGTGCTCAAGCATCGGCGCCGCAAGGAGAAGGCGTTGCGCAAGCTGGAGTCGATGCAGGCCAACCTCACGCGCATCGAGGACCTGGCCGGGGAGTTGCGCCGCCAGCTCGGTCCGCTCGCCCGTCAGGCGGCGACGGCGAGGCGCGCCCAGGTGATCCAAGCCGAGGTGTTCGACGCGCGGGCACGCATCCTCGCCGACGACGTCGCCCAGGCTCAGGCGCGTCTGCAGGCGCAGTCGGTCGACGAGAAGAGGCTTCAGCAATCCGCCGCCGAGCTGGTCACGCGTGTGAGGGCGGCCGCGGACGAGGTCGCCGCGCTGCAGGCGGCCGCCGACGCCGCCAGCCCCCAGATCGCTGCGCTGACGGAGAACTGGCAGCGCCTTGGATCGCTGGTGGAGCGTTTTCGGGGGCTGGCCAACTTGGCTACCGAGCGCCAGCGCTCCCTGCTCCAGGCAGGCCCGTCTGCCCACCGTGGGGAGTCACCGGAGCGCATCCGAGAGCGGGCGGGGCAGGCCCGCGCCGAGGAGGAGGGCCTGGGCAAGGAGGTGCGCGCGGCAGAGGACGCACTACGCGAGGTGATCTCCCGGCGCGAGGGCGCCGAGGCGCGCGAGCGCGAGCTCGACCAGGAGCTCGCCACCATCAATCGCTCGGTAGCCGACCGCCGCGAGCTAGCAGCGCGGCTCACCGGCAAGATCTCCACCGCTGCCTCGCGCATTGAGTCGCTGAGCTCCGAGAAGCAACGCGTGCTCACGGCAAAGGACGAGGCCGAAAAGCGGGCGGACACCTCCGAACGGCAGGTCATTGAGCTTGAGGAGCAGGCGGTTGCCCACACCGACGGCGACGACACGCTTTCCATTGCCCACGAGGAGGCGGCCCGCGTGCGTCAGGGCGCTCGCGACGAGGTCGAGGAGGCCCGCAAGGCGGTGGCCAGTGCGCAGTCCGCGGTGGTTGAGTGGCGGACCAAGGCCGATACCCTGGAGCTTTCCCTCGCACCCGAGGACGCCACTGCATGGCTTGTGGAGGAGTACCGCGCGGGCGTGGTTGGGCTCGTCCGCGACGCGGTCAGGATTTCTGCCGGCTGGGAGGCCGCCGCTGAGGCCGCGCTCTCCGGCGTAGCGACCGGCGTGATCGTGCGCGACGTCGACGCCGCCGTTGACGCCCTGCGCGCCGCCCGCGAAGCCGACGCCGGCCACCTCGAGCTGCTGATCGAGTCGGGGGCCCGAGCCGACCGGGACGAGGCCGCTCGCGAGGCGCTCGCACAGGCCGCGCTTCCTGGCGACCAGGCGCGGCTAGCCACCGACGTCGTGGAGGGGGATAGCGCCTCCGCCGGCGCCCTTCGCGCGCTCGTGACCGGGACCGTCCTCGCCGTCGACCTCGCCGCAGCAAAACAGCTCATCGAGGCAGGCGCCCCCGCGGTCGCGACGATGGCTGGCGACGTCCTGTCCGGCACCCACGCCTGGGGTGGCCAGGTGCAGGTGGCGGCGATCCTCGCCCGCCAAGCAGCCTACGATGACGCGCGGGCTCAGACGGCCGATGCGATCGAACGCCTGGCGCAGGCCGAGGATGGACTTGCCCGGGCGCGGACGGCGGCCGCAGCCGCCGACGAAGACTTCGAGCAGATTGCCGCCCAACTTGGCGCCCGCGATTCCCATCTGGCGGCAGTGACCGCCCAGCTCGGCGTACTTCGCCAGTCGCTGTCCGCCGCCCAGCAGGAGATCGAGCGCAACGAGGAGCGGCTGCGCCGCATCGAAGTTGACCTTGATCGGCATGCCGACGAGCTTGCCGTCCTGCGCGAGCAGCAGAACCAGCTCGAGGACGCCCCCGAGGATCTGGCCACGCGCGCGGCCGAGCTGGCGACCGAACGCGACGCGGCACATAAGCTCACCGTGGCGGCGCGCTCGGAGGAAACCGAGGCCAGGCTCAAGCTGCGCACCCGCGAGGAGCGCCTGCGCGCGATCGCCGGCAGGTCCGAGGCGCTCGAGGCGCAGGCCCGTTCGGTCGAGGCGCGCATCGCCCAGGAGGAGCGCGCGGCGGCCCGGCGTCTTGAGGCTGCCGCGGTGGCCGAGCAGGTGGCTCAGGATGCAACGAAAGCGCTCGTCCTCGCCCAAGAGTACCTTGCGGCGGTCAGCGCCGAGCGCGAGGAGGCCGAGGCAAGCCGCTCCACGCGTGAGAGCGAGCTCTCCGCCTCCCGCACCGCCCTCGAGCGGCTCCGCCAGGAACAGCGAGACCTCGACGACCTTGGCCACCGTCACGAGCTCGCACTCGCCGAGCAGCGCCTTAAGTACGAGCAACTTGCGGCCAAGGCTATCGACGACCTGGGCATGTCTGCCGACACGCTCGTTGCCGAGTTCGGCCCCCACCTCATGATCACCGTGGCGCACGCGGAGGGGGAGAAGCCACAGCCGCAGCGGCCCTTCGTGCGCGAGGAGCAGGAAAAGCGCCTGGCCAAGGCAGAGCGTGACCTCGCCCGCTTGGGCAAGATCAATCCGCTCGCCCTCGAGGAGCACGCGGCCCTCGAGGAACGTCAACGCTACCTCACCGAGCAACTCGAGGACCTGCGCCAGTCGCGTGCGGACCTTCTGGGGATCGTGCGCGACATCGACCAGCGCGTCAACGAGGTGATGACGGCCGCGCTCGCGGACGTTGCCCGCGAGTTCGCCACGACGTTTTCCAGCTTGTTCCCCGGAGGCAAGGGCAAGCTCGTGCTTACCGATCCCGACGACGTGCTCGCCACCGGCGTCGATATCGAGGCACGCCCGCCGGGAAAGCGGGTTAAGCGGCTCTCGCTCCTGTCGGGAGGGGAGCGCTCGCTGACGGCGGTCGCGTTCCTTATCGCGATCTTCAAAGCCCGTCCCTCCCCGTTTTACGTCATGGACGAGGTCGAGGCCGCACTTGATGACACGAACCTTTCCCGCCTTCTTGAGCTGTTTGAGGAGCTGCAGGACAATTCACAGCTGCTCATCATCACCCACCAAAAGCGGACGATGGAGATCGCTGACGTCCTCTACGGTGTTGCCATGCGCGAGGACGGCGTCACCAGTGTGATCTCCCAGCGGGTGAAGGACCTCGCGGGCAGCTGACGAGCAACTTACCCGGATCGGGCCGGCTCGCGGCTCGGATCGTTATCCAGATGTGATGGAAACGCCCGGGCTGAAGCGTGCTATTTGGGCGGAGCTGAACTAGAAATAAAGGGTGATGAGCATCCTGGTGAGTGCAGCTGTTGTGGGAACCGTCGGCGGCGGTGCCTACTACTTTGCGCGCGGGCGAAAAGCCGCCGAAGGGCGCGAATGGGTGGAGGAATCGGTCAAGGCGTGGCGTTCGAAGGACCTGGACGGCGACAGGTTCCAGGTACACATCAAGGACGCGCACCTGGCGGACGTGTTCACCACGTTTGACCACGACAATGCTGACCCCTACTACTCCCCGGATGATATTGAGGAGAAGTTCTCCCACGCCATCGGCTCGGCTGCGCCGCGCAAGGCCCTCGATGCGACGGAGCTCGCCGTCATCCGGGTCATGGAGGCGGCCGAGGACGTCAAGCAGGACTACTCGGAGCGCGCTTCGCAGAAGGCCCCGGCCCATTCCACTCGCGCGCAGAAGGCGTGGGCGGCGTGCTTAGCGGGCGCGGGCACCGTGACGCAGGTGGCCAAGCAGGGTGCTCGCGGCTCGGTGCGGCTGAGCAAGGCCCTGTACCGCGGCGCGCGCCGCATCCCGGGGGCGGCGCGGCGTATCCCGGCTGCCGTGCGTCGCGGTCGCTCGCAGAAGCCCCAGCAGGGTGGCGCCGATAACGTATCGTATGCGCGGAATGTCCCCGATCATGGCCGCGCGGAATAGGACCTAAGTCGCGCTTGGTGCAGTGAGTGGCCCCCGTACACTGACACGTCGAGTTTGTGGCGGCGTTTACCCAGCTCAGCAGGCTCGCCCAGACCACGGCCCCTGAGGGCCCCGCTCAAAGGAAAAGCAATGCTAGGTTTCTTGTTCGCCCTCCTCGTCACCGCGGGGGTGGCCTGCCTCATCTTCAAACGCCACAACCCCCAAACGGTTCTCCTCTTTGCGGGCCTGATCATGCTGGGGCTCGCGATCGTGCTCCCCGACACGGCCGTGACCCGGCCCGAGGACTGGCCGAACACGGGCAACGCGCTACTGGATGTCTTTGACCACGTGCGCTACCTGTTTTCCACCACGGGTGCCCAACTCGGCCTGATCATTATGACCGTGGGCGGATTCTCCCTGACGATGGAGCGCATCGGCGCGTCGGAGGCACTGGTCCAGCTCACCACCAGGCCGCTGTCGAAGATCAACAAGCCCTACCTGGTGCTCGCGTGTACCTACATCCTCGCCCAGTGCCTGTGCCTCATCATCCCCTCGGCGGCCGGGCTGGCCTTGCTCCTCATGGTCACGGTCTACCCGCTCCTGCGAGGCATGGGGATTTCGCGCCTGTCGGCCGCCGCGGTGATCGCGACGGGCTCGTGCCTCGATCTCGGCCCGGCGTCGTCGAACGCGAACATTGCGGCCGAGGTCTCCGGGATGAGCGTCCAGGAGTACTTCCTCCAGTACCAGGCGCCGGTGGCGCTCGTGGTGATGGCCGTCGTCATGGTCTCCCACTACCTCACCCAGCGCTACTTCGACCGCAAGGATGGCACGACGCCGGACAAGGCCGACTGGGCGGACATTGAGGCTGAACGCCACGGCACGACGCCGGGCCAGCCCGCCGCCGGCAAGGCGCCGGCCGAGACGGAAGCGAAGGCGGCGACCACGGACACGCCGGCATGGTACGCGCTCCTGCCGTTCACCCCGCTCGTCCTCCTCATCGTGTTCTCCCCGTTCGTCATCAGCTCGATCCGGCTACCGGTGGCCACCGCCATGCTGATCTCCGCCATGGTGGGCGTGGTGGCGCAGATGGTTCGGTACCGCTCCTTCCGCCAGGCGGGGGACGTGTTTAGGGTGTTCTTCGACGGGATGGGCCGCCAGTTCACCAACATCGTCACCCTCATCGTCTGCGCGCAGATGTTCGCCGCCGGCCTGACCCAGCTCGGATTCATCGAGACCATCATCAACGCCGCCCAAGGCGCGAACTTCGGGGCGATTCCTGTCACCATTGTGCTCACCCTCATCATTCTGCTTTCGGCGGTGGTCACGGGTTCCGGCAACGCCCCGTGGTTTGCCTTCTCGCCGCTGGCTCCCGACGTGGCGGCGTCCGTCGGCGTCGCGCCGGTCTTCATGGCGCAGCCGATGGAGCTGGCTTCGGGAATTGGGCGCTCGATGTCGCCCGTCGCCGGCGTCGTCATCGCCGTGGCCGGCCTGGCGGGCGTCAGCCCGATGGACATCGTCAAACGTACGGCGCCCGTCATGGTCGCCGCCTACATCACGATGATTACTGCCTCGATGGCGTGGGACTACATCGCCTCCTCGATCTTCTTCTAAAGAAAGGACATCATGACCGCTATCACCGCCGATATTGCCAGTCGCATCAACGACGCCGCCGCCGACATGACCGACGAACTCGTGGCTTGGCGCCGCGACTTCCACCGCCACCCTGAGCTGGGATTCCAGGAGTACCGCACCACCGCGATCATCCTGCAAGCGCTGACCGACTGGGGCTACGAGGTGCTCTACGGCCCTGACGTGTGTCAGGCCGATGAGCGCATGGGCCTTCCCGGCCCGGAGGAGGACGCCGCCGCCTTCCAACGCGCGCGTGACGAAGGGGCGGATCCGCAGTGGCTGGAGAAGATTAAGGGCCAGTTCACGGGTGCCGTGGCCATCATGAGGAACGGGGAAGGGCCCACCGTCGGCATGCGCTTCGACATCGACGCCCTGCCCATCCACGAGGCGGACGACCCCGATTTCGAGCCGGTCGCGCGCGGCTTCCGCTCGGTTCACGAGGGGACGATGCACGCCTGCGGTCACGACGCCCATATCACCATCGGGCTTGGCACCGCCAAGCTGCTCGCAAGCATGAAGGACGCATGGTCGGGCACGCTCAAGATCATCTTCCAACCCGCGGAGGAGGGTGTGCGTGGGGCGAAGTCGATCGTGGCCAAGGGCCATCTCGACGACGTCGACATCATGCTCGCCCAACATGTGGATGAGAAGTCCCAGGACGGCGATCTGTGCTCCGGCTCCGGCGGCGCGCTCGCGACGACGAAGATGGATGTGAACTTCTTCGGCCGCTCTGCCCACGCCTCCGGGGCGCCGGAGGAGGGGCGCAACGTGGTGCCGGCCGTGGCGACGGCGATCCTTAACCTCTACGCGATCTCGCGCCACTCCCACGGGCCGAGCCGCGTCAACGTCGGCAAGGTGATCGTCGACGGCGGGCGCAACATCATCGCCGATAAGGCGCACCTGGAGATCGAGGTGCGCGGGGAAACGACGCAGATTAACGAGTACATGGAGCGGCGCGCCCGCACGGTTATCAAGGCCGCGGCCGACATGTATGACCTCGAGTATGAAATCGTGCGGATGGGGGAGTCGATCTCGCTCGACTCGGACCGCGAGCTCATGGAGCGGATCGACGCCGTCGCCGCGGACCTGGGCCTGGTGGCGCGCGAGCCGAACTGGATGATGGCATCCGGTTCGGAGGACTATGCCTTCATGATGGACAGGGTCCAGCGCAACGGAGGAAAGGCGACCTTCATCCGTATGCTTACCGCATCCCCGGCGGGTGCGCATAACCGTAAGTTCTGCGTGCAGGAGAAGGTGCTGCCTGCCGGGGTGCGGATTTTCGCCGGCGCAGCGATCGACCTCATGGCTCGACCCGTCTAGCGCGTAGGTTCTCTCGCGTGTAAGTCCGCCGGGAGAGCAACGAGAAAAGGTGCCGCAGCGATGCGGCACCTTTTCATTACCTTTTCGTTAGCTGACCTGCGCCAACGGTCATGTTTGGCAAAGGTTACGCCTATGGTGAATGTAAAAAATATGCGTGCTGTGGCCACGTTTTTCCGGCGGGCGAAAAGAAGCCGCTATCAGTGCGCAGATTTTCCCTGGTAGGGCTCGGGTCGGGGCGGCGTCGCTATCTTAGCAACCGTTATTTTTCGTGTCAGTGAAAAATTCAGATGTCGCTATTTCTGCTGGACAGAGCGTTGCAATGTTCGAAACGGCAGGTTTTTTCGGGTGCATAATGACAACCATCCACAGTACACGTGGTGTTTAACTTCAATGAAGAAAGAAGGGAACCATGCGTAAGGTCATAGCTGCATCTGCAGTCACGACGATCGTTTTTGCCTCCATGCTTCCAACGGCATCCTTCGCGGCCACACTCCCGCCGGACGCGGCGCCGGAGGTCTCCGTGAGCGAGAAGGCGACGGCCGATCAATCCTCCAACGGTGTGGGAGTTGATCGTTTCCTTCGCGGCCTTACCTATGATCCCGTCGGGGTCTTGGCTGTCAAGGGTGAGGCCATCGAAAACGTGCCCGTCACCCGGGACGAGCTGAAGGACGGTACGTACACCGTTTACAAGCACGAGAAGAAGAGTTTCAATAACCTCCAGGCGGACATCTCCGCTTTTGAGGCAAACAACGCCAACGTGTATCCGGGAGCGCTGGTCCTCGCCAACCAGAATCTGTCCAAGGGGAGCCCGGTGCCCTTCGGCGTGGATCGAGCCCCGCAGACGATCAGTGTGGATCTGCCCGGCCTGACCAAGGGGAGCAACCACACGACCATCGATAAGCCGACGAAGAGCACCGTGAGCGCGGGAATCAATAACCTCCTCGATGGCTGGATCGATCGCAACGAGAAGTACCCGGCGCACGCCGCGAAAATGTCCTACGACGAGTCGATGGTCACCTCGGCCCAGCAGCTCGAGGCGAAGTTCGGCCTGGGCTTCGAGAAGGTTTCAAACAAGCTCAACGTTAACTTCGACGCGATCAACAAGAACGAGTCCCAGGTGGCCATCGCCTCCTTCAAGCAGATCTACTACACGGTCAGCGCCGATACTCCGACCAATCCGCACAGCGTCTTTGGCCCGTCGGTGACCGCCGATGAGCTGCGCGAGCGCGGCGTGAATGAGAAGAACCCGCTCGGCTACATCTCCTCGGTCAACTACGGCCGCCAGATCTTCGTCAAGCTCGAGACGACGTCGAAGTCCACTGACGTCAAGGCGGCCTTCAGCGGCGTCTTCAAGGCCAGCTTCGGGGACGTGAAGACCGACGTGGAGACGAAGTACGCGAACATCCTCAACAGCACCCGGGCAACCGTCTACGTCGTGGGTGGTAGCGCGACCAAGGGCGTGGAGGTCCTTACCGGCAAGATCGATGATCTCAAGCGGATCATCAAGGAGGAGAGCACCTTCTCGACGAAGGTCCCGGCTGTCCCCATCTCTTACGTGGTCAACTTCCTCAAGGACAACCAGCAGGCGGCCGTCCGCTCGAGCGGGGACTACATTGAAACGACGGCGACCACCCACACCTCCGGCGAGGTCACCCTTCGCCACGAGGGTGGCTACGTCGCCAAGTTCGACCTCTCCTGGGACGAGGTGAGCTTCGACGAGAACGGCGTGGAGAAGCTGACTCCGAAGAAGTGGTCCGGCAACTGGGTGGGTCGCACGCGTGGATTCCGTGAAACGATCCAGCTTCCGGCCAACGCGCGCAACATCCGGATCATCGCGGGCGAGGGAACGGGACTTGCGTGGGATCCGTGGTGGACGGTCATCGACAAGAAGGACCTTCCGCTGGTGGCACACCGAGAGATCGTCCTTCGCGGAACTACCCTCAACCCTTGGGCTGACAACGAGGTCAAGGAGGCGTAGGTAAAACCGCTCTTTGTGGCGTCATGGCGAGGTGGCAACGGGTCGTTGCCACCTCGCTGTGTTCAACAGCCTTTTCGGTCATTCTTTGAAAACTTGCCAGATTACGCGACACTAGAGGCGTGGATATTCAACAGATCATCATTCTTGTCGTTGGCATTTTCGCCATCCTGGGACTGGCGAGCGCGCTTATCGTGCGCCAGCGTAGGTCCTCGTCGAAGGAGCTGCCCTGGCAGGAGCGACCCGAGCTCGAGGAGCAGAGAAGCCCCGCGGCGCCCGATGGCGCCGGCGCTGAGCCGGAAGCAAAGCCCGAGTCCGGCGTCGTCGACGCGGAGTCGGCCAAGGCCAGTGCCGAACCGTCCCCGGCCGAATCGACCCCTCCGGCAGCCGAGGTCGAGGTGCCGGAGTCGGTGGGCTCGCGCATGGAGCGCCTGCGCGGACGCCTGGCGACGTCGGGCGCGCTCGGCCGCGCCCTGCTCTCGATCCTTTCCCGCTCCGACCTGTCCGAGGCGGATTGGGAGGAGCTCGAGGACACGCTCCTCCTTGCAGACCTCGGCCTGGATGCCACCACCGAACTCATGGACACCCTGCGCGTGCAGACTAAGGTCCGCGGCACCACCGACGTCGAGGAGGTGCGCGCCATCCTGCGCGAGCAACTCCTGCCGCTCGTCGGCCCGGACATGGACCGCTCCCTCAACCTGGAGCCCGTCGTCGCCGACGACGAACGCCACCCGGCTTCCGTGCTCATGGTCGGGGTCAACGGCACGGGCAAGACGACGACGACTGGCAAGCTCGCCCGCCTCCTGGTGGCCGACGGCAAGACCGTGGTGCTTGGTGCTGCGGACACGTTCCGTGCGGCGGCCGCCGATCAGCTCACCACGTGGGGCGAGCGCGTGGGGGTCGACGTCGTGCGCTCTGACCGCGAGGGCGCCGACCCGGCGTCGGTGGCATTCGAGGCGGTCAAGGTTGGGCGCGAGTCGGGGGTCGACGTCGTCATCGTCGATACAGCTGGCCGCCTCCAGAACAAAGCGGGTCTCATGGACGAGTTGGGCAAGATCCGGCGCGTCATGGAGAAGGGCGCGCCGCTGCGTGAAGTGCTCCTCGTGCTGGACGCGACGACCGGCCAGAACGGCATGACTCAGGCGAAGGTGTTCGCTGAGGTCGCGGGCATCACCGGTATCGTGCTGACCAAGCTTGACGGCACGGCCAAGGGCGGGATCGTCGTCTCGGTCCAGCGCGAGCTAGGCGTGCCGGTGAAGTTCGTCGGCTTGGGGGAGGGCGCCGACGACCTGGCGCCTTTCAACCCGGAAGACTTCGTCGACTCCCTGCTGTCCTGACCACCTACCCCGAGGCGCCACCTGGCTGGTGGCGTGCTTGGGGTAGACTTTCGCTTGTCCCACTACGTCCACTGAGGTCTACATGTTTAATTCGCTTTCTGATCGGATCACCGGTTCGCTTCGCAACCTGCGCAAGGCAGGGCGCCTGTCGGAGAAGGACGTCGAGGCGGTTATCGGAGACATTCGCCGCGCGCTGCTGGATGCGGACGTGGCCCTGCCCGTCGTGCGGCAGTTCACTGCCGCGGTCCGTGAGAAGGCGGTCGGAGCGGTGGCGAGCCAGGCGCTCAACCCCGCCCAGCAGGTGGTCAAGATCGTCAACGACGAGCTTGTCGAGGTGCTCGGCGGCCAGACGCGCGAGCTGAATTGGGCCGCCAAGCCGCCCACGGTCATCATGCTCGCCGGCCTCCAGGGCGCGGGCAAGACCACCCTGGCCGGCAAGCTTGGCCGGTGGCTGCGGGAGAACGGTCACCGTCCGCTCCTCGTCGCCTCCGACCTTCAGCGCCCCAACGCCGTGGGGCAACTTCAGGTGGTTGGCGAGCAGGCTGGCGTCCACGTGTTCGCGCCCGAGCCGGGCAATGGCGTGGGCGATCCGGTCGAGGTGGCCCGCAGCTCGATCAGGTACGCCAAGGACAACACCTTCGACGTGGTCGTGGTCGACACGGCCGGCCGCCTCGGCGTGGATGAAGAGATGATGGCTCAGGCCCGCGACATCCGCGACGCCGTTAACCCGGACGAGATCCTGTTCGTCCTCGATGCGATGGTTGGCCAGGACGCCGTCAACACATCCCTCGCCTTCCGCGACGGGGTGGGCTTTACCGGCGTCGTGCTGTCCAAGCTCGATGGCGATGCGCGCGGTGGAGCTGCGCTGTCGGTGCGCGGGGTGACCGGCCAGCCGGTGCTCTTCGCCTCGACGGGCGAGAAGCTGGACGCATTCGAACGTTTCCACCCCGACCGAATGGCCTCCCGCATCCTCGACATGGGCGACCTGCTCACTCTCATCGAGCAGGCCGAGCGCACGTGGAGCGAGCAGCAGGCAGAGGACCTGGCGTCGAAGATGGTGGGCGGGGACTTCACCCTCGATGACTTCCTTGAGCAGCTGAACCAGTTGCGCAAGATGGGTTCGATGAAGAAGCTCATGGGGATGCTGCCCGGCATGGGGCAGTACCGTCAGGCGCTGGAGGACTTCGACGAACGAGAGATCGATCGCCAGGAGGCAATCGTGAAGTCGATGACGCCGGCCGAACGAGCCGACACCCGCATCCTCAACGGTTCGCGTCGCCTTCGCATCGCCAATGGTTCGGGCACCACCGTCACCGAGGTCAATCAGCTTGTGGACCGCTTCGAGCAGGCGAAGAAGGTGATGACCAGCATGTCCCGCGGAGGGATGCCGTCCGTGCCGGGCATGCCGAACATGCCGGGCATGGGCGGGGGCTATACGAAACGGCAAAACAAGAAGAAGCGCAAGACATCGGGGTCGAAGAAGGGCCGCTCGGGTAACCCGGCCAAGCGCCGCCAGCAGGAACTTGCCGCTCAGCGCGAGGCCGAGGCGAAGAAGGGTAGCGCCTTCGGCGGCCCGAAGGCCAAGCCCGAGGTTGACATGGACGAGTTGGCAAGGTTCTTGAAGTAGTCTTGGCGACTACCGGCCGTGTGCGCCCTTGACAGGCCCGCAGCCTCGAGTGACGTATCGGCGCGTCTGTGTGCATGGGAGCTGGAAAGCGGAGCCTGCACACAGAGACAGTTGCGCCGCCCGTAACACGTGATTGAGGTTATAATCCGGTGTCATGATGCGACGTGGGGACGAAAAGACGAGGTACTTGCGGTACTTCTTTTCTCTTGTCCTCATGTGGCCGTACCTGTCGTTCGGAATTGTTCACTTTGTTAAGGTTTTCCTCCCTCATCAAGGACACCTCCTAGGCTGGATTGTCTCTTTCCTGCCGAGCGAAGGTGCATACGCCTTACCGGCAAATCTGCTGTACACGGTGGTGGTATTGCTTTGGCTGTCCCATATGAAGGCTTCGGTTTTGCCTGACGTGGGATCGACGAGCGAGCAGAGCTTACGTCGTGGTCTTTCGCAAGGCACCATGATGTTTTTCGTAGGAGCAACTGCCCAATTGCTTCTCATGCGCATGTCCTCGGTTGTTCTATATCAGGAAGCTGACAGGATCGAGGTAAACGATCTTGATAGTTACGTATCAGGTTTTTCTGAGTTTGCCAGTTGGGGCCCTCGAGAGTCTTTCTGGGCAGCAAAACTGCTAAGCGGTATAGATGGAGCCAACGAAGAACTCGTTCTTGTTGCTTTAGTAATGACCGTGGCAAGAAGTGCTCGCTTTTCATGGAAGAGCGCGCTTATTATCTCGCTACTATTTCGCTGGTCAATTCACCTTTACTATGGCCCGATACACGCATTCTTTCGAGTTGCGCTGTGGGGCACATTTGTCGCGCTCTGGTTTATGAAGAATCGCAACGTTTTCCCGATGTGGGTCGCGCATTTCGTCGCCAATGTCTTTTCCGGCGTGGCCGGCTGGGAAGATACGCCGATTCATCGGATCGTCAGTTGGTGGGTTGAATCAGGTGAGTTGCTTGTCGTCAGCCTTGGCCTCGTGGGGTTGGCGATAGTCCTCGTGAGATGGTCTGGCGTGAGGGACAAAAGCCCGATGTCGCCGAAGCTCATCCCTTGCGCGGAAGCCAAATGGAAGAAGCTTGTGTCTCGTTGCGCCTGGGGAATTGGCAGTTTTAGCGTTTTTGTCGCGACGTTCGCGCTTGGACTGGGGCTTCACCACCATTACAGGTTTGGTATTCCGCCAGCCTTAAAGCGGGGCCAAGCTAACGTCGTCAACTTGAGCGTAGGAGACTCTCTCTGCATCGGTCTCGGTTATGGCCTGATGGAGGTCTTCCTTGCCTTGTTGACATCGTGGCTGATATCCAGGTTGCGCTACCGCCCGACGCGGGTCATGGTCCTCGTCATCGCGATCCGGTTCGTATCCTATATCGAGCTAGGAGTTGCGCAGGCGGCTTTCCTCGCATTCCTGTGGGGCACGCTTGCATTCGTCTGGATCTTTTTGACGGGCCGTTTCGTGCCTGTGGCGATGGCAGCGTTCTACAGTTTTGCGTCAGTGGGATGGAGCTATGCGACGGTCGCTGAGGAAGCGCCGGTGTTGTACTGGTTGAAGACGCAGGCAGAGCCGTGGCTCTTCTTTGTCGCTTTGTCTGCCATACTTATCGGGTGTCTATCTGGGAAGGTCCTCGAGGAGCCTGCGCCCAGAGCTATGTGCAAGGGGTATTGATGGTCATTCGTGTTTCTGGAGCTTTGCGCGGGACAGATGCGAGCCAGGCTTGGATCGTGGACGGCCGCCTCACCTTCGAGGCGCCGCCTCCGGGCGTGCCGAACGAGGAGATAGCCGGGTTTGCCTACCCCGGCCTCCTCGACGTTCATACTCACCCCGGCATGCGCCGAACGCCCGAGCCGCTGCCGGTGGCAGAGATGCGCCGCCGTCTTGAAGTTCTGGCCCGCCACGGGATCACCGCCGTGCGCGATGCCGGGGGACAGCACGACCCGAAGGTCGCCTGGGAGCCGGGGCTCGCCCGCGTCATGCATTCCGGCCAGCACATCGCACGCTTCAAACGTTACGAGCGCTACCTCGCCGTCGACGTCGAGCCGGCCGACCTCCCCGGCGAGGCGCTGCGTCAGCTCCGGCGCGGGGACGGCTGGATCAAGATCGTGGGCGACTGGATCGACCGCGAGGTTGGGGACACCACGCCGCTGTGGCCGCGGGCTGCGCTTATCGACGCAGTCGCCGCCGTCCACGACGCCGGGGGCAAGGTCACCGTCCACACCTTCGCCACCGAGACCGTCGATGACCTGCTGGAGGCCGGCGTGGATGGGATCGAGCACGGGACCGGCATGACCCGTGACCACCTGCTTGAGGCTGCCGCGCGAGGCATCTTCGTCACCCCGACGGTCCACCAGATTAGGCGCTTCCCCGAATTCGTGGCCAAGGGTGCGAGGTTCCCCGCCTACGTGAAGCGGATGATGGGGATGGATGCGCGGCGTCGGGAGCACCTGGCCCTCATGGTCGAGACGGGCACGCACGTCCTCATGGGATCGGACACCGCCGAGAACGTCGCCGAGGTCAACTTGGTTGATGAGCTGATCGACGCCGTCGACGACGGCATGCCGGCCGACCTCGTCATGGCCGCCGCCACCTACGACGGGCGGGCCAGCATCGGTTTTGACGTGTGGGCGCAGGGCGAGCCTGCCGACCTCGTCGTCTATCGGGAAGACCCGGAAGACAACATCGAGACCCTGCGTGAGCCGGTGGCCGTCTTCGCCTCGGGTGTGCGGGTGGTCTAGTCGGCCTCGGGTCGCCCGTCGGGGCGACCCGGGACGTGGCGGCCTAGAACCAGTCCTCGTCGCCGAGCGGAATGAAGCCTTCGGGAATGTCCTCGTAGGAGGCCTCGTCCTCGATCGGCTCGACGTGGATGACAATGTCGGTGTTGTCTAGGCGCGCCTGGATTGAGCGCTCGACCTGCGTGGCGAGGTCGTGTCCCTCCTTGACCGTCCATCCTCCGGGAACCTGGAGGTCGACGTTGATGAAGCGCTCGCGGCCGGCCTGGCGGGTCTGCAGGCCGTGGAAGCTGATCGAGCCGGGCTCCGAGTAGCTGTGCAGGATCTCGACGATGGCGGCGTTCTCGGCGTCGGGAAGGGTGACGTCCATGAGGCCGGCGAGTGAGGTGCGCAGGAGCGCGAGGCCGGTCCAGATGATGTTGATGGCCACCGCGATGGCGATCAGCGGGTCGAGGATGTCCCAGCCCGTCACCATGACCAGGATCAGGCCAGCGACGACGCCGACGGAGGTGATCAGGTCGGTGAGCAGGTGGCGCCCGTCGGCCTCGAGCGTGATCGAGCACTTCCTGCGGCCCACACGGATGAGATAGGCGCCTGTGGCGCCGTTGATGAGGGCGGCAAGGGTGGAGATGGCTAGGCCGATCCCGAGACTCTCCACCGGCTTGGGGTGGGCTAGACGGGTGATCGCGGCGAAGATGATGAGGGCGGCGGCGCCGAAGATCATGGCGCCCTCGACTGCCGCGGAGAAGTACTCGGCCTTTGAGCGTCCGAAGGTGTAGCGCGAGCTGGCGGGCTTGGCGGCCAGCGTGAGTGAGATAAGCGCGATGATCGCGGCCACGAGATTGACCACCGATTCCATCGCATCGGACAGGAGCGAAACAGAGCCGGTGGCGAGGTAGGCACCCGCCTTGAGGGCAATCGTCGCGACGGCGACGCCGATCGAGAGCCATGCGTAGGGGGCGAGGTTTTGCCGTGGCCGAGTATCTTGGGTCATGTTTCTATTGTCACCCGAGCCGGAGCCGATGGAAACTAACAGGTCAGGGACTTTAGGCACACTTCGCTATAATGAAATGGCCGGTTTAGGAGTCGTGAAATCCAGACACGTGACCACCACCACCGCGCAGATGCCGCGCTGGGAGTGCCAAAACGGCGCGAAATCTGGCATTATGGTTCGTTGTACTCAGGCATCGCCAGGTCCCTCTCACCGTGGTGATGTCTCAGTCCGGGCAAAGACCAGACGCATGATTTCCCACGTTTCCGGTTGGCGCCCACCAAACATGAACTAGGAGTGACCGCTAAGTGGCAGTCAAGATTCGTTTGAAGCGTATGGGCAAGATTCGCGAGGCCCACTACCGCGTCGTCGTCGTCGATTCTCGCAAGAAGCGCGACGGGCGCGTCATCGAGGAGATCGGTTACTACAACCCGAACACCGAGCCGTCGGTGATCGACATCAACTCGGAGCGTGCTCGTTACTGGATCTCGGTCGGCGCCCAGCCCTCCGAGCCGGTGCTCGCGCAGCTGAAGATCACGGGCGATTGGCAGGCGGCCAAGGGCCTTGAGGGTGGCTCCACCCTCAAGACGGCCGAGGCCGTGGACATCGCCGCACAGCGCGAAGAGGCCACCAAGGCCGTCCAGGCTGAGGCTGAGAAGCGTCGTGCCGACAAGGCGAAGGCTCGTGAGGAGGCCGAGGCGGCCGCCAAGGCCGAGGCCGAGGCTGAAACCGACGAGGCTCCGGCAGAGGCTGAGGAAGCGTAATGCTTGCTGACGCCTTGGAACACCTCGTTCGCGGAATCGTGGACAACCCGGATGACGTGGAGGTCACCTCGCGCAATACTCGCCGCGGTGAACTCCTTGAGGTTCGGGTCAATCCTGAGGACCTCGGGCGCGTGATCGGCCGCAACGGCCGCACGGCCAAGGCGTTGCGCTCCGTGATCGGTGCACTCGCCACGGAGGGCCCGGTCCGCGTTGACGTGATCGAAACCGATCTGTAATCGCTTCCGTGAGGGACCCGCCAGGCTTGGCGGGTCCTTTGCTATAGGGGCACGATAGAGAACACAAGAGACGAGAAGGGGTAGGCATGCAGCTGACGGTGGCGATCGTGGGCGCGGCCCACGGGCTCAAGGGCGAGGTCAAGCTCGACGTGCGGACGGACGATCCGGAGCGGCGCTTGGCCGTGGGGGCGGCACTGGAGACCGACCCTGCGGACATGGGGCCGGTGACCATCGCCTCCCGGCGCGAGTACAAGGGCGCACAGTACGTGCGCTTCGCCGAGTACTCAGATCGGACGGGCGCCGAATCCCTGCGCGGGGTGAAACTGGTCATCGAATCTGACGAGGACGAGGCCGAGGAGGATGCCTGGTTCCCGCACGAACTTGAGGGTCTGGAGGCGCTCGATCCGGAAGGCTATGAGCTGGGAGTGGTTGTCGGCCTCGAGCCGATGCCCGCCCAGGACCTCCTGGTGGTGCGCGAGCCGGACGGCATCCTCACCCGTGTGCCCTTCGTCAAGGAGATCGTCACCGAGGTCGACCTCGAGGATCACTGCGTCGTCATCGACGCGCCCGCCGGGCTCTTCTCGCCCGATGAGCTCGTCATCTCCGAGGAAACAGAGGGGCACTAACATGCGTTTCGACATCATCTCCGTGTTTCCCGAGTTCTTCTCCGTCCTCGATCTGTCGCTCGTTGGCAAGGCCCGCGAGCGAGGCATCATCGACGTGGACAGTCACGACCTGCGTGCCTGGACCACCGACGTCCACCGCACAGTCGACGACGCTCCCTTTGGCGGCGGCGCCGGAATGGTGATGAAGCCGGACGTGTGGGGGAAGGCGATCGACGACGTCGTCGCCCCGGGTCGCGTCGTGCTTGCGATACCGACGCCGTCGGGCGTGCCGCTCACGCAGCGGGCGTGCTGGCAGCTGGCGGAATCGGATCAGATCATCATCGCCTGCGGACGTTACGAGGGGATCGACGCCCGGGTTGCCGAGCATTACCGCGCGGCCGGCATGGAGGTGGTCGAGTTCTCGCTCGGGGACTACGTGCTCAACGGGGGAGAGGTGGCGGCGATCGCGCTGGTCGAGGCCGTGTCGCGGCTCGTACCCGGGATGGTGGGCAACCCCGAATCCCTGCGCGAGGAATCGCATGGGGAAGAGGGCCTGCTCGAGTACCCGGTCTACACCAGACCCACGAGCTTTCGCGGTATCGACGTGCCAGAGGTTCTCACCTCAGGCGACCACGGGAAGGTGGCGCGCTGGCGACGCGACCGCGCCCTCGAACGCACGGCTGCCCGACGCCCGGACATGATTGCCGCCCTAAGCGCCGACGCGCTCGACAAGAAGGACCGGGCCACGCTCGTCCGGCTCGGCTGGGTGGTCGGGCGAAAGCCCGAGCGCGTCGTCGTGACGCAGGCACAGCCCGAGGAGGCCAAGCAGGTAGCTGAACTGGCCACCCGGCTCTTCCCGGACGCCTGCCCGCCCGACATGAGCGAAGCGGACATCGCGGCCTTTACCGCCGAGAACCTGAGCCGGGAGCGCTTTTCCGACTACATCGCGGACCCGCGCTACCTCACGATGGTGGCGCGGGTGGGCGGGCAGCTTGCCGGTTATTCGCTCTCCTTCTTTCCGGCAGGACCAGAAGACAGGGCCGAGGCACTGGCGGCCGGGGCGCCGGAGCGAGTGGTGCTCGATGGCGTCCCACGCGAGGGCGACCTCGTCTACCTCTCAAAGCTCTACGTGGACGCCCCTTGGCGCGGCAGTGGCATCTTCGACATCCTCATGGGGCAGACACTGGCCGAGATTGGTCGGCGCGCGCAGGGTAACGAGCCCTACGTGTGGCTCGGAACCAACACGGCCAACAAGCGCGCTATCCGCGCCTACAAGCGCTTCGGATTCGTCGTAGCGGGCCAGCGCGAGTTCACGGTGGGTGAGCAGCTCAACAAGGATCTCACTTTGGCGATCCGGGCGCGTGTGGCACAATTGTAGGGCTTGTGTGGGATTTCTGGCCTGCCGCAGGGGGCCCGATCCGGCTGCAAGAACTTTCCGACGAACGGGCACGTGCCCGGAAAGCACTCTGACCTGCGCGCAGGGTGGTTGAGAAGATAATGAACATTATCGACAAGATTAACGAAGCGTCGTTGACCGAGCGTCCCGCCTTCCGCGCGGGTGACACGGTGAAGGTCAACGTGAAGGTCGTTGAAGGTCAGCGTCACCGCATCCAGGTCTTCCAGGGTGTCGTCATCGACCGCAAGGGTGGCAATGGCATCGGCGCGACTTTCACCGTTCGTAAGGTCTCCTTCGGCGTCGGCGTGGAGCGCCGCTTCCCGCTGCACTCCCCGAACGTTGACTCCATCGAGGTCGTCAGCCGTGGCCGCGTCCGCCGCGCCAAGCTGTACTACCTGCGTGACCGTCACGGCAAGGCCGCGAAGATCCGCGATATCCGCACCGACGCTTAAGCGCTGTGGACAGGGAGCACCCGCAAGGGTGCTTCCTTCGTATTCGCTAGTCCCGCAGATGTCACACCGAAAACGGGAAGATGGTGTGGCACCTGCGGGATTAACGTTTCGCGAGGGCAATTGATGGACGGAACGCGGGCCGGGTGTTGGTGTTACGCGCGGTTCGAATGCGAACGCTGTCGGCGAATTCACGCCCAGACACCCCCGCTCCGCACGGACGGCCGAGGGCGCGTGCCGTAGTGTAGACCTCAGCAAGAGGAGGCGCGATGGAGGAAACCCAAGAGACGAGCATGCCGCCGTCGTACCCGCCCGAGAGCCGTGCCGCCCCGAGCCGGACCGAGGCCGCGCAGGTCAGCACCAAGAAGCGGATCGGCTCCGTCGTACTCGAGTTCGCCACGATCATTGCCATCGCCCTGCTCATCTCGGTCGTCATCAAGACCTTCTTCGCGCAAGCCTTCGCCATCCCCTCCGAGTCGATGGAGAACACCCTCATCCCGGGGGATCGGATCCTCGTCAACAAGCTCGCGGACTCGGAGGAAGACCTCAATCGTGGCGACGTCGTCGTGTTCGTTGACCCCGGCAACTGGCTGAGCGATTCGGCCAAGCCGCACTACACGGGCGTCCAGAAGGCTCTCATCAACCTCGGCGAGCTCGTGGGCATCGTCCCACAAAACGTGGGCGACCACCTGGTTAAACGGATTATTGGCCTGCCCGGCGACCACGTGACCTGCTGCAACGACGGCCTCATCACGGTCAACGATGTTCCGATCATGGAAACCTATATCAAGCCCGGCTCAGCGCCCTCAGACACCGCGTTTGACGTCGTGGTGCCCGATGGTCACGTGTGGGTCATGGGAGATAACCGCGACCGCTCGAAGGATTCCCGCTACCACCAGCAAGCTACAGGCTTCGGCTTCGTGCCGATCACGAACATCGAGGGCCGGGCATGGCTCACAATCTATCCGCTCGGTCGGATGGGCACGATCCCCTCGGCTAGCGAGGTGTTCGCCAACGTTGATAGTCCCTGATCGCCAGGTCGAACTCAGCGTGCTGCGTGAGCTGGCGGCCCGCGGTGGGCGCTACCTCGCGGGGGTCGATGAGGTCGGGCGCGGAGCGCTCGCCGGACCGGCCACGGTGGGGATCGCCGTCGTCTCCCTCGACACTCCCGGCGACTTCCCGGCGGGGCTACGCGATTCGAAACTCATGACCCCGGCGGCGCGCACACGCGTCGTCGGGCAGGTGCGCCGATGGGCGGACGCCGTTGCCGTGGGGCACGCCGGTGCCGACGTCGTCAACCGCTGGGGTATTATCGGGGCGTTGAGGTATGCCGCCGCGGAGGCGCTGTCCCAGCTGGACCTGCCTATCGCGGGGGTGCTCCTGGATGGCAGTCACGACTGGTGGACCCCCTCCGAATTGCCGATCGGGCCGCAGCTGCCGGCCTACCCCGTCCACATGGAGGTCAAGGGGGATGCGCGGTGCGCGGTGGTGGCCGCGGCGAGCGTTGTGGCCAAGGTGGAACGTGACGAGCTCATGAGGCGACTCGGGGCCCAGTATCCGGGCTACGATTGGGAACGGAATAAGGGATACTCCTCGCCGTCGCACATCACGGGCCTGCGTGAGCTCGGCGCGAGCGTGCACCACAGGACAAGCTGGAAACTACCTGGATTGGAGTCGGGAAAATGAGTGAGCTGGAGAACTACGAAGCTGACGCCGAGCTAGGGCTGTACCGCGAGTATCGAGACGTGGCGAACCTGTTCCAGTTCGTGGTGGAGACTGAGCGGCGCTTCTACCTGGCCAACGACGTCGACGTCAAGGTTCGCGCCTCCGCCGCCGGAGACGTCTTCTTCGAGGTGACGCTGACGGACGCATGGGTCTGGGACATCTTCCGACCCTCCCGCTTCATCCGGGGTGCGCGTATCGTCACGTTCAAGGACGTGAATGTGGAGGAGCTGAACAAGCCCGACCTCTCTCGCGGGCTCGACTTCGAGTAGCGAGATTCCGCGAAATAAATCTATCCACAGTTCCCCTCGGGTGTGCCTCACCCACATTTGCGGCATTCGCGCAATCTCGAGAATGCGTTTACTGCTGAAATCGTCTCTATGACGAACAACGAACTAGGCGCATGGGGCGAAAACCTCGCCGCAACATATCTGACACAACAGGGTTGGACGATCCTCTCTCGTAACTGGCGCACGCGCGGGGGTGAGATCGACATCGTGGGCTTCGACCCCCTACGCAACGCCATCGTGGCGGTTGAGGTCAAGACACGGCGCACGCACAGGGCGGGCACCCCCGCCGAGGCCGTGACGGCGCTGAAGGTGAAACGCATCAAGAGCCTGCTACTCCAGTGGCTCCTGGATCACCGCTCCTTCGGCACGCAGATCGGCGTGGATGTGGTCACGGTTGACCTGTCCGGCGATCACCACGACCTCACCCACCTCAAGGGGGTGGAGTCATGACGGGTGCGATCGCCGGCACAGTGGGGCGTGCCAACACCCTGTCCGTGGTGGGGGTTCAGGCCGTCCCCATCCTCGTCGAGGCTGTCCAACTCAACGGCCTGCCCAGCTTCCACATTGTTGGGCTTCCCGACGCGGCGGTCAACGAGGCGCGCGAGCGCCTGCGGGCCGGCTTTCACGCCATCGGGATTACCTGGCCCAACCGGCGCCTCACGGTCAACCTTTCGCCGGCGGACGTGCTGAAATCCGGCACCGGCTTCGACCTGTCGATCGCGGTGGCGATTCTCGGCTCGATCGGATTCGAGGTGGGGCGCTCGGCCGTGGTCATGGGAGAGCTCGGCCTGGACGGTTCGGTGCGGCCCGTGCGAGGGATCCTGCCCGCCCTGCTCGCGGCGAAGGGTGCCCAGGTCGCGATCGTGCCGGAGGCGAACCGAGACGAGGCGATGCTCGTGGACGGCATCGAGGTTATCGGCGTTCACCATCTGGCACAAGTTGCGCGCATGTGCGGGGTGCCGGGCGTCCTCGTCCCGCCGCCCGCGCAGCTCAGCGCCGAGACTCTCGAGGTGCCCGAGGCGGTGGCGGATGTTGCCGACGTGTGCGGTCAGGAGGAGGCTATCCTCGCTCTCCAGGTGGCGGGTGCGGGCGGGCATCACATGCTCATGGTCGGTCCGCCCGGGGTCGGCAAGTCCATGCTAGCCCGCCGGATGCCCGGCATTCTTCCCGATCTCAGCCAGGCAGACGCGCTGGAGGTGGCCGCGATCGCATCGCTGACGGGCGCGCGGGTGACCTCTCTTCCCGTCCACCCGCCGTTCGCCGCGCCGCATCACACCGCGACGGCGGTGGCGCTGGTTGGTGGCGGATCGCGGGTACCTCGCCCTGGGGCAATCACGGCAGCCCACCGCGGCGTGCTCTTCATGGACGAGTTCCCCGAGTTCGCCCCTCGCGCGATCCAGTCTCTGCGCCAGCCCCTTGAGGACGGCTGGATCGACGTGGCACGTGCGAAGGCAAGCGTGCGCTTCCCCGCGCGCTTTCAGCTTATCGCTGCGGCCAACCCCTGCCGGTGCGGGCGGCGGCTCGACCCGGGAGCCGCGTGCACCTGCACCTCGCGTGACATCCGCCTCTACGAGGCGTCCCTTGGGGGACCGGTGCGCGATCGGATCGATATCCACGTCACCCTCCGGCGCCCGTCGAAGGCGGACCTTCGCCGGGGCGGGAGCTCCTCCAGCGGGCAGCTGAAGCAGGCGGTGGCGGTGGCCCGGGAGCGGCAAGCGCACCGGCTGGCTGGCCTTGGCCTCGCTCGCAACGCCGACGTGCCCGGATCGTGGCTGCGGCGCCACACACCAATCCAGGGCGTCACGCTCACGCGCATCGACGAGGGTCTGTCCAAGGGCCAGCTCTCGCTTCGTGGCTATGACAGGATTTTGCGGCTGGCCTGGTCGATTGCCGACCTCGCCGCGCACGATCGGCCCAGCGACGACGACATCGCGGCGGCCTTCATGCTCAGCGGGAGGGTGGATTCGTGAACGAGCTACAGGCGCGAATCGAGTGGTCGCGCATGACGGAGGGCGCCGACCCCGCGGCGCACACGCTCATCGAGCGCCTCGGGCCGGTCGGCGCCCTCGAGGCGGTCAAAGACGGGGAGTTTGAGCCGCGCATGCGCGCCCAAGTCGAGCGTTGGCGTCATCGGCTTTCCCGCCAGGAGCCCTTCCACATGCGGGCCCTCGAGGCGAGCGGGGTAAGCGTGGTTGGGCCGGAGGATCCGCTCTGGCCGAGCCAACTCAATGACCTGGGAGCCGAGGCGCCCCTCCTCCTGTGGGTCAAGGGGAACCCGGCGGTGCTTGCCACGCGCTCGGTGGCAATCGTCGGCTCGCGCGCGGCCTCCACCGTAGGCTTGCGCACGGCGCGAGATTTCGCCTTCGAGATATCGGGGGAGGCGACCGTCGTGTCGGGTGGGGCCTTCGGCATCGACGCCGCCGCCCACCAGGGCGCCCTCCTTGCTGGTCACCCCACGGTCATCGTCAGCGCGGGCGGCGCGGACCGCGTCTATCCCCGCTCCCACGAATCCCTTTTCGCCAAGGCGTTGGAGGCCGGGGGTGCGGTGATTTCCGAGTCGCCGCTGGGGGCCGCCCCACAGCGTTTCCGTTTCCTCGCCCGCAACCGGATCATCGCCGCGCTCGCTCAGGCCACCCTTGTGGTGGAAGCGCCGGTGCGCTCCGGCGCGCTCTCGACTGCTCGCCACGCGCTCGCCATCGGCCGGCCCGTCGGGGCCGTCCCGGGCCCGATCGATATGGCCCAGAGCCAGGGTTGCATCGACCTGTTGCGCAACGGCGCCACCGCGATAGGGGCCGTGGCCCACCTGCGAGAACTCATCGGCCCGATCGGAGTTCAGGACCAACTTGCCGCTGACTTCTTTGCCGGCGGGGTGGACGATGGTTTCGACATGCGTGATCAGCGCGCCTTTGACGCGGTGCCGCTTGTGCGCGCAAAGGGCCCGGCCTCGATCGCCGCGACGGCGGGGATGGCGCTGCCGGAAACCCTTGCCGCGCTCGGGCGTCTGGTGCTCGCCGGGCGTGTGGAAGAGCGCGACGGGCGCTACCGGCGCACTAAGGTGAAGGCATGAGCGTCGAGACGATTCTGAACGACTACGCCCGCGATCTGGGCGTGCGCCGCGGCCTGTCCGAGCACACCGTCACCGCCTACACCGCCGAGGCGCGAGCCTTCCTCGACTTCTTGGCGTCCAATTCCGACGATGTGGCGGGCGCGCTTGGCTACATTGAGCTCGCCGACCTGCGTTCCTGGCTTGCCGCCCGCCAAGAGGAGGGCCACGCGCGCGCCTCCATGGCCCGCCACGCGGCGGCAATCCGCAGCTTTACCCGCTGGCTCCACAAGAACGGATACCTCGATTCTGATCCCGGCGTTCGGCTTACATCCCCGAAGGCCGACAACAGGCTTCCCCAGGTGCTCACCCAGTCCCAGGCCAAGCGCCTGGCCGACGTGGCGGCGGCCCGCGCTGCTCAGGAGGGTGGGTTGAGCGTGCGGGACTGGGCCATGGTGGAGCTGCTCTACGCCTCCGGAATCCGCGTCAGCGAGCTGGTTGGCCTGGATGTGGACGCCATCCAGCCAGACATGACACTGCGGGTGGTGGGCAAGGGTAACAAGGAACGCATCGTCCCCTTTGGTCGGCCCGCCCGCGAGGCGCTCTCGCAGTGGCTCGCGGTGCGGGCGGACTTCCTCAAGGGCAAGAATCCGGCGGTATTCGTAGGCAAGGCAGGGCGCCGGATCGACCCCCGCATGGTGCGCACGATCCTCGACCGGCTCACCGACCTGGCCGATCTTCCCCACATCGGCCCGCACGCCCTGCGCCACTCGGCCGCCACTCATCTGCTTGATGGTGGCTCCGACCTGCGCAACGTCCAGGAGATCCTCGGCCATTCCTCGCTCGGGACGACCCAGCGTTACACCCACGTCAGTGCCGAGCGCCTGCGGGCGGCCTTCGGTCAGGCCCACCCGCGGGCCTAGAAGCGCTCGAGCGGCGTTAGCCAGCCCAGCGTCCGGGCCTGTGCCGGGCGCGGCGACTACTCGTAGAGGCGGATAGGGCCCCACAGCAGGGATAGCGGATCGAGGTAATCGTCCTGGCCGCGCTTTGCTCCCCAGTGCAGGCAGGAGGAGGGCGAGCAGTGTTCGCCTCCCACGTGCCCGATAATCGCGCCACGCGAGACGACGTCGCCGCGCACGACGGCGGGGGAGACCGGCTCGTAGGTGGTGCGAATGCCGTCGGCGTGCTCGATCGAGACCAGCTCGCGATCGTTGAGCGTGCCCGCATAGATCACCCGCCCGTCGGCCGCCGCATACACGGGCTGGCCCGCGCCAAGCGCCAGATCCACGCCGCGATGCCCGGCGTTCCAGTTCTGCGCACCGGGTGCGAACGGGCGGAGCACGGGTACCTCCACGCCCGAGGGCCAGGAGTACTCAACGCTGGCTGGAATGGCGGGCGCCACGACTTCAGGGGAGGACGGCTCGCCGAGGGTGAGCGCGCCGCCGAGTGAAACGAGACTGAGTGCAACGATGATCTTCTTCATGCCTCAAGGCTTTCAAATTCCGTGCGCACGAAACGCCGATCAACGCCCAAATGTGGAGGAGTGCCCCGCCTGCGCGGCTGTGGACAAGAAAGCTGGCCCGCCACGAGCCCGCGTTCAGCGCGGCAAGCAGCGTATATCGCGGCAAGCAGCGCCCCGGCGTCGTGGCAAGCAGCGCCCCGGCGTCGTGAAGCCGCGCCCCGGCGTCGTGAAGCCGCGCCTACTTGCCGCCCTTGCGCTTGTCCTTACGCTTGGCATCCTTGCGCCGCGAACGCCGGCGCAAGTTGGTCTTGTGCTCGCGCTTGAGAATGCGCCGGGAGTCAGCCAGGAGGTTCATCTGCCGCACGGGCAGGATCCACCTGAAGCGTCGGGCGGCCAGGCCAAAGACGAGGCACAGGAGGATCGCCAGACCCATCCCTAGCTGGTACATGTTGTGCTGCTGGAACACGACCATGATCCCCGCCGCGGCGATGGAGATGGTGGCGTAGAGGGGATTGGAGCCGAAGATCGCGGGGGTCTGGCGTACAAGCGCGTCGCGCATCACCCCGCCGGCGGTGGCGGTGATGACGCCGAGAAAAATGGAGGGGATCGGGGCCAAGCCCGCAGTGATGCCCTTCGCGGCACCGGTGGCGGACCAGCACCCGAGAGCCAGGACGTCGGCGAGGGTCAGGCCGCGCCGCGCCCACGGCCCGTCAAGGGGAACCAGGTAGGCGAAGGCGGAGGCGCCGATCGCGCCGGCGAGGTACCACGGGTCAGTCAGCGCGACGGGGAAGCCTATTCCAAGCAAGGAGTCACGGATCATGCCTCCGCCGAGGGCGGTGAGGATGCCGAGCGTGAGGTAGCCGATGATGTCGTATTCGAGCGTGCGGGCGAGGGAGGCGCCAATGACGCCGTAGGCGATGACGCCCGCGACGTCCACGAAACGGAAGAGAACCTCGGGATCCACGCCGCACCTTCCTGCAGAGATTGACTATCCGATTCATTGTGCCCCTCCCTCGCGCAGAATGTCAGCTCGGGTCATGGGTCGTGCGATGTAGGCAACACCACCGATCGTGGGCGATTTTGGTCTTGGAGATCACCGGTGGCGCTGGATAAACTGGGAAAGCTGTCATTTATGACAGACTTCGCGTGCTCGCTCGCCGCAAGGCCTTCCGCGCATCGGTCCGATGGTGTGCGTGGAATGGGGCACCAGGGCCTGCCACAGGGTGTGGCGGGCAGATAACCGTAAAACCAAGCGCGGGAAGACCGCGCTGTGAGAAAGGACGACCATGGCAGTCGTTTCCATGCGCCAGCTGCTTGAAGCCGGCGTCCACTTCGGGCACCAGACCCGTCGCTGGAACCCCAAGATGAAGCGTTTCATCCTCAACGATCGTAACGGCATCTACATCATTGATCTTCGTAAGACGGTTGACGACATCAACCGCACCTACGAGTTCGTCAAGGAGACCGTCGCCCACGGGGGCAACATTCTTTTTGTCGGCACCAAGCGTCAGGCCCAGCGCCCGATCCGCGAGCAGGCGGAGCGCGTGGGCATGCCCTACGTCAACGAGCGTTGGCTCGGCGGCATGCTGACCAACTTCTCCACCGTCAACGCCCGCATCCAGCGTCTCAAGGAGCTTGAGCTCATCGACTTCGACGACGTCGCCGGCTCCGGTCGCACCAAGAAGGAACTTCTCATGATGCGTCGCGAGAAGGAGAAGCTGGAGCGCACGCTCGGCGGTATCCGCGACATGGGCAAGGTTCCCTCTGCCATCTGGATCGTCGACACGAACAAGGAGCACCTCGCGGTTGCCGAGGCTCACAAGCTCAACATGTCGGTGTGCGCGATCCTCGACACGAACTGCGATCCCGACGACGTCGATTACGGCATCCCGGGCAACGACGACGCGATCCGTTCCATCGATATCCTGACCCGCGTGGTCGCTGACGCCGTCGCCGAGGGGCTTGTGGCCCGTGGTGGTGGCGCCAAGGACGAGGATCCCATGCCCGAGTGGGAGCGCGAGCTCCTCGAGGGTGACGCCGACGAGGCGGCCCCCGCTCCGGCCGAAGCTGCCCCGGCCGAGGCTGCTCCGGCCGAGACCACCGACAACGCCTAAGCCTAAGGAAGATCAACATGGCAATTTCTGTTGCAGATATTAAGGCCCTTCGTGAGAAGACCGGCGCCGGCATGATGGACGTGAAGAAGGCTCTGACCGAGGCCGACGGCGACACCGCCAAGGCTGAGGAGCTCCTGCGTCTCAAGGGCCTGAAGGTCGCCGCCAAGCGCGAGGGACGCACGGCCTCCAACGGCCTGGTCCTGTCCCACATCGACACTACCGATGCGGGCATGAGCGGCCTCATCATTGAGGTCAACGCGGAGACGGACTTCGTGGCGAAGAACGAGAAGTTCATCGCCTTCGCCGAGGGCATCCTCTCCGCCGCCGTCGAGGCGGGCGCGAAGACGACCGACGAGGTCCTGGCAGCAGCCCACCCCGAGGGCACCGTCAAGGACGCCGTGGACAACATGATCGGCATCATCGGCGAGAAGCTGGGCGTGGGTGCCGTTGAGTACCTCGCCGGCGAGCACGTCGAGGCCTACATGCACAAGACGGCGGTTGACCTGCCGGCCCAGGTGGCCGTCATCGTCGCGACCGACGCGGCTGGCAAAGACATCGCCCACGACGTCGCCGTTCACGTGGCCGCGATGTCCCCGGCATACCTCTCTGAGGAGGACGTGCCGGAGGAGGAGCTCGAGAACGAGCGCCGCATCGCCACCGAGCTGACCATCGCCGAGGGCAAGCCCGAGAAGGCTGTGCCGAAGATCGTCGAAGGTCGCCTCAAGGGCTACTTCAAGCAGGTCTGCCTGCTTGACCAGCCCTACGCTCGCGACCCGAAGATGTCGGTGGGCCAGGTGGCGCAGGCCGCCGGCGCCACGATCACCGGCTTCAAGCGCGTTCGCGTTGGCCAGGAGTAAGGGCTAGTTCACTGGTGTGGGGTGCGATGAAATCGCACCCCACACTGGCTTAACCGGCCCTGTCCGCTCGGAGGCTGCATGGTTGCGCCGGCGGATGGTGCCCGATTAGCTGGCAGATGAAAAGTTGCGCCCGGCGCGCGAGCGCGTGCGACCCGCGCGATAATGAGGGTCTGGAGAAGGGGGAGAACAACGTTGAGTATTGTTGTGGCCTACAAGTATGCGCCCAATCCGCAAGATGCCAAGGTTCTTGCCGACGGCGAGATCGACTGGACACGCGCGAAGGCGGCCGTGTCGGAGTCGGATCCAGTGGCGATGGAGATGGGTCGGCGGGTCGCCGCCGCGGCGGGCACAGAGCTCGTGGGCATCTCGGTGGGCACCTCGCAGGTTGCCTCCCCGATGGCGCGCAAGAACGCAATGTCCCGGGGCTTTGATCGCGGCCTGATCCTCGCAGACGACGCCGTGAGCGCCTGGTCCGCCACGCAGGTGGGTGCGGCGCTCGCCCAGCTGGTGGGCAAGGTTGGCGACGTCTCGCTTGTGCTGACTGCGGATTCCTCGGTGGACGAGGCCGCGGGTGTCACCCCCGCGCTGATTGCTGGTTACCTTGGCTGGCCCGCCATCCTCGACGTGGCAGACGTCGAGGTTGAGGACGGCGGCTTCCTGCTCACCCAGCGAATCAAGGGTGGGACCCGCACGCTGCGCGTGACCGGCCCGGCCGTCGTCGCCACCACCTCGGATGCGACCACCCCGGCCGTGCCGTCGATGAAAGACATCCTCGCGGCGGGTAAGAAGCCCGTGGACGTGCTCACTGGCGCCGACGTGGAGGCCGCCGGAGCCCCGCTGAGGGTCGTCGGCCGTAAGCGCCCCGTCAAGGTGGAGCGCCAGGGCAAGATGTTTGGAACGGCCGCCGAGCTGGTGGCGGCCCTGCGTGAGGACGGGGTGCTGTAGATGACCACCTGGATTGTGACCACTGTTTCTGAGATCTCCACGCTCGTCACGTTGGCGCAGGGGGAGAAGGTCGGCGTCGTCGTCGGGGATGCCCCGGTCGGTGGTGTGGATCGGGTGATCCGTATTGAGACCGGCGGTGCGCCGGCCGAGGCGCTGGCGCTGCTCGTCGTGGAGGCGGTAGACGCTCGGCCGGGCGATCTCATCCTCGTGGCGAATAACCCCGCGGGGCGTTCCCTGGCGGGCGCGCTGTGCGCAGCGAAGAACGTTCCCCTGCTACGCAACGTGCGCGAGCTTTCGGCAACGTCCGCAACGCTGAGTCGCTTCGGCGGCAAGGTCGAAGAGAGCGTGCAGTTCGCCGGCCCGGCCCTCGCCCTGGTGAGCGAGGGCGAGCGAGTCGAGGGCGACGTCGCGGGCGAAACCGTATCGGGCGCGGGCTACGACGTGAGCGTTGTGGCTGAGGACATCCACCCCGGCGCTCAGGTCAACCTGGGAGGGGCCACTCGCATCGTCGGGGTCGGGCGCGGATTTGTGACCCAGGAGGACCTCGAGCTCGCGCGCGAGCTCGCCCGCGCCATTGGAGCGGAGGTCGGGTGTACCCGCCCACTGGTGGAGGGTCACGGTTGGTTCGACCGCGATTCTTACCTCGGCGTCTCGGGACACACCGTCGCTCCCGATCTCTACATCCCGGTCGGCATTTCCGGCCAGATCCACCACACGGCGGGCATCGATGGAGCGCAGACGATCGTCGTCATCAATAACGACGAAACCGCGGCAATGTTCGAGCTGGCCGACTACGGTATCGTCGGGAACCTGTACGAGGTGTTGCCGAAGATGATCGAGGCGCTCAAGGCATAGCGACGAAGGGGGCTGGCATGGACTACGATTTCGACGTCATCGTCGTGGGCGCGGGGGTGGCAGGAAGCGTGGCTGCCACGGCGCTCGCCCGGCAGGGCCACGAGGTGTTGCTCGTTGAGCGCGGCACCGAGCCGGGGGCAAAGAACCTCTCCGGTGGCGTGTTCTACAGTCGGGTGATGGATGAAGTCTTCCCCGGCTTCGCCCAGGCGGCCCCCGTTGAGCGCGTCATCACGCGCAACACGTTGAGCTTCCTCAACGCCGCCTCGGCTGTCAACATCGACTACTGGGATCAGCGCCTAGCCAGCCCCGTCAACGCCGTATCCGTGCTACGCGCCCACCTCGACCCCTGGCTGGCCGAGCAGGCCGAGGAGGCCGGCGTCAGCCTTATCAGCGGCGTCAAGGTCGACCGGCTACTGCGCGGAGATACACACTTTTATGGAATCGAGGCCGCAGGCGAGGAAATGACAGCCAAGGTCATCATCGCCGCCGACGGCGTGAACTCCTTCCTCGCCCAGGGCGCGGGCGTGCGAGCCAAGCAGCCCACGAAGAACCTCGGGCTCGGGATCAAATCCGTCATCCAGATCGGCGAGGACGCCGTGCGGGAGCGCTTTAACCTGACGGGCAGTGAGGGCGCCGCCTACGCCCTGGTGGGGGACGCCACGATGGGCGTGCCGGGCGGCGGCTTCATGTACACCAATAGGGACTCGGTCTCGATCGGCGTGGTCCTCATGCTCGAGCGCCTGACGGCCTCGGGCCTGACGTCCAGCGACATTCATGACCACCTGCTCTCCCACCCGTTCCTCGCGCCCTTCCTCGAGGGCGGCGAGCTCCTGGAATACGGGTGCCACCTCGTGGCCGAAGGCGGGCAGGCGATGCAGGAGGGAATCGTCCACGACGGCCTGATCCTCATCGGCGACGCCGCCGGCTTCACGCTCAACACGGGACTCACCGTGCGGGGGATGGACCTGGCTGCGGGCTCGGCGCTGGCCGCCTCGAAGGCCGTCCACGCCGCCTTGGAGGCGGGGGACTATTCGCGCCTCGCTTTGCAGGCCTATGTGGACGAGTACGAGGCGACGTTCGTAGGAAAGGACATGCACACCTACCGCCACGCCCCCGGCTTCCTCGAGAACGCCCCACTCATGTTCGGCCCGGCTGGCAGGCTCGCGGCGGAGGTTTTCTACGGCGTCTACAACCACGACCTGCGCCCGCGCCGGCACATCGCTAAGGTTGCCCTCGACGCCATGCGAGGCTCGGGCGTCCGGATGAGCGAGCTTGTGACTACCAGCCTTCGCGCACTTCGGGCACTCTAGGGGAGGCAGAAATGGTATTCGAACCGGGTGGCGTGAACGAGCGCCTCGCGAAGAACGTCTTCCACACCGACGCCGTGGCGCACATCGAGATCAACCAGGAGCTCGCCAAATCCACGGGCACGGGAAAGCGGATCGTCGCGATCTGCCCCGCGCACGTGTACCGCGAGGAGCCGGACGGAACCATCTCGGCGGAGTTTGCCGGCTGCCTGGAGTGCGGATCCTGCCTCGCCGTCGCCGCCCCCGGAGCCCTGCGCTGGGTCTACCCCGAGGGCGGGATGGGCGTAGAGTACCGCGAGGGCTAAGCCCACCCCGTTGCACCGCAACGACTCGCACCCGCCGGGATCGACCGCTATGCCTTCGGCGTGCGCCCCTTGCGCCAGAAGATGACGGCCAGCGCCAGGGGGATGATCAGGATGAGGCTGACCAGCGCGTAGGCGAAGTAGATGGCGTGATACCAGCCTGCCTCACCCGCGATGGAGCCCTGGGCGTAGAAGAAGGCCGCGGTGATCATCGCGATGCCGACAGCGGTGGCGATACGCTGGCCGGTCTGCACAATGCCGCCCGCCGTGCCGCCGTGCTCGGGAGGAACGTCAAGCATGGACAGGGTCTGATTAGCCGAGCCGATCGCGCCCTGGCCAAAGCCGAGCACGCTGACCGGGACCATGAGCCACCAGAAGGGCAGGCCCCGGCTGATCGCCCACACCACACCGATCATGCCGAGCACGCCGATCACCATGAGGGCCAGGGAGGCCGCCTGCACGCCACGCCCCTTAACAAGGGCGCGCTTGCCTGCCCAGATGGCGGAGTAGGCCGAGACCAGCGCGTTGGGCAGGGTCACGAGCCCGACCTCGAGAGCCGAGACATCAAGCCCGCGCTGGAGGAAGAGGGCGAGGACCACGAAGATCGACGTCATGCCGAGGAACTGGAAGGTAGCGATCGCGGTTGCCCAAGAGAAAGTCGAGATAGAAAAGAGCTCGAGGTCGACCATCGGTTCCCGGCCGATCTTCTTGTAGTGGGATTCCCAGGCCACCCAGCCAATGAGGATGAGGATGCCGGCGGGCAGGAGAGTCCAGGCGTAGTCCCAGCCGGTCGACATAAAGGGAAGCATGATGCCGACCACGGATAACGCCAGGAGAATCATGCCCACTGGATCGAGGTCGATCTTGGGGCGCTTGTAGAAGCGGCCCTCCTCTTTCTGCATCTTGATGTACTCGCTGCGGGCCTTGGCGCGGTGCGGACCGACGTGGCGGCGTTCCTTACCGAAGGGCAGCCACATGAAGGCCAGGACGAGGCCGATGATGCCGATGGGGAAGTTGATGATGAAGGACCAGCGCCAGCCGGAGCTCTCGCCGAGAATCCCGATCAGCGCGCCGGACATCAGCGGTCCGGCCGCCACGGACATCGCCACAACCAAGCCGAACATCGCGAAGGCTTTCGCGCGCGCCTGACCCACGAAGTAGCGCTGGATGAGGCCGGTGGTCTGCGGCGAGAGGATGCCCGCGCCGGCGCCCTGGAGAACGCGCATGAAGTTCAAGATGGTGGCGTTCGTCGACAGGCCGACCAGCAGCGAGGCCAGGGTGAAGAGCGAGAAACCGACGACGAAGGCCGAGGAACGGCCGAACATGTCGCCTAGGCGCCCAGCCGGGACGAGCGCGATTCCAACGGCGAGCGCGTAGCCGGAGAGGACCCACTGTAGCTGCGAGTCGGAGGCCCCGAGGGCGTTTCCGATCGAGGTCAGAATGTTGTTGACGGAGGAGACCTGTAGCAGGGTCATCATCAGCGGGACGAGCAGCACCACGAGGAGCTTATTTCGGTCATAGACCCTGTCCGATCCAGCCACGCGGAAATGTCGCGGGTTTGAATCGGACTGGTTCGGTTGCCTTTTCGCGTTATCTACCATCGATTCCTCACAAACAAAAAAGGGGTGCGCCAAGCACCATAAATAAAAAGGGTGCACCGGGCACCGTTGTCTGATGTTAGTGATGAAAGTCCCGGGTGGTCTGTTGCCCAGGTCACCGAATGAAGGTGGTGCGCGACACCGACTAGACTTGCGCCATGGACAGTGTGCGCATCGATCAGTGGCTGTGGGCCGTCAGACAGACGAAGACCCGCTCGGCGGCCACCGCCGCGTGCCGCGCCGGCCACGTGCGGGTCAACGACGAGCCGGTCAAGGCAGCCGCGAAGGTCAAGGTGGGCGACGTCGTGCGCTACCGCGTCCAGGGCTGGGACCGGATCCTCAAGGTCAAGCAGCTCCTGGTCAAACGTGTGGGCGCCCCGGTTGCCCGCGAGGCGTACGAGGATCTCACGCCGCCGCGACCGAAGGTCTACGTGCCGGTGGCACGTCGGGAGCCCGGTACCGGGCGTCCTACCAAACGCGAGCGGCGCGAGCTCGACCGGCTCTTCGGGCGTGATTCGAACTACGGTCGAATGCGCTAAACTGTTCACGACCCGACGAAAGGTTTTTCCATGTCCGACTCCCACGCTAGACGCCGCGTCCTACTCAAGCTTTCCGGAGAGGTTTTCGGAGGTGGGGAAGTTGGACTCGACACCTCGGTTTTGACGCGAGTGGCGGGGGAGATTGCCGCGGCGGTGAACGACGGCGTCCAGGTCGGCGTCGTCGTTGGAGGCGGGAACTTCTTCCGGGGAGCGGAACTGCAGGAAGCGGGCATGGATCGCGCCCGTGCCGACTACATGGGCATGCTGGGAACGGTCATCAACGCCGTGGCGCTGCAGGACTTCCTCGAAAGCGCGGGTGTGCCCTCCCGCGTTCAGACGGCGATCACGATGGCGCAGGTCGCGGAGGCGTATATCCCGCTGCGAGCGATCCGCCACCTGGAGAAGGGACGCGTGGTCATCTTCGGCGCCGGCGCCGGCATGCCCTACTTCTCCACCGACACGGTCTCAGCCCAGCGCGCGCTCGAGCTACGTTGCGACGAGCTGCTCGTGGGCAAGAACGGGGTGGACGGCGTCTACAGCGCCGATCCGCGCACCGATCCCGCGGCCGTCAAACTTGACCACCTCACCTATGACGAGGCGTTGCGCGAGGGCCTGCGTGTGGTAGACGCGGCCGCATTCTCGCTGTGTCAAGATAATGGAATGACAATGCGCGTCTTTGGCATGGTCACACCTGGAAACGTCACCCGTGCACTGCGCGGCGAAAATATCGGAACACTCGTAACAAAGAACTGAGGACACCATGATTGAAGAAGCACTGCTTGAAGGCGAAGAGATGATGGAGAAGGCGCTGGGCGCCCTGCGCAACGAGTTCTCCAAGATCCGCTCCGGTCGCGCCAACCCCGAGCTGTTCACCTCGCTCATCGTCGACTACTACGGCTCGCCCACCCAGATGCAGCAGATCGCCTCGGTGACGGTGCCCGAGGCGCGCACCGTCATCATCTCCCCCTATGATCGCACCGCGATGAAGGACATCGAGAAGGCGATCCGCGACGCCGACCTGGGTGTCAACCCCACCGACGACGGCCAGGTGCTGCGCATTAACCTGCCGGCGCTCACGGAGGAACGGCGCAAGGAATACGTCAAGCTCGCCCGCACGAAGGCGGAGGAGTCGAAGATCTCGGTGCGCTCGGCGCGTCGTAAGGCCAAGGACGCCCTCGAGAAGATCAAGAAGGACGGCGAGGCTGGCGAGGACGAGGTCGAACGCGCCGAGAAGGAGCTCGAGGCCCTGACCAAGCGCTTCACCGACCAGGTCGATGTGCTCCTTGACGGCAAAGAGAAAGATCTCATGGAGATCTGATGCCCTCAGATTCCCCGCAAGCCGCGATTGTCTCGCGGCTTGCTCCACGTCCACCCAAGCCACCCGAGGAATCCCATTCTCGGGCTGGCCGCAACCTCAAAGCGGCTGTCCCCACCGCGCTGATCCTGCTCGCTATCGTGGCGGCGTCGATCTTCATCCGCATCGAGGTGTTCGTGGCGCTCGCGGTTGTCGCACTCGGGATCGCGCAGTGGGAGATGGCGGGAGCGCTGCTGGCGCGCAACTTTAAGGTTCCCCTGGTTGTGCTCCTGCTCGGACAGACCGCGATGCTGGTGGGCACCTGGCTCTTCGGCCTTCAGTGCGCGGTGCTCATCTACCTGGTCACCTCCGTGGTGGCGCTGTTAATCAACGGCTACGTGCGCACGCGGGGTGTGACGGACGCGCTGGCCGGCTGCTTCTCGCTGGGGTGGATCGGGCTCATGGGGAGCTTCGCGGTGGCGATGGCGGGCATGCCCAAAGGCGCGTGGGCGATCACGGCCTTCATCCTGCTGCCGGTGGCGAACGACACGGGCGGCTGGCTGGCCGGCATCCTGTTCGGCAAGCACCCGATCGCGCCGTCAATCTCGCCGAAGAAATCCTGGGAGGGTTTCGCCGGCTCGGTGATCGCCTGCCTCCTGGTGGCGTGGTTCTTCGTCGGCCACGTGCTCGACCTGTCGTGGCCGTGGGTCGCGGCCTTTGCGCTGATCACGCCCGTCTTGTCGACGGCGGGGGACTTCTCTGAGTCCCTCCTCAAGCGCGACCTGACGATCAAGGACATGGGTTCGATCTTCCCCGGCCATGGCGGCATGCTCGACAGGATCGACTCCATTCTCTTTTGCGCCCCCGCGTGCTATCTCTTGTTCGCTGGCGGCTTCGGATTGCTATAGTGCAGGCAGAGATGATGAACGAAGTGCAGCCCAAGCAGGTACAGCCCCGAGTGGAGAGCGGTCAGCGCCCCGCGTTAACCTTCCAGCAGAAGCGCCGCGGCAAGCCGCCGCGCCACCTGGCCGATCTTGACCGTGCCCAGCGCCGCGCCCTCGTGGCGGACATGGGCTACCCGGCCTTCCGTGCCGATCAGGTCTCGCGTCACTATTTTGATCACCGCACGATCGACCCGGATCAGATGTCGGACCTGCCCCAGAGCCAACGCGAGGCGATTGTTGCCCAGCTTCTTCCGCCGCTGGTGGAGAAGGTTTCTGAGCAGTACGCCGACGGCGGGCGCACCCTGAAGGTCCTGTGGAAGCTCTTCGACGAGGCGGTGGTCGAGTCCGTCCTCATGGCATATCCGGATCGGGCCACGCTGTGCCTGTCCTCCCAGGCGGGTTGCGGGATGGCGTGTCCGTTCTGCGCGACCGGCCAGGCCGGCCTGACCCGCAACCTGTCCACCGCCGAGATCGTTGAGCAGCTGCGGCTCAACATGGCGTTGGCCGAGTCGGGTGCGCTGGGCGAACCCGTGAAGGTGACGAACGTGGTGTTCATGGGCATGGGCGAGCCGATGGCGAACTATCCGGCGGTGCGCGCTGCCCTGCACCGGATGATTGACCCGTCCCCGGAGGGCTTCGGCATCGCCGCCCGCCACGTGACCGTCTCTACGGTGGGACTGGTCCCTGCGATCCTCAAACTGGCCGAGGAGGGTCTGCAGGTCACGCTCGCCGTCTCTCTCCACGCACCCGACGACGGCCTGCGCGACGACCTCATCCCGATCAACTCCCGCTACAAGGTGGACGAGCTGCTGGACGCCGCGCGGCACTACTTCGTTCGCACCGGCCGGCGCGTCTCGATCGAGTACGCCCTTATTAAGGACATGAACGACCACGCGTGGCGGGCGGAGCTGCTCGCCGCGGAGCTGAACTCGCGCGGGCGCGGGTGGGCCCACGTCAACCCCATTCCGCTCAACCCGACGCCGGGTAGCATCTGGACGGCGTCGACGCACGAGGCGACACGCACCTTCGTTCAGACCTTGATCGACGCCGGGATTTCGACGACGATTAGGGACACGCGAGGGTCTGACATCGACGGCGCATGCGGGCAGCTCGCCGCCGAGGTGGTGGATCGGGACAACGTTGCGCGTCGCGCAAAGAAGGCTCAGGAAGCGGTGGAGGCGCGCCTCGCCGAACACCGCGCTGAGCCTGCCGAATTAGCTGATCAACTCGCCGTGATGGAACAGGGGAGAAAATGACGGACACATTCAAGCGGGTAGGCGGCCTTACCAATGGCTACAGCCCGGAGCAGGTTGACGAGTTTCTCGAGCAGGCCAAGCTGGCCTACGCCGGGGACGAGACGATCGACATTGACGAGACGACCGTTCACGGCGTCGCCTTCGACTGGGTCCGCAAGGGCTACGTGCCCGAGCTGGTCGATGCCGCCCTGGACCGCCTTGAGTCCGCCTTCGTCCAGCGTCGCCGTGCGAAGGTGATGGAGGCTGAGGGGGAGGAGGCGTGGCTTGCCGCCACCTACGAGCAGGCCCAGGCTCTCTACCCACGTCTGCTACGCCCGGCGGGGGAGCGCTTCGCCGACGCCGACGGCCAGGGATACAAGAAGGCGGACGTCGATAGGCTCCTCGACCGGCTCTCGGAGTACTTCGCCGGCAAGGCGACACTGACCTCGGGCGAGGTGCGCGGAGCGACGTTCGGCAAGGCGCGCGGGGATGGGGCCTACAGCGAGCCGGTGGTCGACGTCTACCTCGACCACGTGGTTTCGGTTCTGCTGGCGGTGGAGTAATGCGCGACGTCGTCCTGCTCGGATCTACCGGATCGATCGGAACTCAGGCCCTCGACGTCATCTCCACCCACCCGGGTCGCTTCCGCGTGCGCGGGTTGGGTGCCGGCGGTTCTCACCTCGATCTCCTCGCCAAGCAGGCCTTCGAGCACGACGTCGAGCGGGTCGCTATCGCCTCCGAGCGCGCCGAGGAATTCGACGCGGCCTGGAAGAACGTGGCGGGAGACGCCCCCGCGCCCGAGGTGGCCTGCGGGGATGATGCGATGGTTGACCTGGCCGGCTCTCTGGCCGGTACGGCGGAGGACTCAGGAGTGGTCCTCAACGGCATCACGGGCTCGATCGGCCTGCGCCCCACCCTGGCGGCCCTCGCCTCCGGCGCCACGCTGGCGCTGGCAAACAAGGAGTCCTTGGTGATCGGCGGCGGCCTCATCGAGGAGGCCATGGCCTGGCCCGGCCAGATCGTGCCGGTGGATTCGGAGCACTCGGCGCTCGCGCAGGCCCTGCGTTCGGGTCGCCACGAGAAGGGGCTGACAAGCCCGGTGGTGACCGGCAGGAGCGAGGTGCGTCGACTCGTGCTCACGGCGTCGGGCGGCCCGTTCCGCGGGCGCACGCGGGAGCAGCTGGCGCAGGTCACGCCCGCGCAGGCGCTCAACCACCCCACGTGGGCGATGGGCCCGGTGGTGACCATCAACTCATCTACGCTCGTCAACAAGGGCCTCGAGCTCATTGAGGCGGCACTTCTTTTCGACGTCGACCCTGCCGACATCACGGTGGTGGTTCACCCCCAGTCCGTCATCCACTCGATGGTGGAGTTCGTTGACGGCTCCACCCTGGCCCAGGCATCACCGCCGGACATGCGCCTGCCCATCGGGCTGGGCCTGTCTTGGCCCGCTCGCCTCGAAGAGGTGGCGCGCCCGTGCGCGTGGGACACTGCGGCGTCGTGGACATTCGAGCCCTACGACGCCGAGGTATTTCCCGCGATCGACCTGGCCCGCGCCGCCGCGGCCGCCTCTGCGCTTCACCCCGCCGTCCTCAACGCCGCCAACGAGGTGTGCGTGGAGGCGTTCCTCGCCTCCCGGATCGGCTACCTCGACATCGTTGACACGGTCGGGGCTGTCCTGGAGTCCTTCGACGGCGCCGGCGAGGTCTCGCTGACCGGGGTGCTGCGGGCCGACGCCTGGGCGCGCCGCGCCGCCCACGAGCGGCTGGGAGTCTAAGTGGCCGCAATCGGCATCGTCTTCCTCATCGTCGGCCTGCTGGCATCGGTGGGCATCCACGAGCTCGGCCACCTGGTGCCCGCCAAGCGCTTCGGGGTGAAGGTCAGCCAGTACTTCATCGGCTTTGGCCCCACCCTGTGGTCCACGACCCGGGGCGGGACAGAATACGGCATCAAGGCGATCCCGCTCGGCGGCTTCGTGCGGATCGCGGGCATGCTCGCCCCCGCCAGGGCCGGCACGCCCGTGGAGAAGAACGGCCAGGTCACGCTCGCCGAGGAGGCTCGCCGCGCGTCGGCGGCGGAGCTCGGTCCGGGTGAAGAGCACCAGGCGTTCTGGCGTCTGCCGGCCGCCAAGAAGCTCGCCGTGATGTTCGGCGGGCCGCTGACCAACCTCGTCCTTGCCACGCTCCTGATCGGCGTGGTCATCTCGGGCATCGGGGTGGCTCAGCCGACGACGACGGTCGGCGCCATCAGCCCGTGCGTGGGCGAGGTCGAAGCCGATCAGTGCGCGGGCAAGCCGGAAAGCCCGGCATCACGCTCGGCGCTGCGCGTGGGCGACGTCGTCGTGTCCTGGGCCGGGCGTCAGGTCACCACGTGGCCCGAGCTGTCCGCGGCGATCGCTGAGGGTGGAACCGGGCCTGTCACGGTCGGCGTCGTGCGCGGGGGCGAACCGGTCGACGTCCTCATCACCCCCATCCCCGTCCGGCGAACCGTGGTCGATGGGGGCCAGGCGGTGCTCGACGAGTCAGGCCAGCCGCTGACGCGGGAGGTTCCGTATGCGGGCATCTCCCCGGCTTACGAGCGCCAGCGCCAACCGCTCACGCGCGCTGCGGCAGTGACCGGCAACGTCGCTGTTGGCACGGCGAAGGTGGTTCTCACCCTCCCCACCCAGCTATGGAACATGGCCACCGAGCTCCTCACGGGTGGGGAGCGCGACCGGTCCGGGGTGGTCGGGATCGTCGGCGTGGCGGACATCGCGGGGAACATCACCTCCTCGAGCGCCGCACACTACACGGCTGTCGACCGCCTCGGGGACCTGACGATGCTGCTCGCCGGGCTCAACATGTCGTTATTCGTCTTCAACATGATCCCGCTGCTGCCGCTCGACGGCGGCCACATCCTCGGCGCGCTGATCGAGGGCTCCCGGCGTCGCCTCGCCAAGATCCGCGGCAAGGCCGATCCGGGCCCCTTCGACACCGCCCGCCTCCTGCCGCTGAGCAACGTCGTCTTCTTCGCGCTCATCGCGATGACGGTGTTGCTCGTGGTCGCCGATATCGTGAACCCCGTCGTGTAGCGTGCCTTCGGTGGGGAATCTCGCCTGGAAGTGCGATAATCGTGTTCGTGAATAAACCAGTTGCTCTTGGAATCCCATCCGTGCACGAGGCCCCCGCGCCGCTCAGCCCGCGCAAGAAGACCCGCCAGATCAAGGTCGGCGACGTCCTCGTGGGAGGCGACGCGCCCGTGACCGTGCAGTCGATGACTACCACGAAGACGCACGACGTCGGTGCCACGCTCCAGCAGATCGCCGAGCTGACCGCCGCTGGTTGCGACATTGTGCGCGTGGCCTGCCCCACCGACAAGGACGCCGACGCGCTGAAGGTCATTGCCCGCCAGGCCACGATCCCCGTGGTCGCCGACATCCACTTCCAGCCGCGCTACGTGTTCGCCGCGATCGACGCCGGCATGGGCGTGCGCGTTAACCCGGGCAATATCAAAAAGTTTGACGACCGCATCCCGGAGATCGCGGCCGCTGCGAACGCCAACGGTACTGCCATGCGAATCGGCATCAACGCCGGCTCTCTCGACCCGCGCCTGCTGAAGAAGTACGGCAAGGCCACCCCGGAGGCCCTCGTGGAATCCGCGGTCAACGAGGCGCGCCTGTTCGAGGACGCCGGCTTTTACGACTTCGCGATCTCGGTCAAGCACCACGACCCGGTCACAATGGTCCGCGCCTACGAGCTGCTCTCGGAGGCGGGGGACTGGCCGCTGCACCTGGGCGTGACGGAGGCCGGCCCGCAGTTCCAGGGCACCATCAAGTCGTCGGTCGCCTTCGGTGCCCTGCTATCGGAGGGCATCGGGGATACGATCCGCGTCTCCCTGTCTGCACCGCCGGTCGAAGAGGTGAAGGTGGGCGAGGAAATCCTGCGCTCGCTCGGCCTGCGTCCGCGCAAGCTCGAGATAGTCTCCTGCCCCTCCTGTGGGCGCGCTCAGGTGGACGTCTACGAGCTGGCCAACAACGTCTCCGAAGGCCTCAAGGACATCACCTTCCCGCTGCGTGTGGCCGTCATGGGTTGCGTCGTTAACGGCCCCGGAGAGGCGCGCGAGGCGGACCTCGGCGTCGCCTCTGGCAACGGCAAGGGGCAGATCTTCGTGCGCGGTAAGGTGGTTCAGACGGTGCCCGAGGAGGACATTGTTGAGACCCTCATCGGGCGGGCCAGGATCGTGGCCGAGGAACTGGGGCTCGCCGAGGATCCGGAGTCGCACGTCGAAGTGATCGTCTAGTGCGCTGGTTGCGCAGGCCGGGGCGGCTGCGCAGGCTCGGCCCCACCGATCGCCAGGCGGCCCTCGACCTGCTTGCCACGGACCCCGTGCAGAGCATCCTCGCGCGCGTTCCGATCGAGGAGGGCTGGGCCCGGCCCAGTCACGCGCTCGGGCTTGTCGACGACGCCGGGCGGCTGACGGCCGTGGCGTGGAACGGCGCGAACTTGGTACCTTTCGGTTTTGACGACGCCGGACTGGACCTGCTGGCCGATCACGTGCTTTCCACGCGTCGCATCTTCTCCTCGCTGGTCGGCCCGCGCGAGCAGGTCATGCCGCTGTGGGAGCGGATTGAGGCCGGCGTAGGCCCGGCGCGTGAGGTGCGTGAGAGCCAGCTGTCGATGGTTTATCGCGGTGGGGAGGTCGTGGCGCCGGACCCGCGGGTTCGGCCGGCACGGATCGGCGAGGGTTCGCTCGTGTTGCCGGCGTCGGTGGCGATGTTCACCGAGGAGGTTGGCTACAACCCGCTTGCCTACGGGACGGGGTACTCCCACCGCGTCCACAGTCTCGTGCGCGCTGGCCAGACCTTCGTGAGGATGGGGATCGGTGCCGACGGGCGCGAACGCGTCGAGTTCAAGGCCGATATCGGTGCGCTGGCCGGTGGAGTGGCACAGATTCAGGGGGTGTGGACGGCGCCCGACCTGCGCGGCCAGGGGATCGCGACGGCGGCGATGGTGCAGGTGGCGAGGACGGTCCGGGAAACGACGGCGCCCACCGTTTCTCTCTACGTCAACGATTACAACGTGCCCGCCGTGCGCGTGTATGAGAAAGCGGGATTCGTGACCGTGGGGGAGTATTCGACGATCCTGCTCTAGGCCGCCAGCGCGCCGGGGCGCGTTTGCCGGATCTGGCGCGGCTCGACATGGTGGCCGAGTACGGAAATGACGGCCCGGCCATATACACTGGGGACTGTGCTAAGAATGTCTCACCTTTTTGTTAAGACCCTTCGCGAGGATCCCGCCGACGCCGAGGTCGATTCCCACAAGCTGCTGGTGCGCGCGGGCTACATCCGCCGCGTCGCCCCCGGTATCTACACCTGGTTGCCGCTTGGCCTGCGGGTGCTGCGCAAGGTTGAGCAGATCATCCGCGAGGAGCTGGACGCCGCAGGCGCCCAAGAGATGCTCTTCCCGGCGCTGCTCCCGCGCGAACCGTACGAGGCCACAAACCGCTGGGAGGAGTACGGTGCGAACCTCTTCCGGCTCAAGGACCGCCGCGATAACGACTATCTGCTGGCCCCCACGCACGAAGAGATGTTTACCCTCGCTGTCAAGGATCAGTGCAGCTCTTACAAGGACCTGCCGCTGAACCTGTACCAGTTCCAGACGAAGTACCGCGACGAGGCGCGCCCGCGCGCCGGCCTCCTGCGCACGCGCGAATTCGTCATGAAGGACGCCTACTCCTTCGACATCGACGATGCCGGCTTGGATGCCTCCTACCAGATTATGCGCGATGCATATGAGCGCATCTTCACCAGGCTTGGCCTGCCCTACGTCATCTGTGCCGCCACTTCCGGCGCCATGGGCGGCTCGCGCTCCGAGGAGTTCCTCTCGCCCACCGCGGTGGGGGAGGACACGTTCGTCGTCTCGGACGGTGGGTACGCCGCCAACACGGAGGCCGTCACCACTGCGCCCCTGCCTGAGCTTGACTATGCGGGCGTGCCCGCGCAGGAGGTCCTGCCCACGCCCGATTGCAAGACGATCGAGGCGCTCGTCAACCTTGCCAACCAGGTCAAGCCGCGCGAGGATCGCCCGTGGGAGGCCTCGGACACGCTGAAGAACGTTGTTGTCGTGGCCATCCACCCGAACGGGGAGCGCGAGCTCGTCGTCGTCGGCATGCCGGGCGACCGCGAGGCCGACCTCAAGCGCATCGAGGCGAACCTCGCCCCGGCCGAGATCGAGATGGCTAGCGCCGAGGATCTGGCCGCCCACCCCGAGCTCGTGCCCGGTTACATCGGCCCGAATCGGATCGGCCCGAACTCGCCGCAGCGAGTGGTTGGTGAGGACGGCGCGATCTCCGGCTCCGTGCGCTACCTCCTCGACCCGCACGTGGTGCGCGGGTCGGCCTGGATCACCGGAGCGGACGTCGAGCAGCACCACGCCTTCAACATGGTCTACGGGCGCGACTTCGAGGCTGACGGATTCGTCGAGGCTGTCCAGGTGCGCGACGGCGACGACGCCCCCGACGGTTCCGGCCCGCTTCGTATTGAACGTGGCATGGAAATCGGCCACATCTTCCAGCTGGGACGCAAGTACGCCAAGGCACTCGACCTCACTGTCCTTGACCAGAACGGCAAGTCCGTGGTGGTGACCATGGGCTCCTACGGCATCGGTGTCTCGCGCGCGGTTGCCGCCCTCGCCGAGCTCAATCACGACGACGCCGGCCTGGCCTGGCCCACGCACGTCGCCCCCGCCGTGGTCCACGTGCTGGCCACCGGCAAGGAGGAGGAGATCTTCGAGGCGGCCGAGCGGATCGCCTCGAAGCTGGATGACGCCGGTGTGGAGGTCATCTACGACGACCGGCGCAGGGTTTCGGCGGGCGTGAAGTTCAAGGACTTCGAGCTGATTGGCGTGCCCTACGGCGTCGTCGTCGGGCGGGGTTTGAAGGACGGCAAGGTCGAACTTCGCGACCGGCGCAGTGGCGAGCGGCGCGAGCTGGAGCTCGCCGATGCGGTGGCCGAGATCACCGCGATGCTGGCCTAGCGTGACGCTGGGCTAGCGTGCCGCTGACGCGCTCGCGGCTTCGATCCCCGGCAGCGCCTCGATGAGGGGCGCGTCCGGGGCCTGCGAGAAGCGGCACACGAAGGCCGCGATTGCCTGCTTGCCCGCCTGGTCAGCTTGGGTGGCGGAAAACGCCAGCTGGTCGATCAGCAGGCGGTAGGAATCCTCAACATAGTTCCCGCCTTCCGGCTCGGGGGCGATGACGGGGCGGTCGTCGGGCGCGCCGGCGGCGAGCTGGGCGTCGAGAAGATCGGATAGCTCGTCGATGCGGGCGAGTTCGGCGTCGCGCTGGCCGCGGGGGAGCGTGGCGGCGTGCCACTCGAACCACTGGCGTGCGGTCTCGATGTTCTCCACGGCCACCCCGGTGGTGAGGGATCGGGCCAGGTCGGTCAGCTCGTAGTCGCCGCACTGGTCGGCGTCCGTGGCTCCCAGGGCGAGGGAGGAGATCCCGATCGAGGTGGCAACCGGTCCAAGCGAGGAGTCGAGGGCGGCTTTCGACAGTTCGATGAGCTCCTTGTGGACGTCGGAGCTGGCGGTGTAGGGGGCGCTAGGATTGGTGTAGCCCTCGGGGGCGCCCTCGGGCCACGGCACCCAGACTCCGCCGAGCGCCTCGGTCCACTGCCCGGCGGCCTGCGCAAACTCCGCGTCCTTCGCGATGGCGGCTGCGCGGCCGGCGAGACCCTGGCGGGCGACCTCGGCCTCCGAGGCCGGCGCGGGTGAGACGTCCCGGTCGAGGCGGGCGCCCATGACGACCATGACGAGCGCGAAGATCGCCACGCTCAGAAGTAGCGCGCCGCTGAACGCGAGTGTGGAGCCTTGTCGATGTGCCATAACTTTATCCTGCCACACGGCGCGGGTAGAATTTCCACCATGTCAAAGGTATCTGAAATCGCCGAACTCATTCGGCCCGGCGTGGAGAGCCGGGGGCTCTTCCTGGAGGACGTCTCGCTTACCCGCGCGGGCAAGCATTCCGTGCTGCGCGTCACCATCGACCTTCCGGACGGGCCGGGGAACGTGGACTCGGAGCAGCTGGCGGATGCCACGCGTGTGGTCTCCGCCGCGCTTGACGAGTCCGACCCGATCTCAGGGGCCTACACGCTTGAGGTCTCCACGCCGGGGGCGGAGCGCAAACTGACGCAGCCGCGCCATTTTATGCGCGCACAGGGGCGGCTTGCGAAGGTGGTGCTCAAGAGTGGGGAGGCGCTCACGGGCAGGGTGATGGGCGTCGAAGATGATAACGTAACACTTGCTCTGGATGGCGCACAGCGCGTGATTGCGCTGGAGCAGATCGCTAAGGCCAACGTCCAGATTGAGTTTTAGGAGGAACCGTGGACATCTCGATTAATGAGCTCAAGATTGTCGAAAGCGAGCTTGGGGTTGATCTGGATATCTTGCTCGGCGCGATCGAGGAGGCCCTCCTGCACGCATACAACCGTGCGCCCGGCGCGATCCGGGGCGCGCGCATCGAGCTGAACCGCTCCACTGGCGTGGTCACGGTGTGGGCGCCGGAGGTGGACGAGGAGGGCAACGTCATCGGCGAGTTCGATGACACCCCGAATGACTTCGGCCGTATCGCCACCTCGACCGCGCGTTCGATCATCGCCCAGCGCCTGCGCGACGCCGAGTCTGCTCGTATCCTGGGTGACTTTAAGGGCAAACAGGGCAAGATCGTGGCCGGCACCGTCGACTCGGCGGCCGGCTCGGGAGGCGTGTCACGCGACATGTTCGTGGAGCTGGGCGACAACCGTGGCCTGCTCCGGGCGGAGGAACAGGTACCCACAGAGCACTTCAGGCACGGCGACCTTATTCGCGCCCTCGTGCTCGACATCAACGTTGGCCCCCGGGGCGCCTCGATTCGCCTGTCCCGCTCGCACCCGGATTTCGTCCGCGAGCTGTTCGCCACCGAGGTTCCCGAGATCGAATCCGGGGTGGTGGAGATTGTGGCGCTTGCGCGCGAAGCTGGCCACCGCTCCAAGGTCGCCGTGTGGTCGAACGACCCGACGGTGGCAGCGAAGGGCGCCTGCATCGGGCCGAACGGGCAGCGTGTGCGGGCGGTGACGCAGGAGCTGCAGGGGGAGAAGATCGACATCGTCGACTACGACGACGACATCGCGGCCTTCATTGCCGCAGCCCTGTCTCCGGCCAGCGTGATCCGGGTTGACGTCCTCAACCGGGACACGCGCCAGGCTCGGGCCATCGTCCCCGATGACCAGGCCTCGCTCGCGATCGGCAAGGAGGCACAGAACGTGCGGCTCGCCGCGAAGCTGACCGGGTGGTCGATCGACATCCGTAAGGCCTCGGAGGATACGCGGTCTTCCTCGCAGGATTCCGCCTCGCAGGAGTTGAGGTAACTCACCTACGCTGGCCGTGTTGCGCTCTTCGCGGGTGAGATAGACTGTCCGAGGTATGTCATCACACTCTCGCTCCGTTCCCATGCGCACATGCATCGCGTGCCGAGGTGTTGTACATTCCCACGAACTTCTTCGTATCGCGCTGAAGGACGGGGTTGCGTGCCCCGATCCGGACCACGTTGCGGGAGGGCGTGGGGCGTGGGTTCATCCCACCCCCGAATGTGTCAAGTTGGCGTTGGCTAAACGTGCACTGAACCGTGCCTTTCGGCGCGAGGTCGGTGATCAGGCGATGCGGGCTTGGCTCGAGAAATGACCGGTGGGCGCAAGCCCAAGAGATGAAAGCGGGTAGAAAGCCGATGGGCACCCGATGAGTACCCAGCGATGAGCTGTCTGCAAGAGGTCTGACGCCGGAGTGCGCGGACCAAAGAATAAGGAGAACTGTGGCAAAGGTCCGCGTACATGAACTCGCCAAGGAAATCGGCGTGACATCCAAGAAGCTCTTGGAAGTGCTGAAGAAGAATGGCGAATTTGTAACCTCGGCGTCCTCGAGTATCGAGGCGCCCGTCGTGCGTAAAGCACGCGAATATTTTGAAAAGCATCCCGAGGAAGTAAACAAGTCCTCCAAGAAGGGCGCGAAGAAGGCGCCCGCCAAGGCGGAGGGCTCGACGCCCTCGGCCGCAAAGCCCGCCGATAAGGCCACGCACGCCCAGCCTGCGCGGCCCGAAGGGGCGAAGTCTGCCCCGACCCCGGCGGCGATGGCTCCAAAGCCCGTCAAGCCTTCCAAGCCGGCCCCCGCCCCGCGGGCCTCCGCCGACGCGCAGGAGGCTCCCGCCGAGAAGGCTGCCCCGAAGCCGGCAGAAAAGGCCGCTCCGAAGCAGGCCAAGCAGCGTACGATCGCGACGCCGGGCGAGGCGGCGAGGTCCGCCAAGGCTGCCCGCGAGGCCGCTCCGCCGCGCCCCCAGCCGCGCCGCGGCGGTCCGCGCCCCGGCAACTCCCCGTTTGCTTCCAAGCAGGGGATGGGGCGCCCGCGCCCCGGCAACTCCCCGTTTGCCCCCAAGCAGGGCATGCGCTCCGATTCGGCCAAGAAGACCCCGAAGCCCGCCGGCGGCTCGCGCCCGTCGCCGAACATGATGCCCGAGCGGATCAAGACTGATGCGAACCGTAGCCGTGGCCGCGGCAGGCCCGCCGGCACCGGCAACACTTTCGGCTCCGGCAACAACCAGCGCGGGGGCGGCTTCGTCCGCTCCGGAGGCAAGGCTCGCGGCGGCTCCACGGCCGGCGCGTTCGGTAAGCGCGGAGGCGGTAGCCGGCGCAAGTCGCGGCGGATGAAGCGCCAGGAGTGGGAGGAGCAGCAGAATCCGATGGTCGCCGGCATCTCGGTGCCGCGCGGCAACGGCCAGACCGTGCGCGTGCGCGCGGGCTCCTCGCTGGCTGACTTCGCCGAGCGCATCGACGCCGATCCCGCGGCGCTCGTGACAGTCCTGTTCCGGATGGGTGAGATGGCCACGGCGAACCAGTCCCTTGACGAGGACACGTTCCAGCTGCTCGGCGCCGAGCTTGGCTACGACATCAAGATCATGAGCCCGGAGGACGAGGATCGCGAGATCCTTGAGGCCTTCGACATCGACCTAGAGGCCGAGCGCGAGGATGCCGACCCGGAGGATCTGCTTCCCCGTCCGCCCGTCGTCACCGTCATGGGCCACGTCGATCACGGTAAGACCAAGCTGCTCGACGCCATCCGCAACGAGGACGTGGCGCTCGGCGAGGCCGGCGGCATCACCCAGAACATCGGCGCCTACCAGACGCACGTGGATGTTGAGGGCGAGCGCCGCGCGATCACCTTCATCGACACCCCCGGCCACGAGGCGTTCACGCAGATGCGTGCGCGCGGCGCGAACATCACCGATGTGGCCATCCTCGTGGTGGCCGCGAACGACGGCGTCATGCCACAGACGGTTGAGGCGCTCAACCACGTGCAGGCGGCGAACGTTCCGATCGTGGTGGCCGTCAACAAGATTGACGTGGAGGGGGCCAACCCGGCCAAGGTCCGCGCGCAGCTGACCGAGTACGGCCTGGTGGCGGAGGACTACGGCGGAGACGTCCCGTTCGTGGATATCTCGGCCAAGCAGCGCATCAACATCGGTGAGCTCCTGTCCACCGTCGTGGCGACTTCGGACATCCTCGTGGAACCGAAGGCCGACCCGAACAAGCCCGCGCGCGGCGTCGCCATCGAAGCCAAGCTCGACCAGGGCCGCGGCTCGGTCATCACGGCTCTCGTCCAGGACGGCACGCTGCACATCGGCGACTCGATCGTGGTGGGCACGGCCTACGGCCGCGTGCGTGCGATGATCGACGAGAACGGCAACAACGTGGAGGAGGCCGGCCCGTCCCGCCCCGTCCAGGTGCTCGGCTTGACGTCCGTGCCGGGCGCGGGCGACCAGCTCATCGTTGCCGACGACGACCGCACTGCCCGCCAGATCGCCGAGCGTCGCGAGGCGGCCAAGCGTGCCGCCACGCTCGCCAAGCGCCGCAAGCGGATCTCGCTTGAGGACCTCACGGCCGCGATCGAAGAGGGCAAGGTTGAGACCCTCAACCTCATCATCAAGGGCGACTCCTCCGGTTCGGTCGAGGCCCTCGAGGCCAGCCTCCTCGACATCGAGGTGGGCCAGGGCGAGGTCGAGCTGCAGGTCATTCACCGCGGCGTGGGTGCCGTCACCCAGTCGGATGTGGACCTGGCGAGCGTGGACAACGCCGTCATCATCGGCTTCAATGTTCGCCCCGCCGAGCGGGTGCAGGAGCTGGCCGAGCAGGAAGGCGTGGAGATGAAGTTCTACAACGTCATCTACTCCGCTATCGACGAGGTGGAGGCCGCGCTCAAGGGCAGGCTCAAGCCGATTTACGAAGAGGTCGAGGTGGGCACCGCGGAGATCCGCCAGGTGTTCCGCTCGGGCAAGTTCGGCAACATCGCAGGCTCTATCGTGCGCAGCGGCACGATCAACCGCGGCCACAAGGCGCGCCTCGTGCGCGACGGCGTGGTGGTTGCCGCAGACCTGACGATCGAGTCCCTGCGCCGCGAGAAGGATGACGTGACGGTGGTTCGTGAGGGCTACGAGTGTGGTATCACGCTCGGCTACAACGACATCGCCGAGGGTGACATCATCGAGACGTGGGAGATGCGCGAGAAGGCGCGCGACTAGCCAGCGGGGGGCGCCGCTCGGGCGGCGCCCCCGCGGCACCCGCCCGCGCGCAAGAGCAACAAGCAAAGGAAAACCATGGCCAATACACGCGTTGATCGCGTAGCTGACCAGATCCACCAGATCGTGGCCCGCCTCATTGATACCAAACTCAAGGACCCGCGCCTGGGGATGGTGACGGTGACGGACGTGCGGGTGACGGGCGACCTCCAGCACGCCTCCGTGTTCTACACGGTGATGGGCTCGGAGGAGGAACGCCGCCAGTCGGCGCGCGCGCTGGAGTCGGCCAAGGGCATGATCCGCTCGGCGGTAGGTAAGCAGCTGGGCCTGCGCCTGACCCCGACGATCGAGTTCATTCTTGACTCCCTACCCGAGACCTCCCGCACGATGGAGGACCTGCTCGCCGCCGCTCGCAAGCGCGATGAGGAGATCCGCAAGCGAGCCGAGGGGGCCGTGCCGGTGGGCGGGGAAAACCCCTACCGCAGCGCTGCCGAGGCCGAGCAGGCCACCGCGGACGAGTCCGACGGAAGAAGCGCCGAAGCGGCCGGAGCCGAGGGCGAGTAGTGCCCAAAGGTCGGGAGCGAAACCGGCAGCGGGCTATCGCCCGCCTCGCACGGCCGAAGCCGTGGGGCGAATTGCCCCGCGGCCTCGAGCCCTGCGAAGGTTTGCTCCTCATCGACAAGGACCAGGGCGTGACCTCCCACGACATCGTGGGCGCCCTGCGCCGCCTGGGCGCCACGCGCCAGGTCGGTCACGCCGGAACGCTCGACCCGATGGCCACAGGCCTGCTCATTCTTGCCACGGGGCGCCTGACCAAGCTCATCCAGTACCTCGTGGGTGCGGAGAAGACCTACGAGGCACGCATTTGCCTCGGCGTTGGATCAACCACCGACGACGCCGAGGGCGAGCTTTCGGCCGCGGCCCCCGCCACCGCCGACGACCGCGCGATCGACGCCGCCCTCGCATCGCTCACCGGCGACATCATGCAGGTGCCGGCCACCGTCTCGGCCATCAAGGTCGACGGCAAGCGCGCCCATGACCTCGCCCGCGAGGGTGAGAGGGTCGAGCTCGATGCGCGCACCATCCACGTGGCGCGCTTTGCGCGGACCTCGCCCGTGACCCGCGGCGTGACCAAAATCGGCCATGCGGAGGTGCAGGTGGCAGAGTTCGACGTCGTCGTCAGCGCCTCGAGCGGAACCTACGTGCGGGCGCTCGCCCGCGACCTCGGCGTGGCCCTCGGCACCGAGGCCCACCTGACGGCGCTGCGCCGCATTGAGGTCGGGCCGTGGAACGTCACAGACGCGCGAAGCGTCGCCCAGCTGAAGGAATTCGTCGAGGCCGGCCAGGCGCTCCCCGCCACACCGATGGGAGAGGTGTGCCGGCAGATCTTTCCCGTTGTCGAGATCGACCAGGCCGAGGCGCGCGCCCTGCGCAACGGCCTGTTCATTGACAAACGCTCGCCCATCTCGGCAGGCATCCGGAAAGACGTGTGGCCGGCGGCGGCCTTCGCGGGCGATGAGCCGGTCGCGCTCGTCTCGCCGCGGTCGGGCAAGCTCAAGCCAGATTTGCAGCTGAGACGATGATTGCGATCATCACGGGTATCGTCGCGGCGGGCGGGATCGCGTGGCTTGTTGTCCGCAACCGCTCCCTCACCGCCGAGCTGGCCACGGCACGCGCCGAGATCGAGCGCTTCGAGAGCCAACCAGCCATCGTCGCCCATGAGATACGCACGCCGCTCGCCCTGATCGAGGCCTCCGCGGAGCTGCTTGTGGCGCAGAGCCCCGGGCCGCTGAACGACACGCAGATCGGATTCGCCAACACGATCTTCGATAACGCCCAGCAAGCTATCGGGATCGCCGAGAACTCCCTCGTTCAGCGGCGTCTGAAAGACGGTAAGATCCCGCTGCGCTCCGACCTCGTCGACATCCGGGACGTCATCGCCGACGCCGCCCAGTCGCTTCGTCGTACCACCACGGTCCCGATCCTCGTCGACGTGCGAGGCGGGATACTGCCGCTGTACGCGGATGAGCAGCTCATCCGCCAACTCGTGTGGAACCTCGTCAACAACGCCATCCGTCACTCCGAGGGGGAGGACGGCGTGCACGTGCGCGTCTCGCAGGCCGAGGACGGGGGCGCCCTCCTCGAGGTGACCGACCACGGTAACGGCATGGACGACGCGGATCTGGAGCGCTTCTTCACCGCTTTCGCCACCGGCTCGAGCCGCCGGCCGGGGTCCGGCATCGGCATGCTCGTCTCCCAGGAGATCGTCGCCGCGCACGGCGGAAAACTCATGGTTGACACGCGCCCCGATATCGGAACGACTATCGTGGTACTGCTACCGCAGGGGCACCCGGGAGGAGAGGAATGATCACGCCGCGCGTACTCGTCGTCGACGACGAGGCACAGATGCTCGCCATCGTCACCTTCGCCCTCGAAACAAAGGGCTTCACGTGCGTGACGGCCTCGACGGCGGCCGAGGCGTGGAGCAAGCTCATCACCTACGACTTCCACCTGGCCATCCTCGACATCATGCTCCCGCACGGTTCCGGACTTGACCTCACCCGGCGCATCCGCGCGCAGATCGGCGACCTGCCAATCATCCTTCTGACGGCGCGCTCGGACGTGGAGGACCGGATCAAGGGGCTGGAGGCCGGCGCGGATGACTATCTCACCAAGCCCTTCTCTCCCCAGGAACTCGCCCTGCGCGCCCAGGCCCTCCTGCGGCGAAGCTTCCCGGAGGACGACGCGCGTGAAAGCATGGGCGACCTCGCGGTCAACATGGACTTCCTCGAGGCAACATGGCGCGGGCGAAAGCTCAACATCTCCGCCACCGAGGTCCGCCTGCTCGCCACCCTCATCCGTCACGACGGCGAGGTGGTCACCCACCGTCAGTTGCTCAACGAGGCATGGGGCGTGACCGAACAGGCCGGTGGGCGCGAAATGATTAAGACGGCGATTTATCGTGTCCGCAAGACGCTGGAGAAGGCCGAGGTCGGCGTCGTCATTAGGTCACACCGCGCAGAGGGATACTCGCTCGCTCTCGAAAGCTAGACCCCGCGTGAGGGAGAAAAGTAACAACGCTGTCACCAAGCGTGACTTTCGCGCGCCGCGGGCGTTACTGGCGCCCCTTTAGCATGGCTTCATCACCGCAACGATGCGTTTTTGTGAAAGGGAAACCATGGCAAACACCTCCCGCGCTTTGGGAGTGCTCTCCGCACCCCCGGCCGCTCCGCGCCTTCCCGAAGATCGAATCGCGCCAACCTACAGGCGCCTACGCTTCCAGGTCTTCATGGGCATCTTCATCGGCTACGCCGCCTTCTACCTCATCCGTAACAACGTCTCCCTCGTCTCGGGTCTGCTCAAGGAATATGACCTGATGAACACCGTGGGCATCGGCATCGTGGCTAACGCGGTGCTGTTCTCCTACGGCCTGTCGAAGTTCTTCATGGCGATGCTCTCCGACCGAGCAAACGCCCGTTACTTCATGCCGATCGGTCTAGCGCTGTCGGCCATCATCAACATCATCATCTCCTTCGTTCCCTCCATCGTGGGCACGGTGGGTATCTTCGCCACCGTCATGTTCATCAACGGCTGGGCCCAGGGCATGGGCTGGCCGCCCTCGGGCCGCGTCCTCGTCCACTGGTTCTCCACCACCGAGCGCGGCTGGATGACCTCCATCTGGAACACCGCCCACAACGTTGGCGGCGCCGGCCTAGGCTTCCTCGCCGTGTGGGCACTCGATACCTTTGCTACCTCTGACCAGGATTGGACCCCGGCCTTCCGCTACCCCGGATACGTCGCCATCCTGATCGCGATCCTCATCTTCTTCATGATTCGTGACAGGCCCGAGGCCGTTGGCCTTCCGCCGATCGAGGAGTACCGCAACGACCCGGCGAAGGTCGAGTCCACCGAGAAGGGTCTGTCCTGGAAGACGATGCTCTTCAAGCACGTGCTCACCAACCGCGTGATCGTGCTGCTGGCGCTTGCCAACGTCTTCGTCTACACCCTGCGCTACGGCGTGCTGTCCTGGATCCCGGTTTACCTGACCGACGTCATCCACGGCGCCAACATCAAGGATGGCATCATCGGATTCGCCATCTACGAGCTGTCCGGTATTGTCGGCACGCTCCTGTGCGGCTGGCTCTCCGACAAGGTTTTCAAGGGCTGGCGCTCCGGTGCGGGCATGCTCTTCCTCGCCGGCGTGGGCATCGCGCTCGTTGCCTACTGGCAGCTTCCCACCACCGCCCCGATGTGGATGTTCTACGCCCTCATCGCCGTCATCGGCGGCCTTATCTACGGCCCGGTCATGCTGATCGGTCTGCAGGCCATCGACCTCTCCCCGCGTGAGGTGGCGGGCACGGCGGCTGGCTTCACCGGTCTGTTCGGTTACCTGCTCGGCGCTTCCCTCGCCTCCACCGGCGTTGGTCTGCTCATCCACAACTTCGGTTGGAACGTCACTTACGCGACGCTCACCGGCGTGGTCGTTGTCGCCTTCATCCTCATGATGATCGTTGGCAAGGACGAGCGCAAGATGATGGAAGCGCGCGCCGAGCTGCTACGTCTGGAGGGTCGTTCCGAGAACTAAACACCCCTCACTTGCCACATCGCGTGGGGAGAGCATGGCTGTCACTTCGGTGGCAGCTATGCTCGTGTTTATGAACTCCCGCTGGCTGCGCCGTCACTTGTGGTTGATCGTGGTGCCCATCATCGTGGTGGGCATTCTCGGCGTGCTACTGGCCGCGCGCGACCCCGTGCCGGACCTGACGGTCCTGTGTTCGAACAAGGCTGAGGCGTGCGAAGCGGTGGCGGAAGAGTTCGAGGCGACTCGCGGCGTCGACGTCCTCGTGGTCCGCATGCCCACCTCCCAAGCCCTCGCCCGCATTTCCTCCCGGCAGGTCCGCGGCGAGTTTGACCTTTGGATGGGCGGTCCCGCCGAGGCCTACACAGAGGCTGCCCGAGCTGGCCTGCTGCGACCGGTCAGCGTCGAGCCCGCCAACTCCATTCCCGCCGGCTGGAAGGATCCGCAGTTGCGCTGGTTCGGGGTTTACGGCGGCGTGCTCAGCCTGTGCGTGGCCAACGACGCCGTCGCCCCGACCAGCTGGCAAGATCTCACCAACCCCAGGTACCGGCACGCGATTGCGATGCCTAACCCGTCGACGTCGGGAACGGCGGCCACCTACCTGTGGAGCCAGTTCGAGCGGCTCGGTTCTCTGGACGCGGCGCGGGCATACTACACCGCGGTGGGTAAGAACGTAGGCACCTACACCAATTCGGGCACCGTACCGGCTCAGCTCGTGGCGGGTGGTCGGCTCCCCGTCGCCGTCACGTTCGATCCGTATTGCCTGGCCGAGCAGGGGGCCGGCAAGCCCGTCCACCCCGTCTACCTCGACGGCGTCGGTTTCGAGATCGGCTCGGTCGGGGTGCTGGAAGGCACCAAGCGAGCCGAGCTAGCCGAGGCCTTCCTCGCCTACGCGATCTCCGATGACGGCCAGCGAAAGAGCGCTTCCGCCTCCCTCCAGTATCCGACCTCAGCGACGCTTGAGGGTAATCTCCGCACCAGACTCGATGGCTTCGCCACCCCGATTTTTGGTGAGGATATCGCCAGAGCTGGCCGGCACCGGGCGGAGCTGATCGCGCTGTGGGAGAGGGTCTACTTTGGCGGCGACCAGCCCTATGTGGCAAGCCTTCCCCGCAGCGTGGCGATCTCCCTTGCGGCGGGCGCGATATCTGCGGCCTCGGGCATGGCGATGGCTCTCGGATACCGTTTCGGCCGCTTCCGGCGCCTGACCACCCTGCTCGCCCTCGCGCCCTTCCTCTTCCCGCCTGCCACCTGGGCGCTCGCGCTGACCTACCCGCCCTTCTCCCTCGACGCGGACGGCACCGCCATCATCCTCATCGCCAACTCCATCTCGATGGCACCCATCGCCTTCGCGGTTTCGGCGCTCGCGCTGTCCGCCGTCAGCGACCGCCACCTCATCGAAGCCCGTGCTTTGGGGGTGCGCCCGGGCTCGATCCTCGCCAGACTCATCGCCCCGCAGGTCGCCCGCGGCTTTGCCATGGCCACCGCGGTGGTGGGCCTGCTCGCCCTCACGGACCCCTCGCTCACTCTCATCTTCGGCGGAGCCCACCAGTATTTCGCCTCCGAAGTACTCACCGGAATGCAGACTTCCCGGGCGGGGACCGCGGCGGCGGCTCTCCTCATCTCCATCGGCATCGCGGCTCTCGTCTCCCTCCCGCTCAGCCGGGCATTGACGGCGCGCATCGGCCGCAGCGACGTCGTCTCGCTCCCATATCGTCCGACCACCGGCGTGGGGGCCATGCCGCTCGCGCTCGCGGTGCCGCTCGTCGCGCTCGTCGCCATCGTTGCCGCTCACATGGAGTCCCTGAAGCCCTCGCTGACCGTCGCTTCCACGACGACGATTCTCATCCTCGTCGTCACCGCAGCCCTGATCCTCGCCGGACTCGTCGTCATCGCCGTCCGTATTCGGGCGCGGAGCCTGCGCATCGTCGTCTATGTTGCCCTCGTGCTCTTGCTGTCCGCGCAGACCGCCGGGGGAGTGCTCGTCTCGGCGCCGCACCGGGGGTGGCTGGAGTTCGCTGGAACGAGCCTCGCCCCGCCGATCGTGGGTGTGGACTCCGTCTACCAGGGTTTCTTCGGTGTGGCTTTGGCCTACCTGCTCTTCGCTCTCCCGCTGGCCATCCTCGCAATGATCATCATCCGCCTGCGCATTGATCCGCTTGTGACCTCCATGCACGACGCGGGCGCCTACCGTCTGCGTATCGCCGGCGAGCTCTTGCCGGTGGTCGTCCCGTCTATGACTATCGCAGTCGCGCTGCTGACCGGGTTGGTGCTCACCCGCAGCTCGCCGGCCATCTTCATCGACCTTGGCGGCAGGCTTTCCCTGACGCCGCTGATTATCCTAGATCACGTGTCGGCCGCCGAGGACGGCCAGGCCTTTACCCTGAGTATCCTGACCGGGTTGCTCATCGTTGCCCTCGTCGCCGCCGCGGGTGTGCTGTGGGTCCAAGTGAGGAGAAAGCTGTGGAAAAGCTCGTCATTGAACGTCTGAGCGTGGCGCCGATCCTGGCTAACATTTCGTTGACAATTGAGCCGGGGAAGGTCCTCGCGATCGTTGGGCCTTCGGGGTGCGGAAAGTCGACCCTCGTCCACGCCATCGCCGGCGTCGTGCCCTCTACCGGAAGCATCGTCATGGGCGAGGAGCTCAACGGGCTTCCCATGCACCGTCGGCCCACGGGTACGGTCTTCCAAGACTCGGTCCTCTTTCCGGACCACGACGTGTGGGATAACGTCGCCTTCGGCCTCGACGACGCCCGCATGAAGGACTCCCAGCGCCGCGACCTGGTGGATCTCACCCTTGCCCAGCTCAACATCCTCGGTCTGGCCCACATGAACGTCGAGCATCTCTCGGGCGGCCAGGCCCAGCGCGTCGCGCTCGCCCGTACGCTCGTCCGCCGCCCGCGCATTCTCCTCCTTGACGAGCCGCTCGTCCACGTCGATCCCACCCTGCGCGCCTCCATCCAGACCGACATTATCGAGCAGGTTCGCCGCCACCGTCTCGCCACGCTCTACGTCACCCACGACGTCGAGGAGGCATGCCGCCTTGGCGACGTCATGGCGATCATGGATCGGGGCCGAATCCTCCAGTGTGCGAGCCCCGCCGAGCTCTATCGCCAGCCCGCCTCCGCCTTCGCCGCCCGCATGATGGGCATCCCTAACATCCTGTCGGCGAAGATCAACGGTGCCGATCGCGGCGCCGTCCACGTTGAATTCGGGCGGACTTGGCTGACTCTGCCGACCGTCCAGGCGCTTAGCCCCGGCCGGGCCGACGTCGTCGTTCCGCCGGAGACGATCGAGCTCACAGACGCGGGGAAGGGACAGCTCGCGGGTCGCGTCATCAGGTCGATTTTTGCGCGCACGCACATGGAGTACGAGGTCGAGACCCCGGTGGGGACGGTCGTCGTCACCGAGCCGGAGACGACGCACCCGCGTGCGGTGGGCGACGAGCTTGGGCTGAACCTGACCTACTGCTGGTTCATCGCGGATAGCTCTGCGGCCACGACATGAACGGCGTCGTGGCCGGGACGGGCGCGACCGCCTCGAGGATCACGCCTCCAGGTAGCGCCGGCGGCGACGGTGGCCGCTCCCGCCCACGGCAGCCCACGCCCCGGTGGGCGATTTGGTGGCGCAGTCCGCTAGGATAGTGCCCATGAGTGAACATGGATGCGGATGTGGCGGCAAGGGCCATGGCGGGCACGGCCACGGCGGGCACGGTGGCTGCGGATGTGGCGGCAAGGGCAAGCACCACGGCGTGCGCACGGCCAACACCCCCGCGGAGGCCCCGGACGATCGTTCCGAGGGCCGCAACCAGCTGGGCTTGCGCGGGAAGTAAATGAAAGTGTTTCATGGGGCCGAGGACTACGACCTCGGCCCGTCAGTTGTGACTATCGGTATTTTCGACGGCGTTCACCGCGGCCACCACGCGATCCTTTCGGAGACCGTGCGCCAGGCTGAGGAGCGCGGTGTGGTCTCGGTGGGGCTCACCTTTGATCCCCACCCCCTCAACGTCCACCGTCCCGACCTCGACCTCCCGCTCATCTCCACGCTTGAGGACCGCCTCAACATGCTGGAGGCCGCGGGCCTGGACGCCGTCGTCGTGCAAAAGTACGACCTGGACTATTCCATGACGGCGCCCGAAGACTTCATCGACGACGAACTCATCGGCAAGCTCAAGGCGGTCGCCGTCGTCGTCGGACAAGACGTGCGTTTCGGCAAGAATAACACGGGCGATGGCGCACTGCTGTGCGAGTACGGGGCAGATCGCCTCGATGTCACGCTCATTGACGACCTCGGGGGAGCCTCCGGGCGGCGCTACTCCTCGACGTGGGTGCGCGAGCTACTCGAGGCGGGCAACGTGCGTAAGGCAGCGAAGATCCTCGGGCGCCCGCACCGGCTGCGCGGGGTGGTCGAACACGGCTTCAAGCGCGGGCGCGAGCTCGGCTTCCCGACGGCGAACCTGCCCGGCTCGGGGGTGGGCGAGGTGCCGCGCGACGGCGTCTACGCGGGCTGGGTGGTGCGACAGGTGCCGGGCTCGACGGCAACTGTCCACCTGCCCGCCGCAATCTCGATCGGTACGAACCCCCAGTTCGACGGCGAGACGCGTACGGTCGAGGCTCACGTGCTCGGGCGAGCCGACCTCAACCTGTACGGTGAGGAGATCGCGATCGACTTCGTCGACTACGTGCGCCCGATGCTGAAGATGGATTCGGTGGAACAACTGCAGGCCCAGATGGACGAGGATCTGCGCAAGAGCGCCGAAATCCTCGGCGTGCCGGTCTCCTATCGGGTGGACCCGAAGGACGTTACTGCGCGATAACGCATGTGTTGGACCTATTACTGATTCCTGGTCTTCCTAGGTTGGTCGTGTATCGGAGCTTTGGGGGCGCTCCGGGGAACGGAAAGAGCCGGAGCCTTTCAATGATGGAAGCGCCGAGTTTCGGTGCCCTTCTATAGAAATCATCTATCCGATTTTGAAAAGTGGCCCGGTCGCCTTTCTACCTGCGCGACCGGGCCACTTTTCAACTGTCACTGGCAGCAGATGTTGATGATTCCCGTGCGGGGCCTGCCTGCCGCAATCTCTCGTTAACCTTCTCGACGTTGAGCAAGAACAGTAGCCCAAGAATGGCAAGGTTGGCGATAGTAGGGATCCACAGATACATAAACGAAATCATATTCAACGCTGATTGCGTCTGCTCCTGAGCTTGGCCATCATACCCCGATCCGGCAAGGAGCCACCCTGCCACAGCGGTGCCAAACCCGGAACCAATCTTTGTACCGAGCGATGACGCCGAAAACATCATGCCGTCGATCCGCTTCTTCGTGCGCAGATACACGTTTTCGGAAATCTCCGCAATGAGCGCGTTTAGCGTACCCTGCAACGGGCTCATGCCCAGCGAAGCTACACCGGAGAAGAAAAGCATGAGCGGAATCGATCCCATCGCTGCTCCCAGCACAACGCCAAGACGACCGAGCACCGCCACGATATATCCCACAATAGCCACTGGCTGCATACGGCCCACTCTTGCCACCACCATTGGGGTGATCAGAAGCCCAACTATAAGCGGAATGTTGATCGACCACGCGAAAGGTCCGAGCAGATTCGGATCGTCCAAAATGTAGGTCATGAAATAGATGCCGATATTGAGCGTTGCAGTGAAGAATTGCATGAGCACAAAACACACCACAATAATCACGAAGTATCGGTTACCGAGTAGCTTCAGCGATTCTCCGAAGGATAGCTGATCGTCTTTGGAGCTGAACGTGGGATCATCGTTAAGTTCCTCGGGCGGGAGCTCGTGTACAGAGGCCACCGACAGGGTGTTGAAGATAATTCCGACAATTGCATAGAAGATGGCGATGGTGCGCCATGCATCAGCCCCGCCCCCGAGCCACTGGACCATCCCCACGGTCACTGTTTGAATTGTAAGCGACGTGCCGAATGCAAACATGAAGCGGATAGAACCCATCTGCACGCGCTCGGCGCGATTCTTTGTGATCAGTGCAGTCAGAGCGGCGTAGGCAATGTTGTTAGCCGTATAGAATACGGCGTTGAGCGCAGTATAGGCTATGAAGAACCACACGTATTGCGCCGTTTCTCCCATTGAGGGTGGAATAGCGAAAATCGCCACGAGCATGATGGCGCACCCAAAGAATGCGCCAAACATCCACGGTCGAGCCTTCCCCCAGCGTGTCTGGGTCTTATCCATAAGGCGGCCAAAGAATATATCTGAGACGCCATCGAAAATTCGTGCCACCATCATCAGCGTTCCGATAATCCCGGCGTTTAAGCCAACAGTATCGGTGAGATAAATCATCACGAATGCCGAGAGAAGGGCATACACTACGTTTCCAGCGATATCGCCCGATCCGTAGCCGATCTTATTGTACCACTTAAGATAGCGTTTTTCGTTCATCGTTGAACCTTTCCAAGGGTGTTGATGCTCAATACGAGCGCCATATCGAGGTGCCGGGGCACTCGAGAGGCGGGAGCTAGAGACGGGCCACACGATCCTGAGCCAATACCAGCCATCGCGGAATCGATGCACAGCACTGTGCATCCAGCGGGGCGAAGCTCAGTGTTGTGTGTGCATCGGGTGAGTTCTTCTTGAGTGAAGTGTGAGGCGTTGAAAGAAAAGAGATGGTTGCTGGCCACGGCCAAGTTGAGGTCTTCGTGGATCCCTTGAATTTCAAGGTAGTCCACGGAAGAACGCGAGCCGTTTTCTTGGGGCATGATGTAGTCTTCGTGAAGCTCCCCAATCGACATCTGGTAAACCCCGTGTCGCGCTGCCTGGCTCTTATCGATGTAGTTTTCCTGCGGCCCAAGGCCAGCCCACAAAACGCGATCACCCTGCTTAAGGAACATGCGAATTCCAAAGCGAGGCAGATCGGGGAAGTTCTCAGAAACGTCCCCAACGAAACTCAACTCAAGCGAACCATCAGGGCGGACAATCCACGTGAGTCGCCCGCGGATAATCGGCTGAATGGTTGGTGCGACCACGGCGATCTCGGCGGTGAGGCGAATGCCGTCCGTCGTGCGGTCTGCCGTGAAAGAATATGCGTGCGAATAAGCGAGGTGGTATTTGGCACGTATCCACTGCGACTTGACGTACATATCGTTGTCCGTGGGAGCCCGCCAGATATTGAGCTCCATCGGTTTGGAACAAAGATCCTCATCGCGGTAACGGATACTCTCGATCAGACCCGTATCTCGATCGAACTGATAGTGCAGATCCCCGGCGCGCACGGAACAGAATCGTCCCCGGGTTTCAAGAATCGGCTGCTTGTCTCCCGTTTCGGGTGCAACGGCCGAGGGCTTGCTTTTGACCTTCGGTGCACACAGCTCCAGAGCCGCGCGCGTGTGCGCAGTGGCGTTCGGTAAGGCAAACTCGTCAAACCCGAGGCAATGGCCTTCTGATACCAGTGGGGCATCATGAGCTAAAACGCTGAAAACGCGCAGGAAACATCGGCCTACTTCGGGCACGGTGAGAGGGAGCTCCATGCGCGCCGAGGTGCGCGGGGCGATTGATGGACACTGAAGAGCACCGTGTTCCACCACCACGCCATCGCAGATGACCTCATAGCGAAGCCTCGCGAAGTCGGCCGCGTTGAGGTGGTTAGCAGTATTCGTGAGCGTGAGTACCCCTTGACAATAGTCTGCCCTGATCGGACGGTGCACATTCCAGGCCTCGAGAAGCCCGGTGTGTGGCGTTCGATCGGGGCCGACAAGGCCATCGATGCAGAAATTGCCATCGTGAATCTCTTCGCCATGATCGCCGCCGTAGAGATAGGCACCGGCATCCGTTTGCACGGCGTGATCCGCCCATTCCCAGATGAATCCGCCGCACATCCGCTCTTCACGCAGAATCATCTGCCAGTAATCCTCAAGATCTCCTGGGCCGTTACCCATGGAGTGGCAGTATTCTACGAGCAAGAACGGCTTGTCGCCCCAGGTGAGATACTCGGTGATATCCGAAAGCGGGGGATACATGCGGGCGTATACGTCGATGTTGGAGTAGTCGTATGAGCGGTCGGGCGCTCTGTAATACGCCGATTCGTAGTGGGTAAAGCGAGTAGGATCAAGCTCTTTCATCCGCGCGAGGCCAGCTTCGAGCGTTTGACCGTAGGCACACTCGTTTCCAGCAGACCACGAGATAATCGACGGGCGATTCTTCTCAGAATGGATCATCAGCTCAATACGATCCACCACGGCCTCGGTCCACGCGGGATTATCAGCAATGGGCTTGTTCCACTGATGGAAGACATTGGGTTCAGTTTCATCGGCGAGCAGTTGAAGCTGAGTGCCGTGGCTTTCGTTATCTGCCTCGCTCATCACGTAGAAACCGTATTCGTCGCACAGGTGATAGAACTGCGGGCAGTTTGGATAGTGCGATGAGCGGATAGCGTTGATGTTGTGCTCGCGCATCAGTTTCAAATCTCGGCGAATATGATCGAGATCCACCACGGGGCCAGTGCGAGGGTCAGAATCGTGTCGATTTACGCCCTTGATCTTGATGGGGTCGCCATTGACTTTCAACACAGCGTCGGCAATCACTACTTCTCGAATGCCCACCCGATCCGTAATGACTTCGTTAGCGGTGTGCATAATGAGGGTGTAGAGGGAGGGAGTTTCTGGAGTCCACTCGTAGGGCTGGGTGAGATCGGTGTGCCACGTGTGATCGAGGGAGTGAGCCCGAGCGGCAGATCCAGAGGAGCCCGGGGTGAATCGGCCGTGCGCTACAGGCGCGCCCTTCGGATCAATCAGCGTGACGTCCACGCTTCCGGGATCGCCATAGAACCTAGCGTCCACCGTCACTCGCGCTCCATTTTCGGTGAATGAGGTGGTGACGAGGTAATCCTCGACGCCGGCCGCGGCCCTGCTCAGGAGATAGACGTCGCGAATAATGCCGGTGGTGCGAAACTTGTCTTGATCTTCAAGGTAGGTGCCATCGCACCATTTCAGCACGAGCACGTCGAGAGTGTTGGTGCCCTCGATCAGCGCATCGGTGATATCGAATTCGCTTTGCGCGTGGGTTACCTGCGAGTAGCCCACGTACGTGCCATTGATCCAGAGGTAGAAAGCGCTATCTACCCCTTCAAACATGAGATGCGTGCGAGGTGCTGCGCCCTGTTTGATGGAGCGCCTTTCGGTTTGATCTGCGCTAGAAGTCGCGGCGTGCGTGGGCGCATACGTAAACTTCGTGCGGTAGTGGCCAGCGGGGTTTCGTTTTGGCACGTGCGGCGGATCGAGCGGAATGGGATAGCGGATGTTGGTGTATTGGTGCTGGTCGAAGCCGTTGTATTGCCAGGTTCCCGGAACGGGTATCGTGGTGGCAAGCTCCGGGATGGCAAACACGTCTCTATCCAGATCTTGCACGCTTGGGTAGTAGGTGAACTCCCACTCGCCATTGAGTAGCCGGAACCTATCCGACCGGGTGCGCTCGATGTTAATCCTGCCGGCAAGATCGGGTTCGCGCGCGTAAAACTCGGGAGAACATGGGATGTAGTAGGCGCGCGGAGGAAGGGTCTCCTCGTGGAGCACCGCCAGATTGTCGTGGTGTGTGAGCATCTGCATAACAATCACCTTTGATTAAGCGGCACCGTTGCCACTTTGCGACTAGTAGATGGTGTCGTTCACAATAATGCTAACGATAACATTTTGCAAGTTCCTGCACGATTCACGGGGGCTTGAGCGGGTTGATAGAGTCGAATAGTGAGTTTAAGACGCGATTCGGCAGGCGGCACGTTGTTTGATGTGGCTCGTCTCGCAGGGGTATCCGCACAGACCGTTTCGAGGGTGGCGCGCGGAGAAGCGAACGTGGCGCAGCATACGCGCGAGAAAGTGCTTACAGCGATGGCAAGCGTTCAATATCGCCCCAATCGTGCCGCTCGCGCACTACGTACGGGTAGGTTCGGGGTGATCGGCCTGCTCACCCAGCACATCTGGCGCACAGGAGAGGCCTATACCTCCGACGGCGTGGTGGATGAAGCGGCGAAACTCGGATACTCAGTTTCTCTTGTGCAGGTACACAATCCCATGTCGGCTGATGTGCACCAGGCCGTAGCGCGGCTTTCCCAGCAAGAGATTGACGGTTTAGTGATTGTGCAGGCCGGGTTGGCCAGTAGCGAGCATTTGGCTTTGCCCGAAGGCTTGGCAGTGGCCAGTGCAGATTTAGGTTCTAACGCCTACCCGCTGGTGGTATCGGATCATCAGCAGGGAGTGCGTGCCGCAGTCCATCATCTGCTGGCGTTGGGCCACCCCACTGTCCATCACATCACGGGTGCGTCCGATTCTCGCTCGGCTCATCGCCGCCAGCGTTTGTGGGAAGACGCGCTGCGAGAGGCGGGTGCGCCGATTCCGGCCCCCATCCCCGGTGATTGGACCGCACATTCGGGCTACGAGGCGGGGATTCGTATTGCTGATCGGCGTGAGGTTAGTGCAGTCTTTGCCGCCAACGACGAGGTGGCACTCGGCCTGATCCGGGCGTTCACTGAGCGAGGTATTGGGGTGCCCGACGAGATCTCGGTAGTGGGGTATGACGGCATTGAGCTTGCAGAGTTCTCGGCGCCGCCGCTTACCACGGTACGTCAAGACTTCCACCGCGTGGGCACCGCCATGGTCCAACTGATCCATCAGCAACTTACGAGTGAGCTCACTACTTCGCAAGTTATCGTTCCCACCGAGCTCATCGTGCGGTCGAGCACCGGACCGTGGCGGCCGCGCGGTTAACTGGGCAAGCCAACTGACTAGCGCAAGCGCAATAGAAGTCAGTGAAGCAAATTCGGAGACCTTCGATTCTTGCTGTTGAGGTGATCAGTTCCTTTTCGGTTACGGTACGGCGCGAGTTGATTTGGCGGCAGTGGTATCATTTATGTCACATCGTAGTGTCTTGTTGGCTTAGGTGAGGTGGTGTCGGTGCGATTAGAGGTGATGGAGAATCGTGGCTTGCTCGTTGTCACTCTTGCTGTGCAACAGGCGCTCACTGTCATGAGCACGTCGTGGCACGCGAGATCCTTTATGCCGGACTACCTGCGCGGTGATTCGTTGGAGGGGCTTTATCCATTGGCGGCTGTAGCAATACTTGTGTGGGCTACGCTCCTTGTGGTTCAAATGAGACTCATGCCTTCAGATGTGACGCAAGCGCGGCGGGCAATCATGATTGTCTTGTGTGTTGCCGTGCTGAGCGCGGTCGTCGTCATCGTCAACTTTAGAAGCCTCTTTTTGCAGTACCCAGTCCTCTACATGGGCTCGTGGATGGTGCCCTTGATCGTGTTAACGGGCGGTCTGTATCCCCACAAGACCCACCATCCCCGAAAGGAAGGGAATCTTACATAAGAGGCTGCAGTCGTGAGTGCGGCGTACCGGTGGTGCATTTGCCCCGGTTGCCGGAGGGGCCTCGCTGTCTACTCTTGAATTGTTTGAGCGCTGGAGGCCACGGCCGACGACCCACAGGTGGCGACGCCTCCCGCAGGGAGTGATATCTCACCGAGGCGGGGCGATTCCTCATCGTTGGGCCGTGCTAGACTGGCTGAGCCGTTCGATCGGCCGCGGAGCGTCATCGCTTGGGAGAACATGCCCCAGGCTCCGCGCAACGAGTAGAAGGAGAATCGTATGGCTCTGTCCAAGGAGCGTAAGGACGACATCATTAAGGAATACGCGACTCACGAGGGCGATACCGGCTCTCCCGAAGTGCAGGTTGCCCTGCTTTCGGCTCGTATTTCCGAACTCACGGAGCACTTCCGCACCCACAAGCACGATCATCATTCGCGCCGCGGGCTGATGCTCCTCATCGGTAAGCGTAAGCGTCTTCTTTCTTACCTACAGAACGAAGACATCGAGCGTTACCGTTCGCTGATTAAGCGTCTCGGCCTGCGCCGCTAGACGCCCGATCGGCTCGCTCCCCACGGAGCGGGCCGATTGTTCGTATCACCCGCAGTTGGGCAATACGAATTGTAGAAGTACCTCCCGTCGGTCCTCGGTTGTGGTTGCCGCTTGGTTCAAGCGTTGATGACAATCGATGGCCGCGGGGCAGAAGAAAAGGAGATCCATGGAGGGTCCAGACGTTAAGTTCGCCGAAGCCGTTATCGATAACGGTCGTTTCGGCACCCGCACCATCCGTTTCGAGACCGGCCTGCTTGCCCGCCAGGCTGCCGGTTCCGCACTTGCCTACCTCGACGGCGAGACGACCGTCCTGTCCGCCACCGCCGTGTCTTCGCAGCCGAAGGAGCACTTTGACTTCTTCCCGCTGACCGTCGACGTCGAAGAGCGCCAGTACGCCGCCGGCCGTATTCCGGGTTCGTTCTTCCGTCGAGAGGGCCGCCCGTCGACCGATGCGATCCTGGCCTGCCGTCTTATCGACCGCCCACTGCGCCCGGCATTCGCCAAGGGCCTGCGCAACGAGGTTCAAATCGTTGCCACCGTCTTCACCATCCACCCGGATGACGCCTACGACGTCGTCGCGATGAACGCCGCGTCGATGTCCACCCAGATTTCCGGCCTACCCTTCTCGGGCCCGATCGGCGCCGTGCGCCTGGCTCTTATTGACGGCCAGTGGGTTGCCTTCCCGCGCTACTCGGAGCTGCCGGATGCCACCTTCATCATGGTGGTGGCGGGCCGCATCGTCGGCGATGACATCGCCGTCATGATGGTCGAGGCCGAGGCTGGCGACGAGGCGCTCGATAACGTGGCCAAGGGCGGCACGAAGCCGACCGAGACCTCGGTTGCCGAGGGACTTGAGGCCGCTAAGCCCTTCATCCGCACCCTGTGCGAGGCACAGCTTAAGCTTGCCGAGCAGGTGGAGAAGGAGCCGCTGGATCTTCCGCGCTACCTGCCCTATGAGGACGAGGAGTTCGAGGCGGTTGGACAGCAGATCAACGGCCGCTTCGAGGGTCTGTGGGGCATCGTGGACAAGCACGAGCGTGACGACGCGCTCAACGAGCTGACCCAGACCATCGTCTCCGAGCTGTCGGATCGCTTCGAGGACCGGGAGCAGGCTCTCGCCCTTGCCGTGAACCAGCACTGGAAGGAAGAGATGCGTCACCGCGTGCTCACCGAGGGTGTGCGCATGGATGGGCGCGCTCCGGCGCAGATCCGTACAATCACGGCCGAGGTGGAGGTTCTCCCGCGCGTTCATGGCTCGGCGCTCTTCCAGCGTGGCGAGACTCAGATCCTGGGCGTGACCACGCTCAACATGCTCAAGATGGAGCAGCAGCTGGACAACCTCTCGCCGATGACGGCCAAGCGCTACATGCATCACTACAACTTCCCGCCCTACTCGACGGGTGAGACGGGTCGCGTGGGCTCGCCCAAGCGTCGCGAGATTGGCCACGGAATGCTCGCCGAACGTGCTCTGGTCCCGGTTCTGCCCTCGCGTGAGGAGTTCCCTTACGCTATCCGCCAGGTTTCCGAGGCCCTCGGTTCCAATGGCTCGACGTCGATGGGGTCGGTTTGTGCCTCCACCCTCTCGCTTCTTAACGCTGGTGTGCCGCTCAAGGCGCCGGTCGCCGGCATCGCGATGGGCCTTATTTCCGGCGTCGTCGAGGGCGAGCAGCGCTACGTGGCTCTGACCGACATCCTCGGCGCAGAGGATGCCCTCGGTGATATGGACTTCAAGGTCGCCGGTACCCGCGACATGGTGACGGCACTTCAGCTCGACACCAAGCTCGACGGTATCCCGGCCGCAGTCCTCGCTCAGGCTCTGACTCAGGCGCACGAGGCCCGCCTCGCCATCCTCGACCTGATCGAGGAAGCGGCCCCGGGTCCGGACGAGATGGCAGAGACAGCCCCGCGCATCATCTCCATTAAGATCCCGGTGGACAAGATCGGTGAGGTCATCGGCCCGAAGGGCAAGATGATTAACCAGATCCAGGAAGATACTGGCGCTGAGATCTCGATTGAGGACGACGGCACTGTCTACATCGGCGCCAGCGATGGCCCGTCGGCCGAGGCCGCCCGCCAGACGATCAACGCGATCGCTAACCCGCAGATGCCGGAGATCGGTGAGCGTTTCGTCGGCACGGTCGTCAAGACGACGACGTTCGGCGCGTTCATCTCGCTCTCCCCGGGCAAGGACGGCCTCCTGCATATTTCGCAGGTCCGCCGACTCGTGGGTGGTAAGCGTATCGACGCTGTCGAGGACGTGCTCAACGTCGGTGACAAGGTTGAGGTCGAGCTCGCGGAGATCGATCCGCGTGGCAAGCTCTCGCTCCACGCCGTTCTGAGCGAAGAGCAGCTCGCCGCTGAGGCGGCGGCCAAGGACAACGGTAAGGATGAGGACGATCGTCCGCGCCGTCGTGGTCGCCGTGAGGATGGTGAGAAGCGCAGTGGCGAACGTCGTCGCCGTCGCACTCGCACCCGCGAAGAAAGTGACTCGGAGGAGTCCGCTGACGAGTAGTCGGTAAACGCGCGAGGGGGCCAGTCCGGATGGGCTGGCCCCTCCCGTTATCTCTCCTAGGTCTGAGAAGACTGGGAGTGCTCCGCAAACGCGGCCGAGACGAGGCCGAGCCACGCGGGGGCTGGTGTCCCACTGGGGTGGGTGTAGGCGTCGGTGCCTGGGGCCCAGTAGGTCCAGCGGCCATCCTGCACGAGTACAGTGGCATGGCTGAGGGCGGGATATTCCTCGCTTAGCACGCCGAAGAGTCGATAGATTGGTTCGTATTCGTCATCTCGGGGGACCTCGCGCTCGAGTAGACGATACATCGTTCCGCCGAAGTTGACATGAACCGTGAGGTAGTTGTGTACCTCGACGATAGCCACCTCGCCTTCTGGCAGGTCCACTTTGGGTGCGCGCAATCCTTCCGCCAAGACAGAACAGGCGCGGCGAGTGAAAGCGGCCCACGATCCATTAGGTTCGTCGATCCATCGACCGTCGCGGACTGAGTATTGACCGAGGAGCTGATCATGTGCCCAGGGCGCATGCAGGGCGGCGACGGATATATCGCCGTCGTCGTTTAAGCAGATGTCGGGTTCGAGGCGGCTGCCATTGACGCCGTCGAGCCGGCCCCAGACTTGGAAATAAAACAGGATGTCCGGGTCGAACCACTGGATGGATGTGCTTCCGTCAGTGAGCGTGGTGACGAGGGCTCCGGCGCGCGGCCGACCCTGCGGGGTCTGGGGAAGCGTGGGCCAGGGAATGAAATGTGGGTGCATACGCGGTCCTCAGTAGATACTTGCGTTACGAATTCTAAACCTGTAATCATTAGTTAACGATGCGACTCTCCTTCCAGAAGGGTCTATGAGCTTCCAGCCTGTACCATGTCTTCCGTAGTCCTTGGAAATCTTCCAAGCCTGGCCACGTGGTTCTCTCCACGCTGTTTCTCCTCGAACTTTTACTGAAAATGCGTTCCTGTTAATCTTGGTCCCGCCTGCTGCGAGAAGGCGTAAGGGTATTGAGCCTCCAGATGGTCCGTCGAGGCACATTTTCGAAATGCAGTTAAACGGTTTAATCTCATCTCGATCATTATTTGTGATCAGAGAGCTTAACACCGAAGACTCTGGCCCGTCCGGAGATATGGGAAGTATTGGTACAGCTGAACCAATACTCACAGATACTAAACCAACTAGAAAAGACACTCGAGTGAGGTTCATGAATTCTCATTTCGTAGGTAGATGGGTGATGTTGCAGTTATGAATAGTAGTTGTGGGCGCTCTCGAGTTAGTGGGTATGTATGAATATTGGGACTGATTATGTCGTCTCTGTCGTTCTTGCATGAAGGCTCCAGAGCATCCGGTTGCGACAGGTGGTGCGTTCGTGCCGGCAAAAGTAGGATGGACTTCCTTATGGCACTACAACTACCACTAGATTTTCCGGGCACTCTCGAGTTCGACGACGACGGGATCCCCACCAAGCGAACACTCCTGCCCAGCGGGATTCGCGTGCTCACCCAGCACGTGCCCGGCCAGCGTTCGGTGGCGCTGGGATTCTTGGTCGGGGTGGGCTCGCGCGACGAGGCGCAGGGAGCGGAAGGCTCGACACACTTCCTCGAGCACCTGCTCTTCAAGGGCACCCACACCCGCACGGCGGCCGAGATCTCGGCGCTCGGAGATGCACTCGGCGGCACGATGAACGCCGCCACTGCGCGCCTGTACACCTGTTATTACGGCCACGTCTTCGCCGGCGACCTGCCTGAGCTTGTGTCGCTGCTCGTGGACATGTTCTGCAACTCTCGGCTCGACCGGGGCGACATGGAGCTCGAGCGTGGGGTTATCCTCGAGGAGCTCGCCGCCGCCGACGACGACGTGTCGGAGGTCGCCTCCGACGCGATCCTCAAGCTCGTGATGGGCTCCCATCCGTTGGCGCGACCAATCGGCGGCACGTTCGAGACGGTGGCGGCGCTCGACCACGATCACTTACTCAAGCACTACCAGTCGAACTATCACGCGGGTGAGCTCGTCGTGACGGCGGCGGGGGAGGTTGACCATGACTCCCTCATCGACCTCCTCGTCAAGGAGCTGGCGGGCGTCGGGTGGGACCTGGCCGACCGGGCACCGGGGCCGAGGCGACGCGGGCAGGACGTGGCCTATACCGCCGGAGGCGAGGGATTCGCGGAGCGCCCCGGGCGGCAGGCCTCCGTCGTGGTCGGATATCCCGGGCTTGCGCTCCTGGACGAGCGGGAGGAGACCCTCACCGCGCTCGAGACCATCCTGGGCGGGGGACAATCCTCGCGACTCTTCCAGGAGGTGCGCGAGCGGCGCGGCCTGGCCTACTCCACCTATGCCTGGCAGGCTGGCTACCTCGAGGGTGGCCTTGTGGCGATGGAAGCCCTGTGCTCGCCCGCCCACACCCGGGCGGTGGCGGAGATTATGACCGACTGCCTACATGACATCGCGGAGAACGGGGTAAGCGAGCGAGAGGTCGACATCGCCTTCCGTCAGCGTCGGGCAAGGCTTGTTTTCTCTTCTGAAAGCAACCCGTTTAGGCGCTCGCGGCTGGGCGCATCCGAGCTGGTCGGGCGCCTGCGCTCACTTGAGGAGGTGTTCGCGGCTGCGCGGGCAGTGACGGGGGAGCAGATCCAGGAACTTGCCGGCGAGATTGCCCGCTCGCCGAGATCGCTCATGATTGTCGGAGCGGCGTCTTAGACTTGGGGCATGGGAGGAAAGATGAAGGTTGCAGTAGTCGGCGCCGCAGGGCGCATGGGAAGTTCAGTGTGTGAGGCGGTTCTGGGAGCCGACCTCGAACTCGTGGCGCGACTGGACGCGGGCGATCCGATCACGGCGGAGTCGCTGGCGGGTGCGGACGTCGTCGTCGAGTTCACGGTGCCGAGTGCGACGGACGCGAACGTGCACGCCATCCTCGACGCGGGCTCACACGTCGTCATCGGCACCACGGGGTGGACGCCGGAGCGGCTGGAGGCGGTGCGCGAACACGCCCTGCGCGTGGGCAAGAATGCGATCATCGCTCCGAACTACGCGCTGTCGGCGGTTTTAGCTATGTCATTTGCGGAGAAGGCGGCGGCGATGTTCGAGTCGGTGGAGGTCATCGAGCTCCACCACCCGGACAAGGTCGATGCGCCCTCTGGCACGGCCACCACGAGCGCGCAGCGTATCGGGGCGGCGCGCAGGGCAGCGGGGCTGGTGAGCCCGGATGCCACGCAATCCGATCCGCTTGGCACGCGCGGTGGTCAGATCGATGGGGTTCATGTTCACGCCGTCCGCCTGCGCGGCCTGTACGCGCACGAGGAAATCCTGCTGGGCAACCCGGGCGAACAGCTGACGATCCGCCAGGATTCATTCGGGCGGGAGTCCTTCATGCCGGGCGTGCTACTTGCCGTGCGGGAGGTGGGCAAGCGCCCGGGGCTCACCTATGGACTTGAACCACTTCTGGATCTATGAACTACGGCGGACTGGAACGATTCGTCGATTCCGGCTCTTTGGCGCGTGGCCTGCTCTATGCCCTTGACTCCAAATCGGCCATCAACGTTGCGACGGATCAAAAGATTGAGGCGGTCTCGGCCGGGTCGAACGGGGAGATCTACACGGAGTGGATCGACTACGAACGTGAGGGCGGCGAGTTCGTCTACTTCTCCGGCAATTGCACCTGTCCGGTGGGATACAACTGCAAGCACTGCGTGAGTGCCACACTGATGGCGCTGGACCTCCTGCCGGCGTCGCTCATGCGGGCCTCGCAGCTCCCGCCTCGCACCGATGCGAACTCGGGCTGGCGCAGGACGCTTACCCACATGCTCGGCCTCGGGGCGACGGGTGAAGAGCCCATCGCGCTCGGTTTCAGCTTCACGGCGCCGCGACCGCCCATGGCAGGAATCCCCGCCTGGAAGCAGCAAGCCCACGGCCGGCTCGAACTCGACGCGATGCGCAAGGGCAAGCGCGGAACCTGGATCAAGACGGGTATTTCGCTTGTCAACCTGCGCCAAGGCATCGGTCAGGAATTCGACTCGCGCCAGCTGCGGGCGGTGCGCGATTTCCTCACCGCCTGCGAGCTCAATTCGGGTGGGCTGTTTAGGATACGCGATCCATTGTCGATGCTGATGGTTAACTCGCCAATCCTCGGGCACTACCTCAAGGGGTGCATCGATGCCGGGGTGGAGCTCATCGATGCGGTGGCGAAGAAGCCGATCGTGATCGAATCTGAGCCGGCAGTGCCGGCCATCGAGCTCGTGAACACGGGTGAGTTCATCGACGTCGTGGCGGAGCTTAAGCATCCGAGCGATCCGCACAACTACCTGCTCGTCGGCAAACCGAACCAGCTGGTCTTCTGGGACGATGGCAGGCTCCACATGGCCTTCCTCGAGCCGGTCGCGAGCGAGGAATGGACCTACCTGCGCCCGAGGGAAGTCCGTGTCCCCGCCTCCGAGCAGGAGGATTTCGAGCGTGACTTCCTTCCGGCGCTACGCTCGACCGGCAAGCTCGACACGATCGGATACGAGCTGCCGGCGCCGCCTCAACCGTCCCTGCGCCTCACGCTCACATCGACGGGCGAGCAGTTCCCGGTGGTGAGCGCGAACTGGGAATGGATCTACTCCGACGAGCGCGGCCACGTGAGCGGCAGCTACCCACTGTGGAGCCCGCCGGCCGGCGGTCGAAACATGGAGGCCGAGCAGGAGATCCGGCGCCAGGCGAGCGACGTGGTGGAGCGGGTGTGCCCGGCGATGATGGTCGGCGGGCGGCTGGGCTGGATCAAGCTCCAGGGAGAGAACCTGCTCTCCCTGGGAGACCTGACGCGGGAGCTGACCGCGATCGGCGTGGACGTTGTCCAGCAGACCCCGGCCTTCCGCCGCGCCGAGGATGTCCAGGTGGACGTGGACGTGGAGGAGTCGCGTGACTGGCTGGACCTGAAGATGCGAGTGATCGTAGACGGGCAGCCGGTGGAGCTACACGAACTGCTCAGCGCGCTGACGCTGGGGAAGAAGTTCACCTTTGTGGGCGGCTCGTATGTGGATCTGGGCAGCCCGGATCTGGCCAAGTTGAAGGGCCTGATCGAGGAGGCGCGTCTGCTCGGGGACGGGCGTCGCTCCGAGCTACGGGTACCGAAGATTCGCCAGTCCTGGTGGCAGGACCTGCTGGACCTGGGGATCGTCAAGGCCGCGGAGAACCGCTGGCTGGAGGCTGTGCGCAACGCCCCAGACCCCGAGCCGGCGACAGTCCCGGCCACGCTGAACGCCACGCTGCGTTCCTACCAGGAGGTCGGATTTAGCTGGCTGAGTCATCTACGCGACGCCGGGCTCGGCGGCGTGCTCGCCGACGACATGGGATTGGGCAAGACCGTCCAGATCTTGTCCATGATCCTCCGGGACCGCGAGCGCAACCCCGGCTCGCCGTGGCTGGTGGTGGCACCCACCTCGGTGGTGGCTAACTGGGTGAGCGAGGCGGCACGCTTCGTGCCGTCGCTGAAGGTGGTCGGAATCGAGGCGACGGAACGCATCCGCGGCACAAGCCTGGCGCAGGAAACGAAGGGGGCGGACGTCGTCGTCACCTCCTACACGCTGATGCGCTTGGAGGCGGACGACTACCGCAGCCTTGGGGTGACGGGGCTGGTGTTGGACGAGGCGCAGAATGTAAAGAACGCCAGGTCGAAGGGGTTTGCTGCCGCCGCGAGCCTCGGGGCGGCCACCGTCTTCGCCGTGACGGGCACGCCGATCGAGAACAACCTCGGGGAGCTGTGGGCGATGTTTGCGCTGACGGCACCCGGCCTGCTCGGTTCAGCGGAGAAGTTTAACGACGCCTTTCGTAAACCGATTGAGAAGGCGGCCTCGAGCGCTACGGGAGGCGGCGAGGAGCTCATGTCCACACTCCGGCGCCGGATTGGCCCGTTCCTTTTGCGGCGCACGAAGCAGTCCGTCAGCCTCGACCTGCCGCCCAAGCAGGAGCAGGTGCTACGTGTGGAGCTTAAGGGCGCCCACCGGCGCATGTATGACGTGCAGCTCGAAAAGGAACGCCAGCGGGTGCTCGGGCTCTCGGAGGAGGACCGGATCGAGATCCTGTCCTCCCTCACGCGACTACGCCAACTGGCGATCGATCCGCGGCTTGCGGACGAGGATTCGACGGCGCCGGCATCGAAGCTGGACGAACTGCTTGCGCTGGTCGAGAACCTGGTGGCCGAACAGCATTCGGCGCTCGTCTTTTCGCAGTTCACCCGCTTCCTGAAGCTGGTGGCCGAGCGGCTGGATGAGGCCGGAATCCGCTACCTCTACCTGGACGGTTCTACGCGCGGCAGGCCGGCCCTCATCAAGCGCTTCGCGGCGGGGGAGGCGCCGGTCTTCCTCATATCGCTGAAGGCTGGCGGGACAGGGCTGAACCTGACGATGGCGGACTATGCGATCCTCACCGACCCGTGGTGGAACCCGGCGGCCGAGCAGCAGGCCGTGGATCGGGCGCATCGCATCGGGCAGACCCGTCCGGTTCATGTCTACCGGCTGGTGTCCAAGGGCACGATCGAGGAGAAGGTCGTGGCCCTCCAGGATCAAAAGCGCCGCCTGCTGGGAGTGCTCAGTGAGGACGGCGGGGCTTCCGGCAAGCTCTCCGCGGCCGAACTGCGGGCGCTGCTCGACTAACACCTAGGGTCGCGGGCGGGCAACGTGGCCGCGTGCCGGCATGCTGGTTTAGCCCTCCCGGTCGAGGGTGGTCCACCACAGGTGCTCGCGGATTTCTTCCCCGTCCACCTCGGCATGGCGGCGGAGCGGGCGTGGCGCGAAGCCGGATGCATCCAGCAAATGGGTGAACTGGTCGTGGCCAGCGATCGCCCACGTGTGAAGTTCTGTGGCGTCGGCGCAGATGTCGGTGATGGCGGCGAGCAGGCGGGCGTCGTGACCGGCGCCGCCCACGCGCAGCGGCACGCAGAAGCTCGTGATCTCGTAGGCTACGCGTGGCTGGCCCGTGGCGGCGTCGAGCCCGGATTCGTCGTCGCCGCTGAGGATGACGGCGGGGGAGGGGGCGACTGCGGCGAAGCCCTCCACCACGTCGCCTGCCACGGCCACGAGTACGTGGTGGCGCTCGGAGGGAAGGTTTTCGATGGTGGCTCGCCACGCGGCGGCGAGTGAGCCGACCTCGAGCTGGGCGCCGACGACGGTGCTCGCCCGGTGTTCGAGACCGGCGGAGATAGCCTCCAGCATGGCCTCGCGCTGAACCTGGGCGATGGCCAGCGCGTCGGAGGGGCGGGCGGGGCGTACGGATTTGACAACGTTCACCACGCCATTGTGTCAGGGAAACGTCCAGATGACGAAAGATGAACCCGAAAGGGGAAGCGGCGTATAGGGTAGTGCCATGAGTACTCCTTCGCGTTCCTTTGGTTCAGTCTCCGTCGCCATGGTCACGCCGTTTAACCCGGACGGCTCAATCGACATCGACGGCGCGTGCAAGGTGGCCCGCAAGCTCGTCGATGACGGGTGCGACGCCCTCGTCCTGTCCGGTACCACCGGCGAATCGCCCACCACCCACCAGCCGGAGAAGAACGAGCTCGTGCGTCAGGTCAAGGCCGCCGTCGAGGGCCGAGCAATGATCGTGGCGGGAGCAGGCTCGAACGACACCGCCCACGCCGTGCGTATCGCGAAGGGTGCGCAAGACTCGGGCGCCGACGGCCTGCTCGTCGTCGCGCCCTACTACAACCGTCCCTCCCAGGAGGGCGTCTACCAGCACATCGTTGCGGTGGCCGATTCCACCGACCTGCCCGTCATGGTCTACGACATCCCCGGCCGCACCGGCGTGGCGATCTCGGACGCCACCCTCGACCGGCTCGCCAAGCACCCGCAGATCAAGGCGGTCAAGGACGCTACCGGCAACGTGGCCCAGGGTTTTGATCGCATCAATCGCACGGGGCTCGAATACTACTCGGGTGACGACTCGCTCAACTTCGCCTGGCTGGCCCACGGCGCCTCCGGCGTTGTGTCGGTGGCCGGCCATCTCATCGCCTCCGGGTTGCGCGCGCTCGTCACCGAAGTCGACGCCGGGGATCTACCCGCCGCGCGGGCCGAGTTCGCCAAGCAGGCCACGATCATCGACGCGATCATGGGCGGGGGACAGGGCGCCGTCATGGCCAAGGAGGCCCTGAAGATGGTCGGCGTCATCGACTCGGCCACCGTCCGACTGCCGCTCGTGGGCGCATCCGAGGCTGAGCTGGCCAAGCTGCGCGTTGCGCTACGCGCCGAAGGCCTGGTCGAGTAGCACCGCGCCAGCGCAGGCTAGGCTCAAACGTGCGATAATGGTTGGGTGAGTAAAACTAAGCTTCCCCCATCCATCAAGAACGGCACCCTCCGTATCGTCCCGCTCGGCGGAATCGGCGAGATTGGGCGCAACATGACGGTCTTCGAGATCGACGGGCGCATGATCGTGGTCGACTGCGGCGTGCTCTTCCCCGAAGAATCCCAGCCTGGCGTTGACCTCATTCTGCCGGATTTTGACTACATCAAGGATCGCCTCCACCAGATCGACGCGATCATCCTCACCCACGGGCACGAAGACCACATCGGTGGCGTTCCCTACCTGCTTAGGCTCCGCGAAGACATCCCGATTATCGGCTCCCAGCTGACGATCGCCCTGGTCGAGGCCAAGCTCGCCGAGCACCGCATCAAGCCCTACACGCACGTCGTCGAAGAGGGCGACATCGAAAACCTCGGCAACTTCGAGTGCGAGTTCATCGCGGTCAACCACTCCATCCCTGACGCGCTGGCCGTGTTCATCCGCACGAATGCCGGAACCGTCCTGCACACGGGCGACTTCAAGATGGATCAGCTGCCCCTCGACGGGCGCATCACCGACCTGCGCTCCTTCGCCCGCGTGGGCGAGGAGGGCGTGGACCTGTTCATGTGCGATTCCACCAACGCCGAGGTCCCCGGCTTCGTAGCCTCGGAGGCGAACATCGGCCCGGTCATCGAGTCCGTTTTCGCCCAGGCCCACGGCAAGATCGTGGTGGCCTCCTTCTCCTCGCACGTCCACCGCGTCCAGCAAGTCCTGGATGCGGCCTACAAGTTCGAGCGCAAGGTGTGCTTCGTGGGTCGCTCGATGGTGCGCAACATGACTATCGCCGAGGAGCTGGGATACCTCTCCGTCCCTGAAGACACGCTCATTGACCTGAAGAACGCCGACTCGTTGCCCGACGACGAGATCGTCTACATGTCCACGGGCTCCCAAGGTGAGCCGATGGCCGTGCTCTCGCGCATCGTCGCCGGTAGCCACAAGTCCATCACGGTCGGTCCTGGAGACACGGTCATCTTCGCCTCCTCGCTCATCCCCGGCAACGAAAACTCCGTCTTCCGGCTCATCAACGGCCTGACCAAGCTGGGCGCCAAGGTGGTCCACCAAGGCAACGCCAAAGTGCACGTCTCCGGGCACGCCGCAGAGGGCGAGCTACTGTACTGCTACAACATCCTCGAGCCCGAATACGCCATGCCGGTCCACGGCGAAGTGCGCCACCTCGTGGCCAACGGCGCCATCGCGGTCAAGACGGGCGTGCCGGCCGAGAACGTTATCCTGGCCGAGGACGGCTCGGTCATCGACATGGTCGACGGCCACTGCTCGATCGTCGGTGAGGTGCCCTGCGGGTATGTCTACGTGGACGGATCCTCCGTGGGCGAGATCGGCGAGGCCGAGCTCACCGACCGGCGCACGCTGGGCGAGGAGGGCTTTATCGCGATCTTCGCCGTCATCGACGCTCAGGAGCGGAAGGTGCTCACAGGCCCGCACATCCAGGCCCGCGGCATGGCCGAGGACGACTCCGTCTTCGAAGAGATCCTGCCTGACGTGCGCACGGCTCTCGACCAGGCAATCGCGAACGAGTCCGCCAACACCTACCAGATGCAACAGGCAATGCGGCGCGTCGTGGGACGGTGGGTGGCTCGCAAGCTGCGCCGCAAGCCAATGATCATCCCCACCATCATCGAAGCCTAGTTGACGCGGTTCTCCACCGGCTCGGCCTTCTCCAAGTGGGCGATCTGCCGGTGGAGAAGCGCCTCCAGGCGCGGCCACAGCGCGTCCGCATACCCACCCAGGTGCGGGGTGAAGAAGACATTCGGATGCGTGTAGAGCGGGTGACCCTCCGGTAGCGGCTCGGGATTAACGACGTCGAACGCGATCCTCAACCGGTCTGCATGGCGCACGAGCGCGTCGGTGTCCGCCACCGACCCGCGCGCCATGTTCACCAGCAGTGCCCCATCCTTCATCTTCGACAGGAACGCATCGCCGACCATGTTGTTCGTCGACGCCGCACCGGGGACGATCACGATGACAATATCCATCTCGGGCAGGAGGCCGGGCAGATCCTCGGGGCCGTAAATTGTTCCGCGTTCGTCTTCGCGATGCCTCGACGCCGCCCGATACAGGTCGACCTCGAAGGGCTCAAGGCGCGTCGCGATCGCCTTACCCACCCCGCCGTAGCCAATGAGGAGTACCTTCTTGTCGGCGAGCCCCGGGGCGAAGAAGAGATCCCACTTACCGGCCTCCCGGGAGTGAACGGCCCGCTGAAGTTGGCGCTGCATGACGAGCAGGAGGCCGAGGGTCAGCTCGGCGGTGGCGGTCTCGTGAACCGTGGCGGCATTCGCGAGCGGGATGGCACCGACGTGGCCGATGATCTGGTCGAAGCCGATCGACGTCGTCTGGATCAGCGAGGCGTCCACGCCCTCCAGGAAGCGGTAGTCGGGCTTATAGGTGACGAACGGGGTGATGACCATGTCGATGTGACGCTGGGGCGCGGGGCTCTTGATATCCCACTCGATAATCTCTACCTCGCCGGCGTAGCTCTCGAGGAGGGGACGCAGGTCAGGTTGGGGGATGCTCACAGAAATACTCATGGGCCGAGTCTAATGAATCGGCCATCCGTGGATGGCAACAAGTCACATTTGGGCCACGTGTGCGCGTGCCTGTGGTCGCATCCGGGGCCCGGCCGTTAGGCTCAAACTGAATCTTGCACGAAAGAGGAGACATGGCTCGGACGAACAAGTCTGCCAATTCACACAAACCCAAGGTTGGCGAGGAAGACACCACGCCGCGCGGATATGAAGGCTTGGCCTTCATCATGCTCGCGCTGGCGATCATCGTGGCGCTGCGCGAGTGGTTCTCCCTGTCCGGCCTGCTGGGCGCTGTCATCCATCACGCCACGGCTGGCGTGGTCGGGGCGCTGTCGATCTTCGTCCCGGTCATGCTGATTGGCGTCGCGGTGAAGCTGTTCCGCCGCTCGGTGGGCAACACGAACCGCCGCTTCGTCGTCGGGATGACCCTGCTGACCCTGTCGATCACCGGCATCTTGCACGTGGCGATGGGCCAGCCGGCCATCTCCGCCGGATTCGAGGGCCTTGAGGCCGCCGGCGGCATTGTCGGCCTCGTCTCCGGGGGACTGCTCGCTCTGCTTGTGTCGGTGTGGGGAGCCATCCCGCTCCTGGTGCTCCTCGGCGTGTACGCCATGCTGTTCTCGGCCAACACCTCGGTACGCGACATCGTCGACTGGGTCAGGGCTCGCCGGGCCGCACGCAGGGAGGAAGCTGCCGACGAGGCCCCCACCGTCGCCATGTCCGAGCCCGTGCGCTCGCGGGTGCGCCGGGGAAAGAAGGCGCCGGCCGAGCCCGCCGAGATCGAGCCGACGAAGGTCGCCACCGTCCAGCCCGAACCGGCAAGCGGCGCCGGCTCCGACGACGCCGCCCAGGCCACCGAGCGCTCCGAGCAGGCGGAGCCCGCACGCCCCGTTCGCAAGCCGATCGTGAGGAAGGCCCCGAAGCCTGAACCGCTGCCGCCTCGCGTCGAGCAACTCGAGCTGTCCTCGAACATCACCTACACTCTGCCGCCCGCCGACCTGCTGGTTGAGGGCCCTCCGGGCGTCGAGCGGTCGGAGGCCAATGAGCACGTCGTCGAGGTTCTCACCCGCGTCTTCAACGAGTTCTCCGTCGACGCCGAGGTGGTCGGTTTCTCGCGCGGCCCGACGGTCACCCAGTATGAGGTTGAGCTTGGCCCGGGCGTCAAGGTCGACCGCATCACCTCGCTGTCGAAGAACATCGCCTACGCGGTGGCCTCGGCCGACGTGCGCATCCTTTCGCCGATCCCCGGAAAGTCGGCTATCGGCATCGAGGTCCCCAACACCGACCGCGAGACCGTCATGGTTGGCGACGTGCTACGTAGCTCGGCGGCCCGCAAGCAGAATCACCCGCTCGTCGTTGCCATGGGTAAGAGCGTGGGTGGGCAGTTCGTCGTCGCGAACCTTGCCAAGATGCCCCACCTGCTGGTCGCGGGCGCCACCGGAGCCGGCAAGTCCTCGTTCATCAATTCGATGATCACCTCCATCATGATGCGCGCCACCCCCGAGGAGGTGCGCATGATCCTCGTCGATCCCAAGCGCGTGGAGCTGACCATCTACGCCGGCATCCCACACCTGATCACGCCGATCATCACCAACCCCAAGAAGGCTGCCGAGGCCCTCGAATGGGTGGTGCGTGAGATGGACCAGCGCTACGACGACCTGTCTCACTACGGCTTCAAGCACATCGACGACTTCAACGACGCCGTCCGCTCGGGCAGGGTCACCGCCACGCCGGGCTCGGAGCGAAAGCTGCAGCCATACCCCTACCTGCTCGTGGTGGTCGACGAGTTGGCCGACATGATGATGGTGGCCCCGCGTGACGTGGAGGCATCTATCCAGCGCATCACCCAGCTCGCGCGCGCCGCGGGCATCCACTTGGTGCTCGCCACGCAGCGCCCGTCGGTGGACGTGGTCACGGGTCTGATCAAGGCCAACATTCCCTCACGCCTGGCCTTCATGACCTCCTCCCTGGCCGACTCGCGTGTCATCCTCGACTCCTCGGGCGCCGAGAAGCTTATCGGTATGGGAGACGCCCTCTTCATGCCCTCGGGGGCCTCGAAGCCGATGCGCGTGCAGGGTGCGTGGGTGACGGAGGACGAGATCGCGGCGGTGGTGGGGCACGTCAAGGCGCAGATGCAGCCCGTCTACCGCGAGGACGTGATCCCGAAGGCCGAAAAGCGCGTCATCGACGAGGACATCGGAGACGACCTCGACATCCTTTTGCAGGCCGCCGAGCTGGTGGTCACCACCCAATTCGGCTCAACCTCCATGCTCCAGCGCAAGCTGCGTATCGGTTTCGCCAAGGCGGGGCGCATGATGGACCTGCTCGAAGCACGCGAGGTGGTCGGCCCCTCTGAGGGATCGAAGGCCCGCGAGGTGCTTGCCACCCCTGAGCAGCTGCCCACGGTGCTGGCAATGATCCGAGGCGAGGACGTCTCGCTGCGCGAGCCGGCACAGGGGGAGGACCGCTACGCTGACGCCGACTTCGGCGACGCGGACGTGGCACGCGAACCCGATGCCGAATCGCGTCCCTACGCCCACGGCAACGCCGGCGCGGGCGTGGACCTGGACGAGGGAGACGGCGAGGACATCGCCCCGACGGAGCGCACGGTGGTTTTGGACAACGACCGCTACGCCACCGATCCGCTCGCCTACGAGCCGCAGGAGGACGAACCCGACGAGGATGCCTGGCAGCTCACCGGACGCGACTGACGCTCATCTTCCGCACTACTCGCGCGAGTTCGTGACGGTGGCCCCGGTGACCTGCGGCGGGTCGGTCCGCTCAGGTCCGGAGGACTCCATGACGGGGTAAGTCACCTCGGCACGCGCGGCGATCTCCTGCTGCGACAGCCGTAGATCCTTGGGATACTCGCCCTCCGTCAGGGGCCGGAGCGGGCGCAGCTTCTCGCCGGCTAACCGGTCCTGGGTCACCGCCATCCAGTCGACGTCGACGACGCCCGCCCCGTCGTCGTTGGCCTCGATCGTGGCGGTAGTGAGCAGGCCCGTCGTCACGCGATAGCCGTGGTTCTCCACCGTCTGACCCGAGACCTGGTTGCCCATCGAGTAGACCACCCACATGCCGTTACCCCGTGGGCCACCAGGAAGCTTGGCGAGCGGCTCGGGGACGTGAGAGTGGTTTCCGAAGATGAGGTCGACCTCGCCGGAGTCGGCGAGCAGTGTGGCGATGTCGACCTGTTCGTCGATCGGCTCCGAGACGTATTCGGTTCCCCAATGCATGGACACGACGACGATGTCGGCGCCGAGCTCCCGCGCCCGCTTCGCGTCCTCCACGATGGTCTGTACGGGCGAGCCGAGGGAGCCGACCACGTTCCACGAATAGGGGTGATCGGCCGGGATCGGGATGCCGTTGGTCAGCGTGGTGGCGGCGATGTGGGCGATCTTGACGGTGTGGTGGCGTCCCTGCACGGTGTAGAACTGGATCTGCCCCGCCTCCTCCTCGGTGCGCGCAGCTCCGGCCCAGCCGAGCCCGGCGTCCGTGAGTGCCTCGATCGTGGTCTCGACCCCGCCGAAGCCCCGATCCATCGTGTGGTTCGTGGCGAACGCGCAGCCGTCGTAGCCGACGTCGGCGAGCGACTTAGCCAGGTCGTGCGGCGCGCCGAAGTTGGGATAGTTGGAGGGCATCTGATCGGCGCCGATGATGGGGATCTCAAGTGCGCAGATGGCCACGTCCGCATTCGCGATGTAGTCCCTGATCGGCTCGTAATACGGGGTGTAGTCGTAGGTTTGCCCACCGATGCGGGCTGCCTCGTTGACCGATAGGTGCAACAGGATGTCCCCGCTTGAGCTGACGGTGAAGCGCTCCGGCTCGGCCGTCGGGGTTGGCGTCGGTGTCGGGGTCGGCGTTGCCGAGGGCGCGGGGGTCGGAGTCGGCGTGGACGGCGCGGTGCTGGCTGCGCCGCAGGCGGCAAGGGCGAATGTGAGCGCAACCGCGAAAAGTGAGATGGGCTTGTTCAACGCAACCTCCAGCGAGCGTCATTCGGGAAACATGGACATGATCTACAGTAGAGGAGTGGGAGAAAAAGCTCAGGTACCTTTGGTCAATATCGCAAATGCGCTGACGGTGCTCCGGCTTGTGCTGGTGCCTGTCTTCATTTGGGCGTTTTCCGACCCCACGCCGCAGCGTAGCTGGCTGGCCTGGGCGATCTTTGCGCTGGCGGCCTTCACCGACAAGCTTGACGGGCACCTCGCCCGAAGCCGCGGCCTGATCACGAACTTCGGTAAACTCGCCGACTCGATCGCGGACAAGTTCCTCATCATTTCCGCCCTGGCCATGCTCTCGGCGCACGGGATCTTGTGGTGGTGGGTGACGATCGTGTTTATCGTGCGCGAGGTTGGCATCACGGTCATGCGCATGGTCGTGGTGAAGAAGAAGGTGATGGCAGCAGGACGCGGCGGCAAGATCAAGATGATGGCCCAGTCGATCGGGGCGGGCATGCTCATCATCCCGTGGCACTCCTTCCTGGCCTCGGGGCCGGCTACCGCGGTGATGTGGCTGGCCTACGCGCTGATTGCAGTGGCGCTGGTCTTCGCCCTGACATCGGCGGCGGACTACATGCGGGAGGCGCGGCGCATTGTCCACGACTGACGCCTTCACACGGCTCCCAGCCCTCCTCGGCTCGCTGACGGAGCGGGGCGAGACTATCGCCGTCGCCGAATCCCTGACGGGGGGACGCGTGGCCTCCGCCATCGTCTCGGTGCCGGGCGCGTCGGCGTGCTTCCGCGGCGGCGTCGTGGCCTACGCCACCCAGGCGAAGGCCGTGATCCTCGGGGTCAGCCCGCGGCGGCTGGAGGAGACGGGGCCGGTGGACGGCGTCGTCGCCGAACAGATGGCCGCGGGCGTGGCGAAGCTGTTCGACGCCGATTACGGCGTGGCGACCACGGGGGTCGCCGGGCCGGGAAGCGCTGACGGGCACGAGGCCGGTACTGTCTGGATCGGGATCCACACGCCGCGGGGCGCGACGTCGGCGCAATTCCACTTCCCGGGCAACCGTGACCAGGTGCGAAATGCGGCCGTGTCCGCCGCTTTGGGGCTTATCGAAAACACATGCGAAAAGTAAAGGGAACTCCAACGAGCCTCTCAGGGAACTTCCAGCTTCACGTGGGAATATATTCTCACGAAGCGAAGTTAGCCATAGGTGAAGAGGCTACTAGCAGAATGAGAGTAGACATGATGAATGAAGCCACCCGCACCGAGACCGTCCTGTTCCGCCGTGAACTCGGAGACGTTCTGCGGGATTATCGCCAGCGTCAGGGGCGCACCCTGCGCGAGGTGTCGTCCGGCGCGCGAGTCTCCCTCGGTTACCTGTCGGAAGTTGAGCGCGGGCAGAAGGAGGCATCCTCGGAGCTGCTGCACTCGATTTGCCGCGCACTGAACGTCCCGATGAGCCACGTGCTACGCCTCGTCGCCGATCGTATCGACGTGGCGGAGGGGCGCACCCCTCCGATGATGCGCAAGATCCAGGCGGCGCGCGCTGCCGGCGTGCGCATCCCGGACACCGCCGAGGCTCTCCTCGCCGGTGAACTCGCCCACACCCGATGAAGCATAGCGAATTCTGGGAGGCTGTCGACCGGGCGTTCCCCGATGGACGCGGTCTGGCACTCGCACAGGATCTGGTGCTGCCCGAGCTGGGGTCGCGGTCGGCGGTGGAGGCGATCGCGGACATGGATCCGCAAGAGGTCTGGCACGCCTTGCGCGTGGCGATGGATCTTCCGGATTCCTGCGAGTATCTGCATCGGAAAAGCAAATAGCCACTAAAGAGGGGCGGACCTGCGGGTTCGCCCCTCTTTAGTTGCGCCCGGAGCGGCGGGAGGCTTGGCGGGCAAGTAGCGGGTGGTGGTGCGCGACACGCGGGTCGGCTTGTCATATCGAACGCATGTTCGGCTAAAGTTATCCACGGCAACGCTTTGCGCGCATGAAGCTCCAGTTTTGGCTCATGCGTCAAGAGAATGTCGGAGGTCGGGCATATCGTTGCTGGTATGGCGCTCGGAGAGGGCGTACACCGAAAATGACCTGCTCTATCCGCCGGCCGTGACGGCCCCAATACGTGAGGAAACAGATGGCAAAGAAAGAAACAGCCGACCGCGAGAAGGCACTCGAGACCGCGCTCGGACAGATCGATCGTCAGTTTGGTAAGGGATCGGCGATGCGTCTCGGGGATGCTCCGAACGTGCGCGTGAAGGTGATCCCCACCGGATCCCTAGCCCTTGATATCGCTCTAGGCATCGGCGGACTCCCGCGCGGGCGCATCGTCGAGATCTACGGCCCGGAGTCCTCGGGCAAGACCACCGTGGCACTACATGCCGTGGCCTCCGCCCAGGCGGCCGGCGGCATCGCGGCTTTCATCGACGCCGAGCACGCGCTTGATCCGGAATACGCCAAGAAGCTCGGCGTGGACACGGACGCGCTCATCGTCTCCCAGCCCGACACGGGCGAGCAGGCGCTCGAGATCGCGGACATGCTCATCCGCTCTGGCGCACTGGACATCATCGTGGTCGATTCCGTGGCGGCGCTCGTTCCCAAGGCGGAGATTGAAGGCGACATGGGCGATTCTCACGTCGGCCTCCAGGCCCGCCTCATGTCCCAGGCGCTGCGCAAACTTACCGGAGCGCTGTCCGCCTCGGGCACCACAGCCATCTTCATCAACCAGCTGCGTGAGAAGATTGGCGTCTTCTACGGCAATCCTGAGACCACCACGGGCGGGCGGGCCCTCAAGTTCTACTCCTCGGTGCGCCTCGATGTGCGTCGCATCGAAACGCTGAAGGAAGGCTCCACGCCGGTGGGTAACCGCACCCGCGTCAAAGTCGTGAAAAACAAGATGGCCCCGCCCTTCAAGCAGGCGGAGTTTGACATCCTCTACGGCCAGGGCATCTCGAAGGAGGGCGGCATTATCGACATGGCGGCCGACTCCGGGGTGATCCGCAAGTCCGGCTCGTGGTACACCTACGAAGGCGACCAACTCGGCCAGGGCAAGGAGAAGGTCCGCCAGTTCCTGAAGGACAACCCGGAGATTGCCGACGAGATCGAGCACAAGGTCAAGGCTCAGCTCGGTATCGGCGAGTTTGCGCAGTCCCAGGAGGAGGAGCCGGCCGAGGGCGAGGAGTAGTGGTCGACTACTCGGACAATCCCCGCCCGCGCGGGCGGGGCGACTACGCGAAGCGCCGGGCCGCGCGGGCGGCGGCCCGCAGTGAGGAGGAATGGCACACCTACGCCCGCAACCTCTGCTACCGGCTGCTCGGGGCGCAGGAGCGCTCCGCCCACCAGCTACGCGAAGCGATGGCGCGCAACCTCGTCCCCGATGAGATCGCGCAGGCCACCCTTCAGGCTTTCCTGGAGGCCAACCTCGTGAACGACGAGCGCTTCGCGGAGATGTACGTGCGCTCGAAGTTCACGGGCAAGGTCACCACCAGGCGGGTCCTCACCCAGGAATTGCGCGCCAAGGGCGTGGAGGGGGAGGAGGCGGAGCGGGCGCTTGCCCAGATCTCCGAAGACGACGAGCTGGAGGCCGCCGTCGCCTTTGCGGTGAAGAAGGCGGCGGCGATGGCGGGCCTGGAGGAGGACAAGAAGCGTCGGCGCATCTATGGCGCGCTCGGCCGGCGTGGCTTCTCCCCAGAGCACATTCGCCGGGCCATCGAGGCGGCACTGGACTAGGTGCGCCATCTCGCAGGCCTGAGCGATGGGAGCGCGGCCGTTTGCGATTAGACTGGCGTCGATGACTGAACAGAAGACTTACGCGGTGCGCACCCTCGGGTGCCAGATGAATGTCCACGATTCCGAACGCCTCGCCGGCCTGCTCGACGCGGCCGGCTACGTTCCCGTGTCCGAGGTACCCGAGAAGGCGGCGCGCGCCACCGACGCCGGGGATGAAGGCGCTGACGTGCTGGTGATCAACACCTGCTCGGTGCGTGAGAACGCCGCGAACAGACTGTTCGGCAACCTCGGCCAGCTGGCGGCTGTCAAGCGCGAGCGCCCACAGATGCAGATCGCCGTGGGCGGTTGCCTCGCCCAACAGTTGCGTGGAGGAATTGTGGAGAAGGCGCCGTGGGTCGACGTCGTGCTCGGCACCCACAACCTTGACGTGCTACCGGCGCTCCTCGAACGCGCCCGGCACAACCGGGAGGCCGCCGTGGAGATTGAGGAATCGCTCAAGGTCTTTCCCTCCACGCTACCCACTCATCGGGAGTCGGCCTATGCCGCCTGGGTCTCCATCTCCGTGGGGTGCAACAACACCTGCACGTTCTGCATCGTGCCGCACCTGCGCGGCAAAGAGCGTGACCGGCGACCGGGCGAGATCCTCTCCGAGGTCGAGGCGGTTGTTGCGCAGGGCGCCATCGAAGTGACACTCCTCGGCCAGAACGTCAACTCCTACGGTGTGGGTTTTGGCGATCGCGGCGCGTTCGCCAAACTCCTGCGTGCCACGGGCGAGATCGAGGGCCTGGAACGCGTGCGCTTCACCTCGCCGCACCCGGCAGCGTTCACCGACGACGTCATCGACGCAATGGCGCAAACGCCCAACGTCATGCCCTCGCTACACATGCCCCTCCAGTCCGGGTCGGACCGGATCCTGCGGGCCATGCGCCGCTCCTACCGTTCCGAGCGCTTCCTCGGCATTCTCGATCGGGTGCGGGCCCAGATTCCGCACGCCGCCATCACCACCGACATCATCGTGGGCTTCCCAGGCGAGACGGAGGAGGACTTCCAGGCCACCCTTGACGTCGTCGAGGCCTCCCGCTTCACCTCCGCCTTCACCTTCATCTACTCGCCGCGCCCCGGCACACCGGCCGCCGACATGGCCGACCAGGTGCCCGAGGACGTGGCCAAGGACCGGCTCAACCGGCTCCTGGCCCTCCAGGAGCGTATCAGCGCCGAAGATGCGAAGAGCCTCGAGGGCACCACCGTCGAGGTCCTCATCTCCGAGGGGGCGGGCCGCAAGGACGGCGTCACCGAACGCGTGACCGGCCGCGCCGAGGACAACCGGCTCGTCCATGTCGCCCTGCCGGAGAACCTGCCCGATGCCGAGCGCCCGCGGCCGGGGGACTGCGTGCGTGCCACGATCACCCACGGGGCTCCCCACCACCTGCTCGCAGATTCGGCGCTGACGGGCTCCACGTTCTCTATTCGCCGCACGCGCGCCGGGGACGCCTGGGAGCGCGGGGCCAAGCGCCGCGCCCAGCTGGCGCAGGAGGCGGCGGGCCTTGCGCCCGTCGGGCTTGGCCTTCCGACCATCCGCCCGCGCTCGTGATCGTCGCGGTTGTGGGGCCGACGGCGTCCGGCAAGAGCGCGCTTTCGCTCGAGCTGGCCGAGCTACTCGGCGGCCCCGACCGAGTGGAGATCATCTCGGCTGACGCCATGCAGCTTTACCGCGGCATGGACATCGGCACGGCAAAGCTTGCCCTCGCCGAGCGCCGCGGCATCGCACACCACCAGCTCGACGTTCTCGACGTGGCCGACGTGGCCTCCGTGGCCGCCTACCAGCGCCAAGCGCGCCACGACCTCGAGGCTATTCGGGACCGGGGAAAGATTCCCATCGTGGTGGGCGGCTCGGGTCTGTACGTCTCCGGCCTCCTCGATGAGCTTGACTTTCCGGGCACCGACCCCGCCATCCGCGCCGAACTCGAGCACATTCACGCCGAGCGCGGCCTGGACCCGCTCGTCGAGGAGCTGCGACGGCGCGACCCCGCTAGCGCCGCGACCATCAATCTGCTCAACCCACGCCGCGTCATCCGCGCCCTCGAGGTGGCGCGCATGACGGGCGGGTCCTACACGCCCGTCTTCCCGCGCCACACGAGCCACTACGACGACGTCGTCATGCTCGGGGTGCGACGCGAGCGGCAGGTGCTCAACGACGCGATCGGGCAGCGGGCGGCGGCCATGTTTGCCGGCGGTCTCCTGGAGGAGACTCGCGGCCTTCTCGAACGCGGTTTGCGTGACGGACAAACGGCCCGCAAGGCGACGGGCTACGCGGAGGCGATCGCCGTCATCGACGGGAAGATGGGCGTAAGTGAGGCGATCGAGTCGGTCGCCAAGGCCACCCGTCGCCTGGCAAAGAAACAACGCACCTGGTTCGGGCGCGACCCTCGTATCGCGTGGGTCGACGTCGACGGCGACGTGCACGATGCGGCGGGCCGCGCTTACGACGCGATTGCCGGGCGCACCTCGAGCACCCGGTAGCCCTTCTGCGAGCCGAGCTTCGAGGCCGGGAAGCCCTGGCCGGTCAGCCACGCGGCGAGGGAATCCGCACCAAGGTTGCGCTGGACCACCAGGTAGGCCACCCCGGCGGGGTTCAGGCGCGAGAGCCACGTGCTCAGCAGCCCGTGGAGAGCCTCCTTGCCGATCCGGATAGGCGGGTTCGACCACAGCAGGTCGACGCCTGCGACGTCGGCGTCGTCGACGCCCTCGGCAACGCGGACGTTGGAAAGCCCCGCGTCCGCCGCATTCTTCGCGGTGAGGAGGCGTGCCCGCTCGTTGACGTCGACGCCGACCACCGTCGCGTCGGGGTAGGCGCGGGCGAGCGCGAGAGTGAGCGGGCCCCAACCGCAGCCGAGATCGACCACGTTGGATCCGCGGGCGAGCTCGGGCAGGGGCGCCTTATGCAGCAGCACGGCGGTGCCCTTGTCGAGGCCCTGTGGCGAAAAGATCCCCGCAGTGGTGCTCACGCGATAGTCTTCACCCAAAAGGCGCACGTCGATCTGACGCACCGAAGAATCAGAGGTGGGATGGGAAGAAAAATAGTGCTCGCTCACGGCCCTACGATACCGCGACCGGAGCGCGTTTCCCATTTTCTTCGGAGCTGATAGACAATAGTAGTAACGCAAGGAGAGACTCATTAACCACAACGACTTCATATCCCAGAAGGCAATGACGCTTCAAGAAGATCCGGCCTACGGCGGCCGCTGGGCGGGCGATTCGCTGGATCGCGAGGAGCGCTCGTCGTTGAGGCGCGTTGAGGGGCTGTCCACCGAACTGACCGACGTCACCGAGGTCGAATACCGCCGCCTTCGCCTAGAGCGCGTGATCCTCATCGGTGTGGTGGAGGACGACATGAAGGCTGGTGAGGAATCGCTGCGGGAGCTCGCAGCGCTCGCCACCACGGCCGGATCCCAGGTTCTCGACGGCGTGCTACAGCGCCGCCCGCACCCCGACCCGGCCACCTACTTCGGATCGGGCAAAGCGCGCGAGCTGGCCGAACTCGTGGCGGCCACCGGCGCGGACACCGTCATCGCTGACTCCGAGCTGAGTCCGTCCCAGCGGCGCGCGCTGGAGGACATCGTCAAGGTCAAGGTCATCGACCGCACCACACTCATCCTCGACATCTTCGCCCAACACGCCAAGCAACGCGAGGGCAAAGCCCAGGTTGAACTCGCCCAGCTCGAATACCTCCTGCCACGGCTGCGCGGATGGGGCGAATCGATGTCTCGGCAGGCCGGCGGCCGCGTGGTCGGCGGCGAAGGCATCGGATCGCGCGGTCCGGGCGAGACGAAGATCGAACTCGACCGCCGGCGCATCCGGCGGCGCATGGCCAAGTTGCGCAAAGAGATCGCCCAGATGGGCAACGCGCGCCAGACCAAGCGCGCCTCACGGCGCAAGAACCGCACGCCGTCCGTCGTCGTGGTCGGCTATACGAACGCGGGCAAGTCCTCGCTGTTGAACGTGCTCACCGACGCCTCGGTGCTCGTGGAGGACGCGCTGTTCGCCACGCTCGACCCGACGGTGCGGCGGGCGCTGACGCGCGATGGGCGCCAGTACACGCTCACCGACACGGTCGGTTTCGTGCGCAACCTACCCACCCAGCTCGTGGAGGCCTTCCGCTCAACCCTCGAGGAAGTGGCCGACGCCGACGTGTTGCTCCACGTTGTCGACGCCTCCCACGAAGACCCGGTTGGCCAGGTGACGGCCGTCCATGAGGTGCTCGCCGGCGTCGCCGGCGCGCTCGATGTGCCCGAGCTTATCGTGGCGTCCAAAGCCGATATCGCTGACCCTGTTGCGTTGGCCACCCTGCGCAGCCGATTCCCGGACTCGGTGCTGGTCTCGGCGGTGACGGGAGAGGGCATCGAGAAGCTGCGCACCCGTATCGAGGAGCTACTTCCGCACCCGCAGGTGGCCATCGACGTCGTCATTCCCTACGACCGCGGTGACCTCGTCAACCGCATCCACGAAGATGGCGAGATCCTGCATGAGTCCCACGAGCCGACCGGCACCCGCATCGTGGCGCGGGTCAATCCGGACGTGAGCGCGGCTGTGGACGCCCTGGGTGGACGCCCGTGAGCCAGCCGAAGCCGCGCGAGGTGCTCGCCCACCTTGTGGCGAGCATCGGGGGCAAGCCGCGCGAGGGCCAGGCGAAGATGGTCGACGCCGTCTACGACGCGCTGATGGAGGAGTCCCATCTCATGATCGAGGCGGGCACCGGCACCGGCAAGTCGTTCGGCTACCTCCTTCCGGCGATGATGTGGTCGGCGGAGACGGGCAAGCGCGCCACAATCTCCACCGCCACGCTTCCCCTCCAGCGCCAGATCATCACCCAGGACGCGCCCGCCGTCGCGAAAGCCATCCAGGAGACGATGGGATCGCACGTGGAGGTCGCCCTGCTCAAGGGCTGGAACAACTACGCCTGTCTTCGCAAGGTCGACGGCGGCTTCCCGGAAGAGGACGCGCTGCTCTCGCGCGCCGAAGGCGAGCTGGGAGCGACGGCGACGGGCGAGGAGGTGGTACGCGCCCGCCAGTGGGCGCTGTCCACCGATACCGGCGACCGCGACGACCTCGTGCCGGGCGTGTCCGACCGGGCGTGGAACCAGATCTCGATCCAGAAGCGCGAATGCATCGGGGAGCACTGCCCCATGCGGCAAGAATGCTTTGCGCGCCTGGCAAGGGCGAGGGCGGAGGACGCCGACATTGTGGTGACCAACCACGCCCTGCTCGGCATCCAAGCCTTCGGCACGCCGGTGTTGCCCGAGTCCGACGCCTACATCGTCGACGAGGCCCACGACCTCATCGACCGGGTGACCGGGCAACTTACCCGCGCGCTTGCCGGCTACGAGCTGCGCGGTGTGGCGCGCCTGCTGCGCACCGCCGGGCTCGACGACGAGGGGTTGGGCGACGTCGCCGAGGAGCTCGCCGAGGTGCTGTCAGAGCTCAAGGAGGGCCGGCTCACGCGCATCAGCGCCGAGCTCTCCGACACGATCGCCCGCATCATGGGCAAAGTGCAGACGGCGGGCGGGGAGGTCGCCTCCCTCTCCAGCGCCAACGAGGAGGCGAACGCGACCAAGACTGTGCTGCGCTCGCGGCTGACGGCCCTGGTGGACCTGTGCGCCGACCTGCTCTCCGACGCCGTGGCGGAGGGTCGGTTCGTGGCCTGGGTCAGCGAGTTCAATGACCAGCGCGCGCTCTACCTCGCCCCGCTTGACGTTTCGGGGGCGATCGCCTCGGGGCTGTTCGAGGACACGCCGGTGGTGCTGACCTCGGCGACGTTACAGGTGGGCGGCAGCTTCGACGCGATGGCCGGCCGAGTCGGCTTTACCTATCCCAGTCAGGGGCAATGGACCGGCCTCGACGTCGGCACGCCGTTTGACGAGCTACACCAGGGCATCCTGTACGTGGCCGAACACCTGCGCGCGCCGGGTCGCGACGGCTACGGCGAGGAGCACCTCCAGGAGATCGTGGACCTCATCGAGGCCGCCAATGGCGGGGCGCTGTGCCTGTTCACCTCGCGGGCCGGGGCGACGCGGGCGGCCGAGTACGTGCGCGAGCACCTGGATCTGCCCGTGGCGTGCCAGGGCGAGGATCAGCTACCCACGCTCCTCGAGCAGTTCGCGCAGGATCTGCGGGCGAGTCTGTTTGGCACGCTGTCGCTGTGGCAGGGCGTGGACGTGCCGGGGTCGACCTGCCGGTTGGTTATCATCGACCGCATCCCATTTCCTCGCCCCGACGATCCCCTCATCCAGGCGCGCACCCAGGCGGCCGGGCAGGCGGGGTACAACCCCTTCATGAGCGTCTCGGCCACCCACGCCGCATTGCTGCTGGCCCAGGGCGCCGGACGACTGTTGCGCCGGTGCGACGACCGGGGAGTGGTGGCCGTGCTCGATTCCCGGCTGCGTACGGCGCGCTATTCGGGATTCCTGCTTGCCTCGCTTCCGCAGATGTGGCGGACGACCGACCGGGCTGTGGTGCTCGCCGCGCTCACGCGGCTGGCTACAGGGCTCGAAGAACAGTGACCACCTTGCCCAGGATTTGGGCCTGATCACCGGGGATGGGTGCGTAGTTGGTGTTGCGGGGCAGGAGCCACACGTGCCCGTCCTTGCGTGAGAGTGTCTTGACCGTAGCCTCCCCGTCGATCATTGCCGCGACGATCTCACCGTTCTCAGCCACGGGCTGGCGGCGAACGACCACCCAGTCTCCGTCGCAGATCGCGGCGTCGATCATGGAATCGCCCGAGACGGAGAGCATGAACAGGTCGCCGTCTCCCGTGAGCTGACGGGGCAGGGGGAAGACATCCTCGACGTGCTGCTCGGCGAGGATCGGACCGCCGGCCGCGATGCGGCCCACGGCGGGGACGTTGACGGGAGCGGTGATGGCGACGTCGGAGTCGTCGAGGCGGTAGCTGGCGGTGCCGGGGACGCGGGTGCTCGTGGGGATCGCGGGTGCTGGCGGCTCGAAGCTGGCCAGCTCCAGGCCGCGATCCGTGACCTCGATGGTGCGGGGCCGGCGGGGATCGCGCGCGATGAGGTTCTCGTGCTCGAGCAGGTCGAGCTGGTACTTGACCGACGAGGACGACTTCAGGCCGACGATCTGGCCGATCTCTCGCACGGTGGGCGGAAAGCCGCGTTCGGCGATCGCCGAGCAGATGGCGCGCAAAATGGCGAGTTGGCGATCCGAGATGCTCATGGCTCCCCCTAAGCTCCAAAAATTTTTGTCGGAGCGGCCTGATTGACTTTCTTCTACAGGTTATCGGGTGAGCTAAGCGAGTTCAAACACCTGTTCTAATGCGTGTCGAACAAAAGTTCTAGACGCGGCGAGGCGAATCCGGTAGCATTCAAACAGATGTTCGACGAACGTATGTTCGAGGAGGAAGATATGACTGCACTTCAATCCGACGCTAACGTCGCTGTGCGCCCGGCACTTCGGGCGGTTCGTGCCGGTGAGCGGAAGGCTGGTGAGCGGAAGGCCGCGGTGCGTCCTGACCGGCCGGCGGAGGCATCTCGACTTCTTCGTGCCGTTCCCACTCCCGGGTCGGCCGACGTGGGGTTCGTCCGGCCGTCTCGCCCGGTCCGCCAGATCCGCCAGGTAGCCCGTACGAGTGCGTCGCGCGCGGCGGGAAGCGGGCGTCCCGTGCGCATCGCGCGTTCGGCGCAGGCGGGTACGTGGGCGGCCCGGCAGGATCGTGCTACGCGCGCTGTCGTCGTCCGCCGCCAGCGCATCATCCTCGCCCTCGGCATCGCGGCGGCGGCGATCTTCGCCTTCGCGCTGGGCATCTTTCTCTACGCGGCGCTTGGCCTTGGTCTCCAGGCGGGCGGCGTCACCACGGTCATGGCGGGGGATTCACTGTGGTCAATCGCCAGCGCGATGGGTACCGGCCTGCCCACGGAGCGGGTGGTCCATGACATCATGGCCCTCAACGCGCTTGACGGCACACACATCGCGGCCGGCTCGCAGCTCCTGTTGCCGTCCTACTGATCCTGTAGGTACGCATCATGTGTCATCGCCGGGCGCTTCGAACGGCGGGGTGTGCGACCCAGAGCCGCTTTCAGCGATCGTCATTGCGGGTTCGACCTGCCGCTATCGTGGTCCGTTGCTGGCCTGAAAGGTACCTTGGTCTTGCCGATCCTTCGGTGCGGGCGGTAGTTTTATGAACATGTTCTGTCCTTTTTGTCACTATGAAGACTCCCGCGTCATCGACACCCGCACATCCGACGACGGTCAGCTCATCCGGCGGCGCCGTGAATGCCCGCAGTGTGGGCGTAGGTTCTCTACCACGGAGACAGCCACCCTCATGGTGATCAAACGGTCGGGCGCCACCGAGCCGTTCTCGCGGGACAAGGTGATCAAGGGCGTCGGGCGGGCCTGCCAGGGCAGGCCCGTGACCAGCGATCAGCTCGCCGTCCTGGCCCAGAAGGTGGAGGAGACGATTCGCGCCTCCGGGGTGGCCCAGATCGACTCACAGGATGTCGGCCTCGCCATCCTCGAGCCGCTGCGCGAACTCGACAAGGTGGCCTACCTACGCTTCGCCTCCGTGTATTCGAACTTCGAGTCGTTGGAGGACTTCGAGCAGACGATCGCCGAACTCAAGGCCGGCAAGTAGAAGGCCCGGCGACTACTCCCGCGCCTGGCGTTCCTCGCCGGGAGTCTGGTGTTCCTCGCCGGGGGTTTCAGCTTCGGCGTCGTTGGCGGCCGCGGCGCCGGCGGCTCGGGCCGCGGCGCGCTCCTTGACGGAGGTCACATATTCGTCCAGCCGTTCGGCGCTCTTCGCCGTCGCCTCCGATACCCGCTCACGCCACTGACCCGAGACAAGCTCGAGGTTGGCAAGGCGCTCGGTTACCTTCTTGCGCATGACCTTGCCCAGTTGCGAGCGGGGAAGTTCGTCGAAGATAGCGATAGACTTGGGCATCGCGTAGTGGGAAAGCTTGTCTTCGGTCCACGCCCGTACTGCGTCCAGGTCTACGCTGGCCCCCGGCTCGAGCACGAGCGCGGCGACCACAGACTCGGAGAAGGTGTCGGTGGGCATGCCGACCACCGCCACGTCAACCACGCCCGGCATGTCGCGCACGGCCGACTCCACCTGTGAGGGGTAGACGTTGAAGCCGGAGTTAATGATCATCTCCTTGCGCCGGTCGGCCATGACGAGGAAGCCATCGTCCCAGCGCCCGAGGTCGCCGGTGAACAGCCAGCCGTCCGTGAGAGCGGCCGCCGTCTCCTCCGGGTTCTTGTAGTAACCCTGAAAGATCTGCGGGCCGCGCACCGCCAGTTCTCCGATCTCCCCGTCCGGGACCTCGACCGAGTGGTCTTCGGGGTCCACGATCTTGACCTCCGTAGAGGGGAAGGGCAGGCCGAGGGTGGAGGGGCGGCGTCGTTCGGACAGGGGAGACCCCGCAATCACGGGCGAAGCCTCCGTCATCCCGTAACCCTCGATCATGAGGCCAGCGCGGGCCTCCCAGCGTTGGGCGAGTTCCGGGTCGAGGGGCATCGCGCCGCAGACGGAGTAACGGATGGTGGACAGGTCGGCGGACTTGCCGGCGTCGATCGCGTCGAGCATCCGGGTAAACATCGGCGGCACGCCCCCAAAGAACGTCATGGGGTGGCGCCGGTGGGCGGCGAAAAGAATGTCGACGTCGAAGGATGGGGTCATGGCCTGGGTTGCGGCGAGGTTGACGCACGTGAGCATCGACAGCTGCAACCCGAAAGCGTGGAAGAAGGGAAGCACGGCGCCCACCGTCTCCTGACCGTAAGTGAGGTCTCTGAGCCACGCCTCGATCTGTTTCGTATTCGACACGAGGGCGCGGTGGCTGAGCGCCACCGCCTTCGGCGTGCCCGTGGTGCCGCCCGTCATGAGCAGGACGGCGATGTCGTCGAGCTGCGGGCCGGCGACCCTACTGAGGTCTAAAGGGGCGTTGTGGCGGACCTGGTTGTCCCACGAATGCACCCCGTCAGGCACGCGCCCGCGCAGCTTGTTGCGCTGAGCCCTGGCGGCCTTGAGTGGCATCTTGAGGAGGAACTGGGACGAGGCGGGAAGGGCTTTGGTGAGGTTGACGGCGAGGTAGGTGCGATCCTTGAAGTCGCCGTCGGCCAACAGCTTCTCCAGCGTCTGCTCCCAGCCGATCACCACTGTCGAGCCCACCAGGTCGATTTGGGTATCGATCTGGGCGGCGGGGGCAAGCGGGTTGTGCTCGGCGACCGTCACCCCGAGGAACTGCGCCGCGTAGAAGGCGACGTAGTGCTGGGGGCAGTTGGGTAAAACCACCGAGATGACGTCGCCCTTGCGCACGCCGCACATGGTCAGCACCTGGGCGGCGCGGCGTACCTCGTCGAAGACCTCCGCGTAGGTGAACTCCCGGGCGAGGAAGTCAATCGCGACCCGGTCGGGGAAGTCCCGCGTGGCGTTGACGAGTAGCTGGTCGATCGTGGTGGTGACGGGTTCGATCGTCGTCGCCACGCCGTCGGCGTAATAGGAGTGGGCGCGTGCCATCTGGTCCATCGGTGCTCCTTCCGTTTCGGGATAATGGTACCGCGCGAGGCGCGCCAGTGACTCGACTAACTCTATTCTCGCGTCAAGAGGCGCAGGCGGATGTGAGCCTTGGCGTGCTCGAGTCGCTCGAGGACGGCGGCTGGAACCTCGGAGGCGATGTCGGTGACCATGTATCCGTATTCGCCCTGGGTGGCCAACGACTGGAAGGTGACGTTGACGCCCTCGTCGGCGAAGAGCCGGTTGACGTCGGCCAGAGCGCCAGGCGTATTCCAGTGGTACCAAGCCACCCGGTGCAGAGCGGGGGCGGACGGGGCCGTGGCGATGTTGGGGGTGTTGACGGACAGCTCCGTCGAGCCCTTGCGCCAGTAGTTGAGAAGCTTGCCGGTGACGAACCCGCCGATCGACTCCTGAGCCTCGAGGGTAGAGCCGCCGATGTGCGGGGTGAGGATGACGTTGTCGAGGCCGACGAGCACGGAGGAGAACGGGTCTCCGTTCTTCAGCGGCTCGCTGGGGAAGACGTCGACGGCGGCGCCAGCTACCCGGCCGGACAGGATGGCCTCGCGCAGGGCGTCGAGGTCCATGACGTGGCCACGGGCGAGGTTGAGCAGGATGGCTCCGTCCTTGAGCTTGGCGAATTTCTCCGCGTCGAAGTAACCCGTGTTGGAGGGGCGCCCGTCGATGTGGAGGGAGACGACGTCGGAGGTGGCGAGCAGCTCGTCGAGGGAGACCTTGGTGGCGTTGCCCAGCGCGAGGCGCTCGGCGATGTCGTGGAAGATGACCTTCATACCGAGGGCCTCCGCGACCACGGACAGCTGGGAACCGATCGAGCCGTAGCCGATGATGCCCAGCGTCTTGCCGCGCACCTCGTGGGCGCCGGCGGCGGTCTTTTGCCACACGCCCTTGTGGAGGGCCGCGTTCTTCGAGGGGATGCGGCGCACCAGCAAGATGAGCTCGCCGATCGCCATCTCCACCACGGAGCGGGTGTTGGAATAGGGGGCGTTGAAGACCGCCACGCCGTGGTCGGAGGCCGCCTCGAGGTCGATCTGGTTGGTGCCGATGCAGTAGGCGCCGATCGCGGTCAGCCGCGGGCAGGCCTCGATCACCTCACGGGTGATGTTCGTCTTGGAGCGGATGCCGACCATGTCGAAGTTCTGCAGACGCTCGATGAGGTCGTCAGTGGCCAGAGAGCCGGGCACGCGTTCGACCTCGATCCCGTAGCGCCCGTAGGCTTCGTCAGCAACCTCGTGTGGATTCTCAAGAAGCAGGACCCGTGCCACCATGTACTCTTTCGCTAGAAACCCTTCGGAAGTGGGCCGCGCGTCAGGACGTCGAGTCGCCTCGTGGGGCGCGTCATGGCGACGTAGAGGTCGCCCGGCCCGTCTCCCAGAATGGCTTCCGGCTCCACCAGCACGACGACGTCGTACTCCAGACCCTTCGACATCCCCGCGGTCAACACATGTATTCTCGCCGATATCTCGAAACCGTGCCGATCGAGCGTCCAGTCCTTGAGACGCGACGTGGATTCGAGCAGGGTCCCGACGCGCTCGAGGTCATCTTTCGCGACGACGACGCCGACCGACCCGCGCTCCATCCCGAAGTCCTCATCGAGTTCGCGGCAGGCTCGGGCGACGAGCTCGATCAGCTCCTCGTCCGCGCCGCGGTGGTAGGCGAGTGCCCCATCGAGGTCGCGCGCGGCACGCATGTAGCCGACGGGATGGCCCTGAGCGGCCATGACCTCGGCGGCCTTCGACAAGATGGTGGCGGGCGTGCGGTAGGAGATGGTGAGCTTTTCCACCCGGTGATGGTTCGCGAGCGGGCCGAGCGCGTCCTCCCAGCCGCCCTCGGGGGCGCCGGAGGGGCGCTGGTCGAGGTCGCCGACGATCGTCATGGAGCGGGAGGGGTTGCGCCGCTCGATCATCCGCCACTGCATGGGGGACAGCTCTTGGGCTTCGTCGATGACGACGTGCCCGTAGGTCCACGTCCGGTCGCGCGCGGCGCGCTCGGCGAGGGTGTCGCCCGAGTCGGACTCGGCGACCCGGCGCGTCATCATGTCGGAGCTGACGATGCCCCCGCCTAGGCCCATCGCGGACATGGTGGAGCTGACGTACTCGCTGAGTCGGCGCTCCTCGGCTTCCTTGGCCGCCTTGGCGTGCCGTTCGGCGTCGGAGGCAAACTCGCCCAGGTGCTCGGCCAGCTCGTCGATGATCGGGATGTCGGCCGGGGTCAGGCCGCTGCCGCGCTCGCGGCGTAGCGCGGCTCGATCGGCGGGGCTCAACTGCGGGGCGACCCGTTCGAGGAGCTCGGGAAAGTGGTAGAGGCGCTCGAGTAGGGTCACCGGTGAGGAGGGCAGCCAGCGCAGGTTGATCTCGCGCCGGGCGTCGATGGACTCGGCGATGTCGGAGATGAGCCAGTCTGCATCCTCCACGGTGGTCTCCAACGCGGCGGCAAGCTGTTCGGCGAGGACTGTGACGAGGCGGCGGGCGTAGACCTCGCGCGCCTGGTTGTGCGGCTTGCCGGAGCGGCGGGCGCGGCGCTGGGCGTCCTCGACCATCTGCGGCGTCAGCGTGAGCCTCTTGCCATCCACCGCGAAGGACACCGGCTTTCGCAGGGGCTTTTGAAGGATCTGGCGCACCGCCCGCTTGGCGATGTCAGCCCACACCCGCCGGCCCTTGATCTGTGCCACCTCGACCGGCTCGCTCGCCGTGGGGCTGACCCCGGGCAACAGCTCCTCGATGGTCGTGGAGACGACGTCGGACTCGCCCAGCGAGGGCAGCACCTGATCGATGTAGCGCAGGAAGATCGGGGAGGGGCCGATGATGAGCACCCCGGAGCGGGACAGGCGCTCGCGGTGGGTGTAGAGCAGGTAGGCGGCGCGGTGCAGGGCTACCGCCGTCTTGCCGGTACCCGGCCCGCCCTGGACCACGAGCACGCCGGCGTCCGCGGAGCGGATCACCCGGTCCTGCTCGGCCTGGATGGTACCCACGATGTCGCCCATCTTGCCGTCGCGCGCCTGGGCCATGGCGGCCATGAGCGCGCCCTCGCCCGTGAGGTTGAGCTCGGAGGAGGTGGCCTGGTCGAGCAGTTCGTCCTCGACGCTCGTCACCTCCCGCATCCTGGTTTGGATGTGGCGGCGGCGCACCACGGTGCCCGGCTGGGCGGCGGTGGCCTGGTAGAACGGTTCGGACTGCGGGGCGCGCCAGTCTGTGAGGACGATGTGGCGTCCCTCGTCGCGAAGCGTCATGCGCCCGATGTGCGTCATCGCGCCGTCGTTGTGGTCGAGGCGGCCCATGACGAGGCGGTTTTCGACGTTGCGTAGCCGTAGCAGGTTGTCCTCGTAGTGGCTGGCAAAGGAGTCGCGCTCGGAAACCGCTCCGGGCGTGCCACGCCCGCCCTGGGCGCGCACCCGGGCGAGCTGCCCGCGATAGTACTCGCGCTGGCGGTCGAGCGCCGCGTAGGCGACGTCGACGAAGCCCTGCTCCTCGGCGATGGCCCGTTCGATGGCGGATTTGTGCACTGGATACCCCCAAGCTTTTAAGGCCTTCGATTATTCCCCTTTTCTGAACAAGATGCACGTTCGGCCGTCAGCTGAGCCGCCACGCGCGGAATATTTCGCGGCGGGCGGCGCGTTGTGAGAATGTAGGAAGAGGAGGATTGATCGTGGCACATTTCTACACACTTGAGCCAGGCATCGAAAACCTGCGCGTGCGGACGCTGGTGCTCAACCTCGTCGACCCGCTCATCGACGCCGGCAACACCGCCCAAGCCATCGATGCGACCATCAAGACGCTCGACGCGGAGCAGATCGGCTCCTTCGATCCCGATCCTCTCTTCGACTATCGCGCCCAGCGCCCTATCGTCAGCTACTCCGACGGCCGCATTGTCGGTATGGCCATGCCGCACGTCGCCCTCATGCTCGTCACCGATGTGCACGGGGAGTCCTTCCTTTACCTCGAGGGCCTCGAGCCTGACTTCAGGTGGAACGCGATGGCCGAGGACATCCTGGAGATCGTGGAGCGCTTCGGAGTGCAGAGCGTGTACTCGTTTGCCGCGATGCCAGCCCCCGTGCCGCACACGCGGCCGGTGGACATGCTCATCCGCACCACCGAGTCCGCCGGTAAACACCCGGTGGTTGAGGGTTTCGCCGAGCACTACGCCGAGCTGTCCGACGTCTTCGAGCACGCCGCGGCCGCGCGTTGCGTGCCGGTGATCAACATCCGAGTACGCGTTCCGTTCTACCTGGTGCGCGGGGAGAGCCCGTTCATCGCGGGCGCGCTCGCGGCTATCAAGATGTTGGCCGCACGCGGCGGACCGACCTTCCCGTTGGGCGACCTCGAACAGCTTGAGGATTCACAGCGCGGCGCAATGGAAGAGATGCGCGTGGAGGGCTCCGACTTCGATCAGCTTGTTCGCAAGCTGGAGGCGGACTACGACGCCTCCGACGTCGGCTTCGTCACCAACGACGAGTCTCTGCCCGTCATCCCCTCTTCGGAGGAAATCGGCGACGCCGTGGAGCAGTTCCTCGCCTCCCACGAATCCTCCCCGCTCGATCGGGTGCAGAAAACCAAGGTCGAACAGCGCGGCTTCGCCTCGGATTTGCGCCGCCTCGGCAAGGGCTTTCGCGGGGGATTCGGCCGGCTCTCGCGCGACGACGAGTCCGAGGGTGGCGAAAAGTAGCTCGTTAGCCTCGTAGGGGCGAGGCCGGCGGCCAGCCGACGTCGGCGTCGTGAAGCAGGGGTGCGCCGGCTGCCGACTCCTCCAGCCGCGCCTGCCCCACCACCACCGTTGGCAGGGGCAGGCGGCGCACGGCGCGGGACATGGTTTCGAGCGGGAGCGGGGCCTGGGAGGCGAGCAGGATGACGTTGCCGAAGCGGTGGCCCTTGACGATGGCGGGATCGGCGATCGCCGCGATATGGGCGAAGCTGATGCGGAGCGCGCGCACCTCGCGATAGACGGGGGCCAGGCCCGCTTCGCCGGCGATGTTGAGCGCGTACAGGCCCCCGTCCGCCAGCAGGCGTGCGGCATCCGCGTGGGCCTCCACCGTGGTGAGGTGGCGGGGGATGCGGCCGGCGGCGAAGGCGTCGCGCACGATGAGGTGCCACGATCCGCTATTGGTGTCGAGCGTCACGCGCGCGTCCTCAGCGCGGATGCGTAGCCGCGGCGCTGAGGGCAGGTCGATCCACTCGCGCACGAGCGTGGCGAGTTCGGGGTCGATCTCGATGGCCAGTTGGCGTGAGCCGGGCCGTTCGGCGTCGATCGCACGCGCGAGCGCGCAGCCCGCCCCGCCCAGGTGGAGGGCGCGGACGGGCCCGTCGATCATCGCATCGAGCGCGATGCGGATGTGCTGCATGTATTCGAACTCGAGGTGGGCGGGATCGAGCGGGTCGATGGCGGAGGACTCCACGCCGTCCACGTACAGGGTGAGCAGGCCGTCGCGCTCGACGATATCCACGCTCGACATGGAGGTCTGGACGCGCGTGAGTCCTGCGTTTGATTTGCGGGCCATGGCCACAGTCTAGACTCATCCTTGAAGGAGGGGAGGGACATGTCACGGGCACCGCGCTCGCCGGAGGCGAAGAAAGATTGGGGTAGCGACGATTCGCAGACCCCAATCCTTCACGTGGACATGGACGCCTTTTTCGTTTCGGTCGAATTGCTGACCAAGCCTGAGCTGGTGGGCAAGCCGGTGGCGGTGGGCGGCCAGGAACGCGGGGTCATCTCCGCGGCCTCGTATGAGGCCAGGCGTTCCGGGGTGAACTCGGCCCTGCCTGTGGCTCGCGCAAAGCGACTGTGTCCGGACCTCATCATTCTGCCCCACTCCAAAGGGCTCTACGGCGAGGTTTCCGCCCGCATCAAGGCAATCTTTGCCGAGTTCACCCCGCTGGTCGAGCCGCTCTCGGTGGACGAGGCCTTCCTCGACGTGTCCGGCGCCCGCAAGATCTTCGGCTCCCCGCTGACCATCGCCACCGAGCTGCGCCGGCGCATCTACGACCAGGAGCGCCTGACGGCCTCCGTAGGGGTGGCCGCCACCAAGCACGTGGCTAAGATCGCATCGGCCCAGGCAAAACCAGACGGGCTCCTCCTCATCCCGAAGGACCAGACGCTCCCCTTCCTCCATGGCCTGCCGGTCGGCGCGCTGTGGGGAGTGGGCGACAAGACGCGCGAGAGGCTCGAGCGCAAGGGTATTGCCACCATCGGCGACCTCGCGGCCCTCGGTGAGGCGCGCCTGCGCGGCCTGCTCGGGCAGGCCGCCGGCTCGCAGCTGTACGCCCTGGCCATGGGCAGTGACCCGCGCAAGGTGACTCCGCAGCGCAAGGAGAAGTCGATTAGCCGAGAGCAGACCTACTTCGAACCCCTCGCTACCAGGGCGGAGGGGGAGAGGGCTCTGCTTGAGCTTTCTCACGACGTCGCCCGCCGGCTTCGCCGCGCCGGCGTCGTGTCGTGGACTATCGGGATTAAGGTGCGCTCGGCCGCTGACTTCTCCACCGTCTCGCGCACCCTCACCCTCGGGGCGCCTACCGCGCTCGCCGCGGATGTTTTCGGCGCTGCGCGGCGGCTCTTTGAGGCCGCAGGGGTGCCCGACGGCGGGATCCGGTTGCTCGGGGTCCGGGCCGAGAACCTCGCTGGGCTCGAGGAGGGAATTCAGCTCGCGATCGGCGACGACGGCCGGCGTGGGAGGGCCGAAGCTGCGATGGACTCGGTTCGCTCTCGCTTCGGGGAGGGTGCGCTGGGTCCGGCGTCGTTGGTGGAGCGGGACGGACGGGCGCCGAGTTATCCGAGCGGCGAAAGCGTCGAGCGTTCGGGGGAGCGGATTTGGTAGGATGAATAGACCGATCAAGGGAGAAACCATGGCTCTTTCTGACTACGAACGCAGGATGCTCGAGCAGCTCGAGGCGCAGCTCGTCGACGACGATCCGCGGCTCGCGCAGTCCTTGGCGTCCAAGGAAAGGGAGGCCACCCAGACCTCCCTGTCTCCCAAGCACCTGGTGATCGGTCTCATCGTGGCCGTGCTGGGTCTGCTCGTGGTGCTCGGCGGAGTGGCGAGCGAGCTTGTGCCCCTGGGGGTGGCGGGCGTCGTCGTCGTGTTCGCGGGTTTGTGGTATCTGTCGGCGGGGATGACGAAGGTTTCTGGCGAGGCTAAGCCGCGCAAGCAGGCGGGGAGGTCGGACTTCATGGAAAGGCAGATGGAGCAGTGGCGTAAGCGCCAGGAGGGATAGCCCTCCACTTTCCACCACATGCGGCTTCGGCCGCATTTTCTTTGCCCCCACGCGCCCGAAATAGCGGCTTTGTCGGGTGTCTCGGCGTCGTCCGTGCCTCCGCATCGGGCCGCCTCCGAGAAAAGCCCTCCACCTGATCTTTCGCCGGTACATCCGCAAAAGATCGACACAGTGGTGCGTCATACGCTTGCATGGGGAGCAAAGTGGGGTAAAGTGGAGCCAACGGGAAAAAGGGGGTGTAGATGTTCCTTGGCACGTACGAACCGCGTTTGGACGACAAGGGCCGTCTGATCCTCCCTGCGAAGTTTCGAGATCAGCTCCAGGGCGGGCTCGTCATGACGCGTGGACAGGAACACTGCCTGTACATCTTTCCCATGTCGGAGTTCGAAAACATTCTTGACAACCTCCGCCAGGCGCCGATGACCTCGAGGGATGCACGCAACTACACCCGCGTCTTCCTCTCCGGGGCCAACGACCAGATCCCTGACAAGCAGGGCCGGGTGACCATCCCCGCCACGCTTCGCCAGTACGCCAGCCTCGACCGCGAGGTGGCGGTGATTGGATCCGGCACGCGCGTCGAGGTGTGGGACCTAGACAAGTGGAATTCGTACCTCGAATCGAACGAATCCGAGTTTGCGGATCGAGAAGACGAGCTCATCCCCGGGCTCATCTAACGGCCGGCCCTCCACCGGCGTCCTGCGGCAATTCCCCAGCTTCAGGGCGGCGGTGGGGGACCACGACACGAAAGGAACGGCAGTGGCTGACGCTTCCAACAACGCACTGCATGTGCCGGTCCTGACCCGTACCTGCCTCGACCTGCTTGCCCCGGCGCTGGAGAGCGGCGTCCTCATCGACGCCACGCTCGGCATGGGTGGACATAGTGAAGCTTTCCTCACCCGCTTTCCCAACATCTTCGTGGTCGGCATCGACCGCGACCCGGCGGCCATCCGCCTCGCCTCCGAGCGCCTCGCGCGTTTCGCGGGGCGCTTCACCGCCGTCCACACCACCTACGACGACGTGGACCTCGTCGCGTCCGAGTACGGTCAGGACGGCAAGGTTGAGGCCATCCTCATGGATCTGGGCGTGTCCTCCCTCCAGCTCGACGAGCAGGAGCGTGGCTTTTCCTATTCCGTCGACGCTCCGCTCGACATGCGGATGGATACCGACGCTCCGCGCACGGCCGCGAGCATCCTGGCAACCGAATCGAAGACCGAGATCGCGCGGATCCTGCGCGTCTACGGCGAGGAGAAGTTCGCCGGGCGGATCGCCGAGGCGATCGTGCGCCGTCGTGAGAGGGAACCGATTACCCGCACCGGCGAGCTGGCGCAGCTGGTGCGCGAGTCAATTCCCGCTCCCGCGCGCCGCACGGGAGGCAACCCTGCCAAGCGCACCTTTCAGGCTCTGCGCATCGCCGTCAACGGGGAGCTCGACTCGCTACGCCTCGCGCTTCCGCGAGCGATCGAGTCGCTCAAGGTTGGCGGCCGGCTCGCGGTGGAGTCCTACCAGTCGCTGGAGGATCGCCTCGTCAAGGACGCCTTCGCTGCGGGCACCGCGTCGACGACGCCGGCGGGCCTCCCGATCGAGCTCGAGGGTCACGGCCCCTACCTGGCGTCGCTCACTCGTGGTGCGATCAAGGCCGACGAGGCCGAGATTGCCGCGAATCCGCGAAGCGCCTCCGTCCGCCTGCGCGCCGTCGAACGCGTTGCGCCCACGCCTTCCCACCTTGTAAGCCCAGACCACCACCGGAGAGAAAACTCATGAGCATCGCCGCCGATCGCCAGCGCCTCAGCGCGCCCTCCTCTCGTCCCGTCATTGAGATGCCGGGACTGTCCGTGGTCCCCACGCCGGCACCGGCCCGAGGCTTTTGGAGCGTGGTGCTCGTGTGCCTCTTGCTGTTGGTGGCTTCGTTCAGCGTCGCATTTCACCTCAACACGCGCATGGTGCAGGGCGCATACGAGATCAAAAACATTAGTGTGGAATTGAATGAGGCCGCGGCGCGCGAGGCAACCTTGAAGAAGGACGTCATCGCCGTTGCGACCCCGCAACAATTGCGCGCTCGCGCCGAGGGGCTCGGTTTGGTCCCCGCCGTCGGCGCGCAACACATCGACCTTGAAACCGGGGTGATCACCGCTCCGGCCCAAGACTAGGGGACGCCATGTCACAGGACCAATCGGTCGCGTCCGCCGTACGCGCCGGCATTCGGCGCGGACTCGGATCCGGGAAGGGACCCGATCGCGCGGCACGCAAGGTGACCAACCGCCGGATGCGGGCGACCGCGGTGGTTGTGATGGTTCTCGCCGCTATCCTCGGCCTGCGCCTCGTCTACCTCCAGGTGGTCCAGGCCTCCACGCTTGCCGAGACGGCTCGCGAGTTCCGGTGGCGCACCTACCCGCTGGAGGCCAAGCGCGGCGACATTGTGGACGCCAACGGCGCGGTCCTCGCCACCTCCCTTGAGCGCTACAACGTGCGCGCCGACCAGACCGAGATCGCCGATTTTGTCACGCGCGACGACGAGGGCAACATCACCGGCGCGGGTGCGGCCGCCGCGGCCAAGATCCTTGCGCCCCTGCTCAAGGCCGACCCGGCTGAGCTGGGTGGTCTTCTGCTCGGGGGCGAGACGAAGTCGAAGTGGCAGCTCATCGCCTCTGACATCTCCCCGGAGGAGTGGCGCGAGATCAACGCGCTCGGCATCCGCGGCATCTACCCCGAGCGTTTCATGCAGCGCCAGTACCCCAACGGAACGACGGCCGGCACCGTGGTGGGTTACCTGGGCCAGACGGAGGAGTCGGACACCCCGAGCGGGCGGGCCGGTATCGAGCAGCAGTACGACACCCTGCTTTCCGGCACACCGGGAATGCTTCAATACGAGGTGGCGGCCGGCGGGGCCGTGTTCCCCAACTCCGAGCGTCGCGAGACTCCCGCCGTCGACGGCGGCTCGGTTCACCTCACGATCGACGCGGATCTGCAAAAGGCTACCGAGGACGCCCTCAACAAGGTGGTGGCCGAGCAGAGGGCCGAGTGGGGCACCGCCGTCGTCATCGAGGTGGGTACGGGACGCGTGCTCGCTCTCGCCGATTCGAACTCGCCCGATCCGGCCAACCTGTCGGCCTCCGACCCGGCGGACTGGAACTCGCGCGCCGTCTCCGCGGTTGTCGAGCCCGGATCCACTGGCAAGGTCGTCACGTATTCGGCCGCCATCAACGAAGGCACCATCACCCCGCTCGATCTCTTCCTCGTCTCTACCCCGATGCAGATGCCGAACGGGGAGGTCATCCGGGATAACGACGACCACCCGGCGGAGCGGCTGACGGTGGCCGGCACGCTCGCCAAGTCCTACAACACGGGCCTTATCCAGATTGGCGACACGCTCGAGGACGCGGTGCGTTACCGGTACATGACGGACTTCGGCCTGGGCTCGCGAACCGGTATCGAGCTGCCTGGCGAAAGCGGCGGCGTCGTCTACCCCTACGAGGACTGGGGCGGGCGCACACACTACACCACGATGTTCGGCCAGGCCTGGAGCGCCACCACGCTTCAGCTCGGGCAGATGATGAGCGTCATCGCAAACAAGGGGGTCTACATCCCCCTTCACATCGTCGATGGGGTGCAGAGCGTGGACGGCGAATACACGGCGACCGCCGTCGGGGAGTCCCGACAGGTCATTACGGAGGAATCCGCGCACACGATGCTTGACATGATGCAGGCGGTCACCGACCCGTATTCGACCGGCTGGCTGGCGCGCGAGGAGGGCTACAACGTGGCGGGCAAGACGGGCACGGCCCAGGTTCCGGACGCCACCGGAGCGCTCACCAAACGCGCCGGAACGTTCGTGGGCACGATCCCGGCGGAGGACCCGAAGATCATCTTCGCCTCCATCGTCTACAACGCGGCTGGTGCCGGCTATGGCGGCGATACGGCGGCGGCCGTCTTCAGCGGTACCGCCCAGTTTGCCATGCGCCAGATGAAGGTCGCCCCCTCGCAGGTTCCGCTCGTGCGCTTGCCGTGGACCGAGGCGGAACTGAATCAATCGAAGCAGTAGGGAAGAATGATGGCTCCTTCGCACACCTCGCTCGCCGATATCGCTGAGCTTTTGCATATCGCCCCCGTGGACGGATCGATCACGGGGGTATGCGCCGACAACCGGAGGGTCCGCCCGGGCGACCTATTCGTGGCGATCCACGGCGCCAGCGTCCACGCCGCCCGCTTCGCGCGTTCGGCCGTCGAGGCCGGGGCCGCCGCCGTGCTCACCGACGCCGAGGGGGCGGCCATCGCGGGCGACGTCGGGGTGCCCGTACTCGTCGTGGAGGACCCCGCGCGAGTCGCCGGACTTGTCGCCTCGTACTGTTATGGTCGCCCGGATGAGAAGCTCACCACCTTCGCCGTGACCGGTACGAACGGCAAGACCTCGACGGCCTACATGATCGACGACGCGCTGGTCCACCTCGGGCGGACCACCGGGCTCATCGGCACGGTTGAGGTTCGGATCGCGGGAGAGGCGGTGCCGGCGCAGCTGACCACGCCCCAGCCGGTCGACCTGCAGCGCATGCTCGCCAGGCTGGTTGAGCGCGGGGGCACCGACCTGGTCATGGAGACGTCCTCTCATGCCCTCGCCCAGGGGCGCACGGAGCCGATCCGCTTTGACGTGGCGGGATTTACGAACCTCACCCAAGACCACCTCGACTACCACAAGACGCTCGAAGAGTATTTCCGGGCCAAGGCGGTGCTCTTCGACTCGGACCACTGCGAGCGCGGCGTCATCACGGTCGACGACGAGTGGGGGCGGCGCCTGTACCGGGAGGTCAGCGAGCGTCGTCCCGGGGCGGCCGTGTCGCTGTCCGTGCGCGGCAACGACGCCGATTGGCGGGTCGCCTCGACGCTCGACGGGGGCGTGCAGACCATCCAACTCACCGGGCCCGCCGGAACCTTGGACACCTTCACCAGCCTGCCGGGCAGCTTCAACGTGGCCAACGCCGCGTTGGCGGCCGTGATGGTGATGGAGTCCGGCGTGAGCGCGCAGGCGCTGGCGAGCGCGCTCGGCGAGGACGGCATCAGCCCGACCATCCCGGGCCGCATGGAGGTGGTGGGGGAGCACCCCTACACGGTGGTCGACTTCGCCCACAACACTGACGCCCTTGTCAAGGCGATGACCTCGCTGCGTGCGGCGCGCGGCGGTCGGCTCGTCGTCATCACCGGCTCGGCGGGCGATCGCGACCGGGGTAAGCGCCCGAAAATGGCTGCCGCCGTCGCGGAGCACGCCGACTATCTGGTTATCACCGACGACGACCCGCACTCGGAGGATCCGGCACAGATCCGCCGCGATCTCATCGCGGGGATCCCTCAGGGCTTCGACTACGTCGAGATCGCAGATCGTGAGCAGGCCATCATCACCACGATCATGGCCTGCGGCAGCGATGACACTATTCTTATTGCAGGGCGCGGGCACGAGACCATCCAAGAGGTCGCGGACCGCGCTATCAGTATTGATGACCGCGTGGTGGCGCGGACGGCACTGACGCAGCGTATGGAGGGCGAATGATTGCGATCTCGATCGAACAGGCGGCGGCGGATGCGGGCGGTCGCACCCGCGCGCCGGCGGCGGATGACCAGGTAACCGCGGTCGTCTCCGACACGCGTCAGATCCGCGGCGGGGAACTCTTCGTGGCGATCGCAGGGGAACGCGTGGACGGATCGACGCTGGCGGGAAGCGCGATCGAGGCGGGCGCGAGCGCGGTCATGAGCGTCGACCCGGATCTCGCCCTCGCCTCCGGAGTACCCGCCGATCGGCTCATCGTCGTCGACGACGTTCTTGACGCTCTTGGCTCCCTCGCCCGTGAGAGCCTGCGCCGGGCGCGCGAGGCTAACCCGCGCCTGCGGGTGGTGGCCGTCACCGGCTCGGTGGGCAAGACCACGACGAAAGACCTGCTCGCCTCGCTACTGGCCATCCGCGGTCCGATCATCGCCCCGCCCGGATCGTTCAACAATGAGCTCGGCCTGCCGCTGACCGTGTTGCGCGCCGACGCCGACACGGCCACGCTCGTGCTCGAGATGGGCGCCGACCGCATGGGCAATATCGACTACCTGACCTCCATTGCGCCGCCGGATGTGGGCCTCGTCCTCATCGTCGCCCGGGCCCACCTGGGCCACTTTGGCGGCATCGAGAACGTGGCCAAGGCCAAGTCCGAGATGGTGACCGGCGTGCGCGAGGGCGGCACGGTTATCCTCAACGCGCTCGACGACCGGGTGCGCGCCATGGCGGAACTGACCGACAATGACGTGCTCTTCTTCGGCGACCCCGAGCTACCGGGCGTCTACGCCGAGGACGTCACCGTGGACGACGCCGGCCGGGCCTCCTTCGTGCTCGTGACCTCGACGGGCCGAGCGGCGGTGACCCTCGCCCTGGTGGGCGAGCACCACGTGGCCAACGCGCTTGCGGCCGCGGCCGTGGCCGACGTCTTCGGGATCGGCGTGGAGGAGATTGCGCGAGTCCTGTCCGTCACCGGGGCCGCCAGCCCGCACCGCATGTCCGTCTGCGAACGCGGCGGCATTCTCATCATCGACGACTCCTACAACGCCAACCCCGATTCGATGCGGGCCGGCCTCGACGCGCTCGAAAGGCTCGGCGAGGGCCGGCGCAAGGTCGCCGTGCTGGGCTCCATGCTCGAACTCGGCGAGGCCTCACAGGCTGAACACGAGGCGATCGGGCGTTACGCCGCGGCCCGCTCGGTCGACGTCGTGATCGGCGTCGGGGAGGAAACCGGCGCCCTGACGCGCGCTGCGGCGGAGGAAGGAATCCAGACCGAGAGCGCATCATCTGAGGGTGCGCTCGACGTGGCTACCACGATCCTGCGGGAAGGTGACGTAGTCTTGCTGAAGGGTTCGAATGGTTCGGGCGTGTGGCGCGTGGCTGACGCGCTGGTGGGAGAGGACTAAATGCTCGCAATTCTCATCTCGGTAGCAACAGCGCTCCTCGTGTCGCTGCTTGGCACGCCGGTGCTGGTGCGTTTCCTGCGCAAGCGCCAGTATGGGCAGTTCATCCGCGAGGATGGGCCAACCACCCACCTGGTCAAGCGCGGCACGCCCACGATGGGCGGCGTCGTCATCATCTTCGCCACCATTGTCGGCTACGCGATGGCCAACATCGCCACTGGGCGCGGCCCGAACGCCTCCGGCATCCTCCTGCTTGCCCTCATGGCCGGCATGGGCCTCATCGGCTTCCTCGACGACTTCGCCAAGATCCGCAACGAGCGTTCCCTCGGCCTGACCCCGATGGCGAAGATCGTCGGCCAGGCGGTCGTGGGTATTTCGTTTGCGGTCGCGGCGCTGCAGTTCCGCAACGACTACCATCGCACACCGGGCAGCACCCGGATTTCCTTCGTGCGCGATACGAACATCAACCTCGCCCACCTAGGTGCGGTCGCGGGCCTGATTCTGTTCATCATCTGGGCCAACTTTCTCATCACCGCGTGGTCGAACGCCGTCAACCTCACCGACGGCCTGGACGGGCTCGCGGCCGGCGCCTGCGCGATCGCCTTTGCCGGCTACGCCTTCGTCACGATCTGGCAGTCCTACCAGACCTGCACCTCGGTGGTAAACCCCGCCGCGGGCTGCTACGACGTGCGCGACCCCCGCGACCTGGCGATCGTTGCCGCGGCGATCGTAGGCGCCTGCCTTGGCTTCCTGTGGCACAACACCTCCCCGGCCGCGATCTTCATGGGGGACACCGGATCGCTCGCGCTCGGCGGCGCCTTCGCGGGGTTGACGATCCTCACTCAGACCGAGATCCTCGGCGTCTTGCTCGGCGGGCTGTTCGTCGTCATCGTCATGTCGGACGTGATCCAAATCGGGGTCTTCAAGGCCACGGGCAGACGCGTGTTCCGAATGGCCCCGCTCCACCACCACTTCGAGCTCAAGGGCTGGAAGGAGGTGACGATCGTGGTGCGCTTCTGGCTCATCCAGGCGCTCATGGTCGCCTGCGGAATCGGTATCTTCTACGCAGAATGGTTGGCACGCCAATGACTCGCACGATTCCAGGCGCGGCGCAGTTCGCGTCCACACGCGTGGCGGTACTCGGCCTGGGGGTCTCCGGCCGGGCCTGCCTTGACGCTCTGATGCAGCACACGCAGGCGATCCTGTCCGCGTGGGATGGCAAGGCTGGTGCCCGTGAGCCATACTCTCACCTCGACGGCGCTGCCGAGCCCGACCCGGTCGCACTGTGTGAGTCCCTGCTCGCCTGGCGCCCCGACCTCGTCATCATCGCCCCCGGCTTCCGTCAGGTTGGCCCCGAGTGGCAGGCGCTGGCCGCGGCCGGCGTTCCGGTGTGGTCCGAGATCGAGCTGGCCTGGCACCTGCGCGCCGCCAACGACGGCGTCTTCGCTCCTTGGCTGTGCATCACCGGTACGAACGGCAAGACGACCACCGTGACCATGACCGAGGCTATCCTGCGGGCGAGCGGGCTGCGAGCGCTCGCCGTGGGAAACGTCGGAACCCCCGCCGTCACGGCCGTCAGCGACACGAGCGACGACGCGCCCGAGGCCTTCGCCTTCGAGCTGTCCTCCTTCCAGCTTTCTGCCACCTACTCGATGGAGCCGACCGCGGCGGTGTGCCTCAACATCGCCGACGACCACCTCGAGTGGCACGGCAACTTCGAGGAGTACCGTAAGGCCAAGGCCAGGATCTACACCCACGCGCGCGTGGCCTGCCTCTATCCGGTGGGAGACGCGACAGTCCAGGGGATGGTCGACGATGCCGACGTGATGGAGGGGGCTCGCGCAATCGGGCTATCGATGGGGGTGCCCTCCGTTGGCCAGCTGGGTTTCGTGGACGCGCAGGCAGTCGACCGAGCCTTCATACCCGGGCGCCACACGCACGCGGAGGCGCTTTTCGAGGTGGCCGACATCGCCCACCTCGCGCCCGAGGGAGCTGCCCTTCCCGTTCACATTGCCAAGGACGCGCTCGCCGCGGCCGCCCTCGCCAGGTCCGTTGGGGTGACACCGGAGGCGGTTCGCACGGGACTGCGCGGCTTCGAGGGCGGCCACCATCGTATCGAGACGGTGGCGCATGTCGATGGCGTGTCCTACGTGGACGACTCGAAGGCCACCAACGCCCACGCCGCCGAGGCCTCGGTACGCGCACTGGAGAACGCCGTGTGGATCGTCGGCGGGCTGGCCAAGGGCGTGCGCTTCGAGCAGCTCGTTGGCAAGGTCAAGGATCACCTGCGCGCAGTCGTTGTGATCGGGCGAGACCAGGAACCGTGGCGCTCCGCACTTGCCGGCCTCGACTCGCCGGTTCACTACGTGGCACCGGATTCGACGACGCCGATGGAGGACGCCGTCGCCGCGGCCGCCGCCTTCGCCATCCCGGGCGATACCGTGATCTTGGCGCCGGCGTGCGCCTCCCAGGACCAGTTCATCTCCTACGCCGAGCGTGGGCAGAAGTTCGCGGCGGCGGTCGCGAGGCTGGATGGTCACGATGGCGACGCTTGAGGGCGGCGTGCTCTCCGAGCGTGAGCTTGCCCGCCGTAACGACATCCTGCGGGCCTTGGCGGTCATCATGCTCGCCACGGCCTGCCTCACAGTTCTCGGCGTCGTCATGGTCTACTCATCCACGGCGCCGAGTTCCATCCGGGCGGTCGACGTCAACCCGGATCTGACGCTCTTTTCCGTGGCGACCCGCCAGGCGTTGACCACGCTCGTCGGCGTGGTGGGCCTGGTTGTCATGGCGCTCATCCCGTACCAGGTCACGCGGAGATTCGTGCACGTCTTCCTCGGCCTCGGCTTCGCGTTGCAGCTCGGCGTACTCGTCCAGGGCGGGGGTGTGTCCGGAAACAACAACTGGCTCTCCCTTGGCTCGATCACGATCCAGCCCTCGGAGTTCATCAAGCTGGCGCTCGTGTTGTGGCTCGCCCACATGCTCTCCCGCCTCCAGCTATCCGAGATCGAGAACCTGCGCACGCTGTGGATCCCCGCGCTGGGATTCCTCGGCGCCGCGGGGCTGGTGGTCGCGGGCGGGGACGTGGGCACAGGGTTGATCTACATCCTCATTGGCGCCGGACTGTTCTTCCTGGCGGGGTTGCGGATCAAGCACCTGAGTGTGGTGGCGATCTTCGGCGCGCTCGGTGTGAGCATCCTGGTGGCGGCCAACCCCTCTCGTCTGCGACGCATCGCGGAGTTCTTTACCAACCTGTTCACGCTGCCGGACACGCATGAGCCCACCCAGTCGGACTTCTCGCAGTTCGCCTTCGGCACCGGCGGACTCACCGGCGCGGGAATCGGCGCGGGCAAGGAAAAGTGGCGCGACCTGTCCGAGGCCCACACCGACTTCATCTTCGCCGTCATCGGCGAAGAGCTCGGCCTGCTGGGGACTTTGACTGTTATCGCCCTGTTCCTTGCGCTTGGCTGGGGGCTGGTGGAGATCTGCCGAAAGCACCCCGCCAGGTACGCCCAGCTCATGGCGGCGGGTGCGGCGCTGTGGCTGTGCGGGCAGGCGCTGGCGAATATGTTCGTGGTCACGGGCCTCCTGCCCGTCTTCGGCGTGCCGCTACCGTTCATCTCCATGGGCGGATCGTCCATGCTCGCCACCCTCGCGATGGTCGGGTGTGTCATCTCCGCCGCGCTCGCCGTCCCCGGCGTTCGGGAGAGCTGGCGGGTTCGCGGTAGGCTTGTGCAACGTATACGAACCCTAGTGAGGAGCGAGCGATAATGGCAATCGTACTTGCGGGAGGGGGAACGGCCGGCCACGTCAACCCTTTGCTGGCGACGGCCAGTGCGATCACCAAGGAGCATCCGGGCACCCAGGTGGTCGCCGTCGGCACCGAGGCCGGGCTGGAAACCACCCTCGTCCCGGCCGCCGGGCTGGAGCTCGAGACGATCCCGCGCGTACCGCTGCCGCGCAAGCCCTCGGCGGACATGGCAAGGTTTCCCATGAACTTCAAGGCGGCGATCGCGGCTGCCGGCGAGGTGCTCGACCGGCACGAGGCCGAGGCCGTCATAGGCTTCGGCGGCTACGTCTCAACCCCCGTCTACCTCGCGGCCCGCAAGCGCAAGGTCCCGGTCGTCGTTCATGAGGGCAACGCCCGACCGGGCATGGCCAATAGGCTAGGCGCGCGCTTTGCGGCGACTGTTGCCCTCACCTTTCCCTCAACGCCGCTACGCGCGGCGAAAGGCATCACGGTCAGCGTGGGCTTGCCTCTCAGGCGCGAGATTGAGCGGCTGTCGGCGCGCCCCGGTGGGAGGCGCGCCGGGCGTGAGGAGGCCGCCGCGCGCTTCGGACTCGACCCGGATCAGCCGATCATGCTGGTGACGGGCGGCTCATCCGGCGCCCAGCACCTCAACGAGGTCTTCGCCGAGTCTGCCTGCGACATCCGCGCGGCCGGCATCCAGGTCATACACATCACGGGCCAGGGCAAGGGCGACGACGTCCGAGCCGCCGCGCCCGACGCCGGCTACGTCGTCCTCGACTACCTGTCCGACATGGAGAGCGCCTACGCGGTGGCAGACCTCGCGGTCTCCCGCGCGGGTGCCGGGATGGTGGCCGAGCTGTCGGCGCTCGGCATCCCGGCGGTGTTTGTGCCGCTTCCCGTGGGCAACGGCGAGCAGGCCCTCAACGCGCGCGACGTGGTCAGCGCCGGCGGGGCGATCCTCATCGATAACAAGGCCCTGACGCCCGCCAAGGTTCGCTCCGACGTCCTCCCACTTTTCGACGGTGATCGCCTCGAGACGATGGCGCAGCGCTCGACGGGCGTGTCACCGTTGAACGCGGCCAGCCGCCTGGCGAGCATCGCGATGCACGTGGCGGAGGGGGAGCGATGATGTATCACCTTATCGGCGCGGGAGGCGCGGGCATGAGCGTGGTCGGCGAGCTTCTGCTTGAGCGCGGCGAGACCGTGACCGGCTCGGATCGCCAGGATTCGGCCAACCTCGAACGTCTGAAGGCCGCGGGCGCCACCGTCTACGTCGGCCATGACGCGGCGAACGTCGACCCGACCGCCACCGTGGTCCTGTCTACCGCAATCAAGGCAGACAACCCCGAGCTGCGCATCGCCACGGAGCGCGGCCAGCAGGTCATCCACCGCAGCCAGGCGCTCGCCATCGCGGCGGCGGACAAGGACTTTGTGGCTGTTGCGGGCGCGCACGGGAAGACGACGACGTCGGGCATGCTCGCCGTGGCGCTGTCCGAATTGGGGCGTGATCCTTCGCGGGCGATCGGGGGGCGGCTCGCCGGCGGGGCATCCGGCGCGCATTTGGGGCGCGGCTCGATGTTTATTGCCGAGGCTGACGAGTCCGACGGGTCTTTCCTCAACTACCGCCCGCGCGTGGCGCTGGTGACGAACGTGGAGCCTGACCACCTCGACCACTACGGCTCGAAGGAGGCCTTCTTCGAGGCCTTCGTGGAGTTTGCCCACCGGATTGGGTTCGGGGGCCTGCTCGTGGCGTGCGCGGACAGCGACGGCGCCCTTGAGCTGGCTGAACGTGCCCGGTCGGAGGGCATCCGGGCATGGACCTACGGGCGCGGCGAGGGGCTGGAGAATCACGCCCACGTGGAGGACACGGACTCGGGTGCGCGGATCACGTTCCGCGGCAAGCCGATTGACCTGCACCTTGCCGTCCCGGGCAAGCACAACATTCTTAACGCTACCGGCGCATTGCTCGTCGGCGTGGAGCTTGGTGAGGAGCCGGCGCAGATGGCGGCGGCCCTGGCCACATTCCGCGGGACCGGGCGGCGCTTTGAGCTTCGCGGCGAGGTGGCGGGTCGGCGCGTGATCGACGATTACGCACACCACCCCACGGAGGTGCGCGCCACGCTCGAGACGGCCCGCCAGCAGACGACGGCGGGTGTGCGGGTGCTCTTCCAGCCCCACCTCTATTCGCGCACGCAGATCTTCGCCGAGGAGTTCGCTCGCGCGCTCGCACTTGCGGACTCGGTGGTGGTCACATCGGTCTACGCCGCGCGTGAGGTGCCCTCGGACGGCGCTGAGGCGAACGTCATCACCGACCAGCTACCGGGCTCGGAGCTGGTGACCGACCGCGTGGAGGCCGCGCGCCGCATCGCCGCGCTCTCCGAGCCGGGCGACATCATCTTGACGATGGGTGCGGGGGACGTGACGGAGCTGGCTGACGTCGTGCTCGAGGCGCTATGAGAGCACCTCGGCAACCGAAGAAGCCGCGCAAGCTCACCGGTGGCGCCCGCGAGCGTGACAGCGGTGGGGAGCTTCGCCAGCCGCCCCCGCGCGCGGAGGACTACATCCCCACGGCGCCGATGGTTCCGCTCGAGCTTGAGGATGAGGATCATGGCTCGGAGGAAAGCTATCTCGAGAGCCAAGCGTACGGCCGGGAGGAATCAGAGAAGGGTGACGGCGTGCCACTCTCCGGCTCCGAGGTCGGGCGGGGGCCGGGAAGGCTGAGCCTCCTGACGCAGTCCGCGCGTGCCGCGGGCGCCGAACTGGGCAGGCGGCTCGCCTCCCGGCGTTCGGATCAGGGCGACCTTCAAGCGCGTCGGACCGAGCGCAAGCGCGAGGCGCGCCGCCTCCGCCTCAAGAGGCTGGGGATCGGCGCGAGCGTCGTTGCGCTCCTGGCTCTGGCCGGGTGGGTCGCATTCGCCTCTCCGCTCCTGCGCTACGAGTATTCGGCCGACCAGATCGGCGGATACGCGGCCAACTCGATCGTCGACAAGACCGAGCTCGAGCAGCTGGTGGCAAGCCACGACGGCCAGAACCTCCTCCTGCTCGACGCGGACGCGTTGGCGGGCGACATTCGGGACATCCCGGAGATCGCCAGCGCGACGGTGACGAAGGACTACCGCCACCGCCTGCGCATCGAGATCACCGAGTCGGTGCCCGTGGCCTGTCTCGGCCCCAAGGACCAGTGCAGCGCGGTGGCGGCGGACGGGACGGAGCTGAGCGTGCCGGCCGAACTCGCTGCCAGCCTGCCCCGGATCAGTCACAGCGACGGGCTCGACCCGGCACAGGCGATCTCGGACGGACTTGGGGTGCTGAGCACGCTCGATCAGGGTGTGCTCGGGCAGGTCACCGAGGCGTCGGTCGCCAAGGGTAACCTGGTCACGCTCCACCTCACGCAGGGGCGCACGGTCTTCTGGGGCGGCCTCGAGAGGGGCGAATTCAAGGCCCAGGTGCTCGCCGTGCTCCTGACCCAGACGGCCAGCTACTTCGACGTTTCCGTGCCGGACGCGCCTGTGAGCCGATGAATCTGGCAACACACCCGCGTGGTCATTGAATTTGGCTTCCCAGATCTCTACCTTTTTCGCGAGGTTGGAGACAGAAAACTTCAAGTACAACTTGAAGTTCGGAAGGAAAACACATGTACGCTCTGAACAACTCTGCAAGCATCAAGGTTGTTGGTGTCGGCGGAGGCGGCGTCAACGCCGTCGATCGCATGATCCAGGATGGTCTTGCCGGCGTCGATTTCATCGCCGTTAACACCGACAGCCAGTCCCTGGCCAAGTCTGAGGCCGAAACCAAGATCGACATCGGGCGCGACGTCTCGAACGGCCTGGGGGCCGGCGCGGACCCGACCGTGGGTAAGCGCGCGGCTGAGGAAAACCTCGACGTGGTGGTCTCCACCCTCGAGGGAGCGGACATGGTGTTCGTCACCGCGGGCGAGGGCGGCGGAACCGGCACCGGCGCCGCACCCGTTATCGCCCGCGCCGCCCGCGAACAGGGCGCGCTCACCGTGGGCGTGGTCACCCGCCCGTTCTCCTTCGAGGGACTCCAGCGTTCGCGCAACGCCAACGACGGGATTCGTGAGCTGCGCGACGCCGTCGACACCCTCATCGTTATCCCGAATGACCGTCTGCTCGAGGTCACCGAGGAGGACCTGTCCATCATCGAGGCCTACCGTCTCGCCGATGAGGTGCTCCAAAACGGCGTGAAGGGCATCTCCGACCTCATCACGATGCCGGGTGTGGTCAACGTCGACTTCGCGGACGTGAAGACGATCATGAAGGACGCCGGAACCGCGATCATGGGCATCGGCACCGCCAACGGCCCCGACCGCGCGCTGCGCGCCACCGAGAACGCCATCTCCTCCCCGCTGCTTGAGGCGCGCATCGACGGCGCCCACGGCGTGCTCCTTGCCTTCACCTCCTCCACCGACCTTGGCCTGCGCGAGCAGTCCGAGGCGGCGCAGATGGTCAAGGAGGCCGTGGACCCGAATGCGAACATCATCATCGGCATCATCGTCGACGAGTCGCTGGGCGACGACGTGCGTGTGACCGTCATCGCTGCCGGCTTCGACGAGACCGACGACGTGTTGCGCGACCCCGCCGCACCCGTGCAGCAGGCGGCACCCACGGTTCCGGCTACGCCGGTGGTTCCCGCCGCGCCAACCGATGAGCGCACGCCCGGCCAGGCATATCAGCAAGAGCAGCCTGTTCCCACGGCCCACCGCCCCGCGGTGAGCGGAACTCCGCTCGAGGTGCCGGTGATCGACGAGCCGAAGCGCCAGCGCCCGGACCTGGACATTCCGCCCTTCCTCTTCGGCGACGAGTAGAGCCTTCCTCCAACCTGTCCCCGGCGCGCTCATGCGCACCGGGGATTTTTGGCACAATGGGAACGTGTCTTCTTCATCCCTCATCGATTGGTTCCACGGTCCGCTCCCGCCCGGCGTTCGGGCGGGTTTCACCAGCGTCCGAGGAGGGTCCTCGACGGGGGAGTACGCCTCCCTCAACCTGGGCTTCCACGTGGGCGACGACCGCGGGGCCGTGGAGGCTAACCGAAAGAGATTCGAGGGGAGCATCGGCCAATCGGTCGCCTGGATGAACCAGGTTCACGCCGACCACATCGCCGACTTTCGCGACTCGCGCCTCGAGGCGGGTTTTCTCAACGTCGGCGATGCGGACGCGATCGTCGTCGGCCGCGGGCAAGCGGCCGCCGTTATGGTCGCCGACTGCGTGCCGCTCATCCTGGTGGCGGCGAGCGGGGAGCGCGGCGCCGTCGTCCACGTCGGGCGAGCAGGCCTCGACCTCGGCATCGGCCCGGCCACCGTTGAGCGCCTCGGTGAGGACGTTATCGCGATCCTGGGTCCCTCAATCTGCGGGCGCTGCTACGAGGTCAGCTCACAACTGGCCGACGAGGTCGGTGGGCGCTGGCCGGCAAGCCGCGCCACGACGTCGTGGGGAACGCCCGCGCTGGATATCCCGGCGGGCCTGGAGACCCAGCTGCGGGAGTGCGGCGTGAGTGAGATTCACCGCTCGCCCGTATGCACCTACGAGTCTGCGGAGCACTATTCGCACCGGCGCGCCACGCACGCCCGAACCCAGACGGGCCGCTTCGTCGGAGTGCTCCAGATCGTGCGACACACCGGCGTCGTTCGCGGAAATAGCCGGTTTCTCTAATAGTTTAGAAGACAGCCAACGCGAGAGAGGTGCACCCATGGGATTGTTTGACAAGATTGCGGCAAAGGCGATGCCGGAGGACGACTACGAGGACGTCGACTACGGCGAGTACGAGGACTACGAGGACGAGGCGCACGATGATTACGAGAGCGTGAGCCCGATCCGACCCGTGGCCCAAGCACCCGAAGTCGCCCGCATCGTGACGGTGTGGGTCGCCACATTCCGCGACGCCGCGGACTTCGCTACGGAGTTCCGCAACGGCCTTCCCGTGGTGCTCAACCTTTCGGAGGCGGCAGACGACGAGCGCAAGCGTATCGTGGACTTCGCCTACGGGCTGACCTTCGGCCTCGAGGGCTCCTTTAGCAGCATCTCCGACGACGTCTTCCTCCTGACCCCGAAGTCGGTCAAGATCGACTCGTACGGCACGGAAGCCACGCGCGCCTTCTCCTGATGGGTATCGTCGGGCTACTCCTTTTCTGGGCCTGCCAGTTCTACATCCTGGTTCTCATCGGGCGGGTAGTGCTGGACTTCGTCCAGATCCTCTCGCGGGACTGGTACCCCACGGGTGGGCTTGTCGTGGTGGCCAACTTGGTCTACAAGCTGACCGACCCGCCGCTGAAATTCCTCGGCCGGTTTATCCCCCCGCTCAACCTCGGCGGGGTCAGCCTCGACCTGGGCTTTATTGTCCTGTTTATCGCTGTTCAGGTGATCCAGCGTTTCGCCTACCTGCTCTAGGTGCGCCCGTGACTTTCGTCTGTGGTGTGGGCGTTTCTCGGGGTGCCAGAGCCGCGAATTGTGACGTGATAAACGGTGAAGGTGTGTCAATACTCAATTAACCGCTAGGTATAAGTCGCGTTGGTCTAGTAGTCTAAACCGGGACGAGGGTTTATACCTGAGGTATACCTCCCGCAACTATCATTAATAAACTACGAGGTGAAGAACATGGCTCAGCTAACCGAGCACGATGTCGTCAATATGCGCTTCAACGAACCGAAGCGTGCCGAGGATGGCTTCGATAAGGACCAGGTCGATTTCTTCCTCGACGAGGTCGCCGAAACCATCGCGACCCTGACGAAGGAGAAGGCTGAGCTCGAGGCCCAGCTGCAGACGGCAAAGGCTCGCATCACCGAGCTCGAGAACCAGCTAGGCCTTTCCACTCCGCAGGCTGACCAGGCTGCGCCGTCGGACGCCACCTCCACCGCCCAGTTCGCTCAGGTCCAGCCGGCGGCCAGCGAGGTCACGGATGCCACCTCGATGCTTGCCCTCGCCCAGCGCCTTCACGACGAGCACGTGGCCAACGGCAAGGCCGAGGAGGAGCGGATCATCACCGAGGCGAACGCCGAGCGCACCCGCATCATCACCGAGGCGGAGGACATCCACAACCGCACGCTCACCAAGCTGGAGGAGGAGCGCTCGCTGCTCGAGCGCAAGATCTCCGAGCTGCGCGAGTTCGAGCGTGACTACCGCACGCGTCTGCGTAGCTACCTCGAGTCGCTGCTGCAGAATGTCGAGATGCAGAACAACTCCAACCAGTAGTTCTTGTCATGGGTGAGGAGGGCGCGTGGGTGTCCTCCTTTCCTTGTGTGTGCGATGAAGAAGATTCTTCCTTTTACTCTTGGCCTTGTCACCATTGCCATCGACCAGCTGGTCAAGCAGTGGGCGCTCGGCGCGCTCGGTGGCGGGGAGCGGATCGAGCTGCTCGGTAGCGTCCTGTCTTTGCGCCTCGTGTTTAATTCGGGTGCCGCATTCTCCTTGGGCAACTCGATGACGTGGGTGATCACGGCGATCGCCGTCGTCGTCAGCATCGGTCTGCCCTTTCTCATTGCGCGCAGCGCGCGCGTGCCCGCTATCATCCTCGGCTTTGTCTGGGGTGGAGCCGTGGGCAACCTGCTGGATCGGCTCTTCCGCGCGCCGGGATTCCCGGAGGGGCACGTGGTGGACATGATCGACTACAACGGCTACTTCGTGGGCAACGTGGCCGACATCGCGCTGGTGGCGGGCGTGGCGGCGCTCTTGTTCTACGAATTCTTCCACGCGGAGAAGGAGCAGTGAAGACCTACCTCGTTCCGGACGGGTTGGCGGGCGGTCGCGTGGACGCAACGCTCGCCACGATCACCGGCCTGTCACGTGCCAAGTGCGCCGAACTGGTCGAAGGCGGCCAGGTGCGCTTGGATGGCGCCCGGCCCAAGAACTCGACCAGGGTGGCCGCGGGGAGTGTGCTGGAGGTGGAGCTACCGGGCGAGGAACCGGTAGTGCGCGAGACGCCGGTGGACGGCATGGGCGTGATCTTCGAAGATGAGGACATCATCGTTGTCGACAAGCCCGCTGGTGTGGCCGCGCACGCCTCCCAGAATTTTGACGGCCCGAACGTGCTCGGGGCGCTACTCGCTTCGGGGGTGCGCTTGACGACGTCGGGCCCGCAGGAGCGTCAAGGAATCGTCCACCGCCTCGACGTGGGCACGTCGGGGGCGATGGTGGTGGCCAAGTCCGAACGCGCCTACTCTGGACTCAAGCACGCCTTCCGCGAGCGGCGGGTGAAGAAGATCTACCACGCGCTCGTCCAGGGCCTTCCGGATCCGATGTCCGGCACGGTTGACGCGCCGATTGGGCGCGACATGCGCCACCAGTGGAAGATGGGGATTCGCGCGGACGGCAAGCACGCGATCACGCACTACGACGTCGTCGAATCGATGGCGGGTGCCGCGCTTGTCGAGGTCCACTTGGAGACCGGGCGCACGCACCAGATCCGTGTCCACATGTCCGCCATCAAGCACCCCTGCCTGGGCGATGTCATGTACGGCGCCGATCCGGTGCAGGCGGAGAAGCTGGGGTTGGAACGCCAGTGGCTCCACGCGGTGCGTCTCGGTTTTGAACACCCGACGACCGGGCACTACATTGAATTTGAATCACAGTATCCTGCGGATCTCGAACACGCTTTGGAAATTGTCCGCGAGGGAATGTATGAGGTGCGGCCGTGAACGTGTGGGAAGTGAGCACTGAGGAGGAACTCGAGCGATGCTTCGCCATCCGCCTCGCGGTCTTCGTTGACGAGCAGAACGTGGCCGCAGAAAACGAGATCGACGCGCTCGATCTCGATCCGTCCACGCGCCACGTGCTCGCCGAGGTCGACGGTCGCGACGCCGGCACGGCGCGCCTCCTCGTGGACGGGCCGGGGCGCGTGCACGTGGGCCGCATGGCGGTACACGCGTGGACTCGGGGGACTGGGGTCGGGCGCGCGGTCATGATGAAGATTCACGAGATGGCGCTTGACTATGCCGTGGACGGCGTCACCCGATCCGAGCTGTCGGCGCAGGAAGCCGCGATGGGCTTTTACCGCAGCCTCGGTTACGAGGTGAAGAACGGGCAGCGTTACCTGGACGAGGGCATCTGGCATCAGGACATGATCCTCGATCTGCGACGCGCCGACGTGAGGTAGTTTTGCGCGTCTTCCTAGGATGAGCGCGGGCTTGCTCCGACGTCACAGTTTTTTGTCGGAGACCCTCGCTAGACTACATCCCATGGCTAAGAACTTCGCTCACCTCCACGTCCACACCGACTATTCGTTGCTCGATGGGGCTGCGAAGATTGACCGCCTGGTCAAGGAGGTGGCGGCGCTCGGCCAGCCCGCCGTGGCCATCACGGATCACGGAAACCTGCACGGCGCCTACGAACTGTACAAGGCGGCGAACAAGGCCGGGATCAAGCCGATCATCGGCCTGGAGGCTTACATGACGCCGGGCACCTCCCGCCATGATAAGACCCGCGTGTTTTGGGGTACGGAGGCTCAGCGGAGGGACGACGTGTCGGCGCGCGGCTCCTACACGCACATGACTTTGCTGGCGGAGACCACGGAGGGCATGCATAACCTCTTCCGCATGCAGTCGCTCGCCTCGATCGAGGGCACGCTGGGCAAGGCGGCGCGTATTGATCGGGAGCTGCTTGAAAAGTACCACCACGGGCTCATCGGCACCGCCGGATGCCCGTCGGGGGAGATCCAGACCAGGCTCCGGCTGGGCCAGTTCGATGAGGCGCTGAAGGCGGCGGGTGAGTTCCAGGATATCTTTGGCAAGGAGAGCTTTTACTTTGAGCTTATGGATCACGGCCTGGACATCGAGCGCCGGGTCAAAGACGATCTTCTCGCGATCGCCCGCAAGATTGACGCGCCGCTATTGGCTACCAACGATTCTCATTACGTCACCCAGGATCAGTCAACGGTTCAGGACGCGATGCTGGCCTTGAACTCGGGCTCCACGCTCATGGATCCGGATCGCTTCCGCTTCGAGGGCACGGGCTACTACATCCGCACCACGGAAGACATGTGGAATTCCTTCGGTCACCTCCAGGGTGCCTGCGAGAACACGCTGGCGATCGTGGAGCGTTGCAACGTCCACTTTGACACCACGGCGGACGGCGTGAACTACATGCCGAAGTTCCCGGTGCCCAGCGGTGAGGATGAAAAGTCGTGGTTTGTGCGCGAGGTCAATGAGGGCCTCCACCGGCGCTACGGGGAAGTCATTCCGGATGACGTGCGCAAGCGGGCGGACTATGAGATGGACGTGATCTTGCAGATGGACTTCCCGGGATACTTCCTCGTGGTCTCGGACTACATTCGTTGGGCGCGCCGCAACGGGATCCGGGTGGGCCCGGGGCGAGGATCCGGAGCAGGCTCGATGGTGGCCTACGCGCTTGAGATCACACAGCTCGATCCGATCAAGCACGATTTGCTGTTTGAGAGGTTCTTGAACCCCGAGCGCATCTCGATGCCCGATCTTGATATCGACTTCGACGATAGCAGGCGGGACGAGGTGATCGAGTACGTCGAGGAGAAGTACGGCAAGGACAAGGTCTCCCAGGTGGTCACCTTCGGCACGATCAAGGCCAAGCAGTCCCTCAAGGATGCGTCCCGGGTGCTCGGCTATCCCTACGAGATGGGCGATCGGCTGACAAAGGCGATGCCGCCGTCGGTGATGGGCAAGGACATCCCGGTCAACGAACTGTTTAACAAGGACAATCCGCGCTACGCGGAGGCGGGGGAGATCCGCGAACTGATCGAGAACGATCCGGACTGCAAGAAGGTCTACGATCTCGCCTGCGGGCTGGAGGGGATGACACGCCAGACGGGCATGCACGCCTGCGCGGTCATCATGTCCTCCAAGACGTTGACCGATGTTATCCCCGTCATGATGCGTCAGCAGGACGGGGCCATCCTCACCCAGTTCGAGTACCCCGAATGTGAGGAGCTGGGCCTGATCAAGATGGACTTCCTTGGCCTGTCAAACCTCACGGTGATCGAGGCGGCGCTGGCGAACATCCGGGTGAACGGCAAGGAAGCGCCGGATATTGACAACATCCCGCTTGACGATCCCAAGACGTACGATCTGCTTGCCCGCGGCGATACGCTCGGCATCTTCCAGCTCGATGGAGCGGGCATGCGCACCCTGCTTCGGCAGATGAAGATGGACAGCTTCGCTGATATCTCCGCCGTCTCTGCCCTCTACCGCCCGGGCCCCATGGGCGCGAACTCGCACACGAACTACGCGTTGCGCAAGAACGGTCTGCAGGAGAAGACCCCGATCCATCCCGAGCTGGAGGAGGCACTCGAGGATATCCTCGGAGTTACCCATGGCCTGATTGTCTTCCAGGAGCAGGTGATGCGTATCGCCCAGAAGCTCGCCGGTTTCACGCTCGGCCAGGCAGATATCCTGCGCAAGGCGATGGGTAAGAAGAAAGCTGAGGTGCTACAGCAGCAATTCGCCAGCTTCTCCCAGGGCATGCTTGACAACGGCTTCTCCCAGGACTCCATCGACACCCTGTGGAACATCCTGCTGCCCTTCTCCTCCTACGCCTTCAACAAGTCGCATTCGGAGGCATACGCGCTGGTCTCCTACCAGACGGCCTACCTCAAGGCACACTTCCCTGCCGAGTTTATGGCGGCGCTGCTCACCTCGAAGATGTCGGATAAGACGAAGGTGGCCACCTACCTTGCCGAATGCCGCCGCATGGGGATCAACGTGCTCGTGCCGGACGTCAACAGCTCGTTGGCGGACTACACGGCGGTGGGCGAAGAGATCCGCGTGGGTCTGAGGGCCGTTCGCAACGTGGGAACAAACGTGGTGGAGGGTATCATCAAGGCTCGCGAGGAGAAGGGCCCCTTCACCTCGTTCCAGGACTTCCTCGACAAGATCCCGCTCTCTGCCTGCAACAAGCGTTCGATCGAGTGCCTCGTCAAGGCGGGAGGCTTTGACTCGCTGGGGGAGTGCCGCCGGGCGCTCGTGGCCGTGGTGGAGGAGGCAATCGACGCCGTGATCCCGATCAAGCGCAACGAAGCCGCCGGCCAGTTCGATCTCTTTGGGGATCTGGGCCTAGGGGTTCGCGAGGGTTTCGAGGTCACCATCCCGGACATCCCCGAGTGGGACAAGCGCGAGAAGCTTAACTTTGAGCGCGAAATGCTCGGCTTGTACGTCTCTGATCATCCGCTGTCCGGCATGGAGAACTTCCTCAATCGAGCGGCGGACACCACCGTGGTCGACCTCCTTGAGTCGGACAACGTCCGTGACGGGCAGACGGTGACGATCGCGGGCATCATCTCGGCAGTCCAGACGAAGATCACGAAGAAGTCGGGTAAGGCGTGGGCGATCGCCACGATCGAGGACCGCACGGGGCCGATCGACGTCAACTTCTTTCCGGCCACCTATCAGCAGGTCTCTTCGATGCTGATCCCGGACTCGGTTGTTATCGTCGAGGCGCGGGCGCAGGTGGAGGACGAGGGGCCCGTCAAGCTGTCCGCCAGATCAATGAAGTTGCCGCCGGCGGGGGAGATCGAGATCGACTACCCGATCGACATCGCGATCGACGAGTACGCATGCAACGCCATGAACGTCGATCATCTCGCCCAGATCCTGTCCCGCTACCCGGGCAATTCGCCGGTACGCCTGCACGTATGGTGCGCCACCCGGAAAAAGATGGTGGTGGTCGAGGTGGCCAGCCAGTACTGGGTGTCCCCCGAGCCTTCGCTTTACACGGAGCTCAAGGTGCTACTGGGTCGGGACTGCGTCCTGTCGTGACGGGAGCGTAGGGCTCCTCTCCTCTTCGACGAGGTTAGCTAATCCTCGACGACCCTGACGCGGTAGCCGCCGGCCTCCACCACGTCGTCGGCGGAGAGCTTGTGGTGGCGGCGGGTTTCGACCGCGCCGTTGACAAGGACCTCGCCGGCGGCGATGAGCTCGCTGGCATGACCGCCCGTCTCCACAAGGTTTGCTAGCTTGAGGAACTGGCTGAGCTTGATGGGCAGGCGCACGGGTATTTCTTCCATGACACTATGGTGTCTCACGAGCGGCTCTGGCGCAATCGCGTCAGTCGATGGTCGCGTGTGCGGCGGGCTCATTGTGGGTGCGCCGCCAGAGCACAATGCCGACGACGAGGACGAGCAGCGCTAGGAGCGCCCACGGCGATCCCGTGGCCGCCCGGAAGGTCGCGGCCCAGACGGCCCAGCCGATCGTCGTGTAGATGAGAGCCCAGGCCAGCGCGCCCGGGATGCTCGCCACGAAGTAGCGTAGCCACGGCATGGCGATCACTCCGGCGGAGAGCTGGATGAGGGTCTGGAGGCCGACCGTGAGGAAAGAGAGCGGAATCATTGGCCAGCCGCGCCGGCGCAGCACGGCGATGGTGCGCTGGGTGGAGTCGGCGTGTATCTTGTCGTATACACGCAGTCGCCAGCCGGCGTCGGGCCGCCCGCGCGTCATGATGAAGGAGCCCATGTAGCGCCCGATCCAGTAGATCGCCTGCGAGCGAGAGAACGCGCCGAAGAGGAAGAAAAGGTAGACGAACGCGACCGGGCCACTTTGGACGAATCCTGCTATCGCGTCGAAGATCTGCACGAGGTCTACTTTACGCGACACTCAGCAAAATAGGAAAGCCTAACGTTCGGCGTTGGCGGCGCAATTGGCGCACAGGCCGTAGATTTCGATGTCGTGGGAGACGTCTGTGAAGCCGTTGTCCTTAGCGACACTCTTGGTCAGCTCCTCGAGCTGGGGGATGAAAAGCTCCACGGTTTTCCCACAGTTGCGACACAGGAGGTGATGATGATGGCCGTCGTCGGCGCAGTGGCGGAAGAGCTGGACGTCGCTGCCTTCCTGGCGCAACACGTCAACGGTTCCCTGCTCGGCGAGGGCCTGAAGGTTGCGGTAGACCGTGGCCAGTCCGACCTTCTCGCCACGCTCGAGGAGGAGCTCATGGATGCGCTGGGCCGGCAAGAACTCCTCAGTCTCAGAGAGCAAAGTGGCAAGGGCGTTGCGTTGCCGTGTCATTCTCATAGGAAACCTCCACCTTTCATCTTAGCGTAAGTGCGCTTGCTCGCAGGGCGCATCTGTGCCACCGACCTCCACGTCGGGCACGTGGTGGGGGTGAGGGTGGCGGTGGACGTCGCGCCGAAGTGCCCTCATGACCAGCGGCCGGAGCGCGACGACGACGGCGTACAGCGCCACGGCTAGCACGACGATGGTGGCGCCGGGGGACCAGGGCTTGATGTAGGTGACCACCAGCCCGGTGACGGCGACGACGACCCCGATCGCCATCGCTGCCCGCATCGTGGCCTTGAACGAACGCGAGATGGACTGGGCGATGGCCACCGGGATTACCATCAGCGCGGAGACGAGGAGGGCCCCGACGATCCGCATGGCGAGGGCGACGGTGAGCGCCGCCGTCACGGAGATGAGAATGGACAGCAACCCGGTGGGTAGCCCCGAGGCGCGGGCGAATTCCTCATCGTGGCACAGTGCGAAGAGCGCTGGGCGTAGTCCGATACCGACGGCAAGAATGAGGATTGTCAACCCGATCGTGAGGTAGGTGTCGGTCTGGGTCACGGTGGAGATCGAGCCGAAGAGGTAGGCGTTGAGGTTCGACGTGGTGCCACCCGCAATGCCGATGAGGAGCACGCCTCCGGCGATACCGCCGTAAAAGAGCATGGCGAGCGCGACGTCGCCGGAGGCGTGGCCGCGCGTGCGCATCCACTCGATGAGGAGCACGCCGATCACGGAGGCGAGGATAGCGCCCGGGACGGCCCACGCGTCCTTGTCGATCGCGCCGGCCGCGCTGGCGGCCAGCCAGCCGAGCGCAACGCCAGTCAGGGCCACGTGCCCGATCCCGTCTCCAAGAAGGGTCAGGCGGCGCTGGACGAGGTAGGTGCCCACCACCGGGGCGGCGAGCCCGACGAGCACCGCGACGATGAGTGCGCGCTGCATGAAGGTGGAGGAGAGCATATCGACGATCACAGGGGGCCTCCCATCCATGGGGATCGGTAATGTGGGGCGTCATCCCCGTGGCGGTGGACGTGGTCGTGCCCGGGCAGGGCGTGGTGGCCCGAGCCGTGCAGGTCGCTCACGTCGGCGGTGTGCTCGAGTACCCGCCCGGCGTCGAGGATGAGGGCCTCGTCGACCAGCTCGCGATACTCATGGACCTCGTGAAGGACGAGGATGATCGTCTTACCCCTGACCTTCTGTGTCGACAGCGTTGCGAGGATGGTCTCGCGGGAGGAGGAGTCGACGCCGGCGAAGGGCTCGTCGAGGATGATGAGGTCCGGGTCGCGCACAAGCGCGCGGGCTGTGAGGATGCGCTGTTGCTGGCCGCCGGAGAAGGTCTGGACCGACTCGTCGGCGCGCTCGGCCAGCCCGACCGTCTCGAGCGCGGCCATCGCTGCGTCGCGACCGCCGCGCCGGGGGCGCAGCCGGCTGCCGTAGACGAGGCCGCCCATGACGGTCTCGAGGGCGGTTGCGGGGACGCCGGAGGTCGCCGTCGTGCGCTGGGGAGCAAAGCCGATACGGGCCCAGTCAACCTTGCGTCGGGAGGCGAGGTTCGTGCCAAAAAGCGTGATCGTGCCGGCGGATGTCGGGATGGCCCCGACCAGTGCACGCACGAGCGTGGACTTGCCGGAGCCATTCGCGCCAAGTACGGCGAGGGTGCGACCCTGCGCGAGTTCAAAGTCAATCCCCAAGAGGATGTGAGCGGACCCGAGCTGAACGTGCAGGCCACTCGCGCTTACCGCTGTTGTCATGAACACCCCATGGAGCTACGAAGCAGGCTGATGTCCTGCTTCAACACGTCGATGTAGTCCATGTTAGGGTCACGCTGGGTTGCGGCGGGGTCGAGGACGTCGACCTTGAGACCAAGGTCATCGCCGATGGCCTTAGCTGTCTTCGTCTCGCCGTCCGAGGTGGCGAAGACCGTGTTGATGTCGTGTTCTGTGACGATGTCCTGGATCTCGCGGATGCGCGCCGGGGAGGGCTCAATCTCCGGGTCGAAACCGGCGATTCCGATCTGGTTCAGCCCTGCCTCGAGGGCTAGGTAGGAGAATGCCTTGTGGGAGACGAGGAAGGAATCGGTGCGGCACTGGGTGGCGTCGATGCCCTTCAGCTCGTCGACGAGGGCCTGCAGGTCGGCCTTGACGGCCTTCGCGTTGGCCTCGTATGTGGCCCTGTTCGCCTCGTCGAGACCGGCGAGCTTCTCGGCAACCGTGTCCGCGGCAAGGATCATGCGGGCCGGGTCGGTCCAGAAGTGCGGGTCGTGGGTGCCGTGGTCGTGGCCGTCGCCCTCTTCGTGGTCGTGAGCTTCGTGGTCGTGAGCCTCGGCGTCGTGGTCGGCGTGGTCGGCGTCGTGGTCGGCGTGGTCGGCGTCGTGGTCTGCGTGGTCGTGATCTTCGCCGTCGTGCGGGTCGGTGCCGAGCGCGTCGAAGGGCAGGAGATTTACGGATTCGCCGATGTTTACGGCGGAGACGCCGGAGGCCGTGATCGCGTCGTCGATGGCGGGGGAGAGCTTGGCGATGTAGAGGACGAGGTCCGACTGGGACAGCTCGGCGACCTCCTTCGGCGAGAGCTCGACGCCGTGGGCATCGGAGCCCGGCGGGGTCAGGTCCGTGATTGCCACGTGGTCGGCCCCGATCCGCTCGGCCAGGTAGCTCAGCGGGTAGAACGACGTCGTGACCTTGAGCGCTCCGGCGGAGGAGGCGCTACTGGAGGAAGCGACGCTGCTGGGGGAGCCGGCACCGTTGGAGCCGGACGAACATGCGCCGAGCGCGAGGGCGCCGGCGAAGAAAAGGGGAGCGATTTTTGACAGCTTCATGGATAGCATTATCAACCCACTTGAGAATGACAGTCAATATCTGGTGATGCCTTACACAAGGGCGGACTCCGTGCAAACGCGGCGCGCATCATAGAATGCAAGCGAACCTTTGTCTGGCCACCGGGTTTCCGGTGAACCGCGGCAGCCAGCCGCGGATAGTGATCCACGCCATCCGGGTGTGGCTAAGAAAGGAGCGCAACAGTGGCCAAGCAGGCACCTTCGCGTCTCGATCAAGCAATTTCCCTCGCGAAGCGGCGCGGCTTCGTCTTCCCCTCGGGAGAAATCTACGGCGGCACGCGTTCCGCGTGGGACTACGGGCCGCTCGGCGTCGAGCTTAAGGAAAACGTCAAGCGCCAGTGGTGGAAGCGCAACGTGCAGGGTCGCGCCGACGTCGTCGGTCTGGATTCGTCCATCATCCTCCCGCGTCAGGTCTGGCACGCCTCCGGCCACGTGGACACGTTCTCCGACCCCCTCGTCGAGTGCCTCGAGTGCCACAAGCGCCTGCGCGAGGACGAGCTCATCGAGCAGTACGCCGCCAAGCACGAGGTGGCCGAAGCCGACGTGACGATGGACGACGTGGTGTGCCCCAACTGCGGTAACCGCGGCAAGTGGACCGAGCCGCGCGCGTTCTCCGGCATGCTTAAGACCTTCCTCGGCCCCGTCGACGACGAGGCCGGGCTTCACTACCTGCGCCCCGAGACCGCCCAGGGAATCTTCGTTAACTTCAACAACGTCATGACGTCGGCGCGCATGAAGCCCCCGTTCGGCATCGCCCAGACTGGTAAGTCCTTCCGCAACGAGATCACCCCGGGCAACTTCATCTTCCGCACCCGCGAGTTCGAGCAAATGGAGATCGAGTTCTTCGTCAAGCCGGGCGAGGACGAGGAATGGCACCAAAAGTGGATCGATGAGCGCCTCGCCTTCTACATCGACCTCGGTATCGACCCGGCCAACCTGCGCCTCTACGAGCACCCGCAGGAGAAGCTCTCCCACTACTCCAAGCGCACGGTGGACATCGAATACCGCTTCGGCTTCCCCAACTCCGAGTTCGGCGAGCTTGAAGGCATCGCCAACCGCACCGACTTCGACCTCACCGCGCACTCGGAGGCCTCCGGCAAGAAGCTGGAGTACTTCGACCAGCAGACCGGTGAACGCTACACCCCCTACGTCATCGAGCCCTCCGCGGGCCTGACCCGCTCGCTCATGGCCTTCCTCGTGGAGGCCTACGCCGAGGACGAGGCACCCAACACGAAGGGAGGGGTGGACAAGCGGGTGGTGCTCAAGCTCGACCCGCGCCTGGCCCCGGTGAAGGCGGCCATCCTTCCGCTCTCGCGCAAGGAGGAGCTGACCTCGGTGGCGAAGGACGTCGCCGCGCAGCTGCGCAAGTACTGGAACATCGACTACGACGACGCCGGAGCGGTCGGCCGCCGCTATCGCCGCCAGGATGAGATCGGCACGCCCTACTGCGTGACGATTGACTTCGACACCCTGGAGGACAAGGCCGTGACGGTGCGCGAGCGCGACTCGATGGAGCAGGTGCGCATCCCGCTGGAGGAGGTCAAGACGTTCCTGTCCGAGAAGCTGGCTGGCTGTTAGTGAGCGAGTCTCACGATGAGGTGGGCCACGTGCACTCGCACGCGGCCCACCTTCGGATGGGTCCGGGCCAGAGGCGTAAGGTCCGCACGATCCTCGCCGCGATCGTCGTGCCGCTGGCGATCGCCACGATCATTGGGTTGGTGGTGCTATGGCCACGCGGGCAGACCCCGGTTGGTTCGGTCCAGCTTAACTACGCGGGCTCGACGACGGCGGTGGGCACCGTCACGTCGATTGGCCAGGCCGATGAGTTGGGCCAGTACCAGGTGAGGATGTCGGTGGACGGGGTGGAGGTCCCGGTCCACGTGCCCTTCGAGATCGTGGGCAACGGGCTCGACGTCGGGGACACAATCAAGGCTCTCTTCAGCCCCGGATCCGCGGAGGGCGGCTCGCCGTACATTTTTGTGGACTTCGTTCGCGACGTTCCGCTGGGGGCGCTGGTGGCCCTTTACGTCATCGTGGTGGTGGCCGTGGCGCGGTGGAAGGGATTTGCCGCGCTGCTGGGTCTTTCCGCCTCGCTGGCGGTGGTGGGCGCCTTTATGCTCCCGGCCCTCATGGTGGGAACGGCGCCGCTGGCGGTCATCGTGGTGGGGGCAAGCGCGATGATGTTCGCCTCCATCTACTTCGCCCACGGGGTTTCCATCCGCACCACGACGGCGGTAATCGGCACCTTCGCCGGGCTCCTCATCACCGGGGTGCTGGCGGCGGCGTCGGTGACAGCAAACAATCTCACGGGCACGCTCTCCGACGACGCGATCTCACTGGCCGGGCAGCTGACTTACCTCAATATGAGCGACATTTTGCTGTGCGGGATCATCCTCGCCGGCCTGGGCGCGCTCAACGACGTGACGATCACGCAGGTGTCAACGGTGTGGGAGCTCCAGGCCGCCAACGAGGCTGCGAGCCGCACGAAGGTGTTCCGGCAGGCCATGGTGATTGGCCGGGACCACATCGCCTCCACGGTCTACACCCTCGCCTTCGCCTACGTCGGCACATCGTTGCCGCTGCTCATGAGCGCGGCTCTCGTGGACCGCGGGGTGCTTGACCTGTTCACGGTGGGCCAGATTGCTGAGGAGATCGTCCGCACCCTGGTGGCATCCATCGGCCTTGTTCTCGCCATCCCGATGACGACGGCGATCGCCACAGTCCTCGCCCCGATCGCGCCTTCACGGAAGGTGGCTTCGTGACGTTCCCGCCAGCCCCCGCTCGCGCCACCGCGCCGCAACGCGGCACGCCCGCCGTGCAGATCGGCGGCCTGGGCCTGGGCACCCCGCTCATGCTCGCCCCGATGGCGGGCGTGACCAACCCGCCCTTCAGGCAGCTGTGCCGCGAGTTCGGCGAGGCGGCGCTGGCCGATCTCACGGACGGTTTCGGTGCGGACATCGTCGCGAATCCCGGCGGCACTCCCGGGGCCGGGCACGCTCCCGGAACATTTGCGCCGGCCGGCCTGTACGTCTGCGAGATGATCACCTCACGGGCGCTCGTGGAGCAAACCCCCGAGACGATGCGGATGATCCAACCCGACATGGGTGACCCGGTGCGCTCGATCCAGATCTACGGGGTAGGCCCGGCCACCGTGGCGGAGGCGGTTCGGCTCGTCGTCGGCAACGGATACGCCGACCACATCGACCTCAACTTCGGCTGCCCCGTGCCCAAGGTGACCCGCAAGGGCGGCGGTTCGGCGCTACCCTGGAAACACGACCTGTTCGAGGCGATCGTGAGCGCGGCCGTCCGCGCGGCCGACCAGACCTCCGGCGGCCGGGTGCCCGTCACGGCGAAGGTGCGCATCGGCATCGACGAGGACCACGAAACCTTCCGTGACGCGGCACGAATCTGCGAAGACGCCGGGATCGCGGCCCTGACCCTTCACGCCCGCACCACCGCCCAGCACTACTCGGGCACGGCCCGCTGGGAAGTGATCGGCGACCTGGTGCGCGAATCGTCCCTGCCGGTGTTCGGCAACGGTGACGTGTTCGAGGCGCAGGACGCGGCGGCGATGATGAGGCAGACGGGCGCGGTCGGCGTCGTCGTCGGGCGCGGATGCCAAGGCCGGCCGTGGCTGTTCTACGACCTCGTGGCCGCCATGCACGGATCGGATCGGCGAATGCGACCGAACCTGGCGCAGGTGTGCCAGATCATCATGCGCCACGCCGCGCTCGCGGTGGACCACTTCGGCGAGGAGCGCCGGGCCATGCGGGAGATGCGCAAGCACGTGGGCTGGTACATGCGTGGCTTCGCCGTGGGCGGGCAGCTACGCCGCGACCTGGGACTCGTGAACACGCTGGAGGAGCTGGGCCTCCGGCTCAGCCAGCTCGACCTCACCCAGGGCTACCCGGAGGCAGCGAGCGGCCCGCGCGGCCGCGCCGGCGGGGAAAAGCAACCGCATCTGCCCGAATTCTGGCTCGATTCCCATGTTCTCTCCCCGGAGCAGAAGGCGCGCCTTCACGAGGCTGAGCTCGGCATCTCCGGGGGCTGACACTCCGCGCCGCCCTCGAGCAGGCTAGCGCTCAGGGCTAGCAGGCTAGCGCCGCAACCAGGCTGCCTCCCCGGGCGGGACGACGAGGTTGCCGTTTTCCTCGGGAAGCTCGATGAGGGAGGAGACGAGCACTCGCCCGTCGTTGGGCACGACATAAGGATAGGGCCCGAAGTTGAGCAACATGCTCACCTTGTCGGTGACCAGCCAGATGAATCCGTCCTGCGCCTTGTCGGTCGAGATGAGGATGGAGGAGCGGTGCAACGAGAGCGAGTCGCGCAGGCGCAGCGCGTGGCGCACCGACGGAGAACGACCCGGGATGTTCTGCTCGAAGTGGAGGAAGCCGGGGTAGAAGCACGCGGCGAGCAAAATGGCGCCCTCCGACAGGCGACCCGCACGGTTCTCGAGCGTGGCAAACGAGCAGTCCCAGGAAGGGATCGCGCCGGCGATCTCGAAGAACTGTAGCTTTTCGGAGACCTGATCGGAGAAGACATCGGGGGCGTAGGCGTCAGGGGTGGAGATTTGGAAACGCACCACGTCGAAGTAGTCCTCGAGGGCGTGGGCGCTGGCAGCCTCAAAGGTGGGGGCCGAGATGGCGGCGGAGACGATCGCGTCCGTGTGGGATTCAACGTAGGCGAGTAGCTCGCGGGTGTCCCAGCCGGCGTGGATGTGCGCGCCGGCGTCGGTGAGCGGCTCCTCGTCGGTGAGGTCGATCGTGCCCAGCTCCACGCCGAAGGCGCCGTGGGCGAACCACTGGTCGAGGATCTCATACCGGCCCTCGGCGAGGGCGGGGGCGCGGGAGACGACATTGGCGCCGACGTGGGGTAGCAGCCGCACGCCTCGCCGCGTGGCCGCGCGCGTGACCTTCTCGATGTAGGTCGGGTCGGCGTCGGCGAGCATCGCGGGCAGGGACATGACGTTCATGCCGAAACGGGCGCACTCGGAGATGAGGCCGAGGGCGACGTCAGTATTGTGGACTTCCTGCGGGGTCGCGTGGTACCACAGGTGGTGACGAGCCCACGGGCCAGGTACCTGCGGCGCGCGATACAGCGGCGAGGTTGACGGTGAACCCATAGATGCAATCACGTGTCCCATTGTGCCACAGCGGGTAAGGTGAGGGAGTGAGTTATTCTTCAACAGATACCCAGCGATGGGCACACGAGCCATCGAAGAATCCGTCCCGGACCGACTTCGAGCGCGACCGCGCCCGCGTTCTCCATTCTTCAGCTCTTCGCCGGCTCGGCGCGAAGACCCAGGTGGTCGGCCCCGAATCCAACGACTTCATCCGCACCCGCCTCACCCATTCCCTCGAGGTTGCCCAGGTGGGGCGGAGTCTGGCGAAGAACCTCGGCGCCGACCAAGACCTCGTGGAGGCGGCCTGCCTCTGCCACGACATCGGCCACCCACCCTTCGGGCACAACGGCGAGCGCACACTCAACGATATCTGCGCAGCCATCGGCGGTTTCGAGGGTAACGCCCAGACGCTGCGCGTCATCAGCCGTCTCGAACCCAAGCGTTTTCACGACGACGGCCGCCCGGCTGGTCTTAACCTCACGCGCGCCACGATCGACGCCACGATGAAGTATCCCTGGCCCCTTCACGGCGGCCCCGGCGGGGCGGAGAACCCCAAGTTCGGCTACTACGCCGACGATACGCCCGTTGTTGCGTGGGTGCGCGGGGATGAGGAGGGCAGGTGCGCCGAGGCGCAAATGATGGACCTGTCCGACGATATCGCCTACTCCGTTCACGACATCGAGGACGCGATCGTGCGCGGGAAGCTCAACCCCTCGGCGCTACGGGCGGATCGGACGCGGCAGGTCGACGACGTCGTCGCTTCAACCGTCCTGTGGTACGGCACAGCCGTCTCAGCCGACGAGCTGGTCGCGGCCTCCCAGCGCCTGTTTGCCATGCGCTCCTGGCCGACCCGCTACGAGGGAAGCCTGCGCGATTTGGCCCGGCTCAAGGACCTGACCTCGGATCTCATCGGCCGTTTTGTTTCGGCCGTGTGCGCGGCAAGTTTGGCCGCCACGGGCGGGGATCCTATCTTCCGTCACGGCGCCGATTTGACGGTCCCGCGCGAGACCCTGGCCGAGATCACGTTCCTCAAGGGGCTGGCGGTTCACTTCGTCATGGCTCCGCGCGAGTTCGAACCGGTCTACTACGAGCAGCGCACCCTCATCATGGATCTTGTCGACGCGATTATGGAGGACCCCGAGGAGCGCCTCGAGCGGCAGTTCCTCGACCAGTGGTGTCAGGCGGCGGGCGAGGAGGCGAAGCTGCGGGTCGTCGTCGACCAGGTCGCCTCGCTGACGGATCAGTCGGCGCGCCTGTGGCATGCCCGATTCTGCGGGATGCTCAGGCATTAGTTATCCACCGGGCGCTTGCCGGGGGCGATGGCCCCGGGTGTGGGGTTGACCGCGGCGGCGTCGTGCGCTTGCCGCTAAGATGGGGCTTGTGGCTGGGCTGATTAAACGGGAGAGTATCGATGAGGTGCGCTATCGCGCGCGCATCGAAGACGTCGTCGCCCAATACGTGACGCTCAAGAGCGCCGGGGTGGGCTCGATGAAGGGCCTGTGTCCGTTTCACGACGAGAAGACCCCCTCCTTCAACGTCCGCCCGCACGTGGGGCGCTGGCACTGCTTCGGCTGCGGCGAGGGAGGGGACGCGATCTCCTTCATCGAGAAGATCGAACATATCTCCTTCGTGGAGGCGGTCGAATACCTCGCGGAGAAGTTCGGCGTGAGCCTGCAATACGAGGAGGGCGCGCCAGCTCCGCGCGGTCCGCGTGACGTCACCCGTTCCCGGCTCATTGACGCACATCGGGTGGCCGAAGACTTCTACGTCAAGCAGCTCCATACGCCCGAGGGGGCCCAGGCTCGAGCCCTCCTCGAGGGGCGCGGCTTCGACGCCGAGGCCATCGCCTACTTCCGCGTCGGGTACTCGCCGAACTCCTGGGACGCCATACTCTCCGAGCTGCGACGCAAGGGCTTTACGGAGAAGGAGATCGCGGCGTCGGGGTTGGTCACAGCCGGAAGCCGCGGCCATTACGATCGTTTCCGCAACCGGGTGATGTGGCCGATCCACTCCATTACGGGTGAACCAATCGGGTTCGGTGCCCGCAAGCTCGGTGACGAGGAGGGGCCAAAGTACCTCAACACCCCCGAGACGATGATCTACAAGAAGTCCCAGGTGCTCTACGGCTTGGACCTGGCGAAGAAGGATATCGCCAAGGACCGGCGCATCGTGGTGGTCGAGGGCTACACCGACGTCATGGCGGCTCACCTCGCCGGGGTGCCCAACGCCGTCGCCACCTGCGGAACCGCCTTTGGCGAGGAACACGTCAAAATCGTGCGTCGGCTATTGGGGGACTCGGCCAACCCCGCCGCGGGCGTCATCCTTGCTTCGGGGCGGGCATTCGGCGGCGAGGTCATCTTCACCTTCGACGGTGACGAGGCGGGCCAAAAGGCGGCCCTGCGCGCCTTCCGCGAGGACCAGAGCTTCGGCGCGCAGACATTCGTGGCCGTCTCCCCGAACGGGCTCGACCCGTGCGACTACCGCCTCGCCTACGGGGACGAGGCGCTGAGAGCCATGATCGACGGGCGTGAGCCGCTGTTCGCGTTCGTATTGCGCTCCCTGCTTGCCGGCCTGCCGCTGAACACCGCCGAGGGCCGCACTGCCGGCCTGCGCGCAACGGCACCCGTGGTCGCCTCGATCCGGGACAGGGTGTTGCGCGGGGAGTACGTGCGCGAGCTGGCCGGCTACCTCGGGATGGACGAGCGGCAAGTCGCACACGGGGTGCGATATGCGGCGCGAGCACCGATCCCGGATCACGCGCAGGAGCCGGTCGCGCCGATGCCGAGTGCGCTACCCCCACGCAACCAGATCCGCGACCCGCTCGAGAGGATCGAGCGTCAGGCTCTCGAGGTGATGCTTCAGCTGCCCGGGCTGGCGCGGGTGGCCAACGCCCAGGACCTGCCGGCTCGCACCTTCACCGTTCCCACCCACCAGGCGGTTCACGACGCGATCAGGGCGGCGGGCGGCGTCGACATCTATCACAAGCACCTCGACCAGCTGCAGGCACAGGGCGACCCAATGCCCGAGGAGCGGGCCACGGCGTGGTACGTGGACCAGGTGATGGAGCACGCCGACGGAGTCGTAGCGCAAGCCGTCACCCAGTTGTCCGTGGAGCCGCTGCCCGAGATCGGCGATCAGTGGCCGTATGTGCGCGGCATCATGATGTCGCTCATCCGCCAGGGGATCACGCGGCAGATCGCGGAGATTCGCGGCCAGATGCGCAGAACCGCCCCTGACTCTCCCGACCAGGACGTGCTATTTGGCCGTTTGCTTGAGCTGGAGAATCAAAGGCGGGCCTTCGACGAAACCGACACCTAGTACCGTGGACGTAGGCGGGTGCCCTGTGCGCGCTGGCGTTAGCCCTTGTACCTGCCGGCGAGGGCCTCGACCTTGGCGACGAGCTCGCTCACGTCCTCGCCCTGGCCCGCGCGCATGCCGAGCAGGAACAGCGTCATGGGCGCGCCGGGGCGGGAGGGCCCATGCGCGATCGTGCTCACCAGGTCGAGCAGTTCGTCGCGGTGGGCGGTGACAGGCGCGGAGTCGGCGTCGATCTCTTCGGCGACGGCGTCGAGCCACTTCGCCATGATCGCCATCTTGGTTGCTTCGTCAGTCATGATTGGTCCTTTCTTTCTTTTGCCGTTTGTCGCGGTGCTTGTCATGGATGAGGGAAATAAGCACGGCGAGGAGGTAGAGCCCGATGAGGACAAACGCCTGGATCGTCATCGGCCAGGGCGATGGGAGCGGGTTGGCGATGGCGGCGAAGACGAAACAGAGCACGACTGCCCAGCGCCAGTGACGCAACATCGGCTTCCACCCCAGGATCCCGAGGAAGTTGAGCGCCACCAGCACCTCCGGCGCGAGAAACGACAGCCCGAAGGCCATGACCAGGCGCATGTAGAACGCCACGTAGGTGGTGGCACGCAAGAGGCTTGCCGAGTTTTCTGGGTTGAAACTGGTGAGGATGTCCACCGCCATGGGGGCCATCCGCATCCCGGAGAGCACGCCGGCGGCGAAGAGAACGACCCCCACAAACCCGAAGATGAGGACGTGGATCTTCTCTCGGCGCTTGAGGCCGGGGGCGATGAAGGCGAAGATCTGGTAAACCCACCACGGGCTCGTGACGATGGTTCCGATCCAGATCGACACCCTCAGCTTCAGATCGAATGCCGCGCCGATCGTGTCGAAGTTGAGCAACGCCTCCTGCTTGGTGATCGCGTTCAGAGGCGCGGTGATGTAGTCCATGACCGGCGCGTAGAGGTACCAGCCGGCGATGGACCCAAGCCCAATCCCGAGTAGTGACCATATGAGCCGCCGGCGTAGCTCCCGCAGGTGCTCACGAACCGGCATGATCCGTTCGGGATTGTTGCGCTTTCGGGCACTCACTGATGCTGCTGGTTATCCGCCTGGCCGTCACCGTTGGGGTTGGGCGGGGTCTGGGGGTAAGGCTGCTGGGGGTAAGGCTGCTGGGGGTAAGGCTGCTGGGGTAGTGCCTGGCCCGGAATCTGCTCACCCGGGACGTATCCACCCTGCTGAGGCGCCTGGCCGGGCTGCGCGTAGGGTGCCTGGCTGGGCTGCGGATAGGGTTGACCCTGGGGCGGGATCTGCTTGGGGTCGTCTTGCAGCTCGCGTAGCTCCTTCTTCATCACCTTCGCCGACTGGCCGAGCGAACGGGCGATGTCGGGCAACTTGGCGGTTCCGAAGATGATGAGCAGGACGATAACAAGGATGATGATGTGCGACGGCTTCATAAAGCTTCCTTTCCGGGAGTCGCCAGGGACACTAGTGTAACGAATTGGGCTCAGTTCTTTTTGTGATTCAGTGCGTTGGTCTGCTTCATCCAGGCTTCCATTTCCTCGTGGACGGCTTCGCGGATCATTTGGCGGGGGTCGAGGTCGCGCATGTCGAGTGCGGATAGGTCGAGGTCGGCAAGGCCCGCTCCTTGCAGGTCCGCCGTCGTCTCCTCGCGCACCCTGGCCGAAAAGCCCTTGGCCGCGTCGACGGCCTTGCGCAGTCCGCGCAGGGCACTGATGATCGCCTCGGGGCCGAGCACGATCACGGCCACGATCAGGATGATGAAGAACTCCCCTCCAGAAATCCCGAAAAACTCCATGGCTCGATCCTATCGCCTCACACCGTCTTTTCCGAGACCGCGAGCTCGAGCACGGCACTCGGTGTCCATGTAGAGTGAGCCCGTGAGCAAAGGGGAGGCAGGATGACGACGTCGTGGCAGGACTCGCTGCCAGAGCGCAAGGTTCGCTCGGTGCAGCTCGCAACAGCTCTGTATTCGCTTTCCCGTTTTTACGCGGAGGCCCCCAACCGCGAGGTGCTCGCGCGATTTGCGGATCCCGCGATGGCGCAGACCTGGCCGTTACGGGATCCGGTCTCGCTCGCCGCGATTGCCGAGATCGCGGACGGGCATGAGAGCGTCTACGCGCTCAACGCCGAGTTCGCCGCCCTCATCGGGCCGTCCGGCTCGCTACGCCTGACCGAGTCGGAGTTCACCGGCGAGGATCCGTTGCAGCTCGTGGAGGTGTTGGCCCAGCAGTACCGGGAGGCGGGTTACGCCTCCCAGAAAACGCAGAGCTACCCGCGCGACCACGTCGCCGTCGAGCTTGGTTTTCTCGCTCACCTCATTGTCGCGTCGGGCGAGGACGAACGTGTCCGCCGCTTCCTGCGCGAACACCTTGACCGGTACGTGGTGGAGCTTCTCGATGAGCTCGAAGCTCACGCAAGGACGGCAACGTACCGCGGCGTCGTCCACCTCACCCGCGCGGCGCTCACCAGGGTGAAGGAGCTGACGGGCGATTATGAGTGACGACGTCGGCGCGCTACTACGCTGGCTGCACGCCCATGATCTGCCCAAAGAGGTCGTGCTCGCGTGTGAGCATTCCCCGGCGGACAGGCCGGGGCGGGGACGCCAGCTCGTGGTGTGGAAGGGATGCCTGAGCGGAGCCCCGATCGGTGTGCCGGCCCAGCTGCTGGCGCTCGGGGTGGAACGCGTGAGCGTATTGCCCTGCCCGCTCAACTCCGAGGGCGTGCTGGCACAGATCCGCAGGTGGCAGTCGCTGACACCAGACCTCGTCGCCGTGGCGGAGACGAAACGGGCGATCTGGCGCGGGCCCGAACCCCTGCATCTGGGGCGGATTCCCCTGCCGCGACGCGCGCTTCTCGGCCTGGGGTTGCGCGATGCACAACCAATCCCCATCAAGGCTGACGACACCACGCGTACCCTCGCCGCCATCGAGCGTCTTTCCGAGCGCGGGCAGATCGGCAGGGGAGAGGGCCTTCACGCGCGGCTCGGGGGCGTTCGACTCGGCGCGACAGGATGTACGGCGTGCGGCGTGTGCGTGCAGGCATGCCCGACGGGCGCCCTCGACCTACGACCCGCCGCTGGTGCTTCGGAGCTCTGGCAACGCTCCGAGTTGTGTCGGGGCGAACAGCAGTGCGTGCACCTGTGCCCTGTCGGTGCCATGTGGGTCCAGGGCGATATGCGCCTTGGCGACCTGCTCGAGGAGCCCGAGCGTCGACTCGCCACGGTGGCGAGTGCGCGTTGCGCGAGGTGCGGTGGCGTTCATCCGGCAGAGGAAGGCGAGCTGTGCCAGGTGTGTGCCTATCGCGCCGCGAACCCGTTCGGTTCGATGATGCCGCCGGGGCAGGCGGTCTCACCTGGGCAGGCGGCGTCATCTCTGGCTGCGGATCAGAGCCGGCAGCCGGGACAGCCGCAGTAGCCCGGGCATGGACCCCGAGCACCGGACGAAGTGTCATTGAGGGGCCGGCCGCTGGTACACTATCGGGGCAAGCCCCCATAGCTCAGATGGTTAGAGCAGGGAACTCATAATTCTTTGGTCCCGGGTTCAAGTCCTGGTGGGGGCACGTGATGGGCGCCGGAAGGCGGACCCTGCCCCGGCGAAACGACCTCGGCCGTGTGGGCCGCGGATGCGACACATGCTGCCATGTATTCCCGGTAGCGGTGTCTGGCTGTGGATAATGCGTGCGTGGGCGTTGCGTGTGTGATTATGTTGGCTCTATGACTCAGCGAAATACCGCGCTTAGCGCGATTGTCGGAATTGTGGTGTGCGGGTTGGTGGGATGCGCCGCCGAGGGCGCGCCCGCCCAGCCGTCCACACAAGTCACCGAATCCGTCGCGGCCGAGCCCTCCAGCACGTACACGATCCCGCCACGCCCGGCGATGGAGCCACCGGCGGAGCCGGAGCTGACCGGTGTTGACATAGACAACGCCTACGTTCTTGCCAAGTATTACTTCGATCTATATAAGTACGTAGTAACCACGGGAGAAACAGCGAGCTGGGAGAAGTATGCCCATCCAGAGTGCGAATACTGCGCAAAAGTTCAGGCCAACGCCGAGAAAGATAGAGAAACGGGATCTTGGTCTGATGTCAAATTTGGAATTCTAAACTCTGAACGTTTCTACTCGACTGGCGACATCGATTTTAGGATCGATTTTCTGATCGAACGAGGTGAGATCACGTACTACACGCCTGACGAAGCGCATAAGGTGGATCCAGGACAAAACACTTTAGTTATTGGTCTTAAGGCTGAGGGAGATGAGCTGTTAGTACGCTCTTTTGACATTATAGGATCCTCATTCTTTGGCCAGGAGCAGTTGCCATGAAAGTGACCATCTTGGCCCTCGCGCTGATCCTGCCCTCCGTCGTCGTTGCTCCCGATGGCACCATTGTTGACTGGAATGTCGATGCAAGTGGCGGCGCAATTAACATCGATGCATCGAATAGTCGGTGGGAGGGCTATCCAGGTCCTCCAGGTAACCAGTCTGGTGACGCTCCGGCGTCGGGGGTGGGGTATTCTCCTGGGGGTAATGCGCGTCAGTTGGAGTCGTTGTCGTTGGACCAGCTGTGTGAGATGAATTATGGGTCGAATACGGGTGTGTCGTATTTTGAGTCGGGGCTGATGTCGGGGCCGCTTGCGGAGTACTGCTTGTACCGTAAGGATCAGGAGCCGACGGAGGGCGAGGCTCCCGCTGAGAAGCCCGCGGCGCGAATGACGGTGGCTGATCTTGGGTATTATGTTCAGGCTAATGCGCAAAGCATCATTGATGGTGGCGTGCTGTCTTTGCAACCGGCTTCCGGTGAAGTGGTGATTAACAAGGCGGTCTATTTCGCGTCGTCGGCAAGGCGATATACGGCGTCGGTGGCGGTGTTGGGTACGCCGGTGGAACTTGCCTTCACTCCTAAATCTTTCGAGTGGTTGCCGGGTGATGGCTCGAGCTTTGTGACGGGTGATCCGGGCGGGCCATATCCTGATGGTGGTGTGACGTATTCCTATGCTCGGCCGGGTTCATATGTGCCTGGGGTGCGCGTCGGCTGGGAGGTGTTGATCCGGGTCGCAGGTTCTGGTTGGTATCCGGTGCCGGGTGAGGCTTTCACGACCGTGCAGGCTCAACCGGTTACAGCCGTCGAAGCCGAGGCCGTACTGACAACGAATCGCTAGCCGCGGCGTCGTTCCAGTAGGCTGGGGATAGGCTCAAGCGGAAAGGAAGCCGGATGTCGAAGGACGAGCGAGCTGACGATGAAGAGGCGCCAACGAACAAATACGGGTTCAGCGAGGAGGACATGGCCACGCTCATGCGCGCCCGCAAACGCAACCTGGCCCTCGCGATCGTGGCAGGACTCGTCCTCGCGGTCCTTGGCTTCTTTGCCGCACAAAACATTAGCGGCGGCGATGCTGCGGCATGGGAGGCTATGAATGTTTGGTCGCTCTAAGCTACCCCGCTATCTCGCGGATGAAACAGGCATGCCGGCAGCGGCTAGTCCCATCGAACCGACAGGGGAGGGCACGTGGATCGGCGGCTGGGACGGCTACCTTGCGGTGATCCCCGCAGAGGGGGAGCGCAGCACCTACATGTGGTCGGACTTCGAGACCGGCACGTGGGACGATGACGCGAACACGCTCACCCTGACCTTCGTCGACCCTCGTACACCTTCCCTTAGCTTTGTCATTCCCCGTGAGGCCGACGGTCTCGCCATCATGATGATCCGTGAGAGGATTGAGCGATCGATCGTCTACACCCAGGTCTCGGAGCTCCCGAGCGGTGCGATAGCGCGCGGGCAGGTGCGCCGCAACCCGGACGATTCCCTCTTCACCCAAATCATCGTCGACTCCGACATCACCGAGGGGGACCGCTTCGCCCTCGACGCCCTTGATCACGAGCTACGTGAGGCGGTCGGCATCGATTAGGGCTCCCGCCAGCCAAGCGATTGGTCTTTCGGGGCGTGCCGACGCCTCCGGGCCCGGCCGGTTTTCGACGTGGCTGTGTAGAAACACACAATGCCCGAAATCGGCCCTCGTGGATTTCACTTTCGCAGGTGGTTGTGGTTAAAGTATTCACGTCGCTTTCCCGCGTAGCTCAATGGCAGAGCATTCGACTGTTAATCGAAGGGTTGTTGGTTCGAGTCCAACCGCGGGAGCCACCCAAAACCCCGGAATCTCAACGAAAAGCGAGAGACCGGGGTTCCCTTTTGCCCCGCCGGGGAATAAGCGGAGAATAAGAAACCCAACGGCTTATAGGTCAGGTGGGGGTCCGGACAGTTTCTTGGAGATTCTTAGGAGACTGTGATGAAGGTTGTTTACACTGATGAGCAGCGTCGCGAGGCGGTGGCGAAGTTTCGTAGGTGTCATTCGTATACCAAGACGTGTCGGGAGCTTGGCTATCCAAGTCTTCACGCGTTGCAGGTGTGGGTGGCTCTTCCCAAACCGGCGGGCGGGGCGATGGCGTCGAGCTATCCCATCCTGTCATGACCCACCAGAGGCCAGCGACGGCCGTATCCCTCAGACTCCCTTTTAGACCGTGAGCTCCCAGAGTTCCCGTCGCCAGGCGCTCGCATGTCGGAGGGAAAGTGAGACAATATCAGCATGACGTATCGAGATATCCGTGTAGTTGGTGACCCCGTCCTTCGAACCGTCTGCGACCCGATCCGGGACATCACCCCCGGCATTAAGCAGCTGGTGGAGGACCTCCTAGAGAACGTGGATGAGGAGGGCCGTGCGGGGCTCGCCGCTAACCAGATTGGCGTGTCCTACCGCGCTTTCTCGTGGAACATTGAAGGCGAGCTGGGCTACATCCTCAATCCCATCATCGTCGAACTATCCGAGGAGACGCAGGACGGCGACGAGGGGTGCCTTTCCGTGCCCGACCTGTGGTTTCCCGCAACGCGGGCCATGTACGCCCGGGCGGAGGGAACCGACCTCGACGGGAAGAAGGTCGTGGTGGAGGGCCGCGAGATATGGGGCCGTCTCATTCAGCACGAGGTGGATCACCTTGATGGCCACCTCTTCCTCGACCGGCTCGACCGGCACTTGCGTCGCGAGGCCTTCCACCAATTGCGGGAGAACCAAGTGCGGGAAAGGAAATGAGCAGGGTCATCGTTCTCGCGGGAGCGTCCGGATTCATCGGCTCTCGCCTGATCGAGGCTACCCTCAGTAGCGGTTATGAGGTGCGCCAGCTGGTGCGCTCGCCGAGGCACTCAGCTACAGCGGGCGTCACATACTACGCGTGGGACCCGGCGGCGGGCACGATCGACGAGTCCGCACTCGCCGGCGCCTACGGCGTCGTCTGCCTCAATGGTGCGGGCCTACTCTCGCGGCCGTGGACCGCGGCCTACAAACGGACCTTGTGGGACTCGCGGCTATCCTCGGTGGCGACGCTCGTGGGCGCGATGCGCTCGCATCGACCCGAGGTCTTCCTCTCCGGTTCTGCGGTTGGCTACTACGGCCCGGACCGAGGCGACGAGATTCTCACGGAGGGCTCCACGTCTGGGTCGGGTTTCCTTGCGCGATTGTGCGAGGCGTGGGAGGAAGGGGCGCTGACGGCCGAGCGCCTGGGTGTGCGAACGCTCCGGCTTCGCACGGGCCTGGTGATGGGCGGCGAGGGTGGCATGCTCGGCATCCTCCAGCATCCGTACCGGATGGGATTGGGTGCGAAGCTCGGCGACGGCTCGGCGTGGATGTCGACCATCGCCCGTGACGACTACGTCCGCGCGCTTCTCTTCCTGCTGGCACACGACGAGGTTTCCGGGCCGGTCAATATGGTCGGTCCAAACCCCGTCCGCAACGCCTTCTGGCATCGCGCCCTCGCACGCCACTTTCGGCGTCCGGCTTTCTTGACAGTCCCGACGCCGGTGGCGCGGCTTGCGGGGGAGATGGCGAGTGAGGCGGTGCTCGCATCCCAACGCGCCTATCCGCGGGCTCTTCTTGATCATGGCTTTACCTTCCTCGCCCCGGACGTTGAGGAAATTTTCGCCCATGAACTGCCGCTGGGGTGACTTTCGGTCGAGCGTGTGGCATCCTTGAAGTATCGAGCCTCGCTTGAGTGTTAAGGGGAATTTCACCCAAGCAGGAGGTTACGGTGAACAACAAAGCCACACGTGGCGTCATATTCATTCATTCTGTGACACCGGCCGTTCAACCTCATGTTGAGTGGGCGGTGGCAAGCGTACTTGGATACCCCGTTCATTTCGAATGGACTAAGCAGCCCGCGCTACCCAACATGAACCGTGGTGAGGTGTCGTGGACGGGGGAGTCGGGCACAGGCGCGCAGCTCGCCTCCGCCCTCGGCGGCTGGGAGCACCTACGTTTTGAGGTCACCGAAGAGCCGACGTCCGTCAGCGACGGCGGCCGGTGGTCGTGCACGCCCGGCCTCGGAATCTTCTACGCGCAGACCGACCTCCTCGGCAACGTCGTCGTGCCTGAGAACCGGATTCGGGCGGCGATCGAGGACTCCCACGGTGATCCCGACGAGCTGCGCCGGCTGCTCGACGTCGCTCTCGGGCAAGCTTGGGACGACGAGCTCGAGGTGTTCCGCTACGCGGGCGCGGGGGCGCCCGTACGCTGGCTTCACCGGGTCGGCTAGCCGCGGTCGTGCTCCGCGCTACCGGGCGGAGTGACCCGCATGTGCGGCGGACCTACTTGAAGAGATTGGCAAGATCTTCCATGGCAGCCGCCAGATCCTCGGCGTCGTCCTCGCCGCTCGCATCCTCCTGCGCGGGCTCGACGACGTCGTCCGCGCCAGTCTCGCAACCGGCATCGGGTTGCGCCGCCTCGCCTTCACTTTCGAGCTCGCCGACCTGCCCGGTGTAATCGGCCGGCACATCCGTCAGCGCGTGGGAGAGCAGGTCGCCGAGCGTCGTCGCGGCGCAGATGTCGGCGTCGTCGATTGGCACCTTTGCCAGCTTCTCCAGCCCGGTGGCTAGCGCCCAGGTGGAGACGAGGTCAAGCTCGAGGTCCTCACGGAGGCGAGCATCGGCGACGATCTCGGTTTGGGGAATCTCGGGGGCGATGTCGGCCAGCACGACGCGGGCGCGTGCGAGGGCGAGATCTTCGCGGGAAACCATGTTCACTCCTTGAACGAAGGCGGCATCCGATCCATGGCGGAATCGGCTAGGCTAAGAGTATGGCATTTCTAGATCTCATGCGTAAGTTCTTCCACGCCTCCCATCAGGACGAAGAACTTGGCATCGTTGCCGAGGCGCTCGAACTACGCGAGAAGCTGGCGAAGGATCCCAACGATGTTGCGGCTTTCGACGAGCTCGCCTCGCTTATCAAGGGCTTTGCGGTCTCGCGGGAGCCGGCCGACCCGCTGACGGGCGAGTCAGGCGAGGCCGACCCGAAGCTAGTGCTGTGGGCATTAAGCGAGGAGATCGGCTCGGACTCGCGGGCCTGGTACCCGCTCATCCAGCTCGCCTGGCTCTCCGGCCCCGAGGATTCGGAGGCCGCGCAGCGCTACCTCGAGACCGCGGCGGACCGGGAGGAGACCGGCATCGCGCTCGCCGAGGGTATCAAGCTTCTGCGTGAGACCGGGCAGAACGAGGCCGCCATCCAGCTTGGCCTTGGACGCTGGAGGCCCGCCGAGCAGATCGTGGGCGTGGCCGAGGAGCTTGTCACGGCGGCGCTGGCAGCGAACAAGGTCGACGAGGCCGCCAAATACCTGAAGATTCTCAAAGAATCGGGTGAGTCCGGCGAGCTCGTGGACGATCTGGAAATCGCGATAGCTACGAGGAAGGCAAATAATGGCTACGTACGTTGAACTTCATCCACAAGATCCGCAGCCGCGGATGGTCTCCAAGGTGGTCGATCGGCTCAAGCGCGGCGAGGTGATCGCCCTGCCCACCGATTCGGGCTACGCCATTGCCTGCACGCTGGCGAACAAGGAGGGACTGGACCGGATCCGCACGATCCGCCAAGTCGGCGCGAAGCACCACTTTACGCTTCTGTGTGCGAACTTTGCCCAGCTAGGACACTTCGTCATCGTCGATAACTCATTCTTCCGGCTCATCAAATCGCTCACGCCCGGTCCCTACACCTTCATCCTCAAGGGCACGAAGGACGTGCCACGCATGACGCTCAACCCCAAGAAGAACACGGTCGGCGTGCGCATCCCGGACCACCGGATCGTTCAGGCGATCCTGTCTGAGCTGGGGGAGCCGCTGCTGTCCTCCACTCTCATCATGCCGGGTGAGGAGGAGCCGCTCGAGGAAGGCTGGATTGTCGACGATCGCCTCGGCAACGCCCTCGACGTCGTCGTTGACGGCCCGGTGGGCAGCGGCCCGACCAGCGTCGTCGACCTCTCCAGCGGCGAGGCCGTCATCGTGCGCGAAGGAGCCGGGGACCTGACGATGTTTGACATCTCATGATCAAGGCCGTCCTTTTCGACCTCGACGGTACGCTCACCGACTCAGCGCCCGTCGTCACCGCTACCCTCGCCGCCACCATGAAGTCGCTCGCCGGCGTGGAATTGCCCTTGGCGGCCTTCCGCAAGTACCTCGGCCCGCCGCTCAAGGCCAGCTTCGCTGACCTGGGCGTCCCCGCCGACGAGGTGCAGGCTTACGTGGCGGAGTACCGTCGCCGTTACTCCGCCGTTGCCAACGACGTCGAGCTCTTCGCCGGCACGCGCCAGCTCCTTCAGGATCTGCACGACGACGGTTTCGCGCTCGGCCTCGCCACCTCCAAGTTCCAGCGCAGCGCGCGTGGCGTGTGCGAGCACCTGGGAATCGCCCACCTCTTCGACGCACTCTGCGGCGACACCACAGAGAAGAACCTCTTCGGCAAAGCCGAGGTTGTTCAAGCGGCGCTCAATGAGCTTCATGAGAAAGGCATCCTTGACGCCGGGGCCAACCGGCCCGCCAATTCGGGCACGACGGCGAGCCTAGCACTCGACCCCGCGCAATCCCGAGCCGCAGTGAACTGGCGCGACGACGTCGTTATGGTAGGTGACCGCATCTACGACGTCGAGGGCGCGGGCGTGCACGGCGTGCGCACAGTCCTCGTCGAATGGGCCGACTGCTGGCCCGACGAGCGCGATCGCGCATGGGCCACGGTGTCCTCCCCGCGCGAGCTACATCAGCTGGTGGGGGAGGTCCGCACGCGCGGCTTTTAGGCGTGCTCTGGTGGCTGGTGGGCGCAACTTGTGCCTGGCGTTGCGCCCGCCTAAACCTCCGGCCCGCTGAACTGCGACTGGTAGAGGTCGTAGTAGGCGCCGTGGTGTGCCAGTAGTTGTTCGTGCGTGCCCTGCTCGACGACGTCGCCGTCGGCCATGACGATGATGAGGTCGGCGTCGCGGATCGTGGACAGGCGGTGGGCGATGACGAACGACGTTCGGCCCTCGCGTAGCTCACCCATGGCACGCTGAACGAGCATTTCGGTGCGGGTGTCGACCGAGGACGTCGCCTCATCGAGAATGAGGACCGCCGGGTCGGCCAGGTAGGCGCGAGCAATCGTGATGAGCTGCTTTTCGCCGGCGGAGATGTTGCCGCCCTCATCGTCGATGACCGTGTCGTAGCCTTCGGGCAGTTGACGGACCAGCCGATCCACGCCGGTGGCCTTCGCCGCAGCGACGACCTCCTCGTGGGTGGCCCCCTCCTTGCCGAAGGCGATGTTGTCCTCGATCGTGCCCTCGAATAGCCACGTGTCCTGGAGCACCATCCCGATCTGGGAGCGCAATGAATCCTTCGAAAAATCTCGGGTGGAGAGGCCGTCAAGCGCGATCTTTCCTCCATCGATTTCGTAGAAGCGCATGAGCAGGTTGACCAGGGTGGTCTTGCCGGCGCCGGTCGGTCCCACGATCGCGACCTGGTCGCCGCGGTGGACATCGAGCGACAAGCCATTGATGACGGGGATTCCCTCTTCATAGGAAAACTCGACGTTCTCAAAGGTGATGTGGCCCTGGTACTGGTCAGCAGGGATGAGATCACGGAACCCGACCTCGACGTCGGGATCCATCTCCTCGCTGTCGAGAAAGTCGAAGATGCGCTCGCCGGAGGCGGCGCCCGACTGGAGCATCGCCGTCACGGAGGCAAGCGTGGCGACCGGCTGGTTGAGCTGGCGGCTGTACTGGATGAAGGCCTGCAGGCCGCCGATTGTCAACTGCCCGCTGATCACTTGGAATCCGCCCCACACCGCGATGATGACGAAGCCGAGGTTAGACACGAAACCCATCAAGGGCTGGGAGAGCTGGGAGAGGAACTGACCCTTGTAGCCGGCCTCGTACAGCCCCTGGTTCGCCTCGTCGAAAATGCGCTCGAAGTCCTCCTGGAGACCGTAGGCGCTGACGACGTCGAATCCCGTGAAGGACTCCTCCACGATCGCGGATACCTCACCCGTTTTCGCCCACTGCGCGCGAAACTGCGGCCGAGCCTTCTTCAGGATCACGAGGAGGGAAAGAATGCCGAGCGGTAAAACAAGGACAGTGGCCACCGTCAACGACGGCGAGACCCAGATCATCATGGCGACAATGCCGATGAGCAGGTAGATCGATTGGACCACCTGGTTCAGCGTCTGCATGAGGGTCTGGGTGATGTTGTCGATGTCGTTCGTCACGCGAGAGAGGAGATCGCCGCGTTGCTGCTTGTCCAGCCAGGACAGTGACAGGGTATCGATCTTGGCCTGCGCGTCGCGACGCAGCTTGTAGCCGAGATCCTGGATTGTTAAACGGATGATGTAGCCAGCGGCAAAGTTGGTGATACCAGAAATTGCGTACAGCGCGACGACGAAAAGCAGCACACGCGTGAGGGTGGAGAAGTCCACGCCGTCACCGGAGATGCCATCGACGACGACGTTCGTGGCGTCTCCCAGATACTTGGGCGCGAGCACGTTGCCGCCCGCCGAGAACAGCATGAGGACCGCGATGCCGAACAGCCGTAGCTTCTCGGTCTTGAGCATGCGAGCCAAGCGCTTGAGCGCGCCCTTCGTGTCGCGAGTCTCCGAATACGGGTTCGCTCCGTGAGGTCCGCCCCTCATCGTGCCTCCTCCGCGGTCAGTTGCGAGGCGACGATCTCCTGGTACGTCTCGCAGGAATCGAGTAGCTCCAGGTGCGTGCCGACGCCGACGATGCGGCCGTGGTCGAGCACGTGAATCTGGTTGGCCTGGCGGATGGTTGACACGCGCTGGGCGATGATGAAGACGGCGATGTCACCGATGAACGCTCTCAGGCCGCTCCGGAGCCGTGCGTCAGTCTGGTAGTCGAGCGCGGAGAACGAATCGTCGAAGACGAGCAGGTCCGCCTGGCGGCGGCCCTGGGCGTCGGGAAGGCAGCGGTAGATCGCGCGCGCGATCGTCAGGCGCTGGCGCTGGCCGCCGGAGAAGTTCTTCCCGCCCGACTCAACGGCGGATTCAATTCCGTCCTCGAGCTCGCTGACGAAATCCCAGGCCTGGGCTGCGCGTAGAGCGAGTATCACGCGGTCGGCGTCGTAGGGAACCCGCTTGTCGGGCGAACCGGCGACGTTCGTGGCGACCGTGCCGGAAAAGAGGAAGGCCTGCTGGGGGACGAGCGCGATGCGCGAGCGTAGCTCACCCGGGTCCATGTCCTTCACGGGCACGCCTCCGGCGCGGACTTCGCCGGATGTGGCGTCGATGAGCCGGGGGAGCAGCTTGATGATGGAGGACTTACCCGAACCGGTAGAGCCAATCAGCGCCACCTGGGTGGCCGGGGCGAAGGTCATCGTGATATCCGACAGCACTGGCTCCTCGGCGCCGGGGTAGCGCAGGCCCGCGTGGTCGAGTTCGAAGGTCAGCGGGCCGGCGGGAATCGGTACGGGATGCGCGGGTGCCTGAATGGAGGACTCGACGTCGAAGATCTGCTGGAGACGCTTGGCCGATACCTCACCACGCGGGAATAACATGACCATCATGCCCGACATCATCACCGACATCATGATCATCATCAGGTAGCTGATGTAGGCGGTCAGCGCGCCGACCTGCATCGAACCGGCGGAGATGAGATGGGCGGCAAACCACACCACGGCCGCCGATGACAGGCCGATGATGAGGGAGGCGGCCGGCATGAGGAACGCCCACAGGATGCCGATCTCCAGCCAGATCCTGCGTAGCTTGTGGTTGGCATCGTCGAACTTGGCGCGGATCGTACCCTGGCGGACGAAGGCGCGGATCACCCGCACGCCCGTGAGCTGCTCACGTAGCAGGGTGTTGATCAGGTCGATGCGCTCTTGCTGGATCGTGTAGCGAGGCGCGAGCGCCCGCATCACGACGTAAATGAGGAGGCCTAGGAGCGGGACGATGACGATCAGCAGAAGGGAGAGGCGTGCGTTTTGCTGGATCGCCATGAACACGCCGCCAAATCCCATGAGCGGGGCCATGACCATGACGGTGAACGTCAACAGCACGACGTTTTGGACCTGTGTCACGTCGTTACTCACGCGCGTGATGAGCGTGGGGGCGCCGAACTTGTGCTGGTCGGTGGCGGAAAAAGACTGCACGTGACGGAAAGAACGTCCGCGTAGCTCGCGGCCGAGCTCCATCGCCGTCCGCGCGCCCAAGTAGATCGCGCCGACCATGGCGCCGATCTGGACAAACGCGATGGCCAGCATGAGCCCACCCATGCGCCAGATGAGGGCCCTGTCGTTGCCCAGGATGCCGTCGTCGATAATCTGGGCGTTGAGGGCAGGAAGAACCAGACTGAGGAGGATTTGCACAACCTGCAGAAGGAAAATAAAGAAGAACGCCGTCTTCTTGCGCTGGAGAAACTCCCAGCTCATGCGTATTAAAGTCACTGCGCTCCTTGAAATCTTGGTGTCCTGATCAGACTACAACCGCGCTCCGACAATTATGCGTATGCCCAAGCCATCTGGTCCAGCCAAAAGCGGCGCCCCGCGGCCATTTCCGCGGGGCGCCGGCTAGATCTGCGCGAGCTTAGACAGCGGGCTCGTTCGCGACCGGCTGACCGTCGTCGCCGGCCTCCGGATCGAGCAGCTCATACTTGTCAATCGCTGCCTGGACGGTAGAGCGGTCGACCTCTCCGCGGTCGGCGAGCGCCTGGAGGGCACGCACCACCATGGAGGCGGAGTCGATGCGGAAGTGGCGACGCGCGGCGGCGCGGGTATCGGCGATACCGAAGCCGTTTGCGCCGAGCGTGTAGTAGGCCTCCGGAACCCACGGGCGAATCGAATCCTGAACCTGCTTCTCCCAATCGGAAGTGGCAATGATCGGGCCATACTCACCCTCGAGCTTGCGGGTGATGTAAGCCACCTTCGGCTCGGCCGTGGGGTGAAGATAGTTGTATTCGTCGACCGCGAGGCCGTCGCGGCGCAGCTCGTACCACGACGTAATCGACCACACCGAGGCAGCCACGCCCCAGTCGTCGCGGAGCATCTGGCGGGCCTCACGCGCCCACGGCACGCCCACGCCGGAGGCGAAGAGCTGGACCTTCGGACCCTCGCCCTCGGCTTCATCCAGCTTGTACATGCCCTTGAGAATGCCCTCCACGTCCACGTTCTCCGGCTCAGCCGGCTGGTGGATCGGCTCGTTGTAAATCGTGATGTAGTACATGACGTTCTGATCGCGCCCATCCGAGCCGTCGCCGTACATGCGCACCAGGCCGTCGTGGAAGATGTAGCTGATCTCGTAGGCGTAGGCCGGGTCGTACTGGACCACGGCCGGGTTCGTCGACGCGATCACCTGGCTGTGTCCGTCCATGTGCTGCAGGCCCTCACCCGTTAGCGTGGTGCGACCGGCGGTTGCACCCATGATGAAGCCGCGCGCCATCTGGTCGCCGGCGTGCCAGAACTGGTCACCCGTGCGCTGGAATCCGAACATCGAGTAGAAGATGTAGATCGGAACCATGGGCAGGCCGTGGGTGGCGTAGGAGGTTCCCACCGCTGTGAAGGCCGCGTTGGAGCCGGCCTCCGTGATGCCGGTGTGGAGGATCTGCCCCTGCTCGGACTCCTTGTAGTTAAGCAGCAGGTCCGAATCGACCGCCGTGTAATTCTGGCCGTGAACGTTGAAGATCTTTGCCGAGGGGAAGATCGCGTCCAGGCCGAAGGTGCGGGCTTCGTCGGGGATGATCGGCACAAAGCGGTAGCCGAAGTCCTTGTCGCGTAGCAGGTCCTTGAGCAGGCGGACGAAGGCCATCGTCGTGGCGACCTTTTGCTTGCCCGAACCGCCCTTGAGGATGTTCCAGTGCTTGTCGGCCGGCATGGTCACCCCCTGGGAGACCACACGACGCTCCGGCAGGTAGCCGCCAAGCTTGCGGCGTTGTTCGTGCATGTACTCCAAAGCCGTGTTCTTCGGTGAGGGCTTGAAGTACGGCGCGACGAACGGATCTTCGAGCTGTTCGTCGGCGATGTCCAGCTCGAGCGTGTCGCGCAGAAGCTTGAGATCGTCGGAGTTGAGCTTCTTCATCTGATGGGTGGAGTTGCGTCCGGCGAAGTTCGAGCCGAGTGCGTAGCCCTTGATCGTGTGGGCGAGGATGACGGTGGGCTGACCCTTGTGCTCCACGGCCGCCTTGTAGGCCGCGTACACCTTGCGATAGTCGTGACCGCCGCGCTTGAGCGCCCAAATCTTCTCGTCCGACCAGTCGGCCACCATAGCTTTGGTGCGTGGGTCGCGACCAAAGAAGTGCTCGCGCACGTAGGCGCCGTCGTTGGCCTTGAAAGTCTGGTAGTCGCCGTCGAGGGTCTCGTTCATGATGTTGACGAGCGCGCGATCCTTGTCCGCCGTGAGTAGCTCGTCCCATTCGCGGCCCCAGATGACCTTGATGACGTTCCAGCCCGCGCCCTTGAACTGGGCCTCGAGCTCCTGGATGATCTTGCCGTTGCCGCGTACCGGACCGTCGAGACGCTGCAGGTTGCAGTTGATGACGAACGTGAGGTTGTCCAGGTTTTGGCCAGCGGCTAGGTGGAGGACGCCGCGGGACTCGACCTCGTCCATCTCGCCGTCGCCCATGAACGCCCACACGTGCTGCTGGCTCGTGTCCTTCAGGCCGCGCTCGTGCAGGTAGCGGTTGTACCACGCCTGGTAGATCGCGGAGATTGGACCTAGGCCGAGGGAGACGGTGGGGAACTCCCAAAAGTCCGGCATCTGGCGTGGGTGCGGGTAGGAGGGAAGGCCGCGGCCGCCCGAGCGGCGCGAGGCCTGCTGGCGGAACGAGTCGAGATCCTTCTCGGACAGGCGCCCTTCGAGGAAAGCGCGTGCGTAGTTACCGGGGGAGGAGTGGCCCTGGAAGAGCACCTGGTCGCCGCCGCCCGGGGCGTTCTTTCCGTGAAAGAAGTGATTGAAGCCGACTTCGTAGAGGGTGGCCTGGGCGGCGTACGAGGAAATGTGACCGCCGACCGCAATGTCCGGATCCTGCTGGCGCGTTACCATGACGGCTGCGTTCCAGCGCGTCCACCGGCGGATTTCCTTTTCGAGAGTCTCGTCACCGGGGTAGTACGGCTCGTCGTCGATGCCGATGGTGTTGACGTATGGGGTTACGATGTTCGGTGGCAGAGTGATGCCCTTGCGGCGGGCATGGTTCTGCATCGCGGTCAGAAGGTAGCGGGTTCGAGGCGCGCCCTGGGAGTCGATCAGTCCGTCGATCGAGTCGATCCATTCTTGGGTTTCCTCAGGGTTGATGTCCGGGACCTGGCTGAGCAAGCCATTGATGAGCGGCCTAATGGGCTGTTGACTCACGATTACTCCTCTGTACTATCGGTTGCATGTGTCATGCGATACCTCAAGGGTACCGGTTTAGGCCTAAAGACCCCACCAGTTTGCGGAAGGCGGAACTGGGTGACTGCTCACATGGTTTCGGCCGCGTAACTCGGTCACGATTGAATGATGTACTTTCGGGCGCGACCCCTTAGAATGTGACTAATGTTTCAGGAAAGGCGGTAACAGTGCCCGGTTTATCCGGTAAAGAGATGGGATTCCGATCGGGGCATTTGGTCCAGGAGTTCGGCTACGACGACGACGTCGACATGTCCCTACGCGACACCATCGAACGCCTCACGGGTGAACAGCTTGAAGATGAGGGCTACCGCGGGGGCGCTGACGGCGTGATCCTGTGGTGGCGAGCCGACGACGGCGACGTCGACGACCTGACTGATCTTTTCGTGGATTGCACCGGCGGGCTCACGGAGGACACGGCGCCCATTTGGCTTTTTGTGCCTGACCAGAATGCCGATCTGAGTGTTCCGATGGAGGACGTCAACGACGCCGCGGGCACGGCCGGCCTGTCGGTGACGACGACGTTCCATCTTGATTCTGGCTGGAATGCGTTCCAGGTGGTCAGCCACAGTCGCCCCCGATAGGGGATTTCCGAATGGGGCTTCGGCCGGTTACACTAGCGAGCGGACCCTTAGCTCAGTTGGTAGAGCAACGCGTTTACACCGCGTGTGTCATCGGTTCGAGCCCGGTAGGGTCCACTTTTACAAGAAGCGCTCTCCTTGCACGCGGCGGGAGAGCGTTTTCGCTGGTCGCAGCGTTGCGTTGCAGTTGTTTGCAGTTTCTTGCTTGCATCTTGCAATTGCCTGGCTTTTTTGTCGGAGCTAACCTTTACAGTTATTTCCAACTGTTCGCGCACGTAGAAGTGTATGAAGAGACAAGGAAGTCTGCAGGTGAAACGCACACGGGATTCGAGCTTTGTTCGCGCTCTCGGTCTATTCCTCGCGATGGTGGTGGGGTTGCCGGTATTCGTCGGCCTTGCCGCCCCCGCGATGGCGGCGACGTCGAGCGTGACAGTTGCCGGTACGTTCCAGGAGGCTCTGGGCTGCCAGAAGAACTGGGATGAGGCCTGCGGTGCCAGCTCGCTTAACGACGCTGACGGGGACCGGATCTGGACGGCCGATCTCACCATTCCTGCTGGCGAACATGCCTTCAAGGTCACCGTCAACAACTCCTGGGACGGCGCCTTCGGGATGGAGGGCTTCAAGGACGGCAACTATCCGCTGGTGTTGGACAAACCGCGAACCCTGACCTTCTCCTTTGACGACGTCAACAAGAAGGTTTTCGTCAGCGACGCCGGGCTGCCCGGTGGTTACGCCGCGTCCGACGATGCGCTGATCGCCGAGCCCTACCGGGATCCGGCGGCCGACCGCAACATGTACTTCGTGCTCACCGACCGCTTTAGCAATGGCAATCCGGACAATGACACGTGCATCGCCACCGGGCACGCTGAGGAAGGAGGGTCCCTGCCGGTCGACTGCACGAAGACCGACAGGATGGAGACCGGCTTCGATCCGACAGACCGGGGATTCTTCCACGGCGGCGACCTCAAGGGCCTGCGCGACAAGCTAGGTTACATCAAGGCCCTGGGGCAGAATGCAATTTGGCTGACCCCGTCGTTCGTCAACCGCCCCGTGCAGGGCACAGGCGGGGATGCCTCCGCCGGCTACCACGGCTACTGGGTCACCGACTTCACCCAGATCGACCCGCACTTTGGAACGAACCAGGAGCTGAAGGAACTCATCGACGCGGCTCACGCAATGGACATGAAGGTTTACTTCGACATCATCGCCAATCACACCGCGGACGTCATCTACTACAAGGGCCACGAGGGAACGAACCCGCCATACATCTATAAGGCGGACAATCCCTACAAGGACTCTACCGGCACGCCGTTCGACCCCGCTGATTACGCAACGGCCGATTCCTTCCCGTCCATGAACGCGGACGACACGTCGTTCCCCTACGCACCGCTCATCCCTGATGGGATGGAGGGCGCGAAGTACCCGCTGTGGCTCAACAACCCGACCCTCTACCACAACCGTGGGCACGATTCGTCCTGGCCGGCGGGAGAGCCCGCCACCTACATGGACTTCGGCGATCTTGACGACCTCATGACTGAAAACAAGGCCGTGCGCGAGGGGATGATCGACATCTACAAGGCGTGGGTGGACTTTGGCGTGGACGGCTACCGCATCGACACCGTCAAGCACGTCAATTTCGAGTTCTGGAAGGAATTCGCCGACGTCATCCGCGACTACGCGGCGGATAAGGGCAAGTCCGATTTCTTCATGTTTGGCGAAGTCTATGACGCCCAAACTACCCTGCTCGCCCCATACCTGCGCGATACCCGCATGAATGCGGTCCTCGACTTCGCGTTCCAGTCCTGGGCGGAGGGCTATGCGGGCGGCGGCTCGGCCAAGGCGCTCGCGTCCTCGTTCGCGGCGGATTCCTACTACACGACCCCGCATTCGTCGGCGGCCGCGTTGCCGACCTTCCTCGGTAACCATGACAAGGGTCGCATCGGGTGGCTTCTGCGCGACAGTTCCGATCCCATGGGGCGCACAAAGCTCGCTCACACGCTCATGTACCTCACGCGCGGCCAGCCGGTGCTCTACTACGGCGATGAGCAGGGCCTCGTCGGTGACGGCGCGGACAAGGGTGCGCGCGAGTCCATGTTCGCTACTCAGACCGCCGATTACCAAAACTACACGTTGCTCGATGGATCGAGAGCGGGTTCCGCGGATCGCTTCGGCGAGACGGAGATGAGCACGCATATCGCCGCGCTCGCAAAGCTGCGCGCCGCTCATAAGGCGCTGGCCACCGGATCGCAGACCACCCTCCACTACGACGACGGTCAAGGCGTCTTCGCCTTCGCTCGCGTGGATCGGGCTGAGAAGGTCGAATACCTGATCGCGATCAACAATTCGGATTCCGAGAAGGCCGCCACCTTCGCCACGCTCACCCCTGGCGCGACGTACTCGCCGCTGTATGGGACGCAGGACTCGGTGACCGCCTCTGACACCGTGAGTGTTAAGGTGCCTGCGTTGTCCGCTGTGGTGTTTAAGGCGGACCGCCAGGTTGCCGCAGCGGGGGCCGAGCAGGCGATCAGTGTCTCCTCCGGGGCGCCGGAGAACGGACTCACGCCCGTCCTCGCGGACGTGGCTGATGATCGCTGGGCGGAGACCTCCTTCTCTTATCGGCCGGTCGGCACCGAGGAGTATGTGCCGCTCGGCGTGGCGGAGGGAGACCAGCCGCGCGTCTTCGCTGACCTTAAGCTGCCGGCGGGAACCCTAGTCGAGGTGCGTGCTGTCTCAGTCGATGCGCATGGCAACAAGGTTGCCGGATCTGGCCTTCTCGTCGCCGGTACAGATCTCGGCTCTGTCGCGCCCGCACCGTCAGGTATCGAGGCGAACGACGTCGTCGTCCCTGGCACGCACCAACAGGCCATGGGATGTTCACAGAACTGGGACCCGGCATGCGTGGATACGCGGCTCACTCTTGACGAGGCGTCCGGCCTATACACGGGTACGTGGAAGCTCCCCAAGGGCTCCTACTCCTACAAAGTGGCACTTGGCGGATCGTGGGACGTGAACTACGGCGCCGGGGGTGCGCCTAACGGCGAAAACGTCAACTACACCCTCGATGAGGACAGGGATGTCACCTTCTTCTACAACCCGGCCACGCACAGGTTCTTCAACACCGCGAGCGACCCGATCATTACGCTCCCGGGTAGCTTCAACTCGACACTCGGTTGCCAGGCATCCGACGGTTTTGGCGCGGACTGGAACCCTGCGTGCCTTTCCACGCTCATGTTCCCGAACGGGGATGGAACTTACACCTTCTCTACCTCAAAGCTCGCGAAGGGCCACTACGAGGTCAAGGTCGCCCATGGGCGGACCTGGGAGGAAAACTACGGGCCCGGAGGCACTTTCAATAGTGGGGACAACTATTCTTTCGACGTTGGGGGGAACAAGCTCGTGACCTTTACTTACACCATCTCCGATCACGTCTTGGCGATCTCGGAGGACGACCTCCCGGTTGCGGGGCAGGGCGAACGTGCCGCCTACTGGGTCGATCAGGCGACCTTCGCCTGGCCCGCCACGCTCACCAATTCTCGCAGCGACCTCACGTTCGAACTGTGGGGCGGTACGGGCGATCTGAGGATCTCCGGTGGCACGGTCGTCGGCGAGGATGCCGTCAAGCTTGCTGACATGACGCACTCCAGCTCGGGACTGTCATCCGAACAGCTTGTCAATCGCGGCCACTTGCGCGGGTACGAAAAGCTGACGGTCGATATGGAGCGCGCCGTCGTGGAAGACGCTCTGCGCGGCAACCTCGCGATCCTCGCTAAGGACGCGAGCGGGACGCCCGTGGCGTTCACGGGGCTACAGATTTCGGGTGTGCTCGATGATCTCTATGCCGCCTCTGCCCGCAAGGCCGGCGGGCTTGGTGTTCATTTCAACGACGGCGTTCCTACCCTCAAGCTTTGGGCGCCCACGGCAAAGTCCGTCTCGCTACAACTCTTTGACGCGGACGCCACAGGCGAGCCGACGTCGTTGCCGATGGCGCGGCAGGCCGACGGCACCTGGACAATCACGGGGGAGGCGAGCTGGCAGAACCACGCCTACCGGTATGACGTGGAGGTCTTCGTCCCATCAACCAACGCGATTGAACACAACGTGGTGACCGACCCGTACTCGGTCGGCCTGACCGTGAACTCGACGCACTCGGTCCTCGTTGATTTGACGGATCCGCACTACATGCCGCCGATCTGGAAGGAGAGCAAGGCCCCAACTATTACGAACGATTCGGCGCGGAGCATCTACGAGTTGCACGTGCGTGACTTCTCGATTGGGGACGCCACCGTTCCCGAGGAGCTACGCGGCACCTATGAGGCCTTCGCGCTTGAGGACACCGCGGGCGTCAAGCACCTGCGCGAGTTAGCGGACGCGGGCATGAACATGATTCACATCCTGCCCACCTTCGACATCGCAACGATTCCTGAGAAACGTGCCGACCAGAAGGTGGCGTCGGTGCCATCAGCTGCAGCGGCGTCGCCCGAACAACAGGCGGCTGTCATGGCCGTGGCTGATGAGGACGGGTTCAACTGGGGCTACGACCCCTACCACTACATGACCCCGGAAGGCTCCTACGCGGCGAAGGATCATCAGTCGGGTGCGAACCGTACGGTGGCCTATCGTCAGATGGTCGGGGCACTGCATTCGATGGGCTACCAGGTGATTCTTGACCAAGTCTTCAACCACACCGCTCAGTCCGGTCAGGCTCAGAAGTCAGTGTTGGACAAGGTAGTGCCGGGTTACTACCACCGTCTGGACGCGACGGGGAAGGTTGCGCACTCCACGTGCTGTGAGAACGTCGCCACTGAGAACGCCATGGCGGAGCAGCTCATGATTGATTCGGTTCTCACGCTTGCGCGCGACTACGGTATCGACGCTTTCCGCTTCGATCTCATGGGGCACCACTCGCGAGCCAACATGGAGGCCATCCAAGCCGAGCTTGCCAAGCTGACGGTGGAGAAGGATGGCGTCGACGGGAAGAACGTCTACATCTACGGCGAAGGGTGGAACTTCGGCGACGACGTGCAAAACAACAAACGCTTCTACCAGGCCACGCAAGGGCAACTGGACGGAACCGGGATTGGATCGTTTAACGATCGTCTCCGCGACGCCGTACACGGTGGGAGTGCCTTCGATTCCAATAAGTCACAGGGCCAAGGCTTCGGAAATGGCCAATACACCGATCCGAACGCGCTGAACTCGGCTAGCACCGATCAGCTGGCGAGCCTGCGCCATAACCAAGACCTCATCAGGCTTGGGATGGCAGGCAACCTGAAGGATTTCACCTTCGTGACAAGCTCGGGACAGAGGCAGCGCGGCGATCAGCTCGACTACAACGGTCAGAAGGCGGGCTATGCAGCCTCGCCGGAGGAGAACATCAACTACGTCGACGCCCACGACAACGAGACGCTTTTCGACACGAACATGTGGAAGTTGCCGGCCGATTCGACCATGGACACTCGAGTGCGAATGAACACGGTCTCACTTGCCACGGTCACGCTCGGACAGTCTCCGTCATTCTGGCACGCAGGCACGGACCTGCTTCGTTCGAAATCGATGGATCGTAACTCCTACAACTCGGGCGATTACTTCAACGCGATCGACTGGACCGGAAAGACGCACAACTTCGGTGTGGGACTCCCGCCGGCTCGGGACAACGAGGCTCAGTGGAATGCGATGAAACCATTCCTAGACAATCCGGCGAATGTTGCCTCCGCGGATGATCTTGCCAAGGCCCATGCGCAGGCGCTCGAGCTACTACGTTTGCGCCAGGCCCACCCGTTGTTGACGCTGGGCAACGCCCAGCTCATCAAGGAGAAGGTGACCTTCCCAGGCTCGGGCAAGGACCAGCAGGCCGGCCTTATCCTCATGCGTGTCGATGACACGGTCGGCGAGGATGTCGACCCGAACTCGGACGGTCTGCTTGTGGCCATCAACGCCAGTCCTGAGGCATTGAGCCAGGACATCGACGAGATGAAGGGGCTCGAGCTCTCCCTCTCACCCGTGCTCACCGACGGCCAGGACGACGATCCTGTCCTCAAAGAGACGACGTGGGATTCGGAGACCGGAACGGTGACGGTTCCTGCGCGCTCGGCGGTGGTCCTTGTACAGGGGCAGGCTGAGCCGGAGCCTGAGCCGGGGCAGTGTCAGGTGATGGATCGTCCGGTGTCGCCGGCGCGCGGGAGTGGCGTGTTGGGTGATGCTACGGGTGATCGTTTTGCTGACTTGTGGTCGGTGGATGAGTCTGGGGCTATCCATTTCTACGTCAACGATGGCACGGGTGGGTTCTACCATAAGGGCATCGTGATGTGTGCTCTAAGCCAGGTTGTTGATCTTGCGGTGATGGGTGATGTCAATGGTGATGGCCGTTCGGATGTGCTGGTTCAGCAGGCGGATGGCAAGCTGTTCTACTACTACTCGCAAGGTGATGGGTTCTTGACTAAGGGTGTTCAGGCGGGCCATGGCTGGAATGGTATGGACAATATTGTCTATGCCGGCAAGCTTGGTGCCTCGAGCGCGGAGTATGTGGTGGCCCGTGAGGTGGCTAGTGGTGACTTGTACCGTTACCAGGTCGGTGATGGTGGCCTGTTTGGGGGGAAGAAGATTGGTCACGGCTGGTCGAACATGACCACGATTTTGGCCCCGGGCCAGTTCGTGGGCAGCTCTTACAGTGACCTGGTGGCGATCAGTGCCGATGGGGTGATGTATGCCTATGCGGGTAGTGCTGATGGTGGGGTCTATGGTGTGGGCCGGATTGGTCATGGCTGGGATTCCTTCGTCCAGGCCACCATCCCCGGTGATGTCGATGGTGATGGGCGCCTTGATCTGATCGGTATCCGCGAGGATGGGAAGATGTTTGCCTACAAGAACCAGGCCAATGGCTGGTGGGGTTGGGCTCGCCAGGTTGGCCATGGGTGGTCTGCGATGGTTGCTATTAGTTAGCGGACCGGCGGGTAGGGCCCACGGGATGGGCCCTGCCCACCATGCGGCTGCGTAGCCCTGGCCCACATCGACAGTCTTAGATCACAGAGCCGGCGAGCATGCCGAGCGCTGCGAGTGCCACCGACCCAACCAGCATCCCAAACACGAAGACGCCGGCCTTGGGGACACCGTGCTCGTCGGTGACCTGCAGGGAGTTGATGGAAGCGGTAGAGAACGTGGTGAGGCCACCGCAGAAGCCGGCACCGAGCATCGCGTACAAGGTGGCAGAAGAGCCGGCGGGGATCCCCTCTCGGACGAAGAACGCCGCGAATAATCCCAACAGGAAGGATCCGACAAAGTTGACCGTCACGGTTCCCCACGGTTGGGGCAACGCCTCATCGGTGAGATAGCGGATTCCAGCGCCCACCCCAGCACCGAGAGCGACAGCAAAGACAATCATGACTCACCTTCCCGCGAAGAATGGCGTCCCTCAGCTGGCCAGCGCCCTTCAGCTGGTTGGCTCGCAACAGCTGGTCGCTTAGCGGGCGATCCTTGGCCGGCGGGGGATCGCCGGCGAGCAGCGAGCGGCCCCACCTTAAGCCCGAGCCAGGCGGCGCCGACTCCGAGCACGACGGATCCCACGGCATAGGACAGTCCCCACGCAACGTTGTCCTGCAGGAGCTCGACGGTATCGACGGCCAGCGCGCTGTAGGTGGTGAACCCGCCGAGCATCCCCGTGCCAAGGAAACGCCGAACGTGCCCGCTCGTCAGGGCCGAGGCGACCCCGAGCGCGAACGCACCGGCGACGTTGATAGCGAAGATGATGAGGACGGGATAACCGGCGTCGTTGGACAGGAGGAAACGCAAGGCCGCGCCGATTGCGCCGCCGAGTCCCACGAGAATCACATTCACGCCTCCACCCTAAACCCTGCTCCGGTAGGGTTGAACTCATGAGCACTGTGATGGACGTCGTTTCTGTGATGAACAAGCATTTTCCGCCTACCCTCGCTGAGGATTGGGACCGTGTGGGCCTCGTCGTGGGGGACCCGGCTGATGAAGTGCGGCGGATCGGCTTCGCGGTAGACCCGTGTGGTGCGGTGGTTGACGAGGCGATCGAGCGCGGCGCCCAGATGCTTATTACTCACCACCCGCTGTACCTGCGCGGAACGTCGTCGGTGGCGGCGGATAGCGCCAAGGGGGCCTGGGTACACAGACTCATCCGCAACGGTGTGGCCCTTTTTGCCGCACATACGAATGCCGACTCGGCCGCGAGCGGCTCGGCCGTGGCGCTGGCTCAGCTCCTTGGGCTACGCAACACTCGTCCCATCGAGGCGAACCCCGAGCACCCCGAGCTGGGGCTGGGCCGGGTGGGTGAACTTGAGTTGACGATGAGCGTGCGTGAACTCGCCCTACGGCTCAAGGCCCTCATCCCCGACACGCCGGCCGGTATCACGATCGGGGGAGACCCGGATCGAATCGTCACGACGGTGGCGGTTTCCCCGGGCTCGGGGGATTCCTTCCTCATGGCGGCCAATCGCGCGGGAGCAGACGTCTACATCACCGCCGACCTTCGCCACCATCCGGCGACCGACCATCTGTGGGCGGGCGGTTGCGCCCTGATCGGCACCACGCATTTCGCCTCCGAGTGGCCGGTTTTGCCGAAGATGCGCGACGCCGTTGCCACACTCGGCGTTGAGACCTACATTTCAACTATTATCACCGACCCCTGGATTGAGAGGCTCTGATGGCACACGCACCCCGCTCCGACCAGCTCCGCCTGCTCGAGGTTGCCGAGTTGGACGCTCAGCTCGCCTCCCTCAAGACGGAGGCAGAGCGCCACCCGCTACGTGCCGAGGTCGGCGCGCAGATGAACCTCGTGGCGGCTAAGGCGAGGGAACTCATGGAGGCGAAGGAAACACTCCGCGCAACCCAGGCCGAGCTCGAGGAGGCCGGACAACGTACGAGCAAACTTGCCGACATCGTCAAGGATAAGCAGGCGCGTCTGAATGCCGGTACGGGCATGGATTCGCGACAGCTGCTGACGCTCCTGAGTGAGATCGATGCCAACAAGGAGGCCCTCGAGGAGGCGAGTGACGCAGAATACCATCTGCTCGAACGAGTGGAGGTGGCCGAAACGGAGATCGCCAACATCGAAGCGCAGCAGGCCGTGCTCAACGAGAAGATCGTTACGGGGCGGGCCGAGCTGGAGGAGGCAATCGAGGCAATCGAGCGGGATGCGGCGGACGTGCGCCGGCAGCGCGAGGCGCTCTACGAGCCGCTGGCCGACGAGCTCAAAGCAGCTTACGAGCGCGCCCAACGCAGCGGAGGCCTGACGGTGATCGCCCTGCACCGCAACGGCGAGACGTCGGCCGGGGTGCAGATTTCCCCGATTGAAGCCAATCAGATCAAGAACGCCGACCCCGAGGAGATCCACATCTCCGAGGACTACCAGTGCATCGTCGTGCTACTTGACGCCTAATCGGGCGAGAGGCCTAGCCGCACGCGTGACCGTAGCCCGTCCGTGGTGCCACCCGGGGGTTGCCGCTAGCCGCTCAGGGCGCGCCCGGCTACGCGACGTCTAACCGCTAGGTTACGCGCATAGTCGCGTGCGACGGGTCTACTCCTCGTCGACGAGGGTGAGCTTGGCCGGACCTCGCCCGGCGGGGGTGAGCTCGACGCCGGAGACGTGCCCGTCCTCGACGAGCAGGCGGGCGAACTCGGCGAGTTCCTCGGGTGTGCGCGGCGGGTTGGGCTCGCGGATGAGGTAGCCGGTGAGTAGGCCGCGGTAGTGCTTGGCCCAGTGCGAGACGACGGAGCGTTTGCCCGCCTTCACACGCACGGCTCCGACGGCGACGTGATTGGTCGCCGGCGACCACACCATGTACTCGCCCGAGCGGGCATCGACTACCAGGTCGTCCTTCGCCAGCACGTCCGTCTTCTCGCGGAGCGTCGTCTTCCACAGCGCCTGCACGTCAAGGTCGGGAAGTTTTGTATTCATGGAGAGTCGGTAGGCGGGGATAAGATCCTCGGGGCTGAGCACCCCGAACGCGCCGGAGAAAATGCGCACGGTCTGCTTGCAACGCCGCCGCTCGGCGTCGGTGAGGGTATCGAAACCCGCCGCCGCGTAGAGCACGCCGGTGTAGACCTGCCACGCTGGCGCGCACGGGCGCCCATAGAAGTCGATCTGATCCCGGATCTGCGGCTCGAGGGATGGGCCAACTTTCAGCACGCTCAGGGCTTTGGGCGACGCCGATACCCGCTGTAACGCGTCGATCACCCTTTCGCGTACGGGGTTGAGCTCGGGCGCGATGAGCGAGGCGAGGTCGAGACAGGGGCCGGAGACGGGCGTCGTCTTCCCGGCGGACGGCGGCAGAGCAATGATCATGTTTCATGTATAACCTGCCCGGCTGTACAATTGAAAGCGCAGTTGGCCGGGCGGTCGCGTGGGCGTATGCCCCCGAGGAACGTCCGGGCTCCACAGGGAAACGGTGGTGGATAACGTCCACTCGGAGCGATCCGCAGGAAAGTGCCACAGAAAGTAAACCGCCGCCCCGCCACGGGACGGTAAGGGTGAAAGGGTGAGGTAAGAGCTCACCGCGTTCCAGGCGACTGGGATGGCAGGGTAAACCCCACCGGGAGCAAGACCGAGCAGCGCGCTATGAGATCCCGCTCGCGCGCGGGTTGGTTGCTTGAGCCCACCGGCAACGATGGGCCTAGATAGATGGCCGCCGCCTTTTGGCACAGAACCCGGCGTATAGGCTGACTGCACGTGTGGCCCGCCTGCGCGGGCCACACGTTTATGCCTAGCTACCTCACGATGCGCGGCTACCTCACGACGTCGTAACCTGGCGTGGAACTGAACGCGTCAGTCCTCGCCGAGGGTTTGCTTGGCGAAAAGCGCCGCGCCGACGATGCCGGCCGTGTTCAGCAGGTCGGCGGGCACGATGGGCGCCTTCGTCGTGATGTGGTGGAGGAACTTGGCGTGCTTCTTGGAGATGCCCCCGCCGATAATAAACAGGTCGGGGGATAGAAGCATCTCATAGTGGCTGAAGACCATCTGGAGGCGCGCGCCCCACTCCTCAAAGCTGAGTCCCTCGCGTTCGTAGACGGCGGACGAGGCGAAGTGCTCGGCCTCCATCCCGTTAGGCAGGAGGACGTGGCCAAACTCGGTATTGGCCACGAGCGTGCCCTGGGACACGAGCGCCGAACCGATGCCGGTGCCGAGGGTGAGCATCAGGACGGTACCCTGGTTGCCGCGGGCGGCGCCATAGTAGACCTCGGCGTAACCGGCGGCGTCGGCGTCGTTCATCACGGCCACCGGACGCTGGATGTTCTCCGCGATGAGGCGGGCGGGGAAGGTGCCCTCCCACATCTGGGAAAGGTTGGCGATAAAGGGGATCTGCCCGCGTACGATCGGCGCTGGGAAAGATATACCAACGGGAACCTCGCGCGGCAGGTCAAATGTGGCGACGATCTTGCCGATGATCTGTGCGATCTCGGCCGGGTCAGCGTCGGGAGGGGTGGGCATGCGAACGCGCTTGTCGACGAACTGGCCGGTCTTGAGGTTGACCGGTGCGCCCTTGATGCCCGATCCGCCGACGTCGACTCCGATGGCGACCTTGCGAAACTTCTTCTTCATCGTTGTCCTCCGAGGTATCTGCGGCGCGTCGCGCCGGATATGGGAGGTGTGGCTCATCCGCGGTGATGAACCACACCGGTGGGTGTGTTAGGCGGGAATCGCCGGGGTGGTCTGCCCCATGGAGGGCAGGGTGAGGATCTCAGCGCCGGTCTCGGTGACCACGATCGTGTGCTCGAACTGGGCGCTGCGCCCGCGATCCTTGGTCAGGACTGTCCAGTCGTCGTCCCACTGGAACCAGTCGATCTGCCCGAGAGTGAGCATCGGCTCGATGGTGAAGACCATGCCCGGCTCGATCACCTCGTTGTGGAGCGGAGCGGCGTCATAGTGCGGAACGATGAGGCCAGAGTGGAAGGCCTCCCCGACACCGTGCCCGGTGAAGTCCTCCACCACGCCGTAGTCGAAGCGCTTGGCGTAGGATTCGATGACACGGCCGATGACGTTGATCTCGCGTCCTGGCTTGACGGCCTTGATGCCGCGCATCATGGAGGTGTAGGTCCGCTCGCACAGGAGCCGCGATTCCTCGTCGACCTCACCCACGTAGAACATGGCGTTGGTATCCCCGTGGACGCCATCCTTGTAGGCGGTGACGTCGAGGTTAATGATGTCCCCCTCCTCGAGGGGGCGAGAGTCGGGGATTCCGTGGCAGATGACCTCGTTGATGGAGGTACAGATGGACTTGGGATAACCCATGTAGCCGAGACAGGATGGGTAGGCGCCCTGGGAAACGATGTAGTCGTGGGCGATGGCGTCGAGTTCGTCGGTGGTGACGCCGGGTTTGATGGCGGCGCCGGCGAGGTAGAGGGCGTCAGCCGCGATCGTGCCGGCGGCACGGATCTTCTCAATGGTCTGCGCCGACTTGACCTCGGGCGCGGTGACGATCTCCGGGCCGTCGTGGAACATGTATTCGGGCCTCTCGATGTACTCGGGCACGTGTCGCATGGGCGAAATTGTGCCGGGTGTGAGGTGACCTAGGGGAGCGCGATCTGCTTGCATAATATTAAGCTTAGTCCTATGTGGGGCGGGCTCAAACCCCGCCCAAGGGGGATGGAGCACTCATGGCGTTTTGGTTTAGCGTGGTAACCGGCGAGGTGGTCGAGTCGGACTCGCCGGCGTTTCCCGCGGCGGAACGGATGGGGCCGTACGCCACGCGGCTCGAAGCGGAGAATGCGTTCTTGGTATCCGAGGCGCGTAATGCGCTCGCGGACGTCCCCGACGTCGACGACGACTACGACGCCGCTGAGCGCGAGTGGAAGGAGAACTGGTGAATCCTCAATCGGAATATGTCCTGCGCGAGGTCGATGACCACGACGTGCGCTTCATCCGCCTGTGGTTTACCGACATCACGGGCACGCTCAAGTCCGTGGCAATCGCACCTGCTGAGCTGGAGGCCGCGTTTGAGGGTGGCATCTCCTTCGACGGCTCCGCGGTTGAAGGACTGACCCGCGGCCACGAATCGGACATGGTGATGCGCCCGGACCCCTCCACTTTCCAGCTCCTGTCCTGGGGTGAGGATGGTTCGCCCTCTGCGCGCATGTTCTGCTCGATCTACACCCCCGACGGCGAGCCGGCACGCTCCGACCCGCGCGCGGTCCTCGAACGCGCCCTCGACCGCGCCGCCAGCATGGGCTTTTCTTTCTACGCCCAGCCCGAGTGCGAGTTCTACCTATTCCACCCGACGACGGACGAGCACGCGGTGCCCATCCCCATCGACAACGGCTCCTACTTCGATCACGTCACGCGTTCGATCGCCCAATCCTTCCGCTCGCGGGCGGTCAAGAGGCTCGAGGACATGGGGATCACGGTGGAGTTCTCCCACCATGAGATCGGGCCGGGCCAAAACGAGATCGACCTGCGGCGCAGTGATGCACTGACGATGGCAGACCAGATCATGACGCTACGCGTTGTGGTCGAGCAAGTGGCGATCTCGCAGGGGGTGATGGCCTCCTTCATGCCCAAGCCGATCATCGACGCCGCCGGTTCGGCCATGCACACGCACTTCTCCCTCTTCGAGGGCAACAAGAACGCCTTCTACGACCCGCTGGCCTCCTTCCACCTGTCGGCCACCGGGCGCAAGTTCGTGGCGGGCCTGCTGCACCACGCGCCGCAGATTACCGCGATCACCAACCAGCACGTGAACTCCTATAAGCGCCTGTGGGCCGGATACGAGGCGCCCAATTACGTATCCTGGGGCAACTCCCACACGTCGCTGGTGCGCATTCCGGCCCTCATCCAGGGTGACCCGGAATCCGCCCGCGTCGAATACCGCGCCCTCGACTCGGCCGCCAACCCCTACCTCGCCTTCGCCGTCATCCTCAACGCCGGGCTCGCCGGCATCGAGGAAGGCTACGACCTTCCCGAGGACCTCGACGTCGACGTCTCAGAATTGACCGACCTTGAGTGCCGTGCCATCGGGCTACGCGCGTTGCCGGCGTCGTTGTCCGATGCGTTGAAAGAGATGCGCCAGTCCGAACTTGTGGCCGACACTCTCGGCGAGGACGCCTTCGCCTACTTCCTACGCAACAAGCGCCACGAGTGGGAAGCCTACCGCCACCAGGTCACGCCCTTCGAACGGCGTGCCTTCATGACGTCAAACTGATGTGGGAGACGGGCAGGCTTCGTCGGGCGGGCTTCTCCCCGCCCGACCGCGCCGTGCGTTTCGCCCAGAGCCCGGCGCTCGCGGGCACGGATATCGACTGGTTGCTTTCCCATGCGGCTGACACAGCCGACCCGAACCAGGCCCTCCTTGGCTTCCTGCGCCTGACGGAGGCCGCTACGGCTGCGGGACCCGAGGCCCGCCGTCTTCTCGCGGAGGCGTGCACGACGGCGCCCGCGCGCCTGTTCGCCATCCTTGGCATGTCGACCACCCTCAGCGAGCACCTCATCTCCCGTCCCGCCAACGTTCACATCCTCTCCGAGGCGAAGATCGCCGAGGCCGGGCTCGACACCACCCCGGAGGGGGAGCGCGCCGCTGCGCTCGCGGCGGTGCATGCCCGCGCCCGCGAGCCAGGTTCGCTCCCGCGGGCGGACCTATCGGGGCTTGGGGAGGCCGGTGCGATCGAGGCGCTGCGCTTGCACTACTGGTACCGCCTCACCCAGATCGCGGCCCTCGATCTCACGGCGGGCCCGGCACCGGATCATGTCGAGGAGGTGGCACGTGCGCTGTCGGACGTGGTCGGCGGGGCGCTGGAGGCCGCGCTGGCGGTCGGCCGGGCGGTTTATGGGGCCGACGCGGACGACGTCAACCTGGCCGTCATCGCCATGGGCAAGACGGGCGGGCGGGAGGTTAACTACATCTCCGACGTCGACCTCATCTACGTGGCCTCCTCCCGCTCCGGAGATGACGAGGCCGCCCTGCCGGTTGCCACCAAGCTGGCAGAGTACATCTCCCACGCCGTCGGTTCGCCGGGCCGCACGCCCGCGATCCTCCAGATCGACACGGCGCTGCGCCCGGAGGGCAAGGCAGGTCCGCTCGTGCGCACCCTCGAGTCCCACGTGGCCTACTACGAGAAGTGGGCGGATAACTGGGAGTTTCAGGCATTGCTCAAGGCGCGGCCAGTGGCGGGGGACCGTTCGCTGGGGGAGAGGTACGTGGCGGCGCTCGCCCCGCTGGTATGGAACGCGGCGGGGCGGGATGGCTTTGTGGAGGAAACGCGCGCGATGCGTCGGCGCGTCGAAAGCCTCGTGCCGGTGAGGGAGGCCGAGAGGCAGATCAAGCTTGGGCGTGGAGGCCTGCGTGACATCGAGTTTACGGTCCAACTCCTCCAGCTCGTCCACGGCCGCACCGACACCAGCGTCCACCAGCGCTCCACCCTCGAGGCCCTGGCTGCGCTACGCGACGCCGGCTACATCGGTCGCACGGCCGCCGCCACCATGGACGCCGACTACCGCTTCCTGCGTGCGCTCGAACATCGGGTCCAGCTTTACCGGATCCACCGCTCCCACGTGCTGCCCACTGCCGATGCCGACCTGCGCCGGATCGCGCGCTCCCTGCGCATCCCCGGACTGGACACCGCCGAGGAGCTGGCCGAGTCGTGGGCGCGGGTGCGAAAAGAGGTGCGTGCCCTGCACCTGGAGATCTACTACCGGCCCATGTTGCCCGCCACCGCCAAACTTTCCGCCGACAACGCCGCGCTCGAGCCGGAGGCCGCCCAGGCGAGGCTCGCAGCCATCGGCTACGGCGATCCGCGCTCGGCCTATGCCAATGCCCTCGCCCTCACTTCCGGCTACAACCGTACGGCCGCGATTGCCCGGCACATCATGCCCGTCATGCTCGAGTGGTTCGCCGAGGGTCCGGAACCCGACCGCGGCCTGGCTGCCTTCCGTGACGTGTCGGAGAAGCTGGGGACGACGTCGTGGTACATGCGTCTGCTGCGCGATTCCAGGCTGGTCGGTGAGCGGTTGGCGCGCCTGCTGTCGACCTCGCGCTACGTCGCCAATGAGCTTCCTTCGCAGGCCGAGGCGATTGCTTGGCTTGATTCGGACGAGCTCACCGCGCTCGGGCCTGCCGAGCTTACCTCCCAGCTTGACGCTCTGCTTGCCCGGCGCACCGACCCGCGCGAGATCGCGATCGCCGGCCGGGCGCTACGGCGTCGAGAGCTTCTGCGCACGGCGATGGCCGACACCCTCCAGATGGGGGGAAACTCGCGCCAGGCGATCACAGCTGCGGGCCAGGTTGCTGTCGAAGCCGCGCTACGCGGCGCGCGACGGGCGGCGGACGCACCTGCGTCGTTGCAGTTCGCCGTCATCGCCATGGGCCGGTTCGGCGGTGGGGAGCTGGGCTACATCTCCGACGCGGACCTGATGTTCGTCTTCGACCACGGTGCCGACCTCACCGAGCAGGAGGCGAGTGCCGCGGCCAACGATGTGGCCCGCCACGTCATAGCGCTTCTGTCCGCACCCGCGCCGGAACCCGCCTTTCCCGCGGACGCCGACCTGCGCCCCGAGGGCAAAAACGGCCCGCTCGCCCGCTCGTTGGCCTCCTATCGCGCCTACTACGATCAGTGGGTGCAAACCTGGGAACGCCAAGCCTTGCTGCGGGCGCGGTTCGTGGCGGGCGACGACGTCGGGGCGCGTTTTATCACGCTCATTGACCCGTTGCGCTACCCCTCGACGGGCATAACCGAGGCCGACCTGCGCGAGATTCGCCGCATAAAGGCGCGTGTGGAATCCGAGCGCATTCCGCGGGGGGTGGATAAGACCCGTCACCTTAAGCTCGGCCCCGGCGGACTCGCTGACGTGGAGTGGGCCGCTCAGATCCTGCAGCTGCGCCACGCGGGTCACATTGCGGCGCTGCGCACCACCTCCACCCTTGACGCCCTTGGCGCGGCTAGCGAAAGGGGCCTGATCAGCCCCGACGACGCTGATAGGCTCGAAGTGGCGTGGTCGTTTGCCTCCGCCCTGCGCGACGCGAACGTCCTCGCCTCCGGGCGAACGCGCGGGGCGAAGCTCGACCTTCTCCCGCACGGCTCACGCGAACTCGGCCTCGTCGCCGCCCTCCTGGGGCGTGACGACGGGCGGCGCCACGCGATCGAGGAAGATTACCTGCGCGCCGCGCGTCGGGCACGCGCGGTCGCCGAACGCATCGTCTACGAGGAGTAACTTTGGAACTCATTCTTGTCCGTCACGGGCAGACCTACATGAACGCCAAGCACACGATCGACACGGTGGTGCCGGGCGCTGTGCTCACGGAGGAGGGCTGGACGCAGGCCAACGACGTCGTCCCCGCTCTCGCAGCACTCGAACCGGGCGGCATTTGGGCCTCGAACCTTACCCGCACGCAACAGACGGCGACGCCGCTGGCCACCCGCCTCGGCCTCGACATCCACATCCACGAGGGTCTGCGTGAGATCGGCGCCGGCTGGTATGAGGGAGGGGACACCCCCGAGGTTTACGAGGGCTACACGGGCACGATCTTCCGCTGGATCGGCGGCGAACGTGACCTGCCGATGGGCGGGGATGAGGCCGTGACCGGGCGAACGGTGCTGGCGCGCGTCGACGCCGCGGTGCGGGACATCGAAGCCGCCGGCCACGAACGCGCGGTCGCCTTCGCCCACGGCGGGGTCATCGCCTACTGGGTGGGCTCGCGCGCTCTTAACGCTCAACGCGAGCGCGAGACCTTCGTGCCGCTAGGCAACGCTGGCATCGTCCGCCTCGAGGGGACCCTGGAGACGGGCTACACCCTGAGGTCGTGGATGCACCTGACGTTCTAGCGGGCAACCTGGCGACGGGCGCGGGTGACGACGGTTGCGGGCGCAGGCCCGGAGGCCTCGCCCGCAACCGGGCCAGCGATCCTAGAAGTCGTAGTAGAGGGCGAACTCGTAGGGGTGTGGGCGCTGACGCAGAGGCTCGATTTCCTTCTCTCGCTTGTAGCTGATCCAGGTCTCGATGATGTCCTCGTCGAACACGCCACCCTCGGTGAGGTAGTCGTGGTCATCCTCGAGGGCGCGGAGGGCGTCCTCCAGGGACTTCGGCAGCTGCTCGATCTCGGCGTGTTCCTCGGGAGGCAGCTCGTAGAGGTCCTTGTCGATGGGTGCCGGGGGTTCGATCCGGTTGCGAATCCCGTCGAGGCCCGCCATGAGCTGGGCCGAGAAGGCCAGGTACGGGTTCGAGGAACCGTCCGGCGTGCGGTACTCGATGCGCTTGGACTTGGCCGAGGAACCGGTGACCGGGATTCGCGTACACGCCGAGCGATTACGCGCAGAATACACGAGGTTGACTGGCGCTTCGAAGCCGGGCACAAGCCGATGGAAAGAATTGATCGAGGGGTTCGTGAAGGCCAGCAACGACGGCGCGTGCTCGAGCAGACCCCCGATGTACCAACGTGCCACGTCCGACAGGCCGCCGTAGCCGCGCTCGTCGTGGAAGAGGGGGACGCCGTCCTTCCACAGAGACTGGTGGCAGTGCATGCCCGAGCCTGCGTCGCCGAAGATCGGTTTGGGCATGAAGGTTGCCGTCTTGCCCGCGGCAAACGCCGCGTTCTTGATGACGTACTTGAACTTCATGAGGTCGTCCGCAGCAGCCAAGAGCGTGCTAAACGTGTAGTTGATCTCCTGCTGGCCGGCGCCCACCTCGTGGTGTTCGCGTTCGATATTGAGGCCGACTTGCTGGCACAGGCGACTCATTTCATCGCGCAGGTCGGCGAGCTGGTCATTGGGGGAGACGGGGAAGTAGCCGCCCTTGATCCTGGTCTTGTAACCGAGATTTGGCTCCTCATCGCGGCCCGTGTTCCACCATGCTTCACGGGCGTCTAGGCGGTAGCCCGCCTTGTTGGGCGAATCGTCGAAACGCACGTCGTCGAAGATGTAAAACTCGGGCTCGGCGCCGAAGTAAACCGTGTCCGCGATCCCGCTGGCACGCAGGTAGTCTTCAGCGCGCCGGGCGATCGCGCGCGGGTCACGCGAGTACGGCTCACCCGTGAACGGGTCAACGACGAAGAAGTTCATCACCAGGGTTTTCCGGGCACGGAACGGGTCGATGTAGGCAGTACCGAGATCCGGCATGAGCCTCATATCCGACTCGTGAATCTTGGTGAAACCGCGAATCGAAGAGCCATCAAACATGAGCCCCTCGTGGAGCGTGTCCTCGTCAAACGCACTGATCGGGATGGCAAAGTGCTGCATGACACCGGGCAGGTCGCAGAAACGGATGTCGACGAACTCGACATCCTCCTCGGCAAGGTAGGCCTTGGCCTCATCGACGCTTGAAAACACGGGGATACTCCTAACGGCTGAACTTCGTCTGGCAAGTATTGTACGGCGGGTGGGCAAGAGAAATGGGGCGGGGCCACGATATGGCCACGCCCCTTCGCGTCTTTAGCGTCCGCGCATCGCCCGCCGATCGGGCCGTGCGTTGAACGGGTCAATTCCCTTCGGGATGGGAAGCGCGTTCGTCTGGATCGCCTTCATGCGGGCGGTCACCGCCGCGACCTCCTGGTGGGAGATCCTCTTTGGCAACTTCTTCAAGCGGCGCTCCAGCTTCGAAATCGGCACCTGACCTTCACCGTTGCCGACCTTAATGACGTCGACAGGGACGGACGGGGCGACCCGCTTGATCGCTTTCCTCTCATCTTGAATAAGCCGGTCGACGCGATCCGCGGGGCCTTCCGAAATCAGGACAATGCCGGGGCGGCCGATGGCTCGGAAAAGCATGTCCTGGGTGCGGGCATTAAAACGGACGGGCTCCTGTTCGATGACCCAGCCGCGCTTGATCTGGCCCAGCACCGCCGCGGAGGCGCCAGGCATCCCGTCGATCTGCGCGTAGGAGGCGCGGCGTACCAGCTGGGTGAGGACGAGAAGCGCGAACACGACACCCATGAAGATCGCAAGCGGAATCCACACCCACCACAGCTTCGTGCCGATGGCCCCGAGGAGGCCGAGAACGAGACCGATAGCGAACCCGGCCAGTAGCGCCCACGCTGTCCACGGATAGGTCTTCTTCGAGACCCGGTAGGCATCGGCGAGGTAACTCCACCAGCGCTTCTTCTTCGGCTTGTTCTTTTTGCTCATCGCACTTCCTTGCTCGGCTTTATCACGAGTCTAGTAGATTGCACGGCCGTGCTCAAAGATGGCTAGCCCAGTTTCGCCTCGTCCCGGCGACCAAGGGTTGAGGCGACGAGGGTTATGGCTGCCGCGCAAAGCGCTCCAGCCAGGAACCCGTAGAAGACGTGGGTATCAACGAACTGCCCGACGATCGCAGAGGCGCTGGCGACGCCGAGCACGTTGGCGGAGACGATGGCGGTGTTGGCCACGCCGTCACCGCCGCGCGGAGCCCATCTGCCGGCGAGGGTGAAAATGGAGACGCCGAGCGGGCCAATGAAGATTCCGGCCACGAGCAAGAGGAGAGCGAGGATGGGGCCGTTGGCGGCGATCGCGCAGGTAGCCGCCCCGACGACGAGGCCGCAGCCTCCGAGGAGAATGCGCCGGTTGTAACCGAGACGTTCGGGAAGAGCGACAGCCATCAGGGCGGTCAGCGCCGCCGAAAGCCCCAAGGCCGCATAGATGAGGCCACCAAGGCCCGCCAGGTCGTGGCTCTCCGCGAACGCCGTGACGGTGGTCTGCATCGCGCCGAAGAACATTCCCATGAAGAACATGGCGGCAAGTGGCGTGCGCACCCGGACCACAACGCTGAAGAACGACGGGCGCGGTTCGTCGTCGTCGAGAATCGCCGGCCCGCGGGCATGGCGAGACAGCGCGAATGGGAAGACGCAGGTGAGGACCATGCCGGCGGCGACGAGGAGCGGGAGACTGGGGGAGACGGCCGCCGCGAGGATGCCCACGGCGGCGGGGCCGAGGACGAAGATGAGCTCGTCGTTAACGGTCTCCCACGACATCGCGGCAGGAAGCTGAGCCCGGCTAGCGATCGGGTACCAGCGCACGCGCGAGAGCGGCCCGATGGGGGACGTGGTGACCCCGATGAAGGCGGACATCGCCATGAGGGCAACCGTGGAAGGCTCGCGTGGTGCGAACCAGACCAGTAGCAAGAGGGCGAGGATATTGAGCGGCGCGAAGACGAGAAGCGGTGCGCGCTGCCCGAAGCGGTCCGTCAGGCGGCCGATGATGATGTTGCCGAACCCGTTCGCGATCGCGAGGCAGGCGGAACAGTAGGCGGCGGTCTCGACTGAGCCGGTTTCGGCGACGATGAGCGTCAGCACGCCGATGATGATCATGGATGTGGGCAGGCGCCCGAAGAATGACACCACCATGTGGGTGTATCCCACGAGCCCGGGAAGATCTCTGTAACCGCCAAATGATTTCGTACTCACCAAGATATTGTAGACGCGCCCGTGCAATGGTTCTCCTTCCGCCCCTGTGGAAAAGGCCATCATGGTGCGCCCCACGTGTGATGTCCTTAAACCATGAGGGACGTACCGTGGTGGGGTGTGTGGGTGATCGTGCTCGCCGTCGTGGCCGGATTCAGCGTCGGAATGGCACCCGATCGGACCGACTGGAAGGCCTTCGCCCAGTCCATGGTCGACGCCCGCAACGCCGCGATCGTCGATCAGGACTGGGAGGCACTGTGGGCACTCACGGTTGAAGGCTCGCCGGCGCGGGCCGAGGACGAAGAGCTTAGGGCATGGATGGAGGGCAACGACGTGCGGGTGGAGGCCGTCGTCACGGAGGTGATCTCGGCAAACGTGAGCGAATCTTCCGGGCCGATACTCGAGGTGGTCTCCTACCAGAGCGGCGCACACATTCAAGGATCGGACTCAGCCAACGAGAGCCCCCGGATATGCAGGCGCTGGACGATCCAAGGTGAGAAGATCTTCCGCGTCCGCCCATGCCTGGGGCAGAACGCGGTCACGGGCTAAGCACGCCCACCCGGCGGTGATCCTGTCCGGCGGTGACCTTGTCCGGCCACGACGTGTTTGGGGAGGGCTGACGACGCCGGGCTAGCGGGGTGGTAAAGCAAGGGGCCCGGCAAATGCCGGGCCCCTTGACGGTGTCCTTTAGAGGACCTCGGGGAAGTCACCCTCCTCGAGACGGAACTTCACGTCGCGCAGGAAGCGCGAGGCGGCGGCGCCGTCAATGATGCGGTGATCGTAGGAGATGGACAGGAAGCACTTGGAACGGATGGCGATGACCTCGTTGCCGTCCTGATCCTTGACCACGCCCGGCGCCTTGAAGATCGCGCCCGTTCCCATGATGGCCACGTTGGGCTGGTTGATGATCGGCGTGTCGAACGCGGCACCTGCAGAGCCGGTGTTCGTGATCGTGAAGGTCGAGCCGGACAGTTCGTCGGCCTTGATCTTGCCATCGCGGGTGCGAGCGGCCAGGTCGGCGATCTGCTTGGCAATGCCGGCGATGTTGAGGTCGCCAGCGTTCTTGATCACGGGCACGAACAGGCCGCGCTCGGTGTCGACCGCGATGCCCACGTGCTCCACGTCGTGGTAGACGATCTCATTGCCTTCCACCGAGGAGTTGATGATCGGGTGGGCCTTCAGCGCCTCCGTGGCCGCCTGCACAAAGAACGGCAGGTAGGTGAGGTTGACGCCTTCGCGAGCCTGGAAGGTGGCCTTCGCCTGGGCGCGCAGCTTGACGATGCGGGTGACGTCGACCTCCATAACCGTGGTCAGCTGAGCCGAGGTGGCCAGCGAGTCGATCATGTGCTTGGCGATTGCCTTGCGCACGCCCGTCATCTTCTGGCGGGTGCCGCGCAGGGACGAGGCTTCCTTCGCCTTCTGAGCGATCTGCGTCTTGACGCCGTTCGCGGGGGCGGCCGGGGCAGGAGCGGCGGCGGGCGCCGGAGCCGGGGCGGCGGCTGCCGCCTTGGCGGCCTCGGCAGCGGCCTCGACGTCCTGGCGACGGATGCGTCCGCCAACGCCCGTGCCGGAGATGGCCTCCAGATCGACGCCAAGGTCCTTGGCGAGCTTACGCACGATCGGGGTCACGTAGGCCGACTTTCCATCGGCCGGAGCCGCGGGCACCGCAGCGGCAGGAGCTGGAGCGGGAGCCGGAGCAGGAGCCGGAGCGGCGGGAGCCGGAGCGGCAGGAGCCGGCGCGGCAGGAGCCGGCGCGGGCTCGGCCTTGGGCTCTTCCTTCGGGGCGGCCGGAGCGGGGGCCGCCGGGGCTTCGCCGCCGATGATGGCGAGCACGGTGCCAACCGAGACCGTCTCGTCTTCGCCGACCTTGATCTCGGTGAGGATGCCCGCTGCCGGAGCCGGGACCTCGGTGTCGACCTTGTCGGTGGAGACCTCAACGATCGGCTCGTCCTCCTCGACCTCGTCGCCGACCTGCTTGAGCCAAGTGGTCACGGTTCCCTCATCGACCGATTCGCCGAGAGCAGGCATCGTGACTTCGACGCCCGGGCCGGAGGCGGCCGGGGCCGCAGGGGCCGCAGGAGCCGCAGGCGCGGGAGCCTCAGCAGGAGCCGGAGCGGCCGGTGCGGGAGCCTCAGCCGGGGCGGACTGCGCGGGAGCGCCGGCGCCGGAGCCGTCCCCGATGTAGCCGAGGACGGTGCCAACCGAGACAGTCTCGTCTTCGCCGACCTCAATCGACTCCAAGACGCCGGCAGCTGGGGCCGGGACCTCGGTGTCGACCTTGTCGGTGGAGACCTCGACGATGGGTTCATCGGCTTCGACGGTGTCGCCGACGTTCTTCAGCCACGTCGTGACCGTTCCCTCATCGATGGATTCGCCCAGAGCGGGCATCTTAATGGGTTCAGACATGTGTCTCTCCTAGGTCAGTTGTGGGTGTGAAGCGGCTTGCCGGCGAGCGCGAGGACGGCCTCGCCAACCGACTCGTTCTGGGTGGGGTGGGCGTGGATGAGGCCGTCGAAGTCCTCCGGGTAGGATTCCCAAGCGACCATCAGCATGCCTTCGCCAACCTGCTCGCCCATGCGAGCGCCGATGGAATGGAAGCCCACGATCGGGCCGTCCTTCTCGCGGACCAGCTTAACGAAACCGGTGGTGCCAAGCATCTGAGACTTGCCGTTACCGGCGAGGTTGAAGGTGGAGGTTTCGACGTTGTCCTTGCCGAACTTCTCCTCGGCCTTCTTCTGAGACAGGCCCACGGACGCGATCTCCGGGTTGGAGAAGGTGACCTTCGGGATGTTGTCTTCGTTGACGGGGGCAGGGTTGTTGCCCGCGATCTCGTCCGCGACGAACAGGCCCTGGAGGAATCCACGGTGGGCGAGCTGGACGCCGGGTACGATGTCGCCCACGGCGTAGATGTTGCCCACGCCGGTGTGCAGGCGCTCGTTGGTGATGACGAAGCCCCGATCCAGCGTGATGCCCTGCTCCTCGTAACCGAGGTTGGCCGTGGACGGGCCGCGGCCAATCGCGATGAGCAGGTATTCGGCGTCGTACTGCTTGCCGTCCTGGGTGAAGACGTGAACGCCGTTGGCATCCTCCTCGACCCGGTCGAACATCGTCTTGGTCTTGAAGGTGATCTTGCGCTTGCGGAAGGAGCGCTCGAGCATCTTCGACACGTCCTCGTCCTCATTCGGGACCAGGTGGTCGAGGCCCTCGATGATGGTGACATCGGCGCCGTAGGAGTTCCACACCGAGGCGAACTCACAACCGATGACACCTCCACCGAGCACGATCACCGACGACGGCACGACGTCCATCGTCAGTGCCTTATCCGAGGTGATGACGCGGTCGGTGATGGTCTGGCCGATCGTCTTCGAGTACGAGCCCGTGGCGAGGACAATGTTCTTGCCCTTGATGCGCTCGCCGCCGACTTCCACCGTGTCCTGAGCCACCAAACGACCCCAGCCGGAGATCGTGTCGATGCCCGCAGCGTTGACCAGGCCGGTCAGACCCTTGAACATCTTCTCAACGACGCCGTTCTTGTAGGTGTTGAGCGCCCCCATGTCGATGCCCTCGAAGGTGCCCTTGACACCAATGGACGGGCCCTCGCGCATTTCATCGGCAACTTCGGCAGCGTGTAGAAGGGCCTTGGTGGGGATACACCCGCGATGAAGGCAGGTTCCACCAACCTTGTCGCCCTCAATGAGGGCCACCTTCATACCGAGCTGGGCGGATCGAAGGGCACAAGCGTAGCCTCCCGAACCCGCACCAAGAATCACTACATCGTATTCCTTTTCAGTCACTTACCTCTCCCTCGAGATCGCAGCGGCCCGGTTGGTCCAGACCCGTTCCCTATAATTATTCCACTTTGGCGCCAACATTTCTTGCTCCGCAGGCAGAATTGCGCCGATAGCGCCAGGCTGGCCTGAGATATGCTGAAGCGGTGTTGTTCTCAAAGAAGGGGCCGCGCTCGCAACGGCGCGCAAAAAAGGAAACGGTTGAGCACCTGGCGCAGTTCGTGGCGACCCGAGCCGGCGTCGCGGCATACTTTGAAGCGGCAACGGGCCGCGACCCGAGTTCGATCGTGCTCGTGGCTGGTGACGGGGAATGGACGCGACGCAAAATCCCCAGCATCGCAGACGCCGCTGACGTCGCCCGCGATCTGGGGATTGAGCTGTATGAGGTTGCCCGCACCGGCTACCCGCGTCAGATGCGCGAGTGGTCGGCCAGGCACCGCGGCCGCTAGTTCTCCACGGCTGCCAGAAGAGTGCGCAACATGACACCGGTGGCGCCCTTAGGCATAACCCCGTAGGGCTTGCCGCGATTAAAGGACGGGCCGGCGATGTCGACGTGGGCCCAGTTCGGCGCGTCCACAAACTCCTTGAGGAAGAGTCCGGCCACGAGCATGCCGCCGTAGCGGGTGCCGGAGTTCTTCATATCCGCCACGTCGGAGTCGAGACTCTCGCGCAGGTGCTTCGGCAACGGCATGTGCCAGGCATCCTCGCCCACCTCGCCGGCAAGCTCGGTCAGCGTCTTGGCGTAGTCGCTACCCATGATGCCGGTGGTGCGCTCGCCGAGAGCGACCATCTGCGCGCCGGTGAGGGTGGCGATGTCGATGATGGTCTCGCTCCCCTCGGCGCTCGCCATGAGCAGACCGTCTGCCAGGACGAGGCGACCCTCGGCGTCGGTGTTGTTGATCTCCACCGAGGTGCCGTTGCGGTAGGTGATGACGTCGTCGGGGTGGCCGGCGATGCCGGAGACCATGTTCTCCGCGATGCACATCCAGCCCACGACGTGGCGCTTGACGCCCAGGCGTGCCGCAGCCACCAGTACCTGCAGGACTGTGGCGGCCCCGCCCATGTCCGTCTTCATCTCGGTCATCGAGGAGTGCTGCTTGAGGGAATAGCCGCCGGTGTCGAATGTGATGCCCTTACCGACGAGCGCGACCGTTCCTTCCGCGGCGCCCTCGGGTGCCCACTCGATGCGCACCAGGCGAGGGTGGCGCTTCGAGCCGCGACCGACGTGGATGATGCCCGCGGCGTTGATCTCCTCCAGCTCCTTGCCGCGATAGACGGTCACCGAGCAGCCTGCCGCCGTGGCCTCTTCCTCGGCGATCTGCGCGAGGACTTCGGGGTAGAGATCGTTGGGGGCAAGGTTGACAAGGTCACGGACCCGGTTGGCGGCCTCGGCGAGGATCTCGCCGCGCACCACCGCGTCGTCGTCGGAAACGGGGAGCACGAGCGCGCCGAGGGGCGCCTTCTTCGGCTCCTTGTATTCGTCGAAGACGTAGGCGCCAAGCAGGGCGCCCTCCACGGCCTCGGCCACCTCGGTGACGGGGGAGGCAAGGTAGAGTTCGTCGACCCCGGCGGCCGCTCGGGCCAGTTCGCCGAAGGCGTCACGGGTGGTGGCGGCGTCGACGACGACGAACACCAGCCTGCTCGAGTCGGTCGGGCTTACCAGGCGGGTGACGCCGGCACCGGGCTGTAGCGTGGTTAGTGCCGCCAGGACGCCGTCTTTGAACGCGGCGTCCTCGATCAGTGTGTCGAGGGTGTAGCTCTCGCCATCCTTGGACGCGAAGAGCGCGAGGTTGCGGGCGAGGTCCTGGGTGAACTCATGGCAAATAATATTGGTCATTGCCCCAGTATAGGTCCGTGCGGGCACTCATTGCTTCCCCAGTATCCCTAAGGTTGGGTGACGGCGCGGTAATATGAGGCGAACCTAGTTGAGGAGAGGCCGTGAGTCAAGAACTGACAGACACCCGCACCCGCGCACATGGATGGCCGTCCGTGCTAATTTACGCCCTTGGGGTGGGTGCGGCAGTTTTCCTGTGGCGGGCCGTGGTTGCGGCTACGAACTCGGTGGGGAGCGGGCATTTTGGTCTCGCGGCGAGCTCGATCTTCGCGGCGCTGTGCTGGGTTTTAGGGTTCGCGGGTATCAAGCACAACGGCCGGCGCATGCGTTACCTTGCCTTCGTGGCGTGGGGGATCAATATCCTCGGCCCGTTCGCCGGGCTGATCGTCGACTTCCATTACACCAACCCGTGGTTTGAGGCGGGACGAACCTACTACTACCTGCCCACGCTGGGCGCGGTAGCTGCCTTCGCCTGGCTCATGTGGTCGCGGCCCGCGGCGATGGCCGCGCGCCAGCTCGACAAGTAGCCTCCGCCAACCGGTGAGCTGAAACCTACTTGGCCTTCTTTGCCGCGCGGGCTTCCTTCAGATCCTCGCGCGTGCCGCCCGCGGGGAATTCGCCCCGAGCCACCTGGGGGGAGGGCAGGCGCCAGCGGCGCAGGTAGAAGCATCGGCCGAGCATCTGGAAGAAGAAGCCCGAGGGGACCTCGCCGAACTTGTGCACGGCAAGCTTCTTCGCGCGGCGGCTCACCAAGATGGCGTGGGCGGTCATGATGAGGAAGACGGCGTACATGCCCCACACCATGGGGATCACGATCTGCGGGAACCTGCCCTGGAAGAGCATGATTGGCAGCAGGAGGAGGGCCACCGGCATGAAAAAGGCCGAAATGGGCGCGGCGGCGTCGACGTAGTTGCGCCCGAAAGCCCGGATGGGCCCGCGGTGCTGGGCTGGCATGTTGCGCTCGTCTCCCGTGCGCATTGCCCGCTGCTGCTTTTCGTACAGTTCGTTGGAGCGGGCGCGCTCCTCAGCCTTGCGCTGGCGCTTTTCGGCCTTCGATAGGGACTTGGTGTCCGCGACGAGGGGGCGGCGGTTGCGCGCCTCGACGTCCTTTCGCCGCGGCGTGGGCGCGCCTTTGGCGGCGGTATACCCCTTGCGCCGCGTCTCCACGGGCGCAGCGAGCGAGGAGTCTTCCAAATCCGACGTCTTCTTTGATCCGAACACGGCCATCCTTATCTCGAGCTGTTAGTGCTCAGTCTAACGGCACCCTCCGACATTTCAGGAACCCGCGGCGGTTACACCCGCCACGGTCTGCGCTAGAGTGGAGGCCATGTATCAAGACGTGCTTTCTTCCGTTGACCATTCGTTGAACGATTCCCTGGCGGCGCTCACCGAGCTGGTGGCCATCCCCTCGATCTCCGCCGATTCCTTCGACCAATCCACCCTCGATCAGTCCGCCGCGTGGATCGCCGATAAGGCGCGCGCCCTCGGCCTCGACGCCCGCGTCATCCAGGTCGAGGCGGCCTCCGGAAAGAAGGGCCGCCCGGCGGTTCTCGCCACGCGCGCGCCCGAGCCAGGCAAGCCCACCGTCGTCCTCTACGCCCACCATGACGTTCAGCCGGTGGGCGACCTCTCGCTGTGGGAGACCGAGCCGTTCATCGCCACTGAACGCGACGGGCGCCTCTTCGGCCGCGGTACGGCTGACGACAAGGCGGGCGTCGTTGCCCACCTGGCCGCGATCGCTGCGGCACGCCCCGGGGTTGGCATCACCCTCTTTATCGAGGGTGAGGAAGAGGTGGGCTCGCCCACGTTCGTCGATTTCCTGCACGAATACAAGGACGAGCTCAACGCCGACGTTATCGTCGTGGCCGACTCGAACAACTGGAAGGTAGGTACGCCGTCGCTGACTACATCTCTGCGCGGCGTCACCCAGGTCGCCGTCACTGTCACCGCGCTCGACCACGCGGTGCACTCGGGCATGTATGGAGGCCCGGTCCTCGATTCGGTCACGCTCGCCGCCCGCCTCATCGCCACGCTTCACGACGACGAGGGCAATGTCGCGGTGGAGGGCTTGCTCGCCGCCGACGACACCGCCGTGGACTACCCCGAGGAGGAGTTCCGCGCGGACGTGGGCGTGCTGGAGGGCGTGCGCCTGGCCGGGTCGGGATCCATCACGTCGCGGCTATGGACCAAGCCGGCCGTCTCGGTCACGGCCATGGACGCCACCCCCGTCAAGCTCACCTCAAACACCATCTCCCCGTCCACCACTTTCGTGCTTTCCATGCGCGTGAGCCCCGGGCAGGATTCGGGCGAGGCGGCGGACAAGCTCGTCGCTCACCTCGAGTCACACGCCCCCTTCGGCGCGCGCGTCGAGTGCGTTGTCAACGAACGCGGCCCGGCCTTCTCGGCGTCCGAGGCCACCGAGACCTCGCGGCTCATGGAGTGGGCGCTGGCGGAGGCCTGGGGCACGAAGCCGGTCAACATCGGCGTTGGCGGGTCAATCCCGTTCATCGCTGACCTCGCCCGCGAGTTCCCCAGCGCCCAGATCCTTGTCACCGGGATCGAGGATCCGGACACGCGCGCCCATTCGGCCAACGAATCGCTCCACATCGGTGACTGGCGCAACGCGATTGCCGCTGAGGCGCTGCTACTGACCCGGCTCGGCGAGTAAATGCACGTCACCCTCGTGTGCTCCGCCCTTCCGGGGATGGGACCCCAGGCGGTGCTCGAGCGAGCCGGTGAGGCGTGGCGCGCGGCCCGCCCGCACGACGACGTCCTTGCCATCCCCACCTCCGAGGGCACCGTCGTTGCCCACGCGGGCACGGGGCTTGACGACGTCGTGCGCTCTTTGCACCCCGACTCGCGTGCGGTGGATGTAGGCGTGGGTGCACAGCGTCGCATTCACTGGGTCTGGGATGGCGGCGCGCTCGTCGACTTGGCCGAATCGTTTTCCTGGAACGGCCATCCGGAGGGCTCGACGGCCTTCCTCGGGAAGGACCTCCGGGCGTTGCGCGATGCCGGGGCGCGGCGAATCCACCTGCACCTGCCCCAGCTTATGAGTCCCACGGATCTTGGGCGGGGCATGCTGGGGGAGCTGGCCGGCGGGTCGGCGGCGCCCGTCGAGCTCAGTCATTCGCTCGAGGCGGCGCGCGCGGCGCTGCGGGACGTGGCCCTGACCGTGACCTACCCCGCCGACCTGCCGCTACGCGGGGTCAACGGGATGGCGCGGGCGTGGGCGTCGCGCGGCTACGACGGCTACCGCGCCCAGGAGTTCGAGCGCGAGGTCGGCGCATGGGTCCACGATCTGGAGCGGGCGGCGCGGGCCTCCACCCGACGCTCACTTCTTGGCGCCGACGTCGACGCGCGGGCCGGATTCGCCGGGCCGGGCGGGGGGCTGGGCCTGGTGCTTTCGCTCCTTGGCGCGTCCATGCTACCGATCGGCGACGCGCTCGTGGCCGGGCGTATCCCGCACACCGACCTCATCATCTACGTGCTCGGCTCCATCGGCGTAGACCTGCCTAGCGGGCTTCATGCCGCTGCTCGCGCCGGCGAGGAGCAGGGCGTGCCCGTGGTGATCCTCACCGACGCGGCCGGCATGCGCAGGGGAGAACTGCCACGTTTGGGCCTGCACGGCGCCTATGAGTTGCGACCGGAACGGGCCTTCTTCGACGACGCCGATACCCTCGCCGACCTCTCCCGCCTGCCCGAACTCGTCACTCGTTCCATGCACGCCATTGCCGCAACCTGGGGATGGGACTGATTGTGCCTGGTCGATCACGCTGAGCTGAATGGGGCGTGGCCAACATAGAGACTGCACGTGCGAAAAGGTAATGTGTTTCCAGAACGCTATTTTATGGAGGTATTCATGAGCGAAACCGTCGCAACTCACGGGGTCACCCTCACCGAGGTGGCCGCCGCCAAGGTCAAGTCCTTGCTTGAGCAGGAGGGCCGTGATGACCTTCGCCTGCGTATCGCCGTGCAGCCGGGCGGCTGCTCCGGCCTCATGTACCAGCTCTACTTCGACGAGCGTCTGTTCGACGACGACGCGATCGCCGAGTTTGATGGCGTCGAGGTTCTCGTGGACTCCAAGTCCGCCCCCTACCTCGACGGTGCGACGATCGACTTTGCCGATTCGATCGAGCGTCAGGGCTTCACGATCGACAACCCTCAGGCGCACGGCACCTGCGCGTGCGGTGAGTCTTTCCACTGAGTCCACGGTTCCCCGCCATGTGGCGGGGAACAATTGTGTGAGGAGAATAATGCGCGTACTTGCCAGTGTGATCGCTCTCGCGCTTGCTTTCGGCGTCACGGCCTGTGGCTCGGACGATCCGAAGCAGCCGGCGTCGTCGCAGGAGACCACCAGCGCCAGCGGAACCCCCGGCACGCAGATGCCGACCCTTGACAGCTCGGGGGACAACCCAATCCTTGCCTTCCCCGATTCGAACGCTCCCGAAGGGCTGCAGGTCGAGGTCCTCGAGAAGGGTGAGGGTCGGCAGATCGCGGCCACTGACACGGTGGTGGCCAACTATGTCGGTCAGGTGTGGGGCTCATCGCGGCCCTTCGATTCCTCATTCAACCGCGGCGCCCCGACAGCCTTCTCGCTGTCGATGGTGATTAAGGGCTGGACGCAGGGGCTGACGGGGCAGACGGCCGGATCGAAGCTGATAGTCTCCGTCCCCTCCGATCTCGGCTACGGCCCGAACGGCGGCAACGAGTCGGCGGGCATCGGGGAGTCGGACACGATCGCCTTCTACATCGAGCTGATCGACGCCTACGGTGTGGACCAAGCGGGCGACGCCAATGCCACGATGCAGGCGGACCTGGCAGACCTTCCGATCGAGATTAAGGGCGCGCTTGGCGAACCCGTCACCGTCACGGTTAAGGACGGCGCGAAGAAGCCCACGGGCGAACCTGTCGTCACCGTCATCGCCCGCGGAAGCGGAGCACCCGTCGGTGGCAAGGGAACCACGATCTACGATCAGTACGCCATGTCCTTCTGGGATAACTCCACCTCCGAGAACACCTATGGTAGCTACGGGCCGCAGTCGCAGACGCTTGGCGCGGGTAGCTTCTTCGATTCCCTCACGGGGATCCCCGTCGGCTCCCGCGTGCTTGTCGAGGTTCCGGCCTCGGAGGGTGGCGAGGGCGTGACGGCGCCGGCCTACGCCGTCGTGATCGATATCCTCGGCCAGATCGAGGGATCGCCGAACGCCACGGTGAAGCCTAACTAAGCGAATACGCGAAGCATAAAAAGTGGGGCCCCGCGGGGCCCCACTTTTTGATGCCGACTTAGCGGACGATGAGGGAGGCGTTCTTCGCGTCGGCGAAGCGGGCTGCGACGTCCTCCCAGTTGAAGATGTTCCACACGGCCTTGACGTAGTCGGCCTTGACGTTGAGGTAATCGAGGTAGAAGGCGTGCTCCCACATGTCGAGCATGAGGATCGGGTAGGTGCCTACCGGGACGTTGGCCTGCTGGTCGAAGAGCTGGAAGGTGGTCAGGCGCTGGCCAATCGTGTCGTAGGCCAGCACGGCCCAGCCGGAGCCCTGGATGCCGGTCGCGACAGCGGTGAACTGCTTCTTGAACCCATCGAACGAGCCGAAGGCATCCTTGATCGCCTCGGCCAGTTCGCCCTCGGGCTCGCCGCCACCATTCGGGGAGAGGTTCTTCCAGAACACGGAGTGGTTCGAGTGGCCTCCGAGGTTAAAAGCCAGGTCCTTCTCGAACTGGTTAATCTTCGAAAAATCTCCCGCCTCGCGCGCTGCGGCCAGGTTCTCGAGGGCCTTGTTGGCGCCGTCGACATAGGTCTTGTGGTGCTTGCTGTGGTGAAGCTCCATGATCTTGGCCGAGATGTGCGGCTCGAGAGCTGCGTAGTCGTAATCAAGTTCGGGCAGTGTGTAAACCATGTTTCCTCCAAGTTGACGCCGCTGGCCGGGCTGGTCGCGGCTGCGGTCGCCACCCAGTATCCTCCTTTCGGAGGCGAATGTGGGTACAAAGTCCGTATATGCGCGGACAGCGAAACTGACCGATTCAAAATTATGGGCCCGAGTTCTACCAATGCCGCCAGAATCGGTAGTATTGGCGGAGAGCCAACTTACGTGGAGGTAAAGATGACACAGGACGATGGCAAGACCTCGGTCGAGGTGCTCGTGTATTCAGATAACCGCGACACCCGCAATGACGTCATGCACGCCGTGGGGCGGCGCGTAGGCAAGGGGCTTCCTGCCATCAACTGGACTGAAGCAGCCACCTGGCAAGGCGCATACATGAAGGTGGAGGAGAACCACTTCGACCTGCTTATCCTTGACGGCGAGGCCGCCAAGCTCGGCGGAATCGGTCTCGGAAAGCTCGTGCGTGACGAGCTGGTGGAGGACATGCCCTACATCGTGTTGATTGGCCGCCCGCAGGATGAGTGGCTCGCGCGTGTGTCCAAGCCGAACGCGATCCTGCCCCTCCCTGTCGACGCCCGCGCGCTGTCGCAGGCCGTAGCCGACGTTCTCGGGAAGACTGGCGCCTGATGCTGACCTGGCCGGAAATCACTGCGAAGGTTGTCAGCCGCCAGGACCTGTCCGCTCAGGAGACGGCGTGGGCGATGGATCAGGTGATGACTGGGGAGACCTCGCCGGTCTCGCTGGCCGGCTTCCTGACGGCGCTCGCAACGAAGGGCGAGACGATCGATGAGATCCTTGGCCTGGCCGACTCCATGCAGGCGCACGCCACGCCCGTCAACCTTCCCTCGGACTCGCTCGACATTGTTGGCACTGGCGGCGACAGGCTCCGCACGGTCAACATTTCGACCACCGCCTCGCTCGTGATCGCCGCGGCCGGCGTGAAGGTAGTCAAGCATGGCAACCGCGCATCGTCCTCGAAGTCGGGCGCGGCCGATTGCCTCGAGGCGCTCGGCGTCAACCTTGACCTTCCCGTCGATGCGGTGGAGCGGATCTTCGGCGAAATCGGTATCACCTTCCTTTTTGCCAACAAGTTCCACCCGTCGATGAAGTACGCGGCCACAGCGCGCCGCGAGCTCGGAATCCCCACAGCCTTCAACGTTCTTGGTCCGCTGACGAATCCAGCCCGACCCGAGGTGGGAGCCATCGGTGTGTCCAATGCCCGCCAGGCGCCGCTCGTGGCGGGCGTGCTCGCCCGCCGCGGCACGCGCGCCCTCGTCTTCCGCGGCACGAATGGGCTCGACGAGCTGTCCACCGCTGCGCCGAACGAGGTGTGGGAGGTTCGCGACGGCGAGGTGACCTACCGCGACCTGGACGCCACGACGGATCTTGGTTTGCCGAAGGCCACCGTCGATGATCTGCGCGGCGAGGACGCCGCCTACAACGCGGCCGCCGCGCGCAAGGTACTCGACGGTCAGAAGGGCGCGGTGCGAGATGCCGTGGTCCTCAACGCTGCCGGAGCGATCGTCGCCGACGGGCGGCTGGAGGGCGTGCGTCCCGACGACGGTGACCTCGTGGCCCGCATGCGTGCCGGCCTGGAGCTGGCTGAGGACGCCCTGGATACAGGGAAGGCCTCCGGCCTGCTCACGCGCTGGGCTGAGCTTGCTCGCGCCGAAAGTGCGAAGGGCTGAACGCGCCTCGAGGCTTCAGACCCATGTGTGAGGGGGTGACGGGCGAACGCCCGTCACCCCCTCACACATGGCGGCTAGTCGAGGCCGATGTCGAAGGCGGCTTCGAGGTCGGCTTTCGAGAACTCCTGGAAGGCGAGGTAGGTCTTGACGTTCTTGACGCCTGGAACCTTGGCGATCTTGCCGGGAATGACCTGCGCCAGATCCTCGTGCTGGGGGACGGTGACGAGCGCGATGAGGTCCACATCGCCCGTGACGGAGTAGACCTGGCGCACTGACGACACCCCAGCCACGGCGTCGGCAACCTCGGGGATCTGATCAACTTCGGCGTCGATCATGACAATGGCAGTGATCATGGGGGCTCCTTTACATTGGACGGATAGTCATAGTTTAGCGGCCGCGGGAACAGGATTAGTCCTGCGGGTGCGAATCAGGCAATTGGGGGAGCTGGACTGCGCACCCTCCCGCCAGGGAGCGGGTAAGCAAATCGGGCCGGGATACCTTGATAAGCCGGACGTCCTCGTGCATGAGCCAAGCTGACAGGAGCCGCACCTCGTCGTGGGAGACGTGGAGGGCAAACTCCGGCTCGTGAAGCTGCTCGGTCGCGGCGTCCAGCCAGGCGCCCAGATCCTCCGGGTCCTCGCCGGGGCGCGTGGCGGCGCTGGCGCGCAGCATACCGTAGTCCATGACGACGACGTCCCAGCCGCGCCCAGACCTGCGCGCGGCCACGATTCGGCGGTTGCCCACGAGGCTTCGCAGCTCTTCTAGATTCTTCGCACCGGCGACGAGCGCGTAGAGACGGTCCCGCTCGCCGGCCGCCTGCTCATAGCGTTCCTCACCCGCCAACGCCTTGATCCTGCCCAGAGTGTGGCTTGCCACACCCGCCACGTCGCCGGCGAGCGCGGCCTGTACCGCGGCGACCTGCTCCGACTGTGGCCTGCCTGTGAGGCATGGCGCGTCGCACTTGCCCAGCTCGTAGAGGTGGCAGGGGGAGCGGCCGTCCGGCGTAGCGGGAAGCCGCGCGGTGCATGCGCGAAGGCCCGTGGCTGCCTGCAAAAGCTCGACGGCCCGGGTCGCCTGCTTGCCACTGGTCAACGGCCCCAACGCCTCACCCATCTGGGCAAGCCGAACCTTGCGCGTGACCTTGAGACGGGGAAAGGGCTCATTGGTGAGGACGAGCCACGGGCGCTGCGCGGTGCGCCGCGAGCGGCGGTTATACGGGGGATCCAGTTCATCGATGAGGCGCACTTCCAAGACGTTGGCCTCGAGCTGGGTGGCGGTGGCGGTGGCCTCCACCGCCACCGCCAGGTCGACCATCTCCGCCATCCTTGCCCGCCGCTCGGCGGCAGTGAAGTATTGGCGCACCCGCTTGTAGACGTTGACCGACGTGCCGACGTACAAAACCTCGCCGCCCGGGCCGATGAATCGGTACACGCCCGGCCCGCGGGGTAGCCCGTCGGCAAGATAGGCCCGTGCACGGCGCTTGGCAGGCACAGGATCGGTGGCCGTCAGGAGGTCGGCCAGGTGGGTGACCCCGATTCCGCCTAGCCGGGAGAGGATGGCGTGGAGCAAGTCGACGGTGGCGTGCGCGTCGTCGAGAGCCCTGTGGCTGGGCTGAACCTCGGCTCCACAAACGCGGGCCAGTGTGGAGAGCTTATAGTTCGGGGTCTCGTCCTTGGTGAAGACCTTGCGCGCTAGCTTGACCGTATCGATCACCGGGTGGGCGGGGAAGTGGTAGCCAAGCTCCCCGCAGGCGACCTTGAGGTGAGAGATGTCGAAGCGCGCGTTGTGGGCCACGAAGACGGCCGGTTCGTGGCCCACGAAGGCGAGGAACTGCGCCATGACCTGCGCGAGGTCCGGGGCAAGAGCCACCATCGAATTTGTGATTCCCGTCAGCCACGTGATGTGCCCGGGGATGGGCACGTGGGGGTTGACCCGCGAGGAGAACTCGCCGATGATGTCCCCGCCGCGCACCTTGACGGCACCGAACTCGGTGATGGAATTGAGGCCGGGCCCGCCGCCCGTCGTCTCGAGATCCACTACCACAAAGGTCACGTCGAAGAGGGAGGGGCCCAGTTCGTCAAAGGCGAGCTGGACGGGCGTAGGCGGAGCCATCCCCTCGCGATGCGGGCGCGCGGGGGTGAGGTCAAGGGAGCGGCCGGGCCGTGAATCAGTCATGAAACCATCGTAGAATCGGCTTCCGACAATTAAACGCGCGTGCCGTCGTCGTCGTGGCGATGCGACCACGGGGCGCTGAAGTAGACGCCCGCCGCCGCGGACACCAGCCCGATCGTGCCGAAGATGAGCCACCAGTCGCGAGAGAAATACAGGACGTTGGCGAGCCCGAGCACCAAGAGAACCGCCACCGCCGCCGTCACGAGGAAGAAGAGCCTGGCCAGCTGCGGCTGGGAGGCGGGGGCGACGGGCTCGGCCTCCGGCAGGTCAGCGGGGTCGAAAGGATCCTCGTCAACCTCCTCCGCCGGGGTCCACGTGCGAAACCCCTCCCGCGGGCCCTGCTCCATCTCCCGCTGGAGCCTGATCCACTCGCCATCCCAGTCGTGGTTATCCTCTTCACGCATGTGCTCACTCTACAGCCTGAGGTGTGCGGTAGTCCCAAGCGGTGAATGCAACACGTAGGAGGGGGGTTGTGACGAGGGCGCATGAGGATGAGTCACGCATGCCGCCTGGTCAGGATTGGATAATTGCAAAGGCCCGCATCCTGCCGGAGGAGACCTATCTCAACCGTTGCCAGCCTCCTTGGAAATCGCACTTTGGCCTATCGGGCTAGGCCTAAGTGCGCGCACCTCGTCCACGTTTGACGGTAGGATTGGTTTGGGCAGATATTTCCCCGCTTTAAGGAAGGTACCTATGACTATTCGCCGCATCGCATTGCTGACCGCAGGAGGCTACGCCCCCTGCCTCTCCACCGCCGTGGGTGACCTCATCGAGCGCTACACTAAGGAGCTCCCGGACGCCGAGATCATCGGGTACCAGCATGGCTATCACGGCCTGCTGACGGGCAACTTCGTGGTCTTCGACGACGAAGCGCGCGCCAAGGCACACATCCTGACCAAGTTCGGCGGCTCGCCGATCGGAAACTCCCGCGTCAAGCTCACCAATTCCCAGAACCTGATCGATCGCGGCCTCATCAAGCCCGGCGAGAACGCCCTCGAGGTGGCCGCCGAGCAGCTGCGCAAGGACGGGGTGGACGTGCTCCACACCATCGGTGGAGACGACACGAACACCACAGCCGCTGACCTGGCCGCCTACCTTCACGAGCACGACTACGAGCTGACCGTGGTGGGCCTGCCCAAGACGATCGACAACGACATCGTCCCCATCCGTCAGTCCCTCGGCGCCTACTCGGCCGCCGAGCAGGGCGCGCTATTCGCCCAGAACATTGTCGGAGAACACCGCGTCAACCCGCGCATGCTCATCATCCACGAGATCATGGGCCGCGGCTGCGGCTACCTGGCGGCGGAGACCAGCCGCTACTACCGCCAGTGGATCGAGGAGCAGAAGTGGGTACCCTCCGCTGGCCTGTCGAAGGAGCGCTGGGACATCCACGCGCTCTACCTGCCCGAGATCACCTTCGACCTCGATGCCGAAGGCTCGCGCCTGCGCAAGATCATGGACGAGCAGGGCAACGTCAACATCTTCCTTTCGGAGGGCGCGGGCGTGAACGAAATCGTCGAGGAGATCTTGGAAGACGGCGGCGAGGTTGAACGGGACCCGTTTGGCCACGTCAAGCTCGATTCGATCAACCCGGGCGAGTGGTTTGCGAAGAAGTTTTCCAAGATCATCGGCGCGGAAAAGGTCATGGTTCAAAAGTCGGGCTACTTCTCCCGCTCGGCGAAGTCGAACGAACGCGACCTGAAGCTGATCGGCCAGATGTGCGACCTCGCCGTCGAGTCGGCGATCAAGGGCGTCTCCGGCGTCGTCGGCCATGACGAGGAGAACGGTGATGTGCTGAGCACTATCGACTTCAAGCGCATCGCTGGCCACAAGGCGTTCGACGTGACCCAGCCCTGGTTCGCGGAGCTCATGGAGGCCATCGGCCAGCCGTGGCAGCCACAGCCTAGCGCTGAGTAACGACGCACGGGGAAGGCGGGGAGCACGCAGCTGCCCGCCTTCGCCATGCCGGACTCCGGACCGAGTTCGCCCCGCACGGGATTTTGCCTAGAATCGTTCTATGTTTGAAGACGCAGATGAGATGACACGCGAGATCCTGTCGGCATGGAAGAAGCGCCCGGCCAAGCACCAGCCGGCCTACCCGGATGCCGCGTTTCTGAGCACGACCGTCGACTATCTGCGATCCCTGCCCCCGCTGATCTTCGCGGGTGAGGCAGATTCCCTCACTGCGGAGATGGCGCGGGCCTCCCGCGGTGAAACCTTTGTGCTCCAGGGCGGGGACTGTGCGGAGTCCTTTGCGGACGCCACGGCGGACCGCATCCGCGCCAAGATCCGCACGATCTTGCAGATGGCGGTGGTGCTGACGTACTCGGCCTCGGTGCCGGTGGTCAAACTCGGCCGGATAGCCGGTCAATACGCGAAACCGCGTTCGAACCCCATGGAGAGTCGCGATGGCCTCGAGCTACCCTCTTACATGGGCGACGCCGTCAACGGGCACGCCTTCACGCCCGAGTCGCGCACGCCGGACCCGCATCGCCTGGTGGAGGCCTACCAGCATTCGGCGGCCACCCTCAACTTGATTCGCGCCTTCACGGGCGGCGGATTCGCGGACTTGACGAAGGTCCACGAATGGAACCGTGGCTTCTCCGCCAATCCGGCCTACCACCGCTACATGGCGATGGCGCGCGAGATTGACCGCGCCATGCAGTTCATGCGGGCCGCGGGCGCGTTCACCGATTCGCTGAAGACGGTCGACTTCTACTCCTCCCACGAGGCGCTCCTGCTCGACTACGAGGACGCGATGACCCGCATCGACTCGCGCACCGGGTTGCCCTACAACACCGGCGCGCACTTCCTGTGGATCGGGGAGCGCACGCGCGACGCCGACGGCGCACACGTGGAGATGCTCTCCCACGTGCAGAATCCGATCGGCGTGAAGATCGGCCCGAACGCCACCACGGATGAGGTGCGCGCCCTCGTGGACAAGCTCAACCCGGAGGGCAAGGAAGGGCGCCTGACGATCATCACTCGCCTCGGCGCCGACAAGGTGGAAAGCCACCTGCCAAAGATCATCGAGGCGGTTTGCGCCGACGGTCGACCCGTGACGTGGATGTGCGACCCGATGCACGGCAACACCATCTCCGTGGGTGGCTTCAAGACGCGCCGGCTTGACGACGTGCTCGACGAGGTGCGCGGCTTCTTCCGGGTTCACCGTGAGATGGGTACGATCCCGGGCGGCCTCCACATCGAGCTGACCGGTGACGACGTCACCGAGGTGCTCGGCGGCTCGGAGGCTGTCGTGGCGGACAGGCTGGGCGAGCGCTACGAAACCCTGGTCGATCCCCGGCTCAACCACCAGCAGTCCCTCGAGCTGGCCTTCCTCGTCTCCGAAATCCTACGTGAGGACTTCTAACCCGGCCTCGCTAACCCGGCCTCGCTAACCCGGCCTTGCGCTAGCCCGGCTCCTTCTAGACGATCGTGATCGTGATGACGGATCCGGGCTTGACCTTCTCCCCGGCGCCGGGCGACTGAGCTCGCACGGTCCCGAAGTATCCGCCGAGGAAGCGCTCGTAGGCGACGACGAACCCGGCCGACTCGAGGATCTTGGCCGCCTCGCCCTCCTGTTTGCCGAAGACGTTGGGTACCTCGATCAGTTCCGGTCCCTTGGATACCGTTAGCGCGATGGCGTCGCCGCGATAGCGGGACTCGCCGGCTGCGGGGTCTTGGCTGATGACGACGCCGGCCTTCACGGTGTCGGAGTATTCCTCGGTCACGGAGCTGGCGAGCCCGAGTTCTTTCAGACGCGCGTTGGCGGAGTCGAGCGTGTCGCGGGTCAGGTCCGGCACCGAGATAGGCTCGCGACCGAGGGAGACGGTCAGCTTCACCGGGCTCGAGTGCGGCACGGACTGGCCCGCTTCCGGGGTCTGGGAGATGATGGATCCTTCTGGGACTGTCTCCGAATAGGCTTGCGTGGGTTCGGAGGTGAGGCGTGCGTCGTTAAGGATCGTTGTCGCCTCCTCCTTCGTCTTGCCCACGACGTCGGGCACGTTGACGTGTTCGACGCCAAGGGAGACCGTCATGGTCACGAGCTTGGAGGGATGGATGGGCTCGCCGACGTCGGGGTCGACGCGGATAATGAATCCTTCTTCGATGTCGTCGGAATAATCCTTGGCCACCTCGTAAGTGAGCCCGGCGTCGGTGAGGGCCGTCTCGGCGTCCGCCTGGGTGAGATTGATGACGTTGGGGACGTTGACACGCAGGCCGGGGCCCTCGGTGTAGTACCACCACAGCCCGTAGCCGGCGCCACCGATGAGTGCGATGAGGACCACGAGCAGGATGGGCCAGCGCCGGCGGCGCGGCTTGCCGGGACTAACCTGAGTGTGGTGACGACCCTCCTCGAGGATCGCGGTGCGCGAGACGGCGGGCGGGATGCTGGCCGGCTGAGCGTTCATCGCGGATCCCGCCGCGGCGGTCGAGCCAACCGAGCGCCCCTCGGATTGCGATGCCGGGGCAGCTGGGGCGTCGTCGTCGGGTATCGCTGACGTGCCGCCCGAGGGGATCCGCGCAGGCTCGGTGGGGAAGACGGGGATGCGCCGGATGAGCGTCTCCTCGGGCAGGGATGCGATCACGTCGGTCAGCGCATCGAGGGCGGCCCGGGCGTTGATGGGGCGCTTGGATGGGCTCTTGGCGGTGAACAGCGCAATGAGGGAGTCCACGGCGGCGGGCATCCACTCGGCCTGGTCGGCCAGGCGCGGCATCGTCTCGTTGACGTGCTTGAAGGCCACGTTCATCGCGGTCTCGCCGCGGAAGGGCAGTTGGCCGGCGATCAGCTCATAGAGCATGACGCCCACCGAGTAAATATCGGCCGTCTTCGACGTGGTGCCGTCAGAGATGAACTCGGGAGCCACGTAGCCGACCGTGCCAAGCATCGAGTTCGTGTGGGTTGAGGTGGCGTCGCTCGCGGCGCGGGCTAGGCCGAAGTCGGTGAGCTTGGCCTGGAAGCGGGGTTCGAGCGACGTCGTGACGAGCGGCTCGGTGAGCAAGACGTTTTCGGGTTTGATGTCGCGGTGAATGATGCCGGCGTCGTGGGCGACAGCGAGCCCTTCGAGAACCTGGCGGGTCAGTTCGAGGCTGATGCCGAGCGGGAGGGAGCCGTATGTGTTCAGCTCCGAGCGCAGGTCCGGCCCGGACATGAGCTCCATCACGAGGTAGGGGCGGTCGCCGGTGGGCAGGGAGGCGACCCCCTGGTCGTGTACGGCAACGATGTACTGGCTCGACAGTCCGGCGGCGGCTCGCGCCTCCGAGATGAAGCGGCGCACGAAGTCGGGCTGCTCGGCCAGGTGGGCGTGGATGACCTTGATCGCGACCTTGCGCTCGAGGCGCCGGTCCGAGGCCTGGTAGACGGTCGCCATGCCGCCGCGCGCGATACGCGCACTGATAACGTAGCGCTCGTCAATGACCTCGCCGAGGAGTGGATCAGGTTTCACGCTTCCTACCTTAGCGAAAGCCGGTCACTCCGAAGAAGAGTGACCGGCCGTGTCTTTCGCCGATGTTAGAAACGGGCCATCGCGGCCTTGACCTTCGCGACGTACGCGACAGTGTCGGGGCGCATGCCGTACTTGCGTACGCCGCCCAGGCCCTGGTAGTAGCCGGCGATGCCCTGGTCGAGGTTCGCGGCGGAGCTTTGCAAGGAGCGGATGATCGCCACGCCCGCAACGACGTTGTCGTAGGGGTCGAGCAGGTCGAGGTTGCGTCCCACCAGCTGGGAGGCCCACTGGCCCGAGGACGGGATGACCTGCATGGTGCCGACCGCATTGGCGGGGGATACCGCCGTGGCGTCGAAGCCGGACTCGACGAAGGCGTGCGCGAGGGCGAGCTTGGGATCCACGCCTAGCTGCCGGGCGACGCTGACGATCATCGACTGGACCTCGGCGCGCGAGGGCTGGTCGCGGTTGATGAGGGCGTACTTGTTCTCGTTTGCCGCGTTCACCGTAGAGTCGGCGTAGGTGTAGCCGGGGAAGTTGTTCTGCACCAGCTGGGGCCTGGCCGACGACGTCGACTGACCGGTCACCTGCTGAGGTGCGGCCTGCGGGGCTGCTGCCGGGGAGGCGGCGCCGATGAGGAGCTTTTGGCCGACGCCGATCCGGTTCGGGTTAGAGATGCCGTTGGCGGCGGCGATGGCCGCGACGCTCGTGCCGTGCTTGGCCGCAATTGCCGAGAGTGTATCGCCGGCGCGGACCACGTAGGTGGTGGCGGGGGTGGTCTCGGCCTTCGGGGCTGAGGCCGGGGCCGGCGTCGTGGACGCGGCGGCGGGGGAGGCTTGTGGCGTCGTCGACGTTGCGGCAGAAATGGTCAGGCGTAGGCCGACGTGGATGAGGTTGGGGTTGGCGATGGAGTTATCGGCGGCGAGCTTGGCGACCGTCGTGCCGTGGGCGGCGGCGATCTGGCCTAGCGTATCGCCGGCCTTGACCACGTAGATCGTTGAGGTTGCGGCCGGCGCGGAGGCTGGCGCGGAGGTCGGCGCGGAGACGCTGGTGGCGGCGCTCGGAATCCTCAGCTGCTGGCCGGGGAAAATGAGGTTGATCGAACGCAACGAGTTGGCCTGTGCGATGGCGTTGACCGTGGTGCCGGAGCGCTTGGCGATCGAGTAGAGCGTGTCACCGGGCTTGACCTGGTAGGTCATCTCGGGCTGCTTGACAACCGGGGACTTGAAGACCGGGCTCTGCGGCGCCGGGGCAGTGGCGGCCTGCGCGGTTGGCGCAATGAACGTGGCTGCAGTGGTTGCTGCGAGTGCGGCACCGGAGCGCCGAATCCATGAGGACATGGAACCTCCATACGTTCGTTACAAATGCGACGATTGTGTAACGAGATGAAATTGTTACTGATGATTCATCTGAGACAATAGTCGACTTGCCGGCGTGTTGCCACCCAAATTTCAGAAAGTGGGCTATATTGTGCCCGTGTTTGATGAGCTTGAATTTCTGTCCGTGCCCGAAATTGGCCATAAACTGGGGATTCGCCAGCAGGACGTGCGCGCAATGCTGCACGATCGTAAGCTACTTGCCGTGCGCCGCGGACCGAATCGCGCCCTCGCGATCAGCGTTGACCAAATCGTAACCCGAGATGGGCTCGACACGGCTCTGCCATCTCTGCACGGCACGCTCACCATGCTCGCCGACCGTGGTTACGACGACGAGGAGGCCTTCGCCTGGCTCCACGCCCCGGAGGCGGAGCTGGGCACCACGCCGATCGAGGCGCTACGGCGCGGGCACCACAAGGCCGTTCGCCGCGTCATCCTCGGCCTCGGATAACCGCGGTTCGGCCTCGGATAACCGCGGGATGAGTCGAGGACTTCGCGCCTAGAAGCGCCGCTCCTCGAGGTTGCTCATCGCCGCGCGCAACATCGGCGCCTCGGGTAGCTGCGCGGCAGCTACCAGGGCCCGCTCCTCATAGTCCCGGATCATCTTCTCGTGCGCCTCGAAGGCTCCCGATGAACGCACAATCTGACGTACCTGCTCGACGCCGTCCTCGCTCAGGTCGTAACCGAGGGCGGCGTCGATGACGGCGCGGTCGGCGTCGGTGGCCATCTCCCGTACGAGGGCGAGCAGAACAGTGTGTTTGCCCTCGCGGATATCGCCGCCGGCCGGCTTGCCGGTCTGTTCGGGGCTACCGAAGATGCCGAGCTCGTCGTCGCGTAGCTGGAAGGCAATGCCAAGCGGGCGGCCCACGGCCGAGAGGGCATCAATGCCCGCGGGGGAGGCGCCGGCGAGCGCGCCGCCGATCATGAGGGGAAGCTCGACGGAGTAGCGGGCGGACTTGTGGCGCAGGACGAGCAGGGCGTCGTTCAAAGCGGTGCTGAGGTCATCGGTGAGTGCGCTCGTTTCGGCGCGCAGGTCGAGGTACTGGCCGTATGCGGTCTCGGCGGTCATCTCGTGAAAGAGCTGTCGTGCGCGTGCATGGGCTCCGGGGGAGGTGGCCTCGGCCCGGTCGATCTCGAGGGCTGCCAGGGAGAGGAGAAAATCGCCGAGGAGGATGGCGGCCTTCACGCCGAAGATGTCCGCGTCACCCGTCATGGCGAGGTCGCGATGCGTGGCGGCGAAGGCGCGATGGGTGGCGGGCTTGCCGCGCCGAGTATGGGACTCGTCGATAACGTCGTCGTGAACGAGGGCAGAGAGTTGGTAGAGCTCGGCTGCGGTTCCGGCGTGGACGGGATGGCCGCTGCCGCCGAAGGCCTCATGCCCGGCGGCGATCAGGAGGGCGCGTGTGCGCTTGCCGGAGGCGGCCAGTGTGCGTGCCGGGGCGAGGAACTCCCGCCAGGAGCCGGTTGCGGCGGGGTCGTCGATGAAGGGCGCGGATTGATCAAGCGCGCGGATAAGGCTGTCCGAGACGGCCGAGCGATAACTCTCCATGCCCTGAGCCTAACGGCACGGCCGAAAATTAACCACATCCTGCTATCGCGCGTAGGCTATCCACATTTGTGGGTATACCCGGCCGGTGGAGGGGGACGAGTCGTCAATACTTGCGCTATGGACACAATACGACTGAACCACCCTCATGAAATCCTGGCACTGTTCCCCTACCTCTTCGGCTTCACTCCGAAAGACTCGATCGTGCTGGTCGCCCTCAAGGGCTCACACGGCATCCCAGGCGGACCCGTCGCTCGCGTGGACGCGCCCACAGTCCAGGCCGGTCTGATCGACCTCGCCCTCGAGTTCATTGACACGTTTTGCGTGCAGGACCTCTACATCGGCTGGTACGGCGCGAACCTACGCGACATGCTCGATGACCGCGAGTCGGTCGACATCCTCGACACCGTCGGTCTTGCCAGCCAGCACTTCGTCGCCATGCGCACGGGTGGGACGGGCATGGTTAACGTGGGCTTGACCGACTACGAGTCGTGGGTGACGTGCATCGACGCCCGCGCAGGCGTCTGGGAAGAGCTGGCAGGCGCGGACCTCGTCAGGCCTTTCGGCGAGCTCCAGGCCGCCCCGGCCGTCGCCCAGGCCGTCTTCGACGGGGTAGCACCTGTGGGCAATCAGCCGCTGCGCTCCCGCGAGCGCCTCGCCTGGTCCGAACGCAGGGAGGCGGTGATGGCCTCGCGGGCCTGGCGGGCGAACAAGCGCCGCGGGGTTCGCCTGTGGCAGGAGGTGCTCGATCAGCTGGCCGCCGGGGCCGACTACGTCAGCGCCGTCGGAACCGAGGAGAAGGCCGGCCAACTCAATGCCGCGCTCCGCGACGTCCTGCTTCGCGACCAGCTCATCTTGTTCGGCGTGGACGAGGGCACCGTCAAGATCGGCGGCATCTCGGCCCGGCAGCTAACGAAGAAGCTCGCCGCCGTCGGGGAACCATCCCCGACGCGTATCGCGTTGATGATGGCCCTGTTCGAGTATCTGGCCGAGCGTTCCGACGACGACGACGCGGCGCCGTCCGCGATCGCCGGCTACCTCGCCTGGTGGCAGGGAGATACCGAGCGCGCGATGAGCAACGCGGCTCAGGCAATGAACTCCGACCATCACTACCCGCTCGCGAAGCTCGTTCTTCACGCCTTGCACGTCAACCTGCCCTCGCCGAAGGACATCGCGTCCAAGCCCAGCCGCGAGTGTGAACCGTCTTGGAATACGGCCGAATAAACGTGTACATTTACGAATAAATGTGACAAGGAAGGTGCGCCATGCCGGTAATTGTTCCTGTCAGCCGCGGTGAGCGCGACGATGCGCTCGCCAGCGCGATCGACCTGTGTAGGCGCGAAGACCGCCTGCTTATTGCTCTTCTTCATCGTCCCCTTGGTCACTTTGACCAGGAGAGTATCGACGCGGAGGTCGACGAGCTTACCGATCGCCTGGATAGCGCCGACATCGGTTTTCGGATCGAGGTGCGCGTCGATGAAAAGGATCTGGCCAGGCAGATCTCGGATCTGGCGCAGGATGGCTCCTCGCTCGTCGTCGTCTCGCTTGCGCACAAGCCCGCCGGCGGAAAGCTGATCCTCGGCTCACAGATTCAAAAGCTTCTTCTTGAGTGCCCGTGTTCGGTGCTTGTGGTGCGAGAGCAGCCACATGAGGGGAATATGTAAGCTCTTTGTGCGTTGTCCTTGGTGGCGGAATAATGATTTATCACTATTGGCGCTATAATGGGCGAGTTGTACTACGAAAGGTTGCATGTGGCCGCATCAAAGTCTCAGGCTGTTACCCCCTCTTCTGCATCGGGAGAGGTCTCGGTTGATGTCGCTGCGTTGCCGGAGATGAAGGTCGCCGAGCTACGCACGCTGGCAAAGGAACTCGGACTTCATCTGAACTCACGCGCGGTCAAGGCAGTACTCATCGAGGCGATCAGCGAGGCCGTATCCGCCGCGGGCGCGGCTACCGCTAAGGATAAGGCTTCGAAAGAGGCCGAGCCCGCTGCGAAGGCGGCGCCCGCCAAGAAGACCCAGACCGCTGCGAAAGAGGCGGCGGCGAAGCCCGCCGCGGAGGAAAAGGGCGCTGGCGAGGGCACCTTGAACGAGCTTACGGTGGGCGAGCTGCGCACGAAGGCCAGTGAACTCGGCCTGTCCCGCGTGTCGAAGATGCGCAAGGCGGAGCTGATCGAGGCCATCCTTGCGGCAACGCCCGCCGAGGCCCCGGCCGCGCCCGCGGTCACCCAGGAGGAGGACGACCTCGACAAGAGCCCGGCCACCCCGGACGAGCCGGAGATGGACGAGGAGGATCTGGACGACCAGCTTGACGATCACCTCGAGCTCGATGATGACCTCGACGCCGATGACGAGGAGGATTCCGCGGACGAGGACTCCGAGGACGAGGACGAGGACGAGTCGGACGCGGAGGATTCCGCGGATCAGTCCGTCGTCATCACCGCCAACGCGGCTAAATCCTCCAGGGGAGCCTTCGTGGTGAAGGACTCGGATGACACGGACGAGCCGGCCCAGCGCGTGCTCGTTGCGGGCGCGACAGCCGACCCTGTCAAGGACTACCTCAAGCAGATCGGCAAGGTGCCGCTGCTGAACGCGGCGGAGGAGGTCGAGCTCGCTCAGCGCATCGAGGCGGGCCTGTTCGCCCAGCACATCCTCGACACAACCGAGATCGAGGACCGTAAGCACCGCCGGGAGCTGGAGATCATCGCCCGCGACGGCCGCAACGCCAAGAACCACCTCCTCGAGGCGAATCTCCGCCTCGTCGTCTCACTCGCCAAGCGCTACACCGGGCGCGGTATGCTCTTCCTTGACCTCATCCAGGAGGGCAACCTCGGCCTGGTGCGCGCGGTGGAGAAGTTCGACTATGCCAAGGGTTTTAAGTTCTCCACCTACGCCACGTGGTGGATTCGTCAGGCGATCACGCGCGCCATGGCTGACCAGGCGCGCACGATCCGCATCCCGGTCCACATGGTCGAGGTCATCAACAAGCTTGCGCGTGTGCAGCGTCAAATGCTTCAGGATCTCGGCCGTGAGCCGACAACCGAGGAACTCGCGCGCGAGCTCGACATGACCGAGGAGAAGGTCATCGAGGTGCAGAAGTACGGTCGCGAGCCAATCTCGCTGCACACGCCGCTGGGCGAGGACGGCGACTCGGAGTTCGGCGACCTCATCGAGGATTCCGAAGCCGTGGTCCCGGCCGACGCCGTGGGCTTCACCCTGTTGCAGGAGCAGCTCCACCAGGTTCTCGACACGCTCTCGGAGCGCGAGGCCGGCGTGGTCTCGATGCGATTCGGCCTCACCGACGGCCAGCCGAAGACCCTCGACGAGATCGGCAAGGTTTACGGCGTCACGCGCGAGCGCATCCGTCAGATCGAATCCAAGACGATGTCCAAGCTGCGCCATCCCTCGCGCTCGCAGGTGCTGCGCGACTACCTGGAGTAGTGCGGGCCGGGCACCCCACGCGATGTTACGCGCCTGGAGCGGGCCGCTTGCTGTACTTGCTGTACGGCGGCGCCCAGCCCCGGGCGCGTCGCCATTGGGCGGGGTAGACGGGTAGCGCCTCGCGGTTGGTGGCGGCGTCGGTGTACCGCTGGCCGCGGTCCTCAAGCTCAACGTAGCAGCGGAGCAGGCGGGCGCAGGTTTCGGCGTCGCTCATGGCACGATGGCGAGTGGCGGGGGAGAGGCCGAGCCGTTCGGCTACCCCGCGCAGTGAGTGCGGCCCTGGAGGCAGGTAAATGCGTGACTGATCCATCGTGCACACGCACGCATCCTCGTCGGGACCGCCCGCATATCCGGCGCGCGTGAGCTCTCGAGTCAGAAAGGCTCGTTCGAAGGCGGCGTGGTGGGCCACGAGCACGCGCCCGGTCAGGAGGTCGACAACGTGTTGTGAGATTTCGGCGAAGCGCGGCGCGTCGGCGAGCACGGCGTCGCCCAAGCCGTGGATCTCGACCGCTGCGCTGGCGCGACCAGGGTTGACGAGGCTCTGCCAGCGCCCTTCCTCCACCAGGTTGTGATTGAGGAGGATAACCGCGATCTCGACGATGCGGTCGGCACTACGGTCGAGCCCGGTGGTCTCGACGTCGACGACGGCGAAGGAAGTCATGGCCCCATTCTCCCACACGGGCATTAGGCCGCCGGCGAACGGGGATGAGATAAGAGGAATAAAGTCGGGCACTCGTGCTTTGATCGTAGTGTGAATGCAATACTTGACACTCCAGTTCTTACCGCTGCTGACCGTTGCGACGCCTGCAACGCGCAGGCCTATGTGCGCGTTGAATTGTCGTCAGGCCAACTCCAGTTCTGTGCCCACCACTGGCGCAAGCACATGCCAGCGTTGGAGAAGGTGGCCATCAATATCATCGACGAAACGGATCGGGTCTAGACCCGCTTCGACAGGCCGGCGTGAGCCGGCCTTTTTCTTTGCCCGGACGGGCATCAATCCGGTCCGCGTGGCGCGTTCCTCCCCGCGAGCGTCCCTCACTGGCGGGGGTCGAGCGGCTATCATGCCAAGCGTGTCAAGTACCAAAAAGCAGGAATACAACGCCCGCCACCTGTCCGTTCTCGAGGGCCTTGAGGCTGTGCGTAAGCGCCCGGGTATGTACATCGGCTCCACGGATTCGCGCGGGCTCATGCACTGCCTGTGGGAGATCATCGACAACTCGATAGACGAGGCGACGGAGGGGTATGCCACCTCCATCCGAGTCACGCTCTACCCGGATGGTTCGGTGGAGGTGGAAGACGACGGGCGTGGCATCCCTGTCGACGAGGTTCCGGGCACGGGCGCCTCCGGCGTTGAGGTGGTCTACACGAAGCTGCACGCGGGTGGAAAGTTTGACTCGGCCAACTACGGGTCGGCGGGTGGCCTGCACGGCGTGGGCGCCTCGGTGGTCAACGCCCTCTCCCAGCGCCTCGACGTGGCGGTCAAGCGCGAGGGAAAGGTGTGGGAGATGTCCTTCAAGCGCGGCGAGCCCGGCGTTTTCGACGACGCCGCCGCACCCGCCCCGGACGCTCCCTTCACCCCGTTCACCACCCATTCCAAGCTACGCGTGACCGGGAAGGTCGCGAAGAAGACCACGGGTACGCGGGTGCGCTACTGGGCGGACCCGGAGATTTTCCCCAAGGACACCCAATTCAGCTACCAGCATCTCATCGAGCGCGTCCGCGAAAAGGCCTTCCTCGTGCCCGGCCTTGAGGTGGTCGTTCGCGATGAGCGCGGACTTCCCGAGCGCGCCGACGCGCCGGTGGAGGAGGTCTTCAAGTACGACGGCGGGGTGGTGGACTTTGTCGACCACCTGGCCACCGACCCGGCGGTCTCCCGCACCATGCACCTGAGGGGCCAGGGCACGTTTGACGAGACGGTTCAGGTTCTTGACAAGAACTCCGGACACTTGCGCCCGCGCGAAGTCGAGCGCGTGTGCGACGTCGACATCGCGCTACGTTGGGGCAACGGGTACGACACCCGCGAGGAGACTTTCGTCAACATCATCGCTACCCCCAAGGGCGGCACGCACTTGACGGGCTTCGAGCAGGGCCTGGTCAAAGTGGTCCGCGCCCAGATCGAATCCAAGTCGCGCCAACTGAAGGTCACGGCGCGCGATCCACGCATCGAGAAGGACGATATTCTGGCGGGCTTGACCGCCGTCGTTGCCGTGCGCTTCCCCGAGCCGCAGTTCGAGGGACAAACTAAGGAGGTTCTGGGCACGGCGCCGATCCGGGGGATCGTGGCGAAGGTGGTGGAGGAGGAGCTCGGGCGCGAGTTTTCCTCCACCAAACGCGACGCGAAGAGCGAGAACCAGCGCGTTCTGGAGAAGGTGGTGGCGGAGATGCGCGCCCGCGTGGCCGCCCGCACCCAGAAGGAGATCTCGCGTCGCAAGAACGCCCTCGAGACTTCCTCGCTGCCCGCCAAGTTGGCCGACTGCCGCTCGGACGATATTGAGCACACTGAGCTGTTCATTGTCGAGGGCGATTCTGCCCTCGGTACCGCAAAGCTCGCTCGCGACTCAGAGTTCCAGGCGTTGCTACCGATCCGCGGCAAGATCCTCAATGTCCAGAAGGCCTCCCACGCCGACATCCTCAGCAACCAGGAGGTCTCATCGATCATTCAGGTGGTCGGGGCCGGCTCGGGCCGCACCTTCGATCTTGACGCGGCGCGTTACGGCAAGGTCATCTTCATGACGGACGCCGACGTCGACGGCGCCCACATCCGCACCTTGCTCCTGACCTTGTTCTTCCGCTACATGCGCCCACTCGTGGAGGCCGGGCGCGTGTACGCGGCGGTGCCCCCGCTCCACCGGGTGGAGGTGGCCGGTCGCGGAGGGAAGAAGGGGGAGTATATCTACAGCTATTCCGACGCCGAGTTGCACCGCACCCTGGCGCGGCTGGAGCGGAGCGGGCGCACGTACAAGCAGCCGATCCAGCGCTACAAGGGCCTGGGAGAGATGGATGCCAACCAGCTGGCGGAGACTACGATGGATCCGAAGCACCGCACGCTTCGCCGGGTCTCGCTTGCCGATGCCGAGGCGCTCCGTTTCGCGGAGGATACCTTCGAGCTTCTCATGGGCTCAGAAGTGGCGCCGCGGCGTGATTTCATCGTTGAGGGCGCGGGCCACATCTCACGCGAGCAGATTGACGCATAGGAGTTGCGCGCCGCCCTTGGTAGACTGGGGCATATGCAGACAGGAAAGATCACGGGACGTTCGCTCGAGCAACGTTTGGCGGCTCCGAGCGAGCTGGCGGGGCCAAGCCCCCATCTGGGGCTGTCGTGGAAGCAGCTCGCCGCGGGTGATCTCGATGAGCTCGCGGATCTTTTGCGGGAGTCGGCGGATCCGGAGATCTGTGATGAGTTGCGCATCCTTCAGCAGGTCACGCCCTGGGTCAGGGCCGCCGAGGCCGACCGGAGGAACATGGACGCCATTGTGGGCCGCGACACGAACGGTCAGCTACAGGCGATGGGCTTTGTTTTCAACAACCCCCACCCGCTGACGGAGGCGCAGGCCAACATCTACGGCGTCATCCGCCCGCACTGGCGCAGGCGCGGTATCGGGCGGGCGCTGCTCGAGTGGCAGGACGGGCGGGCGCGCCAACTCATGCTTGCTAATGGTTACGACCTGCCGGCCTCGATCCGTTCCCGCGTGAGGGTGTCGAACATGGAACGACGTCGCCTGCTCGCCGCTGGCGGGTTCTCCCCGCACACGCGCTGGACATCGATGGATGTGAATCTCGGCGCTGAGCACGCCGAGTACGCGCGGGCCGCGAGGGAGCGCCTGGAGGCGCGCGGCATGGAGCTCGTCACGTTTGACGAAAAGCACTCGGGAGAGGTGTTGCGCCTGCACAACCGTATCTCGATGGTGATGGACCGCCGCCAGCCGATGTCGCAGGCGGAGTGGGATGAGTGGATGACGCCCGAGGATCGGGCCGCCTCCGTCCTCCTCACGGATGGCGCTAACCTGGTGGGCTATTCGCTGAATTCCGCGCGTGATCAGGCGATGTGCGTGAAGTTTTACGGGGTGGAACGCGACTTCCGCCACGAAGGTGTCGGAACGGATCTCATCGTGTCGCAGATGGGTGAGGCGCTGGAACGCGGGATCACGCGCATGCGGGTGCCGGTGATCTCCGAGTCCGCCCCGGCCACAGATTTCCTCACGCGTTACGGCTTCTTCGAAGGCTCGGCTCAGATCCTCTACTCGATTGATATCTGATGGCGGACTGGACGTGGACCGCGCTGAATGCGGACGATGCCCCTCACGTGTACGCGATCATCGCGGCGATCGAGGAGGCGGACGCCTCGGCCATTCGCACGACCCGGCGCGAGGTGGAGGGCTATTTCGCCGATTCCCACGCTTGGCGTGCACAGGGCGCATGGGAGGGGCAGGATCTCGTCGCCTTCGGCCTTGCCCGCACACCGGCCGGCAACGCGGGCGAGTCTCCGATTACCATCTCCGGCGGGGTGACGCCCACGTGGCGTGACCACGGGGTGGGCCATGATCTCTTGGAGCGTCAGCTTCTCACGGCCCGCGACCTCGCTTCCGAGCTGGGCCTGGACGAGGCTCTTGTCCAGATGTATGTGGATGCCTCGCAGGGCGCGCTGTTCGAGATGGCCATCCGCTTCGGGTTTCGAAGCCACTCGCGCTACGTCCAGATGCGCCGTAGCCTCGATATCCCTTCCCAGGTCTCGCCGACATCCTCCTACATACAGATCGTGAAGATGGGCGCGGACTGGATCAGGGATTCGCGTAAGGCTCACAACCGCGTGATGGCGGAAAACGAGGGGGCCGCGATGGGCGGCAAAGCATGGGCGAGGCGCCTGGAATCGATGGACGAGGACCTGTGCCTGGTCGCGCTTGACCTTTTCGGGGATCGCCCCCGGCTCGCCGGTTACGTGCTGGCCTCCCGTTTCTCCTCGGGGCTGGAGGACGCGCAGGACGCGGACGGCGTGCAGGACGAGGGCTACATTGAAGAGATCGTGGTGTTGCCCGAGTGGCGGGGCAAGCACGTGGCTTCCAACCTTCTGGCGACGGCGGTGGAGCGCTTCCGCGCGGCGGGCCTGAGCTACATTGGCCTCGACGTCACCGCTGACGGCACGGACACGGACCTCGTAACCGTCTTTGAGCACTTCGACTTCATCCGAGTGGCCGAGACGTACATCATGACCACCCGGGTCTAGTCTTTCATCCCGGCCTAGCCGATGGCCGTTACGACGGCGGCCAGCTCGGTGCCCGAGCCGTCGCGGCGCTCGTCGACGTCGGGAAGCGCCACAGGCTTGCCGTTCGAGCCGATCGCGCGTGGAGGTAGCTGGCCCACCCAGGCCAGCTGAAGCTGATCCTCGCCGCTGCGGAAGCGTTGCGTGCGAACGCCTCCGGTGCCGCGGCCCTTGGCGGGGTAGCGGTCGAGCGGGGTGACCTTTGCCGAGCCGGGCGCAGTGCCGGGCAGCGAGCCGGAGGAGCCGGCGATGGTGACGACGCCGTGGGCGGCAACGTCATTCGCGGGCACGACGCCGAGGGCGATCACCCGAGCGTCGGACACTCGGATGCCGGCAACTCCCTGGCCGGCACGACCCTGCGGGCGCACGTCGGCGGCGGGGAAACGCAGCAACTGGGCGTTGGAGGTTACAAGCACGATCTCGTCGTCGTCGGAGGCGGGGGCAGCGCCGATCACGGCGTCGCCGTCGGCGAGCTTGATGATGTCGATCGCGCCGCGGTCAGGGTAGTCGGGGTTGACGCGCTTGATCTTGCCCTGTGCTGTAGCGAGGGCAAGGATGGGCGGGTGATCGAGGTCGACGAGCCCGACCACGGTCGAGCCTTGGCCTGCGAGCAAGAGTTCCTTAACTGGCGCGCCGCCGGAGAGTCCCGGCGCTGTCTGAGTTTCGGGGATGGCGGGGATGTCGAGGACGTTCAGTCGGGTGACCGACCCATCGGAGGTGATCACCCCAATGGAGGACAGGTTGGTCGTCCTGACCCGGGCGACGACGGCGTCGTGACGCTGGCGCGGGCCGGAGTGGGAGGGCTCGGTGGCGGTCACGATCCGGGCGATGAGGCCGTCGCCGGACAGGAGCACCCAGCATGGGTCGTCCTCGACCTTGAGCGCGGAGGTGGGCTTGGTGGCATCGGACTCGAGCAGAACCGTGCGGCGCGGGGTGGCGAACTCGCGGGCGGTTTGGGCCAGCTCGGAGGAGACGAGGGCGCGTAGCTTGACGTCGGAGCTGAGGATCTCGCCGAGGCGCTCGATCTCGCTTTCCAGCTCGTTCTTTTCCTGCTCCAGCTCGATTTGGGAGAACTTCGTCAGCCGGCGCAGCCGCAGCTCGAGGATGTAATCGGCCTGGATCTCTGTCAGATCGAATACCTTCATGAGGCGATCCTTGGCTGTGGCGGAGTCATCGGAGGATCGGATGAGGGCGATGACCTCGTCGATGTCGAGGATCGCGATGAGGAGACCCTCCACCAGGTGAAGGCGGTCCTTGGCTTTCTGCAAGCGGAAGGCGGTGCGCCGGCGAGTGACGGTGAGGCGGTGGTCGAGGAAGACCTCGAGCAGGGCCTTGAGGCCGAGGGTGTGCGGCTGGCCATCGACGAGGGCGACGTTATTGATGCCGAAAGAATCCTCGAGCGGGGTGTGCTTGTAGAGGGCGGCAAGCACGGCCTCCGGGTTGAAGGAGTTCTTCACCTCGACCACGAGCCTGGTGCCGTGCTTACGATCGGTGAGGTTCTGTACCCCCGTGATGCCCTGCAGCTTCTTCGACTGCACCCCGTCCTTGATCTTGTCAATGACCTTCTCCGGGCCCACGAGGTAGGGCAGCTCGGTGAAGATAATGCCCTTCTTGCGGGCGGTGACGTTCTCGATGTGGGCGGTGGCGCGGGTGCGGAAGATGCCGCGCCCGGTTTCGTATGCCTGGCGGATCCCATCGAGCCCCACGATCTTGCCGCCCTCGGGCAGGTCGGGCCCGGGGATGTAGCGCATCAGCTCGTCGAGGGTGGCCTCGGGGTGGTCGAGGAGGAAGCGTGCCCCCGCGATGACCTCGCCGAGGTTGTGAGGCGCCATGTTGGTGGCCATGCCCACCGCGATGCCCGACGAGCCGTTGACGAGCAGGTTGGGGATGGCGGCGGGAAGCACCTCAGGCTGAAGGTAGGTGTTGTCGTAATTAGGCACCATGTCGACGACGTCCTCGTCAATATCCGCCGTCATCGCCAGCGCCGCCGGGGCCATGCGCACCTCGGTGTAGCGAGGAGCCGCGGGCCCGTCGTCGAGCGAACCAAAGTTGCCGTGGCCGTCGACCATGGGCAGGCGCATGGTGAAGGGTTGGGAGAGGCGGACCATGGCGTCGTAGATGGCCGAGTCGCTGTGCGGATGCAAGCGGCCCATGACCTCCCCGATCACGCGCGAGGATTTGACGTGGCCACGGTCGGGGCGCAGACCCATGCGATCCATCTGGAAAAGGATACGGCGCTGGACCGGCTTGAGGCCGTCGCGGGCGTCGGGCAGGGCGCGGGCGTAGATGACGGAATAGGAGTATTCGAGGAAGGATGTGCGCATTTCCTGCGACACGTCAATGTCAACGATCTGCTCTGTGCTGGCCATTATTCCATTATCTGGCCGTTCGGTTCGCGGCCGGCGAGCGCGCGCCCCGTGTTGCCGTGATGTTGGTGACCCGACTTCTCGCACAGGCGCCGGTTTTGGGACAATGGGGCAATGATCGATATGCGAAACGACCTCGATGCGGCGCTGTCAAGCTTGGTGGCGCCAGAGTCGCCCGTGCTTGCCGACATCCGCCAGGCTCTGGGCGAGGACGTCGTGCGCGCCTTCTATGTGCGGCCCGAAACTGTCTTCGACGCGGACTCGGTCTATGACAGGATCGTCGCCTTCATCGTCACAGCTACGCGCCTCGTCCTCGTCTACTCGGACACGAACTACGAGATGGACACTCGCGGCGAATATGTGACGACGGCGCAGTCGGTCCGCCTCGACAGTATCAGGGAGCATCACGTGGTTCGCCGCCGCGAGTTCCGCGGCAAGCGCGTGGGTCAGCTCAACTCCATCCTGCTACGCCTGCGCTGGGGTGCAGCCTTCTCTCAGGACCTCCAGCCCGGCGCGTGTGACGACCCCACCTGCACGAACGATCACGGCTACGTGGGCGTGGCGACAAACGAAGACCTGCAGCTCTTTCTCGACCGCCACGTGGACGCGACCCACTTCGCTGAAGGGGTGGCCTTCATCGATGAGGTCGAACGTATCCTCGGGCAACTCGCATGATCGTACCGCACAGGGAGAATCTCGCCGAGGTGTTGCCGGGCGTATTGCGCTCTCTCGGTCAGGCACGCCAGTCCGTGTTCAACCTCCCGGCCGCCCGGCGCGCGTGCGTGGTCATGGTCGACGGCCTTGGCTTTCACAACATCGACCAGCGTCGCGGGCATGCCCCCACCCTTCGCTCCCTCGACATGCGCGCGATTACCACTGTGGTGCCGTCGACGACGGCGGCCGGCATTAGCGCGCTCGCAACGGGCGCCATGCCGGGCCAGACGGCGATGGGCGGCTATGCCCTGCGGGTACCCGGCTCCGATGAGGTCTTCAACCTCATCGGCTGGAATACGTCCAGCGTTGATCCTCGCGCGTGGCAGTCCGTGCCCACGATCTTCGAGACGACGGACCTCGACGCGGTCAAGATCCACCCGCGCCGCTTCGTCGACTCCGGACTGACTCTCGCGGCCTTGCGTGGCGGGCGCACCGTCGTCGCCGAGAAGCTAGAGGCACGCGTGGATGGCGCGGTCGCGGAGCTGAAGTCCGGGGCCGACCTCGTCTACCTGTACTGGGGCGACATTGATTCAACCGGCCACCATGCCGGATGGGAATCGGAGGCGTGGATTGGCCAGCTCGAACACTTTGACTCGGAGCTCGGCAGGCTACGTCGCCTATTGCCGCCCGATACGCTCCTCGTGCTCACAGCCGATCACGGCATGATCGACGTCGCCGAGCGCTACGACATCGCATGCGTGGGCGAGCTTACCCGTGGAGTCGACGTCGTGGCTGGGGAATCCCGAGCGCTACACCTGTACACCGAGGAGCCGGAGGAGGTTTCTGGGCGCTGGCGGGAGGTGCTGGGGGAGCGGGCCTGGATCTACACGCAGGCCGAGGCTGAGGAAGCTGGGCTTTTCGGGCCGATGGGCGACTTTGCCCGCGAGGTCTTCGGCGACGTTCTCGTCTTCGCGAAAGACCGGCTCGCGATCGTCGACTCGCGCTACCAGAGCCAGGGAGCGATCGGACTGGTCGGTGTGCACGGCTCCCTCACCGAGCAGGAGATGATGATCCCGCTCGGCATTGATCTTATCTAGCTGTAGTTTTTTTGGAGGTTGTGACCGGTGTCGGGGCGCATCTGGCGGACGCCTTGCATCTCGGCAAAAGGTAGCCTTCCGGCGCCATTGGCGGGCTAACCGGGGCTAGTCGTCCTTCGAGTAGCCGAAAACGATCTCGTCCCACGTGGGCATTGCCGGGCGGTTGCGCCGCTTCTTCGGCTTGTCCGGCTTGGCGGCCTTTTGGGTGTCTGCCGCGACGCCGGGAAGGGCCTGCTGGCCGTCGCCTTCACTGGGGGCGTCGGGCTCTTCCTCCTCGGCGGAGGAGGTGGGCAGGGAGAGAATCGTGGCGTCCTGAGCCGCCTCGGGTTCGGAGTCCGCAGGGTGGGCGCCGTCGAACTCGGGCATGGGTTGGGCCTGGCCGCGCTTGGAGTTGAGGGAGGCGAGCATTGAGTCGATGTCCACAGCGCTGCCCGCAGCCGCCGGCTGGGCGTCGATGATGGAGGCCTTCCGCTCCGGTTCGGCTGGCGGGGTGTTGGGCTTGCGCCACGGGTTGGCAGGAGCGGGGATTTGGTTCTCGGTGAGCCAAGTTGCCTCGTCGTTGCGTGCCTGGAACGTTTGCGTCTTCGTGTTGACGGCCCATCTGGCCACATTGACGACGCCGCCGCTGGTGTAGGTGGCCGTCAAGATCCACGGCTCGCCGTGCTCGCGACGTGCATCCCATTCGACGTCGCTCGCTTCGACCCCGCGGCTGACCAGCCGGGAAGCGACCAATTCTTCGAGAGTCATGCCGCCGTCCTCGTGCCCGAGGCGGTACAGGCGGGCATTCTGGGCAACGTACTCACGCTCGGCGAAGATCGGGTAGGCGAGATTCGTCAGCTGCGAAGGGGGTAGAGAGGAGATTTCGGAGACTTCGGCCACCGTGCGCCCGGCACGGAAATAGGCCTGGATCTCGCGCGGGGTGATCGGCTTCGGCGTGTCCTCGCCCTGCGAGGTTACGTCGGTGCGCAGGGCCGCGCGAAGTTCGTCAGTGATCGGAAGTACGTAGCGGTTACCCTGTGAATCATTCAGGCTCAACTTCTGCCCGTCTTGAAGCCCCAACAATTCGAGCTCGATCATGTTTGCCTCCTCCGGTCCTGCAACAAGGGTGCCACCTGGCGACGAGAAATGGGGTCACAGGCGGCGGTGTGTTGGCGAATGTGAGCCAAATGGTCTCACGGATTCGCCAATTCAGAACCGGTGTTGTCAAACGTGGCAAGCTTTGGTAGAAAGTGCGTGAACATTGACCTATTCAAGGGGAGATCATGGCCACAGATTACGATGCGCCGCGCAAGCAGGATGAGGAGCTGAAGGAGGATTCCCTAACCCAGCTTAACGCGCGAAATAACAGTCACCAGTCTAACTCTGTTGACGAAGACGAAGTGGAGGCTGCCGAGGGTTTCGAGCTTCCGGGTGCCGACCTGTCTAACGTCGAGCTTTCCGTCGCAGTCGTTCCCGCGCAGGATGACGAGTTCACTTGCTCGCGCTGCTTCCTCGTCCACCACCGATCCCAGCTGGCATACGAGGAGGACGGCCTGCCCGTCTGCGCTGAGTGCGCGTCCTAGGAGGAGCGATCATATGTGGCTCTTCGGGAAGAAGAAGCACGATAGGCACGAGGCGGCGAACGCCGAAGATCCGGTAACGGCCGACGACGACGTCGAGTCGGCACCGCCTGCCACCGGCCCGTGGGATTCCGATGAGGTTGCCATCGGCGACAGGCTCGATGCCGGCTCCCTGTGGATCCCCGTCATCCCTGGGACGACCCTCCAATTCACCCTCGACCGGCGGCGCCAGCAGGTGCTCGGCATCGTCTACTCGAAGGACTCCTCGGCGCTCCAGCTACAGGTGTTTGCGGCTCCGCGTTCGGCGAAGCTGTGGGAAGAGGTGCGCCGCGACATGCGCACCTCCATTGCCCAGCAGGGCGGATTCTCTCAGGAGGAAGAGGGACCGCTCGGCCCCGAGTTGCACGCGCAAATGCCGGTGCCGGGATCGAAGGCAATGGCTCCGCACCGGTTCCTCGGGATTGACGGGCCGCGATGGTTGTTGCGTGCGACGCTGTACGGCAAGGCGGGTGCCGACGAGGCGGCGGCCAATGAGATGATCGAGATCGTGCGCGAGGTGGTCGTCAACCGGGGCCAGGCCCCGCACCCGCCACGTGAGCTACTCCCGCTCGAGATTCCGGAACAGGTCACGGCGCAAGAATGACGCGGCGGCGCGAACTGGTCGGCACGATCCGTTCCATCACCTATCCCGGCGCGGGGCTTGAGCGGCGCGTGCTGGTTCGTCTCGAGTGCGACGAGGGGCCGCTGACACTGTATTTCATGTCGAGGAAGAACCTCGAATGTGTGGATATCGGGACGAGAATTCGCGTGGCCGGCGCGATCACGTGCCATCGTGGCGTGCCGACCATGTTCAACCCCATCATGGAAGTGGAGAACGACGATGACTGAGCCTCACGCGACCGGCATGCGCGCCCTCGTCGAGGACGATTTTGACGTCATGGCTGCGGTGGGTGGTCCGCGTGGGATCGTGGAGGCCACGATCCCCACGATCCTCTTTCTCGTTCTCTACACGCTCACCCATGGCCTCAACCTAGCGGTGGGCGTCTCGGTGGTTTCCTCACTGGTTTTCATCGTGATCCGTGCGCTCCAGCGTATTCCGGTGACCCCCGCGTTCGGCGGACTATTCGCCATCGCGCTGTCCGCCTTCGTTACCTGGCGCAGTGGGGAGGCGTCGAACTTCTTCGTGTGGGGGCTGCTGACGAACGCCGGCTACGGCGCGGCCCTGCTCATCTCGATTCTCGTGCGCTGGCCCGCCCTCGGCCTGCTCATCGGCTTCCTGCGCGGGGACGCCACGGGCTGGCGGCATGACCCGGACCAGCAGGTTACCCGCCGTCGCTATCTGCTCATCACCTGGATGTGGCTTGGCCTGTTCCTGGCCCGGCTCGCCGTTCAGGGCCCGCTCTACCTCGCCCACGCCACCGAGGCGCTGGGGATCGCCCGCCTTTTCATGGGTGTTCCGCTCTTCGCGCTGATCGGCTGGTTCACCTGGCTACTCGTCAAAGGCTTACCCGAAGTTCCGGTAACTGCTACGGGCGCGGAGACCGAGGGCGGGGTGACCGAGGCGCCGGGCGCCGAAGCGCGCTAGAGGATTTCCTCGATATCGGCCAGCCCCTCCGAGGCGTTGGCACCCACGAGGAAGATGAGCTGGTCGCCGGCGTCGATGGACATGTCGGAGCTGGGGAAGAGCGGTACGCCGTCGCGCACGATGCCCGTGACCATGATGTCGGGCGGCAAGGCGATCTGGCCCAGGGCGTGTGCGGTAAAAAGAGAACCCTCGGAGACGGTGGCCAGGTACATTGTTGCCCCGGATTGAAACTCCATGCGGCGCACGAGCTTGCCGACTGTGACCGCCTCGGAAATGATGCCGGCCATGATCTGCGGCGTGGAGACGGCCACGTCCACGCCCCAGGATTCGTCGAAGAGCCAGGCGTTGGAGGGGTTGGACACGCGGGCGATGACGCGCGGCACGCCGAACTCGGTTTTAGCAAGCAGGGACAGGACAAGGTTGGCCTTGTCGTCCCCGGTTGCCGCGACGACGGCGTCGGTCTCCTCCAATCCGGCCGTTTCGAGTACGGAGAGCTCGCAGGCGTCGCCGAGGATCCAGTCCGCCTCCGGCACCGATGCCACGCGCATCGCCTCGGGTTTGATGTCGATGAGGGTCAACTCGTGCCCGGCCTCGCTCATTTCGCGGGCGAGCGAGCGCCCCACGGAGCCAGCTCCAGCTACAAGAATCTTCATGTCACCTAGCCTTTGCCGGATGGTTGGTCACGTGTTGGATGGCCTGCGCGTCAGCGAGCGCCGCGATGAAGCGCAACTCGTCACCGTCTTGGATGACCGTGGTGGCGGTGGGCAGGACCAGCTTGAGGTTGCGGGTGATGTAGGCCACGCGTGCCCCGGTCGCGGCCTCGATGTCGGCGATGGTGCGCCCATACCAAGACGTGTCGAGGTCGACGAAGAAGAGGGCCGTGCCGGTGGCAGAGTCGACGTGCTCGACGTACGGCCCGAGCGGGATGAGATTGCGCATCACCTGGTCGGCCGTCCAGGACACGGGGGCGACCACGTCGATGCCGAGCTTGTTGTAGACCCCGGCGCGTGAGGCGTCGTAGATGCGAGCCACGACGTTGTCCACGCCGAAGGTCTCGCGCACCACGCGGGCCGCAATGATGTTGGAGTTATCTCCGGAAGACACGGCGGCGAACCCGGCGGCGTCCTCGATGCCAGCCTGGCGCAAAGCGCCCCGGTCGAAGCCCACGCCGGTGACGGGCTGTCCCTGGAAGTCATCGGGCAGGCGTTGGAAGGCATGAGAGTTTTGGTCGATGATGGCCACCGAGTGCCCACGATCGGCGATGTTGACGGCGAGGCTCGCGCCCACTCGGCCGCAGCCCATAATGACGAAATGCACGACTTAGACGTTACCCCAAATGCGTTTACAGCGTAACCTAACCATGTGAACCTACAAGCCTCGCAACGCGCACAGACCATCGTTCGCTCGATCACCAGGTCGACGTCGGTGTCCATCATTGCGCTGGGCATGGTGCTTGTACCGCAGGTGGTCTTGCGTTCGGCGTCCTACTCGGAGCGGGCCACCGCCATCTTTATCGCTCTCGTGAGCGCGTTCCTGTCGCTGGCCGTGGCGCTGTTTTTTGCGGGGCTACTGCACAGGTACGTCCCCCAGAAGGCTTCTCATCAGCTCGCGGATTGGTACCTGGGCCACTGGGCTGGCCTGCTTGTTTCCGCCGCCCGGATCCTGGCCTATGCGCTGGTGATGATCCTCGGGGTCGGGCTCGCGGTGACGTCGGTGGACGCGCTCATTGACATCTCGTGGGACTGGGCTCTCGAATCGGTCCTCATCTTGCTCATATCAATCCCGGTGCTCGTGGGGAGGGTCCGGCACGTCCAGAGGTGGGGTCTCGTCTTCGCCGCGGCCGCCGTGTTGGGGATGGTCTTCCTCCTCGGCTACGGCCTCATCCTGGAGGCCACCGGTTCGATTGACTTTGAAAATATTCGCCTCGCCCAGGAGAACTCGCTGACCTCCGACCGCGTGACTGGCCTGACCAACTCGTATGTGGAGTCCGCGTTGGCGGGTGCGATGGTGGGCGCGATCGCGACCCTCATCTCGGAGCGGGTCATGAAGGATTCCAGCGAACGTCGGGTGAGCAGGCGGCGTTTAGGCGCCTTCATGTTGATTGCCTTCCTCGTCATCGCGCTCATGTTCTACTTCATCGTGACGTTGCGTATGCCCGGCCATCGTGAGGCCCTGCCGTCCTTGACGATGTCCTACGCCTTCTTCGGGCCGGTGGGCCGGATGGTTTACGTGACGCTTTTTGCGCTGCTCGGCCTGGCGGTGGCCACCGCCGCCTACGGTGAGCTGCCCCGCCTGTTGCGCGAACTCGCCCTCGACGGCCTGTTGCCGCGCAAGCTCGCCGCCGCCGACGCCGTGGCTCCGCGCCGTGCCATCGTGGCGCTTATCGCCGCCCTCGCCGCGAGCGTGACCCTCGTTTTGGATTCGGTCCGCTCGATCGCGGCTGTCTTCGTCTTCATCGTCTACATCATCATCGCCTTCGTCAGCGTCGCGATGGTCTCCCGCTCGCGCACCATCCTCACCGACTCCACCGACGGCGAGGAGCGTAGCGTCGCGCGGGGACTGGGCTGGCTCTTCGCCCTCTACGGGGTGGCTGCACTCGGGGTGGCCGGCCTCCTCGTCTACGCCCAATCGAGGTGGGCGTTAGCCGGCGTCCTGGCCCTGTCAGTGCCGGGGCTGTTCCTCGTGGTCTATTCGCGCGGGCAGTCGAGGGTGCGCGAGCAACTTGAGTTGGGAGACGCGAGCGAGGGGCGCCATCTTCCTACCCGCGTGCACGGCGTGGTCCTTATCGATCGGGTGGACGCGGCGACGATCTCGGCGGTGACGTGGGCGCGGGCGATGCGCCTGTCCTCGCTCACGGCGGTGTGTGTGGATATCGACCCGAGGCAGACCAGGCGGATCCGCGAGGCGTGGGAGGCCTCCCTTGTGCCGGTGGACCTGACCATTCTGGGCGAACCCAAGGGGGCCTGGCGCGGGCCGGTGGTTGACTACATCCGCTCCCAGCTGGCACAGAGTCCGCACGACATCATCGACGTCATCATCCCCCGCGTCATTTATTCCAGCGCCTGGGAGCGCTTCTTCCTGCGCCATTCCACCCCGCGGGTGATCTCAGATCTGCGTTTTGAACCGCGGGTGATGATCACGGAGGCGCCCTACAGGCTAGGGGAGGCGGAGGCATGATCCTCGACATCACCGACATTGGCCACGGCGGCGTCGGGATCGCCCGACACGAGGGCCGGGTGGTCTTTGTGCGTGGGGCAATTCCCGGTGAGCGGGTGAAGGCCGAGCTGACCTCCAGCCGCTCACGCTACGCCACGGCCGTGGTGCGCGAGGTCGTTCAGGCCAGTCCCGAGCGAGTAACCCACCCGTGGCCCGAGGGCGCCGCCGGGGTCACAGGCGCCGCCGACTTCGGCCATATCACCCTCGCCGGCCAGCGCTCGCTCAAGGAGCGTGCGCTCCTGGGTAACCTCCGCCGCATCGGAGGCCAGGAGCTCCTCGAGACGGCACTCGGTCTGGGCCTGTCGGTTGCCGCCGTCGACGACACGGACGGTTGGGGCTCGCGCACCCGCTTCGACGTCGTAAAGCTTGAGCGGGGAGTGGGGATGTACCGCGAGGGCACGAAAGAGCTCGTGCCGATTACCTCCATGCCGTTGGCGCTACCGGAGCTCGAGCGGCTCATTTTTGACCCGGCCTGGGATCGGGAAATCGCCCCCGGCACGCGTGTGCACGTGGTGGGCCCGGCGTCGGGGGAGGACGTCGTGGTAGCCGACCGCGTCTACACTGCACCCGGGCGCAAAGGGGAAAGCCACATCTGGGAGCGCGCCACCACGGAGAGGGACGTCTTCGACTATCGGGTCTCGGCGTCCGGGTTCTGGCAGGTCCACGCGCGCGCCCCGCACACGCTGCTACGCGCCGTCATGAAGGCGGCCGGTGTCCAACCCGGCGAGTCTGTCCTCGAGCTGTTCTCGGGCGCGGGGCTCTTCACCGTGCCGCTGGCTAAGGCCGTGGGGCCCACGGGTCGCCTGCGGGCGATCGAGGGCTCGCAGCGCGCCGTCGCCGACGCGAAGGCCAACCTTGCGGGCATGCCGTGGGCGAGCGTGCGGATGGCAAGGATCGACGAGCGGACCGTGCGCGAGGTGAGCGCCGACGTCGTCGTGGCCGATCCCCCGAGAGCCGGGCTGGGCAGGAAGACTGCTGGCGCACTGGCCAAAAGCCCCGCGCGGATCGTGCTCGTCTCCTGCGACCCGGCCGCGATGGCCCGCGACGTGGCAGAGCTGGTGGCGGGTGGAAGGACAGTGGAATCCATGGCGGCCTTCGACATCTTCCCGCACACGCACCACGTGGAGACGGTGGTCTCGATTCAAGGACAGCCCGCAAAGGCTTGAAGCCGGAACGCGTGATGGGCCGCGGGGCGGAGACCTCACCGTCGTCTGTACACCTTAAGAACTCCATTATTGAGAGCCACGCCGCGCTCGCGCCGTTATGATGATGGTGGAGGTGCCATGGGCAAACGGAAAGACGTCACAATCTACGACATCGCACGGGCCGCCGGGGTCGCGCCGTCGACGGTCTCTCGCGCCTTCAACTCCCCCTCGCGCGTGAGCGCAAAGACGCTGGCGAACATTCATGCCGTCGCCCGCAACCTCGGATTTCACACCGAGGGCTCCACATACTGGGACGACGACGGCCCCACGGCTCTCGGCATTGTCGTGCGAAACACCGGCAACCTGGTCTATTCAGATATCATTACAGGCTTCCAGACGGGTGCGGCACGCGAGGGATACTCGGTCATCGTCGTCGCATCGGACTCCAACACGCGCCAGGAGGAGAGGGCGATCGACACCATCGTTCCCCACGTCGCGGGCATTGCCTTTCCTGCCACCCGGCTCTCACAGCGCGCAATTGCCCGATATGAGCGCACCTTGCCCATCGTCCTCGTCAACCGGGTTTCTCCCGGACACAACTGTGTGGTGGCGGATATCGCGGGTGGCATGACGGCGACGTTCGAGCACCTGACCTCCCTCGGGCACCGTGAGCTCCTGTACCTGTCCGGCTCCGATGAATCCTGGGTCAACGCGATGCGTTGGCGGATGATCCGTGAGATTGCGCCCCACTATGGCCTGAGCGTCTATCAGCTCAAAGCACGTGGCTCCGGCGTCGACAGCGGGGCGGCGGTGGCAGGGGAGTGGATCAACCGTCCCGTCAGCGCCGTCATCGCGTTCAATGACTTCGTGGCGATCGGATTCATGCAGGCGCTTCAGCGCGCCGGCTACCGCGTCCCCGGAGACGTCTCCGTCATCGGCATCGACAACTCGGCCATCTGCCGCCTCACCCTACCGGCCCTTACGTCGCTGTCCTCGGGCGGAGCGCTCATCGGTGAGAAGGCAGCCGAGCTGCTGATCTGGCAGGCAAGGAACCGCTCAAATACGAAGCGCGGCCTGCACAAGGTTCCCGCAGAACTGACTGTGCGGGAGTCCACCGGCCTTAACGAACCGACGAACTCCCGCACCGCCTATGCTTGAGCTAGGTCTTTACCAGCCCTGCTCCTCCTTGAGACGCAGCCAGCGGTCGCGGACGGCGTACGCGTTGAGCTTGGACTGACGATCGCGGGTGAACATGCCCTTCTTGTTTCCGCCCACGCGCATGATGCCCGGCGTGGTCTGGAAGTCGGCAAAGTTCCACATCTGCTCGCCCTGGACCTCCGGGTAGTCGTCGAAGACCCGCATGAACATGGCGATGTTGTCCTTCTGGAACTCCTCGGACCACGGGCGGCGGAAGAAGTCCTTGTTGCCGTTGAGCGTGTCCGGGCCGAACTCGGTGAAGATGATCGGCTTGCCGGGGTAGTCGGCGATCCACTGGTCGAGCTCGGAGCGGAGGGCGGCCTCGGCGTCGGCGAGGTCGCCGGTATTGACATACCAGCCGTAGTAACGGTTGAGCATGATGACGTCGAAGAGGTCGGTGATCTGCTCGACGTCGGGGGTCGAGAGCATGACGTTGACGTAGCCGACCGGGCGGGTCGGGTCCGCCTCGCGCGCAACCTGCGCAAGCGGCTCGAAGTAGGTGCGCGATGCGGGCGTGTTGGTCTCCGGCTCGTTAGCGATCGACCAGATGACCACGCACGGGTGGTTCTTGTCGCGGGCAATGAGGTCGCGGATCTCGCGGGCATGAACCTCTTGGGTAGCCTTGTTCACGGTTTCTTCGGAGAAAGTTGTGAAACCCTGCGAGCCGAAGATGCCGCCGCCAAGGCCCATGTTCAAACCAACGGCCGGGGTCTCGTCGATAACCACCCAACCCTGCTCGTCGGCGTAGTCCATGACCTCCTCCGCGTACGGGTAATGGGAGGTGCGGAACGAGTTCGCGCCCTGCCAGCGCATGATGTCGAAGTCGTTAATCATCGACACGTCGTCGTGCTGCTTGCCTCGGATCATGTTGTCCTCGTGGCGGCCATATCCGCGGAAGTAGAACGGCTTGCCGTTGATCTTGAACACGCCGTCCTCGATGGCGACGGTGCGGATACCGAAGCGCTGCGGGTAGACGTCCGAACCGGCGTGAATCTCGAGCGTGTATAGCGCGCCATGGCCGGGAGCCCAGAAGTCGGCGTCGTCGATGCGGACGGTGCCCGTTGCGCCCTCCGCGCTCGCGACCTCGGTGCCATTCGGGTCGAGAACCTTGACGGCGACGTCGGCGCCGGCGGTCACGTCGTAGTTCACGACGCCGGTTGTGCCGTCGATGTCGGTGGTGATGGTGACGTCGGTGACGGCGTCGACCGGGCGGGTGTAGAGGGAGACCGTGCGATGGATGCCGGCGTAGTTGTAGAAGTCGTGGAAGTAGAACTGGACGTCCTTACCCTCGGAATTCTGGCTGATGTACCCCGGGGGAATGGTCTGCCAGCTCAGGCGGTTGTCGGCGCAGACGGTGACCGTGAACTGCTCGCCAGGCTTGACGAGCTCGGTGATGTCGGCCTCGAAGGGGAGGTATCCGCCAACGTGGTGGGCCACCTCGACGCCGTTGATCCACACGGTTGCCGCATGGGTCACCGAGCCGAAGTGAATGAAGAGGCGGTCGGCGCCATACTGCGGGGCGTAGGCGCTGCGCTGGTACCAGACATAACCGACGTGGTCATGGACCTCGTTGTCGATGAAGACGTCGTTGTAGCTGGCGGGAACGGCCATCTTGACCGAGGTGGGCAACTTTGCTGCGTAGAGCTCTCGCTCAAAGCCCGAATTATCAGTATCGACGAAGAAGTCCCACGTCCCATTGAGGATCTTGACCTGACGTGAGGGGGATTCTTGAACTCGTAACATATCGGCTCCTTTACCGGTTGGTTACTGCCAGTATCTCGAGCCAAGTTTCGCAGGGTGAAATGTTGCCATGAGTTGCCGTCCACTTTAGCGACACCCCGCCACAGACGGCCTGAGGCCGAGAGCGGTGGCAACTTATGGCAACGTCGGGGGAGCGCGCATTTGGCGTGGTTTTATAACCTTATGTCGTTGGCGCGAAGGAGCGTCACACTGATACGAACCTGCAACGTTGCACGGGGAGGGAAAACATGACAGTTACAACACCCAAGCGTTCCGCAAGGCCTTTCGGCTTTAGGGACAAGATCGGTTACATGTTCGGTGATTTCGGAAATGACTTCACCTTTCTTTTGCAAGCGATGTTCTTTACGCTCTTCTACACCAACGTTGTTGGCATCCAGGCCGCACACGTGGGAACCCTGCTACTGGTCGCCCGCATCGTAGACGGCTTCACCGACGTCGGCATGGGCATCCTCATCGACCGCCTACCGCTCAAGCCGGGTTCGGACAAGTTCCGCCGCTGGATCAAGCTCATTGCGATCCCGGTGACCGTGGCCTCCGCGCTCATGTACATGTCCTTCGTCGCTGACTTCAACTCCTACGGGATGAAGATCGTGTGGATGTGTGCCACCTACTTCCTGTGGGGCTCCCTGTGCTACACCGCGATCAACATTCCCTACGGCTCGATGGCCTCCGTCATCTCCGATAACCCGGATGATCGCGCCCAGCTTTCGGTGTGGCGCTCCACGGGTGGCACCCTCGCCCAGCTCATCATCATGTCCGTCCTGCCGCTGATCGTCTTCGTGACGAACGAGGCCGGCGTCTCGGTCATGTCGGGTCCGCGCATGACCTACGCCGCCATTGTCTGCTCGATCCTGGCGGTCGTGTGCTACACCATCTGCTACAAGCTTTCCACCGAGCGCATCACCGCCGCCGAGAGCTCCTCCAATCCCGTCAGCATCGGCACCATGCTCAAGACGGTCCTGACCAACCGCGCCCTGCTCGGCCTCATCGCCGCGGCCCTGCTCCTCCTCGTCGCCAGCCTCTTCCTCGGGCAGATGGTCTCTTACCTCTTCCTCAACTGGTTCGGTAACGGCAAGATCGTCTCCGCGGCCAACATGGCGGGCCTGATCCCGGCCCTGTCCCTCATCATCCTCGCCCCGCTTGCCGCCAAGCGCTTCGGCAAGGCCGAAGTCGGAGCCACGGCGATGTTCGTGGGCGGCGCTATCCTCATCGTCATGTGGGTGGCCAAGATCCAGAATGCCAGCGTCTGGATCGTCGGCTACGCCCTGGCCATGTTCTGCATCTCTACCTTTAACTACCTCGTGTGGGCGTTCATCACCGACGTCATCGACTATCAGGAGGTTCGCACCGGCAACCGTGACGACGCGACCGTGTACTCGGTTTACTCCTGGGCCCGCAAGCTCGGCCAGGCACTGGCCGGCGGCCTCACCGGCTTCGCCTTGACCGGAATCGGCTACGACTCCGTGATCGCGACCAAGGGCCTCGAGCAGTCGGAGTCGGTCGTGAACTCGATCTACACCCTGGCCAACCTCGTCCCCGGCATCGGCTGCGTGCTCGTCGCCCTCGCCCTCATGTTCCTCTACCCGCTCAAGCGCAACGCGGTTGCGAAGAATGTTGAGTTCCTCCGCGCCAAGCGCGCCGGCACCGAATCCCACAGCATCGAGAACTAAGGAGTGATCATGGTTGATCTCACCGCAAAGCCCTACAACCTGTCCGAGGAGGACATCGAGTGGGTCAACACGACCATCGAGTCTATGAGCCTCGATGAGAAGATCGGTCAGCTCTTCGTCAACATGGGAGCCTCCCGCGACGAGGAGTACCTGACCTCGGTCCTCGACACCTACCACATCGGCGCGGTGCGCTACAATCCCGGCACCGCCGCCGAGGTGTGGGAGCAGAACCGCATCCTCCAAAGCAACGCTAAGATCCCGCTCCTTATCGCGGCGAACACCGAGCGCGGCGGCGACGGCGCGGTCACCGACGGCACCTACGTTGGCCACGCCGTGAAGATTGCCTCCACCAACGATCCGGTCTACGCCTACGAACTGGGACGAATCTCCGGCGTGGAAGCCGCCGCCGTCGGCTGCAACTGGTCTTTCGCCCCGATCGTGGACATCATGCGCAACTGGCGCAACCCCATCATCTCCAACCGCGCGTTTTCCGCGGACCCCGACCAGGTCCTCGAGCTTTCGCGTGAGTACATGCGCGGAATCATGGAGTCGGGCATCATGCCGGCCGCCAAGCATTTTCCCGGTGACGGCATCGACGAGCGCGACCAGCACCTGTCGGCGTCGGTCAACTCCTACTCGACCGAGGAGTGGGACGAGACCTTCGGCAAGGTCTACCAGGGGCTGATCGACGACGGTCTGCCGTCGATCATGGCCGGCCACATCATGCTTCCCGCCTACCAGAAGCACTTCAACCCGGACATGACCGAGGATGATCTGCTCCCGGCCACCCTGTCCAAGGAGATTCTGACAGACCTGCTTCGCGGGAAGCTGGGCTTCAACGGCGTCGTCGTCACCGACGCCTCGCACATGGTTGGCCTGACCGGCGCGATGGCCCGCAAGGACCTCCTGCCCGCATCCATCGCCGCCGGCGCGGACCTCTTCCTCTTCTTCAACGACCCCGACGAGGACATGACCTGGATGAAGGAGGGATACGAGGCCGGCGTCATCACCGACGAGCGCCTGACCGAGGCCCTTCAGCGCATCCTCGGCCTCAAGGCTCGCCTCGGGCTTCACAAGACGCCGCGCGAGCAGCTCTTCCCTCCCAAGGACGAGGCGCTGGCGAAGATCGCGACCCCCGAAAACGTCGCGGTGGCGCGGAAGGTCTCAGAGGCCGGCATCACGCTGGTGAAGAACAAGCAGGACGTGCTGCCGATCTGCCCGGAGAAGAACAAGCGCGTGCTCGTCATCGCCGTTGGCGGCCCGGCCAATCCCATCTCGCGCGCCTTCGGCGCGGGAGGAGCGGTCAAGCACCCGGCCGACGTCGTCGCCGAGATGCTCCGCGAGCGCGGCTATGAGGTGACCCGCCACGAGTCCCTGCTGGACAAGCTGGCCAAGATGAGCCCCGAGGAGCAGGCGGAGGCCGTCAAGAATATCTACGCGGGCAAGGCCCCGATTTCGGCGCTGACGGACAATTACGACCTCGTCCTCATGGTCTCGAAGATCGACGGCCTCATGCAGCCGACCGAGCGCGTGGCCTGGCCGGCGACCAAGGGCACGGTGGATATCCCGTGGTACGTCCACGAGATCCCCACGATCTACGTCTCAACGGCGACCCCCTACGCGCTGGTGGACGTCCCGCAGGTCAAGACCTACATCAATGCCTACGACGACCGAGACGACACCCTTGAGGTGCTACTCGACAAGCTCGAGGGCAAATCCGAGTTTGTGGGCGTCAGCCCCGTGGACGCCTTCTGCGGAAAGATTGATACGAGGATCTAATGAATCAAGCTCAACCGCTCATTGACCATCAGCCGACGAAGGATTTCTTCGTCGGGATCGACTCCGATGGTTGTGCGATCGACGCGATGGACATCAAGCACTACGAGTGCTTCACGCCGTGTTACATCAAGTACTTCGACCTGCAGCCCATCTCGACCTTGGTGCGCGAGACGGCGATTTACGTCAATCTCCTCTCCACTACGAGGGGGATGAACCGCTGGGTCACCCTCGACCTCATCTTTGATCGGCTCAAGGAGCGTCCGGAGGTCATCGAGCGCGGGGTGAGGCTGCCGGAGGGCTCGCAGCTGAAGGCCTTCCTCGCTTCGGGTCTGCCGCTGTCCGCGGACGGCATTCGCGAGTTTGCCGATGCCCACCCCTCTGAGGAGATCGAGCGCTGCATCGCGTGGGGCGAGGGCGTGAACCAGCTGGTGGAATGGATGGTGCACGGCTGCGCGCCATTCCCCGGCGTCGAGGATGCCTTCAAGGTGATGAGAGAGAAGGCCGACCTCATGACGGTCTCCGCCGCCTCAGCTCGCTTCCTCGAGCGCGAGTGGGCCGAGCACGGCCTTGACCGGTATATGACGGTCATGGCCGGTCAGGAGATGGGCACGAAGGCGGACCACCTTAGGCTCGCGGCTAAGGGCAAGTACGACGACGAGCGCATCCTCCTCATCGGCGATGCGCCGGGTGACCGGGCCGCTGCCGCCGAGGTGGGCGTGGCCTGGTACCCGATCATCCCCGGCAAGGAGCGTGAGTCATGGGCAAGGTTGCGCACCGAGGCCTTCGACCGCTTCCTCGCGGGCACCTACCGCGGTGACTACGAGGATTCGCTCAAGGCGGAGTACGACGCCGTCCTGCTCTCCACCCCGCCGTGGGAGGTGATCGAGCGCTAGCGCTCCGAGGTCTTCGGAGCTGTATCGATGCTCTGGCGAAGTGGTCGGGATGTCGTTTGGCATCCCGACCACTTCATCTGTGGTGTGTAAAATCGGTAGACAGGCTCCCCGGAGGCTGATAGTTTGATATCGAGATAATTAAATCTGTGATGCTTAGGAGAGCTATGAGCATTGATACCTTTAAGGCCAAGTCCACGCTCAGCGTGGGCGGCAAGGATTACGAAATCTTCCGGCTCGATGCCGTACCCGGCACCGAGAAGCTGCCTTATTCGCTCAAGGTCCTCGCCGAGAACCTCCTACGCACCGAAGATGGCGCGAACGTGACCGCCGATCAGATCAGGTCGCTGGCCAACTGGGATCCCTCGGCCGAACCCAGCCACGAAATCCAGTTCACCCCCGCGCGCGTGGTGATGCAGGACTTCACCGGAGTACCGTGCGTGGTCGACCTCGCCACGATGCGCGAGGCCGTCACCGAGCTGGGAGGCAACCCCGACCAGATCAACCCGCTCAACCCGGCCGAAATGGTCATCGACCACTCCGTCCAGATCGACGTCTTTGGCACCGCCAACGCTCTCCAGCGCAACATGGAGATCGAGTACGAACGCAACCAGGAACGTTACCAGTTCCTGCGCTGGGGCCAGAGCGCCTTCCAAAACTTCAAGGTGGTCCCGCCGGGCACCGGCATTGTCCACCAGGTCAACATCGAATACCTCGCGCGCGTGACGATGGCCCAGACCAACGACGGCGTGCTACAGGCATACCCGGACACGTGCGTGGGCACCGACTCGCACACCACGATGGTCAACGGCCTGGGCGTGCTCGGCTGGGGCGTGGGCGGCATCGAGGCCGAGGCGGCCATGCTCGGCCAGCCCGTATCCATGCTCATCCCGCGCGTGGTCGGTTTCAAGCTCTCGGGGGAGATCCCCGCGGGTGCCACCGCCACCGACGTCGTCCTCACCATCACCCAGATGCTGCGCGAGCACGGCGTGGTGGGCAAGTTTGTGGAGTTTTACGGCGAGGGCGTAAGCGCCGTGCCGCTGGCTAACCGCGCCACCATCGGCAACATGTCCCCGGAGTTCGGATCCACCGCCGCGATCTTCCCCATCGACGACGTCACGCTCGCCTACCTGCGCCTCACCGGGCGCTCCGAGGAGCAGATCGCCCTGGTGGAGGCCTACGCCAAGGAGCAGGGCTTGTGGCACAACCCGGCGGTCGAGGTGGAGTACTCCGAGTACCTCGAGCTGGACCTGTCCACGGTGGTCCCGTCTATCGCCGGCCCGAAGCGCCCGCAGGACCGCATCGTCCTATCCGAGGCCAAGTCCGCCTTCCGTAGCGTACTTCCTAGCTACGCCAAGGATGAGATCGACGAGGAGATCGACTCCGCGCTCGAGGCGACCTTCCCGGCATCCGACCCGGTTGCCCCCGGAACCGAGGACGAGCACCCGGCACCCGTGGAGGAGCCGGGTGGGCGCCGTCCACACCGCATCACCCCGGTCACGCTCGCCGACGGAACGAAGACACAGCTCGATCACGGTGCCGTGGCGATCGCGTCGATCACGTCGTGCACCAACACCTCCAACCCGTCGGTCATGATGGCGGCCGCGCTGTTGGCACGCAACGCGAACAGCCGGGGTCTCAAGCCCAAGCCCTGGGTGAAGACCTCCATGGCGCCGGGCTCGCAGGTGGTCACCGACTACTACGAGGCGGCCGGGCTGTGGGAGGGCCTGAACGCGCTCGGCTTCAACCTCGTCGGTTACGGCTGCGCCACCTGTATTGGTAACTCCGGCCCGCTGCCGGAGGAGGTGTCTCAGGCCGTCAACGACGCCGACCTCGCCGTCGTCTCGGTGCTCTCGGGCAACCGCAACTTCGAGGGGCGCATCAACCCGGACGTGAAGATGAACTACCTCGCCTCCCCGCCGCTCGTCATCGCATACGCGCTGGCCGGCACGATGGACTTCGATTTTGCCACCGAGCCGCTCGGACAGGATCAGGACGGTAACGACGTCTACTTGGCCGACATCTGGCCCGATGCCAGCGAGGTGCAGGCGACGATCGACGCCTCCGTCAACCGCGAGATGTTCACCTCCTCCTACGCGGACGTCTTCGCGGGCGACGAGCGCTGGCGTTCGCTCGACACCCCCGAGGGCTCGACCTTCGCCTGGGACGGGGAATCGACCTACGTGCGCAAGCCCCCATACTTTGAGGGCATGACGATGGAGTTGACGCCGGTGGGCAACATCGAGGGCGCGCGCGTGCTGGCCAAGCTTGGCGACTCCGTGACCACCGACCATATCTCCCCGGCCGGCGCGATCAAGTGGGATTCGCCCGCGGGCCTGTACCTGGCGGAGAAGGGCGTGCAGCGGCGTAACTTCAACTCCTACGGCTCGCGCCGAGGCAACCACGAGGTCATGATCCGTGGCACGTTCGCCAACATCCGGCTGCGCAACCAGCTCCTTGACGGCGTGGAGGGCGGCTACACCCGCAACTTCCTCTCCGGCGAGCAGGAGACTATCTTCGACGCCGCGCAGGCATACCGCGAGGCGGGCGTTGCGCTGGTCGTGCTTGCCGGTAAGGAGTACGGCTCGGGCTCCTCGCGTGACTGGGCCGCGAAGGGCACCGCGCTACTGGGCGTCAAGGCCGTCATCGCCGAGTCGTTCGAGCGCATCCACCGCTCGAACCTCATCGGCATGGGCGTGCTCCCGCTACAGTTCCCGGCCGGTGAGAGCGCCGACTCGCTCGGCCTGACCGGCACGGAGGTCTTCTCCATCGAGGGTATCGACGAGCTCAACGAGGGCCGCACCCCGAAGACGGTGAAGGTCCGGGCCGACAAGGACGGCGAGACGATCGAGTTCGACGCCGTGGTGCGCATCGACACCCCCGGCGAAGCGGACTACTTCCGCAATGGCGGCATCCTGCAGTACGTGCTGCGTAATCTCGCGCGCTCCGCGTAAGGGGAAGGGGGCGGTGGCCGGGGAGGCCACCGCCCCTTTTTCGTCCCCGGCCTGCGCATGTTCTTTCTTGCAGGGAGGGTAGGGGAGCAGACGATGGACAGGGACGGTGGTAATCTCTATGGGTAGTTTAAGGAGCCCTAGTGATTCTTGATTCGATTACTTGTCCTGCGGACCTCGCCTCGCTGAACAACAAGGACCTTACACAGCTTGCGGCGGAGATCCGCCGCTTCCTCGTGGTCAACGTGGCGAAGACGGGCGGCCACCTCGGCCCCAACCTCGGGGTCGTCGAACTGACAATCGCCCTGCACCGAGTCTTCGATTCCCCGCGCGACGTCCTCGTGTGGGATACCGGCCACCAGGCATACGTGCATAAGATTCTCACCGGCCGGAAGGACTTCCAGGGCTTGCGTCAGGAGGGCGGGCTTTCGGGTTACCCGAACAGGGCCGAATCCGAGCACGACGTCGTTGAGAACTCCCACGCCTCGACGGCGCTGTCCTGGGCGGACGGGATCGCGCGCGGCATGCAGATGTCAGGTCAAGACCACCGAGTAGTGGCGATCATCGGGGATGGCGCGATGACCGGCGGCATGGCCTGGGAGGCGCTGAACAACATCGCGGAGGATCCCAACCGCCCCGTCGTCATCGTCCTCAACGACAACGGCCGCTCGTATGCGCCAACCGTGGGCGGGATCGTGCGCCGCTTCGACCCGGTTCGTAAGCTCGACGCGGTGCGCGTCAACCGCGACTACGAGAACTTCCTCGACTGGGGCAAACGCACCCTTCAAGACGGCGGACTGCCGGGCAAGCTCACCTACGACACGCTGCGCGGCATCAAGAAGGGCATGAAGGAGATCCTCTTCGACGCCGGTATCTTTGACTCGCTCGGGCTGAAGTACATCGGCCCCGTCGATGGCCACGACATCGCCAGCCTTGAAGAGGCATTCCGGATGGCGCGCGACTTCGGCGGACCCGTCGTCGTCCACGCCATGACGGAGAAGGGACGCGGCTACAGGCCGGCGGAGGAGAACAAGGCCGACCGCTTCCACGCGGTGGGCAAGATTCATCCCGAGACCGGCCTGCCCATCGAGCCCTCCCGCTTCGGCTGGACCTCGATCTTCGCCGAGGAGATCCTCGACATCGCCCGGAAGGATGCCGCGATCGTGGGAATCACCGCCGCGATGCTCCAGCCCGTGGGCTTGTCCCTCATGCGGGAGGAGTTCCCGAGGCGCGTCATTGACGTAGGGATCGCCGAGCAGCACGCCGTGACGATGTCGGCGGGTCTGGCTAAGGCCGGCTATCACCCCGTCATCGCGCTGTACGCGACGTTTCTCAACCGCGGCTTCGATCAGCTACTCATGGACGTGGCCCTCCACGACGCGCCCGTCACCATCTGCCTCGATCGTGCGGGCGTGACCGGTGATGACGGTGCCTCCCACAACGGCATGTGGGATCTGTCGATGGCGGCGATGATCCCGAACCTGTCGGTGGCCGTCCCGCGTGACGAGCCGCGCATGCGCGAGCTCCTCCGCGAGGCCACGGCTAGCGCGGCGCCGACCATCGTGCGCTACCCGAAGGGTTCGGTCCCGCCCGAGCTGCCAACCCTGCGCAAGGCCGGCAGCCTCGACGTCGTCTACGAACGCGACGAGGGTGGAAAGCCGCTCGTCCTCGTCGCCGTTGGCCCGATGGCACACGCAATGGTCGAGGCCGCCGAGCGGATAGAGGGGTCGGTATTGGTGGTCGACCCGCGCTGGGTGCTTCCCACAAGCCCCGACCTGGTCGAGCTGGTTGCTGGCGCGGATGGCGTGATCGTCCTCGAGGACGGTCTCATCGACGGCGGCGTGGGTGACGAGCTACGCTCCGCGCTGGCACGCGCCAATTCGGACGTGCCCGTACGCAACCTCGGCATCCACAAGGCCTTCCTCAAGCACGCCGCCCGGGCGGCAATCCTGCACCGCGAGGCAATGGACGCCGACGCCGTGGTCGCAACGGCAAAGACGCTGCGTTAGCCGGCCGCTACGGCGTCGTGAATGCGGCGTGCCGTCAGCTCGATCTGCCACGGGCGAGCGCCGTCACCTGCGAGGATCGCCTCGAGCTGGGGCAGGCTATCCCAGCCGTTCCATGCCGCAATCTTCTGCGTGCGCGGCTTGAGAACGACCTCCTGGCGGATGGCGAGCTCGTCGGCGATCTCCAGGACGGTCGGGCGCAAGATCGCCCACCGGTGCGCCGCCTCGGGCCTCTTGTGTTCCCATTCATTCGTGGGAGGAAACGGGTCGCGATGCTCGGTGAACCTGCGCTCGGGCAGGGCACGCTCGTCGAGGTGCCAGGCGATATCGATGGCGCGCCACCACGTGTCGACGTCGCGCCGACGCGAGCCGGTGCGCAACAGTGAGGAGTTGGCCACGTCGGCGCGCGAGCGTGGCTTGCGCTTGGCAAGTTGGGCCAGCACATTGTTGGGGATCACCTTGTGCGGCGCGAGATCACGGCGTCTGGCCAGCTCATCGCGGGCCGACCAGAGCTCGCGCAGCATGGCGAGCGCGCGCTGGTCGCGGATCCCCGCTTGGCGTGAGGATCTCCTCCAGGGCTGTTGACGGGGCGGGGGCGGCTTGCGCAGGCGCACCTCCTCGCACTCCTCGAGGAACCACTCGTAACGGCCGGCCTCCTTCAGTTCACCCGTCATCACCTCGCGCAACTCGCCAAGGAGCTCCACGTCGAGTGCTGCATAGGTGAGCATTGGTAGAGGAAGGGGGCGCTGGGCCCAGTCCGAGCGAGAATACTCTTTCGCCAGTGTCCAGCCGAGCGCCCGCTCGCACACCGCCTGAAGGGAGACCTTGTCGTAGCCGAGGATGAGGGCGGCGATCTCCGTGTCGAACACCTTGGTGGGCCGCAACCCGAGCTCGGCAAGGCACACGAGGTCCTGATGGGCTGCGTGGAGGATCCACTCCTGCCTCATGACCTCCGCCAGCCCGGCCATGCGATCCTCAATGCCGAGCGGGTCAATGAGGACCGTCCCGGTCCCTTCCCGACGGATCTGGATGAGGTAGGCGCGCGAGGAATAGTGCATCTCATTAGCGCGCTCGGTATCGACCCCGAAGGGGCCGGTGCCGGCAGCGAGACGGGCGACGGCGTCGTCGATGTCGTCGCCCGTGACGGGCGGCAGGCCATCGCGTGGCTTATCGAGTAGGCGGGCGGGTGTGGGCTGTGTCAAATCTTGTCCACCTTACGCCCGATGCTTCGTACTGTCTCACTCCACGGGCCCAGGCCCGCCATGGATGCCGCGAAGTCGGCCCAGGCGTGTAGATGCTCCGTCAAGTAGACGGTCTGCGGTGTCCACGACGCGCGAAGCTCGAGCTCGACGCGCGAGGAATTGAGGTAGAGCCCGCCGAAGGTTTCGTTGAACACGCGGGTGACGGTGCCGTTGAGGCTGTGATAGGAGGCGCCGTTGCCGTCGAGGGCGTCCGCCAGCCACGACCAGGCGACCTCTCCCAGGAGCGGGTCGTCGCCCATGGCGGCGTCCATCGCGGCCTGGGCGTGAATGACGATGCGGAACGTGCCGTTCCAAGCGGGCTGACCCGCCGGGTCGTGCAAGACAACAAACTTGGCCGAGCCGCGCAGGTAATCCGGGTCCAGGGTGGGGGAGTCATTCACCTCGGCCTGCAAAGCCACCGCCCACGGCGCAATCCTCGTGGGACCCGGAATCTGGGCGACGTGGATCTCGGGACGAAACTGCTGGCCCTTGAGGGACTCAAGCGCAGTGACAAACTCCGAAGGCGGCTGTTGATTGGTCACACTCCGACTGTAGCGGCGTGCGGGCGCGCTGTGGCCGCGGCACGCCGGCAAAAGGCGCCAAACTTAGCGAAAGACGGCCACCCCGGGCCCGTCGAAGCGCACCTTGCCGTCCGCGAGGTCGGGGGTGGACCACGCAAGCACGAGATCACCCGTGGGTGCGGGAAGCTCCCGCGGGCCAGCGGCAATGGAGAAGACGACCGTCGCCTGCCCCCGCCGCATCCACCCGGCATCGCCGGCGAGGTGGAACTCCGTGCGGGAGCGGTCGCCGGAGGCAAGATCGGGATCGGAGCGGCGCAACGCGATGAGGTCACGCACGAAGTTGAACATCCGGCAATGATCCGGCTCAGCGACCTCCGCCCAGTCCAGCTTGGAGTCGAGGAAAGCCGCCTCCGATTGCGGGTCCGGCATGGAAACCGGCTCGTCTCCATAGACGGAGGCAAGATCCCAGGTGGCGAACTCCGCTTCGCGGCCGTCCTTGATGAGGGGGCCGAGCTCGGCGCCGTGGTCAGTGAAGTAGTTAAACGGGTGCGACGTTCCCCATTCCTCGCCCATGAAGAGCATCGGCGTGTAGTGCGAGAGCAGGATGAGCGCGCGAGAGACGGCAAGCACGCAGGGGGAAAGCTTGCGCGAGGGGCGGTCAGAGATGAGACGGTTGCCCACCTGGTCGTGGTTTTCATCAAAGACGACGAAACGGTGACCGCTCATGCCATCCGGGATCGGTAAGCCGCGCGGCGCCGGGTCGAACTGGAGCTCCTGGCCCACCCTCACGAATCCGTGTTCGAAAGCTTGGCGCATCGTTTCGCGGCCCGTGTAATCGACGTAGTACGCGTTCGTTTCCCCGGTCAGCCACACGTGAAGGGCATGGTGAACGTCGTCGGCCCACTGCATGTCCATCCCGAACCCGCCCGCCGCGGTGGGGGTGACCATCGCCGGATCGTTAAGATCGGACTCGGCGATGAGCGTCAGGCGACGCCCTAGACTGCGGCCAAGCTGGGCCACCTCGTCGGAGAGCTGAGCGAGGAAGTGATAGCGAGAGTCGTCGCGCAGATGGGGGACGGCGTCGAGACGGAGCGCGTCGAAGTGGTAGTCGCGCAACCACTGCACGGCGTTGTCAATGAGGTATCGGCGCACGTGGGTCGCGCCGTCGCCGTCGAGGTTGAGCGCCTCGCCCCACGGCGTGTGGTGGCGGCTGGTGAAATACGGGCCGAACTGGGCCAGGTAGTTCCCGTCCGGGCCGAAGTGGTTGTAGACGACGTCAAGGCAGGCCGACATCCCGCGTGCGTGGATCGCATCCACGAGCGCCGCCAGGTCCTCCGGGCGCCCGTAGGGGTGGTGGATGGCGTAGATGGAGACCCCGTCGTAGCCCCAGCCGCGCTGTCCGGGCATGGGCGCGATCGGCATGAGTTCGACGACGTCGACGCCGAGGGTGCGCAGGTGGTCGAGCTTTCCGATCGCGGCGCGGAAGGTGCCCTCATCGGTGAAGGTGCCCACGTGTAGCTCATAGAAGACCTTGCCGGCTAGGTCCTCGCCGTGCCAGTCGGCGTCCGTCCACATAAACGAGGCCGGGTCGACCAGCTCGCTCGGACCGTGTGGGCCCTCGGGCTGACACATAGAACGCGGGTCGGGTAGGCCCATCCCGCCGTCGACCCGCAGATGGTAGCGCGTGCCGGCGGGCAACGTTTCGGGCAGGCCGAAGCGGCCATCACCCTGCCGCTCAAGGGTGATCTCGCGACCCTCGACGACGGCGGCGACGGACTCGGCCTCGGGTGCCCAGACGGCAATGCTAGGCATACATCTTCTCCAGGACGGCGGTGGGGAATCGGCCGAGGACCTCGCCCAGATCCTGCGTGCCGCCTTCGAGCTCGGCACCCGTCAGCACGTTGTGCCAGCTACCCTCGGGAAGAACCACGGTGTAGTCGCCGGTGAACTCGGGCACGTGACGCATCGCTACCGTGACGAGGATCGGCTCCTCCGCGCGGGTGCGGGCGAAGGCGAGAGCATAACCGGTGGAGACGGGCAGGGCCTGGTAGCCGCACTCCGCCGAGGCGAGTTCGGGCAGCTCGCGGCGCAGTCGCGCGAGCCGTGAAGTGATCCACAGCTTCTCCTGGTCGAGGTTTGGAGCGGAGGGCAGTCCGTCGCGATCGAGGCGGGCGAGCATCTTGGCCAGCCCCGCGAAGTCGACCGGGCGGCGGTTGTCCGGATCCACGAGCGAGGTCTGAGTGACCTCCTCGCCGTTGTAGGTGTCCGGCACTCCGATCCCCGTCATCTGGATCGCCTTCTGGCTCAGGATCATCGTTCGCACCGTCGGGCGGGTCAGCTCGTGAAAGTCGGCAAGCAAGGCGAGCACGTCCTCGTTGGCCATGATCGCGTCCACGTACTCGAGCAGGCCCTGCTCGGCGGCTTCGTTTTGCTCGGTCCACGTCGTCCACGACTTTTGCTCGCGGGCCGCCTTGAGCAGGTACGCGTCGAGTCGCTTTGCCTCAATTGGCCCCTCGTCCCAGGTGCCGATCAGCGTCTGCCACACCAGGTTCTCGATTTGCCCGTCGAGGTCAGCTGGGCGCTCGCCCGCCACGAGATCCCGGGCCTGGGTGAGGGTGGAGACCCATTCTTGGGCGTACTGCGAAATTGGCGCGATGCGTGCGCGCACGTCCTCGCACCGCTTCGTGTCGTGCGTAGACAGGGTCGACATCGTCACCGGCCACGTGAGGAACGTGCGCATCTGGAAATCGTGGAACTGGTCCGGTGTCGTCGTGAAGTGGTTCGGCCCGCCGCCCACCTCGTTTGCGCTGGTGAGCACGGTGTAGCGGTAGAAGGTCGTGTCCTCAACGCCCTTGGCCATGACGGCCCCGCACGCCTGCTGGAAACGTACGATCACCTCGTTGCGACGCGCCTCGTGGGTGCGTCCGGCTGAGCCGATCTCGTTGCCGAGCAAAATGTCGACGACGACGTCGAGGCTCTCCTGCCGATCCGGGTCCAGGTTGCGGGCGGCGCGCTCGGCAGCTGCACGCAGGACCCGCTCGTCCTCGGGATCGGGGCGCTCGCCCGGAACCACGTAGGCGCGGTAGCGATCCATATGGATGACGAGCTCGACCACGACGTCGCGCAGCGAGCGGAAGGTATGGTCGCGCAGCCGCACATCAGAATGACAAATGTCGGCCAGCAGGCTGGCCAGGCGGTCGACCTCGGCAAACAGCGAGGTCTCCACGATCTGCCGCTTGGCCTTGACCTCCACCGTGGACACGGAATCCGTAGATCCCGACATCTCGCCATAGAGCTGGGTCAGCGCGGAGAGCCCCTCCGGGTCCGTGAAGAGCCCTTGGAGGCGCGCGAGCGTGTCGTAGCCCGTGGTACCAGCAGCCGGCCAGTCGGTGGGCAACGTCTCCTCGCCCTCCAGGATCTTCTCCGCAACCGACCAGGCCCCGCCCGACGCGGCATGCAGATTTCGGAAGTAGCCGCGCGGGTCGGCGAGCCCGTCGGGGTGATCGATGCGGAAGGCGTCGATGAAGCCCTCCTCGAAAAGGCGCAACAAGAGCGCGTGGGACTGGCGGAAGACCGCCTCGTCCTCCACGCGGATCGCGGCGAGCGTGTCCACGTCGAAGAATCGCCGGTAGTTAATCTCCTCGTTGGCCACCCGCCAGTGCGCCAGACGGTAATACTGGGCGTCGAGCAGCTCCACGAGTGGCAGCGCCTCCGTGCCCCGCCGGACCGGGAAAACGTGGTCAAAGTAGCGCACCACCTTCGTCGGCCCATCCTCCTCGAAGCCGGGCACCACCATCTCCTCCACCGTGATCTCGCCTGCGGCGAGCACCTGGCCGATGCGGTTGCCCAGCACCGGCATGAGCAGCCCATCCCCGGAGTCGGAGAGCGCGATGTCGAACCACGCGCGGTAGGGGGAATTCTCCCCGTCGCGCAATGCCGACCACAGCGCCCTGTTGTGATACAGCGGCGTGGGAACGGCCATATGGTTGGGGACGATGTCGACGATAAGGTGCATCCCGGCGTCGTGAATCGCCTTCGAGACGCTACGGAAGGCCTCGATGCCTCCGAGGTCGGCGGAGATGCGTTCGTGATCGACGACGTCGTAGCCGTGCATCGACCCGGGCGCCGCCTGAAGAATGGGGGAGAAGAACACGTCGGTGACCCCGAGGCTGGACAGGTAGGGCACGACGGTCTCCACCGCAGCGAAATCGAAATCAGGACTGACCTGGATGCGGTAGGTCGTCACCGGCTGGCGGCGGCCTTCGGATGGGACATGAGAATGGTGTCGGACGACTTCTTCGGCAGTCATAAAACTCCTCCGTGGCGAACTACCAGTATAGGCCAGCCCCCGAAACAGCCTCAACGGCTGACGGGGGCTGGCTGCGACCTACTTGTGTGGAGCCGATATGTGCTCGCGAACGGCCCAATCAGATACCGTTCCCACGGCCGGGGCGGTCTCCGCGCTGGCGGCGTTGAGTGCCGTGCGCAGGTCGCCGTCCATGAGCCCGTGCTCGGTGTTGCAGCAGCGCATGAGGATCGTAATCGAGCGCGATGTCACCGTGAAGGTGTCCCCGCCGCCGTAACCGCTGCCACGATCGCGTTCCGGGTCCGTGCACAGGATCACGTTCCACACCGCATCGGTGTCGGTGCTGGGGATCGTGAAGTCGAGATCCTCCTCTGAGGCGTTGTAGGCCAGCAGGAAGTCGTCGTCGATCACGCGCTCGCCGCGGGCATTCGGCTCCGCGATGCGTTCGCCGTTGAGATAAACCATGACCGAGCGCGCGAACCAGGTGTCCCAGTCCTCGTCCTCCATCACCTCACCGTTGTTGGCAAACCACATGATGTCCCCGCGTTCGGACTCGCCGCCGCGGCCGGCGTCGCCCATGAAGAATCGACGACGCCGAAACACCGGGTGGTCATGGCGTAGCTTGATCACCTGTTGAACGAAGGCATGCATGTCGAGCTGAGCCTCATCCAGGTCCCAGTTCACCCACGACAGCTCGTTGTCCTGGCAGTACGTGTTGTTGTTGCCCTGCTGGGTGCGGCACAGCTCGTCGCCATGCGAGATCATCGGCACGCCCTGGGAGGTGAGCAGCGTGGTGAAGAAGTTCTTCATCTGCCGGGCGCGCAACTTGTTGATCTGAGGGTCATCCGTGGGGCCTTCGGCGCCCATGTTCCACGACTTGTTGTTCGACGATCCGTCGGCTCCGCCTTCGCCGTTGGCCTCGTTGTGCTTCTCGTTGTAGGACACGAGGTCGGTCAGCGTGAAGCCGTCGTGTGCGGTGATGAAGTTGATCGAGGCGAACGGGCGGCGTCCGGAGTGCTCATACAGGTCGGAAGATCCCGTCAAGCGTGAGGCGAACTCGGAAAGAACCGAGGGCTCGCCACGCCAAAAATCGCGCATCGTGTCGCGGTAGTCGCCGTTCCACTCCGTCCACAGCGGTGGGAATTCGCCGACGTTGTAGCCGCCCTCGCCCACGTCCCACGGTTCGGCAATGAGCTTGACCTGGGAGATGATCGGGTCCTGCTGGATGATGTCGAAGAAGGCCGACAGTTTATCGACCGCGTGTAGCTCGCGCGCCAGGGTGGAGGCCAGGTCGAAGCGGAATCCGTCCACGTGCATGTCCACCACCCAATAGCGCAGCGAGTCCATGATGAGCTGCAGCGAGTGCGGGGAGGACATGTTCAGCGAGTTGCCCGTGCCCGTGGTGTCGAAGTAGTGGGCGAGATCGCCGTCGACGAGCCGGTAGTAGGCGCGGTTGTCGATGCCGCGGAAGGAGAGAGTGGGACCCATGTGGTTACCCTCGGCCGTGTGGTTGTAAACCACGTCGAGGATCACCTCGATGTCGGCGTCGTGGTAAGCCTTGACCATCGCCTTGAACTCCTCCACCTGGGAGCCCATCCCACCCGAGGAAGAGTAGGTGTTCTGCGGTGCGAAGAAGCCGATCGTGTTGTATCCCCAGTAGTTGGACAGGCCCTTGTCTTGAAGGGAAGTGTCGTTAACAAACTGGTGAACCGGCATGAGTTCGACGGCCGTGATCCCCAATTCCTTGAGGTAGCGAACCATCGCGGGGTGGGCCATACCCATGTAGGTGCCACGGAGGTCTTCCGGGATGTCCGGGTGGAGCGCCGTCATGCCCTTCAGGTGGGCCTCGTAAATGACGGTGTTGTGGTATTCGTGCTTGGGTGGACGGTCGTGGCCCCAGTCGAAGAAGGGGTTGACGACGACGGAAAGCATCGTGTGGCCGAGCGAGTCCACCCCGGCAAGCTTGCCCGGATCGTTGAAATCGTAGGAGAAGTTGGCCTGGTGGTTGGCCACCTGGCCCTCGATCGCCTTTGCGTAAGGATCAAGGAGGATCTTGGACGGGTCGCAACGGTGGCCGTTGTCTGGCTCGTAGGGGCCATGGACGCGAAATCCGTAAAGCTGACCCGGCCGTACCCCCGGCAGGTAGCAGTGCCAGACGTGGGCGTCGACTTCGCGCAACTCGACGCGCGACTCACCTCCCGCCTCGTCGATCAGGCTAAGTTCGATCTTGTCTGCCACGGAGGAGAAGATCGCAAAGTTAGTGCCGGTGCCGTCGAAGGTGGCGCCGAGCGGATACGGTTTTCCTGGCCAAATTTCCATACCTTTAGAATCTCATGTCTGGGAGAAATTTTGGTAATAATGCGCCAGAGCGCGGAAAACTCCGGCATCTCTTAGCGTGTCGCAAGGAAACCGTGTATGGCGCAAAAGGGGCATGCCGGGCGTCGCCGGCAAGTGACAGGAGTGGGCGGCGGCAAACGGAGACGCCTATGCGGCACGCGGCCAGAAGGTGTGTAAAGCAGGGGATGTGCGGCACGCGGCCGCGAGAAAGAAATGGTGGGCGATACTGGGATCGAACCAGTGACCCCTTCCGTGTGAAGGAAGTGCGCTACCGCTGCGCTAATCGCCCAAAGATCAGGTGATCTCTGCTCAAAGACAGTAGCCGACGAAGGCGGGACGAAGCAAACGCAATGGGCGTAGTGCACGTCACGTTATCCTGATTAGACACCGGTCGGCGATTGTGGCTATATTAATCAGGCAGTCAGCGAGACGGGAACCGTCGAGTTGATATGCGGATGTAGCTCAGCTGGTAGAGCACCACCTTGCCAAGGTGGGGGTCGCGGGTTCGAATCCCGTCATCCGCTCGAAGGCCAAGTAATGTAGAGTTACTTAACCACTTGGTGGGTTGGCCGAGAGGCGAGGCAGCGGCCTGCAAAGCCGTATACACGGGTTCGAATCCCGTACCCACCTCTCGTATGGGCGATTGGCGCAGATGGTTAGCGCGCTTCCTCGACACGGAAGAGGTCGCTGGTTCGAATCCAGTATCGCCCACCAGATCCCCGGAACTCCGGGGATTTTTCATGCCCGCAGGCTATGGGCGTAGGCGGGGGCTTATAGGACGTCCTCTTCTGGCTTGTCCGTTCGACGGAACGCGCTCATGGCCAGTAGTGCCGATACGGTGAATAGCATGATGACGACGACAATGCGGACGTCGATCGCGGCGCCGGCGGCGCGGGTGATGCCGGTGGCGGCAAGAATGAGTGCGAGTGAGCCGAAGATGGCTGTGCTGATACGCATGTTAGTTTCCTTCTTTCGCGGGTAGGGAGCCGACGAGCACGGTCCCGTAGGAGTAGGTGATCTTGATGGTGGTGGCATCTTCGGGGTTAGCGACGGCGGCGGGGGAGAAGATACGGAGGGTCTTGCCTTCGTTGACAGGCAGAGACGCCCACCACCTCCCGTCGGAATACTGGACAGTGGGATTGGCGGGTTCTTGCCACCTTTTGCCGTCGACCTCCACTTCCCAGGCCTGCCACCCGTTGAGGTTTGCGTAAGAGGTGCCGTAGGATCCCTCGCGCCGGGTGACCTCGATGATGACGGGGTCTGATTCCCTAAAGGTGTAGGGGTTGTCCGCATGAATGAAGGTGTCGACGGAGTAGGTGTGCGGCGTGGCGGTGTCAGTCTTGAAGGTGGCGCCCGCGACCGAGAAAAACGAAGGGCCATCGTAGGCGCGGGACGACGCAAGGACGAGCTTGGGCGAGGTGATCATGTGGGTGGGCATGATGAGTGCCAGAGCGAGCATTGCCGCGGTGGGCAAACCGAGTAGCCAGGTGAGGGCGGTGAGCCACGTGGCCCGCAAGCCCCGCACGCCGGCATACATGACCCCGACGGCGACGACGGCGAGCCCCACGCTCAGTGCCATCAGGACGGCGGCGAACCGGCCGGGCACGGCAATGAGCGCGATGGCGGTGGCAACGAGCGCGGTGGCGAGGATGAGCGAAATCGCCCGCCCGCTCAGTGCCGGCTTCTTGACTTTGGGTGCCTTGGTGGGCCGTGGAGCGGAGAACTCGGGTGCCGATTTGAGGGCCGCTTCGGCATCGGGATCGAATTCGTATTGCGCTGTGGTGTACGGGGTTGGACCGTGCTGTGCCGTGTGGTACGACGCCGTCTCGTCCTGTGTCGTCGCGTACTGGACCGTGTCGTATGGCGCCGTCGCATGAGTGGCGCCCTCGCCTTGGGTTGCGCTGAACGGTGCGGGTTGACTGTACGCTGGCCCTGGCTGAGCGGCGCCGTAGCCGGCGGGGCCGGGGCGCGCCGGCCCGTATGGGGGCTGCGTGGAGCGACCTCGCCAGAACACCCAGAACACCCCGGCGAGGAGGACCAGCCCGACCACCGGGAGCGTTGCTGGTGTCCGATGGGCGATGAAATTTCCCCAGATCGCGACGAACGGCATGAACATCACCGCGCCGACCAGGATAAGGATCACGGAGGCGGCGAAGGCCGCGTCGGGGCTGCGAAGCGCGCCGTCGGCCACGATGTCCTCGGTGTCGTAATCGGGCAGGAGGAGCCAGCCAAGCCCGTACAGGAGGAAGCCGAGGCCGCCGAATGGGACAAGCACGATGAGGCCCATGCGGACCAAGATGGGGGAGATACCCCAGCGATGGGCGAGGCCGGCGCAGACGCCACCGGCGAGCCTGTCGGGCGTGCGCCGCAGGGGCTGGGAACGAAGGGAATCGAAAAGGTCCATGGCCTCATTCTTCGCTATCCGCACGCCCAAAGCGTCCCTGAACACCCCTGAATAAACCCTGATTCCTCCCTGAAAAGCCCTGAATTGTCCGCCGCATGGTTGGGTTTGGGTCTCCGGGGTGAGACGATCGAGGCATGGATGCGGATTATGCAGATCTTCGGGCGCCGTGGGCGAGGCAACGCCTGCCCCTCGAGCGTCGTGAGCCAAGCCGGCTTGCCGGAGTGTGTCAGGGGCTGGCCGGTCACCTCGGCGGGCCCGTACGCGCGTGGCGCTGGGCCTTCGCTCTCCTATCCTGGACGATCGTTCCGGTCGTGGTCTACGTGGTGCTCGCGTTGGCATTGCCTCGAGCGGGCGTCGACACCAGCCGACGCAGGCTGATCAAGCCGCTCACCCCCGGACGGGACTCTCGGCCCGCTACCTCCGTCGCCCTCGGGGCGATAGGCCTCGTCATCCTCCTAGTGGTTGCGGGTTACTTCCCGCTCGCGCGCTGGGCGCTCCCCATCGCCTTAGTCCTCGCCGGCGGCGCGATCGCGTGGTCCGTCCAAGGCAGGTGGTCCAACGTCGCGCTCGCCGGCGGGCTCGTGCTCGCCACGCTAGGCGCCGTCGTCGTGGTCGGTAACGTCGTCGCCGACGCCGACATCGCGACCGCGTTCGCCACCGGGCTCGCCGCGCTCGCCGGCGGCGGCTTCGTGCTCTACCCCTCCCAGATGCGATCGCGCGTGCGGGCACAGGAGCAGAACGCCCAGCTCATTCGGGAGGAGACCCGAGCCGACATCGCCGCGCACCTGCACGACTCCGTCCTCCAGACGCTCGCCCTCATCCGCTCTCGCGCCGAGGACGCCGACGCCGTCCGTCTCCTCGCCCGCCAACAGGAGGCAGAGTTGCGCGACTACCTTTACTCGGACCGCCGTGACGAGACCTCGGTGGCCACCGTCCTGACCCGTCGCTCCCGCGATGTGGAGGCGACGTACGGCGCCCAGATCGACGTCGTCATCACCGGCGACACCGAGGTCACCGCGCGAACCCAGGCGCTCATTGACGCGGCGGGGGAGGCGCTGACAAACGCCTGCAAGCACGGCGGTAGCCCGATTTCGGTATACGCAGAGCTCGGCGAGCGCGCCGACGTCTGGGTGCGCGACCGCGGGGAGGGCTTCGATGTGGATAGCATTGGTGAGGATCGGCGAGGAGTGCGTGACTCGATCTACGGACGAATGGAGCGCGTGGGCGGGCACGCGAGCGTGCGCTCGCCACTGCCCACGGGAGGAACCGAGGTTCACCTCGGGGTCGGCGAGGAGGAAGAATGAAAGTCATTGTGGTCGACGATCATGCCCTGGTCCGAGCGGGCATCATCGCCCAGATCGACGGGCACGAGGTCGAAGTGGTGGGACAGGCCGCGAGCGTGGAGGAGGCGATCGATGTCATCCGAGCCGTAGACTGCGACGTCGTCCTTCTCGATGTCCATCTGCCCGGCGGGGCGGGCGGGGGAGGCGCCGAGGTCATCCGTGCCTTCGCCGGAAAGAACGGACCGCGATTCCTCGCGCTGTCGGTGTCGGACGCGGCGGAGGATGTCGTCTCCGTGGTGCGTTCGGGGGCGCGTGGTTACGTCACCAAGTCGATCAATCGCGACGAGCTCATCGAGGCGCTCGAGCGGGTGGTGGCCGGCGACGCCGCCTTCTCACCCAAGCTTGCCGGCTTCGTTCTTGACGCCTTCGGCACGTCCCGTAGCGCCGTGGCCGAACGCGACGAGGAGCTCGACCGGCTCTCAGCCCGCGAGCAGGACGTCATGCGTCTGATTGCCCGTGGCTACACCTACAAGGAGACAGCCTCGGAACTGTTCATCTCGGTCAAGACGGTCGAGACGCACGTGTCGGCCTGCCTTCGCAAACTCCAGCTGTCCAATCGCAAGGAGCTCTCGCGGTGGGCGGCGGCCCGGGGGATCTAGCGGGGGAACCTGGGCGCTGCGGGCGTCAGCAGGCTCGGGCCTGTCAGGAACGGGGCATCGGAACGAGCGGTGTTGCGGTTCTTAACACTCGATGACGTTGACGCCCACGTGGACCGCCAGGCCGCCGAGCGCCGTCTCCTTATACTTGGCCTGCATGTCCTTGCCCGTCTCTCGCATGGTGGCGATGACGGAGTCGAGGGAGACCATGTGGGAGCCGTCCCCGCGCAGGGCGGTGCGGGCGGCGGCCACGGCCTTGATCGCGGCGATCGCGTTGCGCTCGATGCAGGGGATCTGCACGAGGCCACCCACGGGATCGCAGGTGAGACCCAGGTTGTGTTCCATGGCGATTTCGGCGGCGTTCTCCACCTGGCGCGGGTTGCCGCCCAGCACGGCGGCAAGGCCGGCTGCCGCCATCGAGCATGCGGAGCCCACTTCGCCCTGGCAGCCGACCTCGGCGCCGGATATGGAGGCGGTGGTCTTGAAGATCATCCCGATGGCGCCGGCGGTGAGGAGGAAGGTTTCCACGGCGTCGGCGTCGAGACCGATGAAGTCGCGGCAGTAGTGCATGACGGCGGGGATGATCCCGGCGGCGCCGTTGGTCGGTGCGGTGACGACGCGGCCGCCCCCGGCGTTTTCCTCGTTGACGGCGAGTGCGTAGAGCCCGATCCAGTCCATGGCCCGCAGCGGGTCTGCCGCGTCGGATTCGGCGAGGAGGGCGGCGTGCAGCTTTGGGGCGCGGCGCAGCACTTGCAGTCCGCCGGGAAGAACTCCGCCGTGGTCGAGGCCCGCAGTGACGCAGCTTTGCATCACCTCCCAGATAGCGGCGAGTCCGCTGGAGATCTCTTCGCCCGTGTGGAGGGCCTCCTCGTTGGCGCGTGCCACGTCGGCGATCGACATGCCGGTGAGCTGACAGATGAGGAGGAGCTCGTCGGCGGTGCGGAAAGCGTGGGGAAGGTCGGCGGTGGGCGCGATCCCCATGTCGGCGTCCTCCTCGCACACCACGAAGCCGCCGCCCACGGAGTAATAGGTGCGCTCGAGGATAAGCTCCTCACCGTTGAATGCGGACATCGTCATGGCGTTGGGGTGCCCGGGAAGCTCGGTATGGCCCAGGAGTTCGATGTCTGTAGCCGGATCGAAGCAGATGGTGATCTGCCCGGCGGCCGTGGCGAGCGGGAGGCGGCGCTCGGCGCGGACCCGCCCCACGGCGTCGGCGACGCGTTCGGGCCGTACGCGCGCCGGCTCGAAACCCATGAGGCCGAGGATGACGGCCTTGTCGGTGCCGTGACCGATGCCGGTGGCGCCGAGCGAGCCGTACAAGCGAACCCGGACTCGGCTGACCGAGCCGGGCAGGTGGCCGGCGAACATGTGGGCGGCCGTCATCGGCCCGGAGGTGTGTGAGGAGGAGGGACCGATCCCGATTTTGAACAGGTCAAACACGCTTAAGCTCATGGGACGATAGTAGTCGTATGTAGGGCTTCACATGAAGGCGAGAAAAGGGAGGTTGGCGGGGCGGGGTATGATGGCGACGTGCGTACCTTGTATGTGCGTACCAGATGTGAGAGGAGCCACTGTGCCCAACCTAGTGATTGACGGAGACTCGCTGCAGATCAGCGAGTCCGTGAGCGGAATTGACCACTTCAAGGCCAACAAGGAGATCGTCGCCCTTCGGGTGAACGGCGAGCTGAAGGATCTGGCCACGGATCTGGCCACGTTACCCGACGGCGCCACGGTCGAGGGGGTTACGATCCACGAGCAGGACGGGCTCAACATCCTTCGCCACTCCGCCACCCACGTCCTCGCCCAGGCGGTCCAGAACAAGTTTCCGTCAGTCAACCTCGGCATTGGCCCGTTCATCACGGACGGCTTCTACTACGACTTCGGCAACATCCCGGCCGTCACCCCCGAACTGCTCAAGGAGCTGGAGAAGGACATGGCCCGGATCGTCAAGGAGGGTCAGCGTTTCGTGCGCCGCCCGGTGAGCGACGACGACGCCGCGGCCGAGCTTTCCGATCAGCCCTACAAGCTCGAGCTCATCACCCTCAAGGGTGGCTCGGACGCCGACAACGACCAGGCCGCCGAGGGTGCGTCCGTCGAGGTTGGTGGGGGAGAGCTGACGATGTATGACAACGTCAACCGGCGCGGCGAGGTGGTCTGGACGGACCTGTGCCGTGGCCCCCACCTGCCCACCACGAAGCTGATCGGAAACGGCTTCTCGCTCACCCGCTCCTCGGCTGCTTACTGGCGGGGAGACCAGGCCAACGATTCCCTCCAGCGCATCTATGGAACGGCCTGGCCGAGCAAGGACGAACTCGTGGCCTACAAGACCCGGATCGAGGAGGCGCAAAAGCGCGACCACCGCAAGCTCGGCACCGAGCTGGACCTGTTCTCCTTCCCGGATGAGATCGGCTCGGGCCTGGCGGTTTTCCATCCCAAGGGTGGCATCATCCGGATGGTGATGGAGGAGTATTCGCGTAAGCGCCATTTGGAGGCGGGCTACTCGTTCGTCAACACCCCGCACATCACCAAGGGCAACCTTTTCCAGATTTCGGGCCATCTCGACTTCTACCGAGATGGTATGTACCCGCCGATGCACATGGACGAGGTGGTCGACGCCGAGGGCAATGTGGTCAAGGAAGGCCAGGATTACTACCTCAAGCCGATGAACTGCCCGATGCACAACCTTATCTTCCGCTCTCGCGGACGCTCCTACCGCGAGCTACCGCTACGCCTGTTTGAGTTTGGCACGGTCTACCGCAACGAGGCGTCCGGCGTCGTCCACGGTCTGACCCGCGCCCGTGGATTCACCCAGGATGACGCCCACATCTACTGCACCCGCGATCAGATGAAGGAGGAGCTGACCACGCTTCTCGACTTCGTCCTGTCGTTGCTCAAGGACTACGGCCTGGACGACTTCTACCTCGAGCTGTCAACCAAGAACCCGAAGAAGTACGTGGGGGAGGACGACGTGTGGGAGGAATCCACCCGCGTGCTAGAGGAGGTGGCCACCGCCTCGGGGCTTCAGCTCGTTCCGGATCCGGAGGGTGCTGCCTTCTACGGGCCGAAGATTTCGGTCCAGGCGAAGGACGCGTTGGGGCGCACCTGGCAGATGTCTACCATCCAGCTCGACTTCAACCTGCCCGAGCGTTTCGAGCTCGAATACACGGCCTCCGACGGCTCACGCCAGCGCCCGGTGATGATCCACCGCGCGCTCTTCGGCTCCATCGAGCGCTTCTTCGGCGTGCTGACCGAGCATTACGGCGGAGCCTTCCCGGCGTGGCTTGCCCCGGTCCAGGTGCGTTGCGTGCCGGTGGCTGAGGCCTTCGACGACTACCTGTTCGATGTGGCGGACAAGTTGCGCTCGCGTGGCGTGCGCGTGGAGGTCGACACCTCCGACGACCGCTTCGGAAAGAAGATCCGCAACGCCTCGAAGGACAAGATCCCATTCACGCTCATCGCCGGCGGTGACGACGCGGCGGCGGGCGCGGTATCCTTCCGCATGCGCGATGGCTCGCAGGACAACGGCATCGCCGTCGACCAGGCGATTGAACGGATCTGCGCGGCTATCGACAGCCACGAGAACCAGTAGGGAGTAGCCATGCTTTCTCGCAGCGGCCGGCCGCTGGCGAAGGTCATCTTTGGTCCCATCGCCAAGGCTCTCGTCCGGATGGGGGTCGGTGCCAACGCCGTCACGATCGTGGGCGGGGTGGCATCCTCCGTCGCCGCGCTGGTGCTCTTCCCACTCAACCAGTTGCTGGTTGGTGCGCTGGTGGTAACCATCCTCGTCATCTTCGATAACTTGGACGGTCAGATGGCGCGCCTGACGGGTAAGACCACGAAGTTTGGCGCCTTCCTCGACTCGACGATGGACCGGTTTTCCGACGGCGCGATCTTCGCTTCGCTCGCGATGTGGGGTTACCTGCACGCGGACGAGGCCACGAAGGTCTGGGTGGTCTCCGGAGCCATCGCGGCCGCCATCGTCGGCGGAATCGTGCCCTACGCCCGGGCGCGCGCGGAGGGGGTGGGCTATTCGGCGTCGGTGGGCCTTGCCGAGCGAGCCGACCGCCTCGTCTTCGCCCTCATCCTCGTGCTTGCCACAGGGCTTGGCGCCACCCACTGGGTGATGGCCGTGGGCATGTGGGTGCTCGCTGTCCTCGCCCTGTTCACGGTGGGCCAGCGCGTCGTCTACGTCCACAAGCAGATGGCGCAGGCTGGTGACGCGTGAGTATCCTGGGCCTCTTCCGGGCCGCCTCGTGGCTGGTTGACGCGTTGCCCGAACCGGTGGGACGGGCGATCTTCCGGGCCGTCGGCGCGGTTACGGGCGCCTCCAACATGCACGGCGCGGTCCAGCTGCGTGCCAACCTGGATCGCATCGTGCCCGTGACGGGATCCTGGAGGGCGCGGCGGCGTAGCTCCAGGGCGATGCGCTCCTACATGGACTACTACTACGAGGTGTTCCGCCTCAGCTCGCTGACGCAAGAACAGATCGACGCGCGGGTCACATGCGAGAATGTCGATGCGCTAAGGGCACACCTGGAGTCGGGGCATTCGGCCTCGGCGGCGCTACTTCACATGAGCAACTGGGACCTCGCCGGGGCCTGGGCGACCAGGAACCTCGCACCCGTCCACTCGATCGCGGAAAAGCTCAACCCGCCCGAGTTGGCCGAGCACTTCCTCAGCTTCCGCCGCTCGATCGGGCTGACCATCTACCAAACCGGCGGCGGGGCGATCTCCCACCTCGAGCGCTCCATGCGCACAGAGCCGATCATCGTCACGCTGCTATGCGACCGGGACCTATCCGCCTCCGGCGTCCAGGTGAACCTCGCGGACAAGCCGGTTCGTGTGGCGGTGGGCGCGGCGCTGCTGGCCCAGCGCACGGGTGAACCGATGTGGCCGATCACGATCGTCAACGACGACTTCGGTCACGACGCCGAGCGCGTGCGCCGCGCCGGAACCCGCTACGGGATCCGGATCATCTTCGGCGAGCCAATTCGCGCCGGGGTCGGGCCGGAGGCGAGTGGAAAGGAGCGCGAGGCCGACATCGTGCGGATGAATCAAGACTGGCTCGACCAGGCCTGGCCGTTACTCGCCACCCATGTTGCCGATTGGCATATGCTCCAAAAGGTATTCGTCGAGGACCTGGACCCGGCGCGGCTGGCCAGGTTTAAGGAACCCACATGAAGATCGGAATTGCCTGCGGTTACTCGTGGGACGTGCACGGCGGCGTGCAGTACCACATCCGCGACCTCGCCCAGGAGTTGATATCGCGCGGGCACGAGGTGTCCGTCATCGCCCCGGCCGAAAAGACGCCGGCTGAGGACTTCGTCTACCCCGTCGGTGCGGCGATCCCGGTGCACTACAACGGCTCGGTCGCGCGCCTCAGCTTTGGCCCGCGCGTCAACCGTGAGGTACGAAAGTGGCTCAAGCAGGGCAACTTCGACGTCCTCCATGTTCACGAACCCTTCACGCCGTCGGTGTCGATGCTCGCCCTCATGAGCGCCGAGTGCCCGGTGGTCTCCACCTTCCACACTGCGATGGATCACTCGCGAATGCTGACCCTCGCATCCCCCTTCCTCGTGCCGATCCTTGACAAGATTCAGGCACGCATCGCCGTCTCCGAGGAGGCCCGGCGCACGGCCGTCCAGCACCTTGGCGGGGACGCCTGGGTCATCCCCAACGGCGTGTTCGTCTCGGACCTGCAGATCGACGCCCCCGATCCGCGATTCACCGGCACGCCCGAGGCGCCCACGCTTGCCTTCCTGGGGCGCCTCGACGAGCCGCGCAAGGGCCTGCCCGTCGTCGCCGCGGCGTTCGGCCAGATTCGCGCGGCGCACCCGGGGGTGCGGCTACTGGTGGCGGGCAAGGGTGATACGCAGGAGGCATCGCGCATGTTCGGAGCGAACGCCGACGCCGTCGAGTTCCTCGGACCCGTCTCCGATCGTGACAAGGCGCTCCTGCTCGGCAGCGCCGACGCCTACATCGCACCGAACACGGGCGGGGAGTCGTTCGGCATCATCCTCGTGGAGGCGATGAGCGCGGGGGCGTTCATCGTCGCCTCCGACATCCCGGCTTTTCGCGCCGTGCTCTCCGACGGGGAGTTCGGCGTGCACTTTAGCAACGAGGATCCGCAGGACCTCGCCCGCGTGGTCAACGCCGCCCTCGATGATCGCCCCATGCGCGTCAGAATCTCCGCCCTCGCTTCTGAGGCGGCATGGCGCTATGACTGGGGGACGGTCGCCTCCCATATTCTCTCGGTTTACGAGACGGCGATTCGCACCGCCAGGATCGAGGTGGACGAATGACGTGGAAAATCGCACTGCTCGTCGTCGTCGGCGTCCTGCTCGTGATCTGCATCGCGGCAACGTTGCTTGCCCGCTCGCTCGACCGTCTTCACAAGAACGTCATGAAGTCGCGTGTCGCCCTCGAGCGCGCGCTGGTGGATAGGGCACGAGCCGCCCTGCGGGTGGCTCGCTGCGGGGTGCTGGACGTGGCGAGCTCAATCGTTGTTGCTGATCTCGCCACCGCGGCGATCGAGGCCTCGGCCTACCCGATCGTCGACGACGGGCTGGACGCCATCGTCATCGAGGACGACGGGCGCACGCTCAGCCGCGGTGCGGGCGAACCGCCGGACCGCCTCACGCTCGAATCGGAGCTGAGCCGGGCGCTGCGCCACTCGGTTGATCAGCTGGAGGCGACATCGCCAGAGCTGGAAGACCTGCAACGCGCGCGCGTCGCGGTGCAAATGACACGTCGCTTCCATAACAATCACGTCTCCCAGGCGCGCCGCGTGCGGCGCAACTGGCTGGTGCGCCTCCTGCACCTGCACGGGCGGGCGCCCGAGCCGCAGATGGTCAACCTTGACGATCGGCTCGACCGTGAGTGAGCGGCCAGCGGAGACCGTGAACGAATGGCCCCTTGACGCGGACGGCTTCCCACATCGCCGGGCGGGTCGCTGCGTCGTGTTCAACACGCGCGGTCAGATCCTGATGATCCTCGGCCACGACGTCGACCGCGCCGACTACCGGTGGTGGTTCACGCCCGGAGGCGGCCTGCTGCAGGGCGAGAGTGCAGCCGAGGGCGCGGCTCGTGAGCTCGCCGAGGAGACGGGACTTCACGTGGATCCCGGGCGGCTGGTCGGGCCGGTCCTCGATCGGCGTTCGACGTTCCGCTTCTATTTCTCCACCCGTAAGCAGGACGAGCTCTTCTTCCTCCTCCACGTGAGCGAGGAGGAAGAGGTGCGGATCGATTCGCGCGCGGGCGCCCGGCTGACGGATGTGGAGAAGGAAGTACTGGACGACATGCGCTGGTGGGACCTCGACGAGCTCGCCGCCACGGAAGCGGGCGGCGTTTTGGTTTTCCCGGTCGGCCTCGTCGCGATGGCCCGTCGGTGGCGCGCGGGGTGGGACGGTGAACTTATCAGCGCCGTTGAGGAATGACGTGGTGGGCGTTGTACAATGACGCCTGTACTTGAGTCGAAAGGAAAAAGACGTGTCAGGACACTCCAAGTGGGCAACCACGAAGCATAAGAAGGCTGCGATCGATGCCAAGCGCGGCAAGTTGTTCGCACGCCTCGTTAAGAACATCGAAGTGGCGGCGCGCAACGGCGGCGGAGACCCCGACGGAAATCCCACCCTTTTTGATGCCATTCAGAAGGCCAAGAAGAATTCCGTTCCGGCTGACAACATCAACCGCGCCGTTAAGCGTGGCTCGGGCGAGGGCGGGGAGTCTGTCAACTACGAGTCGATCACGTACGAGTGCTACGGCCCGGGCGGCGTCGCGATGCTCCTCGAGTGCCTCACCGATAACCGCAACCGCGCGGCCTCGGATGTGCGCGTGGCGGTGACCCGCAACGGTGGCACGCTCGCTGACCCCGGTTCGGTGGCCTACATGTTCGCCCGCAAGGGCGTGGTGGAGGTTCCGGTTGAGGGTAACGACGAGGACGAGCTACTCATGGCTGTCCTCGAGGCGGGCGCGGAAGAGATCACCGACGCCGGCGAGGTCTTCGAGATCCTCTCCGAGCCCAATGATGTGGTCGAGGTGCGTAAGGCGCTGCAGGCCGCCGGTGTTGACTACAACTCGGCCGAGGTCCAGTTCGTGCCCTCCATGAAGGTGGCCGTGGATCTTGAGACGGCGCGCAAGGTGATGAAGCTTATCGACGCGGTTGACGACCTGGACGATATCCAGAACGTCTACTCCAACGTCGACATCCCGGCCGAGATCGCGGCGCAACTGGAGGAAGAGGACTAGAGGTGCGCGTCCTGGGCGTGGACCCCGGCATGACGCGCTGCGGCATCGGGGTGGTCGACGCGCGGGGGCGGCAGGTCGCTATCGTCGCCGTCGACGTCGCCCGCACGAAGCCGGAGATGGCACCCCATCAGCGCCTGCTCATTATCTCGAACGCCATCGAGGAGGCGATTCGGCTCTACCGGCCGGACGTTGTGGCGATCGAACGGGTTTTCGCCCAGGAAAACGTGCGCTCCGTAACGGGCACCGCCCAGGTGGCTGGCATCGCGATGCTGGCGGCCGCCAAGGCCGCCCTGCCGCTGGGGATGCACACGCCCTCCGAGGTCAAGGCAGCGGTGACGGGCAACGGCCGGGCAGAGAAGGCCCAGGTCCAGCTCATGGTTCAACGCATTCTTCGCCTTCAGGCCCCGCCGCGCCCCAAGGACGCCGCGGACGCCCTCGCGGTGGCGATCTGCCACGCCTGGCGCGGGGGAGCGGAACACATCGTGGATCGTTCCCAACACGGGGGCGCGGGGATGTTGCCGCGAGCCGAGGGAAACGACCTCACCCCGGCGCAGAAGCTTTGGGCAAACGCCGAGCGAGTCTCGCGCCGCCACGGTGCTGTCGAGCCCAAGTAGCGCCAGCGATCGCCACCCGGCCGCGGCGAAGGGGGCGCCGGGGACGCGGGTGCGTGCCGGCGCGGTCGACATCGCCGATCGCGAGCGGATATAATCAAACAGGTGTTCGAATGGGAGGGCTCATGATTGTATCTCTGCGCGGTCCTGTCCTACGCGTGACGGCGACTGCGGCCGTCATCGAGGCAGGCGGCGTCGGCTACCTGTTCTCTGCCACGCCGGATACGCTGGCCAAGCTCCGGGAGGGGCAGGAGGCTTTCGTCCACATCGCCATGGTGACATCGCGCGAGGGAGAGCAGGCCCTGTTCGGATTTCACGACGACGACGCGCGGGCCACCTTCGACGTGCTCCGGTCCGTCACGGGGATCGGCCCCCGTTCGGCGCTGACCATTGTGGCGACGCTTCCGCCTGACGAGCTCCGCCGCGCCATCGAAACCAAGGATGAGGCCGCCCTCGTGCGGATTCCCGGGGTGGGCAAGAAGTCGGCCCAGCGGATGGTGCTCGAGTTGGCCGGCAAGCTCGGTCCTGCCGTCGGCGGGGAGCCGGCGTCGGCGTCGGCGTCGTCGTCGGCTGACGACGTCATTGCGGCGCTAGTTGGTATGGGCTGGAAGGAACGCGACGCGGCGAGCGCGCTTGCCGAGGCGATGAAGACCACGCCGTCGGGCACGCTGGCCCAGCTGTTGCGCGCATCCTTGCAGGTCTTGGGGCAACGGAGGTAGCGGTGAACGAGTACACGGATCCGGACGCGAGCGACATCGAGCGCGCCCAAGAGGCTGCGTTGCGCCCGAAGGTCCTCGAGGAGTTCGTGGGCCAGGAAACGGTGCGCGACCAGCTTTCGCTCGTGCTCGAGGCGGCCGTCCAACGCAACAGGGCGGCCGATCACGTTCTGCTCGCTGGGCCGCCCGGCCTAGGTAAGACGACGCTCGCGATGATCATCGCCGCCGAGGTCAACGGCGCCTTGCGGCTGACCTCCGGACCGGCGATCCAACACGCGGGAGATCTCGCCGCGGTGCTGTCCTCGCTTAACGAGGGAGATGTGCTCTTCATCGACGAGATCCACCGCCTCGCGCGCACGGCCGAGGAGATGCTGTACCTGGCGATGGAGGACTTCCGCGTCGACGTCATGATCGGAAAGGGGCCGGGGGCCACGTCGATCCCGTTGCCGCTGCCGCCGTTCACGGTGGTCGGCGCCACCACGCGCTCGGGCCTGTTGCCCGCCCCGCTGCGTGACCGTTTCGGATTCACGGCGCACCTGGACTTCTACTCCGTCCCCGAGCTGGCCCTGATCGTGGAGCGCAACGCGCGCAAACTCGCCGTCGAGCTGACCCCCGAGGCCGCCCACGAGATCGCCTCCCGCTCACGGGGCACGCCGCGCATTGCCAACCGGCTCCTGAGGCGCGTGCAGGACTGGGCGCAGGTGCGCGGCAGCGGCGTGCTCGATCTGGATGCGGCGCGCTCCGCCCTGGAGGTCTTCGAGGTGGACAAGAAGGGGCTCGACCGCCTGGACCGCGCCGTGCTCGACGTGCTGTGCGTGCGCTTCCGCGGCCAGCCCGTCGGGCTGTCGACGCTTGCCGTGTCGGTGGGCGAGGAGCCGGAGACAGTCGAGACGGTGGCAGAACCCTATCTCGTGCGCCAGGGCTTCATGATCCGCACCCCGCGCGGGCGGCAGGCCACCTCGCTCGCGTTCCAACATCTGGGGCTCGCCGCGCCCGAAGACACGCTCTTTTCGTGACTCGCTCCACGGGTGGACAGCGTCGCCCCATAGGCCGAAAGTGGGTAGACTTGTACGGTTGTCACAAAGCAACGTGCTTTGGTTGATTGGAGATGAGATGCCCGCTGTCCCCGTTGAGTTGATTATTCTCACGGTCTTTATGGTCGGTTTGTTTTGGCTGATGAGCCGTGGTGCGAAGAAGGCGCAGAAAGCTCAGGTTGCCAAGCGCGAGGAGGCCCTCGTGGTGGGGAACAACGTCATGACGCAGTCCGGCTTCTTTGGCCGCATTGTCGACATCGACGGCGACGCCGTCACGCTCGAATCTCCCTCCGGGGATGAGACGGTGTGGCTGCGAACTGCGATCATGGGCCAGATGGACATCCCGCTCGGCCAGAGCGAGGAGGATGAGACGGGCGACGTGGAGGAGTTCCTTCAGTCCCGGCAGGCCGACGGCGACCTTCCGGACCAGAACGCGCAGGCCCCTCTCTCTGACGATCCCAGCACTGATAAGTAAAGACGAGGCTCAAAGGAACTAACGTGTCTTCAAGCCACCTGGAGGACCCGACGCCAAAACCGTGGCGTCGCCTGACCGTCCTCTTCATCCTTATTGTCGCCCTACTAGGCTCCCTCATCGTTGGCAGCCTGCGCGGCGACAAGACCAGGTTCACCCCCGATCTTGCACTCGATCTTGAGGGCGGAACCCAGATCATTTTGACCCCGGTGACCACCGACGGCTCGGAGGTGACCTCCTCCGATATTCGCGAGGCGATCAACGTGATCCGCCAGCGCGTGGACGCTACCGGCGTGTCCGAGGCGGAGATCACCGCCCAGGGCGGATCGAACATTATCGTGGCCCTGCCGGGAACGCCGTCGCAGGAGACGCTCGATCTTGTGCGCACGTCGGCCGTCTTGCGCATGCGCCCTGTGCTGTCGATCCTCGACCCGTCGCCGCTGAATGCCCAGGCCGTGGTTTCGGCGCTCGGGGACAAGGCCGGCGATCTCGACCCTGCCACGATGGACGACGCCGCGCTGGACGAAGCGATCCGGAAGCTCGCCGATGCCGATGGCAACGGCGAGCTGTCCAGTGAACCAGCCCAGACGCCGGAGAACCCCTCGGACACGAACTGGATCACCGAGGAGACCATGTACGAGGCCTACACCCTCGACTGCAAGGTTCCTGACTCGCGCCCGGCAGAAAAGACTGATAGCCCGGAGACCGCGATCGTCGCCTGTGACCCGGACACGATGACGAAGTACATCCTTGGCCCCTCGGAGCTGGACGGCACTCAGCTCGATTCGGCCTCATCTTCTCCGGCCACGAACCAGCAGGGCCAGCCCACAGGTGGCTGGGCCGTCAACATGTCCTTCGACTCTGAGGGTGGCAAGATCTTCGGTGATGTCACCACCCGCCTATCCACGCTGAAGGAGCCGCGTAACTCTTTCGCCTCCGTCCTCGACGGGCGCGTCATTTCCTCGGCCCGCGTGTCCTATCCGATCACGGGCGGCCAGGCGCAGATCACTGGCAAGTTCACGGCGGACGAGGCCTCGGCGCTGGCCAACCAGCTCAAGTTTGGCTCCCTGCCGCTGCAGTTTAACGTCCAATCCGAGGAGCAGATCTCCGCAACTCTCGGATCGGAGCAGCTCAATTCGGGCCTCATCGCCGGCCTGGTCGGCCTGATCCTGATCATCATCTACATGATCTGGCAGTACCACGCCCTCGGCGTCGTGGCGATCGGCTCGATCCTCATGTCGACGGGCCTGTCCTACCTCATCATTAGCCTCCTCTCCTGGACGATGGGCTACCGCCTGTCGATGGCGGGTGTGCTCGGTATCATCATCTCGATCGGTGTGACGGCGGATTCGTTTATCGTCTACTTCGAGCGTATACGTGACGAGATCCGCGACGGCCGCTCGGTGCGCAGTGCGGTTCAGCACGGCTGGAACCGCGCTCAGCGGACGATCATCATCTCCGACATCGTCAACCTCACCGCCTCAGTGGTGCTCTACCTCCTGACGGTCGGCTCGGTGCGCGGCTTCGCCTTCACGCTCGGCGTGACCACGGTGCTCGATCTCGTGGTCGTCATGATGTTCACCTACCCGCTCATGACCCTCATCGCGCGCACGAAGTTCTTCGGAGAGGGCAAGCGGGGCTCGGGTATGGACACAGAGAAGCTCGAGTCCACCCCGCGCTACCGCGGGCGCTCGATCCCGGTGCGCAAGGAGCGTAGCAAGCCGAAGAGTGCGCTGGTGGCTGCGGACGGCGCCGTCATCCACGACTACGAGATGCCCGACGCCCGCTTTACCGACGGCGAGTCGCTTGCCAAGCAGCGCGCCCGCCAGAGGCGAGAAGAGCGCCAGAAGAAGGAAGGAGACCAGTAATGTCGATGTACTCCTTTGGTAACGGCCTGTACACGGGCAAGCGTTCCTACAACATCGTGGGCCGGCGCAAGCTGTGGTTCACCATCGCGATCACGGCCGTACTCATTTCGCTGGCTTCCTTCGCGATCCGTTCCCCGAACCTCGCCATCGAGTTCCGCGGTGGTTCGCAGTTCACCGTCTCCGGGACGGCCACCCTCGAGCACAAGCCGGCCTACGACGTCGTCGCCAAGGCCACCACCTCCGTGCCGCGCGTGTCCGACGTCGGCCAGGAGGCTATCCGCGTTCAGACCGAATCGCTGGACGACACCAAGACCCAGGAGGTCCGGCGCGGCCTCGCCGAGGCCTACGACGTGCCCGAGGCGGACGTGACCTCCACGTACATTGGCCCCTCGTGGGGCCAGGACATCCTCTCGCAGGCGATCCGAGCCATGATCATCTTCATGGCGCTGATCTCGGTGGTCCTCATCATCTACTTCAAGTCATGGACGATCGCGGTGGGTGCTATCGGCGCCCTCCTGCACGATTTCGTGGTCACGCTCGGTATCTACTGGATTCTGGGCTTCGAGATCGCGCCCGCGACCATCATCGGACTGTTGACCATCATGGGTTACTCCCTATACGACACCGTGGTTGTCTTCGACAAGGTTCGCGAGAATACCGCCGATCTCGAACATCAGTCCCAGATGACGTACGCGGAGGAGGCCAACCTGGCCATCAACCAGACCCTCATCCGCTCGCTCAACACCTCGGTCACCGGGTGGCTACCCGTGCTGTCGGTTCTGCTTATCGGCGTGTGGTGGCTCGGCGCTGAGACGTTGCGTGACCTGGCGTTGGTCATGCTCGTGGGCATGGTGCTCTCGGCGGCGTCCTCGGTGTTCGTGGCCGCTCCGCTCGCCGTGTGGCTGGCCGAACGCGACTCGAAGATCAAGGCGCACACCGCCCGCGTCCTCGCGCGCCGCGAGGAGCTCAGTGGCGAACCATCTGACGACACCAATGACCTCAATGAAAGTTCGGTCGCCGTGGCAACCGAACGGCTGGCTGGTGGCCACCGCGGCCAGCGCGCCCAGCCCAAGCGAAAGAAAAGGAATAAGCGATGAGCAACGAGGCTATCTTTCCTCAAGACTCTGTCGAACTCGTCAAGTCCCACGTGCGCGAGGTGGAGGATTTCCCGGCGCGTGGTGTGCTCTTCCGGGACATCACGCCATTGATCGCCGACGGCGAGGCCTTCGCCTCCCTGATCACGATCTTGGCGGACCGCTACCGCGGCAAGTGCGACGCCGTGGCCGGCCTCGAGTCGCGCGGCTTCATCCTAGGTGCCCCGCTCGCCCATGAGCTCGGCATCGGCATGCTGACGGTCCGTAAGGCCGGCCGGCTGCCCGGTCCCGTCGTCGGGGTCAACTACGACCTCGAGTATGGCTCGGCCCGCATGGAGCTGCAGCCTTTCACCGTCAAAGACGGCATGCGTGTGCTCGTGATCGACGACGTCCTTGCCACCGGCGGCACGGCGGGTGCGGCCTTCCACCTCATCGAGAAGGCGGGCGGCAAGCCTGCGGGCCTGTGCGTCCTGCTCGAGCTGGCCGACCTCGGCGGGCGCGAGTACCTGGCCGAGCGCTACGACTACCCGGTGGAATCGGTCATCCGTTACTAGCACTGTTCGTCCATGTGGGGCTTCGTCATTGCCCGTGACAGTGGCGTATAATCCCCACATGGACGCAACGGTCAACGAAGAGGAACCGCGGGTACGCTCGCGGCTTTCATGGCTCGGGCGTAAGAGTGATACTCCCGCCTTGCTTGAGCCTCTCATGCGCGCCATCGGCAATCGCAAGCTCGATAAGGCGCGCATTATTCGCGCCTTTGAAACCGCTGAGCGCGCTCACGATGGCCAGATGCGAAAGTCGGGAGAGCCCTACATCACCCACCCGGTGGCGGTTGCCACGATCCTGGCAGAGCTGGGGATGGATGAAGACACGCTCGTCGCGGCGCTGCTGCACGACACGGTGGAGGATACGAGCTACTCGCTCAAGCAGCTCACGCGGGACTTCGGCTCCACGGTGGCTCTGCTGGTTGACGGCGTCACGAAGCTCGACAAGGTCGAATACGGCGAGGCCGCCCAGGCCGAGACGGTACGGAAAATGGTCATCGCCATGGCGAAGGACATCCGGGTGCTCCTTATCAAGCTCGGAGATCGGCTTCATAACGCCCGTACCTGGAAGTACGTCAACCCGGCGTCGGCTCAGAAGAAGGCGCGCGAGACGCTGGAGATCTACGCGCCGCTCGCCCATCGCCTCGGCATGAACTCGATCAAGTGGGAGCTGGAGGATCGGTCGTTTAAGGAGCTCTACCCGGCGGTCTACGCCGAGATTGAGCGCATGGTTCAGGATCGCGCCCCGGAGCGCGAGCGCTACATCTCGCAAATGAAGGCCGAGCTGGAGCGGGAGCTGGGTAAGGCGAAGCTGCGCTGTACCATCTCGGGTCGCCCCAAGCACTACTACTCGATCTACCAGAAGATGATCCTGCGCGGACGCGACTTTGAGGACATCTACGATCTGATCGGGGTGCGCGTGCTCGTGGAGGAGATCCAGGACTGCTACACCGCTCTGGGCATTGCTAACTCGCTCTACGTCCCCGTCCAGGGGCGCATCAAGGACTACATTGCCTCCCCGAAGTTCAATCTCTACCAGTCGATTCACACCACGGTTATCGGTCCGGGCGGTAAAACGGTGGAGATCCAAATCCGCACGTATGAGATGCACAAGCGTGCCGAATTCGGCGTGGCCGCGCACTGGCGCTACAAGGAGAATCCGAACGCCTCGAAGGCCGACACGAGCGGGCAGGCGGATACCCAGCTCGAGTGGTTGCGTCAGCTCGTGGACTGGCAGCGCGAGACCGCGGACCCGAAGGAGTTCCTTGACTCTCTGCGCTACGAGATGTCGGGCAGCCAGGTCTATGTCTTTACCCCCATGGGTGAGGTCATGGAGTTGCCGACGGGATCGACCCCGGTGGATTTCGCCTACGCCGTCCACACCGAGGTAGGTCACCGCACGGTGGGTGCGAAGGTTAACGACAAGCTCGTCACGCTCGACCACCGGCTCGAATCGGGAGACACGGTCGAGATCATCACCTCCCGCTCCGAGGATTATGGGCCCTCGCAGGACTGGCAGGAGTTCGTGGCCACCCCGCGGGCACGCTCGAAGATCAAGTCGTGGTTTACCAAGTCGCGCCGCGAGGAGGCCATTGAGCAAGGCAAGGACAAGCTGGCTCGTGCCATCCGCCGCAAGAACGAGCCCGTTCAGCGCCTCATGTCACACGAGACCCTCAAGGCCGTGGCGCAGGATCTGTCCAAGTCGGACGTCACGGATCTGTATGCCAGCATCGGGGAGGGGACGATCTCGCCGGAAACCGTGGTGCGTCGCCTCATCTCCTCGCAGGGCGGAACCGCGGGCGTAGAGGAGACGATGGCGGAGGCCGTCACCCCCACCCGGATCCAGCACCAGCAGATCGGATCGGCGTCGTCGGCCGTCATCGTCTCCGACATCGAGAACACGGACGTGTTGGTCAAGCTCGCCAAGTGTTGCACGCCGGTGCCGCCGGACGAGATCGTCGGCTTTATCACCCGCGGTAGCGGCATCTCGGTTCACCGCAAGGATTGCACGAACATGCGCTCTCTGAAACGTGAGCCGGAGCGCTTCATCGATATCGCGTGGGCCGACGACGCGGATTCCAACGTCTTCCTCGTCCAGGTTCAGATTGAGGCGCTCGACCGCAAGGGTCTGCTGGCGGACGTCACGCGGGTACTGTCCGAGCACGACGTCAACATGCTCACCGGCTCGATGAACACCTCGAACGAGCGCGTGGCGCGGTTGAACTTCACCTTCGAGATGGCCGACCCGCGTCACCTGCGCCAGGTCCTGCACGAGCTTCGCAAGATTGAGGGCGTCCACGACGCCTACCGGCTTACAGGCTCAGCGAAGCAGGCTGTCCGAGATCACGAGGCAGCTGGGTAAGGATCTCGCGTACGCGGGCAATCCCGTGGAGTTGGAGCTGGTAGGCGCGCCGTTCGATCGCCTGAACGCACGTGCCAGCGCGCACCAGGAGGCACAGGAGCTCCACGCCCGCGTCCTCGTGGGAGATCATGAGGTCGATCGCCGTGCGTTCCAGGGTGGTCACGAGCTGGCCGCCGACGTCGGCGAGGTCGGTGCCCGGGATGGCGGCTGGCGCAACGGCGTCCACCCGGGTCTGTAGTTGGGGCGTGTGCCAGCCGGTGTGAACGAAGAGCGCCGACTCGCGGACAAATACTTTGCCCGGCTTACGCATGGCTAGCAGACGGGCCCGGGAGGTGGCTGTCTTGCACAGGTCGACCCCGACGTATCCGATCTCGCCGATGTCGATCATGAGGCCTGCGCCGGCCAGGGTTCGCGCCTCGTTGCGCTGGGCCAGCGTGGTGGGTTGGTAGATGTGGAGCGTCATGGGTCAAGTTCACCACGACGCCGACCCGGCACATACGGGCTACCCACAGCTGTGGACAAGAGCGCCGCTGGAGACCAGCGGCGCTCTTGTGGAAAGTGTCGGCGTTAGTCGCCTTGGACGGCGCTCAGCCAGGCTTTGCGGGCGGCGAGGGCGTCCTCGTACTCCTTGAGCTTCTTTTCGTCGCCGGTTTGGCGGGCTTGAGCTATCTGAGTTTCGAGCTCGTCGATGAGATGCTGGAGCTGCTCGGCCATGCCAGCCGATCGCTCGTCCTTTTCCGGGTCAGAGTTCTTCCACTGCTCGGATTCGGCATCGCGGATCTGGGCCTCGATGTCGCGCATGCGCCCCTCGGTGCGCTGGATGTCGGCTCGCGGCACGCGGCCGATGGCGTCCCAGCGTTCGCCGATCGCGCGGATCTGGGCCTTGGCGTAGTCGATGTCGGTGACGGGCAGGAGCTTTTCCGCCTGAGCCAGCAACTCGAGCTTGAGGTCACGGTTGGCGGCGAATTCTTCGTCGATCTCGGCGTTGTAGGCGTTGCGGGCTTCATAGAAGCGATTCTGGGCGGCGCTGAAGCGCTCCCACAGCGCGTCGTCTTCGCGCTTGTTCATCCGCCCCGCGCGCTTCCACTCGTTCATGAGGTCGCGGAACTGACCCGAGGTGGGCCCCCAGTCTGTTGAATCCGCGATGGCCTCGGCGCGGGCGATGAGGGCCTCCTTGCGAGCAACGATCTCCTTGCGCTCCGCGTCGCGCTGCGAGAAGAACTGGCGACGGTGGCGGTCGAAGGTGGTGCGAGCAGAAGAGAAGCGCTTCCAGAGCGCCTCCTCCGTGGGGCGGTCGATGCGCGGGGAGTGGCGCTGGGCGTACTTCCACTGGTCGAGCAGGTTAGTCAGTTCGGCGCGAGAGTTCTTCCAGTGCGTGTTCGCCGGATCCTGCGCTGCGACGGCCTCGGCGGCCTCGACGATCGCGGTGCGTTCGGCCACGGACGCCCGCTTTGCTTCCTCTCGTTCCGCCTTGACCTGGGCGCGCCGCTCGTCGGCGGCCCCCTGGAGGGCTTCCACGCGCCTGCGCAGCGCATCGATGTCGCCGACGACGGCGGGCTCGCGCAACTGCTCGGACAGGCCCTTGAGGGAGGCCGCGATCTCCTCGGGGGAGATGTTAGCCAGGCGAGCCTCGAGAAGGCTGACCTCGTTTTCAAGATCAAGGTAGCGCCGAACGTACAGGCCGAGGGCGTCCTTGTCGGATCCGCCGATGGTGTATTGACCGACGATGCGTTCGCCGTCGTTACCGGAGGAACGCAACCACACGTTGCCCTCGTCATCCACGCGCCCCCACTTGGCGGCCTCTGCGGCGGCGACGTCGTCTACCTCGGGAACCGGGGCTGCCACCTGCGGCTTGGGGCGAGGCGCCGGGATGGGCTTGTCCTCCGTTTGCGCCTCAGGAGTAGTGTTCGTGGTCTCGTTCGTGGAATCGGTCATGAGATTCTCCTCAGTAGACGGGGTTGGCGACGCCACACCGTTCGCGTATATCGTGCAATAGTCTACGCGGTTTGGCCTGTATTTTTCGCATTCTCGCATTCCTGGATGTACTCAAGCCTGCCTTGCGGGTAGCGTTAAGATATGTATTTCCTCCGAAACAGCGATACGTTCCTCCAGGCCAACACCTATATTCTTGCCGCGGATTCCACAGCGCTCGTGGTTGACCCCGGAGCCGGATCGCATGCCTGGGTTCCCGGTGCGCTCGACGCCCGCGGGCTGACCCTGGGCGCGGTGCTTCTCACCCATGGCCACCCGGATCACGTGTGGGACGTGGCCGCGATAGCGGGTTCGGCCCCGGTTTACATTCCCGGCCCTGACATGTACCGCATGGATGACCCGGCCGCCCACATGCCCGCCGATCCCTCCCGAGACCTCGCACTCTCGCGCATGGGTGCCCAGCCGTGGGCGAAGCCCGAGGGCCTGCGTGAGTTGCCGGCCGAGGCATTCTCCGCCCCCGTCGAGCTCGTCGCCGGTATCGCGATCCGTGCATTGCCCGCGCCAGGCCACACCGAGGGTTCGACCGTGTTCCTGCTCCAGGGCGACCCGACGCCAGATCGCGAAGGCGCCATGATGTCCACCGGACAGGTCGAGCCGATCATGCTCGCTGGCGACGTGTTGTTCAACGGCGGAGTGGGACGCACGGATCTGCCCGGTGGGGATGAACAGAAGATGGCCGCGAGCCTGCGCCTACTCGTCCAGGTGATCAAACCCGAGACGGCGGTCTTCCCCGGACACGGCCCGTCCACCACCATGTTCCGTGAGGTGCGCACCAACCCCTTCCTTCACGCCGCTATGAGCTGATGGGAGCCCGTGAGGAATTGCGCCGTGGCAGATTCCTTGTTCGAGGTGGAAAGATGAAACAATAGGCCCATGGCTAAAATTGCACCTCTATCTGGTTTCCCCGAATGGCTCCCCGCTGGCCGCATCGTCGAGCAACACGTGATCGACGCTTTGCGCACCACCTTCGAGCTACACGGGTTCTCCGGGATCGAGACGCGCGCCGTCGAGCCGGTCGAGCGCCTGCTGTCGAAGGGGGAGACCTCGAAGGAGATCTACCTGTTGCGCCGCCTTCAGGACGCGAGCGTGGACTCGGAGCTGGGGCTGCACTTTGACCTGACGGTCCCGCTGGCACGCTACGTGTTGGAAAACGCCGGGCACCTTGACTTTCCCTTCCGCCGCTACCAGATCCAAAAGGTCTGGCGTGGCGAACGCCCCCAGGATGGACGCTTCCGCGAGTTCCTGCAGGCGGACGTCGACGTCGTCGGACAGGACACCCTCGCATTCCACCACGAGATCGAGCTGCCGCTGGTCATGGTGGACGCGCTGTCGAAGCTGCCCATCCCGCGGGTACGGATTCTTGCCTCGAACCGAAAGGTCGCCCAGGGCTTCTATGCTGCGATCGGGCTGGATAACGTGGAGGAGACGCTACGCATCATCGACAAGCTCGATAAGGTCGGCCCGAAGGTGGTGGCGCAAATGCTCGGCGAGATGGGGGCCACGGAGGATCAGGCGCGTCTGGCCCTCGAGCTCGCGAGCATCCGCGGCGACGACGCCCGGGTAGCCGATCGCGTCCTCGCTCTCGGCTATCGTTCGGATCTGTTGGATGAGGGCCTCGGCGAGCTGGTCGATCTCCTCGAGGGCGCGAACGACCTCATCCCCGGCTCGGTGAGCGCGGATCTTAAGATCGCGCGCGGTCTGGACTATTACACGGGCTCGGTTTACGAATCGGTGCTCGAAGGACACGAGGACCTGGGCTCGGTGTGCTCCGGCGGTCGCTACGACTCGCTGGTGACGGACGGCAAGAAGAACTACCCGGGCGTTGGGCTTTCGATCGGTGTCTCGCGTATCCTCGCCCGCGTCATCGGGCGGGATCTGGTCCGGCCCACCCGCAAGGTGCCCACGGCCGTGCTCGTGGCGGTCAACGACGAGGGCGAGCGCCGCCATGCTGAGAAGACGGCCCAGCTCTTGCGCGGGCGCGGGATTGCGGCCGAGGTCTCGCCCAACTCGGCGAAGTTCGGCAAGCAGATCCGCTATGCCGACCGCCGCGGCATCCCCTTCGTGTGGTTCTCCACCGACGACGGCGAACAGGTCAAGGACATCCGCTCTGGAGAGCAGGTTGCCGCCGACGCCGCCTCGTGGGCGCCGCCCGCCGCGGACCTTGCCCCCGAACTTCGGGGGAGCGATGAGTGATTTTCCGCAGTTGCCCTCGCGGGTAGCGGCCGAGCTGCGTCCCTTCCGCGAGAGCCTTGCGGCGCTCGATTTCCCGTTGGAGATGGCGAGCTCGGGGGAGCGGATGCTGGTCTACGCGGACATGAACAACCAGCTCGACGACTACGTGATCCCGCGCTATGAAGCGCTTGACGCCCCGCTACTTGCCGTCTTCGGCGGCTCGACGGGTGCCGGAAAGTCGACCCTGATCAATTCGATGCTTGGCGAGGAGGTGGCCAGAGCCTCGGCGCTCCGTCCCACGACGCGCCGGCCGCTCCTGCTTCACCATCCCGACGATGCACGCTGGTTCACCGACCAGCGCATCTTTCCCCACCTGGCCCGCGTCGTGTCGCACGGTCCGGTCGATCCCGATGCGGTTGGCGAGGCCGGCGACGAGTTGGAGATCCGCGCAACGGAGCTTGTTCCGCGTGGGATGGCGCTCCTCGACTCTCCCGACATCGACTCGGTCGTGGTGGAGAATCGCCAGCTCGCGGCGCAATTCCTGGCCGCCGCGGACCTGTGGGTCTTCGTGACCACCGCGGCGCGCTACGCGGACGCGATCCCGTGGGCGATGCTCGACGAGGCGGCCGAGCGTAACGTCGTCGTCGGAATCGTCCTTAACCGGGTGCCCGCCGGCACAGGCGCACAGGTGCGCCCCGACCTGGACCGTATGCTTGGCGAACGCGGGCTTGACCATGCCCCGCTCTTCGTGCTCTCCGAGCAGGAACTGGAAGGCGGGATGATTGCCCGGGCGGACGTCGCCCCGATCCGCGGCTGGCTTGAGGGTTTGGCCTCCGACGCGCAGGTGCGCGCCTCGGTGGCGCGCCAGACGTTGACGGGCACGGTGGATAAGCTCTTGATCAGCGCCTCCGAGGTACTCGCCGGCTATGACGAGCAGCTCGCCGGGGCGGACTCGCTACGCTGGGACGTCAATGCCGCCTTCGACCGTGCCGAGGACGCTCTCAGACGCCACGCCTCCGACGGCTCGATGCTGCGTGGTGAGGTGCTTTCGCGCTGGCAGGACGTGGTGGGAACGGGTGAATGGGCCCGTAAACTCGAAAAGGGCGTCTCCTCGCTGCGCGATCGAATCACCGGTTTTTTCCGTGCGAGCGTGGACACCTCCACGGTGGAGGATGCGCTCGAGGATAACGTGCTCGCCCTGCTCCTGTCCGAGGCGGACGGAGCGAACGCCGAGATCGCACACGCGTGGCGGGCAGGTATCGGCGGCCCGCTCGCCCAGCGGGCTCAGGAGCGCCTCAGGAGCGACGACGACCGGCGGGCCGCCGCCGAGCGCCTCGTGCGCGAATGGCAGGCCGCCCTCATTGCCCTCATCCGAAACGAGGGTGAGTCCAAGAGGCTTGCGGCGCGGGCGCTGGCCTTCTCCATCAACGCGGTGGGCGTGGCCCTCATTATCGTCGTCTTCGCCTCCACCGGCGGGTTGATCGGCGGAGAGATTGCGGTGGCGGGCGGCACGGCCGTCGTTGCCCAGCGGGTGCTCGAGGCCGTCTTCGGTGACGAAGCGGTGCGCCGGATGGCGAAAGAGGCACGCGCGGACCTGGACGAGAGGGTGCGAGAGTTCCTCGGCACGGACCGAGCGGTGTGGCAGGGTGTCATCGATGAGCTTGGCCTGTCCCCCCAGATTCGCGACGACTACGCGCGTCAGCTGCGCGCCTTGACCGAGGCGAAGATCTGCGACGGGAGAAACCTATGAGCCTGACGGAGTCCATCGGAGACCTCCACGCCGCCGCCGAGATCGCGCAGGAGAAGATCCCGGGCGTCCTTGGCGAGGTACCTCAGCTCCTCGACCGCGCGGTTCGGCGTCGGACGATGAACACCGATGCCACGGTCATCGCGGTGGCGGGTCCGACGGGTGCTGGCAAATCGTCCCTGGTCAACGCGCTTGTGGGGCGGCCCGTGTCGCGGGCGAGCGCTATTCGCCCGACGACAGCGCACGCGCTTGCCGTCACCAACTTTCCCGCCGGGGAGATCCTCGACTGGCTCGCCATCACCGAGCGGCACGAAGCGCCGCTGACCGGGGCCGGCTCGGCAATCCTGATCGACCTTCCCGATGTCGATTCGACCAACTTCGACCACCGCCAGACGGCGCGGAGGCTGACCGAGCTGGTCGACGTCGTCGTGTGGGTGCTCGACCCCCAAAAGTACGCCGATGCGGTGGTCCACGAGGACTACCTGGCTGAGCTCTCGGAGCACGCAGCGACGACGATCGTGGTGCTCAACCAGGCCGACAAGTTGGACGAGGACACCCTCGCGGACGTCCTAGCCGACGCGCGCCGCCTTCTGCGGGCCGACGGCTTATCCACGCCCGTGCTTCCCGTCTCCGCCGCCACTGGGCTCGGCGTGGATGCGTTGCGAGCAAAGCTCGAGGATATCGTCGCGGAGCGGGTGGCCTCGGGCGAGAAGCTCGCGGCGGACATCCGCACCGAGTCGCGCAACATGTTAGGGCGGATCCACGCCGACGGCGGGCAGGCGGCCGCCACCGCGGTCGACGTCCCGTTCGAGCCGGTCGCCTCGGCGCTGGCGATCGCGGCGGGCGCGGGCGTGGTCGCCAGTGCCTCGGCCGATTCGTATGAGCGGCGGGCACGGCTCGCCACGGGCTGGCCAGTCACGCGTTGGCTGGCCCGGCGCGGGATCGATCCGCTCAAGCGCTTGCGTCTCGACGCCGGCGGTGTTTCCGGTGTTGCAGATTACGTCTCGCCGGCGCAGACGGCTGTGGCGCGCGGAAAGATCCGGGCGTATGTCGAGGAAGCGACCGCGCACATGCCCTCCCAGTGGGCGCGCCAGACCCGCAAAGAGGTCGACGAGCGCGCCGAGCGCCTCATCGGCGATCTGGACACATCCATTTCTAGCCTCGATGTGGAGGCGCGCCGTGTGCCAGCCTGGTGGGTGCTCTTCAATCTTCTGCAGTGGGTGGCGCTTGCCGCCGTCGTCGCGGGAGGCGTGTGGCTAGCCGCCCTCGCCTTCGCCGACACGCTCCGACTGCAGCTGGGCGAGCCACCGGCGTGGGGTATCTTTCCGCTGCCCACGCTTATGTTGGCGGGCGGCCTCCTGGCGGGTTGGATCCTCGCCGGAATTGGGCGGCTGCTGGCCGCGCGCGGTGCACGCCGAACCCGCCGCCGCGTCCTCGCGCGCGTCAACGCCGCTTTCGCGGACAAGGTCCGCGCCGAGCTGTCGGTCGTTCAGGAGGAGCGAGCCGCCTACGCCCGGCTCCAGGAATTGCTGACGGGGCTGACGAAGGCCCGTCCCTAGCGGAAGTGGCGCGGACGGCGCGGGGTGCGGTTATCGCGCCCACGGCGGGCGCCGCGTTTCGCGCCTGGGCCGGTGTCCTTAGAGATGTTGAGGTTGCGCCCGGAGACACGGGCCGTGGCGATGCGGCGCTGGGTGTCGTGGTCGATCTCGCGGTCGATCTGGACAAGCGAGAAGGTGGGGTAGATGTCGATCCGCCCGAGCTGCGAGCCGTTCAGACCACCCTCGTTTGTGAGCGCACCGACGATCGCGCCGGGGGAGACGCCATCGCGGCGTCCGACCTCGACCCGGTACATGGTCCCCTCGCCCGCGAAGGTCTTTGGCTTGGAATGACGGCGACCCTCGCGATCCTCGCGCCGGCCGTATCGCTCCTTGCGATCCTCGCGGCCCTCGAAGTGCGCGGTGAGCCGTTCGGGTTCGTCGTCGGCCTGTGGGCCCGGGTCGCGCACGCCGATCGCGAGTAGCGCGGCGATGAGGTCCTCGGGCGAGAGCGGGGTCTCCGCCTCCATCTGCTCGTCCCTAAACTCCGCGATGACCTCCCGGTAGACGGAGAGCCGGCCGACCTCGTAGCGCTCCTTGGCCTGGGCGATGAGCCGACGGGCGCGCAGCCCGGAGACCTCCGCCGGAGTGGGCAGTTCCACCTGCTCCATGTGGGCGCCCGTGATGTTCTCGATGCGACGTAGCCGGTTGCGTTCCTTGGGGGTGACGAAGGTCAGCGACGTGCCCTCCCGTCCAGCGCGTCCGGTGCGGCCGATGCGGTGGACATACGTGTCGACCTCCCGCGGAACGTCGAAGTTCACCACAAGGCCGATGCGCTCCACGTCCAGCCCGCGGGCGGCGACGTCGGTGGCCACGAGTACGTCGAGCGTGCCGTTGCGGAGCCGGTCGACGAGCTTTTCCCGGTCGCGCTGCTGAACGTCTCCGGAAAGCGTGGCGGCCTGGACGCCGCGGGTGGACAGCTCGATGGCGAGCTCCTCGGCGGTGGCACGGGTACGAACGAAGACGAGGGCGGCGTCGGCCGGCGTCGTGGCAAGCACGCGCGCGAGGGCGCCGATCTTGTGACGCGACGGCACAATCGCATACGTCTGGTGGATCGTGTCGATGGTGGAGGCCGGCGGAGCGACGGTGACCTCGACCGGATCGGTCATGTGGGTCTCGGCCACGCGGCGAATCTGGGCGGGCATAGTGGCAGAAAACAGCGCCGTGATGCGCTCCTCCGGCAGGCCGGAAGCGATCTTCTCCACGTCCTCTGCGAATCCCATGCGGAGCATCTCATCAGCTTCGTCGAGCACAAAGTAACGAACCGCCTCGAGTTTGAGAGCACCCTTGTCGATGAGATCCATGATGCGTCCCGGCGTGCCCACCACCACCTGCGCCCCGTCCTTGAGCGCGCCGATCTGCGGCACGTAGGATGAGCCGCCGTAGACGGCCACCACCCGCAAGCCCGTCGTGGTGGAGGCGAATTTGTCGATTGCGTCCGCGCCCTGCATCGCGAGCTCGCGCGTTGGGGCCAGTACGAGGGCCTGGACCCGAAGGAGGGCGGGGTCGACGTGGGTGAGCATCGGCAGGGCGAAGGCCGCCGTCTTTCCAGTGCCTGTCTGGGCCACGCCGACGACGTCGCGCCCCTGAAGGAGCGGAGGGATGGCCTCCTCCTGGATGGGGGTGGGCTCTTCGTAGCCCATGTTGGCGATGGCGGACAGGATAGTGGCGGGCAGGTTGAGCCCAGAAAATGAAGTCATGGATCCCTTGGGAGTGTGAAAACCGCAAGGCGCGAAGGGCGCGGCGGCTGGGCGCGTTCGCGCCGCCCCTTAGTCTAGTGCTCGGACGAGGCGGCTGACACCGCCTTCGGGGTGACATCAAGCACCCGGGAGGCCACCCACAGGCTCACCCCCAGGAGCGCTGTCATCGTCCCGATCACCCATACGAAGGCCGCATGACCCTGTGGGAGGGCGAGAGCGTAGATGATGCCGCACCAGGCAACGAAGAGCGCCGAGCCCAGTGTGTCGGCGATTGTGAGCGCAGACGAGATGCGACCGTGGCGTTCGGGCGGGGTGAGCGCGAGCGCGTGGACGGTCAGTGCGGGGTAGACCAGCCCGATTCCTAAGCCTGCCACGAGCCAGCCGATGAGGGCCGTGACACCGGGCACCGCGGAGGAGGCGGCGGTGATGGTCGCCGCGGTCCCAATCGCCTGAATGAGGGTGCCGACGACGGGCGCGGCCGCGCGGTAGCGCTCATTCCTCACCCGCCCGCTCGCCCAGGAGCCGATCGCCCAGGTGACCGAACCGAAGGTCATAATCATGCCCGCCTGCGTCGCGGACCAGCCGTGGACCTCCTTCAGCATGAGCGGAAGGAAGACCTCCACGGCGATGTAGGTGCCGTTGATCGCCAGCCGGAGCAAGACGGTGGCGGGCAGTCCGCGCCGGGCGCGGAAGGTCGCCCGGGGCAGGAGCGGGCGGGCAAGGACGAGGACAAGCACGGACAGGCCAATGACAAGGGCGATGGCCGTGGTGTCGAACTCCTTGGCATTGAGGCCGGAGAGCAACTGAATACCAAGAATGACAATGCCGGCCGTGGCGGAAAAGGCGACGGTACGCTTATATCCCGTGATCGGAGTGCGCTGATGCAGGTCCGGAAAGCGGGCGAACTGCTTGATGATGAGCGGCGCGGTGGGGAGAAGGATGAGGGGCACGATGGCAAACACGAGACGCCAGTTGAGGCGCTCAACGAAGAAGCCGGCCACCAGCGGGCCGATGAGCGAGGGCAGCACCCACGCGGCGGCGAAGGCGCTGAAGATGCGCGGCTGGCGGGCGGGCTCGACGTAGTTGCCCACAAACACGTAGAGCGGAACGACAATGAGACCGCCGCCCAGGCCCTGGATCGCGCGCCCAAGAACGATGACCTCCACCGACGGGGCCGCCGCCGCCACGACGAGCCCGGCCACAAAGAGCCCAAGGCCCGTGTACAGGGAGACCTTGGGACCCTTCGCGTCGCACCACGGACCGGCGAAGGCGGTGGTGATGAGCTGGGTGGCGAGGGTCACGCCCGATGCGAGAGCGTAGAGGTTGCGACCGTCGAGGATATCGACGACGTAGGGCATCGCGGTCGCCACCGCGAGAGCTTCGAAGGCGACGAGGCTGATGAGACTCACCGCGAGGATGGCAAGCCACTGCTCGAGACTCCGGCTGATGCGCTGCTTCTTTCGTTCTCTCACACCAGAATGCTAGGTGTTGATGTTGGAAACGGCACGCCCGACCAGATGTGACATTTGCCAGCCGGCGCGTAGAGTGTTTCACATGTTCCCCGCCCGTCTCGTGGGAGAACATCGCCCGCCCGTCTCGCGGGTGAGACCACAACTGAAAGAGGTATACGTGATTCGTACCCGGATGGCAGGATCCCTGCGAAAAGAAGATATCGGCGCCGTCGTGACGCTGGCGGGCTGGATCGATCGGCGTCGTGACCACGGAGGGATCGCCTTCCTGGATCTCCGTGACGCCTCTGGCATCGCCCAAGTCACCGTCCGCGAGGAGGTCGCACACGAGTTGCGCTCCGAGTTCGTCGTCAAGGTGACCGGCACCGTGATGGAGCGCCCCGAGGGCAACGCGAACGCGAGCCTCGCCACGGGCGACATCGAGGTGGAGGCTAGCGAGGTCGAGATCCTCAACCCCTCTGCACCGCTCCCGTTCCAGGTCTCGGATCACGCTGAGGATGCCGGCTCGGTCAACGAGGAGACCCGCCTGAAGTTCCGCTACCTTGACCTGCGCCGTTCGTATGAGCAGAGGGCCATCCGGCTGCGCGCGAAGGTTTCTCAGGCGGCCCGCCGCGTGCTCGACGGCCATGACTTCGTCGAGGTTGAGACGCCGACACTGACGCGTTCGACCCCGGAGGGGGCACGCGACTTCATCGTCCCTGCCCGCCTCTCGCCCGGCTCGTGGTACGCCCTGCCACAGTCGCCCCAGCTGTTTAAGCAGCTGCTCATGGTTGCCGGCATGGAGCGCTACTACCAGATTGCGCGTTGCTACCGCGATGAAGACTTCCGAGCCGACCGCCAGCCCGAGTTCACCCAGCTCGACGTCGAGATGTCCTTCGTGGATCAGGACGACGTCATCTCGGTGGCCGAGGATGTGCTCAAGGAGATCTGGGCGCTCATCGGCTACGAGCTGGCCACTCCCATCCCGCGCATGGCGTACAAGGAAGCGATGGAACGCTTCGGTTCCGACAAGCCCGACCTGCGCTTTGGCCAGGAGCTTATCGACCTCACCGAGTTCTTCAAGGACACCCCATTCCGGGTGTTCCAAAACGAGTACGTGGGCGCGGTCGTCATGCCCGGCGGCGCCTCCCAGCCGCGGCGCACCTTCGACAAGTGGCAGGAGTGGGCCAAGGCGCGCGGTGCGCGCGGCCTGGCCTACGTGACCATCGCGGAGGACGGGACCTTGGGCGGCCCGGTGTCGAAGAACATCTCCGACGCCGAGCGCGAGTCACTGGCGCAGGTCACCGGCGCCAAGCCGGGCGACTGCATCTTCTTCGCCGCCGGCAAGCCGGCTGCCTCGCGTGACCTGCTCGGGGCTGCGCGCCTCGAAATCGGCAAGCGCTGCGGCCTTATCGATGAAAACGCCTGGGCCTTCGTGTGGGTGGTCGACGCGCCGCTGTTCAAGCCCACCGCCGACGCCGAGGCTGAAGGCGACGTTGCCGTGGGAGCCGGAAAGTGGACGGCCGTCCACCACGCCTTCACCTCTCCCAAGCCCGAGTGGCTCGATTCCTTCGACCAGGATCCGGGCAATGCCTTGGCCTACGCCTACGACATCGTCTGCAACGGCAACGAGATTGGCGGCGGTTCCATCCGTATCCACCGCGCCGACGTCCAGGAACGCGTCTTCCAGGTGATGGGCATCGATGAGGAGACGGCGAACAAGCAGTTCGGATTCCTGCTGGAGGCCTTCAAGTATGGAGCACCGCCGCACGGCGGCATTGCCTTCGGCTGGGACCGTATCGTCTCGCTGCTGGTGGGTGCGAAGTCGATCCGCGACGTCATCGCCTTCCCGAAGATCGGTAATGGCTGGGATCCGCTCACCGACGCCCCGGCGCCGATCACAGCGCTTCAGCGCAAGGAGGCGGGCGTGGACGCCAAGCCCAAGGGGGCCAAGAAGGACGCCGCTGAGGCTGAGCCGGCCGAGAAGGCCGACGCCGAGTAGATGCTCGGGCCGTCATCGGCGTTCTGGCGCTTGAACGCATGGGATGGGAACGTCCTCGAGCGCGAGGAACGCCCCGGCCTTGGCCTGCTGCTCCTTGCCGGTGATGCCGGCCCGACGCTCATCGTCTACGGTGAGCCCGGGTCGGCGATACCGGCTTTGGTCGAGCTCGCCGGGCGCGGGGTCGCGCCCGCCCACACGTTGATCAACCGCGAGGTTTACGGCGCCCTCGACGAACCCCTGCGCGAGCACTTCGGCCCGAGCTGGGGACACGCCTGGGACTTCTTCTGGGCTGATCAGCCGCTCGCCCCGGTCGAGCACTGTGAGCGCGTCGAGTTCTGCGCCGCGGCGAGTGAGGAGATGGCCGAGGTACGCGGGGAGATCCGCGCCGCGCTACTCGCCTCCAACCCAATCTCTGACGCTGTGGGGGAGCTGGACCGGCTGGACTGGTTCTACCTGCGCGCCCCCGACGGCAACATCGCCACCGTCATGGGGGCAGAGAGAACCGGGGGCGCGGTAGGCTTCCATGGCCTGGGTACCGTTCCCGACTATCGTGGCAACGGGTACGGGGGAGCGATGATGGTTGGCGCCGTGAACGCTGCCCTCGAGCGTGCCCAGTTTATCCGCTTTGGCGTGTGGGCCTGGAATGAGGGCGCGATGCGCCTTTACACTCGGCTTGGCATCACCCGCGACGGCGCGATTATTTCCGGCCGCGTCGAACCCTTCGAGGAGCTGAGAGGCACGTGAGATCGCGCGCGTTTGGGTTGCTCCCCGGTATCGCCCTTGCACTTGCCGGCTGCTCGGCGGGCGGCGCGCAGGTCGAATGGTCTATCCCGGTTGGCGGAATGTACGGAGTGCATTTCGCCGACCTGGGCGACGTCATTATCGTGCCCCGCGGGCAGGCCATCGAGGGCTATGACACTGCGGGAAAGAAGCTGTGGAGCGTCACCCTTGCCGACGAGGCACAATCCTGCGTGGCAGCGGGTTCGGGCGCGATGTGCGTGGCGGGAACCCAGATCTTCGTCGACCGCGACGGGCAGACCGTAGCCCGCTCCGACCTCGCCTTCGTCGGCCAGGCCGGGGACAGGGCCTACTATGCGCGCGGGGAGGAAGACGGCGTCGTCCTCATCGAGGAGAAGGCCGATACCCCGCTCGATCAGCTCGGCGCGAGCGCGCAGGTGCTCGCCCGCTACGAGGGGCGCACCGCCTACCTGCCGGACGGCACGAAGGTCGAGCGCGCAGGTACCACCTACCCCGAGCCGCTCCAGCGCCTCCTCGACGAGGGCGTGTTGACCGTCGATTCCCCATGGCTCAACCCCGCTGGGATCGCCTCGGTGGCCCAACCTCTCGCCGATGGTTTCGTCGTCGTGGAGGCCGGGCAGGCGGGGGCCCGCAGCGAGCCGAGCACGCTTACCCTGTTCGACCTGGCCGGAAATGAGACCGCGCGCTTCCAGGTCACCCCGGTGCTCTACATGAACGTCAGCCCAAGCTGGACGCGGGCCACGCTGGAGAAGATTGCCCAGGATGCACAAGCGCTCGAGGAAAGCAGAGCCTTTGTCTTCGACGACGCCCGAGTAGTCGGCTTCGAGCAGGTTCTCACCGATTCCGTGGCCCCCGGATACGCCAACGTGGAGGCGCTCAGAATCGAGGGGAAGACGCTCAGCTTCGACGCGATCCAACCCGAGACGCTACGCCTCGCCGCACTCGACTACCCGTACGTCTCGGTGGCCGGAACCGGTTCTCAGACCGTTGTGGCCACGTTCGACCTCACAACCGCGAAGCGCGTGGCCGAGGCCAGCTGCTGGCTGAGCGAGGCCACCTACTGTGCGACGCCGACGGCACTGGAAAAAGTGAACCTCAGTGGACGATCTTGAACTTTTCGTAGACCTTCTTCAGCGGGCGGGGCGCCCACCAGTTCCACTTTCCCAATAGCGTCATCGTGGCTGGCACGAGCAGCATGCGCACGAGTGAAGCGTCGATGATGACGATCATGGCCAGCGCCACGCCCACCTGCTTGATTGCCAACATGTCGCCGAAGATGAAGCCCACGAACACCGCCACGATGATGGCTGCCGCCGAGGTGATGATGCGCCCTGAGCGCTGCAGGCCCATCTCGACCGCGGTGTCGTTATCATGGCCCGCGTCCCAGTATTCCTTGATGCGCGCGATGAGGAAGACCTCGTAATCCATCGCCAGCCCGAGTCCGAAGGCGACCGAGGCGGCGACGACGAAGGTCTCCAAGCCCACCGACTGCGGAAGGCCGAGCAGGCCGTGTTCGAAGACGAATACGGTTGCGCCCATGCCGGCGATGAGCGACAAAGAGTTGACAATGAGCGCCTTGATCGGTGCGATCACCGAGCCGGTCATGAGGAAGAGCAAAACGAGCACAGCGATCGCCACCATCGCCACGGCGATCGGTGCTCCGTCCTTGATCGAGTTCGTGAAGTCCAGCTGCAGTGCGGCCGCCCCGCCGACGTAGGTGTCGTAGCCGGCGTCGTAGGAGCGCAGATCCTTGACCGCGGCGGTGACCTCCGGGCCGACCTGGTCGGCGGCGTCGATGTGGAGCTTGATGAGGGTTTCGCCGTCGCCGATCTCCTCGGCGGGTAGGACCCAGTCCACCCCGTCGAGCTGCTCGATGTGGCTGACGAGGTCGGCGGTGTCGGTGGGATTCGTGTCCGCAATGACGGTGACCGACGGCGTGGCGAGGATCTGATAGTCCTGCATGCCCTCATAGGCGCGCGCCGCGCTGGTGTGGTCAGGGATGTACTCCATGAAGTTCGAGCGCATCGTCAGGTCGCGGATGGGCATCGCCATGAGGATGAGCGCCGCGGTGATGGTGATGAGGATCGGCCAGGGGCGGCGGTGAACCCAGCCGGCCAGGCGCGAGAATGCGCCCTCGTCGGAGGCCGTGTCCCCAACCTTCTTCACGATCGTACGGAAAACGGGCACGCGTGTGAGCCAGGACGGGCGGACGAGCCGGCCTCCGAGGAGCGTGATCATGGCCGGGACCATGAGGACCGCGGTGGAGACCGCGAGGACCGTGACGATGATGCCGCCGATGGCGATCATCTTCAGCATCGGCGCCTCCATGAAGGCCAGGCCGGAGATGGCGAAGGCGATGGTCAAGGCTGAGAAGGAGACCGTGCGGCCCGCGGTGGCCACGGTGGCGGCCACCGCGTTGGCGACGATGTCCGACACGTCCTGCGGTAACGCATTCGGATCCAGCCCGCGCCTGTCCAGCTGCTCGGCCACCTCCTCGCGGTAGCGCGAGACGATGAGCAAACCGTAGTCGATGGAAAGGGCCATGCCGATGACGGAGATGATATTGAGCACGAAGGAATCGACGTTCGTCACGTGGGTCAGGCCCCACAGCGCGCCCATGCCGATCGCGATGGAAGTCAGCGCCCCGATGAGCGGCATGCCTGCGGCGAGCAGGCTGCCGAAGACGATGACGAGGAGGAATAGGGCGATCGGCAGGCCTACGGCCTCGCCGGTGATGAGATCGGATTTGACCACGTCCATAATCGCGTTTTCAAACACGACGCTGGAGCTGACGTCGGCATGCGCATCGGGGTTGACCGCTTGGATCGCCTTTTCGAAGGTGGCGGTGGCGGCCAGGACATCGTCGGTGGGAGATGCGCCCGCCTCTGCCTCGACGCTGACGATGAAGCCGTCATCCTTGCGCAGATTGTTGGCGGGATTGGTCTGCTTGGCCGCCTCTTGCGCGGCGGCGCTGCGGGCTTCTTCCTCGATGTTGGCCGTGGCGGCTTGCCGGGCCTGGTCCTCAACCTGGGCGGTGGCCTGCTGGCGCGCCTGGGCGGCCACCTCGTCGGTGGGCGCACCCGGGTACTGGGCGGAGAATTGAGCCACGGCGGCGGCGACGGCCTGCTGGATCTGCGGCTCGGCCTGGGCGACGGCCTGGCTAACGGCGCCCTCGATCGTGTCGCGGTTCTGCTCGAGGGCCTGGGCGACGGCGTCGTCGGTGGCTTGCTGGACGCCTTCGCTGAACTGCTTGTCCACCGCGAGGGGGTCGACCACCTTCGTGACCCCGGGGATGGCATTGAGCTGGTCGCGCAAGTCGGTGACCTGGGATGAGACCTCGGCGTCGCTCACTGCCTGGACGACGATGACGGCGGAGTCCGGGGCGGTGTCCGCGTTCGTCTTATGGATGACGACGTCCGACTCGGTGCCCGGCACCATCGATTCCGAGGACTGCATGCGCTCGAAGAGGTTGCCCTGGCCGAACCCCCACAGTGCCGAGGTGGCACCGAGGGCGAGGAGAAGAACCCACGCGAGGACGAAGAACCTTGGTCTGCGCGCGATGGCATGGCCGATCCGATCAAACATGACGTCACCTTTCCTATATCTCCATTATGCCAATCTTGGCCGCTAGGGGGCACCCGAGTTTGCAAGGCTCCCTCGGCTGCGGCTCAGTGTCGTAGCCGAGGGATATGCTGGGGGCATGGATCTCTTTGACGCCCAATCGATGAGCGAGGACGGCACGCCCGCGGATACGTTGGCGCCCCTCGCGGTTCGCATGCGCCCGCGCAACATCGATGAGGTCGTGGGCCAGAGCCACCTGCTCGGGCCGGGGCAGCCGCTGCGCCGCCTCATCGAGCCTCATCGCGGGGGAGCGCCCGCCTCGGTGTTCCTCTGGGGTCCGCCCGGGATTGGCAAGACCACCCTGGCCTACCTCGTGGCCCGTCAGGGCAACCGCCGCTTCGTGGAGATCTCCGCCGTCTCGGCGGGTGTCAAGGAGCTGCGGGCCGTCATCGCCGAGGCGCGCGACCACCTCGTCACCGACGGCACCGACACCGTCCTCTTCGTTGATGAGGTGCACCGGTTCTCTAAGACACAGCAGGATGCGCTGCTGCCGGCGGTGGAAAACGGTTGGGTGATCCTCATCGGCGCGACGACCGAGAACCCCTCCTTTTCCGTCATCTCGCCGCTGCTATCGCGTTCCCTCCTTCTGACCCTGCACCCGCTTTCTGACTCTGATATCGAAATCCTTGTGCGACGGGCGCTTGCCGACGATCGCGGCTATGGCGGCAAGGTGAAGGCCGACGACGAGGCGGTGGCAGAGATCGTCCGTCTCGCCGGCAACGACGGGCGCCGGTCGCTGACGATTCTCGAGGCCGCCGTCGTGGGCGACCACCTCACGCTTGCCGACGTCGAGGCGGCGGTGGACGTCTACGCCGTGCGTTACGATCGCGACGGCGACCAGCACTACGACGTCATCTCCGCCTTCATTAAGTCGATCCGGGGCTCTGACGTGGACGCCGCAATTCACTACCTGGCGCGGATGCTTGAGGCGGGGGAGGACCCGCGTTTCGTGGCCAGGCGACTCATGATCTCGGCGGCGGAGGATATCGGCATGGCCGACCCGTCGGCGCTGCAGACGGCCACGGCGGCCGCGCAATCGGTGGCGCTGGTGGGCATGCCGGAGGCCCGGATCATCCTCGCCGAGGCCGTGGTGCACCTGGCTACCGCGCCGAAGTCCAATCGAGCCTACCTGGCGATCAACAAGGCTATCTCCGATGTGCGGGCGGGCAAGATCGGAGCCGTGCCCGTCCACCTGCGCGACCAGTCGGTGAAGTCATCCCGGCTGGCAGCTGACTCGACGGGCCGCAATGTGCCCTACCAGTATCCGCATGACGACCCGGACGGCGTCGTCGCCCAGCAGTACCTGCCCGACGAGCTGGTGGGGACCACCTACTACGAGCCACTCAACCGCGGCTACGAGGCCAATATCACGTCTCGGTTGGAACGGATCAAGGCGATTTTGCGCGGACAGTAGTGCTACTATGTCACGGTTGCCTCATCGAGGCGACACTCCCGTGCGGAGTTCATCCTGGGACCTTAGCCGCTAGTTGTTGGTCCCGTGCATTGCACGCCATGAGTCGACAGGAGAGTTGTTATGGCTGGAAACCGTTCACGTAAGTCGGTGCGCGAATCGCGCGCCCTCGGCATTGCCCTGACCCCGAAGGCGGAGCGCCTTATGCAGCGCCGCCCCTACCGCCCCGGAGAGCACGGACGCGGCCGGGTGAAGGAATCCGACTACTCGATCCGTCTGAAGGAGAAGCAGCGCCTGCGCGCCCAGTACGGCATCCGCGAGGCTCAGCTTCGCAAGACCTGGGACGAGGCCCGCCGCATGGAGGGCATGGCCGGTGAGAACCTGGTCGAGCTCCTCGAGATGCGTCTCGACGCCCTCGTGCTTCGCTCCGGCTTCGCCCGCACGATCGCCCAGGCCCGCCAGGTCGTTGTCCACCGCCACGTCCTCGTTGACGGCAAGCTCGTGGATCGCCCGTCCTTCCGCGTCAAGCCCGGCCAGGTCATCCAGATCAAGCCGCGCTCGCAGGCCTCCCCGCAGTTCATGGTGGCGGCCCAGGGCCAGCACGCCGACGTTCTGCCCTCCGTGCCCGAGTACCTCAGCGTTGACCTGACCAAGCTCCGCGCCGAGCTGGTTCGCCGTCCGAAGCGTGCCGAAGTTCCGGTCACGTGTGACGTGCAGATGGTCGTCGAGCACTACTCGCGATAGAACCTCCGGACAACGCGCCGCGGCAAGCCGTGGCGCGTTGTCATTTCCGGTTAAGCTATCCCTATGGCAGACATTTCTCTTGGACAGATCGCCGGGCTACTGGCCGCCCTCGGCTTCCTCGTACTCGTCTATTTCTCGATCAGGCCGCTACGCAAGCTGTGTTACGTGCTCGACCGCCTGACCGAATCCCTGCGGGAGCTGACCGAGCACACGCTACCCGCTATCGACGAGGCGGCCCAGACAGTGGCCGGGGCGAACCTGCAGGTCCAGAAGCTTGACGCGATCACCGAGGCGGCCGCCCGCACGAGCGAGGACATCTCGGCCATGACCACCTTGGTTACCTCCACTGTTGGCGCGCCCTTCCTCGCCGCGCGCAAGGGTGTCGAGAAGGTGCGCGACGCCTTCGGCACCAAGAAGCCCTAAGTCATTTTTCTCGGCGCCTACGATGGTTGGGCGCTTTAAGATGGGAGTTCAATGCGTACCTCTGAGATTCGTCGCCGCTGGCTCGATTACTTCGCCAAGCACGACCACGAGATTGCCGAGTCTGTTCCGCTCGTGTCCCCGGATCCCTCTATCCTTTTCACGATTGCTGGCATGGTGCCCTTCATTCCGTACATCGTCGGCACGGAGGAGGCTCCGTTCCCGCGCGTGGCCTCGGTCCAAAAGTGCATCCGCACGAACGATATCGATAACGTGGGGCGCACCACCCGTCACGGCACGTTCTTCCAGATGTGCGGCAACTTCTCCTTCGGCGATTACTTTAAGGAAGGCGCGATCGACCTCGCATTCGGGTTGCTGACCACCTCGGTGGACGAGGGTGGCTACGGCCTGGAGAAGGATCGCTTGTGGGTGACGATCTGGGAAGAGGACGAGGTCTCCTATCGCCACCTGACGGAGGTGGTGGGCCTCGATCCGAAGCACGTGGTGAGGCTCCCGCGCGAGGAGATCTTCTGGTCCACGGGCCAGCCGGGTCCCGCCGGTGGCTGCGCCGAGATCCATTACGACCGCGGCCCCGACTTCGGGCCGGAGGCCGTGGGCGGAAACGTAGACCCGGGCGGGGATCGCTACCTGGAGATCTGGAATCTCGTCTTCGACGAGTTCATGCGTGGGGAGGGCACGGGTAACGATTACCCGCTACTTGGCAAGCTCGACAAGACCGCCATCGATACGGGCGCGGGCCTGGAGCGCATCGCCTACCTGCTTCAGGGCAAGAAGAACATGTACGAGATCGACGAGGTCTACCCCGTCATCGCCGCCACCGAAGAGCTGACGGGTAAGAAGTACGGCGCGGACGAAGAAGACGACGTGCGCATGCGCATCGTCGCCGACCACGTCCGTTCGGCGCTCATGCTCATCGGCGACGGCGTGCGCCCCGGCAACGACGGGCGCGGCTACGTGCTTCGCCGCCTCATCCGCCGCGCGGTCCGCTCGGTGCGATTGCTTGGCTACGAGGAGATGGCTCTTCCGACGCTGCTACCGGCGTCGATGAACGTGATGAAGGAGTCCTACCCAGAGTTGGAGACGGACTTCGGTCGGATATCCCGGATCGCCTACGGCGAGGAGGAGGCCTTCCGCCGCACGCTCGAGTCCGGCACCCAGATCTTCAACGACGCGGTGCGCCAGGCGAAGGCTGAGAAGAAGGAGCTGCCCGGCCAGACTGCCTTCACCCTCCACGACACCTACGGCTTCCCGATCGACCTCACGCTCGAAATGGCACACGAAGCCGGCGTTGAGGTCAACGAGGAGGGCTTCCGCACCCTCATGCAGGAGCAGAAGGACCGCGCCCGCGCCGATGCGTTGGCGAAGAAGACGGGCCACGTGGACGCCTCCGTGTATCACAAGATTGAGGAGCGCTCCGGGGGAGCGACGCGTTTCCTCGGCTACACCGACTACTCCGCCGACGGCAAGGTGGTCGCCATCTTGCGTGATGGCCAGCCCGTGCCGTTCGCGGAGGCGCCGGCGCAGGTCGACGTCGTGCTCGACCAGACCCCGTTCTGGGCCGAGCAGGGTGGCCAGCTTGCCGACCACGGAACGATTACGGTTGCGGGCGGCGGTCTTCTCGAGGTGGGCGACGTGCAGATGCCGATCAAGGGACTTTTCGTGCACCGCGCCACGCTGACCGAGGGTTCGGTCGCGCTTGACGACGCCGTCTACTCCCAGATCGACGCGGATCGGCGCGAGCAGATTGCCCGCGCTCACACCTCGACCCACATGGTTCACGAGGTGCTCCACGAGGTGCTCGGCCCGGAGGCCACCCAGGCGGGCTCGGAGAATGCGCCCTCGCGCATGCGTTTCGACTTCCGCCACGGCTCCCAGGTCTCGGCGGCCGACCTATCGGCGATCGAGGCCGAGGTCAACCGCAAGCTGCAGGAGAACCTGGCGGTCACCGATCAGATCATGGGCCTGGAGGAAGCCAAGGCGCTTGGAGCGATGGCCCTCTTCGGCGAGAAGTATGGCAAGGAGGTCCGCGTCGTCTCGATCGGCGGGGACTGGTCGCGCGAGCTGTGCGCCGGCACCCACGTGGGCGACACGGGCGAAATCGGCCTCGTGTCCATCCTGGGCGAGTCCTCTATCGGCTCGGGCGTGCGTCGCGTGGAGGCGCTCGTCGGCCGCGGAGCCTACGCCGAGGGTGCGAAGGAGCGCGCGCTCGTCTCCCAGCTTTCGACAATGACCCACGTGCGTCCCGAGGAGCTGCCCGAGCATATCGAGTCGCTCATTGCCAAGTTGCGCAAGGCCGAGAAGGATCTTGACACGCTTCGCACCGAGAAGCTGACGGCCAGCCTGTCCGAGCTCATCGAGCGACGCCGCCAGGCACATGGCATCACCGCCGTCATCCACGACTTCGGCACCGACGCCGACCCGAACCAGGTGCGTCAGCTGGCCGCCCAGATCCGCGAGCGGCTCGGCGCGGCGCCGGCCGTCGTCGCGCTGACCGCCGTGTCCAAGGGCCGACCCTCGGTCGTCATCGCCACGAACGAGGCAGCCCGCGAGCATGGCATCAAGGCCGGTAAGCTCGTCTCGGTCGCCGCGAAGATCCTCGGCGGAGGAGGCGGCGGCAAGGACGACATGGCGCAGGGCGGCGGCCAGGATCCAGCGAAGATCAAGGAAGCGCTCGAGGCCATCTTCGCTCAGATCGGCTAGGCCGTGAGGATAGGTATACGATTCGGGGTCGACGTCGGTGCCGCGCGCATCGGCGTCGCCCGGAGCGATTCGGCGGGGATCCTCGCCACGCCAGTGGCGACTCTGCGAAGCGGTAGGGGCGATGTCGACGCCGTGGCGAAGATGGTGCGTGAGGCTGACGCGCTCGAGGTGATCGTCGGACTGCCGCTCAACATGGATGGCAGCGAGGGCAAGTCGGCGAGAGTCGCCCGGGCGTGGGCGCGGCGGCTTGCGCGGCGAATCTCACCCGTCGCGGTACGGATGCAGGACGAACGACTCAGCACGGTTCAGGCTCATCGTCAGCTTCACGAGGCCGGACGTAGGGAAATAACCCATCGGCATGTGGTCGACCAAGCGGCAGCGGTTATCATTTTGGAAAGTGCGCTGGAACAGGAACGCGTGAGCGGTCGCGTGCCAGAGCTGGTGCTAACTGCGGAGGAATAACGTGTCACAGCTTTTCGATAAGCTCCCGGATAAACAGGCAAAGGCCAAGGGCGCAGGCGAACGCGCCACGCACAGACGTAAGCGGGGTCTGCGGACCGCGGTGGTGACGTTCGTGGCGGTCGCGCTCCTGGTCATGTCGGCTGTAGTGGCCCTTCCGCACGTCCAGTCTCTTCTTTCCCTCGATCGACCGACCGCGCAAGACTATGAGGGTGAGGGCAGTGGCGAGGTCATCGTGACGATCCCGGAGGGCTCGACGGGTCGTGATATCGCGGCGATCCTCCTGGCCGGCGACGTCGTGGCCTCCGAGCGTGCCTTCGTGGACGCCTTCCAAGCCGACCGGAGGGCCTCATCGATCCAAGCCGGATCATACAAGCTTAAGAGCAAGATGTCGGCGGTGGCCGCCCTCGCGGCCCTGCTCGACCCCGCCTCCCGCGCCGAGATGACGATCTCCATCCCGGAGGGTTTCACCGTCCAACAGGTCTCGGATCGGCTCGTCAACGTGATGGGCTACGATGCGGCCGAGGTTGAAAGCGCGTTGGCGGACACCGAGGCGCTCGGCTTGCCCGCCGAGGCGGATGGCTCCGTGGAGGGCTGGCTCTCGCCCGTGACGTACTCCTTCGCCCCGGACACCTCGGCGCGTCAGGCACTGGCCGCCATGGTTGCGAAGCGGGTCAGCGAGCTCCAGGCCTCCGGAATCGCGCGCGAGAATTGGGCCCGCACCATCATTGTCGCCTCGATCGTAGAGCGCGAGGTGAACTGGCCAGATTATTACGCGCAGGTGGCGCGGGTGATCGAGAACCGGCTAGCGGACAAGGGCGAGGTCAATGGACGTCTCCAGATGGACTCCACTGTCCTATTCGGCGTGGGCAAGTCCGGCGGCGTTCCCACCCGAGAGGACCTCGCGGACGATAACCCGTACAACTCCTATCTTCACCCAGGCCTGCCGCCCACCGCGATCTCGAATCCGAGCATCGAGGTCATCAAGGCCTCGGCGAACCCGCCCGCGGGCAACTGGCTCTACTTCGTCACCGTCAACCTCGACACCGGCGAGACGAAGTTCGCCACCACCCTTGACGAGCACAACGCCAACGTGGAAGAGCTTCGCAAGTGGGTGGCCGATCACCCGGATTCAGGCGCGTCAGAGAGCGCTCGTTGATCGGCGTCGTCGGACTTGATCCGGCACCGTTCCGCCTCGCCTGCGCCGAGGTGGTTGAGCTGGGCGCCGTGCGGCTCGATTTTCCGGGCACCGGGATGGCGTTCGCGGTCGACCCCAACCCGGCCTTACGGGAGGCCTGTGACGCCATTGACGGGCTCGCGAAGGGCGTGGGCGCGATCGATACACTCGTTTTTCAGCCGATGGGCAGCGAGCGGATGGCGGTTGGCTTCGCCGCCCTGCCCGGCGCGCTCGGTCGGACCTTGGACGCCCACCTCGGCGTGCACTCCGGCGGTGGCACGCGCCTGGCCGCCATTGTGGGCTCGGGGGCGACGGCGGCCTGCGCGGTCGCGGCTCTCGTCCAGCATCGTTACCGGGTCCTCGTCGCGGCCGAGGTGCCGGGTCTCGCGGTGAGCGCCGCGCACAGGATGAACGTCGACGTCGACCTCGTAGCGCCCGCTGCGCTGGCGGGGCAACGCCTCGATCTGCTTGTCCAGACGGTGCCCGGTCGAGTGCAAGCGGTGCCGAGTGCCGTGGTCGACGTCGCCGGTGCGTGGAGCGGGGCCGATGGCCGGGTGATCGCGGCGCGCGAGGTTAACGCGCGGCAACGTCAGGATCAGATCCGGGTGCTGACGGGCAAAAACGTCGGCGTCGAAGCGATACTCGAGATATAGGGACACGCGCGAGGGGTGCTCGCCGGTCCATAGTTGCTCCGTAGCCGGCGCGCGACCCCTGTGGATAACGCCGAGGCACGGTGGTGGGAATCGCTAGCCTGAGGGCATGCATCCGCTTCTTTACAACTCGATGACGAACCGCCAGGCCGCGCTCCTCGTGTGCGCGAGCGCGCTCACCTCGGCGTGGGTTGCCGGCACGGTCTGGGCGGGGCAACCGCAGTGGTGGTTGCCTGCGGTTTTCGCCGCCCTCTTTTACCCGCCGCTCGCCATCAATGCCGTGATCGACGCCCGTCACCACGTGCTTTTGAAGAACTGGACGCACCTGGCAGGTTTAATCGCTGTTCTCGCCTTCATGGCCGCGGGCGCGCCGTGGCCAAACCTGCTGATTGGCGCGGCGATCGCTCTGCCGATGCTCGCGGTCTCAATCTTCACGCGCGGCAGGCTGATGGGGATGGGCGACGCCCGCCTTATCGCGGTGGCGAGCCTGTGGAATTCCATCTGGGACCCTCGCGGCGCGCTCGTCATGGTCTGCGTGAGCTTCGCCCTGCACGTGTTCTACGTGCTCGGGCGTTCACTCGTGGCGCACGTGACGCTACGTTCCCGCCATGCGCTAGGCCCGTGGCTTGTGGCCGGATCCTTCCTGGCCTTCACCCTCGCGTGAGCTGGTCGGGCGCCGGGCGGCGCAAGATGGCACAATAGGAGGCATGATTCGGTGGAGTACGGCAGGTGAGTCCCACGGCCCGGCGCTGGTGGCCCTCTTCGAGGGCATGCCGGCAGGTGTCCGGGTCACCAGTGAGGATATCAAGCACGCCCTGTGGCGTCGGCGGCTCGGCTACGGGCGCGGCAGCAGGCAGCAGTTCGAGCAGGACGAGCTGAGGATCCTGTCCGGGATCCGGCACGGCCAGACTCTCGGCTCGCCCATCGCACTCGAGATCGGCAACTCGGAGTGGCCCAAGTGGTCCACCGTCATGAGCGCGGACCCGGTCGCGCCCGAGGCTCTCCTCATCGACGCCGGCACCGGCGACGAACGCGAGGTCTCCCGCAACAAGCCGCTCACGAGGCCGCGCCCGGGGCACGCGGACCTGGTGGGCATGAACAAGTACGGCTTTAATTCCGCCCGCCCGGTGCTCGAGCGCGCCTCGGCGCGCGAGACCGCCGCACGGGTCGCGCTCGGCGAGCTTGCCAAACAACTCCTCGCCCAGGCCGCGGGTACCCGGATCGTCTCCCACGTGGTGGAAGTGGGCGCCGTCCGCGGGGAGGGCCTGAGTCTACCGACGCCTGAGGATGCTCCCGCCCTCGACGGATGCGACGTGCGCCAGCTGAACACCGAGCTCGCAGCCGCCTTTCGCGCCGAGGTCGACGCGGCGAAGAAGGACGCGGATACGCTCGGCGGCGTCGTGGAGGTCGCGGCTTGGGGAGTCCCGCAGGGACTGGGCACGCACGTGCGTGGGCAGGATCGCCTGGACGGGCGGCTCGCCGGCGCTCTCATGTCGATTCAGGCGGTCAAGGGCGTGGAGATCGGAGACGGCTTCGATACGGCCCGGCGGCGCGGATCGGAGGCACACGACGAGATCGTTCGTGAAGGCGGGAGCCTCCACAGGCTGACCAACCGGGCCGGAGGCATCGAGGGAGGCATGTCGAACGGCGAGCCGATCGTGGTGCGTGTGGCCTACAAGCCGATTTCAACCGTCCCGCGTGCGCTGCGTACCATTGACGTCGCGACTGGGGAGGCAGCCACCGCGCTTCACCAGCGTTCCGACACCACGGCCGTCGTTCCTGGGGCCGTCATCGCGGAGGCGATGGTGGCGCTTGTGCTGGCCGAAGCGCTCGTGGAGAAGTTCGGCGGCGATTCGCTGGCCGAGATCCGGCGCAACCTGGACTCGTGGTGGCACTCGATCGACGAGGTTCGTAGGTAATGGGGCCACGCGCGATCTTTATCGGCATGCCCGGCGCCGGCAAGTCAACGGTGGGCAGGCGCGTCGCCGCGGCACTCGGGCTCGACTTTCGCGACTCCGACGAGCTCGTCGCGGCCCGCACCGGACGTAGCGTTGCCGCTATCTTCGATAGCGAGGGCGAGGCCGCCTTTCGCGAGATCGAGGCCGACGCGATCGAATGGGCCTGCCGTGAGTTCGACGGTATCCTCGCGCTCGGGGGTGGTGCAATCCTGCACGATCGCACGCGCCGCCTGCTCTCCGACCAGCATGTCATCCTCATTGAGGCTACGGACGAGGAGCTGACCCGGCGGGTGAGCCGCTCGCGGACCGTGCGTCCGTTGTTGCGTGCAGACCCTGCGCTCCAGATCAGGAATCTACGACGCCATCGCTCGACGCTTTACCACTGCGTTGCCAATTATGTTGTTCTTTCTGACGCGCGCCCCGTGGCCCGCGTCGTTGATGAGGTGGTGAATCACTTGGAGGCTCCCTACAGGCGCATTGCGGTGGCAGGTCAGGACTACGAGGTGGTGATCGGACACGCGCTCGCCTCGGACGTCGTCAAGCTGGCGGCCACGAAGTCTCGCGCGCTGGTGGTGTTCGACGAGGACGTGGAGCGCTACGCCCAACCGATCATCACCGAGCTGACAATTTCCGATGTCCCCACAGCCACCTTCAGGCTACCGCGCGGCGAGGAGGCGAAGACGGCGCAGGTCTTAGAGCGCGGTTGGCGCGCCGCGGGGGAGGCGCACATCGGTCGCGACGGCGTTGTCATTGCGGTCGGTGGGGGAGCAACGACCGACCTGGGCGGCTTCCTTGCGGCCACGTGGCTGCGGGGTGTGTCGGTCATCCACGTCCCCACCACGCTCCTGGGCATGGTGGATGCGGCCGTGGGTGGCAAGACGGGGATCAACACGGAGCACGGCAAGAACCTCGTGGGGGCGTTCCATCCCCCGCTGGGCGTCTTCTGCGACCTGGACACCCTTGCCACCCTGGATCCCGCTGAGCTTCGAGCCGGCATGGGAGAGGTGGCCAAGTGCGGCATGATCGCGGACCGGGAGATCTTGACCATCATTGAGGCCGGCGACGCCGAGGCGCAGCGCTTCGCACTCATCTCCCGTAGCGTCCAGGTCAAGGCCGACATCGTATCCGGTGACCTGCGTGAGTCGGGGCGGCGTGAGTTCCTCAACTATGGCCATACGCTGGCCCACGCGATCGAGGCCTCCTCTGGATACCGGGTCCGTCACGGCGAGGCGGTGGCGGTCGGCTGCGTGTTTGCCGCGGCGCTTTCGGAGGCGGCGGGAGTCGGACCGGCGGGGCTGGCCGAGCATCACCGCCGGATCCTGTCCATGCTCGGCCTTCCCACTACGTACGCGGGCGCGAGCCGCGAGGAGTTGGTCAACATCATGTTCTCGGATAAGAAGGTCCGCGATGGCAAGCTCCGCTTCGTCGTCTTGCGGGAGCTGGGCGCGCCCGAGATCCTGTTTCCCACCCCCGGTCAGCTCGAGGCGGCCTTTGCGGAGGTGGGCCTGTGAGTGCAATCTTCCTGATCGGGGCCTCCGGCACCGGCAAGTCCGCGATCGTGCGTGAGTTGGCGAAGGCGGGATTCACGGCGGCTGATGTTGACGCCGCGGTTGCCGGATCGCAGGGCTACACGCTGGAGGACTTCTACGTGCTCCTCAAGCCGGAGCGGCGCAAGGCTCTGGTGGCGCGCGCGCTCGATGATTTCCTTGACGATGTCGAGGCGGATCCGACCGGACGTTGGGCGCTCGCCATCCCATCGGACGCGCTGGGGGAGAGTCTGGAGGAACCGACGAAGGCCGCACTTGTGCGCGCACGCCTGCGCGACGCGGGAACCGTGGTCAAGCTGACGGCCGACCTGTCGACCCTGGTGACCCGCAACGGACTCATCGGTCAGCGCTCGGCCACGATGGTCATGCCGCGCAAGGAATTCCGGCTTATGCTGGCCGCGCGCGATGAGGTTTACGACGCCGTCGCCCACTACACATTTGATACAACAAAGCGAGAAGCTGCCGACGTGGCGCGCGAGCTTGTTGCGCTTGTTTAGCCCGGCTTTGTGAAGGTTTACCTTCTTAAGGATCGCCTTACCTTCGTTGTTATTGGAGTTATTCCAGAATACGATGAGGGTGTGGTTAAGAAATTTGTATCCCGGTATCCGCTCGTCGCGGTCATTGGCGTCGTGGCGCTCATCGGCGTCGCCCTCACTGCGATGGGTAATGAACCCGCCGCGCGGGTGCTCGTCTCCGCGGTCGCTGCCGTCATCGCTGCCCTCCAGCTGAAGGGGATGATCGACACTTTGCGCGAGCACAGCTTCGGCATTGACATCCTTGCCGTAACGGCGATCGCTTCCACTGTGGCTGTGGGCGAGTACTGGGCCGCGCTCGTCGTGTGCCTCATGCTCACGGGCGGCGAGGCACTCGAGGACTACGCCGAGGGCCGCGCGAGCGCGGAGCTAACCGCGTTGCTCGAGGGCGCCCCGACCACCGCCTACCGCAAGAGCGCCGGCGGCATCCAGGAAATCGCCGTCGACGACGTGGCGGTGGGTGACGAGCTCGTGGTCCGTCCCCATGAGGCGGTTCCGGTCGACGCCGTGTTGCTGTCGGACTCGGCGCTGTTGGACGAGAGCCAGCTGACGGGTGAGTCGATGCCGGTCAAACACGCCGCGGGCGACATGCTGCTTGCAGGTTCGATGAACGACGCGGACGCGATCGAGGTGCGTGCCCGCGCGGTGGCCGCCGATTCGCAGTACCAGCGCATCGTCTCGCTCGTGGAAGAGGCGCGCGAGTCCAAGGCTCCGTTCGTGCGCCTTGCCGACCGGGTCGCACTTCCCTTTACTATCATCGCCTTTATCATCGCCGGGGTGGCATGGACAGTCACGGGTGACCCGATGCGCTTCGCCCAGGTGCTCGTGGTGGCCACCCCGTGCCCGCTCATCATCGCGGCGCCGGTTGCCTTCATGGCCGGTATGTCACGCGCGGCCCGCGGCGGCATGATCATCAAGAACGCGGGCACGATTGAGCAGATCGCCAAGGTGGCCTCGGTCGCCTTTGACAAGACCGGCACGCTGACGATGGGCCAGCCGCAGATCACGGACGTGGTCAGCACGATGCCGGAGGACATGCTGCGCTTGGCGGCCAGCGCCGAGTATTATTCTTCGCATCCGCTCGCGCAAGCGATCGTGGCCGCTGCGGGGGACGTGGCCGAGCCCGAGCAGGCCCGCGACGTTCCCGCCCAGGGCGTCGTAGCCCGTGTGGAGGGCCGGCAGGTCAAGGTCGGAAAATATGGCTTCGTCATGGACGTAGACGAGCCCGCCCCCGTTGAGGCTCGCCCCGGATTCACGGCAATCTTCGTCTCCGTCGACGGCGAACTCGCGGGTCACGTTGAGCTCTCCGATCCGATACGCCCCGAGACCCCTACCGCACTGAAAGCGATCGGCGCCATAGGTGTGGACCACACCGTTATGCTCACGGGCGACGCCGAGGACACCGCGCGCCGGGTGGCCAGCGAACTTGGCATCGCCGACGTGCGGGGCGGCCTCCTTCCCGAAGACAAGGTTCGGGCCGTCACCTCGATGGGTCCCAAGCCGGTGCTCATGGTCGGAGACGGCGTCAACGACGCCCCTGTGCTCGCGGCGGCCGACGTGGGCGTTGCGATGGGTGCGCGCGGATCGGCAGCCGCAGTGGAGAGCGCCGACGTCGTCATCATGCTTGACGATCTCTCGCGTCTGGCCCGCCTCCTGCTCGTCGGCAAGCGCACGATGCGCGTGGCGTGGCAGGCCATCGCGATCGGTGTCGCGTTCTCGGTGGTCCTCATGGTGATCGGCGCAACTGGAGTCATGCCCGCTTTTGTCGGTGCGTGGATGCAGGAACTCGTGGACCTGGCGTGCATTCTGTGGGCGTTGCTGGCAGCGCGCCCGTCGCGGACGGAGCGCGAGCTGAGCGAGCGGATGGCCGGCGTCGTCGTCGAAACGAAGCCCGAATGTGGGCGAAGGACGCCCGCCGCGTCCGATCTCGTCTCATAGCGCGCAATGCCACACGCCGCGGATAAGGAATTGCGGGCCCTGCACGCTAAACTTGTGTCGAGATAAGGCCAGACAAAGATTGGATAAACGTGGCAACAACGAATGACCTCAAGAATGGCATGGTCCTCAAGATTGACAACCAGCTGTGGCAGGTAGTGGAGTTCCAGCACGTCAAGCCGGGCAAGGGCCCCGCCTTTGTTCGCACCAAGCTGCGCAACGTCCTCTCCGGCAAGAACGTCGACAGGACGATGAACGCCGGTGTCAAGGTCGAGACCGCCACGGTCGATCGCCGCGACATGCAGTACCTGTACAACGACGGCGAAGACTTCATCTTCATGGATCTTGAGACCTACGAGCAGCTGCCGGTGTCGGCGGACGTCGTGGGCGCGGCTAAGAACTACATGCTCGAGAACCAGAACGTCATCGTTGCCATGCACGACGGCCAGGTTCTCTTCATCGAACTGCCTTCCTCGGTAGTCCTCGAGATCACCTTCACCGAGCCGGGTCTGCAGGGAGACCGCTCGAACGCGGGCACGAAGCCGGCCACTCTCGAGACGGGCTACGAGATCCAGGTGCCGCTCTTCATCGAGCAGGGCACGAAGGTCAAGGTGGACACCCGTACCGGCGAGTATCTGAATCGCGCCTAATGGAGAAGAAATCTCGCCCCAACCCCAAGCGGAAGGGTCGCTCGCTTCAGCGGCAGATGGCACTCGACGTGATTTTCGAGGCCGACCTTCGCGGGACAGACCTGAGCGCCCTTCTCGAGGAGCGCAAGGTCATCTCAACCCACATGGTTCCGATTGGGGACTACGGCGTCACGATCGTCGCCACGTACGCGGACAACGCCCCTGACGTGGACTCGATGATCGAGGCGGCCTCGCCGAACTGGCCCATCGAGCGCATGTCGGTCGTGGATCGATGCCTGCTCCGCGTCGGAGCGACAGAGCTCATGTTCCTCGACGTGGACCTGCCGGTGGTCGTGTCGGAGATCAAGTCGCTCGCTCGTGACATATCCACGGATCGGGCGGTTCCCTTCCTCATGGGAGTGATCAATCGAATCGGCGAGATTCGCGCCGGCGAGACGGCCGGTTTGAATGACATAATTGAAAAGTTGCCGGTGACGGGCAAAGAGCCCGAACCGAGATAGAGGCGTTGGACGCCGGTCATCTGGCCGGCGTCCTTTTTTATGAATGGAGGGTGCATGAGCCAAGCAAAGGTCATCTTCGAGGACGGAACGGAGTTCCCTGGGCGCGCCTATGGAGCGCGGGGTGAGGTGAACGGGCGTGTGGTGGTCTGCACGTCAGCCACCGGCTACGAGCCGGCGCTCGCTGACGATGCGAACGCCGATGCGATCGTGCTGTACACGACTCCTCACATCGGTAACACGGGCATGACGGGCGCCGAGCCGCTCGTCGCGCGCGGGTTGATTGCCCGCGATCCCGTTCCGCACTCGTCGAGTGCCTTCGCCGTCGCCGAGCTGGAGCAGAGGCTGAGCGAGGACGGCGTCGTAGGTATCTGCGAGGTCGACACGCGAGCTATCATGCGCCGCGTCGGGGCCGGCGCCGCAACGGTCACCATCGTCACGGAGGAGAACTAATGCCACGTCGCACCGATATTGAATCGATCCTCGTCATCGGCTCAGGCCCGATCGTCATCGGCCAAGCCTGCGAGTTTGACTACTCCGGCACGCAGGCATGCCGCGTCCTTAAGGACGAGGGCTACCGCGTGGTGCTAGTCAACTCGAATCCGGCGACCATCATGACCGACCCCAACATGGCCGACGCCACCTACATCGAGCCCATCACGCCCGAGGTCGTGGCCCAGATTATCGCCAGGGAGCGTCCCGACGCCGTACTCGCCACCCTCGGCGGGCAGACCGCGCTCAACACGGCCACGGCACTCGCCGAAAACGGCACCTTCGCCAAATACGGCGTGGAGTTCCTCGGCGCCGACGCGGAGGCGATCCGCAAGGGTGAAGACCGTCAGGCCTTCAAAGACGTCGTCGAGGCCTGCGGCGGCGAAAGCGCGCGCTCATTCATCGCCCACACGCTCAAGGAGTGTCACGAGGCCGCGGACAAGCTGGGCTATCCGCTCGTCGTGCGTCCCTCTTTCACCATGGGCGGGCTGGGCTCGGGTCTGGCCCACAACCAGGACGAACTCGACCGGATTGTCGGCGGCGGCCTGCGCTATTCAGCCACCGCGGAGGTGCTGCTCGAGGAGTCGATCCTTGGGTGGAAAGAGATCGAGCTCGAGGTGATCCGCGACGCTAACGACGTGGCGATACTCGTGTGTTCGATTGAGAACTTCGATCCCGTCGGTGTTCACACGGGCGACTCGATCACCATGGCACCCGCACTCACACTCACCGACGCCGAATTTACCGCCGTGCGTGACCTGGGCATGGCGATCATCCGCGAGGTGGGGCTCGCGTCCGGTGGCTGTAACATCCAGATCGCGATCGAGCCGAAGACCGGGCGCATGGTCGTCATCGAGATGAACCCGCGCGTCTCGCGCTCCTCGGCGCTGGCTTCTAAGGCAACGGGCGTGCCGATTGCGAAGATTACCACGAAGCTCGCGGTGGGCTACACGCTCGAGGAGATCACCAACGACATGACCGGTCTGCCGTTGTCGGCGGGCGATCCGGCTGTCGACTACGTCGTGGTGAAGGTTGCGCGCTTTGCGTTCGAGAAGTTCCCGGCAGCGGATGACACGCTTACGACGACGATGAAGTCGGTCGGCGAGGCGATGTCGCTCGGGCGGAACTTCACCGAGGCCCTTCAAAAGGCCATGCGCTCGATCGACAAGAAGGGCGTCGTGTTCCACTGGGAGGGCGAGCCAGATGTGCCCGCGCTTCTGGAGGCGATGAGGCGCCCCACCCAGGATCGCCTCATCCAGATCCAGCAGGCGCTTCGCGGCGGGGCAAGCGTGGAACAGATCAACGAGGCGACGGCCATCGACCCGCTTTTCCTCGATCAGATCCAGCTCATCAACGAGGTTGCTGACGAGATTGCGAGCGCGCAGGCGCTGACGGCCGACGTGCTGAGAAGGGCAAAGCGCCACGGCTTCTCTGACCAGCAGATCGGTGCCATCCGCGGCATCTCGGAGCAGGCGGTGCGCGAGGTACGCTGGGCCTACAACCTGCACCCGGTCTACAAGATGGTGGACACGTGCGCGGGCACGGCGCCGGCGTCGACCCCGTACATGTATTCGACCTACGACCAGGAGAGCGAGGTCATGGCCCGGAGCAAGCCGGCCGTCATGATTCTGGGCTCGGGGCCGAACCGCATCGGGCAGGGCTTGGAGTTTGACTACTCGTGCGTGCAGGCCACGTTCGCGCTCAAGGACTACGAGACGATCATCGTCAACTGCAACCCGGAGACGGTCTCCACCGACTACGACATCTCCGACCGCCTCTACTTCGAGCCTCTCACCTTGGAGGACGTGCTCGAGGCCTACCACGCCGAGCTCAAGGCGGGACCGATCGCCGGCGTCATTGTCCAGTTGGGTGGGCAGACCCCGCTCTCGCTGGCGCAGGAGCTGAAGGCGGCGGGCCTGCCGATCGTGGGAACCACGCCCGACGCGATTGATATGGCCGAGGACCGCAAGCTGTTTGGCACGGTGCTTGAGTCCGCGGGCCTTCAGGCCCCCGAGTACGGCACGGCGATGTCGGACCAGCAGGCCGTGGACGTTGCCGAGAAGATTGGCTTCCCGGTGCTCGTGCGCCCCTCCTACGTGCTGGGCGGGCGCGGCATGCAGATCGTCTATTCCCGTGACGAGCTCGATGCCTACCTTGCCCGGCACGAGTCGGACAAGACGGATGCCTCGCGGACCTCCGCCCCGTTGCTCATCGACCGCTTCCTTGACGACGCCACGGAGATCGACGTCGACGCTCTCTACGACGGCGATGAGCTGTTCCTCGGCGGGATCATGCAACACATCGAGGAGGCCGGTATCCACTCGGGTGACTCGGCATGCGTGCTGCCTACCCTCACCCTGTCCCAGGCGATGATCGACCGGATCTTCGCCGCCACGGAGGCGATCGCCCGCGGCGTCGGCGTCGTAGGCTTGGTCAACATCCAGTTCGCCATCCAGTCCGGGGTTCTGTACGTCATCGAGGCCAACCCGCGCGCCTCGCGCACGGTTCCCTTCGTATCGAAGGCGACCGGGGTCTCGCTCGCGCCGGCGGCCACGCGGATCATGATGGGGGAGAAGATCGCCGCGCTGAAGGCCTCGGGCATGCTGCCGGCCACCGACGGGCGCGTGCTCGACCTCGTCAGCCCGGTCACGGTTAAGGAGGCCGTCCTTCCCTTCAAGCGGTTTGTGACGAGGCAGGGCACTGTGGTCGACACGGGGCTCGGCCCCGAGATGCGTTCCACAGGTGAGGTCATGGGTATCGCCGCGACCTTCCCGGCAGCGTTCGCGAAGGCCCAGAGCGCCGCGTACGGCGGGTTGCCTACGGAGGGATCGGTGTTCGTCTCCGTGTCGAACAACGACAAGGCGGCGATGATCTTCCCCGTCCTCCAGCTCAGTGACATGGGCTTCACGATCTACGCCACCAAGGGCACGTCGCAGGTGCTGGAGCGCTATGGCATCGCGACCAAACCGGTGGCCAAGCTGTCGGAGGCGGGGGAGACGAACGTCGTCGACCTCATCTCTTCGGGCGCGATCGACATGGTGGTCAATACTCCCAACACGCAGGGTGCGCGTGCAGACGGCTACTCCATCCGCGCTGCGACGACGGCGGCGAATCTGCCGATCATGACCACCATCTCGGAGTTCTCCGCTGCCGTGCAGGCAATCAAGGGCATGCGCGCCCAAAATCTGGGGATTCGCTCCCTACAGGAATACCAGGCGTCCAAATAGTGAAATGAGGGGGTAATCGGATATGTCGGACTTTTGTGGTGCGGACAGGTTTTTAGGACGCTGACCTGCGGAAACGCAAGGTCTGTGAAAAATCCGAAAAAACTGTCACAAATCGAGGGGAAATTTTCCCCCGCGAGCGGCTATATTGGCCGTATACCAGCACTTTAGGGAGGCATCATGGTTCTACCACACCTGACACCGGAAGAGCGGCAGGCTGCGCTCGAGAAGGCGGCTGTTGCGCGCAAGAAGCGCGCGGCGATCAAGGCCGATCTTAAGAGCGGCAACAAGAAGCTCTCTGAGGTCCTCGAGCTCGCCAAGGAAGATGCGGTGCTCGCCAAGCTCAAGGTCACCTCCCTTCTACAGTCGCTACCCGGCGTCGGTCCGGCCAAGTGTGAGGCGATCATGGAGGATGCGAAGATTTCGCCGTCGCGCCGCCTCGCGGGCCTGGGCAAGCACCAGGCCGAGCGCCTCATCGAGCTCTTCGGCTAACGCTGACCTGTTTCCCGCGCCGCAAGCGGCGCGGGAAATTGGGTCGCCGGGGTCCAATCTGGCACGATGGATGCATGCAGGCATTCGTTCTTACTGGCCCCACCGCCGTCGGAAAAGGTACCGTCATCGCCGAACTGCGCAAGCGGTTGCCGAGTTTGTGGTTCTCGATCTCGGCTACGACACGCTCTCCGCGTCCCGGGGAAGTCGGTGGCGTCAACTACTACTTCGTCACGCACGACGAGTTCGACCGGCTTGTCGCCGAGGGGCGGATGCTCGAGTGGGCGCTCGTTCATGGCCTGAACAAGTACGGTACCCCGCGCGGGCCGGTGGAGGAGGCGCTCGCCGAGGGGCGCACGGTTCTTCTCGAGGTTGACCTCGCCGGTGCGCGTCAGATCCGCCAATCCATGCCGGAGGCGTACCAGATCTTCCTCGCGCCGCCGTCGTGGGAGGATCTCGAAGCTCGACTCCGTGGCCGCGGAACCGAGGGCGAGGAAGAGCAGCTTCGCCGTTTGGAAACCGCGAAGGTTGAGCTGGCTGCCGAGGGCGAGTTTGACGAGGTCGTCGTCAATGAGACAGTGGCACAGGCCACCGAGGACATACTTAAGATTATGCGCGCCAAAGGCTAGAATGTAGGGTCGATGCCTTGTTTTAAGGCGCCATTTCGTGGAGAGGCAAACATGTTCGGAACCACCCCTCATCCTGAGGGCATCACGTCGCCGGCGATTGACGACCTGTTGGAGAAGGTCGATTCGAAGTACACGCTCGTTGTTTACGGCGCCGCGCGTGCCCGCCAGATCAACTCCTACCGCCAGGAGATGAAGTCCGGCGATCAGAACATCACCAACATCGGCCCGCTCGTTCCCGCGCTTCCTGAGGACAAGCCGCTCTCGGTTGCGCTACAGGAAATCGATCAGGATAAGCTCTCGCTGACCGTTGAAGAGTAAGACATCGGGAGCCTCCCAGCAGGGAGGCTCTTGTGTATCCACCCCGCGGGTGCTCGTCGGGGTCTGCGGCGGTATCGCCGCCTACAAGGTCGCCGGCGTTGTGCGCAGGCTACGTCAGGCGGGGGTCGACGTGGTCGTGGTGCCAACCCCCGCATCCCTCGACTTCGTGGGAGCGACAACGTGGGAGGCCCTTTCCGGCAACCCCGTACACGTTCGTATCCCGGAGGGCGCGGACCGAGTGGTTCACGTGGCGACCGGCCAGAGCGCCGACCTGGTGCTCATCGCGCCGGGAACTGCCAACACGATGGCCAAGCTCGCCGCTGGTATCGCGGATAATCTTCTTACCGCTTCCGCTCTCGTGGCCACGTGCCCGGTCATGATTGCCCCGGCGATGCACACAGAAATGTGGAATAACCCCGCAACCCAGGCGAACGTCGCGACGCTCGCCGCGCGCGGGGTTGAGTTTATCGGTCCGGCGATCGGGCGCCTGACGGGTGCGGATTCCGGTGTGGGGCGAATGGTGGAGCCGGAGGAGATCGCCGAGGCCGCCATTGCCCGCCTCGGCCTGCCCGTGCCGTCCTCGAGCGACGTCGCCCGGCAGGACGCGACCGGCCTGCCAGTCTCGGACCTGGCCGGCGCGTCGGTCGCCATCTCTGCCGGCGGCACACGCGAACCCATCGACCCGGTCCGATTTATCGGTAACCACTCTACGGGGCGGATGGGGATCGAGCTGGCGAACGAGGCCGCCCGCCGGGGCGCTCGCGTGACGCTCGTGGCCGCGAACATCGAGGCTGCCCTGCTCGCGCAGCTCGATCCGCGCGTGGTCATCGAGCCCGTCGACACCGCGCAGGAGCTCTCCGCAGCCATGGACTCCCACGCGGAGTGCGATGTCCTCATCATGGCGGCCGCCGTCTCCGACTTCCGTGTCGCCGAGCGTTCCACGTCCAAGATCAAGCACGGCGAGGAGCTCCACCTGCGCCTCGTCGCCAACCCCGATATTCTTGCGGGTCTTACCCGCAACCGCCGCCCGAACCAGATCATCGTAGGCTTTGCCGCGGAGACGGGTGACGACACCAACGATTACCTGGAGTTCGGCCGCCAAAAGGCGCGCAAGAAAGGCGCCGACCTCCTGGTTATCAACCGCGTCGGAGAGCGCACCGGCTTCGGTGACGTCGACACGGCTGTGACGATCGTTGACTCCGACGGGCGCACCGTCGGCGAGGCAGCTGGCACCAAGCGCGAGGTTGCCGTCGCCATCCTGTCCACCATCTCCACAAGGAAGAACCTGTGATGAAGCTATTTTCCTCTGAGTCCGTGACCGAAGGTCACCCGGATAAGGTCTGCGACCGCATTTCCGACACGATCCTTGATGCCCTACTAGCCGAGGATCCCACGGCGCGCTCCGCGGTCGAGACGATGGTGACCACCGGTCTGGTCGCCGTCGTCGGAGAAGTGACGACGAACGCATACGTCGACATCCCCGCCCTCGTGCGCGAGGCAATCCGCGACATCGGATACACCTCCTCTGAGATCGGCTTCGACGCCGATTCGTGCGGAGTACTCGTCTCGATTGACCAGCAGTCGGCCGACATCGCGGGCGGCGTGAACTCGTCATTGGAGGCGCGCACGGGCGCGGGCGCGGACACGCTCGACCAGCAGGGCGCGGGCGACCAGGGCATCATGTTCGGGTATGCGACCAACGAGACCGAGACCCTCATGCCGCTGCCGATCCATCTTTCCCACCGCCTTGCCGAGCGCCTGACGGAGGTACGCAAGCGCGGCATCGTTCCGGGTTTGCGCCCTGACGGCAAGACCCAGGTGACTGTCGACTACGACGGCGATCGTCCGGTCGGCGTCCGCACGGTCATCGTCTCCACCCAGCACGACGCGGATGTGAGCCAGGACTGGCTTGGGCGCGCGATCCGAGAGCACGTCGTCCTGCCGGTGCTCGACACCGAGACAGATGTGGATACCTCGGAGGTGGAGGTGCTCGTCAACCCGTCGGGTCGCTTCGTCATCGGCGGTCCCCAGGGGGATGCGGGCGTGACCGGCCGGAAGATCATCGTTGACACCTACGGCGGTATGGCCCGCCACGGCGGCGGCGCGTTCTCCGGCAAGGACCCGTCGAAGGTGGATCGCTCTGCCACCTACGCCGCGCGCTGGGTAGCAAAGAACGTGGTGGCTGCCCAGTTGGCGGATCGATGCGAGGTTCAGATCGCTTACGCGATCGGCCGCGCCCGGCCGGTCTCGGTCCGCATTGACACCTTTGGTACGAACCACGTGGACGAGGCCGCAATCGAGAAGGCCGTAGCGGCCGTGTTCGATCTGCGCCCGGCCGCGATCATTCGCGACCTTGACCTGTTGCGCCCGATCTACGCGGCGACGTCGGCTTACGGGCACTTCGGCCGAAACAACCCCGACTTCACGTGGGAGCGTACCGACCGCGTGGAGGAGCTACGCGCGGCGATCTAAAATGTCGGACGCTCATGATTCAATGAACTCATGACGAACGACGGGCTATTTGGCCTCCCAGAATTTGGACATCAGGAAGAGCTGCTCTCCCTGAGCCCCGTCGCGCGCCGCGTGGACGGAGTGGAACGCCCGGTCGCGCGCGTCTTGCTCGACATGCCCCAGCCGCACATGGACCACCTCTTCGACTACCAGATTCCCGCGACAATGGATGCGGTGGAGGAAGGTGCCCGCGTAGTGGTTAACGTGGGCCAGCGTAAGGTGGGCGGCTTCGTCGTGGAGCGTACCGATGTCACTGCCCTGGCCTCGCTGCGCCCGCTCGCCCGGGTGGTCTCCCCGATGCGGGTCTTGACACCGGAGGTACTTCAGCTGGCGCGAGCCGTCGCCGCCCGGCAAGCCGCGCCGGTGGCCCACTGCCTGCGCCTCGCCGTCCCCCAGCGTCACGCGCGCGCTGAGCGCGAGTTTTTCGAGGATCCGCCGTCCTTCGGGAAGTCTAGGGTGGTCGATGATTCGCCGTGGTCGGCCTACATCGGCGGGCCGGAGTTCGCTACGAAGGTGCGCGCCGGCGCCCACCCGAGTGCCGCGGTGCAGATGCGTGCCCGGGACCGCGTCCACCACCTGTTGCCGAGCCTGGTGAGCGCGGTGCGGGAGGCGGGAGAGTCGGTGCTTGTCGTGGTGCCCACGCCGGTCATGGCACGCCAGCTCGCGGAGGATCTGGAGCGCCTGGTAGGGGAGAAGCCGGTGCTCATGATCTCGCAAGACGAGCACGCCACCCGCTACCGCACGTTTCTCAGCGTGCTCACGGGACGAGCCCGCATCGTGGTCGGAACGCGCGCGGCGGCGTGGGCGCCGGCCGAAAAGCTCGGCATGGTCGTGCTCGTCGATGATCACCACTCGACGCTAAGGGAACGCCGTAGCCCATACGTCCACGCACGCGAGGTGCTCGCCTTGCGCGCGAAGCTCAGCGGCTGTTCCTTCGTCGCCTTCAACTTCGGTCCGTCCCCCGAGCTTGCGGCGATGGTGGCGCGGGGAAGGGCGCGCTGGATCACGCCTGCGCCCAGTGCGCACCGCGACGGGGTGGCGCAGATTATGGCCGCGCAGGACTTCCGGATTGAGGGGATCGATCTGGCCCGGATGCCCTCCTCCGTCTTCGCGGTCACCCGCGAGGGGCTCACCCGCGGGCCGGTGCTCTTCCTCGTCCCGGAGGCCGGATACGTGCCCGTCACGGCGTGTAACCGGTGCCGGCAGCTGGCCACCTGCCCGCTGTGCGGGGGGTGGCTGGCGATCAGCCACCCGGGTGCGCCTTTGCAGTGCACGCGGTGTTCGCACGTGGTGCGTGCTTTTCGTTGCGCAGAATGCGGTGGCACGCAGGTGCGCGCAGTACGGATCGGATCGCAGCGTACGGCCCAAGAGGTGGGCCGGGCGTTTCGGGGCACACCGATCCACGTGGCGGGGGTTGGCCAATCGGCCGGGCTTGACGGCTCGGCGCGCATCGTCGTCTCCACGCCGGGTGTGATTCCGGACGTGGAGGGCGGATACACCGCCGCGGTGGTGCTCGACGCGGGTTACCTGTTGCGTTCCAACCGGCTGGATGCGGAGGTCCATTTCCTGCGCACCATCGCGCACGCCACCGCACTCGTGCGGCCGCGAAGCGCGGGCGGCAAGCTGCTGGTGGTAGGCGACGTGCCCACGCCCTTGGTCGGGGCCCTGCACACGTGGGATATGGCCGGCTGGGCAGAGGGCGTGCTCGGCGAACGCCAGCCCATTGCCCTGCCGCCTACTGCATGCTGGGTGGAGGTGCGCGCGGACCGAGAGGGGCTGCGCCAGTATCTTGGGCTGCTTTCCGCGGCAGCTCAGGCTGGTCTTGCCCGTCAGACGGGCAAGGATACCCCTGTTGGCCAGGCAGCTCCGGAGCTTCCGGTCGACGCGCTGCTGAGCGGGGGAGCGCATGACGTGGTGCCTGGCATGGCGATACTCGGCCCGCAGCTGGCCGGGGATGAACTCCTGGTTTACCTGCGCTTTCCGGAGTCCGAGCGCGCGGAAAGGATGGCCACGGTGTATGCGGCGCTCCGCGAGGCTTCGGCCCGGAGGGTGTCCGGTGTGCGTGTACGGGTGGATCCCGAACTGTAAGGGCCGGGCCAAAGCCCGTAAGATGGAAAGGTGCGTATCATCTTTGCAGGAACACCCGACACCTCGGTTCCCTCACTCGACAAGTTGAACGAGGACCACGAGGTCCTCGCTGTGCTCACCCGTGCCCCGGCGCCGGTGGGCCGCAAGCGTGTGTTGACCAAGTCGCCCGTCCACGAACGCGCGCAGGAGTTGGGCCTGCCGGTCCTGACCCCGCGTAGTCTTCGGGACGCCCAGGTCCAGGCGCAGATCGCGGAGTTGGCTCCCGAGGCGGTGGCAGTAGTCGCCTACGGTCTGCTCGTCCCGGAGGAGCTACTTGGGCTGCCCGCCCACGGCTGGCTCAACCTTCACTTTTCCCTGCTTCCGCGCTGGCGCGGGGCGGCTCCCGTGCAGTACGCCATCGCCCACGGGGATACGGTGACGGGCACGGCCGTATTCCAGATCGAGTCCGGGTTGGACACCGGTCCGGTCTACGACGTGCGCGAACACCCCATCGCCGAATCTGACACCGCCGAGTCCCTGCTCGCCGTGCTCGCCCAGTCCGGCGCGGCGCAACTCTCGCAGGTTCTGGCCGAGATCGAGTCCGGCCACGCTCAGGCGCGGCCCCAGGAGGGAGTGGCGACTCTCGCACCGCGGCTCACCTCCAAGGACGCCCGGATCGACTGGTCCCAACCGGCTGAGGTGGTGTCGGCCCGTACCCGCGGCTGGTGGCCCGCCCCCGGGGCGTGGTCCGATATGGACGGCAAGCGCGTCAAACTCGGCCCGGCCGCCGTCACCGATATCGAGGGCCTGCGCCCCGGACAGATCGGCGAAGGTGGCGTGGTAGGCACGGGAACTACGGCCGTCCGGCTGTCCCGGGTGGGTCCGGCAGGCAAGGCGTGGATGGAAAGCGCGGACTGGATCCGGGGACTACACGGTAAGGCGAGCTTTGAGGTGAGGCAGTGATGAGCGAACGTCCATCAGGGTGGCGTCCCGGCCGCAGGCAGAGCGACGCAGCCCGCACCGCCGTCTTCGAGGTCCTCACGGATGTGGAGACGAACGGGGCTTATGCCAACATCGCCCTGCCCAAGGCGATCCGAGCCGCGCGGCTGAACAAGCAGGACGCGGCCTTTGCCACGAACCTGTGCTACGGCACGCTGCGACTGCAGGGGCGTTGGGATGCCATACTCGCCCACTGCATGGACCGTGAACCCGAGCCGGCCGTCGGGGTGCTGTTGAGGATGGGCGTGCACCAGTTGTTCGCCCTACGCACCCCGCCCCACGCCGCGATTAACGAGACCGTCATGCTCACCCGCCACCATGTGGGCACGGGCGCGTCGGGTTTCGTCAACGCCGTCCTACGCCAGGCCAATGAGCGCTCGCTCAAGGAGTGGCAGGTACAGCTCAAGGACGACCACGGCAAGGCCGCCTCGACGGGGTTCATCGCCGACTGGTTTTCCCACCCGCGTTGGATTGTGCGCGCGCTGTCGGTGGCGCTCGTGGCCCACGGCCGAGAGCGCCGGGACCTCATCTCGGTCTTGAAAGCCGACAACGAGCCGGCCGACGTGGCCCTCGTTGCGCGCGACATTTCGATTAACGCGTTGCGCTCCGACGTCGGGCGGGGACACATGAGCTGCCGGCCCGGCCACCTCGTGGACTCGGCCCTCATCCTCGAGGGTGGCGACCCTGGGCGGGTGTTCGCCGTCCGAGACGGAATTGCGGGCGTTCAGGACGAGGGCTCCCAGCTCGTGGCCCGGACCTTCGCCGCCGCCCCCGTCGACGGTGAAGACGGTGCCTGGCTCGACATGTGTGCCGGGCCGGGCGGTAAGACGGCCACCCTCGTGGCGCTCAACCCCGCCGTCACCATCTTCGCCAACGAGCTTCACGAGCACCGCCTGGACCTGGTGGCTGACAACGTGGCACCCTGGGCCGATCGAGTTCAGCTCAGGCTCGGCGACGGCGCCGACATCGGCGCGGAGCAGCCCGCGAGCTTCGACAGGGTGCTCATCGACGCGCCATGTACGGGTATTGGTGCGCTGCGTCGCCGCCCTGAGGCGCGGTGGGTGAAGGCGGCCGGCGACGCCCTCGATCTAGTCCGCCTCCAGCTCTCCCTCCTGGAGTCCGGGTGGGAAGCCGTCCGGCCTGGGGGAGTGGTGGGGTACTCGACCTGCTCGCCCTACCTACCCGAGACCACCGGCGTGGTTGAGACCTTCCTCGCCGGTCGCGAGGATGTGGAGGTGCTCGACGCCCGCGAGCTCGCCTCTTCCCAGGCGAAGTTCCCGATCGTCGGGGCGGGGCCCTACCTCCAGCTGTGGCCAGACCTGCATGCCTCGGACGCCATGTTCCTTGCACTCTTGCGCAAGCGCGCGCGTTAGGCTCCGTATAGAATTGCCACATGAGAATCTCCCCATCCATCCTCAATTGTGACTTTTCGGACCTGCGCGGCGAACTGACCAAGATCCGTAACGCCGACTGGGCACACGTAGACATCATGGACAACCACTTCGTGCCCAACCTGACGATGGGCGTCCCGATCGTGGAGTCGATCGTCGGGATCTCGCAGATTCCGGTCGACACGCACTTGATGATCGAGGACCCGGACCGCTGGGCGCCCGCCTACGCTGAAGCCGGCGCGAAGTCGGTCACCTTCCACGCGGAGGCCGCGGCCGCGCCGCTACGCCTCGCGCGCGAGCTGCGGGCGATGGGCGTGCGCGCGGGGCTGGGTCTCAAGCCCGCTACCCCCATCGAGCCCTACCTCGACATCCTCGACGAGTTCGACATGATCCTCATCATGACTGTCGAGCCCGGTTTCGGCGGCCAGTCCTTCATCGAGTCGATGATGGCGAAGGTGGCCCGCACCCGCGACGCCGTGAACAAGTCGGGCCTCGACGTGTGGATTCAGGTGGACGGCGGTATTTCGCGGGAGACGATCGAGATCGCGGCCGACGCCGGGGCCGACACGTTCGTTGCCGGATCGGCGGTCTACAAGTCGGAGGACGCCTACGCCGAGGTCGAGGCGCTACGCGAGTTGGCGAGCCGACACACACATTCTCGTTAAAGGTGCCTATACTGGGCACGTGCACATGCTCCGGGGTCAGTGAAAATCTGAACCGGCGGTGAAAGTCCGCGACCCGGCCCACTTGGGCCGGTTGATGGGGTGAGATTCCCCGACCGACGGTGAAAGTCCGGATGGGAGGAGCAATGAGGCGGCGTGTGCCGCCCGCACGCTTGACGCGTGCGTCCTTCCCGGTGCGTGCATGGGAAGGGACGAATGAAGCGGATGACATGGGCGGCACCGATCACGGTCGGCGTCGTTGCGATGATTGCCTGGATTGCGCTGACCGAGACGGGCGTGGTGGCGGAGTGGATTCTGCCCAGCCCCCGTCAGGTTGGCCAGCGGCTTTTCGCCGGGCTCGGCAAAGGCTACCTGGTCGACGGCACGCTCCAGACGCTGTACGAGGCGCTCCTGGGGTGCTTCTTCGCGGCGCTCATCGGCATTCCGCTCGGCTTCGCTATCGCCCATTGGCGGGCGCTGGCGGCGTCGGTTCAACCCTATCTGGCGGCTTCCCAGGCCATCCCTGCGGTCGCCATCGCACCCATGCTCGTGATCTGGGTGGGCTACGGAACGACCCCCATCGTCGTGCTGTGTACGATCATGGTCGTGTTCCCCATCGTCATCAATACGACGGTGGGAGCCAAAAGCATCGACCCAGACATCATCGGGGCCGCCCGCCTCGACGGTGCCGGGTCACTTCGCCTGGTGGGGATGATTGAGCTTCCCCTGGCGGCGCCGAACATCTTGGCCGGCCTGCGCAACGGCTTCACGCTGTCGATCACGGGTGCGGTAGTTGGGGAGATGGTCATCGGCGGCCGTGACGGGCTGGGCATCGTCCTCGTCGGGGCGCAGGCGCTCAATGACATCTCGGGCATGTTCGCCGCGATCGTCATCTTGGCAGTGTGCGCGATCCTGATCTACGTTCTCTTGCTCATCGCAGAATCCAGGGCCGTCTTGGCCGTGGAAGGAAGAAAAGGTAGAAAATGAAGAAGCTACTGGCGCTGCTGGCGCTGCTGGCGTTGACGTCCTGCTCGGGCGGGCCGGACACCGCCCCGACCTCCCCGTCGGTTGAGAGCCCCGCCGCGCACTCCGATGACGCCGGCGCCGCCGCCCTCACGATCGGCCTGACCTACATCCCCGACGTTCAGTTCGCCCCGGTCTACGTGGCGCTCGAGAAGGGCTACTTCGCCGACGAGGGCCTGGAGGTAACCATCCGCCACCACGGCGCGCAAGAGTCCCTCCTCGGTGCGCTGCAGTCTGGCGAGGAGGACGTCGTCTTCGCGGGCGGGGACGAGATGATGCAGGCGCGAAGCACCGGCGTCGACGTCGTGAACTGGGCGACGATGTACCAGCGCTACCCGGTGGTTCTCATCGCGAAGGCCGATTCGGGGATCACCTCACCCGCGGACCTCGCGGGCAAGACGGTGGGTCTGCCCGGCCCATACGGCGAGAACTATTTCGGTCTGCTCGCCATGCAGAAGGCTTACGGGTTGGAGGATATGCAGGTCGATTACATCGGCTACACCCAGTCGGCGGCGCTGAGCTCGGGTCAGGTGGACGCCATCATCGGGTTCACCAATAACGACGCCGTCTCCATGCGTCACGCTGGAATCGACGTGGTCGAGATGCCGTTGGTCGAGGGCAACCTGCCGCTTGTCGGCGTCGGGCTGGGATCGATCAACGTCGAGCCGGAGACGATGTCGAAGGTGCTTTCCGCGATGGAGAAGGCGACCGCCGACGCCTCCGCGGATCTTGACGGCACGCTGGACATTGTGGAGAGCTACGTGCCCACGCTCGCCGAACCCGACCAACGCGAGCTCGCCGGCGAGGTGCTCAAGGCTACCCTGAAGCTGTACACCGGCGGAGAGTCGTTCGGCGCGCAGGACGAACGGGCCTGGGAGGCCATGTCGGGCTTCCTTGAGGAGACCGGCGTGCTCGAAAAGCCCGTGTCCGCTACCGACGCCTACACGCTCGACGTTCTTAAAGCACGGACTAAGTGAGGCCAGCGCCCGGGCAGGGCTACAATGAAAGCGTGAAAACGTTTGAAGAGCTGTTTGCGGAACTGTCGACGAAGGCCATTGAGCGCCCCGAAGGTTCGGGGTCGGTCAAGGAGCTAGATGCTGGGATTCATTTCATCGGCAAGAAGATCGTGGAGGAGGCTGGCGAGGTTTGGATTGCCGCCGAGTACCAGTCTGATGAGGAGCTGGCCGAGGAGGCATCCCAGTTGCTCTACCATCTTCAGCTCATGCTCATCGCCCGCGGCCTGACCTTGGCCGACGTTTACCGGTACCTCTAGGAGAGTCATGCTTCGCATCGCCGTGCCCAATAAGGGCTCCCTGTCCGATCCCGCCTCGCGCATGCTCGCTGAGGCCGGCTACCGTCAGCGTCGCGAGTCGCGCGAGCTTGTGCTCGTTGATGAGGACAACGATGTTGAGTTCTTCTACATCCGCCCTCGCGACGTGGCGGTCTATGTCGGCGCCGGCACGGTCGACGTCGGCATCACCGGCCGTGACCTTCTGGTCGACTCGCAGGCGGGCGCGGTCGAGCACCGCGGTTTGGGCTTCGCCCGCGCAACATTCCGATTCGCCGCCCCCGGCGGGGAGACGATGACGATCGCCGACCTGGACGGAAAGCGCATCGCCACCTCCTACGACTCGCTGGTCAGCAGCTACCTGGCCGAGCGCGGAATCCAGGCGACTGTGGTCCATCTGGACGGCGCGGTGGAGAGCTCGGTGCGGCTCGGGGTCGCGGACGCGATCGCCGACGTCGTTGAGACGGGTTCGACGTTGCGGGCGGCGGGCATGGCCGTGTTCGGCGAGCCGTTGCTGCGCTCGGAGGCGATCCTCATCCGCCGCGCGGATCAGGAAGTCGGCCACGACTTACGCATTCTCGACGGCCGCCTCGAGGGCGTCATCATGGCGCGCAACTACGTGCTCATGGACTACGACATCCAGCGTGATCGCTTGGAGCAGGCCGTCACGCTCACCCCCGGTTACCAGTCGCCTACGGTCTCGCCACTCCACGACGAGGACTGGGTGGCCGTGCGGGCGATGGTGGAGCGCAAGAAGATGAACGCCGTCATGGACGATCTTCACGACGTCGGGGCGCGTGGCATCCTCGTCACCCCGATCCTGACTTCGCGCATCTAGAGGCGGCTATCGGCGCCGCCCGACGCGCGTCGGACCTACTTCCCGGCAGCTGAGCTGCCGGGAAGTATCTTTCCTGCGTATTCGCCGGCGGCCGCGGCGGCGAGGAAGGCCAGCGGATCCTCCTCGTAGCTACGCCCCATCGTGCGTAGCGGAGCGGGGGGATGGCGCAGGACGCTGTCGAGATGCTGCGCCGGATAGGGCACCAGCTCGAGGTGATCCCGCTTGAGCTGACGCACCTGCTCGGCAAGGCGCGAGGCGACGTCGTCGGGTAGGGGCAGCTGCGGTACCACGACGGCGCAGGGCACGTGGACCACGCGGGTGAGGACCGTCAAGGAATGGTGGGAGATGCCGACGTGGCGGCTACGCGGGTCTGCCTGTGAGGCACGCAGGGCGGCGATGGGGCGCCCGCCGAGCACGTGCGCGGCGTTGAGGGCCTCGCCGAGGGATGTGCCGGAGAATCCCCAGCGGGTGTCGGTGCCGAGGTTCCCCGGCCCCTGGGTGACGACCGCGATATCGGCCTGCCACACGAGGCGCGCGGCGAGGAGCGCCGTGTGGACGTTAACGGCCTCGAGCTCGCCACCGTAGGCCTGACCGGCAGAGATCGTGCCGAGGATGTGGTCGCCCTCGCGCAGTGCGTGAGCAGTCTGGGAGAACCACGCGGGAAGCGCTCCGCCGTCGGTCATGACGTAGGCGATGCGTGCCCCCGGGCGCACGGCGTGGATCCCGGCAACGATGGCGGGAAGGGCGGAGTGGAGGTCGGCGGCGATCACGGGCATCCCGGCTATCGAGTCGGCGTCGCGCAGAAGGGTGTGGTAGGGCGATTCCTGTTCGTCGACCCCCATCACCATGTACTGCAGTGGCGTGTAGCGTGCCTTGACGACATGGCCGGGCCCGGGGGTGTAGGCGGGCAGCCGTCCGGGGATGGCGACGATCATGACGAAGCCGCCCGTGCCAAGACCGCGGTCGTGGGTGGCGGTGGTGACGAGCACCGATTCGCCCACCCGCGGTTCACCCACCTGCGGAATGTAGGCCAAGGCCCGAACGAGCTGGCCGCCGGGGAGCTCGGCGTCAAACTCAGCCGCCTCGCCCCAGGTTTTGTGCTTTGCCACGAGTGTCGCATGCTGCCAGTTCATGCCTGCCACTCTAGTCGAGTAACCTAGTGGGTATGAAGAATGTGCGCACGGTGAGTGAACGGCGTTTTTCGCTGCTCGTTGCCCTGCGCCAGGGGCATCTGACGGCGCGCCAGATGCTCGACATGCCCGCCTACCGCGAGCTCGACCCGGCCAACGGCCAGCGTTACCTGGAGCGAGATATCCAGGTGTTGCGCGAATCGGGCTACCGGATCGATATCGATGCCGAGAACCGCTACATCTTGGCGGATCAGAACATCCTTGTGGACGGCACGGACGTGGAGATGAGCATCCTGCGCTCGCTCCTGGGCTCGAAGGCGACCTCACATGCGCTGGCTTTTGCGCAGTCCGCCGTGACCAAGCTGCTCTCCTCAGGCGAGGCGAGGGCCGGGGAGTCCCGGCTCGCCCCTCGCCTTCCGCGCGGTGACGCCGCGCTCGCCATCGCCCCGGCGATTCAACGCGCGTGCCGCATCGCCTTTGACTACCGTTCGACGTCGAGTCGGGCCGCCTCCCGCCGCGTCGTCGAGCCGATGCGGCTCGAGGTTCACCTCGACGCGTTCTACCTGCGCGGCTACCAGGTCAGTAGCGATTCGGGTAGCGGTGTCGGGATGCGTCTGTTCAAGGTCGACCGGATCGTCGGCAAGGTCGAGCTACTTGACGAACCGATCACACACGAGGCCCCGGCGAGCTTCCCCACGACGTTCACGCCGGTCGACGCCGTCGTGCGCACCTCGCGTGAGCTTCCGCTCGCCTCCCGGGCGAGCGAGGTGCGACAGGCCGACGGGGGCTACGAGCTCATTCTCACCGCGGTGGATCGCGCCGAACTCTATGAGGACCTCTTCTTCTACGGCCTAGACGCCCGCCTTGTAGGTCCACCCGAGCTCGTGGCCGATTTCGAGGCGAGGGTGGCTCACCTCGCTAGCCTCGGAGGTGAGCATGACTGACCTGTCCCTCGCGCGCAAGATCGCTATCCTGACCTACCTCGGGCGTGGCGCGCCGTCGTTGCGCGACCTCGCCGAGCACTTCCGCACCACACCTGCTCGGATGCGCCGCGAGCTCACCGAGCTCTTCCTCTTCGAGATCTGGGAGGGTGGCTACTACGAGGCCCCCGTCGACGTCGAGATTCCACAGGACGACGACGGCGAGGTTCGGCTGAACGACGATTCGACGGGTATGGCCCCGTCGCTCTCGCTGGCCGAGGTGCTCACGCTCTTGGCCCTTATCGACGACCTGCTTTCCGCCGTCGACGCCGGCACCCGCCTGCACCTCCTGCGCCTGCGTGAACGTATCGCAGCGGCGATGGAGGGGCGCGGCTACGGTTCGGCGCTGTGGCCGGCACCGGCGCTCAACGCCCGCGAAATCACCGATACTCTGGCGATCGCCATGAAGAAGGACAGGCTCGTCGAGCTCGTCTACCTCAAGGCGGGTCCGGATCTGCACGTCGTCGAGAATTCGGCGACCGTCCTCCCGGCGATGATCGCCACCGGTTCACGTCCGCGTTTGGTGGCCGGTAAGAATGGCCGCCTGCGCACCTACCGGCTCGACCGCATCGTCTCCGTCCGGGTCTTGGAGGCGGGCTTTGCTAAGAAGGCGCGCGATGAGATCGTGGAGGCGTTCGAGAGCGATGGCGGCTTTTTGGGGGAGCAGGTGACGATTCGGTGCACGGCGGAGGGCCGCTGGGTCACGGAAACCCTGCCCGTGGATTCCTTCCGCGACCTCGGCGACAGGCTGGAGATCGTGCTGACGGTGAGTTCACTGGCGTGGCTACGCACGTTGCTGGTACGCATGGGAGAATCGGTGCTCGGCGTCGAGCCGGAGCACGTCGCGCGGCAGATCGCCACGCAGGCCCGCCGATATCTGAAGGAGGACTGATGTGGTTCTGGATCCTACTGATCGGTTTGGTAGCCCTCGGGCTCTACCTCGCCTCGAACCTTAGGGATCTGTGGCACGCGGCGAAGAGGCTCGGCGCCCAGTTCGGCGAGCTGTCGCGGGTGGCCGACGCCCTGTCCGTGCCCGAACGTGAGCGCCCGCCACTGGCAGACCTCTACTCCGACCCGGAGCGCGTGCGGGAGGCCCGCGAGCAACGACGCCGGATTCGGATTGAGCGCGGGGAACGACGCCGCCGTAGCCTTGCCGGTGCACGCGAGCGCTGGGCCAGGCTCGACGATTCCGCCTTCGACTCGATCGGCCCGCAGGCCCGAGAGCGCGCCCGGCTGCGCGTCCAGGAGCGCACATGAGAGTTGCGCTTGCGCTGAATCCCACTTCGGGTAAGGGGCGCTCGGATGGCTACCGGGCGGTCTTGCGCGAGGTGCTGGGCAAGTATCCCGTGGACATGATGTGGTTGCCCACCGGTTCGCGTGAGGAAACCTTCCTCGCGATGCGTGAGGCGAGCGCCGAGGCGGATGCGTTGATCATCGTGGGAGGTGACGGCTTCATCCACAACGCAGTCAATGCGGTGGGGGATTCGGGTGTGCCCGTCGGGATCGTGGCGGCCGGTTCGGGTAACGACATCGCCCGCGAGTTTGGCCTGCCCATCCACTGCGTCCACGACTCGGTTCACCAGATCGCGGCCTGCCTGATGACCGGCCGGCACCGCGACGTTGACGTCATGGAGATTAGTTGGGAGGGCGGTAGCGAGCGTGCGCTGGCCATCGTTTCTGTCGGCATTGACGCGGACGTGAACTTGCGCACGAACCGCATGTCCTGGCCTAAGGGCAACACGCGCTACCTGCGTGCGCTACCCGGCGCAATCGGAGGCTATCAGCCCTTCGGCGCGCGGGTGACGATGGACGGGCATACCGCCGAGGGCAACATGACGCTCCTGTCGGTTGCGAACACACGCTACTTCGGGGGAGGGTTTTGTATCTCTCCCGGTGCGCTTCCCGACGACGGCCTGCTCGACGTCGTCCTCACGCGCGGCCTGCGCATGCCCGAGATCGTCGGCCTGCTCGGGCGCCTCATCGTCTACCGCCACCTTGCTGACCCGCGCGTTCACCTATACCGCACCAATGAGATTCGCATCGAGCAGGGGCCAGGCGCCACGCTTCCGGTACTCATGGCCGACGGCGAGGAGATCTGCCGCGCGCCCGCCACCGTCCGGATACTGCCGAAAGCGCTGAGGCTGGCCATATGATCTTAGAGAACTTCGTCGACCGCTACCGCGCCCGCGGAATCATCCTCGACGACTTCCAGCTGGCGGCCATCGAGGCGCTCGAATCTCGGGACGTGCTGGTGAGCGCACCGACGGGCGCGGGAAAGACCGTGGTGGCCGAATACGCAGTCGAGCTGGCGCTGGCCCACTCGAAGCGCTGCATCTACACTGCCCCGATCAAGGCCCTGTCCAACCAGAAGTTCCGCGACCTGAGCGAGCAGATTGGTCAGGACTACGTTGGCCTGCTCACTGGCGACCAGACAATCAATCGCGATGCCCCGATCTTGGTGGTCACCACCGAGGTGCTGCGCAACATGCTCTTCCAGCGTGACGACATCGTGGCCGACATCGGCTACGCGGTGCTCGATGAGGTGCACTACCTCAGCGACGAGTTTCGTGGGCCGGTGTGGGAGGAGATCATCCTGCAGCTACCTGCCCATGCCCGTCTCGTGGCGCTATCCGCCACCATCTCGAATGTGGAGGAGTTCGCGAGCTGGCTGCGATCGGTGCGTGGGGCGACAGCCGTGGTTGTCTCCACGGAGCGTCCGGTCCCTCTCGTGCAGCACGTGGCGATCAATCGGCGCCTCGAACCGCTGTTCGTCGGTGGGAAGATGAACCAGCGTCTCGTACAGGCCGATGCCTCCCTATCCGCTCATCGCCGACGCCGTCCCACCGGCTTCGCACGTCGCAAGCGCGTGCTCAACCAGCTTCACGACGCCGACCTGTTGCCCGCGATCGAGTTCATCTTTTCCCGCAAGGGGTGCGACCGTGCGGTGGCAGACCTGCTCGACGCCGGAGTCAGTCTCAACCGGGCCGACCAGCAGCGCGAGGTTCGCGCTCGCCTGCGCAAGCTACGCGCCGACGTGAGTGAGGAGGACCAGCGCGCGGTCCGATTCGGGTTCTGGGCCAAGGCGATGACGCGTGGGTTTTGTGCTCACCACGCCGGCATGTTCCCGGCGCTGAAGGAGCTGGCGGAGGATCTCATGGAGGATGGCCTGCTCAAGCTCGTCTACGCCACTGGCACGCTTGCGCTCGGAATCGACATGCCGGTGCGCACCGTCGTCCTTGAGGAGCTCCAGCGGTGGAACGGCTCCGATTTCGTTCCCCTGAGTGCCACCGAGTACACCCAGCTCATCGGGCGTGCGGGCCGGCGCGGGAAGGACAAGGTGGGTCACGCCGTCGTGATCCATACCGACGACCTCGACGTCCAGGCCCTGGCAGATCTTGGCTCGGGACGCGTGGAGCCGCTCGAGTCCGCGTTCTATCCTTCCTACAACTCCGTTGCCAACCTCCTGGCCTTCCACCCCTACGAGGATGCGCGGGCGATCATGGGCACGTCGTTCGCCCAGTATCAGCGCAACGCCGAGCTGGGCGAGGTGCGCGGGCGCATGACGCGTGTGCGTGCCCGGCTCGAGGCTGTCGAGGACGTCTTGGCGGGGGAGTGCCTCGAGGGGAGCCTGCCCGACTACCTCCGGCTACGTCGGAAGGCCAAGCGGGCCTCCAAGGCTGAGCGCAAGCGCGCCAAACGCGAATACCGCCAGCGCATCGCGGATTCGTGGGATGAGGCCGCCACCGGGCACCTGTACGCCTTCGCCCGCGGCGGGGAACTGGACTACGGCGTCGTTCTCTCGGTGGGCGCGAAACTACGCCTCGTTGACCTGAACGCACAGATGACGTGGCTACGCGAGGAGGAGCTGTCCTCCGAGCTACGCGACCTGGGCACGATCGCCATGCCCTTCGGGCTCTCCCCGAAGAAGGCCGAGGTCAGAGCCGACATTGCCGATGCCATGTGGGAGGCCGTGGGGGAGAGGATTGAGCTGGGAACCGACCGCGACCTCACGGGCTCTTGGGATCGCTTCGCGGTCACGTCCTCCACCGAGCTTGAGGCCCACCCCATCCACCACTGCCCGGACCTGGCCTCGCACATCCGTGCCGGCAGCGAGTTCACCTCGCTGCTGGCCAGCCTCGAGAATTTGGAGGCCGAAAGCGAGGCCTACGACGACTCGGTGGCCAAGGAGTTTGATGCCACCGCCGGCGTCTTGTTCCGGCTCGGCTATCTCCAGCCCGGCGACAAAGGCCCAAGGTCCGGAATGGTCAAGCTGGCGGCCGGCGCCGCTATGCTACGCGGCATCCACAACGAGGCCGACCTCCTTGTCTGCCAGAGCCTGTCCGAGGCCGCTTTCGCTGACCTCACGCCCGAGGAATTTGCGGGCGCCTGTTCGGCCTTCCTGTGCGACCGCCGGCTCGGGATCGACCGGCCGACGGGTGGCGCCCTCCGCGAGGCGTGGCAGGCGATCGAGCGCAACGTCACCTTCCTCACCCGCGTGGAGGAAGGCTTCGCCATCCTCCGTACCCCGGAGCCGTTTCCGGGCGGCATGGAAGCCTTCACCGCGTGGGCGGGCGGGCACAACCTCGAAACCGTTCTTGCACTGGGCAACCTGGTGGTGGGGGACTTCATCTCCGCTAATCGGCGCCTCATCGATCTGCTTGGTCAGATCGAGGCGGTGGCGCCCTCGGAGCTCCTGCGTGACGTGGCGGGCCAGGCGGCCAGGCTCATTCGCCGCTGGCAATGGCTCTGATCTACTTGGTGTGGCCATGGCCCATGACCTTGGTCGGCAACCGTCAGGTCGCTAGTGAGCGACCTCATGGTGCTACGGTGGGCGATTGGCGAAACTGAGTTGCTGGCCGGCTCACGCGGTTCTAGGCTATGAAGAGCACGAAGGTGTTAGTGCAGGCCCTGTTCGATAGAAAACGATCCACCGGATCGGTCCGAGGAACAGCGGCCTGCACTGTTTTATGCCGTAAGATCTGAACGTGATCCGATTCCTTCTCGCAGTCCTCGGCGGGGTGACGCTGTGGTTCGCCACCTCCACCGGCCTGTGGGTGGCGGGGTTTTTCGCGATTTCGCTGCTGTGGCTGGCGGTCCGGGGTAGGGCGGTGGGCGCCGGATTCGCCCTCGGCTGGTGCTGGGGTATCGCATTCTTCTTCCCACTCGTGAAGTGGGCCGCCGTCTCCACCGGGCTGATCGCCGCCCAGGTTGCGCTTGCCGTCGTGGAGGGGTGCTACCTCGGCGTCGTGGGGGCGGCGTGGGCGTTACTCTCGCGCGCGGGGGAACGACTGACTCGGCCGTGGCTGCGCGCACTGGCGGCCACCGCCATCTTCCTCGCCGTCGAACAGCTCCGCGGCATGTGGCCATACGGCGGCCTACCTTGGGGAACTTTGGCCTTCACGTTTACTACCTCGCCGCTGGTCAGCTACGCGCCATACGGCTCGACGGCCCTGGTGGGCGGGGTTGCCGTCTTGATCGGGGTGCTCGCGGCGATGACACCGTCGATGAGCTACCTGCAGATCGCCGCATCGGTGGTGGCGGCCCTCGTACTCGTCATCGCCCCGGTTATCCTTCCGGTGGGAGCGCGCTCCTCGGGGAGCCTCAACGTCGCTATTGTACAGGGCAACGTGGCGCCCCCAGGCACGCAAGACCGCGCGCTAGCGGTGACGGAAAACCACGTGCGCGCAACGCGCGAACTGGTCAAGGCCTCCGAGACGAAACCCGATCTCATTCTGTGGCCGGAGTCTTCCTCGGATCGCGACATCCGGGTTGACGACGCCGCGGGTAGCCTCGTCTTCGACATGGTCGCCGACCTCGGCATCCCGCTCGTGATGGGCACGCAGAGCTATGTTGAGGGCGGGCGGTACAACGACGTGCTCGTCATCGAACCCGACGGCATCGCGGACCGCTATTCGAAACAACACCCCGTACCGTTCGGGGAATACATCCCGCACCGGGAACTGATCCACAAGATTACCGACGTCGTGGATCAGGTTTCCACAGACATGCTTCCTGGGACGGGCAAGGCCCAGGTGGAGGTGCCCTCGCTGGGACTGCGCCTGGCGGTGCCGATCTGCTTCGAGGTGGCCTACACCGACATCGTCGCCGAGGCGGTGCGCGGCAGCCAGCTGCTCGTCATCCCCACCAACAACGCCTCCTTTGGCACGAGCGAGCTGTCCTCCCAGCAGTTTTCGATGACGGCTTTCCGCGCGGTTGAGACCGGTCGCACTGCGATCCAGGTATCGACCTCAGGCATCTCGGGCGTGGCCGACCACCACGGCGTCGTCTACGAGACGGACCTGTTCACCAAAGATGCCCGAGTGGTGCAGGTGGCGCTGTATGACCGGACGACGTTCGCCACTTCGACGGCCGCACCCCGTAGGGTGATCGTCTTCGTCCTTGGCGCGCTTGGCGCTATCCTAGCGATAGGCATGTCGAGGCAAGGACGATCATGAAGGTAGTCATCTGTATTCCAACCTATAACGAGCGCGAGTCTCTCCCGGGGCTCTTGGACCGGACGAGGGCGGCTGTCCCCGATGCCGACGTCCTCGTGATCGACGACAATTCCCCAGATGGCACGGGCGCCTTGGCCGATGATCGGGCTCAGCGCGATCCGCAGATTCACGTCATGCACCGTACGGCGAAGGAGGGCCTGGGGAGGGCCTATCTTGCGGGATTCGAGTGGGCCATCGAGCGCGGCTATAGCCACGTGTGCGAGATGGACGCCGACGGCTCGCACCGCCCCGAGCAACTTGTCGACCTCCTCGCACGCGCCGACGCATGGGATAAGCCCGAACTCGTCATTGGCTCGAGGTGGACCGACGGTGGGGAAGTGGTGAACTGGCCCAAGCACAGGGAGCTCCTCTCCCGCGCCGGAAATCTTTACATCAAGATATGGCTGAACCTGCCAGCGAAGGATGCTACGGCGGGTTTCCGCGTCTACCGTGCGGACGCCCTCAAGCGACTGGATTTCGCGGCCGTCGAGTCCAAGGGATACTTTTTCCAGGTTGATATGACGCTGAAGATGACCGATATGGGTGCGCGGATTGCGGAGGTGCCGATCTCGTTCGTCGAGCGCGAGGCGGGCACGTCGAAAATGAGCGGCAACATCGTGCAGGAAGCGTTTTTGCGCGCCACGAAGCTCGGGATTGAGCGACGCGGCGCGCAATTGCGGGCTCTATGGGCTCGGGCTAGCGCTTAGCGTAGGCGCTTGTAAAGCTTTCCCTGGCGCAGCAGCGCGAGGCGCTCGTCCAGCAAGACCTGCAGTTCCTCGATCGAACGACGCTCGAGCAGCATGTCCCAGTGGGTCCGTTGCGGCTTGGCCGGCTTCTCGTCGTCCTCACCCTCGACGGCGCCGATGAGCTCGGCGCGCTTGCCGCACTTGCATTCCCACGTCGCGGGCGCATCGGCGTCTTCGGCGAAGGTGACGGCAAACGTGTGCCCGTCCTCGCAGCGATAGTTTTCTTCGCGGCGCGCGACGAACGCGACGCCGGCATCGGACTCGAGCGAGTGCGCGCCGATCTTCATTCCGCGCAGTGAACGTTCTGCCATGGTTGTCTCCTTTGTTTATGCCTATCTTAACGCCGGAAGATCACCACTTATGCCGAGCGGCCGGAAGGGGCGAGAATCCGCGGAAAGGGGCTATTAGTCGCGAGCCCAAATCCGCAACGAAGATCCGATAATGTACATTATGTCAAAAGAGCGGGCGGGAACCCGCCTCGACACGCCGTTCATGCCCGGTTGATAGAAATGAGCTGCGAACCCCTCCCCGGGCCCGCTCTCCCACGATTGCCGCGTGCACGTAGACGAACGCCTACCCGTGGCGCGTTAGCAGGCGCCCTCAGATCGCTTAGATCGCGTTACGCTTGGCGGCACGACGCGCGGCGAGCTCATCAATCGGCTCGTTGTGCGCGCGCTCGGTGGGAAGCTCAGAGAGCTCGCCTTCCACCTCTCGCCACACCTTACCCACGGCGATGCCGAACACGCCCTGGCCGCCCTGGATAAGGTCGATCACCTCGTCGTTCGAGGTGCACAGGTACACGGAGGCGCCGTCGCTCATGAGCGTGACGGCAGACAGATCCTCGACTCCGTATTCCGTGAGCTGGGCGATGGCCACACGAATCTGCTGGAGGGATACGCCGGTGTCAAGCAGGCGCTTGACCACCTTGAGCACGAGCACGTCGCGGAAGGCATAGAGACGCTGCGAGCCGGAGCCCTTCGCAGAGCGGATCGAGGGCGAGACAAGCCCGATGCGATCCCAATAGTCAAGCTGACGGTAGGTGATGCCGAGCGCGCGGCACACGGCCGGCCCGCGGTAGCCGGTCTCCGTGTCAAGATCCGGCAACTGGCCACCAAAGAGCGTTCCCTGTGCGAGCTGCGGGCGTGCGCCATGTGCGGTTGCGTCACTCACGTCAGCCTCCTTCGAATTGTTACCTCTAGCGTAAACCGGAAGTGGGGCGATCTCAACGAAGCTGCTTGAAACACGCGCGGCGTGTCTTTGTGCCGTGTCTCAAGTTCAACTTGAAGTTTCGCTCCCCTATCTCAGTTGGACGTCGATGTTTTCCGTCAGCAGCGCTCGATACAGGTTGGTCAGCATTGTCGCCAGTTCCGCCGATTCGTTGACCACCCGCTCCTTGGCCAGTGGCGTGTTGCGCGCGCGCTCGGTGGCGAGGCGACTGGCGACATTAGTGGCGTGCGCGTGCGCGGAGTTCTTCACCTGACGCAGGCTGCGAAGATCCATGCCGGCCTCCCCCAGCATCTTCGAGTAGCGCACGATGTCCACGGCGTGCGCCGTCAAGCGCCCACGGGCATCAGGGATGATCATGCCGGCGTCTACCAGCTGGTCGATTTCGGCGAGTGAGGTGCCCGTTAGCGCTGCGAGCTCATCCCTGCGGATCCGGATCCCCGGGGTTGGACGAACCTCCGGCTCGGCACTGAGCGCGCGCAACTTGCCGGGGTGCTCTTGGCTGACCCGCCCGGAGTCGAGCTGGGCGAGCATCTCCTTGATCTGTGGCAACGGAACGTAGCGGTCTCGCTGCTCGACCAGGATGAAGCGCAGGCGCTCAACATCGGCGATCGAGAAGATGCGCTGGTTCGACTCGGTGCGGTACGGGTCGATGAGCCCTTGGGACTCGAAGTAGCGGATCTTCGAAGCGGCCAGAAACGGGAATTCCCGGCGCAAGTGAGTAGTGACCTCACCGATCTTCAGCGTGGGCTCGTGTGAGAGGTCGTGTGGCCAGGAGCTGGGAAGAGACTCCTCCCCAGCGCTTTGCGGCAGTGGACTCATTCGCCTGCCTGCCGAGATGCGTAGAAGGTCAGCTGGAACTTGCCGATACGCACCTCGTCGCCGTCATTAAGCTTGGCTTCCTCCACCTGCTGGAGGTTGACGTACGTGCCGTTGAGCGAGCCGATATCGCGCACGTAGAAGTCGCGCCCGTTGCGCAGGAAGAAGGCGTGCTTACGGGAGACCGTGACGTCGTCGAGGAAGATGTCCGACTTCGGGTGGCGCCCGACAGTGGTCGAATCCGCGTTGAGCAGGAAGCGGGCACCCGCGTTGGCGCCGGTGTGAGCGATGAGCAACGCCGAGGTGGGCGGCAACGCGTTGATCGTGGCCAAATCCTCCGGATCGAGACCCCGCACCACAGGTGCCGGCTCCACGGCGTCGTTAATCGCCGTAAAACGTGACGTGGAGGTGGGGTCAATTCCCTGCGGGTTTACCTCGAAATCTGCCATCACTTCCCCTTCCCTTATTCACACAATTTTAACGCACGAGCGAAGACGTGTCATTGCTGGTCGTCAACTGGGGATAAGCTCACGCAGCCTGCGCGCGGAGCATGCGCAGGTGCTCGTCGCGGCAGTCGAGGATAACCTTTCGCAACGCGCCAGGCGCCTCCGGGTTGGCATCCAGCCACTGTCCTGCCGCCACGACGTCCGGATGCTCCTGTGGGCTCGTCGCTTCGCCGAGATCCGTCATCGGGTAGAGCCCGTAGATGATGCGTTCGGCGATCTCCTGCGAACGCGTCGACCAGATTTCGGTCAGTTGACCGAAGTAGTCGCCAAGAGCGGCCGTCTTCTCCGCGGCCCGCAGAGGCTGACGCAGACCGTCGATGAGCGCCTGGACGTGGTCGTTAGACAGCCCTCCAGCGAGCACCTTGGCCAGCGTATCGGCGGCAGTGCCCGGCATGCTCGCGGTGGCATACATGTGTGCGACGACATCGGCGGCTGTCCCCGTCCTCGCGAGCTCGGAGTCGAGCTCGTCTTGGCTCGCGGTCCCGGTTGCCGCCAGCGCCGCGAGGTAGGCCCAGCGCAGGTCCTGGTCATCGGTGTTCTCCAGTAGTCTCACGACGGCGTCCGCCCGGCTCGGCAGCGACTGCCCGGCTCGCGCCGCGGCCCGTGACCAGATCAGGCGGGTGTCGGGGTCGCCCGCGATGTTCGCCACGGCCGCGTCGAAGAAGGATTCCAGCTCGGCCTCGCGTACGTCTGCCTTCGTGTAGGCGCGCAGCGCGGAGACCGAGTTGAGGGTGCGGGCCGCGAGCAGGCCCGAGCTGGTCCCCTGCGCAGAGCGCGCGGTGAAGTGGGCGTAGCCGACAGCGGGAAGCAGACCGTCGCGGACCATCTCCCATAATGCGGAGCTGACCACGCACTGAGCGAGCGGCTCGTCCAGTTCGTGGGCCAACGCGGCGGCGAGCGATCGCTCGTCGAAGGAGATCTTGAGGTAGGAAAGGGCATGGTCGTTGGGAAGGATGAGGTCTGCGTCGGCCCCGATCTCATCCCAGTCGACCACGACGGCATCGGTGAGCTCGACGTCGGTGGCGCCCGTGCGAACAAGACGGTCACCGTCGAGCCTCCAGCCGGAAACGTTCAGGTGGTGCGGGCGGGTGATGGGGGCACCGGCGGGATCGACTCCGACCTGACGCAGCGTCACGCCGTGCGGTCCGCGCTCGATAGTGACCGAGGATACTCCGGCCGTCTCAAGCCAGTGCCGCGCCCAGCCGCGAACGTCCTTTCCCGACGTGGTCTCAAGAGCCCCGAGAAGGTCGTCGAGAGTGGCGTTGGAGAAAGCCCTGTCCTTGAACAGTAGGGCGGCTCCTGCGAAGAACTCCTTCTCCCCCACCCATGCCACAAGCTGACGTAGCACGGCCGCGCCCTTGGCGTAGGTGATGCCGTCGAAAACCTGGTCGGCGGCCTCAAGATCCACGACGTCGGCCACGATGGGGTGTGTTGTCGGGTACTGGTCATTACGCAGAGCCCAGGCTACGCGGGCGCCGGCAAAATTCTCCCATGCCTCCGTGTACTGGGTAGCCGCGACCATACTCCACGCTCCCATGAACTCGGCAAAAGACTCCTTCAGCCACAGATCGTCCCACCACACGGGCGTGACGAGATCGCCGAACCACATGTGGCTCATCTCATGCAGGATAGTGTTGGCGCGGCTGGCGCGCTGGGAACGGGTGGACTGGCCGCGGAAGATGTAGGCGTCCTCGGAGAAAGTCACGCAACCGGGGTTCTCCATCGCGCCGAGGTTGTATTCGGGCACGAAGACCGAATCGTACTTGCCCCACACGTAGGGGTAGTCGAAGACTTGCGGCAACAGCGCCAGGCCCTGCTTCGTCACCGTCGAGATGTCCTGCAGGTCGAAATGGTCTTTGAGGGAGGTACGGCAGTAGAAACCGAGCTTGACCTCCTGCCCGTCCACCTCAGTCGAATCGGCGAAGGCATGGTAGGGCCCACCGATGAACGCAGTGAGGTAGGTAGACATACGCTTCGTGGTCGCGAACTGGGTACGCGTGAGCTCCTCGCCCCGGCTGTTTGCTCCCGCCGCACCCGTGCCGGTGGCCTCCCCGTTGGAGAGCACCACCCACGCGGCGGGGGCCGTGATCGAGATGGTGAAAGTCGCCTTGAGGTCCGGCTGTTCGAAGTTGGGGTAGACGCGACGAGCGTCGGCGGGCTCGAACTGTGTGTAGAGGTAGGTCTGGCCATCAACGGGGTCACGGAAGCGGTGGAGCCCCTCCCCCGTCGTCGAATATATCCCGCGCCCGGCGACCTCCACCGCGTGGTGGCCCTCCGGAATCTCCACAGTAACGCGCGCACCGTCGAAGGTAAAGGGCACGACGGCGTCGTCGATCTTGACGCTTGAGACGTCGGCGCCGATGAAGTCGAGGAAGGTGTCACCGCGCTCCGCCGCCTTCAGTTCGATGCGGGAAACGACGCCGAAGGTGGTGGCCTTCGAGGTCGCCTCGGACACGTCCAGATCGATGGTGTAGCCGTCCAGGCTCAACAGCTTGGCGCGGCGGCGGGCTTCTTCACGCTTCAGATTCTCGGTCACTGCTCAATTCTCACCCCTCCTTATCGCGCTGACAAGTCCGCGCGTCGCCCCGACGGGCTACGCTAGTAGGTATGAATCTTGATTATGCGCTTGTACGCCGCCCCTCTCCCATCATGGACCGCGGCCAGCTGACACACCTTCAGCCGACGCCAATGAGCTACGAGCTCGCACTGACGCAGTGGCAGGATTACTGCGAGGTGCTCTCCCACTACACCGACGTGGTGGAGGTCGAGCCGACCCCGGATCTGCCAGACTCGATCTTCGTGGAAGACACCGTCTTCACCTACGGCAACGTGGCTGTCCGCACGAACATGCATCCCACGCGTGCCGCGGAGCAGGACAGCGTGATCAGAGTGCTGGAGGCCCGCGGCTTCACCGTCGTGGGCCTTCCCGAAGGCGCCCGGCTCGAGGGCGGAGACGTGCTGAAGTTCGGTGGCAAGGTGTGGGTGGGTTTGTCCACCCGTAGCAACGACGCCGGGGTCGGCGCGTTGCGTGAGATTCTCGCGCCGCAAGGCGTGGAGGTGGTGGGCGTGCCCGTTGAGCGCGCGTTGCACTTGAAGTCCTGCCTGACCGCACTGCCCGATGGAACTTTCATCACGCACAGGGACTATGCCCCTCCAGCCGAGTGCTTCCCCGGCCTGCGCTACGTCCCGGAGTTCCTCGGCACACAGGTCGTGCTACTTGGCGGCAACAGCTTGCTGATCTCAGCCTCTGCGCCGCAGACTGCCGACTACCTGCGCGGCCTCGGCTTTGAGGTGGTGGCATGCGAGCTCACCGAAATCGAGAAGATGGAAGGGTCGTGCACCTGTCTGTCAGTGCGGATCCGGGGATAGACAGGTGCACGGTGGCGTGACCGGGCCAATGCGCGTCGTTGATTCTGGCGATGCATGCGCAGCTGTGGTGAGTCGCACCAACCCGGTACAGATTTGGTAAAACGACTGGGCTTTCGGCTAAGATCTATACGTCCAACGCGACACGGGCTATAGCGCAGTTTGGTAGCGCACTTGACTGGGGGTCAAGGGGTCGTGGGTTCAAATCCCGCTAGCCCGACCATGTGATGTCTCGCGACATAGCCGGAATTATATCGCGAGACATCCCACCTGAGCTGCGGCACCATTTGTTCCTACCAAGAGCACTGGAAGCCGTGGCGCCAAAAAGTATGGGTCGCCGTCAAAAGGTATCGACGAGGGGGTTGCCGTACTTCTTCCCGTGCCGCTTCTTGCGCAGGTAGTATTTGTAATCCTCGCGCACCTGCTCGTATTCTTCATCGGTTTTGTTCTTCAGGAAGTTCAGCGCGACTCCCGAACGCAGGTTCCCAGTTAGTCGCATCTTTCTCAACGACACACATCGTCAGATCACCTCCCAGGTGATGGTGAACAGTTCGCGACGGTTCTTGGTGGCGTTGAGGGCGTCGCGGGCGTTTTCGAGGTATTCCTCGGATTCGTCGCGCAGCCGGTTGCGTTCAGTGCGGTACTCATCCTCGGCGTCGTCGATCTTGCGTCGCCACTGGCGGGCTTCTTGCTTGAGCTTGAGCTCTTCGGTGGTGCTGGTGGCCTTGCGGGCCGCCTTCTTCGCGGTGGTTTCCTTGGCTTGGTATTCGCGGATTTTCGCGTCGAACTTCGCCTTGTGGTCGAGGCGGGCAGCTTCGATGAGTTCTTCTTGTTGGAGGAAGAACCCGGCGTTGCGATCCTCCACGTCTTGGCCGATCTCGGTGAGTTGAGCGTCAAGGGCATCCTCGAACCCAGCGTCGTCCACCTCCGCTTCGGTGATGTTGGTGCAGGTGAGGTCGAGCAGGTCGCGGACTTGTCCGTGGTCTATAGGGGTGCCGTCGTCGAGGAACCCTGCTGAAAGCAGGTAGGACTCGCGCAGTTGTTGTTTGCCTGCCTTCATCGTGAAGGCAGCTTCCTCGATCCGTAGTCGCCCACTCTTCTTGCGCAGACGCTTGGCAACCGTCGTGGCGCGTTCGGAGCCTTTGACCTGGAACGTGAGGTGCGCCGGTGGAGTGTCGTGGTTTTTCGCATGCTCGATCACCCACGCACATAGCTCACTGGCATACCGGTATTGGTGTGCGCCTTTGCGAGGCTCGGACTTGAAGTAGTACTCGCCGGTCGGGATCCCCGCTTCCGGGGCGTCCTTGAGCGTGAACTGGGTGCCAGTCTCGTTAAAGGTGGCAATGTTGCCCAGCTCATGGCGGGTGACTTCTATGAGGAGGCGCTCGAAGGCGTTGAGGACGACGCCGGTTTGGGCGTCGTAGGACTTGAGCTTGTCACGCACCTTCGGGTCGAGGTTGTCAAACACCTTGGCGCGGGTCTTCTTCATCTCCTGGTTGATCTGCTTGGCATACTTAGCTTCGAGAGCGGTGAAGGCGGCATCGATCTCGGCAGAGGTCTTGCAGTTGTCAAGGATGTGGGCGATGTTCTTCTCGAAATCCAGGCCGTCTTCGATCTGGCCGAGAACCTCATCGGAGGCGCCGAACACGGAGGTGAACAACTCGAACTTCTGCGTGAGCAGCTCCAGGATGCGCTCTTCGGCGAGGTTTCCTTTGTTGGAGAAGTTGACGACCACGACGTTGTGTTTTTGCCCGAAGCGGTGCACGCGGCCGATGCGCTGCTCGATGCGTTGCGGGTTCCACGGCAAGTCATAGTTGACCAGCATCGAGCAGAACTGCAGGTTGATGCCTTCGGCGGCAGCCTCGGTCGCGATCATGAGCCGACCGCGTGAACGGAATTCATCCACGAGGGCTTTACGCCGGTCCGCAGCAGGAATACCTGTGACGAGATCACCGCCCTCGTTCTCCTCGAGCCACCGCTTGTAGATCGTGTTGGCTTCCGGGCTGGTATTGGTGCCGTTGAACAAGACGAGGCCTTCGACCCATCCCGCCTCTGTGAGGGATCGGGCGAGGTAGTCCTGGGTGACGGTGGAATCGGTGAAGATGATCGCCTTCTCCGGCGCACCAATCTCGCTTAGCTTCGCAAAGCCCTGCTCGAGCGCATCAACCAGCTTCACAGCCTTCTGGTTGACGGTAATGGAGCGGGCGAGCTTTGCGTACTCGCGCAGCTCTTCGACTTCGCGCAGCATCGCCTGGCGCTGCTCCGGGTCAATCACCTCAGAGGTGACCGGGGTGTTTTCTGCTTCCTCGCGCAGCTCGCTGGTGACGTCTGGATCACCGACGAAACCACCGGCGTCGTTGCGTCGGCGTCCGGCACGGACTTCCGCTTCGAGGCGGTCTGCGGTGCGCTCCAGAGTGGAGGCGACGGCGTAGGAGGAGGAGCCGAGACGTTTACGCATGATGAGCGCGGACAGGTGGCGTTGGGATTTCGCGAACGCCCACAAAAACGGCCGCTGCAGGTACTCGTTGATCTTGTCGTACAGCTCAATCTCGGCATCGCTCGGGGTAAACGCGACGGTCAGCGGCATGCGCTCGGTGAAGCGAATGTACTTATCCGCATCCTTGCGAAGCGTCCGCTTCGCAACCATCGCGACCCTTTGGGCAAGGTCATCGTTACCGACCCCGTCAGGGTTGTCCAGATAGCGTTCCTTGAACGCATCCAGCGAATGGAAGTAATCCGGTGCGAACACCGAGACCAGCCCGTAGAGCTCCTCGAGCCGGTTCTGAAGCGGCGTCGCGGTGAGCATGACGGTCTTCGTGGCAGCGCGGCAGATGCGGGCGATGTTCCCTGCGATCTTGGCTTGCCCGGTCCAGTGGGAGCGCAGGCGGTGGGCCTCATCGCAGACCACGAGATCCCAGGTGCGGATCATCTTCGTGGTCTGCGAGTTCGCGAACTCATACGAGCAGATCAGGATCTGCTCCTTCGCGCCACGCCCGGCCAGTTCGTCGATGTTTGTGCGGTCGAGCAGGCTCGCGGGGAGGGCGAATTTTTCGTCGAGTTCCTGCTTCCACTGTTGGCGCAGCGAGGATGGGGCGATGATCAGGATCCGGCGATTGCGCTGTGCCCAGTATTGGGAGATGACGATTCCGGCCTCGATCGTTTTACCGAGCCCGACCTCGTCGGCAAGGATCACCCCATCCAGGAACGGGGTTTGCAGGGCGAACAGGGCGGCGTCAACCTGGTGGGGTTTGGGCTCCACCTGCGCGTCGAACAGCAGCCCCGCGAGTTTGCCGACATGGTCGGAAGCATAAGAGCGATCCAGCTCGTGGGCGTAGAGCTTGGCCTGGTAATCACTTAAAGGTTGCAACGCGCATTCGTCTCCTAGATTGTCTCCTAGATTTCCCACCGATCAGGCGCCGAGACCGCATAGTCCACGCCGATCGCCGCGAAGTGCTTCATCGCAGCCTTGATCTTCGCGTTCTCGCTCGGGCGGCGCTTGGCTGGATCCTGGCTCGACTTCGTTTCCCGCACCAGGTAGAGGTGCTCCGTGCCGTCCTCAACCTTGATGATTGCCCAGTCCGGGTTGTAATCACCCACCGGTGTGGGGACACGGAACTTGTCGGGCAGTTTCATGAACAACTTGATGTCCTCACGCCCATCCAGATATTGGGCGAACTGCCGCTCCACTACCGAGTCGAGCACGAGGTAGTCGAAGTCCGTCTTGTTCTTGTTCGTGACCTTATACAGCTGGTCGATGAACCGGTCTTTCTCCTCCAGCCCATCGGCCTGGAGTTCACGCAGCTCGTAGATGGAGCCACCGATCGGCTCATACTGGATCCCATCGATGAGGGTGTGGGCGAGCTCGGTCTCGATGCGTTCGGTGACCATCTTGATGAAGTCATTCGGGTTCGCCAGGAAGTCCCCGATACGGCCGGAGCCGATCAAGATCTCGATGATCGTCTTCCTGGTCAGTGAGGTCGCCTCCTGCAGCTGGCTGATGATGTCCGGCAGCGGATACGAGTCCGTGAGCACACTGGATCGGGAACCCAGTTCCGTGCCCTTCGGGCCACCACGGGTGATCTCAAGCCCCGTGCGAGTGACTTGGATACGGATCGGATCGATCTGCGGCGCCTGGCGAATACTCGCCACACTCCGGCTGATGAGGTCCGCTCGGTCGAGGGCAACCCGGTAGGTGGTGCGCGCGGTGATCGCCTCCCAGAACTCTTCGAACTCCGGGGTGGCATAGACCTGCTTGTTAAGGGTACGCACCTGCCGCTTGCGCTTTTGCTTGACGATCGTTTCGATCTTGCAGCCATCGACGATCCGGATGATGTCTTCCTCGTAACCTGCGAACTCGGCAGGCAGATTCACTGTGAAGCCCAGCTGATCCGGCACCCACGTGCCCATCACCTCACCGGCGGCATTGATGTAGCCCTGGCTGTGGAGCGACTCCCAAATCTCACCGGAACGCTTTGTCCCCAGCCGCGTCTCCTTGCCCGTCACCTCATCAACCACCGGCAACGCAGCGAACTCAGTCCGCCTCACGTACCCGATCGCCACACCAGCCTGCTTGTACTCATCCTGCAGCGCGGACGCGAACGCCTTATATGACTCGTTCGCCACCACAGTGAGTTGTGCGGTGCCCGCGTCCTTGATCCGCTCACCATCTTGGTTCACAGGAAGGCGCAGGCCACGGCCGATAGTCTGGCGACGCTCGGTCTCGGTCGCCATGTCACGCAGCGTGCAGATCTGGAACACGTTCGGGTTATCCCACCCCTCACGGAGCGCAGAGTGAGAGAAGATGAACCGGACCGGCTCGTCCATACTGAGCAAGCGAGCCTTGTCCTTCATGATCAGCTCATAAGCGTCATCATCTGCCTTCGTCTTGCCCGAGGAGTCCTTAAACGTGAGCTGGGCATTCTTACCCTTACCAGCCTTCATCTGCGCGAAGTACCCCGAGCGCACCTCCACCGGATCCTCGGGCAGGAACGCGTGTGAGGCTGGGTTCTTCGCTCGCTCCTGACCGTAAATCGCATCGAAGGCCTCGGCGAACGGGCCGCGCGCATCAAGGTTATTGATGCCCTCACCAAGATAAGAGGCGACCTTGTCGATGAAGAACAGCGAGAGCACTTTGATACCGCGCTCGTGAACCTGGGTCTCCTTGCGGATGTGCTCACGGATGGTCTCTCTGATCATCTCCCTGAACACAGCGTCCTGGTTATCGCCAATCGCCTCACCCACCCGCAGATATCCGTGGTTACTGAGCTCGATCTGCTCGGGTTGGATGCTGATCTCGTTGATCCGCCAATTCCCCTCATACGCCGGATTCCCACCAGAGAGCCGCTCCAGATCGGCACCTTGGGTGGCAGAGACCTTCTTCTTGACGAAGCCGCCGTCCTTCTTCCGCACCACCAGCTCCAGCGACGCTTTGAACGACGGGTCGCGCTTGACCTCCAGCAACCTCACATACGGCTTCGCAGCGCTGCCCATCTCCAAGGCGTCGGAAACGACAATCTTCTTCACCAACTCCAGCCGGTGCGCATCCAACGGATCGAGCCGGTAGACCACGTTTCGGGTGGTGCGGTGGGTTGCCGAGTAGCGCAGCGTGCACAGCGGATTTAAGTCGGCGACGGCGGAGTGGGACAGCTGGGACTCCATGTTTTGCGGCTCGTCCATGATGACGATCGGCCGCGTCGCCTGCAAGAAGTCCAACGGCCGCAGCCCGGAGAGCTTGTCGCGCATCTGGTGGATGATGCGGTTGTTCTTGTCGCCCCTGATCGAATCAATCGTCATCACCATAAACTGCAGCGACGTCGCGGTCGCGAAATCCCGCACATCCTCAGCCCGATCCCCCGAATACACCGTGTAGTCCATGTTGATCTGCGGATACAAATGCCGGAAATGCTCCCGCATCAACTGGATGCTCGTCTTCACGCCCTCACGGATCGCTACAGACGGCACCAAAATAATGAACTTGTTGAACCGGTACTTGCTCGCAAGCTCGAACGCCGTCCGCAAATACACATACGTTTTACCCGTCCCGGTCTCCATCTCTACATCGAACTGAAGCCCATCCACCAGGGTGTCGTTAACCTCCAAACCGTTGCGATCCTGCACTCGACGCAGATTCGCGGCAATCGTGTCCTCATCAAGAACCAGGTTGTTGCCATAAGCTCCAATCTCCACGGCGACATCCAAGGAACCCTGCCCAGGAAGATCGGGAAAATCGAGAGCCTGTTGAGGTGGAAGGAACTGCAAACTCGTCACGAGCTGGTCAGCATCGGCGGGCTGCCCATCGAACAGATCCGTGACAGCCTCGATGGCGCTCGTCTGGTAGGGCTGGCGGGGATCAAACTGAAAACGCATCACTCACTCGCCTTACGCCGTCCACAGATCAACACTGCGGGTCTTGCACTCCTGCACCAGATTCGTCTTCAACTCATCATTACCCTGGAACGCATCCTCCAGGATCACAAGCCGCTCCGGCTCCTTTGCGACCATCGCACGCAACTGATCCAGCGTCGGAGTCTGGTGCTCATCCAGGTAGGCCAACACAAGCCCACCAGCCACACTGAACACCTCGAGACCCTCGATGTTGACCTTCTCGATCTTCTCTGACAACGAGAAGCCAAGCTTCAACAAGACCTCAGTCAACAGCGCCTCAGGGCGAGCATGATCATTAGCCGAATCAGCCAACCGTGCAAGTAAACCAACCAGGTCTTCTTCAGTAAGACCTGAGTCCGCCTTCCACTTCGCGAAATTAGTGTCCACAAGCTTGTAGGCGCGGAAACCAACATCCAGATCTTTGCGTCCATCGAGCTTGCCGGACTCTTCCTCAAGGAACTTCTCTCCGGCTCGGCGAATACGTTCGCGCGTAATCTGCGAGATCGTTTCGTATCCAGCCTTACGCGCCTCGGACTTCTCACCCGTAGGCTCCGGGAGCTGAACCGAAATACACCTGCGGTTACCGCCATCCTCCGCATTCAGGTGCATCACGGCATGAGCAGTTGTGCCAGACCCCGCAAAGAAATCCAGGACGATACCATTAGTGTCACCATTGAGGACGAGCTTGGTCCACCGGGCAAGAACATACTCGTCTTTAGGGTAGTCGAATACACCGGAACCTATGAGGCGTCGGAGACGCTGAGCAGCGGTCGTTCTGATTTGTGTAAAGACCGATTCAGCTACTTGGGAATCAAGTTCGTCAAGAAAGGTCTTGCCGCGTGGAATCTTCTTTTCATCAACCCCGAACTCTATGAGGTCTCTTTGAACTTGTTCTTTCAGGCTCTCTTCCGTGAAACGCCAGCCTGTGCTCGGTGTTGTGACAGGTCGCTTCGTTATCGGATGAAGAACCTCAAACCGTGGTCCACCACCTCCGGGCCACCCTAGATCTTTGTCAGCGTTATAGACTCGACCATTTTGATCGATGCTCTTGAAACGGGTAACCGCTGGGGTCAAATCCTTTCTGGATCCGAGCCACTCTCTGAATTTCCTTGTAGCAAGAGCCGGGTTACCTTGTGCAGCTTGCCAGCACCTCGATCCAGCTTCAAGAGCATCTTCGACACCAGATTTGCGTTCTCTCCACCGAACGCCGTTCTCTTTAAGGAAGGCCTCATTTCTTGCGTACACTAAAATGTAGTCATGACCCACTGACACATACCGTGAGTCATTCTTACGACCGCCTTGCCAGACCAAAGTAGCAATAAAGTTATTCTGCCCAAATATCTCATCGCACATCATACGCAAGTTGGCTTGCTCGCTGTCGTCTACCGAGATGAGGACTGCACCGTCCTGCGTCAGGAGATTCCTCGCGAGTTTGAGGCGCGGGTACATCATGTTGAGCCAGTTGGAGTGGAAGCGCCCGGATGATTCCGAGTTCGTTGACAGTCTCCCGCCGTCATCGGTCTGGCCGGTGAGCTCGAGGTAGTTGCCTATAGAATCCGCATAATCGTCCGCGTAGACGAAGTCGTTGCCCGTGTTGTATGGCGGGTCGATATAGATCATCTTGATCTGCCCGTAATAGTGCTTTTGGAGGATCTTCAGCACTTCGAGGTTGTCGCCCTCGATAAAGACGTTCTGAGTGGTGTCCCAGTCGACGGAGTTCTCTTTGTCGGGCATGAGTGTTGCCGTTGTCGGTGTTTGTGCTACCCGAATTGCTTCGCGCTTGCCTGGCCACGTCAGACCGAATCGCTCGCGGCCGTCCTCGACGTCGATGTCGAGGATGGTCTTGAGGGTGTCGAGGTTGATTTTGCCGTCGGCTGCGACCTCGGGGAAGAGTTCTGCGAGCTTGGTGGCTGCTTCGGTGGCAAAGTCGGGGGTGGTGCGTGGCACTTCGTTGAGTTCTTCGGTCATTGCTTGCTCCATGGGTTCGTGAAAGTCGGGTTGCCTGCGGCGCTGCTGCCGCTGAATTCTGCCTGATTGGTCGGCTCCGGTGCCGGGCTGCGCGGTCGCGTCGCTACTACCCGTTTGTCCAGGCAGAGACCGGTGGCTATCAGCCCTCTACCCTTCGCGCTCGCCTTTCTCGTTGTGCGTTCTCCTGTTCATTCGGGACGACTTCGCAGATGTCGGCGATGTCGCAGTTGAGCGCTTCGCAGATTCTCACAAGGACGGTTGTGGTGACGTTTCCGTCGCGGCCGAGCTTGGCGATTGCTACTCCTGGTAGCCATTTCCGCATGCAGGCGGGCTAGTCGCCCATTGCCGTGCCGACCTCGCGAGCTGCCTCAATCCATTCGTGGTCTGTGGGTACGTACTTGACCTTGCCGGCCACCGACTCGAGGTCTACCAGCTCAGTGCCGTGCCCGCGGTCAGCCACCATGACATTGAAATGGCCCTCGGCCACGGCCGCCGCGCCCGCCACGCCGAGCCGAGTGCCCAGCAGGCGATCCGCACCGTTGGGAGTACCACCGCGCTGCACATGACCAAGGATTGTCACGCGTGCCTCGAGCCCCGTCAGCGACTCAAGCTCCTGCGCCAACGCCAACGACGTGCCGCGGTGGGAGCTCTCGATCGCTTTGACAGACTTCTTCGCGATCGCCTTCGCCTCCGGCGATGAGGCGTCCTTGACAAGGGTACGCGCGTATTCGAGTTGCTTGGCCTCCTCGATTGGCATCGCGCCCTCTGCGACGGCGACCACGGAAAAGCTCAGTCCGTTCGCCCGACGTCGTTCGATCTTCTCCGCGATCGCCTCAACCGAGTATGGGATCTCCGGAATCAGAATGACGTCGGCGCCACCGGCGATACCCGCACCGAGGGCAAGCCAGCCCGCGCGATGTCCCATAAGCTCAACCACGATAATGCGATGGTGGGAATGCGCCGTCGAATGGAGGCGGTCAATTGCCTCGGTGGCGATCTCAAGCGCGGTTGAGAAGCCGAAGGAGGAGTCCGTGTAGAGAATGTCGTTGTCGATCGTCTTCGGCAGGTGGATGACGTTGAGCCCGGCCTCGGCAAGCCGATGGGCGTTTTTGGCCGTTCCCCCGCCGCCCAGACAAACGAGAGCGTCGAGGCCATCGGCCTCGTAGTTATCCACGATCGTGGGGATCATGTCCGTCTTTTGGCCATTGACCATCATGCGATGGACCTTGTCACGAGACGTGCCCAGGATCGTGCCGCCCGTCGTCAGGATACCCGACAGCTCCCTGGCCTCAAGCTCAACGAAACGATTCTCAGCCAGTCCGCGCATACCATCGCGGAAACCCACGAGCTGCCAGCCGTAGTTGCCGATCGCTGCCTTGCCAAAGCCACGAATGGCCGCGTTCAACCCGGGTGCGTCGCCGCCTGCGGTGAGGATTCCAATTCTCTTAGTCATGGCTCAATTATGGCCCATGACCGCGGCGCATGTGGGCTTTTGGCACGCATGCTCAAACCACATGATTGCCGCGCACGACCTCCGTCTGGATGCCCTGGCTACTTTCGCTTGCGTCGCTCGCGCACACGCACCGAAATCTCCACGGGTGAGCCGAGGAAATCGAAGGTCTCGCGCAGCCGGCGCTCGATGAAGCGCCGGTAACCGTGATCCAGGAAGCCCGTGGTGAAGAGCACAAAGCGAGGCGGCTGAACGGCCACCTGGGTGGCAAAGAGGATGCGCGGCTGGCGGCCGCCCCGAACCGGGTGAGGGTTGGCAGCGACCAGTTCTCCGAGCGTCGAATTGAGCTTGGAGGTCGTGACGCGCTTATCCCACGAGTCGAGCGCCTTCTCCATCGCGCGCGTGAGGCGGTTGGTGTGCCATCCCGTCTTGGCGGAAATGTTGATGCGCTCTACCCACGGCATCTGCACGAGTTCGCGTTCGATGTCGCGGTCGAGCTGGATGCGCCGCTCGTCGTCCACCAGGTCCCACTTGTTGCACACGAGAACCATCGCGCGCCCGGCATCGATGACCTGCTGCATGATACGCACGTCCTGCTCGGACAGATCCGAGGAGGCGTCGATGAGCATCAGCGCGAGCTCCGCCTTATCGATGGCGCGCTGTGTGCGCAGGGAGGCGTAGTAGTCGGCGCCGGACTGCATATGCACACGACGCCGAATGCCCGCGGTGTCGACGAAGGTCCACACTCGCCCGTCAAGTTCGACGATCTCGTCGACCGGGTCGCGCGTGGTGCCGGCGAGGTCGTCGACCACCACGCGGTTCTCCCCCGCCAGCTGATTAAGCAGCGAAGACTTGCCGACGTTCGGCTTTCCCACGAGCGCCACGCGGCGCGGCCCCTTACCCGGACGCTCTCGCCGCACACCGGAGACCTTGGGTAGCACCCGCATCGCCTCGTCCAGCAGATCCCCCGATCCGCGCCCATGAAGGGCGGACACGGGGAACGGCTCGCCCAACCCGAGAGACCACAGGTAGGCCACGTCCGCCTCCTGCGCGGGCGAATCAACCTTGTTGGCTGCCAGCACGGTCGGCTTGCCGGAACGTCGAATCAACTCCACGATGCGCTCGTCGCCGTCCGTAACGCCCACGTTCGCGTCCACGACGAGCACGACGGCGTCGGCCTCCCGGATCGCGATCTCGGACTGGTCGGCAACTGAGCGGTCGATGCCGGTCACGTCGATCTCCCACCCGCCGGTGTCCACGACCGTAAAGGCGCGTCCGTTCCATTCGGCGTCGTAGTAAACACGGTCGCGCGTGACGCCGGGGGTGTCCTGCACGACGGCGACTCGCCGGCCCACCACCCGGTTGACGAGGGTGGACTTGCCCACGTTGGGCCGTCCGACGATCGCCAACACGGGGTTGGTCGGAGCCACCTCAGCGGGTGCGATCTCGGGGTCGATGTCGAGCAGCGCGGCGTCGTCGTCCTCAAGTTCGTAGTCTTCGAGGGAGGAGCGCATGAGCTCGTAGTTGGCCTCTTCCTGGGCGTCGTTCTCAGTCACGGTAGCCTTCCGGGATCAGGTCGATGACGGCGGCCACGACGTCGTCGATGCCAAGGTTGGACGAGTCGATGGTGGTCACGCCGTCCTCGGCGACGGTGAAGTTGATGACGGTTGAGTCGTCGCGGTCACGGCGGAGCACCTCGTCGCGGGTGGCGGCGATGGCGTCCTGGTCGGTGGTGCCGAGGTTCTCCCTGGCGCGACGCGCCAAGCGCGCCTCCTCCGAGGCGGTCAGTAGTACCCGCACGGGCGCGTTGGGGGCAACCACGGTGGTGATATCGCGCCCTTCGGCCACGATCCCCCGGCCCTGCGAATGGCCGGAGGGGGTGGACTCTTCGGCGATGATCGCCTGCTGCATGCGCACCATTTCTGCCCGCACGTCAAGGTTGACCGCCAGCTTCGAGACCACCTTGGATACCTCGGAGGTGCGGATCGCGGCCGTGATGTCATTGTCAGCGCACATGAAACGCTGACTGGCGGGGTCGAGGTCGATCGAGAGCGGCATCGACCGGGTGGATGCGAGGACGGCCTCGGCGTCGTCGAGGTCGACGCCCTCGTGGACGGCCCACCACGTGGCCGCGCGGTACATCGCACCGGTATCGAGGTAGGACAGCCCCAACTCGCGAGCCACCCGCTTGGCCACGGTCGACTTGCCGGAGCCCGAGGGCCCATCGATGGCGATCACCAACGGCTGAGGATTCTCACTTCTGACCACTTGCCACCCCTTCTGTTCCAGGCCGCGTTCGAGGGGAAGCCCCTGATGCGGGTTGACCTTGAGAATAACCCGACCCACCGGCTGGCGTGCCGAGTGCTCCATCTCGAGGTCCTCGATGTTGATTCCAAGCTCGCCGATCTCGGCGAACAGTCGCCCGAGCATGCCCGGCTGATCCGGGATGAGGACGATGACGTCGGCGTAGGAGGCGCGCGCCCCTCCGTGCTTGCCCGGGATGCGGGCCACGCCCTTGTTGCCGTCCGAGATGACGGACGATATGCGGTCCAGGCCAGAGTCCCGGTCGAGGGTGGCGACGAGCGCGCCTAGGCGGGCCGAGATGCCCCGCAATACGTTCGCGATCTCGGTGCGGTTGCCGTTGATGATCGACGTCCACAGTAGCGGGTCCGATTCCGCGATTCGCGTGACGTCGCGCAGACCCTGACCAGCCAGGTCGAGGGCTTGCGCGGGTGCATCGCGCAGGGCCGAAGCCACGAGCGAGCTCATGAGCTGAGGCATGTGGGACACGAGTGCGACGGCGTGGTCGTGTTCTGCGGCGCTGAGCATGGATACCGACGCACCCATGTCGACGGCGAGCGTGCGCACCGCCCCCACCGCCGCTTGCGACGTGTGATCGTTGGGGGTGATGACCCACGGGCGGCCGACGAAGAGGTCGGCGTCGGCGGCTATCGCGCCGGACCGCTCCTTGCCCGCCATCGGGTGCGAGCCGACCCAGCGGTCGAATCCGGGGTGGCCCTCGAGCGCGGCGCCGATCTTATCCTTGACCGAGGCTACGTCGGTGACCACCGCATCCGGGAATCGATCCAGCGCGCTCGCCACGACCCCCGCCGTCACGTCGGGCGGAATCGCGACGACGACGATCTTCGGCTTGGCGACCGGATCCAGTGTTCCCGCCCCCAGATCGCGAGCGAGGGCGGCAGCCACCGGCGAGGCATCCTCGAGGTGAACCTCCACCCCGGCGCGGCGCAGGCGCAACGCGATGGAGGTGCCAAGCAGACCGGCGCCGATCACCAGCACCGGCGAGGGCGTGAGCACGGTGTCGTTCACAGCTTCACCATGCTCATCAGGGCGCCGAGCTCGGAGCCGGCCACCTGGCGCACTTGGCCCGGCTTAAGACGCCCGATCGTGATGTTGCCGAATTGGGTGCGCACCAGGTCAATCACGGGGAAGCCGACCTCCTCCATGATCCTGCGCACGATGCGGTTGCGCCCCGAATGCAGGGTCAGCTCCACGATCGAATGCTTCTTGCCCAATTCGCGTAGCACGAAGCTGTCCACCTTGACTGGGCCGTCGTCGAGCGTGATCCCCTTCTCCAACACCTTGGTCAGACCGCGCGGAACGGTGCCTTCCACGCGGGCGATGTAGGTCTTGGGCACCTCGTAGGAGGGGTGGGTGAGGCGGTGAGCGAGCTCGCCGTCGTTGGTCAGCAGGATGATGCCCTCCGTGTCGGCGTCGAGGCGGCCCACGTGGTAGAGCCGCTCGGTGCGGTCCGCGACGTAGTCGGCCAGCGTTGGCCGACCCTGGTCATCGCTCATGGTGGACACGACGCCGCGCTCCTTGTAGCACACGAGCGTCAGCTTCGTCTCGTCGAGCTGAACCCGGTTGCCGTCAACGTGGATGACGGCGTCGGGGCTGACCCGGATGCCGAGCTGGCGCACGACGACGCCGTCGACACTGACCCGCCCCTGGGTGATGAGCTCCTCGCAGGCGCGCCGGGATCCAACGCCGGCGTGTGCGAGCACCTTTTGTAGGCGCTCCCCGTTGGCGTCGTACAGGTCCTGTGCGCGTGTCATCGTAGCTCCTTTTCGACCTCGTCGAGGTCGGCATCGTCTGGCAGGTAGGGCGCCAAGGGGGCCAGGTCGTCGAGTGAGTTCATGCCCATCTTCTCAAGGAAGAGCGGGGTGGTGGCGTACAGGCTCGCGCCCGTGGCGGCCGTGCTTCCCACCTGCTCGACCAACCCCCTGGTGACCAAAGTTCGAACAACAGAGTCTACCTCAACTCCACGGATTGACGCGATTTGTGCGCGGGTGCACGGCTGGCGGTAGGCGATGACGGCGAGCGTCTCGAGCGCTTGGACCGACAGCCGGGAGGACTGGCCCGATGTGATGAATCCGGCCACGATCTCGCTGTAGCGCGGGTGGGAGTAGAAGCGCCAGCCGCCACCCGCCTCGCGTAGCTCGAATCCGCGCTGTTCCTCCGTGTAGGCACGAGCCATCGCGCGCAGGAGGGAGTCGGTATCGGCCTCGGGCAGGTCGATGGACGCCGCGAGCCGATCCGCCGGGATGGGCTCGGGCGCCACCATCAAGATCGCCTCGAGGGCGCCACGCTGAACGTCACTCATCGCTATCCTCACTTTCGTCATTCTCCCCCGCCGACGGCGCCGATGCCAGGAGCGCCGCAGACACATCCGCCGAAGGGCGGGCGTCTTTCGGCGTTGCCGTGCGCGTGATGAAGAGGGTGGCCAGTGGGCCATTTTGCTCGACATCGACCTCCCCGCCGCGCAGCATCTCAAGGACCGCCAGGAAGCGGGAGACCACGGTCGTGACCGAGTGGGCCTGCCGGCACAGTTCGGTGAAGGAGACCCGCTCCCCCACCACGAGGGTCTGGCGCAGGTAGTCCACCTGGGTCTCGACGGGCACCAGCGGGTCGTGCAGGTGGTCGAAGGTGACCTCCTCAGGCATGCGGGTCAAGGCGCGCGCCGCCAGCAGGGCAAGGTCCTCCACGCCGATGCGCAATTCGACCTCGGGTAAAAGAGCGCGGAAGCGCTCCTCCATCGGCACGTCACGCGCGTGGGACAGCGACTGCACGGCCAGCGTGGCAGCAAGGTCGGCTGCAACGTCCTTGTAGGCCTTGTACTGCAAGAGCTTGGCGAACAGGAGGTCACGTGCGCTGAGGATCTCCACGTCCTCTTCCTCGACCTCCTCGTGCGGAAGCAGGCGCGCCGCTTTCATGTCCAGTAGGGTCGCGGCGATGACGACGAACTGGGACATCTGCGACAGGTCGGCCTCGTGAACACGCACGAAGTCCAGGAACTCGTCGGTCACTTCGGCCAGCGCCACCTCGGTGACGTCGAGCTTCTTGCGGGAAATCAGTGAGAGGAGAACCTCAAACGGCCCCGAAAAGACATCGAGATCGACGGCGAATCCATCGCTAAAGAGATCCTCGTCGCCGCTCACTAGGGTGCGCCGCCACGGCAGATCAGTTCGCGTGCAAGCCGGCGGTAGGCCTCGGCGCCCTTCGATTTCGGGTCGTAGCTGGTAATCGGTTCAGCCGCCACTGTGGCGTCCGGGAAGCGGACGGTGCGAGGGATCTGGGTCTCGAAGACCTTCTCCCCGAACTGTTGGCGGATCGTGGAGATCACCTCGCGAGCGTGTAGCGTGCGCGTGTCGACCATGGTCAGCAGTACGCCATCCACGCTCAGCTGCGGGTTGAGTCGGTCTTGGACACGCTCGATCTGGTCGATAAGGAGCGCAACGCCGCGCATGGCGAAGAACTCCGCCTCCAGTGGGATCATGACGCCGTGGGCGGCGGTGAGCGCGTTGATGGTGAGCAGGCCGAGGGAGGGCTGGCAGTCGACGATGATGACGTCGTAATCGTTGACTATCGGACGCAACACCCGCAGGAGCGACTGTTCGCGCGCCACCTCGTTAATGAGCTGGATTTCGGCGGCGGACAGCTCAATGTTCGACGGCACAATGTCGAGGTTCTCGGTGGAGGTGTGGTGGATGATCCGCGTGATGTCGGGCTTGGCGGAGAGCATCTCGTCATACAGCGTCCGCTCGAGGCTCATCGCGTTGATACCCACGCCCGCAGATGCCGCGCCTTGCGGGTCAAAATCGACGATGAGAACCTTGCGCCCGTATTCGGCCAGCGCCGCGGCGAGGTTGATCGAGGTGGTCGTCTTGCCCACGCCGCCCTTCTGGTTGCACATGGCGATGATGCGGGCAGGACCGTGGGAATCCAGATCGGCGGGGAGCGGAAAGTCGCGGCCGGGATCTAGGTCGTCGAGGAGATCAGTCTGTACAGGAGTCACATCACTAATCTACCTGATGTCGGCAAGTTCTTAAGTGTGCAGGGCTCGAGGGTGGGAACTGGCATACGTTTCACGCATCGTCTGCGTGGTGACCTTGGTGTAGATCTGCGTCGTGGTCACCGACGAGTGGCCGAGCATTTCCTGGACGATCCGCACGTCCGCTCCGCCCTGGAGCAGGTGGGTGGCGAACGAGTGGCGGAAGGTATGCGGCGAGACGCCCTCGATCCCGGCGCGCTGGGCGATCGCTTTAATCGCCGTCCACGCCGACTGCCGGGTGAGCGGTTTGCCTCGCGTGTTGAGGAATAACGACGCCGTGCCGGTCCCCTTCGCCGCCAGCGCAGGCCTGCCTCGCACGAGGTAGGCCTCCAGCGCGGCGATGGCGTACTGCCCAAGCGGGAGGATTCGCTCCTTACGACCCTTGCCGAACAGACGAATCGTGGCGGAATCAAGGTCGACGTCGTCGGCCGTGAGCCCCACCGCCTCCGCGATGCGCGCGCCGGTGCCGTAGAGGACCTCGACGAGGGCGCGGTCACGCAGAGCGATCGGCCCGTCACCGACGGATGCGGCCTCGATCAGGGCGGTCATCTGCTCGACCGTGATCGCCTTGGGTAGGCGCTGGCCGATCTTCGGTGGGCGCAGGTCAGCCGTGGGGTCGGCGGACGTGCGGCCCTCGAGGTAGAGGAATCCGTGCAGGCGTCGGATCGCGGTCACCATCCGCGCCACCGAGGACGTGGCGAAGACCGCGCCCGCCCGCCCATCTCGCAGGTAGTCGACGAAACTGGCGGCGTCCTCGGGCGTGGCGCTCGAAAAGGAGTGCACGCCGCGCGATTCGAGGTGATTCACATAATGGGAGATGTCGCGCCGGTAGGCGGAGGTGGTGTTCGTCGAGAGCGAGCGCTCCACGCTGAGGTGGGCGAGGAATTGGCTGACGTCGCGCGCAAAATCACTGCCATGCACTTTAGCGCGTCTGTCCACGTCTTACGCTCCCTTTGTGAGATAACCGCGTAGACTTTACTATAACCGCTCACCCGCACTCTAAACGAAGGAGTTTTTCATGACGTTCGAATGGAGCGACCTTGACCAGAAGGCCGTAGACACCGGCCGCGTGCTCGCCGCCGACGCCGTGCAGAATGTCGGCAACGGCCACCCAGGCACGGCCATGTCGCTGTCGCCCGCCGCCTACCTGCTCTTCCAGAAGGTCATGCGCAATGACCCAGCTGATGACGCCTGGCTCGGCCGGGATCGCTTCGTCCTGTCCGCCGGTCATTCCTCGCTGACCCAGTACGTCCAGCTTTTCCTCGCCGGCTACGGCCTCGAGGTTGAGGACCTCAAGGCGCTGCGCACCGAAGGCTCCCTCACCCCCGGCCACCCCGAGTACGGCCACACGAAGGGCGTGGAGATCACCACCGGCCCGCTCGGCCAGGGCCTGGCCTCCGCGGTTGGCATGGCGATGGCATCTCGCCGCGCCCACGGCCTATTCGACCCAAACACCCCCGAGGGCGAATCCGTCTTTGACCACTTTGTCTACGTCATCGCGGGAGACGGTTGCATGCAGGAGGGCGTGACCTCCGAGGCGTCCTCCATCGCGGGGACCCAAAACCTGGGCAACCTCATCGTCATTTACGACGACAACCGCATCTCCATTGAGGACGACACCTCGATCGCCTTCTCCGAGGACGTCCTGGCCCGCTACGAGGCCTACGGCTGGCACACTCAGCACGTGAGCTGGCTCGGCGACGGCGAGTACCACGAGGACGTCGAGGCGCTCTACCGGGCCATCGAGGAGGCCAAGAAGGTCACCGACAAGCCCTCGGTCATCAAGCTGTCCACGATCATCGCCTGGCCGGCGCCCACCAAGCAGGGCACCGGCGCCTCGCACGGCTCGGCCCTTGGCGAGGACGAGATCCGCCAGACCAAGGAGTTCCTCGGCCTCGACCCGGACAAGTCCTTCTACATCGATCCCAAGGTGCTCGAGCACACCCGCGCCCAGGCCAAGGTGAAGGCCGAGGCGGCTCGCGCCGCGTGGGAGCCGAAGTTCGACACGTGGGCAAAGGAGAACCCCGAGGCCAAGGCCTTGCTCGACCGGGTGCTCGCCCACAGGCTTCCCGACGGCTACGCCGACGCCTTCCCAACCTTCGAGGCGGACAAGCCGGTAGCTACCCGCGCCGCCTCCGGCGTCGTGCTCAACGCGATCAAGGACGCCCTGCCCGAGCTGTGGGGCGGCTCCGCCGATCTCGCGGGCTCGAACAACACGATCATGAAGGGCGAGCCGTCCTTCTTCCCCGAAGAGCGCTCATCGGCGATGTTCCCCGGCAACGAGTACGGGCGCAACCTGCACTTCGGCATCCGCGAACACGGCATGGGCTCCATCGTCAACGGCATCGCGCTAGACGGTCTGACCCGCCCGTATGGCGCAACCTTCTTCGTCTTCGCAGACTACATGCGCCCGGCCGTCCGCCTTGCGGCGCTCATGAAGATCCCCTCCACCTTCGTGTGGACCCACGACTCGGTGGGTGTGGGCGAGGACGGCCCCACGCATCAGCCGGTTGAGCACCTGTGGGCCTACCGCGCGATCCCTGGCCTGGATATCGTCCGCCCGGCGGACGCCAACGAGACCTCCTACGCCTGGCGCGGCATCCTCGAGCGCACCGACCGCCCGGCCGGCCTCATCCTGTCCCGCCAAAACCTTCCCGTCCCCGCCCGTGGCGAGGGGGCGCTGGCCTCGGCTGAAGGCGTCCTCAAGGGCGGCTACGTGCTGGCCGATGCCGAGCAGCTCGACGTCGTCATCATGGCCACCGGCTCCGAGGTTTCCGTGGCGCTCGAAGCCCGCGAGGAGCTGGCCAAGGAGGGCATCGGCGCGCGCGTCGTCTCGATGCCGTGCCTGGAGTGGTTTGAGGAGCAGCCTGAGGACTACCGCGAGTCGGTGCTGCCCTCCTCCGTCAAGGCGCGCGTCTCGGTGGAGGCCGGCTCGACGCTCGGCTGGCGCAACTATGTGGGTGACGCCGGTCGCACGGTCGGCATCGACCACTTCGGCGAATCCGCCAACGGCGGCTTGCTGCTGAAGAAGTACGGCATGACCGCGCAAAACGTGGTCAAGGCCGCCAAGGAATCCATCGCTGCGGCCACGAAGTAGGGAGGCCACGTGTCCAATCTTGCAAAGCTCTCCGAGCTCGGTGTGTCCATCTGGCTCGACGATCTCTCGCGCTCCCGGCTCGATTCGGGCAACCTCGAGGGGCTTATTCACGATCATTCGGTCGTGGGCGTGACCACTAACCCCTCCATCTTCCAAGCCGCCATCTCCGGCTCGGATGCCTACCGGGACGACATCGCACGCCTGGCGGACGAGGGAAAGACGGCCGAGGAGATCATCACCGCCCTCACCACCGACGACGTGCGGCGGGCCTGCGACCTGTTCGCACCCACGTTCGAGGCGAGCCGCGGCTACGACGGGCGCGTGTCGATCGAGGTAGACCCGCGTCTGGCCCACAACCCCGCCCCCACTTTGGCGCAGGCCAAGGAACTGTGGGCGATGGTTGACCGCCCGAACGTGATGATCAAGATCCCTGCCACGAAGGCGGGCCTGCCGGCCATCCGCGACGCGATCGCCGCGGGCCTTTCGGTCAACGTCACGCTCATCTTCTCGGTTGAGCGCTACGAGGAGGTCATCGATGCCTACCTCAGCGGACTCGAGGCGGCCCTCGCGGCCGGCAAGGATCTTTCCACCATCCACTCCGTCGCCTCCTTCTTCGTCTCCCGTGTGGATACGGAGATCGATGCGCGGCTGGAGAAGATCGGCGGCCAGTCCGCGCTTGCCATGCGCGGCAAGGCTGGCGTGGCCAACGCGCGCAACGCCTATGCCGCTTTCCTCAAGCATGTCGAGTCGGAACGCTTCCGCGACCTGGAGGACGAGGGCGCCAACATGCAACGTCCGCTGTGGGCTTCCACGGGCGTGAAGAACCCCGACTACTCCCCCACCCTGTACGTGGATCAACTCGCCACCGCACACGTGGTCAACACGATGCCGGAGGCGACACTGTGGGCCACGAAGGACGGCGCGGAGCTTGCGGGCGACACCGTGCGCCCCAACCTCGACGAGGCCGCGAACACGATCAAGCGCCTGACCCTTCTGGGCATCGACGTCCCCGGCGTCGCCGCCAAGCTCGAGGAGGAGGGCGTGGAGAAGTTCGAGACCGCCTGGGATCAGCTCATCGATACGGTCACCGACGCGATGAACGCTAACTAGGGGTAGAGTAGGTGAGGCAGGGTTGCTCGATGGGGCGGCCCTGCCTCACTTCTTGGAGGTACACACATGGGACCTGAGTGGTCGAATCCGCTCCTATCAAACGGCGACACCCGGCTCCTTCGGGTGGCGGGCCCGTGCGGCTTGGTACTCTTCGGCATCACGGGCGACCTGTCAAAGAATAAGATCCTGCCCGCGATCTACGATCTCTCTCACCGCGACCTGTTGCCGGCTTCTTTCACCCTGATCGGGGTGGCACGCCCGAAGGCGTCCATCCCCGACCTGACTGCCTGGGTGGAGGATGCGATTCGCGCGGGGGCTAAGACCGGTATCGACGAGACGGCGCTTCGCCAGCTCATCGCCGGATTCCGGGTGGTGGAGGGCGACTACGACTCGCCCGAGACCTTCGCCAAGCTGCAGGCCGAGCTCGAGGATGCCAACGTCGAGCGCGGAACCGATGGGAACTACGCCTTTTACCTCGCCATTCCCCCGGCGCTCTTCCCCAAAGTTCTCACCGAACTCAAGGACGCCGGGCTGGCCAGCCAGGAGGAGGGCTGGCGGCGCGTTGTCATCGAGAAGCCCTTCGGCCATGACTTGGCAAGCGCTCAAGAGCTGGACCGGATCGTAACCGGGGTCTTCGACGAGTCTTCGATCTTCCGCATCGACCATTATCTTGGCAAGGAGACGGTGCAAAACATCCTCGCCCTGCGCTTCGCCAACGAGCTCTTCGAGCCGATCTGGAACAATGCCCACGTCGACCACGTGCAGATCACCATGGCAGAAGACATCGGCATCGGATCGCGCGCCGGTTACTACGACGGCGTTGGCGCCGCACGCGACGTCATTCAGAATCACCTCCTCCAGCTGCTGGCACTCGTGGCGATGGAGGAACCGACGTCGTTCGAGGCCGATGCGTTGCGCCACGAGAAGGAAAAGGTGCTCAAGGCCACCCACCTTATCGACGGCCCGGAGACGTCCTCCGTCTTCGCCCAATACGCCTCTGGCTGGCAGGGCGGTGAACTCGTGCGCTCCTACCTGGAAGAGGACGGCGTCGCCGCCAACACCCGCACCGATACCTATGCCGCGCTCCGGCTCAGCATCGACACGCGCCGCTGGGCGGGCGTCCCGTTCTATCTGCGCGCCGGAAAGCGGCTGGGCAGGCGCGTGACCGAGGTGGCCCTCGAATTCCGCCGCCCGCCCTTCCTGCCGTTTACGAAGGAACAGATGGCGGGGATGGGCACGAACACGCTCGTCCTCCGTATCCAGCCCGATGAAGGCGTCACCTTCCGCTTTGCCTCCAAGGTTCCCGGCGCGCAGATGCAGCTGCGAGACGTGACGATGGATTTTGGCTACGGTCACGCGTTCACCGAGTATGCCCCGGAGGCCTACGAGCGGCTCATCCTCGACGTGCTGCTCGGCGATCCGCCACTCTTTCCGCGTCAAACCGAGGTGGAGCTGGGCTGGAAGCTCATCGACGAGGTGACGGGATACTGGGAGAACAGCGGCCGTCCCATCGAGACGTACGAGCCCGGATCGTGGGGGCCGCTCGGTTCGGACGCGATGCTCGGCCAGGACGGCAACGCCTGGCGCAGGCCCTAGGAGGAACCATGGATAAGATCTCACACACCACGTCCGCCCGCCTCGCCCGCCGGCTCAATGAGCTACGCGGCGAGGGCACCTACGCCCTCGGCAAGGTCCTCAACCTCGTCGCCGTGGTTCGCGACGAGGACGGGGTGCGCGCTGTCGTCGACTCCGCGCTCGGCGTGGCGGAGGCACACCCCTTGCGCATCGTCGTCGTCTTGCCTGACGCATCCGACGACGGCGACGCCCGGCTCGACGCTGAGATCCTCGGTCACGAGGACGTGGGACCAGCAGAAGTAGTGATTCTGCGTCCATACAACGGAGCAGGAACGAGCCGCATCTCGCTCGTGACACCGTTGCTCCTCCCCGACGCGCCCGTCTTCACCTGGTGGGTGCAGGACGCGCCGACCTGCCCGACGGACAGAAGCCTGGGGCAGATCGCCTCCCGACGCATCACCAACGCCAACGCCGTCACCGACCCACTCGGCGCACTCAAGGAGTTGGCGAGGAAACGCGAGCCCGGCGACACGGACATCAACTGGGCCGGGATCACGATCTGGCGTTCCCAGCTCGCCGCCCTCCTCAACGAGGGGCCGCACGAAAGTGTCGTCAGCGCACAGGTGGGTGGCAACACCCATCGGGTCGGCTCCCACATGCTCGCCGCCTGGCTACGGCTCCGTCTCGCTGTGCCCGTCGAGCTGATCCACACGGGCGCACCCGGAATCGAGTATGTCTGCCTCCATCGTCCCTCCGGCGACCTGTCCATCACCCGCCCTGGCCGCGGCTCCATCGCGGTACTCGGACGCCCGGGCAGGCCCGACCTGCAGATCTCGATGCCCATGCGCTCTTACGAGTCTCAGCTGATCGAGGAGCTGCGCACCGTGGGAGACGATCCTGAATTCGCGGCGGTCCTGGCGGCGATGGCCGACCAGTAGTCAGGTAGACGGGAATCTGCGGGACGGGCATCGGCACGTGGGCTGCGTGCTCGACCGTCGCGACCTTGGCCCATGATCTTGCCCTCTCCAGGTAGCGAGCGCGCTGTGGGGCCAGAGCACTTGGCACGAACGGCAAGCGGCCGTGACGCGACCCAAGCCCCGTCGGTCATCCGTGTCGCGGTCTCTGGGAAGCCGGAGACGAAAAACGCGCCCGACAAACGGGCGCGTTTCAACAGCTAGTCGCTCGACCTAGCCCTGGAACTTCGTGATGAGGCCGATGAGCACGATCGACAGCGTCCAAACCAGCGCAACACCTACCGTAATGCGGTTCAGGTTGCGCTCGGCCACGCCCGATGAACGCATTGAGGTGGAAATGCCGCCGCCGAATACGTCGGAGACGCCCCCGCCACGACCCTTGTGCAGCAGGATCGAGCCGATGAGGAGGAGGCTCGACAGGACGAGCACGACGATGCACACAATGAGGATGACCTGCACGATATTCTCTTTCGTTCGGAATCGGCGCCAGACGCCGCAATACCGTACCAGTGTATAGCACCGGGGAGGGCAAGGGCGTATACGCCCTTGCCCTCCCCGGTGTGAAACCTATCGCTTAGGCGAGGTAGGTCACGATCTTCGCGAACTCCGCGGCGTCAAGTGAGGCACCGCCCACGAGCGCGCCGTCAACGTCGGGCTGAGCCATGATGTCCTTGACATTGGAGGACTTCACCGAACCGCCGTACTGGATGCGGACCGACTGCGCGGTCGCGTCGTCGTAGAGCTCGCCCACCTTGCCACGGATGGCGCCACAGACCTCCTGGGCGTCCTCCGGGGTGGCGACCTCGCCGGTGCCGATAGCCCAAATGGGCTCGTAGGCGATCACCGACTTGGCGACTTCCTCGGCGCTAAGGCCGGCGAGCATCTCCTCGATCTGGCCAAGCACGAAATCGACCTGGTTGCCGGCCTTGCGCACGTCCAGCGCCTCGCCGCAACACATGATCGGGGTCATGCCGGCGTCGAGGACCTTCTTGGCCTTCTTACCGACGAGCTCGGAGGTCTCACCGTGGTACTCGCGTCGCTCCGAGTGGCCGACCACCACGTAGGTGCAGCCAAGCTTGGTGAGCATGCCGGTTGAGATCTCACCCGTGTAGGCGCCCTTGTCGTGAATCGAGACGTCCTGCGCGCCGTATCCGATCTCGAACTCCTCGGCGTCGATGAGCGTCTGGACAGAGCGGATATCCGTAAAGGGGACGATGACGGCCGCCTCGGTGGTGGCGAAATCGTGCTTGAGGTCCTTCAATGTGAGGGCAAGCTTCTGAACCAGGGAAACGGCCTCGAGGTGGTCGAGGTTCATCTTCCAGTTGCCTGCCATGAGCGGGGTGCGTGACATTTAGTCCTCCAAAACTGCGATGCCGGGAAGCTCCTTGCCCTCGAGGAACTCGAGGGAGGCGCCGCCGCCGGTGGAAATGTGATTGAACTTGGCTTCGTCAAAGCCGAGGGTGCGGACCGCTGCGGCCGAATCGCCGCCGCCGACGATCGTGAAGCCGTCAGCCTTCTCCATCGCCTCGGCGATGGCCTTCGTGCCCTGCGCGAACGCCGGGAACTCGAAGACGCCCATCGGGCCGTTCCACACGATCGTCTTCGAATCGGCGATCGCGGCCGCGTAACCCTTGCGGGTCTTCGGACCGATGTCGAGGCCCATCTCGTCGGCCGGCATTTCGCCGGTGTCGTAGATGGAGGCCGGGGCGTCGGCGCTGAACTCGGGAGCCGTCACGTTGTCAACCGGCACGAGGATCTCGACGCCGGCCTCGTGGGCCTTCTTCAGGTACTCGGCGGCCTTCTCCACGAAGTCCTCCTCGAGGAGAGAGGTGCCCACCTCGTTGCCCTTGGCCTTGAGGAAGGTGTAGGCCATGCCGCCGCCGATCAGCAGGCGGTCCGCCTTGTCGAGCAGGTTGTCGATGACGCCGAGCTTGTCCGAAACCTTCGAACCGCCGAGGATCACGGTGTAGGGACGCGCCGGATCCTTCGTGGCCTTCGACAGGGAGTCAATCTCCTTAAACACGAGTTCGCCGGCCGCGCTCGGCAGCTTCTTGGCGATATCGTAGACGGAGGCCTGCTTGCGATGAACCACTCCGAAGCCGTCGGAAACAAAGGCGTCAGCCAGCGCGGCGTACTCGGCGGCGAGTTCTTCGCGCTCGGCGTCGACCTTGGACGACTCGCGCGGGTCAAAGCGGACGTTCTCCAGCAGCACGACGTCGCCGTCGGCCATCTCGGCCGTCAGGGCCTTCGCGGATTCGCCCACCGTGTCCTGCGCCAGCTTGACCTCCTTGCCAAGCAGCTCGGAGAGGCGGGCGGCCACGGGAGCCAACGAGAAGTCAGGGTTGACCTCACCCTTCGGCCGGCCCAGGTGCGCCGAGACGATTACCTTGGCGCCGGCGTCGATGAGGCGCGTCAGGGTGGGAAGAGCGGCGCGGATGCGGCCGTCGTCCGTAATGTTCTTGTCCTTGTCCAGCGGGACGTTGAAGTCCGAGCGGACGAAAACCTTCTTGCCGGCGAGGTCGCCGAGCGAATCAATGGTCCTCATAAATTCTCCTTCTCCAGCCGGGCACCGCCCGTAGGTCGGAAACGCACCCGGCAAAAGTCATGTTCTGTAAAAGTGCCCGCACATGCGCGACATGTGCGGGCACTCTACTTAGCGACGCGCTTAGAGCGACTTGCCGACGAGAACGGCGAGGTCAACGAGGCGGTTCGAGTAACCCCACTCGTTGTCGTACCAGGAAACAACCTTGACCTGGTTACCGATGACCTTGGTCAGGCCGGCATCGAAGATCGAGGAGTGCGGGTCGGTCTCGATGTCCTTCGAGACGATCGGATCCTCGGTGTACTTCAGGATGCCCTTGAGCTCGCCCTCCGCGGCCTTCTTAATGGCGGCGTTGACTTCCTCAACGGTGACCTCGCGCTCGGCCTCGAAGGTGAGATCGGTTGCGGAGCCGGTCGGAACCGGCACGCGCAGAGCATAACCGTCGAACTTACCCTTGAGATCGGGCAGGACCAGGGCAACGGCCTTGGCGGCGCCGGTCGAGGTGGGGATGATCGACAGAGCAGCGGCGCGGGCGCGGCGCAGATCCTTGTGCGGGCCATCCATGAGGTTCTGGTCAGCCGTGTAAGCGTGAACCGTGGTCATGAGACCCTTAACGATTCCGAACTCTTCGTTGAGAACCTTAGCCATCGGGGCGAGGCAGTTGGTGGTGCAGGAAGCGTTGGAGATGATGTTGTGCTTGGCGGTATCGTAATCGCCGTCGTTCACGCCCATGACGATGGTGATGTCCTCGTTCTTCGCGGGAGCGGAGATGAGAACCTTCTTGGCGCCAGCCTCGAGGTGCTTCTTGGCGTCGTCAGCGTTGGTGAAGCGGCCGGTCGACTCGATGACAATGTCAACGCCGAGCTTGCCCCACGGAAGGTTAGCCGGGTCGCGCTCTTCGAATGCCTTGATGACGCGGTCGCCGACCTTGATCTCCTCATCGGTGTAGGTGACCTCCTCATCAAGGGCACCGAGGATTGAGTCGTACTTCAGCAGGTGAGCGAGGGTCCGGTTGTCGGTCAGATCGTTGACCGCAACGATCTCGATATCCGCACCCTGTGCAAGCGCTGCACGCGTGAAATTACGGCCGATACGGCCAAATCCGTTGATTCCAACCTTAATGGTCACTCTTGTCCTCCTTGTGTGGACGCACCACACGTTGTCAATGGATAAGCGGGAAGTTCCCGCAACGATCGCTGGGCGCGCTTCTCGCGTGGCCGCTCACGTTTCGTAAAGATTCTACAACGAAGCGCGCCCAACCTGCAGGGACCTTAGCCGTTTCTTCACACTTAGCAAAACAGGCTCGACGCGCGGTCCCCGCGTGTGGCTACCACACCGCGTTTACAGGCGGCGCTGCGCGCCGGCCACCGCATCCATCGTGTCGGGAACGCCGAGCTCGGCCGCGCGCTTGTCAGCCATCGTGTTGAGCCTACGCAAACGCCCGGCTACCGCGTCCTTCGTGGCGGGCGGGTTGAGCCTGCCCCCGAGCATGTTGAGGGAGTCCTCGGGATACTGGATCCTGAACTGGCCCACCTCGCGCAGGTTTTCCGGCACGTCCTCCCCCAGGATCTCAAAGGCTCGCTTGACGCGGATGACGGCGACGACGGCGGCGTCAGCAGACCTGCGCATGTTCGCGTCGTCGAAATTGGCCAGCCGGTTAGCCTGGCCGTGGACCTCGCGCTCCGTGCGTAGCTCCTCCCACAGCAGAACCCCGTCATTGGAACCCATCCGGCTAAGCATGTCGGAGATCGCGTCTCCCTCGCGGATGTCGACGCGGAAGGCTCCGCGGGCTTCGCGGGCGCGGTACGGACTGCCCAGGCGGCGGGCTAGCCCGCCAATCCCGTAGGCGGCCTCCAGCGACGGGCAGGTCACCTCAAGCGCCGCGTTGCGGCCCGGCTCCATGAGCGAGCCGCGCGCGAGAAAGGCCCCACGCCACGCGGCCGAGGCGTCGGCCTTCGACCCGCCCACAATCTGCGTCGGTAGCCCGCGTACCGGCCGCCCCAGGGTGTCGAGCAGTCCGAGCCGGCGCGCGACGCGCTCGCCATTCTTCGTGATCCGCACGACGTACGTGTTACCGGCCCGTCCCGAGTTCTTCACCACCACCAGGTCGGCGTCGATGGAGAAGACAGCCTTAATGAGCTCACACATGTGCCGAGCTGCCCCCGGGTGATCCAGTTCAGCCTGAAGGGTGACCACGCCGTCGTTGATCTGGAGGCCACCGGCGAAGCGGAACATTACCGAAACCTCGGCGATCATCGACGACGCTAACCGCGGGAAAACCGCGCCCAGCTCGTCCTTTAAAGTGGCGGTCAACGCCGGCATGATTCCTCCAAAAATGGGTACGAAACACTCATTATACGTAAAGCCTCTTACCAGCCCAGACTCGATCCGAGCAACTCGCGTAGCGCGGAGGCGAGGAACAACACGTCGTGTCGCGCCGGATCCGTGCGGTCGGCGAGCTGCCGGGCAAGGACCTGCGCCCCACAGTTCTCCGCCTCACGCAGGAGCTCGCCCCAGTTGGTGCCGGGTCCGTCGTCGATGACGATCCGATCCAGCCGCAGGCCCGGTGCGTGCTCGTGGAAGGAGCGCACGTGGTCCGCGGGTGAGAGGCTGCGCGTCTCGTCGTCGGGAACAAGGTTGATGAGCAGCGCCCGCTTGGCCGGTGTCGTCACGAGCGCCTCAGCGAGCTCAGGAACGAGCAAATGCGGGATGACGGAGGTAAACCACGAGCCGGGACCAACGATGACCCAGTCCGCGTCGTGAATGGCCGCGATCGCCTCGGGAACAGCCGGCGGGTTGTCCGGGATGAGCCGCACCTGCTTGATCTCCGCCCGGCACGTGGCCACACCCACCTGCCCGGTGACAGTGTGTTCACCGTCGGCGTCGCACACGTCCGCCTCGATGCGCAGCGGCGTGGAAGACATCGGCAGCACGGTGCCCGCCGCATCCAGTAGCCTGCCCACCAGCTCCAATCCCTTGACCTGATCACCCAGCAAATCCCACACGCCGGTGATGAGCAGGTTGCCCAGCGAGTGGCCGTTGAGCGGGCCCGCGGATGTGAAGCGGTACTGCATGACGTCGCGCCAGGTCAGCGCCCACTCCCCGTCGTCGCACAGCGCGGACAGCGCCATGCGAAGGTCACCGGGAGGCAGAATGTCGAATTCCTCGCGTAGCCGGCCGGAGCTCCCGCCGTCGTCGGCCACCGTGACGATCGCCGTGATGTTGCGCGTGAGCAGACGCAGTGCGCTGAGCGTGGCGTAAAGGCCGTGGCCCCCGCCCAGCGCGACCACCTTCGCGCCGCGTGCCCCGGTACTCATTCGCGCCCCAAGTCGCGGTGGTAGACCCGCACGGAGTGTCCCCGCTCGCGCATGAGCTGAGCCATCCGCTCCGTCATCGCCACCGAGCGGTGCTTGCCGCCCGTGCAGCCAATCGCGATGGTGACGTAGGGTTTGAGCTCATGTTTGTAGCCTTCGAGGATCGGGTCGATCAGGTCGGCGTACCCCGCGATGAACTCTTCCGCGCCGTCGATGCTGAGCACGAAGTCGGACACCGGCTGGTCCTTGCCCGTCAGGTGGCGTAGCTCGGTGACCCAGTACGGGTTGGGCAGGAAGCGCACGTCCGCCACGTGGTCGGCGTCCATCGGAAGGCCGTATTTGAAGCCGAAGGACATGATGGTCAAGTGCGGATCGTCCTCGCCCGCCTCCTGCATGTTCTGCCGGATCTTGCGCGCGAGGTCGTGGACAGTGAGGTTGGAGGTGTCAATGACGATGTCCGCGCGCGTGCGCAACTGGGAAAGTACCTCCCTCTCTTGGCGGATGCCGTCGAGCAGGCGGCCATCGCCCTGAAGCGGGTGCGGGCGGCGCACCGACTCGTAGCGACGCACGAGCACCTCGTCCGAGGCGTCGAGGAACATGATCCGATAGTCCTGCTTGCGCTCCTGCAACTGATCGAGTACGTCCACCAGCTCCTGGAAGTACTCGCGCGAGCGGACGTCGACGACGGCGGCGAGCTTGCGAACCGTCTGGCCGTCCACCGGCGAGATGAGGCCAGCGAGCGCACTGAGCAGCCGCGGGGGAAGGTTGTCGACGACGTACCAGCCGATGTCCTCCAGCGTCGCGGCCGCGCGGGAACGGCCCGCGCCCGACATTCCGGTGATGATGAGGATGTCGGGAATATCCGCGGCGGGTAGCGCCGCTACCTGGTCGAGTTGAGGTACGAGACGCGGAATCTTGCTCGTGTCGTTGATGTCGTCGTGAGAGATCTTCATGGCACTATCGTGCCAGTTTTCCCTCCGAGTTTCCTGAAAAGTGAGCGACAATCGCACCCGCCATCGCCGGCCCGATTCCCGAAACGGCCTGGAGGTCCTCCGCGCTTGCGGCCTTGATCCGTGCCACGGACTTGAAATGTTTAAGAAGCGCCGCCTGCTTCGCCGGCCCCAAACCTGGGATCTCATCGAGCGCCGATCGGGTCATCGACGCCGAGCGCCGCTTACGGTGGAAGGTGATAGCGAAGCGGTGGGACTCATCGCGCAGATGCTGGAGCAGGCGTAGCGCCGGAGACTGACGCGAGAGGATGATAGGAAACTCTTCGCCCGGAATCCAGATCTCCTCCAGGCGTTTGGCCAGCCCGACCACCGTCACGTCCGCGCCCAGTTCGTCCACGACCCGCTGGGCCGCATTCACCTGCGGCAGGCCGCCGTCGACAACGATGAGGTCTGGCCGGTAGGCGAAGCGTGGCCTGTCGGGCCCGGCCTCCCCAGACTCCTTCGGCATCTCAGTTTCCTGCGTGGGCTCGAGGAGGCGCCTGAGGCGGCGTCGGAGCACCTCGTCCATCGCCGCCGTGTCATCGCGGGCGCCCTGCCCGTCCTCGCCGCGCACCACGAAGTGCCGGTAGTCGGCCTTCTTCGCCAACCCGTCCTCGAAAACAACCATCGATCCCACCTGGTGGGTGCCCTGCGTGTGGGAAATGTCGTAGCCTTCGATGCGCAACGGGGCCCGCGGCAGGTCGAGGCCCACACGTAGCTCCTCAAGTGCCTGGGAGCGCTCGGTGATGTCGCCCGCGCGAGCCAGCTTGTGGCGCTGAAGAGCCTGCGCCGCGTTCGTCTTCACCGTCTCCATCAGTTGGGCCTTGGGCCCGCGCTGTGGGGTTTTGATCGTCACCTTCGCCCCGCGCAGATCGGTGAGCCAAGCGGTGAGCGCGGCGCCGTCGACGGGCGCGGTAGGCACCCAGATCTCGCGCGGAAGCGCGGAGGTAGACGTGTGGTCGACGTCGTCGACGGAGGTGGCCTGCGCCTTCGTCGCCGTCTCTCCCGTGTACTCGCCGTAAACCTGCACGAGCAACTGGTTAACGAGGCCGGGTGCGTCCTCGTCCTCGATGGCGGAAATCCAGCCGCGCTGCCCGCGGATACGCCCGCCTCGCACGAAGAACACCTGCACCGAGGCTTCCAACTCGTCAAAGACAAGGCCGAAGACGTCGGCGTCCACGTCAGCATCCAACACCACGGTGTTGCGTTCGGCCACGACCTCCAGCGCCCGAACGTCGTCACGTAGGCGGGCGGCGCGCTCGAAGTCAAGATCGGCGGAGGCGGCCGCCATCTCCTTTTTCTTCTGCGAGATCAGCTCCTCCCCCGAGCCGTCGAGGAATCGCACCATGTGCAGGGCGATATCGCGGTGTTCCTCGACCCCCACGCGCCCCACGCACGGAGCCGAACACTTGCCGATGTAGCCCAACAGGCACGGCCGCCCGGACCGTTGCGCCCCACGGAAGACGCCGGCCGAACACGAACGGATCGGGAAGACGCGCAGGAGCTGGTCGAGCGAGTCGCGCACCGCCCACACCTTCGTGTACGGCCCGTAGTAGCGATTGCCGCGCCGGTGAGCGTTTCGGGTGACCATCACCCGAGGAAATTCCTCGCTCATCGTGACCGCCAGGTACGGGTAGGACTTGTCGTCGCGGTACATGACGTTAAAGCGGGGTGCGAACTCCTTGATCCACGAATATTCCAGCGTCAGGGCCTCGATCTCGGAGGCGACCACCACCCACTGCACGCGCACCGCCGTGAAGACCATCTGGCGCGTGCGCGGGTGGAGCAACGCCGGATCCTGGAAGTAGTTCTGCAGGCGCTGGCGAAGGTTCTTGGCCTTGCCCACGTAGATGACCCGTTCGTCCTCGTCGATGAAACGATAGACGCCCGGGTCCCTGGGGATGTCGCCCGTCTTGGGGCGATAGCTTTCCGGATTGGCCATCTATGTCAAAGTACCCGCTTTTAGCAGGATCGGCTTGAGGTAGCGCCCCGTGTAGGATTCCTCCACAAGCGCCACCTGCTCCGGGGTGCCCTCCGCGACGACGAGTCCGCCGCCCTTGCCGCCCTCCGGCCCGAGGTCAATCACCCAGTCCGCAGACTTGATGACGTCGAGGTTGTGCTCAATGACGATGATCGTGTTGCCCTTGTCGGCAAGCTCCTGCAGGACGCCGAGCAACTTGCGCACGTCTTCGAAGTGGAGGCCCGTGGTCGGCTCGTCGAGCATGTAGACCGTACGACCCGCCGAGCGTCGGTGCAGTTCGGCAGCCAGCTTGACGCGCTGAGCCTCACCGCCGGAGAGCGTGGTGGCCGGCTGGCCGAGCTTGATGTAACCCAGGCCGACGTTTTCCAGCACCTCGAGGTATTTCGTGATCCGGGTGACCGTACCGAAGAACTCTCTTGCCTGCGAGATGGTCATGTCGAGCACCTCGGCCACGTTCTTTCCCTTGTAATGGACCTCGAGCGTCTCGCGGTTGTAGCGCGTGCCGTGGCAGACCTCGCAAGGAACATAAACGTCGGGTAGGAAGTTCATCTCAATCTTCAACGTGCCGTCCCCCGAGCAGGACTCGCAGCGCCCGCCCTTCACGTTGAAAGAGAAGCGACCCGGACCGTACCCGCGTACTTTCGCCTCCTCCGTCTCGGCGAACAACCTGCGGATCGGATCCCACATGCCCGTGTAGGTGGCAGGGTTCGACCGTGGCGTGCGCCCGATCGGCGACTGGTCCACGTGAACCACCTTGTCCAGATCCGCCAAGCCCTTGACCTTGGCGTGCTTGCCAGGCAGGGTTTGGGCGTGGTTGAGCTTGTTGGCCAGCACCCGGTACAGGATCGTGTTGACCAGCGAGGACTTGCCGGATCCGGACACGCCTGTCACCGCCGTCATGACGCCGATCGGAAACTTCACGTCGATCCCGCGCAGGTTGTTCTCCCGCGCGCCCTTGACCTCGATCTGCTTCGTCTTGTACACGCGGCGCCGGTTCTTCGGCACCGCGATCTCGCGCGTGCCCTTAAGGTAGGCGCCCGTCAGCGACTGCTCGCACTCGACGAGGCCTGCCGGCTCACCCGAGTAGACGATGTTTCCTCCGAGTTCGCCGGCGCGCGGGCCGATGTCCACCACCCAGTCCGCCGCCCTGATCGTCTCCTCATCGTGTTCGACGACGACGAGCGTGTTACCCAGGTCGCGTAGCCGCAACAGGGCCGCCAGTAGCTTCTCATTGTCACGCTGATGCAGGCCAATAGATGGCTCGTCGAGCACGTAGAGCACACCGACCAGGCCCGCTCCGATCTGAGTGGCGAGCCGGATACGCTGTGCCTCGCCACCCGAAAGCGAACCCGCCGAGCGGGACAGCGTCAAATAGTCCAGCCCCACGTTCACCAGGAATGTCAGCCGTGCCAAGATCTCCTTGAGGACGGCGTTGGCGATTTTACGCTCGCGCTGGCCCAGCTCGATATGGGACAGGTAGTCCAGCGCGTCAACGATCGAGAGCTCGGTAAGCTCGAAGATATTGAGCTCACCCACCCGCACCGCGAGCACCTCGGGGCGAAGCCGCGCCCCGCCACACACCTGACACGTGACCTCCCGCATGAAGCCCTCATAGCGTTCGCGAGACCACTCAGAACTCGTCTCGTCGTGCTTGCGCTTGACGAAGTGCAGCACGCCCTCGAAACCCGTGGAGTACACCTTCTCGCGACCCCAACGGTTGCGATACTTCATCTTGACCTTGTAGTCCAAGCCGTGCAGGATCGCGTCACGAGCCGTGGCAGACAGGTCCTTCCAGCGCGTGTCGAGGCCGAAGCCAAGCTGCTCACCCAGACCCTCGAGCTGACGCATGTGGTAGTCGCGAGCCGGGCCAGACGCCGTCGTCGTCCACGGGATGATCGCACCCTCCTCCAGCGTCATGTCCTCGTCTGCGATCACCAGATCCTCCGAGACCTGGATGGTGTAGCCGATGCCGTCGCACCCGGGACACGAACCGTAGGGGGCGTTGAAGGAGAAGGTGCGCGGCTCGATCTCTTCGATCTCCAACACGTGGTCGTTCGGGCACGAGCGGTACTCGGAGAACTTACGCTCACGCTCAGGATCGTCCTTATCCCGATCAACGAACTCCACGATGAGCCGCCCGTCCGCGAGCCGCAGCGCGGTCTCCACCGAGTCGTTCAGACGCGAACGCATCCCCTCACGGATCACCAGGCGGTCCACCACCACCTCGATGTTGTGCTTCTTCGTCTTAGCCAAGGTTGGCGGCTCGCTGAGGCGAACCTGCTCGCCGTCGACCCGCGCGCGGGAGTATCCGTCCGCGCTCAGCGCGCGGAAGACGTCCACGTGCTCGCCTTTGCGGCCGCGGATGACGGGGGCAAGGATTTGGAAGCGCGTGCCTTCATCCAGCTGCAGGAGCCTGTCAACAATCTTCTCCGCGCTCTGCGCCTCGATCTTCTCCCCACACACCGGGCAGTACTGCGTGCCGGCACGGGCGTAGAGCAGGCGCAGGTAGTCATAGACCTCGGTCATCGTACCCACCGTGGAGCGCGGGTTGCGGTTCGTCGACTTCTGATCGATCGACACAGCCGGCGAGAGGCCCTCGATGAAATCGACATCCGGTTTATCCATCTGCCCTAGGAACTGCCGGGCATAGGCGGACAGCGACTCGACATATCGACGCTGCCCCTCGGCGAAGATCGTGTCGAAGGCGAGCGAAGACTTCCCCGAGCCGGACAAGCCTGTGAAGACCACCATCTTCTCGCGCGGAATCTCAAGCGAGACGTCCTTCAGGTTGTGTTCGCGGGCGCCTTGAATGCGAATGTTTTCGTGCACGCCCTTCAGTTTAGACAAAGCGTCCGACGTAATCGAACGCTTGTTTGATGTTTTTGCCACAGCCCCCGCATGCTCAATCCACTAGTATGAGCGCATGGCAATTTACGCGATTCGATACTCCTACGTCAACGACTCCGATGCGCTCGCCACCGTGCGCCCCAAGCACCGCGAGTTCCTCAAGTCACTTTTTGACGACGGCGTACTGCTTGCCTCCGGCCCGCTCGAGGGCAACCGCGCGCTCATCATCGTCAAGGCGGAGGACGCCATCGCCGCGCTTTCGCTTGTGGATGCTGACCCGTTCAACCAGGCCTCGCTGATCGCCGACCGCGAGGCGCTCGAGTGGACCCAGATCTATGGCCCCTGGGCTTAAGCGCTTCTTCAGGCCAGACTTCCTCCTCACCGGAATCGTCACCGCCCTCATCCTGGGGCTCGTAGTGCCGATTCCCGAGCAACACATCTCGTGGCTCTCGGAGCTTGCCGACGTCGGCGTGGGCATGGTGTTCCTTGTCTACGGGATGCGCCTGCGCACGAGCGAGGTCGTGGAGGGCATGCGGAATATCAAGCTGCAAGTCTCCGTCCTCGTGGCCACCTACGTTATCTTCCCGCTCGTCGGCCTCGCGCTGTACTACACGCTGGGCGCCATCATCGGGGCTTCATTTGCAACCGGCCTGCTCTACCTGAGCCTGCTGCCCTCGACAGTACAGTCGTCGGTGACCTTCGTGTCGATCGCGCGCGGCGACATCGGGGCAGCGGTGTGCTCGGCGACCGTGTCTAACATCCTAGGCATGTTCCTCTCCCCACTCCTCGTGCTCGTCTTCATGAATCTCGAGGACGCCCACACCGGCGGCATTCAGTCCGTGCTCCTGAAGCTGCTGCTGCCCTTCATCATCGGCCAGCTACTCCAGCCTCGTTTCGGCGACTGGATGCGAGCCCATCGCAACATAACGCGTTACACGGACAACAGTGCCATCATCCTCGTGGTGTTCGTGGCGGTGCTCAAGGCCACGGCCGACAACGCTTGGAGCTCAGTCACGCTCGGCGGCTTCGTCGTCCTCTTCATCGTGTTGGCACTCATGCTTGCCATCATGCTGTGGGTGACGTGGCACGGCGGCAACCTCCTGCGTTTTAGGCGCCCGCAGCGCATCGTGCTATTGATGTGCGGCTCGAAGAAGTCGCTCGCCACCGGCCTGCCCATGGCCCAGGCGCTGTTCGACCCGGCGATCGTGGGCGCCGTCGTCGTGCCCGTCATCATCTTCCACCAGATCCAGCTGATGGTGTGCGCGATGATTGCCCGGAGGCTCGGCGATCAGGCCGACGCGGAGGACGCCGCGGCATCCTAGTCTGTTTGCTTGAAAGGAAGGGCCCGGGTTCGCCCCGGGCCCTCACGCCTATTTGACGCCTATTTGTCCGCAGCGGCAGCGGACTCGTCCGGGTCGCCGATACTGGGCTCGTGACGCTCACGCGGCTCGATGCTCGCCACCTTGTCGGCCGCCGTCTCCAGGCCCGCGTACCTGCGCGAGCCAATGATGGAGGCGACCACGGTGATGAAGATCGTGCCAAGAATGACACCCACCGAGACCCCGATCGACGGCTCGGAAATCGCCGTCAGCATGTCGTAGCCATGGAAGGCGTGTACGAGAAGCTTGACCGCGATAAAGCCGAGGATGACGGCCAGTCCGTAGTGAAGGTAGATGAGCCGCTCGAGTAGCCCATCCACGAGGAAGAACAGCTGGCGCAGCCCGAGCAGAGCGAAGGCGTTAGCCGCAAAGACAATGAAGGGCTCACGGGTGAGGCCAAAGATTGCGGGGATCGAGTCGAGGGCGAACATGAGATCGATCGTTCCGACGGTGATGATGCACAGCATGAGCGGCGTGATCCACGTCTTGCCGGCGCGACGGACCACAAGGCGGTCGCCGACGTAGCCGTCGGTCACATTCGCCACGCGGGAAACAAGGCGGGTGACGAGGGTGGGCTCGTACTCCTCCCCCGCGTCGTCCTCATGCGCCTTGCGCTTGCGCCCCTCCTGGATTCCATCGATTACCTGTTTGATGGCTGTGTAGAGCATCCAAGCGCCGAAGATGAAGAAGACCCAGATGAACTGCTCGATGAGCTTTGCGCCGATGAGGATGAAGATAAGACGCAACACGAGCGCAATGATGATGCCGTACAGCAACACCTTCTGCTGGTAGATGCGCGGCACCCGAAAGGCGGCGATGATAATGATGAACACGAAGATGTTGTCCAGCGACAGCGAATACTCGGTGAGGTAGCCGGCGAAGTACTCAGTGGCAAACACCCCGCCGTGACGCAGATAGGTCATGACGCCGAAGATGATGGCGAGCGACACGTAGAAGGCAGTCCAGCGGGCCGCCTCCCCGAGGGTCGGTTCGTGAGCGCGGCGGACGTGGCCAAAGAGATCCACTGCGATGAGGGCGACCACGATCACGCCGAGGAGTGCCCACTCCCACAGGGATACGTGCATCTGGGATGCGACGGGGGCTGTGTAGGGGACGAGGATTGAAGCTAACACGGTTTGCCTTTCCGGTACAAACGATCAGGTACCGGAGGTCTCTTCCCGCCTGAGGATTCAGGCCGCGGCCCGGGCTGTGCGCCGTATTGACGAACCGTTATTGAGTGGGAGTACTCCCCTCCGCTCCTTTCGATCCTAGCTTACGACGCTGCCTCTCGAGCGTCGCGATGGCGTGGGGTGGGCAACATCCGGCCGAGATCAGGCATTCTCGATCTGTCGCAGTTCCTTCTTCACGTCGAGGATCTCGTCGCGTAGGCGCGCCGCCAGCTCGAACTGGAGTTGCTCGGCGGCAGCGTGCATCTGCTCGGTGAGGTCTTCGAGAAGCTGACGGATCTCGCGGCCGTCCTGGGGTAGCCGATCGGCGACGGATGCCTCCTTGCGGTAGCCACCCTCGAGCAAGGTTTCGGTGTCCACGTCCTCGCGGGCAAGCATGTCTGTGACGTCGGAGATCCTCTTCCGCAGCGGCGCCGGGTCAATACCGTGGGCGGTATTGTAGGCGATCTGCTTCTCACGACGGCGATTGGTTTCGTCGATCGCCTCGCGCATATTGGGAGTGATCGTGTCGGCGTACATGTGTACCTGGCCCGACACGTTTCGCGCCGCGCGCCCAATGGTTTGGATGAGCGACGTGGTGGACCGTAGGAACCCCTGCTTGTCGGCATCGAGAATCGCCACCAGCGACACTTCGGGCAGGTCAAGGCCCTCGCGAAGAAGGTTGATGCCCACAAGAACGTCGAACTTACCTAGCCGTAGCTCGCGCAGAAGCTCAACGCGCCGCAGCGTATCAACATCCGAGTGGAGATATTCGACCTTGATGCCGCGCTCGGCCATGTAATCGGTGAGGTCCTCGGCCATCTTCTTCGTCAGCGTGGTCACGAGCACCCGCTCGTCACGTTCGGTGCGGATGCGGACCTCTTCCAGAAGGTCGTCGATCTGGCCCTTGGTGGGCTTGACGATGATCTCCGGGTCGACCAGGCCGGTAGGGCGGATGATCTGTTCGACCCAACCGTCCGACTTCTCCAGCTCATACTTGCCTGGGGTGGCCGAAAGGTAGACGGTTTGCCCGATCCGTTCGAGAAACTCGTCCCATTTCAGCGGCCGATTATCCATCGCCGACGGCAGGCGGAAGCCGTAGTCAACAAGGGTGCGCTTACGCGACATGTCCCCCTCATACATCGCGCCAATCTGCGGCACGGTCACGTGCGACTCGTCGATGACGAGCACGAAGTCCTCCGGGAAGTAGTCGAGCAACGTGTTCGGCGGCGTACCAGGCCCGCGCCCGTCGATGTGGCGCGAGTAGTTCTCGATACCGGCGCACGATCCGAGATTGCGCATCATCTCCAGGTCGAAGGTGGTGCGCATCTCAAGACGCTGGGCCTCAAGGAGCTTACCCTGCTCACGCAACTCCTCCAGCCGCTCGTCGAGTTCCTCCTTGATGGAGGCCATGGCCCGTTCCATGCGCTCCGGGCCGGCCACATAGTGGGAGGCGGGAAAAATGTGGGCATGATCGGTCTCTCGGATAACGTGGCCAGTCAGCGGGTGAAGGAGGCAGATCGAGTCGATCTCGTCTCCAAAGAACTCGATGCGCACCGCAAGCTCCTCGTAGACGGGGATAATCTCCACCGTGTCTCCCCGCACGCGGAACGTGCCGCGCGTGAATGCCATGTCGTTACGCGTGTACTGCATGGTGATGAACTGCTTGAGCAGCTGATCGCGATCCAACTGGTCACCCACCTTGAGCTGCACCATCCGGTCCACGTATTCCTGGGGGGTGCCCAGGCCGTAGATGCAGGAGACGGAGGCGACCACCACCACATCGCGCCTCGTCAACAGCGAATTCGTGGCCGAGTGGCGCAGACGCTCCACCTCGTCATTGATGGAGGAATCCTTCTCGATGAAAGTATCCGACTGCGGCACATAGGCTTCGGGCTGGTAGTAGTCGTAGTAGGAGACGAAGTATTCGACCGCGTTGTTCGGCAACAGTTCGCGGAACTCCGCGGCCATCTGCGCCGCCAGCGTTTTGTTCGGTTCAAGGATGAGGGTGGGGCGCTGTATCTGCTCAATGAGCCAGGCCGTGGTGGCGGATTTACCGGTGCCAGTGGCTCCCAGCAGCACGATATCCGATTCACCGTTGTTGATGCGTTCGGCCAACTCCTTGATTGCCTGCGGCTGATCGCCCGAGGGCGTGTAGTCGGAGATGACTTCGAACGGGGCATCCTGGCGGATAATATCGGTGACGGGTCGCATGCCCTCAGGGTAGCGCCTTCCTCCGACAATTAGTATTGGCCGCGTGACACGTTCGCCCGCAGATCAAGAGCCGGGTTAGCCAAACGCCACGACGAGCCCTCCCAGACCCAACCGGCACGCGCCATCGCCTCGTCGGTACCTATGACGGCTAGACCCGCCTCGCCGCGCGGCCTAACCCCGTGGTAGCGCAATCTGGCCAGCTGCAGGCCGACGTCGTCGTTGACGGCGAGCGCCGGGTGGCACAGGCGCGTCGGAGTCCAGGATCCCGAGCGCAAGTTTTCGGCAAAAGGCAGGATCCAGCCCTCCCACGCCGCCCCAGCCGCCGACTGCAGGCTCGGCTCGTCGGCGTCGTTGACGATGGTGAGGTCGCTAATGAGCGAGCGTTCTTCATCAGTAGCCTGGGCGGCGATGCGTGCCCGCGCGTCGGCCTCAGACATAGCGCGATTCTCATGCAGGCGCTGGGCACGGATTTCGGGCGCCGCGGCGATGGAGACGTTGGCGATCATCTCAAACTCGCGACCATAGCCGGCCAGTAGCGGGACATCGTAGACGACGACGCCGTCGGGGTCTTCCCTCCTCACGGCCTCGATCTGCTCATTGACACTCGTCCAAATGACCGGGTGAGTGATGTCATCGAGGGCCTTCCGCGAAGCCGCATCCTCAAAGACGATCGCCGCGAGAGCCTGCCGGTTGAGGACGCCGTCATCGAAAACCTGCTCCCCCCACCGTTCTGCAATCTTTGCAAGCGCCGGGCTGCCCGGCTCGAGGATGGCGCGGGCCGTTCGATCGGCGTCGACGACGTGTGCGCCAAGGCGAGCCCAGATGGCGGCCACGTGCGACTTTCCTGACCCGATGCCTCCGGTCAGCGCAAGCGTCAGCATCTGTGCTCAATCAACTCGGACAACAAGAATTCAACAAGCACAGCGCCGTCATCAACGGAAAACACCTCCGCAGGAGGCAAATGAAGGAACCCCGCAGCCCGAGAGGTCTGGATTCCAGTGAACATCACCGTGTTGCACACGTACAGCCCCGCGCTGTACGACTCCTTCAGGCAATAGCCAGCGGCAGTGGCTCGTTCGATCAGGCGCCGTAGCGGCAACGTAGTCTCGAGGGCAAGCGGTGCCGTTTCGTCGATGCTCTCCCCTCTCGCCGTGTATCCGGCATTGTCGGGCGCCGCGGCATCTTGCCGGTTCATCGCAAAGCGCTCCAACGTGGGCATATCCCGATCAGCGGCAAGCCCGAGAGCGAGATGAACATCGAAAGACCCAAGCTCGCCTACCCGTGCGCGTGCCGCATGGTATTCGACGGGCAATATCTCCACCGTAAGCGGCACCGAATGGGACCACTGCTCCCCGACAAGGCGAGCAACATGCTCAGTCGGATTGTACGAATTGGGCCCGAAAGGACCGAAGGCGGTTAAGAGGATCGACATACAATCAGTCTAGCGAATACGCCCCCGAACACCATGCTCTCCGCTATATTTCTTGGCGTACCAGCTTGATTATTCGGTCGGCTCTTTGCGCGATGGCAGGATCATGCGTGACGAGCATGAGACAGCATTGACGCCGTCGTACCTGGGCAAGTAACAGATCCATGGCCTCGTCACGCAAGTCTGCATCGAGTGCTCCGGTGGGCTCATCTGCAAGGATCACCGCAGGATTATTGATGAGAGCCCGAGCCAGAGCTGTTCGTTGCCGTTCTCCACCAGATAGTTGTTCAGCCATACGTGTTTTTTCCACGTCTAGCTCACGCAAGAGTTGTGCGGCTTCATCTTGCACGGTTGGATCGTGCTTGTCCCAGAGTAAGCGCGGCAGCATCACATTGTCCAAGGCACTATAACCGCTGAGGAGTTCACCGTTTTGGAATACGGTACCTATCGTCGTCGATCTCAGCCGTGCGAGTTGGTCGAATTTGAGCTGGTGAACGTCAATTCCATTAATGACAACAATGCCACCAAGCGGACGGTTCATTCCAAGAATGGTCGTCAACAGGGTCGTCTTACCGACGCCAGAACGACCCATGATAGCGACGGTTTCGCCAGGGTTGAGCTCAAGGTCGAGCGGAGCAAACAACGGACCGGTGTAGCCACATGTGAGGTTGTGACATTGAAGGATGTTCATTTTACCTCTTTCCGGGCAGCCAGCTAGACGCTTCGTTTCTCACCAGCACATACATCAGAATTCCTTGGGTGAGAGTAAACATGAGATAGATGGCTCCTACGCTGATGATGAATGTAGACGGGAAAAACCCGCCGATGGGGAACAAGAACTGGTGAGCAAGGAAGATACCGACACTCAAGGAGAGGATTCCCGTGACGATATTGACCAGCGTAAGACGCATACTGATCGTTCGCGCAATCATATCCGCCTTGCCTGTTATAGATGCGATCGAAGCAAATTCTTTGGCATGATGGCCAGCCTCTCGCATGAACTGCATCCACACTGACACCATCGCATAGATGAAAGATAGCGTGGTCAACAAAGTCAACCACGATGCCTGTTGACGATATATCTGCGCTATCGCACGCCCATTTTCCCCATCGATGATAGACAAGGCCACGATCGCCGTATCGAACGTGATCTTTTGGATATGCGACAGCAAGTCCGAATTTTGGTCAGAAATCGTATAGATCCATGCCCAACGCGACTCTAACGATATCTCGTCAACCTCACCACCATATTCTGGACCTAGTCCATAGTGAATAAACTGCGACAAAAACGCCGGGTCCACCTGGCCGGCGCTGACCTGTGCAACACCTTGACCATAGGCGGCAACATAAACAGCAGCCGTAGGATCAGAGGAACGAACTCTGTCTGCTGCGCCTTTCAGACACGCCGTATAGTCCCCATCGCAATTAAGCGACGTCTTCACAATCTGGATACCGTCCGGAGGGCGTGGAGGGGGAACTTGGGCTCCAGCGATGGTTGCGAAGACGGCTACGAGAATCACCCCGACCGATACAAAACTTCCAGCGAAAGTGCCTGTTCGAGATGCGTCATAAGGATGGTGAATCACCCAACGGAAGAACACACCAGCCCGGAGGTCTTTACCCATGATCCTGATAGCAACACGAGTCATTACCGTACACAGCACCGCAAGAGTTGAATGCAGCCCCATGAGCACGAAGAAAACCGAGGCCAGCATCAAAAACGCCATAAGATTACTAGGGATCTTCACGTACCACAACCTCATGATAGCGGCAATAACAATCCCCAGGCCGAATAGCGCAAGCCCACTTCCGGTGCCAACCAACCGTCGTCTGTGTGAATGAGGCCGCGCCCACTGTAAACGCGGCCAGGTCAAGTAGGCAAACGCCAAGCCCGCACCTAAGGCGAAGTATCCGATGAGTAGTGCAAGCTTGTCAGTATAAAGATGGGTGTGCAGACGAAAACCAGTCAGCGGCACACTCACGCATCCAGCTATCAACACCACAATAAGCAACGCAGCAAGACTCACGCCCAACAAAAAGGGCTTGTAAAGATAGTTAACCGAATGGCGTATCAGCTCACGACGCGGAGCACCTATAGATTCAAGCACAAAACGCTCACCGGCGAGTGATTCGTCCACCGCTGCTCGTGTAGTACGAAGATTTTGAATAAGCGGAAAAGCGAAAACAAGCAGAGCAATCGGCAACAAATACTGCGACCACAACTCGTAGGTAATATCCCCGAAGAGCGCGCCCGTACGACCGTCATTGGCAAATCCAGAAGCGAAGTAGACCCCCTCACCTTTTCTTGCCATGTCAAGAAACGCTTGACCGTTACTGGGTCGGTAGTAAACGACAAGTTCGTCTTCAAGGATTACTGATTCATCGATAACAGCCTGAACTGGGCCAAACTGTCTTTCTAAAATATGCGAATACTGTACTGCAGCCTTCGACACCGCGATATGACCCGGCTCCAGCGAATCGGATAACCCTACCGGAACCACAAAGCCACCACCGACGGGTTCGAGTTCTAACACTCCCACCAAGTGTGAATCGATAAAGAGATTGTCCACCCGGTATGCGAAACTCGCGTCCTCTTCATCAACAACGTATTCAGGAGAACGCGAGTTCGCTATCGAATGCCTCGCATCAAGCTCAATAGGAATCGCTGCCAGGGCAAATAAACACATCATAAGAAAAAATGAGGTAAGCCCTACAATGATTCGCTTAACAAAAAGCTGATGCACCATCTGCACCCTCGAATACTAGTAGATCCAGGAGCCGCAGCTCATCGATAGGGGAAACGGGCGAGAGATGCACGGCTGGATCGCAGTAATCGTACTGGGAGCATACTTACTCACTGTTGTGCCATAACCATGCTTATTTGCCAAACCTGCTTGCTTCGTCCCCCATCATACTTGTAATTTACAGCAGGAAACCTTCCATCTCCATAAGCGTCCTTAATTGAGATGAACGAACCTGAGGTATAGGTATGTTGACCATATTCCGATCCTGAGTAACTAAGCGCGGATGCGGTGGATGCACCCCCCATCAACACGCCGATCGTAGCCAAACCTGCAACTAGTGATCGTTTCATATCGCTTGATCCTTCCCCATTGAAGACTCATGACAATTTCATGCGTGGAACTCCCACGCAATACATATATTACATGGCTCACTTTTCGCTGACAACTAAACTGTGTACCGAGCGCTTGGATGACAATATGAGAAAGCCATGGCGAAATGCTCGGAAACCATGACCAGCAACATATTGGTCAGCCACCCTTAGAGAAACAGTGCGCCCCGCCAATCTCATGGGATTGGCGGGGCGCGTGTAAATTTGAGCGGGCTATCTACCCTGCGTCAAGTCTTAGTTGCCCGTCAGCTTCTCGCGCAGAGCGGCGAGAGCCTCGTCGGACGCGAGCGTTCCGGCGCCGTCGTTACCGGAAGAGAACGACGTCGGCGCCTCGGCCGCGGAGGAAGCGTCGCCGCCGGCAGCGGCCTCGGCATCAGCCTCCATGTGGGCCAGGACCTGCTTCTTGTGAGCGATCCAGCGCTCCTCGGCCTTAGCGTACTCAGCCTCCCAGGCAGCCTGGTTCTCCTCGTAGCCCTCAAGCCACTCGTTCGCCTCCGGGTCGAAGCCCTCGGGGTACTTGTAGTTGCCATCCTCGTCGTACTCGGCGGTCATGCCGTACAGCGACGGGTCGAAGTCCTCCGAGTGCGGATCGACGCCCTCATTGGCCTGCTTGAGCGACAGGGAGATGCGGCGACGCTCGAGGTCGATATCGATGACTTTGACGAAGACCTCGTCGCCGACCTTGGCCACCTGATCGGGCAGGTCGATGTGGCGCTGAGCCAGCTCGGAGATGTGAACCAGGCCTTCGATTCCGTCCTCGACGCGGACGAACGCACCAAACGGAACCAGCTTGGTCACGCGGCCCGGCACAACCTGACCGATGTGGTGGGTGCGGGCGAAGGTCTGCCACGGATCTTCCTGGGTAGCCTTGAGCGACAGCGAGACGCGCTCGCGATCCATGTCCACATCCAGCACCTCGACGGTGACGGGCATGCCAACCTCGACAACCTCGGACGGGTGGTCGATGTGCTTCCAAGACAGCTCGGAGACGTGCACGAGGCCGTCCACGCCGCCCAAGTCGACGAAGGCGCCGAAGTTGACGATCGAGGAGACGACGCCCTCACGGACCTGGCCCTTCTGCAGGGTATCGAGGAAGTGAGCGCGGATCTCCGACTGGCTCTGCTCGAGCCAGGAGCGGCGGGAAAGAACGACGTTGTTACGGTTCTTATCCAGCTCGATGATCTTGGCCTGCAGCTCACGGCCGATGTAGGGCTGCAGGTCGCGCACGCGGCGCATCTCGACCAGGGAAGCCGGGAGGAAGCCGCGCAGGCCGATGTCGAGGATGAGGCCGCCCTTGACGACTTCAATGACCGTACCGGTCACGACGCCGTCCGCTTCCTTGATCTCCTCGATCTTGTCCCACGCCCGCTCGTACTGCGCACGCTTCTTCGACAGGAGAAGCCGACCCTCCTTGTCCTCCTTCTGGAGAACGAGGGCCTCGATCTGGTCACCAACTTCGACAACATCATCGGGATCGATGTCGTGCTTGATGGAAAGTTCCTTGGAGGGGATAACACCCTCGGTCTTGTAGCCGATGTCGAGCAGCACCTCGTCGCGGTCGACCTTGACTACGGTTCCTTCAACGATGTCGCCGTCGTTAAAGTACTTGATGGTTTCGTCGACAGCGGCAATGAGATCTTCTTCAGTGCCGATGTCGTTGATCGCGACCTCAGTGGAGGTCTGGTTGTTAGTTGTCATAGAGTTGGTGACTCCGAAATAATTCTACTGTTACGGACATGGTGCCGGATGGCACCACCTGCCAAGTTTACGGGGAGAAACAGCCGCGATTCAAGCGGACAAGCGCACCCAAATGCCGAATTGCCCACAGGATCAGTGAGCCGCGTCGCGCCAGTTACGCCCGACCCCCACGCTCACGGACAACGGCACCGACAGTTGCGCCGCTTTTTCCATTTCCTCGCGCACGATCCGCTCCACACTCTCGGCCTCCTCGGCCTTCACCTCAAGCACGAGTTCGTCGTGAACCTGAAGCAGGACGCGCGAGGCGAGACCGGCTTTCGTGAGGGAATCGTGGACGGCGACCATCGCGAATTTGATGATGTCCGCCGCCGAACCCTGGATCGGGGCATTGAGGGCCATGCGCTCGGCTGCCTCGCGTAGCTGGCGGTTGGGGCTGTCAAGCCCCGGCAGGTACCGACGCCGCCCCCAGATCGTCGAGGTGTAGCCATCCTTGCGCGCCTGATCGACAACCGCGCTCAGATACTGGCGTACCTTGCCGAAGCGGGCGTCGTAGTCCTTCATGAGCGCCTCGGCCTCCCCCACCGTGATGTGGAGCTGCTGGGAGAGCCCGTAGGAGGACAGACCGTAGGCGAGCCCGTAGCTCATCGCCTTAATCTTCGAACGCTGCTCGCTCGTGACCGCCTCCTGCGCCACTCCGAACACGCGGGATGCGACGAAGCTGTGAAGGTCCGCGCCCCGGCGGAAGGCTTCGATCAGATCCGCGTCCCCGGAAAGGTGGGCCATGAGGCGCATCTCGATCTGGGAGTAGTCGGCCGTCATCAGGTAGTCATACCCCTGCCCCGGAACAAACACGCCCCGGATTTGGCGGCCCTCCTCCGTGCGGGCGTGGATGTTTTGCAGGTTCGGGTCCGTTGAGGACAGGCGGCCCGTTGCCGCCACCGTCTGCTGGTACGTGGTATGGATCCGCCCGGAAATAACGGAGCGCTGCAGCCCCTCCACCGACTGGCGGAGCTTGAGCGCGTCGCGATGCTCGAGGAGCCCGGCGAGGAACTCCTGTGCCGCCACCGCAACGTCGTCCTCCCGGTAGGCAATCTTGGCCAGCAGCTCGGCGAGAGCATCCGCGTTCGTGGTGTACCCCGACTTCGTCTTCTTCGTCACGGGCAACTTCATACGCTCAAAGAGGACCTCCTGTAGCTGCTTCGGACTTGAGAGGTTAACCGAGTAGTCGTCGATTGCCTCGTGCGCCTTGCGCGCCGCATCCTCCACGCGCGTGTTGAAAGCGTGGTAAAGGGACTCCAGTAGATCTTCATCCACCGCGATGCCGACACTTTCCATTTCGAAAAGCACCTTCGCCACCGACAGTTCAAGCTCGACAAGCGCCCCAGCCGGATCAGCCTTGCTCAGCTCGCCAGCGAAGGCCTCCTGCAGGTCCAGGAGCACGCCGGCACGCTGGGCCGTTGCGGAGCGGATGATCGCGCCGTCCGCTCCGATGCCCAGCGTGTCGTCCCCGCCCGCGGAGATGTCCTGATCGAGGTAACGTTGGGCCAGATCGGCCAGGTCGTAGGTGCGCTGGTCTGGGTGGAGCAGGTAAGCCCCAATCTCCGTGTCCCCAACGACGCCGGCAAGACTCACCCCCACGCCCTTCCAGGCGTGGGCGAGCCCCTTCGTGCCGTGCCCGACCTTGGGCTGGTCGCCGTCTTCAAGGAAAGCCACGAGCGCCCGCTCGTCGGTAACGTCCAGCCCGGCGCGCTCGCCGTAATAGACATAGTGATCCGCGCAGGCCACGGCGAAGCCCACCACGTCTCCGCGCATCGCACGCCGATCCCCGTCAACCTCAATCCCCCACGGGCCCTCGTGACTGGCGAGGAACTCCGCGAACGACACGCTACCCGCTGGCACAAGCGTGGCCTCCACCGCTGGTTCAGCCGCCTCGGCCCGCTCACCGCCGCGCATCGGCAACTCACGTAGCACCCGTTCACGAAGTCGGGTGAAGTCGAGGGTGTCAAATAGCTCGTGCATTTCCTCCCGGGCGACGCCCGCCGGGCGCAGCTCGTCAAGGTCCTCCACGATCGGAAGGTCGCACACTAGGGTGTTGAGCGCGCGGTTACGGCGCACCATCTCCATATGGTCGCGCAGGTTCGCACCCGTCTTTCCGCCTACCTCGTCTGCGTGCTCGAGCAGGTTGTCCAAACTACCGTAGTGATTGAGCCACTTCGCCGCTGTCTTCGGACCCCACAGGGGCACACCCGGGATGTTGTCCGCGCCCTCGCCCACGAGAGCCGCCAGATCCGAGTACAGCTCCGGCTTCACGCCCGCCTTCGCCTCGATACCGGCCGGGTCGAGCACCGCCATCTGGGATCGCGGCATCGGGTAGATCAGCGTGATAGCCTCATCCACCAGCTGGTACGTATCCTTATCGCCGGAGGAGATGTAGACCTTCATCCCGCGTTCCTCGCCGCGCGTGGCGAGCGTTGCCACGATGTCGTCCGCCTCGTAATCCTCCACCGTCAGCCAGGCCATCCCGAGCACGTCCAACACCTGCTGAATAACCGAGATCTGGCCCTTGAACTCCTCCGGCGTGGCCGCACGCCCACCCTTGTAATCCGCATACTGGCGCGTGCGGAACGTGCCGCCAGGCAAATCAAAGGCAACGGCCACGTGGCTGGGCTGATAGTCGGCCACGAGCTTGAGCAAGGTGGATGTAAAACCGTGTACAGCGTTCGTGTACTGGCCCTGAGCCGTGACAAAGGAATCGGCGGGTAGGGCGAAGAACGAGCGGAAGGCCAGAGAGTGGCCGTCGAGCAAAAGCAGAGTTTCTTGAGTCACCCCACCAGCCTATCGTGCCCCGCCGACAAACACGCCAGTTCCGTCCCCGCGCCGGACGTTGCTACGCTGAATCCATGACCACACTCGACAAGACCCTTGACATCACCGTCGAAGTCAACACGCCCGAAACCTGCACCGTCTCCATGCCCACAGACCGCGCACACCAGCCCTACGGCGTCGTGCATGGAGGAATCAACGGGGTGCTGGTCGAGCACGCCGGCTCGCTCCTCGCGTTCGCGAACGCCCCCGAAGGCAAGGTCGCCGTGGGCACCGAGCTTTCTGTCTCCCACGTGGCGGCCAACGCAACCGCGCTGGTCCGGGCGAGCGCGAGCCTCATCAAGGTGACGCGATCCTCCGTCATTTCCTCGGTGATCGTCACCGACGAAAACGGCCAGGTGACCGCCGCCGGGCGGCTGACCTGCGTCTTCGTTCGCGCCTAAGCTACTTCTCGCCCACCTGCTCGACGACGGCGTCCGCCACCTCGCGCATCGTCAGGCGCCGATCCATCGACGTCTTCTGGATCCAGCGGAAAGCCTCCGGCTCCGTCAGGCCCATCTTCTCCTGAAGCAGGCCCTTCGCCTGATCCACGCGCTTACGGGTCTCGAACTTCTCGGTCAGCGAAGACACTTCGCTCTCCAGCGAGGCGATCTCCTGCGAGCGCGAAATCGCGATCTCGACCGCCGGGATCAGGTGCTCCGGGGTGAAGGGCTTGACCACGTAGGCCATCGCGCCCGCGTCCCGCGCACGCTCGACAAGCTCACGCTGAGAGAAGGCGGTAAGCATGACGATCGCCACCTGCTGCTCGGAGAGGATCTTCTCGGCCGCCGTCAGCCCGTCCATGACCGGCATCTTCACGTCCATGACGATAAGATCCGGGTTGTGCTCAGCGGCGAGCTCCACCGCCTCCTCACCCGAAGCGCCCTCGGCAACCACGGTATAGCCCGCATCCTGGAGCGTCTCCACGATGTCCAGGCGAATGAGGGTCTCATCCTCGACCACGAGCACCCTGACGGTTGCCGGATCGGTATCTGCCTTGATCTTCTCCACCCGGCTTCCCGCTACTTCCTCACTCACGGCTTCCTCCATTCTCTTCCCGCTACCCGTGGCTCACGCATATTCGGTGGCATGCCACAGTAAGAGCGTTAACCATCAAGTGCTCCCGGCGGGACTCGAACCCGCACGCCTTTCAGCGCTGCATTTTGAGTGCAGTGTGTCTGCCAATTCCACCACAGGAGCTCCGACCCCACCTTACAGCAAGGCCGCTTCATCCTCGTAATACGAGGACATTCGTCACATCACCGAAGAGAATGTCTCGCCCATCTTGTGGACGCGGATCGTGTTGGTCGATCCGACCTTGCCCGCAGGCATGCCTGACACGACGACGACGCGGTCGCCGTCCACGGCAAAACCACGATCACGCAGGGCATGATCGACCTGCTCGATCATGTGGTCGGTGTCCTCCACCTCGGGCACGATGATCGTCTGCGTTCCCCATGTCAGGGCGAGCTGCTGGCGGATGTCGTTGCTCGGCGTGAAGACCAGCAGCGGGATACGCGCACGCAGTCGGGCCATACGCCGAGCCGTCTGGCCCGAGGAGGTGAACACCGCCAGGTACTTCACGCCCAGGGCCTCCCCGATATCCATCGCCGAACGGGTGATAACACCGTTGCGGGTGCGGTGAAGGTTACCGATCTTCGGGATCGACTCCAGCCCGTGTTCCTCGGTGTACTGGATGATCGAGGCCATCGTCTGCACGCACGCGATCGGGTACTTGCCCACCGAGGTCTCGCCCGAAAGCATGACCGCGTCCGCACCGTCGAGGATGGCATTCGCGCAGTCGGAGGTCTCGGCGCGCGTCGGCGTGGGCGAAGTGATCATCGACTCGAGCACCTGGGTGGCAACAATCACCGGCTTGGCCTCGCGGCGCGCGATGGAGATGGCACGCTTCTGCACGATCGGCACCTGCTGGAGCGGGAGCTCGACGCCGAGGTCGCCGCGGGCAACCATGATGCCGTCAAACGCGGAGACGATCTCGTTCAGGGCGGTGACAGCCTGCGGCTTCTCGATCTTTGCGATGACCGGGATGCGGCGGCCGACCATGTCCATGATCGCGTGGACGTCCTTGACGTCCTCCGCCGTGCGCACGAAGGACAGCGCGCAGATGTCGGCGCCATAATTGAGCGCCCACTCGAGGTCGACCTTGTCCTTCTCCGACAGGGCCGGCACGGATACCGCAACGCCGGGGAGGTTAACGCCCTTGTTGTTCGAGACAGTTCCGCCGATGATGACCTCGGTCTTGACCTCCGGGCCGTCAACGGACAGGACGCGAACCTGCACCTTGCCGTCATCGATGAGGATCAGGTCCCCCGGGCTGCAGTCGCCAGGAAGACCCTTGAACGTGGTGGAGACCAGGTCCTTGTCACCCGGCACATCCTCCGTGGTGATCGTGAAGATGTCGCCCTGCTCGAGGAGGACCGGGCCGGACTCGAAGGTGCCGAGGCGGATCTTCGGCCCCTGGAGGTCGACGAGGATCGCCACCGCCTGCCCGAGCTCTTCAGCCGCCTCGCGCACCATGTCAATGCGCTGCTCATGCTCAGCATGCGAGCCGTGAGAGGCGTTAATGCGGGCAACGTTCATGCCCGCCTTGACAAGTTCGACGATTCGTTCCTTGGTGTCGGTGGCCGGACCTAGCGTACATACAATCTTCGCTCTGCGCATGACCCCCATCCTACCCGATGAAGGCCAGCTTCGAAGACCCATGACTCATCGTGTCAGGTTACTCGTTCGTCGGCGCTTGGGCCGGATCGCCTTCCTCGCTCTCAGCGTGTTCGGCAGCTGGAACGACGACGCCGTCCGCGGCTTCGGGATCCTTACCCGGAAGATAGACCTCGCCAAGCCCGGGATTGCTTCGGCGTAGCTTGGTCAACACGAGGAAGATGAGGACCGCCGCCACGAGCACGATGAGCGAGGTCCACACGTTCAGCCGCAGCCCCCAGACGATCTGGGCCGTGTCGATCCTCATGTTCTCAATCCAAACCCGGCCCAGCACGTAGAGGATGACGTACATGAGCGTGGTCTGCCCACCCTTGAAACGGAACTTCTTCTCCAGGGCAAGCAGGATCCCGGCCATAGCCACGCACCAGATCGCCTCATAGAGGAAAGTGGGGTGGAAGAGCGTGCCCGAGGGGTAGCCGGCGGGCAGGTGGGCATCGTCGATCCTCAGTCCCCACGGTAGATCCGTCGGGCCGCCGAAGAGTTCCTGGTTAAAGTAGTTGCCAAAGCGGCCGACCGCCTGGGCGATGAGGACGCCCGGCGCTACGGCGTCGGCGAAAGGCGCAAAACGCAGACCGCGCCGGTGAAGCGCAATGAAACCGCCGACCGCCCCCGCGGCAATGCCACCCCAGATGCCGAGACCGCCCTCCCAGATCCGCAGGGCCTTGAGGGGGTCGCCGTTCGGTCCCCAGTACGGGTCCGGGGTGGTGATGACGTGGTAGATCCGGGCGCCCACGATGCCAAACAGCACCATCCACACCGCCACGTCGATGGAAACATCCTCTGGGCCGCCCCAGCGCACGTAACGCCGATCGCCGATCTTCCAGGCCGCAAGGATACCGGCCAGGATGGCGAGGGCGTAGAAGTGGATGGACACCGGGCCGAGCGGGATCACGTTGATAGACGGTGACGGAATGGCGGTGAGCACTACTTCTCCCTCGGGGTATGGGCGCCGATGGCGATGTCCGTCGCGACCTCACGCACGCGGCGCAGGCTCGCCTCGCGGTCGCCCTCGTTCTCTAGCAACGCGCGGATGATGGCCGAACCAACGATGACGCCGTCGGCGAACTGGGCCACCTCAACCGCCTGGTCGTGGGTGGAGACCCCGATGCCGACACAGACGTTCTTGGCACCCGCCGCGCGCGTACGTGCCACCAGCGACTCCGCGTCGGAGGAGAGCGTGGCACGCAGGCCGGTCACACCCATGCGCGAGGCGGCGTAGACGAAGCCGCGCGCGGCCTGGGCATTAATCCGTAGCCGTTCGTCGGTACACGAGGGCGCAACGAGGAAGATGCGCTCCAGGTCATACTTGTTCGAGGCCTCGATCCACTCCCCGCTCTCCTCGACGATGATGTCGGGGATGATCAGGCCGGCGCCGCCGGCGTTGGCGAGGTCGCGGGCGAAGTTGTCCACGCCGTAGCGGAAGATCGGGTTGTAGTAGGACATGACGAGGGCGGCCGCGCCCGACTCCGCGACGGCCTCGACCATCTTGAACACGTCCGAGCGCCGCAGACCGCGCTCGAGCGCCTTCGTGCCCGACTCCTGGATAATCGGCCCGTCCATGGTCGGATCCGAATAGGGAAAGCCCACCTCAATGACGTCCGCACCCGCATCGACGACGGCCCGCGCCGCCTCGATGGAGAGGTCCACGTCCGGGTATCCCGCTGACAGGTAGGCGATGAATGCGGCGTGGCCCGCCGCCCGAGCCTGGTCGATCTTGTCTGCCGCGTACATCATGCGTTCTCCTTGGCCAGGTCGAAATACGTCATTGCCGTCTCCATGTCCTTATCGCCGCGCCCGGAGAGCGAGACGGCGATCGTGATCTTCTCGCCCTTCGCGGCCGCTTCCTTGCCGAGCTTCATCGCGACGGCGAGGGCGTGGGCGGATTCGATGGCCGGGATGATGCCCTCGGTACGCGACAGCGCCCGGAAGGCCTCCATCGCCTCGTCGTCGTTGATGGGCCAGTACTCGGCGCGGCCGCTGCGCGCGAGCCAGGCGTGCTCAGGGCCGACTCCGGGGTAGTCCAGGCCCGCCGAGATCGAGGTGGACTCGATCGTCTGGCCGTCCTCATCCTGAAGCACGTACGTCTTCGAGCCGTGTAGCACGCCGACGTCGCCCTGGGTGATGGACGCCGCGTGTCGCCCGGTGGCAACGCCCTCGCCGCCGGCCTCGCCGCCGACCAGGCGAACCGTGGGGTCGTCGAGGAAGGCGTTAAACATGCCGATCGCGTTCGATCCGCCGCCCACGCACGCCACGACGGCGTCGGGCAGTTCGCCCGTCAGCTCCAGGATCTGGGCGCGGGCCTCCTCTCCGATGATCTTTTGCAGATCGCGCACGAGGGTTGGGAACGGGTGCGGCCCGGCGGCCGTACCGAAGATGTAGTTGGTGGAATCGATGTTCGTCACCCAATCGCGGAAGGCTTCGTTAATCGCGTCCTTGAGCGTCTTCGAGCCGTTGTCCACTGCCACGACCTTCGCGCCCAGTAGCTCCATGCGGGCCACATTGAGAGCCTGGCGTCGGGCGTCCTTGGCCCCCATGTACACCGTGCATTCCAACCCGAGGAGCGCGGCCGCAGTCGCGGTAGCCACCCCGTGCTGGCCCGCTCCGGTCTCCGCGATCACGCGCTTCTTGCCGAGCGTGCGAGTGAGGAGGGCCTGGCCGAGCACATTGTTGATCTTGTGGCTACCCGTGTGGTTGAGGTCCTCGCGCTTCAAAATGATTCGGGCGCCCCCACAGTATTGCGCGCCGAAGCGGGGTGCCTCCGTGATGATGGAGGGTCTGCCCGAGTAGGTGCGGTGTAGGTGGTCGAGCTCGGCGTTGAAGTCCGGGTCCTGCCGCAGGGCCAACCACGCCTGCTCCAGCTCGGAAAGCGCTTTCACAAGCGCCTCGGGGATGAAGCGGCCCCCGAACTCGTCAAAATAGGGTCCCTGTACCTGAGCTAGTCGCATTTCTGTCCTCTTAGATCGAATATAGAGAGGGGTGTTGGCCGGCGGCCACCATGTCCCGTACCGTCTGGCGCGGATTCCCGTTCGTCACGAGCACCTCGCCCATCAGTACCGCGTCGGCTCCGGAACGGGCATAGTTGAGCATGTCCTGGGCGGAGGCAACACCGGACTCTGCCACGCGGATCACCGAATCGGGGACGACGTCGACCACCTCGTCGAAGGTGTGCATGTCAACCTTGAGGGTCTTGAGGTTGCGGGCGTTGATGCCGATCACTTGCGCCCCGGCATCGAGCGCGCGCAGCGCCTCGGTGCGGCTATGCGCTTCGACGAGCGCCGTCATTCCAAGGGAGTGGACGCGCTCGATGAGCGAGGTCAGCACCGTGTCCTCCAGCGCCGCCACGATGATAAGCGCCAGGTCGGCGCCGTGGGCGCGCGCCTCCCACACCTGGTATGGCGTGACGATAAAGTCCTTACGCAGCACCGGAATTTCAACCCGAGCGCGCACCGCGTCCAGGTCCGCCAGCGTGCCGTTGAAGCGGCGCTCCTCGGTCAGCACCGAGATCACGGCCGCACCGCCCTCCTCGTACAGGCCGGCGAGATAGGCCGGGTCCGGGATGTCGGCCAGCGCGCCCTTGGACGGCGACTTGCGCTTGACCTCCGCGATGACCTGCACGCTGTGGTGATCGTTGGGCTTGAGCGCGCTCATCGCGTTGCGTGGGCTGGGCACCTTCGCGGCGCGTTCCTTCAGCTCGTCGAGGCTGACGGCAGCCTCGCGTTTGGCGAGGTCGATGCGCACACCAGCGATAATGTCATCGAGCACAGTCATGGTTCATCCTTCCCTTGCCTCCACTCTACCGGCGTTGAGGCCGGTCACGAAAAGGGAGTCTCACTGGCCCTCGACGTGGTCGGGGATCGTCACGGGTAACTCTCCCCCGGCAAGGAAGCAGCTGCGCTCACCCGTGTGGCAGGCCGCCCCACGCTGGTGGACACGGACCAGGACCGTGTCGCCGTCGCAGTCCACCGCGACGCTCTTGACCAACTGGATCGCCCCGGAGGTATCACCCTTGCGCCAGTATTCCTGACGGGAGCGCGACCAAAACCAGACCCGCCCGGTGGTCAGAGTTCGCTCGAGAGCGAGGTCGTCCATGTAGCCGAGCATGAGGACCTCCCCCGTGCCCTCCTCTTGGATGATCGCCGGCACCAGGCCCTTATCGTCAAACTTCACGCGTTCGTTCACAGGCGTACCTCAATGCCTGCTGCGGCGAGTGCCTCCTTGACCTCGCGGATGGTCAGGGTGGCAAAGTGGAACACGGAGGCGGCGAGGACCGCGTCGGCGCCAGCCTTGACGGCGTCGACGAAGTGCTGTGCGGTGCCGGCCCCGCCGGAGGCGATGAGCGGCACGGCGACGGCGCCGCGCACCTTCTCGATGAGCTCCAGGTCAAAACCGTCGGTAGTCCCGTCCGCGTCCATGGAGTTGAGCAGGATCTCCCCCGCGCCGAGCTGCGCGGTGCGCACGGCCCACTCCACGGCGTCGACCCCGGCGCTGCGCGTGCCGCCATGGGTGGTGACCTCGAAGCCGGAGGGCATTGCGACCGCGCGCCGCGCGTCCACGGAGAGGGTGATGACCTGGTTGCCGAACTGGCTCGCCACCTCGGACAGGAGCTCGGGGCGGGCGAGCGCGGCGGTGTTGATCCCCACCTTGTCTGCGCCGGCCTCAAGCAACGCGCGCACGTCTTGCACGGATCGCACGCCGCCGCCGACCGTCAACGGCACGAAGACCTCGGCGGCCGTCTTCTTCACGACGTCGATCATCGTCCCGCGCTCTTCGACCGAGGCTGAGACGTCGAGGAAAGTGACCTCGTCGGCGCCCATCTGGCTGTAGCGACTCGCCAGCTCAACCGGATCCCCGGCATCCTTCAAGTTCTCAAAATTGACGCCCTTGACCACGCGACCATGCGAGACGTCCAGGCACGGAATGACCCTGATTGCTACGCCCATGCCACTCCTTTCGTTGCCCGTCCATCGTAGCGCGATTTAGGATGTGAGCCGTGAAGGACCACCTAGCGAACATCGCCCACGCCCGACTCCTCGTCGGTTCGATCGGCTCCGGACGATACCTGGTCGGGATCGACGGCCGCTCTGGCTCAGGCAAGTCGACCCTCGCCCACGCGCTCGGCGCCGAGCTGGTCGAGCGACGCGTAGAGATCGTGGAGGTGGAGCTCTTCATTGGAGGCTGGGATGCTCTCCTCGCCGACATCGGCAAGGTTGGCGCGCTGGCGCGGGATCTACGCAGGCGCGGCCACGCGCACGCCCGCCCCTGGGACTGGCATACGTCATCCTGGGGCGAGACCGTGAGAATCCCCGGCACGGGCGAGGCCGACGTCGTGCTCATCGTCGGCTGCGGATCGACCTCCGCACAGGTGCGCGAGTATCTGGATCTCACGGTGTGGCTGGAGGCCCCCGCCTCGGTGCGTCGGGAGCGGGTGCGCACCCGCGACCCCTACGACTGGTCGGAGCACTGGGAGGTGTGGGCGCACCAGGAGGAGGCGTTACTCAAGGAGTTCCCCTCGCACCGGCGCAACGACGTCATTCTTCGTTGATCTTGGCCAGCACGTCGATAATGATGCCCACGTCCGTATCCCCTTGCGCCATCCCCGCGGGGATCGCCAGCACGAGGCGCGAGCCCACTCGGGCATCCTCGAGGCCGGCGCGAAGCCCATCGAAGACGTCGTTGACGGTCACGACCACGGGAGCCGGCGCCTCCCACGTGTTCTCCGTGACGCTGCCGTCGGGCGCGACCAGCAGGTAGTTGACGACGATCGTGTCCCCCGCCTCGACCTGCGCTCCGCCGCCCTGAATCATCGTCGCTTCGCGCAGGGATGCCGCCTCTCCGCCAGGGCCGACGACGACGGGGCGACCGGCCCCGTCCGTACTGACGCCGGGCAGGCCGCCTCCCGCTTCGAGGTCGGAGGGCTCGCCGGGCAGAACGGTGGGCAGGACATCGATGACGGAGATGATGCCGGAACGTCGCGTCTCGGGCTCAAGGAGCACGATGCGACTACCCTCGCTCTGGCCGATGACCGAATCTGCGTAGTATCCGAGTGTGTCCGCGCCGGCAGAGCCGGTGTAATAGCGCGAGCCGGTCTGCGCGACCAGCCCGTCCTGGCGAAGATAGAAGGTGCTGACCCGAGCCAGAACCTGGCGGCCCTCCTCGATCTTGCGGCCCGCGCCGGCGATCTCGAGCGTAGTCGTCATCTCGGCCAGGCCGTCATCCAACTCGAAGTCCGCCTTGCCCGTCACGGCCACGGCGACGGAGGCACCGAAGCTACCGCCCACCTCAACAGAGAGAGGATCCCTCGATGCGGTGATCCGGTGCTGGGCACTCGCGATCGCGAATCCGATCATGAGCCCCAAGACGACGGTGAAGATCGCCAGCCCGACTCGGCGCCGCCTACTCACCGATGAGCTCCATCAGCTCCTCGACCTCGGCACTGACCGCGCTGAACGGATCCTTGAGCAGAACCTGACGGGCGCCCACGTCCTCGAGCAAGCGGATGTTCATCCAGTCGACCATGTAGTCGCGCCGGTGCTCCATCGCCAGCGCAACGAAGTCGCCGCGTACCTTGGCCCTGGTCGTCTGCGGCGGAATGCCCATCGCCTCGACGATCGCCTCATCGGACACGAGCTTCTTCAGCCCGCCGCCGGCCTCCAACCTTGTACGTAGCCCCGCTCCGGTGATGTCGTGCCAGGCCAGATCGAGGCGCTGAACCCGCGCGTCGTCGAGCCCGGTACCCAGCCGTTGCGCGAGGCGCGCCAGCAGTTTGCGCTTGGCAATCCAGTCGATCTCGCTGGCGAGCGCCTCGTGCTCGCCTCGCTCAAGAGCGTCGAGCGTGCGGCCCCACAGGTCGAAAACGTAGGAGCGTAGCGGATCGAGGGGGAACCAACCGTTGTCCTCGAAGTGGGTGCGCACGAGGTCATGCACCTCGCGCTGGATGTCGATCGCCCGCATCGTCGTGCCATCGGCCAGCTCAAGCACCGCCCGGCACGAGGTGTCAGCGCTGACCTCTCGAATCGAGCGGACCGGGTCGGCAAGCGCGCGGTCAGGCAGGCGCAACCCGTCTTCCACCGCGTCGAGGACCGCCTCCGTGGCGCCCATCTTGAGCGCGCAGGTGGAGTCGGACATGTTCGAATCCCCCACGATCACGTGCAGGCGCCGGTAGAGTTCGGCGTCCCCATGCGGCTCGTCGCGGGTATTAATCATCGGACGGGAGCGGGTGGTGGCGGCAGAGACGGCGTCGTTCATCTTGTCTGCGCGCTGGGAGATACGGTAGCTCGCGCCCTCCGGCCCCACGTGCAGGTATCCGGCGCCGACCATGATCTGGCGGGTGACGAAGTATGGGATGAGGCTGTCGATACGCTGGCGGAAGTCGCGCCGACGCCGCACGAGGTAGTTCTCGTGGCAACCGAAGGAGTTGCCGTAGGAGTCGAGGTTGTTCTTAAACAGGTGGATCCGCCCGCCCTCAAGCTTGAGGTCCGCCTCGGCCGCCATCTGGGCATACAGCGCGTCGCCTGCGCGGTCGTTGGCCAACAAGTCGGCAAGCTGGTCACACTCGGCGGTGGCGTACTCCGGATGCGCGCCGACGTCGAGATAGAGGCGGGCGCCATTGGGCAGGAACGCGTTCGTGGAGCGGGCCCGATGCAGCAGCGGGTCGAAGAGGTGGTGGGCGGTCTCCTCGGCATCAAGGAGCGGCTCGCCCGTGGTGGTGGAGGCATACAGCAGGCCGTACTCGGTCTCGATGCCCATGATCCGGCGAGGCTTCACTGGCCACCCTTTTGCACGAAGCCCTGCACGAAGCCCGTGGCGTTCTCCTCCAGGATGGAGTCGATGTCGTCGAGCAGGTCGTCGACGTCGAAGTCCGCCGCGGGCACACTCACCTCGGGCAGCTCCTGGGCCTCGTCCTCCTCGCGGCGGCGGGGCTGCATAAACTGTTGTTCAGACATAGTTTCCTTTCCAGACTCATTCTAGGACGACGCGCGCGGCTCAGGCCGTGGTCAGCCTCACGAGGAAATCCTCAACCGAATCGGCACCCTCGAGGATCTCACCCACGAGGTCGCGGGTGGCCCGCTCCGGGTGCATGAGCGGGATGCGCACCAGCGAATCGTAGCCAGGCACATCCAGCGTCACCCCATCCCAGCCGGCCGCAGCCACCCGATCCGGGAACCGGCGAATGAGCCCGCCGCGCAGGTAGGCGCGGGTGGACTCGGGTGCGTGGCGTACCGCCCACATCACCTGCTCAGGCTGGAAGAGACGTTCGATTCGTCCGGCGTGGTCGAGCCGGTTGACGATGGAGCGCTCGGGGCGAAGGTCGTGCCACTGCAGGTCGAAGGCCCGCAGCTTGTCGTTGTCCCAGGAGCCGCCGGTACGCCGGCGCATCGATTCAAGCATCTGATACTTGGCCACCCACTCCACCTTGCCCGAGGCGGCGAAAATGTCGGCGCGCAAGAGGTCGAGGACCTCCTGCCAGGTGGCGAGGACCTCCCGGGTGTCAAAGTCCGCCTCGCCGTGCTCATCGAGAGCCTCGCGCACGGCGTCGAGGTAGATCTGCTGAATCTCAATCGCGGTGCGAGACGAACCGTCCTGCATGTCGATGCGCCGAGTCAGGCTCGGATCGTGGGAGACCTCCCACGTGGCACGCACGGGCGAGAGCAGCATCGCCGAGTCCAAACCGAGGGGAAGCGCCTCCTGCTCAAGCATCCACAGCACGAGCGAGGTGGTGCCAACCTTGAGCAGATTGGACACGTCGAACTGGTTCGCGTCCCCGCCGATCACGTGCAGGCGCCGGTAGCGGGCGGCATCCGCGTGCGGCTCGTCGCGGGTATTGATGATCGGACGGTTGAAGGTGGTCTCCAGCCCGGCGTCGTTCTCCACGTAGTCCGCGCGTTGCGAAATCTGGAAGCCGGGGTGTTGAGACTTCTGCCCCAACCCCAGGCGTCCTGCCCCGCACAGGATCGGGCGCGTCACGAAGAACGGGGTCATGTAGCGGATGATGTCCGAAAAATCGAGGGCCCGATCCACCGCGTAGTTCTCGTGCGTGCCGTAAGCGGCGCCCTTGCCGTCCACGTTGTTCTTGTAGATGACGAGGGGGCGACCCGCCTCCCCCAGCAGGTCCATGGCCTCGGCCGCGATGAATTCCCCGGCCCGATCCCACAGGATCGCCTCGCGCGGGTTGGCCACCTCGGGGGCCGAGTATTCGGGGTGGGCGTGGTCGACGTAGAGGCGCGCGCCGTTGGTCAGTACTGCGTTGGCAGCATGGGGCAGGGCTAACTCCGCCTCCGACGGGCGAGCCACCCGCTCGAGCGCATCACCCGAGGGTGCGGGGGCCGACGGGTCGTCGGTCAGGAGCGAGGGATGCGCCGCGGCACGGTCGAGCCGGTAGCCGCGTGCGTCGTTGAGCGGGTCCTCCCCATGGTAGTCCCACCGGATCGCGCCGGCCCCACCGGACGCGCTGCCGCGCCCGCCATAGGTGTCCACCACCTCGGTGGATAACACGATGGGGTTGGCCTGCGGGTTACCCGCATCCGTGATCCCGAACTCGGTCTCGAGTCCGATACCTCGCCTTACGCTCATATCAGTCCCTCTCTGACGACGCCGTCCCATTCCCTCACCGGCCGCTGCGGCGTCGGCGCTGGCTCAGCCGCGACCTTCCGAGACACCAGTGGCTTGACGAACGTCACCCGCTTGCCCGAGCCGCGCCCGTGGATGCGCGCCCACTCGTCTGGGTTGGTCATTTGGGTCAGGTCCTCGTTCTCGTGCATCTCCTCGGCGAGCGCCGTCAGCATGTGGGAGGTGCGAATCCCGCGCTCGCCCGTGGCAAGCAGGTCCTTGATGGCTAGCTTCTTTGCCCGATCCACGATCGCGGCAAGCATCGCGCCCGAGACGAAGTCTGACACGTACAGCACCTCGGCGGTACCGTCCGCGTAGGAGACCTCCACGAACTCGTTGTCCGCATCCCGGGTAAAGAGCCGCTCCACGGTGGCCCTCGCCATCGCCCGCACCGCCGCCTCGGCGCTGCCGTGGGCCGCGATTTCGTCGGGGTGGATGGGCAGGTTGGGCGTGAGGTACTTGAGGATGATATCCCACGCGCCGTGCTGGTTGGGCCGTTCGATGCGGATCTTGATGTCGAGGCGGCCGGGGCGCAGGATCGCCGGGTCGATCATGTCCTCACGATTGGATGCACCGATGACGATGACGTTGTCCAGCTGCTCCACGCCGTCGATCTCCGCCAGCAGCTGCGGAACCACGGTGGTCTCCACGTCCGAAGAGATGCCCGAGCCGCGGGTGCGGAAGAGCGCCTCCATCTCGTCAAAAAAGATGACCACCGGGATTCCGGACGCCGCCCGGTCGCGTGCCCGGGAGAAAATCTCGCGGATCTGGCGCTCAGTTTCGCCCACGTACTTGTCCAGCAGCTGGGGGCCCTTGATGTTAAGGAAGTAGGAGCGCGACCTCGCCTGCCCGTCGCGCCGGGAGATCTTTTCCGCCAGCGAGGTTGCCACCGCGCGAGCGATGAGGGTCTTGCCCGTGCCGGGCGGGCCGTAAAGCAGGACTCCCTTGGGCGGCTTGAGCCCGTGCTCGCGGTAGAGCTCGGGTTGCTCGAAGGGCAGTTCCACCGAGTCCTTGATTTGGACGATCTGCGCGTCCAGGCCGCCGATGTCCTCATAGGAGACGTTCGGCACCTCCTCCAGGAGCAGGTGCTCGACGTCGGGACGCTCGACGTGCTCGAGGATAAATCCGCCACGCAGGTCGGCCAACACCGTGTCACCCACCTGGACCCCCTGGTCCTGGAGGCGCCCGGAGATGCGCAGCACCCGCTCGTCGTCGGCGTGCACCTGGACGAGGGCACGCGAGGAATCGATGACGAGCTTGACGGTGACGATTTCACCCGTGCGGTCGTAGGTGGTGACGCCGACGACGACGAGCGCCTCGTTCAGCAACAGCTCCTGGCCCGGACGGATCCGGCCGAGCTCGACGAGAGTGGAGGCCGCCAGGATCATCTTGCGCCCATTCACCATAGCCGTGACCTCGTGACGCTCGAAATTGGCTCCGAGGAAGGTCGCCGTGGAGCCCGGGGGCGCGGAGAGCTTTTCCACCTGCTCGGAGAGCTCCTGGATCCGCTTGCGCGATTTTTGCAGGGCGTTGGCCAGTCGATCGTTCTTCTCTTCGAGCGAGGCGATCGCGGTCTGTAGCCCGAAGATTTCTCCCTGCTCGCTCACTTTTCTCCCTCTCGTTGGCGGTTGCGCTGAGCCGCCTCCTCGTCCAACTCGCGGCGCATCTTCTCACTATTGTCCCCCGCCTGCGAGTATCCGGAAACCTCCACGTCCGCGCGGTGCGCCACATCGCGGCGGACCTTGCGGAGCTTCTTGTCTGAGATCGCGCGCTCCGGCAGGTCCGCCGGATCCCAGTTTTCCCATTCGGGAAGGTCGGGGCGCGCGGCCGGCGCCGGACGGCGCGTGCGGACCAGCGGTACCGAGCCGCGAGCGATCCTGCGCGCGACGACGAGGAAGCCGGTGTGGCCGACCATCGAATGGTTTGGGCGCACCGCCAACCCGTCGAGGTGCCACGTGCGAAGCATGGTCTCGAACGCGTCCGGCTCGGTGAAGCATTGACTGTCGCGCAGCTTTTCTACGAAGCGGGACAGCTGCGTCGTCGTCGTGACGTAGCCGATAACGACGCCGCCCGAGCGTAGCGCGCGAGCCGCCGGCTCGATGATCTCCCAGGGGGCGAGCATGTCGAGCACCACGTGGTCGAGCGCCTCCTCCCCCATCTCGTTGAGAGCATCGCCGGCCTCGCCCACCACAAGATCCCACGGAGGAAGGGCCGGCCCGTACCAGGACTCCACGTTAGCCCTTGCAATCTGGGCGAACTCGTGGCGACGTTCGCAGGAGGTCAGGTGGCCCCCGGGGCCGATCGCGGCGAGTAGAGATAGGGAGAGGGCCCCCGACCCCACCCCGGCCTCGAATACGCGGGCGCCGGGGAAAACGTCGCCTTGCTGGATAATCTGCCCGGCGTCCTTGGGGTAGACCGGGGTGGCGCCGCGCGGCATGGAGAGCACGTAGTCAGCGACAAGCGGGCGCAACGCCTGAAGAATGTGACCGGTCTCAGTTTCAAAGACTGTCCCCTCCGGCTTGCCGATCAGCTCGCGGTGGCGGAAGTTGCCGCGCTGGGACTGGAAGTAGCCGTCGAAAGTGAGGAGCGTGGTGTACTTGCGCCCCTTGGTGTCGGTGAGCTGGACGCGCTCGCCGGCGCGGAACGGGCCACGGCGGCGGTCGGCGCCGAGCGGATGTGGATAGGTACTCATTGGATTCATCTTACGGAAAAATGTCGGAGGCAGTCGCTACGGTAGGAAGCATGAAACGTCACGCTGCCATCTCTCCCTCCCGGGCCAAGGATTTCTCCTCATGCCCGCTCAAGTTTCGCTTTCGGGTGATCGATAAGCTCCCCGAGCCACCGTCGGTGGAGGCACTGCGCGGCACGATCGTCCACGCGGTCCTCGAGCACCTGTACGACTCGCCCGCGCTTGAGCGCACGCCCGAACGCGCCCAGTCGCTGCTCGATCCGGTCTGGTCCACGCACCTAGATAAGGAGCCCGCGGCGAGGGATCTGTTCGCCTCCGATCAGGAGCTACAGGAGTGGTTGGGCTCCGCCCGCCCGCTCATCGCGAACTACTTCAAGCTGGAAAATCCCGTCTTCCTTGAGCCCTTTGCGCGCGAGGAGTTCGTTAACGCAACCCTGCCCTCGGGTCTGGCGATCCGCGGAATCATCGACAGGATCGACCGCGCGCCAAGCGGCCAGATCCGGGTGGTCGATTACAAGACTGGCAAGTCGCCCTCCCCGCGCTTCCAGGCCGAGGCGATATTTCAGATGCGCTTCTACTGCGCCGCCCTCTACTATGCCGAGGGAACGCTACCCACCCGCACGCAGCTCATCTACCTCAAGGACGGCCGGGTGCTCACCTACGATCCCGTGCCGGCCGACGTGGATGCGCTGGCCATGGAGGTGGACACGCTGTGGTCGGGCATCCGTGCCCGGCTCGAGGATGGTTTCGAGGCGAAGAAGGGCCCGCTGTGCAACTGGTGTCACTTCCAAAGCATGTGTCCGGCCTTCGGTAACCAGGCTCCGCCCATGAGCGAGCAGGGGGCGAAAGATCTGCTCACAGCCGAGGTGGGACAGGGCCAGGTCAGCTAGACCGGGCGTACCTCGGCCATGACCGAGCGGAGGAAGGCCTCGTCGGCGTCGACCAGCGAATCGATCAGGGTCACGCCCGCCACGCCGGAGATATCCACCTTCAGCGGCACCCCCACCGTCACGCAACCGGCGGCGAGCGCCGAGGTCAGGCCGTGCACGGAGTCCTCGAAGGCGAGCGTGCGGTCGGGCGGAACGCCGAGCCTTACGGCCGCCAGTAGGTAGGGCTCGGGGTCGGGCTTGCCAACCTTGACCTGATCGCCGGTGACGGCCACCTGAAGAGTACCGGCCGGGGCCTGTTCTAGGGCGAGTTGGGCGAAGGCGATGTGGGAGGCGGTCACAAGCGCGCTCGGTATCCCCAGGTGGGCCACCAGCTCAAGGAGCTCGTAGGCGCCCGGGCGCCAGGGCATCCCGTGCTCGCGGCCGATCTTCGCCACGCGCTCGGTCAGCATCCAGCCGAGGGCGGCCGGATCCATGTCGATCTCAAGCGAGGTGGTCAGGTGGGTGGCGGCGTCGATGAGGTTGAGGCCGATGATGGCCATCTCGTCTCCGGCACGCCAGGGCCGGCCCAGCTCGCCCAAAACCTCGGTCTCCGCCTGGAACCAGAGCTTCTCGGTATCGGTGAGGGTCCCGTCCATGTCAAACAGGATCCCGGAAGGCAGAGGCATAATGCTCCTTACGCGCTCATGATTCCCGCGCCGAGCAGGAAGACCAGCGTGCCGGCCAGCAGGAGGCGGTAGACGACAAAGGGCAGGTAGCTCTTCGTGGACACGAGCTTGAGGAAGCCAACGATCACGGCATAGCCCACCACGAAGGCCGTCACGGTGGCCGCGAATGTGGGCATAGCGCCAGCCTGGGGGCCGGTGCCGTCGTCGGTGAAAAGCCGATAAAAGCCCGAGCCAAGGACGGCCGGGACAGCAAGGAAGAAGGAGATGCGGGCGGCTGCCACGCGCGTATATCCGAGCGCGAGGCCCACCGTGATCGTTCCGCCCGAGCGCGACACGCCCGGCACCAACGCCATAGCCTGGGCGAAACCGAGCGTGATGCCGTCGCGCAGGCTCATCTGGTCAAGGCTAAGCCGGCGTCGACCGTAGCGATCGGCCAGGCCGAGCAGCACCGCAAAGGTGGCGAGCATGAGCGCCGTGATGTAAAGGTTTCTGAATGTGGTGTCGATCCAGGTCTCGAGTAGCAGGCCAAGGACGACGATCGGGATCGAGCCAAGGATGACGATCCACCCCATCCGGGCGTCCGGATCGGTGGACGGCGTGCGCTTCCACCGGCCGGGCAGCGACGTGGCCCAACGCGTGATGATGCGCCAGATATCCTTCCTGAAGTAGATGAGGACCGCCAGTTCGGTGCCGATCTGAGTTACCGCCGTGAAGGTGACGCCGGGATCTCCCAGCGAGGGAAAGAGCTCGCCCACGATGCGCAGGTGCGCCGAGGAGGAGATCGGCAGGAACTCGGTCAGCCCTTGAACAATTCCTAAAATGATGGCTTCGAAAATACCCACGCGCCCAAGCCTAAACCAGTTCGGGCCGGATCGTAGGTTAGGCTCAGGGATATGAAGCACACGTTTTTGGGCGGCAGCGGCCTGCGCATGGGTAGCCTCGGCCTGGGCACTCTGACCTGGGGGCGCGACACCGACGTCGAGGACGCCACCAAGATGGTCGCGGCCCTCCTCGACCACGGCGGCACCACGATCGATGTCTCCCCCGTCTACGGCGACGGCCTCGCACAGCAGGTACTCGGATCGATCTTCGACGGCGGCGTAGATCGCTCCGACGTGGTCGTTATCGCCCACGCTGGAGAGTTTTATCACGACGACGGGGTGCGGTTTAACGGCGGCCACTCGGCCCTGGCCTCCTCGCTCAACGCCACCCTCACCGAGCTGGGCACCACCTACGTGGACATTCTGCAGGTGGCGGCGCCCGACCCACGGGTCGCAATCGAAGAGCAGTTGGAAAGCCTGGCACAGATGGTCAGGTCCGGCGCCGTGCGCTACATCGGTCTGGCTAATCATCCCGCGTGGCGGGTGGCCCGCGCCGCGCAATACCTGGCAGATCTGCGCCTGCCGCGGCTTGCCGCGGTCGGGGCCGAGTACTCGGTGCTACATCGCCAGCCGGGCGGGGAGCTGACCGCCGTCGCACGCGAGTTCGACCTGGGAATCATCGCGCAGGCCCCGCTCGCCGGCGGCGTGCTCACCGGAAAATACCGCCACACGATCCCCGCGACCTCGCGCGCGGCCACCGAACACCTGTCCGCCACCGTGGACCCTTACCTCACCGACAAGCCGCGCCGCACCGTCGAGGCCGTCGCCAAGGCCGCCGACGGGTTGGGACGCACCCCGGCCGACGTCTCGCTCGCCTGGCTCCTTGACCAGCCGCAGGTGACGACGGCGCTCATCGGCGCGCGCACGCACGCCCAGTTCGAGCAGGTACTATCCCTGCCGATTAACCCGCTACCCGGGCCGGTCGCGCAGGCGATCTCCGAGATCTAAAGGTCAGTCCTGAAGGTTGAACTCCTCCAGGTCGTCATCATCATCGTCATAGTCCTCGAAACGATCATCGAAATCGTCGTCGAGGTCGTCGTCGTAATCCTCGTCGTGCTCGTCATAGTCGTACGTGTCGAGCGGCGTCTCCACGCCGTACTGGGTGTAGAGCGCGTCGTCGTAGACCGTATAGGCGTCGGCAAGCGCATTCGCCGCCGCTAAGACGGAAGGATCTTCCGAATCCCGCGCTGAGATCGCCGCCGCGTTGAACTCCTGAAGAGCAAAGATGAGCCGATCGAATGCCGCTTGTGTTTCGTTAGCCATGCTTGAAGCCTAGCTTACGCGGCCGATTTTTAGTACCCTTCGACCATCTTTACAGGTGCTTCGGCGATCTTTAGATCCGCTCGATAAAGTCGCGTAGGATCTGCGCGCCGAAGCTGAGCGAGTCCACCGGAACGCGTTCGTCCACCCCGTGAAACATCGCCGGGAAGTCGAAACCCTCCGGCAGGCGTACCGGCGAAAACCCGTAGCCGTCGATGCCGAGTGAGCCGAGCGCCTTGTTGTCCGTGCCCGCCGAAAGCAGGTAGGGAAGCACGTGCGCGTGCGGGTCATTCGCCAACACCGCGTCCGTCATCGCCTCAACGAATGCGCCCTCCGTGGTGGACTCATACCCGTTGGCGCTCGACAGCCAGCCAACCTCGAGGCCGTCCGTCAGCTCCTCGATCCGGCGCGCCACCGCCTCCTCGGTGCCCGGGATCGCGCGCACGTCCACCGTCGCCTCGGCACTGGCTGGAATGACATTGGCCATGTAGCCGCCGTTGACGGAGGTGAGGTTGCAGCCCGTGCGCAAGGTCGCGCCCACGTAGGCCTTCGCCGGCCCGAGTGCGTCGACGAGCGCGTTGATGCTTGCCTCATCCTCCGGATCAAAGGGCAACCCGGAGATCTCCGCAGTGCCCCGCAACAGCTTGGTCACGGTGTCGGTCAGGATCAGCGGCCAGGGCTCCGAGTCTATGGCCACGAGCGCGCGAGAGAGCTTGGCGATGGCGTTGTCACCGTTGACCTGGGAGCCGTGACCGGCCTTGCCTTCGGCGCCCAAGGTGTACCAGGTCAGGGCCTTCTCCCCCGTCTGCAACAAGTAGACGCGCTCGCCGTTGACGTACGTGTTGTAGCCACCGACCTCGGAGATCGCGTGCGTGGCACCCTCGAACAGCTCCGGATGATTCTCTACCAGCCACCGGCAGCCCTGGTGCCCGCCGGCCTCCTCGTCGGCGAACATGCCGATGATAAGGTCACGCGGCGGCACGTAGCCGCTGGAGGCAATCTCGCGCACCACGGCAAGGATCATCGCATCCATGTTCTTCATGTCCACGGCGCCGCGACCCCACAGGAAACCGTCCTTGACGACGCCGCCAAACGGGTCCACCGACCATTCCCGCGCCACCGCGGGCACCACGTCCGTGTGCCCGTGAATGACGACGGCGCCCCGGCGTTCGCCCGTCACGGGGTCAACCTCGATCTCCCGCTTCTTGCCGGGGATGCGCACCACCACCGACGGGCGCCCGGGCGTCGGGCCGAGGTAGTGCGGCTGGAGACCGACCTCGTGGAGCAGGTCCATGACGTAGTCGGCCGCCGGCTTCTCAATGACGTCCCGCCCGTCGTTGGAGGTGTCGAAACGGATGAGCGTTCGGGCGATCTCGAGGGCTTCGCTATATGTCATTTCTCCTCCTTAAACGGTGCCGGATCCGTCCTAAACGGCGCTGGCTCCGTAACATCGTACGCCTGGGCGTGGTTCTGCTCCGCGGCGGCGATCCCGTCGAACTCGCGTAGGTCTGGGTTGAGCGGATGACCGGCAGCCATCTCAGCGATCATGAAGTCCACGATCGCCTCCCTCGAACGTTCAAAGTGGGAGCCGGCGCGTAGCAGGCGCTGGTAGGGAGCGCCGAGCTCGAGCACGGTGGTGACCATCTGTAGCTCCTCCAAGCACCCCAACTCCTGAGCGATCGGGGTGAGCTCGTCCACCGTGCGCGCAAGGGTCTGGCCCACCTGCTCCTCGTTGCCGTCCTCGTCAAGGATGAGGATCGCGTCGATCCCGTATCGGGCCGCGCGCCACTTATTTTCGTCCACGAACCAGGAGGGCAGGGTGGGAAGCTCTTCCCCGGCGTCAAGTTGGCGCGAGAAGTACTCGACCATACATTGCGAAAGAGCGGCAACCATCCCGATTTCCGCGAGGTTCGTGGCCGCGTCCGCCACGCGGAACTCGAGCGTGCCGAATTTCGGGGAGGGTCGCACATCCCAGCGCACCTCGTCGAAGTTCGAGATGACGCCCGTCTTGACCATGCCGGCATAGTATTCTTCGAGGTCACACCACCGCTCGAATTGATGCGGCACGCCAGCCGTCGGCAGCTGTTGGAAGACCATCGCCCGATTGTCGGCGTACCCGGTGTTCTTCCCGCTCCAAAACGGCGAGGAGGCGGTCAACGCCTGGATATGGGCGAAGCGGGTCAGCACCGCGCGCAGGATTGGCAGCACCTTGGCCCGGTCCTCAATGCCCACGTGGACGTGGGTACCAAACAGCAGCATTTGACGTCCCCAATACCGGGTGCGGTTGACCAGCTCAGCGTAGCGCTCCGTGTCCGTCACGCGCTGGTAGACCGGGTTGGCGAAAGGGTGCGTGCCCGAGGAGGCGAGCGTGATACGCATCGGTTCGACCACCGGCTCGAGGAGGTCGAGACATTCGCGTAGGTCGGCCACGCACTGACCCACGCGTTCATGCGGGCGCGAGACGAGCTCGATGGTGTTGAGCATCATCTCCCCGTGGATCATGGAAGTGTCTGCATCGAGCTGACGCACCAGCGCCAAGACCGTATCGGCCGCCTGACGCAAATCATTCGAGTCGCGGTCGATGAGCTGGAGCTCCCACTCGATTCCCACACTCGACCTGGGTGAGTTCGCAAATTCCAACGTCATCTCCTATACCTTTCCACGAAGGCGCCGATCAGGGCGGCGCACGCCGAATAGTCATGGCTGGTAGTCTGCGCGCGCACCCTGTCCACCTCTTCGGCGGCGAAGTAAACATCGCCGTAGTAATCAAGACGTAGCCCCACACTCACCGCGTCGATCTCGGGGTGAAATTGCACACCGTATACGTTGTCTCCGTAACGAATCGCCTGCACGGGACACAGCGCGGAGGAGGCCAGCACCGCCGTATTCGCCGGCACAAGACCAACCGCGTCTTCGTGCCCCACGATCGCCGGGAACGAATCGGGCAGCAGGGAGAAGATCGGGTCGGCGCGACCGTCGTCGGTGAGGTTGACACTGATCGTCGACAGCTCCTCGCCGTAGTCCGTGGTCAGCGTGCCGCCGAGCGCAAGCGCAATCGCCTGATGTCCGTAGCACAGGCCGAGGAAGGGCAGGTCCTCAGCCAGCGCCTCCTCGACCACCGCGAAGAGGACCTCCTCCGTGACGATCTGCTCGGTCGTCTTGGCGGCGCCGTGGTCGCCGAAACCGTACTGGGATCCGGAGACGATAAAGCCCGCGTAGTCCCCGACGTCGATCTGTGGGCGATCCTCAAGAGAAAGGTAGACGATGTCGGAGTCGGCAAGGCGCCCGTCGCGTTTGATCGCGGCGAACTCGTCACGGCGGATGCCGGCCGCAAAGGAGGGCCGGGCCGCGAGGAAGGCGAACGGTTTCATAGCAACAGCGTAGCGAAGCCCGGCCGATTTTTAGGACGTGACTGCCTGGCGGGCAACCTCCATCGGCATGTCAATGCCCAGCCATATCCTCTCCGCGATCGCCGCCTGTCCGAGCAACATCCGCAAACCGGGCACCGTTTTCGCGCCAGCCGCGCGGGCCTCGGCGATGAGGCGGGTGATGCGCGGGTGGTAGACGACGTCCGCCACCGTGTGGCCCGACGTGATCCATCTCGCGTCAACGAGTGTTTGACCCGCGAGATGGCCCATCCCCACCGAGGTGGCGTTGATGATGATGTCCGCATCCGCGCACGCTTCCTCCAGCCCGCCAGCCTCGAGGGTGTGCAGGGACAGGGCACAGCCGGTACGCGTGGAAAGCCGGTCGAGGGCGGTGCGGATCGAGGCGAGCTCCGGCTTGGCGCGGTTAAACACGCTCACCCTCGCCGCGCCGTCTAGCGCCGCTTGGGTCCAGATCGACGACGCCGCTCCCCCCGTCCCCAACAGCACAATGTGACTGCCCGCCACCGAAGTTCCCTCCGCTTCAATCTCGCTCAGCAGCCCGGCGCCGTCGGTGTTGTCCCCGCGAGCGTGCCCGTCCCGAAATGTGATCGTGTTGACGGCATTCATCTCGCGGGCGACGTCGCTGATCGAGTCCAGGTGCTCGATGACGGCCGATTTGAACGGCATCGTGACGTTCGCCCCCGCGTATCCCAACACGCGCATGGCCGCCACCGCCGCCCCGGCGTCGTCGACCTCGTGTGCCACGTAGACCGCGTTGATGCCGAGGTGGGAAAAGACGGCGTTGTGAAGCTCCGGCGATTTCGAGTGGCGTGCCGGATTACCGATGATGGCGAAAACCTGGGTACGAGCGTCCATGACTCCACTGTGCCATACGGAAACGAAAAAGGCCGGTATCTCTACCGGCCTCATCTGTGCGCGGAGGGGGACTTGAACCCCCACCCACTATACGTGGACTAGCACCTCAAGCTAGCGCGTCTGCCTATTCCGCCACCCGCGCAGGTGTGCGTTCGCAACAGGTAAGAATCTATCACCGAAGGCGATCCGAGCAAAATTCACCACTCACTTTCGAGGTGTGATCTGAGCCAACATGTAGGTAGGGGTAGATTGGAGGCATGACTAACGCACCCGATCCGAATCGTCCCGAAGACCTCGTCCGCCAGTTCCACGAAACCTACGGCCTTCCCATCGTCACTGACGCGCCGAACGCCGACCGCGAACGCGTCCACATGCGCATGAGCCTGGTGGCCGAAGAGTTCTCCGAGCTTGTCGGCGCCATCTACGGCGCGAAGGCGCGTGCCCTCATCGAGGAAGCCTACGATGCCGCCCGCGCGGCCGATGACCACACGCGCGACACCGTCCTGACCGCCGACGCGCTCGCCGACCTCACCTACGTCATCTACGGGATGGCCCTCGAGCTCGGCATCCCACTGAGCGACGTCCTGCGCGAGGTTCAGGCCTCCAACATGTCCAAGCTCGGCGCGGACGGCAAGCCCATCTACCGCGAGGACGGCAAGGTCTTGAAGGGTCCCGACTTCTTCGACCCGGACATCGCCGGGGCGCTCGGGCTCTAGCAGTAGGTGGCGCGCCCGCTAGCGCGCCACCTACTGCTCGCCGTCAACGATCTCCGCGTCCTCGATGTCGTCCTCCAGAGTGAGGGCGACGATCTTAGCCGACAGCGCGTCGAGGCGCTCCTCAAACTGGCGCATCTTAACCCGGCGAGCCTTGCCCTTCATGGCGGACACGACGGGCAGGGAGTTCTCCAGCCCATCAAGTTCGCGGCGCCAGGCTGCTGTCTGCTCGGCCACGCTAGTATTGTTGGCCGTCCCGTACAGGTAGGTGGTTTGCTCGCGAAGCACCCCGATTCGAGCCTTCATGCGGGGTTCGCCGCGCTTGGCCTTGGATGTCCCCGCCAGCGCGCTGAGACGCCCCTTCAACGTAGCGAAGAAGTCCGGGTTATCCTCGATGAGCTTGCGGATCTGCGGGCCGTAGTTACGTACAACCTCGAATACCACCGGCCCCACCGTCGTCGCGATCTTCAGCAGTGTCTTCATCTTGCGCATACTTCGCCCCTTTCATCTGCCTCACATCCTAACGCGAGGCGGGTTGCCCGTTCGAGGTCAGCAGTGCGAGGACCGCAAGGACGCCAAGCGCGGAAAACGCTAGGCCCATCGCCGCCGGCCAGTGCCCCAGATCCCACGCCAAGCCAAATCCGATTCCGCCCAGCGAGGACCCGGCGTAGTAATAGGTGAGGTACAGGCCCGAGCCGATACCCGGCTTCGGGTGCAGGCTCGTGGCGCGTCCAGACTGTATCGAGTGCATCGCGAAGAACCCGCCACACAGGATGAACAGCCCCGGCCACAGGGTGTACGCCGACGGCGGGATGAGTAAGGCGACGCCGACGGCCATCGTGACCGTACCGACGATCATTGCTCCGCGCACGCCGATGCTCGCGATGAGCCGCCCCGCCCGGGCGGAGGTGAACGTGCCGGCGAGGTATCCGAGGAAGAGGAGCGAGGTGACGGAGGTTCCCATGCTCAGCGGCGGCTCCGAAACTCGGTAGACGACCACGTTGTATAGGCCAACGAAGGTTCCCATCCCCACGAGGGAGAACAGGTAGGCCACCAGCCGCTGCCTTTTGTACCACGGGAGCTCCGGGCGCGGAGGCGGCTGCTCACCGCCGCCAGTCCCGCCCTCCGTGGCGGGCAGGAGGAGGTGGGCGAGTCCGCCCATGATGGCCGATAGCAGGGAAACGGCGGCTAGACCCATCCGCCAATCGCCTGTCATCTCGTTGACAAATCCGGACAGGAGACGCCCGGTCATTCCTCCCACGGTGGTCCCGGCGATGTAGAGGCCCGATACTTGGGCAACGGAGGCCAGCTCGACGTGCCGCCCGACCCAGGCGAGTGCGGCGGTGAAGGGCGCGGCGAGCGCGATCCCCTGTACCACGCGTTGCACCACGATGATCCCCCACGAGTGCGTGAACGGGATGATAAGCGAGACAAGCACCGCAGCGGCGAGGCCGCCGATGATCACACGTCGTTCGGAGACCCGTGAGGTGATCGCTCCCCAGATCAGCACGGAGGTGGCCAGACCGAAGGTTGCCGCCGAGAGCAGCAGGGCTGACTGCGAGGCTCCCACGCCGTATTCCTCGCCAATGACGCGCAGGAGCGGTTGGGGTGCATACGTCAAAGCGTAGGCGCCGATCCCGATGCAGAAGAGGGCGCCGAGCGCGCGCCCGTAGTCGGACGTGCCGCGGCTGACAAGTTGACCCATGCTTTGGACTATACGACATTTGTCTTCATACGACTCTCCGTGTCTCCGCGCTCCTGCCTGCCGACATCCCCGTGCTGATGCGCTAGCGAAAGTCCCTGGACGGGAGCGAGACTGCTAACTCAAGACGTTCGACCCCGTCCGCCACGACGTTCATCACGTCATCCGCGCGCTCCACGACGCCGCGGATCACCAGGCCTTGGCTGGTACGCAGCACCTGCCGGTATTTCTCCCATAACCCGATCGAGCACACGACGTTGAGAAGGCCTGTCTCGTCCTCGAGAGAGAGGAAGGTAATGCCGGAGGCCGTGTGGGGACGTTGGCGATGGGTGACGATTCCCGCCACTCTGGTCCTCTCCCCCGGCTCGCAGTTGGCAAGTTCCGCGATGCTCACCACCCCACGCTTTGCCAGCGATGCCCGGAGGAAGTCCATCGGGTGCGCGGCCAGCGAGATACCTGTAGAGCGCAGATCAGCCACGTTCTCTTCTACCGGGCTCATGTGGGGCAGGGGCGGCGGCGTGGCGCCCACGTGAAGTCCGGGGATGGTGGGCTGAAAGGAAGCTCCGAGCGTCTTGCCTGTGTGGGCGAGCGGCCCCGCCGCCCAGATTCCCTCCCGGCGTGTCATCCCCAGGCTGGACAGCGCACCCGCCGCCGCAAGCTTCTCCAGCTCGGGGGTGGACAGCTGCGCCCGGCGCGCCAGGTCTGCCACCGAATCGAACTGGCGTTCCGCGCGGGCCGCGAGGATACGTCCGGTGGCTCGCAGACCCTTGACGTTCGACAGGCCAAGCCGCACCCCTCGGCGCGGGTCGGCGCTGACCAGCGGGTGCGGGCGCACCTGGCGTTCCGGCGTCACCTCCACGCACGAGTGTTCCTCTGAGAAGCACACATCCACGGGCAGGACGGCCACGCCGTGGCGTTGCGCGTCCGCCACCAGGGTCTGCGGCGAGTAAAATCCCATGGGCTGAGCGGCAAGGATGCCCGCGTAGAAATTCTCGGGGTGGTGGACCTTGAGCCAGGCGCTGGCATAGACGAGATAGGCAAACGAAAAGGAGTGAGATTCGGGGAATCCAAACTCGGCGAAGGCCTCCAGCTTGGTGTAAATCTCCTCGCGCGCCTCCGAGCCGATCCCGCGCTCGGCCATGCCGGCCATGAGCTGCCCGCGCAGCTCGCGCATGCGGTCATGACTGCGCTTGGCACCCATGGCCTTGCGGAGTTGGTCAGCCTGGGCCGGGCTGAAGCCGGCTGCATCAATGGCGATCTGCATGAGCTGCTCCTGGAAGAGTGGCACGCCGAGCGTCTTTTCGAGCGCGCCTTTGAGGAGCGGATGGGCGTAGCTGACCGGCTCGCGCCCGCGCCGGCGGTTGATATAAGGATTCACCGAGCCGCCCTGGATCGGACCGGGGCGGATAAGGGCCACCTCGATGACGATGTCGTAGAACGTGCGCGGGCGGATACGCGGTAGGGTGGCCATCTGGGCCCGTGACTCGACCTGAAACACACCAACCGTGTCCGCCGCACACAGCAGGTCATAGACCCGCGGATCCTCCTGGTCGATATTGTGCAAGCCCAGTGGCTGGCCGTTGCCGGCGCGCACACCCCGCTCCGTGAGCTCGGTGAAAGCGATCCGCAACGCGCTGAGCATCCCCAGCCCGAGCAGGTCAAACTTCACCAGCCCCGCTTCAGCGCAGTCATCCTTATCCCACTGCAAAACGCTTCGCCCCTCCATGCGTGCCCACCCCACCGGGCACACGTCAATGATCGGCCTATCGCAGAGCACCATTCCGCCCGAGTGGATGCCGAGGTGGCGGGGTAGGCGTTGGAGACGAGCGGCGATCTCCGCCACCCGTTCCGGCACCTCGGATTCGATCCCCCAACGGCGCGCGAACCGTACCCCCGGATGCGGCGTCGCGCATTCCTCCGGCGGCACATCGAAACCTGGCCGGCGCTTCGGGCTCTCCGTCGATGTCTCCGCCGCCTGCCCCCGCACGCCAACGCCTCCCGCCGGTAACCGGCGCTCGATCGACTTCGCCCATGCATCTGCCTGACCCGCGTCATACCCGAGGGCGCGCGCCGCGTCATGAATGGCTGAGCGCGGCCGGTAAGTGATGACGTTGGCCACCTGTGCGGCGCGCGTGCGCCCGTAGCGTGCGTAGACGTGTTGAATCACCTCTTCGCGCCGACCGGCCTCGATGTCAAGGTCGATGTCCGGCGGCCCGGAACGCCCGGGGGACAGGAACCTCTCGAAGAGCATCCGATGGCGGACGGCGTCGACCGCCGTGATCCCGAGCGCGAAGCACACCGCCGAGTTCGCCGCGGAGCCGCGCCCCTGACACCAGATCCCCTGACCGTGGCAGAAGGAGACGATCTCGTGGACGATAAGGAAGTAACCTGGAAAGCCCAACTGCTCGATCACCTCCAGCTCGTGATCGATCTGCCGCCAGGCGCGCGGGTGGGCTTGCCGGCTGCCGTACCTGCGAAGGGCGCCCTGCTCGGTAAGGTGACGCAGCCAGCTGGCCTCAGTGTGCCCGCCGGGCGTGGGAAACAACGGCAGGCGTGGGGCGACGAGCGTGAGGTCGAAGGAACATTCCCGTCCGATCTCGGCTGCGGCCGCCACTGCGCCGGGGTGTTCTGCGTGCAGGGCGAGCATTTGCTCGCCCGACTTCAAGTAGGACGGCCAGGCCGGTAGCCAGCTTCGATACTCCTCCAAGGGCTGATTCGCGCGCGTGGAGGCCAACACGTCCGCGATCACCGCGTCCGAAGGACGGGCGGCGTGGACATTCCCGGTGGCCACAACCCGCAGCCCCGCCTCTTGGGCCAGGGAGACGAGGAGGCGGTTGCGCTCGGCGTCTAAAGGCTGGTTATTGTGCGTGATCTCCACCGCCACGCTGTCCGCACCAAAGAGCGCGGTGAGGGTGTCCAGATACCTCCGGGCGCCATCCACCCCCCACACCCCCGGCTCACTCTCAAGCGCACGGCGCACCCCACCTTTGCGGCACCCGGTGAGGACCTGCCAGTTCTTCGCTCCGGCCGCGAGCGACTCGAGGGTGTGGGAGGCGTACCCCTTCTCCCCCGAAGCAAGCATCGCCTCCCCGATTGTGCGCGACAGGGCGTGGTAGCCCTCCGCGTCCCGCGCGAGGATGAGGAGGTGGTCTCCGTCCGGATCCTTCTGCCCCGGACGAGGCCGGCCGCCCACCGTGACCTCGGAGCCGATGACGGTGGGCAAGCCGTGGCGTCGCGCGGCGCTCGCCAGTTGGACGACGCCGGGCAAGCCGTCGTGGTCGGTGAGCGCCAAGGCGCTCAGCTCAAGCTCCACCGCCCGTTCGACCAGATCGGCGGGCATGGAGGCACCGTCGAGGAAGCTGTAGGCCGAGTGCACGTGAAGTTCCGCGTAGGGGATCATTCGTACACCCCCGCCAGCCACCACTGCCCGCTCTCGCGGTAGACGAGATAGCCGCGCGGGCGGGAATCGGCAAACTCCATCCACGCCTTGCGTTGCTGTGTGCCCGGCGCCCACCACCCCGTGGCCTGCAGCCATGGCCCCGCCGCCGCAACGAGCCGCTCCGAGGCTCCGCCCGCAACCAGTGCCGCCGGACGCGGATCGCGGCAACCTTGCTCGCAGTAGAAGGCGCCCAGCCCGGTGAGCGCGCAGTCGTGACCTCGCGCGTCGAGTACAGCGATCTTTTCCGGATTCTCCTTCACGAGGCTGGGCCACGGTTCCGGGATCCTGCCCGGCCACGGATCGTTCCGGTGGCGGGAGTCCGAGGGCGGTGTCTCCCACGGCCGCATCTGGTGCGCCTCCAGCGGATGGCGGCCTCCCACGCGCTCCGGGGTCAGCACGGCATCCTCCCCGAGCAGGCTCTGAATGCGGCTTACCGCCCGCGCGGCCGCGTCCGTGCTGGCGCGATCCGAGCCCCACAGTGTGCCCTGCGCGTAGCCGGCCGGAAGGATCACGCTGGCGATGATCGAGATCCGGCAGATCCCCTGCTTTTCCTCGGACATCCATGCGCTCAACTGCCAGCGCACGCGATCAGAGATGTCCCGGGTGCTGGCAGCGTCCATCGACCAGGTGCGCCGGCGCTCCACGCTAGCGCGCGTGCAGATCGTCAGTTCGCGGGCAATGACACCCCGGCGCGTGAGATCCTCGGTCAGCTCCTGCGCCATCTCGCGTGCGAGGAAGGCTGCCTGGTCGAGGTTGGCAAGCGGCGGATCCGCCTCCCGCTCAACCACCAGCTCCTGCACGCTGTAGCTGGTTACCTCCCGCTCCGGCTCTCCCCCATCAATGAGGGCAAGAACCCGCCCTGCCGCCTCGAAGCGGGTTACTAGGGCGGCCCGATCCACGTGCCGAAGATCCCCGATCGTATGCACCCCCAGGTTTTCCATCGCTTCGACGAAGGCGCGCATCTGCTCCCTCGAGCGCGCTGTGACCGCGCCGTGGAGGATCGCCTCGACCGCATGGGCATCCAGGAACGGGCGCGCGTATCGGACGTGAGCATCCCTCCTGGCGGCCAAGATGGAGGTCAACAGGCCATCACCGAATCCGACATGGGCCTCCAGGCCCGTGTGGAGCGCGATGTCTCCCACCAAGTTTTCCGACAGCGTCCGCGCACTTCCCGCCGCGCCCACCGGCCCACGCGCGAGGAAGGTGATAAGGCCGGGTTTGAGCACGCTGAGGTAGGCGATGTGCTCCTCGCACACCCGCACGACCCGCTCGAAATTGGCCACTTCCAGCTCCGGATCCTGCCGGATGAGGCGCAGGCTGGAAGCAATCGACTGCGCCTGGCGCCGCTTCATCCCCTCCCGGACGCCCTCCGCATGCGCCACCCCGTTGACGGAGACAACGCGGTTGGCATAGACCGCTACCGGCTCCTCCGCCAGCGCGCGACCCGCCATGATGGCGCTGGCCACCGGCCAGTCCGGGATCCAAACGCTTCCCCGCATCATGATGCCCGGCCTCCCACAAGGCTCAGGCCGCTCTCGTAGCGCACCGGTTCCCAGCCGTCCCGCCCGTAACGCACGGCTACGCTCCCCCAGCGTGTGGCGATCTCATAATCAACGCCGCTGATGTGACCCTCCTCCAAGCCGCGTACCCCGGACAGCCGGCAACCAATCCGCAGGGATCCCTGCGGCCACTTAGTCGCCAACAGAAGCGAGCCCTTGGCCACCGCTCGCCGGTGAAGCACGCGGCGCTCGCGGGCGTCGAGCGAAATGTCCCCCACAACCACCACGTCAAAGCCGTCGATCGCGGCGCTGACCACGCGGGCCCCCTGCACATCGACCCGTGGGACGGCCACGACGCGGCTCATCTCCATCCCCAGCCGCTCCGCGCACGCCCACCCCACATCCGGAGTGCCAAGGAAGGCGATCCACGCCTTTTGCTGGGAGAGAATGGCCGCAAGGAAGGTGAGCAGGAAAGGCGATCCCTCCACGCTGACCACCCCGCGCCGGATGAGTCCGTGTGGCAGGACCACCGAAAGATGGCGAGGAAGGGAGAAGGCATCGGAAGCCACCTCACCGCTCGGCTCCCCGCCGACCGGCGTACGCACGACGCGCAGACCTGCGCGCGTCTCCGCCACAGCAAGCGCTTTGCGCGCGATTGCTAGCCTGTCCACCGCTCACCTCCTTCGAACACGTGTTCGATACTTATCTTAGAATCGCCCTCCGACAAAAACTAACCGTCCAATTCCCACCCCTGCGCAAGCGGCCAAGAATCTGCCCGCCTGTGACAGACATCGCATATGATGACGTCATGAACCTTGAACGTCCCCTCGCCCCAGATCCCTACGAGCTTCTTCCCGCAGTCCCCTCCTTCACCCTGACCAGCCCCACGCTTACCGACGGCGGCGTCATGCCGGAGCGCCACCTCGGCTTCGCGGACAACGTCTCACCCGCCCTCGAATGGTCGGGTTTTCCGCCAGAAACCCAGGGCTTCGCCGTGACTTGCTTCGACCCCGACGCGCCGACACCCTCGGGCTATTGGCACTGGATCGTACTGGACCTCGTGGACGTCACCAGCTTGGATGAGGGCGCCGGCCAACACGACCTCACACTCCCGGGTGCCGCGAGCCACATCCGCAACGACGCAAACGAGTTCGCTTACTACGGGGCCGCTCCCCCGCCGGGCGACGTCCACCCACATCGCTACATCTTCGTGGTTCACGCTCTTGACGTCCCCTCCCTCGAGCTTGATCCCGAGGACACGACGCCGGCAACGGCCGCCTTCCACACCGTCTTCCACACGCTCGCGCGAGCCCGCCTCACGGTGACATACCAGCGCTAGCCGCCATCAGGCAGTCGAGCACCCGCGTTACACTAGGCGGGTGCTCGACTTCGTTTTTCATGAACCTAAGATCCCCGGCAACACCGGAAACGCTATCCGGCTCGCCGCCTGCACAGGCGCACGCCTGCATCTGATCGAACCGCTCGCCTTCAACTTTGACGATGCCCACCTGAGGCGCGCCGGGCTCGACTACCACGACCTCGCCGAGCTCGTCATCCACAAATCCTGGGAGGACGCCAAAGCCTACTTTGGACCCGACCGGCGAATCTTCGCCTTCACCGGACACACGTCCAACAATTTTGCCAACGAATCTTACCGCGAGGATGACGTCCTCCTTTTCGGCACGGAGCCGACCGGGCTACCTGAGTCGGTCCTCGACGATCCTCGGATCACGAAGAAGCTCCGAATTCCCATGTTGCCCGGCCGGCGTTCACTCAACCTCGCCAACGCCGCATCTATCGCAGTGTACGAGGCCTGGCGGCAGTTAGGATTTACCGCCTCCTCGATGTAGCGCGAGACCCGGCCACGAACGCCACTCCCAGGCAGGCAATGCCGATGGCCCCGATGGCTAGCGGCAAAGACGCGTCGCCGGTCTTCGCGAGGACCGCCGGCGGCGTAGTCGGCGTCGGCGTAGGCTCCGGTGTCGGCGTGGGTTCCGGCGTGGGTTCCGGCGTCGGCGTGGGTTCCGGCGTGGGTTCCGGCGTCGGCGTGGGTTCCGGCTCAGGCTCGACGAACACCGTTTCAGCCGGCTCGAAGAAGGGCATCACGACGTGCGCCTGCGGAAGACCCGCAAAGTCGCCTACGTCGCGGAATTGACCCTCCACCACCACGGTGTACCAACCGGGACTGGGCTCGTGGTCGAAGGTCACCTCGTAGGTTCCTGACGCGAAGACGCTCACAGTCGTGCTTTCCACGCTCTCCACGCCGTCTGGCACCGAGTCACGCTGATCAATCCGCTCGTCGAACGGTCCGTAGAGGTGCGCGGTCAGGTCAAAGGTCGCGGGAATGCGTTCGACCGCCGGCCACTCGTCCGCGCTGACTGTGACGAGGTCACGGATCATGCCCGAGTCCTCCACAATCCTCGCCTCCGTGGCGATTTTTACCGCCGTCTCCGCCGGCGCTTCGCGCAACACCACGTTGCGTTCGAGCACGCCACGCTCACCGCGCATGTGCATATCTTGCGCCACGGCGTGATGGCCGGTGACGAACGAGTGGCCGGGAATCTCGGAGAAGGTGACCTTCATTGTCACTTCACCGAAAGCTGGAGCGCTGACAGCGAAGCTCTGTTCTTCGGCTGCGGTCTTCCCCGTCAACACTGACTCGCCGGTAGATTCCCACACGGCGCCGGTGAGCTCCGCCCGGAAGGGGACGTCCAGCAACGCGACCCCCGCCTGACCGGTCACGGTGAAGCCACGGAGGTGGCCATCTGCGAAGACCAGCTCGCCGGCCGCGTGCGGTCCCGCAATCGTCGAGGCGAGGTCGAGCAGCCGGCGCGCCTGTTCCTGCCAGGCCTTATTTGACGACGAAGTTAGCCCGCGCGAATCGGCGGTCAACTCGTGGATGGCGAGAGTGAAGGCTTCGGGAACGATCCCCGCCACGGCGTCGGTGCCCCACAGATCGAGTATCGCGGCGACCTTGCCCGTGTCGGATGCGCTGATGGAGGTATTCCATCCCCTCTCCGCGTCCGTTTGGGCGTAGGCTTCGCCTGCGCGGGTCAGGCTCCGGCTTTCGAAGTCGGCCTTCTCAAGGCCGGGCTGGTAGCTGAAGTTCAGCTGGGTGTCACCGGTGCAGATGCCGATCGGCACGTGCGGGCTGGAAAGTGCTCCCCACCGGCTCGGCTCGCTTGCCACGCGCGTCCAGTTCTGCTCGCCGGCAATGGCGAATGGGACGAACGCAAATAGCGCGGCTGCGAGGACAAAAATAAATGATCGACGAATGATGGTTTCCATGTCTCTCCCTTCGACGTGACCATCATGTCGAGAATCGGAACGAGCCGTTTTTGCCACAGGCCCGAATGTGGATACCGACGCCCACCAGCAAAACTGTGTATAACTTTTCTCAGCCCTCTCCACACCGGGTATACCCTGCTGACCTGCGCCGGGTAAACACGGACCATTGCTCCGTGACTTCGTATTCCCCCGCAGAACGCGCCTTCGCCTCGACCTTCGCCAAGACGCTCATTGAGCGGCGCAAACAGATGGGGCTGACACAGGAGCAAGTGGCACTCGCGGCTGACATCAATCGCAATCATTACCAGCTCATGGAGCACGCGCGCGCCGACCGTCGCACCAACAGCCCGGCAAACCCGCGCATGAGCACTCTTATCAAGCTCGCCAAGGTCTTCGACTGCACCGTCGCCGACCTCCTCGAGGCCGCCCTCGCCGAGTACAAGGCCGTCGAAGAGCGTCAGTGAGGCCGCAGCGCCCACGCCGCCACCGCGCTCGTCGCGGCCACGTTCAGCGAGTCCACCCCACCCGACATCGGGATTGTGACCACGTAGTCGCAGTGGGCCAGCGTCGCGTGGGCCAGCCCGTCTCCCTCCGTACCGAGGATCATTGCCACCTTGCCCGAGGCCGCCTCGCTTGCCGCGAACTCCTCCAGCGTCACCGCGTTGTGTGACAGCGCCAACGACGCCGTCACCCACCCCGCGTCCGTCAGCTCACCAATCGAACGGGGCCAGTCCGTGATGCGTGTCCAGGGCACCTGAAAGACCGTCCCCATCGAAACCTTCACCGAGCGCCGATAAAGCGGGTCGGCGCAGTGGTCCGTCACCAGCACGGCGTCAACCCCGAGAGCAGCTGCCGAGCGGAAGATGGCGCCAACGTTCGTGTGGTTGACGAGGTCCTCGAGGATGAAGATCCGCCGCGCATCCGGGCGTCGTGCGAGGAACTCCGCCAGCCCCGGCAGCGCGGGCCGGTTCATCGAGGCAATCGCACCGCGGTGAACCTGGAAACCGGTCAGCTCCGTCAGGAGCTCTTCGGGCACGACGAACTGCGCCACGTCCTGAGGAAAGAAGTCGGCCAGGCTGTCAACCCACCGCTGCGTCAGCACCGCGGCCCGCGGCGTGTGCCCCGCGGCGATCGCGCGCCTGATGACCTTGTCCCCCTCGGCCAGGTATAGACCACGCTCGGTCTCCAGCTTCTTACGCAACGCGACGTCGGTGAGGCGAAAGAAGTCGTCGAGGCGGGGGTCTGAGAGGTCATGAACGTAAGTGAGCACGGTTCATACTTTGCCACACCGGCGCGCTGGTGGCACAAAGCCGCGGGCACACAAAAGGTGGCCGCCAATCGGCGGCCACCCCTTGTTGCGATACTTTACTCGCCCGGGCGCTCGGGGATGTCGGCGTCCGGCACGTCCGGCTGCTGTCCGAGTTCGGCGCGTGGGTCGAATGGCTTGCCCGAGTGGGTGCCGGACTCCTCCGCTTCCGAAGACGCGCGGGTCGCCTCGCCACGGGCGCTCGCCAGCGCCTCGTCCACGTCCTGCAGGCTGGTGGAGGCCAGCGAATCTGCGATGTCCTCGTCCAACCCGTCGAAGTTGACCGTGACCGGCTCGTCGCCGGCGCGGCCGGTGAAGCCCTTGGTGACGGCGTCGAGGGCGGCAGTGAGTTCGGTGGGGACGATCCACAGCTTCGAGGACTGCGAATCGGCGATCTGCGGCAGGATCTTGAGGTATTCGTAGGAGAGCAACTTCGGATCGGCGTTTCCACGGTGGATAGCGTCGAAGACCTGCAAAATGGCGCGGGACTCACCCTGCGCCTCGAGGATGGCCGACTGTGCCGAGCCCTCCGCTCGCAGGATGGCGGACTGCTTCTCGCCCTCGGCGGTAAGAATCGCCGACTGCTTGACGCCCTCTGCCGTCAGGATCGCGGCGCGGCGGTCACGCTCGGCCTTCATCTGCTGCTCCATGGCCGACTGGACGGTGGCCGGCGGGTCGATCGCCTTCAGCTCCACGCGCGAGACGCGGATGCCCCAGCGGCCGGTCGCCTCGTCGAGGACGCCGCGAAGCTGGCCGTTGATCTGATCGCGGCCCGTGAGCGCCTGCTCCATGTCCATCGAGCCGATGATGTTACGCAACGTGGTCACGGCCAGCTGCTCGATGGCGGACATCGGATCGGCGATCTCATAGGTGGCCGCCTCCGGTTGGGTCACCTGGTAGTAGATGACCGTGTCGATGTTGACCACGATGTTGTCCGACGTAATCACCGGCTGCGGCGGGAACGGGACAACCTGCTCACGCATGTCGATGCGTTGGCGGACCGAGTCGAAGAACGGGATGAGGAAGTGCAGACCCGGTCGGAGCGTCTTGTTGTATTTTCCGAGACGCTCGATAATGACCGTGAATCCTTGGTGAACCTGGATAACGGACTTCGCAATGCCGACGACGACTAGCAGCGCCAGAATTGCGAGGAATGTGAGCAGAACTGTGCTTTCTGGCATGACTCCTACTTTCTATTAGGACACTTAGGGGGCAGGTGCGACGACGACGCGGGCGCCCTCTACGCTTTGGATAACAACGGTTGCCCCTTCGTCGATGGATGCGCCGTCGGTCTTCGCGCTCCATACCTCTCCGCCGAGCTTGACGCGACCGGCGTTCGCGGTGATGTCAGTCAGGGCCGTGCCCGTCTTTCCCGCCAGGGCGTAGACGTTTGACTCGCCGCGCGAAGAATCGTTGACATGCTTGCGCGCCCAGGGGCGGACGAAGGCGATCCCGAGGGTAGAGATAATGCCGAAGACGACGATCTGTAGCGCAAGGGCCGTCGGTGAGGCCAGCGAGACAAAGAGCGCCGCGAGAGTCCCGGCAGCGAACATCATAAACAGGAAATCAACGGTGATCGTCTCCACAATGAGCAACGCGACGGTGATGATCGCCCATATACCCCACGCCATAGATTACCTCCTCAGTCGGCATGCCATTCGTACTTATTATACGTGTTAAACGTCTCGACTCCCGCATGCGACACCGCCAGCTATCACCCCTTTGCGCGCGCAGTGTAGCGCCCCTCGTCGAGTTTGAGCTCGACGTCGACGCCGAAGATAGACGAGAGCGTCTGGGAGGTCATGACTTCCTCCAGCTCGCCTGCGGCGGCCACCTTTCCATCCTTGAGAAGCAGTCCGTGAGTGAAGCCCTGCGGAATGTCCTCCACGTGGTGGGTGACGAGGACGATGACCGGGGCATAGATCCCGCCCGCCAGCTGCGACAGGGAGGTCAGCAGTTCCTCGCGCCCGCCGAGGTCGAGGCCGGAGGCTGGTTCGTCGAGAACGAGCACTTCCGGGTCGGGCATGAGGGCCCGGGCAATGCCCACCCGCTTGCGTTCACCGGAGGAAAGGGTGCCCCACCGCTGCTCGGCCAGCTCGGCAACCCCGAGGGTCTCGAGCAGCCCGAGGGCACGCTCGTCGTCGACCTCCTCATAGGACTCTTTCCACATGCCCATGAGTCCATATGCCGCGCTACGCACGACGTTGAGCACCGTTTCGGCGTCGTTGATCCGCTGGTCGAGTGCCGAAGAAGCGAGCCCCACGAGCGGGTAGAGTTCGGAGACGTCGGTGTGGCCCAACTGCTCGCCGATGATCGTGACCTTGCCCGACGTCGGGTGCATGCGCCCGGAAATGAGGCGGATGAGCGTCGTCTTGCCCGCGCCGTTCGGGCCGAGCACCACCCAGCGCTCTCCCTCGTTGACCGACCAGTCAATCCCATCGATGATGTGTCGTCCGCCGCGGCGGACGACGACGTTGCTTACCTGAAGTACATCTCCCATATCATTCAGCCTAGTTCACGCGAGGGTCGGCGCGCTCGTCGCACGCCGACCCTCATCAAGGTTGCTTCTTCCACCGGCCTGATCGGCTGGCCTTACCGGCCGAGGATGTCCTCGTAGAAGGCCATCGTCTTAACCGCAATGGACTCCCAGGAGAAGTGATCCTCCACCCGCTTGCGCCCGGCCTTGCCCATCTCCTTGGCCCGTGCCGGGTCGGCGACCATGTCCGCCAGCGCCTGGCCGAGATCCTTCTCGAACTTGTCTGGGTCGAGCGGGGTGCCCGTGCCATCCTGCTTTTGCTCAATCGGCACGAGTGTGCCCGTCACGCCGTGGTCAATGCAGTCCGGGATACCGCCTGTGGCGGTGCCGACTACCGGGAGGCCGACAGCCATCGCCTCGAGGTTGACGATGCCGAGAGGCTCGTAGACGGAAGGGGTGACGAAGGTGGTCGAGCAGGACTCGAGGGCCACGATCTTCTCGTGTGGCAGGTGCTCGTCGATCCAGACGACGCCGTCGCGCGTCTTTTGCAGCTCCTCCACCAGGGCGCGGGTCTCCTCGAGAATCTCCGGGGTATCCGGGGCGCCGGCGCAGAGGATCACCTGGACCTCTTCGGGCACGTACCGCAGGGCGCGCAATAGGCCCGGCACGCCCTTCTGGCGGGTGATGCGGCCGACGAAGATGATGGTGGGCTTGCTCGGATCCAGGCCGTAGGAGCTGAAGTATTCCCGGGCCTTGTCCCATTCTTCCTCGCTCTGCGGAGCCTTCCAGTCGTCGAGATCGATGCCGTTGTGGATCACACGAACCTTGTCTGGATCTACGTTCGGGTAGGAACGCAGGATGTCGTCACGCATGCCGTTAGAGACGGCCACGATCCCGTCGGCCGCCTCGTAGGCAGTTTTCTCAATCCAGGACGACACCTCATAACCGCCGCCAAGCTGCTCGCGCTTCCAGGGGCGAAGCGGCTCAAGGGAGTGGGCCGAGATGACGTGCGGGATGCCGTACATGAGCTTGGACAGGTGGCCGGCCATGTTGGCATACCAGGTGTGGGAGTGGACGAGGTCCGCCTCACCCGTCTTGTCGGCAATGAGAAGGTCGACGCCCAAGGTCTTGAGCGTGCCGTTGGCGCCGGCGAGCTCGGCTACGTCGTCATAGCCGTGGACGCCCTCCTCCTCGCGCGGGCCGTCGAAGGCGTGGACGTGGACCTCTGCGTGTGCGCGAAGAACCTTCGCCAATTCGGTGACGTGAACGCCCGCTCCGCCATACACGTGTGGGGGGTATTCGCGAGTGAGCAGATCGACTCTCATCGGTATTCCTTTCGTGAAGATGAACACCTTCAAGACTATCGTCAAAACTTGAGCAATTTGTTAGAACTGCCAAATTCGTCGGCGCAACCGGATATGGTTGTAAACATGAGATCAATTCCACGAGTACTCGCCATTGTCCTTGCGGGAGGCGAAGGAAAACGCCTCATGCCGCTCACGCAGGATCGCGCTAAGCCCGCGGTCCCATTCGGCGGTACGTACCGCCTGATCGATTTTTCACTGTCCAACATCGTTAATTCGGGCTACCTGAAGATCGTTGTGTTGACGCAGTATAAATCGCACTCGCTTGACCGTCACATTTCCAAGACGTGGCGCATGTCGAGCCTACTGGGGAACTACGTCTCCCCAGTGCCGGCTCAGCAACGCGTGTCGAAGGAATGGTTCTCCGGCTCGGCGGACGCGATTTACCAGTCGCTCAACATTCTCGACGATGAGCGGCCGGATTACGTTGTCATCACCGGCGCTGACAACATCTACCGTATGGACTTCTCCCAGATGGTCGAGCAGCATATCGACACCGGCGTGGGGATGACTGTTTCCGGCATCCGCCAGCCGATCGAAATGTCGACCTCCTTCGGCGTCATCGACACGGATCCCAACAACCGGAAGATGGCCCGCCAGTTCCTCGAGAAGCCCGCTGAAGTGGAGGGCCTACCGGACTCCCCCAACGAGATTCTCGCCTCGATGGGCAACTACGTAGTCAGCGCAGACGCGCTCTACCAGGTTCTGCGCGAGGACGCACAGAACCTCGAGTCAAATCACGACATGGGTGGCGACATCGTGCCCCGCTTCGTGGCCGGCGGCGATTGCGGCGTTTACGACTTCACATTCAACGAGGTCCCCGGTGCAACCGACCGCGACCGCAACTACTGGCGCGACGTCGGCACGATCGACATGTTCCACGAAGCGAACATGGATCTCATCTCGGTCAATCCGATCTTCAACCTGTACAACGACAAGTGGCCGCTCTACACGGGCTACACCGGCTTGCCGCCGGCCAAGTTCGTCTACGGCCACCGCGAACGCCTCGGCCACGCGCTCGATTCGATCATCGCCCCCGGCGTCATTATCTCCGGCGGTGAGGTCCTCGGCTCGGTTCTCTCCCCACACGTGCGGGTGAACTCGTGGTCCTCGGTTCGCGACTCGGTGCTCTTCGACGGCGTCAACGTCGGGCGCAACGCCACCGTGGTCGGCGCAATCCTGGATAAGTACGTCCAGGTGGAGGAAGGGGCCCAGGTCGGCATCGATCACGAACACGACCGCGCTCGCGGTTTCCACATTTCCGAAGGCGGAATCGTGGTCGTACCCAAGGGCGCGCGCGTCACGATGCACTAGTGATGCAACGCGATGGGGGGGCAACTTCGGTTGCCCCCCCATTTTCTTCGCTGTCAGTGACATCACGTGACGGAACTGCGAATAGACGGCTACCCTGTAGGCATGTTGCATCGTTTCTCGCTCGTGGCACCGCATCCGATACCGGCCTCGCTGTGCCATCACGTATCCCAAACGATCGAAGACCTCACCTCAGATTACGACGCGCGGCCTGTGATGACAGTCGGTCTGCACGCGCACACCTGGTTATTCGAGGGGCCAGATCCGGACGACGCGGGTGGTTACGGTTCGCGCTATTCCACCCGCGCCGATTTCAACGAAGAACTGCGCGGCCCGGCCATGGCGCTCGCGATCGACTCGGCACTCATGACTGGCAAGATGGCCGAAGCTGGCCCCGCTGCGATTGTCACCGACGTCGACTCCACCTTTATCACCACTGAGGTCATCGAGATGTTGGCCGCCCATGCCGGCGTCGAGGAGGAGGTTCGGGCGGTGACCGAAGCCGCGATGCGCGGTGAGCTTGACTTTTCCCAGTCCCTTGCCCATCGCGTGGCCATGCTCGCGGGAGTGCCCGAGTCGGTGTTCGGTCACGTGCTCGCCGAGGTGCGCCTGACCCCGGGCGCCCGCCGCCTGGTCGAGGAGATCCACGCCCGCGGCGGCAGGTTTGGTCTTGTCTCTGGCGGCTTTACCGAGGTGGTCGGCCCGCTCGCTGAGCGGGAGGGCATCGACCGCTTCGTCGCCAACGGCCTGAGCGTCGAATCCGGCGCGCTCACCGGCCGCACCTACGGCACCGTGATCGACGGCGCAGCCAAGGTGGCCGCCGTCGAGACTTGGGAGCGCGAGTGGGGCATCGACGCGGACATGGTCCTATGTGTCGGCGATGGCGCGAACGACCTGCCCATGATGCGCCGCGCGGGTCTCGGCGTCGCCTTCCAGGGCAAACCTGTGGTGCGCGAAGAGGCAGACTGCGCGGTGAGCTTCCCTCGCCTAGACGCGGTCGCGGCCCTTGTGGGGTGGGATATTCATGCCTAGTCCCATGTGTCCGCTCCGCTTCGGGGAGCCGTGTACGCTGTGCCAGCTCTACGTCACCGGTCCGGAGGATTGCCAGACCGTCAAACTCGTCATGGAGGATCCTGAGTTACGCGCGGAGTGGGCACGCCGTCGCGCCGAATACAACCGCGCCAAGCGGGAGCAACAAGCGGCGACGCGCGCGCCTAGGGCCGATCGCGGACCCGATCTCGAGACCACGGACCGTTAGTCGTTGGCGAGCCTCCATCCCTCAGCCTTCGTCCGATTCTCCCAGAACTCTCGATAGATTCCCGGACTCTCCACCAGCTCGGCGTGAGTGCCGCGCTGGGCGACGCGCCCCGACTCGTCGAGCACCACGATCTGATCCGCCGAGGTGATCGTGTTGAGCTTGTGAGCGATCACCAGAACTGTCGACTCGGACCGCAACGAGGTGAACGCGCGGGCGAGGTTCGCCTCGTTCTCGGCGTCCAAGGCGCTCGTCGCTTCGTCAAATAGGCAAATCGGAGCCTTCTTGAGCAACGCGCGAGCGACAGCGACCCGCTGACGCTCGCCCCCGGAGAGGGCCGTGCCACCCTCGCCGACGCGGCTTGCCCAGCCCTCAGGTAGCCGCTTGACGATCTCGTCGACCCCGGCAAGGTGAGCGGCCTGCTCAATCTCTTCCCGGCTGGCGTCAGGATTTCCGACCTGGATGTTCGCCTCCAAGGTGTCGTCGAAGAGGTAGACGTCCTGGAATACCATCGACAGTTTTGACATGAGATCGGCCGAAGTCTGATCCTTCACATCGACTCCGCCGACGAGCACCTGGCCCGAATCGACCTCCCAGAAGCGGCACACCAGACGGGTGATCGTCGTCTTGCCCGAGCCCGATGCGCCGACGATCGCCGTCATCGATCGCGCCGGCACGTCGAAAGACACATCGTCGAGCACCTTGGTACGTCCGTCGTAAGAGAAGGACACCCCGCGTAGCTCCACCGCCCCGGGGCGCTCGTCACTGGAGCTGGTTGCCGGCTCGCTGAGCGGCTCGGTGCTTAGCACGTCGTCGACCGTTGCCAGGGTCGGGCTCAGCGTCTGAAGCCCGACGCGCGCATCGTTGAGTGCGTTCAAATAGACGAGGATCTGGAGAGTGAGGCCGGCGGCGGCGACCGCCTCGAGACCCGAAAACTCCCCGTTGAGCGCCATTGAGACGATCTGCATGATCAGCACGACCGTGATCGTCTGGGCGGCCATCCCTCCGATCAGCTGGGCGATCACATCGATGAGCAGCACGCGGCGAGCCCGGCGTTGGTTCTCATCGATCGCGCGCGCAAGCTGGGGATATTGAAGCCGGTCGCAGGCCCTGAGCATCGGCTGAACGGCTGCGAACTCCACCACTCGATCTGACAGTTCCTCCTCGGCCGGTTCCCGGTAGGCGGCGGTGCGCCCGTTGATCGCGGTCAGCGCCGCGATGAGCACCACGTAGCCGACGAGCATGGCGCTCGCCAGCCACCCGATGGCGGGATACCAGACGATCAGACCGACAGTGAGCGTCACAAGGGTCACGAAGGCGACCGTCATGAGGGAAAGCATGTGGCCCGCGAGGGAACCCATCTCGTTTACCGCCGCTGCCGACAGACGCGAGAGTCGGCCGACCGAATCGGAAGTGAACCAGCCCAAGGGAAGGGTCGACAGCTTGTCGCCCACCTTGGTGTGGACGCGGCGCATAACCTGGAAAGCGGAGGCATACGAACACTTCTCGCGAACGAAGATCGTCACCAAGCCGGTCGCTCCCAAGATCGCCAGGACGACGATCCATCCGCGAACGTGGGTGCCGCCGTCAGCGAGCGCCCTCGCCAACCTCATCAGGGCCAGTAGACCCAGACCCTGAATGACCCCGTTCGCCACCCGGCATATCCAAGCGAACACATTGGCCGAATCGTGGGTACCTTCGTTGAGCTTTCCGTAGTTTCGTAGCGTGGCGACAAAACCCATATGCTTCCCGCTCATGCCTCCACCTCCTCGGGCTCTGCTGCGGAGGCGCGCAGCAGTCGCCTATAGCATTCGTTGTCTCGGATCTCGTCGTGTTTTCCTGCGGCCTGGACGCGCCCGTGGTCGAGCACGACGATCTGATCGGCCCCGCGCACCGATGCCGGGCGGTGGTCAATCACGATCACCGTCCGGCCGGTAACGAGATGGTTGATAGCCTCTTGTATTTGTGCCTCGCAGGCCGGGTCGACCATCGCCGCGGCCTCGTCGAGAATGAGGACCGGCGTGTCTCGCAATAGCGTGCGGGCGATCGCGATACGTTGCTCCTGACCGCCTGAGAGCTTGACCTCGTCGCCGATGACCGTGTCGTAGCCATTGGGTAGCTTGCAGATCTCATCGTGGATCCGGGCGCGCTTGGCCGCCTCCTCGATCTTCTCCCTGCTCGCTCCCGGCCTGCCCATCGCGATATTCTCAGCCACCGATGCGCGAACGAGCAGTGCGTCCTGAAGTACGAATCCGACGAGGGAGTATAGCTGAGTCTCGCTCATGGAACGTATGTCGACCCCTCCGATCTTCACGCTTCCCGCCTCCGGGTCAACGAAGCGGGCGACCAGCTTCGCCAGCGTCGACTTTCCCGCGCCCGACGGGCCGATGAGCGCGGTGATAGTTCCCGGGGCACACCTCATGCTCACACCATCGAGTGCGATCGTCGAGCCGTAGGTGACCCGCGTGTCTGAGACGACGACCTCGCACCCGCAAGGAGCCTTAGCGGTGGGCTCGATATGGGAAATCATCGGGGTATTTCGTGCCTCACAGATCCGTTTCGCGGCCGCACCGGCAAGCTGGTAATTCCAGGCCATATTTGCCACGAGCGTGATCGAGTCAGGCAAGGAGATTGCGATGAGGCATCCGACGATCACCTCGACGGGGGTCACCCAGCCGCGTGTACACAACCAGGTTCCGACAAATCCCACCATGAGCACGATGACCGGGGTCGAGACGATCCCGGCGGTCAGCGCGCTGGCCGTGGTCAGCGGGCGGTTCCACTCCTCCATGAAGTCGCACGCATCTTCAGCGGCGTCCGCATAGCGGCGGTGGGCCCGCCCGACGATGCCGAACGTCTTGACCACGGCGATTCCCTTGACAAACTCGATCATCGCCGCGGAGACCTTATCGAGGTAGCCGTTGAGCTCCACGGAGCGCTCGCCCACTCCGCGCATAAGGATCGAGAAGATGAGGGCGTAGATCGGGATCGACGCTGTCGCGAGCAGACCCAGCCTCCAGTCGATCACGAAGGCGTAGATGCCGCACATCACCGGCACGCAGCAAGCGACGATAGAGTCGACCGGCCGGTGCGCGACGAGCATGTGCAGGGTCTTCACGTCATCGGAGACCACCTTGCGAACGTGCCCGGAGGTATTTTCCCCAAACCAGTCCAGAGACGTCTTTCCAAGGCGCGCCACGATATCCCGCCGAATCGACGCCCCAAGTCGGACATCGGCAAGGTGGGTGATAAGCGACGCGATGAAATAGACTGCCAGGCGGGCGAGGAAGGTGGAGAGCAGTACCATGACCCAGCGCTTGACGACCTCGGGATCGACCGAGCCACCAGAGGGGGTAACGAGCTCGTTGCCGATGCCGACAAGCGCAACATAGGGGAAGACCGCGAGCACCGAAGATACCACCGCCAACGTATTAGCGATCAACCGGGCTGAGCGCACCGGGGCAAGTAGCGAGGCGAGTGCCTCACGTCCTTCGCGATTGGCGGCCTTGAGAGCGGCCTGCTCGGAATTCTGCTGTTTCTTGGGCATCCGCCCATCTCCTTCTCTAGTTCTTGGAGCGTGATCGCGTCCCGAGGGCACGTATCTGCGGCTCGTCGTTGGCGCGGGCATCCGCGAGGGTGTCGAGCCACAGGCGCCGATCGGCAACCTCGTCGATGAACTCCAAATCGTGGCTGATGATAAGTACCGTCTTGCCACGCGCGGCGAGGGCACGAATCTCTTCACTGATCGATCGAAGCTGGGCGTAGTCCACACCCGAGGTCGGCTCGTCGAAAACGTATAGCTCCTTATCTGCCACGAGCGAGCAGGCGATGACGAGTCGCTGTTTCTGCCCACCCGACAGCGTCATGGGATGACGGTCGGCGAGCTCGTCGAGGTCGAGAGCTGCCAGTACCCCATCGATGCGCTCGTCGCTGACCTCCACCCCACCGATACGCATCTCAGCCCGGACGCTCTGTCCAAAAAGCTGACGGTTGACGTCCTGCATCACCAGCACAGATCTGGCCTGGCGCATGTGCTTGCCGGCGTCCTTTCCGGCGAAGCTGATGCGCCCGGCGGAGGCATCGGCCAGGCCGATGAGCACCCGGGCGAGCGTCGTCTTGCCCGCCCCGTTAGGCCCCTCCAGGCTCGTCACCTGGCCGGGATAGAGCGTAAGAGAATCTATGTCCAGGACCTCTCGATCGCCGTAGCTGAATGTCAGATTGTCGGCAACGACCGCATCCGTTGTCCCGGACCGATCCGATCCTTCGCCCAGTATGCCGGCATCCGGCGCCTTCAGGGTTCTTAGGCCCATTGCACGGCGTTCGACGTCGCTGCGAGAGTAAAACTCGTTGGCGCCACACACCTCGACGACGCGCCCGCCGGCAAGCCTGACCACCCGGTCGGCGATCTCGCGGAAGGGGTAGACGCGGTGTTCGGCACACACGATTGTCCATCCCCGCCCCTTCAACTCGCCGAGCGCGGCAGCGAACCGGCCAATCATCTCCACCGAAAGGTTGGAGGTCGGCTCGTCGAGCAACAGGATGTGTTGGGGCCCCGCGGTGGCGACAGCGCTCGCAACGAGCTGAGCCTGCCCACCCGAGAGCTTGGTCAGGTCGCGATCGAGGAAATCGGCCAGCGCCCAGGTATCGGCGGCATCCTCGATGCGCCTTGCGATCACCTCGGGGGCCTCGCCCGCGTTCTCGCTTGCAAATGCGAGCTCCTCGATGACGTTGGCGGTGAAGAATTGCGAGCGAGGATTCTGGAAGACTATCCCTGCGCATCGCCCGAGGCTCTGAATGTCAGTCGAGGTCGTCTCGTGTCCGGCGAGCGTGACCTTGCCGGACAGATCGCCGGAGAACAGCTCGGGGATGAGCCCGTTGAGCAATTTCAGGATCGTGGACTTTCCGCAACCAGAAGGCCCGGTGATGAGGACGAACTGCCCGGGGGCGAACTCTAGGTCGATGTCCATGACGCCGCCCGAGCGCGGTGCCCCCTCTCCCTCACCGAGGGCGTAAGCGAATGTGACGTGAGAGAGCGTCGTCATTATGCCGCTCCGATTCCAAGCAGGTCGATGTGCCGGACGAAGGGTCCGACGCCGATCAGTGCCGCGAGGATCACGAGCCAGGCAACGTCGGAGGGCCGCATGTGCAGGCGGCGCATCGTCGTGGGCCGAACGTGCGAGCCGAGACCTCGGACCATTCCCGCCGCGGTCATCTCATCGGCGGTGCGTGAACAGGACATGAGCAGCGGCACAAGCACCATTTCTAAATAGTCCAACGGATGAATCAGCACCCTCCACCCCGGAGCAAGCCCCCTGAGAGTCATCGCCTCACGAATCCCTCGATACTCGCTCACAACCAGGGGAATGAAGCGCAACATGACCGTGAGGGGGACCACGACGGCGACTGGGCAGCGTAGCTGACGCATCGCGGCGACAAGCTCCCCGGGCGCGATGACGGCGATCGCGTAATAGGCGATGGCCACGGTGGCGCCGAACTGAGCGAGCCACATGCACGCCACGGTCACGAAGGCGGTAAATCCGTTCGGCCACAGGGACGAGGGGACGATCGCTAGGGCGACCAGAATCGCCTGTGCCAGACCGATCTTCACCGCTGCCCTCACCCGTCCCAGCGTCCACACCGCCGCCCAAGCCACGCAAAAGGCAACGAGGCAGCCGGCGAAGCCCGCTCTCCTCGACATCGCGAGAACATTGATAACTAAGACGGCAAGCAGAACGGTTCGAGGATCGGGGTGCGAGCTACTCGCCCCGACACGCGTCGGGGAGGGCTGCTCGCTCCTGACGCTCAGCGTCCCAACACGATCCTCCAGGAAGCTCACTTGGCGATCCCAGCTTTGGCAAAGTGGCGAGTGACTAGCTTCTGGCCGAAGAAATAGGCCGCGAGGAAGGCGGCGACAAAGGCGAACAGGCCCCAACAGACGATCGGCAGCGGGCTCAAGAACCAGTCGAGCTTGGCGGCATAGGCATCGCCCATGCTTGAGACGATGTATTCGCGGTAGCTTTCGGCGTTGATAAAGACGGGGAACCAGGGAACGATGTACCAGATGGTCAACACGGCGTAGCCAAGAGAGTTAGCCAGGCGAGAGAAGCCTCCCCGGGCCATGATGAACTCCCCCGCGAAGCCAAGCAGCGGGGCCAAGATAACCACGATCCAGGGGTGTCCCGTGAGCACCATGAGCCCGCCAACCAGTAGGCCCATGATTGTCAGCGCCCCGGTTGCGGGAACGCGCGCCTTGAACAACCCGATGACCGCGCTATTCGCGGTGATCCCCAGGAGATAGCCGACGAACATCATGAGCGGGTTGATGACGCCGAGCATGCCGGTGGCAAACACCAGAACGAAATAAATCGCCGTGAAGGCACCGATATTGACGAAATCCTTTGTTTTCATGGGCAGGCTCCTATCTGCGTGAAGGCGGGCCAACCACCGCCCCGCCTTAGGTTAGCCTACCCTTACTTTCTATAATGTCAAGGGTGCCGCATCACGTCGATACTCCGGGGCAAAAGACCACCTCGTCGTCTTCTCACCCATGTTTCTCCCAACGCCTCTCCAAGCCAGACAAACCAGCTTAATCAAGCGGCAACAAAGAAAGGACAACCCCTGAGAGCAAAGGTGCATTAGCGCGAGTCATGAAGACCTCCGAGTCAAGATTAGATTATGGCTAACCTAATTCTCGCCCGGAGGTCTTCACCTATCTCAAATGTTCACAACCTCAAAGGAAGCACAGTACGCCTAGACCTTCGCGCGTCGGCATCGTAGGACGGACAGCCCGGCGCCGATCGCAGCCGCAAGGTTGAAGATCCACAGGAATCCCGTGGGCGCCAAGGCCATGAGGATAAAACCGACGACCATTGCCCACGGCGCGCTCTTGATCCACCCTGCACATACTGTGATCGCGCCGGCAACAGCCGCGATAGCGAACGGGTCAAGTTCGGTGGTTCCGCCCTGGTAAATAAATGCGACGTACGTGCCATAGGCAACACCGCCGAGCCCGAAGAGGAAGGCGATTGCGAGAGCGACGTTGAGCTTCATAATATCGCCCGCTGACAGCTCGTAGCACTTGCAATATCTGCCGTTGGCGCATATCGCACAAATATGATTGGCACAACTGCCTCCCTCATTTGTTTTCCTCTAACATTAACAGCTGTACACTTATCCGATATATTGTATTCAACTGCAATTTCGTTTCCCTCTTCAACAGCTGCATTTACCTCGACCATAGTCGTTGCACAATCACCTTCTCCAGTTGCTACATCGGCGCCCGGATGAAGGCCTGTAGCGGGAGCGAACCCAGTACCAGCTGCGGCCAAGCGGTATCGACGCTGAAGACCGCGGCCGCAGACGTCGGGAAACCCGAAGCGAAGCCGGCCTGACCCTTTCCGTCCCACAGCTGGTAGGCGACCGCGGTCATGGTCGGTTCGTGCCCGAGCACCATGACCACGCGCTCGGTGGCGGCCGCGCGCAACAGCTCCACCACCTCGTCCCCGCCGGCCGAATACAGACCCGGCTCGACGATGCGTTCCCGAACGCGCAGGCCGCCGGAGGTCAACGCCTCCAGGGTCTGCAGGGTTCGGGTCGCATCGGACACGAAGAGCTGGTCGACCTCACCGACGACGCGACCGATCTCTCCCCCAACGAAGCCGGCCTGGCGCTTGCCGTGATCGCTGAGCGGACGGGCGTGATCCACGCCGGCATGTCTAGCCTTCGCGTGGCGCATCAGAATCAGAGTCATGCCTTCAGCCTAGGCCAGAGAGATCAGCTCGATGTAGTCTTCCGACCATAGGTCCTCGTCCCCGTCAGGCAGGAGCAGCACCCGGTCGGGCTCAAGGGCGCTGACAGCCCCCTCGTCGTGGGTGACGAGCACGACGGCGCCCTCATACTTGCGTAGCGCATCGAGGATCTTTTCCCGCGAGGCCGGGTCGAGGTTGTTCGTCGGCTCGTCGAGGAGAAGGACGTTCGCGCCGCTGGCCACGATCGTGGCTAGCGCCAGGCGGGTCTTCTCGCCGCCCGAGAGGACGCCGGCCGGCTTGTCGGCGTCGTCGCCGGAAAAGAGAAAGGAGCCGAGCACGCTGCGCACGTCGGTGTCCGTGAACTCGGTGGGCGCCGCGCGGCGCATGTTCTCATACACGCTCGCACCGGTGTCAATGAACTCGTGCTCCTGGGCATAGTAGCCGAGCTTGAGGCCGTGGCCGTCGACAACCTCGCCGGTGTCGGGTTGCTCGACCCGAGCCAGCAGGCGTAGGAGCGTGGTCTTGCCGGCGCCGTTGAGGCCGAGGATAACGACGCGCGATCCGCGATCGATCGCCAGGTCCACACCCGCGAACACCTCAAGCGAACCGTAGGACTTGCTCAGGCCTTCCCCGCGTAGCGGCGTCTTGCCGCACGGCGCCGGGGTCGGGAAGCGTAGGTTCGCCACCCTCTCCGCCGCGCGCTCGGCCTCCAGGCCCTCCAGCATCCGCTCGGCGCGCTTCTCCATGTTCTGCGCCGCCACGGCCTTCGTCGCTTTGTAACGCATCTTGTCGGCCTGGGCCATGAGCGCGGCGGCCTTCTTCTGCGCGTTTTGCCGTTCACGACGCCGGCGCTTCTCGTCCGTCTCGCGCTGGAGCACGTACTTGTTCCATCCCATGTTGTAGACGTCGAGCGTGGAGCGGTTGGCATCCAGGTACCACACCGTGTTGACGGTTTCTTCAAGGAGCTGGACATGGTGGGAGACGATGACGTAGCCCCCGCTGTAGGCCTTGAGCCAGTCACGCAGCCAGAGGATGGAGTCATGGTCGAGGTGGTTCGTCGGCTCATCGAGCAGGAGTGTCTCGGCGTCGGAGAACAGTACCCGGGCGAGTTCGACGCGACGACGCTGACCTCCCGAGAGCGTCTCAAGCGGCTGGTCGAGCACGCGATCGGGTAGGCCGAGCGCGGCGGTGATGCGGGCGGCCTCGGAGTTGGCGGCCCATCCCCCGGCGGCGGTGAACTCGGCATCTAGGCGCACGTAGCGCTCCATCGCCTTGTGTTGCTTGGGCCCGGTAAGGGTGGACATCTCGCGTTCGGCACGGTTGATCCGCGCGAGCATCTTCTCAATTCCGCGCACCGAGAGGATCCGCTCGCGTGCGATCTGGGTGAGGTCACCTTCGCGGGTGTCCTGGGGCAGGTAGCCGACTGTGCCGCGCCGGTGGATCGAGCCGCCGCGTTCGACGACGTCCGAGGTGGCCTCTTCGCCCGCCAGCAGGCGCAGCAACGTCGTCTTTCCAGCGCCGTTGCGTCCCACCAACCCGATCCGTTTGCCCCGATCGACGGTGAGGGAAACTTCGTTTAAAAGGACGCGCTCGCCGATGCGCATGTGAAGGTCCTGTCCCTGAATCATTCCCCCAGTCTAACGGGGTAAGGGAAGCAACCCCGACTCAGCATGTGTCGGAGGGACGTTATAGACTCGTGGTGATCGACACGAAAGGCGGCCGGTATGACCTTCAATGACAACGCTCGGCTCAGCACGTCCGGGGTGAGCCGAGGCAGGCGCGGCGCCGCCGTTGGAGGCGGGATCGGCGGGTTTGGCCTGATGGGAGTCCTTCTCTACTTTCTCCTCACCGGCACCCTGCCCGACTTCGGCCAGTCCTACGAGGCGCCCGTCCAGCGGGCGGACACGGCGACCAGCCTCGAGCAACTGTGCCAGACGGGCGCGGACGCGAACCGGCACGTGGAGTGCCGCATGGTGGGAGGGAAGAACTCGATCGATGACTTTTGGGGGCGCCAGGCGCCGCAGGAGCTCGGGATCCGCTACCAGCCGGCCTCCCTCAACCTCTTCTCCGGACAGGTCTCCACCGCCTGTGGCATGGGCTCCGCGCAAACCGGGCCGTTTTACTGCCCCGGCGACCAGACGATCTACATTGACGTGTCGTTCTTCGATCAACTCGACCAGCTCGGCGCGGATAATGCCCCGCTCTCCCAGCTTTACATCCTCGCCCACGAATACGGCCACCATATGCAGCTGCTGACCGGCGATCTCAACAGGGTCGACCACCGCTCCAGCGGCGAGAATTCCTCCATGGTTCGCTCGGAACTCCAGGCCGACTGTCTTGCCGGCGTGTGGATCCATAACGCCGCCGCCACCACGGATGCTAACGGCACGGCGTTCCTCCGCCAGCCCACGCAGGATGAGTTACGCTCCGCACTGAGCGCCGCCCAAGCCGTCGGCGACGACCGCATCTACGAACATGCCGGTCTGCAAGCAAACCCGGACAATTTCTCCCACGGCTCTGCCGACAAGCGCATGGAGTGGCTCACCCGCGGCATCAACGGAGGCACATATGACACGTGCGACACCTGGAGTGTCGCACGTCCCTGAGTCCGACGCCGCCCTCACCGAGCGAGGACCAGCGTCTTAGACGTTGAAGCCGAGGGCGCGAAGCTGGTCGCGTCCGTCGTCGGTGATGCGCTCCGGCCCCCACGGCGGAAGCCAGACCCAGTTGATTCGCAGGTCGTCGACGAGTCCGGCGACCGCCTGGCGCGCCTGCTCCTCGATGACGTCCGTCAACGGGCACGCTGCCGACGTCAGAGTCATGTCCGCAATCGCGCAGTTGCCTTCAAGCGTGATGCCATACAGCAGGCCCAGGTCGACAATGTTGACGCCCAGTTCGGGGTCGATCACGTCGCGCAGAGCCTCCTCGATGTCCGCGGTGCTCGGTGGAGTAACGTCACTCATTGCCATCTCCTTATCTCCGGTTATCTCCAGCCCTATTCGAGGGCCTGATCGGTAGCGTCACGCAGGGCCATCCAGCCCAGTAGCGCGCACTTGATTCGCATGGGGAACTTCGACACGCCCTGGAAGGCAGAGGCGTCTTCCAGAAGGTCCGCGTCCTCATCCGAGATCGCCGCGCCTTGGCCGTCCATCATGTGGCGGAACGTGCGGTAGAGCTGGTCGAACTCCTCGACCGTCTTACCCTCCACGAGCTCCGACATGATGGAGATCGAGGCCTGAGAGATCGAGCAGCCGTGCCCATCCCACGCTAAGGCGATTTTGCCGTCATCGATGCTGACCTGCATCGTAACTTGATCGCCGCACGTCGGGTTAACCTGGAAGGACTCCCCCGCAGGCTCATCGAGCACCCCCGCACCGTGACGCTCGCGCGCGGCGTCGAGGATGATCTCCTGGTACATCTGTTCGAGTTCGTTCATCGCCTCAATCCCCTAGTCCAAAGAACGAGCGTACACCCGATAGCGCCTCAAGGAAGGCGTCGATTTCTTCTGCCGTATTGTATGGCCCGAACGACGCGCGGCTGGAGGCGTGGACGCCGAAGTGCGCGTGGACGGGTTGGGCGCAGTGGTGGCCCACACGAATCGCGATGCCCTTCGAGTCAAGCACCTGCCCGACGTCGTGCGGGTGGACACCCTCGACGTCGAAACTGACGATGCCGAGCCGGTCTGCAGCATCGGCCGGGCCGAGCACTCGCACGCCCGGGATCCTCGCGATTCCCTCGAGCGCGCGGGCCGTGAGGGCGGCCTCGTGCTCTTCTACCCTGTCCATGCCGATGTTCATGAGGTATTCGGCGGCAGCTCCCATGCCCACCGCCTGCGCGACCGGCTGCGTGCCGGCCTCGAAGCGCGCCGGCGGCAACGCGAACGTCGTCCGCTCCAACGTCACAACCTCGACCATCGAGCCGCCCGTCAGGAACGGCGGCAAAGCCTCAAGCAGTTCCTTGCGCCCGTAGAGCGCACCAATTCCGGTGGGGCCGAGCATCTTGTGCCCGGAGAAGGCAGCAAAGTCCACGCCCAACGCGTGAAAATCTACAGGCATGTGCGGCACAGACTGACACGCGTCCAAGACGACGATCGCTCCGACGCCGTGAGCCAGCTCGACGAGCCTGTCCACGGGCGCGACCACACCGGTCACATTGGCCACGTGGGCGAAAGCCAGCACCTTCGTGCGCTCATCGACGATGCCCTGCGCGATCCCCCGATCGACGTCGATCCGCCCGTCCGCCGTCAGCTCGAACCAACGCAACTCGGCGCCGGTGCGCAAGCACAGCTCCTGCCACGGGATGAGGTTGGCGTGATGCTCGGCGCGGGTGATGACGACGTTGTCGCCTTCCCGGATTATCATCCGCTCCTGAATCTCTCGCAGGCGCTGGGCGTGCTTGCGCCCGCCGCGGATCACTGACTCTCCGCGCCCGCGCGAGACGTCGTCGAAAGCGTAGGCGAGGAGGTTGAGAGCCTCGGTCGAGTTCTTCGTCCACACGATCTCGTCAGTCTCGGCGCCCACCAGGCGCGCGACTAACGCGCGGGCACCTTCGTAGGCCACTGTCGACTCGGCGGCCAGCTGGTGCGATCCACGCTTGACGGCGCCGTTGCTGTAGAGCTCCTGGCGATCAACGGCATCGATCACCACCTGCGGCTTTTGCGAGGTGGCACCGGAATCTAGATAGACGAGCTCTTCCCCGCCCCGCATGCGGCGTTGCAGGACGGGGAAATCCTCGCGTGGAGCGACCGAGTTCATTACTTCTCGAAACGCTCGTAGCCCTCGGCCTCAAGCTGGTCGGCGAGCTCGGGACCGCCCGAGAGTGCCACGCGGCCGTCCACGAAGACGTGGACGTGGTCAGGCTTGATGTAACGCAGGATGCGGGTGTAGTGCGTGATGAGCATAATGCCGTTACCGTTGGAGGCGTGGACGCGGTTGACTCCCTCCGAGACCAGGCGCAACGCGTCGATGTCCAGGCCGGAATCCGTCTCGTCGAGGACGGCAAACTTGGGCTTGAGCACCTCCATCTGGAGGACCTCGAGGCGCTTCTTCTCGCCACCGGAGAAGCCGACGTTGACGTCACGACCAGCCCACTCCTTCTCGACCTTGAAATTCACCATCGCCTCGTCGAGCTCCTTGACCCACGTCCGCAACTTCGGGGCCTCGCCGTCGATCGCGGTCTTGGCCGAGCGCAGGAAGTTAGTTACGGTCACGCCCGGCACCTCCACCGGATACTGCATGGCCAGGAACAGGCCAGCCTTAGCGCGCTCGTCGGCGGTCAGCTCGACGATGTTCTCGCCGTCGAGGAGGATCTCACCTTCGGTGATGGTGTAGCTTGGGTGACCCGCGATCGCGTAGGCGAGCGTGGACTTGCCCGAGCCGTTGGGGCCCATGATGGCGTGGATCTCACCGTGCTCGATCTTCAGGTCGACGCCCTTGAGGATCGGCTTCGGACCCTCGGCGGTCTCGACGGACACGTGCAGGTTCTTAATTTCGAGAGTAGACACGAGTTTTCTTCTTTTCTCTTTGAGGATCAATAGTTACAGCGTGAGGAGGACGCTTTCGCCGTCCACCCGCACCGGGTAGGTCTGGATCGGCTCGGTGGCCGGTGGGGAGAGCGGCTCGCCAGTTTCCACACTGAAGGCCGCGCCGTGACGAGTGCATTCGATTTCGTCATCGAAGACCTCGCCCAATGAGAGCTTGAATCGTCCGTGCGAGCACTGATTGTCCATGGCAAACCAGCGTCCGGCCTCGGTGTGGATCACCGCGATGTCCCTGCCATCCACGGTGAATCCCTCCACGGTTCCGGGATCGACGTCCGACACGGTACAGATCTGCACGTCGCTCATTCGGAAAGCTCCAACACGATGTCAAGCTCCTTCTCGATGGACTCCATGAGCTTGCTCTGAACCGACTCGACGCCGATCTGGTTGATCAACTCGGCGAAGAAGCCGCGCACCACGAGTCGTCGCGCCTGATCCTCCGGGATGCCACGCGAACGCAGGTAGAACAGCTGCTCGTCATCGAATCGGCCGGTGGCTGACGCATGGCCGGCGCCCTCGATCTCGCCCGTCTCGATCTCCAAGTTCGGCACCGAGTCGGCCCGCGCGCCCTCGGTCAGGACAAGGTTGCGGTTGAGTTCGTAGGTGTCCGTGCCCTCGGCGTTCGGCTGGATGAGCACGTCGCCGATCCACACCGAGTGGGCGTCCTCCCCTTGAAGCGCGCCCTTGTAGGTGGCGTTCGAGGTGCAGTTGGCCTGATTGTGGTCGACAAGCAGGCGATTCTCGATGTGCTGGCCCTCGTCGACGAAGTAAGCGCCCAGCAGGTTGAGCTCGCCGTTCTCGCCGCCGAAGTCCACCGACGTCGTCGTGCGCACGACGTCGCCGCCGAGGGATACCACGATGTGCTTGAGGTTGGCGTCGCGCGCCACGTGAGCGCGGTTGGAGGAGATGTGGACGGCGTCGTCGTCCCAGTCCTGGATCGTGACGAAGGTCAGGTGTGCGCCGCTCTCGACGTTGATCTCGATCCCCTCGGCCAGCCGCGCCGAACCGAAGTGGTTGATGACCACGGTCGCCTCGGAGAAGGGCTGGGCGTCGATGAGGAGGTGAAGGGCGGCAACGTCCTTCGAACCGGAGCCGTCGATAGTCACGACGACCTCGCGCTCCAGCTTCGTGTCCTTCGGCAAGGTCAGGACGTAGACCTCCCTCGCACTATTCCACGCCAGGGCAGCCACGCGGTCCTCGGGCGCCATGAGGCGGCCGATTCGGGTATCCTCGCGCGAAACTCTCTCGAGGAGGGAGGGCTCGGAAGCGCTGATCGCCGGCACCTCGCCGGAGACCTCGTCAGCGAAGAAGTCCTCCATGCGTTCGAGCGGCGTAAAGCGCCACTCCTCCTCGGTGCCCTGCGGGACCGGGAAGTCCCCTAGGTTAAAGGAGAGCAAACGCTCAGCTCGAGACGCTGCGGGTTGAATGGTAGTCATCAGCCAACGGATCCTTCCATCTGAAGAGCAATAAGGCGGTTAAGTTCGAGCGCGTATTCCATCGGGAGCTCACGGGCAATCGGCTCGACGAAGCCGCGCACAATCATCGCCATGGCTTCCGTCTCCTCGATTCCGCGGCTCATGAGGTAGAACAGCTGATCGGCCGACACCTTTGAGACGGTCGCCTCGTGGCCCATCTCGACGTCGTCAGTGCGCACATCCACATAGGGGTAGGTGTCCGAGCGCGAGATCTGGTCAACCAGCAACGCGTCACACAGCACGTTCGACTTCGAGTGGCGCGCGTTTTCGTTGACCTGAACCAGGCCACGGTACGAGGAGCGGCCGCCGCCGCGCGAAACGGACTTGGAAACGATCGAACTGTGCGTGTTCGGCGCATTGTGGACCATCTTCGAACCCGTGTCCTGATGCTGGCCCTCGCCGGCAAAGGCGATCGAGAGGGTCTCACCGCGCGCCTGCTCACCCATGAGGTAGACGGCCGGGTACTTCATCGTCACCTTCGAGCCGATATTGCCATCGATCCACTCCATGGTGCCGCCCTGCTCGACCATCGCACGCTTCGTGACGAGGTTGTAGACGTTGTTTGACCAGTTCTGAATGGTCGTGTAACGCACCCGGGCGTCCTTCTTGACGAAGATCTCCACGACTGCGGAGTGCAGTGAGTCCGACTTATAGATCGGGGCAGTACAACCCTCCACGTAGTGGACCGAGGAGCCTTCGTCGGCGATGATGAGCGTGCGCTCGAACTGGCCCATGTTCTCCGTGTTGATGCGGAAGTAGGCCTGGAGCGGAATCTCCACGTGGACGCCCTTGGGGACGTAAACGAAGGAACCACCCGACCACACCGCGGTGTTCAGAGAGGCAAACTTGTTGTCGCCCAGCGGGATCGCTGTGCCGAAGTACTCCTCGAAGATCTCCGGGTAGTCCTTCAGGCCCGTGTCCGTGTCAAGGAAGATGACGCCCTGCTGTTCGAGGTCCTCGCGGATCTTGTGGTAGACCACCTCGGATTCGTACTGTGCGGCGACGCCGGCCACCAGGCGCTGCTTCTCGGCCTCCGGGATGCCCAGGCGGTCGTAGGTGCGCTTGATGTCCTGCGGAAGGTCGTCCCACGTGGTGGCGGTCTTTTCCGTGGAGCGCACGAAGTACTTGATCTGGTCGAAATCGATGCCGCTCAGGTCGGCGCCCCAGGTGGGCATGGGGCGCCGCTGGAACATCTTCAGCGCGCGCAGACGCTTGTTCAGCATCCATTCCGGCTCGTTCTTCAGCGCGGAAATATTGCGCACGACGTCCTCATTCAGGCCGCGTTGAGCGGACTCAGCGGCCGGATCCTCGTCATGCCACCCGTACTGGTAATTGCCGATGGAGGCAATCGTTTCTTCCTGGGTCAAACCCTCGTTTGTACCCGGTGCGGTTTGGGTCATCAGTTTCCTTCCGAGACGCCGCCAAGTGGCGGTGTTGTTGTTGCGCGCTCCTCGGAGCGCGCCGTTCGCGAACGAGTTCGCAAATTCTTGGGTAGCCCGAGCGGGATGTTCGTGGTGCACACGTGCCCGCCGGAGGCGATGGTGGACAGCCGTTGAATCGGCACGCCCAGTAGCCGGGCGAAGGCCTCCGTCTCCGCCTCGCACAGAAGCGGATAATCCTCCGCGCTTTCGTGGATCGGACAGTGCCCCTGGCAGATCTGGATCGCCAGCGCGTTCGGTCCGCCCCGGCGAAGGGTAGCGACATAGCCGTCTCTATTGAGGGCGTCCGTGAGCGCTGCTGCGCGGGCAGCCGGTCCGGTGCCGGCGGCGTCGAGGATCGTCCCGTAACGTTTCATCAACGACTCGGCGCGCGCCTGGATGAAGGCCTCCAGGCCTTCATCGCCCATGGCGTTGCGGACGAATTCGAGTGCGTTACCCGCCAGATCGGAGTATCCCTGGCCGAGCTGGCTCTGGCCTTCCGCTGTGGCAACGTACTTGCGCGACGGGCGCCCGCGCCGGGTGTGCGTGCGTACCGGGGCGTCGTATTCCTCGATGAACTGATCGTCGACGAGCACCCCGATGTGACGGCGGACCGCGGCCGGGGTGAGCACCAGGATCTTGGCGAGTTCGCCGGCGGTGATTGGGCCACGTTCGACGATCAGACGCAGAATCTGCCCGTATGTTCCTTGGTCATTCACTCACTTCACCTCCTTGCGCCATTAAGAAACATGATCGTTGCTTTAATCTGAAATCGCAAGTCGAGGCGCACGCCGTGGCCTCGCACATACCCGTTCCATGAGGCTGGCGGTAGCTCGCAAACCGCCTGATCCTTGCCCTTGGCGCGGGAGCGCGGCTTTGCGGCAGGGACGTCCTTAGCTCGTCAGCGGGAGGCGAACCTCATCCTCCGCGCGCAGACCGCGGTGGAGGGCCACATTCGCGGCGAGTACACCGGCCACGAGACTCGGGCTGCTCAGCTCCTGGGCGAAGATTGCCTCAGTAACCTCGTGAAGTCCAAACCACTCCACAACGATCTCGGCCTCTTCCTCCATTCGCGTAAACGACGACGGGCAATGGGTGAGATCGAAGGCAAGAAAGACCCCTAGGTCCTCGTCCGACACGCCTGGCGAGGTGACGAAGTTGATCATCCGATACCAGCGGGCTGCGACGTAGTCCGTCTCCTCCTGCAGCTCACGTGCGGCGGCCGCCACTTCGGCCTCCCCCTCGGCATCGCACAGACCAGCGGGAATCTCCCACATGATGCGCCGTGGCGCGTGGCGATACTGGCGAATCAGAAGCACGTCCCAGTCCTCACCCGGTGCCTCGGAGGGGCGTAGCGCGACGATGGCGACGGCGTCGTCATGCTTCATCCACTGCCGGCGCGCTCGGTCCCCGGCCGCAAACTCGATCTCGTCATCGAAAATGGTGAAGATCGGACCGCGGAAACGCTCGAGGCGATCGGTTAGACGGACGTGGTCGGGGGCAGGGGTATCGCGCAGTTCAGGTCTCACGCCTCCAGCCTAACGCCTAAGCCCGGCAAACGCCTGCCTGTCGGTGGCGTGGAGCGCAGTCAGGCAGGTTCCGATGATCACGACGCCGCCCGCGACGGCCGCGCCCAGCGCCGCGACGATCGAGGAGCCACCGGCTTCGAGGATCCAGCCCACAAGCGCCCACGAGAGCGCACCCGAGGCGGCGGCCACCGGCACGAGGACGAGCACGCGAGTCATGCCGGCCAGCGCCTGTGCGCCCAGGGAGGTACGGATCATCGCCAGCACGGTGATTCCGCCAGCCGTCAGCCCCACCGACATCGATGCCCCGATGCCGACCAGGGTGGCCGTCCGCCCGCTCACGCCGACCGCCCGCATGAACACGAGGCAAGCCACTACCACGCCCCAACCGACCGAGTTGACGATGATGACACGGCGAGCCTCCCCGCGCGCGTAAAGCACCCGCACGCCGTGATAGAGCAGCGAGAATCCGACCAGGCCCACACCCATCGCCTGCATGGCCGTATCGAGTCCCTGGATATCGCGCCCAACCTCGAGCACAATCTTCGCCGGCCGCGAGAGCACAATCAGCAGCGAGGCGCAGACGATCCCCATGGACAGGACAAGGCGCGTGGACTGGGCGACAAGGCGGCGCAGACGATCCCCCGCGGCCGCCGAGATCTGGGGGAAGGTGACGGTGGCAATTGGAACGGCCAGCACGGCGTAGGGCACCATGAAAATCGCGTACGCGTAGTTGAAAGCGGCATACGTGCCGGCGTCGTCGGCGCGGTTGGCGGTGAGCATGATCGCGATGATGGCGATCTGCTGGGCCGCTAGCGCCCCGAGGCCGGCCGCGCCCAGGCGGATTGTTTCCCGCCCGACACCGGGAGGGAAGGTGAACGTGGGCCGCAACCGCACGCACCGCCCCGCGACGACAAGCTGAGGCAGCGAGAACAGCACGACGCCGAACGTCGTACCCCAGGCCAGCAGCGCCACGTCGGCGGCGGTGAGGTCGGCCGGCGAGGCGACGACCGGCACGCGCGTGGCGTAGATGAGGAACATCGCCGTGACGGATATTGAGGACAACAGCGGGGAGAGCGCTGGCCAAAAGAAGCGGTCGTAGCTGTGCAGCACGCCCGTGGCCACCACCGACAGCCCGTAGAGCGGAACCTGCGCCGCGAATACCCGTAACAGGAGCGCGGCGAGGTGGGCGGTGGCCGGGTCGGCTTGCGCCAACAGCGCGGTGGCAAGCGGGTCGGCGAAGACGGCGACGACGACGGCGATGAGCGTTCCCACGCTTAAGATCCACGTGGCCAACGCGGAGGCCGTCTGCCCCGCGAGGCGCTCCTGCCCGCGCCCGACGAATCGGGAAAGGATAGGGATGACGGCGCCCGCTAGCGCGCCGCCGGCAGCCACCTCAAACAGTACGTTGGGTACGGTGTTGGCGGTGTCATAGGCGCTGGCGATCGCCGAGTCGGATAGTGCCCAGGATTGGGCAAGCTTGCGTAGCAGGCCGAAGAGGCGAGAGACGAGGGTGAGGACCGCGACGAGCCCGGCCGCCCCGGCAAGTGCCCGCACCGACCGCATTATTCCCGGCCTAGCGCGTCCAGCTCGCGCAGGACGGGAGTGGACTCAATGATGGAGGAGAAGGAGACCTTCTCGGAGGCCGCGGTCAGTGCGACAAGGGCGGCAAGGATCGCAACCTTGATTCGCAGTGGCAGGGCCGACAGCGCAACGCCGAGGTGTGCCCCCAGCGCATTGGCCCCGAGATCTCCGAGCATCTTCTTCCCCTGCAGATCCTCACGAAGACCCGCCACCGTAGCCCCGAGGGCCACCTGCGCGAGGGGCGAAGCGGGCGCCAGGCAACATGCGACGACGCCGGCCGCCTTGCGAGCACGCCCGGGCCGCAGGTCGAGCAGGTTGATGAAGTTTGCGCTCAGCGCGATGAGGGCGGCATCCAGCGCCTTCTCCCCGGCGCGTCCGCCCGTCAGGCTCCCCGCGCACAGCGCGCCCACACCAATGGCGCCGATCTTCAGCACGCCGGAGGTCGGCTTACCAGACTTGAGGGCACCGAGGTGCCCTCGGAAGCCCTTTCCCTGCGCGGGGAAGCGGTCCTCCAGGTGGTCATCGATATACCCGGCGCCGGCCGCTGTGAGGGTGGCAACGAGCGCCGCCAGGGCGTACCGCGCGCCGGACTGCTCGCTCGTCGAGCTCCACCAGGTCGCCCCACGGCGCGACGCACCAGCTGCCAGGGTGCCCGCCACAAGGCCGGCCGCAGTCTCCACGCCGCCGGTCAGCGAGACCGCGCTACCGGTGTAGTTCGTACGCTCCCAGCCAGGAAGCCCGCCGGTCAGACCGTGGCGCGCCGCGACGCTACCAGCGATCGCGCCGGCGAAACCGATCATGAGTTATCGGCCTCGCCAGCGTCGGCAGGCGCCTCGGACTGCTCGCCCGCAGGTTCCTGCGCGGGCTCATCCGAGGCCTGCCCGCTCGGCTCCGGTGCGGGCTCGTTGCTCGGTTGGGCGGGCGCCGCCGGCGCAGGCGACTCCGTGCGAGTGCCGATGATTGCCTGTGCGCCCGTCTGAAGACCGAGATGGGCCAGCTGGTCGTTGAGCTCCGTGGCCACCGCGATGGCCACGTTGATCTGGCCCACCGCGGTGTCAGGCGAGTCAACCGTAGAGACCGGGGCCCCGGCATCGCGCAGCCCCTTGACCACGTCGGCGTCGGAGGTCGCGCCGCCGGCGGCGACCGTGGGACCGCGCGTGCCGAGTTCTGTCACGAGCGCGGTCAGGGTCTGGGTCGTGTACTGTTGCTGGGCCACCAGGTCGGCGTTGCCGGTCGCTGGCTCGACCTCAGGAGCAAAGACCACCACCGCGTCGGCGGCCTCTGCGAGCGCGTCGATCGCGAGCATCGGGGTGTCAGTGCCCGTCATGAGGCCCGCGAGCGTGTCATGCTTAGTCGTGCCCTCGCGCACGAGGGCATTCAGCGCCTGCGCCAGGACGACGTTCGTGTCGGCGTCGTTAGCCACGCCCGGCACGTAGGAACGGATCTGGTCGGAGAAGGTGGAGCGGAAGGACGTCGTGCTGGCAGCGGTCCAGGCATCCGTGACCGTCACCTGACCCGTCACGCTCGCCCCCGCAAGCTCCAACTTGGCCCGGGACTCGCTGACCTGCGCATCCACCACGCCCGGCAGCACGACGACGGCGACCTTACGGCCTTCGAGCGTGCCCTGCACCAGGCTCGGCGCGATCTCGTTGATGGCTCGCTCCTGGTAGTCGAGCGCGCGGGTCAGGTCGGAGTTATCCCCCTTCAGCTTCTCGTTCGTCACCCGCAGGTCAGCCACCTGGCCCTGGAGCACGTTTCCGATCGAGTTCTGTAGCGGCCCGGCGCCCAAGATAATGCCGATCGCGAGGGCGAAGAAAACCGAGATGAGCGAAACTAAGTGATACCTAAAATCAACCACGATGAGACCCTAAAATAGATTCTTAATCCAGATGATCAGATCAGACCACCACACGTTACCTAGGTCGAACGCGATCCGTCCCAACTCCGTCGCGGACACCGCCGCGATCACGCCGGCGATGCCAGCGATGAGGAGGAAGGCGATCTGCCAATTCGAGATGCGCGACCGGTAGAGCCGGTTCACCCCGCGGGCGTCGACCAGCTTCGAGCCGACCTTAAGCCGCGTCAAGAACGTCGAGGCCATGCCCCGCCTGCCCTTGTCGAGAAAGTCCATGAGATTCGAGTGCGTCCCCACGGCCACAATCATGGTGGCGCCCTTGCCGTCAGCCAGCAACATCGCGATGTCCTCCGACATGCCCGTCGCCGGGAAGAGCACGTGCTCCACCCCAAGATCCGCCACGCGCTTCTCACCCGGGGCGGTGCCGTCCCGGTATGCGTGAACCACGATTTCGGCGCCCGAGCGGATCGCCTCATCGGAGACCGAGTCCATATCGCCGATAATCATATCCAGCTTGTAGCCGGCCTCGAGCACGGCGTCGGCGCCGCCGTCCACCCCCACGATAATCGGACGGTACTCGCGGATATACGGGCGCAGGGTTTGCAGGTCTTCCTTGTAGTCGTGCCCGCGCACGACGATCAGCACGTGGCGCCCCTCGAACTGGGTGCGCACGGCCGGCATGCCCACGCCATCCAGGATGAGGCCCTGTTCCTTCTCCAGATACTCCATCGTGTTGTTCGCGAACGCCTTGAGCTGGACCGTCATCCCCGCCCGGGCGGTGGCCTGGTTCGCGTCGATCGTCTCCTGAGTCTGGACATCGCCGTGGCTGATCAGCGTAGAACCGCGGTAGACCTCGCCCTCCGGCGTGATGCGTAGGGTGTGTCCCTCGTGGACATCCATAATCCCCGAGCCGAGGTTGTCGATCACGGGGATACCGGCGTCGTGGAGAATCTGCGGACCGATATTCGGGTAGCGCCCCGAGGTGGACTTGGCGGCGTTGAGCACGGCGGCCGGCTGCTTTTCGACCAACCCCTCTGCCGCGACGCGGTCGATGTCTTCGTGGTCAATCACCGCGATGTCGCCAGGTCTGAGCCGTTTCACTAGATTTTTCGTGCGCGAGTCGACACGGGCCACTCCCCCGAGCTCCCCCGTTGAGATCTCCTCGTCGCGACGACGCTTAAACATCATGCCTTCATCATGACACAACAGCGCCGCGAATGAGCTCAGCCGCGTGGGTGCGCGCCACCGCCAACTCGGCATGGCCGGAGAGCATGCGGGCCAGTTCCGAGACCCGTCCCTCGCCCTCAACCACGACGACGTCCGTGGCCGTCGTCGCGCCCTCGCTCTTCTTCGCGACGACGACATGGTGATCCGCGTATGCAGCCACCTGAGCCAAGTGGGTGACCGTGAGCACCTGGCTGGCTTTGCCGACCTTTGCGAGCCGTTCACCCACGCAAAGCGCTGTCTTTCCGCCGATTCCAGCGTCCACCTCGTCGAAAATAAAGGTGTGATCGGGGCGCGGGTTGGCATTGAGCACCACCTCAAGGGCGAGCATGATGCGCGAGACCTCCCCGCCCGAGGCGGTCGCCGTCAGCGGAAGATCGGGCGCACCTCGGTGGGCGCGTAGCAGGAATCTGACGGCGTCGAGGCCGTGCCGGGCGGGCTCCTCGCGCGGCTCAACGAGGACACTAAATGTGGCGTCTTTCATGGCCAGATCGTGCAGCTCGGCGGTCACCATCTGCCCGAGTTTCTCAGCCGCGGCGCGGCGAGCCGCCCGCAGCTTGCGGCCAGCTTCCATGAGCGCCTTGTGTGCCGCCCGCGCCTGCCCCTCCAACTGCTCCAGGTGCTCCTCGGGAGCCGAGAGCCGGGCAAGCCTGTCGTCTGCCGCACCCCGCTCGGCGAGGATCTCCTCGATCGTCATGCCGAGGTCACGTTGCAGGGAGCGCAACTCCGCCCGGCGGGCGTGGATCGAATCGAGCTCCTCCGGGTCGGCGTCAAGGCCTGAGAGCTTCAGCCCCAGCGCGTTGGCCACGTCCGAAGCCAGTAGCGAGACTTCACGCAACTGATCCGACAGCGCGCCAAGTTCGGCGTCGGCGTCACGGACCTGGGCAAGCATCTCGGAGGCGGCGTCGATCGCGCCAAGCGCCCCGGCGTCGTCGGCGTCGGAACCCGAAAGTGCCGCCACGGAACCGGCCATCGCCGAACGCAGATCCTCCACGTTCTCCAGAACCAGCGCCCGTGCCTTGAGTTCGTCCTCTTCGCCGACTCGCGGCTCGACGGCGTCCACACGCTTAACCAGCGCCTCCAGCGCGAGCCGTTCGGCGGCGGCCTGGCGCATGTCCGACCTAAAGCGTGTGAGCGTCTCCTCGCTCTGACGCCACGCCGCCCATGCCCGCTCGTAGGAGGCGCGTAACGCGGCAAGCTTTCCGGCGCCGAACGCATCGAGCGCGTGTCGTTGCTGAGACTCCGAACGGAGCTTGAGCTGGTCGGACTGGCCGTGCACGGTGATGAGATGCTCGGCGATCTCCTGCAGTAGGGCGACCGGGACCGACTGCCCACCGGCATACGCCCGCGACCTTCCCTTAGCCGGGACCCGTCGAGCCAAAATGACTGCCGCCTGATCGCCGTCAATGTCGACGACGCCGCCCGCGTTCTCCACGAGTCCAACCACCGGCGAGTCGGCGCGGACCACAAACGTGGCCTCCACGTTCGCCGCGTCGGCCCCCTGGCGCACCCGATGCGACTCCGCCTTCGCGCCCATGAGTAGGCCCAACGAGGTCAACGCCATCGTCTTGCCCGCACCCGTTTCGCCGGTGATCGCCGTCATCCCACCCTGAAGCTGGACGTGTGCGGACTCGATCACGCCCAGGTTCGAAATGCGTAGCTCGTCGATCACGCCTCACCCTTCGGTCTGCGCCAGCCCTCGACAGGCAGGTGGAACTTGCGCACCAGCCTGCCCGAGAAAGGCGAGTCGTTGAGGCGGGCGAGCTTGACCGGGTGACGGCCCTTGACCGCTGTGATGAGCGAACCCTCCGGGGCCTCGACGTTCCGCCGCCCGTCAAACCACACCACCGCGTTGTCGGAGCGAATATAAACCTCCAGCGTGGACTCCTTCGAGACGACGAGTGGCCGAGCGAAAAGTGCGTGCGCCGCGATCGGCGTTAGCAAAAGCGCCTCCACGTCCGGCCACACGATCGGGCCGCCCGCGGAAAAGTTGTAGGCCGTCGAACCCGTCGGGGTCGACAGCAACACCGCGTCCGCCTTGAAGGAGGACAACCCACGCCGATCAACCCCGATGTCGGCCTCGATCATCCGCATGTGCGGCCCCTTCTCCACCGACGCCTCGTTCAGCGCCCAGTTCGAAGCGGTGCTTCCGTCAGGGAAGGTGACCGTGACGTCGATAGTCAGGCGCGAGTTCACGGTCCAACGCCGCTCGACCACCGACTGCACCACCAGGTCGAAAGCCTCCGGATCCTCCTCTGCGAGGAATCCGACGTGGCCGAAATTAATGCCAAGGATCGGGGTTTCGTATGGCCGGGCCAGCTCAGCTGCCCGCAAGATCGTGCCGTCGCCACCGATGACGAGGAGCAACTCGGCGTCGGCAAGCCTATCCGGTTGGTCGCCCACCCAGAAGGCGTCGGCGCCAGCCGCAACGAGGCGATCGCGCGCGAATAGCGCCTCCTCACGAGCCTCATCGCGACGCTCGTGCGTGACGACTCCTACGCAAACACTCACTCGCCCTCCCAACGCGCGCCGGCCGGACCCGACGCCACCGCGGCCTCGATGGCGCCTTCTAACCGATCACCCAGGTCGACTCCGCCAGCTTTCATATGCAAGAAGTATTCTACATTGCCGGCCGGGCCGGGTAGCGGCGATGGAGCCGCCGCACAGACCGCCAGGCCCGACTCTCGGGCAGAGAGCGCCACGTTGAGCACGGTTTCAACGTGCTGTGCCGGGTCGCGAACAACCCCACCAGCCCCGAGGCGTTCCCTGCCGATCTCGAATTGTGGCTTGACCATGAGCAGGAAGTCAGCCGAATCGCTCGCGCACCGCGCCAGCGCCGGAATAACCAAGGTCAACGAAATGAAGGACAGATCCCCCACCACGAGGTCAGGGGCAGGGGCGACGTCCTCGGGCCGGAGCGTGCGCACGTTCGTGCGCTCCATGACGATGACCCGCGGGTCTTCCCGCAAGCGCCACAGCAACTGTCCGTAGCCGACGTCGACGGCGAGCACCTCACGCGCGCCGCGCCGTAGCAACACGTCGGTGAATCCGCCGGTCGAGGCACCCGCATCCAGCGCTCGCACGCCCTTGATGAGCGGTGCGTGCGCGCCCAAGTAATCGAGTGCGCCAATAAGCTTATGGGCACCGCGGGAGGCGAAATCGTCCCGCTCGCCTTCCTTGACCACGAGCGGTAGCGCCGGGTCCATCTGCCGGGCCGGCTTGGTGACCTCCAACCCGTCCAGGTAAACCCGGCCGGCATGGATGAGGTCCGCCGCCTCCGCACGCGAACGGGCGAGCTTACGCCGCACCAGCTCCGCATCAACCCGGATCAGCTTCGCCATCTACGCCTGCGCCCGATTCAACCGGATCGTCAGCTCCTCGTGGATCTTCTCCAGGTCCGCGATCTGCTCCTCCCGATCCCTGGCGGAAAGAGCCTCCAGCGTCTGGGCAACGTTGATCCGTAGCGGCATCGTTGGCCTCTCCATCAGCGCACGACCTTCAGCTCCGGCAACCACGCCAGCTCCTCGCGCGGGGTGCCCTCGTCAATCACCTGCCACACTGCCGCCACCGCCGCGCGATATTCATCGAGCGTGACCGTAGTGTCGGGCTCCGCGCCGTTGACGACGAGGCGCCCGTTCTCTACGCGCGCATGGGCCCCCCGGCATACAAAGCCGGCACCCTCGGCGGCGACCGCCGGCGCCGGCTCGTTGAGGTCCATGAGGTCAAGTGCAAGGAAAGTGGGCCGCTCGGAGTCAATGGCGAGCATGACGTCCCGGGCCTTGCTCACACCCGTGAGCACGTGGAGCGAGTCTAAACCGCCCGCGTTCGCGCCCGCAATGTCAGTATTGAGGCGGTCACCCACGCACAGTGGGCGACGCGCGCCCGTGTCACTCATCGCCAGGCGATACATGTCCGGTGCGGGCTTGCCTGAGCTCAGAGGCTGAACGCCGGTCGCGTGTACGACCGCCGCCACCATCGACCCGCACCCGAGGTGCTGGCCGCGCTCGAGCGGAAGCGTCGCGTCCAGGTTTGTTGCCACGTACAGCGCGCCGGCCCGGATCGCCATCGCAGCTTCGGACAGCTCGCGCCACGACAGGTCCTTCGACAGGCCCTGCAGGACGGCGTCGGGCTTGTCATCCGCCGACGTGACAATCCTCAGGTCCGTCCGCTCCAGCTCGTAGAAGAGCCCCTCGGTTCCGAGCGGCAGCACCTTGGCGTCGGGTGCCACATGTTCGAGCAACTGGGCCACGCCCGTGCGCGAGCTCGTGTAGATTTCCTCATCGGTGGCCCCAATGCCGACAGCCTTCAGCTTCTGCGCCACCGACGCCGGCGAGGCCATCGAGTTGTTCGTGATGAATGCCGCACCTACGCCCGCGCCACGCGCCTCGGCCAGGCCTTGTGCAGCGTTCTCCACCGGGAGCGTACCGCGGTAGCACACGCCGTCGAGGTCAAGAAAAAGGTAGTCGTAGACGTCGCTCAGCGGTGAGTCAGTGTGTCCCAGACTCATTCGTCCTCCTCGTTCAGATCCAGCTCCTGATCCTCCTCAAGCGCGGCGTCGAGCGAGTCGCCAAAGAGATCGTCCTGGACGAACTCCCCGTCCTCAGCCGACGCGTCGGCCTCCGACTCCACGACGTCTGCGACCTCACCCGCATCTGCGACCTCACGCTCCTCATCGCCGTCGGCTTCCTGAGGGGCCTCCGACTCCTCGGCAGCCTCGCCATCCCCGAGATCTTCCGCATCCACTTCCTGCGCGAGTTCCTCGGCTAGTTCCTCTTCAAGCTCGCTTTCAAAGTCAGCCTCGTGAGCACCAGCCTCGTCAACGTCCGTGAAGTCATCCGAATCGCCGGGCGTCTCGTCGCCAGAACTCTCCTCATCGCTTTCGACCACAGGAGCCGGCTCCGCGTCGTCAAGCACCTCGTCGAGGTCAACCATGATGTCGCCGCCCTCGTCCTCGTAAATGGGCGCCCAGGTGGCGCGCAGTTCCTCGGCTTCGTCGGTGCGGCCGAGTTCTTCGAAGCGATCAGCCTTGATTAGCTGCACGCGCGCGGCAAGCTCCTCAGGCAGGTTGTCAACGATGATCTTCTCAAGCACAGACAGGCCGCCCTCGGAATTCCCGGTCTCTGCACGGGCGCCCGAAGTCACGAGTGCCAGCTCGATCTGCCCCTCCGGCTTCAGGCGCTGGAGCGGTATGCCGTCAATGAATCGTAGCGCCTTTTCCGGCCGTCCTAGCCCGCGCTCCGAATCGGCTTCCAGTGGCACGTGAGTGTAGTCGTCGCTCATGCGACGGTAGGTGCGTAGCTCGCGCAAGGCTTCCGAGTAGCGGCCCGTCGCGTATGCGGTCAGACCCAGCGCCTCGCGTACAACGTCGATGCGCGCAGCACTCTTGTAGGCGGCACGCGCGTGCTCGTAGGCAACCTCGGGGTCAATCTCGAGCATCTCACCCGCGTACACGAGGTGACGTGCCACGCGCTCTGCGTTGTCCTTATTGAGGGAACGAAGCTGTTTGCGCGCGCCAGCATCGAGCGCGTCGGCACTGATGGATTCCGGGATCTCCAAACGATCCGGCTCGTGAGTGTAGCGTGCATCCGAGGAGGCGCCGCGCGAATCGTCGTCGAAGCGATCTCGACGCGAGTCCTCCGGGCGATCATGACGGTCTCGGTCCCAGGAACCCCGGTTATCCCGGCGATCGTCGCGCCCGCGATTCCAGTTGCCGCGATCCCCGCGTCGATCATCACGGTTCCACGACTCGTGCCGATCATCGCGCCCGCGATTCCAGTTGCCGTCCCTGCGATCCGAGCGGTCATCGCGATTCCGCGAACTCCGTCGGTCGGAGTTCCGGCTCCAGTTCCCGCGGCCTTCGCGACGGTCATCGCCACGATCGTCACGATCCCACCGACGACGATCGTCACGACCACGGTCCCAGGATCCCCGATTATCACGGCGATCATCACGATCCCGATCCCAGTTGCGACGCTCGCCATCACGCCGGCCCCAATTACCGCGGTTACCACGGTCATCACGATCCCACGAACCACGATGGTCATCACGGTCACGATCCCGACGATCGTCACGCCGATCCGACCGGCCATCCCGACTCCACGAACCACGACGGTCATCACGATCCCGATCCCAGTTGCGACGCTCACCATCACGCCGGCCCCAATTACCACGGTTACCACGGTCATCACGATCCCACGCACCACGACGACCATTGCCGTCACGATCCCGACGATCGTCACGCCGATCCGACCGGCCATCCCGACTCCACGAACCACGACGGTCATCACGATCCCGATCCCAGCTACGATCCTGGCGGTATGACCCGCCCCGGCCGCGATCGTCGCGGCCCCAGGATCCCTGCCGATCGCCACGGTCTCGATCTGACCTGTTCCAGCTACCCTGTCGACCACCGTCGTTGCGCTTAGACGCCGAGCTCCATCCGGAGGAACGGCGCTCATCGCGCTGGGGGTTGTCATAGTTATCGTATTGAGACATGGATTCCTCACGGTTTAAGTTTTCAAACAGCTACATTCAACGCCTCTAAGCCTACCGGAGATAGGCGTCCTGGCGACGGTCCATTCTTGTAAGACGCGTGACACCGTTTTGGGGGTATACAAAAGAAGGGGGGTCCCGGCACTTGTGCCGGGACCCCCCTTCTTCTTCACAAACAATGACGGCAGTGTCCTACTCTCCCACACCCTCACAAGTGCAGTACCATCGGCGCTAGCAGGCTTAGCTTCCGGGTTCGGAATGGGACCGGGCGTTACCCCACCGCTATAACCACCGTCAAAAACACGGGAAACACACACGCACGGCGTAGTGACCCAGAATCGTATAGTAGATGCGAACACAACAAAAAAGTTGTTTAAGTAAGTAATCGGCCAATTAGTACCAGTCAGCTCCACACCTTACAATGCTTCCACGCCTGGCCTATCAACCCCATGATCTATAGGGGGCCTCACAACAACAAATGTCAAGGAAACGTAATCTTAAAGCAGGCTTCCCGCTTAGATGCTTTCAGCGGTTATCCCTCCCGAACGTAGCCAACCAGCCATGCACCTGGCGATACAACTGGCACACCAGAGGTTCGTCCGTCCCGGTCCTCTCGTACTAGGGACAGCCCTCCTCACGTTTCCAACGCGCGCAGCGGATAGGGACCGAACTGTCTCACGACGTTCTGAACCCAGCTCGCGTACCGCTTTAATGGGCGAACAGCCCAACCCTTGGGACCTACTCCAGCCCCAGGATGCGACGAGCCGACATCGAGGTGCCAAACCATGCCGTCGATATGAACTCTTGGGCAGGATCAGCCTGTTATCCCCGGGGTACCTTTTATCCGTTGAGCGACGGCGCTTCCACAAGCCACCGCCGGATCACTAGTTCCTACTTTCGTACCTGCTCGACCTGTCAGTCTCACAGTCAAGCCCCCTTGTGCACTTACACTCAACACCTGATTACCAACCAGGCTGAGGGAACCTTTGAGCGCCTCCGTTACCATTTAGGAGGCAACCGCCCCAGTTAAACTACCCACCAGGCACTGTCCCTGAACCAGATCATGGTCCAAGGTTAGACATCCAGCACGATCAGAGTGGTATTTCAACAATGACTCCACCACCACTAGCGTGACAGCTTCACAGTCTCCCACCTATCCTACACAAACCGTACCAAACACCAATACCAAGCTATAGTAAAGGTCCCGGGGTCTTTCCGTCCTGCTGCGCGAAACGAGCATCTTTACTCGTAATGCAATTTCACCGAGTTCGCGGTTGAGACAGCGGAGAAGTCGTTACGCCATTCGTGCAGGTCGGAACTTACCCGACAAGGAATTTCGCTACCTTAGGATGGTTATAGTTACCACCGCCGTTTACTGGGGCTTAAATTCTCAGCCTCGACACCACAAAAGGGCATCTAACCGATCCTCTTAACCTTCCAGCACCGGGCAGGCGTCAGTCCGTATACATCCACTTACGTGTTCGCACGGACCTGTGTTTTTGATAAACAGTCGCTTCTCCCTGGTTTCTGCGGCCATCACCCCTAGCACGCAAAGTGCTTCAAGGATCAGGCCCCCCTTCTCCCGAAGTTACGGGGGCATTTTGCCGAGTTCCTTAACCACGATTCACTCGAACTCCTTAGTATACTCTACCAAACCACCTGTGTCGGTTTAGGGTACGGGCGGCTAGAACCTCACGTCGAGGCTTTTCTCGGCAGCACAGGATCACTCTACTTCGACCACAAGGTCTCATCATCCAGCCTCACTCAAAACGCTTCCCGGATTTACCAAAGAAACAAGCTGCGCTGTTAAACGTGGCAAGCCATAAGCCACGCGGAAGCTACCACTCTGCGTCACCCCTGTTAACACGCTTGCCTACCACAAGATCAGGCCCCACGCTCACCACACCACCAACCCCCAAAAGGGCCAGCAGTAGGCAAGGATGGTTAGTATCCCCCGCTTCAGCATGGACGGTCCTTCGCCGGTACCAGAATAACAACTGGTTACCCATCGACTACGCCTGTCGGCCTCGCCTTAGGACCCGACTAACCCAGGGCGGACGAACCTGCCCCTGGAACCCTTAGTTTTTCGGAGGACGGGATTCCCACCCGTCAATCGCTACTCATGCCTGCATTCTCACTCGCACTCAATCCACCACACGGTCACCCGGCAGCTTCACCTCAAGCACGACGCTCCCCTACCCAACAAAAACTGTTGCCACGGTTTCGGCGGTGTACTTAGCCCCGCTACATTGTCGGCGCGGAATCACTTGACCAGTGAGCTATTACGCACTCTTTCAAGGATGGCTGCTTCTAAGCCAACCTCCTGGTTGTCACAGCAACTCCACATCCTTTCCCACTTAGCACACCCTTAGGGGCCTTAACCGATGATCTGGGCTGTTTCCCTCTCGACAATGGAGCTTATCCCCCACAGTCTCACTGCCACGCTCAACTTAACCAGCATTCGGAGTTTGGCTGATCTCAGTACCCGGTATAAGGGCCATCAACCATCCAGTCGCTCTACCACCAGCAAGCACACGCAACGCTGCACCTAAATGCATTTCGGGGAGAACCAGCTATCACGAAGTTTGATTGGCCTTTCACCCCTAACCACAGGTCATCCCCTCCATTTTCAACTGAAGTGGGTTCGGGCCTCCACACGCTCTTACACGTGCTTCACCCTGCCCATGGCTAGATCACTCCGCTTCGGGTCTAGAACATGCAACTATGGCGCCCTATTCAGACTCGCTTTCGCTACGACTACCCCACACGGGTTAACCTCGCCACACATCCTAACTCGCAGGCTCATTCTTCAAAAGGCACGCCATCACCCCCACCAAGAAGGCTCTGACGGATTGTAAGCGCACGGTTTCAGGTACTATTTCACTCCCCTCCCGGGGTACTTTTCACCATTCCCTCACGGTACTATCCACTATCGGTCACACGAAGTATTTAGGTTTACACAGTGGTCTGTGCAGATTCACACGAGATTTCACGAGCCCCGTGCTACTCGGGAACACCACAAGAAGAGCGCAAGATTTCAACTACCCGACTATCACGGTCTACGGTCCAGCTTCCCAACTGATTCGCCTATCCCACACCTTTATCACTTCACGACCCCTCGTCGGAGGAATCACGCAGCTCCCACAACCCCGAATATGCAACGCCCGACGGCTATCACACACACCCGGTTTAACCTCATCCGCTTTCGCTCGCCACTACTCACAGAATATCTCTTCCTACGGGTACTAAGATGTTTCACTTCCCCGCGTCACCCCCAACCACCCTATACATTCAGGTGGCGGTACCCAGAAACAACTCCAGGCAGGTTCCCCCATTCGGACACCCTCGGATCACAGCTCGTATGCCAACTCCCCGAGGCTTATCGCAGGCTACAACGTCCTTCATCGGCTCCGTGTACCAAGGCATCCACCGAACGCCCTTACACACTTACAAAAACCAAAAGATGCTCGCATCCACTATACAATTCTCAACCACCACACCAACACCACACACAAACCCCACAACAGAGCCCGGCGCAGGCAGCACAGGTGTTACCCCACACCCCAACAGCATGCCAGCCCCCCACATTGCGAACCACTAAAAACCCCACACACAAACACCCACAACCACAACAGTCACAGGCACACATGAGGCTCCTTAGAAAGGAGGTGATCCAGCCGCACCTTCCGGTACGGCTACCTTGTTACGACTTCGTCCCAATCGCCAATCCCACCTTCGACCGCTCCCCCCAAAAAGGTTAGGCCACGGGCTTCGGGTGTTACCAACTTTCGTGACGTGACGGGCGGTGTGTACAAGGCCCGAGAACGTATTCACCGCAGCGTTGCTGATCTGCGATTACTAGCGACTCCGACTTCATGGGGTCGAGTTGCAGACCCCAATCCGAACTGAGACCAGCTTTAAGAGATTAGCTCACCCTCACAGGCTCGCAACCCTCTGTACCGGCCATTGTAGCATGCGTGAAGCCCAAGACATAAGGGGCATGATGATTTGACGTCATCCCCACCTTCCTCCGAGTTAACCCCGGCAGTCTCCCGTGAGTCCCCAACACAACTTGCTGGCAACACAGGACAAGGGTTGCGCTCGTTGCGGGACTTAACCCAACATCTCACGACACGAGCTGACGACAACCATGCACCACCTGTACACCACCCCAAAGGCTGCACCATCTCTGGCACATCGCAGTGTATGTCAAGCCTTGGTAAGGTTCTTCGCGTTGCATCGAATTAATCCGCATGCTCCGCCGCTTGTGCGGGCCCCCGTCAATTCCTTTGAGTTTTAGCCTTGCGGCCGTACTCCCCAGGCGGGGCACTTAATGCGTTAGCTACGGCGCAGAACCCATGGAAAAGGCCCCACACCTAGTGCCCAACGTTTACGGCGTGGACTACCAGGGTATCTAATCCTGTTCGCTACCCACGCTTTCGCTCCTCAGCGTCAGTAATGGCCCAGTAACCTGCCTTCGCCATCGGTGTTCCTCCTGATATCTGCGCATTCCACCGCTACACCAGGAATTCCAATTACCCCTACCACACTCTAGTCTGCCCGTACCCACTGCAACCCCGAAGTTAAGCCCCGGTCTTTCACAGCAGGCGCAACAAACCGCCTACGAGCTCTTTACGCCCAATAATTCCGGACAACGCTCGCGCCCTACGTATTACCGCGGCTGCTGGCACGTAGTTAGCCGGCGCTTCTTCTGCACATACCCTCAACCACAAAGGCCTTGTTCTGTACTGAAAGGAGTTTACAACCCGAAAGCCTTCATCCCCCACGCGGCGTCGCTGCATCAGACTTGCGTCCATTGTGCAATATTCCCCACTGCTGCCTCCCGTAGGAGTCTGGGCCGTATCTCAGTCCCAATGTGGCCGGTCACCCTCTCAGGCCGGCTACCCGTCGACGCCTTGGTAGGCCATCACCCCACCAACAAGCTGATAGGCCGTGAGCCCATCCCCATCCAAAAAATCTTTCCAACCCCCACCATGCGGCAGAAGCAGAATATCCGGTATTAGACCCAGTTTCCCAGGCTTATCCCAAAGACAAGGGCAGGTTACTCACGTATTACTCACCCGTTCGCCACTAATCCACCAAAACAAAAGCTTCAGCTTCATCGTTCGACTTGCATGTGTTAAGCACGCCGCCAGCGTTCGTCCTGAGCCAGGATCAAACTCTCCACAAAAAACCAAACCCACCAAGCACAAAACCCAGCAGGAAAGATCCAAACAGAAAGCCAAAACAGACTCAAAAAACCAGAAAAACTGGCAAAAAAAACTGCAACCAACCCAACCCAACAAAAAGCCAAGCCAAGCCAGCCACAACAACAACCAACCCAACCAAAAAAGGAAGAGCCAGCCATCAAAAAAACACAACATAAAAAGCTGACACACTATTGAGATATCAAACAACACACCCACATCCGAAAACATCCGTCATAACGGAAACTTCCGAAGGGAGGAAGGCTAGATTAGCATTCCCGCCGCCGCTTGTCAAAACCGGTTAAGATCCTGACGTCGAAGAGCGCAACTTGCCCCAAGAATTTGCTTCTTTGGACTTCGTTGCTCTCCGCGGCAACGAATAAATACTTTACGCACGAACGGCGTCAGCGTCAAATTCTTGTACGGTGTCGCTGGTCACAGCGATAAAACCGCGAGATTCCGCCATTTCTCCGTTTCCCGTAACTTGCGCTGCCCTGCGTTCGCGCCGCCGCCGGATTTCCTTGACACCCATGAAGGCGACGAAGATGAGACCGTCGACGAAGGCCATGGTCGGCGTCGTGGGTACATCTGCGAGCCAGGCGATGAGGAAACCGCCGACGGCCGAGGCAGCGGCAACCCCTAACGACGACGCGAGCATCACCGGCAAGCTACGTGAGAACAGGAGTGCAGTTGCGGCCGGCACCACCATGAGCGCGATGACGAGGATTGCCCCCGCCACGTTGAAAGCCGTGACAACGGTCAAGGCAACGAGAATCATGAAGACGGTATCGACGATCTTGACGGGCATACCGGAGACCACGGCAAAGTCGCGATCAAAGGTGGAGGCCTGCAGAACACGGTAGGTCACCGCCATGAAGGCCGCGTTCACCACGGCCACCCCGAGAAGGATCCACATCATCCGCGGTCCCATGTCAAACCGGCCGAGGGCAACGTGCTCGGTCTGCAGCGCCATGAGGTTGAGGTCGCCCACGAGCACCGTATCGGCGCAAATGTGCACGTTCGAAAGCCGAGTGGAGAGCAGTAACACGCCGAGCGCGAAGAGCGCGGGGTAGATTGCCCCCTGGTTGGCGTCGCCGGCGAGTAGACCCGACCCCTTAAGCCGATCTGCGCCGATCACGACGATGAGTCCGCACACCGTGGCGATGAGCGTCATGAGCGGCGAGTGTGTGCTGCCCGAGACGATCGCGCCGATGACTATCCCCGGCAGGACCGCGTGCGAGAGCGCGTCGACCAGCATGGACTGCCCACGTAGCACCAGGAAGGTACCCGGCAGGGCACAGGTGAGCGCCGTCGTGAGTGCGAGCAGAAGCACGGAAAGAATGAAGGTCATGCGACGGCCCTCCGAACCCTCGCGGCACGTCGGCGCGACATCCTCCGCGGCGAAAAGACGAGCGCAACGAGGAAGACGGCGAAGAGAATCAGGACGACGACGGGTCCCGTCGGCACGCGCCCGGCCGTGACGGAGAAATAGGCCCCGGCGAGGCCAGAAACTCCCCCGATCGCTGCAGAGCCGGCGACGAGCCCAGACATCGAAGAAGTGAACTGGCGTGCGGCGGCTGGCGGCATGATCGCGAAGGCGACCACAAGGATCATCCCCACCGCCTTGATGCCAACAACAATCGCCACAGTGGTGGTCACGATGACGAGGGCCTCCATCGTGCGTGGCTTGAAGCCCTGGACGTGTGAGGCCACCTCGTCGAAACAGTAGAGCTTGATCTCCTTCCAGAACGCCACCAGGGTCAGGAGCGCGAGGCCTCCGAGGATGGCGACGGTGACGATGTCGACCTGACGCATCGTTGCGGCGTTACCGAAAAGGTAGCTGTCTATCCCGCCGCGGTTCGGCAGGCTGGAGTGGTTGACGAGGTAGAGGCCGATCATGCCGCCGCCGTAGAAGATCGCCATGGAAATTGCCATGGCGGCGTCGACGCCGACCCGTCGGCGCGCAATCGCGTTGGTCAATAGCAGCGCAAGGATAGAGGCGATCGTTCCGCCCACCGTCAGCACGAGGATGGAGCGTCCGTCCAGGCCCAGGAGCGTGGCGAGAACGAAGGCGCCGATGACGCCGGCGAGCGAGGAGTGGCCGACGACGTCGGAGGCCAGCGACTGCCTGCGAAGGTAGAGGATCGCGCCCAGTGCGCCGGCGAGCGCCCCGATAAGGATCGTGCCGATGGCCGTGGTGCGGAAGGCGTACGTACCAAAGAATTCGGCGAGGCTCACGGGATCACCTCCGCAAGCCCGTAGGCGCGGTGGATGGTCTCAGCTGTGAAGGCATGCTCGAGCGGGCCGCTCGCCTCGACCCGGCCCTCACGCAGGAGTGTCGCGTGAGTACAAAAGTCTTTGACCGTGGCGAGGTCGTGGTGCACGACGCCGATGGCTCGCCCCTCGCCCGCAAGCGAACGCAGGACGTCGGTGATGGCCAGGGCCGAGGCGATATCGACGCCCGCGAATGGCTCATCAAGCAGGAGGAGGTCGGGCTGACCGGCGAGCGTTCGAGCGAGGAAGGTGCGCTGTTTCTGCCCACCGGACAGCTCCGAGATGTGCCGGCCCGCGAGGTCGGTGATCGACAGGCGCTCCATCGCTTCCTGCGCCAAGGCTCGCTGTGCCGGACCGGGGCGCCGTAGCCAGCCGAGCCGCCCGTATGTGCCCATGAGGACGACATCGCCGACAGTGGCTGGAAAGTCCCAGTCGACCGCCGCCACCTGCGGCATGTAGCCCACGCGGTGACGGACGGCGGACAGCGGCTGGCCGAAGAAGGCCGCCGAACCGGCCAGAGGAGGAACAAGGCCGAGCGCGGCCTTGATGAGCGTGGACTTGCCCGCGCCGTTTGGTCCCAGAATCGCCATGATCTGTCCGGCGCCTATGGACATAGTGGCGCCATGGAGCACCACGCGTCCGCGATAGCCCGCGGTCAAAGATGTGATCTCAAGGTGCATTGTTCCTCCCCTAGCTCTTGGTTGACTTGATTGCCCCGTTACTTCAGACCGGCAACGATGGCGTCGACGTTGTGCTGGAAGGCGCCTAGGTAGGTGTCGACGGGAGCCTCCACGCCAAGCGTGTCAGCGAAGAGCTCGTCGTCGGCAATCTTAACGTCCCAGCCTGCAGCTTTGACGGCGTCCTGCAGGTGCTTGATGACCTCGGGGTTCTTGAGATTGTCTGCGAAGAGGACGGGGACCTTCTTCTCGGCGATGAGTTTGGCGAGCTCGTTGATCTGGACGGCCGACATCTCGGACTCGGAGGAGACGAAATCGGTGGCGTAGATGTCGAGGTCGTAGGTGCGCCCGAGGTAGTTGAAGGCGTCGTGTCCGGTGACGAGGGTGCGGCGGTCGGCGGGGATCTTGGCGAACTCAGCCTTGGCAGCCTCGTGCATCGCTTGGATCTTGCCGTTGTACTCGGCGGCGTTGTCACGGTAGGTCTTGGCGTTGTCCGGATCGATCTGTGCGAGCTTCTCGGCGGTGGCTGTCACCACGAGCTGCCAGGCGACCGGGTCGTTCCAGATGTGCGGATCGTGGCCCTCGATCTTTCCATCCTCTTCCCACGGGAGGAGGTCGGATTCGGGGATCGCCTCGCCGGCGGGGAGCTGGCGGTCGCCGAGCTTGTCGAACTGGGCCATCATCTTGTGCTCCATGTCGTGGCTGGTCCACACCACGAGGTCCGCCTTGCCGATCTTTTCGGTGTCGGCGGTGGTCAGCTCCTGCGTGTGCGGGTCGCCGCCGGGGCCGACGAGCACGGTGAGGTCGGCGTCGGGTGCGATGTTGGTGATCGCGTCCCCAAGGTACCCGGTGGTCGCCACGATGGTGAGCTTGCCGTCCGAGTCCTTGCCGCCGGCATTATCCTGCGCGCAGGCCGTCACGGACAGCGCGAGCACCGAGGCGGTAGCGAGGCCGAGAAGTCTTTTAATAGTCATAGCCATCTTTCTCTTAGGGAACCCTTAGTGGATTCGGTACAATCAAACTACAGTTTTCGCCCTACCGCAACCTAGGACCTTCGGCCAAGCGATAGCAGGAAAAAGGCGCCGGGGAACCCCGGCGCCTTTTTCCTCGCTGCGAACCTAGATCCGGATCGCCGTCATATTCTTCTTGCCCTTGCGCAACAACACGAGCGAACCGGGCAGGACATCACTGGCCTCGATCACCCTCTCAGCATCCGCGACCTTGGCGTTGTTGATATACACGCCACCGCCGTCGATCGTTCGGCGCGCCGCACCCGCCCCCTTTTCCAGCCCGAGGGAGACGAGGATGTCCACCACGGCATCGCCAACCTTCGCCTCCGCCGAGGGAAGCTCGGCCGTCGCGTCGTGCAGCGTGCGCTCGTCCAGCCCCGCCGGCTCAGCCTTGCCAAACAGCACGAGCGAGGCCTGCTTGGCACGTTCGGTCGCCTCGGCGCCGTGGACCCAGGTGGTGACCTCCTCGGCCAGTACCCGTTGCGCCTCGCGCGCCTGGGGTCGCTGCGCGACCGCGGCCTCAAGCTCCTCTATCCTCTGCCGATCCAGGAAGGTGAAGACCTTGAGCATCCGGACCACGTCCTCGTCGGCCGTGTTCAGCCAGAACTGGTAGAACTTGTAGGGGCTGAGCATCTCGGGGTTGAGCCACACGGCGCCGCCCTCGGTCTTGCCGAACTTCGTGCCGTCGGCCTTGGTGATGAGCGGGTTGGTCAGCACGTGCACCGACTCCCCTTCCGTCTTGCGGATGAGGTCGAGGCCTCCCACGAGGTTGCCCCACTGGTCGTCCCCGCCCACCTCGAGCGTGCAACCATATCTGCGGTAGAGCTGGAGGTAGTCGTTGGCCTGGAGGATCTGGTAGGAGAACTCGGTGTAGGACAGGCCCTCCTCCGATTCGAGGCGCCGCCGGACGATGTCCTTGTTCAGCATGGTGCCCATGCGGAAGTACTTGCCAAGGTCGCGCAGGAAGTCGATCGCCGACAGCTCATTGGTCCAGTCGAGGTTGTTGACTGTCCGGGCGGCGTGCTCCCCCTCAAAGTCGAGCAGGCTCTCCAGTTGCCCGCGCAGCGCCTCGGCCCAGCCGGCCACCACGTCCTTCGTGTTGAGCTGGCGCTCTCCCTTGGCGCGCGGGTCGCCGATTAGCCCGGTGGCCCCGCCCACGAGCACGAGCGGGTTGTGACCCGCCATCTGCAGGTGGTGCATGACCTTGACCGCCACGAGGTGGCCGTGGTGGAGGGAGGCCGCCGTCGGGTCGAAGCCGCAATAGAAGGTTACCGGGCCGTCCGAGAGCGCCTTGCGCAGCTGGTCGATATCGGAGGTCTGGGCGATTAGCCCGCGCCATTGCAGTTCATCGAGGACGTCGGTCACTTCATTGCCTTTCATTCGCGTTCGCCGCCGTGGCGAACCACATCAATTTTGCCCTATCCGCTTCGCTTGGCTCAATTCTAACCTTCTTCACGACGCCGGTAAGGCAGTGCCGCATCTACGTGTCGACGAACACCGTTGACGAAATGTAGTATGTCTACTACACTTTGTTCCGTCAAGACGATATCAGGAGGCTTTATGCTAACCGTCACCGACGTATGCTTCGCCTACGGCAAGAACGAGGTTCTGAAGGGCGTCTCGCTCAGCCTCGATGCCGGCGAGCTTCTCGCCGTTCTCGGACCCAACGGAGCCGGCAAGACCACGCTGATCGAGATCATCCTCGGTACCTACGCCCCGGCGTCGGGAACCGTGTCCGTCTTCGACGGCGGGCCCGTCTGGACGCGCATCGGGTTGGTCCAGCAGCACTGGACGGACCACGCCAAGTGGCGCGTGAGTGATCAGCTGGGTTGGGTTGAGCAGGCATTCAAGGCAGCTGGCCGACCCACCCACGACGTCGACGAGCTGCTCGCCCGCGTAGGGCTCTCCGACAAGAAGGACCAGCGCCTCGGCCAGCTCTCGGGCGGCCAACGCCGGCGGGCAGACTTCGCCACAGCACTCATTGGCCAGCCGGACCTGCTCATCCTCGACGAGCCGACTACCGGGCTCGATCCAGCCGGCAAGCTCGAGATCCACGACCTCATCTCCGACGCCGCCGACCGCGGCACCGGCGTCCTCATGACCACCCACGATCTGACCGAGGCTGAGAAGCTCTCCACCAAGATCGCCATCATTAACGACGGCGTCGTCGCGGCCCGCGGCACCGCAACGGAGCTACGCGAGAAGCTCGTGCGCCCGGCCGAGGTGACATGGGTGGAGGGCGGGACGCGCCAGGTCCATCCGACCGAGCATGTTGAGCAGTTCGTCTCCACCCTCGATCTGTCGGCCGTCACCGGCCTGACCATCACCCGACCCACTCTCGAAGACGCCTACCTCGAGCTGGTCGGCCACCAGCGCGCCAGTTAAGGAGAAAAAACGATGTCTTTTGCCAAGGCTGTCAAGATCCAGGCCGTGGCGGACCTGCGCCCACAACTCCTCGGTCTGTCCACGCTCAACATCCTCATCATCCCCGCCCTGTGGACCTTCCTCGGGCGCCGATTGACGGGCACGATCGGGGACCTCGACGTCAGCGCGGGTCACTACCTCGTTGCCAGCTCGCTCGTCGGTTTCTCGGCGATGGTGGCCTACCAGATCGCGGCGGAGATGTATAACGAGTACATGGCTGGCACGCTGTTGCGGGTGCGGACTTTGCCGAAGGGGGTGAAGATTTGGTCGACGGCGAAGCTCGCGACCTCGGCGGGGGTTATCCTCGTCCCCCAGGCGCTCATCCTCCTCGCCACGGCCCTCTTCATCCCCGGCTTCAACCTGACGTGGACGAAGATGGCACTCGCGATCCCCTTCCTCCTCCTCACCCTCGCCGCCACGGCGCCGCTCGGCTTCATCATCGGCGCCTTCACGCGCTCGACAACAGCACTACTCATCGGCATGCTTGTTTTCATGGCGCTGATGGCGATCTCGGGGATCTTCTTCCCCCTCGACGTACTACCAGGCTGGCTCCAGGGCGTATCGAAACCGCTGCCGTTCTACCACGCCGGCATCGTCTCGCGCTGGGTGTTCATCGGAGGGACCGGAAACATCGCGATGTCGGCTTCGGTGCTAGCCGCGTGGGCCATCCTCGGGATGATCGTGGCCCGCAAGGCGATAACCTTGAGCTTTAGCAAGGTCAGCATGGGTACCGTGGCGCGCGCCCAGCAAAAGATGAAGAACACCCTGGGAATCTGATGAAAGAAGACGTCGTATACAATCGGATCGCCCTGCTCCGTACGGACCGGGGCGTGTCTCGGCGCGAGCTCGCCGAGGCACTCGGCGTGCATTACCAGACCATAGGTTATCTTGAGCGCGGCGAGTACGCGCCCTCGCTCCATTTGGCCCTTCGCATCGCGGCATTCTTTGACCTGCCGCTCGAGCGGGTGTTCTCCCTTGAGGAGTTTCCGCCGCTCGCCTAGCGCAACGCCCGCGGCCGCCGGTGCGAGACCGGCGGCCGCGGGCGGATGCTAGGGATTTATCGGGCGACGATGCGCGAATCGGTAAACTCGCGCAGTTCGGCGATCCGGCGGGAGGCCTCATCACGTTGTTCGCGCACGCGTTCGGGCGCAGTCCCTCCCCGCCCACGACGCGCGGCCACTGAGCCCTCAACGGTGAGTACCTCGCGGACGGCGGGCGTCAGCCGCGGATCGATGCGGGTGAACTGGTCGTCAGTAAGGTCCCACAGCTCGATACCCAACCGCTCACAGGTGGCCACGCAGGCGCCCGAGATTTCGTGGGCCTGCCTGAAGGGAACGCCCCTGCGAACAAGCCACTCGGCGATGTCGGTGGCGAGTGAGAAGCCCTGGGGGGCGAGCTCGGCCATGCGTTCGTAGTTGAGCTTCATCGTGGCGATCATGCCGGCGACTGCGGGCAGGAGCACGTCGAGGGTATCCACCTGGTCGAAGACGGGTTCCTTGTCCTCCTGCAGATCGCGGTCGTAGGCCAACGGTAGCCCCTTGAGCACCGCTAGCAACCCCGCGAGGTCGCCGATGAGGCGGCCGGCCTTGCCGCGGGCGAGCTCGGCCACATCCGGGTTCTTCTTTTGGGGCATGATCGACGACCCGGTGGAGAAGGCATCGTCAAGCGTGACGAAGGAGAACTCCTTCGTGTTCCAGATGATGATCTCCTCGCTGATGCGGGACAGGTCGATGCCGATCTGGGCCATGACGAAGGCGAACTCGGCCGCGAGATCGCGGGCGGACGTGGCGTCGATCGAGTTCGGCGAGCTCGTGGAGAATCCTAGGTCGGCGGCCACGGCCTGGGGGTCCATGCCGAGCGTGTTGCCGGCCAACGCCCCCGAGCCGTAGGGGCTCTCTGCGAGTCTGACGTCGAGGTCGGTCAACCGGTCGACGTCGCGCAACATCGGCCACACGTGAGCCAGTAGCTGGTGGGCCACGAGCACCGGCTGAGCGTGCTGCATGTGGGTGCGCCCCGGCATGATCGCATCCCCGGCGCACTCCACCTGGCGCATCAGGGCATCGACGACGTCGAGTAGCTTGCCGCCGATGACGCGGGCCTGGTCGCGTAGGTACATGCGGATGAGCGTGGCGATCTGGTCGTTACGCGAACGCCCGGCACGCAACTTGCCGCCGAGCTCGCTACCCGCCCGCTCGATGAGTCCGCGTTCGAGGCAGGTGTGCACGTCCTCGTCGTCCGGGCTCGGGGCAAACGCACCGGAGGCGACGTCGTCGTCGAGGACGGCGAGCGCGGCGAGCATGCTTGTCAGCTCGGAATCGTCGAGGAGCCCGGCCGCGTGCAGGGCGCGGGCGTGCGCGCGCGAGCCGGCGATATCATAGCGCGCCAGCCGCCAGTCGAAGTGTGTGGAGCGAGAAAGCTCGCTCAACGCGTCCGCGGGCGCGCCGCTGAAACGACCGCCCCACAATGCCAAGTGTTCCATAGGTTTAATCATGCCAAAGAAGCCTGGCCGGTGCAGGTATTGCCAGCGGCGAGTATGATAAGAGGCACACCGAGAGAAGGGAACAGTAATGAAGGTGTTGGTCGCAGGCGGAGCCGGATACATCGGTTCACACACTGTCGTGGAATTGGTCGCGGCGGGCCATGAGCCCGTCATCGTCGACAACTTTTCCAACTCAAAGGAGACCGTCATCGATCGCCTGGAGGAGCTGACGGGGCGCTCGCTAGAATGGTACAAGGCGGACCTGACCGACCAGGAGATCACCCGCAAGATCTTCCTTAAGACCCGCCCGGACGCCGTCATTCACTTCGCCGGCTACAAGGCCGTGGGCGAATCAGTGGAAAAGCCGTTGGACTACTATGAGAACAACTTCGACACCACCTTCTCCATCTGCCGCGCCATGATCGCCGCCGGCACGAAGGAGATCGTGTTCTCTTCCTCGGCTACCGTCTACGGCGACGTGCCGCTGCCGTTGTTGGAAGACGAAAAGCATCTCGACTCCCTCTCCCCCTACGGCTACACCAAGGTGGCCAACGAGCGCATCCTCACCGACATCGCCCACGCTCACGGCTTCAAGCTCGGCCTGCTGCGCTACTTCAACCCCGTCGGCGCCCACAAGTCCGGGCGCATCGGAGAGAACCCACTCGGCATCCCGAACAACCTCATGCCGGCGGTGGCCAAGGTGGCGGCGGGCCGCCAGGACAAGCTGCTCATCTTCGGCGATGACTACCCCACGCGCGACGGCTCATGCATCCGCGACTACCTCCACGTGGTGGACCTGGCCAAGGCGCACGTGGTGACGCTGGAGAAGATGGTCGACGGGCCGTGGGACGTGCGGATTTGGAACCTCGGCACGGGACGCGGCACCTCCGTCTTTGAGCTCGTCCACGCCTTTGAGAAGGCCTGCGGACACGAGATCCCCAAGGAGGTCGCCCCCCGCCGCGCCGGCGACCGCGACGAGGTCTACGCCGAGCCGACGCGCGCGCTCAAGGAGCTGGGCTGGAAGACCGAGCTCACCATCGAGGACATGTGCGAGGACACGTGGCGCTGGCAGTCCGCCAACCCGGACGGCTACCCTGACGGCCCGGCAAAGTCCGAGCCTGCCACTGTCTAGTTGCGAATACTTCCCCCGCGCGGGGGTGAAATCCGATGCCCTGTGGCGTGCGTGCGGATACACTACCACCATGCACGAACTTCACGGACGCTCCTTCCTCAAGGAGGCTGATTTCACCCCCGCGCAGTGGCGCTCGCTGATCACTCTGGCCGCCGAGCTCAAACGAGAGCGGAACGAGGGGCGCGAGGTTGCGCGCCTTTCGGGCAAGACGATCGCACTCATCTTCGAAAAGACATCCACCCGCACGCGCACTGCCTTCGAGGTGGCGGCCTACCACCAGGGCGCACACGTGACCATGCTAGACGGGACCACCTCACAGATCGGCCACAAGGAAAGCTACGCGGACACTGCGGCCGTGCTCGGGCGCTTCTTCGATGCGATTGAATTCCGTGGCAACTCCCAGGCTGACGTCGAGCTGCTTGCCGCGTGGTCGGGTGTGCCGGTCTACAACGGGCTGACCGACGAATGGCATCCCACCCAGATGCTCGCCGACGCTCTGACGATCTTCGAACACGTGGACAAACCCTTCGAAGAGGTCACGCACGTCTACGTCGGAGACGCCCGGTTCAACACCGGACGCTCGCTTCTCGTTTCCTCCGCGATGCTCGGGATGGACGTGCGGATCGTGGCGCCGCGCGCCTACCAGCCCGACGCCGAAGCGGTGCGGATTGCCTCACACTTCGCGGAGGAGACGGGCGCCCGGATCACGATCACCGACGAGCTCTCGGCGGTCGAGGGCGCCGACGTCGTCTCCACGGATGTGTGGGTGTCGATGGGAGAGCCCAAGGAGGTCTGGCAGGAGCGCGTGGCGGCGCTGCGCGACTATCAGGTCAACGCCGCGCTCATGGCGGCAGCCGGCCCGGGCGCGATCTTCATGCATTGCCTGCCCGCCTTCCATGACCTCAACACGACCGTGGGCCGCGAGGTCTACGAGGCCACCGGCATGGACGCGCTCGAGGTCACCGACGATGTCTTTTCCTCGGCCGCCTCCGTCGTCTTCGATCAGGCCGAGAACCGGATGCACACGATCAAAGCCGTCATGGTGGCGACGCTGGGCGCAGACCTTGCCTAAGATCCTCGACCGCAACCCCATCACCCGGCTCATCCTGCCCATCTACCTGCCGGCGCTCATCTTCGCCATTGGTTCGGGAACCGTCATGCCCATCCTTGCCCTGGCTGCCCTCGATGTCGGTTTCGACGAGGCCGGCTCCTCGGCGGCCGTGGGCGTGCTCGGTTTCGTCTCCATCGTCATCTCGCCGATACTGGGAAGGATTATCGCCAAGATAGGCGACAAGTCCGCGCTCATCGCCGGTTCGGGGGTGGCGATCGCGGCGATGTGCGGCTTCCTGGGGACTCTCGCTTTTCCGGGCACGACGCCGTCCCGCGTCGTCTTCGTCGCCTCTATCGTGTTCCTGGCGGTCGGTTCGAACTCATGGTCGCTGGCCCGGCAGGCGTATTTGGCTGAATCAATTCCGCCCATGTGGCGTGCCCGCGGCCTGTCCACGCTCGGCGGGATGATGCGCATCGGCCAGCTCATCGGCCCGTTGGTGGCGACCGCGTTGCTGGCGGCGTGGGCGCTGCAGTCCACCTTCATCTTCAACATCCTGCTCATCTGCTTGGCCCTTGCCCTGATCGTGGCCTACGTGGTGCCTGACCCGGCCACCGAACGCAAACGCGTCTCCGCCGGCCAGAGTGAGGACGGGAGCCGCGGGCTCGAGCACCGTTCGAAGCTGGCCACCCTCATCCTTGGCATCGGCATCAACTGCCTCAACGTCTTGCGGGCCAACCGCTCGGTTATCGTGCCGCTGTGGGGGACCTTCCTCGGCTTCCAACCCACGTTTATCACCGCCACGTTCGCTGTGACCGCTCTGCTCGACACGATGATGTTCATCGTCTCCGGCTCCCTCATGGATCGCCGCGGGCGCCACTGGGCGCTGTTGCCTTCATTGCTCTTCATGCCGATCGGCATCGTCGTGATGGTCGCCTGGACTTCCCCGGTCGGTTTCGTCGTGGGCGCAGCGATCCTCGGCTTCGGCAACGGCTTCGGCGCCGGCATCGTCATGACGATGGGTGCCGACCTCTCCCCCACCACGAATCGCGCGGCGTTCCTCGGAATCTGGCAGTCCATCGTGGCCATCGGCACGGCGGCGGGCCCCTTCGTGATCTCCGGAATGACGGCGGCGGTCGACCTGCGGGCCGGTTTGTGGGCAACCATCGCCATCGGAATCTTCGGGCTCATCTGGTGCGCGACGCTCGTGCCGGTCGCCTACCGGCGTCTGGGCACCGACCTGCGTGGCAAGCCGTTGCGATAGCGCGACATGTGCGAGGGCATGGGTGTGGCCCGCCTGACAGGCGGGCCACACGGCTTAACGCTACCTATTTTTCTTGCTGGCGTGCGTCACTGCGGTGATGCCCAGCGCGCCCAGGAGCAACGCCAGCGCGGCCAGACCGCCGACCTGCGCGCCCGTGAGCGGTAGGGACGAGCCCTGTCTTGCCGTTTCCGGAGCAGTAGTCGGTGCAGCGCTCACGCTCGGCGTATCAGGCTTGGCGGGAGCCTGCGAGCCCGGCTGATCCGGCTGATCCGGCTGGCCCGGCTGGTCCGACTGGTCCGACTGGTCCGGAGCTGGCTCCGGCGTCGGCTCGGGCTGCGGTTTCGGTGTCGCCCACGCGCTCACCTCCTGGGCGTTGATCATGAACTGGCCCTTTTCGTCCGGGCTCACCCAGGCATCGTTGATGAGCTTGAAGCTTCGCTCGGAGCCGTCGGTTCTCGAATCCACGCCGAGGCTGATCCTGTCCTTGCCGCCATCGAGCTGCGTGTAGGACACGTAGTAGGATCCGTGCACCGGGATCGGGTAGGGCGTGTGCAGCTCGACCCAGCCGCCGCCAACACCTGCCTCGACACGGGCCTTCACGGGTCCGACCAGCATGCGGCCGGGAAGGCCGTCACGGTCGTCGTGCTCCCACAGCGCCCACTCGAAATCCTGGGCCTTACCCGAGCGGAAGATGTAGAAGCGCGCGCCCGTCACGTGGCTACCCTGGCCGGCGTCGAACCGCACGGCCGCGGTCTTTCCCCCGGCCAGGGTGGTCAGCGCCGCGTCAGCGTTGCCAGAGTCGTAGGAGATCCAACCGGTCTCCCCGATCGTCGCGGGAGCAAGCTCGATATCGACGCCGGCCTCCTTACCTTCCTCTACAGTGAACGGGATATCCGCCTCCAGGTAGCCCGGAGCGCCGGCACGCAGGGTGTACTCGCCGGGCAGCAATTCGGAGGCGACGGGCTCGCTCGCCGCCTCAGTGAACACGGGCGCCGGCCGCCCCTTGGCGTACACGCTCACCCGAGCGTCCCGCACGCCCTTTCCGGAGCCGTCCGTTACGGTGAACGTGACCTTCTGCGGGTTGGCCTTCTCGAGGTAGAAGTGCTGCGTCAGCGTGTTTGCGTCCGCGAGTTGCACCGTCGCCGTCGCGGGCCGGTAGCCGGGAGCCTTCGCCACCAAGACGGCCTCGCCTGCGTGGCCACGCAGCAGGTAGGCGCCGGTGCCGGCCTCGGTGGATACCTTCGTCCCACGCTCGGCGAGCTCGACCGTCGCACTCGTCGCGGGAACCCACGACTCGTCCCCTTCGGCCCCGGAGGCGTTGGCCACCGCTTGTGCGTGTGCGAGCGTCGGCGCAGAAAGCTCCTCACCGTCGTAGATCCCCAACGACGCCGACTGCGCCAGCTTCGGCTGCGGGATCGTGGCTCCCGCCGTGTTGGCAAACAGGATGTCGTCGAGGAACCAGCCGCCGGCGAAGTCGAATATCTCGCTGCCGGTCACCAGCTCGAACTTTACCTGGGTGTTGGCGCTCAGATACTCGGCTGGGATGGCCACGCCGTCCACGTGCCAGGCGTTTGTGGTGCGCAGGGCCGTCTTCTTGTCGGTGGGATCGACTTCCTCGATCTTGGCGTCGTTGAGGGTGAAGATCTCCTTCCACTCTCCCCCGTTGGCGCGCACGTAGATGTGGCCGATGTCGTCGTCGTAGGTGGTCCACTCGTCGCTACCCGTCCGGCCGCGGGTGTTGAACCACTGCTGGAAGTACATGGTGACGTCGGTGTACGCAGACAGATCCAGGCTCGGCGAGGTCAGCGAGTAGGTGGCCTTCGCCTTTCGGTAATCGTTCAGGACGGTCGCGAACACGTTCGGGCTGCCCGGATTCTTGCCGGCGCTCTGTGGCGTGGTCGGCGCCTTGCCGGTCGCCTGCGTGTCGTCGAGTGAGGGGGTGCCACGCTCGAAGACGTTGCCCTTACTATCTGGCTCCGAGGTCCAACCCTGGGCGTCGGATTCGAAGTCGAATAGCGAGATCTTCTCGCCCACCGTGAAGGTGCGCTGGAGAATCTTGGACGGCTCGGATTCGGCCTGGCCCGCCACCGCGGTGACGTAGTAGGAGTAGGTGCCCTGCTGCGGCGTCGGATAATCGTAGAAGGAGACAGTGTACTTGCCGATCTCCGCGCCCGTGAGCTCCTTGACGCGGCTGAAGGGGCCGTCGTCGTGGGCGCGGTAGAGCCGGTAGGCGCTGATCTTCTCGTCCTTAATCGGGACGAAATCGATGACAGTGCGGCCCGAGGCGTGTTTCGTGATCGCGAGTTCATCCTCGACCTTCGCCACGGTCGTGGTCTGGATCGGCTCGAGGGCGATGTCGTCGATGAACCAGCCTGCAGTGGCGTGCTCGGACTTCCACGCCCCGCGCACGCCGAACATCACGCGGATCGTCTTGCCGGCGTAGGCCGTCAGGTCCACGTATCCGCGCTCCCAATCGCTCACGTGGTTCTTGAACAGCAGCTGGGGCTTGGTTTCCCACGCCACGGTGCCGTCCTCGCGGACCTCGCCGACCCACACCTCCGCGGTGTCGTAGGCCGCGTACTCGTAGTTATCGAGGTCATACCAGTGTTTGAACGTCAGGGCAGCAGAATCCCCAGCTTTCAGGCCGATCGGCGGGGTCAGGAGCACCGAATCCTTCAGACCCGGGTAACCCTGGCCATCCAGTCCCACGCCCACGAGCTTCTCACCCGACGTCGGACGCTTCAGCGACGCCGCCGGCGCGCCCCACGCCCACATCGGCGTCTCGCCACTCATCTCGAAGCCGTCCGTGCCGGATTCGAAGTCTTCACTCCAGCCGACGCTGACGGAGACCTTCTGCTCGAAGCCGTGGACCGGGGTGCAGGCCTCTTTCTTTTCGCGGTCGGTGGCGCAAATCCGGTAGGAGACGTCGTCGGAGGCGAGCGTCGTCGGGGAGACGACGAACTCGTATGTTCCCTCAACCTTCGTGCCCTTGACCAGCTTCATCGCTTCCGTGCGTTCCCCGGCGCCTCCCGTGATCTTGAGGGAGACGGAGGCGACGCCGGTGTCGTCGGTGACCTTCGCGGTCACGTCGGTCGTCGTGGCACGGTAGAAGACGCTCACGGGTGTGTGCTCGATGTGCGGCGCGTCGGCGTCGACACCGCGGACGTACACGTTGCCCTGAACGGTCCCGATGCTCGAATCTGCCTTGGCCATGTCGATGGCGAGGGCGGCGTTGACCTTGCCGGCGCCGTAGGCGTGGTTCGGGGAGTTCACGTGCTGCGGGTCGGTCAGCGGCGTGGCGGAGCTTCGCAGGATGCTCTCCAGCTCGTCTACCGTCAGCTTCGGATTGACGCCCAGGACGAGGGCGGCGACGCCGGTCACGTGCGGGGCGGCCATGGAGGTGCCCGACTGGATCTTCATCGACTGCTTGGTCCACCCCGAACGGATGTTCACGCCGGGGGCCGCGATGTCGGGCTTGGCCCGCTCCGTGTACTTTGATGGGCCGCGTAGCGAAAACTTCGCGACGACGTCGTCGGATCGCAGCGCGCCGACGGCGAAGGCCTCCGGGAAGGAACCCGGCTGGGTGATTGAACCCGGGCCGCCGGGGTTGTTCCCATCGACGTTACCCGCCGAGAAGACGGGAAGGATGCCGGCCTTGCGCCACTGCTTGAGGGCGTCCTGGAAGAGGAGGTTGGTGGCGGAGCTTCCCCACGAGTTGTTGACGACGCGCGGGGCGAGCTCGGGGTGCCTCACTCCCTGACTGTCAACCGGGGCGAGCATCCACTGCATGGCCTGGAGCAGGCGCGAGTCGCTCGTCTCGCCCTCCTCGTCGAAGACGCGGGCCGCGATGAAGGTGGCCTTGGGCGCGACGCCGAGGTAGCCGGTCCCGCTGGGATCGGAGCCGAGGATCGTTCCGGCGACGTGGGTGCCGTGGCCCGTGGAGTCGACGGGCTCGGTCGTGGTTCCTACGGTGTCATACCAGCTCACCGCCTTGTCGCCAGTATTGCCGCGCCACTTGTCCTTGAGGGCAGGATGAGTGACGTCGACGCCGGAATCGATGATGCCCACCGTGACGCCCTCTCCGGCATATTCGTCGAGCAGGCCCTCCGAGGCGGAGATTTGCCTCAGGTTCCACGGGAGGTGCAACGCGGCGGGCTTGCCGCCAAGGGCCGACATGCGCATGCCGGAGTCGTCGGAGATCGGATCGGCCTCAATCTTGTGGTCGATGCTGACCTCGCTCACTCCCGGCGTCTTTGCCAGGTCGAGGGCGACTTCCTTCGTCACCGTGGCCGAGACCGCATTGACGACGTAGAGCGGCTGGACGTCGTGGGCCTGGTGATCCTTCTCGGCGCCCTCAAGCTTGGCGAGGACGGCCCGTTGAGAGGACTTGGCCGTGTCGATCAGGTCTTGCACGTGATCGATCTTTTCTTGCGGGGTGGTGGCGGGGACACCCTTCTCCTCGTGCTTGTCATCCATGACGACGATGACGGAATGCCACGACGCATCCGATGATCGGGCGATCTCTTCGTCAACCGGTGGTGCCGCCACGGCAGACGGTATCGCCGCTATCGTCGTTGCCGTGAGAGCGCCCATGGATAGCGCCGCGATTATGCGTCCAAAACGGCCGCGCATATAACCTCCAACATGCGTAAGACCCATCGGGGTCATTGATTGAATGGCCTGTCAGTGCACACACAGACCGCCAAATGCCGAAGGTTAGGCTACCCTAAGGTCTACGCATGTGGATGGGACCTTGGATTCTTACCGTTTCGTAACCTCTGCTCGCGGATCGGGCGACAAAAATGGCGCGGACGAATCCGCGCCATTCTCATTCCTGGCTCCCCTAGGACAGGTGCAGCTTCGGCATCGCCTCACCCTTGCCGAACTTGACGTCGCGGGCCGCGGCCAGCCGGCCCGTCAGGCCGGTCAGTGCGATGAACCCGCGGGCGTGCGACTGGTTAAACGTGTCGCCCTGGTCGTACGTGGCCAGGTTGAAGTCATACAGCGAAGTCGGCGAGCGCCGGCCGGTCACCACGGCGCGCCCGCCGTGCAGCGTCATGCGGATCTCGCCGGAGACGTAGTCCTGGGTGTCCCGGATGAAGGCGTCGAGGGAACGCTTGAGCGGGGAGAACCACTGACCCTCGTAGACCAGCTCCGACCAACGCAACCCCACGCGCTCCTTGAAGCGGGCCTGCTCACGATCCAGCGTCACGCGCTCAAGCTCGCGGTGGGCGGTGATGAGAGCCATCGCACCCGGAGCCTCATAGATCTCCCGCGACTTGATGCCAACCATGCGGTCCTCGACAATGTCAATGCGGCCGATACCCTGAGCGCCCGCGCGGGCGTTCATCTCCTCAATCGCCTGGAGCGGCGTGACGTCGCGCCCGTCGATCTTCACCGGAATGCCGCGTTCGAAGGTGATGACAACCTCGTCAGGCAAAGGCGGGTAGGACGGATCGTCGGTGTAGTTGTAGACGTCCTTGGTGGGCGCGTTCCACAGGTCCTCGAGGTAGCCCGTCTCGATCGCGCGGCCCCAAACGTTCTGGTCGATCGAGAAGGGGTTGGACTTCGTCGTCTCGATGGGCAGGTTGTGCTTCTCGGCATAGTTGATCGCGAACTCGCGGGTCAGGGCCAGATCGCGCACGGGCGAGAGGCACTTCATATCCGGGGCGAGCGAGGTGATGCCGTTCTCGAAGCGAACCTGATCGTTACCCTTGCCGGTGCATCCGTGGGCAACCGTCTCGGCGCCGAACTGACGGGCCGCCGTCACCAGGTGCTTGACGATGACGGGCCGCGAAAGTGCGGAAACAAGCGGGTACGCCTCCATGTAAAGGCCGTTGGCCTGCAGGTCGAGCATGCAGTACTCCTCGGCGAACTCGTCGCGAGCGTCGGCCACGTAGGCCTCCACGGCGCCGCAGTCGAGCGCGCGCTGACGGACCACGTCGAGATCCTCGCCTCCCTGCCCGACGTCGACGGCGACGGTGATGACCTCCGCCCCGGTCGCTTCGCCGATCCAGCCGATCGCCACCGACGTGTCGAGTCCGCCGGAGTATGCGAGGACTACGCGTTCCTTTGCCATGATGAACCTTTCTTAGTTGTTAGAAGAAGAGTGAGCGATGTCGATGAGGCGGCTAAGCAGCTCGTCGGCACGTTTGGTGGATTCGGTAATGACCAGCACCGTGTCGTCACCGGCGATGCAGCCGAGCACGCCGTCGAGCACGGCGCGGTCGAGCGCCGAGGCCAGCAGCTGCGCGGCCCCGGGCGGTGTGCGTAGCACGATCTGGTTTCCCGCCGACTTGGCCGAGACCATGACCTCCCGGGCCCAGCGCTCCAGGTGGAAGCCCGCGGGTGCGTCGCTCTCCCCCTCCACACCGGGGCTGGGCACCTTGTAGTGGCGCCCACCCATACCGTCGGGGACCTTGCGCGCCTGAAGCTCGTCGAGGTCGCGCGAGAGCGTGGCTTGTGTGACCACGATCCCCTCGTCCGCGAGCAACGCCCGCAGCTCGGCCTGCGAGCCAATGGGCTGGGATTCGACGATGGCGGTGATGCGGGCGAGCCGGGCCGCCTTGGTCACCATGGTTCCTGTCACGAGTGTTTCTCCATTTCTTCGATGAACGGCGCAAGTTCATCTTGCGTGATGACAAGCGGTGGCGCCAACCGGATCGTCGTGGTGTTCGGCGCGTTGACGATGAAGCCCCGGCCCAAAAGCTCGGCCTGGAGCGCCGGGGCGTCTTTGACGACGACGCCGAGCAGCAGCCCCGCACCGCGCACCTCGAACCCGCGCGCCTCGAGCTCGCCGGCTAGCCACTGCCCCGTTCCGCGCACGTGGTCGAGCAGCCCGGCCACCTCGCCGACGACGGCGTTTGCTGCCGCACACGCCAACGGATTGCCGCCGAAGGTGGTGCCGTGGCTGCCGGGGGTCAGCAGACGCCCGGCTTTCTCGATCCCGACGACGGCTCCGATCGGAACGCCCCCGCCCAGGCCCTTGGCCAGGGCGATGACGTCTGCCTTGACGAGGTCAGAGTGGGCGAACCATCGTCCGGTGCGCCCCACACCCGTCTGTACCTCGTCGACCACGAACAGCGCATTAAAACGTTCGCACAGGGCGCGGGCGCGGCGCAGGAAGGCAGCGGGGACGGGAACAACGCCGGCCTCGCCCTGGATGGTCTCGACGAAGATCGCCGCAACGTCGTCGTTGAAGACGGCGTCGAGGGCCTCGACGCTGGGGTCGATGAAGATGACGTTTCCGCCAAGCGGCTCGAAGGGCTCACGGATGGCGGGTTTGTGGGTGATGGACAGGGCGCCGAGCGTGCGCCCGTGAAAGCCACCCTTGAGCGCGATGATCGTTCCTCGCGGCTTGTGCAGGCGAGCCATCTTGATGGCGGCCTCGTTGGCCTCTGCTCCCGAGTTACAGAAGAAGACCCGGGCTGAGGCGCCCACATAGCCCTCGTCGGAGAGCATGCGCTGAATCGCGCCGGCAAGCTCCAGCTGTGGTGCGGTGGCAAAATAGTTCGACACATGGGTCGCCCTGCCCGCCTGCTCGGTGATCGCACGCACGATCGCGGGATGGGCATAGCCAAGGGCGTTGACCGCGATGCCGGCAAGCAGATCGAGGTAGCGTTTGCCGTTCTCGTCCCACACGTAAACGCCCTCGCCGCGCTCGATCACCAGCTGCGGCTCACCAAAGGCGTTCATCATCCGCTGAGAGTATAGTTCCGACATCACTTCTCCTCCTTCGCCCCGGTCACGGCCTCGCGCCGGGCCGCGGCCGTGACCTGGGTGCCGATGCCGTCGTCGGTGAAGATCTCGAGCAGAATGGAGTGAGCCATCCGCCCGTCAATGATGTGGGCCTTGGGAACGCCGCGCTCCACTGCCCTGAGCGCAGCCTCCATCTTCGGTTTCATCCCCGAGTCGAGGACGGGCAGGAGCGCGCGTAGGTCGTCGGGATGGATCTCGGAGACGAGCGACGATTTATCCGGCCAGTCGAGGTAGAGACCCTCAACGTCTGTGAGCATGATGAGCTTGTCCGCGCCGGCGGCGTCGGCGATCGCTCCCGCAGCCGTGTCGGCGTTGACGTTGAGCACCTCCTCGGGGTTGTCGACGTCGGTGGCAACGGTGGAGATGACGGGGATATGTCCGGAGGTGAGCATGTGATTGAGCGATTCGATGTTGATCGAGACAATGTCGCCCACGTGCCCGATGTCCACCTTCTTTCCGTCGACGTCGGCCGTGCGGCGCCGTGCGCTCAGCAGGCCCGCGTCCTCCCCGGAAAAGCCGATGGCCCGCGGCCCGTCGACGTTGAGGAGGGAGACGAGTTCGCGCTGGACCTGGCCGGTGAGCACCATACGCACCACGTTCATCGTCTCGCGGTCTGTCACCCGCAACCCGCCGCGGAACTGGGACTGGATGCCGACCCGCTCAAGCATGGCGTTGATCTGCGGGCCACCGCCATGGACGACGACGGGCTGCAGGCCCACCGAGTGCATGAAGATGATGTCCTTGGCAAAGGCACGCTTGAGGGAGTCGTTGATCATGGCGTTGCCGCCATACTTGACCACGACGCGGCGCCCCGCGAATTCGTTGATCCAGGGTAGGGCCTCGATGAGGATTTCGGCCTTGTGTTGGGCGCCGGCCAGGCGCGTGAGGATGCTCATGTCGAATACGCCGAGTTCTCGTGGACGTAGTCGTGGGTGAGGTCGTTGGTCCACAGCTCGACGACCTCCCCTCCCGCGTGCAGGTCGATGTCGATGGTGACCTCCCGGTCTGCCGCGAGGTCCACTAGGCCACGATCCTCGCCGACTCCCCCGGCGCGGCACACCTGCACGCCGTTGAAGTAGACGTCAAGCGCGTCGGCCTCGAAGGGTGCGACATCGGCCGGGACGGTTCCCACCTGGGAGATCACGCGGCCCCAGTTCGGGTCGTTGCCGAAGATGGCGGCCTTTAAAAGGTTGGATCGGGAGACGGCGCGGGCGACGGCCAACCCCGCCTCCTGCGAACTGGCTCCCGACACCCGAATGAGGACATCGTGCGAGGCGCCCTCGGCGTCCGCGATGAGCTGGCGGGCAAGCGACTGGGCCACCGCCGTCAGATTTGCCACGAAGTCCTCGCCGGCGACGCCGGAGGCACCGCTAGCGAGCAGAAGAACCGTGTCGTTCGTGGACATCGCGCCGTCGGAGTCGATCCTATTGAACGACGCCGCCACCGCGGCCTCAAGCGCCTCCTGGGCCTGCGCCGCGCTCAGCACGGCGTCGGTGGTGATGACACAGATCATCGTGGCCAGGCCGGGGGCGAGCATGCCCGCGCCCTTCGCCATCCCGCCGATCGTGTAGGGCCCGGCGATGCCGGCCTGCTTGGTGACGGTGTCGGTGGTGCAGATCGCCTCGGCCGCCTCGGCTCCGCCGCCCGTGCTGAGGCGCGCTGCGGCGTTGGAGACGCCCGCGAGCAATTTCTCCATGGGCAGGCGCTCCCCGATGAGGCCGGTAGAGCACACCGCCACCTCCTGGGGTGCGCACCCGAGGAGGGTGGCCGCGTGTTCCGCGCTCGCCCGCGCGTCCTCGTAGCCGGGCTTGCCGGTGGCGGCGTTTGCCCCTCCGGAGTTGATGACGGCCACGGTGTGGGTTGCCTCGGCGATCTCCTTCATCCAGCGCACGGGCGCCGCGAATACGCGGTTGGAGGTGAGGACGGCGGCCGAGACCGGATGCGGGCCGTCGTTGACGACGAGCGCGACGTCCCGGCCCGCGCTCTTGAGCCCGGCACGCACGCCCGCGGCACGGAAACCGCGCGGAGCGGTGACGCCGAGCGTCTCGACGTGCGGCGTGGGGTCAGAAAAGAGGATCACGGCGCCACTCCGATCTGTGAAAGGCCGGTGGTTTCGGACAGCCCAAGGGCGAGGTTCATCGACTGGGTGGCGGCCCCGGCGGTGCCCTTCACCAGGTTGTCGAGCGCGCAGATGGCGGTGATGCGCCGCGCGTCGGCATCGAGTTCGGCGTGGACGAGGGCCAGGTTGGAGCCGACCACGCTGCCCGTGGCCGGCCAGTCGGGCGACCACACGACGAAGGGTTCGTCAGCGTAGGCGGCCTGATATGCCTCGAGCACCTGCTCGGGGCTTACGCCGCTGACGGGGATCGAGACGGTGGCCAAGATCCCTCGCGACATCGGTACGAGGACGGGGGTAAAGGACACGGATACGGAGCGTGCGCCCGCCACGCCCAGGTTTTGCGTTATCTCCGGGATGTGCCGGTGGACGCCGCCCACCGCGTATGGCGACGCCGACTCGATGGCCTCCGCGGCCAGCAAGTGGGGCTTGGGAGACTTGCCGGCGCCGGAGTAGCCAACGGAGAGGATCGCCACGATGTCCTCCCCGCTGGCGATCCCCGCCGCGATGGCGGGCTGGGCCGCGAAGGTGACGGCCGAGGCGTTGCAGCCCGGGGCGGCGATGCGCCGGGTGGTGGCGAGGAGCTCGCGCTGGCTCGGCCCCGCGCAGTGGATGAGCTCGGGCATCCCGTAGGTCCACGGCTGCGCGGGCGCTGTGTGGTAGTAGCGCTCCCATGCGGCCGGGTCGGTGAGGCGATGGTCGGCGCCGAGGTCGATGATGAGGCAGTCGGGATTGATGTGCTCGATCTGGGCCGTGAAAGCGGCGGAGGCGCCGTGCGGCAGGCCGAGGATGACGACGTCGTGCCCCGCAAGATTCTGCGGCTGCAGCGGCTGTATCTCGAGGTGGCGCAGTGGCCATAGGTGGCTCTGATGCTGGCCGAGGGCGCCGCTGGAGCTGTGGGCGGCGACCGTCGTGATCGTCACATCGGGGTGTGCCGCGAGTATGCGCGCGACCTCGCCACCCGCGTAACCGGTGACGCCGGCAATAGCAACAGAGTACGTCATGCGCATAACTATACACTGGAGCGCATGATTCCCCGCTCGCGCCCGCTGTGAGACCGGACACCGGGGAGGAGCGCACTTATGAGCACAGTTGGCGAATCTCTCCCCACATGAGTGAATAGCTGACAGACTCAAAACATGAAGAAAGCAACGCCGCATTCGTCCCGCGACGACCTCATGTTCGAGGCAGCCTACCTGTATTACATGGAAGGCCTCACGCAGCAGGCGATTGGCACGCGCCTTGGCTACACCCGCTGGACCGTCGGGCGTCTCATCGAAGAGGCACGCCAGACCGGGCTCGTCACCATCACCATCAACCACCCCCGCATCCAGACCCACCACCTCGAGATGCAGATCGCCCAGCAGCTGGGGCTCAAGAGCGTCATCGTCGTACCGAACACCAACGGGGAAGGCCGCCAGCTGGTGGCCCGCGCGACCGCCCAATACCTCATGGGGCGCGCCCCGATCCGCTCCCTCGCAGTGGCGTGGGGTCGCACGATGACGGCGCTGGCCAACGCACTGCCCGAGAACTGGTCGCCGGGCATCAAGGTCTACCAGACCAACGGTGGCCCCACCCACCACGGCGACAACGAAGTCTCCTCCTCCATCTCCGCCATGGCTCGCAAGGCCCCCGGCACCGCCTACACGCTGCCGGCCCCCACGATCATCGGCAACCCCGACCTCGGTCCACAGCTCATGGCCGAGCCCGCCATCACCCGGATCTTCGAGGGCGCGGCCAACTCCGACCTCGTCGTCTACTCCCCCGGCACCGTCAGCAAGGAATCCGTGCTCGTCGAGTCAGGCTTCATCACTAAGGAGAGCATCGACATGCTCCGACGCAAGGGATCGGTGGGAGACATCCTCTCCCACTACGTCGACGCCGACGGCAACCCGATCTCCCCCCAGCTCGAGCGGCGCACCATCGCCTACCCGTTACGCAACCTCACACAGGCCCGCCTCTCCGTCGCCGTCGCCGGCGAAGCCGAGAAGGCACCCGCCATGGTGGCGGCCGCGCGCGCCAAGCTCGCACACGTATTCATCATCGATATCTACACGGCCGAGGCAATCTTGGCCTACACCACGAAGGAGAAATAAATGGCAACCATCGCAATTCTCGGCGCCGGCATCATGGCCACCGCCCTGACCTTCCCACTCACGGAAAACGGCCACAAGGTTAACCTCGTAGGCACTCACCTCGACCGCGACATCATCGAGTCGATCCAGACCACCGGCGTCCACCCCGATCTCGGGCTCAAGGTCAACGACAAGGTGGTCGCCTACCAGCTTGAGGACGCCGAGGCCGCCTTCGAAGGCGCGGACGTGGCGATGTCCGGCGTCAATTCCTTCGGCGTTCACTGGGCGGGCGAGCGCCTTGCCAAGCTCGTCAAGCCCGGCATGAAGGTACTCAACGTCACCAAGGGCATGGAGGCCGACGACGACGGCACGCTCCACCTCCTGCCCGACGTGCTGCGCTCCTTCTTCGACGAGGACCTGGCCAAGGCCGTGACCTGGAACGCGATCGTCGGCCCGTCGATCGCCGGCGAGGTTGCGGTCCACCACGATACCTGCGTGATCTTCGCCGGCGAGGATCAGGCTTCGCTCGACTACCTGGCCGATCTTTTCCGCACGGACTACTACCACGTGTGGACGTCCACCGACTTCCGCGGTTGCGAAATCGGTGCAGCCACAAAGAACATCTACGCCTTCGCCGCCGGCCTCGGTGCCGGTCTGCTGCGCAAGGAAGGCAAGCAGGACGACCGCTACGTGCGCTTCAACTACAACGCGGCCGTCTTCGGCCAGGGCCAAACGGAGCTGCGCCAGTTCATGACGCTGCTGGGCGGCAAGCCTGAGACGGCAGACGGCTTGGCGGGCGTGGGCGACATGTACGTCACCTCGGCCGGCGGGCGCAACGTCCGCGCCGGCACCTACGTCGGTGAGGGCATCCCGTTCTCCGAAGTGCGCGATTCCCTCATGAAGGGCGTCACCCTCGAGGGTGTCCAGGCGATCCGCGTGATCGGCGGAGCACTCGAGCCGCTCACCGAGCGCGGCGTTATCAAGCCTGAGGACTTCCCGCTGTGCCGCTACCTGTATGAGATCATCGAGAAGGACGCCCCGCTCGACATGCCGTGGGAGAAGTTCTTCGGCGGCATGAAGTAATCACGTCCCGATAGGGGCAAATCGCGCCCGAGTGAGCCCGGCCAAATCGGCCGGGCTCACTGCTACCGACATGGTTCGCTTGCCCGCGGAGACCACGATGCGCTCTAGCTGCTCGGCGGAGGCGTCGATCCAGGTGGGTAGCTGGCGCATCTGCCCGAGCGGGGAGATCCCGCCGCGCACATAACCCGTGAGCTTCTCGGCGTCGTGCGGGGCAACCATCGCGGCGCTCTTGCCACCCGCCGCCCTCGCCAGAGCCTTGAGGCTGAGCCGCCCCGAGGCCGGCACAACGGCGACGACCGGGCGCCCATCCACAGTGGCCAGCAGGGTCTTAAAGATCATGTGCGGGTCAATTCCGAGCACCCGCGAGGTATCCAGCGCGTAACCGCCATCCATCTGCTCGGAGTGCTCATATTCTATGAGCTCGTAGTCCACGCCCGCACGGTTGAGTACCTGGAGTGCCCGTGTGGCGCCCTTGTTCTTCGCCATACCACCATCCTAGTGGTGCGGGCCCTGCCTTCAGGCAGGGCCCGCACCACTCAGCTACGCCCGAACTACCTCAGACGCGAAGCTGCGCGCCGAAGGACTTCTTCGCCGCCTTGATAACTCGGTTGCGCACCTGGGCGATCTCGTCGGCCGGGAGCGTGTGATCGCCCCGGAAGCGCAGGGCGAAGGCGAGCGACTTCTTGCCCTGATCAATCTGGTCGCCGGTGTAGACGTCGAAGAGGCGAATCTCCTCCAGAAGATCCCCCGCAGCCTCGGCAAGCACCCTTTGAACCTGGGCGGCCGTCACCGAATCATCCACGACAAGTGCGATGTCCTCCTTGGCCACCGGGTGGGTAAGGACGGGGGCCACAGCGATCGGCTCGGCGCCTCGCGAGGCGATGAGCGCGTCGAGGTCGAACTCGAAGGCGATCGTGCGGGCGGGCAGCTCAAAGGCCTTGCACACGCGAGGGTCAAGCTCTCCGGCGTGACCCACCACCGACTCGCCCGCCCTCAACTCGGCGCAGCGGCCAGGGTGGAATGGAGCCCGCTCCGCGTTGGCCACATCCAGGCTCAAGTCGATTGTGCGGCCCGCGGTCTTGACCGCCTCGATCGCGTCGCGCCAGTCCCAGGTCTGGGCCGGCAGCCCCGCCGCGGCCTGCATGACCGCCGGGATCGCCACGCCCGCCACGTGATGAGGCTGGTGCGGGATAGAGGACATGAGCGCGTCGAGCTCCTCGGGCTCAGGTCGCTTGCCCACACCGGGGCGCGCCGCGGCCACGACGCCCTCCGGTCGGGTGACGACGCCGGCCTCGAAGATCGCCACGGTGGGGTTGCCGCGCGCCACGTTCATGTGGGCCGTGGCCAGCAACGTGTCAAGGAGCGAGGTGCGCATGTAGGGAGCCTCGTCCTGGAGAGGATTCGCGAGCCGGACGGCGAGCCGGCGATCGTCGTCGTCGGCGATACCCTGCTTGGCAAAGGCCTCGGCGGAGACGAACGGGTAAGACAACACCTCGGTCCAGCCGGCCTCGGCAAGCGCTCGGCTGATGTCGCGCCGGTGACGCTGGGCCGGGCTCAACCCCGAGCCGGCGGGAGCCGCGGGCAGGCGGGAGGGGATCTGGTCGTAGCCGACGAGGCGAGCGACCTCCTCCACCAGGTGCGCCGGGCCCGTGAGGTCAGGGCGCCAGGTGGGCGGGGTGACGGACAGAAGCTCATCGCCGCGGACCGTGCAACCGATCTGCTCCAGGATCTCCACGATCCGATCGCGACCGAGGTCAAGGCCGGTCAGCCGGGCGACCTCGGAGACGTTAAAGGATAGAGCCTCGGGAGGCGTGGTGACGTCGTAGTCGGAATTTGCCTCGTCGATGCGCCCGCCGCCGAACTCCACGAGGAGCTCGGCAACACGCTGGGCAGCCACGCCAGCAACCCGCGGATCCACCCCGCGCTCGAAGCGCTTCGAGGCCTCCGAGGGCAACTTGTGCTTGCGGGCCATACGCGCCACAGACACGGAGTCGAAGTGCGCCGCCTCAATGAGAACGTTCGTGGTCGAATCGGTGATCTCGGTGTCCAGGCCGCCCATCGTGCCCGCCAGGCCGATCACGCGCGCGCCCTTTCCTCCCTGCGAATCCGCGATCAACAGGTCGTCCCCGCCGAGGCGGCGCTGAACGCCGTCAAGCGTGAGAAGCGATTCACCATCGCGAGCCCGGCGCACCACGATCGGCGCGACCACCTTGTCGAGGTCGTAGGCGTGCAGCGGCTGGCCGAGGTCAAGCATGACGTAGTTGGTCACGTCCACCGCCAGCGAGATCGGGCGCATGCCGGCCGCGAGCAGGCGATCCTGCATCCACGACGGGGAGGCGGCCAGCGGGTCGATGCCCCGCACGATGCGCGTCACAAAGCGGTCGCAGCCCGCCACGCCGTGGATCGGAGCGGCGTCGTCGACCTCCACCGGGAAGCCGTCCGGCGTCGGTGTCGGCAGCGGAGCCGAGAGGTTCTCCTCCAGCCCGAGGTCGGTGAAGCGCGCACCCGTGGAGTGGGAGTACTCACGCGCCACCCCGCGCATGGCGAAGCAGTAGCCGCGGTCCGGCGTCACGTTGATCTCAAGAACCTCGCCGGCCAGGCCCAGGTAGTCCAGCACGTCCTCGCCCACGGCCGGGATACCGCGCTCGGCGGCCTCCTCCGGACTGGAGGCGAGCACGATGATGCCGTCGTGGTCCTCACCAAGGCCGAGTTCGGCCTTGGAGCAGATCATGCCGTCCGAGATGTGGCCGTACGTCTTGCGAGCCGCGATGCGGAAGTTTCCCGGAAGCACGGCGCCGGGCAACGAAACAACCACGTAGTCGCCCGCCACGAAGTTGTGGGCGCCGCAGATGATGCCACGCGAGGGTAGCTCCGAAGGCTCCTTGCCCTCCCCGGGAGCGTCGTTATGCTCGCCCACGTCCACGCGGCAGTAGTTGATGAGCTTGCCGTTCTTCTGTTCCTTCTTGTCGAGGGTGAGTACCCGCCCGACGACGATCGGCCCGGTCACGTCCGGGCGGTGGATTTCCTCTTCCTCCAGGCCGACCTTGACCAGGTCCGCTGCAAGCTGTTCCGCGCTCAGCCCGGCGGGAACCTCCACGTGGTCGGAGAGCCAGTCGATATCGATCCTCGGCATTAGTTGCCCCTTCCGGTCGCGGCGAATTGGGCGGAGAAGCGCACGTCGCCCTCCACCATGTCGCGCATGTCGTCAATGGAGTTGCGCAGCATGAGCGTGCGCTCGATACCCATGCCGAAAGCGAAGCCGGTGTATACATCCGGGTCGATACCAGCGTTACGTAGCACCTCCGGGTTAACCATGCCGCAGCCTCCCCATTCGATCCATCCCGGGCCGCCTTTCTTCTGCGGGAACCACAGGTCCATCTCGGCGCTCGGCTCGGTGAACGGGAAGAACGACGGGCGCAGGCGGGTGCGGGCCTCGGGGCCGAACATGCCCTTCGCGAAGTGGTCAAGCGTGCCCTTGAGGTGCTCCATCGTCAGGCCCTTGTCTACCGCGAGCCCCTCGATCTGGTGGAAGACCGGGGTGTGGGTGGCATCCAGCGCGTCGGTCCGGAAAACCTTGCCCGGGCAGACCACGTAGATCGGCGGTTCTCCGCGTTCCAGCATGACGTGGGACTGGACCGGCGACGTGTGGGTGCGAAGTACGAGCCCGGAGGCGTCGGAGACCCTCGCCACGCCGTCGGCGCCCACGCGCTCCACGGCGTCCACATAGAACGTGTCCTGCATCTGGCGGGCCGGATGATCCGGGCCGAAGTTCAGCGCGTCGAAGTTAAACCACTCGTTTTCCACCTCGGGGCCTTCGGCCACCTCCCAGCCCATGGCGACGAAGAGGTCGCAAATGTCCTCCATGAGCACGGGTAGCGGGTGACGCGCGCCCAGCGGCGCCCGGCGCGTGGGGACCGTGACGTCCACGCGCTCCTCGCGTAGCACGCGCTCCTGGTCGGCGGCCTCGAGGCGGGCGCTGGCCTCGGCGAGCGCCTCCTGGATCGCCTTGCGCGCCGCACCCATGAGCCTGCCGGCCACCGGCTTATCGGCCTTCTCCAGGTGACGAATCTGCATGTTTGCGTGCGTGATCGGCGCGTTGTCTCCGCTGTGGGCGAGCCGCGCCACCTTCAATTCATCGAGGCTCGAAGCACTTTCGAATGCGGCCCGCGCATCGGCCACCGCCTGCGCGATCCCGGCCTCGTCGAGTGGACTGAGAGTCATGTCTACCTTTCCTTGCCCCGCCAGCGCGGGTTTTCCCTTCCAAGTCTAGTCATTGACGTGGCATCGGGCGATTGTCGTCCACTGTGGCCCGCGCTACGACGACGCCGAACGAGGCCGTTCGATCGCGGAGCCCGGAGCCGTCACGGCGCCGCGATCGGCCCGCTCCATGCCGGGAGGGAGGCAACATCCGTTCGTCGCCAACCACGTGCATCCGCGACGGCGTCGGCAAAGCTCTGCGCCCACACCGCGTACCACGGGGTGTTGGGATGGAAGAGGTCGATCGCGTGGTAGGAGAACATGTAGGTAGGCAACGGAAGGGACTGGGACAGCGAGCGAATGTCGACCATGTGATGGGTACCCGCCAGGCGCTCGATGCTCCCGGAGAAAGCCTCGGCCCGCGCGTCGGCCTTCGCCATGACGGCGAACGAGGGGATGTTCATGACGAATGTGCCTTCCGGCAGCTCGCAACCGGCTCGCTCTACATACGCGTCGAAGTCCTCCTTACTGAGCCAGGGCTGGAGAACATCGTTGCCGCCGATGTCAAGGGTGACGACGTCGGGGCGCAGCGGCTCTCCCGCGACCCGCAGCCCGCGCAGTTGCGGCAGCTGAGTACCTAGCACGGACTGGATCGTGCCGCCGGAAAGGGACAGGTTCACCAGCGCGACCTCGCGTCCGCTCATCGCCTCGAGCGCCACGGCTAGCCGCGGCACGTACCCCTCCTGCACCCTCGTGGCGCCCAGGCCCTGCGCCGCCGAGTCTCCGAGCGCGACATAGATCAGCGGCATCTCCTCGCCGGCCGCAACACGACCGGCGAGGTCTGCCAGCTGGGCCTGGAGGTGGCGCTCCCAGTACCTGCGGAAGGGAGAGTTCTGCCTCGCCACACCCCGCCGGCGCACCATTCCTGCCGTGACACCCAGCGCGGCTAGACCCGCAAACGTCGAAGCCTTCAGCGCGTGGACCGTCCTCTCGCCAATTGATACGGCCATGGAATATCGACGTCCAGCATCTTGGCCCAATGCCGGGGCACGTAGGGATCGTGGAGCGCAACGCGGCCCACGTAGACCACGTCCGCCTCCTCCTCGTACACGACGACGTCGGCCTGTGTGGCGTTCGTGATCTGCCCGGCGGTTCCAACGGCGGCGCCCGTTTCCTCTCGTATCCTGCGCGCGAATGGGACCTGGTAGCCCGGGCCGGTAGGGATCCTCACCGGGAAGCATCCCCCGGTGCTCACCGACCAGAAGTCGACGTCGGGCAGCTCCTTGACCAGGCGGATCGATTCTTTGAGTGTCCAGCCGTAGCTGCCCTCGACCTTCTCGAAATTCTCCGAGAGCCAGTCGGTGGCTGAAATGCGCACGAAGAGCGGCGCATCCCCAATGACGGCGCGCACGGCCCGCACCACCTCGCGCAGGAGGCGCGTGCGGCCCTCGAAGTCCCCTCCCCACTCGTCCTCGCGCCGGTTCGAGACAGCCGAAAGGAACTGGTGGATGAGGTAGCCGTGTGCGGCGTGGATCTCCACCGCCTGGAACCCGGCCTCCATCGCCAGGTTGGCCGAGCAGGCGAACTGGGCAATGACAGCCTGGATCTCGGCCTCGCTCATCTCCCGCGGCGCAGGCATGCCGTCGAAGGCGATGGCGCTCGGGCCGAGCGTCTCCCAGCCGCCCTCCTCACGCGCCAGCGCGCCGCCGGCGAACTGCCCCCGCGTGGAGGCCTTGCGCCCGGCGTGGTTGAGCTGGATCGCCGCCACCGCGCCGTGCTGCGTGATCACACGAGCCATGTGACGGAAGGCGGGCACGTCCGATTCGTCATCGAGGCACAAGCACATGTCGGAGATGCGCCCCTCGGGCGTCACGGCGGTGGCTTCAACCGTAACGAGGCCGAAGCCACCCACGGAGCGGGAGGCGTAGTGCTGGTAGTGCCAGTCATTTGGCCGACCCAGCTGCTCCCCCGCCGCCTGCGCGCTGTACTGGCACATGGGTGGCAACCAGATCCTGTTGCGGATCTGGAGCCCGCGCAACTCGATGGGATCGAAGAGGTTCACTAGATGTCCTCGGGAACCATCGAGATCGCGCCACACGGGCACTCTTCAGCACACACACCGCAGCCCTTGCAGTAGTCGTACTTGAACTCGTAGACACCGGAGGCGATCTTCTTCACCGCGTTATCCGGGCACACGCCGAAGCAGTTGTCACATCCGAAGCAATTGCCGCAACTCATGCAACGCCGCGCCTCGTAGATCGCAGACTCCTCATCCAAGCCGATGACCACCTCGTCGAAGGTGGAGGAACGCCGAGCACCCTCGAGACGCTTGCGCATCTTGTGCGGGGCGTCCGAGTAATACCAGGTCTCCATGCGGTCAAGCGTGGCGTCCCCGTGCTTCTCGGCCGGGGTGTACGTGCCCCCACGCAACCAGGAATCGATGTATCGGGCAGCCTTCTTGCCGTGCCCGATCGCCACCGTCACGTTCTTCTCCGCCTTGATCATGTCGCCGCCGGCGAAGACACCAGGACGGCCCGTCATCATCTGGCCGGAAACCGTGACGACGCCGTTGTTGATCTCCACGCCATCGACGCCCTCGAGGAGGGACAGGTCCGACTGCTGGCCAAGCGCCATGATGAGCGAATCGGCGGCCAGCTCCTCGTACTCGCCGGTGGGCTGGGGGAAGCCGTTCTCGTCCAGCTCCATCTTCTCGATCTTAATCGAGTGCTCATCGACGTGGTCGATCGTGGACAGCCAACGCATCGTGATGCCCTCCTCCTCGGCCTCCTGGACCTCGGAGTCGTGGGCCGGCATGCGGTCACGCGTGCGGCGGTAGAGGATGACGGACTCGGTTGCGCCTAGGCGCTTGGCCGTGCGAGCGGCGTCGACGGCGGTGTTGCCTCCGCCGTAGACCACCACGACGCGGCCGAGTAGCGGCTGGCTGGCACTCGCCGCGACGCCGTCCTCTTCCACGTCGCGCAACACGTCCACGGCGTCCATGACGTGTGAGGCAGAGCCGGCAGGCACGTTGATGTTCTTGCCGATCTGTGCGCCGACCGCGGTGAAGACCGCGTCGAAATCCTTCAGCGCCGCCTCAACGTCGTCGACCCGCGTGTTCTGTTCGAAAATGACGCCCATGTCGGCAATGCGCTGGATCTCGGCGTCAAGGATATGACGCGGTAGTCGGTAGGACGGGATGCCGTAGCGCATCATGCCGCCCGGCTTTTCACCCAGGTCGCGGACCGTGACCTCGTGGCCGAGCAGGGCGAGGTGATAGGCGGCGGACAGGCCCGCCGGACCGGAGCCAACCACCAGCACCCTCTTGCCCGACGGCGTCGCGGTCACGTCAACCTTCCAGCCTTCCTCGATCGCCTTGTCGCCGAGGAAACGCTCCACCGAGTTGATTCCCACCGCCTCGTCGACCTTGGCGCGGTTACAGGCCACCTCGCAGGTGTGGTAGCACACGCGACCCATGCAGGCGGGCAACGGGTTGTTGACCATGATTTCGCGCCAGGCCGCCTCGTAGTCGCCCTCCTCGGTATGGTAGAGCCACTTTTGGATGTTCTCCCCCGCCGGGCACTGCTTGTTACAGGGAGGCAGGAGGTTGACGTAGATCGGCCGCTCGGAGCGCCACGTGCCCGTCCGGTTCGCGGCCGACGAACCCACCTCAAGAGTGATCGCAAAGGGCAGGTTCTCGTTCTCGTCTCGCACCGCTGTCATGATTCTTCTCCCTCGTACTTCACGAACTCATCCAAAGATTCCTCGTCGATCAGGTCGTAGCGCCTGATGTTGCGGTCCGCCATCTCCTGGATCCGATGGATGACCTCCGGATCAGCGCCCTTCTTGAACAGGTGTGCGAAGCGGCGCTGGAGGCGCAGGTAGTCCTCCACGGGTGCCGGGCGGCGAATCTTCGACACTGACGTGATTTCGCCGTACTCGGCCTCGTAGACCGGGAACAGGCCAGTCTGAGTGGCAAGGCGGGCCACCTTGACGGTCACCCCCGACGCCGTTCCCCACCCGAGCGGGCAGGGCACGAAGATGTGGATGTAGCGCGCCCCATGCATGCCCATGGCTTTCGTGACCTTGTATTCGAGGTCACGAAGGTCGGCGACGGTGGCCGTGGCCACATACGGAATCTCGTGTGCCATCGCGATGCGTGGCAGGTCTTTGCCCTGGCCCCATGCGTTGCCCGGTTCCGGGCCGACGGGCTGGGTGGTGGAGGTGCGCGCGGCAGGCGGGGTGGCGCCCGAACGCTGCACGCCCGTGTTCATGTAGGCCTCGTTGTCGTAGCAGATGTAGAGCACGTCGTCGTTGCGCTCGAACATGCCCGACAGGGGGCCGAAGCCGATGTCGACCGTGCCGCCGTCGCCGCCCTGGGCCACCACGCGCACGTCCGACTTGCCCATCGCTTTCAGCCCGGCAGCCGCGCCGGTGGCGACGGCCGCCGTGTTGCCAAACAGCGAATGCATCCACGGCAGGTTCCACGAGGTCTCCGGATAGGGGGTGGAGAACACCTCCAAGCAGCCCGTGGCGTTGATCGCCACGACGTGGTTGTCCGTGGCCGCCATCGCCGCATCGAGGGCGTAGCGGGCGCCGAGCGCTTCGCCGCACCCCTGGCAGGCGCGATGCCCCGACGTCAGCGAGTTAAAGCGGCTCGATCCTGACTGAACCGATTGGTAGTGCCCGTCAACGAGCCGGTTGCCCACTGCGAATGAGCCTACCTGGTAAAACTTGACCTCTTCCCGGGAGGGGATCGCCGTCTGGCGGTACTCCGGGGTTGGCAAATCAACGGATGTCATGGTGACCTTCTTCCTGAGCCCGCTCCGCGTAGTGGCGGATCATGTTTTCCGGGATCGCGCCGGACCTGCGCTGCTTGGCCTCCCGCTCGAGCTCGTGCTCGACGAGCTCCGTGTCGAGGTCGAGGAACGTCAAGGGCTCGACCTCGTCGCGCACGGCCTTGTCCAGATAGGCGTTGAGCGAGTCAATGGTGATGTCGCGCCCGCCAAGGCCCGCAATGAGCTCATGGCAGATGAAGTTGCGCCCACGCAACGCCGCGCGGCAGTGGGAAGAGACGATACCGCCGATGCCCACCGAGAACGCCTTCTCAAGCACCACGAAGCGCTTGGCCTTCTTCAAGACCTCGCGCACCGCCGTCGCGGGGAACGGCCGGAAGGACACGAGCGAGAGCACGCCGATCTTTTCGCCGGCCTCGCGGCGCATGTCGACGACGTCGCGCAGCGTGCCCGTGATGGAACCGAGGCAGACGACGATCGTTTCGGCGTCCTCGCACTTGTACTCGTGTAGCAGACCGCCCGAATCGCGCCCGAAGATCTCCTTGAACTCGGCCTGGACGCGCGGCATCAGCTCGAGGGCGTCGAGCTGCTTGTGGTGGGCGAGATAGCGCACCTCGGTGAAAGCCTCCGGCCCCACCATCGCGCCGATCGAGATCGGGTCGGCCGGGTCGAGCACCTGGCGCGGCTCGTAGGGCGGCAGGAAGCGGTCTACCTGGTCAGCCTCGGGGATGTCTACCTGCTCGACCGCGTGGGTAAGGATAAAGCCGTCCATGCACACCATGACCGGCAGGGAGAGCTCCTCGGCGATGCGGAAGGCTTGCACGTGCAGGTCGGCCGCCTCCTGGTTGTCCTTCGCGTACAGCTGCAACCACCCGGAGTCACGCTGGGACATGGCGTCCGAGTGGTCGTTCCAGATGTTGATCGGCGAGCCAATGGCGCGGTTGGCCACCGTCATGACAATGGGCAGGCCGAGGCCGGAGGCGTTGTAGACTGCCTCGACCATGTAGAGCAGACCTTGGGAGGCCGTGGCGGTGTAGGCGCGGGCTCCGACGGCGGACGCGCCGATGGAGGCCGACATGGCCGAGAACTCCGACTCGACGTTGATGTACTCGCAGTTCTTCAGTTCCCCCTTCTTCACCATCGCGGACAGACCCTCCACGATGTGGGTCTGGGGCGAGATGGGGTAGGCGGCGACGACGTTGGGTCGGCACGCGGCCACGGTCTGGGCGATCGCCTGCGATCCCTCAATTTGCTTAAGCATTTAAAGCCTCTTTCTTAGCCATGACCAGGTCATACGCTTCTTGCGCTGCGGCCACGTTCATTTCGCCGACACGCCCCGGGAAGCGCTGCGAGATCGCCTGCGCCACCGACTCCATCTTGTACAGCCCTGTCAGCGCCGCGGCGGCCCCGAGCAGGACGGCGTTGGGGACGGTGCGCCCGGTGTGCTTGCGCGCGATGTCTGCGGCCGGGATCGTCATGAAGTGCCCGGGCGGCATCGCGGCCTGGCGCTCGGCCAGGCCCAGCTCCGCGCTGCGCTTGGAGGAATTGATGAGGACGTAGCCCTGCGGGTTGAGCCCCGAGAAGACATCGATGATGCCCAGGAGCGTCGGGTCTTGCACGATAAGCAGATCCGGGTGAAGCACGGGTTCACGGGTGCGGATCTCCTCCTCACGGACCCGGCAATAGGAGACGACGGGTGCCCCGGTGCGCTCAGATCCGAAAGAAGGGAATGCCTGGGCGTGACGCCCTTCCGCGAACGCGGCCATTGCCACGAGGTCGGAGGCGGTGACAACGCCTTGGCCGCCTCGTCCATGGATGCGAATTTCTACCATGACATACATCATAGTTGCCCTCCGGTAAGGAGGGCCCCGGCATTAGGTAAGACTTGTGTTGGCTAATTTCTAGCGGCGCGGAAACGCCGGCCACGCTCACGTCAATAAGGACCTTCGTCCCCTATTGTGCGGATCCTGGGCCGGGTCGCCCCGCGCGCTGAACCAGTGCGCTCGCATACAGGCACAGAGAACTCGCCACCCCGGCGTTGAGCGACTCCGCCAATCCCCACATCGGTATGCCAACCCGGTGGTCGGCTAGCCGCAGCTGAGCGGGCGTAAAGCCGTGAGCCTCGTTGCCCACCAGCCACATCGTCGGCGCTGCGAGGTCTGGGACCTGTGACCCGGGCGTCACCGGCCGGGGATTATCCTCCGGGCGCGCCATGAGGTCCGCCAGATCCCACTGTCCCCTCCCGTCGGCGCACAGCACCTGGATACCGGCTGCTCGCACTATAGCAACGGCATCCTCCACACCCATCGATAGGATCGGCAGGTGGAAGACCGAACCGGCCGAGGACCGGATCACCTTCGGGTTATACACCTCCACCGAGCCCGGGCCAAGGAGCACGGCGTCGGCGCCCGCGGCGTCGGCACTTCGGATGATGGTGCCGAGATTGCCCGGGTCCGCGGACTCCACCAGGCACACCAGCAAGCGAGGTCCTCCCGCCAGCACCCGCTCAAGGGAGGGCTGGCGCGGCGCCTCGGCGACCGCCAGCCATCCCTGCGCCGCAGTCGACAGCCGCGCGAAGTCGGAATCGGAAAGGACGTGCGTGTAAGGATCCACCCGCCCGGCGAGCTCGTCGAGGTCGGGGTGGCGGCTAAGGCCCTCCTCGGTGACGTAGAGGTCGCGTACAAGCTCCGGGCGGGCGAGCAACTCCCGAACGGCCTGCGGGCCCTCCACGAGGATCTGCCCGTAACGCTCCCGGTTCCTGCGCGAGTGCAGGCCTGCCGCCTTCTTCGCCTGACCCGTCAGGCCCGCCTTCGCGCGCGGCACCTAGGAGTTCCTCACCGCTGCGTAGCGTGGGGCGTTGAGATCCTTCTCCGAGATCATCGCGCGATCGTCGACGTCCACGGGGATGGGCCAGTCGATGCCCAGCTCCGGATCGAGCGGGGCGAGCGCCGCGCCCGGCATCCCCGCCGTCCACTCTCGGTCAAAGAAGTACAGGTACTCCGTGGCGTCCTCGAGGGCCTGGAAGCCGTTGCACACGCCCTGCGGGACCAACACCATCGTGCCCGGCGTAATCTCCACCGTCACAACCTGCCCGCGCGTGGCCGAACCCTCGCGGATGTCGACGTAGGCGCCGAAGACGCGCCCGGAGACGACGGTGACGAGCTTCGTCATCGCCTCTGCGTGCAGGCCGCGCACGGCTCCGCGATGGGTGAGGGTGTTGTTTGCCTGTGCGAAAGAGCTGACAAGCCCGTGTTCCACCAGCCACGACCTGCGCACGAGCTCCCGGATGGTCCCGCGCTCGTCCGTGACCTGCTTCGGTGTGATGACGATCAGGCCCTCAATCGAGGTCGTTTGCATGCTAGGTTCAATAATCTCCACGATTCCTCCGTTTTTATCACCCATGTTACCAGCGCCGCTATAGCCAAAGCGTGGCGGGCCCCGAGGAACTCGGGGCCCGCCACAGTCGAAATACTACTTGTTCGCCGGAGCGTTCACGTCCGCCGGGAGGGCGGCCTTGGCGGCGTCGACGAGCGCCTTGAAGGCGGCCGGGTCGTTGACCGCGAGCTCGGCGAGCATGCGGCGATCAACCTCGATGCCCGCCAGCGACAGGCCCTGCATGAAGCGAGAGTAAACCATGCCCTCAGCGCGGCACGCAGCGTTGATACGCTGGATCCACAGCTTACGGAACTCGTTCTTGCGCACCTTGCGGTCACGGTAGTTGTATACGAACGAGTGAGTGACCTGCTCCTTGGCCTTGCGGTACAGGCGCGAGCGCTGGCCGCGGTAGCCCTTGGCACGATCGAGGGTGGTACGACGGGACTTCTTGGAGTTCAGTGCATTCTTTACGCGAGCCATCTTCTACTCCTTACATGCCAAGAAGGCGCTTGGTGGGCTTGACGTCGGCCTGAGCAACCGGCTGATCCGAGGACAGGCGGCGGGTGCGACGCGAGGACTTGTGCTCGAGGAGGTGGCGCTTGCCAGCCTGCTCGCGCATGAGCTTGCCGCTACCGCTGACGCGGAAGCGCTTCTTGGCACCCGAGTGGGTCTTCATCTTAGGCATTATTCGTGTTCTTTCTTAACTAGTTCGCTGCCGTCTCAGCTTGCTCGTCGGAGGCGGCATCCTGCTTGGCGCGGCGCGAATCGGCTCGACGAGCTGCGCGCTCCGCCTCACGCCTGCGGCGCTGGTCGGACTTTGCCTGCGACTTGCGGCGAATAGGAGCAAGCACCATCACCATGTTGCGACCGTCGACGCGAGGGGCAGACTCCACGGTGGAGTTTTCCTCAGTGTCGTTCGCAATTCGCTGCATGAGGCGCACACCCATTTCCGGACGTAACTGCTCGCGGCCCTTGAAACGAAGCTGGATCTTGACCTTGTCTCCTCCATCAAGGAATCTCTTGATGGCCGAGACCTTCGTGTCGTAATCGTGCGTATCGATCTTCAGGCTCAGGCGAATCTCCTTGAGTTGGGTATTGGCCTGATTACGGCGAGCTTCGCGCTTCTTCTGCGTAGCTTCGTACTTGAACTTGCCATAGTCCATCAGCTTGGCGACTGGCGGATTGGCATTGGGCGCCACCTCAACAAGATCGAGATTAGCTTCCTGGGCGAGGCGCAGGGCATCCTTGACGCGAACGACGCCGACCTGTTCACCGCCCGGCCCAACTAGGCGCACCTCGGAAACGGTAATTCGATCGTTGATTCTTGGCTCGTTGATGACGGTTCCTCTTCTTACTTCGACGTGCAATGCGCACGGAGCATCCCGAGGAAAGAGGGGCGCGAGCCCGCCTTCACCAAAACCCGGCTCCCTTCATTCGGGAACTCAAGGTGGGATTTCTCCGCTTGCATCCCGGCATTCGCCGGTGGTGGTCGCCTAGAAGTGTATCAGCCGAGCCGCAAGGTCACCATATTTGTTCCCGCCCAACGCCCGTGAGCTTGCCCACCTAGGCCCCGGCGTAGAACGGCCTGATCTCCACGACGTCCAGGCGCGACTTGACGTATTCGTCGCTAGCCATCGCCGCGGCGACTCTGTTGGCGATGGTGACCACCTTGTCTCGGTCCACGGGAGGGATGAGGTACAGCACGACGACGGCCGCCCCATTGGCTCCGGGCTGAATTCCGATCTTCTCCAGGCCGGGTAGATAGCCGTCAATGCCGAGCGTGATCCTCCGAACGATGAGCGGATCGTCCCACGGCGCCACCCACGGAGTGGACGTGGCAAGCGCGGCGGTTGCGCTGCGCCCGAGCCAGGTCTGCTTCTTACCGGGATCCAGCACGAGCACGCCGTCGGCCCGTTGCAGGGCCGCCGCGGCCACCTTCGACACCTCGACCGGGACGGGACGGGCCCGATCGTTCCACTCCCGCAGCGCGCCCGCCGAGGAGAAGATCGCTAGCGCCCGGCGTCCGCCGGGAAAGTCCACCCGCACAAGGTCCTCGTCGCGACACTCTAGCGGGTCGGTGGGAGCAGGCTCGTGCGGCGCGAGCCCGCCGCCTGTCATGCCGGGGTGGGCGTGCGGCAGGACGGGTACTATCACGCGGCCAAGCGCGGCAACGATCGCCTCCACGCGGGCGTGCTCGGGCTGGGCGTAGGCCGCGGCGAGCTCGGCGGTGATCGAGCCGTCGTCGTCGGCGAAGGGATTGGGCTTGAGAATCCGAGTAAGGTCGGCCATCTAGCGCTCGCCCGCGATCTGCAGGGCCTGGGGCAGGGTGAAGGCGCCGGCGTAGAGCGCCTTGCCAACGATCGCGCCCTCCACGCCAAGCTCGGTCAGCTCGCGTAGCGCCCCGATGTCCTCCAGGCTGGATACCCCGCCGGAGGCGACGACCGGGCGGTCCGTTGCCTGACACACCTTGCGTAGCAACTCGAGGTTTGGGCCCTCGAGCATGCCGTCACGGGTGACGTCGGTGACGACGTAGCGGGCGCAACCGTCGTCGTTGAGGCGGGCCAGGACTTCCCACAGGTTGCCGCCATCTCGGGTCCAGCCGCGCGCCGAGAGCACGTCACCGCGCACGTCCAGCCCCACCGCCACCCGGTCGCCGTACTCGGCGATCGCGCGCCGCGTCCACTGCGGATCCTCCAACGCTGCCGTACCGAGGTTGACGCGGGTGGCGCCCGCCTCGATGGCGCGAGCGAGCGAGACATCGTCACGGATGCCACCCGAGAGCTCGATCTTCACGTCCCGCTGCTCGGCCACGATCCGCGCCAGCAATTCGTGGTTCGAACCGCGCCCGAAGGCGGCGTCAAGGTCAACAAGATGAATCCACTGCGCGCCCTGCTCGACGAAGAGGGCCACGGCCTCGGCCGGGTCTCCGTATTCCTGCTCGGTTCCGGCCTTGCCCTGGTTGAGGCGGACGGCTCTGCCGTTGACGACGTCGACGGCGGGAAGAAGTTCAAGTTCAGACATGGCTGCCTTTCACGGTATCGAGCCAGTTGCGCAGGAGGCGCAACCCGGCGTCGGCGGACTTTTCGGGATGGAATTGGGTGGCTGTCAGCGGCCCGTTCTCGACTGCGGCGACGAAACGCGCGCCGTGCTCTGCGAACGTGACGAGCGGCGGGGCGAAGCGCCCGCCCGCGAGCTCTGCGGCCGGGTCCGACATGACCGCGTAGGAGTGGACAAAGTAGAAGCGCTCGTTCTCGATTCCCCGGAAGAGGGCCGAGCCTGCCGGCACGTCCACGGCCGACCAGCCCATGTGCGGGACGATTGGCGCCGGGAGCAGGTCGACGCTTCCGGGCCACTGCCCGAGTCCCGCGGCACCACCGTGTTCGGTGGAGCGGTCGAACATGATCTGCAGCCCCACGCAGATGCCGAGGACCGCACGCCCGCCGGCGAGCCTGCGACCGATGATACGATCGGCGCCCACCGCCCTGACCGTGTCCATGACGGCGGCCATCGCGCCGACGCCGGGCACCACGAGGCCGTCGGCGGCCTCGAGCCTCGCCGGATCGGTGGTTAGTTCCACCCGTGCACCGACCTTCTCCAGGGCTCGCACCACCGAACGCACGTTGCCGCCCGTGTCTAGAACCGCGATCATCGTGTGCCCTCGCCGTCGCTCGCCTCGCCACCCGAGGCCTCGTCCGCGGAGTTGTTACCGCCGCCGAGGATACGTTCGACGTCGGACAGGCTGAGATCCATCGAAGAGATCGCCTCCCCCACGGCTCCGTTGATCACGAGGTCTTCCACCTTCGGATCGAGGGTGTTAAGCAGGATCCCCGCTTGAACCTCCTCGCCGCGCAATCCGCCAAGGTAGCGAACGCCGGTCACCATGCCGGACAGGCCGGACTCGGAGCCGACGTCGTCGCCCAGCTCGGCCGTCAGTAGCACGACGCCGTAGGAAGACAGCGCCGACAGCGGGCCGGCGAGGTTGTCCGGGTCATCCGCAGGGTTTGCCGGCTCGTCCTGCGCCGGCTCGGGTTCACCGCCGAGTAGCTCGGCGATGTCCCAGTCGGTGAAGGTCGGCGCGGCGACGTCGTGGACCACGCACACGCCGGACTTCGTGGCGACCACCTTGGCTTCCAGGCCGCGCAGGCGTAGCACGCCGGCCACGAGCTCGGGCTGGCTAAATGGGGTCAGGACAACGAATCGACGCGAACTCACAGCGCCCCCTTGGTGGAGGGCACGCCGGTGACGCGCGAGTCAGGTTCGACGGCGGCGCGAAGCGCCCGGGCGAGCGCCTTAAACTGGGCCTCCACGATGTGGTGAGGATCGCGGCCGTAGAGTAGCTCGACATGCAGGCAGATGCCGGCATTCATCGCGAAGGACTCGAAGACGTGGCGGGTCATCGATCCGGTGAAGTGACCGCCAATGAGGTGATATTCCTGGCCGGCGGGCTCGCCGCGGTGGACAACGTAGGGCCGGCCCGACACGTCAACGACCGCGCGGGCGAGGGCCTCGTCGAGCGGGACCACGGCGTCGCCGAAGCGGGCGATCCCGCGTTTGTCCCCGAGCGCCTGGCGCAGCGCCTGGCCGAGGCAGATCGCGGTGTCCTCCACGGTGTGGTGCACGTCGACCTCGGTATCGCCGCGGGCTTCGACGGTGATGTCGATGAGTGAGTGCTTGGACAGTGCGGTGAGCATGTGGTCGTAGAACGGCACGCCCGTGTCGATGTGGGACGTGCCCGTCCCGTCCAGGTTGATCTCCACCCGGATCGACGATTCCGAGGTGGTGCGCTCCACCTTTGCTACGCGCATCATCGTGCCTCCTTCAGTGCGTTGATAAAAGCCGTGTTTTCCTCCGGGCGTCCGATCGTCACGCGCAGCCAGCCCTTGGGGCCAACCTCGCGGATGAGCACGCCCCGGTCCACGAGGCGTTGCCACACGGCGTGCCGGTCTTCGAAGGTACCAAACATGACGAAGTTCGCGTCCGAGTCCGCCACGCGCAGGCCCATGTCGCGAAGCTCACCGGCGAGCCGATCGCGATCTGCCCGGATCTGGCCCACCTGTTCCATGAGCGAGTCGCGGTGGGCCAGCGCCGCCCGCGCCGCTGCCTGGCTGACGGCCGACAGGTGGTAGGGCAGGCGAACGATCCGCACCATATCTACGACCTGCCTGCTGGCAGCCATGTAGCCCAAGCGCAGGCCGGCGGCCCCGAAGGCCTTCGACATTGTCCGGGTGACCACCAGGTTCGGGTACTGCTCCAGAAGCTCGAGGGCGCTGGCCACCCCGTCGCGCCGGAACTCCCCGTATGCCTCGTCCACGACGACGACGCTGGCCGCCCCGTCCGGGCCCGAGTCGGTGCTCGCATCGAGGATCGCGCGCAGGTCGGCTCGGTCTAGGGCCGTGCCCGTGGGGTTGTTGGGTGAGGCGAGGAGGATAACGGCGGGGCGGTGGGCAGCCAGCTCGGCGGGCACCGCGGCGATATCGATCTCGAAGTCTGGTCCGCGATCGACCGCGACGAAGCGGCCGTAGACGTTGCGGGTGTACTCGGGGTACATCGAGTAGGAGGGCGTGAAGGTCAGCACCGCCCGGCCCGGGCCGCCAAAGGCTGTCAGCAGCTGAGCCATGATTTCGTTCGATCCGTTCGCCGCCCACACCTGCGCCGGCGCCAGCCGCACGCCCGACTCGGCCGCCAGGTAGTCGGCCAGGTCCGCGCGAAGGGCAAGCGCTTCGCGGTCCGGGTAGCGGTTCAGGCCCGCGGCGGCCTCGGCCACGCGCGCGGCGATCTCCGCCACGACGTCGGGGGCCGGCGGGTAGGGGTTCTCGTTGGTGTTGAGCACCACCGGCAGGTCCATCTGTGGGGCGCCGTAGGGCTCCTCCCCCACGAACTCCGGACGAAGCGGGAGCCTCATGACAGCCTCGCCTTCAGGGCATCCGCGTGGGCGGGAAGGTCCTCATCGAGAGCGAGCACGGTCAGCGGTTCGGCCATGGACGCCATCGCCGCACGCTCGTACTCGATCTCCTGCACGGGTTTGATGTAGGCGAACACGTTGAGCCCCGCGGCGAAGCGGGCCGTGCCGCCGGTGGGCAACACGTGGTTGGAGCCCGCCATGTAATCCCCGAGCGGCACAGGCGAGTACGGGCCCACGAAGATCGCACCGGCGTTCCGGATCCGGGCCGCCACGTCGCGGGCGTGAGCGGTGTGAATCTCGAGGTGCTCTGCGCCGTAGGCGTTGGCCACACGCACGGCTCCTTCGATGTCGTCCACGAGCACAATCCCTGATTGGGGTCCGCGTAGCGCGATATCGACACGGCCGGCGTGCTTGGTTGCGGCGGCTAGACCCGCCAGTTCGGCCTCGCACGCATCGGCGAAGTCTTCGGAGTCGGTGATGAGCACGGAGGCGGCCGCCGGGTCGTGCTCAGCCTGGGAGAGGAGGTCGGCGGCGACGTAGCGCGGGTTCGCCTCGGCGTCGGCGATGACCGCAATCTCGGTGGTTCCGGCCTCGGCGTCGATGCCGACGACCCCGTGGACGGCGCGCTTAGCAGCGGCCACGAAGATGTTACCGGGCCCGGTGACGACGTCGACCGGCTCGCACAGCACCTCCCCGTCGGCCGGCTCGGAGCCTTTCGCGCCGTAGGCGAACATCGCAATCGCCTGGGCGCCGCCAACCGCGTATACCTCGGTGATCCCGAGCAACTTGCAAGCGGCAAGGATCGTGGGGTGGGGCAGGCCACCGAATTCCTTTTGCGGCGGCGAGGCAAGCGCGATGTGGGAGACGCCGGCCACCTGGGCGGCCACGGCGTTGTGGATGACGGAGGAGGGGTAGACGGCCAACCCGCCGGGCACGTACAGTCCCACGCGCTCAACGGGGATCCACCGTTGGCGCACGACCCCGCCGGGCACGATCGTGGTCTGTGCCGGGGTGGGCAGCTGGGCGCGGTGACCGGCGCGATTGTGCTCGATCGATAGCTCGAGGGCATGGCGCAACTCGGGGGCTAGGCCCGCCTCGGCGTCGTCGATCGCCTCCTGCGGCACGCGCAGGAACTGCGGGCGCACGCCGTCGAAACGCTCGGCAAGGTCGCGCAGGGCGGCCGCTCCCTCGCAGCGGACCCGCTCGATGATCGGGCGCACGGCCTCCAGTGCGGTGTCGATATCCACGCTCGCCCGCGGTAGGCTCGTCGCCAGCTCCGCCCGCGTGAGGCTGCGCCCACGAAAATCAAGTCGTTGTAGCATGCGGCCAGTGTACGCCGCGAGCGCGGCGAACGCCCGGGGCGCCCACCTAGCGGGAGCGCTTCACGCGCACGGTAACGTCAGTCCCCCGCCACGGCATCCTTCGCGGCGCCGAAACGGCGCTCGCGCCCGGCGAACACCTCCAGGCACCGGTGCAGCGATGCCCGATCGAAGTCCGGCCACGGCTCGTCCACGAACATCATCTCCGCATACGGGGACTCCCACATGAGGAAGTTGGAGGTGCGCTGCTCGCCGCCGGTGCGGATAAAAAGATCCACGTCGGGTAGGTCGGGTTGGTACATGTAACGCCCGAGTAGCTCCGTGGTGACCTGGTGGGGGTCGACAAGCCCGCGCCTCACGTCGTAGGCCAGATCCATTGCGGCGTCGGCGATCTCGTTACGCCCACCATAGTTGCAACAAAAGTTCAAGGTCATGGTCTCGCACTCGGCGGTGTAACGCTCGGCGGCCTGGAGCTCGTTAATGACCGAGCGCCACAGTCGCGGCTGGCGGCCCGACCACACCACTTTCACACCCCATGAGCGTAGCTCCTCGCGGCGGCGGCGGATCACGTCGCGCGAGTAGTTCATGAGGAAGGCGATCTCGCGTGGGGAGCGGCGCCAGTTTTCGGTGGAGAAGGCGTAGACGGAAAGCACCTTGACGCCCTCCTCGATCGCGCCGGAGATGACGTCCATGAGCGCGTCCTCGCCCGCACGGTGGCCCTCCGTGCGCGGTAGCCCGCGCGCGTTAGCCCAGCGTCCGTTGCCGTCCATGACGATCGCCACGTGGCGTGCCTCAGCCATGGCCTCCCCCTTCCGCGCTCACCAGCGCGAGCGACTTCACCTTCGATTCCAGCTGCCACTGTACGAACGCCCCGATGAGCGGCGCGGCTTGACGACGCGCGGCCGGGATTGACGCGTCCGCGATCGCCCAGTCCCCCACGCTCAGCGCGCCAATGAGCTGCCAGGCCTCCACCGACGGGATCGTGGAGCCGGCCGGTCGGCAGTCGTCGCACACCGCCCCGCCGCTCTGGACGTGGAAGGCCTCGTGCGGGCCGGGCGCTCCGCACTTGGCGCATTCGAAGACCGCCAGCTCCCAGCCCGACAGTGCCATGGCGCGCAACATGTAGGAGTTAAGCACCAACGAGGGGATGTGTGCGCGGGTCGCGAGCGCGTGTAGCGCCCCGTGGAGGAGGGCGAACTGCGCCGGATCCGGGTCCTCGCCGGTGAGCCGGTCGGCCAGCTCGAGCATGGCCGAGGCACACGTGTAGGAGTCGTAGTCCTCAACCAGCGTGCGCCCATACTGATTGCGGGATTCGACCTGGGTGATCGTGTCGAGGGTGCGGCCTCGGTAGAGTTGGACGTCGACCATAGAGAAGGGCTCCACGCGCGCGCCGAAGCGGGACTTGGTGCGTCGCACGCCCTTGGCTACCGCCCGCACTTTACCGTTGTGGCGCGAGAGCATCGTGATGATGCGATCGGCTTCGCCCAGATCGTGGCAGCGAAGCACGATCGCATCGTCACGGTAGGTCTTCATGAGCCCCATTATAGGGCCGCGGCGGGTGAAGCTAGCGCAGGGAGCGGTTGACGGCGGACACGATCGCCTTGAAGGCCGCGGTGACGGTGGACGGGTCGAGGCCCACACCCCACAACACTTGGCCGCCGACCTCGCATTCGACGTAGGAGGCCGCCGTGGCGTCCCCGCCCGAGGACAGGGCGTGTTCGGCGTAGTCGAGCACCCCGACCTCGATGCCGAGCTTGGCCAGCGCCGAGGTGAATGCATCGATGGGGCCGTTTCCGGTGGCCGCTACCGTGCGATCCGTCGTGTTTTCGCCGTCGCGCTCGGTGAGCGTGACGGTCAGGACTGTCTGGTGACCCTCGTCCGCCGTCGTGACCGTGGTCCCGCGCAGGGAGTAGCGACCCCACGGACGCAGGCCCTCAGCTGCGGTGTAGGGCAGGTACTCGTCGACGAAGATCTTCCACAGCTCGTCGGCCGTGACCTCCCCGCCGAACACGTCGGTGCGGTGCTGGACAAGGTTGGACACCTCCACCTGGAGGCGCCGCGGCAGGTCGAGATCGCGCGTGGAGGACAGCAGGTAGGCCACCCCGCCCTTGCCGGACTGGGAGTTGACGCGGACCACGGCCTCGTAGGAGCGGCCCACGTCCTTCGGGTCGATCGGCAGGTAGGGTATGTCCCACGGCACGGCGTTCTCGTCGCCGCCCGCGGCGACGACCTTGCGGGCGCGCGCCGCGAAGCCCTTCTTGATGGCGTCCTGGTGGGACCCGGAGAAGCTGGTGTAGACGAGGTCACCGCCATACGGCGCGCGCGCCGGGACCTCCATCTGGGTGCAGTGTTCAACAGTGCGGCGGATCTCGTCCAGGTTCGACAGGTCGAGCTGGGGGTCGATCCCGTTGGAGAAGAGGTTAAGGGCCACGGTCACCAGGTCCACGTTGCCGGTGCGCTCGCCCTGGCCGAACAGGCATCCCTCGACCCGGTCGACGCCGGCAAGCATCGCCAGCTCGGTGGTGGCGACCCCGGTGCCGCGGTCGTTGTGGTTGTGGGCGGACAGGGCGATGTACTCGCGCCTAGATAGGTTGCGGCTCATCCACTCGATCTGATCGGCGTACACGTTCGGGGTCGAGCGCTCGACCGTGGTGGGCAGGTTGAGGATGATCTCCCGGTCCGGGCCCGGCTGCCATACGTCCATGACGCCCTCGCACACCTCGAGGGCGAAGTCGAGTTCAGTGTCGACGAAGATCTCCGGGGAGTATTCGAAGCCGACGATCGTGTCATCGTCAAAGCTCTTCTCCATGTAGGAGACGAGGTCCTGGGCGCCGGAGACGGCGAGCTGCTTGATCTGCTCGCGATTCATGTTGAACACGACCTCCCGGAAGACCGGCGCGGTGGCGTTGTAGAGGTGGACGGTGGCGCGCGGAAGGCCCTGCAGGGCGTCGACCGTGCGGTGGATGATCTCCGGCCGGCTCTGGGTCAGCACCGAGATCGTCACGTCCTCGGGCACGGCGTCGTCGTCGACCAGCGAGCGCACGAAGTCGAAGTCCGCCTTCGAGGCCGCGGGAAAGCCCACTTCGATCTCCTTCAGGCCGATTGCCACGAGGAGGTCAAACATTTTGCGCTTCTTGGCCGGGTCCATCGGGTCGATGAGCGCCTGGTTGCCGTCGCGCAGGTCGGTGGACAGCCACCGCGGAGCCTTCGTGATGCGGTTGTTCGGCCACGTGCGGTCCGGAAGGCTGACCGGGTTCGTGTCGAGGAAATGACGATACTTTCCGATAGGCATCGCCGAGGGTTGCTGTTGCGTTCCAAAGCCTGCTGTCTTCATGGTTTCTCCCTTAAGTCTTGCGAGTGGTTAGCCAACACGAATACCCGCGGGGAGGTGTCAGCCGGTGACCTCCCCGCGGCAACTAAGCAGGAGCAAGAACATGGCACTACCCTACCCGCCGGGCGGTCGGGTGCAAGCCGCATCCCACGTTGTGGGCGGGGCCCGGTGGCGCGTTAGTGTTCGTAGCCCATATGCGCTAACACGATCGTCACGTTGTCGTGCCCACCTGCGGCCAGTGCCTCGTCGCGCAACAGGTGGACGGCCTCGTCCATGTTGACCGCCTTGAGCAGGATCATCGCGATCTCGTAGTCCGTCAGCTCATCGTGCAGGCCGTCGGTGCAACACAGCACGAAGTCTCCCTCGGCCAGCATCGCCGGGCTGAAGTCCACCTCTGGCGGACCGTAGGTACCCACCGCCCGGGTGATGATGTTCTTCTGGGGGTGGACGTGTGCCTCGGCGTCGGTGATCTGGCCGACGTCGACCATCTCCTGGACAAGCGAGTGGTCGCGCGTGAGTCGGCGCAGGTCGCCGTCCCGGTAACGGTAGACGCGCGAATCACCCACGTGGAAGATGAGTGGTGCCCGCCCGAGGTAAACACCGGCAACCGTGGTGCCCGCCGTCGGACCGATACCCGCCACCAAAGTCTGGGTGTTGAGGAACTCCCCGTCCACGTGCTCCGTGATGGACGTCGCGGCCCTCGCGAGCGCCGCCGAGATGACGGCTTCCTCCTCGGCCTCGCCGCTCGCCCTTTCAAGATCGCCCAGCGCGCCGCCCAGCATGTCAACCGCGTATTGGGCCGCCACGTCCCCCAGCGTGTGCCCGCCCATGCCGTCGGCCACACCGAAGAAGTGGGGACCGGCGAAGAAGCGGTCCTCGTTACGCGCGCGGACGGATCCGGTGTCGCTCACGCACACCGTGGTGGCGGTCAGTCTTGGCCTCACGATTCCCCTTCTCCATTCGTCCCTCTATCCTACGACGCCGGCAACGAGCGAGCTAGAAGAACGGCGAGGGGTAGATCCCCCAGTAGGCCAGCGCAAACAGTAGCAGGATCTGGCCGGTGAAGATCACCCGAAGGTCCCCGCCCGCTCGCCGGGTCTGCATGGGGTGGGCGTGCCAGGTCGCGAGCGCCCGCACGAGGAAGTAGACGGCGGACAGGCCCAGCAGTTCGACCGCGAGGATGCCGCCCTGGACCACCCAGCGATTCGTTTCGTAGCTCATTGCCAGCATCGCGACGGCCACGAGATAGGCCAGGAATGCCACCCAGGTCAGCGTCACGAGCAGGGCGCTGATGAGGATCGGGCGGCCCACGTTCCGATAGTCTTGCCGGGGCCCGACGCCGAAGCGGCCCGCCAGCACAGCCAGCGCGCCGATGAACGTCAGCATGAGGCCCGAGGCGAGGATCGCGACCATCGCGTCCCCCGAACCGAACCAGCGCGGCGTGTCGAGCGTCTGGGCGGTGAACGCCTGGCGGGGCTGAGCGCCGGCAACCTTGGGGCCCAGCCATGCGGAGGAGGGCAGGCCGTTGATGAAGTCCGAGATGTCCTGGAAGGGCTTTGACTGCAGTTCACCATCGATTCGCAGCCCGTGGTCGGCACCTTCGTAGTAGCGCACGATGAGGTCGTTGTTGCCCGCCTCGCGCAGGCTCTCCCCCACCTCGATCGGGCCCTGGACGATCGGCATCGACAGGTCGTTGGTTCCGTAGGCCATCATGACCGGCACGGTGATGCGCTTGTGGTAGGGGCGCGGGTCGAAGGTGGCGTACTGGAAGTCACCGGCGGCAAGCGCACCCCCGATGAGACGCGGAATTCCCTGGTAGATCACGCGCGGCACTCCCACGTTGCGCAGGTAGGCGTCTGCCGCGAGCGCCCCCTGGTCGCGGATCGGCATTGCCGGGTCGGAGACGAGGATGAGGAAGGCCGATTCGGCGTCGTCGACCACCGACACGGGTGCCACGAGAGCGCCCTCGGACTCTCCGTAGTAGCCCACGTCGCGAAAGTAGACCGAGTCCTGCTCGCGTAGCCACCTCGCCACCGTATCGTAGCCGCGGGCGAGCCCGATGTAGTCGCGATCTAAGGTGGTGTAGTGCTTGAGCAGCTTGTCCGGCACCGCCGTGACGATCCCGGTGGAGGCGAGCCAGGTCGCGTGCTGCTCGAAGGCCTTGTGGGTGGAGGTTCCCGTCCCGTGCATGAACACGACGCCGGGGCTCTGCCCCTCCACCCCCACCGGCTCGCGTAGGGTCACCTCGATCGTGGTTCCATCCTCCATGGCGACCTCGTGGACCGAGACGGCCACCTCGTAGGTTCCGAGCGGAGCGGTGCGAGCCGAGGACACAATCGACGTGTCGGGGGTTTCGGGGACGATGAGATTCGTCATCGGCTGCGGGTTCCAGTTGGGTCCCGCCCACGCCCCCCACGTGCCCAGGACGAGGACGGCAAGCACCCACAGCAAGACAAGCGGGGGTTTACGGCCGCGGAGCTTGATCAAAACCCGAGCCGCCCGAGCAGCTTCGGGTCGCGCTGCCAGTCCTTGGCCACCTTCACGTAGAGGTCGAGGTAGACGTGGCGGGCCACCATCGCCTCGATCGACTCGCGCGCCTGGCGCCCCACCTGCTTCAGGCGCGACCCGCCCCGGCCGATGATGATGCCCTTCTGCGACTCGCGCTCCACGTATAGGCTCGCGTGGATCGCCAGCACCGGCTCACCATCGCGCCGCGCGCGCTCCTCCATCTCGTCGACGACGACGGCGATCGAGTGCGGCAGCTCCTCGCGCACGCCCACCAGTGCGGCCTCGCGGATGAGTTCGGCGATGCGCTCCTCCTCCGTCTCGTCCGTCAGCGAGTCGCGCGGGTAAAGCGGGGGGCTGGGCGGCATGCGCTCGAGCAGCAGGTCGGCCAGCAATCCCACCTGCTCGCCGGCCACGGCGCTGACGGGGACGATCTCGGCGAACTCGTGCATCTGGGAGACCTCCATGATGCGCTCGGCGAGCGCATCCTTGGTCACCTTGTCCGTCTTGGTGATGACGGCGAGGATCGGGGCGCCCGTCTTCTTCACCAGGTCGAGCAGGAAGCGGTCGCCCGGGCCGGTCGGTTCGTCGGCCGGCATGCACAGCGCCACGGCGTCCACGTCGGCTAGTGCCTCGCCCACCATGTCGTTGAGACGTTCGCCAAGCAGGGTGCGGGGGCGATGCAAGCCGGGGGTGTCGACGACGATGAGCTGGCCGGCATCCAGCTGGACGATGCCTCGGATGACCCGGCGGGTGGTCTCGGGCTGGTCGGCGGTGATGGCGATCTTCGTGCCCACCATCGCGTTCAGCAACGTCGATTTGCCCGCATTCGGACGGCCAACCACCGAGACGAAACCGGCCTTGAAATTCTCGGGAAAGTCACTCATCTTCTTCCTGCGCTCTCTTCACAATGACGCTCACCAGGCGCTTGCGCCGCCCCTCGAAGCGGTCCGCCTTCAGCACCAGGCCCGCGATCGTCGTCTGCGATCCTGAGATCGGTATCTTACCCAAGCCCTTCGTCAAAAGCCCGCCAATTGACTCCACGTCGTCATCATCGAAGTCGATTCCGAACACGTGGGCCACCTCGTCGATGGGCATGCGGGCGGGGACCCGGTAGACCCCGTCGTCGATCTGCTCGATCTCGGGCAGCGCCTTGTCGTGCTCGTCGACCATCTCGCCCACCAGCTCCTCGAGCAGGTCCTCGATGGTGACGAGGCCGGCGATGCCGCCCCACTCGTCAACCGCGAAGGCGATGTGATTCTGGGTGGCCTGCATGTGGGCCAGGAGGTCGTCGGCGAGCATGAACTCCGGCACGAACTGGGCCTCGCGCATGACGTCCGTGACCAGCAGGCCCTCGGTGTCGGTGCGGCGGTGAATGCGGCGCACCACATCCTTCAGATACAGCACACCCAGCAGGTCGTCGGAGGACTCGCCGATCACCGGAACCCGGGAGAAGCCCGAACGGGTAAAGAGCGATAGGGCGTGGTCAAGGTCCTCGCTGGAATCGATGGAGATCATATCGGTGCGCGGGACCATCACCTCGCGCACGATCGTGTGGGACAGCTCGAAGACGGAGTGCAGCATCGATCGTTCGTCATCCTCGAGCACCTCCGACTCCGAGACCCGCTCGACCATCACCTGAAGCTCGTCCTCGTAACGGGTCTCGCGATCCTCCTCCGCCGTCTCACGGCGGGTCACGAAGAGGGACCCGAGGCGGGCCAGCGGCCAGAGCAGAGCGTCGCCCACGCGCAGGACCTGGACGGGATACTTCGCCCCAAGCTGGGCGGGCAGAAGGAGGCCCATCCCTATGAGGGCGACAATCGCGAGGGCAAGGGTGGCGATCCACACGAGCCAGGCGGCGTGCAGATAGTCCGTGATGAGCGTGAACATGCCCAGGCCGAGCAATATGAGGAAGACGTTGTGGAGCGCCGTCACCGCCGCGAGCGTGGCCGGGCGACGGTCGTAGATCCGGGCCAGGTGAACGCCGGCGTTACCCTCCTCCTGCGCCTGGCGCACGCGCGGGTGCGTGATCGTGTGCAGGGCCTGCAGCGTGATATTCGTCAGAACCGTGCCGAGTAGGGCCACGATGGCGACCACGCTAGCCAGGGCGAGCGAAACCTCGGACTCAATCATCGTCGACCGTCGGGGCGATGTCGTCGATGTCGCCCGAGCCGTAGTCGTGGGGCTTGCGGGCGAGGAATGTCAGTAGCAGGCGGCGTTGGAGGTCGAACATTTCCTTCTTCTCCGCGGGCTCGGCGTGGTCGTAACCGAGCAGGTGCAAGATACCGTGGGTGACAAGAAGGAGGATCTCCTCCATGGTGGCGTGCCCGGAACGCAGGGCCTGCTTCTTCGCCACATACGGACACACCACGATGTCGCCCAGCATCCCGGGCTTGGGCTCCGTGCCGAGCGGGGCGGGGCGGATCTCGTCCATCGGGAAGGACAGTACGTCCGTGGGCCCGGGCAGATCCATCCACTCCATGTGCAGGCGCTCCATCGCCTCCTCGTCCACGAAGATCACCGACAGGTCGGCGTGTGGGTGGACCCGCATCTGCTCCAACACGTAGGCGGCGAGCTCGCTGACCTCCGTCACCCCCACGGCAGGCTCGAAGCCTGATTCGTCGTTTACCTCAATCATTTTCCTCACTCGGCGTCGTATCGTGCGTAAGCGTCAATAATGTCAGCCACCAGCCGGTGGCGCACCACGTCGGCCGAACCCAACTCGATGAACGCGATCTTATCCACATCCCGCAGGATCCTATGGGCCAGCATCAGGCCGGAGGTCTTTTTCGACGGCAGGTCCACCTGGGTCAGGTCTCCCGTGACCACCATCTTCGAGTGGAAACCTAGGCGGGTGAGGAACATTTTCATCTGCTCCGGCGTGGTGTTTTGCGCCTCGTCGAGGATGACGAACGCGTTAGACAACGTGCGCCCGCGCATGTAGGCCAGCGGCGCCACCTCGATCGTGCCCGCCGCGAGCAGCTTCGGGATCGCGTCAAGGTCGATCATGTCGTAAAGCGCGTCGTAAAGCGGGCGCATGTATGGGTCGACCTTGTCGTTAAGCGAGCCGGGCAAGAACCCGAGCGACTCCCCCGCCTCCACCACCGGGCGGGTCAGGATGATGCGTGAGACTTCCTTGCGCTGGAGGGCCACCACGGCCTTCGCCATCGCCAGGTACGTCTTGCCCGTACCGGCCGGGCCGATGCCGAAGACGATCGTGTTGTCGTCGATCGCGTCGACGTAGGCCTTCTGCCCGAGCGTCTTGGGGCGGATCGTCTTGCCGTGATTGGTGAGGATGTCGGAGTTGAGCAGGTCGGTGGGCTTGGCCAGCCCCGAGCGCATGATGGCCAGTGCCCGATCGACGGCGTCGACTGTCAAGTGCTCCCCCATCGCTGCCACGGAGATCAGTTCGCCGATCAGGTCGACTGCCAGGTCGACGTCGGCCTCGGGCCCGCGGATCGTGATCTTTTGCCCGAGGACGTGCAAACCGGCCGGCGCCAGCCCCTTTTCGAGGGCGCGCAACACCTCATCGCGGTGACCTAGGATGTTGATCATCGGCACCCGGTCGGGGACGGTGACAGTCTTTGTAGCTTCCATCGCGTTCATTCTACCGGTAAGCCCGCACGACGGCGCTCGCCCACGCCCCCGCCGTCGCCGAGCGCATGACGTGCCTGCCCAGCGCCACCGCCGTCGCACCCGCCTCCTGGAAAGCCGCGAGCTCCGCGGGCGTGATCCCGCCCTCAGGCCCGACGACGATCATGACGTCACGTTCGATGGGCAGCAGGTCCACAAGCGGCGTCGTCGCCTCCTCGTGGCAGACGAGAGCGAGCCCGTCAAAGCGCGCAATCGCCTCGGCCAGCTGATCGCTCGTGTGGAGGGGGTGGACCCGGGGAAGGTAGGCGCGCCGGGACTGCTTTGTGGCCGCCCACACAGCCTCCGCCAGCCGAGCCTGCCCCTTGCGCGCCTTCTCCCCGCTCCAGCGCACGATGGATCGCTCGGCCATCCACGGGACGAAGGCGTCGGCGCCGTATTCGGTGCACGTCTCGAGCGCTTGCTCGTCGTGGCCGCGCTTGGCGAGGGCCTGGACGAGCGTGAGGCGGGGGCGTGCCGGCTCCTCCTGGACGGAGGCCACCCGCCGGCCGCGGACCTCGCCCTTGGTCACCGAATCAACCTCGATCGTGACGCGCAACCCCGCGCCATTGACGACGTCGATCCGCTCGCCCACGTTCGTGCGCCGCACGACGGCGGCGTGGTGGGCCTCGGGGCCCGCGAGCCTGACCTGCTCGGCGTCGACGAGGTCGGGGTCGATGTAGACCGGGAGCGTCATCGACCCGAGAGCCGATCCCAGATGCGCCCGAACACGGACTGGCTGGAGTTGACGAGCTCGCCCGCCTCCTCCCCGCGCTCGTGGGCGAACTGCTCGAGCAGTTCGCGCTGGCGGGCGTCAAGCTTGGTGGGGGTGAGTACCTGGACCTGAACCTTGAGGTCGCCGCGCCCGCCTCGGTGGAGGCGCCCCACTCCCAGGCCCGGAAGGGTCGTGACGTAGCCCGCCTGCGTGCCCGGATCGAGCGAGATCGTCTGCTCGCCGTCGAAGGTGTCGATCTCCAGCTTCGTGCCGAGCGCGGCCGCCGTCATCGGCACCTGGAGCGTGCAGAGTAGGTCGTCCCCGGAGCGGGTGAAGACCGGGTCGGATTCGATCTGAACCTGGGCGAAGAGGTCACCGGCAGGGCCGCCCGCCAGCCCGGCATCCCCGCGCCCCTGGAGGCGGATACGCATCCCCTCCTCGACGCCGGCCGGGACCTTGATGGTGACCGGCTGGTTGGCGCGGATGCGCCCCTCACCGGAGCACTCCCCGCACGGGGTGACGATGATCGTGCCGTATCCCTGGCAGCGCCCGCACACCGTCTGCGACATGACCTGCCCAAACAGCGACTGCGTGACCTGCTGAACGGAGCCGGTGCCGTCGCAGTTCGTGCACGGCACGGGCTCGGTACCCGGCTCGGCCATGTTCCCGTGGCAGTGTGGACACTCGACCACGGCTTCGTGCTTGATCGTCTTCTCGGCGCCGAACACGACCTCTTCGAGGGTCAGGGTCACCACCACGAGCGTGTCCTGGCCGCGCCGGGCGCGCGAGGCCGGGCCGCGGCGGGTATTGGCACCGCCGAAGAACGTGTTGAAGATATCTTGGAAGCCCTCGAAGCCGGGGCTGTAGCCTGCCCCGCCGCCGCGCAGTGCGTCCTCCCCGCCAAGGTCGTACATCTGGCGCTTGTCCGGGTTGGAGAGCACCTCGTAGGCGTTGTTGACCTCTTGATACTTCTCGGTTGAGCCGCCGTTGGGGTTGTCGGGGTGAAGCTCGCGCGACTTCTTTCGGTAGGCCTTCTTGATCTCAGCCTGGGTCGCGTTCCGGGCGACCCCCAAGACCTCGTAATAATCTGCCACAATTTCCCTTTTAGTTAGCTGCCAAAATGTCAGATAGGTATTTCGCCACCGCATAGACGGAGGACATGTTCGCCGTGTAGTCCATGCGCGTCGGTCCAATAATGCCAAGCCGGGCCAAAGTTTGCTGGTCCGCGCCCACATAGTTGGTGGACACCACAGAGGTTTCGCTCAGGGCATCACTCGAGTTCTCCCTGCCGATCCCCACGTGAAGGCCGTCCTCCTGGTGGGCGAGGATGCGTAGCAGCACCACCTGCTCTTCGATCGCATCGAGGAGCGGGAAGACGGATGATCCGAAGTCGATGGCGTACCGGGTCAGGTTCGCGGTCCCGGCGACGACGACCCGCTCCTCGGCTTCGTTGCGTAGCGTCTCCTCCACCACCTGCACGACGAGGCGGGCGGCCGGCTTGAGCGCCTCGGCCAGGCCGTCCTCCACCCGGCCCAACGCCGCAGCCAGGCCCGCCACGTGGAGGTCTTCCAGCTCGGCGTTCAGCACCCGGCGCAGGGTCACCAGGTCCTCCTCGCTGAGCGCGGCCGGGAAGCCAACCATGCGCTGCTCCACGCGGCCCGCGTCGGTGATGATGACCACCAGCGCGCGGGTGTCGGTGAGGGGGACCAGCTCAATGTGGCGGAGGGCTGTGAGCCGCAACGAGGGGTACTGCACCATCGCCAGCTGGTTGGTCAGCGAGGACAGGAGAGCGGCGGCGCGGGTGATCACCTCATCTAAGTCCACCGCCTCGAACAGCATCCGCTTGATCGCGTTGCGCTCGGCACGCGAGAGCGGCTTGAGGGACGCGATCTGATCCACGAACTGCCGGTATCCGGCGTCGGTGGGAACCCGCCCGGCGGAGGTGTGGGGCTGGTGGATGAGGCCGGCCTCCTCCAGCGAGACCATGTCGTTGCGGACGGTGGCGGGCGAGACCCCCAGATTGTGCCGCTCGACGACGGCGCGCGAGCCAACCGGTTCGCCCGTCTTGACGTAATCTTGCACGATGGCGTTCAAAACTCTCGCCTGTCGATCAGTCGCCATCACGCCTCCCCACATAGCACTCTCATAACTCGAGTGCCAATTCTACGCCTCCCGCGCCAAATATCCCAGTCCCCTCCCACGCGCTACCCTAGGCCCATGAGCTATTTCGACCGCTACGGCGAGGACGTCCTGTCCGCCCCCGCCTCCCGCATCCGCGACGTCACCGTGGAGGTGGGCATGGTTCTCGAAGACGTCGCCTCCGGCTACGTGGGCGAGGTGATCAAGGTGGGCAAGGTGGCCGGCCAATGGCAAATGGAGCTCGAGGACGCCAAGATGCGACGGCGCGGCTTCCCGCTCGGGCGCGGATTCTGGCTCGAGGGAGAGGCCGTCAACCTTATCCCGCCCCTTCCCAAAGCGATCCGCCGCGCACCGAAGATCACCGCCTCCGGATCCTTCCACGTCAAGCACGAGGCGCGCGTGGCCAAAGCCTCCCGAATCTGGGTGGAGGGCAAGCACGACGCCGAGCTCATCTCCAAAATCTGGGGCTCCGACCTTGCCTACGAGGGCATCATGATCGAGGAGCTCTTCGGCGCGGATAACCTCCCCCAGATCCTGTCCGTCTTCGGCCCCTCGGAATCCAAGCGCGCCGGCATCATGCTCGACCACCTCATCCCGGGTTCCAAGGAGGCCCGCATCGCCGCCAAGGTCACCGCGATGGAGGGCGTGCTCGTGCTCGGTCACCCCTACGTGGACGTCTGGCAGGCGATCAAGCCCGGCGTCGTCGGACTCAAGGCCTGGCCGCAGGTTCCACGCGGGGAGGACATCAAGAAGGGCACCCTCGCCCGTATGGGCTGGCCGCACGCGACAGTCGAGGACGTCGGGCTGGGCTGGGCGAAAATCCTGGCGGCGGTGCGCGACTACCGCGACCTCGAGCCGGCCTTCCTCGGTCGGATGGAAGAACTCATCGACTTCGTGACGGCCGCTAGACCCACACCTCATCCGGAAGGCTAGGCACGATCCCTTCGGCGTAAGCCGCGACCTCCTTGAGCCGCTCGACCTTCTCCCCGCCCTCGTCGAACATGAAGGTCACCGTTTTGCCGATCATGTGCGCCGCGCGCAAGCCGGGCCACGATAGCAGGAAGGCGGCGACGGCGTCGTTAGCCCAGGCGGACTCGCCCTCCCACTCCAAGCCGCCCCGGACGCGAACGAGCGCCTCGGCGAACTCGACCTCGGTGCCGTCGCTTCGCTGCGGGATTTCGAGGGCGAAAAACAGGAAGCTGCCCACCGACGGGGCCACGAACGTCCCCGCCCGCCACGTCATTGCGTGTCGGCCGGAGCTGACGGCCTCCACGCCCGGCGCGCCCACGGGCAGCGGCCAGTGGGCAGGCGGCGTCGTGGTGTCGAGAAGGAAAAGCGCAAGATTGTCTACGGTGTCCTTCACCCGCCAGCCCTCAGCGCGCATGGCCCCCTTACGCCGGGAGTTTTCATCCCACGTCCCGGCGGACTTCTTGGAGATCAGGGCGATGGCCGTGTAGATCAGCGGGATGCCGATCAGCAGGGCGAGGATAAGGTAGACGATGTAGTCGCGGTTCATGATGCCTCCTCGGCGTCCCACAGGGTTCGGGTCACGACGTCGGCCAGCAGCCGGCCCTTTCTTGTCAGGCGCAGGCGGCCCGCCAAGGCGGCGGCCGGGTCGATCAGTTCGTCATTGATCAGCGAGGCGACGACGGCTCGCGGGGTGGCGCCCACCTCGATGCCCTCGCGCAGGCGGATGCCCAGCATGATGTCCTCCTCGCGCCGCTCAGCCGCGCTCAGGATTTCTCCCCCGGCGATCGCCAGCTCGCCCGCCTCCAGCTTGCCGGCATACGCGATGGGGTGTTTAACATTCCAAAACCGCCGGCCATCAAGGTGGGAGTGCGCGCCGGGGCCGAATCCCCACCAGTTGGCGTTCGTCCAGTAGGCACGGTTGTGCTCAGAGCGCCTGCCGGGCTTGGCCCAATTGGACACCTCATACCACTGGTAGCCCGCTAGGCTCAGCGCCTCGTCGGCCATCTCGTACTTGGTGGCCTGCACATCCGGGTCCGGCGCGGGGATCTCCCCACGCCGGAGCTGGGCTCCCATCTTCGTGCCTTCCTCGATGGTCAGGCCGTAGGCGGAGATGTGGCCGGGCTCGAGCGCAATGGCGGCGTCGAGGGAGGCGCGCCAGTCGTCAAGGGTTTCCCCCGGTGCGCCGTAGATGAGGTCGAGGGAAAACTCCAGGCCCATCTCGCGCGCCCAACGGGCCACCTGCTCGACCTGGCCGGGGGTGTGGCGGCGGTCGAGTACGGCGAGAACGTGACTCACGGCGGACTGCATGCCGAAGGAAAACCGGGTAAAGCCGGCGCGGGCGAGGGACTCGAGCACCTGCGGCGTGACTGTCTCTGGGTTGGCCTCCGTGGTCACCTCCCCCTCGGGTGCGCCGAAGGCGTCGCGGAGCGCCGCGAGCACAGCCGCCAGATCCGACGCGGGCAACATTGTCGGGGTGCCGCCGCCGAAGAAGACCGTGCGTAGCGGGCCGGCCGAGCCGAGCAGATCGCGGGCGAGTTCAATCTCGCGCACGATCGTGTCCGCAAAACGCGCAGCGCTCGCGCCCCCGCCGAAGTCGAGGTTGGTATAGGTGTTGAAGTCGCAGTACCCGCAACGCACCGAGCAAAAAGGCACGTGGACGTAGGCGGACAGGCCCTCCACCCGCACAGTTTCAAGGCCGAGCTCAGTCACGCTCGCGGATCGCCTCGATGTCGTAAATCTTGCGCCCGGCCTCGATTCCGCGCGACTCGAAGCGAGTCATAACCCGGCCCGGCCAACGCTTGGCGAAGCCGCCCCGGTACTGGCCCTGATCGGCGGCGTCAGGGTTCTTCTCCGAGTACGGGTTGGAAAAATGGGGGCTGTTGGCCACGACGTCGCGCATCTGCCAGGCGTAGTCCGCCCAGTCCGTCGCCATGCGCCACACCCCGCCCTGCTCGAGGACGAGGGCAACCGTCTCGGCGAAGTCGTCGCTGACCAGGCGGCGCTTGTGGTGGCGCTTCTTACGCCAGGGGTCAGGGAAGAAGGTCCACACCTCCCGCGCGCGCGGGTTCTCCACCTCGCCACGCCTAAAGAGGATGGGCAGGGCCTGGGCGGCGTCGACCTCCATGATCCGCACGTTCTGCACGCCCTCGCGCACGGCCGCGTTCACGCAGCGCGCCACCCCGGGTGACCAGGCTTCGATCGCGAGGAAGTTCCATTCCGGACGGGACAGTGCCGCCGACATCGTCTGCTCCCCGCTGCCGGGCCCAATCTCGACCACGAGGGGGGCCGAACGCCCGAAGGCGGCGCGCAGGTCGACGAAGACGTCCTGCGCCATGGTGGTCTGGGCCGGGCCGCTTGGAAAGTCGATGACGTAGGCCGGTCCATACTGCTCCATGACCTTCTCGTACTTGTCCCCCAGGCGCGAGCCGCGCCGGGTGAAGGACATGATCCGGCCGTAGTTCGGGTTCTGCTCGGGAGTCGGCGGCTGGGACATGCTACTTCTTCTTCGACTCGGGCATCTCGGAGGAGAGCGCGGCGACGAAAGCCTCCTGCGGCACGTCCACGCGGCCGATCGACTTCATGCGCTTCTTTCCTTCCTTCTGCTTTTCCAACAGTTTGCGCTTGCGGGAAATATCGCCACCGTAGCACTTGGCGAGCATGTCCTTGCGCAGGGCGCGAATCGTCTCGCGGGCGATGATGCGCGAGCCGATGGCGGCCTGGACGGGGATCTCGAACTGTTGACGCGGGATGAGGCTCTTGAGCTTGCCCGTCATCTCCACGCCGTAGTGGTAGGCGTTGTCGCGGTGGACGATGGCAGAGAAGGCGTCGACCTTCTCCCCGTTGAGCAAGATGTCAACCTTGACGAGGTCCGCCTGCTGCTCGCCCTCCTCCTTGTAGTCGAGGGAGGCGTAGCCCTTGGTGCGCGACTTGAGCTGGTCGAAGAAGTCGGTGACGATCTCGGCAAGCGGCAGCTTGTAGCGCAGTTCCACACGGTCCTCCGACAGGTAGTCCATCCCCTGCAGGCTGCCGCGGCGCTGCTGGCACAGCTCCATCGTGGTGCCCACATAGTCGGAGGGGGTGAGAATCGTGGCGTTGACGAGTGGCTCGTAGATCGCGGCGATCTTCCCATCAGGAAACTCGGAGGGGTTTTGCACGACGTGCTCCACCCCGCCCTCAGCGACAACCCGGTAGATGACCGAGGGCGCGGTGGCGATCAGGTCAAGGTCGAACTCGCGCTCGAGGCGCTCCGTGACAATCTCGAGGTGGAGCAGGCCGAGGAATCCGCACCTAAACCCGAAGCCGAGCGCCACCGAGTTCTCCGGCTCGTAGACGAGGGCGGCGTCGTTAAGCTTGAGCTTGTCTAGCGCGTCGCGCAGTGCCGGGTAGTCCGAGCCGTCGATGGGATAGATACCCGAGTAGACCATGGGCTTGGGATCGCGGTAGCCAGAAAGCGGGCTCCTAGCCGGCTTGCGCGCATCGGTGACCGTGTCACCGACTCGCGACTGACGCACCTCCTTCACACCCGTGATGAGGTAGCCCACCTCCCCCACGCCCAGCCCGGCGGCCGGCTTGGGTTCGGGCGAGATGACGCCGATCTCGAGCAGCTCGTGGTTAGCGTGGGTGGACATCATCTGCACCCGCTGGCGCGGGGTGAGGCTCCCGTCCACCACGCGCACGTAGGTGACAACCCCGCGGTAGGAATCGTAGACGGAGTCGAAGATCATGGCGCGCGCCTCGGCATCCGGGTCGCCCGTGGGGGAAGGTATCTCTGCGACGATCCGGTCGAGCAGCTCATCCACGCCCTGCCCCGTCTTGCCCGAGACCCGTATGACATCATCGGCGTCACAGCCGATAAGGGAGGCGAGCTCGGCGGCGTACTTGTCCGGGTTCGCGGCGGGTAGGTCGATCTTGTTGAGAACCGGGATGATCGTGAGGTCGTTCTCGATGGCCATGTAGAGGTTAGCCAAGGTCTGGGCTTCGATGCCCTGCGCCGAATCCACCAGCAGGATCGCCCCCTCGCAGGCGGCGAGCGAGCGGGAAACCTCGTAAGCGAAGTCAACGTGGCCGGGGGTGTCAATCATGTTCAGGGCGTAGGCCTGCCCGTCCACCGTCCACGGCATCCGCACCGCCTGGGACTTGATGGTGATTCCGCGTTCGCGCTCGATGTCCATCCGGTCGAGGTACTGGGCGCGCATCTCACGCTCGGCGACGACGTCGGTCAGCTGCAGCATCCGGTCGGCAAGCGTCGACTTGCCGTGATCGATGTGGGCGATGATGCAGAAATTTCGAATCTGCGCGGCCGGTGTGGACGCGGGCTGGATCTTGGCCAGCTCAGCAGAGGTAGAAACGGGCACGAGTCTCCTTCAAGTAACAGTCCTCATCCACGATACCAGCGTGCTCGCGGCGATCGCCGAATGGGCCGTGTGAAATTGGGCGGCACGTGTCAGACTTGTCCCATGTATTCCTCCATCTTATGGGACATGGGCGGCACGCTGATCGACACCTACCCCGCCGTCGACAACCTGCTCGCGCGGATCGGGTACCGCACGAGTGCGCCCAGCGACGCCCAGCTGTCCGAGGTGGCTGCCCTGCGCTCGGTATCGATCGAGCACGCGATGAACAAGCTCCACCAGCTCTACGGCGCTGACCTAGACGCCCTCCACGCCGGCTATGCGGAGCTCAAGGAAACGTGGAGAACCCGTCCGGCTCCGCTGATGAGCGGGGCGCGCCGCGTGCTTGGCGCCGTTCACGACGCCGGAGGGCTCAACCTCGTGGCCACCCATCGCGACCGCCGCTCGGCCGAGAACCTGCTGGCCGCCCACGGGATCGAGGTGGACGACATGGTGTGTGCCCCCGACGGCTACGAGCGCAAGCCCTCCCCGCAGATGTACCAGGTTCTCATCGAGCGCCACCACCTCGACCCGGCCACCGTCATCGCGCTCGGCGATCGGCCGATCGACGTCGAGGCCGCCACCGCCGCCGGAATCCGCGGCTATCTGCTCGATCACCGCGGCGAAGAGGCAGGCACCCTTGCCTCTCTCAGCGACGTGCTGGCGCTGATCGGTGAGCGCGTGTGAGATAATTTCTGCCATGAGCCTTGGACCCGGATCCCTCAACGTTTTCCTGCCCCTCATCGAGCGGCTGACCCGGCTACCCGGCCGCGCACTTGTCTCCACCGCGGCCGTAGCAAACGTGCTGCTGGCGTTCGTCGGTGTGGGTGCCGGCAGGAACGGTTCCTCTACCGCCGCCTGGATCCCGTTCGCCGCGTGCGTGGTATTCAGCGCAGTCCTGGTTTTTTTCGCTGTCCGACGCTCCCGGCTCGAACGCCTCATGGAGGCGTACACCGAGAAACTGAGGGCGCGCTACGGGCGTCGACCCCAGGCCGAGTCTGCCGGCCAGATCGCGAGCACGGCGGGTGAGGGCATCGTCATCGACGAATACGGCAACCCGCTCGGCCGCGAGGAGGGCATGGAGCAGGAGATCGAGCGGATGCGCGCCAAGGAGCGCCAGGCCGACGCCGAGCGGGAGGCCGCCCAGCGTAAAAACACGTTCCTTTCTCGGCTGGAGGCAGCACAGCGGGCCGCGATCGCCCAGGCCGGTGGCGTGGAGAACGTCCCGCACCTGAAGGACGACCTGCGCTGGACGATTCTCTCCGCCGGCCTCACCCTCGCATCGCTGCCCATCATCGCCGTGCTCATTATCGTCGGCCTCGCCATCTGGCTGTAGCGGCCAACGTGCACCACGGGCGTCGGGGACACCTCTGGCGACGGCGTCGTGACCACGGCACGAGGTCGAGCCCGGGCGTGTGGCAAAATGGAGGTATGGGATTTAACAAGAAGCTCCTGGCCGCCGACGAGTACGTCATCCGCCACATGCGTGAGCACGTCAAGGCCATTTTCCCGAACATCCTCGCCCTCGTGGTCGTGGTGGTGGCGCTCGTCCTCGCCCTCGTCTTCCTGCCGGACTCCGTGAGCCCGTGGGCGCACTGGGCCGCCGGCGCCACCGCGGCGCTCCTGGCGCTCTTCCTGTTCGTAATCCCCTGGCTGCAGTGGATGACGAGCACGTTCACTGTCACCAATCGCCGGATCATCACCCGCACTGGCATCCTCAACAAGACCGGCCATGACATCCCGCTCTCCCGGATTTCGAGCGCCTCCTACGAGCGCGACATGATTGACCGCGTCTTCGGTTGCGGCACCTTGATCCTCGAAACCTCCGCCGGAAACCCGGTCACGCTCCACGATGTGCCCGACGTCGAGCGTCTGCACGTGACCCTCATCGAGCTCCTCGACGAGGGCGAGGACGAGTAGCCGTGGCATTCATGGACTCGCTGCGCCGGGCCGTCGCCTCCGCCGGCCGCACGCTCGGGCGGGAACTGGCGCGCAAGGCGGGAGACGAAATCGTCCGCGCTCTTGGCGGGACGGGAAGATCTGGAGGCGGTTCGGCGCAACGCCGACCGCCGGCTGTCCCGCGGACGCGGCCGCGAGGCGCAACCCTGCCCGGGCCCACCGAGCACGCCATCGAGTGGCCCGTATCGCGCATCGGGCTACCCGAGTTCGACTACTCCCCACTCCCCGACGGCTTTCCCGACCCGGGCGAAGTGGTATGGGCGTGGGTGCCCTTCGACGAAAACGACGGGCGCGGCAAGGATCGGCCCGTGCTCGTGCTCGCCGGATACGAGGAGCACGTCGTCTTCGTACAAATGTCGAGCAAGGACCACGACAGCTATGCGCGCTACGAGGCCAGCCAGGGCCGGACGTGGATGGACATCGGGCGTGGCGCATGGGATCCGCGCGGGCGCGAATCGGAGGTCCGCCTCGACCGGCTGCTCGTGGCCCATGTCGCCCAGGTTCGCCGCGAGGGAGCCACGCTGGATCGGGAGCGCTACGACGCCGTCGTGAGCGCGCTCACGGAACTCCACGGCTAATGCCAGGCTTTTCCAAGGTAGGCCCACTACACTGTTAAGGGTAAGGAAGCCACCGGCTTCGACCCACGTAGAAGGAGCAACCATGAGCTTTGAGGACATCAAGAACGAAGCCAAGGATCTCGGCGGCAAGGCCAAGGAGACGGCCGGCAAGGCAACCGAGAACGAAAACCTCGAGTTCGAGGGCAAGAAGGATCAGATCCTGGCCGACGTGAAGAAGACCGCCAGCGAGGCCGGCGAGAAGGCCAAGGGCCTCGTCAACGAGGCGATCGACAAGATCAAGGGCGACAAGTAGCACTGTTATCAGCGCCCCACGCATAGTTGCCACGGCGCCGCAAACGTGAGCAGATGCACCACAACCCGCATCTGGCCTCACTTTTGCGGTGCCGTTTGCTTTGCTAAAGTAGTCAATTGGACTTTGAACCTGGTCGGGTGAAAGGTCCGGCCAATCTTCTTTCCACGGGCTCCCCACGCCTCAGTCCGAAGATGGTATGCCCTCACCGACCCGCGGCCCATCACGGGGCCATCATTCACAACGAAAGAGTTCATCAGTGGCAAACATCAAGTCCCAGATCAAGCGAAACAAGACTAACGAGAAGCGCCGTCTTCGGAACAAGGCCGTCAAGACCGAGGTTCGTACCCTCGTTCGAAAGACGCGCGAGGCCGCCGCTGCTGGCAACGCCGAGGAGGCCCAGGAGGCACTCCGCGTCGCCTCCCGCAAGCTCGACAAGGCTGTTTCCAAGGGTGTTATCCACCGCAACCAGGCGGCGAACCGCAAGTCGAAGCTCGCCAAGCTTGTTGCGAAGATCGACGGCTAAGCTTTAGCCTCGAAAGGCGGCGGACTCATGTCCGCCGCCTTTTTCATGCCCGCGCACCGGCCGGAGCAGTCTGCCATCACGGCTTATAGGTCAGGTTGTGGGTTAATAGACAAAAAATGTGTCTTATCCGGGCGTGTCGTTAGTGTCCTGCCCAGCCTTGGTGGATGGTCAGGCCGTCGTCCCAGGGGGCTTGGGTGTTGATGGCGTTGTCGATGTAGGCTGGCCCGTCGGGCTCAGGTTCGGGTTTGGGCTTGGTGGTGGCGGGGGTGTTGTTGATGAACGTGGGCTTATAGGTCAGGTTGTGTTGGTTTTTGGGCTGTCTTTCGTTGCTATAAAGCCGAAAGGTGGGGGTTGGACTGGTTGTGACTTGAGTTCTTGGTTGGCCAGGTCGTGTTGGTTTTATCCCGGTTTTTGATTGATATTCCGTGGCAAGGTCGGGGTTTGAATCGGCTTGAATGTGGGGATGGGAAATCCTCGATGCAAAATCTGTGGTGGCACGACGCAAAAATGGGGCTCAACTCGAGCAGGTAGGCCAAGGTTGCGCTGTCCAACATGTGGGGCAAGCCAGTCTCGGCGTAACGATACCCGCGCCCGGCATTTCAGTGCGTTTTTAGACTTCGTCACCGGCAAACACACCCTGGCCGATTACGGGCCCAAGGCACGCACCATACGACGGCGTAACGAACCATTTTGGCATCTATGGCCAGTTTCCCCACTGGTCGACGAAGTCAGCCACGTGGTCTTTGTTGACGGGATCTACCTGTCCCACAAGCTGGTCGTCCTGATCGCGTGTACCAAGACTCACGTGCTTGGCTGGTACGTGGCCAAGGGCGAGACCACCCGCGCCTGGCAAGCGCTGATGTCGAGGATCGCGCCCCCAGATGTTGTCGTGTGTGATGGTGGGCAAGGCATCGCCAGCGCGGTGAAGACTACCTGGCCTGGAACCCGGATCCAACGCTGCGTCTTTCACGCCTATAGCGCGGTCAAGCGTAAGACCACCACCCGGCCACGCACTCAGGCAGGTGTTGATCTCTACGGTCTTGCTCAAGCCCTGCTCGAGGTCGCCACCTATGAGCAGGCAGTGGCATGGATGAGCAAACTCGCCGCCTGGAACACCACCTACAAACAGTTCCTCGCCCAGCGCACCCGGCTACCAGACGGACGCCTCGTTCCCACCCATGCCCGGCTGATCCAGGCCAAGAACTGCCTCAACACGCTGGTCAAACAAGGCACGCTGTTCACCTTCCTTGATCCCGCCCTTGACCTTGAAGGTGACCCCATTCCCAGGACGTCGAACCTGATCGAGGGCGGGATTAATACCCAACTACGCTGCGTGCTACGAGCCCACCGGGGCATGAGTCTTGATCACCAGGTCAAGACCGTGTTGTGGTGGTGCTACCAGCACACCGAGACCCCTGCCACCCCAGCACACATCCTCAAGACCACGATCACCGACCAGCAGATCATTGACCAATTCGACAAGGCCAGCCACCGCGCCCAAGCACAAGCCGAGATCGACAGGTGGGGAACCGCAGTTAACTGGACCGACTTCCACCACAACGGAACCTGACACGAAACCTACTAAACCGAAACCAACACATTTTGGCCTATAAGCCGCCATCACATCGAAGGCTTGCGGTCGAAGGCTTCCGGTTCAGCTGAGTGCGCAGCTCGTCGACAACCACGCCAGAAACGATTTAGCCATGCTTGGAGCACTCCTTTGCGGAGAGAACCTGGAACCGTCATCGGCGATGCCTGCTGTGAGGACCGCGTCGGTATGAGTGCAAATTCTGGGGTGTACTGGCTACTCGTTATGACGGGGTTCTTTGCCTACAGTTTCATCACAGAGGATTGGGGTCAATCCTGGATTATCTGGCCCGTGGCAGGCGTGCTGTTCGCCGCCCTGATGGTGGGATTGTCCTACTGGGTAGGATCGCGGCAAGAGAACCGACAAGATGCGTGACACAGGGCGGCAGGCCCAACCGAATGGTTCGTGAAGTGCGTGCCCCCGCATTATCTCTGCGCTGTGATACGACTGAGATAATGCGGGGGCATTGCAGGTGGTCCTAGGCGTTGACCTTGAGGGCCGCGTTGATCTGATCCACCGAATCCTTCGCGTCCCCGAGCAGCATCGCGGTGTTCTCGTTGAAGAACAGCGGGTTCTGCACGCCGGCGTATCCGGCGTTGCCCATCGAGCGTTTGAATACGATGACGTTCTTCGCCTCCCAGACCTTGATGACCGGCATGCCGGCGATCGGCGAGCCCGGCTCCTCGGCCGCCGGGTTGACCGTGTCGTTGGCACCGATCACAAGCACCACGTCGGCCTCGGACAGCGAGTCGTTGACCTCGTCCATCTCGTAGACGATGTCGTAGGGGACATTCGCCTCCGCCAGGAGGACGTTCATATGTCCGGGTAGGCGACCGGCAACCGGGTGGATCGCAAAGGAGACGTCGACGCCCGCCTCGCGCAGACGCCGGGTGAGTTCGGCGACCGGGTACTGGGCCTGCGCCACCGCCATGCCATAGCCGGGGGTGATGACCACCTTGTGGGCGGTGGCCAGCATCTCGGCTACCTCGGGTGCGGTGATCTCACGGTGGGTGCCGTAGTCGCGCTCCTCGGCCACCGCACCATCGGAGCCGAAGCCGCCGAGGATGACGGAGATGAAGGAGCGGTTCATCGCCTGGCACATGATGTAGGACAGGTAGGCGCCGGAGGATCCCACGAGCGCGCCCACAATGATGAGCAGATCGTTACCAAGCGTGAAGCCGGCCATGGCGGCGGCCCAGCCCGAGTAAGAGTTCAGCATCGACACGACCACCGGCATGTCGCCGCCACCGATCGCCGCCACGAGGTGCAGGCCGAGCAGGAGTGCGACAACTGTGAGCAGGGCCAGTGGGATCATCCCGGAACCGATGCTGCGGGTGTGGGCGAACCAGATGATAAACGCCAGCGAGGCGAGGATGGCGCCGAGGTTGAGCCAGTTGCGCCCTGGAAGGGTGAGCGGTTTGCCGGACATGCGACCCGAGAGCTTGAGGAACGCGATGATCGAGCCGGTGAACGTGACCGCGCCGATGAACACCGCCAGGCCCACCTCCCCCATGTGAAAGGCGTTCTCAGGTGTGTCCGCGCCCGGTGTGAGGATGAAGGAGTTATAGCCCACGAGCACCGCGGCCAGACCCACGAACGAGTGCAGCATGGCAATGAGTTCGGGCATGCCGGTCATCTCCACCTTGCGAGCGAGTGGGATGCCGACGGCCGCACCGATTCCAAGGGCCACGATGATGAGGGCTGCCACCACGCCCTGCTGATCGGAGAAGGAGATGAGGATGGTGATGGTCGCCACCAGGACGAGGAACATGCCGAGCATGCCAAGCCGGTTTCCGCGTTGCGCCGTGGCCTGCTTCGACAATCCCGCGAGCGCGAGGATGAAGAGCAGGGCGGCTGCGATGTAGGCAAGCGACTGGAAGCTCAGCTGCCAGAAACCCACGAAAGTGTAGATATCGCTCATGATCAACTCCTATGGAACATCTTGAGCATGCGCTCTGTGACGAGGAATCCACCAAAGATGTTGATGGAGGCCACAGCGGTGGCGATGAAGGCCAGGATCTGCACGGCGACGTTGCTCGATCCGACCTGGAGCAGCGCGCCGACCACGATGATGCCCGAGATCGCGTTTGTCACGGACATGAGCGGGGTGTGGAGCGCATGGGTGACCGCGGTGATGACGTAGAAGCCGATCACGACGGCGAGGGCAAAGACCATGAAGTGGGTGGTTGAGCCGGGAGGCGCGGATGCGATGAGCCATATGAATAGCGCGCCGGCGGCTAACTTCCACCAGTGCTTGGCGATCCAGGATTTCTCCTTCGCTGGCTCGACCGGTTCGGGCTGCGCCTTGGCGGGCGCGGGCGCCGGCGCCGGGGAGGCCGAAACCTTGACGGGCGGCGGCGGGAACATGACCTGGTCATCGAGAGTGACGAGCATCTGGCGAACGATCTCGTCGTCGAGATCGAGGTGGAGCAGGCCATCCTTCTCCGGCGTCGTGAGCTTGAAGAAGTTGAAGATGTTCTGCCCGTACAGCTGCGAGGACTGGCCCGGCAGGCGGGCGGCGAGCTCGGTGTAGCCGATGATGGTCACGCCGTTGTCTGTAACCACCACCTCGTCCGGGGCCGAGCCGACCACGTTGCCTCCATTTGCGGCGCCCATGTCGACGACGACGGAGCCCGGCTTCATACCTGCGACCGCCTCCTCCGTGAGTAGCACGGGTGAGCGACGCCCAGGGATCGCGGCGGTGGTGATGACGATGTCGGCAGCGGCGGCCTGTTCGGCGTACAGCCTTTCGGCTGCGAGGGCCTGCTCCTGCCCCATCTCCTTTGCATACCCGTCGGTGGATTCCTGGGCGGCGACGGGGATGGCGACGAAGCTGGCGCCCATGGATTCAACCTGTTCGGCAGTCTCGGGACGGACGTCGGTGGCCTTGACGATCGCGCCCATCGAGTTCGCGGTGCCGATCGCGGCTAGGCCGGCAACTCCCGCGCCGATGACGTAAACGTTCGCGGGGGCCACTTTGCCGGCGGCTGTCACCTGGCCGGAAAAGAGTCGGCCGAAGTGGTGGGCCGCCTCGATCACCGCGCGGTAACCGGCCACGTTGGCCAGCGAGGACAGCACGTCCATGGATTGGGCGCGTGAGATACGCGGAACCATGTCCATTGCCAGGCCGGTGATCCCCCGGCTGGAGAGGGCGTCCAGAATCTCGGGGTGGCGCCCAGGCGCCATGCGCGCGATGAGGGTCGCGCCGCGTCTCATGAGGTCGAGTCTGTCGGGGCCGGGCGCGTCGAGAGCGGTGACGATGTCGGCCGCCCACGCCTCCTGTGTGCTGACAATCCGCGCCCCCGCGCTCTCATACAGCGAATCGGGCAAGCTCGCTTGAGCTCCGGCGCCGTGCTCGACGAGCACCTCATAGCCCAGCTTGATCAGCTTTCCCACTGTATCGGGAGTCGCGGCGACCAGAGTCTGATCCCCAGGCTCCCGTGGTACACCAATGCGCAACTTCACTCCTTTGTTCGTTTTGCATCAAACTCTCTCAGCATATCCCGCGAGAGGACCGCCCGCGCCGAATTCTTTCCATTGGCGAAGGGCCCAGCCGCCTCAGCTGCGCAGGGCGCAGATGGTGACGATGGCCCGCTCGAGAGCATACTCCGGATCCCGTGAGAGCCCCTTGACCTCGGCATCCGCCGTGGCGATCGCCTGGATTGCCTCCGCTAGACGCTGGCCGGACCATCCGCGCAGATCCTGTTTGGCGCGGCTGGCCTGCCAGTTGTTCATCTTGGGTGTGGGCCGGCCTTTGGCCGAGCGCACCCCAAGCACCTGCGCCATCGCTCGTAGCTTCGTCGCGATCGCGCCGACGATGGCGACGGGCGAGTTACCGGTGGCGATCGCGTGCCGGGAGAGCTCCACGGCCTTGCCAGCGCGGCCAGCCACGACGGCGTCGGCGACGTTGAAGGCCGTGGCCTCCACCCGGCCAGCGAAGTAGGTGTGGACGTCGTCTTCGGTGATTGTGCCTTCGACGTCGCTCATGAGCTGGCTGACGGCGGACAGTAGTTCACGCAGGTCGGAGCCGAGTGCGGCGACGATGGCGTCCACCGCGTCGGCAGTCATCTTTCGGCCTGCCTCCCGCACGTCCTGGACCACGATCTTCGCCTTGTCGTTGGGGTATTTGACCTTGTCGAAGGAGTAGGTGGGAACCTTTCCCTTGAGCGCGTCAAGCACCTTCTTGCCGCGCTGGCCGCCGTTGTGACGCAGTACGAGCACCGAGTCCGGCTCAGGTGCCCGGGCGTAGGCAATAAGCTCCTCTTGGAAGGGCGCATTGACCTGTTCGAGGTTCGCCACGAAAATCGCGCGCGGTTCCCCAAACAGCGAGGGTGTGAGCATCGCCTCGAGCTGGCCGCTGACGTACTGCGAGGCGTCGATCTCCACGATATCCGTGTTCGGGTCCGCCGCCCGTAGCTGGCGGCGAAGGGAGGCGACTGCGCGGTCGCCGAGCACGGGCTCGCCGGAGGTGATGAGCACGATGGGTGCGAGTGTGACTGCCATGCGTGCCATTATTCCACGTCCATCCGACATCCTGAGGCGACCTCCGCGGCACGCAATACGATCGGCCCGCACAGGTCGGTGCGCACCTGGATTGGGGCGTGCCAAATCTGGAGGGCCTCGCGCGTGGGGTGGCCGTACGTGTTGTCCTTGCCCACCGAGAAGATCGTCACCGCCGCTCTCACCTGTTCGGCCAGCTCTCGGCTTTGGTCGCGCGCCCCGTGATGGCCGGCGACGACGACGTCGATATCTTCCACCTCTGAGCGTAGGGCCAGCTGGCGTTCACCTGGTGCGTCAGCGAGGATGAGGATGCGGTGGGATGGCGTTGTCATCTCCACCACCAGGGAGTCCGCGTTCGTCGAATCGTCGGTGCCGATAACCGAGCGCGGGCCGACCACCCTGATCCCACCCGCGCTCTGGCCGTAGCCGACCGGCCGGTGCTCGATCCCCCGCCGATCCAGCAAATCGAGCGCCCAGGAAGAGTTGTAAACGTGGTACAGGTTGGACGAGTACCACACCTCGCCCACCTCCGCCGCGTCGAGCACGTCCTTGAGCCCGCGCACGTGGTCGGCGTCGAAGTGGCTGATGATGAGCAGATCGATGCGGGTTACCCCGGCGAGCTGGAGGCAAGCAGGGATGTTCGCGCCCTCGGGCCCGACGTCGACCAGCACCACCCCGGCCTGCGTACGACCGAGAAAGGCCGAGCCCTGCCCCACGTCGCACTGGATTGCTTCCCAGTCCCCCGCCCCGCGCTGCGGGACCAGCCCGGAGACGATGGCGGCGAAGGCGAGGACGGCAGCCGCACCAAGGATGACCCGCACTCCCCCGAATGCCAGGCCCAACAGCAGCGCGATGAGGAAGACGAGGTTGGCGGCGAGCACCGCGAAGGTGGGCAGGCTTGAGCCGGGCAGAGCGATGAGCAGGGAGGTCACCTTCGCCATCCACCACGTGCACGCCTCGCATGCGCGCAGGATCGGCGCGGCCAGCCACGGAGCCACGGGCAGAAGGAGCGCGCCCACCATGCCGCCGATCGTCAACGGCGCGACAACTGGCGCGACCAGGGCGTTGGCAAGGATCCCCCACATCGAGGCGCGCTCCTGGATGGCCAGCAGCGGTGGGGCTGTGGCGATGGCGGCGATGAGAGAGATGGAGACGACGTCGGCGATGGGTCCGGGCAGGTGCTCGGCGAGGCGGCGTTGCAACGGGTAGGAGAAAACGATGATCGCAAGCGTGGCGAGCGCAGAAAGCTGGAAGCCGAGGCTGCGCGCAAGCTCGAGGTCAAGCAGGCTGACGCCGATGATGGTCGCGCTGAGCAGCGGCAGCGCGTTGCTTCGGCGACGTAGCGCTATCGCGACGCACATGAGCACGCCCATGTATCCCGCCCGCAGCACGGAAGCCTCCGGGCCAACCAGCTCCACCAGCCCCGCCAGGCTCACCAGAGCAAGCATGCCGGCCATAAGAGGACGACGCCGCCCGACCGCGCCAAGCACCACCGCGATCGCCAGGGAGACGTGGGCGCCAGAAACCGCCGTCAGGTGGGAAAGGCTGAGCACCCGCATCTGCTCGCTCACGTGCTGAGGCAGGCCGGTGTCGTCCCCGACCACGACGCCGGGGATCAGCTGGGCGTGCCAGGGCCGATCCGCGACGGCCTCACGGAGGAGGGATCGCAAGCGCCCGGTGGCGGGCGTGGAGAGGACCTCGATGGAGGCGGCCTCGAGCCCGTCTGCCGACATCCTGCCACGCGCCACAAAACGGGTACCGCGCTCAAGGCGCTCGCCCTCCCAACGCAGGTAGAGGATGGCCTGCGAGCTCATTGTAGGCCCGCTCGGCTTCCCCGGTTCCCACCTCGCGACCGTCTCGATCCGCGCCATGACGCCGTAACGCCCGCCGGAGGCCTTCGGATGACGCTCGATCGTTCCGCTGACCTGAACATCCTCGCCTATCACGCGCCTGACGGCGTCGGACTCGCGCACCAGCGCGTCCGCTGTGCCACACATCGAGGCGGCGATCAGCGCTACCCCGACGATTGTGGCGAACCAGTTCCTGCGCAGCGTGCCGGCCAGCGTGACGAGGAGGGCGGCAAGTCCGAGGACAAGGTAGTCGGGCGCGAGGATCGCCATCGCCCACACCACCCCCGCGGGCACGAGCAAGCGGAAGTCTTGCATCAGACGCGCACGTGCTCGCGAAGCCGCTCGAAGGTCTTCGGGCCGATGCCGCGGACCTCGACCAGCTGGTCGATGGAGGTGAAAGCGCCGTTTTCCGTGCGCCAGTCGATGATGGCCTGCGCGGTGACCGGCCCCACCCCCGGAATTGCCTCCAGCCCCGCCTGGTCGGCGGTGTTGATATTGACCTTCCCATCGTCCCCGCCCGTCGTGGCTCCTGCACCGGCTCCTGCACCGGCTCCCGCATCGGTGACGTCGAAGGCTTCCCCGAGCGCTGGCACATGGATATGTACGCCGTCACTGATCGGCTCGGCAAGGTTGATGCGTGCCAGGTCCGCCTCATCGGTGGGTCCGCCGGCGGCCTGGACCGCGTCCGTCACGCGCGCGGGGGCGGGCAAGGTGACGACCCCAGGCGCGCTGACCTGCCCCGACACGTGTACGACGATCGCCTCCGGGTTCGCGCCCGGCGAGTCGGAAGGCCCGGAGGGCGTGGCGGCGCTCGCGGAATCGGCGCCGGGCTGACCGCCCGCGCCGTCTCCATTGCCCGACTCCGCTTCCCCGTCCGTGGAACGCCCGCCTGCCTCGAGGCGAGGGGCGCTCGTCTCGCTTACCGGCGCAATCGCGGCCACCTCGGTCGAGCGTCCGCTAAGCGCGCCGATCACCCCCGACAGCGCGAGGACAAGCAATAAGACCGCGGCGAGTCGTAGCGAGTTCCCGTCAAGGACAAAGCGGCGCTTCTTGGCGTGGCTGGTCAGTGCCCCGACGTCGTCGCCGGCGCCGACGCGCATCGCGGTGCGGGCAAAGCCTTCCACCCTCCCCCAGTCGGTTTCGCGCGACTGGCGGGAGGTGGGGCGGCGGGGAGGCAGTGTGGTCATGGAGCCATTATGTGTGCTCGGCCCGGGCAGCCTCGTCGTCTGGAAGGCAAAACCGGGCTCTGCCTCCCGCGAGCCTGATTGTGGAAAATGATTCACCCGAACGGCTCGACCTGCCCGTAGACTAGCCTCATGAACGATGAGATCCTCCGTTTGCAGGCCGAGGCGCTCGAGGCCGAGGCGCAGGCCGCCGCGGCAAAAGCGGCCGCGGCCAAGGCCCGTCTCGAGGCGGCCCTCGCCGCCCAGACCACCGACCACTCCACGACGACGCCACCCGAGGCCACCACCGCCGCCCAGCCCGCCGAGGGCGGTCAAGGCGCCGCGGCTCCCACCGCCAAAACCGAGCCCGCCACCGCGCAGACCGAACCCGCGGCCTCCGACTACGAGCAGACCGTCAGGGCAGGCTACGCCTTCGAGGGCCCGACGATGACGGTGGGCACCTACATGGAAGATGGCGAGCCGCGCCCCGCAACCCGGGTCAGCTTGCCGCTGGGGATGCTCAACCGCCACGGCCTCATCGCGGGCGCCACCGGCACCGGCAAGACCCGCACGCTCCAGCTTTTTGCCGAGGGCCTGTCGGCCAACGGCGTTCCCTGCTTCGTCACCGACATCAAGGGCGACCTCACCGGCCTACTCCAGCCCGGCCCGGCGTCTGAGAAGCTGAGCGCACGCACGGCCGAGCAGGGCCAGGACTGGGCGGCGGCCTCGTTCCCCACCGAGCTGTACACGCTGGGCGGAGAGGGGAACGGCACCCCCATCCGCACCACCATCTCCGACTTCGGCCCGATCCTACTGGCGAGGGTTCTGGGCCTAAACGAAACCCAGGAATCGGCGCTCTCCCTCATCTTCCACTGGGCGGACACGAACCAGCTCGCCCTCATCGACATCAGTGACCTTCGTGCCGTCATCTCCTACCTCACCTCGGAGTCTGGTAAAGAGGAGCTTAAGTCAATCGGAGGCCTTGCGCCGGCCACCGCGGGCGTCATCTTGCGTAACGTGGCCGAGCTGGAGGCCCAGGGAGGGGCCATGTTCTTCGGCGAGCCGGCCTTCAGCGTCGCCGAGTTCATGAAAACCGACGACGGCCGCGGCGTCATCTCAGCCCTCGAGTTGCCCGACGTCCAGTCCCGGCCCGAATTGTTCTCCACCTTCCTCATGTGGCTCCTCGCCGAGCTCTTCCAGGAGTTGCCCGAGGTGGGCGACCCGGACAAGCCCAAGCTCGTCTTCTTCTTCGACGAGGCTCACCTCCTCTTTGACGGCGCGTCGAAGGAGTTCTCGCGTCAGGTGGTTCAGACGGTGCGCCTCATCCGCTCCAAGGGCGTGGGCGTCATCTTCATCACCCAGACTCCGAAGGACATCCCGGCCGACGTGCTCGCCCAGCTCGGCTCGAAGGTCCAGCACGCCCTGCGCGCCCACACGCCCGCCGAAGCGAAGAAGCTACGCGAGACGGTGGCGACCTTCCCCACCTCCCCGCTCGACCTAGAGCAGATCCTGCCCAGCCTCGGCACGGGCGAGGCGATCGTGACCATCCTCGACAAGAAGGGCCGCCCCAGCCCCGTCGCCCCGGTGCGGATTTGGGCGCCGGCCGCCGTCATGGGTCCTGCCTCCGCGCAGGCTATCGACGACGCGCTGCGCAACTCTCCCACGCTCGCCCGGTACAAGGACCCCATCGACCCCGAGTCGGCCTTCGAGCTGCTGGAGAAGCGGATGGCCGCGGAAGCCGCCGCCCGCGACGAGGCCGAGCGTCAGGCCAAGGCCGCCCAGGAGGCGGCCAAACTGGAGGCCGAGCGCAAGAAGGAGCTCGACCGCCAGGCACGTGAACTGGAAAAACAGGTGGAGCGCGAGCGCCGGGAGGCGCAGAAGGAAGCCGAGCGCCGCCGCCGGGATGCCGAGGCGGAAGAACAGCGGCGCGTCAGGCGCCGGGAGGCCACCGTCGATCAGGTGGTGCGCGCCGCCGGCCGCACGCTGACCCGCGAGATCACGCGCGCGATCTTCGGCACCCGGCGGCGCTAGGACGCCGCCCGGCGCCGGGGTTTCCGCGTCGGGCGCGGGCTAACGGCGGAAGGTCAGAGTCGCCGTCATCTGCCGCGACTGGCCCGGCTCGACGCGGACGGAGCCGACGGCGTCGGGCCGGTTGAACGAATCGGCGACGGCCGACATGGGAGCCAGGGCGATGGCCTTGCGAGGGTCACGCTCCAGGCCGTCGCCCGTGTCGATATGAACGACAGCGGCCTCGCCGGGCTCCTGCGTCAGCTCCACCGAGGCGTTGGTCGACGGGGAAACCACCCGGGTGCATACCACGCCGTAGTTATCGGGGACGAGGCCACGGTAGTAGTCATCAAGGGAGCGAGATCCTAGGTAGCCGATGGCCACCGGCGTGTTGACACCGCCATAGGCGGACTCGCCGGGAAGCGGAACGCCACGGCGGTCGGTGAGGATCTTCGTTCGCGCCGGGATAGACAGACCCAGGTTCGATACGCTCTCCATGCCCGGCAAGACGAAGTAGGGGTGCCAGCCCACCGTGATCGGCGCCGGCGCGGCGGAGAGGTTCTTTGCCTCCAGCGTGATCGAAAGGTGCTCCGCGCCGTCGGCGCCCGAGTCAAGCGAGAAGTGGACGCTGACCTGGCACTTCCACGGGTAGGAATCGCACGGCTCAATCACCGTCTCCATCGAGAGGGTGGTGCCGGCGGAAACCACGTGGAAGTCTTGCAGGTAGGCGAGCGAGTAGGCCCGCACGGCGTCGTCGACCGTGATGTCACGCCCGTCGAAGGTGTAGGTGGCGTCGGCGATCGGGCCCGCCCACGGTGCAAGGATCATGGCCCGCGCGCCGGCGCCGGCCTCCAGCTCTTGGCGCGTTTCGTGGGCGGCAAGCAACTCGAGGCCAGGTTCCGGCTGCCACGACAACAGGGTCGCGCCCCGCTCCGAGACGACGGCGCGCGCGCCGGTGGGCGAGACGATCTCCCACGCAGGATGCCCCAACCTGTCGACCTTCACGATGTCAGTAGCTGCCATCACACACCTTTCTTCCCCGCTCACTGTAACGGGTCGACGTCGGCTTTGCAGGCCGGATTCCAGCAGCTGGACTCGCCAACCGACAATTACGGGACGATGTTGACAAGGTTCGGTTCGCGCACAATCACCTTGCGCGGCTCCCCGTCCAGGAACTTCGCCACCTTCTGCGATGCCAACGCCCGCGCCTGAAGGTCCGCGGCGGAGATGTCGGCGGGTACCTCGAGGCGGTCACGTACCTTGCCGCGCACCTGCACCACCGCCGTGACCGTGTCCTCAGCCAGCAAGGACTCGTCCGTCACCTGCGGGAACGCCTCGAAAGCGAGGGACTCGGAGTGCCCCAGGCGCGACCACAGTTCCTCGGCCACGTGCGGGGCAACCGGGGAGACCATGAGAACCAGCGCCTCGGCCACAGACCGCGGCACCTCGCGACTCGTGAGGTGGTTGTTAAGCACGATGAGCTTTGCGATCGCGGTGTTGATCCGCATGTTCGCGTAGTCCCCGCGCACACCTACGATCGTGCGGGCCGCCAGCTTGGCCGTCTCCAGGTCCGGTTTGGCGTCGGTCACCACCAGCTCGCCGGTCTCCTCGTCGACGATGTTGCGCCACAGTCGCTGCAGGAAGCGCTGGGAGCCGACGACGGCGCGGGTCTCCCACGGGCGATCCACATCGAGGGGTCCCATCGACATCTCATAGAGGCGGAAGGTGTCCGCTCCGTACTGTTCGGCCATCTCATCGGGCGTGACGATGTTCTTCAGGGACTTGCCCATCTTGCCGTACTCGCGGTTGACCTTCTGCCCCTGGTACAGGTAGGTCACCTCGCCCGTGGCGTCGCCGGCCACTTCCTCCACCTCGTCGGCCGGCACGTACTGTCCGCGCGAATCGGTGTAGGCATACGCCTGAACGTAGCCCTGGTTGAACAGCTTGTAGAAGGGCTCGAAGGAGGACAGGTAACCCAGGTCAAAAAGGACCTTGTGCCAAAAGCGTGCGTAGAGCAGGTGGAGCACGGCGTGTTCGACGCCGCCCACATACAGGTCCGCGCCGCCCGCGACTTTACCCTCGCGTGGGCCCATCCAGTACTCCTCGACCGCCGGGTCGACGAAACGTTCATCGTTGTGGGGATCGAGGTAGCGCAGCTCGTACCAGCACGAGCCAGCCCAGTTCGGCATGGTGTTCGTGTCGCGCGTGTACATCTGCGGGCCGTCGCCCAGGTCCAGCTCAACGTTCACCCAGTCCTGCAGACGCCCGAGCGGCGGCTCGGGGTTGGAGGTGGCGTCGTCGGGGTCGAAGGAGCGCGGCGAGTAGTCCGGGGTATCCGGAAGATCAACCGGCAACATCGACTCGGGCAGAGCGTGGGCGTTGCCGTCGGCGTCGTAGACCACCGGGAAGGGCTCACCCCAGTAACGCTGGCGGGAGAAGAGCCAGTCCCGCAACCGATAAGTGACGGTGGCCTTGCCGAGGCCCTTCTTCTGAAGCCACTCGCTCATCGCGGCCACCGCCTCGCCCTTGTGCATCCCGTTGAGCGAAATCTCCTCGTTAGCCGAGTCGATGATCTCGCCGTCCTCCACCCAGGCGCTCTCCCAGTCGAAGCCGTCTTCGGGCTTCATCGTGGGGATGATGTCCAGCTCGTAGGCCTTGGCGAAGTCGAAGTCGCGCTGATCGTGGGCGGGCACGGCCATGATCGCACCGGTGCCATACCCCATCATGACGTAGTCGGCCGTGAAGATCGGGATCTTCTTGCCGTTGACCGGGTTGGTGGCGTAGATGCCGGTGAAGACGCCGGTCTTCTCCCGGGCGTCGTCGGCCCGATCCATGTCCGACTTCATGGAGGCCTGACGCTGATAGTCCATCACCGCACCCATCGGCGTACCGGCCCCGCCGGTCCACGCCTGCTTCGTACCCTCCGGCCACTCGCCGGGCACGCCCGAGCCTGCCAGCATCGGGTGCTCGGGCGAGACCACCATGAACGTGGCACCGAACAGGGTGTCGGGGCGGGTGGTGAAGACCTCGAGGGGGAGGTCGCCGTCGGCGGTGTGCGCCTGGAAGGTGACCTTCGCGCCGCGGGACTTGCCGATCCAGTTGCGCTGCATCAGGCGCACCTTCTCCGGCCAATCCACGTAGTCCAGGTCCTGTGCAAGGCGGTCGGCGTAGTCGGTGATGCGCATCATCCACTGGCGCAGCTCGCGCTTGAACACGGGGAAGTTTCCGCGCTCGGAGCGGCCCTCGGCTGTGACCTCCTCGTTGGCGAGCACCGTGCCCAGGCCCGGGCACCAGTTCACGGGCGCGTAGTCGATATAGGCAAGCCGGCGCGAATCCAGTGCGCGACGCCGCTCGCTTTCGTCCAGCTCGGACCACGGGCGACCGTCCGGGGTGGCGCGCGTGCCACGCTCGTATTCCTCCACGAGCTCGGAGATCGGGCGGGCGCGACCGACCGTGCCCGCGAGGCGGCCCGGCGCCTCGGCGTCGTACCAGGAGTTGTAGATCTGCAAGAAGATCCACTGGGTCCAACCGACGAAGTCCGTGTCGGTGGTGGCAACAGAGCGGCGCGCCTCGTGTGACATGCCAAGCCGGCGCAGCTGGCGGCGCATGTTGGCGATGTTCGCCTCGGTGGTCACGCGCGGGTGCTGGCCTGTCTGGACGGCGTACTGCTCAGCGGGCAGGCCGAACGCGTCGTAGCCCATGGTGTAGAGGACGTTCTTGCCCTGCATGCGGGCGAAGCGCGCGAGCGTATCGGTGGCGATGTAACCCAGCGGATGGCCCACGTGTAGGCCCTTGCCCGACGGGTAGGGGAACATGTCCAGAAGGTAGAAGGGCTCCTTGAGCGCAGATCCGTCCTGCGGGGCAAGCGGGCCAACCGGGTTGGGCGCGGTGAACGTCTCCTCGCGCTCCCAGCGATCCTGCCACTTCTTCTCGATCTCGCCGGCGAGCTCGGCGGTGTACCGATACGGGGTGCTCATGAGTCTCCTTTACTTAAAGATACCGGCCATTCTAGCTCAGCTACTTCGCGCTCCCCTTCGAGGGCCACTGTGAGAGACGTGACGCGCGCCGTAGAATAAGGCCATGAGCACCATCTTTTCCAAGATCATCGCCGGGGACATCCCCGGTCAGTTCGTCTGGGCCGACGACGTCTGCGTCGTCATGGCCACCATCGAGCCGGTGCGTCCCGGCCACGTCATGGTTGTCCCGCGTGCGGAGGTGGCCAAGTTTAACGACGTCGATCCGGCCGACTTCGCCCACATGATGCAGGTGGCACAGATCGTGGCGAGCGCCCAGGAGAAGGCCTTCGGTGTGCCGCGAGCCGTGGTGGCGATCCTCGGCTTCGAGGTGCCCCACACGCACGTGCACGTCATCCCCGCCGAGTCGGAAGATGCCGCGCGTTTCTCTGACGCCGTCGCGGCGCCGGCCGAGGAGATCGCCTCCGCGATGGACAAGCTTCGCGCAGCGCTGGCCGAGGCCGGCTACGCGGAGCAGGTGGAGGCAGCCCGGTAAGGCGGACCGCATTGTGAGGATGCGCCGACCACACGAATACCCCTGACAAATACCGCATGTGGGATCAGCCACACGTATCCACAATCCTGGGATAGACTGCTTGTGCACATACTCACAAGGAGACTATCTTGCGATCACTTATCTCACGGTTGGCTACCGTCGCGTTGACGGCGTTGCTCATGGTTGTCGTGGTGGCGCCCACCGAGGCGAGCACGATCCGCTCTGGCTACCATGACACGCTGCTTGCGCGTCACACCAACAGCAATCTTTACGCTTACGGGGGGGCGCAACCTACCTCTCACCCGGCATGTACGTCGGTCACGGATGGGGCGGCTTCGACTACGGCATCCAAATTGCCTCACTTAACGGCGCCGACTACGGGGACGTCATCGTCCGCTCCCCCGACGGGTTGCTACGCATCTACCACTCGGACGGCACGTCGCTCAGCGGCGGGTACCAGATTGGGAACGGATGGGCCGTCATGGCTGACATCGTCCCGGCCGACGACTGGGACGGCGACGGTCGCCCCGATCTGCTCGCCCGCCACAAGGACGGCCGGCTCCTCCTCTACCCCACCGAGGGCGCCGGCGATTGGGGGCGCGTAAGGCAGATTGGGCAGGGCTGGAGCCAGATCGACATGATGGCCGTGCCGGGCGATCTGACGGGCGACGGCGTGCCGGACCTCATCGGGCGCCACGTGCCCACGGGTCGCCTCCTTCTTTATCCGGGCGACGGCGAGGGCGGTTTCGACGCGATGCGCGTGATCGGCCACGGCTGGGAAAACTTCAAGAACATCACCTCGATAGGCGACTTCAACCGCGACGGCCGGCCGGACATCATCGCTCAGCGCGCGGATGGACGACTCTTTCGCTACTCGAGCCTCGGCGGTGGCTGGTGGTCCAAAGCCGTCCAGATCGGCCACGGCTGGCAGAACATGACGCTACCGGGCAGGTGGAAGACGACCACCGTCGCGGGCCCGCCGGCACCTAGGCCGAGCATGCTTCGCCAGCCCTTCGTTTACGGCACGCTACGCACGGGCGACCGCGGCTACCACATGGTTCGTGGCCGCGTGCTTTCCGAGAGGAGGGCCACCGTGGCGCACTACGCACTGTGGGTCACTCACAACGGCACGTGGCCGTGGGCGATCCCGAGTCCCACGAGCCGTCCGATCGTGGGCCAGATCATGGAGTTCCCGGCTTCGACCCTGTCGGCGAATCTCACGCGTTTGGACATCTACGAGGGTTACTACCCCGGTCGCGACATCAACACGATGCGCTACTTCCGTAACGCCGCCACGACGACGGACGGCGAACCGGTCTGGATTTACGAGACCTCCCCGCGCCAGGCGCAGTGGGTGGTTCGAAACGGTTACCGCGTGACCAACGGCGACTGGTTTAACCAGGTTCGGGCGTACGCCGCGCGCAGCGCGATGGGTGGCGGCGGCATGTGGGACTCACCCGGCGCGGAGTCGAATGTGTTGGTCAACGCCGCGACCGAGTTGACCACGTGTCACTCTGAGCTCGGTAGCCTTGAGGGCCAGTTCCTCCACCTTGATCTGAGCGCCACAGCCCCGGAGTCAACCGAGCAGGGCTACATTTCCGTCCCGGCAGAGAGCTTCATGGCCGTGGATTCGCAGGGCAACTGGTTCGCGCCCTTCGACGAGTCGGCGCAGTTCTGCTCCGCCACGAACGACCAGCTCATCGCATTCGTGGACGACGGCGTGAGCGCCACCGGCACGCTTACCCTCTCGGGTGACATCGCCGAGCTGTACTGGGTCAACGACGACGGCGACCCCATCCTCATCTGGTCGAAGAACCCCGTTGCAAGCAGTCAGACGAGTGAAACGACCCCCGCGGAGGAGTCGACGGTCGAGGGCGAGCCGACCCTCGGGGCACCGACGTCCGAAGGCGAGGAGCAGGGCCGCGCGGGATCCTCCGGCTCCGAGACCAGCGCGCCTGCTGACGACGCCGACCTCGACGCTGAGCCGACCGCCACGTCGGCCACCGGCTAAGCGCCACAGCGCCGCCTAGCTGGCAACGCGTGAGGGCCTCCGGGAAGCATCCCGGAGGCCCTCACGCGTTGCCCTACCGCCTACCCGATCGTCGCAAGCCAGGAGCCCGGTCTTTTAGAAGACAAGCGCCCAGGAATCCCAGAACCAGACGACGGTGAACACCACGAGGAGAAGGTAGATCACGCCGACAACGATCCAGCGGTTGCGCACCAACGCCGAGCCGAAGGCCTCGGCCCCCTCCCCCAGGTGTCCGGCTTGAGCTGTGCGCGCCAGCAGGGTCACGAAGAGCGGGATCGTGGCAATCCAAGCCCCCAGGCAGAATGGGCACAGCGAGCGGTTGACCACGTAGGATTGGTAGCCGAACCAGACCACCCACGCCATGCCGGCGCCGGCGCCGGCGAGCGTGGCAACCCACAGCCAGCGGTGCAGCGTGCCGCCGGAGACGAGCACGAGCCCGAGAGCAAGGATGCCCGCAAAAAACATCGCGCCGAACATGGCATTGGGCATCCCGAAGAAGAGGTGGCCCTGCCAGGCGTCGAAATATTTCGAGCAGCCGATGAGCGGATTGACGTCACAGATCAGGCTGGCATTCGGGTTTTGGAAGTAGGTCAGCTCTGACAGGATGAGCATGACCGAGGAGAGCAGGCCGAGCGCGCCGGTGATCAGGATGGTCAGCGCGGTCTCGAATGAGGCGCCGCCGGCGCGCTCGTGCTCGCTGGCCCTCGCCTCAAACCTGGCGATTCGGCGATCAATGTCGTCAATGTCGAGTTCACTCATGATTACCCTCAGCTAAAGAAACAAACGATTCAACAAATGTGGCGGTGTCCTGCCAATCGGCCACGGCGTGCGTGTCGATACCGAGGCGGATGACGGGGTAGTCGTTGCCGCCCTCGTCGAGGCGATCGCCCACGAACAGCATCTGCGAAATCGGGATCCCCGTCTCCTTTTCAAGCTCGGCAATCCCGTAAGCCTTGTCCACGCCTTTGCGGGTGATGTCCACCGACGTCGACCCGCCCGATCGCACCTCGAGCCCGGGTAGGCGCGGCGCGACGGCGGCGCGCAGGGCCTCCTTCTTTTCCCCGGTGGGGTCCCATGCCTTCTTCGCCTCGAGGGGCGCCTCTTGACCGAGCGCCGAGAACGTGATCTGCGATCCGCGGTCTTCGAGGATGTCTCCCCACGCCTGGCTTTCCCACAGGCCGAGCCGCTTAGCCTCCTCCTCGAGTACGGCCATCGCGCGGTCGCGCTCCTCGACCGTCAGGTCGCGCACGTAGACGGGATGCCACTGCCCGGCGTCGTAACGCATGTAGCGCGTGCCGCACGTGGGCATGAGGTGAAGGCGGGCGAGCTGGGCGTCGCTGGCATCGAGGTTGGCAAGTAGCTGACCACGAAACTGGTCGAAGGTGCCGCCGGAGATGACGCACACGTCGTGAATGTCAAGCAGGCTCCGCAAAGCGCGGGCCATGCGCCCCGGAAGGGGCGATTTTGACGGCGCGAGGGTGTCATCGAGGTCGAAGGCCAGAAGTGAGTACATGGGTTCCCTTCTTGTCGGTCCGGCGTTCATTCTCTCACGGCGGGGAGATGAAACAAATTTCAACTATTTCGCGTTGGAAGAAATGAACCTCCACCCTATATTGTGTAGCCTATGAAAGATCTCAAGCCAACTCCCACCACCGGATCCGAACCCGATGTATCGACGGCCGAGGTTCGCGGATACCGCTCCTCGGTATCTCCCGCACTTGAAACCGCCGCGGGTTGGGCATGGCGTATCATCGTCGTCGCGATCGTGCTGATTGGCGTTGGGTGGGTGGCCTACAAGCTCTCCCTGCTTTTCATCGCCGTCATGGTGGCACTCCTCATCGCCGTGGTCCTCGAACCGGTCACCTCCTGGCTGTGCAAGCGTTGGAATTGGCCTCCCGCGGCCGCAGCCGCCGCCGGCGTGTTGGGCTTGGTCGTCGTCATCCTTGGGCTGCTTGTCGGCGCGGGAACCGGAATCGTCGCGGGCGTGTCGGACCTGACCGACCAGGTGCTGGTGGGCGTGTCCACCATCATCGACCTGCTCGTCGAGAAATTCCCCAACCTCCAGGAAACCCTCAACGACAGCTGGTCGAAGGCGCAGAGTCTTCTGCAGAACAACGCCGGCGCATTGCTGGGCGGGGTGGCATCCATCGGCTCGAGCGTAACCGGCTTTCTCACCGGCGCGATTCTGTCGCTCTTCTCCCTGTTCTTCTTCCTCAAGGACGGCCGGCGCCTATGGCACTGGATCGTGCGCGCCACCCCGCGCTCTCAGCACGACCGCGTCAACGAGGCCGGCATCCGCGCCTGGGTGACAGTGGGCAATTACACCCGCACGCAGGCGATCGTTGCCGCCGTCGACGCCGTGGGAATCGGCATCGTGGCGATGATCCTCAAGACGCCGATCTCCCTGGCCTTCCCCATCGCGGTTGTCGTCTTCCTCTTCTCCTTCATCCCGATCGTCGGCGCTTTCCTTTCCGGCTTCCTGGCCGTGGTGATCGTGCTGGTCAACACCCAGTCTGTCGGGTTCGCGTTGCTCATGCTCGCAGGCGTGATCCTCGTCCAGCAGATCGAGGGCAACGTGCTCCAGCCGGTGCTTCAGGGCAATGCACTCAACATGCACGCCCTAGCGGTGGTGTTAATCGTGGCGGGCGGATCGGCGATCGCGGGCATCATCGGCGCACTCTTCGCCGTGCCGATGGCGGCGGCGATCAACACCGCCGTCCTCTATCTGGCCGGCCACGACACCTACCCCTACCTCGACCGGATGCAGGATCGTCCCGGCGGCCCGCCGCGGAGTTTTGCGGAGGTTTCCGCCGAGCACTGGGCGCGCTTCGACGAGAAGGTGGCCCAGCACCTCTCGCCGAAGGAACGCAAGATTGCGGCAAAGAAGGCGCGCGCGCAGCGGCGCGCCGCGCGGCGCGCGCGATAGACTCAGTGCCAAGACCGGCCGGATCGGCCATAATGGTTCAGGTAAGCTTCCGCCAAAGTTAAGGAACAACATGGCTACACCACACATCAACGCAGAAAAGGGAGACTTCGCTCCCGCCGTCCTCATGCCGGGCGATCCTAAGCGCGCCGAGCGCATGGCTCAGATGCTCATGCCGGATGCCAGGGTTGTCTCGGATGTGCGCGGCATCAAGGGCTACACGGGCGAGGTCGACGGCAAGCCGCTGTCCATCATGGCCTCGGGCATGGGTCAGCCCTCGCTGGGGATCTACGCCTCCGAGCTTTTCTCCGTCTTCGATGTCAAGCGCATCATCCGCGTGGGCACGGCCGGTGGCCTGTCGAAGAATGTGAAGGTCGGTGACGTGGTGATCGCCAACGGCGCCCACTACGAGGGTGTCATGAACACCTTCCTCATTCCCCAGACTCACTTCTCTGCCATCGCCTCCTTCAACCTGGTCAAGGCCGCGGCGGACGCCGCAGGCGATGACCCGGGCGTGATCGTGGCACCGGTCATTTCTCGCGACCGCTTCTACAACGTACCCGCCGAGGTTGACCAGGCGGCGTCCAAGGTGGGCACGGCCGGAGCCGAGATGGAGGCGGGCGCGCTTTACGGCCTGGCCGCGCTCTACGGCAAGGAGGCCCTGGCCGTGCTGACCATTTCGGATCATATGATCGTTCCGGGCCAGGACATGACGCCGGAGGAACGCGAGACGAAGTTCGTCAAGGCGCTCAACCTCGCGGTGGCGGCGGCGCTGTCCTGATGAACGCACTCTCCCCCTCGACCGAGGACTACCTCAAGACTATCTGGTCCATCTCCGAATGGTCCGGAGACGAGGTAGTCCCGATCGAGCTCGCGCGCCGTATGGGGCTCAGCCCTTCCACCGTCACCGAGACGGTGAAGAAGCTCAGCTCCCAAGGGCTGGTCACTCACCGGCGCTATGGCCCGATCTACCTCACCGAGGAGGGTAGGCGCGAGGCGCTACGGGTGGTGCGTAAGCACCGCCTCATCGAGACCTACCTGCACAGCCACCTCGGCTACGCTTGGCAGGATTTGCACGAGGAGGCCGAGGCGCTCGAACACGCCGTCTCCGACCGCTTCATCGACGCGATTGACGACCTCCTCGGCCACCCGCTCCGTGACCCGCACGGGGATCCGATCCCTCGCCCCGACGGTTCGATGCCGTCCATGGACGTCTTCCACCTGCACGAGGTGGAGGACGGGACCCCGGTCATCATCGAGCAGGTGGACGACGACGACGCGGACGTTCTCGTCTACCTCGGCGACCTCGGCGTGCGACCGGGCACGTGTGCCACGGTGACCTCACAGAGCGCGGTGTTGGGGCTCACCACGATCGACCTCGATGGTCAGTCCATAGCGTTGCCCCATCCGGCCTCCCGGCGCGTGCGCGTGACGATCCCAGAACTCTAGCCCCGCCCACGGCGGGTAGGTTTGAGGGTCACGCCACGTGAGGGCTGCCCACGCCGGGTAGACGTCGACGTCGAGGGGTGGAGCCTGGCCTCGGGTGAGGATCCACCCGAGGCGTGGCCAGCCGGTGTATCGGTAGATTTCTTCCATGTCACCAGCCTCCCACGCCCCTCCGACATTTCTGATCGCCCGCCGATGCCCTATGCTTGGAGGGCAACACGCGAAGGGATGAGCAGTGGCAAAACTGTATTTTCGTTACGGCACGATGAACTCGGGCAAGACCGCCGGCCTTCTCATGGCCGCGCACAACTTCGAAGAGTCCCACCAGCAAATCCTTATCCTTAAGCCGGCCCTCGATTCCAAGGCCGGCGCTGCGCTCTACACGCGCATGGGGATCGAGCGACTCGTGGACCACCTGGTGACCGAGGACGACGATCTCTTCACGCTCGCGAAGGATTGGCTCGCCTCGATCGAGGGAAAGACTGTGGGTGGCATCCTCGTGGACGAGGCGCAGTTCCTCACCACCGCCCAGGTCGATCAGCTTCTCAACGCCGCCCTCACCCTCGACATCCCGGTGCTCTGCTACGGCCTGCGCACCGATTTTCTCACCAAGGTCTTTCCCGGATCCGCCCGGCTCCTCGAGACAGCCCACACCCTCGAGGAGCTCAAGACGATGTGCGCGGCAGGCTGCCGGCGCAAGGCGAATTTCAACGCCCGCAAAGTCAATGGCAAGTTCGTGCTGCACGGCGACCAGATCGAGATCGACAACCGTGCCGAGGTGGAGTACATGGCCCTGTGCGGGCAGTGCTTCCTCAAGCTGGTCGGCCCGATCGACGGTCACCGCGAGTAGCGTCGGACGCCATCCGGCTCCGACACCCCGGGGTTAGCGGCGCCCCGGATTGCGAATCGGCACCCGCCGATGTCCTAACCTCACCACACCTGCGCAATACGCCACACGCCAACCGCTTTCATATTGATATCGATTCCCGTTACGCTTGAACTTGATAAGCGTTCTCATATGAAAGTAGGTGATCCTTCTTGTCACGTCTGAGCTGGGCGAAGCGACTTGCCGCCCTCACAACATCCGCGCTAGCCGTATCCTTCATGCTTCCGGCCGCGGCCACGCCGTCAGAGGACAAGGCAATCTTCGATCAGGGCCATACCGACTCCCCGAAGGTGTTTTGGGAAAACAATGCCCTGACGATCAAGGCCTCCGGCCAGCAGGTCACGCCGCTGGAGAAGGGACTGCACTGGCTACACCAGGGCTACGACGCGAAGGGCCAGCAGTACTTCTATTACACGGCCGGCGAGGATCCCAAGTACCGCTTCCTCGGTGAGGCGGGCGACCTGTTCTACTGGGGCTCCCCCATCAACGCCACCGGCGGCGCCACGAACCTGTGGATCGGCTACGGCTCGGACGCGGGCATCCCCGTGGAGAAGTTCCGCGACCGCATGTTCCAGCTCGAGCTCGTGGACTTCTCCGGCCCCGGGAAGATGGAGATGTTCCGCTACGCCCAGGAGGATGACCCGCAGGAGCGTTACCTCTCCAGCCACCAGAATGACTACCGCTTCCTTCAGCTCGGCGCAGGAGCCCACACGCACCTGAACACCACGTTCTCCAAGCCGGGCACCTACCACCTCACCTACCGCACCACCTACCGCGACGCCGAGACCGGCAAGTTCGTCGCCTCCACCCCGCAGGACATGCAGTGGCAGGTGGGCGGCTCGGATCCACGCAAGGCCACGTTGGGCGACGTCGTCGGCGCTTACAACGCCTCACAGGAGTCGGGCACCTCCCAGTCGTTTGCGCCCAAGCTGACGCTCGCGCCGGCTGGTGGTGACGAGCCGATGACCACCCTCACCTTCGATACTGGCGACCCAGCCGCCACCGGCCACGTTGCCTTCTACATCGACGGGTATTACCTGGCTGAGCAGCCGCTCACCGGTGGCTCGGCGGCGTGGACCGAGATGATCGGTTCGCAGCAGGCCAACTTCCAGGCCGTCTACGTTCCCGACGCCGGTTCTCCCGCCCCGCGCTGGATCACCGCCCCGGTTACCTACCAGCTGGGTGCGCAGGCCGCGGCGACGTCGGAGGCCGGCCAGTTCCCCACCCCAACGCAGGCGAACGTCCCGGCGAAGAACCTCACCCCGACGCCGATTACCTCCACCAAGGTGACGATGTCGAGCGTGCTCGATGGTGAGAACTACGTGATCACCGCAACTCCGGAGGATCCGAACCTCGAGTTCGGCGTGGTCGGCGGGTTCGGTGCGGATGTCAACACCGCCGCCGAGGAATGCCCGATCAACTTCACCTCCACCCGTTCCTCGCGGTCGATGAGCGTCTCCAAGAACTTCGTGGACGAGTGGTGCGACACCACCCAGGCCCACTGGGAGCTGACCCCGGCCACCCAGTACGAGGCGGCCAGGACCACGCTCGACGTGGAAGGTAGCCCCGAGTTCACCAACTCCGCGACCTTCGCGCCGGCGTCAGGCTCCACCCCCGCTCCAAAGCCGGACACCCCCGAGAAGCCGAACCCCGACACGACGCCGGCTCCCGACAAGCCCGACACCACCCCCGGCACCGATCCCTCGGATCAGCCGACCGGTGAGGCCGAGGAGAGCAAGGCCGAGGCCATCAACACCGACGAGGTGACGATCAAGGATGGCCACATCGATTACGGTCCGATCCTCATGCCGGACGGCTCGCTGCGCATCATCGTCGGCGACGATTCGCGCACCATCGAACAGCACGGCGTCGTGCGCGATCCCGACTCCGTGACGCTGGAGGCCACGGTCGCCAAGCGCGAGCGCTCCCAGCGCATCTTCGGCGATGAGACCTACGACTTCCTCGGCAAATCCGGCACGCCGCTCTACATCCTGCCGCAGTCGCAGGTCAAGGGCCTGGTCTGGCCGGGCTTCTCCACCGAGCGCCTGCCCACGGATACCTTCCCGGCTGGCACCACCATGACCCTCACGCCGATATCGGCGCCCGAGGGCGCTCATGCCTGGGCCTTCACATCCGGCCTGAGCGGATTGCAGGACTTGCTGCTCGACTCCTCCAAGACGACGACGATCGTCAACACGCTCCCGGCGCACGTGCACGCCAACTGGGTCTTCACCAAGCCGGGCACGTACGAGTTCGGTCTTCAGGTGGCCGCTACCGACAAGGACGGCACGGCCATCACCTCCGATTCGGGCAAGATCCGCATCGTGGTCAAGGATAAGAACGCGGGCGCCGACCAGGGCGCGCCGGCGCCGGACACCAACCAGGGCGAACCGAAGGACGACAAGACGCCGGACGCGACGCCGTCGCCCGAGGGCAAGGCTCCCTCCGAGGCGAAGAAGCCCGCCGGAACCCCGACGGTTCCGAGCACGCCGGGCGCGACCGGGACCGGCCCGGCCGTCCCGCAGCTGATCACGGGCGGCGGCGAGGCGCAGGTCGAGCAGTGCATCCCCACCCCGATCGAGACCGAGGTCTCGGGCCCGGAGGCGAAGGCCGCGGGTGGCTCCTACACCGTGGCGGCGAACACGCACGTCCATCCGAATTGGGTATTCACCAAGCCCGGCACCTACAAGGTGACGATCACCCAGACCGCACAGCTCAAGAGCGGCAAGCGCGCGCAGGCCACGGGCACCCTCACGTTCAACGTGGGCGGTTCTGGAAACGCGAACTCGGGCCATTTTGACGTCGGTTCGGTTCTCGAGGGCGACAAGCTCATGCTCAAGGTGAAGGATGACCGCACCCAGCCGGCGAAGTGGGTCGATCCGGGCTCGCTCGTCTTCGGCCTGGGCGACGCCTCGAAGGCCACCGCCCCCGCGGGACTGGAATTCATCGCTCCGCAGGGCTCGCAGATCTGGATGATCTCCTCGGCCTCCGTCCCCGGCGTGCCGTGGGTGGGCGCCAACACGCAGCACCCCTCCATCGTTTCCGGAACCACCGGCGCGGTGACGTGGTCGCTGTCAAACGTCACCGGTCCAGGTGAGCTCGCGGTCTTCTCCTCGGGCAACCTCGGCCAGGTGGTCGGTGAGCGCTGGTTCGGCGGCGCGAGCGGCGATAGCGGCCTTCCCGCAGGAGTGGAGAAGAAGGGCGATAAGTACATCAAGACCGAGTGGGTGGGCAAGACGCCGTCCGGCGCCGACTGCCAGCTCTCGGCCGAGCAGATCGCCCAGCTCCAGGCGGAAGGCAAGAACGTGGCGGCCGGCCAGACCACCGCGCTCAGCCACGCGGGCGCCACAGTGTCCACCTTGGCGGCCTTTGCCGTCGTTCTCATCGGCATCGGCGGTGCACTGGTTGTTCGCAGGCGCCACGCGTAACCGGGGCGGGCTCGCCCGCTCCCTGGCTCTCCTGGTCAGCCTCGCGCTGGCCGGCTGCGCCACACCCGTAGAGGAAACGGCCGGGGTGGTCGCCACCACCCCGGTCGTGGCCGACTTGGTGCGCAACGTGGCCGGCGACGCCATCGACGTCGTCTCCCTCGTTCCGCCCTCCTCCGATCCCCACACCTACGAGCCGCCGCTGTCGATGCTGCGTCACGTAACTCGGGCGAAGGCCGCGTTTTCTAACGGGCTGCTGCTGGAGAACGCCTCAATTCGCTCAATGGTCGAGGCGAACCTGCCTGACGGGGCACCAAACGTGGCGCTTGGGGAGGAGTCGGTGGCCTTCGGTGGCTACCACATCCCGCTCGTTGAGGATCAGGCGCTCGACACCGTCTGGCTCGGGCTGCGGGTCGCGGGCCGCTACTCCGACCCTGGAACCGTCACCTTCCGCGCCACCGCATTTGAGGGCCCGGGTAACATATCGGCCTTCACCACCGGCGTCTTCGGCCAACCCTCCATCTGGCTCGACAGCTCCAATGGCCTGGATGGCGACGAGCTCGCCCTTCCCGCCGGCTCGCACACCCACATGTCCTGGGGCTTCACCGCGCCCGGCCGCTACCGCCTCACGATCGAGGCCGTTCCCGACGCCGACATGGAGGCTCCCGCAGGCCCGACCGAGGCGACGATCGAGTTCGCCGTCGGCGTCGATCCGGGGCCGAGTGCTCTTACTTCCGGCCACGTGGACCTCTATGCCAGCGGCGACCTGACGTTGCACGGGGAGGACAAGGGCCGCAGTTTCGAACGCCAACCGGCCGACGTCGTCGTCGCGGTTCCACACGCGACCCGCACGCAGGTGCCGGCCGACCCGCAGTGGCGCTTCCTCGGCAAGGCCGGTCAGGACGCGTGGGTGCTCGCGCAGGCCGTGATCGGCAAGCACGTCCACGGCGAGATCGACCCGCACATGTGGCTCGACGTTTCCAACGCGATTGCCTATGTGGAGGTCATCCGCGACCGGCTCAGCGCCGTCGACCCCGCACACGCCGACGTCTTCGCAGCCAACGCCTCGGCATATATCGCCAAGCTCGAGCGACTCGACTCGTGGGCCTCTCAGGTGCTGGCGACGATTCCGGGCGCAAACCGGCGCCTCGTCACCGCCCACGACGCCTACGGGTATCTGGCTAACGCCTACGGCCTGACCATCACGGGTTTCGCCTCCGCGAACCCGTCGCTCGAGCCTTCGGCCGGGGCGCTGGCCCTGCTCACCGCCACGCTACGCGACCTGCACGTGCCGGCCGTCTTCACCGAGGCCTCCACGCGCTCGGGCGCGGGCGAGCTGACGTCGATCGCGGACGGGCTGGGTATCTCCGTGTGCTCCCTGTCCTCCGATTCGCTCACGCCGGAGGCCCCCACCTACATCGACCTCGTCGTAGACAACACCACCACCATGAAGTCGTGCCTGGATCCGACCTCGTATCCGGCATGGAAGTTTGAAGGATGAACATGAAACGACTGACCGCACTCACCGCGCTGATCGCCCTCGCCGCTTCGGCCGTGGCCACGCCCGCGCTTGCCACCACCGACGACGCCACCGGCTCCACCGCCGTCGACCCCGCTCTTACCCAGCGCGTCGACGCCGACGAAGCCGTCGCACCCGCCGGACAGCGCACCGTTATCGATGCCGGGCACGTGGACATGGGCCCGCGCATCATCGACGGCCAGTGGCAGGTCCTCGCCCGCGACGACACCGCCGCCTCCCCCACGTGGCGCCGCACCGACGACGTCGTCTACCGCGTCGCCGACGCCGCCCGCCTCGACGTACCCGAAGGATACGAGTTCGTGGGCGGGTCCCAGGCCTGGGTGATTCCGCAACAGGAGATCGCGGGCGTGCCCTGGCTGGGCTGGAACACGCAGGATCCTGCGGTGATCGACCAGGTCAACGGCACGGTCAGCATCGTATTCGAGGGGCACGAGGGCCCGGGAACCTTCACCGCGTTCGTCCAGGCTGGCAACTTCCAGGGCCCCGAGGTGCTGTGGGATTCGACGAAGGCGCTCTCGCAGCCCATCTCCGTGGAACTCAACACGCACACGCACGTGAACTGGGCTTTCACCGAGCCGGGCGTGCACCGCGTGCGGCTTTCCTATACCGCAACTCTCAACGACGGCAAGACGGTCGGCGCCACGGCATACGTCAACGTCGCCGTCGGCTCAGACACGAGCGTCGACGACGCGTGGGCGGCCATCGCCGCCGCCCAGCCCGCGCAGGATTCAACTCCGACGGGCGAAGCTGGTGCCACCGCGACCACGCAGACCCCCACCTCGGACTCCGCGGCAACCGAGCAGGGCGCACACGGGACGTCCACCGGCGTCGTCGCCATCGCTATCGCGGCCCTCGCTCTCGTAGCCGTCGTCTTCTTCGTGGTCCTTCGCCGGCGGACAAGCGCCGCGCAGTCTCGCGCGCTGGAGGACAAGTGAGCGTCCTAACCCTGCGCGACGTCGACGTGTGCCTGTCGGGCCGGACGATCCTGACGGACGTATCGCTCGCCGTTGAACCCGGCGAGATCATGGGGCTGCTCGGCCCGAACGGCGCGGGCAAGACCACGCTCATGCGCGCCATCATGGGGCTCATCCCCACCGCCCGCGGCACGATCGAGCGTAGCGGCGCTCCCGGCTATGTGCCCCAGCGCCACGACATCGCCTGGAACTACCCGATCTCCGTCCAGGAAACGGTCATGACCTCCATCCTCGCGCGCATGCGCCCGTGGCAGTGGGCGAAGGCCGAGCATTGGCGGGCCGTCTATGACGCGCTGGAGATGGTGGGGATGATCGACCTTCGCGAGCGCACGCTAGATGAGCTCTCCGGCGGGCAGAAGCAACGCGTGCTCATTGCCCGTGCGCTCGCACCCGGGCCGAGGGTGCTCCTACTAGATGAGCCGTTCACCGGCCTCGACCACCCCACCCAGGACTCCCTGACCGACCTGTTCACCTCGCTATCGAGGGCCGGGGTGGCAATCCTCATGTCCACCCACGACCTCACCCAGGCCGTCGGGATGGCCGACCGGATCGCGTTGCTGGCGGGCACGATCCGCGCCGTCGACACCCCGGACAACCTACGTGATCCGCAGATCTGGATGGAGACCTTTGCGGTGCGCCGGAACTCCGCCCTGCTTCGAACCATTGGACTGACATGAGCCTTATCGACTTCCTCGCCGACCTCGCCAACCCACAGCTCGCCTTCCTCCAACGGGCGATGCTGGTGGCCATCTTGTCGGCCATCATCTGCGGCGCCGTCGGCGTTCACACCGTCCTGCGCGGGATGAGTTTTATCGGCGACGCGCTCTCCCACGCCGTCTTCCCTGGAATTGCGCTGGCCTTCGCCGTCGGCGGCTCGGTGCTGCTCGGCGGGGCGGTAGCAGGCGTCGTCGTCACTCTCCTCATCGCTGCCTTCGCTCAGAACAGGAAGGTGGGTGAGGATTCGGTGATCGGGATCTTCTTCGCCGCCGCCTTCGCGCTCGGCCTGGTCATCATGGCCCACATCCCCACCTACACGGGGTCACTGGAGTCGATCCTCTTCGGTTCGCTCACCGGCGTCCAGCCTGGGGATCTCACCGCCATCGCGTTCGGCGCGGCCGCAATCCTCGCCGCCCTGGCGCTCTCCCACAAGAAACTCGTCATCGTCTCTCTCGACCGCGCCTACGCTTCCTCGCTCGGGATCCGCACCGGCGCCGTCGACGTGGTCCTCTATCTGACGATCGCCGCCGCGGTGGTCATGAGCGTGCAGATCGTGGGCAACATTCTGGTGCTCGCCCTGCTGATCACGCCAGCCGCGACCGCCCGCCTCATCACGGACCGGCTCCTGCCCATGATGCTGATCGCGCCCGCCATCGGGGCGACGGGAGCGTTCTTCGGCATCTGGGCGTCGTGGGTGTGGGACCTGCCCACGGGCGCGGCGATCGTCCTCATCCTGACGGGCGTCTTCGCGCTGGTGTGGGCGCTGCGGGCGTGGCCAGCCCGTCGGCTCAGGCGTTGAGCTCGGTGCGCGTGGGGGCGTAGGCCCCGGCATGGGCCACGGTGATCCCGGCGTTCTTAGAGGCGCGCTCCAGGATCGCGCGCACGACGTCGACCTCTGCCTCGACAAGCCGGGCCCGGTCGCGACCGAGCAGGCCGGCGTCGAGCAGGCCCGAGATAAGGCCGGCCATGAAGGAATCGCCGGCGCCGACGGTGTCCACGCACTCCGTGCCCCAGGTGGGGACGCTTACCTTACCGCCGGCCCACTTGCCCATCGCGCCCTCCTTGCCACGGGTGACGACCACGAGCTGCGGGCCGAGTTCCATCCAGCGGGTGAGGACCCCGTCGAGGCCCTCCTCGGTTTCGGCTCCCTCGCCATACATCCAGGCCACATCCTCATCCGAAGCCTTGACCACGGTGGAGCGGGCGATAATGTCCTCGATGAGCGGGACGGTCACCGCCGGCTCGGCCATGATCGCCGGGCGGACGTTCGGGTCGTAGGAGACGCTCGCCTGCGGGTTGGCTTCCAGCACCGCGCGCACGTCGCTCGCCCCCGGCTCCTCGGTGGCTCCGAAGCTACCCACGTGGATGTGGTCGGCGCGCTGATCGGTCGCCCCGGCGGGCAGGCGCCATTCGATGTCGAAGGTGTAGGTGGCGTTGGAGTGCTCGTCCAGGGTGGCGTGTGCCGTGGTGGTGCGGCTCGCGCCGTCGCTAGCTGGCATGATCGCGACGCCTGCGTTGGCCAAGCCCTCCTCGATGAGTGCGCCGTGGGCGTCCCTAGCCCACCAGCTACCCAGCATCGTCTCGTGCTCGAGGCGGGCCAAGCCGCAAGCCACGTTGAAGGGGCTGCCTCCTGCCCGCTCCAGCACGTTGCCCGGATCGCTGACGCGTTCGATCAAATCAACGAGGGCTTCCCCCAGGCACAGCGCAACCATGACTACCTCTTTCACTCAACGGTGTGCACCTTCAAGTCTAGCGATGTGCCGCCCGCCACGGCGGACAAAACCACGTCTCGTGGGCCGGTGGGGAAACTCAGCGAGGACAGGATATACGGGTTGTCGCCGTTGAACGCCTCCACGTGGCTCAGCTACGAGTGGGTATTGCGGGCGCAGGTGCAGGCCGAGCCGGGTGAGAGTCTCCCCCGTCTGCCAAGGAACAGATGATGGGATCCGGCACCGCACCCGGCCGGTTCACGCCCCGAGCGTCTTCAGCCAACCGATATGTCCGTTGCACCAGTTGACCACCAGCCCGACGGCGAACATCGACACCACCGTGCCAACCCCGATCCCCGACAGATAGCCGAAGAAGACGAGCGATGAGATCCCGGCCAGCACCACCAGTGTGGTATCAAAGACGATCTTCACCGTCCCGAAGCGGATCTTGGTCCGCCACCCAACCGCCTTCACAATGCCCTCCCCCGGCACTGTCAGGATGCCCGGAGCTACCTGGATCGAAATGCCCAAGCCCAGGATCGCACACCCGATTGCGAGCAAAACGCAGCGCCAGGCCAGGTGCTCGGGTTCGAGCCGGGTCAGGGCCACCATCCACAGGTCGATGAACGCCGAGAACAGGAAGTTGATCAGGATCTGGAGCCACTGGAAGGCCCTCCACTCCTTCCGATAGATCGCCGCCTGCACCAGGATGAAGGCCATGTTCATGACGAAGGTGAACACGCCAAACGTGGGGGCGAATCGGTAGGAGAAGACGAGCGGCAGGGCGGAGATCGGCGTCGTTCCCAGGGCAGATTTCGTCACGACGGCGATGCCGAGCGCCCCCATCGCCACCCCGATGAGGAACCACATCCAGCGCTGCCACAGGGGCCGTTCGGTAATCACTGACTCATCCTAGCGACCGGTTCCGCGCCCACGAGCCACGCGTCCAAGGGCGCCAGAAAAAGACGCTATCTGTTCTCAGGCGTCGCTTCGGCCTGGGCCAATGACTCCGCGAGGAGATCGCGCGGCTCGGGTAGCTCCCGCGAACGCGAGAGTAGCCAGTAACCCCCGGACAGGGCGAGGATGTAGGGCACGCCGGCGTACCAGGCGATTGGCATAAGCCAGTAGAGCGAGACGAAGATCGCCACGCTCGCGGCGAGGACCACGACGTTCGTCACCGGGCTCCCCCACAGCCGGTTGACGGGCAGGGGCAGACCGGCCCGTGCGCGCTTGCGGCGGAAGACGAGGTGGGTGCTCATCACCATCACCCAGGTCACGAGGATGCCGATGGTGGCCATGCCGTACAGCCACATGAAGACATTGCCAGGACTGAGGATCGCGAGCGCGGCGGCGAGCGCCATCCCGCACATGGCAAGGGCGACGGCGCCGCGCGGGGCGCCCTTGGCGTTGGTCCGGCTGGCGAAGCGGGGAGCCTCATGGTCGACGGCAAGCGCGTGGAACATGCGGCTCGAGGAGTACAGGCAGCCATTGGCCGCGGAAAGCGCGGCGACGATGAGCACGGCGTTCATGACGTGCGATGCGCCGGCCACGCCCGTGATCTCCAGGACCTTGACGAAGGGTGACTGTTCCACGGTTCCGGCAACGGCGGCCGTCTCAGTCCACGGCTGGAGCATGAGGACCACGAGGATCGCTCCCACGTAGAAGATGAGTAGGCGCCAGATCATGGTGTGGGCGGCGCGAGGGATGTCGCGGGCCGGGTTGGCGGACTCGGCCGCCCCTACCGAGACGTTCTCGATGCCGCCGAAGGCGAAGACAGCCATGCAGGCGGCTGCCAGCATTCCGGTCACACCCTTGGGCAGGAAGCCGCCCTCGGTAAGGTAGCGGGCGCCGACGGCGTCGTGACCGCCAAGGCCGGCTACCACGGCAAGGCCAAGCAGAATGAAGACGACGATCGCCACCACTTTGATCATGGAAAACCAATACTCGGACGATCCGTAGAGGTGAACGGAGAACATGTTGAGGGCGCCGATGAACACCGAGCACAGGATTGTGCCCAGCCACAGGGGCAGGCTTGGGAACCAGTAGGTGAGGTACGTCGCCGAAGCCACCACCTCAGCGCCCACCGCCACCATCATCGTGATCGCGAAGTTCCAGCGCGTCACAAACCCGCCGAAGCGGCCGAGGTAGGCTGCTGCCACCGTGCCGTGCCCGCCTGGGACGGGGTGGACGGTGACCATCTCTGCCAGCGCCCACACGATCGCCAGGGCGAGGCTGCCCGCGAGAGCGTAAGAGATGACGGTGGCGGGGCCGGCATACGAGATGACCGAGCCCGATCCGAGGAAGAGGCCGGTGCCGAGCGCCCCAGACAGGGCGATCATGGCAACCTGGCCGGAAGTAAGGCCGCGTTGGAGTTGGGATTCTTCGTTCACGTCTTCCATGGTAACCTCCGGCAACAAAATGCCGTCAATTTCGTGATTGTGCCGTTGCGTTAGGCCATTAAGCCCGCGCAACCAGCGCCGCTGCTCATATCCTTTAATGCGAGGGGTTAACACCTAGTAGAGAGAAATAGTAATGGACGATATCAAGTACAGGGACATGCTCCCGGTGGGGCCGGACAAGACCGAGTATCGGCTGGTGACCACCGAGGGTGTGGAGACGGTGGAAGGCCCAGACGGGATGACGTTTCTCAAGGTGGACGAGTCGGCACTGGAGCTGCTGGCCGAAACCGCCTTCCACGACATCAACTTCTACCTGCGTACCGCGCACCTAAAGCAGGTGGAGAAGATCCTTGAGGATCCGGAAGCTTCCCCCAATGACCGCTTCGTGGCCAAGACCCTCCTGCGCAACGCGCTCATCGCCGCCGAGGGCGTACTGCCGATGTGCCAGGATACGGGCACGGCGATCATCAAGGGTGAGCGTGGCCAGCGCGTGCTGACCCCCGGCGTCGACGAACGAGCACTCAGCCGCGGCGTGCAAAACACCTACGGCAAGTACAACCTTCGCTACTCCCAAAACGCGCCCCTGACCATGTACGAAGAGAAGAACACCGGCACGAATCTGCCCGCGCAGATCGAGCTGTATGCGGACACGGCGCCCGGGCACGAGAACGAATACCATTTCCTGTTCATGTCAAAGGGCGGGGGCTCGGCCAACAAGTCCTACCTCTACCAGGAGACGAAGGCGCTGCTGAACCCGGACTCGATGATGCCCTTCCTCGAGGGCAAGATCCGTTCGCTCGGCACCGCGGCCTGCCCGCCCTACCACCTCGCGATCGTGATCGGGGGAACGTCGGCGGAGTACGCGCTGAAGACGGCGAAGTACGCCTCCGCCAAGTATCTCGACGAGCTGCCCACCCACGGCGGCGAGGAGGGCTACGGCTTCCGCGACCTTGAGCTGGAGGAGCAGGTGCTCGAGCTGACCCGCAAGATCGGGATCGGCGCCCAGTTCGGTGGCAAGTACTTCTGCCACGACGTGCGGGTGGTCCGCCTCCCCCGCCACGGCGCCTCGCTGCCTGTGGCGATCGCGGTGTCCTGCTCCGCGGACCGGCAGGCCAAGGGCAAGATCACGCCCGAGGGCGTGTTCGTCGAGCAGCTCGAGTTCAACCCGGGCCAGTTCTACCCGGCCGAGACGGACGTGGAGATCGGCCACGGCGAGGGCGACGACGTGGTCAAGATCGACCTCAACCAGCCGATGAAGGACGTGCTCGCGGAGTTGACGAAGTACCCTGTCAAGACTCGCCTGTCGCTGACGGGCACGATCATCGTCGCCCGCGACATCGCCCACGCCAAGATCCAGGAGCGGCTCAACCGTGGCGAGGGCATGCCCCAGTACCTCAAGGATCACCCGGTCTACTACGCGGGGCCGGCCAAGACGCCGGAGGGCAAGCCGTCCGGTTCCTTCGGTCCGACGACGGCGGGACGCATGGACCCCTATGTTGCCCCCTTCCAGGCCGAGGGCGGGTCGATGATCATGCTGGCGAAGGGGAACCGCTCGCAGCAGGTGACGGACGCCTGCAAGAAGTACGGCGGCTTCTACCTCGGCTCGATCGGTGGCCCGGCGGCTCAGCTTGCCGAGGACTGCATCAAGCACGTTGAGCTGCTCGAATACCCCGAGCTGGGCATGGAGGCCGTGTGGAAGATCGAGGTCGAGGATTTCCCCGCCTTCATCGTGGTCGACGACAAAGGCAATGACTTCTTCGCTGGCTCCCAGAAGGTGTCGGTGACAATCGGTAAGCGCCCCGGACTGTAGTTCGGCCGCGCAAGCGAGGCAGTGCCCGGGACCCACCGTCCCGGGCACTGCCTCGTACTGTCCCGATAAACTCTACCTAGCCCGTGACCTTGCCTACACTTGCGCTGAATCATGAGATGCTTTTGCGGCTTCCCACATCGGAGTGTTTACTGGTCACTGTACTAACCCGGCCGTTTACCGCTACGCTAACGCCGGGGCAGCGAAGGAGAATCATGATCGAGCTTAAAGGGGTCACCAAGGTGTACCCCCGTAAGGGAGCGGAGTCCGTCGTGGCACTCGAGGACCTTTCGCTCACGATCATGGACGGCGAGATCCACGGCATCGTCGGCGAATCCGGTGCGGGCAAGTCCACGCTCATCCGTTGCCTGACCGCCCTCGAGAAGCCGACCTCCGGATCCATCCTCGTCGATGGCAAGGACCTCACCACCCTCTCCGGCCGCCCTCTTCGCGCCGAACGACGCCGGATTGGCATGGTCTTCCAGGGTGCGAACCTGTTCGAGGCCCGCACGGCCGCTGAAAACGTCGCCTACCCCCTGAAGGTCTCGGGCACTCCGAGGGCCGAGCGCGAGGCGCGAGTGGCCGAACTCCTCGAGCTCGTCGGCCTCTCGGATCGCGGCGCCTCCTACCCCGCCCAGATGTCGGGCGGCCAGCGCCAGCGCGTCGGGATCGCGCGGGCGCTCGCAATCCGCCCCTCCGTGGTGCTGGCGGACGAGCCGACCTCAGCGCTCGACATGGAGACCACCGACCAGATCCTGGACCTTCTCAAGAACGTGCGCGAGCAGCTCGGGGTCACGATCCTCGTCATCACGCACGAGATGGGCGTCGTGCGTAAGATCTGCACCTCTGCCACCCTGCTGGACGCGGGTCGCATCGTCGAGTCAAGCTCGATAGAACGCGCGCTTTCGGATCCCGAATCGCGCCTGGCCAAGAAGCTCATCCCACTGCCCGAGGTGGATCCCGAGTGCGTCGGGACCGACACGCTCATCGACATCTACTTCACCTCCCACCCCGGTATCCCCACAGGGTCCACAGTCATGTCCCGTGTGGCAGAGCTCGGGGCCGACATCTCGGCCGGCCTGTTCGAGTCGGTGGGCCAGATGCAGGTAGGCCGGCTGGCGCTAGCCCTCCCTGAACACAGGGTCGCCCGCGCCCTTGACGCCTTCGCAGCCGACGGCATTCACGCGGAGGTGCGCGCATGAACATCTTCCTCGCAACCAGCGGATCGTGGTTCGCCAACCCGGCAATTGAGCGCGGCCTGTGGCCCGCCGTCCTTGAGACGGTCTACATGGTGGGGCTCTCCTCGCTCCTGACCGTCATCGTCGGCCTGCCCATCGGCCTGATCCTTGCCGAGACCCGCAAGGGCGGAATGATCGCCGCACCCACCACGAACAAGATCATCGGCGCCATCGTCAACCTGGGCCGTGCGATCCCGTTCATCATCTTGGCCATCATCGTCCTGTTCCTCATCCGAGGCATTAATCTTCCCTTCCTCAAGGCCACCGGCTGGCCGGCCTTCACCATCGCGCTCGCGGTATCCGCGATCCCCTACTTCGCCCGCATGGTCGAGTCCAACGTGCTCGCTGTCGAGCCGGGCAAAGTCGAGGCCGCGCAGATGACGGGCGCGCCGGCCGTGCGCATCATGTGGGACGTGCTGGTGCGCGAGGCCCTGCCCTCGATCATCAACTCGGTGACCATCCTCGTCATCACAATCGTGGGATATTCGGCGATGGCCGGCGCCGTCGGAGGCGGAGGCCTCGGCGCGCTCGCGATTAACCAGGGCTACCAGCGCTACCAGTTCGACGTGATTGTCATCGTCGTCGCCCTCATTTTGCTCATGGTGCAGATGATCCAGTGGCTTGGCGACATGCTGAGCCGGATGGTTGACCACCGCTAAGGCGCAGCCATCCGGGACCACCTTCAAGTCTTAGCCTTCATTTTTCGTACACTGTGAACAAGGATTTATCATGCGCAAGATTTTCGCACTTCTCGCCTCAGCGGCCCTCGCACTAACCGCCTGCTCCTCCGACAACGGCTCATCCGAGACCACCAAGTCGGCCTCGCCCACTTCCTCCGATAGCCTGACCACCCTGGTGGTCGGCGCCTCCCCGGTCCCACACGCCCCGATTCTGCAGTTCGTGGCCGACAATCTCGCACAGGACGCGGGCCTGAAGCTGGAGATCAAGGAGTACACGGACTACGTTCAGCCGAACGTCGACCTCGACGCCGGCGCGCTGGATGCCAACTTCTTCCAGCACCTGCCCTACCTCGAAGCCCAGATCGCGGACCGCGGCTACGCCTTCGAGCACGGCGCGGGCATCCACATCGAGCCTTTCGGCATCTACTCGAATAAGGTCACCTCGTTGCAGGACGTGGCCGACGGCGGCGTCGTGCTCGTCACGAACGACCCCTCCAACCAGGCCCGCGGCCTCAAGCTGCTCGAGGCGGAGGGCCTGATCGCCCTGAAGGACGTGGAGAACCCCACGATCTACGACATCAAGGACAACCCGAAGAACCTTGAGATCCGCGAGTCGGAGGCCCCGGCCATCCCGGTCCAGCTCCCCGACGTCGACCTGGCCATTATCAACGGAAACTTCGCCCTCGAGGCGGGTCTGGTTCCGTCGAAGGACGCGCTCGCGCTCGAGTCCGGCGAGAACAACCCCTACGCCAACGTGTTGGCGTGGAAGACCGGCTCCGACAAGGCGGACGCGATCAAGAAGCTCGACGAGCTGCTCCACTCCGACGAGGTGGCCCAGTTCATCAAGGATACCTACCCCAACGGTGAGGTGACCCCGGCCTTCTAAGGCTTAAGTCCCTCAAGGTGGCGGCTCGCTGTGGCCGCCACCTTTCTTTGCCCCTTCTACGCACAAACGTGACCTTTCTGGCACGCCAAGTTGCGGCGTCGTCCGCGATTTTCGGCATAGACTTGCGCGGAATCGAAAGGAGACGCATGCCAGCCGAGGATCACCAAGAACAAGAGACGCTCCACCGCGGGCTGTCGAATCGCAACATCCAGCTCATCGCGCTTGGGGGCGCGATCGGTACGGGGCTGTTCATGGGGTCCGGCTCGACGATCCACTCGGCCGGCCCGTCGATCATCCTCGTCTACGTGATCCTGGGCCTCGTGCTCTTCCTCATCATGCGCGCGATGGGAGAGATCCTCCTCCACAACCTCGAATACAAGTCCTTCCAGGACTTCGCCCACCACCTCATCGGGCCGTGGGCCGGGTTCGTGACGGGTTGGACGTACTGGTTCTTGTGGGTGGTGATCGCGATCGGCGATATGATCGTCATCACCGGCTACTTCGACTTCTGGATTAAGAACATCACCGTCTCCGCATTCGTCACGCTGGCGTTGCTGGCGTTGCTGGTGGTCATCAACCTGCTGACGGTCAAGCTTTTCGGCGAGGTCGAATTCTGGTTCGCGATCATCAAGATCGCCGCGATCCTGGCGCTCATCGCGGTGGGTGTGGTCATGGTGGCGAGCGGGTTTACCGGGCCGACAGGCGAGCCAGCGTCGTTTGCGCACCTGTGGGACCACGGCGGGTTCTTCCCCACCGGCGCCTCCGGATTCCTCGGCGCGTTCTCGATCGCGATCTACTCCTTCATCGGCACCGAACTCATCGGTACCACCGCAGCAGAGACGAAGGATCCCACCCGCACGATCCCCCGCGCGATCAACCAGGTCCCCTTCCGCATCGCCGTGTTCTACGTGGGGGCGCTGGCCGTGATCATGGCAATCACCCCGTGGGACGCCATCAACCCCGCAACCTCGCCCTTCGTCTCCGTCTTCGCGATGGTCGGCCTGGGCGCTGCGGCGTCGGTGATGAACTTCGTGGTGCTGACCTCGGCGGCGTCGTCGTCAAACTCGGGCATCTTCTCCTCCTCGCGCATGATGTACGGGCTGGCCAAATCGCATCAGGCGCCACGGCTCTTCGGCCAGTTGTCAGTCCACCGGGTGCCACGCCGGGCGCTTTTGTTCATCGGCCTGCTCATCTTGATCTACCTGCCGATCCTGTTCGTGGGCGGCAGCGTGCTGAAAGGATTTGAGCTCATCGCCGCGGTGGCCACCACGCTGATCCTTTTCATCTGGGCGCTCATCCTCGTCTCCTACATCCGCTACCGCAAGAATCACCGCGCCGAACACGACGCCTCCGAGTTTAAGCTCCACTTCGCGGCGGTGACCCCGTGGCTGGCGCTGGCCTTCATCGTCTTCATCGGCTGCGTGCTGGTCTACTTCCCGACCACCCGCGTCCCAACTCTGCTGACCCCGGTGTGGTTGGCGATTCTGGGCGTCGTCTGGGTGGTGCGCAAGCGGATTCTGCTCCGCCGCGGGGTCTCGCTGGACATCATCAACGGGTAGCACAGCGGCGTGAGCGTGTCGGGCTATCCAGAATTCGTTCGAGAGCGGATAACGGCCAGCATGCACGCTAGATCGTGCGAATTACATCGTGGACTCATCGAGCGCCGCAGCGACTTAGCCTGCTACATTGTTCCCATGAACAACGGTCAGTGGTGGTGGCTCTAGACGAGCCTTCCATTGCTGACCCCGAGGCTCGTGCGAAAGCTACGAGCCTTTTTTGTAGCCTTCGCCAGCAGAAAGGGCAGACATGAAGATCTTCCGCAGGCAGGTACCCTACGTCGACGACGTGGCGGCGCTCATCCCCTACCTCGATGCGCGCGACTCCGGCTACGACCCATCCACGCTCATGCTCCTCGAGTCCGCGGACATCGAGACGCGCCAGGGGCTGACCTCCATCGCGATCCTACGCGCCTCGGTGCGTGTCACGTGCGAGGGTCAGTCGGTTACGCTCGAGCCGCTCACTAGCTCCGGGCGCGCCATCGCCACGAAGGTGCTGGAGGAACTCGCCGGCCAGGCCCACGTGGAAGGCAACGTCGCTACTTTCGAGGCCTCCACCGACGTCGACGAACGGGCCCGGCTACTGGCCACTTCCACGGTTGAGCCGCTGCGCCGGTTGCTCGCCCTCGACTTTGGCGATGCCGAGCCGTGGGTGGGCGGCACCTTCGCATACGACTACGTGGCCACCTTTGAGGACCTGCCGGGCGTGGCCGATTCAACGAACACGTGCCCCGATTACCAGTTCGTCCTCGGCGAGGTCGTGCTTCTCGTCGACCACACCGCCCGCAGCGCCGAGCTCATCCAGGTTGACGCCGCCGGCTCCGGCTCGAACGTGGACGAGATGGCCGCCGCCCTCGAACACTCCCAGGCGGCGTGCGAAGCCGCACGGGCTGCGCGGGCCGGCCGGGGTGAAGCCGGCGCCAACGCACCCGAAGCCGCCGGCGCAACCAGTCCGGACGGCGTCGTGGCGGCACAGGCCGACATCAGCGACGCGGGCTACCGGCAGATCGTAGCCGAAATGAAGGACGCGATCTACCGCGGGGACATCTACCAGGCGGTGCCGGCGCGGACATTCACGTTACCGTGCCCGGACGCGCCTGCGGCCTACGCCAAGCTCAAGGAATCAAACGCGAGCCCGTACATGTTCTTCCAGCGGGGTCTGGGCCGGGACGGGAAACCCTTCGAACTGTTCGGCGCCTCACCCGAATCCAACCTCAAATTCGACGCGACCACCCGCGAGGTCGAACTCTACCCGATCGCCGGCACGCGCCCGCGCGGACGCGACGCGGACGGCTACATCAGCCACGAGCTCGACATCCGCGCCGAGCTCGACATGCGCACGGACGCCAAAGAACTGGCCGAGCACACAATGCTCGTGGACCTCGCGCGCAACGACCTAGCACGGGTAGCCACGCCGGGCACCCGCAAGGTCGCAGCACTGTTGCAGGTGGACCGATACTCGCACGTCATGCACCTGGTGTCGCGTGTGACTGCCAGGCTCGCCGACGGAATGGACGCCCTGGATGCCTACCGCGCCTGCATGAACATGGGCACGCTGACCGGAGCGCCGAAGATCAAGGCCGCCCAGCTGCTGCGCGCGCAGGAAAAGCGGCGGCGGGGCTCATACGGAGGCGCAATCGGCTACCTGCGCGGAGACGGGTCCATGGACACGTGCATCGTGATCCGCTCGGCGTTCGTGGCAGGCGGCGTGGCGGCTGTCCAGGCGGGTGCGGGGGTGGTGCGCGATTCGAACCCACAGTCGGAAGCGGACGAGACCCTGCACAAAGCTCGCGCCGTCCTAGAGGCTATCGCCCGAGCTCAGGGCAAGAAACTGGAGGTGGAACGATGATCGTCCTACTCGATAACCAAGATTCCTTCGTCTACAATCTCGTGGACGCGTTTGCTGGAACGGGCCGGCAGTGCGTGGTGGTGCGCAACACGACGCCGGTCGGCGCCATCACCGCCCTCGCCCCGGACATGATTTGCCTCTCCCCCGGTCCGGGTCACCCGCGCGAGGCGGGCGTGATGATGGAGCTCATCGACACTGTGGTCGGCGACATCCCGATCCTCGGGGTGTGCCTGGGCTTCCAGGCGCTACTCGAGCACTGGGGCGGGCAGGTGCGCCCATGTGGACCGGAGCACGGGCGGGCGATCCCCATGACGCTCACCGACGCCGGCCTGGCCAGCCCGATCTTCGCCGGACTCGCCACCGATACCCTGCCCGATCAGCCCGGGCGCTCGGTGCCCGTTGCGCGCTACCATTCGTTGGGCTGCACGCACGTGCCGGAACAGATGGAGGCACTGGCCACCACACCGAGCCAGATCGGCGACGTGGTGATGGCCGCACGCAGCGTCGATGGAAAGGCGCTCGGCTTCCAGTTCCACCCCGAGTCGGTGCTGACGATGTCCGGGCCGACGATGCTCGAGCGCGCAATCGAGGCGCTTACGGCCGGCCGAGCTTAGGGTCGGTGCGGGTCCGCCCTGCCGGTGCGGGTCTGCCCGGCCGGTGCGGCCCGGCGGACCCTGCGCCCGCACGGCCCGCCTAGCTGACCAGTGCCAGGACGAGCGCGAAGACGCCCGTCCCGGCAAGCAGCGAAACCAGCACCTTGCGAAAGGCCAAGTGAACGCCGAGCGTCGTGATGACACCAGCGGCCGGCGGCATCCACGATTCTGCGCTGGCAAAGGTCACATCCTGGAGAGTGAAGATCACAAGGATGAGCATGACCCCCGCGGGCATGGACGCGCCCAGGTAGGCCAGGGTCCTCGAATCACGAACCTTCGCCAGAAAAACGAAGGGAGCAGCGCGCAACGAAAAGGTAATTGCGAACACGATGGCAATGACCGCGATGATATAGCCGGTCATGGCATGCCGTCCCGTCGTTTCGGCCTCGCCGCCGGCGTCGTCGGATTGAGGCGCGAGGCTATGAGGAGTGCCCCCGTCAAAGTGGTCAGGGCGACAGGCAAGTACATGGAATCGGGCAGGGCCAGCATGCCCACGCCGATAATCGCCGCCAGCGCAAAATCGAGGCGCGTCCGGTTAGCTAGGTACGCCTCCGTCATGAGCACAATGAAGAGCGAGGTGAGGACAAAGCTCAGGATACGGTTGTCAATCGGAACGCTCAGGCCTATCAGCGCGCCGAGCGTACAACCTGTAATCCACGTGGCGTGAGCAAAGATCTGCGTCCATAACACCCGCTCGCCGGTGAGTACGTCGGGCGGTTTGGATGCCACGACGGCGTAGACTTCGTCGGTCAGGGCATGAATCGAGTAGAGCTTGGCGAGCTTGCTATTGACCAGATGGAGCGGAAAGCTGATCCCGTAGAACACGTGACGGAACTGGATAAGGACGGTGGCAAGCGCGATAGCGGCCAAGGGCTCGCGGGCAACTATCATCGGCACAATGAGGTACTGCATCGAGCCGGCATACATGAGCAACGCAAAAATCGGCGCCCACCACCAATCCAGCCCGGCGCCGGTCAGCGTCATCCCCATGCCCATCCCCAGCGGAATGTAGCCAAGGCCTACAGGCAACGCATCGCGGACACCGAGGGCAATCGTAGAACGGACGGTTGTGGACATATACCGAATCTAGGAGCGGCGCTGGCGGCAGGCAAGTCTGTCCGTTTCCTGATCCGCCGTAGATGTGCAGGCATGCGACGTCATTGCCTTAGTTGTAAAGAATCTTGTATTGCTTACTAAGTTGGTGCACGTGAGACGCGATTTACACTACCATCCTTAACATCACATTGGAGCGCCTCAGGTTTTTAGGTCCACATGACTTGAGTGTTGTCTAAAGGTAGCCTGCCTGTGGGTGGGGAGATTGGATGGCGGGGAAGCTCAGTAAGCACACTCCCGAGCAGATTGTTCGTCAGCTTGATAAGGCTCGGGAGGTAAAGAAATCAGGTTCGAGCACGGCTCAGATCCTCACACAGCTGGAGACTAGCGAGGCAACGCTGAATCGGTGGCAGGCAACGTATGGGGCGATGACCAAAAGCGAGGCAAATAACCCCAGCGACTGCGCGAGGAAAACACACGCCTGAAGCGCCTGTTAGGCCAAGCAGAATTAGAGAACGCGGCGTGAAAAGAACTGTCGGAGAGAAACATCTAAGCCCATCACCGCCATGATACCGTGTGGCATCTGGTTGGGTTGGGCGCATATTCGGTAAGTTGGGTTCTTGATGTGCAAGATGACTAACACATTCGCTTCAGTTTCGCTTGCGAATTCAATCGAAGTCGTCCGTGTCTTCATTCCACTGCAAAGTGTAGATGAAGATTGTAGATGGTCATCGTGGAAGACGGTAATAGGAGATTCACTTAACCTATTTGCCGACTCCGACTTGCGCGAGATTCTTGAGGGACACCAAATCACTGAATGGACAGTAGCTGAAGGAACAGCCCCTGAGCGCTTTGTTCGGGCAATTTACCAGCTGAGCTTGATACACGGAGATGGGCCTTGGAACGTATTGCCCTACCGGGGAATCACGCTTACGCAGTGGGCGACAATCAAACAAGACGAAATTCTGTCACTTTTCTTCTCAGAATGGGTACAGCTCAGTTATCCGGGAATCCTTATCTCCCCTACCTTTCAGGTGTGGATATACGCCCTAGCTAACCGGCATGGTGGAGCCCTGCCCGAACTCTCACCATCGCGCCCTCGGGAACCGCAACCGGGCACGGCATCGAGAACTCACGCGCTGGGAAATTGATCTCCTGCACCGGATGACCGGCGGCGTCCTGGAGCCCCTCCGCAGGCACCCTCATCGCTACCGGCGCCGAACCTGGAAAAAGAATCTCCATCTCCTTGCCCGGTGCCAGCTTGTTCTTCGCGTGCAGACGCAGGCGGCCGGTTACGGCGTCGTAGTCTGTGACAATTCCAGCAAGCAGCCACTCGTTGATATAGCCGCCCTTATGGATTTCCTCGCCCGCTGGGCGCTCGGGATAGTAGAAGCCGGTGCAGTAGGCACGGTGCGTGACCTTGAACGGCTCATCGGCAAGCCACGGCGAAAAAGTAACCGGGACGGGCGGCCGGGCGTCGCCAGGAAGGTGGACCTGGTCATGGAAGGGGACGAGCGCGTTGCCGGCGGAGTCCTCGAATCCGCGCTGGACCATATACTCCCCCACGGCGGTCTTGTAGGCGTTGGTCATGGCGGCCACGTAATACGCGCTCTTCGCTCGACCCTCGATCTTGAGGGAGGTCACACCGGCATCGAGGATGTCGTCGATGTGGGTGAGCGTGTTCATGTCGTTTGAGTTGAACAGGAACGTCCCCTGGTCCGTAATCTCCACGGGAATAAACTGGCCCGGCTTACGCTCCTCGACCACGTGGTACCTGTAGCGGCAGGATTGAGCACAGTCTCCGTGGTTGGCGTCGCGACCGGTGGTGTGCTGGGAGATGAGGCAGCGCCCGGAGAAGGCCATGCACATGGAGCCGTGGACGAACGCCTCAATCTCGAGCTCTGGAGGGGTGTGGGCGCGCAGCTCCCGGATATCAGAAAGACTGAGCTCTCGGGCGAGGACCACGCGGGTAGCACCAAGCTGGGCCAACGCGTTCGCGGCCTGGTAGTTCGTCACGCCCGCCTGCGTGGAGACGTGGATGTCCGTGTTCGGCGCGACTTTACGTGCGGCCATGAGCACCCCGATGTCGGTGACGATGAGGGCGTCTACCCCAATCTCCCCCAACCGTCCCATGTAGTCGTTCATGGAGGCCACCTCGGCGGAGGTGGGCAGGATGTTACAGGTGACGAACACGCGCCCGCCACGCTCGTGGGCGTAGGAGACAGCCTGATCCACATCCTCGAGCGTGAAGTTCTTCGGAGCCGAGCGCATGCCAAACTCCTGGCCGCCGAAGTAGACGGCGTCAGCGCCGAAGTCGAAGGCTGTCTTCAGGGTGGCGAGATTGCCGGCCGGTGCCAAGACCTCGGGGCGAATGCGGCGGCGGACGCCAAATGGTTCAATCACGCCCGCAAGCATAACCGCCAGGGCGGCACCCGGCCAGCTGCCGCCCCGTCAGCCCGCCCTGTCAGCCCGGCAGAGCCGGTTTCTGTCCCGCGCCCGAAGCCGGTTGCGCTACCGCGTAGGCAACTGGTGAGATTTTGCCCGCAAAGCCACGTTTTGCCGACGAAACTCACCAGATTCACCACTTAGCAACGGGGCTCCCCGACGAACCCCGAACCGGTTTCTGTCCCGTGGAGGCAACTGGTGAGATTTTGCGCGCAAAGCCACGTTTTGCCGACGAAACTCACCAGATTCACCACTTAGCCACAGGCGAGCCAAACTGCACGCGCCTAGCAGCCGCCAGCCCAGCAACCAGCCGGCAGCTACCAACCACGCTCGGCAAGCCGATGCGGAGCCGGTAGGTCGGCCACGTTGATCCCGACCATGGCCTCGCCCAGGCCGCGAGAAACATCAGCGATGAGCTGCGGGTTGTCATAGGACGCTGTGGCCTTGACGATGGCGGCGGCCCGCGCCTTGGGATCGCCGGATTTGAAGATGCCCGAACCGACAAACACGCCGTCAGCGCCGAGCTGCATCATCATGGCGGCGTCGGCCGGGGTTGCCACGCCGCCGGCAACGAAGAGTGGTACGGGCAGCTTGCCGTCGCGGGCTACCTGGGTTACGAGGTCGTAGGGGGCTGCGAGCTCCTTGGCCGCCACATAGAGTTCGTCGTTGGTCAAGCCCTTGAGCGCGGCGATCTCCTTGAGGATCTGCCGGATGTGCTTGGTGGCCTCCGAAACATCACCGGTGCCGGCCTCGCCTTTGGAGCGGATCATGGCGGCGCCTTCGTTAATGCGGCGCAAGGCCTCGCCGAGGTTGGTGGCCCCACAGACGAAGGGCACGGCGTAATCGCGCTTGTTGATGTGGTTGGCGTAGTCGGCGGGTGAGAGCACCTCGGACTCGTCTACCCAGTCGATGCCGAGAGCCTCGAGCACCTGGGCCTCGACGAAGTGGCCGATGCGGGCCTTGGCCATCACGGGGATGGAGACGGCTTTCATGATCCCCTCGATGAGGTCGGGGTCCGACATGCGGGCCACTCCGCCTTCGGCGCGGATGTCGGCGGGAACGCGCTCGAGCGCCATGACGGCGACGGCGCCTGCACCCTCCGCGATCTTTGCTTGTTCGGCGGTGACCACGTCCATGATGACACCGCCCTTGAGCCCTTGTGCTAGTTGGAGCTTGTTGGCTTCGATACTGTAACTCATGGTCTCCATTCTTCTCCTCGCGTGGTCTAGAATTAAGACCAGTTTAGAACTACTTTTTTGGACCATCTGGAGAGATGTCGGGAGGATGATGTGCCCTCGATCCCCGCCACCATTGTGGCCGACATCCGCGCCCGCCTTCAGGGTGGATCCCTTGCTCCGGGGGATCGTCTCCCCTCCACGCGTGCCCTCGCCGACGAACTCGGCGTCTCCCGAGGGTCCGTGGTCAGTGCCTACGAGCAGCTCGAAGGTGAGGGCATCCTCCTTGCCTCCCGCTCCGGTAGCCGCATTCATCCTGATCTCGCCCTCACTCACGCCCACCAGCCGGCTCTCCACTTTCACCCTTCGAGGTTCCCGACGACGACGCCCCCGTCCCTGCTTCGCCCCGGAGCTCCCCTGGAGGCGCTGACCGGCTCGGCCTGGCGCGCAGCCTGGCGGGCAGCCGTGGCCGAGCCGCACGCCTACCCCAGCCCCGGTTCGCCCTGCCTGCGCCACCTTCTTGCCGAGCATTTCCGCCTCACCCGCGCCGTGTCGGTCAATCCTGAGCAGATCCTCATCACCGCCGGCACCCGTGATGGTCTGCGTGCAATTCTTACGGCCATCGCCGTGGGCACACCTTCCCCAGTCGGCGCCGAGCACTCGGCCGTCGTCCCCCGCCGGCTTGCCGTCGAGGATCCGGGATTCGGTTCGCTGCGGGCCGTGCCGGCTGCGATCGGCTGGGAGACTGTCCTCGTCGAGACAGACGGAGCTGGCCTCTCCCCTGCCGCCCTTACCGACCTCGCCCCGGACGCCGCGCTAGTCACCCCGAATCACCAGTTCCCCTACGGCTTGCAGATGCCGGCCTCCCGCCGGCGGGAGCTAGTCGAATGGCGGCGCTCCACGCCGGGCGCGCTCCTTATTGAGGATGACTACGACTCGGAGCTGCGCGCCATCCACCCCGCGCTCGTGGCACTCGACCCTGCGGGGACTATTCTTCTCGGATCCTTCGCCAAGACCCTCACGCCGGCCCTCGGTCTGGGATACGTCATCGTGCCGCTGGCTTATCGCGAAGCCGTGGAGGCCCGTCTCATCCCCGTCTCCGGCATCGCCCAAGATGCGCTGAGTAATTTCCTTGCCACGGACTCCCTCCGCCGCCACACGGCCCGCGTGCGCCGGGAATATAAGTATCGCCGTGGCGTCTTTGAGCGAATCTTCCCCGAGGGGCGGACCATGGACGGGGGACTGGGCGCCATCATCGAGCTGCCCGCCGACGCCGAGGCGCGCGTTCTCGAGCGAGCCGCGCGGGCGGGCCTTGCCATCGAGTCGCTGGGTAAGTACTGGTCTGGACGAAGCGGGCGACCCGGCGTCGTCGTCGGGCTGGGTGCTGGAAGCCGGGAGCGGCTGGCGGCGGCCTTGGAGCAGTTGCGGCAGATGGTGCCGCGCCCCGACCAGGCCTCCTAACGCTTAGACCTCGCGGACGAGGAGGTCGCCGCGGGTGGTGAAGCCTTGCTTGGCAAAGTACATGGGGTCGGCGGCGTCGCGCACGGGTAGCGTCACGGAGGTGAGGGTGAGGCGGGCGAAGAGCTCGGCGTTGTTGTAGAGAAAGGCGCCGGGGGTGAGGTCACGGAACCGTTCGGTGACGTAGTCGATGAGGATGTGGCCGGTGTCGCCGTCGGCGGACAGGGCGAACAGGCCGATGACCTCGTCTTCGTGAAGGGTGAGGAAGACGTGGGCACCGGACAGGGCCTCACGGTCAAAGTGTGGAAAGGCTTTGGTAATGGCGGGCAGGTGGCGGTCGAGGAAGCGCGCGGGGAGCGCCGCGGCCGTATCGACCTCGAGGACGCAGTAGCCGCGCTCCTCGTCGCGGTCGCGGGTGAGGCGCCAGAGCCAGTAGGCGTCGATGAGCACGATCACGCCGTTCATTGCGGCATAGGGCCAAATACCGAAGTAGATGTTGTAGATGGTGGCGATGAGAGAGCCCGCCAGGTTGAGCACCCGGAAGCGGCGAATGCTTGGCACCATCAGCGATACGATGACGAGCACGGATCCCGCCCACCCAACAAACTCCCACAGCGGCATGTTTGATTCCATTCCTAATCGGCATCGTGTCACGGTTGTGACACGGTGGCACAAGTATATGACGGCGCTAGCACGCTGCGAGGGCAGTCTGCGTAATAGTGCGGAAGGTCGCACAACCGAATAGACTTGGGCTGCTGGTGGATGAAAGGACTTCCATGCTTCTTGCGTTTTCGATCGCCCCGCAGACCACCGATCAGCCCGACGGCTCCGTCTCCGAGGCGGTGGCCGCGGCGGTGAGGATCGTCAACGAATCGGGGCTACCACACGAGACCACCTCCATGTTCACCACCTTGGAGGGCGAGTGGGACGAGGTGATGACCGTCGTCAAGGCGTGTGTGGAGGAGTTGCAAAAGCGCACCCCGCGTATCTCGTTGGTGATGAAGGCCGACATTCGCCCCGGCTACACGGGTCAGATCACGGCGAAGGTGGAGCGGGTCAATAGATTGCTCGAACAGTAGTCACTAGGGCATCGGGTTGTCGTGAGTATCGCGGGCTCAGCCCTGCCCATCCAGCTGTTTAAGCGTCCTCCCATCTGGCAACCTCCACGTGACGTTGCCGCTCAGGGATGCACCACCCACAAATCCCGCCGCCGCTGACGGCGAGGTGAAGAGCAGGTCTTTGGTCAGCACTCCGTCTGCTGTGAGAGCCGGCGCGTATTTTTCGCGATTCTTGATGACATTGTCGGGAACGCTCTTGGTCGTCGTCGGGCAAATGTGGCTACCGGCCATGACGACGAAACCTTCAGCCGTGCGGGTTCCCCGCGCCTCAACCTTGCCGTAGTGGAAGGTAAAGATCGGGCCGTCGTCCGGGGCTTCGACAACCTCGACCACGCGCCTATTGCCGAGCAGCGAGTCGAAGACCTTGTAGCCTAGCGTGCCGATGATGAGCCGCGCGTTGGAGATGAACTCGTCCATCTCGCATTCTTTTTCCTCGGTGATGTTGCCTTGCGCTGGCTCGTTACCGTTCATCACCCGGTAGCGCCCGGCGTCGAGTGCCATGTTACGGAAACGGTTTTCGAGATAGGCGATCTCGGTCTGTCCGAAGGAATTGTCGCGCGTGGTCAGTGCAACGGCCTCGTTCCACCAGTCCTTGTCGGTGTCGCGCTTGTGTTCCTCCCAGCGGTTGAGGATGCCCATGCCGTTCTTACGCACCGCCGCCTGACCGATGTAGACCACGGGCTCGTCCGTCGCCGGATCGGCGCCAAAAAGTAGGTACACGCCTGTCTGCTTGAGCGCCTCGATGTTGCGCGCCTTGTCCAGCATCGTACGGGGAATCTTGTAGGCGACGCCGGTCCAATTGGCCAGCGAACACTTGATCCGGCCATTCGGATCGCCGTCCATGAGAAACAGATTGATTGACTTTCCGGCCATCCTTGCACCTTCACTAGCGAGATTCTACCTGGCTCCTGCGGCCGCCTTCACCTCGCCGTGCGCCCGCCCAGCCCCGTATTGATTCGCCACCGAGGACTTGCCGCCATCGCATACCTCTGATTGCGTACACCCATTGTATGAAAAAGGCGCGCCAGTTTCTCCAGCTACAACTAGAGGTCGCTTGGTCGGTAAGCCCTATCCCGACTCCCCTACTCGGGCCTGGGCGAAGCACCGCAGCCTTGGCCCAACGCCGCCTCCAAGCGCTCGACAGCCCAAGACCAATTGATACGCTCCTGCTCGAGGCGCAGGCCGCCGCCCGCGTGGACGCACTCCCAGGCGAGGCGTTCCTCGGCGGTCAGAGATGAGGGCGGATCGCTTGGCTGATGAGGGTCAGGCACGGCGAGCTCGCGGAAGGTGGTAAAGGTCTGAGCGTCCATCATCACCGAGCGCACGTGCCCATGGTGATGACGCAGGCGATGCAGAATGAGGAGGCCGTCCTCGTCGAGGTCACCCCAATACACGACGGGAAGGTTGCTCGCCCAGGGGAGTTTCCCGATCCAGTCCACCGCGTAACCGCCCCCGTGAAGGGCGACCACGCCCTCGAAATCCGGCACGGCCAGTAGCGACTGTTTATTCTCGACGACTAGCACCAGTCGTGGCCGAGCCGTCGCCTTTGACTCAGGCGGTGTGGCGGCATCCCACAGCTCGGCCAGCTCGACCTCGTCGGCCAGAAAATACCGTAGCCCCGCGGGTCGCAATGCGGGATCCGCAATGACCACGGCCCTGGGGTGAGGCATCGGGGCGCAGCCGAAGCTGCCCTCACCCGGCAGGCCGGCCAGCTCGCGCGCGCCGGTCAGCAACGCCACGATGAGGCGGCGATGATGATCCACCCATTTCGTGTCCACGCCCGCGATCGGCAACTGCCGCACGTATAGGCCCGACTCCGGATTGAGGACCAGCCATCGGGTGACCTCGAGCGCACGGGAGAAATCGGCGACGTCGGCCTGGCGTAGGTCGCGAGCGCATGACTTCATCGCACGAGCCATGGCAGCGGTCGCCTCCGCCACACCGGCCTCCGCCACACCGGCCTCCGCCACACCGGCCTCCAATCCGCCGAGGTTACGCACGACGTCCGCGGCTGTCAGCGCACAGCGGATCGCAGCGAGCCGCTCGGTAAGCATCGCCCAGTCCTTCGCCCGGCCGCCCAGCTCGGCCGCAGCGGACGCGGTCTTCACCTTTAACGCGGTGGGAACGCGCTGCGCCCCCAGCGCTCGCCAACGTCGTTCCTCCCACATCAGCTCGCAGCCGGCAGGAAGCGCGGCTCCCGCCCACGCCCGGATCCACTCGCCGACAGTGGCGCCCTCCCCCAGGGCCGTCGAGGCGGCGGGCGGGTGGAGCGGGAGGCTGAGATCGATATCAGCGTCCGCGCGCGAGCTACAAAGCGCAAGCCAGGTAAAGACCCGACGGTCGTAGGTGAGGCGAGCCCAGGACCGCGCGTCGGCGGGCGTGCGCATCGTGCGGTTCACGGCTGGAACCCGCCCGCCTCGCTGCCTGCCCGGTTACCCGAACCGCCAGCGCCTACCGAGTCCTCATCCACGTCCTCGACCTTCGTAAACGTGATTGAGGACAGCCGCGAGGACTCTCCCGTCGGGTTGGAGACAGTCACTGCGCCGCCGACGTGCCGGGCAATCGTCTGGAGCATCTTGAGCGGGGTGGCGAGAATGAGCTGAAATTGGAACTGGTCGAAGACGGACAGGCCGGCCTCGGTGAACTCGGCGTCGGTCTTGTCGAAAGCCTCGTCGAGCGCAACGGTGCCGTAACGGGGAATTGACTTGCCGACGTCGGCGAGCTGGTAACGCAGTGCAGCGACCAGGCAGAAGATGACGAGTTTTTGCGACTGGCCGCCCGAGCGTCCACCGCTGCCCTCGTAGACGTCGGTCTGGTTGCCCTCCGCGTCGGTCTCGATCGCACGGAAGCTGACGTGCATCCGAGTGTCGAGGACGCGTCGGCGCCAGCTACGGTCCGCGGTCTCGGCCGAGCCGAGCCGCTCGAGGAGGCTCTTCATCCGTAGGAAGCGCTCCTCAGCCTGGGCAGCCGTCTCGGAGGCTGAGTTGAAGGCGCCTGCGGTGACGGCGGTGAGGTCCTGCGTAAATTGGCGCACTTCGCTCGTCTGGCGTTGGGAGGGTTCGATCCGCAGGTAGCGGTCTCGCCGCCGGTCGAACGGGGTCTGCGCCAGAGACTCGTTGGCCGGTGCAATCGCCTTTCTCACCCGGGACAGGCTTGTGGAGATTTCCTCGCGAATCCTGCCAAGGTTGTTTTGCGATTGCTCAGCCAGCAACGTGCGAAAGCGGTTCTCGAATTCGGGAAGGCGATCGGCCTGGAGCTGGTCGAGCACGCTGAGGAAGTCAGGCGCGGACTCGGGCGCGTCGGGTACAAGGTTCGTCGCCCTGCCCGGCCAGCGGCTCGCATACAGCTGCTGGGCGCGCGCGATTCGCTGTTCCGCCGCGGCGAACTCCGCCCGGGCGCGGTTATTCTCCCGCTCGAGGTCGTTGCTGATCGCGTCGGTGACGGCCGTAATCGAGTGTGCCGCCTCGGTCAGCCTGGCCGCGCGGCCCTCGAGCCGAGCCTTGACCTCCGCCTCGATGCTCGCGCCCTCCAGTTCGCGCTTCAGCTGCGCCTCCTGCTGCTGGAGGTCGGCCACCCGGCTCTGCGCCCGGCCCACACCTTTCGTCGCTTCGTCCTTGGCCTGCTGCGATGCCGCCGCCCGGGCGGAGAGCTCTTCCACACGACGCCGGAGCTCGGCCAGTTCCGAATGCGAGGCTTCGAGGTGGGCGATCCGCTCCCGCGCCCGGGCGAGCGCCTCCTGGCATCCGACGACGTCGATCGTCTCCCAGCGGGTCGACTCGATGAGCGTGAGCTGGGCGATCCGTTCCTGTAGTTGAGCGTGCTCGGCGTCGAGCTGGTTGACCTTGACTTCCGCTTTCTCCTTCTTGGCGTGCAGCGCTGCCGCCCGCGCCCGGAGCTCCTCGAGGAGCTCGACATTCGTGGTGCCGATGCGCCAGTGCGCTTTATCGTGGATGGGGTGTGCGTCGTCCTTGGTGAAGCGCCGCCCGTCCTTGACCGTGCCCTGGATCGACAGCGCCTTTTTGTAGTGCTCCAGCTCGGCGGGGTCGGTGACGCATACGTGTGGGAATCGGCGGGCGACTTCCCTACGCATCCAGCCCTCGAAGCGCCCGTGGGCGATCCTCAGCTTGTTTGCCACCGCATCCGAATCGGTACCGGGCACCGCCGTGTTCTCCTCGTCCGGGCACTCGAACACGAGCCGCATTCGCAAATCGGTGGCGTCGATGTAGGCCAGAGCCACATCGAAATGCTCGCGGGGAATGAGCAGGGTGCGGGCGAAGCCCGAGGCCAGGCGCTCGATCGCACCCGTCCACTCCGGCTCGGTGACATCCATGAGCTCGCCTGCGAACGGTAAAGCCGCAGGCGGCTGGCCCAGCCGATGCGCGATATCGTCGCGCAGCTCAGCGAGCTTTCTGTCGATACGCGTGCGTCGCGCCTGCAGAGCATGGATATCCTGGACGATCTCCTCAAACTCCCGCCTGGCCTGATCGCGCTCGGTAATCGCCTGCCCAAACACGTCGGAGCCCTTCTGACCGCCCAGCTCCGAGCGCATCAGCCGCGCCTGCTCGATGACCTGGTAGAACGCTGTACGATCCTCCACGTCCTCCGGCAAACCCTCGATTTTTGCGAGCCGTCCGGCGAACTCTGCCCGCGCCACTTCGGCACGAGCCACCTGCCCGGCCAACTCCTCACTCTCCCGAGTGGCGCGTTCCAGGTCTGCGCCGCCGCTGCGTGCCAGATCCGCGCGGGCCTGATCGCGCGCGACGTCGTCGGCTTCCCAACGCTGCCGGGCGTCGGCCTCCTCCGCCTCACACCGAACGAGGGCCGCCCGCGCGTCGACCAGCTTGCCCGCGATATCACGCTGTTGGATCTGCGCCCGAAACACCGGCAACGCGGCACGCTCCTCGCCCAGCCGGCGCACCTTTTCGTCCATCTTGATCCGCCGCTCCCACGACTCCCGGATTGGGGTGAGAACTTCCAGCTGCTCGCGCGCGTCGACCACGGCCGCATGGGCGTGATTGAGGTCGTCAAACTCGCCAACCGCGTGGTCCGCGGCCGCGAACGTGCCGGGCACGTCAAGCATGAAGGTACGCAACAGCTGATCGAGGCTCTTCATCGACTTCGCCGACAGCGCCTTGTGTAGGAGCTTTTGCGCCGTCTCCTTGCCGATCGCGGTGCGCTTGCGTAGCTGCTGGCCGAAGGCGGCGTAGGAGTCGAAGTAGTCCGCGCTCGGGAACGCAACCCGCAGTCGCTTCTTGTCGATACCCGAGGTGATGAGCTTCATCCAGTCCGCGAGCTCGACCTGATCGGATACAAGTGCAAAGACCGAGCGCAGGTCCTGAGCTGCCCGTGAGTGTCCCTTGACATGGAAGAGCCGGATCGCCGACACTGTCGTACCCAAACCGTCCTCCCACGTCATGGCGATACCCGAGCACGTCGGGCCAGAGCGTAGATAGGAGGTGCGCACCTCCTGTGTGTCGTCGTCGGTGTAGTTGCGGTGAGCTCCGCGCACGTACGACATCGGCGTGCGCTGCTCGTCCCCGCTTGCCGCGTCGGTAGCCGCCGAGTTAAAGTGCGCTTCCTGGGGTGCCACCATGATCGCCGAGATCGCGTCCAGTAGCGAGGACTTGCCCGAGCCCGACTCTCCCGTCAATAGCAATCCGCGCCGCGGAACCTCAATCGCATGATGACCGGAGAATGTTCCCCAGTTCGTCACCTGCAACCGCGAGAGTCTGAACTGGCCCGGCGCAGGCACCTCGCCCTCGGGATGCTCGCTCGAGTACGCGCTGAACAGGTCCTCGCTCATACCCACTCCTCCCCCACGACGCCGTCCGCGCCATCCGCGCTCCCAACCGACCCTCCACGCACGCCTTCACGGATAGCGCGGTACTCGGCCTCGATGCCGGCCACGAGATCCGCCGTGACGACGAGGCCAAGGATCGACATGATCTCATAGCGTCCCTCGGTATCCGTGCGGTCCAGTAGCGCGTATTTGACGAAGCGATCCACCGCGGCCTTGACCCGCTTGGCCGCGATCGCGTGATCGTGGTTGCCGTCCACGCGGTACTGCTGGATGTGTTCTGTTAGCTCGTCGAGACCGACGTAGGCTCGCTCGCCTGCGGCCGCGGCGCGCAGAAGCTGGTGACGCAGGTAGAGAAGCAGGGCCGTGTCGACGAAACTCAGGGACTGCTTGCGCATCATCTGCGGAACTGACTCCCCTTCCGCGGGTGCGTTACGGGCGAAGGCGACCTCGCGATCCTCGTCAAGAGCGAGGTCGAGCCAGACGTCAGCCAGGCGTGAGCGGATCACCGACTCGTGAGCGAGGAGCGTGGCCCAATGATTCGGCGTGCGCCGGGCAGAGACGTAGGGCCCGCGGATGAGCTGCACAAGAGCAGAGCGTACCTGAGCCGGCAGGGTCCCGGTATCGCCCGGCCACAGGCCGTCAGTGGCGACGACGCCGTCCGCGAGGTCGGCGCTAGCCAGGATGTCGGCGTCGTGCGGCAGATCGGTCTCGCGGGAGACGCCGGTTTGCTCATCATGGGCCGTCACTGAAGTCCTCCTCGAACACGAAGCTCGTCGACATGCGAGCGGTGACCCGCTGTCCCTTCCACGTCCAGCTCACCGACTCACCGTCGGGCAAGGCCTCGCCGTGGCGTTCACCCAGGATGAAGAGTCCAACCACCGAGGCGAGCCCCTGGCTGGCGGGGAATCGCTGGAGAATATCTCCAATCGTACAGGGCCTAGCCTCGCCGAGAGCTTTGTGAACGGCGAGGGCGAGCTCCTCGAAGTCGATCTCGTAGTCTCGAACCTGAGCCTTGAGGAATTCCCAATCCGCCTTGCCAACGGGAACCGCCTCGAGCGGCACCTCCGCCTCGACCTCGGATGGAACGTGCAGCGCGAGCCTACCCACCCCGATGATCTCGGGCGAGGTCAGCTCGATACTCGCCCGCATCTGATCATGCAAGCGCAGCACCGGCGCGGCCTCGATTCCCGCGCGCTGCGCCCGGCGGATCCGTTCGGAAAGCTCACGAAACTCCTCAAACTGCCGCGACTGGGCGAACTCGCGTAATGAGTGCGAAAAGGAGCTCATTGACTGGGCGACCACGAAAGACTCGGCGCGCAGGCGCGGGTAGTACTCCTCGAGGAAGACGATGTCGTCCGGGTCGAGCGCGGAGACGAAACTCCGCGTGACGATGCGGGCCACGGCATCCTCGAAGACCGCGTGGTACTCGTCATCCTTGAGCAAGGTGTGGAACGCGTCGAAGGAACGCCACTCGGGACTCTGACGGATCTCGTCCATGCCGCGGAAAACCGAATCGAGGACATCTCCCTGTGCGAGGTCGGCGTCAATCAGGCGCGTGCGCAGCTGGCGGCCGAGCCGCTCCATAGCGTCACGCACACGCGCAAAGTCGCTGGGGACATCCCGCGCGTCGGCGAGCACCTCCGTGAGGAAGGAGGCAGCTGCGTCGGGTTCCATTGCCGTGAACTCCCCACGCTGGGTGGCTTCGACCTGCCGGTCGATCCTGTCGCGCTCCGCGCGCAGTGCGGCAAGCCGCGCGGCGACCGATTCGTCGGTGTCCGTGGCCAGTTTCTCGAGGGAGGAAATAATCGACGACAGCCGCGACTGGCTAACCCCCGCCCTCGGTGCCACGATCTTCTCCAGGAAGCGGATCGCCTCGTGGCCGGGTGCCGAGAGCTCGAAGACCTCTCCCCTGCCCGTGGGCGCCGGGCGCCGAGTGAGGTAGCCCGCCTTAACCCACTCCATGCAGTAGTGCTGCGCGGTTCCGGGCAGATCGAAGCCTTGCCGGCGTAGCTCGTCGAGGTCGTCCTCCATCAGCCCGTATAGTTCCGCGGCAGGGAGGGAGGCCTCATCGCCGCCGAGATGCTCAAGCAGCAGGGCAAAGATTACCGGCATCGTCTCCTGCCGCATGAGCGCCAGCACCGGGTTCTCCTTCTGTTCGCGCCTCATCTGCAAGGCTCTCACGACGGCGGACAGACGGCCTCACCCCTTCCTCAAAAATACTCTTGGCCCGGCACGGCTCGACGCGTAGCTGTTCGCGCACGGACCGCTTGCCCGCGGGCGGCTTCTACTGGAGCCAGCCTACAGCCGTGTGGCGGTCGCGCCCCACCACTGGTTGATACCCGACTCCACGGCGTGGACGTCGATGGCGGAAAGCTCGTCGTCGGTGAAATCCAGATTATCCACCGCGCCCAACGAGTCTTCCAGTTGCGCCACCGAAGAGGCCCCCACCAGCGCTGTCGTCACGGTCTTCTCCCCCTGGTCGCGAAGGATCCAGGCGATGGCCATCTGCGCGAGCGTCTGCCCACGCCCGGCCGCGATCTCGTTCAGGGCGCGCACGTGGGCGAGCACCTCGTCGGTGAAGTAGTCCTCCGCAACCTTTCCGGCTGCCAGCCGCGAGCCCTCCGGCACACCGTTCAAATACTTGTTCGTCAGCATCCCCTGCGCCAGCGGCGAGAACGCAATCACCCCCATGCCGGCCTCCGCGGCGGCTGCGAGGAGCGACGGCTCGCCGTCCTCCACCCACCGGTTAAGCATCGAGTAGGAGGGCTGATGAATGACGAGCGGGGTTCCAAGCTCTCGCATGATCGCCTGCGCCTGCTGTGTGGCGGCAGCCGAGTACGAGGAAATGCCCGCGTACCGGGCCTTGCCGCTGCGAACGGCGTCGTGCAACGCGAGCATCGTCTCCTCGAGCGGGACGTCGGGGTCGGGGCGGTGGTGATAGAAGATATCCACGTAATCTAGGCCCATCCGGGTGAGAGACTCGTCGAGCGAGCCCAGCAGGTAGGCGCGCGAACCGCCGAAGCCCGTGGGGCCAGGCCACATGTTCCATCCGGCCTTCGTGGAGATCACCATCTCGTGACGGAACGGGCGCAGATCCTTGGCGACGATCCGCCCGAAGTTCTCCTCCGCGGAGCCGGCCGGCGGGCCGTAATTGTTGGCGAGGTCGAAGTGGTTGACGCCTCGGTCGAAGGCGGTGCGAATGATGTCGCGTTGGGTTTGGAAGGGGCGATCGTCGCCAAAGTTGTGCCACAGGCCGAGGGCGATGCGGGAGATCTGCAGGCCCGACCTACCGCACCTCACGATCGGCACGTCGGAGTGGCGGGTTGAGGAGGGAAACCACATGTCATCGGAGGGCTGAAAGTTTCTTGCTACCATGCCTCGATTATCTCATGCCCGTGGCGGGGTGGCAGTGAGCTGGGCGGTTTTCGCCGTCGGCAACGATTGACCCTTACGGGAGGCTCGCCTATGCTACAGACATGATTTTCAATGAAGATTCAACTACCCGCGATGGTCTTGCCGCTGACGCACCCCACGACGACCGCCTCCCCACCTACGTCAACGCCGGCCAGTCCTACGAGCGCGACATGCGCTACGTCACCACCCGAATTACCCGCGACGGACGCTCCGGCTTCAAGGTCGAGCCCGGCCGTTATCGCCTCATCGCAGCGCGCGCATGCCCGTGGGCAAACCGGACGCTGATCGTGCGCCGCCTACTCGGCCTTGAGGACGTGCTGTCCGTGGGAATGCCTGGCCCTACCCACGACGCGCGGTCCTGGACCTTCGACCTCGATCCCGACGGGAAAGACCCCGTGCTTGGCTACGAACGCCTCCAGGAGGCCTATCTCGCACTCGACCCGGACTACGATCTCGGCATTACCGTGCCCGCGATCGTCGACGTGACGAGCGGCAAACTAGTCACCAATGACTTCGACCAGATCACCCGCGACTTCTCATCCGAGTGGGTGGATTACCACCGCCCGGGCGCACCGCGCCTGTGGCCCGAAGACCAGCGCGAAGAAATGGAAGCCGTGATGCGGCGCGTCTTTACCGAGGTCAACAACGGCGTGTATCGTTGCGGTTTCGCCGGCTCCCAGGCGCACTACGAAGCGGCCTACACGCGCCTGTTCGACGCGCTCGACTGGCTCGAAGAACGACTTGCCACGCGCCGCTACCTCATGGGCGACCATATCACCGAGGCCGACGTGCGCCTGTTTACCACGCTTGTCCGCTTCGACGCCGTCTACCACGGCCATTTCAAGGCCAACCGTAACAAGCTCACGGAGATGCCGGTCCTGTGGGCCTACGCCCGTGACCTCTTTCAGACCCCCGGCTTTGGCGACACTATCGACTTCCAGCAGATCAAGGAGCACTACTACATCGTCCATTCCGACATCAACCCCACCCGGATCGTACCCGCCGGGCCCGACCTCACCGGTTGGCTGGAGCCGCACGGGCGCGAGGCGCTGTCCGATTCGCCATGGGGCGAAGGCACCGCTCCGGGGCCCGTTCGCGACGCCGAACGCGTGTCTTCCGGCCACAATCCGCTGTATCCGGCCTGATCGACGTCGGGCTCCCCTGCTTTCGTAAAAGAGGGCTCAGAGCCGACGCGAGTATGCCGATCACGGGCTCGGGCATGGGACCGCCCGTGTGACTCGCGGACAAGAACAGACGGAAAACTGTCAACCGCAGCGTCTGTGCGTCCTCGAAACCGGGAATTGCGCACGCAATCAAAGCAGCTATCTGGCTTAGACACTCGGGAGCAGATTGCACCCAAGCGTGGTGTCAGTGCTAGCTTGCTGCGCAAGGTTCTACACGACTAACGCTATCGAGTCACCCAGCTACCAGCTGCGTAAGGTGACGAAGAATCGCTCTCAGTTCCCTACCGATGAGGCAGTGGTCAAGCTGTTGTGGCTAGCCATTTGCGATATTGAGGATACCCGGGCCCGCCGGTGGGCCAAAGACAAAGGCAAAGCCGCCGCAGAGCGTAAAGGCGCTGGCCGACTGATCGAAGGGCAGGTGACAACGAACTGGAAACAGGCCCTGGCCCAACTAGCCGCGGCCTACCCCGACCGCATGAACCCCTACCTATAAAACAACCCCCTTCATACACAACAAACTTGACAAGCTCCCCATCTGGGGTACACCCAATGGAGCATCGTGTTGGTGGAAGGCAAAGCCCAGGACACTTCAATCACGCTTTCCCTACGTGATCTGCGTGTGGTAAAGTTGTGATCTTTCCTTTCGGGGAGAGTCGTAGAAAGCGTGACTGACATGTGGCACGTCATTATTGATTTCATCGCCCGCCCCAACCTGACCGAGGATGAGATCGATACAGTCCTGGACACCATTTCTGAGTTCTATTACTGGCACGACGCCGACCGTAAGACTCCGACGACTGCGATCTTCTACGTCGACGCACCCACCGCAGACGAAGCGAGCCTGCGTGGACGGGGGCTGTTTGACCAGACCTTCACGAACCACGAGGTCGAGATCGTGGCAACCGAGACGATCCGCCACGAAGATGCAATCGCTCGCTACGAAGCAGAAATTCAGTCCTCATGGTAAGTACCGCGCACATACAGATCCGCCGATAGCTGCAACCTTGCGGCCCGGTCGGGTGCGGTGGCCATGAGGCCACAGGTTTCCTCGACGCTAGCGCTAATGGTTTCGACGACGATCTCGGTGAGCTTGCCACCAAGTATCTCCAGCGTGACCCGTTTCGGTCCGGTACTCGTGCCGTCGTAGAGGATGGAAGTGCCACCAAGCCGGTTCTCCCCCGGTCTCGGTTTCACATACGCGAGCCTGCGCCCGGATGGGGGCTCGACGAAGAAGATTCCGAACTCTACGCTGGATTCCGGGCTCAACGCGGAAGGTGAGTGACCCAACACAGGCAGGCTGCCGGGTGGAGATGACCTCAATGGCGGCGGCGTTGATATCAGCCCAAAGGTCGACGATGTTGAGGTTGGCTGCCCGTCATGCATCCACCAACGACTGGAGTTCTGGCTCGGCGAGCCCCATGCGCAGGGCACCCATGGCTTTCAACGCACCAACCCCGCCCTGGTAGCCACAGGCGAGCACCGCGATTGTTTCTTTCTGTCCCCGCCCGAAGTTGCCTCCATGTTTTTAGGCGGGGACGCCGACCATTCTGCTCGCGGTCTCGCAATACATGCCTACGCCTTCCTCGAAAGCCTTAAGGCTGGGGTTTCACCGGCAAACCAGGCGATCACGCGGGCTTCGATCGCGGAGAAGCCCGCCAGCGAAGCCGTGGCTTACCACCACCGGTCTTTCCCCCACCTGTCCTATAGGCCTAAGCCTAAGCCCACGCCCCACACCAAAAACAAAATGTCCCTCGACACAGGAACAGTGTCGAGGGAGATCACATCGTTACTTAGACGTTCATTTTGATACAAGGCTCTTGTGGGTGCACAACCATGGCGGGTGGGCGCACTCAGACGATGGGTGGATGCAATTTCAACCCAAAGGAGGCTTCGTGTTGGCGCGCGTGTACACCATCACTACGTGTCTCCTCCAGCAACCACACCTTGACTCGACGGCTCAAACGCCACGCCGTCGCATGCACCGGATAGCAACCGCCTCTCATCTAACGATATCGACAATCAAGCACCCCTCATCACCCATGGGCAGGGCTTGCTCGATACTCCCCGCGATGACGGATACCGCCCCTCCATGCGCTCTGCTGTCAGATGGGGATGATTCTGAGCCACTCACAGCGTTGACCACGAGTGCACGATCTGCGATGAGAGCAGATTGCTTCGCATAGTAGACGACTTCATCGTCATACCAGAGTTCGGGTGGGAAAGTCACATACAGGGGCCACAACAAAATATCCGTAGACTCAGCACATTCCGCGAAGACTTCTGGCCTCTCCCACACATCACCACACAGAGCGAGGACAAACCCTTGATTCTTTAGTTCGAATCTCGATGGTGCCGTTCCCTCAGCGTAGGGTCCCGATACGACTTCCGGGTCACGCCAGCCCGGCGACATACGTCGGTAGAGAGCCAATTGGTGCCCGTCGCCATCGAACACGATGACACTCGAATAGAGGACATCACCGTCGCGCTCGATAAAAGGTAGACAAATCGCGATTGAAAACTGAGCGCATAAACTCTGGATCGCCAATATCTCCGGACCATCCCGCTCGATACCGACTGAGAGATCCCGGATCGGATCGTCTGTAATTGCGTCAAAGCCCTGCATGTACGCCTCCGGCAACACGATGAGATCCGCAGAGCCCGAGTATCGTTCACACAGAGAGCTCAAGCGCTCGACATTCAACCGGACGTCTACCTCAGATCGAACAGCTGCCAGCACGATCCTCACAACAATCTCCTAGCGGTATATCTCTCGACGATGCCCTACTGTGAGCGCAAGAATTATCAACCAGCCGTTATCAACGTCGTAGATGATCCGATAGTCACCGACGCAAATGCGGCGTTCGCCCTCACCATCGATAATTCTGGCAGATTCGACCGGGTAAGGATCGGAAGCTAGGGTTTCGATCACCTCCTTCAGGCGACGTTGAACCTGGGGATAGAAAGATCGAAAACTTTTGGCTGCCAAACGCGAATTGGCCTTAACCGCAAGACCGTGCGAGCATCCAATCCTGGCCACTAGAAGCCCCTACTAGCCCTGAACCAACCCGCGCCACCTGGCCTTAACCGCCGAGGGGCGTCGTCACCTTGTCACCTGCATTGTTGATCAGGGCTGGCCGATCCGCCGCGAGGCCGAGAGATTCCAAGTGCCTCCTGCGACGCCATCGAAATGGGCTAACCGGTACCGACACGGGCACAGCCTGCACGACCGCTCCTCCCGTCCTCGCACAACCCCAACCCGCCTCGCCCAGCGTCGCGAGCGGCGGATTATCGCGCTGCGTTTCACCCGCCGTTGGGGGCTGCACCGGATCAGTTACCACCTGGGGATCCCACGTGCAACGGTCGGCCGTGTTCTTCAGCGGTACCGGATGCCGTTACTCCACCACCTCGACCAGGTAACCGGGCTGCCCGTGCGGAGGAGTATGGCGCACCGGTATGAGAAAACGTTCCCGGGAGAGTTGGTGCATGCTGATATCAAAAAGCTCGGTCGTATCCCTGACGGTGGTGGGCATCGTGTCGTCGTGCGTTTCCAAGGGAGGCAGAACACGCGTGCGAGTGGCCATGCGGGCGGGTATGCCTACCTTCATCACGCGATCGATGACTATTCCCGGCTGGTGTACTCCGAGATTCTTGACGATGCGCAGACAGACACTGCTGCCGGGTTTTGGTCCCGCGCTCAGCAGTTTTTTGCTCACGCCGGGATCACTGTCCACGCGGTGATGACTGATAACGGGTCGTGTTACCGGCCAACCGCATTCAGGGATGCACTCGGGCCTATGGTGAAGCATCGCCGGACGAGATCATACCGGCCGCAGACAAACGGGAAAGTGGAACGGTTTAACCGCACCCTAGTCGCCGAATAGACTTACGCTCAGGCGTATCGAAGTGACGAGGAGCGTGTCCGGGCGTATCAAGCACAGTGTCCCCATGTGACCTTCTCGCTAATGGAGCATATTTGTCACTAGGGACGGCATTGACACAGCCACACAACCCCCGTACAGTTTTCCGTACAGGAGGCTTACTATGAGGACAATGAGCTATACCGAGTCACGAGCAAACTACGCCCAGGTGCTTGATGACGTTGTTGACAACCGAGAAGAAATGATCATCACGCGTGCGGGCCATGAGCCCGTCGTGATTGTCTCACTTGCCGAATATGAATCACTCCGGGAGACAGCCTACCTTCTGCGCTCCCCTGCCAATGCCCGCCGACTCCTTGACGCGATCGAAAACTTGGAGCAGGGCCACGGAACCCAGCACGACCTCATTGAGGACTGAAACATGATCCTCGTGTGGGATGAGCGAGCATGGGAGGATTACCTCTGGTGGCAAACCGAGGACCGCAAAACCCTCAAGCGAATCAACTCACTCATCAAAGACATCGTCCGGAACGGCAATGAAGGCATCGGAAAACCCGAAGCTCTGAAACACGGACTAGCTGGCTATTGGTCGAGAAGAATTACTGATGAGCATCGTCTCGTTTACAAGATCGTTGGTAACGAAATTCGCATCGCCGTGTGCCGATATCATTACGGTCGTTAGCGCTGTTCGACCAGCTACCCCTGAAAGCCCTACTCTTCCTGACATCGCCTGAGAGCAATTAGTGTGGAGTCGATCAACTCTTCAATCAACGCTTCAAAAGCCTTGATTGGTGAGCTTGAAGCGTCTAATTCGGGCATGGGCTTCTGCCAGAAGAGTGCGCGCTCGCGGGTTCGTTTCTGATCGCAGCGCATCCGTCGCTCGCTCAGCATTGCCCGACAACGGGCCGGACCCCCAGAAAGTGGACACGGGGGTCGGGCCCAACATCCTTTTAGCGGTCTCGATGAGCTGATCGATCAGGACGATGGTTTCTTCAAGTTCCTTCGTCAACGTGGTTGGTTGGGCTTGCAGGCTCTCGGTGTTCAGCACGGTGGTTTCGAGGATGGGCTCGTGGTGGCCGGTGACGTAATACTGGGGCACTTCGCCTTCGTTCTTCTTCACTATCTTGGTCAGGAAGTCAGTGGTGACAGTTTTCTGCAGGAGGGCGTCGCCTTTGTATTTGGTTGCGCAGGATCGAGTTGATGGTCGAGATTAACCAGTGATTCTTGCCCATCGGGGTGGGGATGCCGTCACCAGTGAGGTCCCAAGCGATTTGGGATGGGGTTAGCCCCGCGCGGAAGTCGGCATCCGTGCGACGCACGACTGGAGCTTGGGTTTCGTCGATCACCAGGCCACCGTTCTCGCCTTCGGAGTCGAAGGTGTGGATGTTTTGCTGACGCACCGTGGTTAGTGAGTCGACGGCTGTAGCGATGTCGCAGACGGAGCCGAATGAGCGAGTAACCGGCTTTTGGGTAACAGGAATCGACGTCTTCCCGCTGTGGAAACTCTTCACACTCGTCGGAGCGTTCTTTGGTCAGACCATTGACCCGCTACAATGGGAACTCGACGGACTGCGGTGGCCGCCTTCGTTGGATTGCTGTGGCCGCGCCTACCTGCACGCGAGCCGGTAGCCATCGCCGTCGTCGGATGCTACTTGCGACTTCCGTTCCTCGCGGTCGTGATTTTAGGCGCGGCTGTCGTGGCAGTGCTCCGGATGGTTTAGTACGTGTTCGGCCATTTCGGTCGCTCTCAAGGAATGAGGTAGCCGCGCCCACTAGGATGTCCGTATGCCATACAGCGATCCTCAACTTATCCGCCTATACGACGCCGACACCCCGACGGTCCAGACCACGACTTCTTCCGCGGGCTCGTACGTGATATCCGGGCACAACGGGTGGTGGGCCTTGGATGTGGCGCCGGAATCTTGACCATTACGCTCGCTGAGCCGGGACGCGACGTCATCGGCATCGACCCGTCGAAAGAGGCGCTCGAGTTCGCGCGATCCCGTCCTGGCGGAGGCGCCGTAACGTGGGTCGAGGGCACGGAGCGTTTGACCGAGGATGGCAGGCTGCTGGAGTCTTGTTCGATCGATGGTCCCGATGGAATGGGACCGTCGTCATGCGCGTCAGAAACGAGTGGCTCGACGACGGCCATGCTGCCGAATTCGACCAAGAACTGCAGTTTCGCAGCCACGAACAAATCCTTGCGGATCTGACGACGGCTGGACTCACACAAGTGAGCACTTACCAGAATTGGTCAGGAGAAGCCTTTACTGGTGGTCGCGACCAGCCATTGATGGTCGTTGTGGCTCGAAAAGCCATTGACACACCGGCTTAACTGACGCACGGTTTCCATATAGGTGGCGGGCCACTAAACCCATCACGATCTCAACTAAACTATCCTCTGCCTGCTCGCAGACGTGCCACTCGAGGGGAGCTTCGCGAGGCAATCCGTCCGACGGCGGACAAAGATTCAGCATTGACGACGTTCTTGACGAGCTATGAGTCTCAACGACTCACCCACAAGGCACCGAGTCGAACTGAGCTCCAAAGCCCGCAAACAGCTGAAGACTATGGATCGGTTTGACGCGCTCATACTTGCCACCTGGATCAAGAACAATCTCGATGGATACACCAATCCGCAAGCTCTCGGAAAACCACTGACCGCCAACCACTCAGGCGAATGGCAATACCGGGTTGGATCCTACCGAATTCTCGCGCTCATTCATCACGACGTCGTCACCATTGAAATCTCTTCCGTTGGCCGGCGCGACAAAACCTACCGGTCGTGAGCCAATCGCCCACTGGAATCGACCGTTAAGATGTCACCGCCCCCTCGAATCCCGCGAAAAAGTAAAACGCAGTGCCCAAAGGGCTCAGATCGCTTTCCTAAGTGGCACGCGATACACACCGCAGCACCAGGCCGAGCGTATCGCCGTCGCGCTCGAGAATCGAACGGAGATCTACCTAATGTTGCACCGATGCCAAAACGATCCGCGTAGGAATCTCCTACCGGTAAACCTCTCGCCGATGCCCAACAGAGAGCACGAGAATGAGCAACCGACCGTCGTCGACGTCGTAAATGATCCGATAGTCACCGACGCGAATGCGGCGTTCGCCCTCACCACCGAGTATCTTTATTGACCCGGACGGATAAGGATCGCAAGCCAGGGCTTCGATTGCTTCTTTGAGGCGACGCTGAACCTGAGGGTGGAAAGATCGAAAACTCTTGGCCGCCGAACGCGAATAGGAGACCGAATATTCGGGCATCCTCTATACCAACCCAAGTTCCGCCATAAGTTCTTCGTGAGACACCGTTTCTTCACTCCGAGCACGTGCAGCAGCACGAATATCCTCAAGGTCCTCAAGTGCCGCAACAGCGCGATCATAGAACTCTGGAGACACGACCACTGCACGACGCTGGGCACCACGAGATGTCAACTCAACCGGTTCACGTTGAGCTGTGGCAATAAAACCACTTTGGTTCTGCCGAAACTCTGAAAGAGTTGCACTAGTCATGACCCAATCATACATCATGTACAAGTTGTATGGAAAGCTCGAACCCGGGCGAAAACCAAAACACCCGTGAAACGCTGAACCCCTCGAATCCCGCGAAATACCAGGTAAAACGCGGAACCCGAGAGGTTCAGATCGCACTCGATTCTTTGTATCAAAAGTCGAGCACAAATGGTTACCTAGACGTTCATTTTGATACAATGCTCTAGGCGGATGCACGCAACGGCTAGGTGGGTGCGCCGACGTTAATGGGCTAGTCCACTTCGCAAAAACTTCGGGAGGTGATCAATTGGCCCCAAATACTACTTAAGGGTTCTAAACCGGGGAAGATCGACCATTGATTGCGACGCCCGTCTATTATTTCCATCGCTCTTATTACACCAGCGTTTCCGGTGGAGAAATCTGCGGAGAGGCGAAGCCCTCATTTTGGGCGACGTTGAAAGTCGAGTACTACTACCGCCACGCCTTCCGTATCCATGAAGAGGTCTACGAAGGCGTCTCCACATGGATCGAGGGATTCTATAACCACAAACGCATCCATTCAGCGATCGGATACCAAAACCCGGTCGAATACGAACTCCACGCCGCAATGAACATAGCAGCGTGAACTACACAACGAAACCGTCAACAACTAGCGGGCAAGCCCAGCGGAACAAAACTCAGCACGCTTCAACGCTGGTTTGGGACGCACCAGGTCACGCAGCCTCAAGGCCTTTTGACCTCACGTTTTCCCTTGCTGACAAGGCGCGTTGGTTGCGCGAAATCCTTGATCGGGAAGGCTTTGGCCGTCCAGTTTTGGTTGGTCAGTCGATGGGTGGTTACGTGGCACAATCTTATCTTCAACAGTTTGCCGGATCGCTCGCCGGGTTCGTGTCGATTGATTCGGCCCCGCTGGGTCGTGCTTACATGACTTCGGCGGAATTGTGGTTGCTAAAACGTATGGAGCCGATTTATCGCCTTTACCCCTGGCGTCTCCTCCTGAGTCACGGGTCAAACGGCGTTGCCACCACGGCGCTGGGACGCGCCTTAATGCGCGAAATGATGCTCGCTTACGACCCCGACCCGGCTGGTTACGCGCGCCTGATGGGGCACGGTTATCGCATCCTCGCCGAAGCGATAGAGGCGGACTTGCCCTACCGAATCGACTGTCCCGCCTTGTTGATCTGTGGAGAAAAAGACCGCGCAGGTTCGACGCGACGGTATAATCGGGCGTGGCACGCGAAAACTGGCATCCCACTGAATTGGATCAAAGGTGCCGGCCACAATGCCAACACCGACCAACCCGGGGTCGTCAATCGCCTGATCAAAGAGTTTATCGAGGCGCTCAACCGCTCCCTTTCGGGCGAGTGACGATAACGAGTTCGCGGCGCCCCGGTATGAACCGTGGCATCATCACCCAGAATGGTCAGCCCGTTTCGAGAGCCTCGCTGGCGCTGAAGCAAAGAAGCTCGGTCGCAAGGTGCCTATCGATGTTGCTGTCTGGAATCCGCGTGTGAGGAAGCATTCGCCTGTCCGGAAGGTGGATAAACAGCAGAAACCGTCCACGAATGCTTGCATGCGTGTTTGTCAGTGGCGTATGACTTTCTATTGTTCTGGTAGAAGAAATCTATTCCAGTACTTTCCAAGTTGGTGTTGCTCGGGATCCTTCGCGGCGAATGTAGCCCTTCGCGGTGAGGGTGTTGAGGGCTCGTTGTACTGTGCGGGTGGTTTTCGAGATTTTGTCAGCCATTTCCTGGCGTGTTTGACGCGGGTTTTGCGTGAGCAGGGCAAGCACTGCCGTCTCGGTGCTGCTCAAAGTGACATCCGTAGTGACATCTGTAGTGACTTTTTTGTCACTACGACGCTCCAGCGTCACCATAAAGCTCGTCTCGTAGTCGTCAAAACTATAAGTAACGTCTGCATCGTTGCATAGCGCTGCGACGCGTTTGAGACCTGAGCCAAATTGTTCGATGCGATGCCCGAGATACAGGGTTTTCGCTATGAGTGGGTTGCGCGGCATGGCTGGAAGTGATTCGTCCACATACTGTTGTGGTGTGTGATTACTTGCGAATGATCCGGGGTTTAGTACAGTCACACGATCGGGATAAACGCAAATCTCGTGAGATGGCTTGTGCATACGGTAGTCTGCGTGAGCGAAACTGTTTGCGATAATCTCGCGTATTGCTGCGGCAGGTATCTCTGGTATTTCTTCCCGCGTGCCCCGGTCAATCCGTGCGCGCCAGTGAATGTTCTTCAGCACGTATTGCTCGGCAACATCAAGGAGCGTATAGATATTGGCCTCGGAGCGTTGGATGTCTAGGAAAGTAATCTTCTCCGGTGTGGCAAAAATGGCCATCTGCAAGGTGACTGGTTTGCCGGTGCCGAACAGGAGATTACCGGCGTTATTGAGGTTAGCGCCGGTGGTGAGGCCAAGATGAGTGAGCAGCTCTGAGTCTGATTCGGGGGTTTCTGGGAGCCTGCCAGTTTCTCTCGCCTCGTTCAGAAATCTGTGAAACGACTCGGCATTAATGTTGGTGACCGGCGTGCCGGAATCAGTTTCCTCCCACGAATCTTTCACGGCTTGTTTGTTGAAGAAATTTCGGAGGGCGGATGGTGTGACGGGTCGGTCTTCATCGGCTGTTCGCAGATAATACTTGTCCCCAGCCGAGTAGGGGGTGTCCGTGCCGTTTGCCTCGACCTTGATTACAGTGCGTTTGTCGAGTTCAAGTTTCGTGACGGTTGGGTAGATCTGTGGCTTAATAGTCTGGCTGATAGCGCGGGAGACCTTGCGCAGTGTTTCTTCGGTGACGTCCTGGCCACCGACAGTGCCATCTGGTTTCACACCGAAATACACCGTTCCTACACCATGTTTGTTGAGCATTGCAGCGATAGAAATGCAGGCTTCTTTCAGCTCGGAGGTGCTCTTCTTGAACTCCAGAGTTTCGGTTTCAATACCCAGATTCATTCTCGCCTCCATTGCCGCTAAGTGACACCAGTCTATTCCGTAGTGACATTTTTGTCACTACGGAATGTCACTACGTATGTCACTTAGGCTCGAAGCCTGGGGAGTGGAGCAACCTTTTCGCGGCAGGGGTAACAATTTCGCGGCAGCACATTTCAGCAGGAGAGCGTGCGCCAAGATTCCCTCAGTCGCCTGCGGGTCTCCGTGCTTCACTCGAATAGCCGTCGTTCTCAAGAGCCTCGGCAAGCGTTCTTAAAAGAAGGATTTGGCTTGTTATCAAGCGAAAAGCCCACTCCGTCCATCGCCGTCACGTCCGCCGCTTTGTATCATCTTCAGCAGCTAGATAACCACGACGAAGACCGAGAGAAGTACCGCAGGCGCGAGTATCTCCGAGGCTGAGGAAGTGGGTTGAACACAAGCTGTTCGACATGAAACCGCAGGTCAAAGGCCGTTTCAAGGTTTCTGGCGTGCCGCATTGCTCCAAAAATGTTCGCTTGCTCCTAAATCGGGGTTACGCGAAATTGTTGGGTGTGAGCTGGGCAAATAGATGGCCAGCAGCATATCGCGGATTAGGTCTCGTGGCTGCTCGCTTTGGCGATGTTTCGCGCCCGCAACGGTAGCACCACCACAACTGCCATCACGGCACCAACAATCACCCATGTGAGCCAGATTGGCCAACCCCATGCCGTAGATCCAATGAACGCCCAGTTTAGTGCCGTCATCAATACTGAAAATGCCACCATCGCCCAGCGTGTCGCCCGGTAATACGCTTGCCAGCCTTCCTCGCTTCGCGGCTCGATCATAGTGTTGGTGGAGCCTGGCCAGCGCGTAATAAGGAGCGCGCCGAGTGCAATTAGAGCAAATAGGGCGATCGCAATCCACATCTCGTTTGGTGAACCGTAGCGGTCTACTTTGCCTGTGACGTCGTGATGCATTGGCACTAGGTTCGCTAAGGTTGCGCGCGTCACCATAAAACCTAGGATCGGCGTGAACACAACAAGTGCCGCTGCTCCAGGCGCAGCTTGCATTGCTGGGGTTACCCTGTGTTTGTTGACACTTGATTAGGCTGGATTGTCTGGCTGGGAAGGGTGTTGGAAGACACGTGAGTGAGAAGAAGACGAGGAAGTCCTATACGCCGGAGTTTGGGTGGGATGCGGCTTCGATTGTGATTGATCAACAGACCACGATTGCGAGCGTGGCTCGTGATCTTGGGGTGGGTGAGGCCTTGCTTGGCCGGCGGGTCAAGCATGAGCGTGAACGACGCCAAGCACAGGCCACTGGGGGGCCAACTACCGCGCAATTACATGCCCAGATCGCTCGGCTACGGGCTGATAATGCCCGGCTGGCGATGGAAAACGAGTTCTTGGAAAAAGCAAGCGCCTTCTTTGCCGCCAAGCAGGCCCCTCGCAGCGCTTTGAGCTAATGGAGGCAAAGAAGGCGACCTATCCCATTGCTTTGGTGGCACGCGTGTTAGGGGTGAGCCGTCAGGGCTATTATCAGTGGCGTGCCCGCAGCCGGGCACGCCACGAGCGTGTGCTTGCTCGGGGCGAGTTTGACCGTGTGGTGGCGTGCGTGTTTGCTGATTATCAGCGCACTCACGGGGCTTAGCGTCTGGTGGCAGCCCTGGCCCGGGTGGGAGTGATCGCGGATAAGAAAACCATTGCCGCATCATTGAAAAGGCAGGGCTTGGAAGCGGTCTCGACCCGCTCGTTCTACCGCCCCACCACCACGGACACTGACGGATGTGACTATGAGGATCACTGTCGGCGCCAATGGGATCAGGGCGCGATTGATCTGGTATGGATCACCGATTTCACGTATTTGCGTTGCCCGGAAGGCTGGATCTATCTGGTAGCGGTACGCGAGGCGCATTCACGGCGGGTGTTGGGGTATGCGATGGGTCGGCAGCAGACCACTGGCCTGTTGATCGAGGCTTTGCAGATGGCTATCGATGCGCGTGGTGGGGCGATGCCCGGCCAGGTCGTGTTACATGCTGACCGTGGTTCACAGTTCACCTCACGCCAGTTAGCCCACTATGCCCGCCAGGCCGGGATCGTGATGCCCATGGGGGATACGGGCGTGTGTTGGGACAACGCGATGGCCGAGTCATTTTGGGCGACGTTGAAAGTCGAGTACTACTACCGCCACGCCTTCCGTATCCGTGAAGAGGTCTACGAAGGCGTCTGCACATGGATCGAGGGATTCTATAACCACAAACGCATCCATTCAGCGATCGGATACCAAAGCCCGGTCGAATACGAACTCCACGCCGCAATGAACATAGCAGCGTGAACTACACAACGAAACCGTCAACAGCTAGTGGGCAAGCCCAGTGCTGCTTTCATTGTTTTGTCCTGAAAAATCGCCATTGACTTTTCACACCCCGACAGACGCTGCGATCAAACAGAGCGCCTGTTAACTGCATCACGCGAGTTTTTGTCAGTGGGGGTGCGAACGTCTTTTAGAACACTTCGTGCTCCGGGCTTCTCTCGCGGTAGCAATGTCCTACTTTCAAGCCCGTTCAAAACACGTGCTGCGCCGTCCGCCATTTTACGCGTGAGAGTTGCCGAGGCGCGGCGAATTGGCTTCGCGCAGAAACTGGTGAAACGCCCGTGTAGCACTATTTCGCGATCGTCCTATCTCACGGATAAACCCCGCGATTTTGTGTCTTTAAACTCTTTTTCGGATTTGACATTCGGGGGGGGGGAGAACATGGTGTTACGTATTTTACCTTCTCACCTAAGGAGATTTTCAATGTGGAAAAAACTTGCAGCTATTGCTGGTGTTGCTGCGCTGTCATTTTCGCTGACGGCTTGCGGCAACAATGACGACGCAAAACCCGCTGCAGATCCCGCTACCTCCGCGGCAGAAGTGACGAGCGCGCCCGCGGAAACGACCGAAGCCCCGGCGCCCGCCACTAACGACAGCTCCGCTAGCTCGGGCACAGCCCAGGGCGATTGGCACGCATTCATTGACGAGTATGAGAAGTTCGTCGACGATTATCTTGCCTACACGGAAACCGTTCTTCAGAAGGGTTCCTATCTGGAGGAGGCGCAGAAGCTCAATGACCTTTCCCGCCAGGGAACCGAATTGGCCGCGAAGGCTGAGGAAGTTAAAACCTGGAATCTTTCCCAAGAGGACACGCTCGAATACACCCGTCGTCTCCAAGACCTGAACGATAAGCTGTTGAAGGCTGCGGAAAACGTTCAGAAGGCAACAGCCAGCGGGGTTAAGTAAACGCGCTGGAGAAAATGTTTCCTTCCTTTGCCGCCGACGTAGCAGGCCACTTGTGCCGCACGCTACGTCGGCGGCGTTGATTTTGTAGTCCAGCTGGAGTAGATCATCGCTGCCTGCTGCCAGGCAAAGGCGAAGGCGAACTAGCAGGAAGACTTCACGTGGGTGTAGTGGTCGCTTGCTTCGATTTTTTAGAAAGCGCCGGTTGATTTCTTTGAATATGCTGCCCTAGCAACGTTATTTATAAGTTCTGGTACAAGGCTGGGTTGCCCGCAAGTGGTTGACATTTTTCTAAGCGGTTCCGGGCCCGCCCCCCCCCCCCGGAAAGTGGGCATGGGGTCGGGCACCTTGGCACAGGAATCCTCCACCCAACACTATGGGCCACCCCAATCGACCAGCTATCGGACGGAAACCAGCGGCGAGCCTAGATCGCGTTAGCCGTGACGCAGAAACCTGGGCTTGCCACTGATAATAGCCCTGACGGCTCACCCCTAACTGTACTTCCCCGTGAGGTTGTGAACGCGTGATGCGGGTGTTTGGCCTCCGATACCGGTATGGGGTCTGTGGTGATCGTACTCGTGGAGCCAGGCTTGGTAGGCCTGGGCCCGTTCTTCTTTACTGGAATAAGCTTGTGCGTAGGCCCATTCTTGGGCCAGGGTGCGGTTAAAACGCTCGACCTTGCCATTGGTTTGAGGTCGATAGGGCTTGGTGCGTTTGTGTGTGATGTTTTCCCCGAGTGCCTGGGCGAACATTTTTGACCGGTAACATGCTCCGTTGTCGGTCATTACCGCGCTGACCTTGATGCCGATGCTTTCGAAGAAGGCCTGCGCCCTGCCCCAAAATGCTGTGGCGCTCTCTTTGCGCTCATCATCAAGGATCTCGCAATAGGCAACCCTGGAGTAGTCATCGACACCATGATGCAAATAGCGATACCCACGGGCACTGGATGGTCCTGAGCGTGCTTTCTTACCGCGGGCAACACTAGCAGCCCGGTCTTGGGGTGAGCCTCTGCCATGGGCGCGCCACCCGCCCCCATGAGGGATACGGCCTTGCTTTTTAATATCGACGTGGACCAGTTTGCCGGCAGATTTGATCTCGTAACGCTTGGGTTTAGGCTTGCGTACTGGTAGCCCGGTGGCTTGGTCGATATGGGACAGCTTTGGCATGCGGTAGCGGGCAAGGACTGAGCTTGTCAAGTTTGTTGTGTATGAAGGGGTTGTTTTATAGGTAGGGGTTCATGCGGTCGGGGTAGGCCGCGGCTAGTTGGGCCAGGGCCTGTTTCCAGTTCGCCTTCACCTGCCCTTCGATCAGTCGGCCCGCGCCTTAGGCTCTGCGGCGGCTTTGCCTTTGTCCTTGGCCCACCGGCGGGCCCGGGTATCCTCAATATCGCAAATAGCTAGCCACAACAGCTTGAGACCCGCCTCATCGGTAGGGAACTGAGAGCGATTCTGCCTCACCTTACGCAGCTGGTAGCTGGGTGACTCGATAGCGTTAGTCGTGTAGATGACCTTGCGCAGGGCTGGCGGGAACTGCAAGAACGCCGGTGTTGCGCCCCCAGGCGTTACGCCAGGTCGCTACCGCCGAGGGGTACTTCTGGCCCAGGTCGGAGGCGGCGAAGGCCTCTAGGGCCTCTTGAGCGACCTGCTCGCTGCTGGCGGTGTAGATCGTCTTCAGCGAGGCCGAGACGGCCTTGCGATCCTGGTAGGCCACGAAGTACTTCGCGGCCCGGATCAGGTGAACGTGTGCAGGTTTGGACTAGCGAGTTGGGCCAGGTGGCCAAGGTAGCCTCAGGCAAGCCCACCAGCACCTCACAACACAATCAGCACGTCTTGAATACCCCGGTTGGCTAGTTGGGAGCACACGGAAGCCCAAAACGAGGACCCTTCGTTGTCCTGGACCCAGATACCCAAGACGTGCTTGATGCCCTCCATGCAGGCCCCTACCCCGAATATGAGCAGCCTTGGAGCCCGCCCGGCCTTGGTCACGGACCTTAACCCGGATTGCACCTGGTAGATCACCGGGTAGAACTCTTGTCAGGGCCGCTCCTGCCAGGTGGTGACCGACTCTCGGGGCGTGTCGGTAATATTTTAGCGATCGTCTCATGGGATAGCTCCGTGCCGATCGTCTTAGCCAGATGATGCTGAATATCGCCTGCGGTCATCGAACCGGCATGAAGGCTGATAATCATTTGATCCAGCCCACCTAGGCGCCGTGAACCTTTGGGCACCAACCTGGGGGTGAAAGAGAGCCTTCACGGTCCCGGGCAATGGTCAGCTCAATATCGCCAACCTCGCTAGCCACGGTCTTGGTATACGACCCGTTACGGGCGTTGATTGGCCGGTCAGATTCGGCCTTAGCCTGCCGATCGCGGGGCTCATATCCCAGGTGTGAGGTCATCTCGGCCTGCAAGCCGCGCTCCAGGGCTTCCTTGATCAGTGCGGGGATCATTCCCCCATCCCCGGTCAGCTCGATCTGGCCAGAATCAATGCGGGCAAATAGATCGTCTAAAGCACCGTTAGCCTTCAGCTGCCCAACAACATCGGCGCCAGCCGGGCGGGTCTTCTCATCACGTGTCATGGTCATAATCGAATCCTTTCATCAGATCCTCATACACAAACCATTTGACACCCTCCAAGGACTCGTTCAACCGTCGAGCGAGCCATATGCAAGTGGTAGGCGATCCTGCGGGCCCCATCGGCGATTAAATCGTAAAGCGATAATGCGTCATTCTCGTTTCCGCGCCAACCGGGTAGGTGATGTGTGTGGCCTGGAGCTGCGGTCAGTGAGAGCCTGGCCGGCGCGATACCGGTCCGCCCAGCGTTTAGCTGTCGCGGCCGAACACTGAAAACACTCTGCGACACGCCGTAGCGGCCATCCTTCCTCAACGACAAGCACAGCCAGACGACGACGCCCTTCCGGGGTCAAGGGTGCGTTAGGATGAGTCATGAAGGCCTCCTGGTCAGTATTGGATATTTCTCTATAACCCATATCCTGCCCGGAGGCCTTCACCTACCTCAACCGTTCACAACCTCCACGGGAAGTACAACTAGGGCGTGCTTGACCAGGGATGTGAACACGAGATTTCAAAGGAGAAATGCATGACCGAAGCCCCTTTCGACCGCGACCGAATCCTCAATAGCGCAGCGCGCTACCTGATTGATGCCCTGAGCGAGCAAGAGATCGCCGCTGTCCCGGTTCTTACTGAGTATGGAAAGGCTCTCCAGCTAAATGGCGAAGGCATGTTGAGCCTCGAGAATCTCGTTGACCAAATGGTTGAGCTCCCTGTCGAACAGTGGGAGGAGCACCTGCAACGTTGGGCACAATTTGCAGCTGACGCGGCTCACCCTGACGACATCTCCCAGCTAGATGTGGATTCCATCGCCTCAATGATTCGCAGTCGTGTAATCGCTGAAGACGCATCCGAGAAGAAAACCTACGCGCGACCTGTTGCAGAAGGTCTCGTTGAAATCCTATGTCTCGACTACCCCAACCGCGTCTTGACGCTGGATGATGATTCTGTTGGGCAGCTTGGGCTGCCGATTGATGAGTTGTACGTGCTTGGCCGGGCTAACACTCAGGCCGAACCTATCGATGAGCGATTCGAGGAAGACGGCATCCAATTCGTCTCGGGTGACTCCATGTTCATTGCATCCAAGATCACCAATATTCCTGCGCTCCTTGACCAGCTCGGAATCGACGCCCCCGATGGTCTTTTGTTCAGTATCCCTAACCGGTCACTATTGATTTACAAGGTGCCCACCGATTTCGCTGACCTCGTTGGTATCGCAAACATGGCCAACGTGTTTACCCCTGAAGCAGGATTTGATAATCCGGGCGGACTCATTAGCGCTGCGGTCTATTACTGGTCGCCAAATGGATCCATTGAATCTATGACAGGTGATTTCGATGAAACTATGCAGGCAGCAGCAGCTGCAGGCGCGCCCGTTGACGAAATGACACCCCAGACCACAACTGTTATTCGGCCAAGCAAAGAGTTCACCGACAGATTCATGAAGCATTGACACCTGCTACGCATACGATGACCAGGCGCACACGTCAACGCCGTAATGATGAAAACCGGTGTCCGGTTCGAAACCGACATACCTGCGCGCCGTGATAGCCAACCCGGCTTCGAGTAGCGCGGCGGTGAGTCGGTCACGTTCGGCGAGGTAGTTGCCTTTGGTGAATAGGTTGAGGCGGACTTCCTCGACTTCGACGCCGGGGGTATTGTCGGCGAACACGTCAAACAGGTCAGCCAAAGGCGTGGCAACCAAGTACGTGTCCGGCACGGGTGTGGCCGTATAGAGACCGACCGCGATCGGCGAGCCAAGTCGATCAGCGACGGCGGTAATGCGTTCCAGGAGTGCGGTCATGGTGCTACCTGATTCATTCGCGCAGTCAGTGTTTGTTTCATTGCCTCTGTTGCGGGTCGGCGGGTTTGGGAGCGTGTGGGTGCAAGGAACGGCCTGGCGGGCTGGTTGGAGCGGCCCTGTTCGAGAACGTTGGCGATCAGGGCGTTCGACCGTCCGTCCCGGCGGTTTTCAGCGAACCCGATCTTCAGGTTGTGCTCACCTTTCGAGTTCACCCGCACAGCCGTCGTGCCGAGCGCGCCGAGGAGTTGCCCGGTGGAACGCGATGGGGTTGCTCCTTGGCCGATCGCGGCGGTGAGATTGGCCCGCAGGCGGGGCTCAACCACGCCAGCACCAACGTTGAGTACCTCGTCGGCGGCTGCGTCGAGCAGCGCGGACGCGGCCTGCAAAGCGTCGATGAAGTTGTTGGGGAGTTGAATGTGAACCCGTGCCATCACGTTTCCTTGTGTCGAGGGAAGTTTTAGACTTGAATCAAGAGTTACGGAAATTGAGCTGCGGTTATTGAAGGGATGGCATCTATGTCGATTGAGCAGGTTGCCTTCGCGATTCCCGCGCGCATCGAGGCTGGACTGGCTACTGGCGAGCTGGTTCGGTACGGAGGCGTCGTACGAGATGGTGCGGGCCACATCGTGATGCATTTGAAGGAAGTCCCTACTCCGCAGTTCGACAAGGCACTCGCTTCAGCCCGTGCGTTCGCCAAGGCGAACAAGACAACGTTGATTGTCGGGACTGTGGCTACCGCCGCCATCGGAGGAACAGCGATTGCTGTTTCAACCATGAAGCGCATGAAGATCAACAAGGCCGATAGACAGTTTCAGGCTGCGATGTCGGCGTATTTCAAAGCGATCGTTGCTCAAGACATGAACGCTCAGGTCATCGACAAGCTTGACCGCTCCCTTGGAGAGCTACGAGCGCTAACTGGAAAGCCGACAACCGACCTGATCGACGGCGACGTCCTCGATTCGCTGATCGACTACAGCCGCAACTTCATCGTCCACAATGCACCGGCCCGGCTCGAGCAAATTGAACCCGCTCAGTTGGTGAGCTTGGAGAGCTACCTTGCCGAGCAGAAGAAGATCTTCGACCAAGAGAGCTAGGCATTTCCTTCTGGCGCGTTTTGGTGAGCGACGATTTCGACATAGCGGCCGATCACTTCGACCGTGTCAATCACGAAACGGCCATCGTGAGTGGCGATCTCCATCGACTCGCTCACCTCGAGGCCGGGCATGGCGCGGATGCGGAATAGGACGGTGGCGTTGGTGTAGGCTGCGCGGTTTACCCACGCGCTCGTGGTGTGCCGGGTCTCCCGATACGCGATACGCCCGCACCGTCGCCACAATCCGATCTGACGTCGACGTGAACCCGGCCTTATCCCGCACCGTCACCGGCGCGATCACGTCGATGTGCTCGCGCATGGAACCAATCCCAGCCATCGCTCTTCACACATTCCATTCGCGGTCGAGTCGGAGCAGATTGTTGACCGCGTTCCACACGGCTTTCGCCGCCTCCGGCATATCTGCCCAGAATCCGGCGGTCGATCCGTCACGGGATTCATAGAAATGCGTCGCCAGCAACACGATCGCCTGACGTGTCGTCCCCGACATCGGGTGATCCTCGTAGTAGCCGTCGGGTAGGTGTTGGTAGGCAACCGCGTAGGAGGTGGCAGCCCCCACCAGCGAGCCGATCAAGGCGTCGTCTTCATCGTGGGTGAGGATCAGATTCGCCGTCACGAGCTCCACCAGTTCGGCGGGCAGTGTTGGTGTGGCCATCGGGGCTGCCACCTCCTCTCTCAGTGGGTCAACGGGTCAGTGTTTAGGCGGTTGCTTTCTGGGTCAGCACCTTCACCGCTTCGGGTAGGACGAGCTTGCCGTCGAGGCGTTGGGAGGCTAGGAACCCGACTTGACCGCTGGTGGCGAATAGTTCGTTCAGGCGCTTAAACGAGCGTCCCTGCCGGTCGGCGATCCAGTAATAACCAAGGTCACCGAACGCGACTGTCTTCGCCGATGCTTTGATCTCGGGCACGAACGCCGAGGCGTGAACCGGTTTGCCGAGGATCATGTCCGGCGCTCCGGCGGTCAGGGCGGGTTGCCACAAGTATTGGCCTTGGGCGTCCTTGAGCTTGCGCACGGTTTTCACCGTCGCGTCGTTCATCAGCCACACCGCGTTCTTGCGATACGGAGCCCGCAGACGGTAGTGCAGGTCGATGAGATCATCCGCCGTGATGTCGGTCGGCTTGGCGGTGGTGATGCCTGCTTGGCCGCCGCCAGCAGTGAAGATGCCGGTTGGTTGCCCTGTGCCACTACCGACGAGGAAGGCTTCTTCTTCGGCTGCGCCGATCCGGCGAGCAAACTCCGAGGCCAAATATGCCTCGACGTCGAAGGCCGCGTCATTGAGCAGTTCCTCGCTGATTTTGAGGAAGGTGCCGAGCTTAAACGCGCTCAAAGTGATCTGGGAGAAGACTACGTCGGATTCGGTGTAGGGCTTTCCTTCGTCGAGCCAGCCTGCGGTGCCGTGGGTGGAGACGACCGGGATCTTTCGATCCCCCGAGGTGGTTTGAATAACCTTCGCCAAACCGCGCATGACGTTCTGGTCAGCCAGGGATTGGACGAGGGTGCGTTCGAACCCGTCCGGCACCAAATAGCCGCCCTCGGTGTCGACACCCTCGCTCAGGGCGTTGCGGACCTCGAGGGGTGAGGCGTTCAGGCGCATCGCATTCCAAAACGCGCGCTTGTACGAGGCGGAGGCGCGGCCGGTCTTGGTGGGTTCGGTCTCGCCGGTTTGGCCGGGCATCGACGTGAGCGGAGCATGCGTCGCCCTGGCGAGGTCAGCGTCTAGGCGTTGGGCACGCTCAGCGCGGGCGATCTCAGCAGTTAGCCGCTCAATATCAGCTTCCATCCGCGCATAGGTCTGGTCATCCTCAGCGGACAGGCAGCCGGTGGTGGTGTCGCGGCGTTCATCGAGAAAGACCTTCGCCTTCTCCCAGGTCTCGGCACGCTTGGTGCGCAGGTCAGAAATAGTCATCGTGGACATGAAAGTGTTCTCCTTTAGGGTTAGTGGGCTTGATTAGTCAGGGCGGCATACAGGTCGACCACCCGCCGACCCACAGGAGCAGTGGACGGCTGCGTCCCAGGTGGTGGGGTGGGTGGACGGTGATCGGCGAGATGGGCGACGAGACGCTGCTCGGCAGGTTTACGGGCATACACAACTCCACCAGCAGAAGCGCGTAGCAGGGTGATATTGCCGATCTTCTTCGGTCTGCCGGGTTGGAAAGGCGCGTCCGGCTCATCCTCATCCGGTTCGTCGACGTCTGACTCTTCGGTGGGGTCGTCGTCCTCATCAGGATCGTCTTCGTCGGGCTTGGCGTTGCGGGTGAGGTACTCGTCAGCGAACCCCATCGCGATGGCAGCCCGCGCGTCCATCCAGGTCTCAGCATCCATCAACTTCGCCAACTTCGCCCGGCTCATCCCGGTCCTCAACTCATAGGCGTTAATGATGCTGTCCTTGACGGCGGCGAGCATGTCGACCGCACGCCCCAGCTCCTCGGCATCCCCGATCGCGAGCGTGGCGGGGTTGTGGATCATCAACATGCTCACTGGGCTCATGGCCACGACAGATCCGGCCATCGCGATCACGGAGGCTGCTGAGGCCGCGATCCCGTCAATGCAAACGCGGACGTGACCTGAGTAGTCGATGAGCATGTTGTAGATCTGCGCGGCAGCCACCACATCACCACCCGGGGAATTGATCCACACCGTCACATCCCCACTGCCTGCGTTCAGTTCGGACGCGAACAGGGCTGGGGTGATGTCGTCCTCGAACCAGGACTCTTCGGCAACCACCCCGTTAATACGCAAAACCCGGCTGGTATCACTACCCGCCGGGTCTTCACTTGTGGGAGCAGCAGGCTCCCAGTTCCAGAACCGTTTCACCGGCTCCTCCTCTCAAAATGTTGGTCAGGTACAAGACCGCCAGTCGGAGGATCGCCCTCCGGCGGCGGCAGACCCGGTGGCGCTTCATCACTGGTCGTTGTGGTGGCGTATGCGCCTGCCATGGCAAGCGGCAGCATGTTCCCGTTCACGAGATACAGATCCCCACCCGGGTCTTCTGGGATGCGGTCGAGGTTCTCGAGGGTGCGAATGTCGTTGGCGGACATCCACCCGTTTTGCCGGGCGACCGCATACCCGTTCATCCTCGACACGTAATCGCCGCGCAGCAGCCCTTCGACGTTAAACTTCACAAACACGCCCGGTTTCTCACGTGCGCTGAGCAAGGTTTTGGTGATGGCTTGCTCCCAGCGGATCACCCACGGGTCGAGGGTGTATTTCACGAACTCGAGGCTCTGCTGCTCAATATTCGAAAACGAGCTCTTGTCGAGGTCGCCGATCATGTATGGCGGGATCCGGAAGATCCGGGCGATCTCGTTGATCTGAAACTTCCGGGTCTCCAAGAACTGGGCTTGCTCAAGTGAAACGGAGATGGGCGTGTATTTCATGCCCTCCTCAAGCACCGCCACCTTGTTGCTGTTGCGGGCACCACCAAAGGTGGCTTGCCAGGATTCGCGTACCTTGCTCGAGTCTTTGATCGTGCCCGGATGCTCCAACACCCCACCAGGAGCGGCACCGTTGGCAAAGAAACTCGCGCCGTAGTCTTCGGTGACCATCGCCATACCGATCGCGTTCTTCGCCATCACAATCGGCGAATACCCAACCAGCCCATCAAACCCGAGCCCTGGAATATGCAGCACATCGGCTGGTGTGAGGCGGACGCGTTCCCACTGACCATAAGGCTCATCGCTACTAGTTTTGTACTCGTAGTAGAGCCTTCCAGTGTCGTCTCTGCCGACACTCATGCGGTTCGGCATCAACGGATACAGCCCGATGACCTCGTCGCGGCCGTTGCGCAACACCTGGGCGTAGGCGTTACCCCACAACAACAGATGGGTCATCAACGTTTCCCGGAACACAAAACTTGTCATTTCCGGGTTCGGCTCATCATGAAGAAGCCGATAGAGACCGTGATCGGTGGCCTTGATTTTCGATCCGTCCGGCCCGGTGCGGTAGACGTGCAGCGGCAGGCCTGCGATCGCCTCGGCGAGGATACGCACGCACGAGTAGACAGCCGTCATCTGCATCGCCGAGCGTTCGGTCACGGTTCGCCCGGCTGTGGTGGGGCCGAACAAGACCGAATACTGGCCAGACAGCTGATGGTTCGTGGCTTGGCGGGCGTTAGTGCCGCGCAGCCAATCAAACAACCCCATGAGGAGGCCTTTCGGTGAGAGAATAATGCGATGAGCATAAATTTTGAAGATTTCACACGTGCTTGGAACGACGATAAGACCCTTGTGTACCCAGCAAATCCGAAAGCCGATGGTGAGCGTTGGTTCTTGCGGACTCGTCCCTCATCAGTTGGGAGATCAGCTGCCATCATAGGTATCAACCCGTCAACGGCAGTCAAGTTAGGACTACGGCGTGAAGGCTACGACGGGGATCAAACCACTGACAAGCTTCTAAAACGTTTCCATAAAGCGGATCTCGAACGCAGCACTCTTCAGCAGAATGAGCCAATCTTCGATGACCTTGTCATCGTGAATCTGATTCCTCACGTAGCTTCTAATTCGAATCTGTTTTCTGGCTGGAATCCGTGCAACGACAACCTGCAAATCATGGAGTCGATCACCACTACGAAGCAACTTTGGAACATCGTAGTTGACTCAGTTTCTGATGTGATCCTGATTTGGGGCAATCCAAATGACAAGGATTATCCGTGGAAACCTTACGTCCTGAAATCGCTAGAACCATATCTGAAATCTTTGACAACCAACAAAAAAATTTGGGCTGTTGCGTCCACTGAAGATCCGCACTATCCATATCATCCGAGATACCCGAAATGGACAAATTTACCTTTAACGCAGGTCTAAATTACCTAGAGCACCAAGAGCCCGCGCGCGTCATACACCGACGCACCCGCACTGGCGGTGCCGCCTCGGATGGCGCGGTCGAGCGCTATGATGGTGGCGACCACGCCGTCGATCTTTTCGGTGGATTTCTGTTTGTCGGGTTTGATGTTTCCCGCCGGGTCGGTGCGCACGTGAATGTTATCCACCATCCACGCCAGCACCGAGTGCCCGCCATGCGCAAGCCTACCCTCGAGCGCGAGCTTCATCAGCTCTTTGCTGGGTGGGCTCATGTCTTTGAAGCCTTGCCCGAACGGGACGACGGTGAAGCCCATACCTTCGAGGTTTTGGCTCATCTGGACGGCACCCCACCGGTCAAACGCAATCTCACGAATATCAAACCGGGTGTCGAGCTGTTCGATGTGGTGCTCAATATGCGCGTAGTGGACGACGTTGCCCTCCGTAGTTTCCAGGAAGCCTTGGGTGTGCCACAGGTCGTAGGGCACGTGATCCCGCGCGACCCGAAGCGCCAGGTTGTCCTCAGGGATCCAGAACCACGGCGCGATCCGGTATGTCTCGTCTGACCCGTAGGGTGGGAAGACGAGCACGAACGCTGTGATATCCGTCTTCGATGCGAGATCGAGGCCGCCGTAACACGGACGCCCCTCCAACTCCGCCAAGTCGACCGAGTCGTTGTTCTGGTTCCACACGTGCATCGGCATCCACCGCACCGACTGTTTCACCCACTGATTGAGGCGCAGCTGCCGAAATGTGTTCTCCTCAGCCGGGTTCTGGCGAGCCGAGTTACACGCCGCCCGTACCTTGTCGATCGGCACTGTAACCCCGAGGCTGGGGTTCGCCTTGTGCCACACCGCCTCATCCGTCCAGTCATCATCCAGATCCGCCCCGTAGATCACCGGGTAGAACGTCGGGTCGTATTTCTTGCCCGCCAGAATGTCGCGCGCTTTTTGGTGCTGCTCGTAGCAAATGCTGTGGGTGTCGGTTCCTGCGGTGGTGATCAGGAAATACAGTGGCTGGGTACGCGCATCACCCGAGCCCTTGGTCATGACGTCAAACAGGGCCCGGTTGGGTTGGGTGTGGAGCTCGTCGAACACCACGCCGGAGATGTTGAACCCGTGCTTCGAATACGCCTCAGCTGAGAGGACTTGGTAGAAAGAGTTGGTGGGCTTGTAGATAATCCGCTTCTGCGAACTCAAGATCTTCACGCGTTTTGAGAGGGCTGGTGATTGGCGCACCATGTCGGCGGCGACTTCGAACACAATGCTGGCTTGCTGCCGGTCAGCCGCACACCCGTAGACCTCGGCGGCTTGCTCCCCATCCCCGCACGTCAGCAGCAGCGCGATCGCGGCGGTCAGTTCGGACTTGCCCTGCTTCTTGGAGATCTCCACATAGACGGTGGTGAACTGGCGGTAGCCATCGGGTTTGATGGTGCCGAACAGGTCGCGCACGATCTGTTCTTGCCAACCCAGCAGCGTGAACGGTGTGCCTGCCCAGCGGCCTTTGGTGTGGCGCAGCGCCTGAATGAACGCGACAGCGAAATCCGCCTTGCGCTGGTTGTAGGTGGAGCCGTCTGCCATGAACCGGGTTGGCGTGTAACTTGCGGCCATGGTGGGTGGGCTCCTTCCTTGGGTATAAGAAAAGCCCCGGATTGTGGGGCTGGACATTGGTGAGAGCGCGGCCCCGGCCGGTGTGGTCGGGGCGGGCTCGGTCTAGTCGGTGATTGTGGTGATGCCGTTGTTTCCGGCTTTCAGGCCTGCGTCGAAGGCTTGGGTCAGGATCTGGCGCAGGCCCCAGACGCTGACCTCGTGGAAGTCGAGCTCGTCGGAGAGGCGCTGGTCGAGGGTGGGGATGTAGTCGAAACGCTCGTTGGTGATCGCGGTTAGTAACTGGTTGAGGTCCTCGCGGCTCATCGTCGTTGTCATGGCTGTTTCCCCCTTGTCGCTGTGGTTGTTTGCGTATGTACATACAGCCATAGACCCGCCACCATATCCAGTCGTCATCGGCTCATTCTCGGGGCAAAACTAGAGATCTACATCTCTTGGCTGGCGGCTCGCCCATTAGTGCACCGGCGCTGCCTGCTTGCCGCCTTCCACAACCAGGGCGATGCCCTTGGGGCTCCGGTTGTGGTGGCCCAGGTTCGGGGTTCAGCGGCTGACCTGGTCGTCGTAGGTGGTGGCCATGCCGATTGCCCAGGCGGTGGCGTGGCCTTCGTCGGTGAAGGCTTCGTCGGAGTCGGTCATGTGGATCGCGTGGTCGGTGTCGGTGCGCTTGTAGAGAGTGGCGAAATGATCGTAGGCGGCGCGCTGGTCGTTCCAGATCCGGTTGGTGGCGATCACCCAGTCGCCGAAGAGCATCGCGTGCCCCAAAATCTTATGCTCTTTGGTGATCTGCTTGAGGGTCTTGGTCTGGCTGTTCATGGCTGCTCTTCCTTTCGGCTTTCCGGCTCGTTTCGGTATATGTACAGCCATAGGTTTCGGGTTATATCCAGTCGTATTTGCCCTAGTCAGCCACTATTTTCTGCTGACTTTTACGCTTGTTGTGGGGTGCGCCAGGCGCAGTTCCCATCCAGGTTCGCCAACAGGATCCGGCGTAGTTTCTTATGCACGGGACCGATGAAACCCAAGGCGAGCAGGAAGCAGCGCATCGTGTACTTGTCGTTACCTGGCTTCGGCGGCTTGCTACTCGTCCGGGACGCAGTCTCTGCCCGTTCACACAGGGCTACAATCAACTGGATCACCACTTCGCGTACGTCCTGGCTGGGCGTGGTCGTGAACCATGGGAAGGCCACAATGTCGCCCTCGAATTCGACCGGCACTGCGGGGATGTCCAACGCTCGGGCGATCAATGCGCCTTTGGAGGCCAGCAGGGCTTCGAGGTTGGCGCGTGTGCGCTCAGTCCAGCCGGTGGTAGGCATCGTCACTGTCAACCCGACCTCGTGCGCGTCTGCCGCCGTGAAGCCCGCACGTCGGGCAGCCTCCACCATTGCCTCAGTATCGATCTCGTCTGGCAGGTGGAGGGTCCAGTTCCGGTCGAGGATGGCCTCGCCGATCTGGTAGGCAAACGTGGGCGTGCCCGCATAGGTCACGTTCACGCCCAGATGCTCGGCGATCGCGTGGGCGAGTTTCTTCCTGCCTGCCTTCTGGGGGTCGAACTCGATGGCGGTCATGCCGCCACCTTCGCATCGAACCACGAGGCCACGAACTGGAGGAAACTGTTCGGGTCGTGCTCGATCACGCGGACGACCAGCCGGGAGCCGCGTTCCCTCGCCTCACGCAGGGCCTCGTAGGTGTTGTGGACGTTGATTCCTGCTTCGATAAGTTCGGTGATTTCCAGGTGGAGTTCGCTCATGACCAGTTCCTTTCGCTCGATTCCCCAAGGGCTTGGGGTGGTTTGGTCATGTACATACAGCCATAGGTTTCGCCACTTATCCAGTGGTATTTTCCCTTCTCAGCCGCCAATATTTAGGCTGTTTTTCTCGGGGCTAGTCGCTGGTGCGGTCGACGTCTTTGACCACGTCCAGATACGCCAATTGCTTGCCGTCGCGCTTGCAGGTGATCCCAGCGGAATCGCCCGTTGCTTCGGCGTAGCGACGCAGAATCACCGAGGCGTACTTTTCGTCCAGCTCCATGCAGTAGGCGATACGGTCGGTTTCTTCGGCTGCCATGAGCGTGGAGCCCGAGCCTGCAAAGGTGTCGAGCACGATCGCATTGGCCTGGGTGGAGTTACGGATCGGGTAGGCCAACAAATCCAGCGGCTTGCTGGTTGGATGGTCGGCGTTACGGCGCGGCTTATCAAACCGCCAGATGGTGGTTTGTTTCCGGTCAGCGAACCACCTGTGTTTGCCGCCCTGCTTCCACCCAAACAGCACAGGCTCGTGCTGCCACTGATACGGCGACCTGCCGAGCACCAGCGAATCCTTCACCCAAATACAACAACCCGACAGCTTGAAGCCCGCTTCGGTGAACGCTTTGCGGAAGTTCAGGCCTTCGGTGTCGGCGTGAAACACATACGCCGACCCACCCTTCTCCAAGACTGCGTTCATGTTGGTGAACGCGGCCAGCAGGAAATCAAAGAACGCGTCGTTCTTCATCGCGTCGTTCTTGATTTTCAGGCCGCCTGCTGATTCGAAGGCGACATTGTAGGGCGGGTCAGTCAGCACCAGGTTGGCACTCTTGCCATCCATCAACGTGGCGACGTCGCCTTCGTTGGTGGCGTCCCCGCACACCAGCCGATGCCGCCCAACGGTCCAGATATCGCCACGTTCCACGAAAGACGCGGCTTCGAGAGCGGCGGTCAGGTCAAAATCGTCGTCTTCGATGTCGCAGTCGTCGAGGGAGCCGATCATGGCTTGGATTTCGGCGTCGTCGAAGCCGGTGAGCTCCACATCAAAATCACTGGCATCCAGGTCGGCTATGAGCAGTGCGAGTTTGTCCTCGTCCCACTCGCCGCTGATCTTGTTGAGCGCGACGTTGAGGGCTTTTTCGCGGGTCTCATCGAGCTCGACAACCACGCAGTCCACGTTCTTGTGGCCGAGGTCGGCGAGCACTTTCAGGCGCTGGTGGCCGCCGACAACGCGGCCGGTGGTGGTGTTGTAGATGACCGGCTCGACATAGCCGAACTCCGTGAGCGAGCGCTTGAGCTTGTCGTATTCGGGGTCGCCCGGCTGAAGATCCTTGCGCGGGTTGTAATCCGCTGGCTTGAGATCACCAATGGGTAGCTGCTTGATCAGCACGAGCCCTCACCTCCTCAAGAAGCTGGTTGACGAACAAATCCGTGTGTTCCCAGGGGTGGCCTGTGCGGCCCATGTGGCCGTAGGTGGCCAGCCCCGCGAAGACCGGGGCTCGCAGTCCGAGCGCGTCGATCATTGCCGCCGGGCGTAGCGGAAACACCACCCTGGCTGTGTCAGTGAGGAGCCAGTCGGGGTGCTGGCCAGACCCGAACGTATCGACGTAGAACACAACCGGATCGGCCTTCCCAATCGCATACGAAATGCTCACGTGGCATTCCTCAGCCAGTCCCGCGTCCACGATTGTCTTGGCGATCAGCCGCGCCATGTATGCGCCCGTCCGATCAACCTTCGAGGGATCCTTGCCCGAGAACGCGCCCCCACCATGACCCGCCAGGCCGCCATAGGTGTCAACCATGAGCTTCCTGCCCGTCAGCCCCGTGTCAGCAGCCGGGCCGCCCGTGACGAACCGGCCAGACGGATTCACCAAGATGTGGGTAGGCTCGGCACCTGGCAAGTGCTCCTCGATCGCTGGAGCAACAACCAGCTCGTTGATCTCGTACTCAAGTTCGTTGAGGTTCTTGTTTTCGTCGTGCTGAACCGAAACCACCACGGTGCTGACACCAACCGGGTTACCGATCTCGTCATAGATCACGCTGACCTGTGCCTTGCCATCCGAATGAATACCCGTGATCGTGCTCTGGGTTCGGGCGGTATCGAGTCTGCGGCAAATGTCATGCGCCAAAACGAGCGGTAGGGGCAATCGTTCGGGTGTTTCGTTGGTGGCGTAGCCGTAGACGGTGCCCTGATCACCAGCACCCTGAACAGCGTCCGACGCACTGTTGCCGGTGCGGGCTTCCAGCGAAGTGGTTACGCCCGCTGCAATGTCCGGTGACTGGCGACGCACCCACACATAGACCACGAACCGGTTCGGGTCATAACCCGCCCTTCGCAGTGCAGACCGCGCGGAGGCGCGAAGCCGGGGTTTAGCGGTGGTGGTGATCTCGCCGGTCACGATAATCCGGCGGCCTGTAGCCATCACCTCCACTGCCAGCCGCGCTTTCGGGTCGACGGCGAGGATGTCGTCCAGGATGGTGTCGGCAATCAGATCGCAGAGCTTGTCAGGATGACCAATACACACAGACTCAGCCGTTCGAACTACAGACACAGGGGCTCCCTTCCAAGAAGCACTGGAACATGAAGAAGGCCCCCTCGTCAGGGCAGGCCAAGAAAACTCAAGAAAAATGGGGCTTTAGGAGCGGGCTTTCAACAGCTGCTCCATAACCTCGTCACCCGGCGTTGTGCCGGAATAATTGGTGGTGCAGGTGGCGCGCACGATGTCGAAAATCTCGTACCAATACACATTCGCCTGCTTCCCAAAGGACTGCGACATCGCCACGAACGGGCTGGCGATCGCTGCCCCCGTGGTCGGGTGCTTACCCAGCAGACCGAACTTCGAGATCGCCTGCTCACACTGCACATAGCGCGCGAACGCCTGCGCGTACTGCTCAATCAGCCGCTTCGAGACGAACTCGGTGCATCCACGTTCATCCAGCCAGTTCCACGTCTCCCGGTACACCAGGTCCGCGCCGAGCGGTTTGCCGTCGCGCTGCTCGGCCGACAGGTATTCGCCGGGTTCTGGCATCGGCTCGCCCGCGAGCAGCGCACCATCGCCGATGTCGGTGCCGTCCAGGTCGAACACATCGAAATCTGGTGGCGTGGTGAGCCGTGTGGCGGGACGACCTACAGCGAGCTTGTCGTTCAGCGCCTCAGGTTTCGCCCCAGCGCGGACCCTGCGTCCGCCCCGGTTGGTTCCGTCACGAGCCATGCGTCCTCCAGTACGATAGGAAGTGGTGGATAAAGGTAGGTAGCCATGGGAAACGTAGTTGTAGTCTGGGAGGAAGACCTTCCCTATACTCCCTCACAGATCTGGCAAGTCGTCACGGATTTAACGAGCTGGCAATGGCGCAGCGATCTATCAGACTGCAGGATCACTGATGAACAAAGCTTTATTGAGACTCCGAAAAAGGGAAAACCTATAAGGTTTCGTATAACCCGTCTGGAACAACCTCACATCTGGGAATTCCGCATGGATTCACCAACTCTGATTGGCACATGGCAAGGCGCCTTCGAGCCGAACGAAAATGGTGGCTGCCGAGTCAAATTCACCGAAGATGTCACCCTTCGAAACAAACTAATTCCAAACTGGATAGCAAAGCGATTCCTCACTGCCTATCAAACCCAGTACTTCCGTGACCTACGAGCTGAACTTCAATCACGCTACAACTAGCCCATGTTTAACATCAGTTATCGTCACGAACGGAAGTCCCGCATATCCCCAGTCCGAGGCTTATTCCACCACTTTCGCCCCTCCTTTGCGGTGAGCGTTCCCTGCGAAGTCTGCGCGCTTGGGGGTTAATACCCTGTTTGATTCGGTCTTTTTGCGTACGGTTGGCCCCGCCCGCTGAGGAACCAAAACGCGGTAGAGATCCGGATCCCCCTACCCCTCACACAACGCCGCGAGCTTGCCCCGAGAACGGCGAACACCGTGCAGGTGGGCATCGTTGAGGGCCGCAGAACATGCCGCGCCACACAGGCTTACGCGCGTTTTCAGTAGGTGTAGACCCTTGGGGCTTGCCGCCAGCGATCATCCTCACGCGCGGTCTTGGACGAGTGGCACGGCTTACACAGCGCTTGCAAGTTGGTTTCCTCATGGGTGCCACCGCGCTCGAGCGGGATGATGTGGTCAACTTCCTGGGCAGGCGTGACGCGTCCGTTCTCCTGGCAGTGTTCACACAACGGGTGGGCTTGAATGTAGGCGTTGCGGATTTTGCGCCAGCGGTGGTCGTAGCGCTTGTTGATCTTCGGGTCACGCTGGTAGGTGCGGTACCGCTGATCTTCGCTCTTGGCGTGGGTCTCGCAGAAGCGAGTATCGGTTAGCTCGGGACAACCAGGGTGCGAGCAGGGACGTTTCGGTTTCCTCGGCACCACACCAACCTCCCACAAATACGGCAAGACCCCCAGACAAGCTTCCGAGGATTCGTCTGGGGGCCGGGACCTACTTTTCAACCACTTACAGCATGCATCAGGAAAACCCTGAAAGTCATCCCCTTTTTGCCACACTCATGCGCGCGAATTGGTTAGTCCCTGCCATACAAGAGCCGAGCGAAGCGAGCCAAGGCGCGTTGTTTCTTAGCGAACGCCGTCTTGCGTTCGACATAGAAATGCTCAGCGACTTTCACGGCCGCGTCTTCTGCGGACAGGTCATCGAGGAAGAAAGTCTCCAGCACGAGCCGGTCATCATCGCTAAGTCCTTCCCATGCCGGGTTGAACCAGTCCATGTATGCCTGCGCTTTGAGGTTGCGGGCTTTGAGAACGTCAAGGTTGTCCAGGATCGAGCACACGCGCGATTCACCAGCGTGCGGGCTGGTCGTCCGTGGCAGACCGGCGAAACTGGACGTTTTGATCGCGCAAAATCCAGTTGAGCTTCTTAGCTGATAAGCCGTAGTCCTTGGCGTTCTCGGTCGTGGTCAGCAGCGAGTCCGACTGCAACACGATGTCGTAATAGGAGATTTTCGGTGCTGACCCCAGCAAAGCCTGCTCAGCGACTAGCCGCTTGGCACGTTCGGCACGAAGCTGCACGATGGCTTGCTCTAGAAACTCGTCGTTGGCTAGTAGTTCGTCGATCGCGTACATGTCGTGGCGACGAATCGAGGGCAGCACCTCATCGAACATCCAGGCCTCGAGCTGATGTGCCTCCGGGAGTTTTTAGGACATGATAAGCCGGTAAAAGTCATCTTCGGTGATGAACCTGACCTGCTGGATACCGCCGGGGTGTCAAGGGAGTAGTGTTTCACGATCCCCTTACAGTGACGCGCCAGAGCATCTTTCGTATTGACGTATCCGAGAGCGGTGGCGACGTCGCGGCCACAGAAATAGACCGTGCCCTCTTGTTCGATGGTTCGGATAGTTCCGAAGGCATCGTTAGTGAATGCTCGGAGTGTGTTGGCAGCCATGATCGGCTCCTTCCTAGGAAGCCGACGAATAGACAACACGGAAAGTTGTGGCTTCCTACCAGGAGGGCTTCGAACACACTCGGTTTATAACCATTTACCCAATATTCAGGTAAAGTCTCGTTAGCAGCCGATCCCCACTAGCGACGTGTGTGCGCTACTCGGTGCTGTTCTGTCCCGATACAATTGGTAGTCGACAACCCTATTGCTTGTTCATACGAGCAAAATACTTGTCACCCTGACTTTAAGGAGGTGCGACTTGTCTTCACTGAATATTTATTGTGATGAAAGCACACACTTGCCCAACGATGGGCAACCGTTTATGGTTCTCGGAGCCGTTGTTTGTCCGGTTAGCCGTTCTCGGGAAGTAAACGTGAGGCTCCGGGAGATTAAGGGCAAATACGGGTTACGTCCTGAATTCGAGTTCAAATGGACCAAAGTATCTCCCTCTAAGATCGACTTTTATCTAGATGTCATCGACTATTTCTTTGATGATGACGATCTGAATTTCCGAGCTGTTATTGCCCCAAAGCAAGGACTTGACCACAGACGCTTCAACCAGACGCACGATGACTGGTATTACAAAATGATGTTTTACCTTATTCGAAACGTGCTACCTGCGCAGGATAAGGCATTCATCTACCTAGATAAGAAGGATACGAATGGTCAAAAGAAAATCGACCGTTTAGGTAACGTGATTGCTAACGCAGAATATGACTTCGACCGAAGTAACATCCGGCGATTGCAGATTGTCGAATCACACCATGTCGGGCTCTTACAACTCGCAGATTTACTCATCGGTGCGATTAATTATGCCAATCGTAACGACTCGATGAGCAAAGCAAAGCTTCGCTTAATCGCAAGAATTCGAGAACGTTCTGGCGTTAGCTTGACCCAAACAACACTTCTATCAGAAACAAAAATGAACATTTTTCGGTGGCGGGCACAGGGATGACCTTAAACGACCGCTTTCCACTCGGGCCTTTTCTCGATCAGGAAATTTCAACGATCGACGATTACATCGAGGAACTGTATCAGCTTTTCTTATCCGACCTCGTTCAGCAGCCCCTACCGTGGAAAAATGAAGGCCTGCATGTAAGCCTGTTGCGAGCGTGGAAAATGAAGCGGTGTGGTGACGATCGTGAAGCGCGATGGTGAGCATCGTGAAGCGCGTGGGTGACGATTGTGAAGCGGTTGTCACCCACGCGCTTAGTTATTGCTGAGGACTAGGACACTGTTGGTGCCAGCCTCATGTTCGGTCCGTCGACGTTGACGATTTCTGCCCCGCCGACAAGGCGGTTGAGTAGGGATTCAGCCACGACTCGATCAGGCATTGATTCGTACCAGTCTTCTGGGGCGAATTGGGAAGTGACCATGGTCGATCCTCTGCCTTCTCGTGCTGCTAGAAGATTGAACAGCTCGTTGGCGGTTTCACCACTAATTGGAGTGGTGAGAAAGTCATCGAGGACGAGCAGGTCACAGCCAACTATCTGGTTGATGAATTTCAACCGTGCGGGATCGCTGCGGTCGAGTACGGCCAGTTGGTCGGCTAGGTCTGCGGTTCGGAAGAACTTGGCTGAATAGTCCCGCTTACATGCTTCGTGTAAGAGAGCGCAGGCTAGATAGGTCTTTCCGACTGATGATTTGCCCAGGATAACGACGTTGCTGGCGTGTTCTATCCATTGACAATGCGCTAGCCGGCTAGTTAACTCACGGGTGAGGTTGCGCTTTGGTGTGTGACGGATATCAGCAGCACAAGCATCGGGCAGGGGTGTCATTGATGCCTTGAGCAGTTTTGCAAATCGTCGCTCTGCTCGAGCTGCAACCTCTTTTTCTACAGCGAAGATGATCTTGTCTGAAAACGTCCACTCATCAAAGGCACTGTCATTGGCCATACTGATAACGGTCTGGCCAAAGGCAGTCATGCGTAGCTTGGTGAAGGTTTCCATCCACGTGTCGTCTAGATGCTGACGTGGTGCGGTAGAAAAAGTCATTAGTTGTCTCCTTCTTTCATCAAAGCACTCAGTGAGAATTGCTCACGCCCGCCGAGCATGCCGCGTGATTGGGAACGCGATGACGGTGCTGGCTGTGATGGAGTTGCTGGTGCAGATTCCCGCGTGGGCGGGGCGGTTGGCCGTGTGGATTGTTCATGGCGGATGACTGCCATCATGTTCTTGACCGCGGTGTAGCTAATAGCTCGTTGGCGGTGGCCTTCATCTCCTAGAAGGCGCTGGCATGCTTGCTCGAGAATTAGTTTATTCTCTGTAGCTTTACCTAGCTTGATGATGTTGCGGGCTGGTTGAAAGCCTTGGGCTGTAATCTTTTTCGATGCCAACAACGCTTCAACAGCTTGCCGGGTATACGGCCCAATCCGGGATGCTTGGGTCACAAAGTACGACGGTGTCCATAGGTTCCTAGCCTGGGCCATCCCCGGCGGAGCGTGTTCAACATCGGTGACATAGGCACCGCGTTGGACACTGACCTGGTGACGAGCCTGAGCTTGGCCATCGGCAAAGACATCAAGGATCTGCCCACGGATACGCACATCAACACTTCGTCCCACCAGCTGGTAAGGCACCGAGTATTTCACGGTATTGATCGTGATATGCCAGTCAGGAGTGACTTTCGACTTCTTCCACACGGTATCTACCCACCCTGTTGCAGGAAGATTACCTAGTTCGTCAGATTCGAGTTCTTCGAAGATATCCTGGCGGCTACGTTGCTGATTGCGAAACGGGCGGCGATGATTAATCGCCTCAACCTGTCCGGCAACCGCGTCATTAAGGTCGTCAAGGCTGGCAAAGACCACATCGGCAAGTTTGCGAATCACCCAGTTGGTTACAATCTTGACTCCAGATTCCACATTGCCTTTTTCACGTGGGCGAACAGGATTAGTTGGAAGAGCAGCAGTGTTGTAGTGCTCGAGAAATTCCTCATACTTCGCGTTGACTCGTCGTGCGCGTTCACCTTTGGCAATCTGATTCGATGCCGTAGACGCATTATCAGGAACAACCACCTCAGTAACGCCACCGAAATACTCGAAGGCCAAGCGGTGCCCTTCCAGCCACGAGGGTTGTTTTTCATCAATGAAGCCATGGGCAAAGACCATTCCTGAATACGGCAGTGAAGCAACAAAGATATGGATCTTGCTGCGTTTAGCCGTAATCGGATCAACAACTGCCATGGTCGACCCCGCCCAATCCACCTGCATGGTATGGCCCGGCTGGTGCACAATCAGTGCGGTCACGCCTTGGGTGGCAACATGGGCAGCCACCAGCTGGCGGAAGCGCTCATAGCTATAGAACTTCAGACCACGTGGTGCTGGTTGGTCAAGATAGGTCGACCACAGCACTCGCAGTGGAGTCTTGTTCCTGCCGGTACGAGCTTTGATCACAACATCGAAATCGATACCAACGAAGTCATCAGCGACTACGAGTCGACCATCACCAATGAGATCAGTAATCGCCGAATCGTCTAACGACTCTAAAAGTTCACTGGTGATGCCATGGGAATCAATGGCTTTGCGCGCTTTGGCAATCGTGGCCTGAGCAGCACCACAGCGTTGTTGTATCTGCCGATACGAGAGCCCCTGAAGCAGGAGCTTGATAATCAACCGGTAATCAGTCACGGCTGACGTCCTTTCTAACAAGCACGCAACCGGATTGTCACGTGCTAGTAGAAATAGTTATCAGCCCACCGAAAGTGCTTCACGATCGTCACCACACCGCTTCACGATCGTCACCACCCTGCTTCAAAAAGCACGTTCCTAACATGTAAGCCTTCGTAGACATCCGGAGGTCGAAGGCCGCCACGCAGTTTTTTGGCACATTATCTCTGGAGGTTCAGGAACCGAAATTTCACGCCAGCTAGAAATGCAACGATGCATCCGCCTAAAATGGGTACGCATTCTTGTTGAGATCTTCAACACCGAATTTCCAGATGAGATTGATATTCGCTGGTGGTTAGACAACAAACGCACATCACGACCGCGCTACGTCCTCACGCGCCCAGAATTCGACTATATCGTGGTCATTGAACAGCGACTTGACTACGCGCTGCTAGTCACCGCATACTTCGCTGAACACGAACACCGCCGACAAAAGCTCAAGAAAGAGCACGACGAGTATTGGCAAAAGCAAGAGCCGCCCACTCGGTGAACGGCTCCAGATACTCCTTCAACACCTGGTTGATGAGCTGCTTTTAGCTTAGCATCATATTCGAGCTAGCGGACAAAAGTTATTGGTTTTGGGTTAGTAGTCGTTGCGGTAGGGCGTGTGGGTGTGGAGCTCGTTCCAATCGAGGCCGTTGCCCCAGCGGCGGGTGTTACGGTTGGCTCGGCGTTTAGCTGCGGCTTGCTGGTAGGCGCGTGTGATGTCGGTATTGGTGGGCATGATCCGCAGGATGTGGGCTGGGCTGGCAGGGGTCTCGGTGTGCTGGTAGCACCACCACAACACGGTCTTGACTTGGTGATCAAGACTCATCCCTCGATGGTTTCGTAGCAGGGCTCTGAGCTGGGTGTTGATCCCACCCTCGATCCGATTCGATGTCGGGGGAATGGGATCGTCTTCTATGTGGAGGGCGGGGTCGAGATAGGTAAAGAGCGTGCCCTTCTTCACCAGCGTGTTCAACGAGTTCTTCGCCTGAATCAGCCGAGCATGCGTGGGAACGAGGCGCCCGTCTGGTAGGCGGGTGCGGTCGGCGAGGAACTGTTTGTAGGTGGTGTTCCAGGTAGAGGGTGTCAAATGGTTTGTGTATGAGGATCTGATGAAAGGATTCGATTATGACCATGACACGTGATGAGAAGACCCGCCCGGCTGGCGCCGATGTTGTTGGGCAGCTGAAGGCTAACGGTGCTTTAGACGATCTATTTGCCCGCATTGATTCTGGCCAGATCGAGCTGACCGGGGATGGGGGAATGATCCCCGCACTGATCAAGGAAGCCCTGGAGCGCGGCTTGCAGGCCGAGATGACCTCACACCTGGGATATGAGCCCCGCGATCGGCAGGCTAAGGCCGAATCTGACCGGCCAATCAACGCCCGTAACGGGTCGTATACCAAGACCGTGGCTAGCGAGGTTGGCGATATTGAGCTGACCATTGCCCGGGACCGTGAAGGCTCTCTTTCACCCCCAGGTTGGTGCCCAAAGGTTCACGGCGCCTAGGTGGGCTGGATCAAATGATTATCAGCCTTCATGCCGGTTCGATGACCGCAGGCGATATTCAGCATCATCTGGCTAAGACGATCGGCACGGAGCTATCCCATGAGACGATCGCTAAAATATTACCGACACGCCCCGAGAGTCGGTCACCACCTGGCAGGAGCGGACCTGACAAGAGTTCTACCCGGTGATCTACCAGGTGCAATCCGGGTTAAGGTCCGTGACCAAGGCCGGGCGGGCTCCAAGGCTGCTCATATTCGGGGTAGGGGCCTGCATGGAGGGCATCAAGCACGTCTTGGGTATCTGGGTCCAGGACAACGAAGGGTCCTCGTTTTGGGCTTCCGTGTGCTCCCAACTAGCCAACCGGGGTATTCAAGACGTGCTGATTGTGTTGTGAGGTGCTGGTGGGCTTGCCTGAGGCTACCTTGGCCACCTGGCCCAACTCGCTAGTCCAAACCTGCACACGTTCACCTGATCCGGGCCGCGAAGTACTTCGTGGCCTACCAGGACCGCAAGGCCGTCTCGGCCTCGCTGAAGACGATCTACACCGCCAGCAGCGAGCAGGTCGCTCAAGAGGCCCTAGAGGCCTTCGCCGCCTTGGACCTGGGCCAGAAGTACCCCTTCGGCGGTAGCGACCTGGCGTAACGCCTAGGGGGGCGCAACACCGGCGTTCTTGCAGTTCCCGCCAGCCTTGCGCAAGGTTCTACACGACTAACGCTATCGAGTCACCCAGCTACCAGCTGCGTAAGGTGAGGCAGAATCGCTCTCAGTTCCCTACCGATGAGGCGGGTCTCAAGCTGTTGTGGCTAGCTATTTGCGATATTGAAGATACCCGGGCCCGCCGGTGGGCCAAGGACAAAGGCAAAGCCGCCGCAGAGCCTAAGGCGCGGGCCGACTGATCGAAGGGCAGGTGAAGGCGAACTGGAAACAGGCCCTGGCCCAACTAGCCGCGGCCTACCCCGACCGCATGAACCCCTACCTATAAAACAACCCCTTCATACACAACAAACTTGACAAGCTCGCCTGGGTGATACTGATTTTGTTGCAATCATCAGCTTTCGTTCTACTCTACCCAAGGAATACCTCAGCCGGCCCGAGTGTGCAGACAAGCTACCAAGAAGTGCTGCGACTATCCGGCTTGCTCCAGATAATCTCCTATCCTGCTCGACTATCAACGATCAAGCGGTAAGAGCTTTCGAAGATAAGCTGAACCGAACAATCAGAGGGAGATAGACCACCTGAAAAGCTCCACAACATTACTTATTATCTGGGACAATCGAAACATGGGCGAAAACAGCGACGGCACGGGCACCTTTCCCTTCAACATTCAACAGGATGATTCGGATGCCGAATTTGACTATAACGATGATGGAAGCATTCGAAGCATTCAGATTTCAACTCAGAATCTTCTGAAGAGAAAAAATAAAGTGCGGCGGGGCAACATAACAAACAAAGAAATCCGTGATGAACTCACTCGGACCAAATGGGAGATATTCCCCGCGATTGAGAACGCCAACTATTACGGAGATGTACGGCTCTCACCCATTTCAAGCGGATCTGAGGCTTCCCACTCGGGGATAACGAATGGCAATAACGCGGCATCGCACATTTCGTCCGCTGTTCAAGGCAGTGTTCTGTCTCTTCTGAAGGCAGACGAGCCCAATGACCTTGACTACCTCACCTATGGAATGACCCCTAAAGAAGCATTAAGTCAAATGCAAAGCACGGGGCGGAGCAAAATGCCTTTGTTCTTCAACGAAGAAGATATGAGCTCGATGATTGGTTCTGTAACTGTGTCTGATCTTGCTTTTGGGATTGCTGAGGGCAAAAGAAAACTGGTTGAGATGGCACAGACTCAGGTGCCGGTTTTCCCAACGGAAAGCAAGCTTTCTGATTGTATCCCTTCTATTCTGCAAAACGGATTCATCTATGGCTCCGACAGCAACAGACAAATCGTTCAAATTTACACGCTTGCTGATCTAGCAAAGCACCTTCACTCAACATCCGAAATGTTCTTGCGAGTGCAAGAGATAGAAAACTTGATACGAAGAATTCTAAGTCAGGCTACCGAAGACCAGCTGAAAAAGGCAGTAGCAAGCACCCCGGCTCTAACCGAGATTAAGAAATCAAATAATAGCGCCCCGTTATTCACGCAAGAGGATATTAGCTACGGCCTTTCCAACGAATCTGAACGTTACGTGGAAACATTAACGTTCGCTGGCTATATGAAATGCTTCAGCTCTGAAGTTGTGTGGGATAGCTGCTTCGGCAACATTAACGGACTGGACAGAGATAAATGTCTTAGCGCATTGAACGATGCTCGGTTAGCTCGCAATAAAGTGATGCACATCAGTAACGACGAAATTGTGGAAACCTTAACACCGTCCTTCGAGTGTTTGGCTGTTTGGCTCCGCAAAGCTGCTCCCGAAGAACAGCAAGAACAATAAATTCGGATGCGCTATCTGCCGCTACACGCCCATAATCAAGGAGTTAGAAGCGTTTGGCGAAAACAGAGCCTTTAACGGGTGGCGCACTATTTGACGGAATCGCAAAGTTCGCAAAACCCAACGCACTGGCGAGGAATGCGAAACAACCGTTTCCTCTTGTCTCGGATCTCTTGACACCAGAAAAGAGCACAAAAACTCTTCCACAAGCGCAAACACCACTTTTCAGTCCAACAAACAGGGTGCCCACTGTGTATCAAAATGAGCGTCCAAATGGTGGAGCTAAGGGGATTCGAACCCCTGACCTCTTCCATGCCATGGAAGCGCGCTACCAACTGCGCCATAGCCCCTTGAGACTTGTTTTATATTACTCAGAACTACCCACCAGCGCCAATTCAGCGAGGCTCTGAACGGGTGAAACCGCTCACTACCTGTACGGCAGCCCGCAAACAGGTTCTCCCGCACTCGCGCCCAGGTTGTAGGAACGCATCCGCCACACGGGATTGGCCGACGGCCGAGGCTCAATGATCGACCAGTGGCAGTTGTCCATCCCTTGCAGTCCCACCCACTCGGAGGGATTCTGCCCAAGCATGCTCATCACCCCGTTCGCGATGGAGCCACCGTGCGCGACGAACACGATCGTCACGACGTCGTCCTGGCTCGCCACGCCTCCTTCTCCCGCCGCGCGAACACTTGATCCGCAGCCCGTGGCGTCGCCACCAGCTGCGGCGCCCGCGGCAAGCTCTCGCCTAACCTCGCTCAGCGCACGCTCGACCGCACGGTGTACGCGGTGCCCGCACGCCTCCCGGCTCTCGACTCCCACGCCCTTCGGCTCGCGCCCTTCGCGCCACGCCTTCCACTGTTCAGGGTCGCGGGCGCGAATCTCGGCAGATGTCAGGCCCTCCCACGGCCCGTAGGCCCGTTCGCGCAAGCCGGCGTCGCGTCGGATCTCCACCCCGGTCGCATCCGCAAGGTATTGAGCCGTCTGCAACGCTCGCCCCAGGTCTGAGGAATAGATCCACCCCGGCTTCATCCGGGCCAACTCCTTGGCTGCCACGGCCGCTTGCGCATGCCCAACATCGTTAAGCGGGAAGTCCTGCGAGCCCTGGATCCGCATCGAGGCGTTTTGGACCGTCTGGCCATGCCTCCAAAAGACAAGGCGTAGCCTCACGCCTCATCAGCCTCCACCGTATCGGCCGGCGCGAAGTAGTCCGCCAAAGACGAGCGAGGCCCCTCCCCCACCGTCACGTCCTCGGGCAGTTCAATGAGTGGGCAGTCGCCCCAGAGACGCTCGAGCGCGTAAAACTCGCGGTCCTCATCCTGCTGGACGTGCACCATAAGATTTCCGAAGTCGAGCAGAACCCAGTGGGCCTCCCCCTCCAGGCCTTCGCGGCGCAATCGCTTGACGCCGATCTTGTACATCGCCTCTTCGATATCGTCGACCAGCGCGCGCACCTGCCGCTCCGACGAGCCGGAGACGACTAGGAACGCATCCGTGATCACCAGCCGTTGGGACACGTCAATCGCCGTGATCGACGTCGCCTTCCCCGCAGAGGCGGCACGCGCCGCCACGATGGTCTGATCAATCGTTTCCGGTGTAGCTGTCACGGTGTCCTTTCAGTTACAGCAGCAGGGGTGCAAGATCGTTAACGACGCCGGTCAGCGGCTCGGATAGAAACGTCACGTTAATCCAAGAGCCGCCGAGGTAGCCGACGAGCGCGGCGATGAGTATAAGGATGATGAAGTTGAGCCAGGTTCGGCGCGGGGCTTCAACCTCGGTGTCCGGGGTGGATTCCGCCGTCTCTTCCTGGTTTGCCGGCTCGGCTTGCGCCTTCGTGGCGACGGGAGTCGCCACCTTCGGTTCGTCCTGCTTGGCCTCCTCCGCGCCGGCCTCCGTCTCGCGCTTGGTCATTGCCAGGAAGCGGTCGCGAAGGGAGTCTTCGTAGTCTTCGTCGTCGTCCGCGCCATCGGCAGGGGCCGGCTCGACAACAGGGGCCGGCTCGTCGGCGGGCTTCGCGTCCGTGCCACCACGCCCAGCCTCCGCCGGGGTCACGCCCCCAGGCGCGGGCGCCTCAGCCGCATCCGCGGGCTTGTGCGCGCCGACCTCCGGCTCGTCGGCCTCAAAGCGGTCAAAAACAGACTTGCGTTCGTGGTGAACCGGTTCGGCCGGCTCTGTCGGCTCGGCGGGGACCTGGACTGCTTCCATCGCCTGAGTGGGTTCCCCGACGTCTGTGCTCTCATCCCGGGTCTGCTCCTGCGCCGCGCGCTCGGCTAGCTCACGTAGCTCCTTGCGCGACGGGCGGCGAAGGCGCAGCTCCGTGGTGTCATAAACCGGCGGGGTGGCGGCGGGCGCGTCGAGCAGGCCCTGCTCGCGCATCTGGCGCCGACTCAGCCGTGGAGTATCCTCACTCATTCTTCCTCCTTGCCCTCCGGCTCGGTGGCGTGGATAGTCACCGGATCGAGGGAAGTAGTCGTGGCCTCGTTGGTTATATACAAATGATACTTGTTTATGTACTGCACTACGCCATCCGGCACCAAATACCACACCGGGACGCCCTGGCTGGCGCGGTAGCGGATGGACGTGGAGGAGATCGCCATAGCCGGAATATCGACGAGCGACACGGATCCCTCCGGCAGCCCGGACACGTCCAGCTCGTGCCCCGGGCGGTTGACGCCGACGAAGTGCGCCATCGCCCACAGCTCCGCGTTGTCTTTCCAGTCGAGGATCTGCGGCAGGACGTCCGCACCGGTGATGAAGTAGAGGTCGGCGTCGGGGTGGAGCTTGTGCAGGTCACGCAGCGTGTCTACGGTGTAGGTGACCCCGCCGCGCTCGATGTCTACGCGCGAGACTGAGAAGCGCGGGTTCGACGCCGTCGCGATCACGGTCATCAGGTAGCGGTGCTCGGCGAGCGTGACCTTGCGATCCTTCTTGAAGGGTTGTTCGCCGGTGGGTACAAAGATGACCTCGTCGAGGTCATAGAAGTGTTGCACCTCGGAAGCTGCAACCAAGTGGCCGTGATGGATCGGGTCGAACGTGCCGCCCATGATCCCTATCCTCCGCCGACGCCCCGGCTCTCCCGCCGGAGTTGGAATCTCGGGCAGGTCCTCGACGGCCCGCAGCCTCTCGTGCGAATCGGCCATGTCTGTCTCCTTCTTTCGTTAGGTCAATTGAACCAGCAAAGCTCCCGGGCGTCGAGGTGACCACGAGTTTCTCTCATCTTCACGACGCCGCCCACCCCAACACGACGCCGCCGGAGTATGCCGCGTCCACGACGCCGCCCGCCCCGGCCCGTAGGATCCAGCCGCACTCACTCAGAGCGGAAAACAAGGCTAGACAACCGTGGCGTAACGTATCCTTGGAATAAATCTGGAACGAAAGCGTTTGAGCCGCTGACAGTGAGAACGGTGTGCCTGTGTGCGCACCTAACGAAAGGAAATCGATGGCAACCGTCACCGTGACTGCTGAGAACTTTAACGATACCGTGCGGGAGGGCATCGCCCTCCTCGACTTCTGGGCGGAATGGTGTGGTCCGTGCAGGCAGTTTGCGCCTACCTTCGAGGCCGCCTCCGAACAGCACCCCGACGTCACGTTCGGCAAGATCGACACCGAGGCAGAGGGAGAGCTGGCGCAAAAGTTCCAGATCATGTCCATCCCGACCCTCATGATCTACCGTGATGGCATCCGCATTTACGAAAGCGCAGGCGCCCTGCCGCCGGCCGCGCTCGAGGACCTCATCACCCAAGCCAAGGCGCTGGACATGGACGAGGTGCGCCGCCAGGCCGCCCAGCATGAGGCCCAGAACTAGGCGCCGCGGCTGAGAGGCCCCAGGGCCACCGCACTAAGGTCGCTAGGAATCAGGGGAGGCGAAGCAACCGCTTCGCCTCCCCTGTGATATGCCTGTGTGAGACTTCCCGGTGGGGGGCACCAACTATTCGACTCCCATCCCCGAGTACCGGGGCCGGGTCTGCTCTCTCTCGGCTAGTCCTGTTCGAGCTTGGCACGCGCCTCAATGAGCGGTAGCACGCCCTTAAGAACAGAGGCAAGGTCAGTGGGAAGTGACGCCGGGACGAGGATGACGCCATCGGCCGCGCCCAGCCCCACGTAGGACTCGATCGCATCGGCCACGTTGTAGACCGTGCCGAGCACGGAGGCAATGCCGGGGAACAGGTCCGAATCGTTCATGTCCTCGATGAGTAGCGCCCGCTCCTCCGCCGCCGCGACGGATCGGGAGATGACCACACCGAGCTCCAGGAAGACCAGGATATTCTTGCCAAGCTCCTCACCCGCCGCCTTGATGGCGAACCGGGCGTTTCGCGCGGCATACGAGTCGCGCACGCGCAGGCGCACGATGTCGGCGATGCCCGCCACGATGGCGGCACGCTCGGCGGAGACTGCCGGGTCGGTGATGATCACGGTGATCCTCAGACCCGCCCGTCGGGCTCTGTCAGCTGCCTGCTGAATACCGGCGAAGTCAGAATCGGTGTGAAGCGGGATCGTGATACCCGCCCACCCCTCGCCCTGTCTGGCAAGGATCTCAGTGGCTTCCCGGATCTGGGCTGGAGTGGCCTCCACCCCCGCGAAAATCCCCGCAGTCGACACCTCGGCGAGTTTGGCGGCCGTCCGGACGGCGTCGTGCGTGCAGTCGCGGGCGTCGACGTCGGTGCTGGTGAGGAAGCGCGAGTCGAGCGTGACGAAATCGATCCCGCCGGCGTGTGCTGCGCGGACTGAGGCGGCGAGCCGAGGGAAGTTCAGATAGTCGACGCACGTCTCGAAGCCGACCGGCACGCTCGCCCCGAGGAGGGACAGATCGATGCCGATCCATGTGGTCGCAAGGGTGTCGCAGACGGGAGCGTCGACGTCGACGGGTCTGGGCGTTTGGGTAAGCTGGCTGGGTACAGAGATTTCGACTGTCATTCTTATGTTCCTTAAATGGACCGCTTTTTGCGGTCAGCTACAAATATTTCTGGGGTATGTATCAGTGCATTCGCCAGGCGAACGTGAACATAAGATGGCGCGCAATAGCTACGTGGGAATGGATGGTAATAATGTCTCGAGCGATCATCGTCATTCCTTTCATGTACGCGGCGCACATATCGAGCCGAAGCCACTTTGACAACCGTGAATGAATATTCACCACCTTGTGTTGAATGAGTATTCATTTGGTTACTCATGAAACTACCCCTCAGGTTACGCGCGGTCAATTAAATGACGGCCAAAAACCGCGAAGAACACCCTTTGAGCCGCATTATCTCACTATTTGGACGGCCGAAAACCGCGAGATATCAAAGAAAACTCGCGCCCACCACGCGAAATTATGACGTTAGGCACGTCTTGGCCGTCTCACCCGGGTCGCAAGGGACCGCTCTCGGGACCTTTCTCCCAAATACGTCGCGGAAAAATGTCCACGAAGCCGACGAGAATACGCAACTTTTCTCATTGGCGCACTCCCACAGGGCGCATATTAATTCACCCAGGCTCACAGGCGCCGCCGATCGAAGGCCGTGGAAACCGGGGCGTTCCTCGCGAAAATCGACGGCGGCCACACGGCGCGATCGTTTAGCGCTCGCCGGGATCCGTCCACAGGCCGCTTTCACGATCCATCCACAGCTCCTGGCGAGCCTCTTCCTTGGCGTCCATCCGCTCGTGGAAGGCGGCTTTGCGCTCACGACGCGTGGCACGGGTGTTCTGGTCAAGCCGGGCATCGGTGCCACGCGGAGAAAGCAACTCGGCACCCGTCGAAACCGTAGGCTCCCAGTCAAAGATGACCCCGCCGTCCTCCGGACCGATCACCACCGTGTCGCCCTCCTTCGCACCCATCCGCATGAGCTCCTTCTCCACGCCGAGCAGATTGAGCCGGTCAGCCAGGTAACCCACGGCCTCGTCGTTGGAAAAGTCGGTCTGGTTAACCCAGCGCTCGGGTTTACGCCCACGAATCTGATAGAAGGGCCGCCCGCCCTTGGTATGCGCCGTGATGGTGAAGCCGGCGTCGTCCTGAGCCACCGGGCGAATGATCGGACGCGCCTGCGGCACGATGTCGGTCGCTCGGATCTCCTCCACGATCTCAGCCAGCGCGAAGCCAAGCTCACGCAGGCCACGTCGGGTGAGCGCCGAGACCTCAAAGACACGCAGGCCCCGAGCCTTCAGGCCATCGCGCACCAGCTCGGCCATGTCGGCAGCGTCTGGCATGTCGAGTTTGTTAAGCACCACCACGCGCGGGCGCTCCATGAGCGGCACGCGGTCCTCCATCGGAGGAATCTGATCGGCGTAGGCGGCGAGCTCGGCCTCGATCACGTCGAGGTCACGAAGCGGGTCGCGCTCGGACTCAAGAGCCGCACAGTCGATGACGTGGGCAATGACAGCGCACCGTTCAATGTGCCGAAGGAACTCATGCCCAAGCCCCCTGCCCTCGGAAGCGCCGGGGATAAGGCCCGGCACGTCTGCCATGGTGAAGCGAACATCGCCCGCCTGAACCACGCCGAGGTTCGGAACCAGGGTAGTGAAAGGGTAATCGGCGATCTTCGGCCGAGCCGCGGACATGGCCGCGATGAGCGAGGACTTGCCGGCCGACGGGAAGCCGACCAGGGCGACGTCGGCCACAGACTTCAGCTCCAGTACGAGGATCCGCTCCTCCCCGTCCTCCCCCAGCAGAGCAAAGCCGGGCGCCTTGCGTTTCGGGGATGCCAGGGCCGCATTGCCAAGTCCGCCATACCCCCCAAGTGCGGCCACGAACTCCTCACCTTCCCCCACGAGATCGGCCAGAATGTTGCCGTCGACGTCCTTGACCACCGTTCCCGACGGGACCTCCACCACCAGGTCTTCGCCACGACGACCGTGGCGCATGTCGCCCTCGCCCGGTTTGCCGTTCTCGGCCTTGAGGTGAGGCGAATGGTGGAGCGAGAGCAACGTCGATTCCTGGGAGGAGACGCGCAGGATCACGTCGCCGCCGTGGCCGCCGTTCGCGCCGTCGGGCCCGCCAAGCGGCTTGAACTTTTCCCGACGCACCGACGTCGCGCCGTTGCCGCCCTTGCCTGCCGAAACATGCAGGGTCACTCGGTCCACGAAGCTTGCCATGATTCCCGCCTCCGAAAAACTGCCAGTAGAGCTGCAAAAAGGGGTGGAAGGCTAGGCCCTCCACCCCAATTATTAAAAAGGCTTACGCCTGCGCCAACACGCTAACCGTCTTGCGGTTGCGCTTGACGCCGAACTCCACCACGCCCGACTCGAGGGCGAACAGGGTGTCGTCCTTGCCGCGGCCAACATTGGCACCCGGGTGGTACTTGGTGCCACGCTGACGAACGAGGATCTCGCCAGCATTGACGGACTGACCACCGAAACGCTTGATACCGAGTCGCTGCGCATTGGAGTCGCGACCATTGTGCGAGGAACTGGCGCCCTTCTTATGTGCCATCTGTAGTCCTTCTTTCCTGAAAAAAGCTCGTACTTGATGCCGAATTAGGCGATCTCAAGAACCTTGAGACGGGTAAGCGGCTGGCGATGCCCCTGACGCTTGCGGTAGCCCGTCTTGTTCTTGTACTTGACGATCGAAATCTTCGGACCCTTCTCGTCACGAACGATCTCGGCGGTAACCTTGGCGGAAATGCCATCGGCAGCAGTAGTGATCTTGTCACCGTCGACGAGCATGATCGGCTCAAGCTCGACCTTGTCGCCAGCTTCGCCGTCAATCCTGTTCGTAACCACGATGGACCCGACGGACACCTTTTCCTGGCGGCCGCCTGTCTTAACAATCGCGTAAACCACGTTCAGCTCATCTCTGTCGATTGGTGCACGTCTCCGTGCTCTTGAAAAATTGAGTGCGCTCAATGCGCCGAGTTACAAGTTTACTGAGAAGACTCGCTACGAACAAGTCCGTTGGGCGCGACGATCACCACACTCTCGCGGCGTGTCGCGCCCAACGCCTCACTTCTCAGACTCGTCCTTCGCCGGGAAGGTCATGATTGCCGAAGCGTTCGAGCTAGGGGTGATCGTCCCCGACGACGAGACACGACGACGGCGACGCGGCTTTGTCGGCTCCGCCTGCTCGCCCGTTTTCTCTGGGCGTTCCTGCTTGGCCGACGACGCCCCGCGCTTCCGCGTAGCCTTGTCGGTCTTACCGGTCGCCTTCTCAGCGGCGGACCCGGACTTGTCAGCCGATTCCTCCTCCGGATTCTCGGCCGGCGTCTCGGCCTCCTCGGCCTTGTCCGTGGCCGTCGAACGCGCTCCACCTGTCCGGCGCCGGCCGGAGCCACGCGAGCGCGAGCCCTTCGGCTTCTCCTCCGTCTGCCCCGACGGTTCGGCGTCGTCGTCGGACTCGTGCTTGGAAGAGGCAGCGGCGGCGATGTTGGCGAGGGCCGCGCGGACCTCCTCGTGCTTGGGATCTTCCTCAGCCACCGCCGGACTTGCCTGCTGGCGACGCGGATTGACGCGCGGATTCTGCGCCTCCGTCTCACCGCGCTCGACGGGATGCTCGTGGGTGATGTACCCGCGCCCGTCGCAGCACTCGCAGGTGGTGGAGAAGGCCTCGACAAGGCCCTGGCCCACCCGCTTGCGGGTCATCTGCACCAGCCCGAGCGAGGTCACCTCGGCCACCTGGTGGCGGGTGCGATCGCGGCCCAGGCACTCCACCAGGCGGCGAAGCACGAGGTCGCGATTCTCCTCCAGGACCATGTCGATGAAGTCGATGACAATGATGCCGCCGATGTCGCGCAACCGCAGCTGGCGCACGATTTCCTCAGCGGCCTCGAGGTTGTTGCGGGTGACTGTCTCCTCCAGCGAACCGCCGGCGCCGGTGAACTTGCCGGTGTTGACGTCGATCACTGTCATGGCTTCGGTGCGGTCAATGATGAGCGAGCCGCCCGAGGGTAGGAAGACCTTCTGGTCGAAGGCCTTGGCAAGCTGCTCGTCCACGCGAGAGGCCGCGAAGATGTCCTTCTCGCTCGTCCAGTGTTCGAGGCGGTCCATCAGCTCCGGCGAAAGCTCCTCGACGTAGTCGTGGATGGTCTGCCACGCCTCGTCACCCGAGACTTTCAACTCCTTAAAGTCCTCGTTGAAGATGTCGCGCACGACGCGTACGGCCAGCTCCGGCTCGCTCTTGAGCATGGAGGGGGCGTTCTTCGTGGACTTCGATTTGGCCTGGATGTCGGCCCAGGCTTTGACCAGCCGGTCAACGTCGCTTCGGATCTGGTCCTCGGTGGCACCTTCGGCGGCCGTTCGGACGATGACGCCGTGCTCGGAGGGCACCACGCGCTTGAGGATTTCCTTCAGGCGCGCGCGCTCCTTCTCCGGAAGCTTTCGAGAGATGCCCGTCATCGAGCCGTCCGGCACGAGCACAAGGTGGCGCCCGGCAAGTGTAACCTGACCGGTGAGGCGGGCCCCCTTGTGGCCGATCGGGTCCTTGGTGACCTGGACGAGGACCGTGTCGCCGCTCTTGAGCGCGTCCTCGATTTTGCGCGGCTTGCCGTTCATGCCCACCGCGTCCCAGTTGACCTCGCCGGCGTACAGCACAGCGTTGCGGCCCTTCCCGATGTCGACGAACGCGGCCTCCATGGAGGGAAGCACGTTCTGCACGCGGCCGAGGTAGACGTTGCCAACCATCGAGGTCTGCGTGTGGCGGGCCACGTAGTGTTCGACCAGTACCCCGTCCTCGAGGACGGCGATCTGGTTGAGGCCATCCTGTTCGCGCACGAGCATCGTGCGATCCACGGCCTCGCGACGCGCGAGATATTCGGACTCGGAGATCGTTGTACGACGACGCCCGGCGCGCCGACCTTCCTTCCTGCGGCGCTTCTTCGCCTCCAGGCGGGTGGAGCCCTTGGGTGCGGTCACCCCGTCGTCGGCCTCCTCGGAGCTACGCCGGCGACGACGCCGCCGCACGGTGGTCGACGAGTCCGACTCGTCGTCGTGGGCCTTGTCGGTCTGATCCTGCGAAGACGCGGATTCCTCCGGCTCTGCGGCCGCGGAATCCTTCGAATTCTTGGCGGCTTTGGACTCCTTGGACGCCTTCTGGCCGCCCTTGGATTCGCCCGTCTTGGCCTCGGATTTCGCCTGACGCCGAGACCGCTTCGGGGGCGCTTCCTCGCCGGTGTCTTCCGAGGCACTATCATCGGAGCGCGCGGCAGAGCTGGACTGCGCCTGCTCCTCGGTGGACTTTCGTCCCCCGCGCCGGCCGCGTCGGCTCTTGGACTTGGTGGTCTCATCCTCGGTGGAGTCGGGAGTCGGAGCGTCGGCGTCGTCGTTGCGGCGCTGACGGCGAGTGCGCACGGCCCGCGTCATGTCGGGCTCCTGGAAGAGAAGAGTGGTCATGGGCGCAACGTGTGCGCGCCCTTCGGCATCGTCTGCCATAAATATCCCCTAGCGGAGGCTGTGTGTATCCACGCCTCACTGGTGTCAGGTCGCGGCGAGAGCCGCGGAAGCTTTACTCACGAACCTGCCCGGCTGCACGCACCTGCGGCGCACGGGGCAAGCTCTTCGGGTGGATACACACCCGATCCGCACCTATTGTTGCACATTTGTCCCTCGCGCGCTTGAGGTGTGACCCGGCGAGCTTCTCGGGCCACGCAGCCGGGACTAAAGTCCTATCCGAGCGCCGATCGGCCGCAGGCAGTACAAATTGTTACATGTAGCACTTTGGAACCATTCCGAGTTTGCGACGCATTTGGTCCCAGGTGTGCGTTAAACTTTTATCACACAGGTGGGCACGTAGTGATGCTTGCCCACGGCATCTAACACACAGGGCTAGCACAGCCCCACACAAGAAAGGCGACTTCTGTGGATGTCTTAGACCTTTCACGGTGGCAGTTCGCGATCACGACCGTGTACCACTTCATCCTGGTACCGCTCACGATCGGGCTCTCGCCACTCGTGGCAATCATGCAGACCAGATGGCTGCGAAGCGGGGACACCAAGTACCTGCGCATGTCGGAATTCTTCGGCAAGCTCCTCATTATCAACTTCGCCCTCGGCGTTGCAACAGGCATCGTCCAGGAGTTCCAGTTCGGAATGACCTGGTCGGAGTACTCGCGCTACGTGGGTGACATCTTCGGCGCGCCGCTCGCGTTCGAGGCACTGCTGGCCTTCTTCATGGAGTCCGTCTTCCTCGGCGTGTGGATCTTCGGCCGCGGCCGCATCTCCCCCAAGGCCCACACGGTCTCCATCTGGATGGTGGCCCTTGGCACGAACATCTCCGCGTTCTTCATCCTCGCGGCGAACTCCTTCATGCAGAACCCGACCGGCGCCGTCTTCAACCCGACCACGGGCCGCGCGGAGCTCGACGGCATGTCGGGCTTCCTCGAGGTGGTCTTCTCCCCGACCACGCTCTACACGCTTCTTCACACGATCTCGGCCTCCCTCATGGTGGCCGGCGCGATGATCTCAGGCGTGTCGATCTGGTGGATCGTGCGAGCACTGCGCACCAACAACGAGGTCGAGGCGCGAGAGTTCTGGAAGCCGGCCGCCCAGTTCGGTCTCAAGACCCTCGCGCTCGCCGGCATCCTCGCGATCGGATCGGGCCACTTCATGGGCCAGCACATCTACGAGGTCCAGCCCACCAAGATGATCTCGGCGATGGGCATCTACGAGACGGGCGAACAGCACGATCTCGCGCTCCTCATGCTCGGCACCGAGGCGAACGAGGACTCGATCGTCTCCCTGCCGTTCATTCCGGGCCTGGAGTCTTTCATGGTGACCAACCACTTCTCCGGGCCGGAGTCCACGCTAGTCGGCTCGGGAGACATCCAGCAGACCTTCACCGAAGCCTTCGGCGACATCTACGGCACGGACGTGAACTACATCCCGAACGAGTTCGTCTCCTTCTACTCCTTCCGCGTCATGATGGTCCTCGGCTTCGTCTCCCTGGGCCTGGCGTTGCTCGGCCTTTACCTCCTGCGTAAGGACAAGCTGATCACCAGCCCGGGTCTGGCGAAGCTGTTCGTGTGGACGATCCCGCTGCCCTTCCTCGCGTCGACATTCGGCTGGCTCCTGGCCGAGATCGGCCGTCAACCGTGGGTTGTCTACCCCAACTTCCCGCGCGAGGGTAACCTCTCGCCGTCGCAGATGGTACAGCTATTGACACAGGACGGCGTGTCTCAGACCGTCCTGTCCGGCGAGGTTCTGGCCTCGCTCATCATCTTCACGCTGCTCTACGCCGTGCTTGGCGTGGTGTGGTACAAGCTCATCATCCGCTACGTTCGCGAGGGCATCAACCCGGCGGACAAGCTTCTCCTCGAGCAGGCCCACATCAAGGGCGTCACCGAGGACACGAAGCTCAGCTTCGCTTACTAAGGAGGAACCGTGGAACTTTCAGCACTGCAGATTATCTGGTTCGCACTCCTCGCGGTTCTCTGGATCGGCTACCTCACGCTCGAAGGCTTCGGCTTCGGCACGGGCATGCTCCTGAAGATCCTGCCCCGCAACGAGAAGGAGCGCCGCCTCGCGCTCAACACGATCGGCCCCCACTGGGACGGCAACGAGGTCTTCCTCCTCACCGCCGGCGGCGCCACCTTCGCCGCCTTCCCCGAGTGGTACGCCACGATGTTCTCGGGCATGTACCTGGCCCTCGTCGCCATCCTCATCTGCCTGATCATCCGCATCTCGGCCATCGAGTGGCGCGGCAAGATCAACACCGATAGCTGGCGCAACCTGTGGGACAACCTCCACTTTGGGGTTGCCTGGGTGGTCACCCTGATCTGGGGCGTGGCGTTCGCCAACCTCATTCAGGGCACCAAGATCCAGGTGGGCCACTACTCTGAGCTCGGCGGGCAGTTCATCCCAGCCGACCCCGCGAATATCGACGCTGCGCTCGCCGCTGGCGACCGGCACTTCCTCACGGGCGGTTTCGTCTCCCTGTTCACCCCCTACACGATCGTGGGCGGCGTGGTCTTCCTTCTGCTCTTCCTCACGCACGGCGCGCTGTGGCTGGCGATCAAGACCAAGGGCGACTTTTCCGAGCGTGCCATCGCACTGGCCAAGAAGCTCTCGCTTGCCTCCACGGGCCTGACGGCCATCTGGGCGGTGTGGGGCCAGTTCGCCTACCGCGGCCAGGCCTGGGGCTTCATCCCGCTGGCGCTCGCCGCGGTTGCCCTTATCGCCTCCACGCTCGTGATCCAGAAGGGCAAGGACGTCCAGTCCTTCATCTTCTCCTTCGCGGGCCTGGCCTTCGCAGTGGTGTGGGTCTTCTCGACCTTCGGCGCCAACGCGCTGAAGTCCTCGGTTGACCCGGCCTACGACCTGACGCTGATCCAGGCGTCGGCGACCTCGCCGACGCAGTCGGTGATGCTCATCGCGGCGATCGTCTTCGTCCCGATCGTGCTGGCCTACACCGCCTGGTCCTACAAGGCCTTCGCCGGCCGCCTCACGGTGGAGAACATCTCCGACGAACCGGCGGGGCTTGACCCGAAGAAGGTGCGGGCTTTCGCCAACGCCTAACGATTCGGTGCCGGTGAGGGGGCGTGCGATGATCGCACGCCCCCTCACTTTATATCCCAGCCACCCGCCCCGCTTTCGCGCGCGTTTCATGCCGCGCCCCGCCCGCTTCGGCATTCCCGCTTTCGCATTCCTCCAGATCAGAATCTAGACTTAATCTGAAATATGGAGGTGCCGTGAAACCACTCGACCCACGCCTGCTCACCCACGCCGGCCATACGAAGAAATATGTCGCGTTCCTCGTGGCCCTCGGCGTCCTCGACGCAGCCCTCATCGCGGCTCAAATCGTCCTCATCGCCTACGCCGTCTCCCCTATCTTCTACGGGCAGGCCGCCCCCGCCGATGTTCTGCCACGGGTGGCCTGGCTCGGCATCGTCATCGCGGCACGCTTCGCGCTGGCCTACGTGCGCGATGCGTACGGCCACCGCTCGGCCGTCAAGGTCATTGCGGACCTGCGCGGCAAGGTGCTACGAAAGGCGGCCGCGCTCGGCGATCGCTGGCTGAGCCGGAACACGACGGACACGGTCACCCTCGTCACCCGCGGGCTGGACGACCTGGAGGCCTACTTCGTCCAGTTCCTCCCCCAGCTCTTCCTCTCGGTCACGGCAATGCCGGCACTCATCGTGCTCCTGTTCTATTTCGATTGGATCTCCGCCCTCTTCGTCATCTTCTGCAACCCGCTGGTGCCCATCTTCATGATCCTCATCGGCAAGATGACCTCCCGCTACTCCAACGAACGCCTGGCCGCGATGCAGGACCTCTCCGCCCAACTGCTTGACCTCCTCGCCGGCCTGGCCACCATCAAGGGCCTGGGCCGCGAACACGGCCCAGAAAAGCGCGTGCAGTCCCTGGGCAACCGCTTCGCCGAGAAAACGATGCAGACACTCTACGTGGCCTTCCTCTCCGGCGCCGCCCTCGAGTTCCTCACCACGCTCACCACCGCGCTGGTGGCCGTCAACATCGGTCTGCGCATGGTCAACGGCTCAGTGCCGCTCCAAATCGGTCTCATCGCCATCATGCTCACCCCGGAGATCCTCAAACCGCTGCGCGAGGTCGGCACCCAGTTCCACGCCTCCGTCAACGGGGTCACGGCCGCCGAAGGCGCCTTCGCGATCCTCGACCTGCCCCTTGCCGAGCACCCGGGCACCGCGCCCGTCCCCGACCTCAACACCGCCGAGATCCGCTTCGAGGACGTCTCCGTCTTCGCGCCCGGACGCTCCACCGTCGCACCCGCGAACCTAAGCTGCACCATCGCACCCGGCCACATCACCGTGCTCCGAGGGCCCTCTGGCTCGGGCAAGACGACGACGGTGAACGTCCTCCTCGGCCTGCTCGATCCCGACTCCGGCAGCGTCACCGTGGGCGGTACCCCACTTGCTCAGATCGACCGCGAGGCCTGGTGGGAGCACATCTCCTGGGTTCCCCAACGCCCCGTCATCGTCCCCGGCACGGTTGCCGAGAACGTCGGCGGGATCGCACCGGAGGCGGCGGCGCTCACCGGCTTCGACGACGTTCTCGCGTCACTTCCCGACGGCTGGCAGACCGTACTCGGGCACGGCGGCACCGGCCTGTCGGTCGGCCAGCGTCAGCGCCTCGCTCTCACCCGCGCCCTGACCTCCTCCCGAAAGATTGTCATCCTAGACGAGCCCTCCGCCCACCTCGACGCCATCAGCGAGGAGTACGTCGCCAACGTCGTCACCTCGCTCAAGGCCGCCGGGCACACCGTCATCGTCATCGCCCACCGCCACGCCATCACTGAGCTGGCCGATCACGTCATCGACGTCGCCGCCTCCACCCGAGACATCAGCGCCGAGCAGCTCGAGTCACTCGCCCTGCGTGAATCGACCGAATACGCCGCCTACATCCAGGCCCAGCGCGCCGACTACGCCCTGCCTCGCCAGTGGCGAGACGAGGCGGTCTCCGACCACGTTACGGATGTAGAGGCAGCCGGCGGGGAGGCAGCCGGCGTGGAGGAGGCAGCAGCGGGCGGCGAAACCGCTACCGCCCCACGCTCACAAGCCACCGAAGGAGGCCAGCGATGATCGCGAAGGACGAACGCCGGGCGCTACGCCGCGCAATCGGCATGCTCGACTACAACAAGAAGACTTTCGCCTGGTCCGTCGCGGCGGGCTCGGGCGCCATCGGCTCGGGCGTTTCCCTCGGAGCCACCTCGGCCTGGCTCATCGCCCGCGCCGCGGAGCTTCCCCCGGTGCTCGACCTGTCGGTAGCGTCGACGGCGGTGCGCATGTTCGGCGTCGGCAAGGCGATCTTCCGCTATCTTGAACGCATCGCCTCCCACTGGGTGGCCCTCTACGGCATGGCAAACCTTCGCTCGCGCGTCTACTCGACGATGGCGAGCTCAACCACCGACGTCGTGACCTCAGTCAAGCGTGGCGACCTGCTGGCCCGCACGGGAGCGGACGTGGACGAGATCGGCAACGTCGTCGTCAAGTCGATGCTACCGGCTGCCGTCGCGATCGTCGTCTCCGTGCTCTCCCTTGCCATCGTCGGCTTCCTCTCCCCGCTCATTGCGCTCACGCTCGCAGCCTGCCTATTGATCTCCGGCGTCCTCGCGCCCGCCATCGCCGCCCGCGGCGTCCGCGCGGACCAGGAGGCCCAAATCCTCCACCGGGCCGAGCTCAACGCTCAGGCCCTCACCATGCTCGAATCGGCCTCCGACCTGCGAGTCTCAGGCCGCATGGGCAGCATGGAGGACCAGCTTGCGCGAACCGAGGAGCGCATCGCCTCCCGCCGGGACAGCTCGGCGCGCCCGGCGGCGCTATCGCACGCGCTCGACACGCTCGCGATGGGCATGGCTGTCGTCGCCGCGCTCCTCATCGGCACCCGCCAAATGGCGGCCGGGGACCTGACCGGCATCGAGCTTGTGGTCTGCACGCTTGTGCCGCTTTCCGCCTTCGAGGCCACCACACGCCTCGGAGACGCCGCTACCCAGCTGGTGCGATCGGCGTCGGCGGCGAAGAGGATCGTCGACCTATTGGAGGCGGCCGAGTCCCACACCAAACCAGAACCCGACGAGCGCCCCGACGACGGTTCGGGGCTCGTCGCCCGCGGCCTGCGCATCGGCTGGCCCGGCGGCCCCACCATCGGAGGGCCCATCGACCTCGACCTCAGCCCGGGCAAGACGATCGCGATCGTCGGCCCCTCCGGCATCGGCAAATCCACGCTCCTGTACACGCTCGCCGGCATGCTCGCCCCGCGCGAGGGCGAGGTCCGCCTCGGAGGACGCGATGCCTGGCGCATCGACCGCAAGACGATCTCCGCACAGCTCTCCCTCACCGCCGAGGATGCCCACATCTTCGAAACCTCGGTGCTCGAAAACCTGCGCGTCGCCCGCGCGAGCGTCACCCCCGCGCAAGCCGAGGATCTGCTCGCCCAGGCGGGCCTGGCTAACTGGCTTGCCCAGCTCCCAGACGGCGTGGACACCGTGCTCGGCTCGAACGCCACCTCGATCTCCGGCGGCGAGCGCCGCCGCCTCCTACTCGCCCGCGCACTGGCCGGCTCAGCCACATACATGCTCCTCGACGAGCCCGGCGAACACCTCGACCCGGTCACCGCCGACGAGCTCATTCGTGACCTGCTCTCCGTGGGCAACGACGACCGCGGCGTCATCCTCGTCACCCACCGCCTCACCCCGCTCGACGCCGTGGACGAGGTGATCATGCTCGGGCACGTCGCCGGCGGGGTCGGCGTGCTCGCGCGCGGCACGCACGCCGAGCTCGCTGCGCAGATGCCCACCTACTCCTGGTCACTTGCCCAAGAATAGGCCGGTAGAGTAGCTGGTAGAAGCGTATGAACCGGAAAGGACGCCGATGAAGGCACTGGAGCAAATCTCCGAGTTTTCGCGCCACATCCTCACGATCGCGAGGTCGCTGGACCGCACCGAGGTATCGCAAGCCCTCGTCCAAACAGCGTGCGAGCTCACGGGCGCCGAGTTCGGGGCCGTCAGCGTGCTCGACTCCCACGGCGATACGCTCCAGTTCATCCAGCAGGGCCAGCCGCGCGGACCGGAGGTGGTCATCGACCACCCGCCAATCGACCACGGGGTCTTCAACGAGATTCCGCTCGACTCCTACCTCATTATCAACGACATCTCCGCCTACGCCGACGGAACCGTCCTGCCGCCCAATCACCCGGCGATGAAGAACTTCCTCGGCGTGGCGATCACAGTCAACGAACAAGTGTGGGGGCGCCTCTTCCTCTCCGACAAGCCCACACCCTTCACAGCCGACGACGGCGAGCTCGTCCACCTGCTGGTCAAGGCCACCGAGATTTCCGTGGTCAACTCGTTGCTGTACGCCGAATCGCAGAACCGCGCCCGGTGGCTGACCGCCTCCCAGCACATCGTCTCCTCGCTCCTCGAAGGCACCGACGAGGATGAGGCGCTCGAAGTCATCGCCCACGAGATGCGGGTCGCCGCCCGCGCCGACGTGGCCATGATCATCCTGCCCTCCATCCAGGATTCGTGGATCTCCGAGATTGTCGACGCCGACGACCCGGCCCGCGTCCACGAGCTCGTCGGCCTGTCCTTCCCCAAGGAAGGCCGGGCCCGCACGGTGATCCGGGAGCAGTCCGGCGTCGTCGTCGATTCCATGCAACGCCTGCGCACCATCCGCGTGCCCGAGCTGCGCCAGTTCGGCTCCGCGCTTTACAGCCCGCTCATCTCCCAGGGCGTGGGCCTAGGCGTCATCCTGTTGCTGCGCTACCCCTCCACCGCCGAATTCAACTTGCACGACCTGACGATGGCCGAGTCCGTGGCCAAGCAGGCCACCATCGCGATCCGGCTCGCCGAGGCACGCCAGGCCCAGGCCCTCGCCGCCGAACTCGACGAACGCGCCCGCATCTCACGCGACTTGCACGACCTCGCCATCCAGCAGCTCTTCGCCTCCGGCATGCACATCACCGCAATCCGCGAGGAGATGAGTTCGCGCGGACTCGGCGAGGACGTCACCGGGGCGCTCGACGCCGCGATCAGCGCCATCGACGACTCGGTCAAACAGATCCGCCATATCGTCCACTCGCTACGCGACGACGGCTCCTCGGCCGCGATCGTCTCTCGCCTCCAGCACGAGACCTCGGTGGCGCGCCAAGCGCTCGGATTCGCTCCCTCGCTCCTGCTGACCTGGAACGGTTCGGATGTGGCCGAGTCCGACTACCACCTCATCGACGACGCCGTCGGATCCGACATCGCCGACGACGTGGTGGCGGTGGTACGCGAGGGGCTGGCCAACGCCGCACGGCACGCGAAGGCGTCCTCCGTGTCGGTTAAGGTGGACGCCACCCCCGACGAGATCGTGGTCCGCGTGCTGGACGACGGCGCCGGCATCGCCCAGGCCCTCGCCCGCCGCTCCGGCCTATCCAACCTCGCGGCTCGCGCCCGGCGCCATCACGGCACGTTCGCGATCGAGCCGCGCGGGGACGGACACAGCGGCACGCTACTGACCTGGTGCGCCAACCTGCGCTAGCCACTAGCCGCCAGCGCGAGCCCGACCCGCGTTTAGCGCCTAGCCGTTTTGGTTGCGCCAGCCCGCCGCACGCTGGCCCGCAACCCACGCCGCGACCTGGGTGCGGCGTTGCATCCCCATCTTCGACAGCAGCGAGGTGATGTGGTTCTTCACGGTCTTCTCAGCCACACCGAGCTTGTCTCCAATCTCCCGGTTCGACAGGCCATCCCCGATCAGGTCGAGCACCTTGCGCTCGGAGGGGGTCAGATGGGCGGTCGGGTCGGCATGATCGGCACGACGCCGGGTAACCGTCCGCTCGTCCAACAGCACGCGGCCAGCCGCCACCGCCTTGATAACCTCGGTGATCTCCGCCCCACGCACCGACTTGAGCAGGTATGCCTTCGCGCCGGCGTCAAGGGCCTCGGCGAGGGCGTCGTCGTCGTCGAATGAGGTCAACACGATCGCCTTCGTCTCGGGCACAACCTCGCGGAACTCGCGAATGATGTCGATGCCGGTGCCGTCTGGCAGGCGCAGATCCACGAGCGCCACTTGGGGCGCCATGAGCGTGGCCCGGCGCACGGCCTCCGCCACCGACCCGGCCTCGGCCACGACGGCCAGCCCGTCGGCGCGGTCAACAACCTCGGCGATGCCGCGGCGAACAACCTCGTGGTCGTCAATAATCATCACGGAAATATCTGTAGTGCTCACACCGTCATCTTATCCAGATATCTCACTAATTTCCGCTACTACGCCTCCGCGCCAGGGGGCGTACGTGCCGCGCACACTGGCACACTGGGCAAAAGTGCGAGGAGCGGCCCATGAACGGCTCACGCTTGAGCGCGGTCCCGCACACCCGGCACGACTCGCCGGCCCGCCCGTAAACGTTGAGCACCCGGTCGAAGTAGCCCGAGGCACCATCCACGTTGACGTAGAGGGAGTCGAAGGAGGTCCCGCCGACCTCGACCGCCCGGGCCATGACGTCGGCCGCCGCGAGGTAGACCGCGCGGATCTTACCCAACGACATGCGGCTGGCCAGCCGACGCGGATGGACGCGGGCGGCAAAGAGCGCCTCGTCGGCGTAGATGTTGCCCACCCCCGACCCCACCGACTGGTCAAGGAGGATCCGCTTAATCTCGGAGTCTTTGGCATGGACGCGGCGAACGACGCCATCAAGGTCAAAGGCCGGGTCGAGCAGGTCACGAGCAATATGGGCAACCGAACGCGGGACACGCGGCAGCACGCTCCCCTGGCCGCCTGGCTCGCCGTCGTCGGTGGGGACAAACGTATCGGGCATGAGGTGGCCGAAGGTGCGTTGGTCGACGAAGTCGAGCCGGACGCCGTCGTCGAAGAAAAAAGAAGCGCGCCGGTGCGGGTTGTCCGCCCCGCCCACCCGAAACTGGCCGGACATGCCCAAATGGGCGACGAGTGCCAGGCCACCGGCGTCGAACCACAGGTACTTCCCCCGCCTGGCCACCGCCTCGATACGGCGACCGACGAGCGGATCGAGACCCGCCGGCGCGCGGCGCACCGCCCGCGCACTGAGCACCTCCACACCCACCACCGTGGCGCCCACGGCGATCGGCTCGAGGCCACGGCGGATCGTCTCTACTTCGGGCAGCTCGGGCATGGCGAGGCGCTAGCCTAGGGCGTCGTAGGCGTCCCTGCAGGCCTCCAGCTTCGCCTGCTTCTGGGAGGTGGCCGTGCCCTGGCCGTAGGCGACCCCGTCCACCTGCACCGTGGCCGTGTAGACGCGGGCGTGATCTGGCCCCTCGCCCGTGATCACGTAGCTCAGATCGCCAACAATGCCCCGATCACGGGCCTTCTCCTCGAAGGCGGTACGCCAGTCGAGCGCGGGCCCCATCTTCTCCGCCGCCGCGACTTGCGCGGTGAGGTGGCGAAGAACGACGTCGTTGGTCAGCTTCACGCCGTGCGTGAGGAAGGTGGCACCGATCAGGGCCTCCATGGTGTCGGCCAGGATCGAGTCCTTATCCCGCCCGCCCGACATCTCCTCGCCGTGGCCGAGGCGGATGAACGCACCCAGGCCGAGCCGGCGTGCGATCTGGGCGAGCGAGCGCTCAGAAACCGCGGCCGCCTTGATTTTCGACATGAAGCCCTCGTCCATCTCCGGATACTTCTCGAAGATGTAGCTGGTCACCACAGCGCCCAGGATCGAATCGCCCAGGAATTCAAGGCGCTCCGAATGCTCCCCGCCGTTTTCATAGGCCCAGGATCGGTGCGTGAGCGCCGGCTCAAGGTAGCGGGCGTCGATCGTGGCGCCCCAGGCCTCCACCTCGCGTTGCGTTATCGGCTTATGCACGGCGCTCCTCGGCATTGTCGGATGCGGCCTCGGCCTCCTGAGAAAGTTGGGCCGCGAGCGCGTCGAGGGCGGAGAAGCGCGGGTCGAGGAACTCGTGCTTGTGATCTGGTGGCAGGTCCTCCCAGCGTTCGCCGCACTCGGGGCACAGCCCCTCGCAGTCCGGGCGGCACAGCGGGACGAGCGGAATCGAGAGCACAAGCGCGTCTCGGACGATCGGCTCCATGTCGATCGCGTCGTCGACGACGACGGGCATGTCCTCCGCCTCCTCGTCCCCCTCATCGAGCAGAGCCTTTCGGCTCTCCGGGTAGAGGACGAGTTCGGCCACCGGCTCGTTCAGGTCGAGCGTGATGTCCTTCAGGCAGCGGGCACACTGGCCGCGGGCGGCAGCGCTGACCATCCCCTGGACGAGCACGCCCTCGGAGACTGACTGCAACACAAGGCCGAGGTCAATCGGGTCCCCCTCCGGCACGCCCATGAGCGGTATGCCGCACTCGGCCGGCGCCGGCAGCTGCGTATTCAGCTCCCGCTGGGCGCCCTCCACGCGCGGCAAGTCGACGATGGAGACGATGTAAGGGCTGGTCATGATTCGTCCTCCAAGCGGTGGGCCAGGTGTGCGCGGCCGGCCGCGATCTGCTCAAGCAGACCGCCGAGTTCCTCCGAGAGCTGGTCGAGGGTAGTGGCGGCGTAGTCGTCCGCCCCGCGCACCATGTGGTCGGCCTTTGTCTGCGCCTCGTCGAGGATACGCGTGGCCTGCGACTTCGCGGCGATCGTGATCTGATCCTGCGCCACCATGCGCGAAGCCTGCTCGCGCGCCTCCGCCACGATCGTCGCCGCGTCCTGTTCGGCACGCTCCCGGATCGACTCCGCGTCTTGGCGGGCCGACTCGGAGACGGCCGAAGCCTCCTGGAGCACCTCGTCCGCCGCGACGATCTGATCGGGCACGATCTCACGTGCCGTCTCAAGCAGGTCAAGTAGCTCAGAGCGGTTGACCATCACCGAGGCCGACATCGGCAAGGACTTGGCGTGAGAGACGATCTCCACCAGCTCGTCCAGGATCTCGAGCAGCGATTCGCCTTGTTCATTCATGAATTGACCTTCCTCAGTGCGCGCGCGACGTTCGGCGTCACCAGATCGTCGATTGTACCCCCGTATGAGGCTATTTCTTTCACGAAGGAGGATGCTATGTGACTCAGTGCGGGATCGCCCATGATGAACACCGTCTCGATGCGGGACAGGTGCCGGTTCAGGAGCGCCATCGCCTGCTCGGCGTCGTAGTCCGCTGCCCCGCGCAGCCCCTTGACGATCGCCGCCGCGCCGGCCTCCCGCGCAAAGTCGGCGATGAGTCCGGGGGCCACCTCCACCCGCACTCCGTCGACGCCGGCAAGCGCCTCGCGCGCCAACTCCACCCGCTCCTCGAGGCTGAATAGGTATGCCTTCTTCGCGTTGTGACTGACGGCCACCACGACATCGTCAAACATCCCCCGCGCCCTCTTGATGACGTCAATGTGGCCAAGAGTGAGCGGATCGAAGGATCCCGGGCAAACCGCTAGTGTCATGCCTCCAGTCTACCCTCACCGTCCACAACCGCGCTCCAGACGCGGGTATCGCCCCATGTGCGGTCGTCGTCGAGCACGAGCCGTGCGGGCCACGCCGGCTCCGGCGAGCGCTTGTTCCGCTCGACCACCACCATCGCGTCGGGTGCCAGGTGCGCCACGAGCAACTCGAGAACGAGGCCGAGGTCGCCCTCCGAAACATCGTAGGGAGGGTCAAGGAATACCAGATCGAAGCGCTCGCTGGGCTCGGTGGCGAGGTAGGTTTCCGCCTTCATGGGCACGACGTCGATCTCCAGCCCGGTGGCCTTGGCGTTCGCGCGTGCCACGGAAGCCGCCTGGCGGCTGGACTCAACAGCGACAACACTGCGCGCGCCGCGGGATTTGGCCTCGAGCCCGAGCGCCGCCGAGCCTGCGTAGAGGTCGAGCACGGCGCAATCCTCGATGTAGCCGTAGTGCTCGAGGCGCGAGAACATCGCCTCCCGCACGCGTTCGGAGGTGGGGCGGGTTCCGGACTTGGGCACCTGCAGGTTTCGCCCGCCGGCGGTGCCGGCAACGATTCTGGTCATGTCTTCTCCAGGTAGTCGGTGGATTCGGAGCTTGCCGCCTCGATCGCGGCGCGCAGAGCCGGGTGGGAGGCAAGCGTGGGGTCGCCCGCCACGAGCTTCCTGGCCGCCGCCCTCGCCACCCCGATGAGGTTTTCGTCCGTGCGCACGCGCACGAACTTCAACGACGACGACCGCCCGCTCTGCGCCGCGCCCAGCACGTTGCCCTCGCTGCGCAGCTCCAGGTCCCTCTCCGCCAGGACGAAGCCGTCGGTGGTGGAGGCGAAGGCTTTCAGGCGCTCGAAGGCGAGCGTGCCGTCGAGGGCGTGGTGAACTGCCAGGCAGATTGACTCGCGTTGGCCACGCCCGACACGCCCGCGCAGCTGGTGAAGCTGGGACAGGCCGAAGCGTTCAGCGTCGAGGATCACCATCATCGTGGCCTGCGGAACGTCTACGCCCACCTCGATCACGGTGGTGGACACGAGCAAAGGCGCCGCGCCGGAGGCGAAATCGCCCATGGCGCGGGCCTTGTCCTCGGCATCCATGCGGCCGTGGACGGCGCCGATGCGGATTCCCGCGAGGGCCGGTTTCGCGCGCAGCTGGTCGAGGACGGATTCAACGGAGGCGGGCTCAAATTCGTCGATGGTGAGCTGCTGATCGAGGTCGGCCTGATCCGGGCCGTTCGGCGCCTCCTCCTCGGCCGTGGCGGAGATTCGCGGGCAGACGACGTAGACCCGGCCGCCGGCGTCGATCTCCTCCCGGGCCCGCTCCCAGACCCGCTCCACCCAGCGTTCGTTCATGGCCGGGACCAGGTTCGTGGCGATCGCTCGGCGCCCCGCGGGCAGCTCGCGCAGGGTCGAGACCTGCAGCTCCCCGAAGGAAGTCATCGCGATCGTTCGCGGTATCGGCGTGGCCGTCATGACGAGGAGGTGGGCACCGGCGGCGAGGCGGTCGCGCTGATCCACCCCGAAGCGGTGCTGCTCATCGATCACCACGAGGCCGAGGAACGGGATCTGGACCATGTCCTCAAACAGGGCGTGGGTTCCAACCACGATCCCAGCCGCGCCCGAGGCGATCGCGGCGAGCGTTGCGCGTTTCTTCGCCGCGGGCAACGAGCCCGTCAGCAGCTCAATCGACGTAGCCAGCGCGGCCGCTCCGAGCTGGCCGGCCATCCCCAGCTCCCCCAGCATCGACTGGAACGAGGCGTAGTGTTGGGCCGCGAGCACCTCCGTGGGTGCCACGAGGACGGCCTGACGCCCGGCGTCGACCGCCTGGAGCATGGCACGCAAGGCGACGACGGTCTTGCCCGATCCGACGTCGCCCTGCAGAAGGCGGCGCATCGGGCTGGCGGTGGCGAGTTCTGCGGCCAGCTCCTGACCCACCGCGCGCTGGCCGGCGGTCAGATCGAAGGGAAGGCGGGCGTCGAATGCCGCGAGGATGCCACCCTCGCGGGGCGCCATCGCGGGCGCCGGGTGCGCGGCGGCGTCGGCCGCCCGCTGGGCGAGCAACGCCTGGAGCACGAAGGCCTCCTCGTGCTTGAAACGCGCGATGGCGCTGTGCCACTCTTCCTCGCTGGTCGGCTGGTGAGCCGCACGCAGCGCCGCGAAGCGGCCGGGCAGCGAGTGATCGGCAAGGTAGTCTTCAGGGAGGGGATCGGGCACGTCGCTCGGGGTCAGCGAGGCAAGCGTGACATCCACGGCCTTGGCGATCTTCCACGAGGGCAACTTTGCGGCAGCGTGGTAGATCGGGATCGGCTGAGCAATCTTTGCCGGATCGACCTCCGCCTCGTCCTCCACCACCTCATACTCCGGGTGGGAAAGCTGGAGCTGGCCGCGGTAGGAGGTGATCGTGCCGGAAAAGGTGGCGAGCGTGCCGGGGCGCAGCTTGGCGGCGTGAAAGTTCAGCGGACGGGAGGACTTGGCAAAGAAGGTGAGGTTAAGAGTGTGGCGCCCGTCGGAAATCACCACGGATAAGATGTAGCCGCGCCGGGAGTGCATGGGCCGAACCTGGGAATCGACGATCCGGGCCACCACCGTCACCGCTTCTCCCTCTTGCACCGCCTCAATCGGCAGGAGCTCGCCGCGCCGGGCCAGGCGGAAGGGAATGTGATCTAGGAGGTCGCCCACCGTGTGCAGGCCCATTTTAGAAAACGCTGCGCCGGTGCGCGCACCTAAGACCCGCTCGAGCGGGCGCGTGAGAGCCGTCCACGACTCCGCCGTGGTGGCAGCCATTCGATCCGACATCTTTCCTCCAGCTACTAGGTTACCGTGCAGCTGCGAACGAATGCCGGCTCGGCCGCCCCGGCCGAGCCGCGGTAGACGTGCGCAATCCCACTGACCTGGTACGTTGGAATTTGCATGCGCTGTCGGCTATCATCTTTAAGTTGCTTCAAGGAGCGCGAGAGCGCGCTCTCAACCCAAACGAAGGAGATAACCGTGGCCTCTGTATGTGAAGTCTGCGGCAAGGGCCCTGGTTTCGGTAAGTCTGTGTCGCACTCCCACGTGCGCACCAACCGTCGTTGGAACCCGAACATCCAGCGCATTCGGGCTCTCGTCAATGGGACGCCGAAGCGTCTGAACGTGTGCACCAGCTGCCTCAAGGCCGGCAAGGTGACGCGCAACATCTAGTTCTTAGATGCAAATGAGGCGGGAGATCCCGCCTCATTTTTTATGCCCGCGCTTGCGAGTCATATGCCGGCGCATGAGCCCCACATGAGTGCTCCGGCCTCATATCTGTTGCGTTAATCAACCAGATGTCACATTATTCTGTCAGTTCTTGGCGAGAATCTACGGGATTACCGTTGCATCTATCGGGTTGTCCTCTACGCCCAAGCAGCACACCGTGGCCCCGCTCCTTATTTTGCGGCGGAGAGGAACTCCTCGATCGAGTCCTCCGACAGCACGCCCACGCGATAGTTCGCCACGTTGCCCTCGGCGTCGATCAGGAAGTGAGCCGGGATGCCAAGAACCCCGTATGCGCGCGAAAGGTCGTTTGACTCGTCGGCCACTGCGGCGAAGTCATATCCCGCACGCGAAAGATAGCCGCTCACGGTGTTGTCTTGCTCGCCCACGAACGCGACCACGACTTCGACGTCGTCGCGCGCATCCGCCACGGCCTGCACATCGGGCATCTCCGCGCGGCAACCCTGACACCAGGTCGCCGCAAATAGCAGCCACACCGGCTTGCCACGCAACGCCTCGAGGGAAACCTCGTTGCCTGCGACGTCGACTGCGGTAAAAGCCGGGGCGGGCTCGCCAACCGTTGGCGCGGGTTGTGCACTGTCAACATCGACCTGGCTGACCTTGCCACTACCCACAGGGGTGTCATCCCTGCCGAGCAAGCTCTCGCCCAAGCTCGAACCGGAGACGATCCATGCGCCCACCAAAACAAGGAGCGTCGTCACAATTAACACCATCATCGTGCCGTATTTCGACTCGCGAATACGGGTGCGCCAATCAGTCGTACTCACATCTCTCCCTTGTAGCAGATCTAAGCGTAGGAGTGCAGGCTATCAAACCACAGGTTACCGAAGAATGTGAACAGGACGGCACAGAAGCCCAGAACGAGGAGCCATGCGGACTTCCGTCCGCGCCAGCCGCGAACCACACGGGCATGGACGTAGGCGCCGTAGATGAACCACGTCACCAGCGCCGAGGTTTCCTTCGGATCCCAGCCCCAGTAACGACCCCATGCGATGTTGCCCCATATGGCACCCAGTACGATCATGATGGTCAACAGCGGGAAGGCGAAGACCACCGATTTGTAGCCGAGCTCCTCGAGGATCTCCGGCTTCGGCCAACCGCGCCAGGTGACCTTCGGTCCGAGCAGATACATGATCGCGGCGCCGAATCCGATGACTGCCGCGCCGTAGGACAGCGCAGCGGTGAACACGTGCAGGGTCAGTAGCGGGCTATTCTGGAGCGCCGGCATGAGGGGCTCCTTGGCGAAGTCCAACGAGGTCACGTAAATGAGCATGCCAAGAATGACCGGTAACGTGAACAACGCTAGCGTGCGGATGCGGTAGCGGTGCTCGAAGTAGATCTGGAAGGCAAGCATTCCCCATACGAAGGCTGTGGCGAACTCGTATTGGTTGGCCAGCGGAGGTTCACCGGTGGCGATGTAGCGCACAATGACCGAGGCTGTGAGGGTGAGGAAGGCTAGCTTTTCGAGTAGGTTGCCCATGCGCGGCAGCCCCCTGGCCTGCGTGCGTTGGACCGGGGTCTCGGTGCTGGTGACGTTCGATTCCACGACCACGCTCGAAGCGGATGTCGGCGCACCCACAGTCGCAGACTGCTTGGCCGAACTCATATTGCGCGCAACGAAAGTAGCCATGACGTAGATTCCGAAGGCAAGCGCAACAATTAGCGTGCTTGCGAAAAGGAGAATTTGGGAAAACTCAAGCATTAGAGTTCCTTTCCTTGTGTAATGCGTTCGGTGATCTCGGTACCGAATCCATGGAAGTAGCGCGAGAACCCGAGGTCACGCTTGTCGTGCGAGGCCAGTCGGAGGACGGAGCCATCGTCGGTGGCGGCCACCCACGCCCACATGCGCTGGTGACGTAGTGCCATGGTCATGATTGATCCAATAATAAGCAACGCGCTACCAAGCCAGACCACCCACGCGCCCGGGTCACTTCGGACGATGAGGCCGGCGTACTGAGCCTCGCGTTCGAATGTGATGTCAAGGCCGGCGACCGTGGCGGGCTGGCCTTGGTCCACCACCTTCATGTCCATCGTCTCCTGCGAGCCAGACTCGTAGACCTCGATGCGCGCCTGGCCAGGCGCGAGATCCGGGTTTGTGCGTCCGGACGCCGAGGTGATGACGAAAACCTCGAGGGCCGGGTCCTCCAACTCAACGACGCCGTAGCTGTAGGCTCCGTCACTGGTCGTGTAGCGCAATGGCACGCCCCCGGAGTGGAGTTCGCCCGCATTCCCCGAAATCGAAACCACAGCGGACATACCGAAGGAGGCTTGATGGAACATGACGCCGTCATAGGACAGCGGCGAGTTCACGCGCACGTTCTGATCGGCCACGGTCTGCCCGTCCTTGTAGAGGATGACGTGGGAGACGTAGTCGAGCGGACGGCCGTCTTCGTTGTAGGCATCCTGGAAAGAGACGACCTTGGCGCTCAGGCCCGTGTTGTAGCCGACTTCCTGGGTCTCCCCCACAGTGACGAGGAAGAAGTCGTTACGAAAGCCCATGCTCTGGGTGACGAGGAAGCCGATGATGATAAGTATGAACGCTAGGTGGGAAAGCGCGGTTCCAAAGGGCGCCCAGTGGAAGCGATCGAGATAGAAGAACTCGCGCTGGCCGTCGTCGGCGATCACGCGCATGTGGCGCCTCTTAGCCGTAGCCAGTAGCGCATCCGTGGTTGTCTGCGCGTCTACGCTGAGCTGCGCGCTGTAGCGCAAGCGTGCCGTGTTGAAGAAGTTCTCACGCGCTCGCTTAGGCGGCTTGTATGCCGTGCGGTACAGAAGCGGAATGCGGTGAGTGGTGCAACCGATGATACTCAGGCACAGCAGGATCATCATGATCCTGAACAGCCATGAGGAGAACATGTTAAAGAAACCGATCGCCGCCAGAATTCTCGTCCACCCGCCGTATACCGGTGTCAGGTTCGCAAGGAAATCCTCCCACGCCGCCTCATCGGCCACGACATATGAGTTGGCCTGCGGGAAGACTACACCGATCAGGCTGAGGATCGTCACGATCAGGATGAGAAGCAGACCGATCTTCTTGTTGTAGAAGAGGGCATAAATAGTACGCCACACCTCGGCGCCAGAGATGCGGGCGCCGTCGAGAGCATCCACCTGCTCAGGTTCGTGGGTGGCCGTGTTTTGATCAGACACTTCTTCTCCTCCTACAGCCAGGCCGGGACCAGCGTGGCCAGGCGTGCGAACAGGTTGGTGATCATGAGGAAGCCCATAACAATGAGCAGAGTGCCGGCGAGAAGCTCCACCAGCCTATGGTTACGACGGAAGAATCCGAAGCGTTTGTGAAGGTCAACCGCGCCGATGGCCACGGCCACGATCGGAAGCCCCAAGCCAAGGCAAAAAACTGCCATCATGAGGGCACCTTGCCATGCCGTCTCGCTTTGGACAGCAAGGGCAAGGATGCCGCCAAGGATCGGGCCAATGCACGGGGTCCAGCCCGCACCAAAAACCACGCCCATGAGAGCTGAGCGGGCCGTGCCGTTGCGAATCGCCGCCGGCCCCTTGAGGTCCCCACGGATCAGCTGGTCGAGTACGGGAATTGAGATAAGGCGAGCCATGTGCAGGCCCATAACAATGAGGATCGCGCCGCCGCCGATCCGAAGGACGTTCGAGTACTGTCCGAGGACGTTCCCTACCGCCGCGATGGACAGCCAGATCGTCATAAAAATGACCGAGAACCCCACCATGAACGCTACGGCGTGCCATCCGGCGCGGCTGCGTGAGACCTCGCCCGGATCTCCCCCAACGATCTGGCCGACGAAGACCGGCACGACCGGGAGGAAACACGGTGAGGCGAAGGCGATGATCCCAGCCGCGAAGGCAAGGAGGACACTAATCTCCATTAGTCTCGGCGCTCTCGCGGTACTTCATGATGTCGGCGGCCATGTCGGAGTCGGGCGCCAGTTCGAGGACCTTGTCCCACACGCGCGTCAGCTCAGCCTCGTCGACGGGCTCCTCCATGAGATAAACAAATCCAAGGTTGAACCACGGCTCGGCCTTCGTCGGGTCGAGTTCAGTGGCCTTCATCCAGCTCTCCTTCGCGCCTTCGAAGTTGTTGAGCGAGTACTTGCACACGCCAGCCATGAGGTGGCTTTCCATATCATCGGGGGCGACTTCGATCGCTTTGTTGAGGGCATCGAGCGCGTTCTGGTACTGACGGGCGTCCACGTAGGTCTTGCCCAGCTCCTTGAGGGTATCCACATCCTGCGGATTATCCTCGATCTTCTGGTTAAGCTCGGCGACCTTTTCTTCATCAAGGGTCGCCATCTGGCCCATGTCCATCTGGGAAATATCCGGGTGATTCGCGGGAAGGGTCGGGTTGTCACTCGCCGACGGGCCCAGCCCGGCCTGCCGAACAATGATCACGACGGCGATCGCCAGCAGAACCGTCAACACGAACGTGAGCTTGTTGATTGTCTTCTTCTCTCCCGTAGCCGGCGGGGTCCCTGGCCGGGAGGTAGGCGCCGCCTTGGCCCGAACCGGCTTGGGCGGGGAATCACTTCCGTCGTCCTCCTCGTACGTGTCGATATCGACCACGTCGGCATCGACGACGTCGGGATCGCCCGTCTCTTCGTGGGGGAGATCGTCCTTGGGACCTGATGGCGGCATGCTCACTCTTCTCAATGGTGTGGTGCGGCGCCCCGGGACGCCGCACCACTATCGGGGCCTTCGGCTACTGGTTCTTTACTTGGGGCCGGGCCGGTCGACCGGCTTGATGTCATAGCTATCCGGGGTGCGCTGGATGTCAACGTCGACACCCCTGAGTGCTAGCTGGCCGGCGCGGGCGTAGTCGGTAGCGGCGTTGAGCACCGCCAGTGAATACCCTGGCGCATGGAACCCTCGAGAGTTCTCGGAGACGGAGTAGTCAACCATGAACTGCGCCTTGCGCTGGAAGTCATAGGCCTTTTCCAAGGTGGCCTGATCAACGGATCCCTTCATCTGCTCCAGGTCATCAAGCAGGCCCTGCACGGCAGTGAAGGCAACATCCTTAGCATCGCCCCATCGGTTCTGGATTGTCTCAACACGGCCACGCATCTCGTCTTCGGAAGAGTGGTGGCAGGTCAGGCACGCCGCGTTGATGGAGGCGTTGTCTAGCATCGGCGAGCGCACCTGGTGATCGCTGATCTTCGCGGCGCCGTCACGCTTGTAGGGCATATGGCAGTCCGCGCAGGTCACGCCGTTGTCGGCGTGGATGCCCTGCGACCAGGTTTCGAAGTCCGGGTGCTGAGCCTTAATGACTTTGGCTCCCGTCGTGGCATGTTCGAAGTCGGAGAAGCCGGCCTCGTCGTAGTACGCGATGGCGTCATCGACGGTCAGACCCTTCGTCCAGGGGAAGGTGAGGGTCTTCCCCTCGCCCTTGAAGTAGTACTCCACATGGCATTGTCCACACACGAAGCTCCGCATTTCCTGGTTGGTGGCATCTCGGTTGACGTCGTAATCCTCGATGCCCTCCAACGCCTTGACTGCGCGGATGCCTTCAATGAACGCGGGGCGGGTGACACGCAGCTTCATGGTCGCCGGATCGTGACAGTCGATACAGCCAATCGGGCCACCCGCGTGTTGCACGACCTCCGAGTAGGGAAGCTTGTTCATCTGTGCCCAGCCATCTGCCGGATCGTCAGGATTAAGGGCGTTGACGACCTCCGGGACCGAGGAATGGCAGTTAAGGCAGGCGCCGGGCTGGTTGAAGTCAGTCATGCGCTTGACGTACTTCTGGTCGTCGAGCATGTAGGCGTGTCCGCGCGGCTCGTTGTACTCGACCGAGAAGGCATAGCCCTTCCAGATGGACACAAGACGCGGTTCGATGGCGAGCTTGGAACGCGTCTTAAATTCGCGTGTGTCTTCGGGGACGGACGGATCGGTGTTGGCTACCTTATTGTTCGGATCCATCTCCGACGTCGCCATATAGCCCTCGTATTGCTTGGGCCAGTTTTCTCCCCACACTGCGGGATCAAACGTGGTGTCGGTAATCTCCGCCACGGGCGACCACGGGTGGGCAGCCTCTTGCTTCTTGTCCATAATGTCCATGAACAGCCACGTGATGAACGCGGCGGCAAGGGCTACCACGACGAGGACGACGACGGCGGGCCACGTCTTCTTCGTCGCGGTCGATGCGCCAGCACCATCGGGGGGAACTACTTCGAATTCCTCGTTACTCACTATTCTCACCTCGCGTGTCCAACGCCGTCGTGACACTTGACGCACGACATTTCTTCATTTCTTTCGAGGAAGCCGTGGTTAACCTGGTCCACAAGATCCGCATGGCAATAGCGGCAGGCGTGTTCCACGACTTCTTGATTGTGTGGGCGAATCTTGATGTTCTCAGGGTAGTTACCCACGGTGAACTTCAAGGAGTGCATGAAGCCGTTTTCGGCCTTGTTGATGTACTTGGCAACGAGATTCTCATGCGGAGCATGACAGTCGTTGCACGTGGCAACGTTGGCGTGACTTCCTCGCACATACGCGTTGTACTGTTCGTTCATCGCGTGGCACGAATTGCATGTCTGGGGGTCGTTGCCAAAATAGTTGGTGAAGCCGGCAGCCTGGAGCGTCATCGCCCCCACGCCAATGACCGCACCGACGAGGGCGGCGAGGACGATGCCCTTCCAGCCCGAAAATGTGGAGACGAAAGCTCGCCAGGTGCGCCTCAGCCACCCGGGTTGCTGTTTTTGCCGTGTGCCCATGCCTCGCCTCCATTTCCTTAACACCATCGTATGATGTTTGATGTCAGGAGAACTAGAATTATTCACAACAACTACGGGACACTTTGTCTTGTAAAACGAGTTGTGGAGCTTTTTGGGACACTAGTCCCACGATTGTTCGCTAACACGATTGAATCTGGAAGTACCAATGAGAACCCCGGTCCTCGACCTCGCAAACTTGCCCTGGTCCCCCACCGCAATCAAGCACGCCATCTTTGACATCGACGGCACGCTCACGGACGAGCACTCCGTGACCTCCGAAGCCACCATCGCAGCGTTGCGCGCGTTGGACGACGCGGGCGTGCCCATCACGCTGGCGACGGGGCGGCTACTCAACGGCGGGGCGAACCTCGTGCGCCGGGCGGGCATCTACGCCTGGGTCATTGCCGCCGGCGGCGGTGTGGTGTGGAACGGGAAGGATATCGTCGCGGCGCATTACATGGACACGGACCTGGTCGACCAGATCACGGACTTTGCCCACGACCACGATCTGGTCCCGTTCTACTTTGACGAGTCGGAGATGTACACCGACCGAGCCGCGATGGCGGCGACCGGCATGCTACAGGTCAACGAGAACGCCTCCGAGGGCAAACCCATCCTCGACCTTGACCAGTTCGACCCCACCCGCACCACCAAGATCTCGTTCGCGGCCGCCAACGCGGAGGAGATCGACGCGGTGCTGGAGCCGATCCGGGCGCGCTTCCCGGGCGCCGTGCGCTCTCACGCGAATTTCCTCGACATCCCGGCCACCGGCACCACCAAGTGGGAGGGCATCGAACGTGCGCTCGGCGTGCGCGGACTGCGCGCCGAGGATGCCCTCGGCGTGGGGGATTCCGAGAACGACGTCGCCTGGCTCGGCCACGTCGGCTACCCGGTGGCCGCACCTATCTCGGACCCTGCGGTGCTCGAGACGTGCAAGTGGCGTCTGCCCCAGGTCGACGACGCCGTCGCCAAGCTGATCCGCGCCGAGCTCGCCCGCAAGGCGGGCTCTCAGGGCGCGCCCGACGCTAAGGACTAAGCGCCCCGGTGCTATTGCTCCAAGAAGTGATCCCAGCCGCCTAGGCCGGCCACCTCTCGGTTGCCCACGCTCACGCGGCCGCCGTTGGCGGCGCCCCTGACCTCGCCCACGTCGATAAAACCCTCCGGGAGCGCCACCCCCGGGCGGATGGTGGCAATGAACCCGTGGTCCTCCCCGCCGGTGAGGAGCCATTCGCGCCGGTCGGCGTGTAGCCGACCGGCGGCCCGCCCCAGCGGCCCCAGCTTCTTTTCGAGGGAGCGCGGCTCGAAGTCGATCCACACCCCCGAGGCCTTGGCCATGCGCCGCGCGTCGCGGACGAGGCCATCGGAGACGTCCATCATCGCAGTGATGCCGCCGCTTTGCGCCGCGGCTAGCGCCTGGCGGAGCGGCGGCTTAGGCCGCTTGAAGTCGTCGACCAAACCGGCCATCGCCTCGTCGATCGTCGCCCGTGCCTTGAGTAGCGCCAGACCGGCGGCGCCGTGGCCGAGGTTGCCGGCGTGAATGACGCGGTCTCCTACCTGCGCACCGGAGCGCAGCAGGGCCGCTCGCCCCTCCATGTCGCCGAGCACGCTCACGCCGATCACGATCGCCTCGGACCCGACGAGGTCTCCCCCGTCGACGCCAACCCCAAGAGGCGCACACGCCTGCGCCAGCCCACGAGCGAAGTCTTCTACCCACGCCACCTCGAGAGCCCCGGGGAGCCCGAGGCTGATCACGAGCGTGCGGGGGCGCGCGCCCATGGCGACGGCGTCGGCAAGGTTCTGCACGGCGGCACGGAAGCCGACGTCGGCGCCGCTCGACCAGTCCCGGCGGAAGTGATGGCCCTCGACGAGCATGTCGGTGGAGATGGCGGCGTCCCCACCCATCATCAGGACCGCGCAATCGTCCCCCGAAGGCACCGCTACCCCTTCGCCGCGAGGCAGAAGGGGTAGGAGGCGGGCGATAAGATCGTCCTCGGTCGTCTGCGAGATGAGCATGTGCTCAGACTAGCAAACGGCCACCGCGTTCTTACTTGTTGTTCTCGACGAACTGGGCAAACGCGCCAATGAAGTTCGCGAGAATCTCGCGGGTGGCCTCATTCGTGATCGCGCCGTCTTCGAGCTGGCCAGTGCGGGTGGCGTCGATGTAGGCCTCCGGCTGGGTCATGAGCTTGGGATTGAAGAAGAGGAGGGTGCTGCGCAGGTGCGCCTGGGCGAGCGAGGTTCCGATGCCCGACGCCGAGGTGCCAGCGATCGCGATGGGCTTGCCGGCGAGGTCCCACTGGCCGACAGGGCGCGAGGTCCACTCGATGGCGTTGTGGAGCAGGGCGGAGAACATCCGGTTGTGCTCGGGGGTGATGAGCAGGACGCCGTCGGCGGAGGCGATGAGTTCCTTGAACTTCACGGCGGTCTCGGGGTAGTTGCCGTCGAGGTCGCGGTTGTAGAAGGGCAGGTTCGTGATCTCGGCCTCGACCATCTCGACGCCCTCGGGGGCGAGCTCCACGATCGCCTCAGCGAGCTTGCGGTTGATGGAGGTCTCAGACGGAGAACCGACCAGGTAAACAATCTTCATTTTTAGCCTTTCGCCAGTATGTATTTTTCGCGAGGACTCGCGATCTGATTTAAGGCTAAACAGCATTAGTGGAATCTTCAACTATATCGGCGGTGTGCTATGTCACTGTGCAAAACGCGCGCCTAACCCCGCATCACGACGCCGTTCGCCCGGCTAACGTAGCCCACGCGGCCGCTCAAGCGCGAGCGCCACCAGCTCATCCACCAGCTCCCCATAGGGGATACCGGCCTCGCCCCACAGCGCCGGGTACATCGAGAACGGGGTAAAACCGGGCATCGTGTTGATCTCGTTGATGATCGGTTCACCTCCAGCGATGAAGAAGTCCACCCGCGTGAGCCCCTCGCATCCGAAAGCACTAAAAGCCTGCACGGCCAACTCCCGCACGCGCGCCGTCGTCGCCTCGTCGATCTTTGCGGGGATCGACATCGTCAGGCCCGACGTGGAAACGTACTTCGAGTCGAAGTCGTAGAAGCCACCGGCCGGCGCCTCCAAAACCACCTCCCCAAGAACCGAGGCCTTGGCCGGCTCGTCCCCACGCCCGCCGAGCACCGCGCATTCGACCTCGCGCCCTGAAATCCCCTGCTCGATCACGACCTTCGGGTCGTGCTCCTGGGCCGCCTCCACCGCGGTGCCAATCCCGTCCAGGCTCGCCACCTTGGAGATCCCCAGCGACGAACCGGCGCGTGCCGGCTTGACGTAGACCGGGAACTCTAGCTGCGCGACCTCAGCCAAGACCTGCTCGCGGTCCGCTCGCCACCGATGGGGGCTGACCGCCAGGTACGGGCCAACCGGCAGGCCGGCAGAGGTCAGCACTTGCTTCATGAAGTCCTTGTCCATCCCCGCAGCTGACGCCAACACGCCGCAGCCCACGTACGGGATACCCGCCATCTCGAGCAGACCTTGGATCGTGCCGTCCTCACCGAAAGGCCCGTGCAAGACCGGGAAGACGACGTCGACGCCGCCCAGCTCGCGCACGTGACCGCCGCTGATCTCGAGTAACGACTGGCTGCCGTCTCCCGGCGGGATGACGATGCGCCTGTCGGAGGGGCCCACCTCGGTCAGGCCGCGGGAGATGTCCAGCGCGTCGGGGTCGGTCTCCCCCGGCACCCACGTGCCGTCTCGGCGAATGCCAATGCTGACGACGTCGTAGCGGGCCGGATCCAGCGCCCCCATGATCGCGCCCGCAGTCACGCACGAAATCGAATGCTCCCCGGATACTCCGCCGTAAATCAAGGCGATACGAATCTTCTTCACCTATCCAGCCTACCCGAGGCTGCTAAAAGTGTCGGAGAGCCACGGTAGTCTGTTGGGCAACACCAAGGAGGAATCGTGAAGGCACACCTTATCGCTGCGGCCGCCCTACTGACGCTCGCCGCCTGCAGTCAGCCACCCGCCCCGGAAAACAGCGCCTCGCCCACGCCAGAAGCGAGTACGACGGCGTCGCAATCCCCCACCGCAACCGCGCCGGCACCCGCCACAGATACATCCCACACTGCCGAACCCGGCGGGGGCGAAGAGCAAAGCAGCACGCTTGAGCGCGCCGCGCCGGCCGGCTCCTACACCGCACCGGATCAGTCCTCGCAGTCTTCCACCTGGCCCGACACCTCGGCTCAGGCCCTGCCCTACGCCGTCAACTACGGCTACAACTACGTGGACGTCGTCTATTCATGGGACGGCACGGGCGAGCTGAGCTGGTACACGCCCGGCTGGGCGGATGAGGCCTTCGAGGAGGGCTCGGGCCTGCCCATCGATGTCCACTCGAACAACGTGCTCCAGATCCACGTGGGCGGCCTGCGCCTACCGGAGCCGGACGAGTACGACTCCAGCGCGTTCACCCTCAGCCAGACCCTTACCGAAGGGATGACCAGGATCGCGGTCTCCGGCGCGTTTGAGGGCCAGCACACGGTCACAATCGGCGCGCGCACGCGCATGCCCTACGCCGTGGAGGTCATGAATCAGCCCAATGCGCAGGGAGGCACCGACGCCGTGTTGCGCGTCTACTTCGAGGAGTAGGCCCCGACCAGCGCAGTGACGCGGCAGGCGGAGCCTGGCGGCGGGCGGCTATTCGACGCGTTCGACGACGGCGCCGACCGCCGCGAGCTTGCGCATGAAGTGCTCATAGCCGCGGTTGATGATGTCGATGCCGGCCACGCGCGATTCTCCCTCGGCCGCGAGCGCAGCGATCAGGTGGGAGAAGCCCCCACGCAGGTCGGGCACCTCGATGTCGGCGGCGTGTAGCTTGGTCGGGCCCTGGATAACGGCGGAATGGTAGTAGTTCTCCTGGCCAAACCGGCAGCCCTTGGAACCGAGGCACTCGCGATAGACCTGGATCTTCGCACCCATCTGGTTGAGCGCCTTGGTGAACCCAAAGCGGTTCTCGTAGACGGTTTCGTGGACGATGGACACGCCCTCGGCCTGGGTCAGGGCCACCACCATGGGCTGCTGCCAGTCGGTCATGAAGCCGGGATGGACGTCGGTTTCTAGCGGGATGGACTTCAACGGGGTGCCGGGGTGCCAGAAGCGGATGCCGTAATCGAGTACGTCAAACTTGCCACCCACTTTCCGAAACACGTTGAGGAAGTTCATCATGGACTCCTGCTCGGCGCCGCGAACGGTAATGTCGCCGCCGGTGGCGAGCGCCGCGCACGCCCATGAGCCGGCCTCGATGCGGTCGGGCAGGGCGGTGTGAACGTAGCCGTGCAGCTCCTCCACGCCCTCGATGTGGATGGTGCGGTCGGTGTCCACGGTGATGAGCGCGCCCATCTTCTGCAGGATCGCGATGAGGTCCATGATTTCGGGCTCGACGGCGGCGCCGCGCAACTCCGTGATACCGCGAGCGCACACGGCCGCAAGCAGGGTCTGCTCGGTGGCGCCCACGGACGGGTAGGGCAGGTGCACTTTGCGGGCCCGGAGCCCGGAGCGGGCAACGAGGTGTAGGCCAAGCTCCTGGGCGTCGCGGGTGGCGCCGAAGTCCTCGAGAACCTTGAGGTGGAAGTCGACCGGGCGGTCACCGATGTGGCAACCGCCGAGGTCAGGAATGAACGCCTCGCCCAGGCGATGCAGGAGCGGGCCGCAGAAGAGGATCGGGATACGGGAAGAGCCGGCGAGCTGGTCAACCTCCGCCGGATCCGGTAGGTGAAGCTTGCCGGGGGTGATCTTGAGGATGCCCTCGTCTTGGTTGTAGTCGATCTCGGCGCCGTGCAGGCGCAACAGCTCGGAGACGACGTCGACGTCCCGGATCAGCGGCACGTTGCGCAACACGGACGTCTCCTCCGTCAGTAGCGCGGCCACCATCGCTTTCGATACGAGGTTCTTCGCCCCGCGCACATGGATCTCGCCACGCAGAGGGTGTCCGCCCCGGACGCTCAAAACTCCCACCATCACTGTCCTTCCCTGTGTGGTGCCATCATAGCCACTACCGGGAACAATTCCTGTGATCTAGCGTCCACGGGGAGTTCGCCGGGTGATGAATGCCGTGGCGGGGCGGGGATGGTGTGATGATAGGTGTATGGAAATCAATGGGCTTTCATTCGGCGAACTGCTCGGTATCACCGGCCTGCAGGCGCTCGCGGTGGTGGTGGGGACGGTGGCGATGTACGCCTTCCTACTCCTCATCCTGCGTGTGATCGGCCAGCGGGTAAGCGCGCGTCTGTCCACGCACGACATGGCGGCGATCATCATCGTCGGCGCGATTGCCGGCCGCTCCACGCTCGGCCACACCCCCACGCTCGCGGGCGGCGCGATCGCGCTGGTCACGCTCTTCCTCATGCGTTCGGTGCTCGGGCGGATGCGGCACAACCCGCACGGTGACTCGCTTATCAACAACCCGCCCATCGTCGTCATGGCCCGCACCGACATTTTTCCCGATAGCCTCCACCACGCGCGCGTGACCGAGGCCGAGCTGTGGATGGCGCTACGTCAGGCCGGGGTGCGCAACGACGACGAGATCGCCGCCGTCGTCTTCGAACCTAACGGGCAGTTCTCCGTGCTGCGCACGGGTGTGCCAATCGACCCGCGAATCCTCGAGCACGTCGATGGCGCCGATCGCATCCCGCGCGAATACATCGGCGACAAGCACTTCGGCGATCTCGACGGGCAGGGCGGCTAGCACGGGGGCGCCGCCCGAGGGGCGGCGCCAACCGGGCCTTAGCTCAATTAGCTCAGTGGGGCATCCCCGCCGACGGGCCGAGCGGCCTTGACCTCGAACTTCGCCTCGGTCTTGGCGGGCAGGGTGCGCGGCTTCCAGCTGGGGCGCGTAGCCTCGAAGGCGGTGATGAGCTCCTCCTCGCGCAGGGTCAGGCCGATGTCGTCCAGGCCCTCCATGAGCATCCAACGGGTGTAGTCGTCGATGTCGAACCGGCAGGTAAATCCACCCGCAACCACCTGTCGGTTCTCCAGATCAACCGTGACCTCCGTGCCCGGCTCGGTTTCGAGGATCTTCCACAGCTGCTCGATGTCTTCCTGGGCGACGACGCCGGCAACCAACCCCTGCTTGCCCGCGTTCCCGCGGAAGATATCCGCAAAGCTCGGGGCAAGGACGGCCCGGAAGCCATAGTCCTTCAGCGCCCACACCGCATGCTCACGTGAGGAACCGGTGCCGAAGTCGGGACCGGCCACCAGCACCGAGCCGCGTCGATACGCCTCCTGGTTGAGGACAAACTCGGGGTCCTTGCGCCAGGCGTAAAACAGTGCGTCGTCGAAGCCCGTGCGTGCCACACGCTTGAGGAAGACGGCCGGGATGATCTGATCTGTGTCCACATTCGAGCGGCGCAGCGGCACCCCCACGCCCGTGTGCGTGATGAACTTGTCCATTTACTTCCCCGCTTCCATGAGGTCTGCCGGCGTGGCGAAGTGCCCCGCGATCGCCGTCGCCGCCGCGACCAGCGGCGAGACGAGGTGGGTTCGCCCACCCTTGCCTTGACGGCCTTCAAAGTTCCGGTTCGACGTCGACGCCGCCCTCTCCCCCGGCGCCAGCTGGTCCGGGTTCATGCCCAGGCACATGGAGCAGCCGGCGTTGCGCCACTCGGCACCAAAGTCGAGGAAGACCTTGTCCAGGCCCTCGCGTTCGGCCTGAAGGCGAACGCGCGCAGATCCGGGGACCACGAGCACGCGGACGCCGTCGTGCTTCTTCTTGCCCTGGATGACTCCGGCAACCGCGCGCAGATCCTCTATACGGCCGTTCGTGCACGAGCCGATGAATACCGTGTCAACCGCGATGTCGCGGATCGGCTTGCCGGGCTCGAGGCCCATGTATTCGAGGGCGCGTTCGGCGGCGGTGCGCTGAGTTTCGTCGGCCATGTCGGCCGGGTCGGGTACGCCGGCTGAGATCGGCACGCCCTGGCCGGGGTTGGTTCCCCAGGTCACATACGGTTCGAGGTCGTCGGCGTCGAGGTCGACCTCGGCGTCAAAGACGGCGTCGTCGTCGGACTTGAGCGTGCGCCAGTAGGCCAGCGCGGCGTCCCAGTCCTCGCCCTCGGGGGCGTGGGGGCGGCCCTTGATGTAGGCGAACGTCGTCTCGTCGGGGGCGATCATGCCCGCGCGTGCGCCGGCCTCGATCGACATGTTGCAGATCGTCATGCGCGCCTCCATGGACAGCGCGCGGATTGCCTCGCCGCGGTACTCCAGCACGTATCCGGCGCCGCCGTTGGTGCCGATCTTGGCGATGATGGCGAGGATGATGTCCTTGGCGGTGGTTCCCGGCTTGAGGGCGCCGTGGACGTTAATCGCCATGGTCTTGAACGGGGCGACGGGCAGGGTCTGGGTGGCGAGCACGTGCTCGACCTGCGAGGTGCCGATTCCGAATGCGAGCGCACCGAAGGCGCCGTGGGTGGAGGTGTGGGAGTCGCCACAGACGATCGTCATGCCGGGCTGGGTGATGCCCAGCTGTGGGCCGACGACGTGGACGATGCCCTGATCGGCGTCGCCTAGGGAGTGCAGACGGATGCCGAACTCTTCCGCATTCTTGCGCAACGTGTCAATCTGGGTGCGCGAGGTGGGGTCGGCGATCGGCAGGTCGATGTCGAGAGTGGGGGTGTTGTGGTCTTCCGTGGCGATCGTTAGATCGGGCCGGCGAACCTTCCTTCCCGCTAGGCGCAGGCCCTCGAATGCTTGCGGGCTCGTGACCTCGTGGCACAGCTGGAGGTCGATGTACAACAGGTCAGGGGCGCCATTCTCCCCGCGTTTGACGATGTGGTCTTGCCACACCTTTTCAGCCAAAGTTCCGCTCATGCCTTCACTTTAAGGGGCTGTCACCCACGATCACTTGCATCTCACCCTGTGAGATGGGAAGATCATTGCATGGACAAGCAAAACGGAAGCGGCGTCGGCGTTCTCGACAAGGCCACGCTTGTACTTAACGCGCTCGAATCTGGCCCACTGACCCTGGCTCAGCTGGTGCAAGCCACACACCTCGCACGCCCGACAGCCCACCGGCTCGCCGTGGCTCTAGAATATCACCGCTTTGTTGCCCGCGACATGCAAGGACGCTTTACCCTCGGCCTGCGCCTGTCCGAGCTCGCCTCGGCAGCCGGTGAGGACCGGCTGCTCGCCGCGGCCAACCCCGTCCTGACCGCACTACGCGATCACACCGGCGAGTCCGCCCAGCTCTACCGCCGCCAAAACGACGTGCGCGTGTGCGTGGCCGCCGCCGACCGCTCGATGGGCCTGCGCGATTCGATCCCCGTAGGGGCCACCCTGTCCATGCTCGCCGGCTCGGGCGCGCAAGTGCTACTCGCCTGGGAGGAGCCGGACAAGCTCCACCGCGGCCTGCACGGCGCCGAGTTCACCGCCACCGTTCTGTCCGCCGTGCGGCGCCGCGGCTGGGCCCAGTCCATCGGCGAGCGCGAGCCGGGAGTGGCCTCGATTTCGGCGCCAGTGCGCGGACCGTCCGGGCGCGTCATCGCGGCCGTGTCGATCTCCGGGCCCGTCGAGCGCATGGGCCGCCAGCCCGGGCGCCACCACGCCGCCGCCGTCGTCACCGCCGCAAATCGGCTCACCGAAGTACTCAAGCGCTCCGAGTTCTAGCCAGCCATGCGTAAGACCCTCCTCGTCACCAACGACTTCCCACCGCGCGCCGGCGGCATTCAAACCTTCCTCGAAGGCTTCGTCGGCCAACTCGACCCGGACCAGCTCCTCGTCTACGCCTCCACTCCCCCGGACGCCGACGCAGTGGCGGGTCCGACGCTCGCCGCGCAATACGACGCCAAGCAGCCCTACGACGTCGTGCGCTACCCCGGCACCATGATGCTGCCCACGCCAACCGTGCGCCGTCAGATGCAGCAACTGATCCGCGAGCACGACGTGAAGAACGTGTGGTTCGGGGCCGCAGCACCGCTGGGCGTCATGGCGAGCGCCGCCCACGCCGCCGGCGCCGACCGCGTCATCTCCACCACGCACGGCCACGAGATCGGCTGGTCAATGATCCCGGGCGCCCGGCAGATCCTGCGCAAGGTCTTCCGCGACGCCGACCTCGTCACCTACCTGACCGAGGCTACGCTCGCCCGACTCAAGCCCTTCATCGGTGACACGCCTATCATGCAACTACATGGCGCGATCGACCCCGAAATGTTCGCGTTCAATGCCCGCGCGCGCCGTGAGCTACGCGATCGCTACGGGCTGGGCGAGGCGCCGGTCGTCGTGTGCATCTCGCGGCTTGTGGAACGCAAGGGCCAGGACCGGCTCATCGACGCCTGGCCTGCGGTTGTGGCGCGCCACCCGCAGGCCAAGCTTGTGATCGTGGGCAAGGGGCCCTACGGGCAGCGGTTGCGGGAGATGGCGCAGTCCTCGCCCGTGTCAGCCTCCATCATTTTCACGGGCGAGGTGCACTACGCCGAGCTCGTGGCCCACTATTCGCTGGGAGACATCTTCGCCATGCCGTGCCGCACACGTGGTGCGGGCCTCGACATCGAGGGACTCGGCATCGTCTACCTGGAGGCCTACGCGGCGGGGCTACCCGTCGTCGCCGGGGATTCCGGCGGGGCGCCCGAGGCGGTGCAAAATGGGCGCACGGGTCTGGTGGTCAACGGCCGCTCCGTCAACGCGATCGTTGCCGCCCTGGACTACCTTCTCGAAGACCCCGAGCGTGCCGCTGCCATGGGCGAGGCCGGCAAACGCTGGGTGGACGACGAGTGGCGCTGGTCCGACGTGGCAAAGCCGCTCATCGAGGCTCTTTCCTGATGGCGAGAATCGGCCTGAGCGCCTCCTCGAACCCCATCTCAGAAAGGCGGGCGCAGCGGCTGGCCGACCTCGTCGGCGTGTTCGAGCGCGCGGGGCATCGCGTGGATGCGAGGTACGTGGAGCGTTTCTCTGGGCACGAGCAGCGAGTCGATGTAGCACCGGGTCAGCGCGGGCGCGTGTGGCGCGTGAACCCGCGCGTGCGCGCTGAGCTGCTCACCGAGCTCTTTGCCGACGCCGCCGTCGACGCCATTTTCGACATCACCGGAGGGGACCTCGCCAACGAGGTCCTCGGGTGGGTGGACTGGAACATCGTGGCGGATAATCCGAAGCCGTTCGCCGGCTACTCGGATCTGAGCGTCGTGGTAAACGCGCTGGTCGCATCCGGTTCTGGCGGCTCCCCGACCGTCAGGGCGGGAGCGGCCGGGACGGGGCGGACGGCGACGCTTTGGAATCCGTGGACCGCGCTCGAGCGCGGCCCTCAGGACGTGGCGCAGATCCTCGCCGGCGGGCGGATCCGGCCGGCGTGCGACCATGAACTGCCCGACCTGCCGATCATCGGAGGCAACGTGCGCTGCCTCGCCAAACTCGGCGGGACACGCTGGTGGCCTGCCCCTGGCGGAGGACACCTGGTGTTATTGGAGGGCATGGCGACCAGTCTGGAGGCGGTGGCCACCTACGCCGAGCAGCTGCGCCAGCTCGGACTCTTCCGCGGCGCTGCGGGCCTCATCCTCGGCCAATTCACGCACATCGACGCGGCCGGGCAACGCGACGTCGTGACCGCAACGCTCCAGGAAATCACCGGGTTGGAGATCTGGCACGCGCCTGAGATCGGGCACTCGCGCTCCGCGGCGCCCGTCACCATCGGCTAGTGGTCATTAGCGAATGAAAGCGGCCACGCGGTCAAAGTCCTCCTTAGTCGGACGTTTTTGGCCACGAATGGGCTTGCACATGGCTTCGGTGGCCTTGTAAACGACGGAAGGAATCGCGTACAGGCGGCCCGCGATGGTGGCCAGGGACGAGAGCTCGATGGCTCCACGGCTAGGGCGGTCAGTGAGCGCGACGAGGAAGACGGCGTCAGGGTCGATCACGAGCGCCTTGGTCTTGCCGTGCCCCTTAAGCCGCGCTTCGACGACCTGGCCGGTGATGAGCGAGCCCTCGCCGGCGTCGAAGGCAGCGATTTTCGTAGCACCCGTGGCGGGCTTGGCACGGCTGAAGGACTCAAACGTGTCTGGCAGCACGGCGTCGACGAAGAAGTCGATGATGATATCTAACAGCATGCCCATGGGAGTATTCTGACACACCGAAATCACCCGATATCCGACTAATGGTCTACGAAAGCGATGTTGACCGCATCAACGTCGAGCGGCTACTCAGGCATCGGCCGGGTGGTCGGCGACGGTCACGGCATGATGCTCGACGTAACCGGGACGAATCGAGCCTCATCTACGAAATAGAGAAAGATGAGGCTCGATTCGTCCCCTGAAGGGAAGGATTAGCCAACCCATAACACGGCCTAGACCGCCGGCTTGCCAGCCACGCGAACAGTCGCGCCACGCTCGCGAAGTCGGGCGACGACGTCGTCGGGCGTGTCGGAATCGACCACTACACTGTCGAAGTCGGCGGTGTCAGCCACCTGATAGAGCGCCTTGCGTTCGAACTTGGATGCGGTGACCGCCAGGTGCGAGTGAGCCGCGGAGGTCAGCATGAGGGCCTTGTACTCGGCGACCTCCGGGTAGGGGTGGTAAACGACGCCGTCGGAGATTGCCGCCGCGGAGATGAAGGCGTGGTCGGCGCGCATGTGTCGCAAGGCCTTCATGCCCTCGGGCCCGTAGTTGGCGTCGAGGTGGCGGTGATAGCGGCCTCCCAGGGTGACGAGCTCCCAGTCCGGGACCGTACCCGCGAGTTGGATGATCGACCAGTTGTTCGTGATTACGGTCAGCCCGCCGACATCGGTGAAGTGCTTGAGGATTGCATAAACGGTGGACGAATCGTCGCAGACGATGGAGGCGCCGCGAATGATGTAGTCCTTGAACTCGGGAGCCAGGGATTCCTTGGCCGCCTCCTCCTGGGTGAGGCGGTACTTCATGGAGGTCTCGCTCAACGACGTCGCAACCGCGCTCACCACGCCGCGCGAGCGCACGATGACGCGGTCGTTCTCCAGCTCAGACAGGTCACGGTAGATCGTCATGGATGAAGCGTCAACCAGCTTCAGAAGATCCTCCACCCGAACCGTACCGGCGTTGAGCACGTGTTCCGCGAGCAACTGTTGGCGATCGTTCTTGCTGAGTTGTGCCACTGAGGTTCCTTCGTGTCGTCTATTGAACGTTGCTATTGAACGTTGCCATCGTATCGCCGCCCGCCTCAAAGCGGCGAAAGGTGTGCCGGGGAGAGGAACCCGCCACACCTTTCGCCGGCCGCCAGACACGCGTGGCCCGGCGGCGCTCAGAGAGCAGGACGTCAGGGCCGAAGAATGTACTTCGAGCCCTTGCCCTGCGCCATGTCCTCCAGTGATTCGACGAGGGCCTCGAGCGGGCGCACCTCGCTACACAGGGACATGCCGTCGAACTTGCCCGTGGACAGCAGCTCCACCGCGATCTTCACGTAGCGCGGCTGGTGGTGGTAGACGCCCTTGAGCGTGTACTCCTTGTAGTGCATGTCCGAGGAGTTCACTGAGAACGGAGCGCCCTTGGGCGTACCGCCGAAGAGGACGGCGGTGCCACCCGGACGCAGGCAGTGCACGGTCTGCTCCCACACTTGAGGCAGGCCGACCGCCTCGACGGCCACGTCAGCGCCGCGCCCGCCGGGGGTGAGTTCGGTGATCTTCGCGGCGCACTCCTCCGGGCTCTCCAGGCCAGTGAGGTTGACGGTGCGAGCACCGGCCGCCTCAGCCTGCGCGAGCCTGCCCTCGGAGCGGTCGGCGGAGATGACGCTCGCTCCACGCAGCTGGGCGAGCTTGATGAACATCTGTCCGATGGGGCCGGCGCCGTTGACCACAACCGTGTCGCCCAGCGTGATGCCGGACTCGGAGATGCCGTGGACGACGGTCGACAGCGGCTCCAGTGGCGCTGCGGCTTCGAAGGAGAGCGAATCTGGAATCATGTAGGTGTTGCGTTCGACGATCGCTTTGGGGATGACGATCTGCTCGGCGAACGCGCCATTCAAGTATTCAAGGTTCTCACACAGGGACTCCCGCCCGATGGAGCAGGCCCAGCAGTGTCCGCAGGGCGCGGTGTTTGCCGCGACCACGCGGTCGCCCGGGGCGAAGTCGGTCACGCCTTGGCCCACCTCGGTGACGACGCCGGCGAACTCGTGACCGAACCTGGCCGGAAGCGTGGGAAACAGGGTGGGGTGCCCACGGCGGTAGGACTTGAGGTCGGTGCCACAGGTGGCGGCCGCCTTCACCTCGACGGCGACCTCGCCCGGCCCTGGCCTACCCGGCTCGATGTCCTCGAGGCGAAGGTCTCCGGGACCGTAAAACATGTATGCGCGCATGGTTTCTCCTCCTTGTTACGGGCGTGCGGGGAGCACGGCTCGGGCCAACACGTTGGCGTAGTCCGGGTCGTCCTGGTAGACGATCCGTTCGGCTGCATACAGCAGCGGCAGGCGGTCTTTGACGCCGCCCGTCTGCTCGACGAGTCTGATTGCGAGCGGAATGGCGGGCACGCCCTCCACGGTCTGCTCGAGCTCCTCCATCGTCTTCAGCGCCGCCTTTGCGCCCTCGCCGCGGCCAATGCGCACGCCGTAGACCTTGTTGCGCCCGGACAGGCCGGTCACCTCGAGGTCGCCCACGCCCGGCAGGCCGTAGGCGGTGGCATCCTTCGCACCGAGCGCCACAGACAGGATCGACATCTCCCGCACACCCTGGGCGAAGGTGGCCGCCTTGAGATTGTGATGCGGATGGCCAGTCTTTTCCTCCAGCCCGTCCGCGATGCCGAGCATGATGGCGTAGACGTTCTTCATCGGCGCACACAGCTCGACGCCGACCTCGTCGTCGGAGGCTTCGATGGCATAGTGCTCCGAGCGCGCCTGACGGGCATAGGTGAGGGCGACGTCGTAGTCCCGGCAACCAAAGATTGTGGCCGTGGGCTCGTTGGCCGCGCACTCGTTGGCCTTGACCGGGCCCGCGATCGCCACGATCGGCGGCAGCGTGACCCCGGCTTTCGCAGCCATGCGGCGCAAACCCACGGGCAGCAGCTCAATGGTGCCGTCCTCGGCAGGCAGGAAGCCCTTCGTGGTCAGCCACAGCGCCTTGGCCTTCGAGATGCCGTCGAAGGCCAGCTCGGCCACTTTCGGCACGCCCACGGACGCGACCGACATCACGACGACGTCGACCCCGTCCATCGCCTTGGCCAGATCGTCGGAACGGAAGGTGGTGACCTTATCTGAGATGACGACGTCGATACGCGGGTGCGGCTTGCCCGCCTCGATCGCGTCAATGAGGTGGTCGTCGAGCCAGGTTCCCCACAGGTTGACCTGCCAGCCCGCTCGCACGAGCGCGTTGGCCAGACCGGAGCCCATGGCTCCAGCACCGAGGATTGCAATGGATGGCATATCTGTTCCCTTCCTATTCTTCTTCGTTGGACACTTCGGCATCCGGGTAGCGGCGTGCGAACTCATGGAGTTGATCGTTGGTCTCCTTCAGGTCCGCGTACAGGCGCCCCTGGATCTCGCCGAGCTCGGCATAGATCTTGTGGTTTTCCTCGTTGGGCTCGGTGGAGTCGGTGAATTGGGCCATGTGCTTGGCTGCCGTGGCGATGGAGTGATCGCCGAAGACGCCGGTGGCGGACATGGCGACGATGCCCGCGCCGAGCGCCGAGATCTCGTCTTCCTTGCACGCCGTCATGGGCAGGCCGATGGCGTCGGTCATGATCTGGCGCCATAGCTGGGAGCGCAGGCCGCCGCCCATCGCGCGCACGGTGGTCAGCTTCGTGCCTGTGGCCTCCTGTAGCGCGTTCAGCGAGCGAGCCATCTCCATTGAGATCGCCTCGAGCAGGGAGCGGTACATCGAGCCGCGCCCGTGCGTGCCTCGCCAGCCGACGACGGCGCCGCGGGCGATCGGCTCCCAGTAGGGGCTTTGCACCGCGTTCCAGTAGGGCAGGGTCACGAGGCCGCCGGAGCCGACGGTGCGGGCCGCGGCAGCTTCCTCCAGCTCGGGATCGGGGCCTCCGTTGAGGGCGGGGTTGCCGAACTGCTTACGGAACCAGGTGGTGAGGAACGCGCCGGAGGATTGCAGGACTTCGAGGACGTAGGTGTCCGGGATGCCGCCGGCGAGCGTGCGGAAGACCTCGCCGTACTGGTATTTGTTTGCGGTCACGCCTGCGTTGACCGCCGTGCCCATGTTGAGGTAGGCGACCTCGGGGTCCACCGCCGCGGCGCCGACGCCTGCCGCCTGGCCGTCACCTAGCCCCGAGATGACGGGTAGTTCTTGGGAGATGCCCCAGAACTCGCGCACGTCCTTCTTCACGTACCCGATCACCTCGCCGGGCTTGTAGAGCTTGGCCATCTGGCTGCGCGTGACGCCCGCGATGTCCATGAGCTTGTCGGAGAAGTCGAGCTTTTCGATGTCAAACAGACCCAGGGAGTCTGCGGAGGTGACCGAGGAATTCCACTTGCCGGTCAGGCAGAAGACGAGGTAGCCGTGGACGTCGACGATCTTGTCTGCGCTGGCCCACATCTCGGGCTCGTGTTCCTTGACCCACGCCATTTTGTAGATCGCGGGAGTAACGTCCGCCGGTTTGCCGGAGAGCTGGTGGATCTCGGGGCTGCCGTACCTTTGGATTTGGTCGGCCGCGCGGATGTCGAGCCACAGGATGCCGTTGCGCAGCGGCGTACCGTCCGCGGTGAAGGGTGCGAAAGACTCGCGCTGGTGGGTGATGCCGATGGCCGCGATCCGGCTGCGGTCGGCCATCGACAGGCGGGAGAGTGCCTCCGCGACGGCGGCGTTGGTCGAACTCCACCAGTTCTCGGGGTCGTGCTCGCCGAATCCCTGGTGAGGGGTGCGTAGTGGGATCTCGCGCTTACCGAGCGCGATCACGTTTCCTTCAACATCGACGACGATGGCCTTTGACGACGTCGTGGACGAGTCAACTGCGATGACGAGCGGGCCATCGGCCGCGTTTAACTTGGTCATGGTGTTCTCCTGATTCTCCTTTGAATCCGACCGGCTGGGACAAACCGGCGCTAGTTATCAACACTAACACTCATGAATGATAATTCCACCAAAAAAGAATGTTGAACAAACGTGCAGAACCCGTGTTCTATTGTTAAATTTTCAGCCCCGGCCGTTTGCATTGGCACGGCCGGGGCTGAACTCCCTCAATTCTGTACGCCGACTTGGCGCCCTGTGCGCTTATTCCCGCCCGGGCTGCTTGCCGTAGTTCGCCATGCCGGCCAGGGCCTCGGCGATCTGCGCGTCGTCGAGAAGGGCGATCGGGGCGCCGGTGGCCATCGCTCGCAACTGAATCTCGCAGAGGTATTCGAGGATGGGCAGCAGATCGACAGCCTTCTTCAGGTTCGGGCCGATCGTGATGGCCCCGTGGTTCTTCATGAGTGCCCCCGTGCGCCCCTCCAGAGCAGCGGCGACGTTCTTGGCAAGCTGATCCGTGCCGAACGCCGCGTAGGGCGCCACCCGCACCACACCGCCGAACATGGTCGAATAGTAGTGCGACGGCGGAATCTCATCGACCACCAGACCGAGCGCCGTAGAGGCGTAGGCATGATTGTGAGTGATCGCCTTCGCGTCCGTCGCCCGGTAGACCGCGATGTGGAGGGGAAGCTCCGAAGATGGGTTGAGAACGCCGTCGACGTGGTGGCCGTCCATGTCGTAGACGACGACGTCCTGCGCCGTCATCGTCGCGTAATCGACGCCCGAGGGCGAGATGACCACGTGATCTCCGATCCGGATCGAGACGTTGCCGGCGGTGCCGACCACAAGCTTTTCTTTCACCATGAACAGGCAGGTATCAACGACTTCTTGACGTTCTTTTTCGTACATCATGCTGAGCTCCTTTACCTGACGCCGCGGCGGTGCGGCATCTGTGTCCGTAAATCCGACGATAGTGGACGCAGCTCACGCCCGCGGCCAGCTCGGACGTGGGTGCGGCAGGAAAGCACGTATGAGCAGGGGCTCAGCTGAGTTCGGCAACTGGGCGTAGCGGCGTCGGCGCCCGTAGAATCGTGCCATGACTAATCCATTGCTTTCCCGATCTGCACTCCCCTACAACGTCCCCGACTGGGGCGCCATCAAGCCCGGCCACATCGTGCCCGCTCTCAAGGAGCTCATGGCCGCCGAGCGTGAGGCCTGGGAGCAGATCGCGACGAATGCCGAGCCCGCCACCGTGGCCAACACGGTCGATGCACTCGAGGACGCCGGCCTGCCCCTCGCCCTCGCCCTGAACGCCGCCTACACGCTCATGAGCTCGATCGGCGGCGACGAGCTCGACGCCGTACAGTCCGAGGTGCTGCCCTTGCTGTCGGAGCACGCGAACGCCTTCCGCCTCGACAGGCGCATCTACGACCGCTTCGCCGCCATCGACCGCACCGGCCTCGATCCCGAGACCGTTCGCTACATCACCGAGGAGCTCGATTCCTTCACGCGCTCCGGCATCACACTCGACGACGCCGACAAGGCGCGCCTTCGCGACCTCGACTCGCGCTTGTCTACCCTCGAGGTGGAATTCTCACAGCGCGTGATCAAGGCGATGGACGACAACGCGGCGGTGCTGGGCCCGGACGACGTGGCCGGGGTCGACGACGCACGGCTGGCCGCCGCCCGTCAGGACGACGGCACGTACCGCTTCGCGCTCGACAATTTCACCAATCAGACCCTGCAGGTGGCGCTCGAGAAGCCGGAGGCCCGCGCGGCCGTCCTTCAGGCCTCGCTCAGCCGCGGCCTGGGCGCCCACGCCTCCTCAGACACCCGCGAGCTCGTGCTTCAGATTGCCCGCCTGCGGGCGGAGCGTGCCGAACTGCTCGGCTACCCGCATCACGCGCAGGCCGTGGCCGACGCCGGGATGGCGAAGGACTCACAGGCGATCGTGGACCTGCTGGGATCCGTGGCACCGAAGGCGCTGGCAGCTGTGGAGCGCGACAGGGTCAAGTTGGACGAGCTTGCCGCCGCCGACCGCGTCACTCTCACGGCCTCCGACTACAGCTACTACCAGGAGAAGCTACGCGGCGAGCTCGGGCTCGACGACGAGGCGCTCAAACCCTACCTTGAGCTGAACAACGTGGTGGAAAACGGTATCTTCTTCGCCGCCGGCAAGCTCTACGGCCTGACCTTTAAGCCCCGCCCGGACATCGCGGGCTGGGTGGATTCGTGCAAGACGTGGGAGGTCTTCGACGAGTCCGGGGAGGGCATCGCCCTGTTCCAGGCCGACTATTTCCGGCGCAAGGGCAAGTCGGGTGGGGCGTGGATGAACCCAGCTGTGGACGGCTCGGCACACGACGGTTTGAGGCCGGTCATCCTCAACAACTGTAACTTCCCCGAGCCCGCCGACGGCGAGCCGTGCCTACTGAGCTGGGACAACGTCATCACCGTGTTCCATGAGTTCGGGCATGCCCTCCACGGCATCCTCACCCGCACGACGTACCGCTCGCTGGCCGGAACCGAAGTTCCGCGCGACTTCGTCGAGCTACCCTCCCAGCTGAACGAAATGTGGGCCTATAACCCGCAGGTTATGACCTCTTACGCCCGTCACTACAAGACGGGCGAGCCGCTGCCGGAACAGATGGCGCGCAAGCTCACTGAGGCCGCGACCTTCGGCCAGGCCCTCGACACCACCGAGTTCCTCGCCGCTGCCCTCCTCGATCAGGCGTGGCACCGGCTTCGCCCGGACGAGGTGCCGACCGACGTGGCCGAGTTTGAAGCCTTCGAGGAAGGAGCGTTGCGGCAGATGCACATTTTCCACGAGCTCGTGCCCCCGCGCTACCGCTCCGCCTACTTCGCCCACACCTTCGGCGGCGGCTACGACGCCGGCTACTATTCGTACATGTGGGCTGAGGTGCTGGTTGCTGACCTGGAGAATTGGTTCCGCAACGATGCCGCGATCGAGTCCGACGGCGGGCTGAACCGAGCTGCCGGGCGCAAGCTCGCTTCCGAGTTGCTTTCGCGCGGCAATTCCCGTGATCCCATGGAATCATTTGTGGCCGTGCGCGGACGCAAGCCTCGCGCCGAGGCGCTGCTTGAGCGCCGCGGGCTCGCCTAACCGCAGCTGTTCGCAGGACAGGAGCGTCGCGGGGGCTCGGCGTCGTAAATCGACGGCGGGCCCCCGACGTGGGGTCAATAGACAAAAAATGTGTTTTATGATCGAGTTTTTCGTTGGTGTAATAAGGGAAAGTCAGGGTTCTTAAGGTTGAGACGCTGAAAGTGGTTGCTTCGTTGACATCTGCCCGGTTACGTGCATGGGGTGAGAAGACCAAACCCGCACGCCCGCCGCTGCCCGATTTGTCAGACCGCCACGAAGAAGAACGGCTCAACGAGTGCTGGCCGGCAGCGCTGGAGATGCCCGGCTTGTGGCCACAGCTTCACCAGCACTCATCGGCGCCAGCAACGCGAAAAACAGTTCCGCGAATTCGTTGAATTCATTACCGACACTGAACCCAAACGTCGCCTAACCGGCTCTACTCGGACGTGGGATCGCGATCACGCTTGGTGTTGGGATACCCGCCCGATCTGGGACATCACCGGAGAGGTTCATGACCAGATCTTCATCGACGGGACCTACATCGCTCACGGCTGGTGCGTCTTGGTGGCGGCTACCACTGACGGTGTTATCGCCTACCAGCTATGCGCCAAAGAATCCAAAGCCGCCTACACGGCCTTACTGTCGCGTATCCCTGCTCCGGCCGTGGTCACCACCGACGGGGACCGCGGGGCCCTGGCCGCGATCAAGGCCTGCTGGCCTACCAGCCGCCTGCAACGGTGCCTAGTCCACATCCAGCGCAACATCCGCACCCTGACCACCACCCGCCCCAAGACCGACCAGCACAAGGCCCTATACAAACTGGCCTTGGACCTGACCAAGATCACCACCGCCGACCAAGCCATCGCCTGGCAAAAAGGCCTCGCAGCCTTCCACACCCTCTACGACACCTGGCTGGCCGAACGCACCTACAAGGCCACTGTCGCCCCCTCACAGATCCCGCGCTTTGCCCAGAACAACAAGTCCTGGTGGTATACCCACCACGCCACCAGGCGCCTGGTCAGAGCCTTAGACGGCTACGTCAAGGCCGGGGTGCTCTTTACCTACCTCGACCCCACCACAGGCGCGACAAGCCCCCTGGCCTCAACCACGAACTCCTTAGAAGGCGGGACGAACGCCGTGCTGAAGACCTACCTACGAGCCCACCGCGGCCTATCCGAAGAGCACATGAAGACCGCCCTGGACTACTTCCTCTACACCCGCTCCATCGACCCCCAACCCCTGGCCACGTTCATCAACAACACCCCCGCCACCACCAAGCCCAAACCCGAACCTGAGCCCGACGGGCCAGCCTACATCGACAACGCCATCAACACCCAAGCCCCTTGGGACGACGGCCTGACCATCCACCAAGGCTGGGCAGGACACTAACGACACGCCCGGATAAGACACATTTTTTGTCTATTAACCCGCGGGCCCCCGACGTGCCGGACGCTACGGGTTTCCTTCCGGACCGGGGCTATAGGACAGACAAAAGGCTCCGAGCCAACGCTCGGAGCCAATCTGTACCCCGTACCGGATTTGAACCGGTGTTACCGCCGTGAGAGGGCGACGTCCTAGGCCGCTAGACGAACGGGGCCTTGACGAAAGATCGTCGGGTTTCACTTTACACAACGAGTAGTCAAGAGAAAAACTAGCTCGGCGCGACCTCTATCACATGCATCGTGCGACTGAACTTCACAGTTTAACGGACCGGCTCGTCAGGGCGAGCCCGGCAGATCCGCGCCGGGGAACGCGTCGGCCGACTCAACACGCAAAAGGGGCTGTATCAAAAGCCCTATTGAAAGTGGGAGTCGATTTCAGTTTTTTGGGGTCGACTCCCACTTTTTCACACCCCTCCTGATGGGTGTTTTTCCGCGGAATAGCAACGCTTCCGGGTAAAATGAGGGGTGTAAGGAGGGCGTGATGGACAAGCGTTTCCGACCAGTTTTTCAGCATCAACCCATGCTGCTTCCCCCTGATATTGAACAGCTCATCGACCAAGACGCACTCGTACGAGTCGTTGACGCGATCGTGGACCATATCGATCGTGAACTCATCGATGGTCTCTACCCCGGAGGCGGAGCACCGGCCTACGATCCGGTGATGCTGCTCAAAGTGGTGATGTATTGCTATGCCAGTGGCATCTACTCCTCTCGCCAGATCGCCCAGGCCACAAGGAAGGACCTGCATGCGATGTGGCTTACCGGGTTGCAGCCCATCTCGCATAACACGATCAACCGCTTCCGGTCTTCACGTATTGAACCAGTCTTCGAACAGATCTTTACCCAGGTCGTCCAGCTACTGGCTGATCGAGGCTATATCGACTTATCAACCTATTTCCTTGACGGGACCAAGATCGAGGCCAATGCTAATAAGTTTTCCTTCGTGTGGTCGAAATCCACTGCGCGTTATAAGACGAATTTGCAAACCAAGATCCACGCTCACTTGGCCGCAATTAACCAGCTGGAGGCTGATGAAGAAAGCGGTGGACAGCTTCAGCCTGAGCATATCGATTCAACGGTGTTAAAGGAGGTAGGTCAGCGTATTAGCCAGCGCCTTGCTGATAACCCAAAAGATAAGACCTTAAAGCAAACCAATCGGCTCATCGAAAAGGAATGGGCTCCCAGGCTGGCAAAGTACGAGACCCAGGAAAAGATCGCTGGATCGCGCGGGTCGTATTCGAAGACTGACCCCGATGCTACTTTCATGCGCATGAAAGATGATCACATGGGAAATGGGCAACTCAAAGCTGCTTATAACATCCAAGTGGGTACCAGTGGTCAGTTCATCATTGATGCCACCGTCCATCAACGTCCCGGCGATACCGCGTGCATGATTGACCACTGTGAGCACCTTCAGCAAGCAATGGGTAAGTTACCCCCAATCGTGGTTGCTGACGCCGGCTATGGCTCAGAACAAAACTATGCCTACCTCGAAGAACACAACGTCCTTGCCCTGGTCAAACACAATGAGTTCTACCGCCTGACAAGGAATAAGAAATGGCGTGAAGACCCCTTCAGGATTGCTAATTGGCCCTACGACCAAGCCAGTGATACCTACACCTGTCCCAATAACCAAACCCTGGCCTTCAACCGTGAAAGCACCACCACAACCACCCTTGGCTACCCCTCCACCGCACGCTTTTACCGATGTCGCTCATGTGAAGGCTGCCCGCTTAGAGCCAAATGCATCAGATCAGATAACCCAAAGACCTGCCGTCAAATCAGTATCAACCCATCAGCCCAGGCCTACAAAGACAAAGCCACCAAAGCACTAAGAACCGAAGAAGGAAAAAGGCTAAGAAAGCAACGCTCAACCGACGTAGAAACAGTCTTCGGAGACATCAAACGCGGGTCAATAGACAAAAAATGTGTTTTATGATCGAGTTTTTCGTTGGTGTAATAAGAGAAAGTCAGGGTTCTTAAGGTTGAGACGCTGAAAGTGGTTGCTTCGTTGACATCTGCCCGGTTACGTGCATGGGGTGAGAAGACCAAACCCGCACGCCCGCCGCTGCCCGATTTGTCAGACCGCCACGAAGAAGAACGGCTCAACGAGTGCTGGCCGGCAGCGCTGGAGATGCCCGGCTTGTGGCCACAGCTTCACCAGCACTCATCGGCGTCAGCAACGCGAAAAACAGTTCCGCGAATTCGTTGAATTCATTACCGACACTGAACCCAAACGTCGCCTAACCGGCTCTACTCGGACGTGGGATCGCGATCACGCTTGGTGTTGGGATACCCGCCCGATCTGGGACATCACCGGAGAGGTTCATGACCAGATCTTCATCGACGGGACCTACATCGCTCACGGCTGGTGCGTCTTGGTGGCGGCTACCACTGACGGTGTTATCGCCTACCAGCTATGCGCCAAAGAATCCAAAGCCGCCTACACGGCCTTACTGTCGCGTATCCCTGCTCCGGCCGTGGTCACCACCGACGGGGACCGCGGGGCCCTGGCCGCGATCAAGGCCTGCTGGCCTACCAGCCGCCTGCAACGGTGCCTAGTCCACATCCAGCGCAACATCCGCACCCTGACCACCACCCGCCCCAAGACCGACCAGCACAAGGCCCTATACAAACTGGCCTTGGACCTGACCAAGATCACCACCGCCGACCAAGCCATCGCCTGGCAAAAAGGCCTCGCAGCCTTCCACACCCTCTACGACACCTAGCTGGCCGAACGCACCTACAAGGCCACTGTCGCCCCCTCACAGATCCCGCGCTTTGCCCAGAACAACAAGTCCTGGTGGTATACCCACCACGCCACCAGGCGCCTGGTCAGAGCCTTAGACGGCTACGTCAAGGCCGGGGTGCTCTTTACCTACCTCGACCCCACCACAGGCGCGACAAGCCCCCTGGCCTCAACCACGAACTCCTTAGAAGGCGGGACGAACGCCGTGCTGAAGACCTACCTACGAGCCCACCGCGGCCTATCCGAAGAGCACATGAAGACCGCCCTGGACTACTTCCTCTACACCCGCTCCATCGACCCCCAACCCCTGGCCACGTTCATCAACAACACCCCCGCCACCACCAAGCCCAAACCCGAACCTGAGCCCGACGGGCCAGCCTACATCGACAACGCCATCAACACCCAAGCCCCCTGGGACGACGGCCTGACCATCCACCAAGGCTGGGCAGGACACTAACGACACGCCCGGATAAGACACATTTTTTGTCTATTAACCCTCAAACGCAACCACCACTTCACACGCTTCACCTTGCGCTCGTTGAAGAAAGTCGCCCTCGAATTTCGCCTCATTGCTATCGGACACAACATAAGAAAGGCACACATCGCCAACCAACACCACGAACAAGCCAACAAGAACTAAGGCCAGGGGCCCAGGCTCACCCCACAAGCCCAAGCCAGCACCCCCGCAACAAAAACAAGGGATGGCTGGAAGCCTCAACACGCTTCCAGCCATCCCAAACAGGACTAGTGATACAGCCCCAATCTGTACCCCGTACCGGATTTGAACCGGTGTTACCGCCGTGAGAGGGCGACGTCCTAGGCCGCTAGACGAACGGGGCCTGATCCCTTGCGGGTGAACCAGCGAGCGAACTCGCGGTTTCGCTGGGGTACCAGGACTCGAACCTAGACTAAATGAACCAGAATCACTCGTGCTGCCAATTACACCATACCCCATGGCGCTACTCCTCAGGAGTGCAACGAATAGATATATTACGCAGGCGCATGCCTCCACGCAAATTTCCGGACGTGAAGGGAATCACGCCGGCTGTCGACTATACTGACCCCAATGTTTCTGCCATGGAAGGAGACGTATGAGAATCCGCCGCGAGCCACGCACGCTCCCCTGGGGTCCCTCGCGAGTCAAGGTCTTCCCCGGTCACCTTGGCCGCGCAGTCGCCCGCCGACTCATCTACAACGCGCGCTTCTTGCTCGATGATCCCGGCGCGCGTCCCGCCTGGGCGCGGTGGCTACCCGAGGTGCCCTTCGTCGAGGCGATACCCACCGCCAACTCCTCACTGCTCACTCGATTCGTTGGCGATGTGGCCGACGACGACCTCCCACAGATCCCGACCGCGGCCTCGTCACTGCCGGAGGTCACCGCTTTCATCCGCGCCTACCACGCCGCCGCGATCGCCTGGTTGACGGCCGCCGACGCGGCCGGCGCGATCACGCCCGCCGATGTTCAATGCGCGATCAGCGACGCCACGGTCGGTTACGCCTTCGGCGATTTCGAACTGATCTGCGTCGATTCGCTTGCCACACCCGTACAGCGCGCGACCACTGACGCGCTCTTGGCCCGCTTTCTCAAGACCGTTCCGTGGGGCGCCCACCCCGTCGCCTACGTGGCCGCCGAGCCCGGCAGGGCTCGGCGCAACATTCGCGCCGGCGAACCCAGCCTCAGCGACTACCAGTGGGAGATTGCCTCCCAATCTCCACGCGAGATGTGGATCGCCTACGACCCCGTCAACCCCGAGATCTTCGTCCCCAACCCCGAGGTCGCTATCGTCTCCACGTGTGAGGTCTACGGCGACGACGCCGGGGATTTCGAGGTCAACCACCGCGCCGCCCTCATCCGCGAGGACCTGCGCGTCTACGAGATCACTAGCACCGACGACGCCGCCGCGCTCATCTCGCGTTACCCCATCCGGCTCGCGGGAGACCCGCAGCTCTACGACGAATGGGCGGGTCTCGAGGCTCCAATTGACTACGTCATCGATTGGGAGGCCCTCGCCCGCGACTGGGACGGGGTGCGCCTGGGAGTACCAGCCGCGCTCGAGGTCGGCTACGTGCCGTTGCGCATCCGCGCCGCAGCCGGCGAGGGCACGGGCATGATCACGGGCTGGACGCCGGGATCGACACTGTATGTGCGCGACCCCGTAGCCAGGTAGAAGGTAGCCAGGTAGAAGGCAGGGCGACCCGGGCGAGCCGCCCCTGCCTCGGAGAGCCTAAAGCGTGGCGCGGAAGCGGCGCAGGCGCGCGAGCGTCTCGTCCTTTCCGAGGATCGCCATCGAGTCGACCACGGGCAATGACACGTTCGTGCCCGTCACGGCCACGAAGAGCGGCTGGAAGGCCAGGCGCGGCTTGAGCTCGAGGGCGGCGACCACGTGCTCGTCGACGCCGGCCTTGATGGCGTCGACGTCCCAAGACTCGGGCGAGATCTGTTCGAAGGCTGCGATAGCGGCGTCGAGCGCGGCGGGTGCCGAGTCGCGAAGCTTGGCTACGGCCTTCTCGTTGTACTCGATCTCGCCCGCGCTGATAAAGAGGAAGCCCATGAGCGCGGGCGCCTCGCCGAGGAGCTGGATACGGGTCTGGACGAGCGGGGTGGCGGCGTCGAGGAGACGACGTTCTTCGACGTCGGCGGCCGCGTAGGATTCGGCGTCGATGATGCCTTCGCGCTTCAAGAACGGCACAAGACGGTCGCGCAAATCGCTCACCTCGAGCATGCGGATGTGCTCGGCGTTGATGGCCACGCACTTCTTGTCGTCGAAGCGGGCGGGGTTGGGGTTGACGTCGGCCACGTCGAAGGCCTGTGCCATCTCCTCACGGCTGAAGAGGTCACGGTCCGCGGCGATCGACCATCCGAGCAGGCCCAGGTAGTTGAGCAGGCCCTCGGGGAGCATGCCGCGGTCGCGGTGCAGGAGGAGGTTGGCTTCGGGGTCGCGCTTGGAAAGCTTCTTGTTGCCCTCCCCCATGACGTAGGGAAGGTGGCCAAACAACGGGGTCTCCTTCGCCACGCCGATGGCCTTGAGTGCATCGTACAGCACGATCTGGCGCGGGGTGGACGAGAGCAGATCCTCACCGCGAAGCACGTGGGTGATCTCCATGAGTGCATCGTCTACCGGGTTGGTCAGCGTGTAGAGCGGCTGACCGTTGCCGCGCATGATGACGTAGTCGGGCACCGAGCCGGCCTTAAAGGTGATCTCGCCGCGCACGAGGTCCGTGAAGGTCACGTCCTCGTCCGGCATGCGGATGCGCAGCACCGGTGCGCGGCCTTCGGCGCGGAAGGCCTCCTTCTGTGCCTCGGTCAGGTCGCGGTCGAAGCCGTCGTAGCCGAGCTTCGGGTCGCGGCCAGCCGCGCGGTGACGGGCCTCAACCTCCTCCGGGGTGGAGAAGGACTCGTAGGCGTATCCCGCCTCCAGCAGCTTCGCCGCCACGTCCTTGTAAATGTCCATGCGCTCGCTTTGCCGGTAGGGGGCGTGCGGGCCGCCGACCCCGATGCCCTCGTCCCAGTCCAAGCCGAGCCAGGTCAGGGAGTCGATGATCTGGTTAAAGGATTCCTGGGAATCACGCTGGGCGTCCGTGTCCTCGATACGGAACACGAAGGTGCCGCCGGTGTGGCGGGCGTAGGCCCAGTTGAACAGGCAGGTGCGCACCATGCCGACGTGCGGCATGCCGGTGGGAGACGGACAGAAGCGGACGCGGACGGATGAATGTGAAGTGCTCATAGTGTCTTAAGGCTACTCTGGATAGAGTAGAAACATGAATTTCGATCAGATCACCATCGACCAGCTACGCGCCGCCGGCTCCCTCAAGTGGAGCGCCCACCCGGATCAGATCGGCATGTTCGTCGCTGAGATGGACCTTGGAATCGCGCCCGCTGTCCGCGACGTCCTCACCCGCTTCGCGGGCCTGCCCGGCATCGGCTACCGCTCGGCCGCCGATTCGCGAGCGCTGGCGGAGGCCACCGCCGCGTGGATCTCCTCCATCTGTGACTTCTCGCCCTCTCCCGACGCCGTCCACGCCGTTCCGGACGTGGTCTCCTCGGCCCGCTTCGTCATCGACGCGCTCACGACGCCGGGCTCGCCCGTCATCTTGCCCACCCCGGCCTACATGAGCTTCGTCGAGCTGGTTCCGACGATGGGTCGGCCGCTCATCGAGGTTCCGTCGGTGCCGGTGGGCGGCCAGCTCCAGCTGGACCTTGACGGGATCCGTGCCGGTTTTGAGGCCGGCGCTCGAATGCTTATCCTCGTCAATCCTTCCAACCCCACCGGGCGGGTGTATTCGCGCGCCGAGTTGCAGGCACTTGCCGCGGTGGTGGGCGACTTCCCGGAGGCCGTCGTCTTTTCCGACGACATCCACTCTCCCTTCGTCCTCGACGGCGAGTACGTCCCCTACGCCTCCATCTCGGATCAGACCGCGGCCCACACCGTCATGGCGATCGCCGCCTCCAAGGGGTGGAATATCCCTGGACTCAAGTGCGCCCAGCTGGTGGTGCCGAGCCCCGCGCTGGCCAAACGTCTGGAGCCGTCGCTGGGGTGGGCGAAGAGCATGACCTCCACCATCGGTTCGGCCGCCGCAGTGGCCGCCTACAGCGACGGTCGGGAGTGGATGGCCGACGTCGTCGACTATGTGCGTGGCAACCGTGACCTTTTCGCCGCCGCCGTTGAGCGCTGGCCCGGCGTGACCATGGAGCACATGGAGGGTACCTACATCGCCTGGCTCGACTTCGCCGGCGCCATCGAGGCCGGCGCCGTCGGCGAGCCGGTAGCCGAGTGGTTGGGCGCGAACGCCGGAGTCGCCATGACGCCCGGCGCGTCCTGCGGGGCCGGATACGCCGCGCATGCCCGCGCCATCCTCGCCACGCCGCGCCCGGTCCTGCGTCAGGCGATCGAACAGATCGACCGGGCGCTCGGGCTGTAGCCGTGGCTGGCCGCCCACCAGCTAGGGCGCACCGGCCCGAGTAGATGCGACGGTGGGCCGCAGGAGGCGACGCTAGAGTTGACGAGCGTTGCCTCCTGCGGCTTTTACAGTGCGATCGTTATCCTTCGCTGCGACAACGCCTCACAAGAAGCGCTCCGAGCGCCGTCACCGCCGCGCCGAGGGCTCCGAGGCCGACGACGCCGGCGCCCGCGTGGGCCAGGCTCTTCTCGCTCTTGCCCGCCTTAGCCGGGGCCGATGCGACAACCGGGTTTTTCTGCGTCGTGCCATCGACCATCGGAGCTTGGGCGCCGGCCTTATGCTCCTTGGAGCCAACCTTTTGATCAGGGCTAGGGGTCACGGCCGTATCCGTTTCAGGTGCCGGCGCCTGCTCCTTGTCTCCTTCAAGCTTGTCTTTACCTTCGGGGTTGCCGGCATTGCCGCCCTCAGGCGCCTCCGGCTGACCGGGCTGCGCGCCTGGCGCGGGCGTGTCGACGTCGTCGGCCGGGATTGCCCAGCCCCGATAGACGACGTTGTTCTTCACAACAAAGTAGTCGGCGTGGTAGCCGCGGATGCCAAGAGGCGAGAGCACGCGCAGGGTGTAGCGGCCGTTCGGGAGGTCTCCATCGGGTAGCGTGACGGACCCGCCGATCGCGCCCTTTGCGTCGACGGTCAGCTCGCCCTTGGCGATCTCATTCCCGTCTGGCCCAAGCACCGAGGCGGGCAGCGCGCCGGGCTCGGTGAAGCCGGAGGCGTTCGGCTCCATCGCCGTCGGCCCGACCTTAACCGTCCGCCCTTCCACACCCACGATCTCAAACGCGGAACGCGGGCTGTCGATCAGCGTGCCGGTGTAGGTGGTGGCTCGCTTGGAGCTCTCGCCCTGGGCCACAAGCGTAAAGCTCTTGGCGCCGGCCGGGCGCTGCGGTAGCCACTGGTCGAGCGTCAGATGGCCGGAGTCGTCGGCGTTGGCGCGGGTGATCTCGGTGGCCTCTGCCTCGCCGAAGGACATCCTTACGACGACGGTCTCGCCCGGCTCGTACGGCCCGGCCTTAATGGGCAAAGCGTTGGCCGGGGCGTGGGTGGTGAGCGTCACGCGTTCGCCGGGGTTAGGCACGAGGCCGTAGAGCGGGTCGCCGGAGTAGCTCACCCACATGTTCGACCTCGTCAGCTCGACGTCCTTGGTGACCTTGCCCAGTTCCTTCCCGTCGCGCATGTTGACGCACCTCGCGGTGAGCGTATAGGTGCCGGCGGGCCATGTGGAGGCGTTCGTGCTCTCCTTGCGCGACTGTCCCCGGACAGTGAGCGCCTCGGTGCCGCGCGAAAGAGAGACCTTGACCGTCTTCTTATTCAGGACGGAGCAGCCATCGACCTTCCAGCTGAGGGTCCGGCCGTGCTGAGTCTCGCCGAAGGCGAGCTCGGCGATGACCGGAGTGTCGGATGCCTTCTCCCCCGCCTTGGGCTCACCCTGTTTCGGGTCTTGCGGCTTGGGGGTGCTCGGAGCCAGCCAGCTACCCAAGTCGTCTCCGGAGGGGGCCTTGATCTCTGGGTCGGCCGGTTTCGAAGAGCCGGGAGCGAGCCACTCGCTTAGATCCGAATGACCCGCTTCGGGAGCGGCCGGCTCCGTCGACTCAGCCTTCTTTGACTCTGGGGCTTTATCCTCCGGAGTCTTAGGCGTCGCGGGCTTCGGGGTCGGAGCGAGCCAACTACTCAAATCGTCCCCACTCGGGGACGCGGTCTCCTTCTCGGCGGGTGGCTGACTACCCGGAGCCAGCCAACTGCTCAGATCCGAATCAAACGGGGATGTCTCGGCCGCTGTGGCGGTGGCCGGCATGGCGATTCCCCCGATGAGGAGGGCTGCGGAGGCTGCCGAGGCGATCTTTCGTCGCATGCTATTCCTTTCGTCGTGAAATTGCGTAGGTAAGGCTACCCTAACTTCATCGAGGTTGGTGCTGACGACGTCATACCCAGGTATCGAATTCGCCCTTGCGACCCGCAAACCACCCCGCTCCGCTCTGAGCCTTCCGGCTAGCTCAGATCGGTGCGGCCCGCGAGCTTCGCCGCCAATTCACTGCGTGACAGGGTTGCGCAGATCTCCGATCCCCTCCACCGAGCACACGACCTCCATGCCCGGGCCCGCCGGAATCGACGGGAAGGCGGCACCCGTAAGGATGATGTCGCCAGGCAGGAGCGTGAACATTGACGAGGCGAGCGCAACAAGCTCCGGGACGGAACGGGCTAGGTCGGCCGTCGTGCCCCTCCCCTTGACCTCGCCGTCCACCGACAGCGTGATCTCCAAATCCGAGACATCCAGGGCTGTGACGATCACCGGACCGATCGGGCAGGAGGTGTCAAAGCCCTTGGCCCGCGCCCACTGCAAGTCGGACTTCTGGGTGAGCCCGTCCGCGACGTCGTTGCCCACCGTGTAACCGAAGATAACCTCGTTTGCACGCTCGAGCGGAACATCCTTGCATAGTCGGGAAATGACGACGGCGAGCTCGGCCTCGTGGATGATGTTCCCCGACCACGCCGGCGCCACGATCGGCACGTTCGGCCCCACCACGGCGGTGTTCGGCTTCAAGAAGGTGGTCGGAACCGCGGCCGGATCCGGGCGGTAGTCGGGGCGATTGTAATTATCGCCGAAGCCGATCACCTTCGAGCGCGGGAGCATGGGCGCCACAAGGTTGGCGTCGCTCGCGGAGACGACCTGTCCCGTCGGGTTGATCCCGGCATACAGAGGGTCGTCCGCAAGCACGTGATAGTTGCCGGTGGCCTCGTCGACGACGGCGAAGCGAGGGCCCTGATCCAGAGAAAGTCGCGCGATCTTCATACGCCCATCCTAGCGCCGCAGCATCCCCCAACACCGGCCCTTTGGCGTCGTCTCCACCCGCCGCCTGTGTCGCGTGCCCCACGCCGGCAAATCACCCCGCACCCCACGTCTAGTTACGGTAACGTAGCCTTTAGTTACGCTGGCGTAGCATTCGTCGACTGAGGGGGAAACATGGTCAAGAAGCGTCGAGGCGGTATCGTCTCCGGGAAGCGGTACGTCACGCCCGAACCCTGGATGAACATCCCCTGGCTCCTCACCCGCCGCCAGGAAGCCCATCCGGACCAGATCTGCATCGAGCGGCAAAGCACCCTCGGCGTCTGGACGCCGATGACCACCACCGAATACCTCGCCGACGTTAACGCCGTCGCCCGCGGCCTGGTCGCCGAAGGACTCAACGAAGGTGACGCCATTGCGATTTTCGCCGCCACCTCCTACGAATGGAGCCTCGTGGACATGGCGGCACTCAGCGCGGGCCTCGTCGTCGTGCCGATCTACGAATCCGACTCCGCCGAGCAGGTGCGCTGGATCCTGGAAAACTCAGCCATCCGCTTCGTCGTCACCGACACGCACGCCCAGCAGGCACTCGTCGAATCGCAGCGCACACCCGCCCTCGGCCGGGTCCTCGCCTTCGACCAAGACGCCCTCGTCAAGCTCTACGCCCAGGGTGAGACGATCGACCAGTCCGAGATCGACGGGCGCCGCAGCCGCCTCACCCTCGACACCCTGGCCACCGTCATCTACACCTCCGGCACCACGGGGCGCCCCAAGGGGGTCGAGCTCACGCACGGCAACTTCGTGGATATCACGTTGAACACCATTCCCCACATGCGCCAGGTCATCGACAGCCCCGAGACCCGCGTCCTCCTCTTCCTCCCCCTCGCCCACGTCATGGCCCGCTCCGTGTTCTTCTTCACGATCGCCGGGCGCGGCGTCGTCGGGCACACCCCCTCCATCAAGAACCTGATCTCCGACCTCAAGACCTTCAAGCCCTCCGGCCTACTCGTGGTGCCGCGCGTGCTGGAGAAGATCTACAACGCCGCCGAAGCCAAGGCCGGCTCCGGCCTCAAACGCAAGATCTTTAGGTGGGCGGCCAACGTCGCCGTCGCCTACTCCGAGCGCGGGCGCGGCCCCATCCGCTCACTCAAGCACGCGATCGCCCGCAAGCTGGTGTTTTCCAAGATCACAAACATCATCGGCGAGGACTGCCACTACGCCGTCGCCGCCGGCGCCCCGCTGGGCAAACGCACCGGGCACTTCTTCCGCGGGATCGGGCTGACGGTCCTCGAGGCCTGGGGCCTGACAGAATCTACCGGCGCCGCCACCGTCAACCTCGTGGACTCGATCAAGATGGGTACCGTCGGCGTGCCGATGCCGACCACCGAGATCAAGATCGACGACGACGGCGAAATCCTGGTTCGCGGCCCGCAGATCTTTCGCGGATACCAAAACAACCCCGAGGCCACGGCGGAGGCCTTCGATTCCGAGGGCTGGTTCCACACCGGCGATCTCGGCACACTCGATCGGCAGGGTTACCTCACCATCACCGGTCGCAAGAAGGAAATCATCGTCACGGCCGGCGGCAAGAACGTCTCCCCCGCCGCGCTCGAGGATCCGCTCAGCTCCCACCCGCTCATCTCCCAGGTCATTGTGGTGGGGGACAAGAAACCGTTCGTCGGCGCCCTCATCACGCTCGACGCCGAGATGCTGCCCGGCTGGCTTGGCGCCCACGACCTGCCAGCGATGGACGTCACCCAGGCAGCCCGCCACCCCGAGGTGCTCGCCTCACTCGAGCGCGCCATCAAGAAGACCAACAAGCGAGTCTCGCGCGCGGAGTCCATCCGCAAGTTCGCGGTCATCTACCCCGACCTGACCGTAGACAACGGGATGCTTACCCCCTCCCTCAAGGTCAAGCGCGAGGCGGTGGCGCGGCGCTACGCGCGTGAACTCAAGGCGCTTTACGGGGAAGGGTAGGGCGGCAAACGAAAGAAGAGTGCGCGAGGCGGGACTTGAACCCGCACGCCCGAGGGCACTGGAACCTAAATCCAGCGCGTCTGCCAATTCCGCCACTCGCGCTCAGCAGAAGTGTATCCTCGCCGCCACCCCATTCCAAAAACGAGGTGGCGGCGAGGGGCCGATGAATGTCTAGGCGGGGTCGATGCCCAGCTCGCGGCGCAGGCGCGCCACGTGCCCGGTGGCCTTCACGTTGTACAGCGGCAGGACAACCTTGCGGTCCTTACCCACCACCACGGTGGAGCGGATCACGCCCTCCACCTCCTTGCCGTAGTTCATCTTCTTGCCAAACGCGCCGTAGGCCCTCATGACGGCCTTGTCCGGGTCGGAGGCGAGCGGGAAGTTGAGCGACTCCTTGTCCACGAACTTGCGGATCGAATCCACCGAGTCGGGCGAGATGCCGATCACCGTGTAGCCGGCGGACTTCAGCGAGTTCTCGGAGTCGCGGAAGTCGCAGGCCTCAGTGGTGCAGCCGGGGGTCATGGCTCGTGGGTAGAAGTAGACGATCACGCCCTGCTCGGCGCGTTCGATCTCTTGGGACAGGGTGACGGGGCCGTCGACCGTATCCAGGGTAAAATCGGGGGCCTCCTGGCCCACCGTGAGCCGTACGTCAGACATGTTTCCTTCTTTCTGTTAGCTGTTCAGGAATAGCCTCAAGGTGATGAGCAAGATAAAGATGATGAAGCCGACGATCATCGGCACGATGCCCGCGACGGTGGGCAGCAGGAGGCCCGCTCCGAGCGCACCTGCGCCCACCCAATAGGCCGAGTCTTGGCGCCACCCCCACACGCCGGCGCCGACCGCGAGCGTCCCGAGCACGGCAGTGGCGATGAGCCCGGCCGCGAAACCGGCCATGGCGACGCTCACCCAGCCGATCACCAGCATGACGACGCAGAACACGAGCGCCACGCCCATCACAGGCCTTTCGTATTTCTCCACGGTTCCACTTTGCCACACCCCCGGCCCACGCGCGCGGGTGAGGCGTTCACCAGTGGCAAATTGTCCGAATCAACGCGGATTCTTCGCCTCGATGCTGGCACAATCGAAGTATGAGTGACGTTGCATCTTCCGACATGGGACCCTGGTTATCGCCCGAAGACCTCGCTTTTGTGCGCCGTAAGGTGCCGATTCTCTACGTCGACGCCGTGCCCGTTCGCCTTCACGACGACGGCTCGCTGGCCTCCGTGGGCCTGCTATTGACTGTCACCGACGAGGGCCTGACCCGCTCGCTCGTCTCCGGCCGCGTGCTCTACCACGAGAAGATCCGCGAGGCACTACGCCGCCACCTCGAAAAGGACCTGGGCGAAATGATTCTGCCCCAGCTTCCAACCTCGCTGGTTCCCTTCACGGTGGCCGAGTACTTCCCGACGCCGGGCGAGGGCTGGCACGATCCGCGCCAGCACGCCGTCTCCCTGTGTTACATCATCCCCGTGCTCGGCGATTGCAACGTCTCCTCCGATTCCCTCGAGGTCAACTGGTTCACCCCCGGCGAGCTACACACACCCGAGCTTCAGGCGGAGATCCTCCCCAAGCACCTGCCCGTCGTGCGCCAGGCGCTCGCGCTGCTCGGGCACGTCTAAGATTCCCACGGCGCAGGGGAAAAACGCGCCCGAGCGGGTTGGCTAGCGCCCGGTCCGCGTTAGAGGATCTTCGCGATGTGCGGGGCCAACGCGGCGAGCGCTCGCGCCCGGTGCGAGATCGCGTTCTTCTCCTGCGGGGGTAGTTCGGCGTTTGTCACGCCGTAGCCCTCGGCTTCGAAGATCGGATCGTAGCCGAAGCCGCCCTTCCCGGCGCGCTCGTAGCGCAGGCTGCCACGCATCTGCCCTTCTTCCACGACGACGCTGCCGTCGGGCATCGCCAACGCCGCCGCGCAGACGAATCTGGCACCGCGCTGTTCAGGCTTGACGTCTGCTAGCTGGGCGAGCAGAAGATCGAGATTGGCGGCGTCGTCACCGTGGTGGCCGCTCCAGCGCGCGGAGAAGATTCCAGGTGCGCCGCCCATGATGTCCACGCACAGGCCGGAGTCGTCTGCGATGGCCGGCACACCGAGTTCGCGCGCCACCTGAGTGGCCTTGATAATCGCGTTCTCTGCAAAGCTGGCGCCGTCCTCCACCGGTTCGGGCAGGCTTTCCGGCACGGCTTCGAGTACGAATCCTTCGGGCAGGAGCGGCGCGAGGATCGCCCGCACCTCGGTGACCTTGTGGGCGTTTCGGGTGGCCAGGATCATGCGAACTCCCTCAGCGTGACCGGGCCGTCGGATTCGAGCGCGGCCTTCTGCAGCTGCGCCAGCTCGGTGTTGCCCTTCGCGGCCAGGTCGAGAAGCGCTCCGAGTTCGGAGCGCGAGAACGGGGTTTCCTCCGCCGTGCCCTGCACCTCCACGAACTCGCCCGAGCCCGTCATGACCACGTTCATATCCGTCTGCGCGCGCACGTCCTCCTCGTATGGGAGGTCGAGGCAGGGCACCGAGTCAATGATGCCCACCGAGATCGCCGAGATTGAGTCGCGTAGCACGGGGGTGCCGCATCGCGGCTTGATCCAGCCCTGCTCGGCGCCGAAGGTGACCGCGTCGGCAAGCGCCACGTAGGCGCCGGTGATGGACGCGGTACGGGTTCCGCCGTCGGCCTGCAGCACGTCGCAGTCAAGCACAATCGTGTTCTCCCCCAGCGCCGCGAAGTCGACCACCGCTCGCAGCGAACGTCCGATGAGGCGCGAGATCTCCTGCGTGCGGCCGCCCACCTTGCCCTTGACCGATTCGCGTTGGGAACGCGTGTCGGTGGCGCGCGGGAGCATGGAGTACTCGCCCGTCACCCAGCCGAGCCCGCCATCCTTACGCCAGCGCGGAACGCCCTCCGTCAGCGATGCCACGCACAGCACCTTCGTGCGCCCAAATTCGACGAAAACCGAGCCTTCGCCCTGGTCGAGATACTTGCGGGTAATACGGATCGGGCGTAGCTGATCGGTGGCGCGCCCGTCTTTTCGACTAAATTCACTCATGCCTCAAGCCTACTCCCCGCCTCCGACAAATCCGCCCCGACCGGTCCGGCACCGCGCCAGCCGACGCCGCCCTGGTAGCCAACGCTCGCCGCGCGCAGCCCCCGGCGTACCGGCCGAGCTAGATCTTGTAAACGGCCCCCGCGCGCACGGCCTCCACGTCGCCGTCGTAGACGGACCGGGCGTCCTTGACGGTGCGCACAGGACTCGTCCACGGCTGTAGGTGGGTCAGCAACAGCCGCCCGACCCCGGCCTCGCTCGCCAGGACGCCGGCGCGCCGGCCCGTCATGTGGATCCCCTCCACGAGGTCGCGCCCCTCCTCGAAGGCGGCCTCGGACAGGAGGAGGTCGACCCCCCGGGCCGCGTCCACCACGCTCGAAATATAGTCGGTATCCCCCGTGTAGGTCAGGCTCACGCGGCGCTCCGGATCGGCCTCGGATGGGCCGGTGATCCGCATCGCCACCGCAGGAACGGAGTGGTAGCCCGCGAAGAACTCCACCTCCATCGGTCCAACCTTGACCGAGTCCCCCGGCTTGATCTGCTGGAACTCGAACTCGCTGGCGTAGGTCTCCTCGAGCGGGTCATCGGCGATCCCGCGGGTGCGGGCGGCGCCGTCGCCGGGAGAAAACACCGGGATCGGACCCAGCGCACCCTCGGGATACCAGCGGCGGTAGACCTGCATGCCCACGATGTCCGCGCAGTGATCGGCGTGCAGGTGGGAAAGGAACATGCCATCTAGGCGCGCCGGATCTACGTAGCGCAACAGGTGCCCCATCGCGCCTGGCCCGAAGTCCAAGACGATCGACCACACGCGCTCCTGACCCGCGTGATCCACGCCGGTGGCCTGCAACAGGTAGGCGGAGGCCGGCGAATCCTTGCCCGACATCGACCCCGAGCACCCGATAATGGTCAGTTTCACGATGCTTTCCCCCCGAGCTGTTGAACGCTCGTCACCTCTGGGCCGAGGAATCGGCGAGCAAGTGTTTGGAATTCGTGGGCGTCGCCCGTGGATTGGAAGGTGTGGGTGGGCGCGGGCGCGCCGGGGTCGCGCAGCAGGGCGCGCGCGGTCAGCTCTCGGTAGACGTCGCGCGCGGTTTCTTGAGCGGATGAGACGAGCGCGACGTCCTCACCCATCACGTAGGAAATCACGCCGGCGAGGATCGGATAGTGCGTGCACCCCAGGATGAGGGTATCCACGCCTGCCTCCTTGATCGGGGCCAGATACTCCTCGGCCACCGCGTGCAGCTCGGGGCCGGTGGTGATCCCGTTTTCCACGAACTCCACGAAGCGCGGTGCCGCCCCCGCCGTCAGCGTGATGCTGGGGACCACCGAGAAGGCATCCTCGTAGGCGCCGGATTCGATCGTGGCCCGCGTACCGATGATGCCGATGCGGTTGTTGATCGTCACGCGCACCGCCGCTCGCACCGCCGGATGGATCACCTCCACCACCGGGATGCCCTTGGATGCGGTGTAGCGTTCCCGCGCGTCGTGAAGCACCGCCGCCGACGCCGAATTGCACGCAATGACCAACATCTTCACGCCGGAGTCAACCAGCTTGTCCATGATTTCCAGCGCGAGCTCGCGCACCTGCGCGATTGGCCTCGGGCCGTAGGGATTGTTGGCGGTGTCACCAATATAGGTAATGGATTCGCCGGGCAACTGATCCATGATCGCACGCGCGACCGTCAGCCCGCCCACGCCAGAGTCGAACACACCTATGGGTGAATCGTCCATACGGTGAATACTACCGGCGCAGAGCCTTGTTCCTCACGGCGGTCACCAGTGAATCTTGCCACCAGGTGCTCATCGAGTACACGATCGCGAGGACGTCGTCCGTGCTTGGCTCGGCAGAACTCTCGCCATGCTGGAACGGGCGCACGCGCTCAGCGACAGCCTCGGAGGACTCCTCGTCGTTGATCCCGAGCCGCGCCGCGAGCACGATCCGCACGTCATTAAGCGCGCTCATCCACGCGGGCGCGTCCTCGTTGGCCACGAGCACATCCCCGCCTCCACGCGCCGACTCCAAACCCTGGTAAACCGTCACCAGATTCTCGATCTTCTGCGAGGCCACCGACGTCTCCGTCAGCTCGCGTAGCGTGGCCGCCTCGTCCGGGTCCTCGCTCATGTCGGGCAACAGTTGCTCGACGACGACGTCGTACGGGGCTCTCGCCCGCGGCTCGCCCTCCGTTGCGATCGCGTCGGCGATGTCCACGACGTCGGCCTCCAACTGCGCGAGTGGATCATCCGGGTCGACCGTCTGGGAGCGGCGCTCTGCCTCGTGGTCGACGTCCGAGCCGAGCAACCACACCGTATCCTTGACCAGCCCGGCGAGAACCCGCCGCTCGTCGTCGTCGATGTGGGCGAGGTAGCCGCCGCGCGCGATGCGGAACGCTGTCAGCATTCGCCCTCCTCGATCGTGGCCCGCAGGCCGTAGGTGTGCATCGCCTGCGCGTCGCGTTCCATCTGCTCTCGCTGGCCAGTGGAGACAACGGCGCGGCCCGCGTTGTGAACCTCCATCATCTTCGCGTACGCCAGGCGCGTGGGCATGGAGAAGTAGCTTTCAAAAACCCATTGAACATATGTCATGAGGTTAACGGGGTCATTATGCACCACGGTGCGCCAACCCGAAGCGGACTGTTGCGTGCTCGGGCGGGGGCTCACCATCGGCCTTTGTATTCTCTGACTCCCTATTTGCACGCTTTCCATAGTAGACCACCGCGCCTTTTTGGGTGAGTAAAACAGCAAGCCGAGCAAAGGTGCAGAAGATTTTTGCCAAGAGAGTTACCGTTAAGACATGACACCTAAGACTAGCACTGCCTTGCTCACAGACATGTACGAGTTGACCATGATCGAATCGGCGATGCAGTCCGGCACCGCCAACCGCCGCTCCGTCTTCGAAGTCTTCGGCCGTCGCCTTCCCGGCCACCGCCGATACGGCGTGGTCGCGGGCGTGGGGCGCGCGCTTGAGGCCGTGAAGAACTTCCGCTTCGGGCCCGAGGAGATCGACTACCTGCGCCAGGCCAACGTCGTCTCCGAGGACACCCTGGCCTATCTGGCCGACTTCACCTTCACCGGCGACATCTACGGGTACCGGGAAGGCGAGCTGTACTTCCCCGGCTCGCCCATCATGACAGTGGTGGGCACGTTCGCTGAGACGGTCCTGCTTGAAACCGTGTTACTGTCCATCCTCAACTACGACTCGGCCGTGGCCACCGCCGCCTCCCGCATGACGATCGCGGCACACGACCGCCCCTGCCTCGACATGGGGGCGCGCCGCACCCACGAATGGTCCGCGGTCGCCGCCGCGCGCGCCGCCGTCATCGGAGGCTTCACCGGCACGTCGGACCTGGAGGCCGGGCGCCTGTACGGTATCCGGCCGATCGGCACCGCCGCCCACTCCTTCACCCTTCTGCACAACTCGGAGGAAGAGGCCTTCCGCGCACAGATCGCCACGATGGGCACCGACACCACGCTCCTGGTAGACACCTACAACGTGGAAAAGGGCGTAGAGCTGGCCGTCCGCGTGGCCCGCGAGGCCGGCGGTGAGCTCGGCGCGGTCCGTATCGATTCGGGCGACCTCGTGGCTCAGGCTTTCAAGGTGCGCAAGCAGCTCGACGATCTGGGTGCGACGACGACGAAGATCACCGTCACCTCCGACCTCGACGAGTATGCGATCGCGGCCCTCAATGCGGCCCCGGTCGACTCCTACGGTGTGGGCACCCGCCTCGTCACCGGATCCGGCCAGCCCACCGCCCAGCTCGTCTACAAGCTCGTGGCGCGCGAGGGCGAGGACGGCACCATGGAGGGCGTGGCGAAGAAGTCCGACTCGAAGACCTCGGTGGGCGGGCTGAAAGTGGCCGGGCGCACCCACGACGAGACGGGCCGCGCGCTCGAGGAGATCGTGGTCGCCGCAGACACCTGGGAGGCGGGCCTGGCCTACCTTGCCGAGCACGAGGCACGCCCGTTGCAGGTCAAGCTGGTCGAGGACGGGACCGTTGACGAACGGTACATCGCCCGCAACTCCCTCGCCCACGCCGCCGAGCAGCACCGCAACTCCCGTGCGGCTCTGCCTTACCCGGCCTGGCGCCTGTCCGAGGGCGACCCGGCCCTCCCCACCGTCATGGTGGACATCACCGAGCGTGGATAGCACAGGGCTACGGCACGCAGTTCGCTGAGCCCATCAGGACGCGTCCAAGCACGCGAGGGCGCCGGATCGGATCCGGCGCCCTGCGCTAGTTTCGGCCCACAAACCACCGCTGGATCTTCGCGATCCTAGCCTCGACCTCTTCGAGCGAGGCGCGAGCCACCTCCGGCCCGCCACAGACTCGGCGCAGGTCGGTGTGGATGAGCGCGTGCGGGCGGTGCGTCTTTGCGGCGTAGGCGGCCACGAGGCTAGAAAGTTGCTTGCGGGCCTCGCGCCGGCGTCGTGAATCCATGACGGTGCTGCGCGCCTCGCTGGCCTTGCCCGTGCTCTTCTTTTGCTCCGCCTGACGCTCACGCAACAAAGTGGCCACCTGGTCCGGCTCGAGCAGGCCGGGGATCCCGAGGAAGTCCGCCTCCTCGTCCGAGCCGACGGCGGCCCAGGATCCGAAATCGTCCCCGTCGAAGACCACCCGGTCAAACGTGGCGTCTGCCGACAGCGCCGCGTATCCCACGCCCGCCAGCTCGTCGGAGGCCCTCTCGGCGCGGTTGGCCGCCTCCAGCAAGTCCTCCGGGTCGTCCGAGGGAACGTAGAGGGCGTGGTCGCGCTCCTTTTCCAGCTCGCCCGCGAGGGCCAGCAGGTGCGGCACCGAGGGGAGGAACACCGACGCCGTCTCCCCGCGCGATCGCGAGCGCACAAAACGGCCGATCACCTGGGCGAAGAAGAGCGGTGTGGAGGTTGACGTGGCGTACACTCCCACCGCCAGGCGCGGCACGTCCACGCCCTCCGACACCATGCGCACGGCCACCATCCAGCGCTGCGTGCCACCGGAGAATTCGGCGATGCGATCCGAGGCGCGGTCGTCGTCGGAGAGGACCACCGTGGGATCCTCGCCCGTGATCTGCGCGAGGATGTCGGCGTAGGCGCGGGCCGTCTGGTGGTCCGTCGCGATGACGAGGCCGCCCGCATCGGGCATACCTTGGCGGACGACCGTCAGCCGATCATCCGCGGCGCCGAGCACCGCTTTGATCCAGTCTCCGGACGGGTTGAGCGCCGTCTGCCAGGCCTGGGCTTCCATGTCCTTCGTCATGGCCTCGCCTAGCTGGGCGTTCATCACTTCGCCGTGTTTGGTCTGCCAGCGCATGCTTCCCGTGTATGACAGGAACATGACCGGGCGCACCACATGATCGGCCAGCGCCTCGGCGTAGCCGTATGTGTAGTCCGCCTTCGAGCGGGGCACGCCGTCGGCGTCGGGTTCGTAGGTGACGAACGGGATCGCCGCCGAATCGGAGCGGAAGGGCGTACCGGTGAGCGACAGGCGCTGCTTCGCCGGCTCGAAGGCCACACGGATGCCGTCTCCCCAGCTCAACGCGTCGCCGCCGTGGTGGATCTCGTCAAAGATGACGAGGGTGGAACGTGCCGAGGTGCGGTGGCGGTGGAAAAGCGGGGAACGGGCCACCTGCGCGTAGGTGACGCAGGCACCGTTGAAGGAGGCTCCTAGGTTGCCTTGCGAGTTCGAGAAGTCCGGGTCCAGCTTGAGGCCGACGCGCCCGGCGGCATCCGCCCACTGATACTTCAGGTGCTCCGTGGGGCATACCACCGTCACCTCGGTGACGATCCTGCGGGCCATGAGCTCGGTGGCCACCCGCAGAGCGAAGGTGGTCTTACCCGCGCCCGGGGTCGCTACCGCGAGGAAATCCCGCGGGGTATCCGCGAGGTACTGTTCGAGGGCCGCCGCCTGCCAGGCGCGCAGAGACCCGGCCGTTCCCCACGCAGCACGTTGCGGGTAGACGGGAGGGAGGTTCTGGGCTGCCGATACTGAAACAGAGCGGGGATGGGGTGAGCGGGCGCTCACTTGCCGTCTCCACCCGGCGGGTTCGGGCCGAACGGCCACGCTCCCCCGCCGTTGCCAAGGTTTTGGTAGATCGCCTTACACGTGGGGCAGATCGGGTACCGATCCGGGTTACGCACCGGGGTCCACACCTTCCCGCATAACGCCACCACAGGCCCGCCTTCGATCGCGGACTGCGTGTAGCGATCCTTGCGCACGTAGTGAGCGTAGCGATCCTCATCGCCTGGCTCACGCTCTTCGCGCGTGCGCTCCAGGGTTGCGGTAGTTGATTCCGGCGCAAGCGAGGGCGCGTCCGGCTGGGCCGGCCCGTCCGGTGCCTGGGGATCAGAATGAGGATCGATAGACATGCCTCCAGTGTATTGCTCCCCTCCGACATTTTCGTGCCAAGGTCGGGTGGGAGATACCACGTCGGCTCGGCGCACCGTGTAGAATCGAGTCGGATTTGCCGATGGCGTTCTTGGTGTGTTCTTGATATGAGGAGTGCGTAGTTCCGGTGTCGATGTGATCTCCACTCAGCGCTGCTGAGACGTGACCATAGTTTCTGCTACGTCCCGGAGATCACCATGCCCGCAATTATCCTCGATGCTGTTTCCTTTTCTTACGGGTCCCGACCCGTCCTTGACCACGTCAGCCTGTGTGTCTCTAGCGGTGAGCGCGCCTTCTTGGTCGGCCCGAATGGGGTCGGCAAGTCCACGCTCGTGAGAATCCTCGCCGGAGAATTGACTCCGGATTCAGGGCGAGTTGTATCTGGCGTCGTTCCTCAGCGACTTCCCGATCCAGAATCCTTCACCGGCAGCGTCGCCCAATTCCTCGACTCGGTTCTGATGCCGCTGAAAAAGCTGCTCGCACGTTTCGAGCAGCTTGCGCAGGCTATCGCTTCTGGTCGGGACGATTGTTCTTCGGATTATGACCATGTTCTTGCCCAGTTGAATTCTTTGGACGTGTGGTCATTGGATGGGCGGGTGAACCACGCATTAGACGGGCTGGGCCTGGCGGAGTTCACAGAGTCTGGAAGCGACCGGCTGTTGATGACACTCTCGCCGGGCCAGCGCGCGCGGTTGAAGCTCGCCGCACTTCTAATAGTCCGACCCGAGGTGCTAGTCCTCGATGAACCGACCAACCATCTGGATAGGGAGGCGATCAGTTTCCTGACGGACGCTGTGAAGAATTGGGAAGGGCCAGTGCTAGCGACCAGTCATGACAGAGCCTTTATCGAAGATACCGCGACCGTGATTTACGACTTGGACATCTCCGTGTGGCAGGAGCTCGCGAAAAATGACGGCGAGGAAATGGTGGGCGTATACCGCAACGCGGGTAACTACACGGACTACCTCGTTGCAAAGGCGACCGCCCGCGAGAAACACCAGCAGATACATGCGGCACAGCAGGCTGAAAAGCGGGGGCTGCGCGAACATCGGCATGAGAGCATGAAGATTGCTCGTGGCGGGGTTCGATTGGAAATGGCTGTTGGCAAAGAAAAGAAATTCTTCATGGATCGGGCGGCAGCGACGTCAGTGACAAGGACGCGTCACGATGGTGTTCGATTAGCACGCCTCGCTCAGCGAGAACTTCGAAAACCCCGCCACTATGATCTTCAGTTCCCTGTTCTTGAGTCTGGCCCCGAATCTGGTCTGGCGGTGTCAGCGCGCGCCGCGGCCGTGGCGGATCGGCTTGCGCCGGTCACATTCGATCTGTGTCGAGGCGAGCATCTCCTCGTGACGGGGGCGAATGGTGCAGGAAAATCAACGCTTCTGAACTGGATTACGGCGGGCAGTCCTCCAGCGGAGACGGTATGCAGTGGCACCATCACACGCGACGGCCCCATCGGTGCGGTGCCACAACGACTACCCGCCGAGTCAGACCCGGGATTCGGGGAGAGAACATGGACCGCCGGGATTGGCGAGGCCGGGAAAGGAATCCTTCATCCTTCCATGTGGAGCGTGAGTATCCCTCACCTGTCTGCGGGTAATCAACGCCGCGCCCAACTATCGATCGCGCTGGCCGCCCGCCCAGCCGTTCTGGTTATCGACGAACCGACCAATTACCTCGACCTCGAGACAATGAACGCGCTCGAAGAGGCCCTTCGAACCTGGCGAGGAACTTTGATCATCGCCAGTCACGACCGTTGGCTGATCGATCACTGGCACGGTCATCGTCTTCACCTCGAACCCGCCGCCCGTCACATAGATGCCCCGATTGGCGTAACACCGCCGGGCATGAAAAAGCGCCCCTCACAAGGGGCGCCCTTTCGGAGCTGAGACTACTTGGCAACAGCCTTCTTCAGGGTGGAGCCGGCCGAGATCTTCACGCCGAAGCCGGCGGGGATCTCGATCTCCTCGCCCGTGCGCGGGTTGCGGCCCTTGCGGGCGGCGCGCTCGGTGCGCTCAACGGACATGAGGCCCGTGATCTTGACGGCTTCGCCAGCGGCGAGGGAGTCAACGAGGACGGTCTGGAGAGCGGAAATGGCCTTGTCAGCATCGGTCTTGGTCAGACCGGACTCTTCGGCAATCTTGGCAATAAGCTCGGTGCGGTTGAGGGACATATATCTACCTCTCAGTTTGTTCCTTCGATTCGGCTCGGATTGAACCGCTAGCAGTCAATTTAGCTGAAATACCGCCGCAAACACCAACTCTGCCGGGCTTTTGTACGAAAATGGACGCGCTTTTCACTCTCAGATGATCTCAACATTCACATGTACCCCATTTGCCACAGCACGCGGCGCTCACCGCGGCGCCGCTAGAAGGCGAGGATGACATGGACAAGGAGGATCTTCGCGATCATGGACAGCGCGAACACGGAGGCGTAACCAGCCTCGATTCGCTCGTCGGCCTCCTTCGAGGACGCGAAGGCGAGGATCGCAGGCTGGCCGAGCACGCCCGCCATTACGCCGGCGGTGCGCTGCGCGCTCACGCCCAGGACACGCCCCATCGCGAGCGTGACAAGCAACACGACGACGGCGATCACGCTACCCATCGCGAGCGCCTTCAGACCGACCGGGGAGAAAGCCGTCCGCGCAAAGGCCGGGCCCGAGGCGATGCCGACCGCGGCCAGGAACAGGAGCAAGCCGAGCTGGCGGATGGTTTGGTTCGCCGCGCCAGGCAGCTGCCACACGAGGGGCCCCGTGCGGCGCAGGTAGCCCAGGATCATGCCCACGATGAGCGGGCCGGCAGCGGCTCCGAGGCTGAAGGATCCCCCGTTAGACAGGCTGATCTTCACCATCCCCAGAAGAAGGCCGAGCACCATGCCGAGGCCGAGCCCGACGGCGTCGACGGTGGAGACCGTACGCTCGGAGTTGCCAAAGAACTCCTCGATCGCGTCGTACTCGCGGCGCGGGAAGGCCACCATCACGCGGTCGCCGATCTCGAGGCGCTCTTGGCTGCCGGCGAGTAGCTCGGCGTCGCCGCGAAGGATGCGGGTGGCGACGGCGCCGAAGCGACCGGGCAGGTTGAGCTCGGCCACGGTGGAGCCGGCAAGTTCCTTGTGCGAGACGGTAAAGGAGCGGAAGTCGACGCGCGATCGGTCGTCGGCGAGGTGCTCGGGCAGCACGTGGCCGATGGCGTCGATCGCCGTGGTAACGTCGTTTTCCCTGCCTACGACGACGATCTGATCCTCTGGCTCGAGCTCCTCACCCGGGCTGATGACCCGCGTCTTACCGTTACGCATGAAGTAGGAGACGAGGATATTCTGCTCGAGGTAGCCGGGGACGGCCCGGAGCGAAACGTCGCGTTCGACGACGGCGGTGTTCGCCACGATCGACTGGCCCGCAACGGAGGGCGTGTCGTTGCCTCCAGGCCACCTGCGCGAGACGACCATGGAGACGATGATGATGCCGAAGAAGACGCCCATCGGGTAACCCAGTGAGTAGCCGACCCCCGGCTCGGCCGATCCCAGCGCCGTGTTCGCAGCTGCGAGCGCGGGGGTACTGGTCAGGGCGCCGGCGAAGAGGCCGACGGAGAGCTCGGAGCTCAACCCGAACAGCGGGGCCAGCCCGATCGTGGCGATCGCCCCTACGATGACGGCCACGACCGTGCCCAGCATGAGCTTGTAGTGGCGCGCCAGGTCGGCGAAGAAGGTCTGGCCGGCTGACAGGCCCACCATGTAGACGAAGAGGGCCAAGCCGAGGTTTTGCAGCAGGCCGAGCTCGGCGCCAAGTTCGGGGACGATATTCCCGATGAAGAGGCCCACGAAGAGGGCGGCCGCCGCGCCGAAGCGAAGCTTGCCGAAGGGAATGATGCCGAGCACTCCTCCGAGCGCGACGACGAGGAAGACTGTCATGAGCGGCGAGGCGCTCAGCAGATTTGCCACAACAAACCTTTCATTGACGAGTGTTGACCGCTACAATTCTAGCCGTTTGGAACCATTCAAGCTTGGCCGGGCTACGCCGACCGGGAAGCTAGCGCCACCAGGTGTCGTCGGGCTCGACGGGGGTGGTGCGCTTGTGGCGCGCCCGCACCCACTTTCCTTCGAGGTTGGCCGCCGCCTCGGAGGAGATCTGCTTGCCCTCCAGATAGTCGTCGATCTCGTCGTAGGTGATCCCGAGCTCGTCCTCGTCGGTGCGCAACGGGCGCCCGTCGAGCAGGTCGGCTGTCGCCACCTTCGTCCACAGCTGCTCCGGCGAACCCAGGTGTTCCAGCAGTGAGCGGACCTGGCGCTTGTTCAGGCCGGCCAGCGGCAGGATGTCCGCGCCACCGTCGCCGAACTTGGTAAAGAAGCCGGTGGTGTTCTCGGCCGCGTGGTCGGTACCGATCACGAGCAGGCCCAGGTCGCCGGCGATCGCGTATTGGGCGATCATGCGCTGGCGGGCCTTGACGTTGCCCTTGTTAAAGTCCGAGATGTCAACGCCCATCGCTTCGCGGTAGGCGCGCTCGACGCCGTCGGTGGCCTCCTTAATGTTGATCGTGACCTGGTGGTCGGCGCCCACCCAGGCCATCGCGGCTGCGGCGTCGGCCTCGTCGGCCTGAACGCCGTAGGGCAGGCGCACCGCGTAGAAGGTTGCCTCGTGGCCCTCGGCCCGTAGCTTGTCGACGGCGAGCTGGGCCAGCCGCCCGGCGAGCGTGGAATCCACCCCGCCCGAGATCCCGAGCACGAAGCCCTTCGTATGCGTGGCTAGCATGTAGTCGCACAGGAACTGGACGCGTCGCCTCACCTCCTGGGCAGGGTCAATGACGGGCCGCACGCCCGTAGTCTCGATAATGTGCTGCTGCAAAGGATGGAACATAGGCCTAGTCTAGCCACCTCCCCACCTCGCCTTCCATGGCCCTCCGCCTTCGAGAATGCCCCCGCAGGCGCGGCGAAGGCCCGGAGCCCACGCGCTCGATGCGTGGGCTCCGGTCCTGGCGCACCCTTAGGCGGCGCGCCTTAGGCGCAACGACGCCGTAGTGCCACTCCGCCGACGAGGAGCGCTCCGGCCACCATCGCGATGACCTGCACCGAGGCGCCGGTCATTGGTAGCTTCTGGCGCGTGTTCTGCTGCTGGTCCGGCGCGGGCTGGGAGGCATCGGGCCGCTCGCCCCCGGAAGGGGCTTTGTCCGAGCCACCCGGCTCCTGGCCGGGAGTGGGTCCGGGCTCGCCGCCCTCGCCGTCCTCGCCGCCCGGGTTGATCCCCGGCGCAGAGGCGGAGGAGGTGCCAACCGTCCAGTTCAGCGTGAAGATCTTCGCCGGATCGATCACGCCGTGCTCCTCACCCCAGGCGATCATGAGTTCGCGGATGGCCTGCTGCTCGTCGTAGACCACCTTGGCCGTAGACACGTGCGGGTAGAACGAGCCGCCGGACTGGCGGTAGTTGTTGACGGCGAGGATGAAGCGGTCCTCGTCGCCAACGGCCCGCCCGTCGGGGTAGGACAGCCCCTCGATGCGCTCGCCCACGGGCTTGGAGATGTTGATGTGGTAGTTCACCCCGGCAAGCATGTCGTAGCTGTAGTCCGGGATGCCGCGCGTTTGCCCCTCGTAGAGAGCGTTAATGACCGTGGACCAGTCCTCGATCGTGGCGCCCTCGGGCTGTTGTGCGTAGTAGCGGGCCGACCACTCGAGGTAGTCCTTGATCTGCGCACCCGTCATTTCCACGCCAAGGAGCGTGTTATCGAAGGTGTAGAGTCCGGCCATGTCGGCGATCGTCACGTCGCCCTTGGTGAAGCGGGCGCTGGCGGAGAACGGCGAGGCCTGGGAGAGCACGGGGATGCCGGCATACTGCGTACCCTCGAGCGCCTTGGCCACCGTTTCTCTTTGAACAAGGTTGATGAAATCCACGATCGGGGTGTCCTCGTAGCGGGCGCGCTCGGCCGTCATGTCGTCGGTGGCCTGAGCGACCACGGTGGAAACCCAGGCAACCGTCTTTGAATGCCAGGGTTCGACCGCTTCGCGCACGCCGGCGTCCTCGCGGCCGAGGTAGTTCGAGGCGTAGAGCGGGCTCGCCGACGCCTTGCAGGTTTCGGTGTTGACCACGGTGGGTTCCTCACCGTCAAACGCGATCGGCACCTCGACCTTCGACACGGAGCGGGCGTGGTAGCCAGGCTGGGTGACGAGCACGCTCTTGCCCGCCGCGTTCGTCAGGAATGTCTCAGCGTTGTCGGTCACGTGCGAGTGGCCCGCGACCACCACATCCACGCCCTCCGTCTGGGTGGCGATCGAAGCGGCCACGTTCTCCGTCAGGTCGGCCGGGTTCCACGCGTACCCTTTCGCGTCCATACCCGTGTGCGCGAGAACGACGACGACGTCCGCGCCCGCCTCACGCACCGTCGGCACCCACGCCTTGACCGCCTCGACGGCGTCCTGGAACTGAAGGTCCTGCGTGGAATTGCGGTCCCAGATGCGCACGCCCGGCGTCACCACGCCGATCACGCCCACCTTGACATCTTTGCCGGCCACCTTCTTGTCGATCATGGTGTAGGGCGTGAGGTAGGGCTTGCCGCTGGCCTTGTCGATGACGTTCGCGCCGAGCAGCGGCATATTGAGGGAGTCGCGGTACTGGTTGAGGTCGCCCTTGACCCCGTCCTTGTCCAGGTGACCGTAATTAAACTCGTGGTTGCCGACCACCCCGGCGTCGTAGCCGAGGTAGTTGAACACGGAGGCGATCGGGTCAACCGAATCGGCGGTGCGATCGGCGTGGTAGACGATGTTCAGCGGGCTACCCTGGTTGGCGTCTCCGTTGTCGAGTAGCACCACGGAGTCCTTGCCCTTCTCGGCGCGCACGTCGGCGATCGCGGGCGCGAGCAGCTCAAGTCCGCGCGTGCGGTTGCGCTGATCAGCCTTGGCATCCGTGAACGGTTTGCCTGTGAAGTAGTCGTAGTTGAGCGCCGTGCCGTGTAGGTCGGTGGTGGCGAGGATGGTCAGCGTCTGCTCCTCACAGCCCGTGGTCTCCGTCGCGCTGGCGGCGGCGGGGCTGAGGAAGAGCAGACTCGCTGCAAGGATAGATATTGCGGTTTTCTTCATTCGGTATTCCTTTTTCTGTGGTGACACGATGAGTACACGCGTGTGGGCCCACATTACAAAAGAAATGCCGAGGTGCGGAGCGTTTTTCTATAACTCCTGTTGGCTGACCTGGAAATACGGGGAAAAGTTCCCTATTGCTCCCCCAACCCCATATCGAATCCCTGGCCCTCAACGTAGCGGAAGAAGTTGACGGACGGTTCGGGCATGGCGATCCGCGCGACCTGGGTGGTGAAGGCGTCCACGCGGCGGTTGGCGTCGCGCAAGTCGTAGTAGGTGTGCATCTCGGCGTCGTAGTCGTGCAGGGCATCCATCCAAGAATCAGGTTCGCGGTAGGCGTCCGTCATCACGCGCAGGCGGGCGGGAATTCGCGGCTTGAGTTGCGGGGACTGTGCCGGGTAGCCGAGCATCATGCCGAGCGCGGGGAAGGTGTAACGTGGCAGGGCGAGCTCCTCGATGAGGCGCCCGTAGTCGTTGAGGATCGAGCCCAGGTGCGTCACCCCCAGCCCGAGGCTCTCGGCCGCCACGGACATCGACTGGATCATGAGCACCGCGTCCGTAAATCCCTCGCGGAAGGCCGCCGCAGATGCCGCCGGCGCCGGGTCTAGGCCCTGTTCCTCGCGGATGCGCACCGAGCGGCGCGCGTCCACGATCCCGACGATCAGCTCCGGAGCCCGCGCGATGTAGGGCTGCTTGCCGATGCTCGCCAGCTCCTCGCGCTTGGCCTGGTCCTTGACTCGGATGAGCGCCGCGTGTTGCAGCCCACGGGAGGTGGAGGTGCGCATGGCGACCTCAAAGAGGGTATCCATGGTCTGTTCGGGGATCTGCTCTGCGGTGAATTCGCGGATGGAGCGATGGGCAAGCTGAGTCTCAATCGTCGTGTTCATGCCCCTAAGGATAGACACAAACATCATCGACGATTGTGAGCGGTGCTACGTTACGGGTATGAGTATTCGCATCAGGGCGGCGACCGCGCTCGACGCCGCCGCCGTCGCCGACGTACACCGCGCCTCCTGGAAGGACACCTACCGCGGCATCCTTCCCGACGACGTCATCTCCCGCCACACCCTCTCAATGGACGGGGTGTGGATGGCGCGCCTTGCTGACCCCGGTGCCACCACCACGTGGGTCGCCACCGAGAACGACGCCGTCGTCGGATTCATCCTCGTGGAGGCGATGGGCCCTGGCCACCCCGCGCCGCTACGGGTGGGGGCGCTCTACCTGCGCCCCGAGGTCAAGCGCCGCGGGTATGGCACGGCCCTGCTTGAGTACGCCATCGGGGACGTGCCCGCGTATACCGAGGTCGCGGTCTCGAACCGCGGGGCCATGGACTTCTGGAATCGCCTTGGCTTTACACAAACGGGCGCCGAGTTCGACGAGGCCTTCGGCGCCGACATCGCCACCCTCGTCCGGGAAGGATAGATATGCGCCCGACACGCACTGACCTGCGTCTTATCCCCACCAGTGAGTCTGACCGCACCTACATCGCGCGGCTGAACTTCCTCACCGACACTTTCGGGGACGAGCTCGGGGACCTGCCCGAGGACTTCGACCAGTGGCACGACTACTACGTCGGTGCGTGGAAGCCGGAGGGCGGCGGGCTCATCGCGTGGAAGGGCAACGTTCCCGCCGGGGGCTCCTGGCTCATGTGGGGCACGGAGACCTACCATGGCTTTGGGCACGTGGCAGAGGGGGTGCCCGAGCTGGCCATCGCCGTCGAGCGCCGATACGCGGGCCACGGCATCGGCCCCCGCCTCATCGACGGGGTTAGCGAGATCGCCCGAGATGCCGGTGCGCCGGGCATCTCGCTGTCGGTGGCCCGCCTCAACGAGCGGGCCCACCGTCTTTACCTGAAGATGGGCTTTGAGCACACGGGCAAGGTGGTCGAGGACTACTCGGTCATGCTCAAGCAGTTTTAGCCCGCCTCGACAGCCTCGACAAGGCGTGCCGCGCGCCGCGCGCCGCCGGGTTTTCCTCACCGCGCATCTGAGGGACGCATATGCCGCCGAGCCTGAAGACCGCGACTGCTTTTGCCGTGGAGAGACGTCAGGGGCGGGCGGCTTTCGCCGCCCGCCCCTCTAGCTAGGCGCTAGCTAGGCCCGGCTCTTTCGCCGGATGAGCGCGCCTGCGACGAGCAGCGCCCCCGCAAGCGTGGCCAAACCGGTGACCGCCGCGCCCGTGTAGGACAGCGCCCCCTTGTTCGGCGACTTTTGGCCGCCGGTGGCGCCGTTGTGGGCGCCCGGTATCGGGCCATCGGTCGTGCCGACCTTGCCAGGAATCCTGGTGTCTGGGCCGTTGGTATCAGGATCGATGAGGTCGTCCTGATCGATGCCCGGGACGAAGTTGTCGTCCGGGGCCTCGCCTGGAGCGGGAGCCTCGCCCGGCTTCTCGTTGGCCTTCACCTCGAAGGGAACCTCGGCCGAGGAGGCGTTGCCCGCCTTGTCGGTGGCGTCCACGACGATCGTGTGCTCGCCGACCTCGAAGTCGGGTCCGACCTCGAAGCTGAGCAGCGTCACGCCCTCCTTGGGCCCGGTCTCACCGGCCGTGCCAGTTTCGCCAGCCGCGCCGACCTCACCAGCCTCACCGTCCGCGCGGGCCGCGCCGACCTCACCGGCCGTGTCAGCCGCACCCGTATCGCTGGCCTGATCGATCCCTGCCGCACGCATCGCGGTCGGGCTCGGGCGGCCTCCGACTAGGTCAGATCCCTGCTCGCGGACAATCCCGGCACCCGGCGCCTGCGTAAGCACGGCCTGGCGCGCCTCAACGACCTTGCCATCGACGTACACGGCGGCATCGGCCAGGTTCTTGTCGGTCACTCGAATATTGACCACCCTGGTCTGGTCGGCCTTCATGACCGTCCCGGGCTCAAGGTCGACGTCGATCGCCGGCTTCTCGCCGTCTACCACCACGGGGATGAGCTGCATGAAGGCGTTGCCCAGGTGATCCTCGAGGAGCACGAGGATCGTGTCGCCGTCGGCGGCCTTGACCGTCTTAGAAAAGTCGCGGGCGTTGACCGCGGCGCCCGGGTCATCGATCGTGAAGAACTGCTCCACGTGGTCGCCGTTGATGGCGAGCGAGTAGCCAAAGGCGTTGTCGGAGACGGTTCCGGCAAACTCGACGTCGCCGGCCTCGCGCAGGTAGAGCGCGCCGTCGGGGTTAACGTCAGGCTTGTCCATCTTGATCGTCGGGGCGGTGAGGTCAAGGAGGACCTTGACCTTGTTATTGACCAGCACCTTGCCGTCCACGTCCGTGATCGTCACGTTGAAGCCGGTCAGGCCCTCGCGTAGGGTGACTGGCATCTCAAATGTGCCGTCCTCGGCGACCTCGACCTCCTGGCCATCCACCGTGAACGAGCCCGGCACGCGGTTGAACTTGCCAGAGTAGATGTAGGTGTAGCTGCCATCCTCGCCGGGGCTCAGCGCCTCGTCTTCCGCGCCGACCACGTTGAAGCTCTTGTTGAAGCCAAGGTTGGCTTCAAGCTTGAGCGGCGTGGCGGCGTCGGCAGCGGCGAGCACGATCGTGCCCACGCCCTGGTTGCCAGCGGTGTCGCTGGCGTAGACGGAGAGGTTGAGCTGTCCGGGGCTGACGGGGACGGTAACGGAGAAATGTCCGTCGACGACGGGAACCTGCTCGCCGTCGACCGTCACTTTAACATCGCCGAGGTTGTCGCTCACCGTACCCTCAACCGTGACCTTGCCGGCGGCAACCTGAGCCGCGATCTGCTCCCGATCCGTCGGGGAGGTGATGGTGACGACGGGCGGAACCGTGTCGCACACGAAGGTGTAGGTCTTGGTGGCCACCACCTTGCCGTCGGCGTCCAGCGCCTCGACCTTGACAGTGTTCTGACCCTGCTCGACCGACGGTCGGATCTCGAAGCGGCCCGAGGCCGGGACCTCAACCTCGGCGTCGCCGGCGCGAACCTTGGCCACCCCGCTGCCGGCGCGGCCGGTGAGGACGAGCTTGCCGTCCTGGATGAGGAGCTCACCAGTCTGATCCGATTCGGTCTTCGCGTTGATGGAGTCCAAGTTGGCCAGTGTCGGATCCGACTCGATGACGAGCTTCTCGCCAAGCGTCACCGTCTGACGCACCACGTTGATGGCACGGTCAGAGGTGTAGAGCTCGAAGTAGCCCACCGCCTCAGCAAGCTTGCCCGGGATCGTGAGCGTGTAGACGTCGTCGGTGGGCTTGCCGGCGCTGATCACCACGGACGAGGGCCACGTGAAGCGACCCTGCACCGCGTTGATGCCGGAGAAGTCGTCGGTGACCTTGACGCGAACCACGTAGTCGCCGTCGTCGTTCTTGTCCGTGGACAGGATGGTCATCTCGGGCGCCACGCGGTCGATGCCGAAGGGCATGTCGATCGTCTGCGGCTTCCATTCCTTCCCCATCGTGGCCGACAGGCGGTAGGCGTACTTCCCGTCGGGGAGATCCTCGAAGGAGGTCGCCTGCGGATTGTAGACCTTCCCGTTAAAGCGGATAGAGGAGAAATCGGTCTGATTCTCGGTCAGCTGCCCGGCGAGCTGGTCCTTTATGGTCAAGCGGACGGGCTCGTCCTCCGAGCCAATCTCGCGCACCACGTTGCCCTTCTCGTCAAGGATCGACATCTCCACCCGCTTGGGGTTGCGCAGCAGCGCGGCCCGTGCGAAGACGACGTCGGAGAGCCCGTCCCCGTTGGGGGAAATGAACTGCTCGCCGTCTCCGAGGGTGTAGAGCCCGCCGTTGATGAGGGTGTAAAGCGATGTAGCGTTAGCCACGCCGATCTTGGACAGGATCGGCTCGTCGAAGCCCTGGTAGCTCGGGTTGTCGATGATCCGTTCGGCGTTCCAGTTCCCGGCGAAGCCGAGGTAGGGAACCGACAGGCTCGGCTGACCCTCCTTCGCCGATTTGAAGGTGACCCAGCCCTGGGTCCAGTGGTCGTCTCCGGAGACCTTGAGCGTGTAGGTCACCTCGGCGCTACCGCCCGCCGGGACGGTGACCGCCTCGTTGGAGGCGGCGATCGAGTCGGTGGTGGAGCAGAACGTGGTTGCCTTCTCCTTGACCGAGTTGTTCTCGTTGACCACGCACGTGGCGTCCGCGGTAAACGAGCGATCCTCATCGGCGTCATTCTTGAGCGTGACCGTGAACGACGTCGACCCGTCCACTTCCTTCAGCGCCACGACGGGCGAGCCGTCCACCGTGGCATACACGTCCGTGTCGAGCGCGTCCTTGACCTGGACCAGGCCAGCACCCACCTGCCGCGGGGCGTAGGGAACGCCGTCGTGCTCGAGGATGCGTGCGGTGTTGGACAGCGCGACGCGATTACGCAGCACGACCTCCGCGCGGGAGAGGCCAGAGGAGGCCTTCTCCGCGTTCTGAATCATGAGCGCGGCGACACCCGCCACGTGCGGGGCCGCCATCGAGGTGCCGGACTCGGTCTGATAGTGGTTGTCGTTGATGGTCGAGTACACGTTGCCGCCGATGCCGGCGATCTCCGGCTTGAACCCGAGCTCGGGGCCCGGCCCCCACGAGGTGAACGTGGAAGGCGTCATGACGGAGGGGTTAGCCTTGACGAGCGCGTCACTGGTGAGGGAGACCGTCGTGGTGCCCCGATGGATCATCTCCAGTAGCTTCACGCCGTCGGAGTGGCCGATGAAGGCGCCGGGGACCTTGACGTTCTCGATGCCAGCCATGCTGAGGAAGTCGTCCCCGCCCTCAGCGTGGTTGTAGATGATGACGCCGGCCGCGTGAGAGACCTGGGCGTTCATGAACTTGTCAGCGAAGGTGACGTCGCCGCCGCGCTGGATGAGCACGTACTTGCCGGAGAAGTCTTTGTTCAGCGTGTCGTCAATCTTGCCGTACCCGGCGTCGACGATCTCCACCGGCTTGCCGTCCGCGGAGCCAGCCTGCAGCTGGTAGGCGAACTCGTGCTCACCGGCGTCGTTCTTGGCCAGCCCCCGGCTGTTAACCGTGGTGGCATTCTCGATCGAGGCGACGGCCCACGCGCCGGTACCCGTGGAGGGCGAGCCGACGGTTGCGTCGTCGAGGAGACCGAGCATGTCGTCGTTCACGCCGGTGGCCGAGCCGTTCTGGCCCTCGTTTCCCGCGGCAACGATGACCTCGACGCCGGCGGCGCGGGCCTGCGCGATGACGCGCTGCTCGCCCACCGACTGGCCCTCGTGGCCGTTCGGCGCGCCGAGAGAAAGGTTGATGACGTCGGCTCCGTGCTTGACGGACTCCTCGACGGCGGCCATGATGTCGTCGGCCGCGGCGCCCTTGCGAGCCGGGTCGTTGGAGAAGACCTTCATCGCCAGCAGCTGGGCGTTGGGCGCGACGCCGTTAACCCGTCCGTTCGTCGCGACATTGGCGTCCTTCCCGCCGTTTGCCGCCACGATGCCGGCCACGTGCATGCCGTGCTGGGAGGTCGTGGTGTCCTTGACCTCGCCGTTGTCGTCGGCAAAGTTGTAGCCGTAGGGAACCTTCGCGGTGAATCCCGCCTCAGGGGTAAGCTTCGTTTTCACGCCCTCGTCCAGGCGCATGTCCTGGTGCTTGATGTCGATGCCCGTGTCGACGATCGCGACGACGAGGCCCTCGCCGTCCACGCCGTACGATTCAGCAGCCTTGTCCGCCTGCGTCAACGTGACGGCTGACTCCATCGACGGATAGTAGACTCGCATCCGGTCGACGGAGGCCACGCCCTTTTCGAGGGCGAGGTCACCGATCGCGCCGGCGGGGATATAGGCCGAGAAGCCGTTGACCAGGTAGGAAAACTGGCGGCGTAGCGTCATGTTGTACTTGGCCGCGAGGTCCTGAGCGATCTGGTCCACCTGAGCGGCGCTTCCGTCCGACTCAAGCGTGACGATGACGGGAACGGTCTTCTCCGAGCGTTCTGCCGCCGTGGACACTGGTGCGGGTGGCGGTTCTGGCGTGGCCATGGCCGGCACGGAGGCCAGGCTCAGCGCAAGAACCGCAAGTCCTGCGAGTAATTTCTTTTTCATTCGATATCTTTCGTGCGGTGTTGTGTGAACAGATATATTTGGCCACGAGTTGGGCACCGTTCGCATGCGCGCCCGCATGGTGAGCATGCAGGTGGGAGGCCGTGTCGAGACGCTACCGGCACGCCGGCCACGGGCCTGAATCATGGTAACGGGCCGGTAGGTTCGAGCGAACTGGCGCCAGGTAGCCCACACACCCCCACACCACGTTCACAACATCCCGAGGAACTACCCCTGCCCCTCCCCTGGCCCGTCCGCTGGAGACTGGCATCGCAGGAGCTACTTCCTGAAGCTGCCGAGCGTGAGGTCGAGGTAGGCGCCGTAGATTCGGGCCAGCTGTTGGCGCGGCATCGCGGCAAGGCCTTCCATCTCATAGACATAACGGGTAGCAAAAAGCCCGAGCGCCTGAGAAAAGGCCATTTCGATGCGGAGCCGGGCGTCGGGCACACCCAGCCGCTCCACGAGCGGGGTGAGCATCTGCTCATTCATCCATGCCCGGAAGACCTGCAAGGACAGGTCCGAAGAGAGCACCGAGGTGACCATCACTCGGAAGTTCGCGCCCGCCTCCGATTCCTCCCACAGTTCCATGATCGCCAGCAGCACCCGCTCACCGGTGCCCCGTCCGCCATCGCCGAAGGCGTCGGAGATGAGCTGAACCGGGTCGGCGGGCAGCGACATCGCCTCGCGGAAGATCCCGGCCTTCGAGCCGAAGTAGTAGGAGACGAGGCCCGGGTCGCATTCGGCCCGATCCGCGATGGCGCGAATCGTCACGCTCGGGAAGTCCTGCTCCGTGAAGAGCTCCTTGGCCGCCGACGCCAGTCGCTCGCGTATCTCGCCTCGCGAGGCTGCCGGGCCTCGTCGTCCTGCCACGCTTGCCTCCTCGTCCTTGCACATGCGCGCGCCGTCGCCGCGCATAGGCGCGGATCTGAAACCCGCGTTGCGTGCCACTCTACCCCCAAATTTCAACATGGCCGAAATTAAGGCGAAGATCATCGGCGCCCGTCGGCGCCCGCAAAAAGGCGAGTTCTCGCGCGGGCAATCGCCTCCGCCCTCCCCCGCAGTTCCCTAATTTCATTGCTGTAGAAAATTCTCTTGAGGGGCCCTACGCTCACTAGTGGTGGGCACAGTTGCCCCTTCATCAGGAAGAGAGACCATGGTGCAGGCAGACTACGGGACAGCGACACACGACGCGACGCTCGGGATTGACGTCGGCTCGACCACCGTTAAGGCCGTCCTCCGGCGTGACGACGAAACCCTCTTCGCGGACTACCGCCGCCACCACGCGGATGTGCGTACCGAACTCGCCCGCCTGCTCGACGACATCGCCGAGCAGTTCCCCGCCCTGCGGGTGAAGGCCGCGATTACCGGCTCCGGCGGGCTCGCCGTCTCCCAGATTCTTGAGGTCCCCTTCGTCCAGGAGGTCATCGCCGGCACCCAGGCCACCCGAACGTTCTACCCGCAGGCCGACGTCGTTATCGAGCTGGGCGGCGAGGACGCCAAGCTCACCTACCTCCACCCCACCCCCGAGCAACGAATGAACGGCACGTGTGCCGGCGGGACGGGCGCGTTCATCGATCAGATGGCCACCCTCCTGCACACCGACGCCCCCGGCCTGAACAAGCTGGCGTCCCGCTACGAGCGCCTTTACCCCGTCGCCTCTCGCTGCGGCGTATTCGCCAAGTCCGACCTCCAGCCCCTCATCAACCAGGGCGCGGCCCACGAGGACCTGGCCGCCTCCATCTTCCAATCGGTGGCCACCCAGACCGTGGCGGGTTTGGCCAACGGGCGCCCGATCCGCGGAACCGTGCTCTTCCTCGGCGGCCCACTCCACTTCCTGCCCGAGCTTCGCGCCGCTTACGAGCGGATCCTCTCCGGCGCCGACGAGTTCATCACCCCGCCCGACGCCCAACTCTACGTAGCCCTCGGCGCCTCACTACTGGCCGGCAAGGAGGACACCCCGGCCGCCCCGATCGGACGGATGGGCGACAGGCTCCGCGAGGCCGACTCGCTTGGCGAAACAACCATGCGGATGCGCCCGCTCTTCATCGACGACGCCGAACGGGCAGCCTTCGACGAGCGTCACGCCAAGGACGCCATCGAGGTCATCCCCACCGAGCAGGCGAGCGGGGATCTCTTCCTCGGCATCGACGCCGGCTCGACCACGATCAAGGCCGCCGTCATCGATTCTGAGGATCGGATCGTCTTCACCCACTACGCATCCAATGAAGGGGACCCGGTGGCAGCCGCCATCGAGATCGTGGCGCGCATCCACGACGAGCTTCCCCAGGGCGCACGCATCGTGCGCTCGTGCTCCACCGGCTACGGCGAGGGGATCGTGCAAAGCGCCCTCGGCGTGGATGAGGGCGAGGTGGAGACGATGGCACACTACCGGGCTGCGAACCACATCGCCCCCGGGGTTTCTTCCGTCATCGACATCGGCGGCCAGGACATGAAGTACCTCAAGATCCGCGACGGGCTGGTGGATTCCATCTCCGTCAACGAGGCCTGCTCCTCCGGTTGCGGCTCCTTCCTGCAAACCTTCGCGGCCACGATGAACACCGACATCGCCTCCTTTGCCAAGCTCGCCACGCAGGCGAGCGCGCCCGTGGATCTGGGCACGCGCTGCACGGTGTTCATGAACTCCTCCGTCAAACAGGCGCAGAAGGACGGCGCGAACGTGGGCGACATCTCCGCCGGCCTGTCCTACTCTGTGGTGCGCAACGCCCTGTACAAGGTCATCAAGCTCAAGGATCCCTCGGATCTGGGTGACAAGGTGGTGGTCCAGGGTGGCACCTTCCTCAACGACGCCGTTTTGCGCGCCTTCGAGCTACTCACGCACCGCGAGGTCATCCGACCTAGGATCGCGGGCCTGATGGGGGCTTTCGGCGCGGCCCTGACCGCGAAGAGCCACTTCGACCCCGACCTAGCGGCGCGCAACGCCGAGGCAGAGGGCCGTAGCCCCGAGCGGCTGACCAGCCTGCTGACGGTGGAAGAGCTCGAGAGCCTGACGGTGGAGACGTCAATGAAGACATGCCGCCTGTGCCAAAACCACTGCCAGATGACAATCTCCACGTTCTCCACCGGGGAGCGCCACGTAAGCGGCAACCGCTGTGAGCGCGGGGCGAGCCTGGAGCGGGTGCCGAAAAAGTCGCCGATCCCGAACATGTATGACTGGAAGTACAAGCGCGTCTTCGGTTACCGCCGCCTGACCGAGGCGGCCGCCACCCGCGGCGACATCGGCATCCCGCGGGTGCTCAACATGTACGAGGACTACCCTTTCTGGTTCACTGTGCTTTCTAAGCTCCACTTCCGCGTCATCCTCTCGGGTCGCTCGAACCACGACCTGTTCGAGAAGGGCATGGAGTCGATCCCGTCGGAGAACGTGTGCTATCCGGCCAAACTCGCCCACGGCCACATCGAGTCCCTGCTGGATAAGGGAGTCAAACGAATCTTCTACCCGTGCGTGTCCTATAACGAGAAGGCCTTCGAGGGCGCGGACGATTCGTACAACTGCCCGATCGTGGCCACCTACCCCGAGGCGCTGCGCAACAACATGGGGCGCATCGCGCAGGAGAAGGCCGAATTTATCTCGCCCTTCCTCTCGCTTGCAGACCGCCAACTACTGCCCAAGCGCCTGGCCGAGGTCTTCGCCGCCGACGGCGTGAGTCAAGCCGAGGCTCAAGCCGCGTGCGAGGAGGGCTGGAAGGAGATGGAGGCCTTCCATGAGGACGTGCGAGCCAAAGGCGAGGAGGCGCTTGCCTACGTGCGCCAGCACAGGATTCGCGCGATCGTGCTGGCCGGACGCCCCTACCACCTCGACCCGGAGATCAACCACGGCATCCCCGAGGTCATTATCGGGCTGGGCGCCGCGGTCCTCACCGAGGATGCCCTGGCGTTGGGCAACCTCGAGCGACCGTTGCGCGTGCGCGACCAGTGGGCCTTCCACTCCCGCCTCTACGAAGCAGCCGAGACGACTGCCGAGGATCCGGCGATCTCGCTAGTCCAGCTCGTCTCCTTCGGCTGCGGCCTTGACGCCATCACGGCCGACCAGGTTCAGGAGATCCTCGAAGCCAAGGACGACATTTACACCTCGCTCAAGATTGACGAGGTCTCCAACCTCGGTGCGGCCAAGATCCGACTGCGGTCGCTCACGGCCGCCATCGGCGAGCGCGAGAGTCGCCCGCTTGAGCACGAGGAGGTCCCCACCCACCTCGCCCCCGGCCACCTGAACACCGACGACGCCAAGCGGCCCACGCACGTCACCCCCGCGGTGGCCTTCACCCGGGAGATGAAGGACGCCGGCTACACGATCCTCGCCCCGCAGATGGCGCCGATCCACTTCCGGCTCTTCACGCCGGTGCTGCGCCGCGCGGGATACAACGTCAAGCTGCTTGAGCGCACCAGCAAGGAGGATATCGAGGTTGGCCTCAAGTACGTCAACAACGACGCCTGCTACCCGGCGCTCGTCGTCATCGGCCAGCTGCTCGCGCGCTTCATCGAGGGTTCGGAGGATCCGGACCGCACGGCCGTCATGATCACCCAGACGGGTGGCATGTGCCGGGCCACCAACTACGCGGGCCTGCTACGCAAGGGTTTGCGCGACGCCGGCTACCCGCAGGTGCCCGTCATCGCCGCGTCCCTGCAGGGCTTGGAGGACAACCCGGGTTTCAGCCTCACCGCCCCGATGCTGCACCGCTTCATCCAGGCGATGACGGTGGGCGACCTGCTGCAAAAGGTGGTGCTCCGCACGCGCCCCTACCAGATCGACGGCAACGTGGCCGCCCTGTACGACAAATGGGACCGGGTATCGCGGGAGTTTTTCGAGAACGGGGGCTACTGCCCCACGTTGGGGAGGAAGATCGGCTTCCACGCCCTACTGCGTGCCATCGTGGCCGAGTTCGACTCAGTCCCCCTCCAGGACATCCCGCGCAAGCCGCGGGTGGGGATGGTCGGCGAGATCCTCGTCCAATACCACCCGGACGCCAACAACGACGCCGTCGGCACGATCGAGGCTGAGGGTGTTGCGAGCGTGGAAAATGAAGCGGTGTGGTGACGATCGTGAAGCGCGATGGTGAGCATCGTGAAGCGCGTGGGTGACGATTGTGAAGCGGTTGTCACCCACGCGCTTAGTTATTGCTGAGGACTAGGACACTGTTGGTGCCAGCCTCATGTTCGGTCCGTCGACGTTGACGATTTCTGCCCCGCCGACAAGGCGGTTGAGTAGGGATTCAGCCACGACTCGATCAGGCATTGATTCGTACCAGTCTTCTGGGGCGAATTGGGAAGTGACCATGGTCGATCCTCTGCCTTCTCGTGCTGCTAGAAGATTGAACAGCTCGTTGGCGGTTTCACCACTAATTGGAGTGGTGAGAAAGTCATCGAGGACGAGCAGGTCACAGCCAACTATCTGGTTGATGAATTTCAACCGTGCGGGATCGCTGCGGTCGAGTACGGCCAGTTGGTCGGCTAGGTCTGCGGTTCGGAAGAACTTGGCTGAATAGTCCCGCTTACATGCTTCGTGTAAGAGAGCGCAGGCTAGATAGGTCTTTCCGACTGATGATTTGCCCAGGATAACGACGTTGCTGGCGTGTTCTATCCATTGACAATGCGCTAGCCGGCTAGTTAACTCACGGGTGAGGTTGCGCTTTGGTGTGTGACGGATATCAGCAGCACAAGCATCGGGCAGGGGTGTCATTGATGCCTTGAGCAGTTTTGCAAATCGTCGCTCTGCTCGAGCTGCAACCTCTTTTTCTACAGCGAAGATGATCTTGTCTGAAAACGTCCACTCATCAAAGGCACTGTCATTGGCCATACTGATAACGGTCTGGCCAAAGGCAGTCATGCGTAGCTTGGTGAAGGTTTCCATCCACGTGTCGTCTAGATGCTGACGTGGTGCGGTAGAAAAAGTCATTAGTTGTCTCCTTCTTTCATCAAAGCACTCAGTGAGAATTGCTCACGCCCGCCGAGCATGCCGCGTGATTGGGAACGCGATGACGGTGCTGGCTGTGATGGAGTTGCTGGTGCAGATTCCCGCGTGGGCGGGGCGGTTGGCCGTGTGGATTGTTCATGGCGGATGACTGCCATCATGTTCTTGACCGCGGTGTAGCTAATAGCTCGTTGGCGGTGGCCTTCATCTCCTAGAAGGCGCTGGCATGCTTGCTCGAGAATTAGTTTATTCTCTGTAGCTTTACCTAGCTTGATGATGTTGCGGGCTGGTTGAAAGCCTTGGGCTGTAATCTTTTTCGATGCCAACAACGCTTCAACAGCTTGCCGGGTATACGGCCCAATCCGGGATGCTTGGGTCACAAAGTACGACGGTGTCCATAGGTTCCTAGCCTGGGCCATCCCCGGCGGAGCGTGTTCAACATCGGTGACATAGGCACCGCGTTGGACACTGACCTGGTGACGAGCCTGAGCTTGGCCATCGGCAAAGACATCAAGGATCTGCCCACGGATACGCACATCAACACTTCGTCCCACCAGCTGGTAAGGCACCGAGTATTTCACGGTATTGATCGTGATATGCCAGTCAGGAGTGACTTTCGACTTCTTCCACACGGTATCTACCCACCCTGTTGCAGGAAGATTACCTAGTTCGTCAGATTCGAGTTCTTCGAAGATATCCTGGCGGCTACGTTGCTGATTGCGAAACGGGCGGCGATGATTAATCGCCTCAACCTGTCCGGCAACCGCGTCATTAAGGTCGTCAAGGCTGGCAAAGACCACATCGGCAAGTTTGCGAATCACCCAGTTGGTTACAATCTTGACTCCAGATTCCACATTGCCTTTTTCACGTGGGCGAACAGGATTAGTTGGAAGAGCAGCAGTGTTGTAGTGCTCGAGAAATTCCTCATACTTCGCGTTGACTCGTCGTGCGCGTTCACCTTTGGCAATCTGATTCGATGCCGTAGACGCATTATCAGGAACAACCACCTCAGTAACGCCACCGAAATACTCGAAGGCCAAGCGGTGCCCTTCCAGCCACGAGGGTTGTTTTTCATCAATGAAGCCATGGGCAAAGACCATTCCTGAATACGGCAGTGAAGCAACAAAGATATGGATCTTGCTGCGTTTAGCCGTAATCGGATCAACAACTGCCATGGTCGACCCCGCCCAATCCACCTGCATGGTATGGCCCGGCTGGTGCACAATCAGTGCGGTCACGCCTTGGGTGGCAACATGGGCAGCCACCAGCTGGCGGAAGCGCTCATAGCTATAGAACTTCAGACCACGTGGTGCTGGTTGGTCAAGATAGGTCGACCACAGCACTCGCAGTGGAGTCTTGTTCCTGCCGGTACGAGCTTTGATCACAACATCGAAATCGATACCAACGAAGTCATCAGCGACTACGAGTCGACCATCACCAATGAGATCAGTAATCGCCGAATCGTCTAACGACTCTAAAAGTTCACTGGTGATGCCATGGGAATCAATGGCTTTGCGCGCTTTGGCAATCGTGGCCTGAGCAGCACCACAGCGTTGTTGTATCTGCCGATACGAGAGCCCCTGAAGCAGGAGCTTGATAATCAACCGGTAATCAGTCACGGCTGACGTCCTTTCTAACAAGCACGCAACCGGATTGTCACGTGCTAGTAGAAATAGTTATCAGCCCACCGAAAGTGCTTCACGATCGTCACCACACCGCTTCACGATCGTCACCACCCTGCTTCAAAAAGCACGTTCCTAACACTGAGGGGTGCGAGGCCGTCCTCCCCGCGCTGTCGCAGTTCTTCCAGCAGGGTTTCATCACGGCCGACTGGAACCGCGCCACCATCGGCAAGGGCACGAACGTCACCCGCTGGGCCTCGAAGTTCGGGTTGTGGGCGCTGGAGCAATACGAGAAGCCGATGCGGAAACTGCTCGCGGCCTCGGAGCGCTTCGAGGCCGGCGCCACGGTGCGTGAGCTCATGGAGAAGGTTCAGGAGATCGCCTCATTGGGTAACCAGGCAGGCGAGGGCTGGTACTTGACCGCCGACATGATGGACATGATCGAGAACGGCTGCCCCAACATCATCTGTGCCCAGCCCTTCGCCTGCCTGCCCAACCACGTGATCGGCAAGGGCATGTTCCACCCGCTTCGCGAGAAGTACCCGCAAGCCAACATCGTGGGAATCGATTACGACCCGGGCGCCTCGGAGGTTAACCAGCTCAACCGAATCAAGCTCATGATCTCCACCGCGCTCGAGAACCACAACCAGGGCGACCCGATCCTGCACATGGATCCGTTAGCTGGCTTTACAGATCCGGTGGCCGACGTCGCGAGCGAGGTCAGTCGTCGGCTGGTGCCCGTCACCATCGGGCGCCGTCCGCCACTTGGTGCGATGCGCTAATGGCCTCTGCTTTCTTCCTGAATGGCCACCAGACGTTTGGTCCGATATCCAGCACCAGTCCAGGGATCAGGAGCGTCCTCACTATCAGGGTGTCAACCAGCACACCGAATGCCACGATAAACGCTGTTTGCGCCATCATGACCAGAGGAACCACTGCAAGCGCCGCGAAGGTTGCAGCCAGCACGATTCCAGCCGAGGTGATCACCCCACCGGTCACAGCCAAAGAATGCAGAACTGCCTTGCGAGTCCCCATGCTCGGAGTGTTCTGCCTGGCTCTGGCCATCAGGAATATCGTGTAGTCGATTCCCAACGCGACCAAGAATACGAATCCGTAAAGCGGGACGCTAGGGTCGGCTCCGTCGAACTTGAATACGTGGTTAAACACCAGAGCAGATACCCCCATGGCAGTCCCAAAGCTGACAACTGTTGCAACAATGAGCAGGATGGGAAGCAGAACTGCGCGTAGCAAAACCATCAGGATGACCAGCACCACGACAAGGACCAGGGGGATGATGACTTGGAGGTCGCGCCTGGCAGAATCGTTGGTATCGATTGCCGTGGCTGTCGTGCCGCCGACTAAAGCTGAGTCATCGATACTCCTGACCTGATCTCGGATCTGGGTAACGATGTCCTCGGCCTCGGTGGAATCGGCTTCTACCTCTAGCGTTGCTTGCATCAAAACATCACCGTTGACGACCTTTGCCGGTTCATCCATCGGCGCAACGCCGGCAGGGGCGCCGCTCGAAGAGGTCAGAGTAGCAGTCGCGACGCCGTCGATCCCCTTGACCACACGAAGAACCTCATCAGCCTTGCCCTGCGAGACAACAATCGTTGTCGGAGAACCAGAACCGGCGTCGAAATGCTCGTTGAGCAGTCGCTGGCCCATCTTGGAATCCGTATTGCCAATCACCCACTCGGAATTGGCAAGGCCGTCAGCCTTGAGGGTGGGCAGCCAAGCAGCACCCACAGCTAGCAGGACAAGGGTGCAGAGCCATACCGCCCGAGGCCTGTGGCCTACCCAGTTTGAGATCTTCGACCAAACACCGTGCTCATCTTCTCCACTGGTTGCTACCTCGCCCTGGTAACGGACTTCGGAAGGCCAGTATGCCGCCCTGCCGAACAGATACAGTAGCGCTGGCAACATGGTGAGAGCCGCTGCCCACGCAAACGTGATGCCGATGGCCGCGATTGGCCCAAGAGAGCTGTTGGACTCCAAGTCGGAGGCGAGAAGGCACAGCAAGGCGAGCACAACTGTCAAGGCAGAAGCGGTAATCGCAGAGAACGATCCACGTACCGCCTTTTTCATGGCGTCGAAGACGGACTTGTTGGTGTGTAGCTCTTCTTTGTGACGCGCGACCAGCAAAAGGGAGTAATCTGTGGTTGCTCCAATCACAAGAATCGACGCGATTCCTTGGGACATCCCATTGAGCGCGATCACGTCCCATTTCGCGAGATAGTAGATGGCGATGATCGCTCCACACAATCCAGCCATTGCGGTGAGGAGAACGAGTATAGGGAGCAGGATTGAGCGGTAGACAAGGATCAGAATAACGAAAACTACAGACAGCGTAACCAGAAGAAGCATGCTGTCAATGCCGGAGAAGGCTTCAGAAAGATCCGCCGCAAAACCGGCTGGACCCGTGAGATGAAATTCTAGACTCTTGAGATTCTCAGCCCCGAAAACAGAATCGGAGTCGTCTGCTATCACGCTGCGAATCTGATTCGCCACATCAACCGTATTGACGCTTTCGGCATTGATGAGCGTGATGTACTCAACCGCCTTGCTGTCATGAGATGGAATTGGGCCGACGACCTCGTCAACCCCTTCAATTTCCTTTAGCCTCTCGGCAACTATCGCGAGGTCAGCTACATCCTTGTCCGCGAACTGTTGATCGGCCGAGGCCACAACGATTGCTGGCACCTGGGAAGAATCCGTAAACTCTTCAGCTTTCTTAGCGGCCTTAGTCGATTCGGAGCTAGCCGGGAGAAAAGTGGATCTGTCGTTAGAGCTCACTTCGGATATCGTGCCGAAGGTGGGCCCACCCAATCCACTGGCCACGAGCCATATGCCGATGCAAGCCAGGGCGATCAGGATTCTGATTGTCTTCATGGAACCAACATAACAGATACTTAGATAGTCAAACTATTTTACAATCTAACTACTGTTAGTATCTTTGATATGCAGAAGATCTCGCCCCATCAGGAAACGAAATATGTGGTGGTCGATGCCCTACGAAGATTCAGCGAAATTGCCGAGCAGGCGATTGACATAGGAGCGGCGGGGAAGCATATCCATAGAACCGACATGCGAACACTGTCAATACTTCAACGAAACTTCGCCAACGGTAAGGATGTGACCACGTCGTCGATAGCCAGGGCGCTGGGAATATCGGCGCCTTCAGCCACGTCACTCGTAGACAGGTTGGAGTCCAGGGGCCACGCTCAAAGAATGCGCTCCACGATAGATAGGCGAATTGTCAACGTCTTACCGACCGCCACCGCCCTTCAAGAAGCCAGAGACATTTTCTTGCCAATATCACAGGCCATTCTCGAATCTCTCGATGGTTTTTCAGAACAAGAACTGACAGTTGCGAGTGAAGTCCTTTCAAGCGCGGCTAAGGCTCTAGAAAAACACATCGACGCACAGCGAGAATGATCCAACGCCGCCCACTGTCGCAAGACGCCAGCATGAGCGTTATCAGGCAAAGTGACGCCCGCGGTAAGGCATTGGTGAGGAGGCACTTAATCGATAAGTCACCACAATCGAGTGGCAACCGCTGTTGCCGTACTCCCCTGGAGATGGGATTCTGCGGCCGGATAGACTCATGCTGGCGGAAGCTCGCTATGCGCAAGTTCACGACCATCAAGACCGAAGAATGACCGACGGGCTGGGTTCTGAGAGCGCGCAGTTTCTAGGATACTTCCATGAGCGCAGATAAGAACACGGCAGAAGACCAAGGGGCGCAGTTCAACGAGGCGGCCAACGAAAGATTGGCGGCCGCACGCCAATCGGGTGTGGCCGTCACCCTTCGAATTGTGGCTTCCGCGGGCGTATCCTTCGTCCTGCTCAGCGGAGTGTATGCGGCCCTGGCGCGCAGTTTCGGGCGCAGCCAGGAATGGGCGGATAACTTCCTCAAGCTGTTCGATCCTCTTGGCCAGCCTTTTGACCCCCGCTGGTTGCCTCTCGCAGAGATGGACGGCACCACGCCGGTGCTGCACCGCGCTCTCGCCGTCATGATCAGCCTGGGTATCGCCGTCGCCGTCGCCATGCGCTCCCTGAACGACGCCCTCAGCAAATCTGTTGACGCGGCCGATCCGGCTGGCAACAAAACCGCCATCTCGTGGGTGGCCATCCGCCAGATGCACCTCTTCGCCTATTACATTGCCGGCATGTTTCTGTATTGCGCAATTATCGGCGCCGTCGCCGGCGATCCGATCAGCGCCATCCTCGCCGCCCTCGCCTGCTGGTTCTTTCGGATCGAAATCCAGCGAACGGACCTGACCGTTCAGCTCTCGAAGGTACCCCGCATCCAGATCACGCGCGCCGAATACGAACACCTGCGTCGTTCCATTGAATACGAACTCCACCCGCCCGCCCGCGCCGAGTATTTCTACACGGCGGGAGCCGCACTCCTTGTCCTGGGGGCGGCCATGATCGCCAGCCATTTCGGGGCCAATATTGGTGGCGCAGTTGGATCGGAGGGCGCCGTCGATGCCCTCAGCAGCTGGGGCTATAGCTTCGGGATTCTCCTGGCGATCATGGCCGTCTTTGTTCTCGTGTGTATGGTATGCGCGAGCCTGATCGCGGAGGTCATCCGCACCGTCAGGCGCGGCGACAAGCTGGGCGAACAAACCAGCAGCATCGCCATCAGCCTCACGCTCACGATCGTCGGGGCCCTGGCCTGCGGCTATATCGCTGAGACCCTCACCTTCACTCCCCTGACCGGAACTGCTACGCCGAACCCAACGATCCAGCAGGGCTGGCTCAACAACACGTGGGGAATCGCGCTCAGCTCAATACTCGGCTTCGCGGTCATCTGCTCGTTCGTCAAGGGCCTGCGCGGGCGTGGTCCGATGCGTGGCTACCTTGGCCGCACGTATGCTCGCGCCGCCGCCAACCCGATTCTCCGCCTGCGTTCAACCTCTCCGCACAACGCGCTTGCCGCTGGCGGCTCGCTCGCCCGTCGTCGTCGCAACACGACACCGCCTCAGCAAGCCGACGTGTTAGCGAAAGACACGCGATTACGGTCAGCCGTGCTCGTTCCCTGCGGTCTGCCTCGGCGAGTCCTGTATAGCCTTCTGGCCGTCGCCTGCGTGGGATTCTTCCTGTGGGAGGGGCCAGGCTTCCTTCGCACGTCCGAATCCGCGTGGGCGCTGCATTCGGCTGGTCAACTCTTCGCGGCGCTCGTCGTGGCCGCGCTCGGCTATGCCGCTTTCGCCTTTGTGACCGTTCAAGGAGTGCGCCTCAACGACTCGGCATTTAACGTGCGGCACCTGTGCGTCATTTTCTTGTTCGAATGTATCGCCCTCGCGAAAGTGCTCACGACGTCGTACAACCCGTCGCATCCGGCGCTCGCGGTCACCTGGGTAGCGTTTCGTCTTTTGGCGGTCCTCGGAAGCGCGATCCTGGTTACACTGGCACTTCTGCGCCCGCTAGAACCCACCACAGTGGAACCCGGCGACGGCCGTATCGAAGAGTGCGAACAAGCGTCGTCGTCACGGCTGGCGCCGGGCTTTGTGGTGTTATTCAAGCTTGATCGCTTCTTCGCCAGGATGAGCTTGAATATCGACGAACAAAGGTGGGCCCTGTGGAATGAAGTTACCGCCGGCCCACACGGCGAACGATATGTGGCGGTCAATAGCTATGAAGGTGCGCTTGCGGCGCTTTTCGATACCTGCGCTTTCACCCCAGACCAGCAAGTAATACCAACGGAGGACAAAGCAGAGCACTAAGTGTTTCCCGCCGCTGCACGGGCAGCCGGGCCCTGCGGGAGGACCCGGGGGCTCGGTCTGGTTGTTCAGGGCGATACAGACTGTGGGGAGCTGAACTGCCCCGCACACCTCAACCCGACAGACACGGTTTGGCCCGGCGCTAGTTACTATTCGTAGGTAGTTCGCTACCGCGCACTGAGGTTCTGATGCTGGGCTGAGGTCAGCTCAGCAACCAGGTGTTGAAGGAGTATCTAGGGCCGTTCACTGGGTGGCGGCTCCTCCTTGAGTTTCCGTGGACGATGCGCGCGCTCGGCGTCGTATGCGATAACAAGGAGCGGGTAGCTGGGGCGCTTTTAGTGACGACACGCTACACCGCCTCAATGCCAGGATCGGCTAGCATCTTGCGCATATGAACACGCTGTTGACTAGCTAGTGATTCTACTCAGATTGGCCAGGCCGCCGAAAGCAAACGCGCCACTCGTGGGGACGGCGCAGCCGCACCTCGCCCGTGTCCTTAGCCCACTTCTTCTCCAGCAAAGGCTCCCCGCGGGCTGAACCGATACGGTGGACTGCGGAGTCTGATATCGGTCTGGCCCGCGAGGAGTCCTGCCACTGAGTCTTGGCCGACGGCCTCCGGTGACCTTTACAAGGGTTTCCACGGCGCTAGCGCCGGGATAATCCCGTACCGGCGCCAGGATTCCGGTTAGGCGTGGGTCGAGGCCGTGTCGCTTACGTCGTCGGGCCGCGGAATGAGTGTGGAGAAGGCGAGCGAGCACAGCACAAGGAACGCCCCGCCCGCGATTGCCCACCGGTAACCGGCGAGCACCCCCGCGCTCTGGCCAACGAAGGTGTTGATGGCGTAAAGGATCGCGAAACTCAATCCGGCACCCAGATTGAAAGCGCCGGAGTTCATGCCCGGAAGGTACCCCTGGTTATCGGCCGGGCTGAGCACCACGCCCAAACCGTTGAGCATGATGTTGACCATGCCCGCATAGGCAATACCCACTGCGATGCAGATGAGTAGCAACAGCAGGCGCGACGGCCGGTCGGCAACGAAAACGGTAAAGAGGAGCAGTGCGCTGGTGAGAATCAAGCCGGCCTGCAGGACCCGCTTGAATCCAAAACGGGAAGCGAGTTGCCCACTCACGGGGCCCATGAGCAGACCCGCAATCGCATACGGCGAGAGCGTCCAGAATGATACCTCGGCGGCGCTGATACCCGGGCCCACGCCACCGTCCTGCGCCAGACTCGGCACGAGGCCGTTCATCACGGCGAATACGCCGGTCATGGTCAGCAGAGTGGTGCCGAGGAGCGCCCAGGTGCGGCGTTGCTTCAAATACGTGGTGGTGACCAGCGGGTGCGCCACCCTGTTTTCGACACTCCAGAAGACTGCGAAGGCAACAATTGCCACCACGATCAGGCCCGCAAACACCAGCCAGTTCGCTTCTGCCAGCTTGCCAGCCTCGTTGAAGGCGAAGTATAGCGCGCCCAGCACAACAACCAGTGGGAACGTACCCTTCCAATCCATGGGCACTCGTTCGTCGCCGCGCGATTCCACAGTGCCGAAGCTAATGGCGACGACGGCGATCACGCACACCACGGCCATCGTGAAGAATACGGACTGGAAGCCACAATGCTCTGCAAGCCAGCCACCGGCCATCGCATCCACGCCCGCGATCCCGCCGTTGACCGCGGTCAGAACGGCCATCAGTTTGGCATATTGGCGGTTATCAGGAACCTGGACGTGCAGCATAATCAGTGCCATGGGAACGATCGGCCCGGCCACGCCTTGTACGACGCGACCGACCGCCAGCATGGTTACCCCGCCCACATAGGCGGAAAGGCCAGAAATGATGCAGCCGATCGCGGTGATCGTGAGCATCCACAGCATGATGCGGCGCCGGCCAATCAGATCACCCCAGCGGGGAAGGAATAGGGAGAACAGGGCGGCAGCGGCGAAGAATGCCGTCTGGGTGAGCCCGATTTGGCTCGCATCGACTCCGAGCTGATGTTCCATGGTCACCAGCGCGGGAGAAAGCATGGAGGCATTGAGCTGGAAGGCGAAGATCGCGCAGATGAGCGCAGTCATGAGAACCGGGACGCTTGGGAGGCTATTCTCGGCCCTTCTGGAAGTTGAGGTATTCATTGGATGCTCCTCGTTGAGCTAGCTGGAATATACGGGGGCGGGCGGGCCCATCGGTGTGTGGTCCCGCCCGCCGACATCTGTGTTCTTAGTTGTCTTCTGTGAGTTCGCCCTCGCGGGGCTCGGTTGCCCCCGGCGAATAGAGCACTCGGCGGGCGAGTGCGTGGCCGTCTTCGGTAGCCCGCACCACATCGCGGTGACGCAAGTATGAGGCAAGGAATCCGGCGTTGAACGCGTCGCCAGCTCCCGTCATATCGCGCGGATTCTTTACAGGACGTACCGGCACGACGGCGTGCAGCTTGCCCTCGGTAAACACCTTCGTGGCGTCCTTGCCGGCCCGGGCGAGGAGTGTCGTGCCCGGCAAATCAGCAAGGAAGTCTCCCGGTTCGTCGCCGTTGGCCAGATCCATGTATTTTGTTTCGTCTTCATTGGCGGAAACGAAATCGGGGCGCAGCTCGCGCATGAGATCTTTGAACCTGTCGATACCAAAGAAATCGATCATGCCCGTGGAAGAAACGTCAAAGGAGAGCATTTTGCCTTGGGCTTTGACAGTCTGTGCCGCTTCAATCACCGACGCGGCGGTGGGGTCGCCCTGCAAGGAGTAGCCGGTAATATGCAGTAATTCGATCCCGTCGAGCCATTGCGGGTCAATTGAACGCAACTGGCCAGATGCTCCACGGGACGGGAACATGTTCCTCTCGCCTTGGTCGTTGATGAGCACCACGATCATTCCGGTGGAATCAGCTACCTGGCAGCGCACGTCCACGTCATGGCTTTCCATTTCCCGCGTGAGCGTGACCCCTGCCAGATCGTCACCGACGCAACCAATGAATCGGGTGGGATAGCGCGTGCCCGCGAAGGCGGCCACATTCGCGGCCGACCCTCCGCGAGTCATGGTGATCTCGGACCGAGTGTCAGTAGCCGGACGAACCGGCTCCTGTAACCAGACCACCACATCCTGAACAATATCTCCTATAACACCTAACATGACACATCAGTCTTCTTAGGAGACAAGGGCGGTTGCGATCTTGGCGGCCAGGCGGGCGTTGTTAAAGTACAGGGCCACGTTGGCATCCAAGCTGGCGTCCTTCGTCTCCTGCCGGATGAACTCGAGCAGGAACGGCGTCACCGCCTGACCCTCCACCTTCTGATCTTCGAGAGCCTGCCAGGCCTTCTCGATCACAACGTCCAAGCCCTTCGGATCGAGCTGCTCATCTTCGGGGACCGGGTTGCCCACGCAGATGGCCTCCGAAAGGCCCATATCACGCATGACGTTGTAGATAGTGGCGACCTCTTCGGGAGAGTCCACGCGGTTGCCCAGTTTGAATCCGGAATCGGTGACATAGAAGCCCGGGTAGTTATTCGTCTGGTAGCCGACGACCGGAACCGAAAGGGTTTCGAAGCGTTCCAGCGTGGCGTGAATGTCCAAGACGGCCTTGGCTCCCGAGCTGACGAGCACGATCGGATACTTGGCAAGCGCGACCAGATCGGCGGACTCGTCAAAGTTCTCTGAAGCGCCGTGGTGTACGCCGCCAAGGCCGCCGGTAGCAAAGACCTTAATGCCGGCCTTGTAGGCCAGGAACGTGGTGGCCGCAATGGTGGTACCACCGTTCTTCTTCGATACCGCGCCAAGAGCGAGGTCTCGAATGGAAGCCTTGAAGACGTCGTCGTCCTCACTCAGTTCCTTGATCTGTTCCGGGCTCAGACCCACCGTGGGGACGCCCTTGTAGACGCCGATGGTGGCCGGGATGGCGCCGAGCGCGCGAATCGCTTCTTCGCCTTGAATCGCCACTTCGTAGTTACGGGGGCGGGGCAGGCCGTGGGTGAAAATGGTCGATTCGAGGGCGACGACCGGCTTGCCGGCGGCTAGCGCTTCAACGATGGAGTCAGCAACTTTGATGGAGGCCATGTTCTTTCCTTTACATGATTGGAGGGATCTCTTACTTCCCATCTAATGAGAGAATTGATGCTGGAACCAGACCGATTTGGCTATTTTCTGATAGGAAAGCCTTATGAAGTACACGCTGAATCAACTCCGCACCTTCACGGTTCTTGCCCAAACCCAGCACTTCGGTAAGGCCGCAGATATCTTGGGCGTATCGCAACCAACTGTCAGCAACGACGTCCGCAATTTGGAGCGGGCACTCGGCGTGGTTCTTTTCGAGCGTTCCCGCGCAGGATCGAGACTCACTGCCGCCGGAAAAGCCCTGCTAGACCAGGCCGAATTAGTCCTCCGCGAAGCCGAAAAACTGGCGGATCTGGCCAGCTCACAAGTGGCGGCTGAAACGGTCCGGTTCGGAGTTTCTCCCAGCATGGTCAACCGGTTAGCGCCCGCGGTGCTAGCCGCCCTCGATCGCGACGCAAGAACCGGCGGTCCTTCAGTCTCCGTGGAACTACGGGAAGTGGAGACCGGCGGATTGGAGAAACTCCTGATGCGGGACGAAGCGGATGTGGTAGTCGGACACTTCGTGGAAGCCCCGCCTGGAGCCCGCGTCGCAACGATTGGTCACGACGCCATTTGGGTCGTTTCCGCGCAGGGACGATACCGCACCGATACTCCGGTAGAAATAGCAAGCTTGCGCGATCGGAAACTATTGATCTGGCCGCGGGAGAACAGCCCGCGCTACTACGACTATTTGGTTGGTCTATTGCACGGTTCCGGAATCGATCCGGAAGTCTCACACGCCGGCCTACGAGTCTCAGGGGCCTATTCTTACCTGCTCACTACCGGTGAAGCCTATGCTTTGGTTCCCGAGGACTACGCTTTGGAGATCCCACAAAGCCTTTCGGCGGGTCCGATCTCCCCGATCGCCCAGATCCCACTCCACGTGGCCTGGCATCAACCGGCCTCACCCGGCGTCGAATATCTCCTCCACATGATCGTAAAAGTGCGCAAGAACCAGACCCGGAAGAAACACACTCGGAAAAGACGCCCCCGGTAGGGTGAGCAATCGCGAGGAAGCCACCCGGCTATAGGCCGGCTCCACAAAGGATCACGAGAGAGCGGCCGGTGCGCAAACTGCTAGGCGCCGCGCGATCTGTTCTCGGGCCGCGGGCGACACGAACGAGTCCCAGAGCTCCCCGAAAAGAGGGCCCCACGATGAGGGAACCGCCGGGACCGGGCAGGCGCCTGCTGACGCGGCGAGTGTTCTCCCCGACCGCGATTGTGCCAAGCGGGCCGGGCTACCACATCCGTGATAGCCCGGCCCGACTCGAATTCTTCTAGCTGTTCTTTCTGCGACGATCGGTCAACGCCGCGCCCACAGCAACAAGGGACAGGCCCGCGAGCGCCAACGGGGCGACCGCCGCGCCCGTGTTGGCCAGCGTCCCAGACTTGTTGTTCTTGTCAGGCTTGGAGACCTGCGCGGGCTGCTTGCCGTGAGGGGCCTTGTTGGCGGGCTTGTCACTAGCCGTGCCAGGTTGACCGTCGGCCCCCTGGTCGCCGGCGCCCGGCTTCTCGCCCTGGCCGTTCGGATCCTCACCTTCGGTCTTGGCCTTGTACGCAGCGAGCGCGTCCTGCGCCTTGAGCAGCGCCGCACGAGCCGCCTGCACCGCGGCCGCCGCTTGCTCGTATGCCTTCGCCGGCGCCATCAACGGATCGCGCTCATCCATGGCCTGCGCAAGCGCCGCCTCGGCCTTAGCAAGGCTCGTGTTATGTTCCTCGACAGCCTTGGCGGCGCTGGTGGCCGCAGTAGCGGCGTCGTCGGCTGCTTGCTGCTTCTTGGCGACATCGGCCTTCAGCGCCGCAGTCTCCTCCGATTTGGCCGCGGCGCCCTCCACTGCCGTGTCGTAGGCCTTCTGCGCCGCGTCGCGCTCTTCGGTTGCCGTCTTGACGGCATCTTTCTGCGTCTCGACGCCGTTTTCCGCCTTCTCGAGGGCCGCATCGGCGAGTGCCTTCGACTGCTTTGCGGCCTCGAGTTCCGCCTTCGCCGAGTAGGCGCCGGCCCGCCCCCTGCCTGCGCGCAGCCAATCCGGATCCCAGATACGCCACACGACCGGACGCAGCCACCGGACGCAGCCATACCATCGGCAACTATCATTGTGCTTTGTGAATGAACAGACCCCTATGAACAAGAATGTGTGGAGCTATCCGGGCTTCACGAACGTCATGGTTGCTATTTTCGCGGCGTTTGGCTGCTGGGCGTTGTTGCTTCCGGTCATCCCGCAGGCGATCATCGAGAGCGGCGGCTCGGCGGGTTTGGCTGGCGCATCCACCGGCGTATTCATGGGGGTCACCGTTATTGCTCAGACTCAGACTCCGAGAATAATCCGCCGTTTCGGCTATGTGCCGACGATGGCATTCTCTGGCGTGCTGCTGGGCATCCCGAGCCTGATCCACATTTTCACTATGAGCGCGCCCGCCGTTTTCGCGGTTGCGGCACTGCGCGGTATCGGTTTCGGCACACTATGCGTCGCTGAGTCTGCCCTGGTTGCGTCTCTGGTACCGCTCAAACTTCTCGGCAGGGCTTCTGGGACGCTTGGGGCGATGGTTGGGCTCGGCGAGCTGGTGATGCTTCCGCTCGGTCTGGTGGTAGCGTCGTCAGTTGGCAGTTACGCCCCCGTCTACATAATCGCGACCGTTCTTGGCCTAGCCGGAACGTTTCTCGCCACCAGAATTCCCCACATCGAACCGCCCAAGAAACACAGCCAGAAGATCTCCTCGGCGCGGGTGCCAACCTGGAAACTAGTCGCGGTTCCTGCCGCCGCGATGTGCTTCACCGCGATGGGGTTTGGCGGCATTTCGGCTTTCCTCGCTCCTGCCGTCACACATGTGGGAATTGAGCGGGCCGCGCTGATCGCAAGCCTGGGTCTGTCCGTGGTAGGGCTGGCTCAGATGATATGTCGTTATGCCGCAGGGATTTTCGCCGACGCAAAAGGCGCTGGCCGCCTGATCGTGTGGGCTTCTCTTACCTCTGCAATCGGGCTTGCCGGAATCGCCGCGATACTGATTACGGGTGCCAGCGGCTGGCTTCTGTTCTTTGCGCTGATCGCCTACGGGGCCGGCTTTGGGATAGTTCAAAACGAGGCGCTTCTGTTGATGTTCGGTCGGCTATCGAAGGATAGGAATGAGGTAGCCTCAGCCATTTGGAATGCGTCCTTCGACTCCGGGACGGGCATCGGATCGTTCCTCCTGGGAGGCGTGGCCACCATCGCAGTCGGATCGAGCCAGTTCTTTTGGGTTTTCGCGGCTGCTAGCACTCTGGTCGCTGTGGCTTTCCTCGTCACCCTCGCAGATTTGATTCTCGGAAACCACAGGATCGCGGAAGAAAACAACCTGCGCGCCGTGATACGGAGAATGATCGGAGCCTTGCACATTACGGCGATCCCGAAGCGCTGAAAAGGCACCAGCCAATTCAAGAATAGGGAATCGGACATTGGCTCGAACGATTCCGGTCACCTAGGTTCGATCCACGTGGTCGCGTGACGCGTTTGCAGATCCCACCCGGGGTGTCGATCCTTGACGGCAGTTGAGTGATCGGCCGCGGGCGGGGGCATCGTCGTCGTCTGAAGCCCGCGCGCCCGCCGCAATGAGTCACTTGCTAGATGCTAGGAAGCTCGAGGTCACGCTCCACAGTTATCGACCGTTCAAAGATCGTCTCTCCCTTACGCACCGAGCGGAGCACGTGAGCTCGCTGGCGCACCGCCTCGAGGGCGTCAGGCGCGTCGAGAACGATGAAGTTCGCATCCTTGCCCGTCTCGAGCCCATACATGTCTTGGATAGACAGCGTCGTTGCCCCGTTGTACGTGATGAGGTCCAGCGCCACTTCCATCTCGTCGAACGACATGATCTGAGCCAGATGCAGCGTGTTGTCCAGCACGTTCATCAGGTTTCCGTTACCGGCAGGGTACCACGGATCCACAATCGAATCCTGCCCACACGATACGTTAATCCCCTCCTCAAGGAACTCCTTGACGCGCGTCAATCCTCGGCGCTTCGGGTACGTGTCTGCACGCCCTTGCAGGTATGCATTCTCCGTGCCCTGGGCCGTGAAGTTTATGCCGGACTTCTTAAACAGCCCCATCATGCGGAAGGCATACGCGTTGTCTACCGAACCGAACGAGCAGGTGTGCGACGCCGTCGTTCGCGGACCATAGCCTTCCGCGAGCACGCGCGCGTTGAGCAGCTCCACGAACCTGGACATCGGATCGTCCGTCTCGTCGCAGTGCACGTCGATCAGCTTGTCGTACTTCAGCGCGAGGTCGACGATCTTGTGGATGGTTTCCTCGCCGTACTGGCGCGCCCACTCCGAATGCGGGATTCCACCGACGACGTCGGCCCCCATCTTCAGGCCTTCCTCCACAAGTTCTGCACCATTCGGGTAATTGTGCATTCCCTCCTGCGGGAAGGACACAATCTGGATCGTCACCAGATCCGCGAGTTGCTCGCGAAGCTCCAGCATCGCCCGCATGCCGGTCAGCTCCGGATCCGTCACGTCAATGTGCGTGCGGATGTACTGGACGCCGTGCATCATTTCTTCCCGGATACCTCGCAGCGCCCGGCGCTTGACGTCCTCAACAGTCTGGTTCTTCTTGATGTGCGACCAGCGCTCGATCCCCTCAAACAGAGTGCCTGAGACGTTATCCGCCGCCTCGTCGTCGCGCCCGGTGCCAATGTAATCAAGGTGAAGATGCGAGTCGACGTACGGTGGTGCGATGAGCTTTCCGCCCAGATCAACCGTCTCGTCTGCCTCGCCGAGATCGGTGCCGATGGCCTTGAACTTTCCGTCCTCCACAAGGATTTCGTTCGCATCTGGCTGCTTATAGACGGCAAGATTAGTGAATTTGATCGCGTTCACGGCTACTCCTTACCGTTACATCGTACACTGCCGGCGCCGTATTCTGATCGGTTCGCGACTCGTTTGTGAGGCTGTCGCAGGATTTCTTCGACGAGCACTTCCCTGACGGGCGACGAGCGCGCAAAGCATCGTATGTCCAGCCGAACTACAAGGCCTTGACAGTAGTGCCGTTGGCGCACAAAAGCTTGCACAGTATTCCTTTGATGTGCGAGGGGACCCCTCGCGGACGGCGTTTTCTTTTTGCCACAAAGCACTACCGCAAGCCCCGTGCCACCAGCGATTTCCTACCCAAATCCGCCCACAAAGACTGGCGAAGAGCCGAATCACAGCCTTTTGCCGAGGTGGGACACGTTGCGGTTTTCCTATTGCGCACCTGCGGGGCGAGCATGACTGAGATACATCAGCGCACAGCAGGCTAGCGCAACAACAATTACCCATGACGTTCCATAGGGCATCGCCGACTGTTCTTGCCCGCTATGAAATGCCATGCCAACAATTGATGTGGTTAGTGGAATGAACATTGTTGAGGAGAGCGACTCTACAATAACCGATGAGCTCGCTATTTCCTCAATAGAGACGCCGTCTGGGGTTGCTGGGTCCTCAAACAAAATATTCAATGTATCAAGGTAAGCTAAGCCCATACCGACTCCGGCAATGGTCCAGAAAACGACGAACATGGCAGTCGGCGATATAGGTTGCCAGTTAAGGAAGGTAAAAACGCCGATCGCCGCTGACGATGCGGCGAGCAAGGTCACGCCGATCGTTGACCTTGCCCGGTACGTTCGGGTCCGAGTTAGCTGGTTTCATCCCGCACAGCACACCAAGGACCGCCCATGCTAGGCCGCCGCCCGTGAGAATAAGGCCGAGAGAATCCGCTCCGGCACGATAGATGTCGTGCGCCGTCAAACTGACAAGTTCATTGGCCGCGAAATAGCTGCCAGTTAAGAAGAACATTCCTGCAAGAGCGGCCCTGCGTGAAGTTAGTTGAGTGAATGTTCCCTTGGGCATGAGCACAATGGCGACACGGCCAAGAAGAAGCATTCCCGTAATGAGCAGTCCAATTTTGATAACCCCGTTGGCTGGGATAATCGTGGCAGTAACCCCCGCGATAATCATAAGAAGTGCCGCATAAGAGAAGGGTGAATCCTTTCTACTGCCGTCAGTCTTGAGGTTAACCGCAGAGGGTGTCAAATGGTTTGTGTATGAGGATCTGATGAAAGGATTCGATTATGACCATGACACATAATGAGAGCCAAAGACCTCGCATTTGATAAGGCTGAAGATTGCTGTCAACTTGTTGTTGAACAGGGGTTTCGTCGCAATCCAGGGTTGGGATACACGGCTACTTAACGTTTTCGTGCGACCGTCGGTCGGGCGATTTGCGGTTTAGTAGCGCGCCGGTACTTGGCGAGGGGGAGATACGATATGGCTGGCGTTGGTGAGTTCAAACCCGGGATGCCAAAGAGGAGATCATTCTGGAGTGTTCTTGGGACATATCGATTCAGAATTTGTCCATTAGGTATGGGTACGTTTACTTTGCCTGTCTAAGAAGCGAGTCTGGGGGCATCCTTACCCGAGACCAGCTAGCGGAAGCATCATTTCTTGTCTAAAGACGCCAGCTTTACGATTTCCTCAATCATCCATGCAATGGCGCTTGACGGATTCGGCCCCACTCGATTGTCGACAAGCTTTGGCCAAGCCTTTTGCGCTCGTTCCATTGCTGGCTTGTAATTCTTAATTTCGAATCCCTTGGCTAGCTCTTTTCCGTTTCTCCCCTCAACGAGATGCAAGTCCCGTACACGCCAGTCTAGCTGTGCGCCGTCGATTGACGCTCTCTGTTCGTCCTTATGCCAGAGGAGCCACAGTTCAAACTTTGGATTTGTGACAATTCCATGGATTTGCTCGGACTCGCACTCCTGCAAAACACGTTCCAACGTGCCGTGGTCGTCTCGGTCAACGACAATGAATCGGGCGTCATACGCTGGCTCCCCGTTTTCGGCCCGCTTTTCTTGCTCCGTAGTCTTATTTCGACATGCCTTAAGAACTCGCGAGGGCTCGCCGGCTCCGGGTTCCACCTGCAGCGAGAGAACCGTGGCGTTACCTCTCAGTTCTTGATTGAGTAGCTGGAAATAGGCTTGCTCGGATTTTCCTCTCGCTCCTTCAACAACGATCAATACCCGTTTACTTTGCCGTCTCTGCGGACGTCTCCTAGATAGTCGTGAGCTTCTCGCCAAGTGCGGTCATCCTCTCGTCGAAACGTCACTTGGGTCAGGGAAAGTATCGTTAAGCAAACGTCCCAGCAGTGCTGGTGCCAAGCGCGGAACTGCACCGAACCGCCCCTCAAGATACTGTTTGCTGACGTTTGACCCGGGCTTAACATCTGTGAAGTCATCAAGTGAATACAATTCGGATGCGCCAGATCGTTCCTTCTCAACGTACCAAATCTGTTTCCGTTCTAAGTTCAACTCATGCTGCGGACTCAGAAGTGAAACGTCGTGAGAGGTGAAAATAAGTTGTGCTCCTCGGCGATTCGTCTCTTCGGATTGGAACAACGAAATGATGAGCGCAGCTAGGTATGGGTGCAAGCTCGTATCCAGCTCGTCAACACACAAGAGGCCGCCGTTTCGTAACGTCTTTACGACATCCACCGCAAGCGCCAGCCATGCCCGAGTTCCAGAGGACTCATCTGCTAAGCTGAATGCCTCAGATGCCACCTCGTCAGCTTCATGTTGGAACCGCAGCGAGCGCACCATCATTTCTTCAGTGATGTCGATTCTCGTCGGCTCTACGTCGACTTCTTTTGTTTCTTCGTCTTCTCCCTCGGACGCCTCTCGATTAAGGTGTGAAATAAGCTCCCGAATGGGCTCCGGAATCTCTTCTTCCTCCACGAATATCTTTGAAATTCCCACGTCGGCAACCCGCGCAAGAAGCTCAAGGTCTTCAAGCTTCAACTCGCCCGAAGCGAGTTCGTCAGCAATCCGGCTTAGACGCCATTCTTGCGCTTTGTCGCCAACGTCGTACACTGTGAGAGTTTGTAGCATTTCTTCACCGATAAAGGTCAGAAGTTCCTTATCCATGTGCAGAGCACGTGACAGTGCCAACTCTCGGTCAGAAACCTCGATCTGACCCAGACGAAGGCCGAGCCGAACCCTACGTTTTTTATCTTCGCGCAAACGGTTGATAATATTTGTTGGTCGCGAGGTCCGGTATACGACGAGGTTTTCTGCCACCACCCCCTGCCGGTCGATCGTGAATTGGTATACGAATCTATGCTCTCCCGCCGAAAGTTCAGAAAAACCGGCTGGAATATCGAGAATAAAATCGAGTTCGTATGAACTCAACCCTTGCGTGGAATCTGGATCCAGCCTAAAAGGGTCACGCACCATAGTGTCTGACTCCATCCAGCGAGTGGAAGATAGAGCTACGGCTGTTCTAAGAAAGTGAAAAGCGCGAATCATTGAGGTCTTACCGGACGCGTTTGCACCAAAAATCCCCGCTACCGGGAAGAGCATATCTCGCCAGGTAGAACCTTCCGGTGGCAGATTAGTTCTCAGCTCATTTCTTGTCAGGTCAAGGAAAAAATCGTCTCTGAAGCTACGATGGTTCCGAACCGAGAAAGACAGTATCCTCATAAGCCTTATCCTACTGCAAAATCCAGATTTTAGAAAAATATTTCCTTGGATGAGGGTTTCGCGTGCGTTTCAAGTGACACGCAGCCTAATAGTGACGAGCCGAAGCGGCGTGGTTCTAGTAACGGGGAGGTTATGCTGGGAGGCGATAGTTGGGCGCTAGAGGCAGGTCGACGAACTCACGGCCAGGCTAGCCTCGATATCAATGATTATGGTGCCGGCGGTGGGTGAATACTTTCATTTATGCCGAGGTGGTGCCTAGTGTGTTCTAGATAGACTCCTGTGGATTTGGGATTTGATGGAATCTATCTATACCGACCAGTGCAGTCGTACATACCTCGCCCGAGAGCGGGTTTTCCTATACCTCAAAAACTTTCCTAACCGAGGAAAAATAAGAACTTGCCAACGCGCTTACTAGCGAAAACATAAACTCGCCAACGCTCGCCTATTTTTTAGCCCCCTAGGGCGTGCTTGCCAAACGCAACGCTAGCCTTATCAAATCCGAGGTCATAGTGGAGCCAAAGATCTCGCATTTGATAAGGGGCGAGATTGCCGAGAATCGGCTGTTGAGCAGGGGTTTTGCTGGTTTGAGTGCCGTTGCGCCCCTTCTTTTGGTGTAGTCATGCGAGCCGTCCGGAGCGGCCCCAGCATCCCTGGCGGCTCCTGATGCGACGGGAGGGGTCTGGTTTGGCGATTGCGTTGGCGGGTTCAAGGCGAGGGGGTTGCTTCTTCGTGCTGCTGAAGTGGCCGGAGTAGGCGCATCATTTCGATGCCGCCCTGGTTAAGCACTTCGGCAATGAGGTCAGTGAGGATTTCGTGCTCTCCTGCTGATGTTGGGCTGACTTGAAGAGTGTGGCTGATGGTTCTGAAATCCTAGATAGCCATCGATTCATCTCGGGGGCGAAGAAGACTGGCTGCCCAGGCTCCTTCGTTTCTGCGGATAATGATGGGTGCTTCACCATGGGGAACTAGGCGAACATGCAGTTCCGAGTCCGAGACAGGGTTGAGGAGACTGGAGAGTTGGCTCGCGCAATTGAACGCTTCAATAAGGGCATATCCAACATCGTTCTGTGTCGTCTCATTAGGCTGGTTGGCGGACAGATTGCGGGCTTGAGAATCCAATTCTGGTTCATCAACCGCAAGCTGTATCGGGGACTACTGTAGGTTTGGTTCAGGCCGACTCGTTCGGCTGATCCAGCGTGATACTAAGCTCCATGTGGGCGGCTCCGTACCCGTCGTGGTCATCAACCTCGTGAACGATTCGCTGTCGGATTTCTCGAGGCTCAGTGATTCCGCGTTCTTCCAAATACAGGGCCAGAGCGATCCCCTCTCTCGAAGGTAGGGATCCTCCCGGTAATAGTTCTTCTAACGTGTCGTCATCGACTGGTCGATCGCCAAGGTGCTCGCCGTCGCCAGATTCTTCCAGCCCTGTCCCTGAATCAGCAAAGCTCGCGGTTCGAATCCAGGCCTCGGTGCGCTCGGGCAGAATCCCTGACACAATATCGGATGCAATCTGCTCACCAGCACCAAAACCAGCCGGTAGTGGGCTAGGAATGGCAAAGCACAGCGCGATGAACACGCGTGATGGCTTGACTTTATCGACATGGAAACTCGTCCAAGAGTTCGCTATAAATTCGCCAAATTCTGCCCCTTCATTCGACTGAGTGGCATTTGCCCTGTCGCCGGGAGTCTCGTGACCCGAATCGGCGTCAAAGATTCTTCGCAAGGTCTCCACCAGAGCCAGCAAATCCCGTTCCAGTTGCGGCAGCACTTCGTCTGCCGACGCTAATTTCTGCTCCAAGTCGGCGGTGTCCACCACGGTCGAGACCCCTGCCCAGTGCAGTCGTCCGGCATGCCGTTCAAGTACCGGATTGACGCGCTGCAAATCGGCGCTCCACATGGCAGCTCGCTCTAAAGCCCAGTCCTCAAGCCGACGCTGAATCTGCATTTGAGTGCGCCGAGCCGCCAACTGCTTGCTGAGCTCATGTGGATGAGTCAGCACCTGCCGCATCTCGGAAATCCCCATCCCTGCAGCCCGCAGTAACCGTATCAGCCCGGCCTGCGCCAACTGTTCGGCTCGATAGTAGCGGTACCCGCTAAACTCATCGACCCGGGCGGCTTCAAGCAGCCCAATGTCGTGGTAGTACCGTAGCGTCTTTATGTTTATTCCGGTGCTGTGGGAAAACTCCCCAATACTGATACTCATGTCGCTCCTCCGCCTTAGGCTTCGCTTTCTGCGCGGCGATCCACCGCTTAATTCGAGTATGAGCCCTCCAGTTACTGGAGGGTCAAGCCCGAAATGAGTTAATCCTGAACGGTGCGGTTTGCGCCCGTTAAACTGAGTGTCTTCCTCGCCACCTACAATCAACTCTTCAGCGCGCCGATCGGGGATTCTCAGCCAACCCACTGGACGGCCCTGATCGACTACGCCATCGTCAGGGGAGGGGCCATTGAGTTCTTCTTCCGCGACGGACGCGCAATCGCCATCAACTTGTAGAAATGTTCCGCTTAGCCAAGCCCGCCTCACTCGAGGGAGGGTTTTCTTTGCCCTGAATCAGCGTCTGACTAGGCAAAACGTGAACTCACCAACGCACGCCGAAATTTAGGCCCCCAAGGGCATACTCGCCAAACGCAACCCCGGCCTTATCAAATCCGAGGTCATAGTGGAGCCCTAGACTCCATATTTAATAACCGACCCGACCGATTCTACTTGTGATTCGGCGGGATTCTAGCCCGCAGACCTCCATTCCAGGTAACCCCATTCTTGCAACTAGCATCGCACCCAAGTCCCCTCGTGGGATCGTATTGGGACTACTGGGTGTGTCGGGTGTGGTCCTTGGAATCCACTGCGTTGGCGTATCAGGGCGTACGGTCGCGCATCACAATCCGTCCTAGAACTCGTGACTATGTCGCGGTCACTAGCACCCACCCCGTTGCGATGGTTCGGATCCGGTATCCTCCGGCGCGTGTTAGCCGAACCGGCGCGGGGGACGTCAGGCTTCAAAGACCTCGCCCCCCACTGTGCTCGCAAACTCGCAGATGTACAGAAATGCACACAACCAATAGCCGATGAACCCATACTGCACACGTCATAGACAACGCCAGCCACCGCGCTCCCAACACTCGCTCTAACCGTGCAGCCACCGCGACCAATGCTCCGCTAACGAAACCATCGAACGTCCCTACTTGACGCGAAGCGGCACACGAAAAGAGATGTAACGAGCCGGGTCGAGCGTGCGACATACATCACGACGCAAAGCACATCGCACCCATATGGGCTCCTCGACAACGTCAAGGCCATATCGATCCCTCTGGACGGCGAACGCCAAAGGCAACGGATCTCTCTATAGAAACATCACCAACAGCACCGACCAAATCACGTCAATGCATCAACGCAACGAAATGCACGTCAGTATTCGACAGCCTTGAACACAGCTTCGGGGAGTTCGGCATTCCTGAACCAGTCCACATACTGCCGGAGACCGAGTTCGAAAGGAATCTGAGATTCGAAACCGAGCACTGACTTAGCCTTCCCTGTGCAGGCGATGCCGCCAAGCGGATCACCAGTGGGGACACCTGTATTCACAAGCCGCGGTTCACCTCCATAGAGTGCACGAATCCGTTCCGCAACAGACCGAACAGTCGTTCCTACACCGGTACCCACATTCAACGTCTGCCCGGCGCAATTCTCGCCGACGAGGGCCAGCACAGTCGCTCGCGCAACATCGTCAACATGAACAAAGTCCCTAACCTGATGCCCACCCCCATGTAGGCAAAGGTCCAACCCCAATTGTGCGCGGGCCGTAAAAGTGGCGACGCACCAAGAGTGGCTCCCAATCTTTGGAAGCTGGGGTTGACCATAGACAGAAAAATATCGGAGTATGACCGCCTCGAACCCACTTTCCCGTGAACGCAGGCGAGCTTCATTCTCGAGCCAGACCTTAGCGTTTGCATACGACGATATCGGCGAATGAGACGCTGACTCCTTCCAGACGATTCCATCGCCGCCAGAACCATAAACACTAGCAGAGGAAACAACCACAATCCGCGAACAGCTTGATGCATTACGCATCGCATCGAACAGCGTGGCCGCGGCCATCAGGTTCATTTCCGAAGCGCGGACGGGGTTGTGCGTGCACTCGGCTACGTCAGCGCACGCCGCAGCATGAACAACGAAGTCAACGTTGTGCATTAGCGCACGCAGCGACGTGTAAGAATGTAAGTATTCGACGATGATCTCATCATAATAGCGATCGGCTTCGAATAGTCTACGATAATCAAAGTGGTACGCGTCGAGAGGATCGATACATATTGTGTGGGCGCCGCAGCCTTTGAGGAACTTACCAATCCGGCTGCCGACGAGGCCGGCACCACCCGTAACAAGAACGGTCTTATTGCGGAGCGTATCAAATTTGGACGTCACTCTATTCTCCTATCACTGGTACTCTCGTATAGGCAACCAAACAGTCGCGCTGACTTGCACTGAGTGACGAATCTGTATAGATTACCCGACCGTCATTCGAAAGACGGAGTGATGATGGATCAATCCCGAGAGTTGCGGCAACTTTGAAAAGTTCGACGCTGGTAAGCGAACCACCCTCGACGCACTTTTCGATCTGGCGCTCATCGCAGCGAGCCATACAGATCGGTCTTTCCCTTCCAAGGACATCATCGTAACGCCGAATCGCTTCCGTATTCGCCTCTGCACGGCCCGTGAATATCCGAGCCATTAATGTCAAAGCGCAAGCCTGATCTTTGACCAGTATGCTCGAGAGTTGCAGTTCCTCGTGGATTGCGGCTATACGAGCTTCAAGTGTTGCCGGGAAGACCTTACGCCCCTCAATTTGATCCATCGCAGGAAGTGGCAGGCCTCTCGCTCGCGCCGCAGCTTCAATCCCCGGAACTGCCACCAATCCGCCAATTACAGATATGCCCAATGGCTCTCCAAAGCGAAGCGCATCAGCAATCTGAACATACGTATCGTTCCATCCTTCAACCACTGGCCGGCAATAGTGAGCGAGAGCTACACATTCAGGTCGCTCTTCCAAGATCCGATCTCGCGCACGCCATCGCGCTTCTCGAACATTCGTGTGACCACTCATTCGTTCCATTCGGCCATCCGCACCAGTGTAATCTAGAAAGAGTGCGATACGAATCTTCTTCAAGTCAGAGAGAAACGAAATATCATCCTTAGAAAGAGGTGCCTTCGTAATCAGGATGATCAAGTCTTCGACCGAATTCTGCTCGAGGTACATAAGCATTGAACGGGTCGACATTCGAGTCGTTGGCAAGAATGGGTCGGTCGTAGCGGAGTGCAAGCAGAGCTGCGTAACTCCGGGGATTCTTTTCGGAGATCGAAGTGCTAACTTGAGCAACTCGAGCTCGTCGTGCACCTGCACCACTACACCGTCGGCGAGTTGCGAATCAACCGTCGGTATCGGTGCCGCCGTCGGCCTAAAGCAGTAGACGCAGCCAAAACTACAGCCTCGGTAGGGGCTCACCACTATCGAACCTGCATGAAACCAGATCGACTCTACTTGCGATCCATCGTTGTTGAAGCCGTTGTCCGCCAAGAGTGCCGTACAGTAACTCAATATTGTTATCGCTTGCTTCAGCGAAGATCCCGAGGCAGCAGATAGAGTGCCATATACGGATTTAACGCAAGAATTCATTAACTCCTGCGGTATAATAAAATCGGCATACCGATCTTGAAGTATATACCTGACAATGTCTTCACTCTTCTCAGATAGCGTTCTCTGAGGTGACGCCAGGACCTCCTGAATTCGCTGGAGAAGCATCTATCGCAATCCACCCTCTACGAATCCGAGATCGCTCAGCAGGCGCAATTGCGCATTGACTGCATCCAGAATCTTTGATTGGTTAAACCCAAGGCGAATAAGGGCATGTTCCGGTCCGCATCCAGTAGCCAGCATGAACGCGAGCACCGATAGGAGATATGACGAGATCTGCAATTCAGACTGCCGCTCAAATAGCGAGCGTGTATCCACTAAACGGAGGCCATCGTCACCACCAAAGCTTAGGACGCCGGGCGCTGGGCGGCATGAACTGACCGGCGCCTGCGGCAAGCGGCCCAACAAACCGACGCACTCGGTTACTATTGGACGAAATCGGATTGGTCCCCATAGCTCAATCTGGAGACAGTAATTCAGCACCTGTAGACGTCTAAAGTCACCCCAAAACGGCATTAACGGCCATTCGACACACTGGGACCATTCCGACTGACGCAACTTCGCAACGCGCCATTTGTCACCAGGAAATGGCTGATCGCGGAGGGCCATCAGGACATCGAGGCAACGCCAAACGAGAGTATTCTCCAAAGCAGCGAAACTTATGACGTCCGAATCCTCTTGAAATCCGACCAAATCCTCAGATGCTGTGACCACCTCCCATGTGGTGATCAAGCCAAAACACTCGAGAATTCGTCGCCGCAGGCTCGCCAAGTCGCGCGCGAGGTCAGAGAACGCCTCAGAACTGTGGATGACCTGGCCGCACATTAGGCGCAGCAGCGATGCCCATGTCGACGAACCAAGATCCAGTTTCAACGCAGAGCCAGGACTAGCCTCAACGTCTCTAAACAACGAGAACAAATCGCGCAGCCAACCGGCGTTAAAATGTTCAAGATCAATACGCTGGCCGTCGTGGTTGAGCGTGTCTGTGAACTTGTCCCTCACGTTTGAAAACACATACACGTCGATGTCTGACCGCGCATGACCGTATCCCGCCACCTGACTGCCGACTAGGACAACACAGGCCGCATCGGTGCCGAGATGAGACAAGACGCGCTCCGACAGTCCGGTCGGAGCGTCGCAGACACTCACGTCAAAATGTCTTCTCGTTCATGGTTGGGACTTCAGGAAGCGTCGGAGTCGCAAGCAACTCGCGGAGTGCTTCAATCTCCTCGGTAGTCAGGTTCTCATCGGCGACAGTCGTCTCGGTTGAGTTCACGATCGTGTCCATGTTGCACTCCTCCTTGAATGCGATGTTAGAGACATCACTAGGTTACCGTGAGTACCGTGGGAGGTCAATAGTTCGGCGCACCTTGCGTAGATCGAGCGAGCGGCGACTCACGTGCCCGTATTGGTTGGAGCACGCAATGGGCGTTCATGTACAACGATCTTGTCGCTATGAGCATCACAGTGGAGGCGACATTGCGGTCGCTCCAGGGGCCCCGCAGAATCGCGCGAAGGCACAATAGGGCTGAATGTTCGACCGTCTCCGTGATGCGACATGCTTGGCTCCGTCAGCTGGCAGGCGTGTTGAAGCAGCCCAATGATCCGGCACGAGGGCGATATTCGTCTCCACGTGCACTCGGATCGTGCCCGCAAGTGTTCGCAGGCCGCGCGCCCGGTGTTGGCGCGTGTGCCACTGAATATTGGCCCTTCGTAAGGGAGGTGCGTTGTCAGTCAAACATACTGATGCAACGCTTCTCCTATAGATCATTGCCTACTCGTTGATCACCATGATGACTCATCCTCTGCGTGGACGCTAAACCGACGGCCATGAGCACGGCAACGATTGATAGCCACTTGGCAATCTAGAATCAGCCTCTGGAACTCACAGTAATCAGGGCAACTCGTTGCGGGCAGCTGCCGTGTCAGTCCATCACCATCCGCAAAGCGGGTCACCAAGGTAAGGATGAGCCCAGATTCATTGAAATGGCCGCGATGGCTGGCGTGTGCTGACCGTATCTGGCAGCACGCCTGAACCCAAACATTGATCACGGGGCTATCGGACGGGATCACCTGGAACTCCTGCGCGGCAACGCCAACGTTCGCATCATGGCAGGCCCGGAACACCCCCTACAAGCCATCTCGTTTCATATTTGTGGTCTTGACTGTGACAACGGCGACGAGTTCTTCAACCGCGAAGCCATCTTACGGGCTGGGGCGCAACATACGCATTTTTGCTCGTTGAGGCCCCAACATTGACGACGTTCACGCTGATCTGCAATCCAAGAACACCTACGTCGTATTCCACCTGTTGTTCAACTACCGGAAGGCCCCAGGAGCCCCTCGCTGCTGACCCAACCGTGGGGATTGATGTGGCTGCATCCGAACTCCTTTACGCCTACCCACATAAGGCAATCGGGTGGTGTGCCCACAGCAGCGGGAGCCGTTAACATGCCTACCCAATCCCTCTCCCCAACCACATCCCCTAAGTGACCGTGACCGCTGCGATGAGCTCTCCAGCACCAAAAGCCGAACTCAAACCCCGTCACACCTCATCAAGCGCCCAAATTCGCCGAGTCATCCTGGGTATACAAGACCCGCTGATCCCATGACCGAATAATCACCGTCGTCGTCGGCAGTGGCATTCGCGCATCAACGGCACGCTGAACTAGCCTAAGAGCAGATGTGGTCCTGAGAATCAGAACCGGCTGATCTCCACTTCAAAACCGACAGTCCAACCACACGACAATCGGAGCCTGCCATCGGCTGCCTTCCATTCGCCAACACCGCACTCTCATTGCAGGATGACCTACTGGTCATGGCCTACAAGCGAACATACCCGGCCTGGCGGGGAACACTAACCGCGAGACCGCAACAAGCCAGCCGGATTTGACGAATATGCCAACATGTCAATGATACTAAGACCTGAAATCCAGGGACTACTACCTCTGTCATACCGACGCAACTCGGGCTCATGCCACACCCAACGCGCGATAGAGTCTGACCATTCTTCCTCGCGATGATAATTCCGCCCGCCTTGGCCCGAAATATAGTTCGAACAATTCAGAGTCTCAGCAAGAGAGATCAATCGCGAATCCGGCGTGGAAAACTTTGGCAGATTCAATTCGGACTCGAGCACCAGTGTCGCCGAGATATCGAGCATGTCGAAGATGCGACGAATGAGTGCGACATTCAACTCCGCAAGCGACTCAAATCGATGCTCAAATACGATTTCAATAAGGTCGTATACTGCACGCCAACCTACCTCGGCACTATAATTATAGTGCAAAATGTTCCGATGGTGAAAATGCCACCCATTATCCACAGGAAACACGGCATTAATAGCTTGCCCAAATTTCGCATGTATCGGAACCGTAAGCCAGCGCCATCCCAGCGAGTTACGATCCGCCACTCTTGTGCGGGACTGGTACTCCTGCCTGACGAATTGGAGGTCATCTTGAATTACGACATAATCGGCAATGAGTGCACGCTCGAAGAAGCCTACCCAAGGAAGGTATCTAGGCTGCTGAGCCACGAACGAATTCATCTTCCCACCCTTGTATTCGCATATCGAAAGATCGTTTCGCAAATGTAGTCGATTTCCTCGCTGCGGAGATCTGGGTAGATCGGAAGGAGCACGGTATCCGTTGCGGAACCTTCAGAATGGCGAAGCCCGGCCTCTGTGCACCGAGCCCGCTGCCTGAAATGTCGAAATGAGGACAAAGGTCGGAAGTATCGCCTCACCTGAATTCCTCGCTCTGTCATATATTCGATAAAGCGAACTGCATTCCAGTCCGGCGCTTGACAAATCAATGGCATGTACAGCCACGAGGGGGCGCAATGAGGTTCAGGTAAGAAGATCGATGCGCCCTCAAGCCCGGCGAGGTTCTCGATGTACCTACTGGCATGTGTTCGTCGAGCCGCCAACAACTCGTCAATGCGAGCTAGTTGCGTCAGAACGATCGCGGCGTTCATCTCGTTCAGTTCCAAGTCCAACGCCGTTTCACCAACCTCCAACCAGGATCGAGGAGCGCCAGCCGGCAACGAGTGCTTCGACCCGAGTTCGTAGCCGCCCGACAAGAACTCACGGCAACTGGCGACAGTGCCAGCATCGCCGCACACCATGCCTCCTGTTCCGCCTGTAATCATCTTTGTAGGGCCGAAACTGTGAATCGAGTACGCAGCCGAGTGACCAACAGGACGACCAAATACCGTGGAACCTTCAAGGCCTGCGAGGTCCTCTATTACCGCTATCCCTCTATTCGCGAGTTGACGCCGAAGCGCACTATTGTCATACGGCATCGCAAACGCGTATGTGCTGACCACTGCCGATGTTGCCGAACTCAACGCACTGACAACTTGAGCAGAATCGACCTGATGAGAGACCGGATCATTATCGACGAGTACCAGCTTGGCGCCCGTTAGGAGTATCGCCTGGGCCACCGAGGGACAGGTCACATTACTAACGACAACCTCCTTTCCCGGTCCGCATCCAAGTGACGAAAGCAGTGCCCACAACCCGGCCGTCGCGGTGACAGCCGTCGTTCCCGCCTCCATTCCTAGCGACCCAGCCACAACCGATTCCAAGGCAGAGTTATACCATCCGCCTCTGAATTGGCCACTGTAAATGACGGCACGAACCGCCGAAACTTCCCAATCTCCCAATGAGGGGCGCATCAATGGAATCATCTGCTGACCACCTGCTCGCGATATTCATGCTCGCGCGCACTCCAACTCGGTTCGCATGCACTGAATCGACTCTTCAATATCCGCGATGCTGTAATCACCGTCGAAATATGACATCATCGGCAGCAACTCAATGCAGCCATGTTTTCGGATCAGGTAGCTCCATGCGCCAAAGGCCTCTCTAATGGACAACTGGTGACGCGGATGTGGTAGGTTGATTGACCTCGCCTCCGAAACCAAGCAAAACTCGTAGTCCGAGCTTTGGATCCTCAGACCTAAATCAATATCGACGTTCCATCCCCCATAACGCTGCAGTTTCTCATCAAGAAGACCATATCGCTCAAAGAAGGACATCGGAATCGTGTGATTCCCGAATCGCATGCCAAGATATGAGGATGCAAGTCGCGGAAAACTCGGACTCGCTAGCACGCTCTCAAATTCCCAGATCCGCCGGTCTACGACGCTCGCATCCCAAATCTGGTCGAAGGTTTCCCGGAGGAATCCATCCCTGAGGAGTGGATCCACGTAGATGTCATTTTGTGCCGCGATTGAAGGGTATAGACGAGCTCGCCCAACGCCGATATGGCGCCCGTTCCCCTCGTACGCGATCATGTGCGCCTGGAGTGCGCCCGGCGAAAGTATCTCATCGTCCAAACCGAGCAGTACCAAGTCGCCCTTCGCATGCTCGATTCCGAAGTTGAACGCACACACCATCCCCGTCTTGTCTGGACAAAGAACGGAAATAGGCAACGACCTGGCCGCAATCGCGTCCGCCAGCGGTGGGTCGCTATGGTCATCTACGACTATGACCTCATAACAATCACCGGCGACCGTCTGGCGTTCAAGAGAGTCAAGAACGAGCCTAAGCCTACTGGTGCCGTGCCGCGTGGAATCTGCACGAGCGGCAATCACTACCGATATCACCGTCAGACCTAGCGGTAAGAGACCAAGGCATGGCTGCTGTACCAGAAATGAGGATGCGTCAAAGCGTAGATCGGTCCATCCACATCAAACAAATGCTCGTGCAAACACCGAGCATCCTGAACGGGCTCACCTTGCCTAAACAATCGCCATTCCCAGATGTGGCCGTCACTTACGTAGCGAGAGTTCGAAAAGAGCTTCAACGCATAATCATCGTACGCTTCATACAGGGCACCCAGCGTTCTCACGTCAACCTTATCAAAGTAGTCAAGGTTGTTGTCCGGCGTGATGTCGCCATGCGATGCGATGCCGACTGGCCGTCCTGCAATTGCAGTCAATACGTCCAATCCGAAGAGAATTGACTTAGTCGAGTCAAGCCCCGAGCTTAGGCGCACGTCAACGGGTTCGGCGTGTAGCCCGATCTCATGTCCCATCCGAACTAACTCATGCAAGATCGACAGATTCTCATGGCTTAGTCCGTTGTACTCATTTGCGTGCAGCCGGATAAAGTACGTAGAGGTGATACCGAGCGAATGTTCCACCCGAGCCATAGCAAGCGCCTTGAGCGGGTTCAGATCAATGTCATGACGAAGGACCATCGTCTGCCCATCCAGAGGCTCGCTTCTAGATAACACCTCCTCACATCGCAAAATCGTCCACTTTCGTTCAATCGCGAACTCAAGAATTTCTTTCCAATGCTGCAAGGACCTTGCGCACTGTGCCGCTCGCCTTTCCCGTTCGGTCATAATACGTTCCTCCTAGACGTCGGGATCGAGAATTCGTAAGCTTTCTTGTTTAACGCGTTCCCAGACTTGACTTTGACTGCAGGATGCATCAATACAAACCGCGTCTTGGACCAAAAGGCCGTACGTCTCAGCTATTCGACTCTGATATTCAACATAGTTCTCCTCCACTGTTCCTGTGTTTAGGAAGTCACTCCCACTAACATAGCCTTGCATGCTCCGTTCCGTTCTTAGCCTACGCTCGAGAGACACTTGAGGTGCGGCTTGAAAGAGGAAGGTAAGATCCGGTCTTGGGCCGAGCGCAAGTAAGCCTTGGATCACGGTCTGATCCCATTCAACGCCACGGACAAGTCCTCGAGCGACCGCGGTGTATAGGTATCGATCCGCGATCACATGAACGCCGGACCGCCATAAGGGTTCGATCTGCCCGAACCATCGCTCCGCAAAGTCGGCCAATTCCAATAGCGTCAGTACGCTTCCGTGCAAGCGGCCGGCGATGCGTTGTTCTAGCATCCACTCTGATAACAGAGCAGACGAGTTCCAGGAGGTGCAGACATGCTCGATACCCCTGCGCGCCAACTCAGCAGACAAGTTCCTAATCTGCGTTGATTTTCCAAGCGAATATATGCCTTCAAATACAATAATTCGACCCTCCATGTACCTCATCTCACCTCAACATCAGCGAATAGGCCTTCGAAAGAGATCAGTCCCTCATAGTACATATTTAGATACTTGAATGGTGTGCTCGAGAGTTTCGACGATAGGAGCGATCGAGCCTCCGACTCTCCACTGAAATCTATGCGGTATCTCGTTCGAACATCGACGCACCCTACATTCGGGAGATAACTCATGTGGTATCCAAGTAGACCGGCGGCGGTAGATATCGCCTGAGTGAGGTACCAATCTCCACGCGGGAACGGGCGCAAGTATTCAGCTATCTCAGTGAGGCCGTCTGTGTGCATGGTCAAGTTTCCAAGTTCGCCATATACCCCTGCGACCAACTCCGGACTTAGCCCTTGCTGCATCCATCTATTCTCGAGTGCAACACGCTCGGTTTCAACGAGATCCGCCCAGTCGACACCGGTCCGTCCTTGCATATGCTCGTGATTACGAAATCTTAACCGCCGAGCAAACGTAATATCATGCCTTCTTGTTACATGGGCTACCATGCGCAGGTATCCGGTTGTTGGAATGCTTAGCGCATCTCCAATGGTCGCCGTACGGTCAGGATATCTCGACTTAAGGGACGCGATAAACTCCCATAGACTATCGCATTCGACATTTCTCACGTTGTCGTAGCGGCTGCCAATAGGTTCGTATTTTGATGGCCTGACATGAACAACTATCACCTCTCCCGCCGCCTGGCTAGCTTCTCGCACCCAATGCGGCAGCGTAGCGTCAATTGTTGTGGACTCACCTAACGCGGCTGCCGTTATCGGATATATACAGAGTTCGTGATCGGTGGTCATATGCGCTCCAAGGCCTTCGTCAAGATTGTCTTTCGGGCTACCAGAACGACCATGACGAGGTATGCGAAAGCGGCAATGCAAGCAACTACTCTCGGTCCCCAAATTGCAGCAAAAATGCCTGATGCTACAGCGGCCGAGAGCATTCCTGCCGTTTCAATTGCGTCCGATAGACTTGTGACACTCGTTAGGTCTCTGAGATCCAAGGCTTTCTGCCGATGGGTGGTGATGAGAACGTCAACGACAAGCCCGAATGCGCCGGACCCTGCCGTGAACAGACAAGCTCCAACAATATGTGCGGTACTGTCTCCAAGCACCATCAGCATGAGTCCACTCAAGCAAGCGACACCAAACGGTATCGCGGCAGACATGCTCCTTTTCAAGCTCTCATTGCCCTTGGCTCGCCAAGAGCAGAATGATGCCGCGATGAGATATCCCACTCCTCCTGCACTGTAGACAATGCCATATTCTATCGAGGTCGCCCCGAAGTCTGCGATCAGTATGACCGGAAGAATTGTCATGACTAGTCTGCGGCAAAACGTGATCAATGCGGGTGCCAGTAGGCCTGCGATCACTCCTTGAATGGACGCCCATCTTGTCAGGGTTGTTCTTGCTGCAACGTAGTGCCCGCGTAACGATGGTCGGCAGCGTCCCGTGGCTTCCGTAGCCGCGTGTTCAGACTCGTGACGATCGACGTTGCTCCCGCGTAGTATCCGCAGGAACACCAGAGCAGAAGCTAGAGATGCAAGAGCATCAACGAGGAATAGCCGAGGCGCCTCGACCATAACGACTAGAGCGCCAACGAGCGAAGGGCCAAGAATCGACGCAGTAGATTGCACCAGGTTTCGGCGACCATTCAGAATAAGATAGTCGTTATCTGACTTTGCGACTTCTGTGACGGCAACGACAATTCCGACCGAATATGTCGACGAAACCAGCGTTACAAGCAGGTATAATAGGACTACGGTAGCGAGAGGCCACCCTTGGAGTGTCGCGGCCCACACGCAGATTAGGCATGCCATAGTAATTAGGCATCCTCCGACCGCCAGCTGTACTGTCCTGATCCTCCTTGCAATGTAGGCCGTAATGGCCGACGCAATCATTGCAGTGACGGACGCCACGGTACTAATGGCGGCGAGATCTCCAGCACTCGCGCTGTATATTTTTACGAGCACATAAGGCACGAGTATATAAGTGAATTGACGCCCAAACTCGCTTAATGCTTGTTCGGCGAGCAAGAAGACTTGTCCGCTTTCTCTATACGCCATAGCACTATCTCCGCCGTCGCATTTCAAATCACAATCGCCGGACGGAGAGCGTCTCGTCGGCTACGGCAGAAACCTGGCGACGGTGCCAAGTTGTGCATGCCCTAATTGACAGCATACATGATTCATATCACTTGTCAACGGTTCTTGGTGCCCGGTCTCGTCGAGCAAGCAAGGGGCATCCGTGCCCTATCTGGGCTCGAGCGCCTGGTGTCTGCGGACAGACCGGAGCTTGCCTCGATACCCTCGACTGAGAGTTGTTGTATATAGGCGACTCAGCGTTCTGCGTCGTAGGCCAGATGGATGCAGGTCATATCCTCTTCCAGTAGCGGTCTGAGATCTTGAGGACTTCGAGGTTGTCGTCGTCAATCACAACATGTCCTGCGATGTGGCAGTTCAGGGACCTATTCCAGTCTGGTGTAGGACTGGCGGTGGAGGGCTGTCTGGACCGCATGGGTAGCTTGGCTCTTGCTCAGCCAGAACTGCCTGAGTGCTCGCCGTCAGTTGCCGTGTCAGCGCTAATGCGGCCTGGAGGGCGGCGATGTCAATCTTGCCGTCGGTAAGTGCCGCGGGCACGAGGTGTGCGAGCTTGCTTCCGATAGCCTGTTTGCAGGATCGCGTGTGGGGAGGCCGTTGGAGGTCCTTCAGTCTTCGGTCCTCCGCCGCTTGTTAGGACTGTTACGCAACGCTCTGGGATAGTTGCGACTGTCACCGTGTCAGGGGTGCCCCCCCCTTTGACCGGTCATCATCTCGAAGTGCTGGCCTTGCCCCATAGCTTGGAAGATCGTTTCGAAGGCAAGCCTGCACTGGGGTTCGTTGAGTTCGGTACTGGCGTAGACATCGTCAAAGGCTGAAACACCGAGGTTAGTGTCCAGGCGGGCGAGGAGTGCTTGCGCGTGTTGCAACGCTGTCGCATCTTCACTGCCATCAGGCAGTCGGGTGATGAAGCGATCCCGATTGACTTCCAATATCTGACTGGTAAGGCTGTGCGCGCTGTGGCCGGTGATGTGGAGGAAGTAGTGGTCCAGGATCCTCTGACAAATCGCAAGCAATGCGTGTGGACTTGTGACTTCCTGGTATTCCTGCCACATGGCGGCGTACGCGTTCATCACTGGCGAGTAGTTCTCCAGTTCTGTCGGCGCGGTTGCCGACTGCCGCACGCAAGCGTTTACCGTGGACTGGTTGTTTTTCTTGGTCAGGTGGAACAACGAGACATATCGGTAGTCCTTGACGCGCGTGCGGCTGACCGCGTCCATGAAATATGGGTTGTGGCTCAGGATGAACATTTGCTCAATCAGGCTGTCGTCTGGTCCACGATAGGTTGGGTTCGCGAGGTTGGAGCAGTCGCTAATGAGCCCTCGCACCAGCGAGGCCACGATATCGAGGGCATCCGTATCCAGGCTGGATACAGGGTCATCGATAACGACCACAGCCTTGCTCGCCGTACTAGTAGGCTGAGTACTTCCTTGGAGAAGGAAGTAGAAGTAGAGGAAGGCGATGAAGTTTTGTTCGCCTTCGGATAGTTCCTGCGCGATATTGCCACTGTCACGGACGACCTGGTAGTTGCCGTTGTGGCTTGGGTGTGCGATCAGGCGGAATCCTTGGAAACCTGACCGACGCAGGTGTTCGTTGATCCGGTTCATAACCGCTGTGGTGTTCACGGCGGTCTCTTCAAGCCGGTGGATGTCCCTCAGAGCGTTGCTAGCTCGCGTTTTCGCATCTTGCTCGAGCGCGCGGGCTTTGCGTTGCTTCTCGGTTAGTTCATCTTTTTCTTCGGTGTAGCGGCGGATCTGCTGGTCAAGCATATGGGCGACGACCTGACCGGCTTTCACTTCGCATTCTTGTCTGCGGGTTTGTTGATTGGCGACAGTGGCGTTGTGTTCTGAGATCGCGGCGTTGATCGTGCTGACAGTGTTACGGACCTGGTCCACCAGCTCTCCGAGAGGCTGGAGCGTCACAGTGGTGCTGGGGGCGTTGAGCTTGTTGTCGATCTGATTGAGATTGCTGCTGAGTCTGTCTTTGATAGCGGTGACAAGGGTGTCGTAGGTGCTTAGGTCAGCCTGCTCTGGCATGGGGCCCAGATCGCGTGAAAGCGGCATCCGCTCTATCGCTGCGGTTGCTTGCTTGTAGGTGCGGCTAAAGGTGTCCAGGGCTTGGATTTTGCGGTCGTATTCGGTGTCGAAACAGGCTTTGAGGGTCTGTTCGAAGTCCGTGGGCAGGGTCTGCTGGCAGTAGGGGCAAGTAGTTCCGGCGGTCTGGGAGTAGTGGGCGTGGCCGTGGCGCACCCAGTCCGCCGCGTTCAGTTTCGATAGGAAACGCGCATACTCGCTTTCAACGCTGCTGACGATCGGCTCAGACAAAATGAGCTTGTCAAGTTTGTTGTGTATGAAGAGGTTGTTTTATAGGTAGGGGTTCATGCGGTCGGGGTAGGCCGCAGCTAGTTGGGCCAGGGCCTGTTTCCAGTTCGTTGTCACCTGCCCTTCGATTAGTCGACCCGCGCCTTTACGCTCTGCGGCGGCTTTGCCTTGGTCTTTGGCTCGCTGACGGGCTCGGGTGTCTTCGATATCGCAGATGGCTAGCCATAATAGTTTGACCACCGCCTCATCGGTAGGGAATTGGCCGCGATTCTTCGTCACCTTACGCAGCTGATAGTTCAACGACTCTATAGCGTTAGTCGTGTAGATGACCTTGCGTAACGCGGGTGGGAACTGTAAAACGGGGTGAAGCGCTCCCACGCGTTTTCCCAGGTCGCAACCGCTGAGGGGTATTTTTTACCGAGGTTAGAAGCAGCGAAGGCCTCGAACGCGCTGCGAGCTGCCTGCTCGCTAGAGGCAGTGTACATCGTCTTCAACGAGGCCGAGACGGCCTTGCGATCCTGGTAGGCCACGAACCGATTCGCGGCCCGGATCAGATGAACAACACAGGTTTGGACCAGCGAGTTAGGCCAGGTGGCCTCGATAGCCTCAGGCAAGCCCATCAGCCCATCACAGCACACGATCAGCACATCGCGAATACCCCGGTTAGCCAGCTGGGCACACACGGAAGCCCAAAATGACGCTCCTTCATTATCGTCGACCCAGATACCCAGCACGTGCTTGATACCCTCCAAATCGACTCCCACCGCGATATGAGCAGCTTTAGAGCGCACTCGGCCTTGATCACGGACCTTAACCCGGATCGCATCAAGATAGATCACCGGGTAGAACTCTTCCAAGGGACGCTCCTGCCAGGTGGTCACCGACTTTAAGACCGCGTCAGTAATAGTCGAAATCGTCTCATGCGACAGCTGCGTCCCGATCGTTTTAGCTAAATGATGCTGGATATCACGGATCGTCATTCCCCCGGCATACAGGCTGATAATCATCTGATCCAGCCCACCGAGGCGCCGTGACCCCTTCGGCACCAGCCTAGGGGTAAACGAGCCTTCACGATCCCGAGGAATCGTTAACTCAATATCCCCAACCTCGCTCGCCACAGTCTTGGTATACGAGCCGTTACGCGCATTAACAGGCCGATCCGTTTCAGCCTTAGCCTGCCGATCGCGAGGCTCATATCCCACGTGTGAGGTCATCTCAGCTTCCAAGCCGCGCTCCAAGGCTTCCTTAATCAGCGCCGGGATCATACCCCCATCACCAGTCAGCTCGATCTGGCCCGAATCAATGCGAGCAAAAAGATCGTCTAAAGCACCACTAGCCTTCAGCTCAGCAACAACATCAGCGCCAGCCGGGCGGGTCTTCTCATCACGTGTCATAGTCATAATCGAATCCTTTCATCAGATCCTCATACACAAACAATCTGACACGCTCGACAAAATCGTCTCATCGGGGGTGTGCACCTCGATGTCATCTAGCATGCGGCATTGAGTGGCGCTGCTGTCATGGGCGAGGCGGTACTGCGCGAGAAGCGCCTTGAGGTCATGGTCGACTGACGTGGTCTGAGCGAGCACGTAGTCAGCGAACTTTTGTTTGCTGCCGCGTACCCCATTAAACGCAAATGGCATCTGTAAGCGCAGATCCTGTGTGACGCTCCAGCACTGTTCTTCAAACGCTGAGCGCAGTTGGGTGAGTTTCTTCCCAATCTCGATTGCTTCCTGCCCAAGCGCTTCAGCCTCATCATCGGCCTGCTGCTGTTTTGTGCGTAGCTCAGCGACTTGCCGGTTGATTTCATTGTTTTCCTCGCCCAGGGTGAAAACACCGGCAAGCCCATCAAGTCGGCTGATGTTACGGCTAATGAAGTCCCGGTTGAACACTCGCACCGGCATGCCGGCCTGCGCGCTTCCACCGTGCCATGTCACGCCTGAACCCTCACCTAGCACCCTGGCGATAGTGCTCTTACCAGTCCCGTTCTTGCCGAAGATGAAGTTAATGTAGGTAGGCCTGATTTCCTGGCCGGTGAAGGTGGCCTGGTTGAGAGTGATGCGCTCGATGGCGGCGGTCATCTTGTCACTGCGAGCGCTCATTGTTTGGCCTCCAAGTCCAGTCGCCCTTCACGCACCCACCGGTCCACTTCAGAGAGCTTGAACTTGTACATCTTGCCGACCCGGTAGGCAGGCAAAAGCCCATCTTTGATCCAGTTACGGATGGTGTCCTTACTGACCGTCAGATGATCAGCGACTTGTTCTAGATTCACCCAAGGTTCGTTGACGTCGTTCGTCATGATCTGCCTCCCCACAGTGCCTTGGCGAGGCCCTTCATCGGGGCGCTTGCAGCTCCCAGAACACCCAGGAGATCCACGTTCTTCAGGGCCCAGTGCGTCTGGTTGAGCTCGTTGAATCGGCTATTGCCCCACAGGTCCAACTCTTTGAGCAGATCGTTGATCACCTGTTGCGGGACGGTATCGATCGCGAAGCACTCCACACGAATGCCTGAGCGAAGGATTCTCACGTCGGTCAGGAATCCAATACGCGCTATCTGTTCCTCGCTAGCGCTGCCATAGTTATCGTTTTCTGCCGCAACAAGCACCGGAAATGTTCTGAGCTCGTCGATAGCTTCTTTGGTCAGCGCAGCAAACCGTGCAACGAGCTGCTCAACCGTCGAGCCAGTGGACAGTACACGGTCGCTACGCAGCGTGATGCTCCCATGAAGGTTTGAGTATTCGACCTCGCCGACGATGAGGTGGTAACACTCCGCGCTCAAACACGACGGAAATGCGATCTCTTTACCGCTGCCGCTGGCCATCTGAAAGAGGTTGAGGGTGGCGACTTGATTGATCTGCACACTGTTGTCGCCACTTTGCGCCAATGCAGGCTTCTGACCTTGTACAGCCTGAGTGTTGCTCGATGGTGAGGTGACATCACGGGTGGTCATGACTGCCCCCACAGGGTGATATTGAGGGTATCGAGATGGCCGATCTGGGTGCTATTCGCTCCGAACTGTTGAAACACGACCTGCTGCACGGTTGGCTGCTGGGTTGATTCAGGATCCTCATGCGCTGCGGACTGATCTGCGCTGTCGTCGTTATCGTCAAGGATTTCAGCGTCGATCACATCGGTCGAAGCCGTCTCATCAACATCTGTCTCCACGCGCGGTTCTTTGTCTGCCTCGCTGTGCAGGGTTGCCGCACACTCCGCCCACCGTGTCACGGCTGGACGTCGGGCGGTGTCTACGTTGACGGCGGCGCGATTGATTCTCCATTGTTGACGGTCGCTGGATCTTGGATAGTGCCAGCGCTTAAAGGTGTCGCGACCGGCACTGTTTGGCAGGTTTCTAGTGATCGCGAAGTACCACAGTCCGAGGATGAGGGTGTCGAGACAGACTTCGTCGGCTGCTAGTAGTTCTGTCTTTGTGATGGTGTGTCCGTCAGGAACAACAAAGAGTGGGGTTGAAGCCTCGATGCTGTCGTCCCGGTCTAGCGCGGTGAGCAATGCCTGAACAAGCCACTGTGTCTGATGCTCATCGGAGTCGATGAAGAAATCGACTACCTCGCTCATCCGCTCAGCGAGCACGGGATAGTCATCGTCAAGCATGCGCGCAAACTTCTCTTGGTGGGCGTCTTCGCGCATGTCCAGGTAGGCGAATGTTCCCTCACTTTCGAGAACGCATGACTTGTAGTTCGACACGCTCTTACGCATCGCATCCGGATGAGGAAAGTAGGCGTCAGGGTTGACCAACCGGATGAGGTCCTCGACAAGCCCCAGGTCGGTCAGGCCATCAGACTTACCTTCATAGGAGTCTCGCTTCTTCGAACGCGTGCGGAAGGCAGCCTTAAGCAAGGCGAGCAAAGTGCCGCCTGTAAGCCGAACATGCGGCTGTTCAAACTGGCCCATGCCTACTCCCAAAAATTCCGAACGTTCTGAACCTTCTGAACATGGTCTCGAGGTAGACGCTGAACCTTCTGAACATCACGGTTGATGTCAGAGATGAACGGCAGGGTTCGTTCCACGCTCGAGACGAGATCCAACTGGTTCCCATCAATTCCTAGGAAACAGTGTAACTCAGGTCTCATCGCGAGTGTGGGCAACCGGCCGGGATTCTTGGCCAGGCCCTGATCAAGCCCGGTCCCACGTGTTCATGTGGGAGAGCTGTTGAGTTGACCTGGCGGGTGCCCCGATTGCGGAGTGCCCGCCTTGGTCTTTTCTTACCAGTTTTCCTCCCATCGTGAGCCCGTAACAGCTCAACGGCTCTCCCTTCATTTGAAGGGACGAGTCAATGCCAACTCCGGCCAGCTCCACCAATCCGTCCGTTTCCGACCTCACCGTCAACTACACAACCCCCAGCGGAAAGCAGATCAGGCTGTGCGTGCCCGAAGTGCCCAACGATCCTGAAGCGCGCCGCTTCTACCTCGACGAGGACAACCGCCCCGACTGGGCTAAAGACCAACTCGAGAGCATCTATCGCGAATACCGCGAGGCTGACAATCGCCGCCGCACCGACGTCAGCATCGATCACGGTGACGCTGGTGCTGACTTCTTCGCAGCCCCGGGCATCCCCATGGAAGAACAGGTCCTGTCAAACCTTGTCGTGCTCGACCTGCTCAGTGACCTCACACCCCAGCAGGCCGCCTTTATCGAGCTGCATGCCATCGATCGTGACCAGTACACCCAAATCGCCGAGGACATGACCGGCAAGGGGCAGCCCACCACTGCTGACGCGGTGCGCAAGACGTTTAGCCGAGGGGCAGCTCAGTTGAGGAAAAAGATCCTGGCTGACCCGTCCGGTTACGACCTTCCCCACGCCCTACAGGTGCAAGGCGCTACCAAGCGCACCACCGACACCACCTTTACAGGAGGGCACGATGAGTAACGCACTCAAGATCCGTCTCTCGCGCACCCCGGACCCCAGGCAGTCCTGGCAGCCCGGAAAGTGCGGTTGAGCCGCCGCATGATCAAGCGCGTCTTCGGCACCGCTAACGCGCCATCGCATGGCGGTACTTCTTCCCGGAGACGCGGCCGATCGCGTGGAAGTCCAGTTCACTCGCGCCGGTGACGACCTGTCAGCCCTGGCAGACGCTATCAAGGCGCACGGCACTGACACCGCTGTCTCGAGCGCTCGGGGCGGTGAGGTGGCATGAACATGCAGCTGCGCAACCAACTCATCGCGGGCTTTAACCGCATTGCAGAAGGTTCTGCCATGGTCAGCAAAGCCTTGGAGGATGACGGCTGGGAAGGGATTGAGGACCACGCTGAAGCCACTGGCCTGCGTCCACTGGCTGCCGCCTGCTTGGAAGAACCATCATTCCAGGCTGCGCTGGAGGAGATGGCTGAGGCTGAGGCCGCAGCCATGAATGCTGCCGCGCCTAGCCCGACGCCGGAGCCCCCGCCCGCCCCAGCAGTCACCTTGGAGCAGGTCCGGGGCGTGCTGGTGGAGCTGTCTCAGGCAGGCTTGCGGGATCAGGTCCACCAGTTGATCCGGGATCTGGGTGCGGAGGCACTGTCCCAGGTGGACCCCGCCCAGTACACGGAGTTGCTGGAGCGGGCTGAGGAGCTGCGCAATGCCTGACAGCCACGCACTCCTAAGCGCCTCGAGCGCTCACCGGTGGCTCAACTGCCCGCCCTCTGCCAAGGCGGTAGAGGGCACGGCAGACACCCCATCGGATGCCGCACTGCAGGGTACGGCCGCTCATGCACTTGCAGAACACAAGCTGCTGCGAGCCTTGAAGCGCCGCTCCAAGCGACCCATCTCTGAGTGGATCGACGACGAGATGGAGACGCTTACGGATGATTACCGCGATTTCGTTCTCGAGCGCCTGGCAGAGGTTCGTCAGACGTGCGTGGACGCGCAGGTCTTCGTTGAACAGCGCCTGGACTACAGCACCTATGCGCCGGGTGGCTTCGGCACGGCAGACGCGCTCATTCTGGCCGAACCAGTACTTCACCTGGTCGACTTGAAGTACGGCGCGGGCATCGCAGTGTCACCCGTCAACAACCCGCAGTTGATGTTGTACGGGTTGGGCGCTTTGGCGGCGTTCGGTGCCCTGTACGACATCACCGAAGTACGGTTGAGCATTTTCCAGCCCAGGCGGGACAACGTCGAAACCTGGACCATCCCCGCCACTGAGTTGATTGCTTGGGGGCAGGAGGTCGTGGCACCCATCGCGGCTATCGCCGCACAGGGTCGTGGCGAATATCGGGCGGGGTCGTGGTGTCAGTTCTGCCGAATCGCACCCACATGCCGCGCAAGGGCAGCCGCCAACCTGGCACTGGCCAGGCATGAGTTCGCGCCGCCCGCCGAGCTCACCTTGGACGAGGTCGCTGACGTGCTCATGAAGATTCCTGAGCTCAAAGCATGGGCGTCGGATGTGGAGGCATGGGCGCTAGCCCAGGCCCAGGCCGGCACGCAGGTGCCTGGGTTCAAGGTCGTCGCAGGCCGCTCGGTCCGCAAGTACTCGGATGAGGCTGCGGTGGCTGAGGCCGCCAAGAAGGCGGGTTACACCGACATCTGGGACAAGAAGCTCATCGGCATCACTGCCATGGAGAAGCTCATGGGCCGATCCACCTTCAAGGACGTTCTCGGGGATCTGGTGGTCAAACCAGAGGGAAAACCCACTCTCGTTCCTGAGTCCGACAAGCGGCCGCCGCTCGAACGTGTCAGTGCCGCCACTGATTTCACCAACACCACCCACAACTGACCAAGGAGGTCACCATCATGAACACTCTCAACCCCACCCGCGTGGTTACCGGCGAAGTTCGCCTCTCCTACGCGCATCTTTTTGAGCCCCAGTCCATCCAGGGATCCAAGCCCAAGTACTCGGTGTCCCTGATCATCCCCAAGACCGACACCGAGACCATCTCCAAGATCGAGCGCGCGATCGACGCCGCGATCGAGGCAGGTATTGGCAAGTTCGGCGGTAAGCGCCCGAACAAGGCTGCCCTCAAGCTGCCGCTGCGCGACGGGGATCTCGAGCGTGATGATGAGGCTTACAAGGGTTGCTTCTTCGTTAACGCCAACTCGATCCAGCCCCCGGAGATCGTGGACGCGGACCTCCAGCCGATTCTGTCCCCGACAGAGGTGTACTCGGGCTGCTACGGGCGGGTGAGCCTGTCCTTCTACGCGTTCAACACCAACGGCAACCGTGGTATCGCCTGCGGGCTGGGCAACCTGCAAAAGCTCCGCGACGGGCAGCCGCTCGGTGGCGGGCGCACTAGCGCGGCGGACGACTTCGCAGCGTTCAGTGCTGGGGCGGACTTCCTCAACTAGTTCGCATCGATCTGTGGCGGAGTGCTGACAGGCCATGGTCTGTTGGCACTCCGCCACACCCTTGAACACGACCACCAACAATGGAAGCGACCGCGATGAAGCACCTGTCATTGGACCTCGAAACATTTTCACCAACTGACCTGACGAAGGCTGGCGTGTACCGCTACGCCGAAGACCCCGCCTTCGAGATCCTCCTGTTCGGATACTCCATCGACGGCGCTCCCGCACGGGTCATCGACCTAGCCAGTGGCGAGCAGATACCTGCAGAGATCTTGGTGGCTCTCACGGATGCGGGGGTGGTGAAGTCAGCGTTCAACGCTGCTTTTGAGCGGCTCTGTCTCTCAGCGTTCCTACGCCGCCACCACCCGCGCCTGCTCGAGAATGGGTTTTTGGATCCTTCGCAGTGGCGGTGCACCATGGTCTGGGCCGCCTCACTCGGCTTGCCGATGAGCTTGGACGGCGTAGCCAAAGCACTCCACCTGGAGACACAGAAAGACAGCGCGGGCAAACGCCTCATCAAACGCTTCTCCATCCCCACTAAGGACGGCGGCAGAGTACTGCCGTCACAAGACCCTGTGGCGTGGATGGAGTTCATCTCCTACAACCAGGCCGACGTGGACGTCGAGGTCGCCCTCGGGAAACGCCTCGCCAAGCACCCCATGCCCGAAGCCGAGTGGGCAACCTACGCACTCGATCAGCGCATCAACGACACCGGAGTCCGCATCGACACCGTGCTCGCCGCCAATGCTGTCACCGCAGACACCACCCACCGAGACACATGCTTGGCCCGCGCCCAGCAGCTCACCGGCCTGGAGAACCCCAACTCTCCGTTGCAGCTCAAGGAATGGCTGGCCGACCGCGGCTGCCAACTCGAGACGCTCACCAAGGCGGAAGTCGAACAAGCCCTCACCACCGCCACCGGGGATGTCGCTGAGGTGCTCAGGCTCCGCCAAGACCTGGCCAAATCCTCCGTCCGCAAGTACCAGGCCATGCTCAGCGTCGCCGGGGGCGATGAGCGTGCCCGGGGGCTGATCCAGTACATGGGCGCGGGACGCACAGGCAGGTTCGCAGGCCGCCTCATCCAAGTCCACAACCTGCCCCGCAACCACATGAAAGACCTCCCCACCGCAAGGAAGCTCCTGCGTGATGGTGACAGCCAAACCCTGGAACTGCTCTACGACCCACTACCAGACACCCTGTCCCAGCTCATCCGCACAGCCTTCATCCCCAGCCAAGGCTGTCGCTTCATCGTCGCTGACTTCAGCGCCATCGAAGCCAGAGTCATCGCATGGCTCGCTGGCGAAACATGGCGGCTGGACCTGTTCAGGCGGGGTGGGGATATTTACTGTCAGTCCGCCACCCACATGTTCGGCGTACCCGTCGCCAAGCACGGCCCCAACGCGGAGTTACGCCAGAAAGGCAAGATCGCCGAACTCGCCTGCGGCTTCGGAGGCTCCGTTGGGGCGCTCACTGCCATGGGCGCACTCAACATGGGGCTGGCCGAAGATGACCTGCCTGGCCTAGTGGATGCCTGGCGGCAAGCAAACCCGGCCATCGTCTCCCTGTGGTGGGACATTGAAGCGGCTGCCATGCAGACCATCACCACCCGCAGGGCTGCTCGGGTGGGCAGGATCCGCATGCGCTACGCATCCGGCTGCCTCTTTATCCGCCTGCCTTCTGGCCGCGAGCTCGCATACCCCAGGGCAAGGATCGGGCAGAACAAGTTCGGCCGCGACTCCATCATCTTCGATGGTGTCGACCAGAGCAGGCGGTGGGGAGCGGTCGAGACCTACGGCGGCAAACTCACAGAGAACATCGTCCAGGCCACCGCCAGGGACCTGCTGGTTCATGCCATGCACACCATCGACGCCGCAGGCCACCAGATCGTCATGCACATTCACGACGAGGCCGTCATCGACGAACCAGCGGGTGGTGCCAGCGTGGACGAGATCGTGGCCCTGATGACTAAGGCTCCCGTCTGGGCTGACGGTCTGCCCCTGAATGCTGACGGCTGCGAGTGCGACTTCTACATGAAGGATTAGGCGGGCTGAAACGTCTTCTGGCTGGCCCGTCCGGTTTTGCCTGCTGCCACGCCTACAGGTAGATGGGCACGGTCCGCTGCGTCGGCATTCGCCGCCACCGTGAACATCGGGAAGAGCGATACGCCATGGAGTGGATTAAGCGTCAGGGGGGCTTTATGAGCTCGCCGACTCTACGCATTGAACGCCTGAACCCCTCAGGCTGCCCGGACCCGACAGCTTTCGAGGTCCTCAAACACGACCAGCGCACCAGGTTCGGCTACAGGCCCCTTGTCTACGTGTGCTCGCCCTTCGCTGGGGACACGCGAGCCAATGTTGCTCTCGCACGCCGCTTCAGTGCGGCGCTAGTTGAGCGCGGATGTATTCCGGTTGCCCCGCACCTGTTGTTTCCGCAGTTCATGGATGACTCAGACTCAGATGCGCGCGAGTTGGCGATGTTTATGGGCCGGATCGTGATGAGTAAGTGTGAACAGGTGTGGATCTACGCGCCGCAAGTCAGCGCGGGCATGCGTGAAGAAGCCCGCTGGGCCCGCCACCTGGACCTACCGATCACCTTCGTTAACCACGACTTTGAGGAGATCCACCCATGAGTGTCTTCACCTTGTTTACCGCTCACGCTGCCGGATGCCAGACAAACACTATCTACCCGTACAAGGCTCCGATTACGAGCGCCGCGGACTTGGAGGCGGCAGCACGAACGGATCACGTGGCCGCCGAGTACCTGGCTAACCAGCGCTCCAGCCATGGCTTCGTCAGCTCTGACTGCCTGGTGATGGACATCGACAACGATCACACGGAGGATCCCGCCGACTGGGTGACCCCGCAGGATCTGGCAGGCCAACTCGCGGACGTGGAGTTCATGACCGCTACCAGCCGCAATCACAATCTGCCCAAGGGCGTGAAGGCTGCCCGGCCGCGCTTCCACGTCTACTTCCCAATCCAACAGGTCACGGATCCTGCCGCCTACGCGGGGCTGAAGAAGTCCCTGGCCGACCAGTTCACCTTCTTTGACCCCGGGGCTGTGGATGCAGCCCGCTTCCTCTACGGGCACCCCACACCACAGGTCGAGACCTTCACCGGCACCATGACCATCGACCAGTGGCTGACCACTCAGGCGGAAGTGGATGCGTTCGCAGCGTTCGATGCCGCCACCATGACCATCGGTGAAGGTAGCCGGAACGCGACCCTGTCACGCTTCGCCGGCCGTGTGCTCATCCGCTACGGGAATGGTGACCAGGCCCGGGCCCTGTTCGACCGCAAAGCAGCACTGTGTGACCCGCCGCTGCCGCAGGCGGAAGTAGAGGCAATCTGGAGATCAGCAACCAAGTTCGCGAGCAAAGTTGCCGCGGACCCGTCCTATATCAGTCCCGCCGCGTATCAGGCGCTGACCAGTCTCAAACCTGACGATTACACCGATGTCGGGCAGGCCGAAGCCATGGCCACCGAGTATGCAGACAAGATCCGCTATTCCATGGCCACCCACTGGCTGGTCTATGACGGCGGAGTGTGGGTAGAAAACGACCTTCTCGCACAAGCAGTCGCCCAAGAACTCACCACCCGCCAGCTTGAAGAAGCACAGGCACTGCTCGAGCAAGCCAGCACGCTCATGGCCGACACTGGCGCGACCCAAGCGATCGCCTCAGCGAGCTCGAAAGCAAAAGGGATCGCGTCCTTGTCCCAGGCCCAGCAAGCGGCCTACCAGCAGCTCGAGGACGCGACCGCGTATTACAAATTCGTGCTCGGCCGGCGGCGATCTGCCAATATCGCGGCCACTCTCAAAGAAGCCCAGCCCCTGTTGGAAGTGCGAGCCAGCGAACTGGACTCAAACCCCTACCTGCTATGCACACCCCAGGCGACCTTCGACCTGCGTGAAGGCATGGGATCTGCGCGAGACAACACACCAGCCGATCTCATTACTTTGCAGACCGCGATCAGCCCGAGTGATGCGGGGCGTGACCTGTGGGAGCAGGCGCTGGCAGTCACCTTCCAGGGCGATAACGAGTTGATCGGGTATGTGCAGCGGGTGTGTGGTCTGGCCGCGATCGGCAAAGTCATGCTCGAAGCCCTCATCATCGCCTACGGAGACGGACGCAACGGCAAATCCACCTTCTGGAACACCATCGCCCGGGTGCTCGGCACCTACTCCGGGTCCATCAGCGCCGACACCCTCACCATCGGGGTGCGCCGAAACGTCAAACCCGAACTAGCCGAAGCCCGCGGCAAACGCCTGTTGATTGCGGCCGAAACCGAGGAGGGCGTGCGCCTGTCCACCTCCAACGTCAAACAACTCGCCTCCACCGACAAGATCGCCGCAGAGAAAAAGTTCAAAGACCCCTTCTCTTTCACCCCATCCCACTCGCTCGTGCTCTACACCAACCATCTGCCCAGGGTGGGAGCAATGGACGCGGGCATCTGGCGCAGGCTCATCGTCATCCCGTTTAATGCGACCATCACCGGGGCAGCCGACGTGAAGAACTACGCCGACCACCTGTTCACCCACGCAGGCGGCGCAATCCTGGCCTGGATCATGGAAGGCGCACGCCTCATCCACGCCGAGAACTACCACCTTGATCCGCCGACCTGCGTACTTGAGGCGTCGATGGCCTACCGGGAAGAAAACGACTGGTTCAGCCACTTCCTTGCCGACCAATGCGTCATCGAAAACGGCAGCGAGGTCAAAGCCGGCGAGCTCTACCAGGCTTACCGGGCCTGGGCGCTGTCCACATCCGGATGGGCGCGCCCCATGGTCGACTTCAACGCCGCGTGTGAGACCGCCGGCTTCCAACGCAAGAAAACCCGAGCCGCGATCAAAGTGTTCGGGCTGCGCCTGAAAGACGAGTTCGAGGACTAAATACGGGCCAAGTGTGCAGAGGGGTGCAGACCGATTACCTATTAATCGCATGTGGAAAAAATGCATGTTAGATCAATATGTAAAAGGTTAGGTTTGCACCTGCACCCCTCTGCACATGGCCACTCAATGGAGGAAGCCATGAACGAGAAAACCCTTGAAAACAGGCTGAAAAAGGCCGTTGAGGCTGCCGGGGGCCTGTGCTGGAAACTCACCTGCCCCGGAACCGCCGGAGTACCAGACCGCATCTGCCTGATGGGCGGCCGGGTCGTGTTCGTGGAGGTCAAAGCCCCAGGAGCCCACCCCAGAGCCATCCAACGCCTGCGAATGCGCCAGCTCCAAGCACAAGGCTTCACCTGCCTCGTCGTTGATTGCCCAGAAGGCATTGAGGGGGTGCTTGATGCGCTACACGCCGCATAACTACCAGTGCCAAGCCGAGCAGTTCATCCTCACCCACCCGCAGGCTGCGATCTTCCTCGGGATGGGGCTCGGGAAAACCGTCATCACCCTCAGTGCCATCTGGCAGCTGGTGATGGACTCCTTCCAGGCCCGCCGAGTCCTGGTGATCGCACCCCTCAGGGTTGCGCGCGACACCTGGACAGCAGAGGCCGCCAAGTGGGACCACCTGGACGGCCTCACCCTCGCCGTCGCGGTAGGAAGCCGCCAGCAGCGCCTGGACGCCTTGGCTGCGGGTGCGATGGTGACGGTGATCAACCGGGAAAACATCCCCTGGCTCGTACGCACCCTGGGCAGCCAATGGCCGTTCGACATGGTGGTGATCGATGAGCTCTCCTCGTTTAAGAACCATAAGGCCGCCCGCTTCAAGGCCCTGGCCTCGGTGCGCAAACACATCACCCGCATCGTTGGCCTCACCGGCACACCCGCAGCCAACGGGCTCGAGGACTTGTGGGCGCAGTTCCGACTCCTCGATGGCGGCGACCGGCTCGGCAGGTACATCACCCACTACCGCTCCCGGTGGTTTGAGCCGGACAAGCGCAACGCCACCCAGATCTTCTCCTACAAACCCAAGCCTGGTGCTGAAGAGGAAATCTATGCGGCGATCGGCGACGTGACCCTGTCCATGCAAACCACCGACCACCTCCAACTCCCACCACTCACGGTCACTACCCAGGAAGTCACCCCCGGCCCCAAGGAACGCAGCCTGTACGAGCAGCTGGTGGCCGAGATGGTGATCAGCTTGGACGGTCAAACCGTGGACGCCAGTAATGCGGCAGCCCTTTCGGGCAAACTCCTGCAACTGGCCTCCGGCGCGGTTTACGCGGAGGGGCGCGAGGCGGTGGTGGTGCATGAGCGCAAACTCGACGCCCTCGAAGACCTCATCGAAGCCGCAAACGGCCAACCCGTGCTGGTCGCCTACTGGTTCCGCCACGACCTGGAGCGCATCGCTGCCCGTTTCCCAACCGCCAGGGAACTGAAGACCAGCCAGGACTTTGAAGCGTGGAACAGGGGCGAGATTCCGCTGGGACTGATCCATCCGGCCTCCGCTGGCCATGGCCTCAACCTGCAGGCCGGCGGTCATGTGTTGGTGTGGTTTTCGCTGACCTGGTCACTTGAGCTGTACCAGCAGACCAACGCCCGCCTGTACCGGCAAGGCCAAACCGAGCCCGTCACCATCATCCACCTCGCCGCCAAGGGCACCCTCGACCAAGCAGTCCTGACTGCTTTAGCTACCAAAGACACCACTCAGACCCGCCTGATCCAGGCGGTCGCAGCACAACTGACCCCCACCAGTGAAGGAGACGAAACATGCATGTGATGACCAAGTACATCGACACCTACAAAGCAGCAATCGCCGCGCTCGAGGACTACGGTGCGATGCAGCAGATCATCGACACCACTGACCAGAACATCAAAGACACCTACAACGCCCTCACCAACGTCTCCTCGGCCCGGTTGGATGGGATGCCGCACGCACCCAACCCCCGTGCTGGCGAGGACAGGATCGCCGCGACCCTGGACAAGGTCGATGCTTACCGTGCCCGGTATGCGCAGGCGCGCGAATACATGGACTGGTTCCTGCCCGCCTGGGCTGCGCTGTCTGAGGACGACCGGTGGGTACTCGACACCTTCTTCCTCGCCGCCGACAATGTCAGCCAGGAAGACCGTGTCACTGCGATCGCTGACAAGTTCTACGTCGAACGCCCCACCGCCTACCGCAAGAAAAACCGCGCTGTCACCCGCCTAGCAACCGCGCTGTACGGCTACTAGGACAGGAGCTGGTGAGCGCGAGCGTTGGCGAGTGTACGAAACGCGAGATGACTTTCCGCTATCCGCCCCTTACGGTGGTAGCAGTCGAGATTTAGGTACAGCCCCCAGCATCCCCGGTGGTGCGTGGGGGCTTTGCCATGCCAAAGGAAGGAACAAGTGCCGTGCCGCGCAAGCCCGCCCGCCCGTGCTCCCACCCTGGATGCCCCGAGCTCACCCACACACGCTTCTGTGACCAGCACGCCAGCCAAGAGGCGCGCCGGTACCGGCGCTATCAGCGTGACCCTGAGATCAACCGCCGCTACGGACACGCCTGGCAGAAGATCCGCGACCGCTACATCGCAGCCCACCCCTTGTGCGAAGACTGCCTGGAAGCCGGACGCACGACTCCTGCGGCTGAGGTGCATCACGTGCTCCCGCTGGGACACGGCGGCACCCACGACGCCAGCAACCTGCGGGCATTGTGCAAGCCGTGCCACTCCCGCCAGTCCGCCGTGGATGGTGACCGGTGGAGGCACGGCCCCAGGGTCTACACCTACTGACATGAGGCCACGTCAGCCCCACTGTGGGCCTGGAATCCCAGAACCCAAGCGTGGGCATTTTCAGCGAGTTCGCCCCACACGCGGCCAGCCAGGCCCCCTAGGGGGCGTGAAATCTCTAGCCCATGGGCTGCTCCTGAGCGGGCCGGGGGTCTTGCGCGCAAAGACGTCGAATCAAACGCCCGATTGACCCCCTGCCCCCATTTCCGGGGCCTCGAGACCTGCCGGAAGGAGGCGTGAAGCGTGGCGAAGGACGGCACCAACCGCGGCGGACGCAGGGTCCGTGCCGGCGCGAAGCCGGAACCGTTGCGTGACAAGCTGGCCGCAGGAAAGCCCGCCACCCGCTTGGCTGAGCCGGAGGTGTTCGAGGGGCCCGATCTGCCGGCCACCGACATCGGCGAGGGCGCGCTGCTTGATGGTGAGGCGATGCCGGAGCCGTCGGAGTACCTGTCGGCCGCCCAGCGCGACGGCAGTGATCTTCTGGCGGCGGATTTGTTTCGGGAGACGTGGGCGTGGCTGGATGCGCGCGGTGTCGCCCAGTTCGTCTCACCCCGCCTGATTGAGGCCTACGCGCAGGCGTTCGCCCGCTACATCCAGTGTGAGAACGCGATCTCGAAGTTTGGTCTGCTGGGCAAGCATCCCACCACCGGGGCGGCGATCGCATCCCCGTTTGTGGCGATGAGCCAGTCGTTTAGCAAGCAGGCGAATGTGTATTGGTACGAGATTTACGAGATCGTGCGCGCCACATCGACCCGCGACTATTCGGGGGCCACGCCTGCTGACCAGTTGATGGAGCGCCTGCTCGACTGACCCCGGCCCCCGCCTGTTGTGCCCTGCCCGCTGCCGTTGTTGGTGGCGGGCAGGCGTGTATGTACACCCGAGATTGGAGTAGCGATGACTGTTCGAACCTGTGAGTCCACTTGTATCGGGCACCCTGACAAGCTGTGTGATCTGATTGCCGACACGATCCTGGACGACCTCCTCTTTGAGGACCCCTCGGCTCGTTGTGCGGTGGAGGTGATGGCGACCAAGGGCCGGATCATCGTCGCCGGGGAAATCACCTCCAACGCCAAGGTATCCATCCGGGCCGCCGTGCGACGGGCCTTGACTTGTGCTGGTTATTCGCCGATTGGCTGGCGCATTAGCGTGCATGTGCATCGCCAGAGTCCGGATATCGCGGCTGGCGTGGATGCTTCCCTGGAAGCCCGAGCGGGTGGTGAGGGCGCGTTCGTGCTCACCGGCGCGGGTGATCAGGGCACGGTCTACGGGTACGCCACCGATGAGACTCCCGAGTACCTGCCGCTGCCGCTGGTGGTCGCCCATGAGATCTGCAAGCGCCTCGACACCGCCCGCACTGACGGGACCATCACCGGTATTGGTTCGGACGGCAAGTCTCAGGTGTCCCTGCGCTACGAGGGAGAAAAGGCTGTTGGTGTTGCGGCTGTGGTGGTCTCGATCCAGCACACCCGCGACACTGACCCGGAGGATCTGGCCCGTCAGGTGCGCTCGATGATTATTGAGCCTGCGCTTCAGGCCCATGGTCTGGGCAGCGACGAGAACACGCTCATCTTGGTTAATCCTGCTGGCCCATTCACCCTGGGTGGCCCCGCGGCAGACACGGGGCTGACCGGCCGCAAGCTCGCGGTTGACACCTACGGCGGTCTCGCACCCCATGGTGGCGGGGCGTTCTCGGGTAAGGATGCGACGAAGGTGGACCGGTCGGGTGCCTACATGGCGCGTCTGATCGCGGAGATCATCGTGCATGCGCGCCTGGCGGGTGAGGTGACGGTCGCGATCACTTATGCGATCGGTAAGGCCGACCCGATCGCGTTCACCATCGACACCCACGCAACCGGCCGCGTCCCCGATGAGGTGCTGACCGATGCGGCGCGGGCGGTGTTTGATCTGCGGCCGGCGGCGATCATCGACCTGCTCCACCTGCGCCGGATCGGGTATGCCGAGCACGCCACCTACGGGCACTTCACCCGCTCATCCCGGTGGAACAAATTCCCCATCTATGTCTCTCAGTTGCGTGAGGAGGTTCAGGCTCGTGCGCATCGAAACACGCCCCATCAGTGAACTGACCCCGGCCGAGTACAACCCCCGCAAGGAACTCAAGCCGGGCGATGGGGAGTATGAGAAGCTCAAGCGCTCTTTGCAGGAGTTTGGGTATGTCGAACCCGTCATCGTCAACGAGACCACCGGCCGCATCGTGGGAGGACACCAACGACTCACCGTACTGGCGGACCTGGGTTATGAGAGCGTGGACGCGGTCATCGTCGAGCTGGACGAGACGCGGGAGAAGGCCCTCAACATCGCGCTGAACAAGATCAGCGGCTCCTGGGATGAAGCCAAGCTCGCACTGGTCATCGCTGACCTTGACGCAGCGGACTTTGACGCCGAGCTCACCGGCTTCGACGAGGCCGAGATTCAAGCCATGATCGGCTCCCTCGACGATAGCCAGGTCATCGATGACGGGTTCGACCTGGACGCAGCCCTGCAGCAGGCAGCATTCGTGAAGCCAGGTGACATCTGGCAGGTCGGCCGCCACCGCCTCGCGTGCGCTGACGCCACCAGCAGCGAGGCCGTGCAAGCACTCATGGATGGCAAGAGCGCGAACCTGCTGCTGACTGACCCGCCTTACAACGTCGACTTCAAATCCGCCTCTGGCCTGTCGATCAAGAACGACAAAATGGACCAGAACTCTTTCTATGAGTTCCTGCTGGCCGCGTTCACCGCCGCCAGGGAGGTGATGGCTCCGGGAGCGAGCGCGTATGTGTTCCATGCGGACACCGAAGGCCTGAACTTCCGCAAGGCTTTTATCGATGCGGGGTTCAAGCTGTCGGGTTGCTGCATCTGGGTCAAAGACTCACTGGTTCTTGGCCGCTCCCCGTACCAGTGGCAGCACGAGCCGTGCTTGTTTGGGTGGAAGACGGGCGGGAAGCACGCTTGGTATGCGGACCGTAAGCAGACCACGGTGTGGCAGTTCGCTAAGCCCAAGCGCAACAAGAACCACCCCACCTCCAAACCCGTGGACTTGCTGGCCTACCCGATCGGAAACTCCACCCAGGCCAACGGAGTTGTGCTGGACACCTTCGCCGGATCTGGCTCCACGCTCATCGCGTGCGAGGACACGAACCGGGTCGCCTACTGCATGGAGCTGGACCCGAAGTACGCCAGCGTGATTTTGCGCCGCTACGTCGAACACACCGGCGACGCAGCCGGCGTGCGCTGTGAGCGCGGCACCTACCTCGACCTCGCAATAGAAGTCGAGGAAGCGTTGAAATAGTGGGGTTTACGGGTTGCTATCTGGGCGGTTTAGAGCGTGTATATACACGCCCCCTTACACCCACCGGATTCAAGGAGAAACCCTGATGGCGACCTTCCAACTCACCCTCCCCGCCGGCACCAGCCGCAAGCACGCCGCCCACCTGATCGCCGCCACCACCGGCCGACCCGCAAAGTACATGCGGACCCCGTCGATGGCCTACCAGATCGGCGAGCTCACCCTCACCCGCCACAGTGAACTCCTCACCTCAGGCGGAATCAGTGACGCGGTCTGGATGGCGCTGCTGGAAGCAGGTATCAAGGTCGAGCAGACCGGCTTCGACCCCGACACGGTGCATTGGACTGTGATCAGGGTGCCGCTGCCGGGGTGGGGTGAGCGGGAAAAGCACAACCTGGTCGCGATGCTGGCCGCATACGGCCCCCTCATCGGCCGGGCCCTGCGGCTGGGGATTGACGCAGACGTCCAGTTCACCACGAACAAGGACGGGGCGTGCGTGGCGGAGTTCGTGTGGTTCGACCAGCCCGCCCCAGACGCCGACTTCGACGCCGCTACCGCCCTCACGCGCCGCATGGTCGAGAAAGCCGCCACAGCCCGCACCGTGAGGGCCACCCCGCCCCAGTGCGAGAACGACAGGTATGCGATGCGAACCTGGCTGACCCGGCTCGGTTTCAACGGCCCCGAGCATGCCGCCACCCGTCATGCCTTGACCCACCGGCTGGAGGGCAACGGGGCCTGGCGCAACCCACCCACAAAACGAGACTGAGGAGGTTTGTGATGGGGTTTCCGCCGAGGTTGCCTGACTGGGAGGTCTACGCCGGAGACGACGCGACACTCACCCTCGAATACAAAACCGACGACACCCCACTCGACTTGTCTGCGTGGGGTAACTGGCGAGCCACCTGGCGCCCGACCCTGCCTGGCGGGAGCGTTGACGAGACCGCCCAGCCCGTCGCCCTCACCGTAGATGCCAGCAAAGCCAAGCAGGGTCTGGTGGCCGTGACCATCCCCGCGGGCCTGTCGGCGGTGGACGGTGGCAAGGTGCGTGAGGGGGCCTGGGACCTGCAAGCCACCAACGCCGGCGGTGTGCGGACCTGGGCGCGGGGCATAGTGCGGTGGATGGGAGACATCACCCGATGAACAACAACGTGACAATCACCGTCCACAACCAGCCGCCCGTCACTCTCACCCCGCCGGCCCCCAGTGAGCTCACGATCTACACCGCCCCCGCAGGACGAGACGGCAAAGACGGGCGTGATGGGAAGGACGGGGCCCCAGGTAAGGACGGGGCTCCGGGCAGGGATGCTGACCCTGCAGTGCTGGAAGCGCTGGCGGCTGATATTGGGGCTGTGGCCGCGGGCGTGTTCGGTAACCCTGCCGCCAGGCAGGGCGTATACGCGCACATCCAGTTGGATCACGACGAGACTTTCTATGCTGCTGGGGCTAGTACGCGCTTGTCCTACCATTTCGGGATTCATTCGTGGAAGGCGATTCTGGACCCGACGGGCGGGTGGACCGAAACAGTCCAGGGTGATCAGCCGATCAAGTACTGGCGTGTGCCCGTGTCGGGGATTTACATGATCTCGGTGACGATGGTCCACGAAGCCCAGTTCTTACTCCACCGTGTGCGCACAGCCATGGGCGATACAGGAACGGTAGCCACCAACTTCTTCTACGCCGACGCAAGCCGCGTGGACCAGTTCACCTCATTCACCCGTGTTGTGTCCCTCAAAGAGGGTGACAGGCTGGACTGGGCCTACAGGGTCAATCAAGGTGACGCCGCCAGACTGATCGCAGAAAAGTCAGGTATCCGCTCCCAGGCCACGATCGTGCTGCTGGCACCCACCCCATAAGCCAAAGAGGGCGGGGGTGATTCTAGAGATGGTGATCTCTAGAAAACGTTGCAATACCAGGCAAAACCGGCTGGATAAGTGTGCGGGGCTATGGCTGTATATACACAAGCAAACAACCCCGAACGACCAGCAAGGGAGCCCAAGAATGAGCAACGCCACCCGCCGCGAGATGGAAACCACCCGCACCGAAAAGGACCTGAAGAAGACGGTGAAGGTGCGCGGGAACATGATGCCCCTTGGCGAGTGGATCATCGCCACCCGCTGGGCCTGGAACTACGACCGAAACGAAATGGGCTACCAGGCTTTCCTCTACCGCTACGCCACCGACGAGCGCGGCCCGCAGGCCCCGATCCGCATGGAAGTCACTTCGGCTGACGACTTCGAGGACTTCCACACCCAGGCCGAAGCCGGGGCCTGGGCGATGGGCATGATCCTCGCCCACGACTGACACCCCAAGCCTCAGGGGGCACGCAGAAACAAGTCCGGCCCCCTGGGGAACACCACCCAACACCACCCCGGCCTCGAGGCTGGGCCCGTCTTAGAGAGGCGAGAAACGATGAGTGAGTTGCACCTGGAACTGACCGAACTGGCTGAGGCCGGTGTGGACTTGTGGGAGACCAGCCAGGCCTTGGCTGCGGCCCAGAAACTCGGATACCCGTTAGCCGAAGCGGCGATCCTGGCTGACCCTTACGGCTACCTCGACTTCATCGAACACTGGTTCACACCCGAGACTGACGAGCTCGACAGCGTGCTGGTGGGGGCCTGAACGGCTGCGTCACAAGGCAGGCTTCAACCCCGCACTTCTAGAGATGATGATCTCTAGAAAACGTTGCAATACCAGGCGAAACTGGCTGGATAAGTGTGCGCGGCTATGGCTGTATATACACGCAAGGCAAACACAGCCACACACGCGAAAAGGAGCCAACAATGAGCAACAAGAACACCAGCCGCGAGATGACGACCGCGGCCCTGCGCCCCCAACTCGAGCAGCTCGTCAAGGACGCCGGTTACGAGCACATCCCCACCCTGCTTACCCGCGGCAACGACGGCTTCGACTTCCACGACATCAGCGCCGCCGGATTGCGCCACCTCCTCCAGGCCGCTTACGCCGCCGGCCTCGAGGCCGCCAAGCAGGGCGTCACCACCCTCACCGAGGTTGAGGGTGAGGAGTACGTCGAGGCTGACTACCTGCCCCTGGACGAGGCCCCCGAAACCCTCACCGATGAGAGCGACGCGCACCGGGTTGGTACTCACGGGCGGTCCAACACCTGGCTGCCCCTCGGAGGCGGCCGGTACGCCTTGGTGTACACCACCTGGATCAACGCCACCGGCTGGGTGAAAATCCCCGCCACCTACAAGGCCAACGGCAGCGGCTTCGAGCGCACCGCCTGGCAGCCGAAGGGTTTCGACTACAACCACATGCGCGAGGAAGCGAACGCCGAGGCACTTGCCTGGGCCCTGGCCAACTAACTAAGCACGCGAGCCCCGGGAACCCAGACGGTCCCGGGGCGCGCTCGTCCCACACGAAGGGAGCCAGCCATGAACGACGCGTATGAGCCGACCGGGTTCATGGCTGAAGGCTCCCACTACGACAAGGCCAAGGCCGACAAAGCCGTCGCGTTCATCCAAGCCCTCAAGCACACCAAGGGCCGCTGGGCCGGCAAACCCTTCACCCTGCTGCCCTGGCAGGAGGCCATCGTCAGGGACTTGTTCGGCACCGTCAAAGATGACGGCTACCGGCAATTCACCACCGCCTACGTCGAAATCCCCAAGAAACAGGGCAAGTCCGAACTGGCCGCCGCCATCGCCCTGCTGCTGACCTGCGCTGATGGTGAGGAGCGGGCTGAGGTGTACGGGTGTGCGGCGGACCGCCAACAAGCCTCCATTGTCTTCGAGGTCGCGGCCGATATGGTGCGCCTGTGCCCACCGCTGGCCCGTAGGGTGAAGATCCTGGCCTCCCAGAAGCGCCTGATTTACAAGCCCACGAACAGCTTCTACCAAGTGCTCTCTGCTGAGGCGTATTCCAAGCACGGCTTCAACGTCTCCGGGGTCATTTTCGACGAGCTGCACACGCAGCCCAACCGGGCCCTGTTCGACGTGATGACCAAAGGCTCGGGTGATGCGCGCACGCAGCCTCTGTATTTTTTGATCACCACCGCCGGTACCGACACCCACAGCGTGTGTTTCGAGCAGCACCAGAAGGCCAAAGACCTGCTGGCTGGCAAGAAGGTGGACCCCACGTTCTATCCGGTGGTCTACGGGGCTGAGCCCGACGACGACTGGCTTGACGAAGAGGTGTGGCGTAAGGCCAATCCGAGCCTGGGGGTGACGGTGCCGATCGACAAAGTGCGCGCCGCCGCCCACAGCGCACGCATCAACCCCGCCGAGGAGAACAGCTTCCGCCAGCTACGCCTGAACCAGTGGGTCAAGCAATCCATCCGATGGATGCCCATGCACATCTGGAACCAGAACAATGCTCCCGTTGATCTGGCTGACCTCGAGGGCCGGGAGTGCTACGGAGGCCTGGACCTGGCATCCACGACGGACATCACGGCGTTCGTGCTCGTGTTTCCGCCCGACGAGAGCGTGGATGCGTACCGGGTGGTGCCGTGGTTCTGGATCCCCGAAGAAGGATTGAGCGCGCGCGTGGCCCGTGACCGTGTGCCTTATGACCTGTGGGCCAAGAGAGGCCTCATCCAGGTCACCGACGGCAACGTCGTCCACTACGGAGCGATCGAGGCCACCATCGAGGAACTCGGTGAGAGGTTCAATATCCGCCAGATCGCCTTCGACCGGTGGGGCGCGACCCAAATGAGCCAGAACCTTGAGGACGCCGGCTTCACCGTCGTCCCCTTCGGCCAGGGATTCAAAGACATGAGCCCGCCCAGTAAGGAGTTCATGAAGCTAGCGCTGGAAGGCCGGTTGCATCACGGCGGGCATGAGGTGCTGGCCTGGATGGTCGACAATATCCACATCCGGCAAGACCCGGCCGGCAACATCAAACCCGACAAGCAAAAGTCCACGGAGAAGATCGACGGGGTCGTCGCCACCATCATGGCCCTCGACCGAGCCATCCGAAACGGCGGACAACACACCGAATCCGTCTACGACTCGCGTGGTCTACTTGTTCTCTAGTGCGGCGTACCAGGTGGTGAACAGTTCCCTGGCGTTGGCCGCTAGGGTGTCGAATTCGGTCACTGGTTTGTGTGTCACACGCACGCCGAGCGCCCAGTCCACGTATCCCTGGGCGAGCCACGGCTGGTCCGTGAGGTAGAGGTTGGTGAGTTCTTTGCGGCGTTTGCCGTAGGGGCGTTTGGAGGTTCCTGGCCTGTTGGTCTTGATCTCGAAACGGGATGGGTCTCCAGCGAGCACATCGGTGTAGAGGATGCAGGCGTTGGTCACCCAGGCCGGCACGATCCCACTTGCGGGGTCTGGGTAGTAAGCGTCTGTCTCGTACACGCGGGTGCCGACGTAGTACTCGAAATGAACATCATCGAAGTTCTCTGGCATTCCACGGCCACACACCTGGATCTGGCCAACGAGCTGGTCACCGGATGGGCTAATCGGGCTTTCGATCGTGATGCCCGGCATCGCGCTACCGCCACGGTCGGTATATAACTTCCAGCCTGGGCCGAAATCCATGTGCTCGAGTTTGCTCTTCAAGAAACGTTCCACATGGACCTTCTGCGCAGGCAGGGTATAGATGTCCTCGAGCCTGACGCGAGATTCTGGGATGACGGCCAGCAGGTCTTGCCAGGTGATGACGGCATCCAGCATTGCGTCAAACACTGAGGCGTCTTCCACGTCCAGCACGAGGGCGACCAGGTAGTCCGAGGCTTCCTGTTCTTTGTCGATTTGCTCGCGCGACATGAAGTGATCCAGTTTCGCTTCAATCGCCACCGCAACCTCCGTGCCGTCACAGGCGAAGCGGCACATGATGTCCACACGAGCGTCTTTCTCGCACTCAACCGCCACCAGGCGGCCAAGGCGAGCGCCAATGCGGTCCTCAAGTAGCTGCGTAACTGGCTCGGGACAGTGGCGGACTTCAGCGGCCATCGCCCGCGTGAGCTGAGGCTCAGAGGTATAGATCCGGCTGACGATTCGCGCATCACTCATGCGTTTGATTCTTCCATCTCCCATCACCTCATAAGGAGGAAAGTCGTGGGAATCTTTAACTGGCTGAGGCCCCACACCAGCACTGACCACACGATCGGTTCGTCCTACTCGTTCCTGTTCGGCCCCACTAGCAGTGGCCGTGCGGTGACGGAGCGCTCCGCCATGCAGATGACCGCGGTCTACTCCTGCGTGCGGATTCTGGCTGAGGCGATCGGCGGACTACCGCTGCACGTGTACCGCACTCGGGCGGATGGTGGGAAAGAAAAAGCCCTGGACCATCCTCTCTACCGGCTGCTGCACGATGAGCCCAACCCGGAAATGACCTCCTTCGTGTTCCGGGAAACCCTCATGACCCACCTGCTGCTGTGGGGCAACGCTTACGCCCAGGTCATCCGCAACGGCCGCGGCGAGGTCATTGGCCTGTATCCGCTGATGCCCAACCGCATGAGCGTGGGCCGCGACAGCGCAGGCCGCTTGTATTACGAGTATCAGCGCACCACCGACGAACCACCCCACGCCCAATACGAGCGAGTGGTCCTGTCACCGGCTGAGGTGCTGCACATCCCAGGCCTCGGCTTTGACGGGCTGGTGGGCTACAGCCCGATTGCGATGGCCAAGAACGCGATCGGCATGGCACAGGCCTGCGAAGACTACGGTGCCTCCTTCTTCGCCAACGGTGCCGCCCCCGGCGGCGTCCTCGAACACCCCGGGGTCATCAAAGATCCGGCCCGCGTGCGTGAGTCGTGGACGGCGACGTTTGGTGGGGCCAGGAACGGCAACAAGATCGCTGTGCTCGAGGAAGGCATGAAGTACACGCCGATCAGCGTGTCGCCTGAGCAGGCCCAGTTTTTGCAGACCCGTAAGTTCCAGATGGGTGAGATCGCCCGGATCTTCCGCATCCCACCCCACATGATCGGCGACCTCGACAAGTCCTCGTTCAGCAATATCGAGCAGCAGAGCCTCGAGTTCGTGAAATACACGCTTGACCCGTGGGTGATCCGCTGGGAGCAGGCGATCACCAAGACCCTGCTCGATGAGCGGGAGAAACCCGGCGTGTTCGTGAAGTTCAACTTGGAGGGACTGCTGCGCGGGGACTACGCCTCGCGCACACAGGGGTATGCGGTCGCCCGCCAGAACGGGTGGATGAGCGCCAACGACATCCGCGAACTCGAAAACCTCGACCGCATCAGCCCGCAGGACGGCGGCGACCTGTACCTGGTCAACGGCAACATGCTGCCACTGTCGATGGCGGGCGCATACGCCACCGCGCAAACCAGCCCGGAAGAGCAAGAACCCGGCCAGGAGAAGCCCATGCCACAGCAAACATTCCATGGAGGTAGGACATGACCAGACGCTTTTGGAACTGGGAGACCCCACCCGACCCCAGTACTGGTTCTTCGCCCGGCGAGCTGCCTGCTCGTCGGGTTTTGCGTATCGGAGGGGTGATCGCTGAGGACTCGTGGTTCGACGACGATGTCACTCCAGGCATCTTCCGCTCCGAGCTCGAAGCAGGGGCGGGGCCGGTGGATGTGTGGATTAACTCCCCGGGCGGTGACTGTATTGCCGCCGCCCAGATCTACACGATGCTCATGGACTACCCGCACCCGGTGCGCGTCATCATCGACGGGCTGGCAGCCTCTGCCGCCTCGGTGATCGCCATGGCCGGCTCTGAGGTACTCATGAGTCCGCCGGCGATGATGATGATCCACAACCCCGCCACTCTCGCGAACGGGGATGCGGACGAGCTGGCCCGGGCGATCGACATGCTGGGGGCGGTCAAGGACTCGATCATCACGGCCTACGAGATCAAGACCTCCATGCAGCGCGCCCGCATCGGACGGCTTATGGATGACGAGACCTGGATGGACGCAAGGGCCGCTATCAACCTCGGCTTCGCAGACGCCATCTACAACCCCACCGGCACACCACTACCCGCCGCCCCAACTGAGGACGGTAGCGAGGGTGGGGGTGTGGTGTTCAGCGCCATCGCCAGTGAGCGGAGCCTGGTGAACAAGCTCACCAGCCACACCACCAGCCCCGCCACACCCACCGTTGCCCGGCCGGTTCGTGTGCCTGCGCCGGGAGCGAGCCTCACCCAACCCACCGGCCGCAAGGTCGCTGACCTGTACGCGGCCCTTGCTGACCGACCCCACTAACCACCAACCCTGAACCGCTTCTGGAAGGAGCACCCAATCATGAGCATGACTTTGACTGACCTGTACGCCAAGCGCACTACCACCTGGGAGAAGGCCAAGGCCTTCCTTGACGAGCGCCGCGACGCTGACACCGGCTGCCTCAGCGCCCAGGATGATGAGGCCTATGCGCGCATGGAGGCTGAGATTGATGCCTATACCCGCGAGATTGAACGCACCCAGCGGGCCGAAAACCTCGAGGCCACCCTCGCCAGGGCCCAGCGCCAGCCCCTCACCCTGGCCCCCGGAATGAACACCACGGATGAGACCCCCGGCAAGGTGGGTACGGCGTCGGGTGAGTATCGGCGTGCGTTCTGGGACGCGATGCGCCTGAACCATTCGCCCGCCGAAGTCCGCAACGCCCTGAGTGTTGGCACGGACAGCGAGGGTGGTTACCTGGTGCCGGACGAGTTCGAGCACACCCTGGTAGACACTCTGGCGGATCAGAACATCATGCGCTCCCTGGCCAAGGTCATCACCACCACTAGTGGGGACCGCAAGATCCCGGTGGTTGCTACCCACGGCACTGCTGCCTGGCTGGATGAAGGCAAGCCCTATACCGAGTCTGATGACACTTTCAGCCAGGTAAGCCTGTCGGCGTTCAAGCTCGGCACCTTCCTCAAGATCAGTGAGGAGCTGCTGAATGACTCCGCGTTTGACGTGGAGGCCTACCTGGCGTCTGAGTTCGCGCGCCGTATCGGTGCCGCTGAGGAGGAAGCCTTCATTAACGGTGACGGGTCCGGCAAGCCCACCGGGCTGTTCAATGCCGCTGGTGGTGCGCCCACCGTTGTCACCACCGGCAAGCCGACTGACATCGGTGCTGATGAGCTGATCGATCTGCACTATGGGTTGCGGGCTCCGTACCGGAAGAACGCGGTGTGGTTGATGAACGACTCCACCGTCAAGACAGTCAGGAAGCTCAAGGACACCGCTGGCCAGTACCTGTGGCAGCCCGCCCTGACCGCTGGCGCGCCGGACACAATCCTGGGCCGCCCCGTCCACACCTCCACCTTCGCACCCGAGGTCAAAGCAGGTTCCCGCACGGTCGCGTTCGGTGACCTGTCCTACTACTGGGTGGCGGACCGTCAGGGCCGTTCCTTTAAGCGGCTCAACGAGCTATTCGCGACCACCGGGCAGGTCGGGTTCCTGGCCTCCCAACGCGTAGACGGCAAGCTCATCGTTCCCGAAGCGGTCGCGGTCCTAGCCCAGAAGGCCAGCAACTAACCCATGCAGGCACCCACGCGTAGGAGGTGGCAGCAATGAACACCAACAACCTGGTCGAGTTAGTCAAAGCGAATCTGCAAATCACCTTTAGCGAGGATGATGAGTTGATCGCTCACCTGGTCGAGGCCGCCACCTCCTACGCCACCCGCTACCAACACCACCCCGACAGCTTCTACGAGCACTCACTCATGAGCCAGGCCACCAAGCATGCGGTGGTCATGCTCGCCACCCACCTGTACGAATCCAGGGACGGTGCCACCGCAGGGTTCTGGGCAGACAAAACCGACGCCGCCCGGGCTGCCTGGGAAGCAATCAACCGGCTGCTCGTTTTGGACCGGGAATGGAAAATCTAACAACATCACCACCCAGACCAAGGGGCAAGAAGCAGAGGTGAGGCGGGATGGGTTTAGGACAGATGAGAACGTTCATCGACCTCATCCGGCCAGTGCATTCCCGGGATGCTGCTGGCTTCGAGATCACCACCGACCATGTGGTGGCGAGCGTGCGGGCTGCGGTCGAACACCAACACGCCACGGCTGCGTGGGTGAACCGGGCCGCCTACACCAAAGCCACCACCATCTTCCGCATCCGCGCGATTCCTGGTGTGGGGGTGGATGAGTCTATGGTGATCGCCGCACCCGACGGGAGATGGGTCATCGACACCATCGAACAGGTGGGCCGGTATCTGGAGATTGGTGCTCACCAGCACACCCCAGAAGGAGGGCAGCCCTGATGGCACGCGCGTCGGTGAAATTCCCCTCCGCGATCCTCGACGAACTCGATCAGCTTGGTGGCCGTTTGGATGATCATGCCGAGGCAGCATTGAAGGCCGGGGCGGCAGTGGTCGAGCCCGTCATGCGCACCAACCTCGCAGCATCAATCCGCGGCGAGAACGGCACCGGCCAGCTGCTCGGGGCCCTCGGTATCACGACCGTGAAGACGGATCGGAGAGGAAACCACAACATCAAGGTCGGTTTCGACGAACCCCGCCGCGACGGCACCATCAACGCCAAGATTGCCGCCATCCTTGAATACGGGTCCTCCCGTCAGCCCGCACGCCCGTTCCTTGCCACCACCCGCCGGGCTACTCGCGCCAGGGCGGTTGAGGCAATGAAAGCCGTGCTCACCACCCGCATGGGTAAGGGAGGTGGCCCGTGAGTGCTCCGTTGAGTCAACCATTGCTGGAAGTTGTCACTGGCGTGTGTGAGGCCTTGGCCATCCCGGTCAGGGTCTCTCTCTTTACCCCCACACCACTGCCGGACACGTTCGCCGTCACAACCCCACTCGGGGACGACCTGGGGCTGTGGGCGGACGGGGCACCCGGCGTCGAAATCGAACAAGCCCGCCTATCCCTGTACACGACGGGCAACTACCTACCCCTACGCGACACCGTTACCTCGGCGCTGCTCGCTGCTGGGGTCACGATCACCGGCCGCACCTACGTGGGATTCGAGGACGAGACCGGCTACCACCACTACGCCATCGACACCGCCGCCCACCGGGTATGGGGCGGCTAGTCCTCGGCGTTGAAGAAGTCTTCGTCGATGGAGTAGAGCGTGACCTCCCTGTGCTTTTCTACTGCGACACCGTAGGTGAGCATGAGGTTGGTCAGTTTGACGCCATCGATGAGCACAATGGTTCCGTGCGGGTACTTCTCTGCAATTGAGAGCGCGGCCGGTTGGAACTTGGAGGTCGTGATGAACACGCCAAGGCTCGCACCATGCGAATCCAGAGCTCCCATGAAGTCACGCACTTCAGGTGTTCCCACGGTGTTGGAATCGGCGTATCGCTTGGCTTGAATGTAGACGTTGGTCAATCCCAGTGGGTCTTGGCGGATGATGCCATCGATTCCGTTGTCTCCGGACTTACCTACGCGCTGCTTCGCGCCGTGCGTGCCGCCATATCCCATGGCCCATAACAGTTCGACCACCGCGTTCTCGAAGAACTCAGGGCTTTCCTCTTGCAAGCGATGCCGCAAGCGGGTCTCGACTTCTGCGTTGAACTCACGAGCCAGTTCGTCGATTGCCTCGACAGGGTCGGATGCCCCATCAGTGTCAAGATCATCGCCGTTTGAAGCAGACGACCCTGAAGCAGCGTTCTTACGTTCAGCAACCTCTTGTTGGTAAGCAACCCAGGCCGGCCACTCAAGCAAGTCCTTCTGGGTGTACGAGGTCAAACCGCGCGCATCTACCGCCAGTCCATCATCGGTGATTTGGTAAACGCCTCGCTTGGGCTTAGACACAAGGCCCGCAGCGGAGAACGAGGAGCACGCCCAATTGATCCGGTTGACATAGCGCAGTCCACCGGAGGGTAGTTCTTGGGCGCGAGCCTGCTCATCAAGTCCAGCCAAGTCGGCAGCGCGCTCGCACAGTTCCCTGAAAGCAAGCGGCTTGCCGTCTGCCAGCGCACGCAGCACCAACGGACGGAACTCATCAGCAGAAGGGACTTGCATAACCACAACAAACTCCTACCCGTCATAGGCGCGCAGTCCTTGCGTGCCTGACTCCCATCACCAAATTTACAGGCAGACATCACCCCTGACACGGAAGGATCACCCACCATGGCCACTATTGGGCTCGACAGCCTCTACTACGCCACCATCACCGAGAACGATGACGGTGAAGAAACCTACGCCACCCCCGAGCGGCTGGCGAAAGCGATCAGTGCGGAACTGTCCGTCGAAGTCGCCGAAGCCATCCTCTACGCGGACGACGGTCCTGCCGAAGTCGTTAAAGAATTCCAGTCCGGCACCCTCACCCTGGGAGTAGACGACCTCACCCCAACGGTCGCCGCGGCCCTGGTGGGCGCGGTAGTGGACAAGAACAAAGTGCTCGTCTCCGCTTCCGAAGACGGTGGCGCTCCGGTCGCTATCGGGTTCCGAGCCCGTAAGGCTGACGGCACCTACCGGTACTTCTGGCTCTACAAGGTCCGCTTCGCCATCCCTGCCGCGTCCTTGAACACCAAGGGCGACAGTATTGAGTTCGCGACCCCGTCTATCGAGGGCACGATCCTGCGCCGCACCAAGCCCGATGCTTCCGGTAAGCACCCGTGGAAGGCCGAAGCCACCGAAGGTGACGCCACCAAGAACATCACCGATGGCTGGTTCAAGAACGTCTATGAGCCCGCCTACGCCACCACCACCGTCACCGCCAGCTAAACCGGAAGGAACCAGTCATGGCTAAAACCAGTAAGAAAACCCCGGCCAGTGTGCTGCCAGACGGGGCAGGCCATTCATCGTTTATCCGTCTGGGTGGGCAGGATTTCGAGCTCATCCTCACCACCCGCGCCACCAGGGAAATCGCCTCCCGCTACGGGGGCCTGGAACAACTCGGCGAGAAACTCGAGAACGAGGCGGATCTGGGTGAGCAGATCGGTGAAATCGCATGGCTGATCGCGCTACTGGCCAACCAGTCCGTGTTGATCCACAACCTCACCCACCCCCAGGACGTGAAGCCTGAGGTGACTGCGGAGATGGTTGAGTTACTCACCGTGCCTGGTGAGCTGGCGGGCTATCGGGAGGCGATCACCGCTGCTCTGGCTGCTGGGACGGGGCGTGAGGTCGCCTCCCCAAAAGCCTAACCACCAGCCCGTCAGCGAACTGGGGTGAGAACCTCACCCGCCTGGCCTACCTGGCCCACCGCTACCTGCACCTGGACCGGTGGGAGGTCGCGCTCATGCCGCTCGGCGTGCTGCTCGACCTCATCGAGTGCCACTGGCAACACACCCAACCCGGCCGCAACAGCGCTGAGCCGAGCATCGACGACATCATCCCGCCAGGCATCTAAGCCCCACGCTCACTCACGGGTCTGGGGCTTAGTCCTGTGCTTTACCCTCAAAGGAGGCCAGGGTGGCTGATTCATCGTTTGGTTTGAAGATTGGCTTGGAGGGCGAGCGGGAGTTTAAGAAGGCGATCACGGATATCAACCGTGAGATGCGGGTGCTGGGGTCTGAGATGAAGGTGGTGGCTTCCCAGTTCGGGAAGAACGCTGCTGACGCGGACGCTCTCACGGCCCGCAACGAGGTGTTGGGCAAGCAGATCGAAACCCAGAAGGGCAAGATCGAGGCGCTGAAGGCCGCCCTCCAAAACGCCAGTAGTTCGTTTGGTGAGGCTGATAGTCGTACCCAGAACTGGCAGATCCAGCTCAACAACGCCACCGCGACCCTGAACGAGCTCGAGGGGGAACTGGGCCAGAACACCTCCAAAATCGAGCAGCTCACCAATGCTGCGGGCAATAGCGAGGGTGAGTTCAAGGACGCCGCCACTGGCGCAGACAAACTCAGTGGCGAGGTGGATGATCTCGGCCGGGAAATGGATGACACATCCGGGAAGACTCGTGTCTTTGGTGATGTCCTGAAAGCCAACCTGGCTGCCGAGGCCATTATCGGCGGGGTTAAGGCCATCGGGTCCGCGATCGCTGGTATCGGCCGCGGCTTCGCATCCGCGATGAAAGACGGGGTGGCCTACAACGCGGAGATGGAGCAGTACACCACGAGCTTCACCACGATGCTGGGTGACCAGGCTAAAGCCCAACAGCTCGTCAATGATCTGAAGGTGACGGCGGCTAAGACCCCGTTCGGTATGGGAGACCTGGCGAAAAACACGCAGACGCTCATGGCGTTTGGCATCAGCGCGGACGAAGCGAAACTGCGTCTGGGCCAGCTTGGTGACATCTCCCAGGGTGATGCCCAAAAACTTGAGTCATTGACGCTGGCGTTCGCACAGGTTTCCTCTGCGGGGAAACTCTCCGGCCAGGATCTGCTGCAGATGATCAATGCCGGGTTTAACCCGTTGCAGGAGATGAGTAAGAAGACCGGCAAGAGCGTCGGCGAGCTCAAAGAGGAGATGGAGAAGGGCGCGATCAGCGCCGACATGGTCGCTGAGGCGTTCGCGTCCGCGACTGCTGAGGGTGGCCAGTTCTACGGGGCGATGGAAGCCCAGTCCAAAACCTTCTCCGGACAAATGAGCACTCTCGAGGACGGCATTAACGGCCTCAAGGGCTCTCTCGCAGGGGGCCTGACGGGCATGCTGGCATCCACGGTTCTACCCATGGTTAATGGCTGGGTTGACACGCTGACCACCGCCTTCGAACAAGGCGGGGTTGATGGGTTGCTGGGTGCGTTGGATGGGATCCTCACCCAGGCCCTGGATTTCCTCTCCGCCCAGCTCCCAGTCGTACTGGACGTGGCCTTGAAGGCGATCATGGCGCTAGTCGAAGCCCTCGTGAACAGCGCACCACAACTAGCCACGGCGGCGGTGCAGATTCTGCAAACCCTCGCCACCGCGATCCTCACCGCCCTGCCACTACTGGTAGACGCCGCGCTACAAATCATCGGGACCTTGGCTGCCGGTATTGGTCAGGCTCTGCCCACGTTGATTCCGGCGATCGTGGCGGCGTTGGTTGCGATCGTCCAAGCAATCATCGACAATCTCCCGCTCATCCTGGACGGGGCGCTGCAGCTGGTGTTGGGTTTGGCGCAGGGGTTGATTGCGGCGATCCCGGTGTTGATCGAGGCTTTGCCGGCGCTGATTCAAGCGATCATCGACTTCGTGATCGGGGCGATCCCGATGATCATCGACGCCGGCATCCAGCTCCTCACTGCTTTGGTGACGGCGTTGCCGACGATCATTGAGGCGATTGTGGCGGCCCTGCCGCAGATCATCACCTCCATCATCACAGCGATCCTGGGGGCCATTCCGCTGCTGATCGACGCAGGCATCAAACTGCTCACCGCCCTGATCGGGGCACTGCCGCAAATCATCCAAACCCTCGTGGCGGCCATGCCCACGATCATTGCAGCGGTCATCGGCGCGATCCTGGCGGCTGTACCGCAGTTGATCCAGGCCGGCATCCGGTTGCTTACCGCGCTTGTTGGGGCGTTGCCGCAGATCATCTCCACGATTGTCTCGGCGGTGCCCCAGATCCTCGGCTCGCTCATAAGTGGCTTGGCGCAGGGGTATGGGCAGATGCTGGACGTGGGTATGAACCTGGTGCGCGGCCTATGGTCGGGCATCCAGCAGCTCGCGGGATGGCTGTGGAACAAAGTCTCTAGCTGGGTGAGCAGCATCTGGGACGGGATCACCAGTTTCTTCGGGATCCATTCACCCTCACGGCAGATGGCCTGGGTCGGCGACATGCTCACACGCGGTCTCGCACAAGGAATCGATGCCACCGGAGCCCGTGCCGTGAACGCCGCCGAAGACATGGCAGCAGACGTCAGTGACACCCTCGGCAGCCTGACGTCCGGGGTACGCATCCCAGTCTCTATGGGCCCGTCCATGCCGAACCATGTAGGCGCACCCGGCTCCATGGGGGCCGGTAGCACGGTTATGGATGCGGAGGCTGTGGCGACAGCGGCGGCCAAGAGCGTGCTGGAGAAGCTGGACGTGAATGTGCGCCTGTCAGACGGGACGCTGGTCGGCAAACTCACCCCACTCATCGACCGCCAGTTGGCGGCCCGGGGCCGTACCAGCGCACTGCTCACACCCACCTAAACCACTCACTGTCGCTACTTCTTTGGGAGGTGTTGTGATGCGTGGATTCATCCTCGGAGACTTTGATTCCCTGGCCAGTGGGTGCCGGGTGACGAGTCTGCCGGCTGTGTCTTTCACCGCCCGCGCCACCACTGATGTGGAGGTTGCGGGCGGTGAAGGCATCATCACCCGCACCACCGGCTGGAGTCCCCGCACCCTCAGTATTGGCTTGCTGGCTCCGAGCCTGGATGTGGTCGAGCACCTCGCAGGCACCGCTACACACAGTGGTTTGTATCTGCGGTTGTCGCACCTACCAGGCCGATACCTCATCACCACCAAAGGCTCGGTGAGCGAGCTGTCCCGGTTCGGCACCCGGTGGAAAGCCACCCTGGAGGTGACCTGCCGGCCCTTCACCTACCTGGATGCGGGCCTGACCCCAGTGCCCCTCAGGGCGGGCGGGGTGGTGCGGGTGGTCAACCCGACCCTGCTCGACTCCCGGCCCGTCATCACCCTGTCTGGTTCTGGCACCACCACGATCACGATCAACAACACCCCGTACCGGGTCGTGCTCCCAGGCTCGGGTGAGCTCGTGATCGATTGCGGCTCGATGACCTGCACGGTCTCAGGCAAAACCCTCACCGACGCCCTTTTGGCTCTCGACTTCCCAGTACTGGTGCCGGGCGTGAACACGCTGGCACTGCCGGCGGGTGTTTCTGGGCGCTTGATTCCGATGTGGAGGACACCATGATTACCACACACAACCCAACCCTCACCACCGGACAGACCTTCACCGGCAGTGGCAGACAAGTACTCGACCCACACCTCGCCACCGCAGAGATCACTGAGGAACTGAACGGCGCATACACCCTGGAAATCTCCTGGCCCCACAACCCAGCAGTCATGCTGGAGGTGGGTGACATTGTTGCCGCACCCGTCCCAGACGGCACCCGCCAGGGGTTCCGGGTCGCCACGCTCACGATGGATGGGGAGCAGATGTGGCATGCGGCCTGCCACCACATCACCTTCGACCTGGCCACCAACGTCATCGTCGACGCCGCGGCAGTCAACATGACCGGCAGCCAAGCCCTCGCACACCTACTCAGCCGCTTGGCTGCCCCACACTCCTTCACCCCAGGACCCGTGAGCAACCTTGGCCCCAGGGACAGTGTGCGGTGGGTGCGCAAGTCCGGCCTGGAAGCCTTGAGCGGGGATGACAACGGGATCCTTACCCGCTGGGGCGGAGACCTGACCCGCGACAACACGATCCTGTCCTGGCAGCCTCGGCGGGGGCGAATCAGCAAGGTGGTGGTGTGGGAGGGCAAAAACCTCGCCAGCATGGACAAAACCACCGACGCCACCGGCCTGACGACCAGGATTCTGCCGGTCGGCTTCGACGGACTCACCATCCCCGAGGTCTTCGTGGACTCACCCCGCATCGGCGACTTTCCGACACCCTTGGTGCGGGTGGAGCGGTTTGAGCACATCAAAGCCATCAAAGACCCCGATCGGCCTGCAGAGGGAGAACTCCCGCTATCCGAGGCCCAACAAGCACTCAGGGAGGCTGCAAAGGCGCGGTTCACCACCGACCACGTCGATGTTCCCGTTTTGACGTGCGAGGTGGTGATGGCATCACCCGAACACACCACCGGTCTCGAAGAGCTCCGCCTGGGCGACACGGTCACCGTGCGCAGCTCGACCTATGGGGTAGACCTTGAGGCCCGCGTGACGGGCTACGTCTACAACGCCCTCACGAATGCATACACCTCAATCACTCTCACGACGGGGAACGCTGGGACTCCGCGTGGGTTGGCAGGACAGATGCGCCAGCTTAGCCAGAGCATTGCTGCGCGGGCTGAGGAGTCCGCTGCGGTCTTGATTGCCGCTAACGGGTCTAACCGCTCCTACCACCAAGCCACTGCCCCTACCGGTGCGCGATTGGGGGATATCTGGTTCCAAGACGACGGCTCCGGCCAGGTCAACATCTGGATCTACCAGGCCACCAGCACGGGTGAGTCGGGCTGGGTCCAGGTCGCTGGTGACATCACTGCCGCTGCCCTGGAAGCAGAACTCGAGGCCGCCAGGCGTGAGGTTGCCGGGTTGAGTACTGACCTGACGGGGCGGATTGAGAAAGCACAGGCGGATTTCCAGGCCGGCGTCGAAGCCGTGCGTGCGGACATGGAGGCAGGTGAGCGGCAGGCCAGTGAGGCAATCGCTGCGCTGGACCGAAACATTGAGGCAGCTATCGCGCAAGCGAAAAGAGACAGCGAGGAGGTCGACACCAACGCTCGCGCACGTGAGGAGGAAATGGCTGCCGCCTTCGATAGTGCCCGCGCCAACCTCGAAGCAGACATGAAGGGCAAGGCGGATAAGAACGGTTTGATTGCGCAGATTAATGCTTCACCCGAGAGTGAGCTCATCGCCGGCAAGCGCCTACACATCACTGGTCAGGCTCTGATCGATTCATCGATCATTACCACCGCGATGATTCGGGATGCGGCGATCGTGAACGCGAAAATCGCCTCCCTAGACGCCTCCAAAATCACCACCGGATACCTCGACGCCGCCCGGATTAGGGCCGGGAGTATTAGTAGTGAGAAGTTGCTGGTGGCAGACGGGTTCATCACCACCGCCATGATTCGCGATGCGGCGATCACCAACGCCAAGATCGGAGCGGTGGACGCCGCGAAAATCACCACCGGATACCTGTCCGCAGCCAGGCTCAAGGCCGGGTCGATCACCTCGGACAAGCTGGTGATCGCAGCTGGCTTCATTAAGACTGCGATGATCGCGGACGCCGCCATCACCTCGGCGAAGATCGCCTCGTTGGATGCTGGGAAGATCACCACCGGCACCCTGGCTGCGGCCCGGATTGCGGCAGGCTCCATTACCAGCGACAAGCTCAGTATCGCGGCCGGGTTCATCAAGACCGCGATGATTGCCGATGCTGCGATCACGAGCGCGAAGATCGGCTCCCTAGACGCCGGCAAGATCACCACGGGGACGCTCAATGCGGCCCGTATCGGGGCTGGGTCGATTACGGCGGACAAGCTGGCCTCCAACGCGATCCAGGTCGGGCTGGCGGGGTGGACGAGCACGATCCGTATCACGCCGTCTGCGATCAGCTGGTACTCGGGTTCCACCCTGGAAGGGCAGATCACCAGCCGAGGCATGACGTTTTGGTACGGGAGTCGTCAGATCGGGTGGATGGGTGAGCAGTACAAGAAGGACTACCCAGATATCCGTGGAATCACCAACGCTCTGGAATACCAGGGAGACTTCGTGGACTGGGCGTACAAGAAAACCCAGACCGCTGGCGTGTTCACCACGATGCTGTCGCTGGATCCGAAAGGAAAGATGTACTCCGGCCAGCCCGGTATCCATGTCGGTACCGACCTGCGCCTGCACGGCTGGGGGCTACTGACCTCAGAGGGCCGGAAAGTCATCTTGCAAGACTGTGCTCTCACCGGTCTTGGTACCCACCCAGGATGGGCCAGCGCGAACGGCAAAGCGAAAGTCGTCTTCCACACCAACGACCTGATGATCGTCACCGGCGGCAGCTACTACAACATGACCAAACTGATGGCCCGCGTGGGTGAGCTCATTGCCCGCATGAACTCCCTGATCGGCTACTTCAACCAGGGCTGGATCAAAACCATCCGCAACACCAGCGGCGGAAACATCACCTGGGAGTACTTCTCCAGCACCGGCTGGTCCGCCATGTCCACCGACTTCTAACAAGCCCACGTTAAGGAGCACCCCCTATGTCTCTCATCATCACCAACACTGATCTCCAACCCATCCACACCCTCTTAGTGGAACTGCCCCTTGCGGGTGCTGCCTCGCGTGCCAGGTCCAAGCTCGCCGCCATGGTTGAGGCTGCTCTGGAATCCCTAGCCGCCAGCGAGCTCGAACTGGTCACGGAGTACGCCTCCAAGAACAGCGCTGGTGAGCCTGTCATCAGCCAGGCTGGCGAGATCTCGTTCCCCACCACTCAGGCGGGGCGTGAGTTCCTGGCCGAACGCACCAAACTCATGAACGAACAGGCCGAGCTGTCCGGTCAGTCGTACACGACCATGACCGCCACCTTGTATGAGGCGCTGCTCGCGTATGAAGAGCCTCTGAGTGGCGAGGCGGCCCGGGCTTATGACCGGCTGTGTGACGCTCTCGAACACCACCACGCAACCATCAACCAGCAGGAGGTGGCGTCATGAGCGAAACCACCAACACCACTGAGACCGCGGGCCTGGAGTCGGTCCTAGAAACCCCGCCCACCACTAGTGGGACCACCAGCCGGGCCCCGCTACCAGTGACGTTGCCGGCCGAAGCCACCTCATCCCGGAGCACGGCGCAGATCGCACGCCAGGTCCTGTCACTGATCGTGCGGCCGGGGACGAACACGTTACGCAGCATCAGCGAACTCGACGCACTACTAGGTAAGGAGGACATGTGATGCGCACGCTGTGGCACATCTGGGAAGCACTCGCAGCAACGATCGGAGGAGTCGTGGGATGGCTGATTGGCGGCTTTGACGGCTTCCTCGCAGCCCTGGTCGCGCTGGTGACCATCGACTACATCACCGGCGTCATCGCCGCCTACGTCACCGGCGAGTTGTCCAGTGAGGTCGGGTTCAAAGGCATCGCCCGCAAGGTCGTCATCTTCACCCTTGTTGGTGTAGCCAACCTCCTCGACGTCCACGTGCTCGGCGAAGCAGGGATCCTGCGCACCGCCACCATCTTCTTCTACCTGGCCAACGAAGGCCTATCCATCATCGAAAACGCCACCCGCATCGGCCTGCCCGTCCCCGACAAACTCCGTGACGCCCTGGCCACCATCACCACCAAGAGCGGGGGCAAACACCGCCTCGAGGACGGGTTCATTGACCGGGTTCTCGACCCGGGACCGCCCGGAGACCCCGTACCCCCATCTTCGGGCTACACCGATGAAGACCACACGCCGTCAACCCCACGGGTTGGCGGCACTTCTATTTCACCCCCAACCACCAGCAGCGACAAGGAGGCCTAACCATGGGTTACAGCTACAGTTTCGATCCGGCCAGCCCCGCCAACTACACGGCCGGCCGTGGCGGCAAGCGCATCACGACCATCGTCATCCATCACTGGGACGACCCCGCACGCAATCCGCAACTGGCCGGTGTGGTGGCGACGTTTAAGAACCCCGGCCGAGGGGCCAGTGCGCATTATGTGGTGGAGGCCGGCCGGGTGGTGCAGATGGTCGACCTCGCCAACACCGCCTGGCATGCCGGCAACTGGCCGGTCAACCAGTGCTCGATTGGTATCGAGTGCAACCCTCGCTGCTCTGAGGCGGATAAGGCCACTATCGGTGAGCTCATCCGTGACCTGCAGGCAAAGTACGGGCCGCTGCGCATCATCGGTCACAAAGACGCCTCCAGCACCGCCTGCCCGGGTCGCTACTACCCGCCAGCCAGCGTCCTCGCCCCATACATCGGTGGTGGTGGTAGTAGTGCTCCCGCAGCCACCCCGGCTGTGGACGGCAGCATTGATGAGCTTGCACGCAGGGTGATTGCTGGCGAGTTCGGCAACGGCGAGGAACGCAAGACTCGCCTCGGATCTCAGTACAGCGCGGTGCAGGCCAGGGTCAACGAGATTCTTGCTGGCCGGCCCGCACAGCCAAACCCCGCGGAGCCTGCGACCCCGGCACCGGCGGCTGACATTGAGGCTCTGGCGGATGCGGTCATCCGCGGCGAGTACGGCAACGGGGCGGATCGCAAGGCACGCCTCGGCCACCTCTACGACGCCGTACAGGCGCGGGTGAACGCCAAGCTCAGCGGGGCTGCACCCGCCCCGGCTCCGGGCCCGAACCTGGAGGCCATGGCCGATGCGGTCATCCGCGGCGAGTACGGCAACGGGGCGGAACGCCGCAACCGCCTCGGCCACCTTTACGACGCTGTTCAGGCGATCGTGAACCGCAAACTCGGCTACTAGCCACCAGCCCATCACGGCACACAGCGCCCTCACTCACCCCTGACGTCCTGGGGTGGGTGGGGGCGCTTTTGTCGTTTCTAGGACTTTTCCATCGGTTCCGGATGCGGTGAATCCGTCGATGTACCGGCTACCCCGTCCGGTTTTGCCTGCTGCCACGCCCTACAGGTGCAAGGCCCCTTTTTGGGGCACACGGGCGATAGGACGGTGATGGCTGCGATGACACCACTGGAGACGCGACGGATCGAAAACCTGCGGCGCGCGGGATGGGGATATAAGAACATCGCCGCGTTCTGCGGAATGTCGCGTGAGGTAGTGCGCGCGTACTGCCTGCGTGAGAGTCTCGAGGCCGACCCCGACTTGGTTGAGCAGGTGTGTGCCTGGTGCGGGCTGGCTTTAAGCGGGCGCAGCAACAGTGCTCGTTTTTGCTGTGCATCATGTCGTTGGAGTGCGTGGAATGACAAACACCAGCGCGCCTCCGAGCACGCGCGCCCATGCCAGGCGTGCGGCAAGGACTTCATCAGTGCGAAGAAGCGGCAGAAGTACTGCTCGCACTCGTGTTACGTCCGGGCCCGCTTCGCTACCAAGGGTGGCCGGTCATGATCAGCCACTCAGCTGTCGAAGTGGATGACGCGATGGCTGATCCTGGCCGGTTCGCAAGCGAACTGGCGTTCCTTCTCGACCGCGCTCACCTGGCCACTATGACCGCTATCGGGGCTATCACGGTTGAAGAAGCAGACCGGATTCATTTAGAGCTCGTCAACGAATACCAGCCTGTCTACACCCTCAGCTCTATTCCGACTTTGACTTGATATCACGGGCTTATAGAGCGTGTATGGAAGTGAAGAAAAAGGAGGAAGACGTTGGAAGTGATAACAAGGCACACCGCCAGCCGACAGCCACGGCTTGCCCGGGTCGCTGCGTATTGCAGGGTCTCAACTGAGAACGACCACAGTTTCAAATCCTTGTCCGCGCAGGTGTCCTACTACAACCAGATCATCGGGGCCACGCCTGGCTGGGTGTTTGCTGGCGTGTATGCCGATAACGGCATCACCGGCACCTCAACGCGTCATCGGCAGCAGTTCAACCAGCTCATGCGTGATGCCAGAGCGGGCAAGATCGACATCATTCTGACCAAGAGCATCTCTCGGTTCGCGCGCAACACGGTGGATCTACTGGCGACGGTACGTGAGCTCAAGACGCTGGGAGTGGAGGTGCGCTTCGAGCGGGAAAACATTCATTCCTTGTCCAGTGATGGGGAACTGCTCCTGACCCTCCTGGCGTCATTCGCTCAGGAAGAGTCCCGCTCGATCAGCGAGAACGTCAAATGGTCGATTCGCAAACGCTACGAACAAGGCATCACCAACTCCCACCGGATTTACGGATACACCTGGCGCGGGGGTCAGCTCGTAATCAACGATGACGAAGCCTCCATCATCCGGCGCATCTTCGCCGATTACCTAGCCGGCACGAGCCCGGAAAAGATCGCTGACCGACTCAACAGCGAGGGTCACCGTGCTCGTGAGGGAGGCCTGTTCCTCGGCTCCGTCATTCGCACGTGACTGGAAAACCCCCGCTACGTAGGCAATGAAATGCTTCAAGCCACCTACTGCGCCGACCCCGGAGGCAAACGCATCCCGAACGATGGGGTGCTGCCACGCTACTGGGTCCAGGGAACCAACCCGCCCATCATCAGTGAGGAAACCTGGGAGCGTACTCAAGCCGAGCTCGCACGACGGCGCGCGTCAGGAGGCCGGGCGCTCACCCCGACAGGAGGCACCGGCGCACTGACCCACCGGGTCTACTGCAGCATATGTGGCAGGCGTTTTCACCGGCGAACCAAAACCCGACGGCATGTGTCGTACAAGTTCTGGTGGTGTGAAACCGCTACCCGGGGCAAGGGCAACCCTTGCCACGCGCCCCAAGTACGAGAAACCGAACTACGCCGCGCAATCACCTGTGTGCTCGATCTGGGTGAATGGGAAAACGACGCTGTCCTTGAGCAAGTTCGCACCATCACCATCAGCCCGAACCGGCAAGCCGTGGTGACGCTAGAGGACGGCAGGGTTCACACCATCACACTCGGGGAGGAGAACTGATGCCCACCATCACCACAATCCCAGCCAAGCCACGTATCTCTGGGCCGCAAGCACCCGCCCTGGCACGCCGGAGGGTCGCAGCCTATGCGCGCGTGTCCACCGACATGGAAGAGCAGCAGTCCTCCTACCAGGCACAGGTGGACTACTACACCACCTACATTCAAGGCCGACCCGACTGGGAGTTCGTCAAGGTCTACGCCGACGAAGGCATCAGTGGTACTTCCACCAAGCATCGTGAGGGATTCCAGAACATGGTCACCGACGCCCTGGCCGGAAGAATCGACCTGATCCTGACTAAGAGCGTGTCCCGTTTCGCCCGTAACACCGTCGACTCCCTGACCACGGTGAGGGCCCTGAAAGAAGCCGGTGTGGAGGTGTACTTCGAGAAAGAAAACATCTGGACCCTGGATGCCAAAGGCGAACTCCTGATCACCATCATGAGTTCATTGGCGCAAGAAGAATCTCGCTCGATCAGTGAGAACGTGACCTGGGGGCACCGACGTCGTTTCGCCCAAGGTAAGGCCATCATCCCTTACGCCAGCCTGCTGGGATACAAGAAAGGCGAGGACGGGGGCCTAGCGATCGACGAGAGCCAAGCACCCACCGTGCGACGCATCTACCAGCTCTTCCTTGACGGCCACTCCCTGCTCGAGATTAAACACATCCTTGAATCCGAAGGCCATCTCACCTCACGCGGCAACAAAACCTGGGCATCGACCACGATCCGCTCGATCCTGTCCAATGAGAAGTACCGCGGCGATGTGCTGCTGCAGAAAACCTATGTGGCGGACTTCCTGACCAAGCAAGTGAAGAAAAACGAAGGCGAGGTACCCCAGTACTATGTCGAAGGCCACCACGAGCCCATTATCGAACCAAGGGTTTGGGACCAGGTCCAAGTCGAACTTGCCACCCGCCACAGCAAAGGGGAGCGCAAGACAGGCGCATCCAAGACCGGCCTATTCGGATCACGCCTGAAGTGCGCGGATTGCGGAGGATGGTACGGGCGCAAAGTATGGGCATCGAACACGAAGTACAAGCACACCATCTGGCGGTGCAACCACAAGTACGACGGGGATAACACCTGCACCACGCCCGCACTACGTGACGAGCAGATCCAGGATGCGTTCCTCCAAGCCCTTGCTGAGCTCAACCAGGAACTAGGAACCACGGCGCGGATGAAGCAGGCCATCACACGAGCCTTCGACACCAGCGCGCTGAAAGCCGAAGTCAAGCAACTTCAGACCACGATTACAGCACTTGAGGAGGAATTCGAACGCCTGATCGCGGACAACCAGTCCAGGGTCCAAGACCAGGCTGAGTACCTGGCGCGCTTCGAGAAAACCGAAGCCACCTACAAGCGCACCCTAGCAAAGAAGGATGCTCTCGAAGCTGAGATCACCCAACGCTCCTCGCGCCGGACAAGCATCCTCGCTGCCTACGAGGAACTCTTGACTACCGAGCCGCTCCAACACTTCGAGCCACGCCAGTTCAACGCACTCGTCAGCCATGCCATCATCGCGGCTGGACTCATCCGCTTCATTTTCAAGTCCGGCCACGAAATCGAAGTCACCCTATAACGCGCGAGTTCTTAATCCTTCCCAGGCCCGTCATCGGTGTTCCGATGGCGGGCATTTTTGACGCGAAAACCCAACCCGCCAAACACTAGTCAGACACTCACCAAACACTGGCCAAACGCTCACACCCCCCAATGGGCAACGCGCCTAACACCAGCCAAACACCCGCAAACGCAAAGACCCCGGACTTATCACATCCGAGGTCTAATTGGAGCGAGTGACGGGAATCGAACCCGCGTCATCTGCTTGGAAGGCAGAGGCTTTACCATTAAGCTACACTCGCACATCACCCTAAGTGACCAGTTGATCTTAGCAAGCCCGCCACATTTCTCAAAAGGCATTGCTCGTGAGATGATGCTCATCGACGCTGATTCGTATAAGACCCGGGCCTCCCTTAAGATGAAGAGGGCCGTATGGCTACGGGGTATAGCGCAGTTTGGTAGCGCGTCCGCTTTGGGAGCGGAAGGTCGTGGGTTCAAATCCCGCTACCCCGACCACACCAAACCCCGGATAGCACTGCACTTCAGGATATCATTGTGGGTTACCATGATCGCGATGGGCAAGGAATCTTGCTCATCATCGGCATCACCTTCCGTCTCACGCTTGGAGCCGACATGTACACCGACCTCCTCGCACGCCTCACTGCCGAGCACTCCGCTCGTCTGCGCGCGATCGATGCCGTGTGGGCGCCTCTGCCTGTGCCCAGCGTTAGCCCCGGCACGGTCGTCGTGCCTGCATGCGCTAACGCGGCCGCGGTGGTCACCACGTCTACCTTTCCAACCGATACGCCCGCCGCAATGTGGGCCACGCGAGTCTGTCACGACATCACGCTTCGGGTAGGCGCCGCCGCAACCGACTCCGACGTTGTCGAGACCTTGCGTCTAGCTATCGCCGAGGCGCGCCGCCACGACGCCCGCACGGCCCGCGCTGACCGCCCTATCCCTGACGACGACCGCCACATCAGCCTGGTCCTTCCCGCCCAAGACGCCGAACTCGCCACCGCAGCCGCTAGAGCCGGATTTCGACTCCTGGCGGTGGACGGTCTCAAACAACTCGCTACCATCGCAGATCCACCCGTACACGCTCAGGATCCCGCCGGGCAGAGCGCGCAAGTCAAGCTCTTCGACGCCCCTGGCCCCGACGACGTCGACCCGCTAACCACCGCTCTTTTCAAACTTGCTATGTTTGACACGTCGTTCATGTACGGAATCATCCGCGATGGCCTGCGCGATTTCATACGTAAGGACGCCGAGGCGGCCGTGCGGGCGGGCGCCGGGTGGACGCAGGTCCTCCGTGGCGAGGGTCAGAGTCTCGACGCCGCCCTCGTGATCGTGTCCCCTAGCCAAGAGCCTTGGTGGAGCAACGGGGTCGACGTCGGGACAAGCGCCTACGTATCCTTCGCATGGACGGAGCCCACACTTCGCGGCAGGGGAATCGCGAGCGCCATGCTCCAGGCAGGCGAACGCTTCGCTGCAGCTCAGGGCGTCGACGCTCTGTTTATCAGCTACGCGGCGGGCAACCCGTTGTCAGGCCCGCTGTGGTCGCGGCACGGGTTCCGGCCGCTACGCGCCCACTGGTCGATGCCGCTCAGCTGACTCGCCCGCGCCGCCGGCACACGCGCAGGTGAGCCTTTCGACTAGGCCTCTGCGGGAAGAGCCCACGGAGCTTACGAGATCTCCACCGACGCGGCGATATCCAATGCCCGCTGGAGAGCTGCGTTGTCGCTACCGCGCACGCTCACCTCATACAGCGTGCCGTTCACGGTCACCAGGTAGAGGTTGGCGACGTAGCCATCCCCTATCACCTGGTATGCCGGGGCCGGCTCCCTGCCTAGATACTGTTGACCGAGGTAGGCCACCTGTCCGGCGTCAAGCCCCAGCTTTTCGGCGAGGAGAGTGGCGTAGACGTCGGCGGCGGGCATGAGGTCCACTGAGCCAATTTCGCCGACGACGATGCGCTGGCTGCCGTCCTCATTGGCCAGTGCCACGGGGAACGCCCGTGAGCTGTCGACCACGCTCTTCCATGTCGCCGGGACTGCGAGGGAGAACTTATCCTTCGCGAAGCGGTAGATGATGTTGTCCCCCTCGGCCTGCGTGCTCAGATCCGAAGGCTCGGTGGTTTCTTGCGGTGTCGGCTCGGGGCTCGGTTCCGACGACGTCGTTGCACTAGCGGAGCTGGTGACCGTGGTCGGCTCCGAGGTCGAGTCGCTGGCCCCGGTGGTGCCGCAGCCAGCGAGTAGGAGGACGAGGAGAGTGGCGGTAGTCTTGCGCATCGGGTGTGGAACTTACTTCTGGTTGATGAGGACGGAATCGATGATGGTCTGGAATACCTCCGCGTTATCACCGCTATCCAGTAGCGTGATCTCATAGGCGGTGTTGCCAAGGATTACGGAGTAGATCGAGGCTTTCGAACCCGAGATGGACATGTCGAAGCGTTCGGCTGTGCCACCGTTGAGCTGGACGGTTCCCTTGTGGGTCACGTCACCATCCTTAAGGCTGAGGTTGTCGAGGAGGGCCTGGGCGTATTCCTCAGTGTCGGGTAGGAGCGCCGCCGGGCCGATCTCGGTCACGGCAACGAATGCTCCGGCGTCCTCCTTGAAGATGGAGATCGGGACTTCCTCGGTCGTCTCATCCGGCTGGCCCCAGGCCGTAGGGAGCTCGATGGAGAGCATGCCGTTCGCTAGGGTGTAACGCGTCATGTCGCCGTCGGCCTCGGTGGCGACGGGAAGATTGTTGCCGGCGGCGTCGGTCGGATCCTGCGCAGAAGCACTGGCAGAATCGTCGCCGGTGGGAGCCGCGGTCGTTTCCTCAACGCTTGTTTCGGAAGCGGTGTCGGTGGCGGACGGGGTGCCATCAGACTGTGAACAGCCGACGAGGGCGAGCAGGAGAACCGCAGCGGCGGCGATGGTCTTGGACATGTCACTCCTTAGTGTCTTGATCCCTCAATTCTAACGCCTCACCAGTCATGCATCAGCCCCGCGCTGGATGGGAGCGGCGCCCGCGAACCGGTGGCTGCTCGCCCGGGCCGCCAACCGCGCCCAGGCCGCCAACCGCGCCCAGACCCCGAGCCGCCAACCGGGCATAAGAATGGGGCCCTCCCACCGGGAGAGCCCCACTCTTGTCAAGCCTTAGTCTTAGTCAACAAGACCCTTCTGCGCGGCCTTCGCCAGACGACGGGGGATGCGCTTCTCAACGCCACCAACGCGAACAGGCTGAAGCTCGGTCAGCTTAGCCTTCCACTGGGAGCGGCGAGAGCGGGTGTTGCTACGGGACATCTTGCGCTTAGGAACTGCCATGTCCTTCCGCTCCTTTCGATACTCATGTGGCCGCGTGGCCACCCCTTGATTCGGAGGTAAACCTCCGAGCAGACAACGTTCGATAATACCCACCGCGGGCCACGAAAGCCACATGGGTGGGTGCAACTGTGCTACGAAACACTGCAATAATAGCGCCATGACCGAACTTCGCCTCACCCGCCCCGGCCGCGCGGAAATCGAGATCAAGCGTTCTCGCTTTATTGCGCTCGCCCGCCCGGTGTCCTCTGTCGAGGAAGCCCGCGCGCTCCTCGCCGACGCGCGCTCCGAATTCCCCGACGCCCGTCACCACTGCTCCGCCTACGTCGTCTCGGTGCCCGGTGCACAGCCGATCCTCCACTCCTCCGACGACGGCGAGCCCTCCGGTACCGCCGGACGGCCCATGCTCGACGTGCTCACCGGGCATGAGCTGATGGACGTGGCCGTGGTCGTGGTGCGCTACTTCGGCGGCACGCTACTGGGCACGGGCGGGCTCGTGCGGGCCTACTCCGACGCCGTGCGGGCGGTGCTCTCCGGCGAGCCGGTCACCTACCGCACCACCCGCCCGCTCATGCGGGTTTCGGCTATGCACGCGAGGGCCGGCAAGCTCGAGGCGGACCTGCGCGGGCGGGGCTATGACGTGGTGGGCACGGAGTACGGGCCAACCCGGGTCCATATTGACGTGGCCGGGGAAGACGGCTTCGCCCAGGAGGTGGCCGAGCTCAGCGCGGGGGCGGCGCTGGTGGAGGAGGTCGGCGTCGTCGTGAGGGACGTGCCGGCTGGGACGTTGCCCACATGGTGAGCCCCACATTGACTGCCGCGCCGAAAAAAGTAAACTGAAACTGTTGAACTTTCACATACATGACTCGCGCATGGCAACCTCGGAAAGGACGGTCCTGATGATGATGACCGCACCGATGTGTTGCTGTGAGTGTCGATAAGGTGGCATGCCGTAGCTTGGTGCCCTTTTCATGTGGGCATGTGTGTCACCTCGGGTAGCTCCCCGCAAGAGCTTTTCTACAAACCATCTGAAGACCCGTGGGCACAGGTCGCCCGTGTGAAGGAAGAACAATGATTTACAACAACGCTACTGAACTCATCGGCAACACTCCCCTCGTCCGCATGAATCGCATCGTCTCAACCGATCAGGCCCAGGTGCTGGCCAAGCTCGAGTTTTACAACCCGGCCAACTCCGTCAAGGACCGCGTCGGCGTGGCGATCGTCGACGCCGCGGAGGCATCCGGCCAGCTCAAGCCGGGGGGCACGATCGTGGAGGCGACGTCGGGTAACACCGGTATCGCGCTGGCCTGGGTGGGTGCAGCGCGCGGCTACAAGGTTGTCCTGACGATGCCGGCGTCGATGTCGAAAGAGCGTCGTGCGCTGCTGCGCGGCTTCGGCGCGGAACTGGAACTGACCGAGCCGGCCAAGGGCATGAAGGGCGCCGTCGAACGCGCCCAGGAGATCGCGGCCGAGCGCCCCGGCTCCATCCTCGCCTCCCAGTTTGCCAACCCGGCCAACCCGGCCAAGCATGAGGCGACCACCGGCCCGGAGATCTGGCAGGCCACTGAGAGCAAGGTCGATATCTTCGTGGCTGGCATCGGCACCGGCGGCACCCTCACCGGCGCCGGCACCTACCTGCGCAAGCAGAACCCCGAGATCAAGATCGTGGCGGTTGAGCCCGCCGAGTCCCCGCTCCTGTCCGAGGGTAAGGCCGGCCCGCACGGTATCCAGGGCATCGGTGCGAACTTTGTGCCCGATGTGCTCGACACCGAGCTCTACGACGAGGTGATAGCCGTTACCTCGCCCGACGCGATCGAGATGGCCCGCCGCGTCGCTCACGAAGAGGGGCTGCTCGTCGGCATCTCCTCCGGTGCGGCCCTCAAGGCGGCGGCCGAACTGGCAGCCCGCCCGGAGAACACCGGCAAAACGATCGTGGCGATCGTTCCCGACTTCGGCGAACGCTACCTGTCCACCCCGCTGTTCGAGGGCCTCGTCGACTAGACCGTAAAACCAGCGTCAGAAGCGAACAGGACCCGAGAATAACGAGAAGACGATGACGAACCCCAGCCTATGGAAGAAGATGGGCGAAGACCTGCGCGCCGCGGTCGACAACGACCCGGCGGCCCGCTCCGAGCTCGAGGTGTTCCTCACCTACCCGGGCGTACACGCCGTGTGGGCTTACCGCATCGCGCACGCCATGTGGAACAAAAGCGACCGCCTCAAGCTCCCCGCACGCCTGATCACCCAGACGGCGCGTGCGATCACGGGCATCGAGATTCACCCGGCGGCCAAGCTCGGCCGGCGTCTGTTCATCGACCACGGCATGGGGGTGGTCATCGGCGAGACCGCCGAGGTGGGTGAGGACGTGGTCATCTTCCACGGCACCACCCTCGGCGGCACGTCCATGAACCCCGGCAAGCGCCACCCCACGGTGGGCAACCGGGTCACGATCGGTTCGGGCGCGAAGGTGCTCGGCCCGATCGAGATTGGCGACGACGCCGCCGTGGGGGCGAACGCCGTCGTCGTGCGGGACGTACCGGCGGGCAACGTCGCGGTGGGGATTCCCGCCAAGACGCGCGAGAAGCGCACCACCGAGCACCTCATCGACCCCGCGATCTACATCTAGCCCCTATCCGGGCGCGCTGCCGAACGGCGGGCCCGGATATGGCGAAGGCCCCCATCCCTATCGGTTGGGGGCCTTCGCTTGTCAGCCAGTTGGATTCCAGCCTCGGCCCGAGCACCCGTGGCGGGCCTGATGGGTCGGCGGTTGCCGAGGACGCGCGACTAGCGTTCGCCGGCCTCGTAGTCGCTCAGCATATCGATGCGCGACTGGTGGCGCGAGGCCGGGTCGTAGCCGGTGGCGAGGAAGATGTCGACGAAGCGCGTGGCCTCTTCCAGCGTGTGCTGGCGGGCGCCAAGTGACATGACGTTGGCGTTGTTGTGCTCGCGGGCGAGCTCTGCGGTGGACGCGTTCCACACGAGGGCCGCGCGCACGCCACGCACCTTGTTCGCCGCCATCTGCTCGCCGTTGCCCGAGCCACCGATGACGATGCCGAGCGAGCCGGGATCGGCGACGACGGCCTCGCCCGCGGCGAAGCAGACGGGCGGATAGGCGTCCAGCTTGTCGTACTCCTTGTAGCCGTGGTCGACGACGTCGTGACCGGCCGCTGTCAGGTGCTCGATCAGGTGTTCCTTCAACTCAAAACCCGCATGGTCCGCGGCAATGTGTATACGCATGGTTAGAGTATACCGAGCCGTGTTCGCCGGGAGACCGGTTTAGTCCGCGCAGGTGTGCTTTCTTCGCGCGTTGGCAATTACACTGGTGGAATGGATAACACGACGAAAGACATCATCGACGGCATCGACGCAAGCGTTCGCCCACAGGACGACCTCTTCCGTCACGTCAATGGAACGTGGCTGGCAACTGCTCAGATCCCTGCCGACCAGTCACAGACCGGCGGATTCACGGATCTGCGCCTTGAGTCCGAGGCCGCCGTCCACGAGATCATCCTAGACGCCGTCGCCCACGTTCAGGCCGGGCAGGCCGGGGACGAGGAACGCAAGATCGCGGCCCTCTACGACTCCTTTATGGACGAGGACCGGATTAATGGCCTGGGTGCCTCCCCGCTGGTGGAGGATTTCGCGCTCATTGACGCGGCGACCACGAAGGAAGAGCTCGAGCATGTGGTCGGGCGCCTGTACCAGGTAGGGGTGGCGATGCCCTTCGGCTTGGAGGTCTCCGCGGATCGCAACAATCCCTCCGAGTACATCTCCTGGCTCTACCAGTCCGGGCTGAGCCTGCCGGATGAGGCCTTCTACCGCGAGCAGCAGTATGAGCAGTTCCGCGAGCTGTTCAAGGACTTCATCCCCACGCTCTACGCGCTGGCCACGGGCGTGAACGACGCCGAGGCGAAGGCCGCGGCCGACGTCATTTACGACGTCGAGTCCCGGCTCGCATCCCACCACATGAGTGCGGTCGATTCGCGCGACTCGGACAAGACGAACAACGTGCTGAGCTGGGAGGAACTGCTTGAGGCCGCACCGGGCTTCGGTTGGACGACGGCGTTTAGCGGGCTTGGCCTCACGCGCGAGCAGGCTCCGACCTTCCTCGTCATGATGCCGGACGCCCTCGCCGGTTTCGCACGCGAGTGGGCGGGCGCCGATATTGACCAGCTAAAGACATACTTGACGTGGAACGTGATCCGGGCGCGGGCCCCGTACCTGAGCCAGGACATCGCGCAGACCAACTTCAACTTTTTCGGCAAGGTGCTTTCCGGGGCGACCGAGATGCGCGATCGCTGGAAGCGCGCAGTCTCCCTCGTCGACGCCACGCTCGGCGAGGCCGTGGGCAAGCTGTACGTGGAACGCCACTTCCCGCCCCATCACAAGGAGCTCATGGAGCAGCTGGTGGAGGATCTGCTGGCGGCCTACCATGACTCAATTTCGACGTTGGAGTGGATGACCGACGCGACGCGCGAGAAGGCGCTGGCCAAGCTCGCCACTACCGTGACCAAGATTGGCTACCCGGACACGTGGCGCGACTACGCCGCGCTGGAGATCACGGACTCCCTGGTTGCGAACGTGCGTGCGGCGCAGAAGTTTGAGTCCGACAGGCAGATCAGCAAGCTCGGCACGCCCGTCGACCGCGGCGAATGGTTCATGAATCCGCAGACCGTCAACGCCTACTACAACCCGGTGGCCAACGAGATCGTCTTCCCGGCGGCCATCCTCCAGCCCCCGTTCTTCGACGCCGAGGCGGACCCGGCCTACAACTATGGCGGAATTGGAGCCGTGATCGGCCACGAGATCGGCCACGCCTTTGACGACCAGGGTTCGAAGTACGACGGCGAGGGGCGGCTAAAGAACTGGTGGACCGACCAGGACCGGGCCGAGTTCGAGAAGCGGACCGCCTCGCTGGTTGGCCAGTACGACGTCTACGTCCCCGTCCAGCTTGCCGGCACGCCGCACCACGTCAACGGCTCGCTTACCCTCGGGGAGAACATCGGCGACCTAGGCGGCCTGTCGATCGCGCTCAGAGCCTACGACATCGCGATGCGGCGCGAGGGCTACCCCTCCAGCTCGCAGGCTCCCGTGATCGAGGGCTACACCGGCCGCCAGCGCGTCTTCCTCAACTGGGCGCGGATCTGGAAGAACAAGTGCCGCGATGAGATCGCCATCAACCTCCTGGCAATCGACCCGCACTCCCCCTCCGAGTTCCGCTGCAACGGCGTGGTGAAGAACATCGACGCCTTCGCCGAGGAATTCGGCGTATCCGAGGGCGACGAACTCTACCTCGCGCCCGAGGAGCGGGTGCGCATCTGGTAGCGCGTGGCCGGCACGCGTCGCCAAAGCCGGCGCGGTAGTGGCCGGGGGTGGCTCGCGAGCCTCCCCCGGCCACTACCGCATTCTCAACGTCCCGGCCGTGCTCTAGTCGAGCCTGGCCCTAGTCGAAGATGGGCCCGACATCCCGCGAGCGCTTAAGTTCGAAGAACCCCGGGGTCGTGGCGAGCGCGAGCGTGCCGTCCCAGGCGCGGGCGGCCGCCTCCCCGTGCGGGGCGGGCGACATGACAGGTCCGAAAAAGGCCGTGGGGCCGACGGCGATGACCGGCACCCCGACGTCGTCGCCCACCTTGTCGAGCGCGGCGCGGGTGGAGGCGGCCAGCGCCTCATCGTATTCGCCGGCGTTGGCCCGGTCGAGGATGGCGGCGTCGAGGCCGGTTGCCTCCAGCGCGGCGGCGAGGGCGGCGTCGTCCTTGGGCATCTTGTTAGTGTGGATGGCGCTTCCCAGCTCGGTGTAGAACTGCGCAAGCCGCTCCGGCGCCTCGAGCTCGACACCCATGGACACGCGCGAGAAGCCGCGGATCTCGTCGATGTGGGCGCGGTAGCCGGGGTCAAGTTCGCGGCCGCGGTTGAGCTCCCACAGTGAGAATGAATGCCAGGTGATACTAAGGTCGCGCAAGCCGGAGACCTCCACCAACCAGCGGGAGGTGATCCAGGTCCACGGGCAGGACGGGTCAAACCAGAAATCTACGTTATCGCTCATGGCTCCATTCTTCCCTCCCTCCGCCCGTCTCCCGCCTCAGCTACGCCAGCGGCGAATCGGCGCTTTGGGACGCGGCGCCCCGCCTGAGTATCCTTGTTCTCAGGCCTATGATCAGCGGGAGAAAGGACACCATGCCCGGAACCAACCTCACGCGCGCAGAAGCCGAAGAGCGCGCGCAACTCATCCAGACCGAGACCTACCGGGTCGAGCTCGACCTTACTGGAGAGGAGACGTTCCGTTCGGCGACGACGGTGCGTTTCACCGCCACCCCCGGCGCGTCCTCATTCATCGACCTCATCGCTCAGGAGGTTGTGGCGATCCGCCTCAACGGCGAGGAGCTCCCCGTCGATTCGTATGCCGATTCGCGCATACCGCTGCCGAATCTTGCGGCCGATAACGAGCTGTACGTGGAAGCGATCTGCCCCTTCTCACACACGGGCGAGGGCCTGCACCACGCCGTCGACCCGGCGGACGGCCAGGTCTACCTCTACTCTCAGTTCGAGGTACCTGACGCGCGGCGCGTGTACGCCAATTTCGAACAGCCCGATTTGAAGGCGCAGTTCACCTTCGTGGTCGACGCGCCCGAGCAGTGGAAAGTCTTTTCCGTCTCGCCAACCCCGGAACCCACCTCGCTCGGCGACGGCGTGGCACGCTGGGAGTTCACGCCCACCGAGCGTATCTCCACCTACCTCACCGCGATTATTGCCGGCCCCTACGTGGGCGGGACGGGCAGCTACACCTCCACCGACGGGCGCGTAATCCCGATGGGTGTGTACGCCCGCGCTTCACTTGGCGAGTACCTCGACGTCGATGAGTGCCTCGACATCACTGTCCGGGGCATGGAGTTCTTCGAGAACGCGTTCGACGTGCCCTACCCGTTCCGCAAGTACGATCAGATCTTCGTACCGGAATACAACGCCGGCGCCATGGAGCACCCCGGCTGCGTGACTATCCTCGACGACTACGTCTTCCGCTCCCGCCCCACCGCCGCCCTCGTGGAACGCCGTGCGATCACGATTCTCCACGAGCTGGCCCACATGTGGTTCGGAGACCTGGTGACGATGAAGTGGTGGAACGACCTGTGGCTGAACGAGTCGTTCGCCGAGTTTATGAGCCACGTGGCCACCGCGAAGGCCACCCGCTGGACGGAAGCCTGGGTGACGTTCAACGCCTCGGAGAAGGTGTGGGCGCAGGCTCAGGATCAGCTGCCCTCCACCCACCCGATCGCGGCCGAGATCCGCGATCTGGAGGACGTGATGGTCAACTTCGACGGCATCACCTACGGCAAGGGCGCTTCCGTTTTCCAGCAGCTCGTGGCATACGTCGGCTACGACGAATTCATGACGGGGGTCTCGCGGTACCTGAAGAAGAAGGCCTGGGGCAACGCCACCCTGGAGGACCTCCTGGTGGAGTTGGAGGCCGCCTCCGGGCGCGACCTCAAGGCGTGGTCGAAGTTGTGGCTGGAGGAGGCCGGCATCAACACTCTCACCCCCGTCATCGAGGCGGACGGGGAGACGATCAAGTCCTTCGCCATCCGCCAGACCTGTGACGAGCACGCCTCCTTGCGCCCGCATCGCATCGGCGTCGGCGGTTACAGCCTCAAGGACGGCAAGCTCGAGCGGGTCTTCACCCACGAGCTCGACGTCGACGGCGAGCTGACCGAGGTGAGCGAGCTGGCCGGCGTCGTTCGCCCGGACCTCATCCTCATTAACGACGGCGACCTCGCCTACGCCAAGGTTCGCCTTGACGAACGTTCTGCCGCCACCGCACGCGACCACATTAACGCTTTCACCGAGCGCCTTCCGCGTACGCTCGTGTTGGCCTCCATGTGGAACATGTGCCGCGACGCCGAGCTAGCCGCCACCGACTACGTGGCACTCGCTTTGACCGCGCTCGAGACCGAGGATCACGGTACGGTCTTGCGCTACCTGCTCTCTCAACTCCAGATGGCCACCGATCTGTACTCGGCGCCGGCGAAGCGCCCGGAGCTCAAGAAGAAGGTGGCGGCCCGCCTGTTCGAGATTCTAGCAACCACCGAGCCTGGCTCGGACCGCCAGCTGCAGATCGCGATGGCGGCGGTGACGATGAGCGGATCCGAGCAGCTGGATCGTGTGGCCGGGTGGCTTTCCGACGACGACGTCCCGGCAGGTCTAGCCGTGGACGCCAACTTCCGCTGGGTCATCCTTCGCCGCCTGGCCGCGGCTGGCTGGGTTGACGAGGAGACGATCGCCGCCGAGCTCGCCGAACGCGATAACACGGCATCGGGTGCCGCGGGTGCGGCGCGGGCCAGGGCCTCGATCTCGCGGGCCGGGGCCAAGGAGCGCGCCTGGGAGGACATCGTGGGCGGGAAGACGTCCAACTCCGTCCAGCGCGCGCTGGGCTGGGGCTTCACCGAGGGCGATCCGGAATTGCTCGTGCCCTACGTGGATCGTTACTTCGGGGAGCTCCTCAACCAGTGGGAGAACCGGACCCTGGAGTTTTCGCAGAACTTCGTCAACCTCGTCTACCCTGCCCCGCTCAACGGCCTGGGTCTCGGCGTCGACCTGGTCGCGCGCACCGAGCAGTGGCTGGAGGAGAATGCCGACGCGGCCCCCGCGCTGCGCCGCTTGGTATCCGAGCGGCTGAGCAACGCCCAGCGGGCCGCGGCAGCCCAGGCCTGCGACGCCCGCCGTGGGTGACTGGTCTCGCCTGGTAGGGCACCCGCGCTAGGGGCCAATGCAGGCGAGTACCTGCCAGATGGGTGCACGGGTTCGGACGCCAGTTCGAACCCGTGCACCTTTCTCATCCGCGCACGAAGCTGTCCACAGATTGTGGATGTGAAGGACGCATCCACAATCCGCCCTCAATCGGCGGGGAACGGTTGCACAGTTTCCTAGGATGTCACCATGAACCAGATTCGACCCGCATGGGCTAACACATCCGACCTGCTTCGCCAGTACTATGACGAGGAGTGGGGCTTTCCCATCACCGATTCGGCTGGAATCTTCGAGCGCATCGTGCTCGAGTCTTTCCAGTCCGGGCTGTCGTGGGAGACCGTGCTACGCAAACGCCCCGCCTTCCGTGAGGCCTTCGCCGGCTTTGACCCCAACGCCGTGGCCGCATTCAACGACGACGACGTGGCGCGTCTCCTATCCAACCCAGCTATCATTCGCAACGAACGAAAGATCCGCGCCGCCATCACCAACGCCCAGGCCACACTTGCCCTGGAGGAATCCGGCCGGCCCCTGTCCACACTGGTGTGGTCCTTCGCCCCTCAGGATTCCTACGGGGCGGGTCCAGATGCGGGTAGCTCACCAGAATCGTCCGCACTGGCCAGGGAGCTCAAGGCGGCTGGTTTCACCTTCGTCGGCCCGGTGACGATGTTCGCCCTCATGCAGGCGATCGGCATGTACGACCACCGGCTCTGAGCTCGGTGTTGCTCCCGGCGGGCGGGAGCAACACCGCTACTCTTCCGGTTCGCCGAAGAGGCGGCGGTCCAGCTCCACGCCGACCTGCTCGGCCTCCGGGCCGATGATGAGCTGGACGGCCCGCTTCTGCACCACGACGCCAAGCGCGCCCATCCGCTCCAGGCGCGGCTTATCCACCAGGTTCTTGTCCACCACCCCCACGCGGATCCGCGCAAGGGCCACGTCCACTTTACGCACGTTTTTCGCCCCGCCGACCGCGGCGAGGAGCTCTTCGAGGTCCACTATCGCATGCTTTCCAGCTCGTGGGTCAGCGTCGCGACAAGGGACTGAAGGCGCGGGTTCGTGGCCAAGTCCTCAACAAGCACGACCTTCTCGGTGCCGTCCGCCAGTGGCAGGCGCCAATTCGGGTATTCCTGATCCGTGCCCGGCTGGTTCTGAGCACGGCGCTCCCCCACCGCGTTGACGAGCGACACCTGCAAAATCGGGGAAGGCGTGCGCACGATGTAGGCGTGCAGGGCCTCCACGATCTCGCGCTCCGAGGGGTCCTCCCCGAGGAGACCAAATTCGCGCAGGCGATACATAACCCGGTTGCGCTCCTCGCGCGCCTCGGCGCGCATCTCCTCAACAGGCTTCACCAGCAGCCCCAGGCTCTCGCGCAGATCCACGTGCTCGCCCGCCAGGTAGCTGGCGGCTGGTGGCAAGTCGTGGGTGTCCACGGAGACCATCGCATCCGAGCGGTAATCCTGCGGGCGGATCGGCCAGCCACTAGCGTCCTTCTCGAACCAGAACACTGACGTGCCAAAGATGCCGCGCTCGCGCAGGTATTCGCGCACCCACGGCTCCACCGTGCCCAGGTCCTCACCAACCACGATGACGCCGGCCCGGTGCGCCTCCAAGAGTAGAACACCCACCATCGCCTCATGGTTGAAGCGCACGTAGGTGCCCTCCGTCGGTGCCGCACCCTCCGGGATCCACCACAACCGGAACAGGCCCATGATGTGATCCACGCGGAGCAACCCGGCGTGGCGCATGACCGTGCGTGCCATGTCGCGTAGCGGGGCATAGTTCATCTCCTCCAAGGAGTCCGGGCGCCACGGCGGCTGAGACCAGTTCTGCCCCTGCTGGTTATACATATCCGGCGGCGCCCCCACCCCGATGCCCTTCGCGAACGCGTCCGGAAGCATCCACACGTCCGCACCATTCGGGTGGACGCCCACTGCGAGATCGTGCGAAATACCGATCCGCATGCCCGCAGCGCGCGATTCGTTCTGCGCCCGGCTCAGCTGCTCATCCATGACCCACTGTAGCCACGCCCAGAAATCCACGCGGTCGGAAAGCTCACGCCGCTCGCGAGCCACGTGGGGGGAGCTAATGTTACGGAGCTTGAGCGGGAACTCTGTTCCGTACTTCTCCACCAGTGCACACCACAACGCGAAGTCCTCCAGGCCCTGGCCCTCCATTTCGCGGAAACGCTCGAAGTCACGCTGGCGGGCTTGAGAACGGCCCACGGCGAAGATGACGTCAAGTGCCTCGCGCTTGGCCTTCCACGCTGCGTCCCGATCAATCAGCTCGTTCTCCAGCGACATCTTCTTGACGTTTTCGCTGGCCCACGTCACCAGCGAACGCTCCGGCCCGGACAGGTAAGCCACCTCGCGGATGTCTTCCGGGCGAATGTAGATCGGGTTGAAGAAACGCCTGGTCACCGGCAGATAGGGTGAGGCTGACATCGGCTCGATCGGCTCGGCCGCGTGCAACGGGTTAACCAGAAGGAAGTCGGCACCCAGATCGCCGAACAGCGAACCCATCTCCGCCAAGTCCGCGGCGTCGCCAATCCCCCACGACTGGCGCGAGCGAGTCGAATACAGCTGCGCCATCATGCCCCAAACACGCCCGCGAAGCCGGGATTCGACATCGAGGCGGGTGGGAGTGACGATGAGACTCGCCTCCTCCACGTGCTCTTCGTCGCCGTTGTGAAAGCGAGCGCGCAGCGTATGGTAGCCCAGCGGCGTGCCAACGGGAACCACGAACGACGCCTGGCCGATGAGGACGCCGTCGATGTTACGCGGCAACTCCCAGTCGTCAATCTGGCGGGCGCCGATCGTGCCGCCACCCTCCACGACGATCTCAACCTCCACGGAGCACCCGTGCGGGACGTGAACGTGAAAAGTGGTCTCGCGGTCGTCGCGGGCAATCGTACAATGCGGCAAGACGCGGCGCCACGGCCGCTCGTCGCGGGCCTTCAACTCGGCGCGGATTGACTCGTCACTCGAGGCGTCCACCCCCATCGCGGCGAGAACGGAAATCAACGTCGAGGTAGAAACTTCCCGGAAGTTACCATCGAAATCCCAAAAGTCGAGCGCCACCCCATAGCCCTCCGCAAGGGTCTTGAGCAGATCTCGGTTTACCTCATGCGACATTGCATCTCCTTTTCTGTGCTAGAGCCAAGTTTAGCCAGGTCACATTATTTTTGACGAAAGCGTAAAAGTAGTTTGCAAAGTTACCAAAGAGTAGGATTGCGCAGTGACAGTGTCGGTACTCGCGAAAGCTAGGTAAAATGTCGTATCTACCCACGCCTGAGACGAACGATGAGCCCTTATCCTCAGTGCTTCGCACCCTGAAGATGAAAGAATGCGAGCCGGGATCCTACGAAGGAACCAACCTCAACCAGGTCTCCGGGCGCGTCTACGGTGGTCAGGTCTTTGCACAGGCGGTCGTTGCCGCGCAGGCCACCGTCGCCGACGAGTATCTCAGCCGCCAGATCCACTCCATCACGGCCGCCTTCCTGCGCCCCGGAAGGCTCGACGTCCCCACCCGCCTCGACGTCGAGGAAGTGCTCGACGGTCGTTCCTTCTCCACCCGCCGCGTCCACGCCTCCCAGAACGGCAAGACGATCCTCACCGCGCGCGCGTCCTTCCAGGAAATCCAGCCCGGCATGGAGCACGAAAGCCCCATGCCCGACGCGCCCGCACCGGAGACCCTGCCCTCGTCGGCCGACTACTTCGCCAACATGGATAATCCCGTGGGACGGATCATGAACTCGACCAACGCCACCGACCTGCGTTACGTCGACGGGCCGATCTGGCTCAAGCCCTCACCGCATCGCTCCGAGCGCACTCTCATCTGGTTCCGTCTGCGCAACCCTGTTCCGGACACTTCCCAGTTTATGCACCGCGCGCTGCTGGCCTACTCTACTGACCAGTTCATGCTCGAGCCTGTGCTTCGCCGCCACGGCCTGTTTTGGATGAGCCCGAAGCTATCGCTCGCCACCCTCGACCACTCGATCTGGTGGCACCGCGACGTCAACATGTCCGAGTGGATCTTGGCCGAACTGACCTCCCCCTCAGCCCAAGGTGGGCGCGGCCTGTCGCTGGCACGCTTCTTCCAAGATGGGAAGCATGTGGCCACCATGTCCCAGGAGGGCATGGTCCGCTCGAGGGACTGACCGGCCCGCGAGCGCGCGTTGCTGACGTGGGCAGCTCGTCGATCCTTGGCTCAAGGCTGACGGCGCGGTGGTGCGGGCGTGAGCCCGCACCACCGCGCCGTCAGCTAACGCCTAGTCGCGCTTAAACTTACGATACGTGGAGGAGGCAGGACGCGAGGCGTCGACGCCCAGACGCTCCACCTTGTTCTTCTCGTAAGACTCGAAGTTACCCTCGAACCAGTACCAATTGTAGGGCTCCTCCTCCGTACCCTCCCAGGCGAGGATGTGGGTGGCCACGCGGTCAAGGAACCATCGGTCGTGGGTGATGACCACGGCACAGCCGGGGAAGTCGAGGAGCGCGTTCTCCAGAGAGCCGAGGGTTTCGACGTCGAGGTCGTTGGTCGGCTCGTCAAGGAGGATCACATTTCCGCCCTGCTTGAGGGTGAGGGCCAGGTTGAGTCGGTTGCGCTCGCCGCCAGAGAGGATGCCCGCCTTCTTCTGCTGATCTGCCCCCTTGAAGCCGAAGGCCGAGACGTAGGCGCGCGAGGGCATCTCCACCTTGCCCACCTGGATGTAGTCCAGGCCATCAGAGACTACCTCCCACAGCGTCTTGTCCGGGTCGATGCCTGCGCGGTTCTGGTCGACGTAGGATAGCTGGACCGTCTCACCGATGCGCAATTCGCCGGCGTCGAGAGGCTCGAGACCAACGATCGTCTTGAAAAGGGTGGTCTTACCCACGCCGTTCGGGCCGATGATGCCCACGATCCCGTTGCGCGGCAGATTGAAGGACAGGTCCTGAATGAGGACACGATCCCCGAAGCCCTTCTTCAGCTTCTTCGCGTCGATCACCAGGTTGCCCAGCCGCGGCCCCGGCGGGATCTGGATCTCCTCGAAGTCAAGCTTGCGGGTGCGCTCGGCCTCGGCGGCCATCTCCTCGTAACGGGCCAGACGCGCCTTCGACTTGGCCTGACGGCCCTTCGCCGAGGAACGGACCCACTCCAGCTCCTCCTTGAGGCGCTTTTGGAGCTTGGCATCCTTCTGGCCCTGAACCTTGAGGCGCTGAGCCTTCGTGTCGAGGTAGGTGGAGTAGTTACCCTCGTAGGGGTAAAGCTTGCCGCGGTCCACCTCCGCGATCCACTCGGCCATGTTGTCGAGGAAGTATCGATCGTGGGTGATGGCGATGACGGCACCGGGGTACTTGACCAGGTGTTGCTCGAGCCAGAGCACCGACTCGGCGTCGAGGTGGTTGGTGGGCTCGTCGAGGAGCAACAGGTCGGGGGCCTCGAGCAGGAGCTTGCACAGTGCTACGCGGCGCCGCTCGCCACCCGAGAGCACGCTGACCGGGGTGTCCGGCGGCGGGCAGCGCAGCGCATCCATCGACTGCTCGAGTTGGGCGTCGATGTCCCAACCGTTGGCGGCGTCGATCTCCTGCTGAAGCTTGCCCATTTCGTCCATGAGCGCGTCAAAGTCCGCGTCCGGCTCGGCCATCTCCATGCCGATCGCGTTGAAACGCTCCACCTTGGAGAGGATATCGGCCACGCCCTCCTGGACGTTTTCGAGGACAGTCTTGTCTTCCGTCAGCGGCGGTTCCTGGAGGAGGATGCCCACCGTGTAGCCGGGCGAGAGCCGGGCCTCCCCGTTAGAAGGCTGGTCGAGTCCAGCCATGATCTTGAGGATCGTGGATTTACCGGCGCCGTTAGGGCCCACCATGCCGATCTTCGCGCCGGGGTAGAACGCCATCGTCACGTCGTCGAGGATGACCTTGTCGCCCACCTTCTTGCGGGCCTTGATCATCTGATAAATAAACTCAGCCACAGTACTCCCATAGTTGTCTTCGGATACTAGCCCAAGCCTAATTTATCCTCCCCGGGTGGCAAAGACCCGCGCCTGGGCGTTTGGTCACCCGGCGCGGAATCTTCAGCCTCATCGCCTCGTTCTACGCCATCAGATCGACCTCCTGCGCATCCTCGAGATCCTCCAGCTCGGCGTCGACGTCGGCGCCGAGGGCCTCGGCATCGAGTGCGGCGGCCTCGATGTCGACGACATCGAGGCTGTCCTCGCCGCGGCCCTCCGGCAGGGCTTGGCCCGCCTCGGCGGTCTCCGAGCTCTCAGCCTTCGGTTCGACCCGCCACTGCTCATCGCCTGGCGCGGCGGGAGGCGTATTCATAATCTTCACGAAGTTGGCCATTCCCGTGGATATTTCCACCCCCACCGAGTCTGCGTGGATGACGAGGGAGGTCCGGGCCACCCCGTCCCTATCCGCCCACATACGCTGGGTCAGCCTGCCGCGCACCAACACCGGGGTACCCTTGTGTAAGGATGTAGCGGCGTTCTTCGCCAAGGATCCATAGCAGCGCACCGAGTACCACGTTGTCACGCCCTTCCGGAATTCGCTGTGTGCCCGGCTAAAGTAGCGCGGGGTCACCCCCACGTTCACGATGGTCGCGGCCCCGGCCCCGTTCTCGTCCGGCGGGAAGTAGCGTGGGACACCGCCCACCCATCCGCGAATTGTCACAATGGTGTCGTTCATCAGTTCTCCTTCATTACTGGAAAGTGGCACTTCCGACTCTGCCAACTTCCTCAAGGCGGCGTCGGGGGCACCTACCCGAAAAGGGGGTTCCTCCAGCCTCAGCAACGCCTGTGGAGAACTTTTTTCGCGAATTTATGCGGTTTTCTCCTTCGCGAAAAAGACCGTCGAGTCAAGCGCCTCGCGCGTGAGGCGGTGCTGGTCGAGGATCTCACGCGGCCCGGCCACGAGGTGCTCCTGCGTGGCCTGCGCCATCGCCTCGCGCACATCACGTTCGTATGCCGCGGCCGCCCGCGCGGCACTGCGCGCCACCGCCTTCTTACCAAGCCACCCGGCCACGAACCCCACAAGCACGCCTCCCACGACGACGCCGACCTTCACCGCCGTGCTCATGGAGCCAAGCACGGCGAGCACCACGCCAGCCACCGCGAGCGCCACTCCCCCGACGAGCCCCACGAAAGCCGGGATGTGGGAGACCGCGGGCAACGGCGTCGTGCGAATCGCCGTCCCGAGCGCCCGCCTGAAGCGGTCCGCCGGCGACACCGCGGAGGTCACGGCCTCCTGCCACACCGGCGGAAGGCCGGTGCGCACGTGCGCCACCCACGCGTCACGGATCGCATGAACCATGGTATTCGCGGGCTGCTCAGGTACCACCAGCGCCGCGGCTTGGTAGGATCGGCCCGACGCTCGGATCGACTCCACGACGGAGGGGATGCCAGAGGAACGCACGATACGGTCGTTGATGTCATCGACAGCCTCGCCCTCGACGGCCGGCTCCTCACGGCCCACGTTTTGCCGCAACCGTCCCGCGATCGCGTCAAGCTCAGCGGCCGCCGTGCGGGCATTGAACGACTGGCCGGCAACCGCCCGCGCGAGCACGTCACGCACACCGTCGACTCCATCACCAGTCAGCGCCGACGCGGCCAGGATCGGCACCTCCGTCAGCCCGTCGCGGTCCAGGAGGTTACGCAGGTCGCCAAGCAGGGTCTCACGCTGGTTCGCCGGCACGCGGTCGATCTGGTTCATCACCACGACCATCGCCTCCTGGCGCCCGCCCAGGCTCTCGAAGAAGCCCTTGTGGAGGACCTCGTCGGCGTACTTTTGCGGATCAACGATCCAGATGAGCACGTCAGCCATCGGCAGCAGCCGATCCACTTGCGCCGAATGTGCGATCGCCACCGAATCATGGTCGGGCAGGTCGAGCAGCACTAGCCCATCGAGCCTGTCGTGGCCCACCGTCAGGATCGAGGAGTGCTCGATCCTGCGATCGGGATCCACCTGCAGGTAGTCCAGCAGCTCGGAGGCGTCCACGTCGAACGTGCAGGCAGCCGCACGCTCCGTCGTCGGGCGGATGTCACCCGAGTCCGCGAAGTCCAGCTCCGTGATCGCGTTGAACATGGTCGACTTGCCCGAGCCGGTGCCGCCCACCAGCACGGCGACCGTCGTATCGAGCCCGAGGCGCATGCGCTCCTGGGCGCGGCGCAGATCGTCCTGGGCGCGACTGGCCACATACGGGTCGAAGTAGGGCCCGCCCGCGCCGACTGCGCTTTGCAACGCCTTCAGCCGCCCAATGACCTCTTCATCTGCCTGGCGATCCATACTTCCCCTATCGGTGTAAAAACTCGGTGGCGCGCAGCCGCAGCGAGGCCGCGTCGCCCACGTATATCTCATTCACGACGCCGGTGTAGGCGGCTACCAGCTCATCCATCGCGCCCCGGACCTGGTTCGACAGATCCTCGCGGGCCTCCCGGACCGCGCTCTTCGCCCCGAGGTTCTCCGCCACCTTCCGGGCGCCCGAGATGCCCGCGGCCGCCGCACCCAACAGCGCCGCCTGCCCCGCCTTGCCCAGCCACGGGTTGTCTGGTACGTGCTTGGCCAGCAGGTCGCCCTTCCACGCGTCCACCGCGCGCTGCGCGATCCCATCCAGATCGACCAGCTCGTTCGCCCGCTGACGAAGGGCCTGCGTGTTGACGGCGTCGAAGGCCCACGCCTCGTTCACGTTCGCCCGCGCCGCCGTCAGCCCCTGGGTCAGGGCCACGTTGACTGAAGTCGCCACCGCGTCGAAGATCGCGGTCATCGCCCGGTCGCGCGTGCCGCTACGACGATCGAAGACGTTCGGCTTGCGCCCGGCAACCATGCCAGCCAGCGGCCCACCCGTCGAGGCGAGCGAGAGCCACGCCGTCGTCGGCGCGCCCTGTCCAAAGCGGCCGTGCTCGATGTTGGTGGCCAGCTTCTCCAGCGGCGCCTGCGCCCCCTCCAGCGCCTTATCCTTGAGGTCTGTCAGGGCGTTCTCCTGGGCTTCCACCGCGTCGGCCAGCAGGAGCAGATCCTGGCGCAGCTGCGGCAGGGTCGCGGAGGTGGTGCGCGCCACGAGGGAGTCAGCCGCCTTCGTTCTTGCCACTACCTCCAGCCACTGGCGCAAATCGGCCACGTATTCCTCGGGTAGCAGCCCGTCGTGCGCCCCGGCGTCGGGGACGATGAACAGCGGGCTTTCCGCCAGACCCATGCGCCCCATACGCTCGGCCAAGTCGCGCCGCACCACCGACAGGGCAGAAGCCGGCACGCGGTCAAGCACCACGGCACACGTCACCCCGCGCGCGTTCGCCATCTGTAGCGTATCCCAGGCCACCGCGTCACCATAGCGCGATGCCGTCGTGACGAAGACCCACAGGTCCGCGGCGTCGATGAGGCGCGAGGAAAGCTCACGGTTGGCGTCGTCCACCGAGTCCAAGTCCGGCGCATCAACAACGACGATGCCCTCAATCCCGGATTCGACCGCCTCGTACTTGCCCATCTTTGCGAGCGCATGGTTGGCCATCGCCGAAAAGTCGTTCGGGTGCATGACCATAACGGGCGTGCGCGTGGTGGGACGCAACACCGACGCCGGCGAGATCTCCCGCCCAACCAGCGAGTTGACCAGCGTGGACTTGCCCGCCCCCGACGATCCGCCGAACACGATCACTGCCGGCAGCTCATCCGAGTGCAGGTGTGGCAGAATCCGGCTCTCCAGCTGGGTCAACAGCTGCGAACGCGACTCCATCAACTCGCGCGCACCAGGCATCTCCAAGGGCAGCTCGACCTTGCGAAGCTCCTCGATCGTGCGCGTGACGAGGCCAGCCAGGCTGGCTCGGGAAAATGCTGGAGTACTCACCCCTCTATTGTGTCGCAAAAGTCCCTAAATATCGATCAGGCTCCCCGGCATTTGACCGCCTCGGCAATACCGGCGGTATCATAAACTGATTGCCTCCATAGCTCAGCGGATAGAGCAGTGGCCTTCTAAGCCATGTGTCGCAGGTTCGAGTCCTGCTGGGGGCGCTTGGTAGGATATGGCTGTGAGCATCAATAACGAAAAAGCACCTATTGTTTGGATTGACTGCGAAATGACGGGCCTCGACCTTGGCCTCGACGCCCTCGTGGAGATCGCCGTGGTCGTCACGGACTCCCAGCTCAATCCGCTCGACGCCGGTCTGCGCCTCGTCATGAAGCCCTCCGAGCAAGCCGTGGCGCAGATGGATCCCTTCGTCCGCAACATGCACACCGTCACCGGACTGATCGACGAGTGGGACGACGGGCTTGCGATGGCCGACGCCGAAGAACAGGTCCTCGCCTACGTCAAGCGCTTCGTCCCCGAGGCACGCAAGGCCCCGCTCGGCGGCAACTCCGTGGGCACGGATCGCACCTTCCTCGCCCGCGACATGCCCAAGCTGGTCGAGCACCTGCACTACCGCGTCATCGACGTCTCCTCCATCAAAGAGCTCGCCAAGCGCTGGTATCCCCGCACCTACTTCGCCTCCCCCGAAAAGACGGGCAATCACACGGCCCTGGGCGACATCTACGATTCCATCGACGAGTTGCGCTACTACCGGGCCATCCTCATGCCCGCCGGCGAGGGGCCGAGCACCGAGGAGTCCCGAGCGGCCGCCCACGAGATCCTTTCCGACCTCACGCGCACCCGGGCCGAGGCCGCTAGCGCAAAGGCCAACTGACGGCGGAAACCCGCACCCACGCCGCACATGGCCCCATGACCGCGCTCGCGGCTGGGCGAGTTAGTTACCCCTGAGTTACTCCACGGGGCAAAAGGGAACCCCGGTTTCTCACTTTTCGTTGAGACTCCGGGGCTTTATTCCGGGTGGCTGACGGGGCTTGAACCCGCGACCCCCTGGACCACAACCAGGTGCTCTACCACTGAGCTACAGCCACCATGCGCGCCGGCTTTCGCCGCGGCAACGAATTGAAACTATACCAAGCCCTACGCCAGCTCACCTAAACGGCGACGGTGAAGCATATCACCAGAAAGCGCGCATTTGGATGGCATCGGCGAATCCGGTGAGATGATCCTCGTCCACAGACAGGTAAAGCTGGCCGTCGATAAGCGAGACCTCCATGACGTAGAACTCCTCATCCGAGTCCGGCGCACCGCGCACGAGATCCACCCGGTTAAACAGGAGCAGCTCGTCGCGCCCAGACATGTTCTTGATGTGGGCGTGCAGGGTTTGTCGGATGCGTTCGCCCCAACGCCACGTCTCCTCCGAGGCCCGAGTGGCCCGAACCACTTCCTCCACGACGCCGGCCCCGCTGGTGTTGCGGTAACGCGGGTGAAGCATCGGGTCCTTCTCCACCTGGTAGGAGGCGAGGCCGTTGAGGTAAACGAGCGAGGTTTCACCGGCAACGTCGATATCCTCCAGGTAGCGCTGCACCATCACGGAGCGCCCAGCGTTGAGTTCGTACTGGGCATGGAGAATCGCCTCGGCGCGCGACGTGGCATTGGTCGCCGTGTAGCGTCCGGTGCCTCGACCTCCGGAGGAGACGGCGGGCTTGATGACGAAATCGCCGTAGGAGGGGAAGCGGGAGTGGATCTGCTGCTTGGTCAGGTGCTGCTCAGGCTCGAGCCAGACGGTGGGAATGATCGGAAGCCCAAGCTTTTCCAACGCCTGCATGTAATGCTTGTCCATGTTCCATTCCATGGTGCTCGCCGAGTTGGCGATGCGCGGGATGGAACGCGCCCACTCGATGAACTTCTTGGGCGCTTTGGCATAGTCACGCACGGAGCGAACCACGGTCAGGTCAGATTCGTCCCAGTTCACGCTGGGATCGGACCACACGGCGATGACAGGTTCGATCCCCCGATCGCGCAGGGCGTCAGGAAGGCCTTGTTCATCTTCGCTCAGGTTCGGAAGATACTCGGAGGTCGCAAGGAAAACTTTTGGTTGAGCCACGCTTGCGATTCTAGTTGATTTACCGCCCCGGCGCGCGCCCAACGGGCAAATCGACGCAATGCGGGCGGCGGGCCCGATCCCGGGTCGCGCCACGCACCAGCACCATCTCGACACGCAGCCCGATCACGTGCCCCAGTTCACACCAAAATGGCCCGCATCGATTTGCGCAAGACGCCCAGCCCGGACTACAGTAAAACATCGTTGCGCACCGCTAGCTCAACTGGCTAGAGCATCTGACTCTTAATCAGAGGGTTCTGGGTTCGAGTCCCAGGCGGTGTACCAAAGGAAGGCGATCAGCTCAGGCTGGTCGCCTTTCGTATAGGATAGCCCAGTAGTCAACTGGGAGGATGTGTCGTGGAAACTTTGCAACGTGTGTTTTGGCATTCCACGTTTAACCCGCTGGTCGTCTTCGCCGGGATCCTGCTCGCCTTCTTGGCTTTCCAGGCCAACTCCACCGAGCGCGTCATCCTCCTCACCGGCTTGGCGGCCCTCCTCGCCGTCCAGGTTTGGCGCGCACGTGCCCGGCGTCGTGCTGACGGCGCTGCACAGCAACGCGATGACACCGGCGACCAGGATGGTGAGGGGCGCCCATGATCCTCAACCGCGCCCTCGACGCCCTGGAAGACGCCCACGGCCTGACCCCCTCCCCCGACGCGATCCTCGAGGCGTTCACCGAGGCCTTCGAGTCCTCGGGCAAGACGATGTATCCCCACCAGGAGGAGGCCCTGCTCCACATCGTCGCTGGCGACCACGTTATCGTGGCCACGCCCACCGGTTCGGGCAAGTCACTCATCGCCGCCCAGGCGCTGTTCACCGGGCTCGCCACTGGCCGCACGGCCTACTACACCGCCCCGCTGAAGGCACTGGTCTCTGAGAAGTTCTTCGACCTCATCGGCGAGTTCGGCGCCCACAACGTCGGCATGATCACCGGCGACTCCTCCATCAACCCCGGCGCGCCTATCATCTGCGCCACGGCCGAGATTCTGGCCAACATCGCGTTACGCGAGGGTGAGGAGGCGGACGTCGGCGTCGTCGTCATGGATGAGTTTCACTTCTACGGCGACCCGCAGCGCGGCTGGGCGTGGCAGGTGCCGCTCCTCGAGCTTCCGCAGGCACAGCAGATCCTGCTTTCGGCGACCTTGGGCGACACGTCCTTTTTCGTCACGGACCTCGAGCGGCGCACGGGTCGGCCCGTCTCGATTGTCGACGACGCCGTCCGCCCGGTTCCGCTGCACTTCACCTACTCCGCTGAACCGGTTAACGAGATGATCGAGGAGCTGGTGGTCACCCACATGGCCCCGGTTTACGTGGTGCATTTCTCTCAGCGCGAGGCGGTGGCCCAGGCTCAGGCGCTCATGTCGACCGCGCTGATCAGCAAGGATCAGCGCGAGCGGATCCGCGCGGCACTCGGCAATTTCAAGTTCAGTCCCGGCTTCGGTCAGACCCTGTCGAAAATGCTGCGCAACGGGGTGGGTGTCCACCATGCTGGCCTTCTGCCGCGTTACCGTCGCCTCGTGGAGAAGCTGACCCAGGCGGGGCTTCTGGTGGTCATCTGCGGCACGGACACGCTCGGCGTGGGGATCAACGTGCCGATCCGGACGGTGCTCATCACGTCGCTGGTCAAGTTTGACGGGTCCAAGAGGCGTAACCTTGGCGCGCGCGAGTTTCACCAGATTGCGGGGCGTGCGGGCCGGGCGGGCTACGACACGGTGGGCTACGTCGTCGTGCAGGCCCCTGAGCACGACGTCGAAAACGCACGCCGCCTGCGCAAGGCCGGGGACGACCCGGCGCGGATCAAGGGCGTCCAAAAGGTTAAGCCGCCGGAGGGAGAGGTGTCGTGGTCTGAGAAGACCTTCGAGCGGCTGAAGGAGGCTCAGCCGGAGAAGCTGACCTCACACTTCCGCGTGGATCACGCGATGATCCTCAACCTGCTTCAGCGTCCCGACCCGGTGCCGGCGATCGTGAAGATTCTCACCGATAACCACGAGCCGGCCACCGCGCGTAACCGCTTCGTGCGCCAGGCGATCGATATCTACTCCTCCCTGCGTACCGCCGAGGTCATTAGGCACGAGGACCGTGACTGGCGTCGCGCCCACCCGGACCGCCCGGCGATTCACTTCTCCAAGGATGTCCCGGACGACTTTGCGCTCAACTCCCCGCTGGCACCCTTCGCGCTGGCGGCCCTCGAGTTGCTCGACCCGGAGGATCCCGACTTCGCGCTTAACGTGGTCTCGGTGATCGAGGCCGTCCAGGAGAACCCGAGCCCGGTGCTCAACGCTCAGCGCCGGGTGGCTCGCGGGGAGCTGATCGGCAAGCTCAAAGTTGAGGGAGTGGAATACAGCGAGCGGATGGCGCTCGCCGACGAGGTGACCTGGCCGCGCCCGCTGGCTGATCTGCTCGAGCCGGCCCTGCAGATGTACGCGAAGTCGAACCCGTGGGTGGCGGGCCATGAGCTGGAGCCGAAGTCCGTGGTGCGGCAGATGATCGAGGAGGGGATGACCTTCACCGAACTCATTTCGCGCTACGACCTGGACCGCTCCGAGGGCGTGGTGTTGCGCTACCTCACCGACACTTACCGTGCCCTGCGCCAGAGCGTGCCGCACGAGTACCGCGATGAGGAGGTCGACCAGATCATTGGCTGGTTGGGTAGGCTTGTGCGCTCGATCGATTCCTCGCTCCTCGACGAGTGGGAGGCGCTCGCCGACGGCCGCCTGACCCTGGACGAGATCAACGGGCTGGCCGGCGACGGAACGACGGGCGAGGAGGCCGCCTTCGGTGCGGACGAGGACGGCAACGTCACCTTCACCCGCAACAGGCACGCCCTGCGCACCGCTGTCCGTAACGCCATGTTCGCTCGGGTGGAGGCTCTTGACCGTGACGATTTCGACTACCTTGCGCGCCTCGACCCCGCATGGGATGCCGGCCGTTGGGCGGATGCGATTGACCCGTACTGGGACGTCTACGCCCGGCTGGGCACCACCACGGACTCCCGCTCGGAGCGCTTCTTCTCCATCCTTGAGGACCCCTCCTATGCCGACCTGCTTCAGGCTGGCATGGATGAGGACGATGCCTCCGACTGGTTGGAGAGCCACAAGCCGGGGCGGGTGTGGCTCGTCATGCAGATCCTCGACGATGAGGGCTCGGCCGAACCGGAGACGGGCGAGGCGGAGATGACGTGGGCGATGTGGGCGCTCGTCGACCTCGACGCCTCCGACGACGCCGATAGGCTTGTTCTTCACATGATTCGCCTCGATCAGCGCTAGGAGTGAGATGATCAGCGCAAATATCGATTCCGTTCGCGGGCGCATTGCCCGCGCCGAGCAGGCCGCCGGACGTGCGCCGGGCTCCGTCACGTTAGAGGTGGCGGCCAAGCACCAGCCGCTCGCCAACCTTGTGGAGGCGGCCGCGTGCGGGGTCACGACCTTCGGTCACAATCTTGTCCCCCAGCTGGTTGAGTCCGCCGCCGGACTCGCGGACGCCGGCGTGCGCGCCACCCACACGGTGATTGGGCCGGTGCAATCGAACAAGCTGCGCGCGGCGATGGACCGCGCGGATCGCATCGACACCGTCGATTCGGTCAAGGAGGCCATGCGCATAGCCCGCCGCCAGGAGGCCCGTATCGAGGAGGAGATAGCCGAGGGGCCCTACCCCATCCTCATCCAGGTTAACTCGGCCGGGGCGCACACGCAGTCGGGGTGCGCACCTGCTGAGCTGATCGACATCGCGGGCCAGATTTGCGAGCTTGGGTTGATCCGCATCGATGGGCTCATGACCATCGGCGCCCACACCACCGACGACGCCGCCATCCACGCCTCCTTCGCGCTCACCCGCGAGTTGTCGGAAAAGATGCGGGAGCTGTCCGGACTGGAAGGCGCGGCCGAGCTGTCGATGGGTATGACCCACGATCTGGAGATCGCGGTGGCCGAGGGCTCCACGATGGTTCGGGTGGGCACGGCCATTTTCGGTCCGCGCCCCGCATGAGCGCAATCAGCGCGTAGCCTCGGCGCCTAGGTGGTGGTTCGCGCCGGGCGCGAGCGTCCGGCGCGAACCTGTACCTGGATAGGCTAGAAGGTCTTCAACCCGGCGGAGCGGAAGATGTCGCGGATGAGGTCCGTGTGCGCCTTGGTGGGCGGCTCGACGTCCTTGAGCTGGTACTCCATCCCGAGCGTTTCCCACTTGTCGCGGCCCATCTGGTGGAAGGGAAGCACCTCCACTCGGGTCAGTGAGCTGAACTCTTTCATGATCTCGGCGGTGGCCTCGATGTTGTCGATGTCGTCGGTGAGGCCGGGCACGAGCACGAAGCGCGCCCAGATCTCCACGCCAGCCTCCGAGAGCCGGTGGCCAAAGTCGATGGTGGGTTGGAGTTGGCGTCCGGTCGTGCGCTCGTAATAGTCGGGCAGGCCGGACTTGACGTCGAGGAGGACGAGGTCCGTGTCGGCCATCATCTGATCGGTCAGGTTGCGCCCGAGGAAGCCGGAGGTGTCGATCGCGGTGTGGATCCCCATCTCCTTCGCCCCGCGTAGGAGTTTGCCGAGGAAGGCGGGCTGCATGAGCGGTTCGCCGCCCGAGAAGGTCACCCCGCCGTTGGTGACCTTGAAGACGGCCTTGTAGCGGCTCATCCGATCGAGGATCGCCTCGGGGGTGGCCACCGTTCCCTCGCGGGCCCGGAGCGTATCAGGGTTGTGGCAGTACAGGCAGCGCAGCGGGCAGCCGGCGAAGAAGACGGTCATGCGGGTGCCGGGCCCATCCATCGCGGTGACCAGTTCCCACGAGTGGAGCGAGCCAAGGTCCCCGTTCCGGATCGCCATGATGTGCTCATGGCGCGTCATCTCCGGGGCGCGTGCGATGCCGTCCAGCCCCTTACCCGCCACGCGCGGGATTTCATCCTCGAGCGGGGCGGGAGCGTACTCGCCGGTGGAGCCCTCGCCCACCTGGAAGTACTTGCGTGCATCTAGCTGATAATTCGCCAATCAATCTCCCTCATCAAAAGCGGCTCGGTCGCCGCGTAATGATAGCGGGCGCGCGGGAAGGCTCCCGCGCGCCCGCCTCACCGAACCTACACTACATGTGGTCGTGGAACGTACGCGACAGGACGTCGAGCTGCTGCTCGCGGGTGAGGCGAACGAAGTTGACGGCGTAGCCCGACACGCGGACGGTCAGCTGGGGGTACTTCTCCGGGTGCTCCATCGCGTCCTCGAGGGTCTCGCGGTTGAGGACGTTGACGTTGGCGTGGTACAGACCCTGAACGCCACCGTTCTCCTCGCGCTGGGCCTTCATGGACGCAAGGCGCTCATCGTATGTCATAGCCATGTTTTTTCTCCTTGTGTTGTGTAATTATTTAGCCCTTGCGCACCATGCCGGCATCCATGATGCCAACAAGGTTGGTGACCTGCTCATCGTGGTCGCGGCCGAGCGAGCTGGGAACAATGGTGTTGGTCAGCGAGATGCCGTCCAGGGCATCCGCGTAGTCAAGCTTGCCCACCGAGAGCATGGAGGCGAGCATGCCGTGCGTGTCAGCGCCGTTCTCCGGGTTGGCACCCGGGGCAAACGGCGTGCCGGCGCGGTGGCCGGAGGGGAAGTTGCCGGTGTTCTTGCCGTAGACCACGTTGGAGGTGATCGTTAGCACGGACTGGGTGGGGACGGCGCCGCGGTACATCGGGATTGCCTTGATCTTGCTCATCACCGTGTGAACGATGGTGGCCGCGATCTCGTCAGCGCGGTCGTCGTCGTTGCCGTAGCGCGGGAAGTTGCCCTCGGTACGGTAGTCGACGATGAGGCCGGACTCGTCGCGGATCGGGTAGACCTTGGCGTACTTGATGGCGGACAGGGAGTCGGCGACGATCGACAGGCCGGCGATGCCGCAGCCCATCGTCCGCAGGATGTCCGTGTCGTGGAGCGCCATCTCGAGGGCCTCGTAGGCGTACTTGTCGTGGCTCCAGTGGATGATGTTGAGGGCCTCAACGTAGGTCTCGACAACCCAGGTGAGCATGTCCTCGTACTTCTCCCACACCTCGTCGAAGTCGAGCGGGCCGTCGCCTTGGATGGGTTCGTAGCCGGTCACGATCTGCTTGCCGGTCATCTCGTCCCGGCCGCCATTGATCGCGTACAGGAGCGACTTGGCCGCATTGACGCGGGCGCCGAAGAACTGCATCTGCTTGCCCACCTGCATCGGGGACACGCAGCACGCGATCGCCGCGTCGTCGCCCCAGTGGCCGCAGATCTGTCGGTCGGCCTCGTACTGGATGGAGGAGGTCTCGATGGAGACCTCGGCGCAGAAGCGCTTGTAGCCCTCCGGTAGCCGCTCGGACCAGAAGATCGTGATGTTCGGCTCCGGTGCCGGGCCGAGGTTCATGAGGGTCTGCAGCAGGCGGAAGGAGGTCTTGGTCACGAGCGTGCGGCCGTCGACGCCGAAGCCCGCGTCCGACCAGGTTGCCCAGTACGGATCGCCGGAGAAGATCTGGTCGTAGGCCTCGGTGCGCAGGAAGCGCACGATACGCAGCTTGATGACGAGGGAGTCGATGATCTCCTGCGCCTCGCTCTCGGTGAGGACGCCGCGGGCGAAGTCGCGCTCGAAGTAGATGTCGAAGAAGGCCGAGACGCGGCCGAAGGACATCGCGGCGCCGTCTTGCGACTTGATCGCGCCGAGGTAGCCGAAGTACGTCCACTGCACGGCTTCCTTCGCCGTCTCAGCCGGGCGGGAGATGTCGAAGCCGTAGCTTTCCGCCATCTTCTTCAGCTTCTTCAGGGCGTTGATCTGCTCGGATATTTCCTCCTGGTCGCGAGCCCAATCCTGGGAGAAGGGCAGGTCGGCGCGCGCGAGCTTGTCCGCCTGCTTCTCCTCGATCAGGCGGTCCACGCCGTAGAGGGCCACGCGGCGGTAGTCGCCGATGATGCGGCCACGGCCATAGGCGTCGGGCAGACCGGTGATGATGTGCGAGGAACGGGCGGCGCGGATGCGCGGGGTGTAGACATCGAAGACGCCCTGGTTGTGGGTCTTGCGGTAGCGGGTGAAGATCTCCTTGACGTCCGGGTTGATCTCCTTGCCCGCCTCGTGGATCGCTGTCTCGACCATGCGCCATCCGCCATAGGGCATCATGGCGCGCTTGAGCGGGACATCCGTCTGCAGGCCGACGATCACGTCGTCCTTGTCGCAAATGTAGCCCGGGCCGAAGGCGTCGATGTCCGCCGGAACGTTGACGTCGACGTCGTAGACGCGCCTCTCGCGCTCCACTGACAGGTACTTCTCGTCAAGTTCCTTCCACAGCCCCAACGTCTTGTCCGTCGGGCCCTCGAGGAAGGACTTGTCGCCTTCATAGGGGGTGTAGTTCTTCTGGATGAAGTCGCGCACGTCAATCGTTTGCTGCCATGCGCCTTCCGTGAATCCTTGCCACTGCTGGATGGTCGTTGCCTCGGTGGTCACGTTACTCCTCAGGTTGTTCTAAGTACACCCTCATTCTAGGAGATCGTCCTTCGAGCACAGCACATGGGGAGCTAACTCACATCGCACAATTCAGACAAAACACACCCCGGCGCTCCATGCCGTGAATGGAGTCATTCCACCCCGGGACTAAAGGTCCGATCTACCCCACGAGCTGGAGAAACAGGCTCATGCCCCGAGCGGATGAGGCCATAGTGATAACCGTCCGTCAACGCCTCCCACGCCGCCTCGATCACGTCAGCCCCGACCCCGACGGTCGTCCACGTCCCCGCCGCATCATTCATCGTCAGCAACACGCGCGTCACCGCGCTGGTACCGTCGGCCGAGTCAAGGATACGCACCTTGAAGTCGGTCAGCCGCATGTCCTCCAGCTCGGCATACACCGGGGTCAGCGCGGCGCGCAAAGCCTGGTCGAGGGCGTGCACCGGGCCCACGCCCTCCCCCATCCGCATGATTCGATGCCCACCGGCGTACAGCTTGACGCGCGCCTCACTCACCGTTTCCGACGGCGACGCCGCCGAGCGCACGTCTGCCGCCCACTGCTCCACCTCAAAGTAGCTCACCAGCTCCCCCAGCACCTCGCGTACGAGTAGCTCGAAGGACGCGTCCGCGGCGTCGTAGCTGTAACCCATCGCCTCGGCCGCCTTGACCCGCTCCGTGATCTGCCGCAACTCCTCGCCTCGGCCCGTCAGATCCACCCCAAACTCGCGGCACTTGAGCTCCACCGACGAGCGGCCAGCCATGTCGGAGACGAGCATGCGCATCCCGTTGCCCACCGCGGCCGGGTCAGTGTGCTGGTAAAGATTGGGATCCACGCGGATCGCGGAGGCGTGCAGACCGGCCTTGTGGGCGAACGACGAACGCCCCACATAGGGCTGACGCGGCTGCGGGGCCATATTGGTCAACTCGGCGATAGCGTGGGAGACGGAGGTGAAGTCAGCCAGCTGCTCCGGCGTCACGGCCTGAAAATCTGTCTTGAGCGCAAGATTCGCCGCCACGGTCAGCAGGTTGGCATTCCCGGTGCGCTCCCCGTAGCCGTTGATGGTGCCCTGCACCTGACGACACCCGGCCTCCACCGCAGCGATCGTGTTCGCGACGGCGCACCCGGCGTCGTCGTGCGTGTGAATGCCGAGCCTCGGCGTAACGCGCTGTGCCGCCAGCCGCGTCTCGAGGTCGGCGACCGTGTCGGAGACTGCCTTTGGCAACGAGCCGCCGTTGGTGTCGCACAGGATCGCCCAGCTCGCCCCCGCGCCCAAGGCCTCGGCCACGACGGCGGTGGCGTAGTCGGCGTCGGCGGCGAAGCCGTCAAAGAAGTGTTCCATGTCCACCATCACCTCACGCCCACACGAGCGCAGGTAGGTGACCGTGTCGCGCACCATGCGCAGGTTCTCCTCTGGCGTGGTGCGCAACGCGCCGACGACGTGGCGGATGTCCGACTTGGCCACCAGGCAGATGACCGGTGCGCCCGAGTCAATAAGAGCAGCCACCTGCGGATCCTCCGCGGCGGGTACCCCCGCCTTGGCGGTGGCGCCGAAGGCGGTCAGCGTGGCGGACCGTAGCGGATTGGCGGACTTGAGGGCCGCGAAGAACTCCGTGTCACGCGGGATAGCACCCGGCCAGCCGCCCTCGATGTAGTCCGCGCCCATCGCCTCAATGTGGGGCAACATGGCGATCTTGTCCGCCACAGACAGGCTGATGCCCTCCATCTGGGCGCCGTCGCGTAGCGTCGTGTCGTAGATGAAGACCTTCATCGCCGGCCGCCTAGGCGTCGGCGATCTTGTACAGCCAGCCGAAGCGGTCTTCCCGGTGGCCGAGCTGGATCGCGGTGAGCTCGTCGTAGATCGCGGCGGTCTTCTCCCCCACCGGCACCTCGACGTCGAAATCCGTAGAGGCCAGGCGCCCGATCGGTGTCACGACGGCGGCCGTACCGCACGCGAACATCTCCGCGACCTCTCCCGACTCGATACCGTTGACTACCGATGCCAGCGAGATCGTTTCCTCGCTGACTGCCACGCCCTCGGACTCGAGGAAATCCAGGATGGAGGAGCGGGTGCCGCCAGGCAAAATGTTGCCCGTCAGTTTCGGGGTCTTCACAGAGCCGTCCGCCATGACGATAAAGACGTTCATACCGCCCAGCTCATCGATGTTGGTGTTGGTTGCCGCATCCAGGAAGAGCACCTCGTCGTAGCCGGCGTCGTGAGCCGTGACCTTGGGCAGGAGCGAGGCGGCGTAGTTCCCGCCCGTCTTCACGTCTCCCATACCGCCCGGGCCGGCGCGGTGGTAGTCGCGATCCACGAAGACGTTGATCGGCTTGAGCCCATTCGGGAAGTACGCCCCCGACGGCGAGGCGATTACCAAGTATTCATAGCGCGTGGCGGCCCGCACGCCGAGGAATGCCTCGGAGGCGAAGACGAAGGGACGCAGGTAGAGCGAGGAGCCGGGCGCTGAGGGCACCCAGCGCGCATCGGCGCGCACGAGGTCCACGATCGAGCCCATGAAGTCCGCCAGCGGGATCTCAGGGATCGCAAGGCGCCGGCAGGACATGTTGATCCGCGCCGCGTTGTAGGTTGGGCGGAAGGTCCAGATCGAGCCGTCATCGTGGCGGTAGGCCTTCATCCCCTCGAAGGCCTCCTGGCCGTAGTGGAGGATCGCGCCGGCCGGGTCGAGACTCAGCGGGCCGTAGGGAACGATACCCTTGTTGTGCCACCCCTTCTGCGCGCTCCACGTGGCGCGGGCCATGTAGTCCGAGAAGTCGGTGCCGAATCCCAGGTGGTCCATCACCTGCTCGTACTCCGCCTCCGACTTGAGTGCCTCGTTGCGCTGAAGCGCGAACGTGCCGGCGAAACTATCGGCGCTCGCCACAGGCTGGGCTGAAAGCTTTTCGAGTTCCGTGTGCTGACGCATGATTGTCCTTCCTTCGCCCCAATTCTAGCGCTTGAGTAGCTTCACGATCGCGTCGCCGATCTGCGCGGTGGTGCGCACGAGCGGCGCTCCGGCAGCGGCGGCTTCGGCGCGGGCTGCCATGTCGGCGTCGACGGCCTCACGCACCTTCTCTCCCAGCTCGGGGTAGCCGAGGAAGTCCAGCATGAGCGCCACCGAGGAGATCGTGGCGGTCGGGTCCGCGATCCCCTTGCCCGCGATGTCCGGGGCCGAGCCGTGGACGGGCTCGAACATCGAGGGGAACGTACGGTCGGGGTTGATGTTTCCCGACGCCGCCAGACCGATTCCGCCCGTGACCGCGCCGGCCTCGTCCGTGAGGATGTCGCCGAAAAGGTTGTCGGTGACGATGACATCGAATCGGGAGGGATCGGTGACGAGGAAGATCGTGGCGGCGTCCACATGCAGGTAGTCAGTGACGACGTCGGGGTAGTCGGCGCCGACTTCTTCAACCGTGCGACGCCACAGGTGGCCGGCGTGGACGAGGACGTTGTGCTTGTGGACGAGGGTGAGCTTCTTGCGCCGCGCGCGAGCCTGCTCGAACGCGAATCGCACCACGCGCTCGACCCCGAAACGGGTGTTGAGCGAGACCTCAGTGGCGATCTCCTGGGCCGTGCCCTCGCGCAAATTACCACCGTTTCCGGCGTACAGTCCCTCGGTTCCCTCGCGCACCACGACGAAGTCGATCTTTCCAGGATTGGCCAGCGGGGTGGGCAGGCCCGGGTAGTACTTCGACGGGCGCAAGTTGACATACTGGTCGAGGTCGAAGCGCAACTTGAGTAGCAAGCCACGCTCGAGCACGCCGGAGGGCATCGACGGATCGCCCACCGCGCCGAGCAGGATCGCATCCTTGCCCTTAATCTCCTCCAGCTCCGCGTCCGTGATGACCTCACCCGTGCGGTGATAGCGCCCCGCGCCGAGATCGTAGGTGGTCAGGGCAAAGTCCACGTCGCCGGCGACGGCGGAGAGCGTCTTCAGCCCCTCGGCCACGACTTCGGGGCCGATGCCGTCGCCAGGGATCACTGCAAGTTCAATAGCCATGGAGCAAGTCTAGGTCCTGTCCGCGACGTGGTACGAACCGTTCACCTTTCGGACGCTGTGCTCCTTGCCGCACCGCCTAGAGGCGGGCCCGAGGGATTCGACTCCCTCAGGCCCGTTGCGGCTCAGACCTTTATTCCGCGCGAGGACGACGCGAACCGGACGCGGCAAAGAGGCCAAGCCCGCCAAGGAGGAAGGCAAGCGCTGTAGCCGCCGCCGATTCGGTGGTGGCCCCGGCGCGGGCGAGCTTCTTCACCCCGGCATCCTGCTGGGCGACTGCGGCTCCGGCAGTCTTCGCGTTTACGGCCGGAGCGACGGGGGTTGCCGGTGCGGACTCGACCTTCGGTGCGGGCTCAGGCTTCGGCTCAGGCTCAGCCTTCGGCTCAGGCTCAGCCTTCGGCTCAGGCTCAGCCTTCGGTGCGATCTTGCAGATCTCCCGGGCCTGCGCCTCAGCCAGTTGCTTGGTCACTTTCGCGAGGGCTGCCTCGACGTCCGACAGGGCCTTGTCGGCGACGCCGGCGCCGGCGGTGGCGACCTTGAGGGCCTGCTCCGCCTCAGAGAGCGAGGCCTGGGCCTGATCGTTGGCGGTCTTGGCGGCGGATAGCCCGGCCTCGGCGGCCTTCAGCTCGGCTGCCGCCTTCTTAGCCGCGTCTCCTAGGACGTTGGCATCGCCCGCCTCGATGGAGGCTTTGTTGGTTTCCTTCATCTTCTTCTCGAGGGCGTCGAGGTTGGCCTTGGCGGCCTTAGCCTTGGCGAGGCGATCCTGGGCCGCCTGGTAGGCGTCCGGATCGAAGTTCTCCTGCGCCGCCTCAAGCGCGGCGTTCACATTCCGCAAGTGCTCGACGGCACTCTGAAGCTGCTGCTTCGTCACTTCAACGTCGGCATCGATTCGGTCGGCCTGCTCCCGTGCCTTTTTCAAAGCCTCGCCTGCTTCGCGCACCGTCGCCTCGGCCTTGACTGCACGGTCGTAGAAGTACTTGGCACTGGCGAGGGTGCGCTCAAGCTCCTCCTTGGCCGCCTTCAGCCCAAGATCTTCCGGATGCTCATTGAATTTGGCGATGCTCTCAGCCAGTAACCGCTCGGCTTCCTCGACGTCACTTTTCAGAGCTTCCGCCGTTCCCAGTTCGAGCTCCTTTCCGGCCTCCTCAATGACATTGGTGAGGCTTTGTACGGTTGTCTTGGCAGCTTCGGCGTCTTTCTGTTGCTTGCCCAGGAGCGCCTCCAGATTGCGGAAATCCCGGGTTGCCTCACTGGCGCGCTGCTTCACCGAGGCCAGCGCCTGCTTCGCCTGTTCGGCTTGTTCGGCAACGCGGGACGCGTCCTCGAACTCCTTATTGACGGCGTCGACGTCGATCTTCTTGTATTCCTCGTAGGCCTTCATGGCGGCCCTCTCGGCCTCAACCGCGTCGTCGAGAGCTTTCTTCGCAGCTGCTTCGGCAACCCGCGCAACTTCAAGGGCGCGAGTCTTGCCCTCCAGATCCTTGGCGACTTTGGCGGCGTCGCGCGTGGCGGCGTCGTGAGCGCGTGTTGCCTCCTCGACATGACGACGAACTACCTCGACGTTCGCCCTGGCCTCCTCGAGTGACGTGGTGGCCTCCACGAGCATTGCCTTGAGGCCCTCGACCGTCTGCGCCTTGTCCTCGGCACTGATGCAGGTCACTACCGGTGCGCTGTCCATGGGCGCCGCCACGGCGGACGCCGCTCCACCGAAAAGCACAACGCCGCTGAGTATCGTCGCCATGGCCGTCTTCATCGCCAGTGAGTACTTAACGTTCATTCTTCTCCATTCGTTTGTCGCGAGGGTTCGACCATCATGACACGCGCACAAGGGCACCGGCCGTCATGCTTTCATACCGAAGAATGACCTGGTTACGCGCCGGTATCGCCCCCAAGTAGCACAGCGAAAATGAGGCCAACGCCTTGCTATTATGCACGGTGTGGAAACCCCGCGCAGGCAAAGGAAAAGACAGCGCTCACCGACGAATTATTAAGTGCGCGATGCGCAGGGCATCGCTCGCCAGCGACCCCGCCGACAGCTCAGCCCGCTTCGCCTTAGAGTGAACTCGCGTGGGAGAAAGACCTTTCATGAGGAGACTGAGCCCAACGTTGTCATTGCATGACGCTATTGCGTCTCCTATGACCGTCTTGCCCTTGTCACTCGCCACTAAAATCCATAGAGTTTAGAATCGCACTATGACTTTAGCAGTAGGACATCCCGGTGACAGACAGCACGGACGATAAAGACCCCCTCGAACTATGGATGGAGCTCATCCACCCCGAGTCTCTCAAAGACAGTCGGGAGATTGTCGCTGCCGTTGACGCGCGAAAATTCTTGCGCCTCAGTAGCAGACCACTTATCACTGCTTATGTCCGCGATGTTTGGCACAGACGGCACTTCACCCTGATGGAGAGCAAAGCCAGAGCCTTTGGATCTATCAAGGATACTGCCCTCGGAAAGGCATGGCTCATCCTCGAGCCCTTCCTGAACTCCGCTATATACTATTTCATATTCGCGGTCCTATTAAGTTTCGACCGTGGAATGGACAACTTTGTTGCATTTCTCGTCATTGGACTCATCTCGTTCACGTTGCTCTCCAAAGGGCTGAACGCTACTTCCGCCATTGAAGGATCCGGACGGAATCTGGTCAAGTCCTTCCAGTTCCCCAAATTCTCCCTCGTACTCTCCTATACGTTACGTACCTATTACGATTTCGTCCCCACCGTCATTGCGATGATTATCTTCATCGTGGTAATCCCGCCACACGCATTGCCGACGACGTCGTGGACGTTGGTCCCACTGGTTTACCTTCTTGTTGCACCACTGGCGATTGGAATTGCCTCAATTACGGCAACACTTGCTACGCTTCTGCCAGACATCCGCTTCATCATTGGCCTATTCTCGCGGCTGTGGTTCTATGCTTCAGGAATATTCTGGTCAGTCGACATGTTCGCAGACAAGCCATTTCTTCAAGACCTCATGCGCTTGAACCCGGCGTGTACCTACCTTGATATCCTACGCACAATTCTCCTTACAGGATCGCCCGCAGCGGCTAGCCAGTGGGTCTACCTCACAGTATGGTCAATTACCCTTTTTGTCGTGGGATTCCTCTTCCTTTGGCGATCTGAAGTAAAAATGAGCAAAGCCTTGGAGCGCTAATGACTGTCAACGTCTCGATCATCGTCAATAACGTGTCGGTCAATTACCTGACCTCATCGTCCGATCCACGCCAGCGTAAAAACGCGCCATTGAACCAGAAGATCATTGGGCGGCTTCTTGGACGGACTCCGAAAGTCCTTGTACCCGCAGTCAAGGACGTCTCATTTGTTACTTATGAGGGAGACTTTATTGGTCTCTTGGGTGCGAACGGAGCGGGCAAATCGACCCTCCTGCGTGTGCTTTCCGGCGGCGAACCGCCGTCATCGGGCGTCGTTTATGCGCAAAGCCGTCCCTCGCTCCTAGGCGTGAACGGAGCGCTCCTTCCCGAACTGTCGGGAATTGAAAACGCAACTCTTGGTCTGCTTGCGCTTGGGTTTACGCCCAAGGAGGCTGAGGAGCGCTTGCCCGAGATCGAAGATTTTTGCTCAATAGGGGATGCAATTTACCGCCCGATGAAAACGTACTCTTCCGGCATGGCGGCACGCCTCCGATTCGCAATTTCAACTGCGGCACGGCCAGATATTCTCTTGATCGATGAGGCTCTTTCTACCGGCGATTCGACTTTTCAACGGAAGTCCGAAGAACGTATGAACGCCATGCTTGAGGATACTGGAACGATTTTCCTCGTATCCCACTCGGCACAGATGATTGAACGGATGTGCAATCGGGCTATTTGGATGCACAACGGAAGCATCGTGACTGACGGGGAGGCCAAGAGAGTCTCTGCCTGGTATCAGCAATGGTCGGTCAATGTGTCGAATCACGATGTTGAAGCAGCCAATAAGGTGATGGCTAAGGCGCGGTACTCCTACCAGCCCGTGAGTTTTTTCCCAGCGGGGACGAAATACAACAAAGTTGCCTACCAGCCCCGGCACCGAGCCGCTCGCTAATAGATTCCCCCACTGCCGAGCGTCCGAAGGTATTGAGAGTTCTCAGAAATATACTCCGCCGCACGGTCCTCAACAAAAGCTTGGGTCAATTCCTTGAACTTGCCATCATTGAGAACGACAATCGACTGACGATCCGGCGACCACCCTGTACCATTGTTCGGCGCGGTAACAAAGTTAAAGTTCGCAGAACTAATCCTCGCCAGGCTGGGACCAAGATCTAGAACCGTCCTTAAGCCAACCGCGTCATCGACCGCCACATAAGGGCTAATTGTGTTGTACAGATCCATGAGTTTCACCGGATTCGTCAGGTTTTCGCGAGTCAAGATCGAACTGAGTACGGTGCGCATCCAAAGCTGCTGCCGACGCACCCGATCGAAATCACCGCCAGGCAACGACTTCCGCTCCCTGACAAATGCGAGCGCTTCCTCGCCGTTATAAACCTTAGTTCCGTCGGTGATGGTGGTCATCTCAACCCCGCCGACAGCGTCCGTCAAGGCAGAGAAGGACGTGAAATCAACAACCGCAACGTGATCGATGGGAATACCCGTCAACTGTTCCACCGTGGCAATCGTCAGAGTCGGGCCACCAAAGGAAAATGCGGCGTTAATCTTTTGCTGTCCATGCCCAGGAATATCCACCCATGAGTCTCGTGGAATAGAGAGCACGTTCATAGACTCTCGATCCCCTGAAATCTGCAGGATCATGAATGCGTCCGTGCGCTGCGCTCCAGCTTGCCATTGGCTGGGATCACCTGCGGAAACACGCGAATCAGTCCCCAGCACAAGAATGTTAACCGGCTTATCTTCCTGTTTCGGATCGTGCGTTGGTCGGGACTCTACCCCGTCAAGCTCCGTGATGCCGACAAAGGGATCAGCCAAAGTCTGAATCTCATCGAGTTTGGCACTCAGCCACGCAGCCGAAGCGACAACGAAAGCAAGGAGCAGACCTAGAATAATCAGGATCGCGACAACAGCACGCCGCACTCCCCTCTTCTCCGACGGAGGCAAATACTCAACCTTAACAGGTGTACCATCAGACTGGCTATTCGGAGTGCCCATGTTGATCCATTCTCGTTCAGTTTGATGCCATGTCTCAGGGCTAGATTACCCTTTCCCCTCAAGTTTCGAAAGCACCGGACGCTTTTGTGACGCTGATTGGCCAGAGCGAACCTCCCGGAGCGTGGGGACCAATGAGGAACGCCGATTCTGGCTCCGAGACGAATGTCTCTTTTTGAGCGTAGGACATGCCTTTCACCTGATTGGAAATCGTCAGAAGAACAAGGCCCCACGCCACACCGCCATCTGCCCAAAAGCCAAGGATGATCCGACACTGCATTTACAACACCCAAGCTGATAGACTGACGAGAGCACACAACCGGCGAGCCTCATTTTCTGCACATGTACATTGAGGGGACGTACACATATGAAAACTGTCATGGTCGTATATGGAACCCGCCCAGAGGGCATCAAAGTGTCCCCTATTATTAAAGCACTCGAGGAGTCACCGAATCTTCAGCCCCTGGTCGTATCTACTGGCCAACATAAGGAAATGCTCGCCCAAGTGAATGAACTATTCGGCATTACGCCCGATATAGACCTTGATGTTTTTGAACACGGACAGAGCTTAAACAAGATTGCGGCAAAGATCTTTGATCGGCTTGAACTGATCCTTGTAGAGTACGAACCGGACGCGCTGTTGGTTCAGGGAGACACCAGTACTGTCACGATCGCCTCCATCGCAGCTTTCTACAGTGGCATCCCTGTGATCCATCTAGAAGCAGGATTGCGCTCGCACGACCTGTTTTCCCCCTTCCCCGAAGAAGCTAACCGCAAACTGACCTCACAGATTTCGACATTACATTTTGCCCCCACTGCCCAGGCCAAAGAGAATCTCCTGCGTGAAGGAGTACCGGAATCGGCTATTACGGTCACGGGCAATACGGTGATTGATGCTCTCCTGCATACGGTAAGCATGGACTTACCTGTCACATCTCCGAAACTCCAAAGGGTCCTCACTTCTGGCAAACGTATCCTTCTCGTCACTTCCCATCGACGCGAAAACCTCGGGGAGCCGATGCTGAAGATCGCCCACGCTCTCCGAGAGATTGCTCTTCGGTACCCAGACGACCTCATAGTGTTCCCGATTCACCGCAATCCCAAGGTTCGGGAAATCTTCACGCCCTTCCTTAAGGATCGACCGAACGTCGTATTTCTCGACCCCTTGAGCTACCCCGAGTTTGCGCAAGCCATGAGCGCGGCACAGATTATCCTCACTGACTCCGGTGGCGTTCAAGAAGAAGCTCCCTCCCTTGGGAAGCCGGTGTTGGTGATGCGTGAGAACACCGAACGTCCCGAAGCTGCCGACGCGGGAACTGTATTGCTCGTTGGCACTGATACCGACCGCATCGTTGCAGAGGTCTCGAAGTTAAAAGACGATCGAAACGCCTATGCGGCTATGGCGAGCATTGTTAATCCGTATGGGGATGGCACCGCCACTGCTCGGTGCATCGCCGCAATCGAGCACCTTTTCGGCTTGGGCGACCGCATGCCAGAGTTTAACCCACAAGGATAGTTTGACCCGGAAATGCGCGTCCTCTTAATAGCTCAACAGTGGGAACCGGAACAAGGTGTCCCTCCACGGCGAGGGCGTTGGATGGTCGACGAGCTCATTGCTCGCAGACACAGCGTTGACGTGGTGGCGCCACCACCCCATTACCCTTCGGGGACATTGATGTCCCCGAATCCGGAGGATCAGGCAGGCGCAGTTTACCAGTCGCCCAAAGGCGAGACCATTTATCGCTCACAATTCCGCCCGCATACTGCAAGCATTGCGTCACGAATCCTCGACCAGGCTACGGTTGCCTTATCCTCCGTGGCTGTTGCGCTGCGGGTAGCGCGACGTGTGCGGCCGGACATTATTCTGGCGACAGCACCTCCGCTCCCCACCTCATTTACCTCGTATGTTGTGTCGAAGGTTTTCCGCGTACCCGTCGTCATTGACCTTAGAGATGTCTGGCCTGAGCTCACAAGGTTTGTCACGTGTGCAACTCCCAGAACCACATGGAAGAAACGCGCTCTCAAGGCCGTCGCCGACTCCGCATTTCTTTTGGCCGGAAGAGTCTTTAATGCAACTCTCAGACGAGCCGACGGCATTATAACCACGTCATCGTGGCACGCCAAGAGCCTCAAAATGAGGCTTGGAGTGAGGACCTACACCCTTGCGAACGACATCCTGGTGGATCTTACGGTGGCCCCAGAATCGCCGAAGAAGGTTCGTCCGCCCGAGCTCCACGTTCTGTACACGGGAAATGTCGGCCGCGCACAAGGGCTAGAAAACGCGATTGAAGCAGTCCGCCTTGCAGCAGCGGAAAACACTAACGTGATCCTCCGCTTTATCGGTGGTGGCGCACATCTCAACCTAGTCAAGGAGCTGGCTTCTGATTTGCCAAACGTCGAGTTCGTCCGGCCGGGGACCCCTGAAGCTTTGAAAACGCACCACGAATGGGCAGACACGATCCTCGTTCACCTCAAGGGTTGGCCACCGCTCGAACAAACGGTTCCTTCGAAGGTCTTTTCGGCTATTGGATCAGGTAGACACGTCACTCTTGCTGCGAATGGAGAGAGCGTTGAGATCCTTCGACACGCAGACGTAGGCGACGCTGTTCCTGCGATGAACCCTCAGGCCCTTGCAGACCTGTGGGTTGACCTCGCGCGCAACCCCGAGAGACTAGAAGTGGGGTCGCGCGGCATCGAGTGGTTACGTGCACTCCGCGTCGAAAACGATCCAGGTCGGGCGTTCGTTGATTTCCTGGAAGACACCGTGCGGCGCACTCGCGACGATCATGTGTGAAATGACTACCATGACAATGTCTAATGTCTAAGGACCCTCGCGCATGAAGCTTGCAACGTTGGTATACAAAGGAAAGCGTGCAGTTTGGCACGTGCGTTCCAGTGGACGCGGTGCGGTTAAGGAGTTTTTCCGACGACGCCGGCTCGTTCGACGTGGCCCCAACCCTCGTTACACCCGCGGCCGGCAGTTTCCTGAGTGGCCAATCCCTGCCCCTGTGTCCCAGTTGGATACCAGGGTTGCACTGATAGCTCCCGATTCCATCGCGACCGCCCTCAATTTCGAATGGTGTCAGACCCTTCTTCGTCTGCAAGACTGGCAGCGTCAAATCCACGATCCAGCCGACGTCCTGGTCGTCACAAGCTCATCGTATAAGTTGCCCATCAGTGAATTCATTCCTTCGATTCTCGCCTCATTTCAATCCCGCGGCATTAAACGCATACTTTGGATCGACGAGCCAACCGAGATCGACGAGGCGATCCTCGATCAATTTGATGTTATTTCCGACATGGAACCCGCTGTTCAGCCGATGATTCACAACCCACAGGCGCTCACGCGTAATGGCCGTGTGGCTCCGAGGAAGCGTGGCACGCCCATAGCGGTTCTGCACAATCTCCCCTATCGCGAGACTCTCAGCGCATATCGGAGTTTTCGGCTCTTCTTTGAATCGGAAACGAAACTCCCAGACTGTCTCGATCGAGTGCGCATGGAAATACTCAGTTGCAATGCCGACGTCATTCCAACTGGAGAGGATCGCGATCCGCTCGATTCTATGTGGCGTGCCTATGTCGCCCGCCAGGAGTACTGGCTCACATCTACTTACCGCCACCGAGCACGCGCGTTGCTATCATCGGTAGGACTAGCGGATCCCGATCTCCCGCACATTGCCGTCACGCCGCTGATCGCGACGAACCGTCCGCATCAGTTACCTCACGTTCTCGATTATTTGGCCGCCCAACGCGGTGTCGAACTCCAGCCGATCATTTCGACACACGGTTTTGAAGCGACGAGCAGGCATCGGATGCTGGCAACGGAACGCGGGCTTGATGTGATTTGGCTTCAGCATCGATCTGATCTGAGCCTTGGCGAAATATACAACCTGATGATTGACCGGGCCGACACTCCGCTTATCGCAAAAATGGACGACGACGACTATTACGACTCAACCTATCTTCTCGATTCCGCCATAACGCGCCTCCATTCAGGAGCGGAGTTGGTTGGGAAGCGTGCATCGTTCGTCTACGTGGAGGGGATGGCTGCCACCTATTTCTGTTTTGGCGCAGATGAAAACAAGTTTGTACACGAAATAGCAGGACCCACATTGCTCTGCGATACCCAAATCGCGCGCGAGATCGGGTTCTCCCCACTATCCCGCGGTGAAGATAGCGACTTCCTCAAGCGTGTGACAGCCGAGGGTGCCTCCATTTATGCCGGTTCTCGTTTTGGATTCCTTAGGGTACGCGCACAGCAGCACACATGGAATGTACCCCACTCCGTTTTCACATCCAACGGCATGCAAGTTCATTCTGGCGGACCCTCCCAGCTTGAGCTGCCAGGTATTTTTGGTGTCATCTCCTCACTTCCGCGATAGCTTCCCCTTACTGTGTGATCGCAGCCGTCTTGGGGACGAAGACCCCCGGAAACTCGGTTTCATTGGGCACGCCCCAGTGCGAAATCTTGCCAGTAGCCAGAACCTCGTCAGCCTCAATAGCCCACGTATGACCACCTGACTTCACGTGACGGATCTGCGCAAAGCCATAACGTTGAGCCGAGTATATTTTCCCGCCAGATTTGCTGACTCTCTCAAGGAAATCTGAATCTTCGCCATGGGTCATTTCCGAGAAACGGATCGCTTTCATAATGTCGGACGTTCCAACAATCGTGGGCCCACTAACGAACTTCGAGAACTGATTTTCCCACTCGGGAAAGCGAAGGACAGTAACGTTCTTATCTGTAAGATACATGTAATGAGCATGCTTGCCGACCACGTCGGCCCGCGAATAGCGCGTAGCGATCAATGAATCGAACAGGTAACCGGGCCCGTAAAGGTCATCGTCATCGATCTTGGCGATGTAGTCACCGTCAGCTCGTTCAATGAGCATGTTGTAACAGCCGCCGAGCGTGAGAGTGTTATCCAGCTCCTGCCACATCACATTCATGCCATTGTCCTGAGCGTATGCTCTGACATCGTCCCGCGCAGAAAAACCGTGTGTTCCGACGAGGATCTGGGCTTCGACGTCGACCTGTGCGGCGAGTGTGTCAATCACGTGCCGAAGTTGGTGCGGTCTATTGGTTGATACCATTGCGGTCACGGTCGGCATGCGGTAGACCCGCTCCCCGAGGCCGAGATCACGGAGGATGGAATCGACCCGATGCGTATACGTATGCTCACGCCAGATTTTCTGCTGTGCAAGGTAAGCCATTCGGTCCGATAGCTCAGGGTTCGACACCAGGGCTCGGATCGCGAATTCTGCATCACCCACTGTCTCCGGAGTAGCAACCATGTCGCTCGTGAAGAAATTGTGTGTAGCTGGCGTCGGAGTGGAGACGATCGGGGTTCCACAGGCGGGTAGCTCGAAAAGCCGCATGGAGCTCATGGTCGGACTATCCACCACGGAATTGACGTTAATGAAAGCCCGATAGCCACGGTAGGCGGAGAGTGTTTGCGGGTAGGTCAAGGAACCGCGAATTCTAGAACGGAATCTCTTGGGGAACCGGTAGAGCTTTCCCCCACCCATGTCTCGAGCAAAAATGTCTAGGCCGTATTCCATTCGATCTTCACCCTGGATGGCAGCAGAAAGGAGAACGTCCATCTGGCGCTGTCGTTCAGGATACTTCTTTCCATAATATGCACCCGCAAACGCTACGTCGCGTCGTTTAGCCGGCCGATAGCCATCCATCAGCACCATTGGATTGTGGATCGCTAGCTGGGCGGCAAAAGGCAGGACCCCCACATTCTCATGCCCTAAATCCTTCCGATAAGACGGCAGGCGATTCGAGTCAGTCGTGTACACCCAATCAAACAGCTTCGCTGTGGCAATCGCGTCATCGTAGTGGGGTGGGTCTTCCCGATTCCAGAATACGGTGGGGGTGCCGTTCTCACGGCAATATGCCACAAGGTCTTTCAGTTCCTGCCGGGGTGCGCTGTCTCCAAGGACTTGGTACTTCCACTTGTCACCATGTTCCATCTGCCACGCCGAATCGACAAAGAGAAAGTCGATCGGATTCTCTGCCAGTTCCTCTTTCCAGCGTTCAGGCGTCAGGTAGATGGCCGTCCATTCATACTCGAACGCACGTCGAAAAAACTCATCCGCGATCACGCCCACAACAATCTGGTGTGTCGGCCTATTTGCGGGTGGCAATGCCCACTCCGGAAAGGAGACTCGGCGAGGGGATACCAGGTGGAACAGGCCAGAGCAGGAAGGGAGGTTGACCCCCTTCCCACGCAGATAACGCCGCACGCCACCCATACCATATTGGCGAAAATGTGAGTATGCCCTGCGCATGAACCGCACACTATCCTTCATCGCACTCATTGACATTCCCGTCACTGGTTGTAGCAATACCAACGTCACTGCCCTCTGCCCATGGGAACATGTGAGGTTAATGACGTCCCTCATCGAGTTTACCCTAAGAAAAAGGGCGCCGACTGAGATACGATGGCTATGCTCAAACGAATACTAGAGATGAGACAAACATGGAAAACTGTATTGTCGTTGTTGGGCTTGGCTACATTGGCCTTCCGACAGCTATTGTTTTGGCTAATAGCGGCTGGAAGGTCATCGGAGTCGATGTTTCGGACCGGACTCTCGAATTCGTCAGCGCAGGGAAACTCCCCTTTGTTGAAGAGGGTCTTGAGCTGGCTCTCGCAGGCGCCGTGAGCGAAGGCCGATTGGCAGCACAAAAAGAGGTGCCTCACGCAGGGATTTACATTGTTGCGGTTCCCTCCCCTGTGAATGCCGACCACCAACTTGATTACTCCTATATTGACGCGGCAACTGACTCGATCATTCCGCAACTTCGTGGTGGAGAACTTATCGTGCTCGAATCTACTGTCTCGCCGGGCACGACTGACCGTATGGCAGATCGTGTCTTTGCCGCGCGACCCGAGCTTCGTGAGAACCCCGATACAGGTAGCCCTGGCCTACTTTTTGCCCACGCACCCGAGCGTGTTCTTCCGGGCCGAATCTTGGTCGAGATGCGTTCTAACGATCGCATCATTGGGGGCACGACCCCAGAAGCAACAGAGAGGGCCGCTGAGATCTATCGGAGCTTTACCTCGGGAGAAGTCGTTCTCACCGACGCACGCACTGCCGAGATGAGCAAGCTGGCTGAGAACGCCTTCCGCGATGTCAACATCGCCTATGCTAACGAGCTTTCTTTGATCTGCGATGAGCTTGGAATCGATGTGTGGGAGCTGATCGAGCTCGCCAATCGACATCCTCGGGTAAATATTCTGAACCCTGGTCCTGGCGTTGGTGGCCACTGCATTGCCGTGGATCCTTGGTTCATTGTTTCGGCAACGCCCACGGCAAGGCTCATAAAGCAGGCCCGTGAAGTCAACGATTCGAAACCCCATTGGGTGATCTCAAAGATTGACGACGCCGTCATGGCCTGCTCTGATAACCCCACGATTGCCCTGCTGGGTCTCGCGTTTAAGCCAAATATTGACGATCTGCGCGAATCCCCCGCGATGGTTATTGCACATGACGTGGCACAGCGGTATGCCAACAACCGGATCATGATTGTTGAACCGAATATCTCTGCTCTACCGGAGAGTCTTGCCACGTACCCTAATGTTGAGTTCGCGTCCGTCGACAAGGCAATTTCAACTGCGGATGTGGTCGTTTTGTTGGTCTCACATGACGAATTTGGCGGAATGAATCTTCGCACCGATTCCGACACGATAATCGTTGACACTACCGGCCTGTGGCGGGATCCGACTGGCTCCGTCGCCTAAGAACTGATATGGGAGTTCGTCACTGGCCGTTCAGTATCCGGCAGGCTAGGCGCGCCTTCTGGCACTTCAGGAACGGAGGGACTGCCGGGGTTCGGCGTTTTCTCGAAAAGGAACGGATGGATACACCCGTGGATGCCGTTAAACAGTGCCACGGCCATTCGAGGTTCGACTTACCTCTCCCTACGCCCCGCAGGGCGCTACGGGTCGGGACAATTCTTGATCCGTTCACCGACCTCGCATTTAGCTACGAGTGGCATCAAGTTCCCCTCACGCCTGATAACTGGCGAACTAGAATCAATGGTCTCGATCTGCTGTTCGTCGAATCTGCGTGGCACGGCAATTCCGATTCTTGGCAGTACCAGCTAACCGGTAGTGCTGCGCCATCGCAACAACTCCGAGCTCTCGTGAGCGAGTGCCAGAATCTCGCAATTCCGACTGTTTTCTGGAATAAAGAAGATCCGTACCATTTCGATGATTTTATCGATACGGCTAGACTTTTTGATTGGACTTTCACCACCGAAGCCAAGCTGGTCACTCGGTACGTGCAAGAACTCGGTCATGATCGTGTCGGTGCGCTTCTTTTTGCTGCCCAGCCAGCTATCCACAACCCGTCAGGGTCATTGCCCCCAGAGAATCGTCGCGGCGTCTGCTTTGCAGGAACATACTTCAGTCACAAATTCCCCGAGCGCCGAGACCAAATCGAGATGCTTCTCGATGGTGCCCTGACCGCACAGAAAGATGGATGCACGAAGCTTGAGATCTTCTCGAGATTCCAAGATCTGAGCGACACCTACCGATTCCCTGATCGCTACCAGCCATTCGTCTCTGGCGAACTTAACTATGAAGAAATGCTCTCTGCATATCGGGCATATGAGTGCTTTCTCAATGTGAATTCAATTCCCGATAGCCAGACGATGTTTTCAAGGCGAGTCTTTGAAGTACTGGCGTGTGGAACCCCGGTGATCTCGGCGCCGAGCCCTGCGCTGGAACCAATTTTTGGGCAGGGAGTTATTCAGGTTCAAACAAGCGAAGATGCCGCAAATTGGATTAAAGCACTCCATCGATCCCCCGCGCTCCGGGACGAACTCACATACGAAGCCCGCATGCGAATTCTCATGGATCACACCTATTCACACCGCGTCGATGACGTTTTGAGATTCACTGGCTTAGACGATTTCGTGATTGGTGAGCCCGAGGTTTCTATCATCGTCTCTACGAATCGTCCCTATCAGGTTGACCACCTCCTCCGCCAAGTTGCTCACCAGGTTGGCGTGAAGGTCCAGTTACTTCTCGGAACTCACGGCTTTAGAGCCTCTGAAGACCAGGTTTCAACAGCGCTCAACCTCGGTCTTGACGCGCAGTGGATCGAGATTGACGCAGGAATCTCGCTGGGCTCAGTTTACAACCTTCTGATAAGTAGAGCAGATTGCCCCCTGATAGCAAAGTTCGATGACGACGACGATTATGGCCCGTACTACCTCCTTGAACAAACAAGCGCAATTGCTTCAATGGGAGCAGACCTGTGCGGCAAGCAGAGTCACTTCCTGAGAATTCATCACAGGGGAAGGGAACGCCTAATTGTTACCTACCCGGGTCAGGAGCACAAGTTCACATCATTTATTTCGGGCCCGACCTTCCTCGCAATCGCAGAGGTTATGAAGGAAATCGGGTTCGAAGATCTTGCACGCGGCGAGGACACCGCTTTACTCCGCGCAGTTCGTGCAGGTGGAGGCAAGGTGTTTGCGACAGGACGTCATGGGTTCGTACAGAATCGCATGGGTACAGCCCACACGTGGTCAGCACCCTCTGTCGAGCTACTGCGTCACTCGGTTTTGGTTGAGTCCCCAGTGCTTGTGTCCGCCAGTTCGGATCGGGCTTGAGAGCACATAAGCAGCACGAATCAGTCATATATAGCTACCGATAGCTGTACTTCCCCTCGAGCTCGCTAACAAAGGAGGCACGTACTCAGCCATAGCGTGGAACCGATGTGACACGAGTCAGCTACAATCTTGAGCGAGCTTGTCAAGTTTGTTGTGTATGAAGAGGTTGTTTTATAGGTAGGGGTTCATGCGGTCGGGGTAGGCCGCGGCTAGTTGGGCCAGGGCCTGTTTCCAGTTCGTTGTCACCTGCCCTTCGATCAGTCGGCCCGCGCCTTTACGCTCTGCGGCGGCTTTGCCTTTGTCCTTGGTCCGCTGACGGGCCCGGGTATCCTCAATATCGCACATAGCTAGCCACAACAGCTTGAGACCCGCCTCATCGGTAGGGAACTGAGAGCGATTCTGCCTCACCTTACGCAGCTGGTAGCTGGGTGACTCGATAGCGTTAGTCGTGTAGAACTTTGCGCAAGGCTGGCGGGAACTGCAAAAACGCCGGTGTTGCGCCCCTGTGCCGTTTTCGGGTGAATGGTAGGGGTAGTCCGCGTAGTTGGTAGGGGTGATTCCGGGTAGTTGGTCGGGTCATGATTTGGGTGGCGGTGTCGTTAATTCTGCGGTGCCGTGACACATTCATTTCGTGACCAAGGAGGCCATGTAGATGGCTGAGTTTAAAGAGATCATGGCGATGCGGCTCGAGGGTATGAGCTATGGAGACATAGCTGGCGTGTTGGGGTGTTCCAATCGGGATATAGCGCGCGTGATCGAGGTGATCAAGGCTCACGACATCACTGCGGAGTCGTTCTCGGGATTGCCGCCGGGGTTCTTTGATGAGCATTTTCCTGACGGGCGCAGGGCTCGTAAGGAGTCTTATGATCAGCCCGATTTCAGGGCTTTAGCGAAGAAGCTGGCGAGGAACAAGCATCTGACTCGGCACGCGTTGTGGGAGAAGTACCTGGTGGCGCAAGCCGAGCCTGGGTTGTTGAAATACCAGTACACCCAGTTTTGTGATGGGCTGGCCGCCTATATCAAAACGCAGGGTTTGAGCGAGGTTCTTGAGCATGACCCTGGCGAGGAGTTGTATGTGGATTGGGCTGGCGACAAGGTCGCGATCACTGATCCAGCCACGGGTAGGACAGCGTTACGGGCCTCGATTTTTGTGGCGGTATGCCCGTACTCCGGGTTCTTGTTCGCCAAGGCTACGAACAACGAGAAGATGGGGAACTGGATTGACTGCCACGTTGCCGCGTTGAACCATCTTGGGGCGTTGCCCTCGGTTATCGTGCCGGATAACGCCTCAACGGCAACCTACCTGCCCAAGAAGACGGGTTCCTACCGGGCTGTTACTGACCGGTACGCTGACTTCGCGGCCTACTACGACATTTTGGTCGTGCCGACCAGGCCGGGAAAACCGCGTGATAAAGCCGCTGTGGAGCGCTCGGTGCAGACCGTGTATTCCTTGGTTCTGGGCTATTTCGATGCCCAATCCTTCTACAGCCTTGACGAACTCAACGAGGCCATCGCCAAGCGGGTCAAGGACATCAACGAGGTCCTTAAACGCGCTGATGGGCTCACGCGCCGTGAGCTGTTTGACACCGATGAGCGTCCCATGATGCGCCCGCTACCGCAGGAGCCGTTTACCGAGGTGATCTGGCGCAGCGTGAAGGTTGACCGCTCCTGGCACGTGACATGCGACTATCAGCACTACTCGGTGCCCTTTACCCTGGTTGGTAAGACGGTACGAGCACGGCTGACCCAATCCATGGTCAGCATCTTCTACAACGACCAGCTCGTGGCAGAGCATCCCCGTTTGCACGGGTTGCGCTACCGGTACTCCTCAGACCCGGCCCATAGCCCAGATGAAACCTCGCCATCGAAGGCCTACAGCCGCGATGAGCTGATCTCCTGGGCAGCCTCCTACGGCACGGCCACCATCACGGTGATCAAGCAGATCCTAGACAAATACGAAAAAGCCGTACCCAAAGGCATGAGACAAGCCAGCCTGATCCTTAACACGCTCGGCAAACGCCACAACGGCACCACCTTGGAGCCAGCCTGCCAATTCATCCTGGATAAAGACCTCTCCCCAGCACGATCCGTAATCCAACGCGTGCAATCAAACCTGAACCACGATCGAGCATCCACCCCCGTCACGGGAAGTAGCCCACAGCGCAAACCGATCGACCTTACAGGACTGGAATCAGAAGTCTTCATCCGCTCAGCAGAACACTTCACCTCGGGAAAAGGTAGGTAACAACCATGTACCATCTAGACAACGCCATACAAGCAAAACTACGCGAACTACGACTGTCAATCTTCGCTGAGATCTTCTTCGAACTGGTCGCAACCGAGGAATACGCCAAAGCACTACCCGAAGACATCTTCATCGAAGCCGCCAACATCCTGGCGCAACGACGCAGGGAACGCAATATTGCCAAAGCCATCGCGCAAGCCAAATTCCGCTACCCACACGCCACCCTGGAGGAAATCACCAACCCCGAACAACGAGGCATCGATACCCGGCAACTGGCACGCATCGCTAAAACTGACTGGAGGAAAAACCCCACCAACCTCCACCTGTTGGCTCCAGCCGGAACCGGGAAAACATACATCGCCTGCGCGATAGGAATCGCAGCCTGCCAAGCAGGCTACTCCGTAATGTACTACCGCCTCGACCAACTGGTAACTAAGCTAGCGGCCTTCTTGCCCACGGATCCGGCCTACAGCGAGGAAATGAGAAAAATAACGAACGTCGATGTCCTCATCATCGACGACTTTCTCACCCTTGAAATAGATTCCCGAGGCCAAGACGACCTAACCAAAATCATATTCGACAGAGAAGGACGACTACCCACCATCATCTCTTCACAATCAGCAGCAGGCTACTGGCTCAAAACCCTACCCAACCGCGTAGGAGCTGACTCCCTCGTCAGCAGACTCAGCAGCGGACGCCACATCGAAATCGGTGACTTCGACATGCGTCAACACCTCGCAACCATCCAAGACAACACCGACACCTAACCACCAAGGCCAGCCCGCCAACCAGGCGGGCTGGCCTACCACCAACCCGGAACACCACCCCTACCACATCACCGGAACACCCCTACCAACTATGTGCACTTAGCACCCCCAGGTCGCTACCGCCGAGGGGTACTTCTGGCCCAGGTCGGAGGCGGCGAAGGCCTCTAGGGCCTCTTTAGCGACCTGCTCGCTGCTGGCGGTGTAGATCGTCTTCAGCGGGGCCGAGACGGCCTTGCGATCCTGGTAGGCCACGAACCGGTTTGCGGCCCGGATCAGGTGGACGACACAGGTTTGGACTAGCGAGTTGGGCCAGGTGGCCAAGGTAGCCTCAGGCAAGCCCACCAGCACCTCACAACACAATCAGCACGTCTTGAATACCCCGGTTGGCTAGTTGGGAGCACACGGAAGCCCAAAACGAGGACCCTTCGTTGTCTAGGGGCCCAGATACCCAAGGGCGTGCTTGATGGTCTCCATGCAGGCCCCTACCCCGAATATGAGCAGCCTTGGAGTCCGCCCGGCCTTGGTCACGGACCTTAACCCGGATCGCACCTGGTAGATCACCGGGTAGAACTCTTCCAAGGGCCGCTCCTGCCAGGTGGTGACCGACTTTAGGACCGCGTCGGTGATATTAGCGATCGTCTCATGGGATAGCTCCGTGCCGATCGTCTTAGCCAGATGATGCTGAATATCGCCTGCGGTCATCGAACCGGCATAAAGGCTGATAATCATCTGATCCAGCCCACCTAGGCGCCGTGAACCTTTAGGCACCAACCTGGGGGTGAAAGAGAGCCTTCACGGTCCCGGGCAATGGTCAGCTCAATATCGCCAACCTCGCTAGCCACGGTCTTGGTATACGACCCGTTACGGGCGTTGATTGGCCGGTCAGATTCGGCCTTAGCCTGCCGATCGCGGGGCTCATATCCCAGGTGTGAGGTCATCTCGGCCTGCAAGCCGCGCTCCAGGGCTTCCTTGATCAGTGCGGGGATCATTCCCCCATCCCCGGTCAGCTCGATCTGGCCAGAATCAATGCGGGCAAATAGATCGTCTAAAGCACCGTTAGCCTTCAGCTCGGCAACAACATCGGCGCCAGCCGGGCGGGTCTTCTCATCACGTGTCATGGTCATAATCGAATCCTTTCATCAGATCCGCATACACAAACCATCTGACACCCTCTCTTGAGCACTTCCTTTCGAGAAAATGAAAACTTTGTTCGAAAGACCTCCATGATGGCAACCCCCGGTATTAAGCACTCGGTTAATACCAGGGGGCATATAGTTAGACGGAACTAATGAAGGTAACCGGGCTCCAAGCCTCAGCATCTATCCACAGCACCAATGACAATACACGCCACTGGCTTAGTTACCACTTCTCTTCAAAGCTATCATCTAACCATTTAAAGATTCACCTGAGACTTCGCGTGACCTTGGTACAACTCAGTACCAGTAGAAAACAAGGCCATATCATCGACTGCCCACGTGTGTGAGGACTTGTCGCGACTTCTTGTGACACAGAAGTTGAATCTATCCGCGGAGTAGATGACAGCACCCGCGTGCTTCAACTGCTGGAGGTATGAAGAGTCTTCCCCATGCCCTGTCGAGTTAAACCTAAACCTTCGGAACGTCTCAATAGGCCCTGCAAAGGTCGCACCTCGTACGAAATCGGTATACTTATGTTCCGCATGGGCGAAGGTCAGAACCGAGCTGTCCTGAGATTCAAAGTAAATGTAGCTGGCTGCCTTGCCCACAAGATCAGCTCCCGAATAAAATATCGCGTTGACCATGTCGCGAACGTAGTTATCGCCGTACCAATCATCTCCGTCCATGCGCACAACAATTTCGCCAGTACAATGATCGATTAGCTGATTTAGATTATCTCCGAGTTGCTGGCTCTCGGGTGCTTCCAGAAGCTTGAAATTCTCACCCAAATCCGCAAACTCCACTAACTGTTCATCCGAGAGTGAAAAGCCGTGTGTCAATAGTACAAGTTCTTTGTCGTCATAGGATTGCCTCAAGAAATTGTCGGCAATCACAGAAACTTCAGCTGGTCGATTAGTAGTTACGAAAACCGAGACCTTCTTGAGATGGCTATCTATTTCAAGAATACCGAGCTCTCCAAGAATGAGATCAACTCGATGCGAATAGCAGTGGCCCTCCCATACAAATCGCTGAGCCAAATGTACGATTCTATCACGCCATTCCTTATTGCGAACGAGAGGTCGGATCACCTGATAAGCGTCTTGCTGCGTCGCAGGCGTAGAAATTCCCCCGTTTCCGAAATAACGTTCGATAGCAAGCGAGGGAGCCGACACAACCGCAGCCCCACAAGCCGTAGCTTCGAATATTCGACGTGCACACATGGAACTAGAATCTGGAACTGAATTGACGTTCAGTATGACGTTGTAGCGGTGATAAGCGCCGACCATCTGTTCATATGGGATGCCTGGACGGACATAATCGTTGAAATCACTAGGGAACTGGTATTTCTCGTCCCCGCCATACTGACGCGAAAAGATATCCAAACCACACTTTGCGGCAGCTGGAAGTAAGTATTCCATCTGCTCTCTTCTCTCGGGATACTTATCTCTGAAATACATACCGCCAAACGCTACGGCCCTATCACGCACGACTCCACTGGGCTGAGCCGGGCTATGCATCCTTGGCTGCGCGGCAAATGGCATCAAGTATACTCTCGCGTGGCCGAGTGCCCGTTGATACTTGTCGAGTAGCGATTCCTCGGTTGTATAAACAACGTCGGCAAGCTTTGCCACATCCAAAAAGTCCTCAAAATGAGGCGGATCCTCTTTGTTCCAGAACACGACTGGAACACCTTCCCGCTTACATGCCTCTATTAACTCGGAGATTTCCTTCCTCGGCGCACGTGAACCCGTGAGTTGGTACCGCCAAGTCCCACCATTCCCTTCCCAGGCACTCTCAATAAATAGAAGATCTGGTTTCTCTGATGAAAGTAGTTCCTTCCAGTTGTCTGGAGTGGGCATCGTCTGCTTCCACTCGAATGCAAAAGCGTTAGCGGTAAACTCATCCGCGATTACAAATGCGTGTACATCCCGCCGACGAATATGCCCCGGTGTTTGCGTAATGGGTGCAATATCTCCCTTTTCAGGTTCTTTAGTCGAAGATTTGACCGGACCCGCAATCGAGTTAGTCGCTCCGATCGACACTTTCTGATTGATCGCTCGGATCACGGGTGCTGATCGTCCGACCGTGCCGGCGATGTCACTAACCTGTCGAGCCGTTTTTCTTACCCTCAGATTAACTTCCGCGATATCTGATAGCGCTTCAATACTTGACTTCGCGTCGTTAATCAAAGTCATCCGATTGGCAATCAAAACTATGCCCAATAGCATGATGAATGCAGCCGCAAATACAACCACAACAACCAGATCATAGGCTTGCATCAGTGACAGCACGCAAGCTGTAATCAGGGTCACCACACATCCAATAACCAGGAAAAACCTACCCGTTGTCGACCGACATGCATCTCGGAGGCTAAATATCACGGGAACTCACTTTCAAGATCGTATCGTTTGACCAAACAAATAATTTGAGAGAGTACTGCAGAATCAGTTAACGAATGTCCATCGTATTGAGGCCAAACCTTTCCCAATAGTCCCTATAGAGCTGACCAGACAAACGATACTCCGTCGGAAATGATTGCATCACCGCAAAGAGCTTTCGCGAGTTCATCGGTATAGCCGTCCTTGTTGCCAGATCAAATTCCGAACACCATAATGAAAACCACTTCCCTAGCCGATGTTCAGAATAGAAGAAGTCGTAAGGATCAACGTTCACGTCTGCGAGCTTTTCAAATTCAACATATTCACTATATCTTTCCATTTCTTGAATAATTTCAGGGTTCCTTGCGAACGGCGACGTTGTATAACGCCTGGCCATAACGGCAGGCTCAAAAAGATTCTCTTCGCGCTCCCGGTAAAAGCCTGTTCCTACTTCCCCACCGACCGAACTAACAAATATAGATTTCCACGGCAATGTCCTATATACCATGCCTGCTAGTGCAGGGAAACGGAACCAACCGGCAAATGATTCAGAATAGACTTTTCCCTCAAGCGAATCTTTCTCTAGTTTTCCAACATCGGCAATAAGGTGTGGTAACTGCGTCACTAAAGCCCGCCGGTTGGCCTCCAATAAATCAGTATGTGTGCTTGGGTTATCTGTAGCAAAGAAATGGTACGTAAACGCCGTGACTCCACGTTTCTGGAAGTCTTCCAATGCGGTTCCAAGAATCGTTTTACAGTCCCCTCCCGCAGTTAAACCAAGGAAAACTTCCCCCTCAAGTGACAGCCAAAGCCTCGCTTGTCTCAGTATTTCATCATGCATGACTTGGAAGGCTTCAATTGGCTCGTATTGTTTCTGATCTCGTCTTGGGTAAAATCTTCGATGAGAGACCTCAGAACCACAAATGGTCAAGTAACAGTTAGGGAACAAAGGAAAAACACCATCATTACCGGTGAGGAGACCGGGTAGCGCCTTTCCTCCTGGGCTAATATAGTCTGGACTACCCAGAACTGCTTGAGCCTCAGTAGAGGCTAGCCCACCGACCGCCTCACTTATGAGTTTTGTGTGCGACGACAGCAGAGTCTGAGATTTGATCCGGTCCCGGTGCCAATAGACTCCGAATGAACCAATCGGATCGTTATATACAGTCAACTCACATGCAGTAGCGGCGAAAATTGCGAATCGACCCGTCAATTGTTCAACGTAATCATGGCTTGCATCAACCTGCTGTTGCGCAATTAGTTTGGCCACCCTTAGCGCTACAGCATGGTTGTCAATCGTCACAGACGATATCCCAAAGCATTCGCCCAAGATGACAACCTGAACTCCCTCAGTCTCAGCACTCCCCCATGGGAGACCTGGAGCAACATCGATGCACCAACTTCCAAGCGCTAGTGTCGGCCATGAGGATATGGACGTCGGCCTTTCGTAGTCGTGCGGTCGGGTGAGAAAGCCGCGGGAGTAGCGGTTGAGTCCGCGCCAGAGCTCCCTAGCTGCACAGAAATCCGCCTTCGGATTAATCCCGAGTGACATCCGCAATCCTAACTCGAAGAAAGACTAGAAACATCACATATTTTACCGTTGAGCAGGGAGAGTTCACAGGAAAACCCTCAATTTGAGAGAAACCAAGTTTCTCCATTGATTTCGATTGATGCTATTGTAGAATACAGCAAATAAAACCGGTCGTGGAATCCCGAGAATACCAGCTTCGTTGCGCGGCCTCCTTTCTACTCGAAGACCTCCCCCATGTAGGTCGGGTTAATAAGGTTCTCCACCGAGAGCGCGCGGTCAAGCTCCTCCTCCGAGAGCAACCCCCGCTCGAGCACGATCTCCCTGATACCGCGGCCGCTACGGGCGGCCTCCTTGCCAATCGAGTCGCCCTCACCGTGGCCGATGAGGTCATTGAGGTAGGTGACAATGCCGATCGAGTTCATCACGTAGGCGCGGCAGACATCCTCGTTGACCGTGATGCCGTCGATGCACCGCACGCGCAGTGTGGCAAGCGCGTTTGTCAAAAGCTCGATGTTTTCAAACAGGCACTGCGCAATCACCGGCTCCATGACGTTGAGCTGCAACTGCCCCGCCTCGGAGGCCATCGTGATCGTCAAGTCGTTGCCGATCACCTTGAAGCACACCTGGTTAACCACCTCGGGGATCACCGGGTTAACCTTCGCCGGCATGATCGACGAACCCGCCTGCATCTGCGGCAGGTTGATCTCGTTCAAGCCGGCGCGCGGGCCAGAGGACAGCAGGCGCAGATCGTTACAGATCATCGAGACCTTAGTGGCGATCCGTTTGAACGCGCTCGACATCGCCACGTATGCACCCGTGTCCGACGTCGCCTCGATCAGGTTCGGCGACGCGCTCACGTCCAGCCCCGTCACCTCCGCCAGTCGCGCCACCACGGCCTGCTGGAATCCCGCCGGGGTATTGAGCTTCGTGCCGATCGCCGTCGCTCCAAGGTTGACCTCAAGCAGCAACTCCATCTGCCGGCGCACGTTACGCGCCTCTTCCTCCATCAGCACCGAGTACGCCGCGAACTCCTGGCCCACAGTCATCGGCACCGCGTCCTGCAACTGAGTGCGCCCCATCTTCAGCACGTGCATGTTCGCGCTGGCGATCTTGTCAAACGAGGCCCGCAAGCCATCCAGCTCCGAAATGAACTCCTCACACATCTTGTACAGCGCCACCCGGAAACCCGTGGGGTAGGCGTCGTTCGTGGACTGCGACTTGTTGACGTGGTCGTTGGGGTGGACGACGTCGTAATCGCCCTTGTCCCTGCCCAAGATCTCAAGCGCGAGGTTGGCCACGACCTCGTTCGTGTTCATGTTCACCGACGTGCCAGCGCCGCCCTGGAAGGCGTCCACCGGGAACTGGTCCATGCAACGCCCCTCGTCCAGGATGAGGTCGCACGCCCCGACGATCGCCTTGGCCACCTGCTCCGGCAACACCCGCTTGTCACGATTCGCGAGCGCCTCAGCCTTCTTCACCATCACCATCGCCCGAATGAACTGCGGGGTGTCGTTGATGGTGCGCCCCGAGATGGGAAAGTTTTCGATCGCGCGCAGGGTGTGAACGCCGTAGTAGGCGTCGCTGGGGATCTCTCGCGCTCCAAGCAGATCTTCTTCGATGCGGAAAGCGGACACCTATGCTCCTCAAATGCTCGGCACTGAACTACACGTTCATGGTAGTCGGTGGCCGGCACAAATACGCGGCGAAAATGGAATTTCCCCAGGAAGAGTTTCGGTACGGATGTGGGGGCGACCAGCGGCCGCCCCCACACGTTTTTGCTCCCCTTACCGGGCGGCCGAGCCGTCCGTGTAGTCAGCGTCGATGGTCTCCCAGGCGAACATCTTGCGCAGCTCCACCCCGACCTTCTCGATCGGATGGCCCTCGCCCTTGGCGCGCAGTGCCTTGAACTCGACCGCGCCGTTGTCCTGGTCCGCGATGAAGCGGGTGGCGAAAGTGCCGTCCTGGATATCGGCCAGGACCTCCTTCATGTTCTCCTTCACCTGCGGGGTGATGACGCGCGGACCGGAGACGTAGTCGCCGTACTCGGCCGTGTCCGAGATCGACCAGCGCTGCTTAGTCAGGCCGCCCTCGTTGATCAGGTCAACGATGAGCTTCATCTCATGCAGCACCTCGAAGTAGGCGATCTCCGGCTGATAACCGGCCTCGGTCAGCACCTCGAAGCCATACTGGATCAGCTGGGAGACGCCGCCACACAGCACAGCCTGCTCGCCGAACAGATCCGTCTCGGTCTCCTCGGTGAAGGTGGTCTTGATGACGCCGGCACGGGTGCCACCGATCGCCTTCGCATACGACAGCGCCAGGTCCCAGGCCTGCCCGGAGGCATCCTGCTCCACCGCGACGATGTCGGGCACTCCACGCCCGTCCTCGAACTGGCGGCGAACGATGTGACCCGGGCCCTTCGGCGCGACCATGCAGATGTCATGGCCGGCGTCGGGCTTGATGTAGCCGAAGCGGATGTTGAAACCGTGGGCGAAGAACAGCGCGGCGTCGTCCTTGAGGTTCGGGGCGATCTGCTCGGCATAAACCTTGCGCTGGTGCTGATCGGGGGTGAGGATCATGACGACGTCGGCCTGCGCCACCGCCTCCTCGATCGTCGCCGTCTTCAGGCCCTGATCCTGGGCCTTCTCGATCGACTTCGAGCCGGGGCGAAGCCCGACCACGACGTCGACGCCGGAGTCACGCAGGTTCAACGCGTGGGCGTGCCCCTGCGAACCGTATCCGATGACGGCCACCTTCTTGGACTGGATGAAGGACAGGTCCGCATCGTCGTCGTAAAAAATCTCTGCCATGTCTACTCCTTATACTTATGCTCCGCGCAGTTGCTTGCGCTCGGTCTTGACAACTTCGGTCATGGAACGTGACCCGCGTGCGATCGCAACGGATCCCGACTGGACGATCTCCTTCACACCATACGGCTCGAGTGCCGACAGGAGCGCGTTGATCTTGTCATCTGAACCGGTGGCCTCGACGGTGACCGCTTCGGGGACGACGTCGACGATCTTGGCCCGGAACAGCTCGACCACCTGGATGACGTTCGTGCGCGAAGAGTCGTCGGCGCGAACCTTCATGAGGACGAGCTTGCGCTGGACGGACTGGTCACGTTCGAGCTCCGTGATCTTGATGACGTTGACGAGCTTGTTGAGCTGTTTGGTGATCTGGTCAAAGGAGACCTCGGAGGTATCGACCACGAGCGTGATCCGGGACAGTTCCGGATCCTCCGTGGGGCCCACCGCGAGCGAATGAATGTTGAAGGCGCGGCGTGCAAAGAGGCCCGAAACGCGGGCGAGCACGCCCGGCTTGTTCTCCACGAGAACTGAGAGTGTGCGGCGGTGGCTGATCATGCTTGTTCCTCTTCGTGCTTGGGGCGCATATCGCGCGCGTACAGGATGTCGTCGTTGGAGACGCCGGCGGGCACCATCGGCCACACCATCGCGTCCGGGGAGACGACGAACTCGACGACGACGGGGCGGTCGTTGATGCTCATCGCCTCAGTGATCGCCGCGTCCACGTCCTCGGGCCGCTCCACCCGGATGCCGTGGCAGTCGTAGGCGCCAGCCATCTTGATGAAGTCCGGGATGCGGCGCGTGCCGTATCCGGTGTTCAGGTCCGTGTGAGAGAAGCGCCCGTCGTAGAACAGGTTCTGCCACTGGCGCACCATGCCGAGCGAGGAGTTGTTGATGAGCGCGATCTTGATCGGGATGTCGTTGAGGCGGCACGTTGCGAGCTCCTGGTTCGTCATCTGGAAGGAACCGTCGCCGTCGATGCACCACACCGTCTTGTCCGGGTTGCCCACCTTCGCACCCATGGCGGCCGGGACGCCGTAGCCCATCGTGCCCGCGCCACAGGAGGTGACGAGCTGGCCGGGGAACTGCATCGGGATGAACTGCTGGGCCCACATCTGGTGCTGACCCACGCCGGTGGAGAATATCGAATCGCCGGCCAGCGCCCCGAGGCGGGAGATCACGTACTGGGGGCTCATGAGCCCGTCTTCCGGCTCCTCGTAGCCCACCGGGTAGGTCTCGCGCATGCGGTCAAGGAACTCCCACCACTGCGTGAGGTCCGGGGTGCCATACTGTTCGAAGGCGTCCGGAATCTCGTCGATGAGGGCGTCGATTGTCAGGCGCAGGTCGCCCAGCAGCGCGACGTCGACCGCCCGGTTCTTGCCGAACTCCGCCGGGTCGATGTCCGCGTGGATGACCTTCGCCTCGGGGGCGAACTCGTCCAGCTTGCCGGTGACGCGGTCGTCGAAGCGCGCGCCGAGCGCGATGATCAGGTCCGACTTTTGCAGGGCGACGACGGCCGGGACCGTTCCGTGCATCCCCGGCATGCCGAGGTGGTGGCGGTCCGAGTCGGGGAAGGCGCCGCGGGCGTTGAGGGTGGTCACCACCGGGATGCCCGTCATCTCCACCAGCTCTGCGAGCTCCTCGTGGGCGCGGGAGCGGATCGCCCCTCCCCCGACGTAGAAGACCGGCTTGGATGCGCCGGCGATCATGCGGGCGGCCTCACGCACCTGGCGCAGGCTCGGCTTCGACTGCGGCAGGTAGCCGGGTAGCTCCATCTTCGGCGGCCAGACGAACTCGCACTCCTCGTTCTGCGCGGACTTCGTGACGTCCACCAGCACCGGGCCGGGACGCCCGGAGCGGGCGAGGTGGTAGGCCTCGGCAATTCGGGCCGGGATCTCGTTGGCGTCGGTGATGAGGAAGGAGTGCTTGACTAGTGGGAAGGTCGCCCCGATGATGTCCGCCTCCTGGAAGGCGTCCGTGCCAATCAGGCTCGCGCCCACCTGGCCGGTGATCGCCACCAGCGGCACCGAGTCCAGGTTCGCGTCCAGCAACGCGGTGACCAGGTTGGAGGCGCCGGGGCCGGAGGTCGCCATGCAGACCCCAACCTCCCCCGTGGAGACGGCCAGGCCCTCAGCCGCGTGCCCGGCACCCTGCTCGTGGCGCACCAGGATGTGGCGGATGCTGGATTCAAAAATGGCGTCGTAGAGAGGCAACGCGGCCCCGCCGGGCAGACCGAAAATGGTCTTGACGCCCAGTTCCTCAAGCGAGCGGATGACCGCCCGCGCTCCCGTGGTCGTCTCACGGACAGTGCTCGGCTCTTGTTTAGCCTTGGGTGGCGTTGGCGCTGGTGCCATTGTTCCTCCTTGAAACTCGGTGTCGATCTTCGCGCAATAAAAAACCCCTCGAGTTTCGAGGGGCGCACCGCAGGTCAGCGTTACCTGCTGGTGCGCTGAACTACTACGAGAATGATCGACATACTCCGATCGTAGACTCCCGCCGGAGGGGCCGCCAAATCCTTTCCGAAACGTCTCACATTGTGGATCACGGTCTCGCCAGGCGGCGGCCCGCGCGAGCGGAGCAATACGCTACGGCAGAGAGCCGAGGATGGTCGCCACGAGGATCTTGCCGATCATCGCAATCGGATAAACCAGGGCATACCCAAGCGCGACACGCGGATCAGTGTTTGTACGCCCGTTGGCAAACGCCAACACCGCCGGCTGGGTCTGCGCTCCCCCAAGAAGGCCGGAGAGCTGCGTGCCGCCCATCTTGAACACGTATCGCATGACGAGGTACAGGCAAACGGCAAGAGTCGTAGTGAAAAGAACGCCGAGCAGAAGAATCTGAATCCATGTGCCCGATTCGAAAGCCAACGCGATCTGGCCACCCGCCGTCGTTCCGGCCTGCGCTAGGAAGATCAACAAGCCCAACTCGGAAAGGACAGCACACGTCGTATTCGGCAACGCAGTAACCTGCTTGCCAATACGGCCCAGACGACCAAAGACCAGGCCGACCAGCAACGCACCCGCCGCCGAACCAATCGCGAACGAACCACCACCGGGCAACGGGAAACGGATAACACCAATCGTGATGCCGAGCGCCATTCCCAGCCCCAGCGCCACCGGGTTCAGATCAGAAAAACCGCGCGCAGAATCGCCGAAAAACTTGGAAATCAGCTTCATGTTCGACGTCGGGCCAATGACACGCACGCGATCGCCCATCTCGATCATGAATTCAGGAACGGCGAGCATGTCTGAGTCCCCACGGCGAACACGTGAAACCGTGGCCCCGTACTTGTTGAAAAGGATCTCGTCAAGCTCGGCGATCGTCTTACCCGCGATCTTCGGCTCAGATACCGTGATGCGCCGGAAATCGAGATAACGCCGATCCGCGCGCAGCGAATGCGACGACTGATGGCCCACCATCGTCTTCAACTCGTCCAGCTCGTGCTTGGGTCCAACAACCGTCAGCAGGTCACCTTTTTCCAGGACGTCGTGCTTGGTGGGGATCCAGATCGGCCCCTCCTCGCCGCGGCGCATGCGCGAGATCTCCGGCGGATTCTTAAACAGACCAAGGATTGCTCCCACGCGAGGGTTATCGTCGCGATCCACACGCAGATTCATATGCGTGATCGGCATGGGCTTGTCGGTATCTTCTGAGGCATGACGCAACGCGATAGAGGCAGCAATCATCATTCCGATCACGCCGAACAGATAAGAAATCGAGTAACCGACGGTCGCTTGCGCCTCGAATCCCGACGCGTCTGCGGCAGCCGCCAACGCGGGAGTGTTCGTCAACGCACCCGCAAACGTACCTGAGACGAGGGCAACATCCATCCCGAGGACAAAACGCCCGACGACGTAACCCAGCCCGCCAGTCAGGAAGTAAATGACGACGAGCGCGACCATCGGCCCAATAGCCCGCCGGATGTTCTCAAAGAACGACGGGCCAGAGTTATTGCCGATCGCAAACGTGAACAATGCCAGCCCGAGGTGGCCCACCTTCGTCCCAATCGCGATGTCGATTCCGTTAGCCTTCGCGAAAGCAGAAAACGCAATCGCGACAAACAGTACCGCTGCCGCACCAAGGGAGACCCCCGCAACCTTGATGTGGCCGAAAACCATGCCTATGCCAATCAGCAAGAACGCAAGCAGCACTGGCTCTTCAGCGAAGAACTCGAGAAACCCCGTCATCCTACACCTTCCCTATGAACGAGACCTGCGTCTATTATCCCCGGAAAGAGACGCGATTCCCACCGGACGCAGCAATACAGAATGCCTCCAGATCAGGAAGCTAGTTCGGGCGATCCTCCAGATAGCTGTCAGCCAGCTTGGTCGTATCACGATCGTGCAGCCAGCCCCGATCCGTGAGCACGCGGGAGAAAGCCAAGCCGAATCCGATCGCCATAATAACAAAAAAGACCTCCGCGATCGTCGTCAACGCAATCGACAGGTTACCCTCGTTGATCGCCACCAACGCGCGGTAGAACGGCACTCCCGGAATCATGATGACAACGGAGGGGACGGAGAGGGAAACACGCGAATGGGTCGTCCGCCATGCCACGAACGTCGCACACAAACCGGCAACGAAGGCGGCCAAACCAACCGCGATCTGCCAGGGGGTGCCCGTATAATTCTGCAGAATCAGGCGGGTCGGGTTGGTCAGCGCCGCCACCGCGGCCGCCAAAAGCGCAACCTTCCACGCGGCATTAAACAGGATCGCAAAGCCACCCGCCGCCACGAAAGAACACAAGACCTGCAGCAGTAGGTTAACCGCGAACGGCAACGCCATCGGAGCGGCGCCCACCACATCCCATTGCGCCGCGTGGGTAACGATCCACAGGGGTAGACCCGCCGACCCGAGCACCATCACACAATAGGAGAACCGCGCCAACGCGGATTGGAAGTCCGAACGCACAAAGTCGAGCATCGCCGTCGTCAACGGGAAGCCGGGGATAAGGAACAAGATCGCTGAGATCAGCCCCGCCTCATGGCTCAGCCGCAGGACGTAGCCAAAGGAGGCCAACATGGAAAGAAACCCCATGTACACCAGTGGGGAGACCATGCCGCACACGGCCCAGATGAAGAAGTGAGCCAAATTGCGCTTAAGCATCAGCTTTCGCACAAGCTGGCCAACGCCGGCCGCAAAAAACACGGTGGTGCATTCGACGACGCGCCCACCATTCAGGAAGCAAAACGCCGCACACGCGACCGCCGCCGCAACGACAGTCGTCCACATCCCCCAGTGTCGATCCTGCTTGACCGTCTGATCCAAGAGCGAGCGCAGGTGGGACACGTCACGCACTGCAAGGTCCCGGGTGCCGATCTGGGACAAGACGTCGAGACGCCGAGAGTTCACCCCCACGTGACGCTGCTCGGTAAAGTCCGTCTGCGAGCGGCCGTTCTCCCACGCAGTTGCGGTGATATCCGTCATCGTGACAGAAGCTTCAAGACGGTTAATTCCAAGCTGATGAGCGGCTCTCGCCATCGAATACTTCACACGATATGCACCCGCGCCAGAAGCCAGCAACAGTCTGCCGTATGCGAGAACCGCCCGCGTCTTTTCTTCAAGAGTGCTAGGTTTCTCGTCTCCCATAACCAACCCATTCAGATCGATAACAACGCCGTCGATACTACATGCCCGAGGCGGGGGCCATTATCGACACAGGTCCTACGCCACCCTACTGAACTTTGCGGACCGCCCCCGACGAGGCCGAGGTCGCCATCGCCGCGTAGGCCCGCAACGCCTTCGAGACCTTGCGGTCGCGGTTGGCCACCCAGGGCGCCTCGCCCTTATCCGCCCGACGCCGCGCGAGCTCCTCGTCCGCTACGTCCAACTTGAGCAGTCGCGTGGGGACATCGATGACGATCCGGTCGCCCTCCTCGATCAGGCCGATCGCTCCTCCCGAGGCCGCCTCCGGCGAAATGTGCCCAATCGACAACCCCGACGTTCCACCCGAGAAACGCCCGTCCGTGATCAGCGCGCACGTCTTACCCAGGCCCAGCCCCTTGAGGAACGACGTCGGGTAGAGCATTTCCTGCATGCCCGGCCCACCCTTGGGACCCTCGTAGCGGATGACGACGACGTCGCCCGGCTTGACCTGCTTGGAGAGGATGAGATCGATCGCGGCCTCCTGCGACTCAACCACGCGCGCCGGGCCCTCGAAGTGGAAGAGGGATTCGTCGATGCCGGCCGTCTTGATGACGGCCCCGTCCTCGGCAAGGTTGCCGAAAAGAACACACAGGCCACCGTCGGCGGTGTAGGCGTGCTGGAGGTCACGGATGCAGCCGGCCTGCGCGTCGTCGTCGATCGAGTCGTAGCGCCTATCCTGCGAGAAGGCCCGCGTGGTGCGCACTCCGCCCGGTGCGACCGTGAACAGATCCTTCGCCTTCTCCGAGGCGGAGCCGCCGCGCACGTCCCACTCCCCCAGCCACTGCTCAAGGGAGTCGGCGTGGATGGCGTGGACGCTTCGGTCAAGCAGGCCGCCGCGGTCAAGCTCACCGAGGATCGCGGGGATGCCTCCCGCCCTGTGGAAGTCCTCCATGTGGAAACGCGTGGAATTCGGGGCCACCTTCGCCAGGCACGGGGTGCGGCGCGAGAGCTCGTCGATGTCATTGAGCGAGAAGTCAACCTCGCCCTCGTGAGCGGCGGCGAGAATGTGCAACACCGTGTTCGTCGAGCCGCCCATCGCAATATCCATCGTCATCGCGTTGCGGAACGCTCCCGCAGTCGCGATCGAGCGTGGCAGGACGGACTCGTCGCCGTCGTCGTAGTAGCGATGGCACAGCTCCACGATGAGCTCCCCCGCGCGCTCAAAAAGATCCTTGCGGCGCGCGGCGGTGGCCAGCGTCGAGCCGTTGCCCGGCAACGACAGGCCCAGCGCCTCCGTCAAACAGTTCATCGAATTCGCCGTGAACATGCCCGAACACGACCCGCACGTGGGGCAGGCGTTCTGCTCGACGGCGAGCAGCTGAGCGTCCGTGACCGAATCGTTGGCAGACAGCGCCATAGCGTCAATGAGGTCAATGTTGTGGTCGGCCACGCCCTCAACCGCCTTGCCCGACTCCATCGGACCACCCGACACGAAGACCACCGGGATGTTGAGCCGCATGGCGGCCATGAGCATGCCCGGCGTGATCTTGTCACAGTTCGAGATGCATACCAGCGCGTCCGCGCAGTGGGCATTGACCATGTACTCGACCGAGTCGGCAATGATCTCACGGCTAGGCAACGAGTAGAGCATGCCCCCGTGGCCCATCGCGATCCCGTCGTCCACCGCGATCGTGTTGAACTCCTTGCCCACGCCGCCGGCTTCCTCAATAGCTTTAATGACCAGCTGGCCCATGTCTTTCAGGTGCACGTGGCCCGGTACGAACTGGGTGAACGAGTTGGCCACCGCAATGATCGGCTTGCCGAAATCCTCTGCTGCCATCCCGGTCGCGCGCCAAAGCGCGCGAGCACCGGCCATGTTGCGTCCCTGTGTTGATGTCGCTGAACGAAGCTGCGCCACGATCTCCTCTTTTCTCTCTAACGCCATCGTAGCCGCACCCGCGCTAACATCGGGTGGCGGTCCACACCTGGAGCTGATACGGGAGCCCCACCACGGCGTCGTCGCGCCAGGACAAGTGCTCAAACATGTACCACTCAAGGTTAGCGCGCATCCGGGCGCGGCCGGCCTCCCCCGCCCGGATCCACGACGCGCGCGTGGTCCCGAGCTGCGCAATCTGGGCGGGCAACAGCGGGTCCAGCCACGTCGTGAGGCGAAGTTCAGGCTCGGTGAAGGGATGCTCCATGTGTCCGTGATGGCCGGGCACACGCAGGTCGGGGACCCTGTCGGCCCGGTGCACGTCCCCGGAGCGCATGATCCGCGCCAACCGGTGGACCCACGCCTGGCGCACGTCGAACTGGTTGTACAAGATCACAACCCGACCGCCCGGGCGCACCACACGGGCCGCCTCAAGCGCGGCGGCCCGTTCGTCGAGCCAGTGCCAGCACTGCCCATACGCGAGAACGTCCACGGAAGCGTCAGCAAAGGGGAGGCACTCGCCCGTCGCGTCGAGCAGACGCCTCGCCGGGAAGTCGGGAAGGGCCCGGCGAAACCCGGCCCGCATGTCCGCCGACGGCTCCACCGCCCATACGGTTCGCGCCAAGGCTGCGAGCGTCGCGGTGAGCTTTCCGGTTCCGGCCCCCACATCCACGACGACGTCGCAGCGAGCAACGACTCCTTCGAGCGCGCAAGCCGGGTAGCCCGGACGGACGTCGACGTAAGAGGCGACCGAGGCGCCCGCCTCCGAAAACGGGTTGTGTGCGGCGTTTGATGGCCGGGGCATCAGCGGGTTTCCTCTCCGGCGAGCCCGGCGTGCCGATGGGCGAGATCGGTGGTTCGCATGGCCGGGATTCTATCAGGGCCGGCGAGATTGCGTCCCGTGCGAGATTGCGTCCCGCGGCCGTAGCGCCGCGGCCGCGGGTGTTGCCGCCCAGTGCTTCTTATAGCGCCAAGCACATATCCGCCTTCGCCTCAGGCGTTCCCCCGTTTGGAATAACGGGGGAACACCCGGGGCAAAGGCCTACTTGTCCTCTCGATTCGAGCTCATCAGCACGTTGACACGATTGTTCGCATCGGTCAACGATGATGGGTCAGCTTCGAAGGCGATCACGGCCGACATAGCTGGCTTCATCATGGAATCCACCTGCGCCCAGCGGTCAACCACCGGAGAGGGAACCGTTGTGCCTTCGTCAATGTGTATGGAGAACGCGCGCGCGTCCATCCCCATATTCTCGAAGGTCGAGATGGCTTTCTGAGTGGAGGTCATGATCGCGGGGAAAACGGTGCCCTGTTCGGCGATGACATCTTGACAATCAGCAGATCCCAGGTATTTCACCCAGCGCCACGCTTCTTGCGGATGCTTTGTGCCGACCCACACCGAATCAGCCAGGCCATTCATCACCGATGCGCGATGGCCGTCCGGACCAATCGGCGTCGGAGCGACCTGTACCGGTATTTGCGAAGTCGTGGCGATATTCGAGATATTCCACGATCCTTCAATCAGCGTCGCATAGGCGCCCGAGCCAAGCGATTCAAGCGTGCCAATGCCAGACGTGGCGATGGACAGCGGCGGCATGTACCCCTTTTCGATCAACGAACGCCACCACCCGATGGTCTCCTGGAATTTGGGCGAATCGTAGTTGAAGTGCTGCCCCCAGGGGTTCGTTTCCGTCCACGTCCACTGCCCGTTCGAGAGGGCAAACGGCGACCACTGAACCTGGCCATAGCCAGAGCCGGCCTCGTTGTACCCGATTCCGTAAACCTTGACGCGGCTCTTGTCGAAGCCCTCTTCGTCGCCTCGCACGCCGTTGGCGTCGATTGTCATGTGCGCGAGGAACTTCTCAAAAGAACCACCGTCTGTCGGATTCCACTCAAGTTTCCAAAGATCTTCGGGCGAGTATCCTGCTTCCTTAACCATGTCCTGGTTGTAGAACAAGGCCTCGGTATCCCAGTCTTTTGGCAGGCCGTAGCGTTGCGTGCCGTCCTGCGAAACCCACTGATCGGCGAGGCCCGGCGCATAGACCGAGAAATCGTATTTTTCTTCCTCGACGTAGGGCTCAATGTCTAGCAATTGCCCCAGCGAGGCGTACTTGCCGAACTGTGCGGTGTGGTTGGTGAAGACGTCCGGTGCGTTCTCCGCCACCATCGAGGCGGTGATCTGCGTCCAGTAGTCATCCCACCCGTACTGCTCGATCTGAATGTGCACATCCGGGTTCTTCTTTTCGAAATCTGTTGCGCACTGCCTGTATCCGGGCAACTGTCCCGCGTCCCAAAGCCAATACCGAAGCGTGACCTTGTCGGCCGTGTCACCCGCATTTGTGGCACACGCCGATAGCGTAGCGCCTGAGACGAGACTCAGCGCGGCGAGCGCAGCGAATGCACGGCGCTTGCGCGAAACATGCCGTAGATTATTCTTCTTCATGATGCGCCTCACTTAATCCCGGAGAATCCAATAGAGTTCACGATTCGCTTGCCCAGGATCACGAACAGGATCACGATGGGCAGCGCGGCAACGAGAGCGGCTGCCATCAGCGCCGTCCAGTCGGGCGAGCCCTGCGGCTTTTGCGAGCGGAAGATGCCGAGCGCCACCGTCAGCACGCGCACGTTGTCCGACTGGCCGACCAGCAACGGCCACATGTAGTCGTTCCAGGCGTTGATGAACGTCAAGACGGCAAGCGTGATGATCGGAGCTGAAGCCATCGGGCAGATCACCCGGAAGAACACCTTGAACGGGCCGGCTCCGTCGATCATCGCGGCCTCGTCGATCTCTCTGGGCACGCCGAGAAAGAACTGGCGCAAGAAGAAGATCGCGAACGGCGTCATGAAGAACGTAGGCAAGACGATCCCGGGAAAAGTGTTGAGCAAGCCGAGCTGCTTGATCAGCACGAAGTTCGGAATCATGGTGAAGATACTCGGCACCATCAAAGCAGACAAGAAAAGGGCAAAGATAGCGTCGCGCCCTTTCCATGTCAGCCGTGAGAATGCGTAGGCCGCCATCGCTGAGAACAGCGTTTGCCCGACCGTGACCACGCTTGCCACGATCAGTGAGTTGCGCAGGTAAAGCCAGAAGTTGATGGAGGCACCCGCGCCGCCCTGAGCCAGCGATTCTTCGGGGCTCGTCATGCCAAAGACACGACGATAGGCATCGAGCGTGGGGTTTTCCGGCCATAGTGTCCCTGGCGAGGACACCAGTTCCGAGTTCGTCATCAAAGATGAGCGCAGCATCCATATGAACGGAAATATGGTGATGAGCAGCAGGAAGATCAGGCACGCCCATGCGGCGTAGAATCCCAGGCCGTGACGCTTCTTTGGCTCAGCTACGCGGGCAGTGCCAGCAACGCTGGACTTCTTAGTGATTGTCTGGGTCGTCATAGTACTCACCTCACAGTTCATCCGATTCGTTTGCTCTCATCAGGCGAAGCTGAATGAGCGTCACGCCAAAGAGCAACACGAACAGCACCATCGCCAAGGCAGATGCGTATCCGAAGTCGAGCTGGCCAAACGCGAGATCCCAGATGTAGTAGTAGATCACGCGCGTAGCATTAATCGGCCCGCCCTTCGTCGTGATGGCAACCGTGTCGAAGATCTGGAACGAACCGGTAACGGTAACCACCAAGACCATGGCCAAAACCGGACGAAGGAGCGGAAGGGTAATGGAGAAGAACTTTCGCACTTCACCCGCGCCATCGATATCTGCGGCCTCGTAAACCGACTTGTTGATGGTTTGCAACCCGGCAAAGACCAAGAGAGCCGTGTATCCCATGTGGCGCCACACGTTGATGAACGCCACGGTTGGAATGGCCCAGGCTGATTCACCGAAGAATGCCACGCGATCCAGACCGATGCCGTCCATGACCACGTTCACGATACCGATCTGGTAATCCATCATGAAATACCACACCAGGGCGACAACCACGTTCGCAATGAAGTATGGCAACAGCGCCATACCGCGGATAAGGGTGGAGCTGGTCAATCGCTGGAGTAGCACTGCCAGAAGGATCGCGATGATCGTTTGGAAACCGATGTTGAGCACCACGTAGTACAGCGTCACCTTGATGGAATTCCAAAAGAGGGGATCCTCGATGAGTCGCTGGTAGTTTGCCATGCCTGTCCACGTGGGTGGCGTGAGAACCGCGTAATCTGTAAACGAAAAGTACAGTCCTCGAAGTGCTGGGACCAGATAGAACATGATGAGCCCGATTCCAGCGGGGGCGAGAAAAATCAATGCATAGCGGGTTTGCCGGTTGTTGACGGCGTGACGACGCACCTTCGTTGGTGCGCTCACCGTGGGTGATGACATCGCTTTTCTCCTTTCTAAATTTACCTTGTGAAAAACACGTTAGGCTCGTGCACTCAGGCGCAAGAGAACGGTTTGCAGCGGGTTGAGATCCGGGAAACGAAAACCAGCCTGCATGATGACCCGCCCCGGTAGCGTGAGGCCGTCCTGCCACCACGGCACCGAACCGGCGCCTGTAGCGATAGCGGAGTCGATTCCGCCCGGCAGGAGCTCGCGCATGTGGTAGACGACGTCGTTATCCAGTCCAGGCAGACGTAACGCGGGAGTGGGACGCTGCGGTGAGGTCTGCACGCGCGTGAGAGCAAAGACAGCATCCGATCGATCCTGCGCAACGACGCCGTGAACCCGGTAGCCCTGATCGGGATGATCTGCGTGAACCACGCGTCCCGAATGCAGCATTGGGCGCAAGCTCTTGTGCAACGCGACCCACTTGGCCAGCTCGTCACGCTCATGCGGATCCGCGTTCGGCAAGTCCCACTCAATCCCCATGTGGGAGAACATCGCATTCGAGGCACGCAATGCCAGATTCAACGTGCGCCCCGTTTGGTGTGACACCGTTGAGGCAACGTGAGACCCAACCAATTCCGGCGGCAAGAGTAGCGATGTTCCGGCTTCGATCTGCAGGCGTTCCATCGCATCCGTGCAGTCCGAGCCCCACACGCGTACCGCGTGCTCCATGATACCCAGGTCAATGCGCCCGCCGCCTCCAGCACAAGACTCAATCTCCAGCCCCGGATAGGCGGACATAATGAAGTCCATGAGCCGGTAGGTTGCCAGCGTTTGAGCGTGGTAGACCGGCTTGCCCGTGAGCGGGGAGATCGCCTCGTACAGGTCGCGGTTGAAGTCCCACTTGATGTAGTCGACAGTCGTCGAATCCAGCACCGCAACCATCTGCGATCTGACGTGCTCATAGGCTTCAGGGTTCGTCAGGTCTATCACCTGCTGGTGGCGCGCCTCCTGCGGGCGATGCGTGCGCGGTGACAGAATCCACTCCGGATGACGCCGCGCCACCTCCGAATTGGGGCTGATCATTTCCGGTTCGAACCACAAACCGAACTGCATTCCTGCCGCATGAACCGCGTCCGCCAGCGGAGCCAGTCCGTGCGGCCACACTTCTTCCGATATGGTCCAATCCCCCAGGCTGGTCGTGTCATCTCGCCTGTCCGAGAACCATCCATCATCGAGCACAAAACGCTCAACTCCCACCTTCGCGGCCTCTTCAGCGAGCTTGAGGAGATGGGGCAGTTCCTGTTTGAAGTACACCGCCTCCCACGCGTTCAGCGTCACCGGCCGGGGCGTCGTCGGGTGGTTCGAGCGGCCTCGGAGAAACTCGTGGATGCGCCCGGCTGCCTCATCAAGCCCTTCGCCCCAAGTGCCCACGATCCACGGAGAGGTATAGCGCTCGCCGTGTGCGAGAAGAACTTCGCCCGGGTAAAGCAACTCTCCCGCAAGTAGCCCCTGGTAGCCTTGCGTGTCCCGCTCGGCGATAGTGCAGGTGTTACCCGACCAGGCGACGTGAACGTAATGGACAAGTCCGCGCTGCCACGATGTGCCTTCTTCACAGGTGCCGTGAATCGTTGATGCGGAGTGTCCGCGCCCCACACGGATTTCACGCCGATGCGAACCGATGGTGAACTCGTGCAGGTGAGTGTCACGTTCACGCAAATGGTGTCCGCTTTGATCGATGACGAAGGTCTCGCTGGCGGGTGTCGGCAGTGCCAGCAGTAGCGAGTCGAGTTGATAGCCATCCTCACCCGTATTCGTCACGCTTGCCCGAGTGCGCACTAGGCCTGAGCCCGTGATCTCCAGCTCAAGTGTCAGATCGATACCCGCCTCGTCATCGTGAGCGTGGGCGATCATCGACGACGCCGTCTGCTCGACCGAGCCCGTCACGAATGAGGAGAACTGCGCCGCGCCATCGCGCGCGCCAACCAAGCCCGGCGTGCCGATCCACCCCTCGCTCTGTTGCGGTACGAGAGAAAAGAGCGGAGGGACATCGGCCAGGCCCGAGACGACGGCGGAAATCTGCGCCCGCGAGAACGCCGTGGCCTGGTCTGAACTGACCGCCCCGAGATCCGCGCCCCAGTACAGCACCTGAGGTAACCCCCGGTCCGTAAGCCGCACAAAGACGGAAGTCCCGCCGTTTCTCAGATGAATGTTTGGTGGTATCGATACCATGAGCACCCCGAATCGAGTTGTGTGAGGCTGTAGCGCCATTGCATACTGTTACCTTACGGCATGAATAATCGTAGCACGCCAATTAACCAATAGATGGGGATAATGTGAAACGCGTTCCCCAACCTCGGAACTGCTTTTCGTTAAACAATCAAGGACTTATTCGGACACCACGATATCCGGGACCTTCGTCGTACGGAGTCCATTGTATATAACTCTATCTAGACATATATCAATCGCTGAAGCAACCCCGATAGATTGGACAAGTCGATTGAGCCATCAACCCAGCTACCTGGGCATACAACGCTGCATCCGATCCTCAACACCGGCGCATCCCCAACTGAGCGCCGAGCCGCGTCACCGTCAATCCCGCATTCGCGCGTGGCTGTGGGGTGGAGTTACACCACGAGAGTCTAAGCCATCCTGGACACCACAGTCCCGGGCACCCCAAACGACGCCGTGCGGACCAAGCAGGGGGCTACAGGATAAAAAAAGGGGGGGTCCCGGCACAAGTGCCGGGACCCCCCCTTCTTCTTCACAAACAATGACGGCAGTGTCCTACTCTCCCACACCCTCACAAGTGCAGTACCATCGGCGCTAGCAGGCTTAGCTTCCGGGTTCGGAATGGGACCGGGCGTTACCCCACCGCTATAACCACCGTCAAAAACACGGGAAACACACACGCACGGCGTAGTGACCCAGAATCGTATAGTAGATGCGAACACAACAAAAAAGTTGTTTAAGTAAGTAATCGGCCAATTAGTACCAGTCAGCTCCACACCTTACAATGCTTCCACGCCTGGCCTATCAACCCCATGATCTATAGGGGGCCTCACAACAACAAATGTCAAGGAAACGTAATCTTAAAGCAGGCTTCCCGCTTAGATGCTTTCAGCGGTTATCCCTCCCGAACGTAGCCAACCAGCCATGCACCTGGCGATACAACTGGCACACCAGAGGTTCGTCCGTCCCGGTCCTCTCGTACTAGGGACAGCCCTCCTCACGTTTCCAACGCGCGCAGCGGATAGGGACCGAACTGTCTCACGACGTTCTGAACCCAGCTCGCGTACCGCTTTAATGGGCGAACAGCCCAACCCTTGGGACCTACTCCAGCCCCAGGATGCGACGAGCCGACATCGAGGTGCCAAACCATGCCGTCGATATGAACTCTTGGGCAGGATCAGCCTGTTATCCCCGGGGTACCTTTTATCCGTTGAGCGACGGCGCTTCCACAAGCCACCGCCGGATCACTAGTTCCTACTTTCGTACCTGCTCGACCTGTCAGTCTCACAGTCAAGCCCCCTTGTGCACTTACACTCAACACCTGATTACCAACCAGGCTGAGGGAACCTTTGAGCGCCTCCGTTACCATTTAGGAGGCAACCGCCCCAGTTAAACTACCCACCAGGCACTGTCCCTGAACCAGATCATGGTCCAAGGTTAGACATCCAGCACGATCAGAGTGGTATTTCAACAATGACTCCACCACCACTAGCGTGACAGCTTCACAGTCTCCCACCTATCCTACACAAACCGTACCAAACACCAATACCAAGCTATAGTAAAGGTCCCGGGGTCTTTCCGTCCTGCTGCGCGAAACGAGCATCTTTACTCGTAATGCAATTTCACCGAGTTCGCGGTTGAGACAGCGGAGAAGTCGTTACGCCATTCGTGCAGGTCGGAACTTACCCGACAAGGAATTTCGCTACCTTAGGATGGTTATAGTTACCACCGCCGTTTACTGGGGCTTAAATTCTCAGCCTCGACACCACAAAAGGGCATCTAACCGATCCTCTTAACCTTCCAGCACCGGGCAGGCGTCAGTCCGTATACATCCACTTACGTGTTCGCACGGACCTGTGTTTTTGATAAACAGTCGCTTCTCCCTGGTTTCTGCGGCCATCACCCCTAGCACGCAAAGTGCTTCAAGGATCAGGCCCCCCTTCTCCCGAAGTTACGGGGGCATTTTGCCGAGTTCCTTAACCACGATTCACTCGAACTCCTTAGTATACTCTACCAAACCACCTGTGTCGGTTTAGGGTACGGGCGGCTAGAACCTCACGTCGAGGCTTTTCTCGGCAGCACAGGATCACTCTACTTCGACCACAAGGTCTCATCATCCAGCCTCACTCAAAACGCTTCCCGGATTTACCAAAGAAACAAGCTGCGCTGTTAAACGTGGCAAGCCATAAGCCACGCGGAAGCTACCACTCTGCGTCACCCCTGTTAACACGCTTGCCTACCACAAGATCAGGCCCCACGCTCACCACACCACCAACCCCCAAAAGGGCCAGCAGTAGGCAAGGATGGTTAGTATCCCCCCGCTTCAGCATGGACGGTCCTTCGCCGGTACCAGAATAACAACTGGTTACCCATCGACTACGCCTGTCGGCCTCGCCTTAGGACCCGACTAACCCAGGGCGGACGAACCTGCCCCTGGAACCCTTAGTTTTTCGGAGGACGGGATTCCCACCCGTCAATCGCTACTCATGCCTGCATTCTCACTCGCACTCAATCCACCACACGGTCACCCGGCAGCTTCACCTCAAGCACGACGCTCCCCTACCCAACAAAAACTGTTGCCACGGTTTCGGCGGTGTACTTAGCCCCGCTACATTGTCGGCGCGGAATCACTTGACCAGTGAGCTATTACGCACTCTTTCAAGGATGGCTGCTTCTAAGCCAACCTCCTGGTTGTCACAGCAACTCCACATCCTTTCCCACTTAGCACACCCTTAGGGGCCTTAACCGATGATCTGGGCTGTTTCCCTCTCGACAATGGAGCTTATCCCCCACAGTCTCACTGCCACGCTCAACTTAACCAGCATTCGGAGTTTGGCTGATCTCAGTACCCGGTATAAGGGCCATCAACCATCCAGTCGCTCTACCACCAGCAAGCACACGCAACGCTGCACCTAAATGCATTTCGGGGAGAACCAGCTATCACGAAGTTTGATTGGCCTTTCACCCCTAACCACAGGTCATCCCCTCCATTTTCAACTGAAGTGGGTTCGGGCCTCCACACGCTCTTACACGTGCTTCACCCTGCCCATGGCTAGATCACTCCGCTTCGGGTCTAGAACATGCAACTATGGCGCCCTATTCAGACTCGCTTTCGCTACGACTACCCCACACGGGTTAACCTCGCCACACATCCTAACTCGCAGGCTCATTCTTCAAAAGGCACGCCATCACCCCCACCAAGAAGGCTCTGACGGATTGTAAGCGCACGGTTTCAGGTACTATTTCACTCCCCTCCCGGGGTACTTTTCACCATTCCCTCACGGTACTATCCACTATCGGTCACACGAAGTATTTAGGTTTACACAGTGGTCTGTGCAGATTCACACGAGATTTCACGAGCCCCGTGCTACTCGGGAACACCACAAGAAGAGCGCAAGATTTCAACTACCCGACTATCACGGTCTACGGTCCAGCTTCCCAACTGATTCGCCTATCCCACACCTTTATCACTTCACGACCCCTCGTCGGAGGAATCACGCAGCTCCCACAACCCCGAATATGCAACGCCCGACGGCTATCACACACACCCGGTTTAACCTCATCCGCTTTCGCTCGCCACTACTCACAGAATATCTCTTCCTACGGGTACTAAGATGTTTCACTTCCCCGCGTCACCCCCAACCACCCTATACATTCAGGTGGCGGTACCCAGAAACAACTCCAGGCAGGTTCCCCCATTCGGACACCCTCGGATCACAGCTCGTATGCCAACTCCCCGAGGCTTATCGCAGGCTACAACGTCCTTCATCGGCTCCGTGTACCAAGGCATCCACCGAACGCCCTTACACACTTACAAAAACCAAAAGATGCTCGCATCCACTATACAATTCTCAACCACCACACCAACACCACACACAAACCCCACAACAGAGCCCGGCGCAGGCAGCACAGGTGTTACCCCACACCCCAACAGCATGCCAGCCCCCCACATTGCGAACCACTAAAAACCCCACACACAAACACCCACAACCACAACAGTCACAGGCACACATGAGGCTCCTTAGAAAGGAGGTGATCCAGCCGCACCTTCCGGTACGGCTACCTTGTTACGACTTCGTCCCAATCGCCAATCCCACCTTCGACCGCTCCCCCCAAAAAGGTTAGGCCACGGGCTTCGGGTGTTACCAACTTTCGTGACGTGACGGGCGGTGTGTACAAGGCCCGAGAACGTATTCACCGCAGCGTTGCTGATCTGCGATTACTAGCGACTCCGACTTCATGGGGTCGAGTTGCAGACCCCAATCCGAACTGAGACCAGCTTTAAGAGATTAGCTCACCCTCACAGGCTCGCAACCCTCTGTACCGGCCATTGTAGCATGCGTGAAGCCCAAGACATAAGGGGCATGATGATTTGACGTCATCCCCACCTTCCTCCGAGTTAACCCCGGCAGTCTCCCGTGAGTCCCCAACACAACTTGCTGGCAACACAGGACAAGGGTTGCGCTCGTTGCGGGACTTAACCCAACATCTCACGACACGAGCTGACGACAACCATGCACCACCTGTACACCACCCCAAAGGCTGCACCATCTCTGGCACATCGCAGTGTATGTCAAGCCTTGGTAAGGTTCTTCGCGTTGCATCGAATTAATCCGCATGCTCCGCCGCTTGTGCGGGCCCCCGTCAATTCCTTTGAGTTTTAGCCTTGCGGCCGTACTCCCCAGGCGGGGCACTTAATGCGTTAGCTACGGCGCAGAACCCATGGAAAAGGCCCCACACCTAGTGCCCAACGTTTACGGCGTGGACTACCAGGGTATCTAATCCTGTTCGCTACCCACGCTTTCGCTCCTCAGCGTCAGTAATGGCCCAGTAACCTGCCTTCGCCATCGGTGTTCCTCCTGATATCTGCGCATTCCACCGCTACACCAGGAATTCCAATTACCCCTACCACACTCTAGTCTGCCCGTACCCACTGCAACCCCGAAGTTAAGCCCCGGTCTTTCACAGCAGGCGCAACAAACCGCCTACGAGCTCTTTACGCCCAATAATTCCGGACAACGCTCGCGCCCTACGTATTACCGCGGCTGCTGGCACGTAGTTAGCCGGCGCTTCTTCTGCACATACCCTCAACCACAAAGGCCTTGTTCTGTACTGAAAGGAGTTTACAACCCGAAAGCCTTCATCCCCCACGCGGCGTCGCTGCATCAGACTTGCGTCCATTGTGCAATATTCCCCACTGCTGCCTCCCGTAGGAGTCTGGGCCGTATCTCAGTCCCAATGTGGCCGGTCACCCTCTCAGGCCGGCTACCCGTCGACGCCTTGGTAGGCCATCACCCCACCAACAAGCTGATAGGCCGTGAGCCCATCCCCATCCAAAAAATCTTTCCAACCCCCACCATGCGGCAGAAGCAGAATATCCGGTATTAGACCCAGTTTCCCAGGCTTATCCCAAAGACAAGGGCAGGTTACTCACGTATTACTCACCCGTTCGCCACTAATCCACCAAAACAAAAGCTTCAGCTTCATCGTTCGACTTGCATGTGTTAAGCACGCCGCCAGCGTTCGTCCTGAGCCAGGATCAAACTCTCCACAAAAAACCAAACCCACCAAGCACAAAACCCAGCAGGAAAGATCCAAACAGAAAGCCAAAACAGACTCAAAAAACCAGAAAAACTGGCAAAAAAAACTGCAACCAACCCAACCCAACAAAAAGCCAAGCCAAGCCAGCCACAACAACAACCAACCCAACCAAAAAAGGAAGAGCCAGCCATCAAAAAAACACAACATAAAAAGCTGACACACTATTGAGATATCAAACAACACACCCACTCGAAAGACCAGCGATTTCTCTTCGCTGTGCCCCTCGGGAGCAACCTCTCTAACTTAGCTCATCTTTCGGCCGGAGTCAAATCCCGGTGTCTAGATCACATAAATCAGAAAGACATTTGCCGCTCGGCCCGTGAGCCTCACGCCCCGGCGGCAAGAAAAGAATTTACACACCCCGCACCCGGAAGGTCAAACCCGATCGCCGTGCCCCTCCTCACACCGCCCCGAACTGCGCAAATATGCGGAAAGGTCGGCCATGACGCACAACATACGCGCTGGGGGCGCGTCGGATTCGACGCGCCCCCAGCGCTCTGTGGTATCGCGGGCCTCCCTTTTTCGTGCTCCCAGCACGCACGGGCCCCGCCCTTTCCGCGTAGTAGCGCGCTTACCCCCTTAGTGCGCTACTGCCCATTGCTGCCCATTGGCGAACTCTTCACGGATCGCTCCGGCGACCTTCTCCGCCAGATCTGGCGTAAAGACGCCCGGGATGATGAACGCGCTATTGAGCTCCGCCGGTTCCACTGCCGCAGCAATCGCATTGGCGGCCACCACAAGCATCTGGTCTGTGACCTCGTGTGCCCGCACGTCCAGCATTCCGCGGAACAGCCCCGGGAACGCCAGCACATTGTTGATCTGGTTCGGATAGTCCGAGCGCCCCGTGGCCACAACGGAGGCGTACTTGCCCGCCGCGCCCGGATCCACCTCCGGGGTCGGGTTCGCGAGCGCAAAGACGACGGCGTCCTCGGCCATCGTCGCGATGTCCTCACCCGTCAAGATGTTGCCCGCCGAAACGCCGATGAAGACGTCCGCGCCGGCGAGCACGTCCTTGAGGCTGCCCTGTACCTGGCGCGGGTTCGTGTTCTGTGCCAACCAGTTTCGGTCCGGATCAGCCTCCTCGCGGAAGGCACCCAGCGCGCCGTTGCGCCCGCATCCGATGATGTCGTAGGCACCCTGGCTCTTGAGCAGGCGAATGATGGCGTTGCCGGCAGCACCCACGCCCGAGACGACGATCCGCACATCCTCGATCTTCTTGCCCACCACCTTCAGCGCGTTAATCAGCGCCGCAAGCACGACGACGGCGGTGCCATGCTGATCGTCATGGAAGACCGGGATGTCAAGCTCCTCGCGCAACCTGCGCTCGATCTCGAAACACCGCGGCGCGGAGATGTCCTCCAGATTGATCCCGGCGAACCCGGGCGCGATCGCCTTGACGATCGAAATGATCTCCTCGGTGTCCTTCGTGTCCAGGCACACCGGCCACGCATCCACACCGGCGAAGTTCTTAAACAGCGCGGCCTTGCCCTCCATGACGGGCATCGCGGCCAACGGCCCGATGTCCCCTAGGCCGAGCACGGCCGTACCGTCGGTGACGACGGCCACCGTGTTGCGCTTGATTGTCAGCCTGCGCGCCTCCGAGGGATCCTCCACGATCCGCTCGCAGATTGCCGCCACGCCGGGCGTGTAGATCTTCGACAGGTCCTGGCGAGTCTTCAGTGGCCGCTTGAGCGTGACCTCGATCTTGCCGCCCAGGTGCGCCTGGACCGTCGCATCGTGAATCCCATGCACGATCACCCCCTCGGTCCGCTGTAGCTTCTTGCGGATCTTCTTCGCGTGGTTCAGGTCGTGCGTCATGCAGGTGACGTCAAAAAGCAGGTGCTCGTCATCGGAACGCACCATGTCGATTCCCGTGATCAGCGCATCTTCGTAGCTGATTTCGTTGGTGATACGCGGAACAGCGTGGTCGTCGTAGGGAATCTCGATTCGCAACGTCACCGCGTAGCTCGGTCTCGGCTTTGCCATAATCCGCCTTGTCTTTCTTCGTTCTTGCGCGATCATTTAGTCAGCGCGATCATTCTGTCAGGTTGCCCCGCACTTAGCCCCACAGTTTCAGCCATCGGGAAACGGGCGATGAAGCCGGGCACCGTCTCGACGTCCGGCAACGAAAAACCCCGGCGGGTTCGCCGGGGTCTCTCGCAGCAGCTAAGGCGTCACGTCAGCGCCTCTGCGCGTCGCATGTGCCTTCGCACACCTCGCGAGCGCCTAGGCCTGGCCAGCACGCTCCATAATCAGCTCGCGCACGCGCGCCGCGTCCGCCTTGCCGCGGGTGGCCTTCATGACAGCGCCGACGATCGCGCCGGCGGCCTGCACCTTACCTGCCCTGATCTTGTCCAAAATATCCGGGTTCGCGGCGAGCGCCTCGTCGACGGCGGCACCCAGCGCGGCGTCGTCGGAAACAACCTCCAGCCCGCGGGCGGCCACGACGTCGGCAGGGCTGCCCTCTCCTGCCAGCACCCCGTCAAGGGCCTGGCGGGCAAGCTTGTCAGTGAGCTTGCCACTGGTGACAAGCCCGTCCAGCTCGGCGACGTCGGCCGCCGTCACGGGGACGTCGGCCAGCGCCAGCTCGTTGTCCTTCGCATAACGGGCCAGCTCGCCCATCCACCACTTGCGCGCGCCGGCAGGGCTTGCCCCGGCGTCGACGGAATCGCTGATGAAATCCAACGCGTCGGCGTTGACGATGTCGCGCATCTCCATCTCCGAGATGCCCCATTCGCTCAGGAGCCGCTTGCGCCGCGCGGCGGGCATCTCCGGCAACGACGCCCGAATCTCCTCCACCCATTCGACGGGCGGCGCAATCGGCACCAGATCCGGCTCGGGGAAGTAGCGGTAGTCGTCAGCATCCGACTTGAGCCGGCCAGGCGACGTCGTTGAATCGGCCTCCTGCCAGTGGCGCGTCTCCTGCACCACCTTCTGCCCCGAGGACAGCACCTTACCCTGGCGGCAGATCTCGAACTCGACGGCGCGGGCGACCGCACGGAAAGAGTTGACGTTCTTCGTTTCGGTACGAGTGCCGAGCGGCGCATCCGGGCTCGGGCGCAGGGAGACGTTGACGTCGGCGCGGACGTTGCCGCGCTCCATGCGGGCCTCCGACACCCCGATGGCCCGGGCGATGTCGCGGATGGACTGCACATACTTCGCGGCCACCTCCGGCGCGCGCGCCCCGGCGCCCTCGATCGGGCGGGTCACAATCTCCACCAGTGGCACGCCGGCGCGGTTGTAGTCCACCAGCGAATGCGTGGCGCCCTGGAGTCGGCCCTCGCCGCCCACGTGCGTGTTCTTGCCCGCGTCCTCCTCCACGTGTGCGCGTTCGATGAGCACCCGGAAAACCTCGCCGTCGTCGAGCTCCAGGTCGAGATAGCCGTCGTAGGCGATCGGCTCATCCGACTGGGAGGTCTGGAAGTTCTTCGACAAGTCCGGGTAGAAATAGTTCTTGCGCGCAAACCGGCACGACTTCGCAATCTTGCAGTTGAGCGCCAGGCCGAGCCGGATCGCGTACTCGATGGCCTTCTTGTTCACCACCGGCAACGCGCCGGGCAGGCCGAGCGAGACAGGGGTGGTGTTGACGTTGGGCTCCCCACCGAACTCGTTGGGGGCGGCGTCGAACATCTTCGTCTTGGTCGCCAACTCGACGTGAACCTCAAGCCCGAGCACGGGGTCGAAGTTCGCGGCAGCCTCGGCGTAGTCCATCAATTCTTCCATCGTTACTTCTCCCCCACTTCGATCGGGCATTCGCGGGCGGAGCGATCCGCGACCGCCTCCACCATCGCCGCCACCTTGTACATGCGCGCATCCTCATGCGCGGGCGTGATCACCTGGAAGCCGACCGGCAGCCCATCCGCCAGACCCGCCGGCACCGACAGCGCCGGCACGCCCGCGAGGTTGGCCGGGGTGGTCGTCATGTCGTTCATGTACATCGCCATCAGATCGTCCTTCTTCGAACCGAATTCGAAGGCGACGGTCGGGGCCGTGGGCGTGACCAGCACGTCCACCTTTTCGAACGCGGCGTCCAGGTCGCGTTGGACGAGCGTACGCACCTTCAGCGCCGACCCGTAGAACCTGTCATAGTGCCCCGAGCTCAGCGCATACGTGCCCAGGATGATGCGCCGCTTGACCTCCGGGCCGAACTTCTCCCCGCGGGTGGCCGACATCATCGTCTCCGCCGTCACCGGGCCGCTCTTAGGCTCCACACGGTTGCCGTATCGCACGCCGTCGAAACGCGCCAGGTTGGAGGAGACCTCCGCCGGCATGATGAGGTAGTAGGCCGCGATCGCCGAGTCGAACGCCGGGCAGGAGACCTCGGTGACCTCCGCCCCGCGCGCCTTGAGCTTGTCCACCGTCTCCTCGAAGACGGCCATCACGCCCGGCTCGAAACCATCGCCCGACATTTCCTTCACGACGCCGACGCGCAGGCCCGCGAGATCCTGCGCGGCCGAGCCCTCGACCGCGGCGTCGTACAGGCCCGTGGCGACCTCCGGTAGCGACGTCGAATCATGCGGGTCGTGGCTGGAGAGAATCTCCTGCAAGGCCGCCGCGTCGGCAACCGTGCGCGCACACGGACCGACCTGATCCAGCGAGGAGGCCATCGCCACAACCCCGTAGCGCGAGACGTTGCCGTACGTGGGCTTGGCGCCAACCGTACCCGTCACCGCTCCCGGCTGACGGATCGACCCGCCCGTGTCCGAACCCAGCGCCCACGGCACCATGTAGGCCGCGACCGCGGCAGCCGAACCGCCGCCCGAGCCGCCCGGGATGAGGTTGTCTCCCCACGGGTTCGTCGTCGGCCCGAAGGCCGAATTCTCCGTCGAGGAGCCCATCGCGAACTCGTCCATGTTCGTGTGCCCCACGATCGGCAGCCGCGCCGCCTTCAGGTTCTTGACCACCGTGGCGTCATAGGGCGAGATCCAGCCCTCCAGCATCTTCGACCCGCACGTGACCGGGGTGCCGAGCTGACAAATGTTGTCCTTGATCGCCACCGGCACGCCCGCGAACGGCGGCAGCTGCTTGCCCGCCGCACGATCGGCGTCGACGCCGCGGGCCACCTCGAGCGCGCCGTCGGCGTCAACGAACAGGAACGCGTGCAGGTGACCGTTTTCCGCCTCGATCCGGTCGAGGCACGCCTGGGTCAACTCAACCGAGGTGACCTCGCCGGCGCGTAACATCGCGGCGAGCTCGACCGCGGGCTTCTTCAGCAATTCCATTTATTCCTCCCCCAAGATCTGCGGCACCGCGAATTTGCCGTCCTCGCAGGCCGGCGCTGAGGCGAATACCAGGTCAAGATCCAGCTTCTCCTCGCCCACCTCGTCCTCGCGCCACACGTTGGTCAGCGGCATCGGGTGGGAGGTAGCCGGGATGTCCGAGGCGGCAACCGCGGAGACCTTCTCCATGGCGTCCGAGATTGTGGACAGTTCGCCGGCGAACTGCTCAATCTCCTCTTGTGTTAAGGAAATGCGCGCGAGGTCGGCCAAGCGGGCCACCTCATCGTTTGAAAACTTTGACATGAGCAAAGTCTAACCCGTTCGATACTATAAGCACATGTCACGCTTCCTGCGACCAAATCGCGAAACCCCCAAGCGCCTCATCAAGTACGGCATATTGGGCGCTCTGACCGCGCAGATCGCCGCCGTCAGCGCAGTCCTGGCGGTGGACGAACACCGCAAGCGGCGCAACCCTCCCAGCGGCACATTCCCCACCCTGCCCCCGCGCACTACCACCGTCTCCGGCTCCGACCTGACTGTCTACACCTTTGGCGAGGATCTGTATGCGGACATGCTCGAGGCGATCGACGGCGCACGCGAGCAGATCTTCTTTGAGACCTACATAATTAAGGCCGACGACGTCGGCTACGAGTTCCGCAATGCCCTCATCGCTGCCGCCCGGCGCGGGGTGCAGGTGTACGTCATCATCGACACCTTCGGCAACCTCAATCAAGACCCGCGGTTCCGCCAGTTCCCCGAGCACGAGAATCTGCACGTGATCCTCTTCCCGCTCCTTCGCACCGGCATCTTCACGGGCAACGGCCGCGACCGCGGCTTTGACCACCGCAAGATCTTGGTGGTCGATCAGGAAATCGGATTTGTGGGCGGCTACAACATCGGTGCCCTGTACGCCAACACGTGGCGCGACACCCACCTGCGTATCAAGGGCCCGTCCGTGTGGGAGCTAGAGAACGCGTTCGTCGACATGTGGAACGTCTACCGGGGCGCGGCGCTACCCGAGCTGCCGGACCGGGGGCTGTCGCACTGGTCGTCGAAGGTGATCGCGACCCAAAATGTGCCCGCCTTCAAGTCCTACCCCGTGCGCGCCTCCTACCTGGGCGCGATCGACCGGGCCTACCACCGTGTCTACATCACGATGGGCTACTTCATTCCCGACGCCGGCATCCTCCACTCCCTCACCTCCGCCGCCAGGCGCGGGGTGGACGTGCGGGTGCTCGTCCCCGAGTACTCTAACCACATCGTTGCCGACTGGGTGGGCCGACCCTACTACAAGGATCTGCTGGCCTCCGGGGTGCGGATCTTCCTCTACCGCGAGGCGATGATCCACGCCAAGACCATGACGGTGGACGGCATCTGGTCCACGGTCGGCACCACGAACATTGACCGGATCTCCATGGACGGTAACTTCGAGATCAACGTGGAGGTGTTCAACAGCCCGTTCGCGACGATCATGGAGGAGATCTTCGAACTGGACCTGTCCAACTCCCGCGAGCTCACGGCCTCACAGTGGGAGCAACGCAGCACGCTGGCGCGGGTGGCCGAAAGGATTTTGCGCCCGCTGGCCCCGTTGCTCTAGCCTCCGGCCCGCGCCCTAGGCCCGCCCGAGCCGGTCTAGGAACTCCTGCGCCGTCCATGTTTCGATGCCGAGAGCCGCGGCCTTCGTGGTCTTGGAGGCGCCGGGGTTGTCCCCGATGACCACCACGTTCGTCTTCTTCGACACCGATCCGGTGGCCTTGCCACCCGCCTTCGTGATCGCCTCAGCCACCCCGTCGCGGGTATAGCCCTCCACCGAGCCGGTCACCACGATCGTCATGCCCTCGAACGGGCGTGGCCCGGCGGCCTCGTCAGCCGCGCTGTCGCCACCGGCCGGGCGCTGGTCTTCGAAGACCACCCCGGCCTTGCGCCACTCTTCCACGATCTCGGCGTGCCACGGCTCGTCAAACCACTCCAGTAGCGAGCGCCCGATGATCTCTCCCACCCCGTCGATTTCGGAGAAGGGAACCTCTCCCGCCTCTACCTGAGCGCGCCCGGCGGCCAGCATCGCGTCGAGCGATCCGAAGTGCGCGGCGAGTGCGCGCGAGGCCACCGGCCCCACGTGGCGGATGTTGAGCGCCACGAGCTTGCGCCACAGCTCTTTTGACTTGGCCCTATCGATCTCGGTGAGGACCTTCTCCAGCGTCTTCGACGGCGCCGACGCCGCCTTGACCTGGTAGCCCGCACGGATGGTTTCAGCCACAGCCCCGGACCGCGACCACGTCGGCTTCGTCCAGCCCGCTCGCGCGTAGCGCCAGTCCCCGGTGGCCTCGCCGGCCACCCGCACCGGCTGCCAGGTCCGCACGGCCTGCAGATCCCCGGCCGAGAGCGCAAACAGCTGCGCCTCGGTGTCGAGGAACGGGGTCTGTGCGGCGGGGATCCCAAGCGTGTCCTGCAGATCCTGCCCGATGATGTTCTCCGGATCGAGTAGTGCCCCGTCCTCGTTCGTGATTCCCAACTCCACTCGACGCTCGAGCGGCAGCACCATCCGCACCCGCGGATCCGCGGAATCCTCCAGCGGCCAGCCTGCCGCGTGTGCACTGAGCGCCTCCTCGTCCGTCAGTTCCAGCGCGTGCCCGGTGGCGAGCGCGATGAGTGCCTCGGCCCGGTGGCGGTCCGGATCGGCGAGCCACTGGGCGGACTCCTCCCCCAGCGATTCGATGTCGAGCGCCCCGCGCGAGCCGATGTGGATAACGCGCTGGTGAAGCTGTGCGGGGCAGGAACGCGTGTTGGTGCATCGCAGGTCCTTGTCCCCCTCCTTGGCGGGCGCGATCGGCCCCCCGCAGGCCGGGCAGTGCGCGGGCATGACGAAGACCCGTTCCGAGCCGTCCCGCTCCGCCAGCACCGGGCCCACTACCTCGGGGATGATGTCACCCGCCTTGCGCAAAATGACCATGTCCCCGATCATCACGCCCTTGCGTTCCACCTCGAACGGGTTGTGCAGCGTGGCCTGCGCCACCGTGGATCCATCCACCCACACCGGCTCCATCACGGCAAACGGGGTGACGCGACCGGTGCGTCCCACCTGCACCCGGATGTCGAGCAGCCGGGTCTGGACCTCGGTGGGCGGGAACTTGTAGGCAACGGCCCAGCGCGGCACGCGCGCGGTGTAGCCGAGCTTGGCCTGCATACGGCGATCCTCCAGCTTGATCACCACGCCGTCGAATTCGTGATCGAGTGACATGCGCGCACCCTGATACGCGTTAAGGTACGCCTCGATCTCCTCCATCGTGGAGACCATCCGTGTCTGCGCCGATACGGGCAGCCCCCATGACTTAAAGACCTCGTAGATGCCCTCCTGGGTGGCCATCTTCTCTACCAGCGCCTCCGAGGCTCCCTCCAGCGCGCCGATGCCGTGCGCGATGAAGCTCAGTGACTTGATCGCAAAGCCCGTGTTGTCCTCCTGACGCATCGTGCCGGCGGCTGCGTTGCGCGGGTTGACGAACGTCTTGAGCACCGCTTCGCGCTGCAGGCGCGGGAGCGGGGCCAGCCCCTCCTTGGCCCGGCTCGCGTTCTTCGCGCGCAGTGTCTTGTTGTAGGCATCGATCTCCTGGTTACGGCGGGTGATCTCCTCATTGCGCACCTCCACCGAATCGTTGAACTCGGTAAACTTCGCAATCGGGAAGTAGACCTCCCCGCGCACCTCCACCAGCTCCGGCCAGTCCTGCCCCGTGAGCTTCGCCGGAATCGCCTCGATCGCGAGCGCGTTGCGCGTCACGTCCTCGCCCGTCACCCCGTCACCGCGCGTGGCCGCCGTGTGAAGCGCGCCGCCCCGATACGTGAGGTTGAGCGCCAACCCGTCGATCTTGACCTCGGCCGTGAACCGGCTCCCTGCCGGCACTTCCCCGGTGATCCCGGTCAACCACGTGGCCAGCTCCTCACGGCTGAACACGTCCTGTAGCGAATACATGCGCTCGGCATGGCGCAACTCCGCGGCCGCCCCGCGCGCCACCTTGGCCCCCACCTTCATGGTGGGCGACTGCGGGCTCCACAGCTGCGGGAAGCGATCTTCGAGCGCGCGCATTTGCGCGATGAGCGCGTCATACGTGGCGTCGACCATGATCGGTTCGCCCGTCGAATGATAGGCCTCCTGCGCGCGGCGCAGCTTCGGGGCGAGTTCGTTCCAGCGTGTGGTTGCTTCTTCGATGTTCACCCTCTCATTGTCTCCCATCCATCCGACATTTTTCTTCCACTAGGCTGGGGGCATGTGTGGACGATACGCAACCATGGGCCGCAGGGACATTCAGCTCGAGTTCCGCCTCGACGTCGTCGCCGATTCCTACGCCCCCTCCCCCAGCTGGAACGTCGCCCCCACCCAGGACGTCCCGATCATTGTCGAGCGCAGGCCTCTTCCCGGCGATGAGTGGCTCGACGACGCCGTCGCCCAGCCCACGCCCACGCCTCCCGGCACGCCCGCCGGGCCCGCGCCCGACGTCGTGCGCGCCCTGACCCCGGCCTTCTGGGGTCTCATCCCGCCGTGGGCGAAGAACGCCTCCCGCCCGATGATCAACGCGCGCATGGAGACCCTGGCCGAGAAGCCCTCCTTCGCCCCGGCGCTGCGAAAGAGGCGCTGCATCTTCCCGGCCGCGGGCTACTTCGAGTGGCGCAAGCCGGACAGGACCCCGTTCTACATCTACCGCGATAACGCCCCTCTTGCCCTGGCCGGACTGTATGGCTGGTTCAAGGACGGCGAGGACTGGCTACTGACGGCCACGATCGTCACGCGCGCGGCGCGCGGCGAGTTGGCGCAGATTCACGATCGCACTCCCCTCATCCTGAACCCTGACGAGTATGACATGTGGCTCGACCCCACCCTCCAGGATCCGACGCTCCTCGAGGCCCTGAGTCGCCCCGGCCCGCGGCTGTCTTTCCACGAGGTCGGCCGGGCGGTGGGCAACGTGTCCAACAACTCCCCGGACAACATCGCAGCCGTCTCAGGCACGCCCCAAGTATGAAGGCCGGAACGCGATCACGCCGTACCCTAGTGCTATGAACGAATTTGCCACCGTCAGAGGATCCTTCCCCGGCGACTTACTGTTGGCGCTCCTGGTCGCCTTCATCACGCTGCTGGTTCCCGCTGACGTGCTCGGCATCGACCTCCTCCACGACGCGCTGCTCTACACCTCCGCGGTGGCCACCGTCTTGGGGACCTTCTTCCGCCGCACGCACCCGATCCCGGCGGCGATCACGGTCTACCTCGCAGCGCTGTTGCGCTACGTTGCCTTCCCCACCGAGTTCTTCCCGCAGGATGTGGCGGTTCTCCTGGCGCTGTACGCGGTGCTCGCCTTCGGCTCGTCCACGGTGAAGATACCGGCGATCCTGGGGGCCTGTTTCGGCGCCTTCCTCCTGGTGTTGCCGTACGTGGGCGGCGGGACCTCCCACCTCCTTGTCGTCTTCATCTTTTTCGCCGGCCAGGCCATCGTCATCGCGACGGCGGCGGTCGCTCTCCTGCGCCGCGCCCAGTATGACCAGCTCGAGCACGTCATCGCCGAATCCCAGATCGCCCAGGTCAACGCCGAGCGCGACGCCGAACTCGCCGTCGTCTCCGAGCGCACCCGCATCGCCCGCGAAATGCACGACATCGTCGCCCACACCCTTTCCGTCGTCATCGCCCAGGCCGACGGCGGGCGCTACGCCGCCAAGAACAACCCCGAGGCTGCCGTGCGAGCGCTGGACGTCATCGCGGACATGTCGCGCGCAGCCCTCGCCGATATCCGTTCGATCATCGGCGTCCTGCGCGACCCGGAGGAGATCGACGCGCCGCTCGCGCCCGAGCCCGTCGACGCCGACCTGCTCCAGCTCGTCGAACAGGTGCGCTCCGCCCGCCACGAGGTGGCCTACGTGACCACGGGCTCCCAACGCCCGCTGCCCGTCGGCGTGGGCAAGGCCCTGTACCGCATCTGCCAGGAGGCGTTGACGAACTCCCTCAAGCACGCCGGCCCGGACGCCGCGATCACGGTCTCTTTACACTGGCGCCCGTCCGAGGTGGTCCTAGACGTGAGCGACAACGGCCGCGGCGCGGCGACCTTCAACGATGGCAAGGGACACGGCATTATAGGAATGACCGAGCGTGCCGCCGTTTTCGGCGGTACTGTGGTCAGCGGACCACGCTCGAGCGGAGGATTTAGAGTGACAGCCACAATTCCGACTCCCGGCGAAAGGAAGAGTCATGTCTGACAAGATTCGGGTTGGCCTGATCGACGACCAGGACCTCGTGCGTAGCGGGTTTTCGATGGTCATCGATTCCCAGGACGACATGGTGACCGTCTTGGAGGCCTCGCACGGCAAGCAGGCCCTCGATCGGCTGGCGCTGGTGCCGGTCGACGTCGTCCTCATGGACGTGCGCATGCCCGGCATGGACGGCCTGGAGACCACCGAGCGCATCAACTCCACCGACTTCCCGCACGGAGTGCGCCCCAAGGTCATCATTCTCACCACCTTCGACCTGGACGAATACGTCATGCGCGCGATCCGCGGCGGCGCCTCCGGGTTCCTGCTCAAGGACGCCCCGCCGGACCAGATGCTCTCCTCCATCCGCACGGTCTACCGCGGCGACGCCGTCATCGCTCCGTCCTCGACCAAACGCCTGGTGTCCTACATCGCCCAGAAGGCGGTCGAGGACCGCGCGCTGCGCCCCGAGATCGTGGATGTGCTCACCGAGCGCGAGCGCCAGGTGCTCTATCACATGGCGCGCGGCCTGTCGAATACCGAGATCGGGGAGGAGCTCGACGTGGCGCAGGCGACCATCAAGACGCACGTGGGGCGCATCTTCGCCAAGCTCGGCGCGCGCGACCGCGTCCAGGCGGTCGTCCTCGCCTACGAGGCCGGGCTCGTGCGCCCGGGTGATCTCGGGTGATCGAGGTTGACTATGTTCGCCTCGTCAGCGGCGTAGGCCGCCGGCGGCGCACCCTCCTCGACGACGTCTCGCTCACCGTCCCCGACGCCTCGATTACCACCGTGCTCGGTGGGCTCGACTCCGACATGTCCGCCCTCATGGCCGCCATCGGCGGGCTGGAGCGCGTGACGTCGGGCAGCATCGTCGTCGGCGAGCTCGACCTCGCCACCGCCTCGGACGCCGAGCGCGAGCGCCTGCTCGCCCACACCTTCGGCCTTCTCTTCCCAAAGGACAACCTGCTTCCCGCGCTCACCCTCAAAGAGAACCTCGACCTTCCGGCGCGCCTCAACGGCACGAGGGTCGGATCCGAGGAGCGCACAAAACTCATCGACCTGTTCGGCCTAGCCCAGGTGTTGGACCAGTATCCCGACGCGGTGCCCCTGCTGGATCAGCTCAAGTGCGCGCTGGCCGGTCTCATCATGTCCGGGCGTACCGTCATCCTGTGCGAAGAGCCGACCGAGGGCCTCACGCGCGCCGACCGTAAGACCCTGTACGCCCTTCTTCGGCTGTGCGCCCGCGAGCGCGCCATGACCGTGATGACCTTCACCTCCAACCCGATGTCGGCCATCTCCGCTGACCGTGTCTACCTCATGACGGACTCGCGCATCGCGGCCGAGCTCGATTCGCCCTCGCTGGATTCCATCCTCGACACGCTGCGGGTCATCTTCAGCGAGGAGCCGTGATGCTACGCCAGCAGCTCGAGCATCACTGGCCCTCCCACGTGCTCGCCGGCGTGGCTCTCACCTACGCCGCGGCCATGGTCTTTTTCATGACGACGATGCTCGGTTTCGCCGACGACACGCTCTCCCTGTCGGTGAAGAAGTCGATCCCACATTCGGACGTGGTGGTCTATTCGGAGACCGTCACCGCGCTCGAGGTGGCCGATCAGATTAGGCAGCTGGACGAGGTCGGGTCCGTCTTCGTCGATTCCTCCCTTCCGGCTGAGGTCGTGACCGAGACCGATCACGCCCCCACCTCTATTCGTTCCCTCGCCCCGCCGGCGCTTCGAACGCAGAAGATCACCACGGGCGCCTTTCCATCCTCCCCACGCGAGATCGCGGTGGCCAAGAAGCTAGCCCACACGCTCGAGCTCGAGGTGGGAGACGAGCTGACCGTGGTCGGCGGCGACGTCGCCAAGCGCTACACCGTCTCCGGAATCTACGCCTGCTCCCCGCTACGGGATCTGAACGGCTTCGAGGCCATCACCACCGACCCCAACCCCAACTTCGTGGCTGCGCAGGGCAACGGGCAAGGCGGCATCGAGGTGCGCGCCACACCCACCGCCACCACCGAAGAGCTACAGGAGGCCATCCTCAAGATCCCTGGTACCGTCGTCGTCAACGCGCGGGACCGCTACGACGACGAATACGCCCGTCAAAAGGCCAGCCTCGACACGCTGACCGAGGCAACCCCCTGGCTTCTGGCCACCGCCTTCCTCACCAGCACCACTGTGGTCTACATGACGGCGGTGGGCGTTGCCCGCCGGCGCACCGCCGAAAGCCACACGCTTCGCGCCCTCGCGCTGTCGGCCGTGCGTCGCCAACGAATGCTCGCCGCCGAGATCGGCGCGGTTGCAGGACTGGCCTACCTTGTCGGGATCACGGTGGGCTACGCGGGCGCCATGGGCGCCTCATCCATCGCGCACTCCGAAAGCGGCGCCCCCTTCCTTCCCTCGGGCATCGGATTCCCCTTCGTCGCGGCGCTCTGGGCACTGATCGCGGTCGCCCTCGCCACCATCATCGGCACCTGCGCGGGGGTTCTTTCCGTTTACCTGCGCACCACCAACACGTGGAAGTCCGCGATCCGCATCGTCGGCCCGGCGGTCGTCATCTTCGCCGCCACCTTCCTCTACACCACCGTCGCGATGCCAGGCGAATTGAGGCCGCATGCGGGGGCGCGCGCCGTCGTCGGCTCGCTGCTTGCACTCGCCGGCGCCACGCTGGTCACCTACCTGGTGGTCGTCGTCGTGACAAAGCGCCTCGCCAAATCCTTCCAGGTCGGCTCGTACTTTTCGCTCCTGCCGCGCTCGCTGACGGCAACGATGACAACGGTGTCCCTGTTCATCGTCCTCATGTCCTCGGCCGCGCTCGGCGCCCTCCACACCACCTACTCCACCCTCGACAATAACGATGACCACCTGTCCAAGCTCTACGACCTGTCCATGACTGCGGGTGTCACCTCCTCCTTCCTCACGCAAGAGAACCTCGACGCCGTGCGCGCGTGGGGCGGCGCCGAAGCGACGCTCACCATGTACCTGCTCAACACGGAAACCTGGCAGCCGGAGGAATTCCAGCCCGGAGCGATCTACGCCGTCGACCCGAAGGAGGCCCAGGACTACTTCGGCCGCAGGCTCGACTTGGACAAACTGCTCGTGCCCCAATGGGCCACCGACGTTCCTTCGTCCGTGCGACTGAACTACGTCGACGCCGAGGGCTTTAACCGCACCGCCGAGGTGGAAGTGACCACGGCGGATGTGCCGTTCGCGCTCATCTCCATCGAAGGCCTGGGCGATCTGGAGCCCGCCGCCATGTGGATCCGTTTTGCCGACCACCACCACATCTCCCAGGACTACAGCCGACTCGAGGCCGCCCTCAACTCCGGAACTGACCGGCCCTTCCTCACCCTCGCGATCACGCCGTCGCGTGTCCACCACGTCAACGTCAGCAAGATTCAAGCCGTGATCCAGACCAGCGTCATCGCCATGCTCGCCTTCGCCGCCTATATGCGCGTCCCGCGATACCTCGACGAGCAGGGTCTCGAGACGCGCTATCTGCGCACGAAAGGCGTTCCGGGCAGGAGGATCCGGGGCCGCAGGCTCGCCCAGGCGCTGGCGTGCATGCTCGTCACGGTGTTGGCCGGCCTCGCACTCGGAGTGGGCGCCACCCTCATCCTCATGTATGCCCACGGTTGGGCCACGCCGCACGAGCCGAGCGTGCCGGTGATGATGCTCGCCCTGAACGCGGGCTCGATCATGCTCGGTTGCCTCGCGCTTGCCATCCTCGGGTATCGCTTCGACGTGTCTAAGCGCACAAAAGCGCGAGATTACGCGTAAATCGGGTGTTAATCACACTTTTTTTCCTTTACCAGATCCCCAAAACCTGCAAAGGTTGAATGCGTATCAGCCAGTGTTAAACGAAGCGTTATCAAAGGAGTCAAAGTCATGGATTGGCGCCACCGCGCAGAATGCCTCAATGAGGACCCGGAGCTCTTCTTCCCGATCGGTTCCTCGGGTCCCGCCATGGCTCAGGTCGAGCGTGCGAAGGCCGTGTGCCTGCGCTGTGACGTTCAGGAGATCTGCCTGAAGTGGGCTCTCGACAACAATCAGGACGCCGGCGTGTGGGGCGGCATGTCGGAAGACGAGCGCCGCACGCTCAAGCGCCGCACGGCACGGGTGCGCCGCTAGCCGTTCTTCGAGACTTTCGCGGGCCGCGTCATCGCGGCCCGCGCTCTTTTGTCGGGCGCGCGCCGGGCGCCTGCAGTCGGGCACCAGTGGCGCCGAGGCCAGCCCATTCCGCCCCTACGACGGCAGCTGAACCTGCCCGCGGATGTTGAGGTCGAGCACCACCACGGTCCCACCGCCCTCGCGGGGGCACCACTCGATCTTCCCCCTCAGCTCGGAGACAACCATGGTCCGCACGATCTGCGTACCTAGGCCGGAGGGGTGGTGATCGCCCATCCCCTCTCCGTCGTCGGCCACCTCGATGTGAAGGTGGTTGCCATCGCGGTTGGCGCGGATATCGAGCCGGCCGCCCTTGGGCAGCCCGTGTTCGATGGCGTTGGAGATGATCTCGTTCATGACCACGCCCAGCGCGGTGGCCTCCTCGGCCCGCACCCGCCCAAACGTGCCCTCGAAGGTGGTGACCACCGGCTCCTCGGTGACGCTAACGTCGCGCACCATCCGCATGACCGGCACGAAAACCTGGTCGAAGTCGACCACCTCGTCGATGGTCTGGGACAGCTTTTCGTGGACCACCGCAATCGTCGCCACCCGCCGCTGCGCCGTCTCGAGCGCAGCCCGCGTCATCCCCTCCCCCGCACGGCGCGACTGCATCCGCAGTAGCGCCGATACCGTCTGCAGGTTGTTCTTCACACGATGGTTGATTTCGCGGATCGTGGAGTCCTTACTCATCAGCACCCGCTCCTGGCGGCGCAGCTCTGTGATGTCGCGGCACAGCACGAGCGCACCGTGGCGCTCGCCGTGTTCGAGCAGCGGCACGGCGCGGAAGGAGATCACGACGTCGTTGCGCTCGATCTCCGTCATCCACGCGGCCCGCCCCATGAGGACGAGCGGGAGGGCCTCGTCCACCGGTGTCACGCCGTCGAGCTCGATCACTTCCTGGGCGAGCAACGCCCCCTGGAGGGGCTTTTCCACTCCAAGCCGGCGCAGGTTGGAGTTGGCGTTGGGCGAGGCGTAGATGACCACGCCCTCGGTGTCGACGTGAATAAGCCCGTCCGTCACGCGCGGGGTGCCGTGCCGGTAGCCCGAGGGCGACCCGTCGAAGGGGAACTCCCCGGTCATGACCATGTTGACCAGCGCCTCCGCGATCGTCTCGTAGTTGGCAAGGAGCACCATGGGCACCCGGTCGACGAACTTGGCGGTGATCACCCCGAGCACCGCGATGACATCGCCCTCGAAGCGCACGGGCACGAGGCGGACGTCGACGTCGTCGTCGTGAGCGTAAAGGAGCTGGCCGCTTCGAGCCGCCTGCCTGATGAGCGCGCCCTCCTCGGCGCTCATGAGCTCGCCCACGAAGTCGAACTGGTGGACGGTGGCGGCGGTGGCGGGTCGAGCCTGCGCGGCCGTCATGGCGCCGGATTCGGTGCGAATGTAGAGGGCGAGGTCGGAGAAGGTGACGTCAGCGATGATCTGCCACTCGCCGATGAGGTGGTGGAGCCATTCACGCTGACGGGCGTTCAGATGCGAATCACGGCTGAGGATGCGGGAGAGTGTTGACACACTCCCCACTGTAGTGATTAATCGTGTTGAATAGTAGCTATGAAGTTCGTTTCAGAAACAAGCTACGCCGGCCCCCTCGGCCTGGTGCTGGAGGCGCTGACGTCGCGCGAATTACTCCTCGCGCGGGAGAAAGCGGCGGGCACGGAACAGATGGTTGAGTTTGCTGAGGATGGCGCCACGCACTCCTTCCGCATCCAGCTAGCCCCGGAGCAGATCCCGGCGGCGGCGCGCTCCTTCTTCCCCCACGGCGCGAAGGTTTTCGCAACGGCGACGCCGGTGGTTCAGGCCGAGGCCGGGCGGGTTCATGGGGCGAAGATCCCCTACATCATCGACGTTTCGGGCGCCCCCGTTGCGGGCACCCTCACGTTCCTTCTCGCCGACACCGGGGCGACAACCGCGGCGAAGATCAGCGGCGAGGTCAAAGTCTCCGTGCCCTTTATCGGTGGTCTGATCGAGAAGAAGGTGGTAGACCATCTGGGTAAGGTGATCGCCGAGGACACGAAACTGGTCAACGCGGAGGTCCTGCGGCGGCGCACGGAGGAGAGTCAATGATCAACCGTCAATACGAGGACCTGCTGGCCGACGTCCTGGAGAACGGGGAGCGCAAGGGCGACCGCACCGGCACCGGTACGCTGTCCGTGTTCGGTCGCCAGCTTCGCTACAACCTGGCCGAAGGCTTCCCCCGCATCACCACGAAGTTCGTGGCGATGAAAGCCGTCAAGGGCGAGCTTTTGTGGTTCCTGCGCGGGGAGACGAACGTGCGCTGGCTCCAGGAACGCGGGATCACGATCTGGGACGAGTGGGCCGACGACGACGGCGAACTCGGGCCCGTCTACGGCTACCAGTGGCGCTCATGGCCGGCACCGTCCGGCGAGCATATCGACCAGATCGCGAACGTGATCGAGACGCTGAAGACGAACCCGGATTCGCGGCGGATAATCGTCTCGGCGTGGAACGTGGCCGACCTAGACGACATGGCCCTCCAGCCGTGCCACGCGCTCTTCCAGTTCTACGTGGCCGGCGGCAAGCTCTCCTGCCAGCTCTACCAGCGCTCGGCCGACCTTTTCCTCGGGGTGCCCTTCAACATCGCCTCCTATTCGCTGCTAACCCACATGGTGGCCCAACAGGTGGGGTTCGAGGTGGGCGATTTCGTGTGGACGGGCGGGGACTGCCACATTTACCTCAACCACGTCGATCAGGTACGCGAGCAGATCTCGCGCGAGCCCTACCCCTTCCCCACGCTCGAGCTACGCAAGGCCGACTCCATCTTCGACTACGACATGGATGACATCCTTGCCTCCAAGGGCTATCAGCATCATCCGGCGATCCATGCCCCGGTGGCCGTGTGATGCTCGGGATGATTTGGGCCCAGGGCCACGACAGGGCGATCGGCCGCGCCGGGGCGATGGCGTGGCACCTGCCTGAAGACATACGTTTTTTCAAGCGCATGACCACCGGCCACCCCGTCATTATGGGCCGTAAGACGTGGGATTCGCTCGAGGAGCGTTATCGGCCACTTCCCGGCCGCACGAATATCGTCCTCACCCGCGACACCGGTTTTTCCGCCGACGGCGCGCTTGTCGCCGCATCGCTCGACGAGGCGATCCGGGTGGGCGAGGAAGCCGCCGGGGAGTCGGGCCTGGTGTGGATCGTGGGCGGCGCGCAACTGTACGAGGCGGCGATGAAGAAGGCGGGCGGCGTCGTGGTCACGGACATCGACATCGACGTGCCGGGCGCCGACGCCTTCGCCCCGGCCGTCCCCTTCAACTGGGAGCCGGTGGGCACGGAGCCCATGCGCGGCTGGCATGTGGCCCAGAACGGCATGCGTTTCCGGATCACCGCCTACCGACGCCGCCGCTCCGGTTTCGACCCCGGCGATCTGGCCGCCATGCTCGGCGACCTACCGCGCTAGCCTCGCCCGGCGCCTCTAGTCGCTCAGGAGGTCGGACATGGGGGTGAAGTCGGCGAAGAGCGCTTTGGCCTCGTCGACGTCCGAGCGCGCGGCGTCACCTTCTGCACCCGAGCCGCGCCTGGCGCCCGTGCCCGCGGTGCCGGCCGTCCGGCCAGGCGTGGGTTGCCCGGTCTGGGCCCGGTAGATCATCGCCAGCTCCTCCATCTCGCGCATGATCCGTCGATTCAGACCCGCGCCCCCGGAGCCGTCAGAGTCGGCGGCATGCGCGCCGAAATCCTCGGTGGCAGCGTAGACCGCCGTCGGCGCCACGTGGGCGTGAAGGTAGGTCATCATCGGCCGGATGGCGTGCTCGGTGACGAGCGAGTGGCGCGGCGTACCGCCCGTCGCACCGATCGCCACCGGCTTACCGCGCAGATAGTCCTCGGGGAGCACGTCAAAAAAGGACTTGAACAGGCCCGAGTAGGATGCGTTGTAGGCCGGTGTAACCGCGATGAGGGCATCAGAGGCCTTGACCTGCTCGAAGGCATCCTCGAGCCGAGGCGAGGGAAAGCCGGTGAGCATGTTGTCGGTGATGTCGTGGGCGAGCTCGCGCAGAGAGATCATCTGGACCTCGCCGCCGAATGCTCCCACGTAGGCATCCGCCATCGCCCGCCCAAGCTGCTGGGTGGTCGAGCTCTCCGACAGGGAAGCCGAGACAACCGCGATCTTCATCGTCCTCCCTCCGCGTCCCGCAGGAGCTTGTCGGCAAGGTCAACCGACGCCGTTTGGCTCTCCTGCTGCTGGTAGAAGGAGGCGCCGGTGACGTCGTCGACCCGTGCTTTTCCAGCCTTCTCCGGCTCGACGCCGGACTCCCGGCGGGCGGCGAGAAGGGAGGCGTGGGTCGGGGCGTCGGGCACACCCGGCTTACGCATGGCATCGAACTCCTTGCGCATGACGGGCACGATCTGTCCGAGGTAGTCGAGCTGCTCGAGCACCGTCTTCAAGGGCAAGCCCGCGTGATCGATGAGGAAGAGCTGGCGCTGGTAGTCCCCCACCTGCTCGCGGAAACCGAGGGTTCGGTCAATGACCTCCTGCGGGGAGCCAACCGTGAGCGGGGTTTGGGTGGAGAAGTCCTCAAGCGAGGGACCGTGCCCGTATACAGGCGCATGATCGAAGTAGGGACGGAACTCTCGCTTGGCGGTCTGGGAGTCCTTGGCCATGTAGAACTGCCCACCCAGGCCAACGATCGCCTGCTCTGGGGTACCGTGGCCATAGTGCGCGAAGCGCTGGCGGTACAGGGCGATCATCTGGCGGGTGTGGCTCATGGGCCAGAAGATGTTGTTGTGGAAGAAGCCGTCGCCGTAATAGGCGGCCTGCTCGGCGATCTCAGGGGAGCGGATCGAGCCGTGCCAGACGAAGGGCGCCACGCCGTCGAGCGGGCGCGGGGTGGAGGTGAATCCGCGCAGGGGCGTGCGGAACTTGCCTTCCCAGTCGATCTCCTCTTCGCGCCACAGGCGGCGAAGCAGCGCGTAGTTTTCGATGGCGAGCGGGATGCCTTGGCGGATGTCCTGGCCGAACCACGGGTAGACCGGGCCGGTGTTGCCGCGCCCCATCATGAGGTCCATGCGCCCATCCGTCAGGTGTTGGAGCATCGCGTAATCCTCAGCGATCTTGACCGGATCGTTGGTGGTGATGAGCGTGGTCGACGTCGACAGGAGGATCTTCTTCGTCTCCGCTCCGATGTAACCGAGCAGGGTGGTGGGCGAGGAGGAGAAGAACGGCGGATTGTGGTGCTCGCCGATGGCGTAGACGTCGAGCCCGACGTCCTCGGCGTGCTTAGCGATCGTCACCGCAGCCTTGATGCGCTCGGCCTCGGTGGGCGTGCGGCCGGTGGTGGGATCGGTAGTGATATCCGAAACGGAAAAGATTCCGAATTGCATGGGGTGCTCCTTGTCGCTGAGGTTCTCAGTGGATCTTGCGCCAAGCATAGCACCACCTAATTGAATCTTCAACTACCGGTGGCCGCTCGCCCCTCCTCACCCTATTTGTCGAGCCGGCGCAGGAAGGAGGCCCGGAGGCGCTCCTTGTTGACAGCGGCGACGGCGGACAGCGGCACATTCGCCGGGCACACCGCCGCGCACTCCCCGTAGTTCGAGCACGGCCCAAAGTTCTTGTCCGCAACCGCGATCATCGACCTGGCGCGGCGCGCCCGTTCCTTCGAGGGCAACGGAAGCATGGCCAGGTGGGTCAGCTTGGCGCCAAGGAAAAGGTGGGCCGAGCCGTTGGGGCAGGCCGCCACGCACGCCCCGCACCCGATGCAGGCGGCATAGTCGAGGGCGTCCTCCACGGTCACGTGGTCGACAGGCACCGAGTCGGCGTCGGGAGCTGTACCAGCGTTGATAGCGACGTGGGCGCCGGCCTCGAGAACTTCGTCGAGCTTGTGGCGATTGACCATGAGGTCGCGCAACACGGGGTAGCTCGCCGAGCGCAACGGCTCGATCCGCACCAGCTGCCCGTCCCTAAAGGAGCGCAAGCGTTGGTGACAGGCCGGCGTGTTACGTTCGGGCCCGTGCGGCGTTCCGCTCACCTGGATGCCGCACGCCCCGCAAATCCCCTCGCGGCAGTCGGATTCAAAGGTGAAGGGCTCCTTGCCGGAGTTGACCAGCGTTTCATTGAGTCGGTCGAGCAGTTCGAGTATGCTCATCGAGCCGTCCAGGCCCTCCATCGTGTGGTACTCGAAGTGGCCGGCCGCCTGCGGCCCGGCCTGGCGCCAGATCTCCAGTGTCAATTTCATGAGTAGCTCCTCGTTGCCAGCGGGACGGCCGTGAACGTCAGCGGCTCCATGTGCCGCACGAAGCCGTCCGGCGTGCTCTCCCACGCCGAGGCGAACGCCCAGTGCGCATCGTCGCGCTTGGCCTCACCATTATCCTGATATTCGAAGCGGAAATGCGCGCCCGCCGATTCCTCGCGATCGAGCGCGTCCACACACATGAGCTCGGCGAGCTCGAGGAAGTCAGCCACGCGGCCGGCCTTCTCCAGCGTCTGGTTGACCTGCGCGTCGCCACCCGGGACCGACAAGTCCTCCCAAAACTCCCCGCGCAGCCGGCGCACCTCGCCAATTGCCTTCGTCAGGGAGGCTTTCGTGCGCCCCACGCCGCACCCCTCGTACATGATGGCACCCAGTTCGCGATGGAACTGGACGGGTCCGCGGCTACCGCCGATCGCGAGGAAAGAATCCGTGCGCGCCTGCACCCGCTCCAAAGCCTCCCGCACCGGCGCCGAGTCCGGCCCGGGCAACGCCTCCCCCAGGTGCTTCGACAGATAGTTCGGCACTGAGAACGGCAGGGTGAACCACCCATCCACGCACGCCGACAGCAGCGAGTTCGCCCCCAGCCGGTTCGCGCCATGGTACGACCAGCCGGCCTCGCCGCCCACGAACAGCCCGGGGATCGAGCTCATCTGATCGAAGTCGGTCCACAGCCCACCCATCGTAAAGTGGGCGCCGGGTGCGATCCGCATCGGGGTCTCGTATGGATTCTCGCCCGTGGCATGCTCGTACATGTGGAAGAGGTTGCCGTAGCGCTCGGCGATCACGTCCTTGCCCACCGCCCTGAGAGCGTCGGAGAAATCGAGGTAGACCGAGTTCCTCAGCGGCCCGACCCCGTGCCCCGAGTTGATCTGCTCGGTGGCCGCGCGCGAGGCGATGTCACGCGGGGTGAGGTTGCCGAAGGCGGGGTACTTGCGTTCGAGGTAGTAGTCTCGCTCGGCCTCGGGAATTTGCTCGGGCGGGCGGTCGTCGCCGGCGCGCTTGGGCACCCAGATCCGCCCGTCGTTGCGAAGCGACTCCGACATGAGGATCGTCTTCGACTGGAACGGCGAACTCACCGGCAACGCCGTGGGGTGGAACTGCACGAAGGAGGCGTGGGCGAGGTAGGCTCCGTGCTTGTGGGCCCGCCAGGCCGCCGACGCGTTCGAGTTCAGCGCCAGCGTGGATTGGAAGTACACCGATCCGTATCCGCCGGTAGCCAGCACCACGGCGTGTGCCGGGATCGCCTTGACCTCGCCGGTCACGAGGTCACGGATGACGACGCCGCGGGCCACGCCGTCGTCGACAATAAGGTCGAGCATCTCTGAGCGGATGTGCATCGTGACGGTACCGCGCCGGATCTGGCGCTGCAGCGCCTGGGACGAGGCGAGCTGCAGCTGCTGGCCCGTCTGGCCGCGCGTGTAGTACGTGCGCGAGACCTGCACGCCGCCGAAGGAGCGGGTGGCCAGCGTGCCGCCATACTCGCGGGCGAAGGGCGCGCCGATGGCGTTCATGTGATCGATCACCCGGATCGACTCTTCGCCTAGCCGGAAGGCCTCCGCCTCGCGGGAGCGAAAATCCCCGCCCTTGACCGTGTCCGTGACGAAGCGCTTGAGCGAATCGCCATCCACTTTGCGCGCGCGAGCCGCGTTAATGCCACCCTGCGCAGCCACCGAGTGGGCGCGACGCGGGGCGTCGTGGTAGGTGACCGAGTGGACGTTGTAGCCCAGCTCCCCCAACGCGGCCGCGCACCCGGAACCCGCCAGTCCCGTTCCCACGACGACGACCGTGAACTTTTTCGTGTTCAGCGGGCTGACGAGTTTGTAGGAGTCACGACGTCGCTGCCACGCGGTAGCAGGATCGCCGTCCGGGATGTTGCCATCCAGGATCGTGCCTAGCCGGGCGCCGGGAACCTTGACCGGGGGCGGCGTGAATCCCGCCGTACCGGACGCGGTTCGGGCATCGGCGTCGTTGGCGGAACCGACCGTGTTGCGGAGGAAGTGTAAGAAACTCATGATAGCCACCCCATCTGTACGGCGAGCGGAATTGAGGCATTGCCCAGGAGGATCGCGATCGCGGCGAGCGCGCCGATCCAGATGAAGATCGAGCGAAGGCGGGCCCCCATCGAGCCGAAATCGACCGCGACGTTGAAGGCGCCATGCGCCACGTGAATCGCGAGCAACACCATGATGAGCACGTAGAAGATGGCCATCGCCGGGCGCTCGAAGGAAGCAACCAGGTTGGAGTAGGCGGCCGAGGCCTGCGCCGTCTGCCCGCGGAAGGAGTCGGAGGCGACCGGCTTCAGACCCACCGTGAGGTCGAGGAGGTGAATGATGAGGAAGCCCAGAATCGCCACGCCCGTGACCGGCATGAGCCGCGCCGAGAGCGCCTGGATCCCGTGAAGCTTGCGCGCCCGGTACTTGCCGCGGAATTTGCGCCCGCGGATGTAGATCACCGACGCCGCCCACACGTGCAGGATGAGACACAACCCCAGCACCACACGCATGATCCACAGCACGGTCAGCTTGGGAAAGAGCGGGTAGAACGCCTCGCGCAACCAGTGGGCGTAGCCGTCGAAACTGGACGGGCCCATGTAGACCTTGAGGTTTCCGTACAGGTGGATGAGGACGAAGATCGCCCAGATAGCGCCCGTGACAGCCATGATGACCTTTAGCGCCCACGAGGGCGGAGCTTTCAGTTGCATCGTTGCCTCCTTCCTGTCATTGTCCCAGCTAGAACATGTGAGTCTTCACACCTTTGTCCCGAATCGGGTACACTTGAGCACGTTGCCGGGACGGCCCGGCGCAGCGCGGCACGACGTCCGGCGGGTACCTTCCCGCCAGCGCAACGGCTCGCACTGAGCACGCCTTGAATGTTCTGCGCGTGTTGTACGGACGAGGGACGGCCCTCACGAAAGGGCACATGTCTGGCGTTGTTGCATGGTTAGCTGTCGCGCTGACCTTTTTCCTTCCGCTCTCCGGGCCAGTGGCCATGGCGGGGATCCTCGCCATCATCATCTACGCCTCCTTTGGCGTCAAGCGCCGAGCCGACGCGCTCTCCCGCCGGCTTGGCGAACCGTTCGGCACGATCGTGCTCACGCTGTCGATCATGGTGATCGAGGTGGCGATGGTGGCCAGCGTCCTGCTCGGTCCTGGCGATCACGCCTCCATCGCGCGCGACGCCGCGTTCTCCGCCACAATGCTCGTCATTAACCTCATCCTAGCGGGCGCCATCCTCGCCCACGTCTCCCGCCATGGCCCTATGCCGGTGCGGCGGCGGGCGCTCTCTTGGTACCTGGGCGCGCTGGGGATACTCGGCGCCGTCGTGTTTGTGCTCTCGCGTGCGGTGGGCGAGTACCGCGGGCTCTGGGCGGTTCTCGCCGGGCTGGTGCTATTCACCGCCTACGCGGCGTTCATGTGGCGTCAGCTCGGGCCGGGCGCTGCCGACTTCGCGGAAGCAGCCCCTGCCCCGCCTAGCTCCGAGCCCGCAGCACAAAACTTCGTCTGGCTGGTGGCCACACTCGTGGCAATCGTCGTCCTTTCCCACTCGCTCGGCCCCCTCCTCAATGAGGCAGTGGGCAACACAGCGCTCGTCGGCCTCATCCTTGCCGCCGTTGTACTCCTGCCCGAGACTGTCACCACCCTGGCGGCCGGCCGGAACGGCCAGAGTCAGCGGGTGTCGAACTTGACCCACGGCGCGCTCGTCTCTGTGCTGGGCGGCTCGGTGCCGTCCATCCTGCTCATCAGCGCGGCCACGGGCCAGCAGATCGTGCTCGGGGTGAGCAACTGGGAGCTGGCACTACTCGCAGCGACGCTCGGGCTACAGGCCACCGCGCTCGTGCGGCAGCGGTTCTCCGCTGCACACGGGCTGGGGCACTTGGCGTTACTCGGGGTCTACGTGGCAACCCTCTTCTAGCTTTCGAACACCGCTTCGTCACTATTTCACGGAGCTGTCCCGACCTGGAGTTGACCGTCATGCGGCCCGAGGAATGCCTAGATGCTAGGAACATAACTCGGCAAAACGGCACTACGCGACCGCACTATTGCCGTTCCGGCCACCCTGATTTCCCAAAGCAACAGGGCGGTCTACTCCATGTTCAGATCAGCCACAAGAGGTCTCCGTACGTTAGAGTGTATGCAAACGGACAGTTTGCGGGCGAACAGTGCCATAGCATTCACTAGATACAGATCGGAATACAGCCATGGTGAAGCTAAAGAGGTTCCTTTTCTTTGTAGGCGTTGTTCTGGTCTTGATTAGTATTCTGTTGACTATCGCATCTATGAATAGCTCATACGTCCTCAATGTCTTTGTCAATGGTAGACATTCTGAAAGCATCGTAACCTTTTCAGATCTTGGTATCGTGGCGCTCGAAAAGACGGCATCGTTTACCAAGTATCTGTCGTACGGTGTCTTCTCTGGAATTATCGGGTCAATAGACAAAAAATGTGTTTTATGATCGAGTTTTTCGTTGGTGTAATAAGGGAAAGTCAGGGTTCTTAAGGTTGAGACGCTGAAAGTGGTTGCTTCGTTGACATCTGCACGGTTACGTGCATGGGGTGAGAAGACCAAACCCGCACGCCCGCCGCTGCCCGATTTGTCAGACCGCCACGAAGAAGAACGGCTCAACGAGTGCTGGCCGGCAGCGCTGGAGATGCCCGGCTTGTGGCCACAGCTTCACCAGCACTCATCGGCGCCAGCAACGCGAAAAACAGTTCCGCGAATTCGTTGAATTCATTACCGACACTGAACCCAAACGTCGCCTAACCGGCTCTACTCGGACGTGGGATCGCGATCACGCTTGGTGTTGGGATACCCGCCCGATCTGGGACATCACCGGAGAGGTTCATGACCAGATCTTCATCGACGGGACCTACATCGCTCACGGCTGGTGCGTCTTGGTGGCGGCTACCACTGACGGTGTTATCGCCTACCAGCTATGCGCCAAAGAATCCAAAGCCGCCTACACGGCCTTACTGTCGCGTATCCCTGCTCCGGCCGTGGTCACCACCGACGGGGACCGCGGGGCCCTGGCCGCGATCAAGGCCTGCTGGCCTACCAGCCGCCTGCAACGGTGCCTAGTCCACATCCAGCGCAACATCCGCACCCTGACCACCACCCGCCCCAAGACCGACCAGCACAAGGCCCTATACAAACTGGCCTTGGACCTGACCAAGATCACCACCGCCGACCAAGCCATCGCCTGGCAAAAAGGCCTCGCAGCCTTCCACACCCTCTACGACACCTAGCTGGCCGAACGCACCTACAAGGCCACTGTCGCCCCCTCACAGATCCCGCGCTTTGCCCAGAACAACAAGTCCTGGTGGTATACCCACCACGCCACCAGGCGCCTGGTCAGAGCCTTAGACGGCTACGTCAAGGCCGGGGTGCTCTTTACCTACCTCGACCCCACCACAGGCGCGACAAGCCCCCTGGCCTCAACCACGAACTCCTTAGAAGGCGGGACGAACGCCGTGCTGAAGACCTACCTACGAGCCCACCGCGGCCTATCCGAAGAGCACATGAAGACCGCCCTGGACTACTTCCTCTACACCCGCTCCATCGACCCCCAACCCCTGGCCACGTTCATCAACAACACCCCCGCCACCACCAAGCCCAAACCCGAACCTGAGCCCGACGGGCCAGCCTACATCGACAACGCCATCAACACCCAAGCCCCCTGGGACGACGGCCTGACCATCCACCAAGGCTGGGCAGGACACTAACGACACGCCCGGATAAGACACATTTTTTGTCTATTAACCCGAATTATCGGAACTCTTTCGATAATTGCCAGCAAGAGCCTCGAATCTCATAAAACAAAAAGAGATGATACAGAAGTGGGCACGGAGGAATAGGGGCTTATAGGCCAAAATGTGTTGGTTTCGGTTTAGTAGGTTTCGTGCCAGGTTCCGTTGTGGTGGAAGTCGGTCCAGTTAACTGCGGTTCCCCATCTGTCGATCTCGGCTTGTGCTTGGGCGCGGTGGCTGGCCTTGTCGAATTGGTCAATGATCTGCTGGTCGGTGATCGTGGTCTTGAGGATGTGTGCTGGGGTCGCAGGGAACTCGGTGTGCAGGTAGCACCACCACAACACGGTCTTGACCTGGTGATCAAGACTCATGCCCCGGTGGGCTCGTAGCACGCAGCGTAGTTGGGTATTAATCCCGCCCTCGATCAGGTTCGACGTCCTGGGAATGGGGTCACCTTCAAGGTCAAGGGCGGGATCAAGGAAGGTGAACAGCGTGCCTTGTTTGACCAGCGTGTTGAGGGAGTTCTTGGCCTGGATCAGCCGGGCATGGGTGGGAACGAGGCGTCCGTCTGGTAGCCGGGTGCGCTGGGCGAGGAACTGTTTGTAGGTGGTGTTCCAGGCGGCGAGTTTGCTCATCCATGCCACTGCCTGCTCATAGGTGGCGACCTCGAGCAGGGCTTGAGCAAGACCGTAGAGATCAACACCTGCCTGAGTGCGTGGCCGGGTGGTGGTCTTACGCTTGACCGCGCTATAGGCGTGAAAGACGCAGCGTTGGATCCGGGTTCCAGGCCAGGTAGTCTTCACCGCGCTGGCGATGCCTTGCCCACCATCACACACGACAACATCTGGGGGCGCGATCCTCGACATCAGCGCTTGCCAGGCGCGGGTGGTCTCGCCCTTGGCCACGTACCAGCCAAGCACGTGAGTCTTGGTACACGCGATCAGGACGACCAGCTTGTGGGACAGGTAGATCCCGTCAACAAAGACCACGTGGCTGACTTCGTCGACCAGTGGGGAAACTGGCCATAGATGCCAAAATGGTTCGTTACGCCGTCGTATGGTGCGTGCCTTGGGCCCGTAATCGGCCAGGGTGTGTTTGCCGGTGACGAAGTCTAAAAACGCACTGAAATGCCGGGCGCGGGTATCGTTACGCCGAGACTGGCTTGCCCCACATGTTGGACAGCGCAACCTTGGCCTACCTGCTCGAGTTGAGCCCCATTTTTGCGTCGTGCCACCACAGATTTTGCATCGAGGATTTCCCATCCCCACATTCAAGCCGATTCAAACCCCGACCTTGCCACGGAATATCAATCAAAAACCGGGATAAAACCAACACGACCTGGCCAACCAAGAACTCAAGTCACAACCAGTCCAACCCCCACCTTTCGGCTTTATAGCAACGAAAGACAGCCCAAAAACCAACACAACCTGACCTATAAGCCGGAATAGGGGGCTATAGGGCAAAACGAAGCCCGGTATCTCAGCGACTTTTCGCCTGGATACCGGGCTTTTCTCGTGGCGGGGGCAGGATTTGAACCTACGACCTCCGGGTTATGAGCCCGGCGAGCTACCGAACTGCTCCACCCCGCGTCGGCATCAACCACTCTATTCAGCACGCGCGCCAGATTCAAGGTGGGGCGTGGTGCCCTTTCTCACCATATCCCCAGATCGGCCGCCCCCGGGTCGCGCGCCGCAGATAGACGCGGCGGGCCCGCATGAACAGCTTTCCGGGACGCGAGAGCCGACGCAAGAGGGTCGGCCACAGACGCGGGGTGGGGCCCGCTGAATGCGAGCCCCACCCCGGTTAGCCGTCCGTCTTAGCCGATCAACGAGATGTTATGCCATCCGTGACCGCCCTCGATCGGGGTCATCCAGTAACTCTTACCCCTATTGAAGTAGGTAAAGAGCTTACCGTCGTTGCGAATACCAACCAGGTCGGATCGACCGTCACCGTTGACATCCCCCGGAATGACCGCTTGGGTGAATTCCGTCCAGCCGTGACCAATCTGGCCGACCGATGTGATCGTACCGTCACGGTTGCCCTCGTAGAGGAACATGGTGCCGTCGGCGCTGATGGCGACGATGTCGCCATACCGGTCGCCGGTCATGTCACCGGGGCCGAGGATGCGACTCATCGAGCTCCAGCCATGGCCGATCTTCGTGCCCGAGTACATCCCCGTATTCGTCAGGACGTAGCGGTACAGCTGCCCGGTCGGCACGTGACGAGCCACCACGTACTCAGTCTGAGAGGAGCCGAGCTTGCCGACATAGACGATGTTGTCCATGTCGTTCCAACCGTGGCCAACCTCCGGGCCCTGCTTCAGGAAGCCGTCGCCCTCCGAGTAGTAGTAGAACATCCGTCCATCCGGGTGTCCGACGAGCGCGTCCGCACGACCATCGCCGTTCATGTCCGGGATAGACACGATCGACGTGAAGTGCTTCGCGTTGCAGTCGACGATCTCGCCACCTGTGAAGGTGCCGTCAGCGTGACCCGCGTACCGGCGGAGGCTTCCCTCGCCGTCCACGGCCCACAGGTCAGCGAAGCGGTCGCCGGTGAACTCGCCCAGCTTGCCCGTGCCGCGAGCCGGGATCGACGGACGATCCACGGCCTGGCAGGTCGGCTGATCGGGATCGGGCTGATCGGGATCGGGCTGATCGGGATCCGGCTGATCCGGGGTGCCGCAGGTGCCGCCGAGGCGGATCTCGCCGGCGCCGCCGAAGGCCTGGCCGTTGATCGCGTCGAGGCCAATCAGCTTGACGAACTTGCCCTCGACGGCCGGGAACTCGACGACCTGAGGCGCGGTGTCGTCCGTGAAGTTGCCCGTCGCCACGGGCTCACCCCAGTCCTCACCATCCATCGAGACGTAAACCTCGTAGCCCTTGATGCGGCCGTTCGCCGCATTCTGGCGAGTGGTGTACTCCAAGCCGGTGAACGTACAGGTTTGGTCGTTACCCTTGACCGCCGCCGGTTCGAGGGTGATGTGGTGGGGGTAGCGCAGGGCGGTCGGGCTCCACTGGGTGTGCCAGTAGGTGTTGGCGTCTCCGTCAATTGCCGCCGCGGCGAAACCGTTCGGGGCCGGCTCACCGGAGGTCTGCTCGGAGCTGAAGTCCGCGATCGTCAGATCGGACCCGCCGATCGGGTTGGTCAGCTCGCTCTTGCTCGGGTCGAGGGTCGCGGTCTGCGTCCCCTCGCCGGCCTCCTCGCCGATCTTCCAGGTGCCCGTGAACACGAGGTCACCCGGCTCGGCAGTCTTCGGAGCCTCAACCTTCCAGGTCGCCACCGAGGCGGCATCCTTCGTGGCCTCGGTCGCGCCTGCCTTGACCGGCGTGACGGTCCAGCCCTCGGGTGCCACGAGCTTGTGGGCCACCTCGGTCAGATCGCCTCCGTAGGTGTCCACCCTGGTGGTCACGTCGTAGGTGCGCATGCCCTCGCTCGAGGAGGCGGACTGCGTGACCTTCATGTCGGTGCTCGGGATGAACAGTTCCTCGACGCGGAAGTTGTCGATCGTCAGATCGCCCTGGTAGAGGTTGCCCGCCTTGAGGATGCCGATGAAGGTCGGCTGCTCGCTTGCGCGGAACTGCAGCTCGAACTTCGCGGTGCCCGCGCCGGGGTTGCCGCTGGCGTCCTTCCACCCGGTGCCGCGGCTCTGCGCGATCGGGGTCCGGCTGTCGGTGACTTCCCTCCAGTTGCCTGAGGTCGCCTCGTCGTGGCCGATGACCACCTGGTAATCGCCGGTGTGTGCGGCCTGGTAGTCGAAGCTCACCTTGTAGGTGTGGTTCGGCTCAAGCGGCACCGACGCGGACGTGGTGCGCAGGATGAGCCCACCGTTTTCCTGGTGTGCCAGGAGCGACCAGTCGCCGTCGAGGACGTTGTCGATCAGCTTCTGACCTTTCTGGGTGCTCTTCCCGTTGAGGGTGCCCCACCAGCCGGCCTGCGAGTACGGCTCGTTGCGCAGCGCGAGCTGCGTGCGGGCGTCGCCGCCCTGCGTTGAGCCGGTCACGAACGGCCAGTAGCCGGTGTCCGTATCCTCGAAGTTGGTAAACGCGATGGTCGCGTCGGTCGGGTTCGGGTCCGTCTCCTTGAAGGCGACGACGCGCAGGTCGTCAACCGCCACGGTCGCCTCGCCCTCGCCCACGGTGATCGCGAAGGTCATCGCCTTGCCGTCGGTGTGGAAACGAACCGGTACGCGCTGGAAGTGCGTGCGGAACTTCTCGTCCGAGGCGGTGGCGTTGATGGCACCCGAGTCAGAGATCGTGGTCGTGGCGACCCCGTCTACCGCCTTCTGGTGCTGGGCCGGGGTCACGACGCCGTCCTTGGCCTTCGCTGACACGCTCACCTCGCGCGTCTTGCCAGGCTGGATCTCGATCCATGCCCAGGCGGAGTAATCACCTTCGGGCAGAGTGATCTCTTGGGAGATCGAGCCAGCGCCCTTGCCGAACTCGGCCTGGAAGTTTTGACGGTCGGTGGTGACGACCGAGGCGTTACCCGTCACGTCGTAAGCGTCGAGGGTGCCGGAGAAGAAGCCCGGATCCTTGATGCTGGAGCCTTCGCCCCAGTCGGGGGTGGCGGGGGCGGGCACGTCGGTGGCCGGGTAGAGCACGTAGGCCGTGCCGTTGCCGCCGTCCGTAGCCGGGATGGTGATCGAACCGTCGGCCACGGTGAGGTTTGCGACCTCGGTACGGCCGGTATCTGTCAGCTTGTACAGCTTCAGGCTCGGCTGGCTCGCCCAGGACTTGGTGAGCTTCCAGGTGGTGGACTGCCCGCTCGGGTTGTAGTAGTACAGGCGATCCTGCCCGCCGTTCTTCCACGGCAACAGGTAGGTGGCGCCCTTGAGGACCGTCGCGCCATCGTAGGTGACGACGCGGTCGGCTGCGACGTCGTAGCCGCCCACCGAGGCCTGCGCGGAGGTGACCTCCGTGCCGTTCTTGAAGACGATGCGGCCAGCTTGGCCGTTCGCCGGCTTCTTCCAGGAGACGATGTCGGACTGCTGGAGGAACTTCGCCGGGAGGTTCTTCTGCCAGACTGCCTGGATGAAGTTGGTGTAGTCGACGTTGCCCGTCCAGCCCTCAAACTCGCGGACGTTGGTGTTGCCGAGCATCGGATCCGGGTTGAAGGTATCACGGTAGGAGTTTTCCACGAAGCGGATGAGCGTCGAGCTCAGGCCCTTGTTTCCGGTGCCGCCGTAGGCCTCGTCATTAGCCCAGTGGGACCACGTGGACAGCGTGGGCAACGAGTACGCCCACTCCGAGGCAAGCCGGAAGCCGAGGCGGTTCTGCTGGTTCCACGCGAAGGACTCGGCCTGCCAGCCGCTGTTGTAGTACACGTCCCAGTAGAGCCAGTTGAGGTTGGAATCCGCCGGGAAGTCCTTGCGCAGCTGCTCTAGGCGCTTGAGCAGGTTTCCGGTGGCCAAATCCTTCTGGTCGTTCATCTTGTAGGACTGGTTCATCCAGCCCCACGCGAGCCGCGGCGGCATCTGGAGCTCGCACGGCGCGGCGACGCCGTTCGCATCCTGCGCAACATCGACGAAGCCGTTGGCCCCGTCCGAGAAGCACTTGGCTTCGGAGTAGCTTTCGGTGGCGTTGACGTGGACGCCGAAGGTGGCGTTCCAGTCCTTGCCGGCCTCGACCAGAGTCTTGAGGTCGGCAAGGCCGCCGGCGCGTTCGTTGTAGTTGTTACCGTAGTCGCCCTGGGCCGAGTCGTGGCCCTCAGCCTGGTAGCCCTTGAGGAGCACCTGCTGGCCGAGGTTGTCCGTGGCAAGCGAGATCCTCTTCGTGTCGTCGAGGGTACGCAGGAACGGGTGGGTGGCCTGAGAGACGATGTTGAACGGGATGCGGGTGATGACGATGTTCTTCGTCTCATCCATGCCGACGAACGGGCGCAGGACGTCGCGGGTAGCGATGGCGGCGTCTTGCCAGTCGACGGCGTTGTCTCCGTTCGCGTCGGCCGTGATCTTGACCTTGATGAAGGGATCTGGATCAGGGCCGATACCCTTGCCGCCGGCATGCTTCAGCACGGCGCCGCCGCGGTGAACCCACTCGTACGGGGAAACGGTGCCGATGCGGTTGCCACCCTGCTCGCGCACCTGGACCGTGTAGCGATCGTTGCCCGAGGTGCCCTGCTTGGCGGTTTGGTCATCGATCGCGTTGGTCTCGAAGCCGGCCGCGAGGCCGTTGCCTGCGGCCACGGCCATCCACACGTTCGTCGTCGTGTCGTTCGTGTCGGCGATTGTGTAGAAGCTATCGGGATTTGTGGCGCGATTGGTGCTGATCTTCGCGCCGCCGACCATGGCCGCGGCGTCAGCTGCCGAATCAAGCGAAACCAGGTCGAGGCCGGGAATCTCGATGCGGTTGATCTTCAGGTTCGGATCGACGATGTCCGTGATCTTGTACTCGAGCACCTGGTCCTTCACCGAGATGACGACGTTGAAGGACGCGCCGGCGATGGACGGGAAGGTCACCGGGTAGGTCACCGAGGTCTTGTCGGCGCTGACGGTTGGGGCAGCGACGGTGACCGGGGTGGACGTGCCGTCGATGTTGATCGCGTTCAGCGCGTCGCCGAACTTGCCAGGCAGGCGCTTGTCGCCCAGCTGGTAGTCAACCACCTGCGGGAAGCCGGGGTGTGTGTGGACGGTCAGCTGGCCGTCCGTGATCTCCGGGGCGCCCTCCGGGATGGTGATCTCAAGGGGCTTTGGCACGTCAGGCGTGGGATCGCTGCCCGCTTCGCCCGACTCGGCTGCCGTGAAGGCCTTGAATTCTGCCAGGCTCGCCGGAACCCTCGAGGTGTCGTCCCCACCCCAGGCGCTAGTAACCGCCACCATCACGCAACGCGCGGCGGTCGGGGTGAAGTCGACGGTGACGTCGGCGAGCTTGCCGGCCGGCGGCAACGCGGGGATAGAATCCTCGGCAACCTTGGCCAATTGGATGGGAACCTCCGCATCCCCATAGGCCTGCGGATCCGAGCAGTTCTTGTCGCTCGTCGTGAACACCTGGAAGTCACCGAAGCGGCCTGAGCCGTTGGAGGATTGACGCGGCGTCAGCACGATACGACCGAGGTCCTCGACCTGCTTGCCGAGGTCGACGATGAACGTGTGGGGTAGAGGGGCTTCCCCGTCATTCCACTTGGTGTGCCAATAGGTGTCGCGGTTGCCGTCCAGGATGAGCGCAAGCCGGCCGTTGGCGCCTTCGCCGCTGGTCTCTTCCGAGCTCGCGAAGACCGCGGACATCTCGCCCTGCGGTATCTCTGTGTAGTTATATGTTGTGCCGAAAGCGGGTGAGGCCAACCCGCTCAGGGCGAGCGCCGCGCCCGTGGCGAGCGCCGCGCCTCGTCTAGAAACTCGCATGTTTGATTCCTATCGCTGGATTCGTGGTGTGTGGAGCCCGCCCGAACGTCGATGTTCACGGGGTCACCCTTCCATACTAAAGGATTCGGCCAAATTATCCAGCGGTTTTGGAAGAATTGACTGCTCCAAAACAAAAACTTTGGCCATATTGGCCTAAGTGTGGTCGTGGGCGACGCGCAAGCACACGGGTGCTGGCGACGCCCACGCACAAGGGGAGGAAGCCCGGGCGGGCTTCCTCCCCTTCTTCGCCGAAGGCTAGTTACTTGCCGTCGATCTCGTTCTGCGCCGCGACCGCCTCATCAATCGCCTTCGACAGCGCATCCTGGGCCTTGCCATAGTCTGCCCAGTTGCCTGCGTCCAGCGCGGCACGGGAATCCTCGATGGCCTTCTTCGCCGACCCCAGCGCCGTGCTCAGCCGCTCCTGCGCGCTGCCCGCCGACGGCGTCGTACTCGGCTCGGCACTCGGCTCGGCACTCGGAGCCGTACTCGGCTCGGCATTCGGAGCCGGGCTCGACTCACCCGCCGGCTGGTCGGCAGCCCCGGCTTCGAGCGGAGCCTCCTTCTTCCCCACGACGCCGGCGTCGCCCGCGCTCACACCGGAATCTCCGCCGAAGACCTGGTCGAGGGACTCATCCAACGTGGGCGCAAATCCGACGTTGTCGCCGAACAGGGTCAGCACGTACTGCAAAGTCGGATACTGCGTACCCGAGGATGCCTGGACGTAGACGGGCTGGACATAGAGCAGGCCGTCACCCACCGGCAACGACAGGAGATTGCCGCGCATGATCTCCGTCCCGCCCTGCTGAAGCAGGTTCAGGTCTGTTGAGACCTTCGGGTTGGCCAGCATCGTGTTTTGTGCCTGGCCCGGGCCGGGCACCGTGAGGTCACGCGGTAGCTCGAGGAGGCTGAGCTTGCCGTAGTCCTCGCCCTTGACGCCGGTCTTGTTTCCGGCGTCGCCGGAGGCGGCGAGGAAGCCGGTCATGACGTTTCGGTTCGTCTGACCGCCCGGGATGTAGGAGGTGGTCAGCGAGAACGCCGTCTGGTCCTCGCCCGGCATCTTCAGCGTCAGGTAATACGGGGGCTGCTTCGGCGTGGTAGCGCTGGCGGCCTCAGTCGGCTCCAGCGGAACGTTCCAGAAGTCGCCGCCCGAGTAGAAGGACTTCGCGTCAGTGACGTGGTAGCGAGCCAGCAGGGTGCGCTGAATCTTGAACAGGTCCTCCGGGTAGCGCACGTGGGCGATGAGGTCGCCCGGCATCTCCGACAGCTCGGTGATCTGGCCGGGGAAGATGGACTTCCAAGCGTTGATGATCGGATCGTCGTTATCCCACTGGTAGAGCGTGACCGAGCCGTCGTAGGCGTTGACCACGGCCTTGACCGAGTTGCGGATGTAGTTGATCTCCTCCGGGCGCGGCTGGCCCAGGCCCCTCGTCGTCGCGTCCGCGGTGGCATCCGTCAGTGTCTCGCGCGCCGAGTAGGGGTAGTTGTTCGACGTCGTGTAGCCGTCAATGATCCACACCAGATCCTTGCGGGTGGACGGATCGTTGTCCATGTCCACCACGGCTGGCACGGCCTTCGTGTCCAGCGTCAGGTACGGGGCCACCTTGCGCACACGCTCGTGCGGGTCGCGGGTGAAAAGGATCTGCGAGTCGGGGGTAACACGGTCGGAGAAGAACAGCTCTGTCGAGCCCATCCGAATCGCGTACATAAGGCGCTCGAAGGCGTTACCCACGCTCGGCCCACCCTGGCCCGTGTAGGTATTCATCACCTGACCGTTGGGGGCCGTGTCATCCGGGTAATCGAGCTCCCACGGATCCGAGCCCTCCGGAGCGCCGACGATCGAGTACGACGGCGACTGCTGGCCGAAGTACACGCGCGGTTCATAGTCGCCAAGCTGGCCCGTGGAGGGGATGCCGGCCTCCCAGAAGGCCGGGTCGCCGCGCGAGGTGATCGTGTTACCGTAGGCGGCCGCGACCCCGAAGCCGTGGGTGTAGACGGTGTGGTCGTTGACCCAGGAGCGACGCTCGGCGTCCAGGCCCTCGAGGTTGAGCTCGCGTACGGCGATCACCGTGTCGCGGGTTTGCCCGTCGATCTCGTAACGGTCAACCGTGAGCGGGTCTTTGAACTGGTAGTACTGCCTGTTCTGCTGGAGCTGGTTGAACGAGGGATCGACGATGTTCGGGTCGAGGAGGCGGATCTGCGCGGCCGTCTCCGAATCCTTACGCAACTGCCCGGGCTCAACGTCGGTACGCGCGTCATACTGCTGTGTCTGAACGTGGGCCATGTCGTATGCCTTGCGCGTGGCGTCAATGTTGCGCTGGATGTAGGTCGACTCCAGCTCTGCCGCGTTCGGGCGCACCTTGAAGTTCTCCACGAGCGCCGGGTAGAGCATTGTCACCACCAGGGCAGTTGCCACGGTGGAGGCGATGCCGATCACGGCTGGCTTCCATCTGCGCTGCACGGCGGCGAGGACGAAGAGCGCCGCCACCAGCGCCACCACGACCGCCAGGATGGTCAGGCCCGGCTTGGAGGCGTTGATGTCGGTGTAGGTGGCGCCCGAGAAGCGCTGGTTGTTGCCCAGTAGCAGGTCGTAGCGGGCGAGCCAGTAGTTGATCGCGACGATGAGCGCGCCGATCGCGAGCAACGCGCCGGCGTGAGCCTGGGCCTTCTTGGAGACGGTGAAACCGCGCTGGCTGGCGCCGATGTCGCCCGTCATCCAATAGGCGAGCGCGCTCACCAAGAACGACAGGATCGCAAGGGTGACAAGGAAGCTGATGATCGCGTGGATCGCCGGCAGCGAGAAAACGTAGAAGGACACATCCAGCCCGTACTCCGGGTCCGTCTCCCCGAATGAGGAGCGGTTGAACCACAGCAGGAAGGTCTGCCAGCTGCCGCCCAGGCCAGCACCGAAGAGGAGGCCGACGACGCCGGGCACGACGCCGAACGTCAGCCACTTGCGCTTCAGCAGCGCCTCGCCGACGTGGTTGGAGTCGAGGTCGATGACGTTGCGCGAGGTCTTACTCTCCCTGAGCGCGATCCACAGGTTAAGGACGACAACGGCGAACACCACGAGGAAGCCGATCGCCCCCAGCGCAATCGACGCGCCGTATTGGGTCCAGAACACGCGCACGGCCTTAATCTGTTCAAACCACTTCAGCTCGGTCCAGAAACCGGCGAAGCCGATCAGCGCGAACACGAGCAGGCCGAGCACGATCAGCGTGGGGATAAAGGCACCTCCCCTGCCCGAGCGGTGCTGCTTTTTGGTCGATGTAGTCAAGATAAACCTCGTTTCATGTCCGCTCTGAGCGGGCACTGCGGCACGTTGGAACTAATAAAACCGTATAACATCTCGCGCGCCGGGTGCCACGTGGTTCACCTCTAAGCTTTGCGAGCGCGTGTGGTAAGAATAGGCCGTGACTGAAAACGCCAAGACCCCCATGACTCGATCCCTCGAGAAGTCCACCCTGGAGATCGAGCGACACGTGGCCAGCGGAGGCTGGGACGCCCCGATCCGGCTCTTCGCCCTCGCGCTCGCCAAGAACGCGCTCGCGCAGCATCCCGAGCTTGCCGGGGAGCTCCCGGCCGACGTCCAGGCCGACGCCATCGAGGACGAGACCACCCTGTTCTCCATCGAGCAGGAGGACCTGCCGCAGGTGGAGACCCTGGAGGACCTCCTGGGCCGCATCGTCTGGCCCGCCGACGTCGACGGCGCCGCCCTGTCCGTCGAGCGCATCATCCTTCCACCCAGCGCCGAAGTGTCGCTGCCCGAGGATCCCGCGGAGGCCGACAAGGTCTTGGCCTCCCACCCCGACCGGCAGGACGTGCGCATTGTCGCCGCCGTCCTGCGCACGGGCGAGAGCTGGTGCGCGATCCGGATGCGCAAGTTCGACGACGACGCCAAGGTCCTCTCCGGCGCCAACCTCATTCCCGGCCTCGTCGAGGGGCTGAAGATGGGCTTCGCCGAGCAAGCCTAGCTGTGGGCGCTACCCTTCTTGGCCGACCGCGGGCAGCGCTGAGCACGGCGTGAGCGAATCGGTCTTGCCCTCGCCGATCGCCTTCACGGCGCCGATGGCCTCGTCGATCGTGCGCACCGCCCAGATGTTCAGCCCGTCCGGCTCATAGCCGATGGTCTCGGGGCAGTTGTAGGCCGGGGCGAGGAAATCCGTGGCGCCGGCAGCGCTCGCGCCGGCGAGCTTGTGCCGGATCCCGCCGATCGCCTCGACCTCTCCGTCCCACGCGATCGCGCCCGTGCCGGCGATCACCGCATCCCCACCCAGCGAACCGGGGGTGACGTCGTCGTAGATGGCGAGCGTGAACATGGTTCCAGCCGACGGCCCGCCGATGCCCTCCACGGCATAGGTGGCCTGCGCCGGCAGCTGCACGTCGGTGACCGAGACGTAAACCCCCAGCGCCGAGCCGGGGTGTACCCAGCCGGTGACATCGGGTTCGAAACCGCGGGTGAGGGTGGTGAGGGTCTGCTCGGAGTCGTCGCGCTCGACCGTCAATCTCACCTCGGTGCCGGGCTCGGTGGCATCAAGGAAGTCGGAGAGCTGGCGGAAGGTCGCAACTGTGGCGCTCCGGTCCTCCGTGGCGATCGCGCGTAGCACGTCGCCTTCCTCGACGATCCCCTCGGCCGGGGAACCTTCGGGCACGCCCGCCACGGTGAGCGTCATCGACACCTCCAGGCCCGCCTCCTCGAAGGCGACGGCGGCGGCTGTGTCCTGGGAGTTCGTCATCAGCTCCGCGTTTTGCTCGCTGATCTGGCTCGAGGAGACCTCCACCGGGTACAGGGCGCGAACCGGGACCACCTCATCCGAGGTCAGCAGCGCGCCGGCCACCACCGCGCCCGAGATGCCGGCGTCCGCGTTGCCGAGGGCGCTGACGGTGGTCATGAGGAAGCTCGTCTCCGAGTCGTAAGTGTCCGTTCCGGTAAGCGTTACCAGGCTCTCGCCGTCGTTGGCTGAGGTCACGTCCAGGACCGGGCCTGGACGCTGCACGATGTACGACGACGGCAGCGCCGCCCCCACCACCATCAGCACGGCGAAGATGGTGCCCGAGACGGCGGCCCTCGATGGGCGGGCAATGGACATGTGCTCCTCTTTCTCGTTGCGGTTGCCGGATGTGACGCGGCGGTTTCGCGCGCGGCGCACCGCGGCACGTTGTCCGGCGTCGGCGCGGCTACTACTCTATAGTGAATCCAAGGAGGAAAAATGAGCAACAGCGGTGGCATCGGCCCAGACAACGACGACTGGCAGGAGCGCCTGCGCGCCATCCTCGGCTCCGAGGCCGCGGACCGGATTATCGAGCACATCAAGGCCCAGGGTCAAGATCCTGACACGCTCATGTCGCAGATGCTCAACCCCGCCAGTTTTGCGCTTGTGACGAATCAGATTCAGCAGATGCTCGGCTCGTCGGGCGAGGGCCCGGTCAACTGGCAGCTGGCCGAGCGCGTGGCACGCGATACGATTACCTCCCGCCACCTCGATCGGCTCACCGCCGAGGCCGCCGACAAGACGCGCGATTCCCTGCGCACGGCCTCCCTCTGGCTCGACGCCGCCACCTCCTTCAACCCGGCGACGGGCCCGAACATGGCCGTCTCCCGCCTCGACATGCTCGCCCATTCGCTGGCCACCTTCCGCAAGCTTCTCGAGCCGGTGGGTGCGAACGTCTCGCGGGCTTTTTCCGAGATTTTCCGCGAGCAGGCCGAGCATATGCCCCCGCAGATAGCCGACATGTTTGGCGACCCGGCGGGGTTTGTGACCAAGATGGTCGGCTCTGTGCTCGGCGTCCAGTACGGCGAGGCGCTGGCCGAGCTCGCGGCGGAGAGCTTCGGTTCCACCGACACGGGCGTGCCGCTCACGGAGGGGTCATCAGCCATGCTCGTGCCCACCAACATCGTCAACTTCGCCAAGGACCTCGACGTCCCGAACGAGGAGGTATTGCTCTTCGCGGCCGTCCGTGAGGCCGCCGCCGCCCGGCTCTACACGCGCGTGGCTTGGTTGCGTCCGCGTGTGATCGACACGATCGCCCAGATCGCCTCCGGCTTCGAGATCGACATGGAGTCCATCGAGGAGCAGGCACGTGGCCTGACCGAGGGACTGTCCTTCGACCCTTCCGCCATGCCCGAGCTGGATATGTCGAAGGTCTTCGTGCTCGACCTGTCCACCGAGCAGGAGGATTCGGTGGCGCGCCTCCAGCTTCTCCTGTCCCTCATCGAGGGCTGGATCAGCGAGGTCACGGCTCGCGCCGTAGCCCCGCATCTGCCCAACGCCGTGGCCCTGCGCGAGCTCTTCACGCGGCGCTACGCCACCGACAATCCCGCCAAGCACGTCTGGCAGGCCCAGCTCGGCATCGAGCTCGCCCCGCGCCTGCAACGCGAGGCAGCCGCTTTCTGGCAGCAGGCGGAACAACGCCTGGGGATCGATCAGCGCGACGCGCTGTGGGCTCACCCGGACCTGTTGCCCACGGTCGCCGCCCTCAACGACCCGACCTCTTTCTTCGGCCAGGACGTGCAGAGCGTCGAGGCTGAGCTCGATTCCTTCCTCGAGGATCTTTTCAACGATGAAAACCAGGGCCAGGCCCCGCACGAGCCTGGCTTCGGCGATCCCGACTAGCGCCGCCCCCCTGCCAAGGAGCCGCCGTTTTCCACAGCGGTGTATTCGTGCGGCTCGTCCGCGCCTGCTCGGCTAGCGTGTGCCTCATGCAGCTGACCACTGGATTGTTCTGGACCGGGCCGTGGAGCGCCCAGATCGGCATCGACCCGCGCATCGGCCTCAGCCTCGAGGGGTTGACGCGGGCCGAGTTGGCCTTCGTCGACACGCTCACCCTCCCCCAGGAGCAACCGGAGGTGGAGGTGCGTGCCGAGGCGGCCGGCATCTCCCCCACGCGCCTCGCCTCGCTGCTCGCCATGCTGACGGAGGCCGGCGTGCTAAGCGAGTGCCCCTCGCGCGGAATCGACCACGCGCCGTGGCGGCGCATCCACCACGATTCGCCACGCCGCCAGCACTGCCACGTCCACATCCACCGCGCCGACTATCTGGGCGCCGGCATCGCGATTGGGCTCGCCCGGTGCGGGGTGGGCAGGATCACCACCGACGACGCCGGGGTTGTCGGCCTGACCGACCACCCCGCGATGAGCGCACTTGGCCCCGGCAAGAGTCGGGCCGCGGCGCTGAAGACCCTGCTGCGCCGGGAGGCGCCCACGATCCAGACCTCGGGCGCGGATATGACGGTGCGCCCGCCGAATGTGGTGGTCGTCTCCGGCGCGTACGCCACCGACCCGGTGAGTGTGGGGATGTACCTGGGCCAGTGCGCGCCCGTCTACCAGGCTTGGATCGAGGAGGTGGACATCTTCGCCGGACCGCTGTCCATCCCGCACGAGTCTGCCTGCGGCACGTGCCTGATGCTTCACCGCGCGGACGCGGACCCGCACTGGATCGACCTCATCCAGCAGGCGTGCTCGGCCACGCCGCTCCTGCCCGAAACCTCCTCCGCGATGACCGCGATCTCGCTGGCCGTGCGCGACATCGTGGCCTACCTCGACGGCGGTCCCGTGCCGGAGATGTGGCGGGTTGGCCCGGCCCCGTACCCGCCCGAACGCCTGACACTACGTCCGCACCCCAAGTGCGGCTGCACGCTCAGCGCCGCCTGACCGCCCCGACGCAGAAGGCATGCCTGCTCCGACACTTCACTTGAACATTCCGGCTACCGATCGCTATACGGGCCTGGCAGGCTCCAGATTCCTGACTTGTGTCGGGACGGCGAAAGCCGGGTTAGTGCCCAAAGCCGATCGGCTTGTCGCCGACGATGGCGAGCAAATCGAAGCCATAGTCGGTGAGCTTGCGGGTCCCGATCCCCCGCACCCGCCCGAGCTCGGCTAGGTCGCGTGGTTTCTTGACGGCGATTTCACGCAGCGTCACGTCATGCAAAATCAGGTGAGCAGGCTTGCCCGTCTCCTGCGCCCTGGCCAACCGCCACAGGCGCAGCTCCTCAAAGAGCGCCACGTCATCCGGATTCTCCCGCGCCCACTGCTCCTTGGCCACCTTCGAGTTAGCCCGCCGCGAGCGCGTCGAACGTGACTCGGGCTGCGGCCAGTGCCCTTCGAGGAAGCGGCTGACCTTGCGCTTGGAACGGCCCCGGTTGCCTTGGGCGTAGGAGATGTGTAGTTCCTCCCGAGCGCGTGTGATGCCCACGTAGAGCAGGCGGCGTTCCTCGGCCACCGCCTCCGGCCTGGAGGCGTGGGAGATGGGCATGAGCCCTTCGCTCATCCCCGCGAGGAAAACGGCAGCCCACTCCAAGCCTTTGGCGGCGTGGAGGGACGAGAGGGTGACGGCGTTGGTGGTGGGCTCGTTGCCCATCTGCGCGCGTTCCTCAAGCTCGGCCACGAACTCTGCCACGCTCGCGTGGCGCTTGTCCCAGATCTCCTGAGCGAGGGTCAGCAGGGCGTTATGGGATTCCCAGCGCTCCTTGGCGGCTCCGGCCTCGGGCGCCTCCGGGCGCCACCCCATGCCGTAGAGGGTGTCCTCGACGATCTGGGGAAGCTCGCCCGCCACGCCGCCGCGCGCGGCGGCGCGCAGGGCAACCATCGCGTCCTTGACCTCACGGCGCATGAAGAAGCGCTCCGAGCCCTTCATCTCGTACGGAATTCCCGCCTGGGACAGCGCAGTCTCAAACTCCTGGGACTGGGCGTTCGTGCGGTAGAGGATCGCCACGTCGGAAAAGTCCATGCCGGACTCGCGTAGCGAGAGAATCTTGCCGGCGATGTTGGCCGCCTCGTCGGCGTCGTCGGCGTACTCGGCGTAGGAAACGGGCCGGCCGGACTTGAGTGCGGAGACGAGCTGAACGCTAGCGGCGTTGCGATCCGGCTCGATGACGGCATTTGCCAGTTCCACGATCTGCGGAGTGGAGCGGTAGTCCCGGTTGAGCTTGACCGTGCGGGCACCGCGGAATTCCCGCGTGAAGCCCTCCAGGTAGCGGGCCGAGGCGCCGGTGAAGCTGTAGATCGTCTGCGAGACGTCGCCCACCACGCACAGGTCGCGCCGATCCCCCAACCACAGCTGAAGCAGGCGGTGCTGCATCGGGGACACGTCCTGATATTCGTCGACCACGAAGTGCTTGTACTGCTTGCGGATGGTGGCGGTGATGTCGGGCCGGTCGCGCATGATGCCGATGAGGATGACGATCACGTCCTCGAAGTCGATAACGGCGCGCTCGGCCTTGACCTCCTCGTAGGCTCGGATGAGCGCGGCGATCTCGGCGTGAGAGTAGCCGGCCACCTCCGGGCGCCCCTGCGAGGTGGCAGCCCGCTCGTAGTCCGCCGGCGCGATGAGCGAAACCTTCGACCACTCGATCTCCGCCGCCATGTCGCGCACCGACACCTTGTCCACGCTCATGCCCAGCCGCGCCGCCGCGCTCGCCACCAGGTTGACCTTCGACTCTTTGATCTCCGGTACCCGACCGCCGATCGCGTTGGGCCAGAAGTAACGTAGCTGGCTCAGCGCCGCGGAGTGGAAGGTGCGTGCCTGGACGGTGGGCACCCCGAGGTCGCGTAGCCGCGAGCGCATCTCGCTGGCGGCGCGGTGGGTGAAGGTCACGGCCAGGATGTTGGTTGGTTTGTGCTGGCCGGTGTGCACGGCGTAGGCGATCCGGTAGGTGATCGCGCGGGTCTTGCCCGTGCCGGCGCCCGCGAGCACCGCCATCGGCCCGGTGACGTTTTCGGCGACCTCGCGCTGGCGCGGGTCAAGGTGGCTGAGCAGTTCTTCGGCGTTAGTCACGCGCGCCCCCTTCCAGCGGCCCGCCCAGCCAGTCCTCGATGAGGGCGCGCGCCACCGACGTCCGCCCCGGCATCGAGGCCGGATTGTCCGCGTACATCTGGCGCAGCTGGTCGCGGCTGACGAACATCGCCTCGACCACCTCCACGGCGTCGGGCATCAGCTCCGGGTCCGCCTCGCAAGTCCAGCCGTGGAAGCCCACCATGAGCGAGCGCGGGTAGGGCCAGGGCTGGGAGCCGAAGTATTCTAGGCGGCCCACCCTGACGCCGACTTCCTCTGCCACCTCGCGGCGCACCGCGTCCTCCAGCGTCTCGCCGGCCTCCACGAAGCCGGCCAGGGTCGAGAAGCGCCCAGCGGGCCAGCTACGGTTGCGGCCAAGGAGTAGCCGGTCCGCGGCGTCGTGAATCGCCATGATGACCGCCGGGTCCGTGCGCGGGAAGATCACGTGCCCGTTCTCGCAGCGCATCTGCCACCCGGACTCGGTCAGTGCAGCTCGCTGCCCGCACGTGGGACAGTAGCGGAAGTGGTGCCAGTTGATGAGCGCCATCGCCTCCATCGCGAGCGCCGCCTCGGCCTCGCTCAGCAGGTGGCCCACCTCCCGCAGCGGCGCGAAATGCAGACCCACAAGAGTGCCCTGCCACGCGGCGTCGACGGCCAGCGCCGCGGCGTCGACGGCGAAGTATGCTCGCCCCTCGAAGCGGCCCAGGTAGGAGGGGTCGCCCGCGCCCAACTCCGCGAACTGATCGCGGGTGAGGAAGACGAGGGCGCCGTCGAACGGCACGGCGCCTCCTTGGATGAGTAGGTAGCGCCCGCGCGGATCAGCCAACGCCGCCCGCGGATTGAGCCTGGTGGCCGCGTCCCGCTCGGCGATCGCCCGCCGCTCGTTCAGTTTTCCGTACATCGTCCCTCCTTGCCTTCCACTCTACTGCTCCCCTCCGACATCGCCGCAGGTCGATCCGCTACCGCTTCACACCATAAACTGCCACAATAGGAGTCGTGACTTCCCAGCAATCCACAAAGCCCGTATCGCGCTATACCGCGCGCGAGCCCGAGCCCTCGTTGCCCGTCTCCGGACCTATCCGCCTCGGCGCGCATCTGTCCGGCCAGGGCGTCGACGTCGCCGTCATGGCCTCGCACGCGACGGCGGTAGACGTCTGTTTCGTCGACGTGAGCGCCCAACAGACCTCCGAACGGCGCTTCCGCCTGCGCCGCGGCGACCACGGCGTGTGGTCCGGGCACGTGCCCGGCATCAGGGCCGGCCAGGCCTATGGCTTCCGCGTGCACGGGCGCTGGGACCCGACGCAGGGGCTCCTCCACAACCCCGCCAAGCTCCTCCTCGATCCCTACGCGCGCGCCATCACCCGCACCCCCGAGTTGCACCCGGCGCTCTATTCCCACGTCGTCAACGCCGACCTCAAGCCGGACCCATCCCGCCAGGCTGACCAGCGCGACTCGGCGGAGGTGACGGCGCTCGGCGTCATCATCGAGGATCAGTCCTTCGAGATCCACCGCCCGAACATCCCCTGGGATCAGACCGTCATCTACGAGGCCCACGTGGTGGGGCTGACGAAGACGCTGCCCGGCATCCCCGAGGAGCTGCGCGGCACCTATGCCGGCGCGGCTCACCCCGTCACGATCAACCATCTGAAGACCTTGGGTGTCACCGCGATCGAATTCCTGCCCATTCACGCGAAGATGAGCGAGCCTTTCCTCACCGCCCAGGGCAAGGAGAACTACTGGGGATACAACACCCTCAACTTCTTCACCCCCGAGCCGTCCTACGCGATGGCCTCATCGCGGGCCGCCGGCCCGCAGGCGGTGCTCGACGAGGTCAAGGGCATGGTCAAGCTGCTGCACGACGCCGGGCTCGAGGTCATCCTCGACGTCGTCTACAACCATACGTGCGAGGCGGGCCCTGACGGCCCCACCGTGTCCTGGCGCGGGTTGGACAATTCGATGTACTACCGCCACGATCCCCAGCGTCCCGGCCAGCTCATCGACACCACCGGGTGCGGCAACTCCCTCGACTTCCGCCGCATGCCCGTCATTCAACTGACCCTGGACTCGCTGCGCTACTGGGCGGAGCACGTCGGGGTGGACGGTTTCCGCTTCGACCTTGCCGTCACGCTCGGGCGCGAGGGGGACACTTTCAACCACATGCATCCCCTTTACGTGGCGATGGCGACAGACCCGATCCTGTCCCAGGTCAAGCTCACCAACGAACCCTGGGACCTGGGGCACGGCGGCTGGCGCACCGGCCAGTTCCCCGCCCCCACCGCGGATTGGAACGACCGCTTCCGTGACACTCTGCGCTCGTTTTGGGTGACGGAGCCGGCGGCGATCATCCACGGCGGGCAAGGCGGCGACCAGCGCGACCTCGCCACCCGGATCGCCGGATCGGCGGATCTGTTCGGCCACGGGCGCATGCCGGGCGGGCGCGGGGTGTACGCCTCGGTCAACTTCATCACCGCCCACGACGGCTTTTCCATGTACGACCTGGTCAGTTACAACCACAAGCACAACGAGGCCAACGGGGAGGACAACCGCGACGGCACGGACAACAACCGCTCGTGGAACCACGGCGCCGAGGGCGAGACCGCTAACCCGAAGATCCTCGCCGCGCGCCGGCGCACGATGCGTAACCTCTTTGCCTCCCTCCTATTCTCCGTGGGCACCCCCATGATTGCGGCGGGCGACGAGCTGATGAAGACGCAGGGTGGCAACAACAACGCCTACAGCCTCAATGGCGAGGCCTCGTGGATCGACTGGGCGCTCACCGAGGACCAGCGCAACATGTACGAGACCGTCTCCTACCTTGTGCGCCTGCGCCGCGAGCACCGCACCTTCCGCCCCACCAGTTTCTACTCCGGCAACACCGCCGATTCGGACGCGATCCCGGACATCACGTGGCTCGACTACACGGGTCAGATCATGCCCGACTACAAGTGGTTCGACCCGCACGTCCGCCTGCTGCAGGCGCTGCGGTCGGGCTTCGGGCAGGACGCCGACGCGCTCCTCGTCGCGAACGGGAACGTCGATTCGCGCGTGGTGCAGCTACCGCAGGGGCGCGGCACTCCGTTCCGTCTCGAGTGGTGCTCGACCTGGGAGAAGCCCCGGCGCACGACGACGACCTACGCGCCTCGCGCCCTCACGCGCGTTCCGCCGCTGTCTCTGACCCTGTTTTTCGCCAACCCCCTCTAGCGCGGAGTTTCGAAACGCGCGGGCGGCCACCTATCATGGTGGCATGACTCATGGCGCAAACTTTGACATGTCCGATGCCTCCCTCGACCACGCACGCTCGGTGAGCGCGAAGATCGATCGGGCCATTGCCGAGGATCCTTCGCAGTTCCGCGTGCTCACCGGTGCCCGGCCGACCGGAAACCTCCACATCGGCCACTATTTTGGGGCGCTTCGCAACTGGGTGGACATTCAGCGCCGCGGGGTCGAGACCTGGCTGTTGATCGCGGACTATCAGGTCATCACGGATCGCGATGAGACGGGCTCGATCCGCGACTCGGTTTACTCCCTGCTCACCGACTACCTCGCGATCGGCATGGACCCGCAGGAGACGACGATCTTCGCCCACTCCCAGGTCCCCGAGCTCAACGAGCTTCTCCTTCCTTTCCTCTCCCTCGTCACCGACGCCGAACTACGGCGAAACCCCACGGTTAAGGCCGAGCTTGAGGCCACGGGCGGGCGGCCCATGTCGGGCTTGCTGCTGACCTACCCGGTCCACCAGGCGGCCGACATCCTCTTTTGCAAAGCTAACCTTGTCCCGGTGGGCAAGGACCAGCTCCCCCACCTTGAGCAGGCGCGCGTGATCGCCGACCGCTTTGAGGCTCGCTACGGGCACAAGGGTGAAGGCCGGGTCTTCCCCCGGCCTCAGGGCCTGCTCTCCGAGGCGGAGTCGGTGCTCGGCCTGGACGGGACGAAGATGAGCAAGTCGCGCCATAACACGATCGAGTTGGGCATGAGCGCGGACGAGACGGCCAAGCTGATTAAGAAGGCCGTCACCGACTCGGAGCGTTTCATCACCTACGATCCGGAGAATCGCCCCGAGGTATCCAACCTGCTGTTGCTCGCGGGCCTGGCCACCGGGCGAGACCCGCGCGAGATCGCCGAGGAGATCGGCAACGGCGGCGGCGGGACGCTGAAGAAGGTGGTGACCGAGGCGCTCAACGAGCACCTCGCGCCGTTGCGCGCGCGCCGCGCGGAGCTTGCAGCCGACCCGGCCTACCTCTCCGCCGTCCTCCAGCGCGGGGTGGAGCGGGCACGCGAGCAGGCTGTGCAAACGCTGGACGACGTCCACGCCGCCCTCGGCATGAGCTACTGATTTTCTTGCAACCGGCCTGACCCGATTTGGCCACAATTTTGCCGCGGGTATCCTTGGGTTAGATACCGTGGACGTCCATGCTTAACTGAAGGGGTTTCATGACTCACGCACAATTGACCGCCGCTATCGCGGGCCAGGTTCGTTCCGTTTCTGGCAAGAACGTCTTCTCCGCGACGCCGCAGGAATACTGGCAAGGCACTGCGGCGGCCGTCGTCGATTATCTGGCCGACAACTGGCAAAAGACCGAAGAGCGTTACAACACCGCGCGAATGCAGCACTATTTCTCGGCCGAGTTCCTCATGGGCCGGGCGTTGCTGAACAATCTGGGCAACCTCGGGCTGGTCGAGGAGGCCCGCGAAGCGCTGAGCGGGTTCGGCCAGAATCTGAGCGACATCTTGGAAGAAGAGCACGACGCCGCGCTCGGCAACGGTGGCCTTGGCCGCCTGGCCGCGTGCTTCCTTGACTCCTCGGCCACCCAGAACTTGCCCGTGCGCGGCTACGGCATCCTGTACCGCTATGGCCTATTCAAGCAGTTCTTCGATAATGGCGCCCAGGGTGAGGAGCCCGATCCGTGGATGGAAGAGGGTTACCCGTTCGTCATTCGCCGCGAAGAGAAGGTCAAGTTCGTCAACTACGCCGATCTTAAGGTCCGCGCGATCCCCTACGACATGCCGATCACCGGCTACGGTACGGACAACGTGGGCACGCTTCGCCTATGGAAGGCCGAGCCGATGGCCGAGTTCGACTACAACGCCTTCAACTCCCAGGATTTCACGGGAGCAATCGTGGAGCGCGAACGGGTCAACGACATCTCTCGCGTGCTCTACCCCAACGATTCCTCTTTTGAGGGCAAGGTGCTTCGCGTGCGCCAGCAGTATTTCTTCTGCTCGGCTTCCCTTCAGCAGATCGTGGACAATGAGATCGCCCAGCGCGGTTCGCTCAAGGACTTCGCGGCGTTCAACTCGATCCAGCTCAACGACACCCACCCGGTGCTCGCCATCCCGGAGCTCATGCGCATCCTCATGGATGAGCACGATTTCGGCTGGGACGAGGCGTGGGAGATCGTGCGCGGCACGTTTGCGTACACGAACCACACGGTGCTCGCCGAGGCGCTCGAGACCTGGGAGGTCGCCATCTTCGACCGCCTCTTCCCGCGCATCCGGGAGATCATCTTCGAGATCGACCGCCGCTTCCGTGAGGAGATGGCGGAGGCTGGCTACGACCAGGGCAAGATTGACTACATGGCACCGGTGAGCGGTAACCGCATCCGGATGGCGTGGATCGCCTGCTATGCGGCGTTCTCGATCAATGGCGTTGCCGCTCTTCACACGGAGATCATCAAGGCGGAGACGCTCAAGGATTGGTACGAGGTGTGGCCGGAGAAGTTCAACAACAAGACGAACGGCGTCACGCCGCGCCGTTGGCTTGATCAGTGCAACCCGCGCCTGTCGGCCCTGCTGACCGAGTTGCTCGGCAATGACGAATGGGTGCGCGACCTGGACCTTCTGAAGAACCTGGAGGGCTATCTCAACGACGCCGACGTGCTCGACCGGCTCAATCAGATCAAGCACGCGAACAAGGTGGACTTCGCCGACTGGATCAAGCATCGCCAGGGCATCGAGGTGGATCCGGAGGCCATCTTCGACACCCAGATCAAGCGTTTGCACGAGTACAAGCGTCAGCTGCTCAACGCCTTCTACATCCTCGACCTGTATTTCCAGATCAAGGATGACCCGTCGATGGAGGTGCCTGCGCGCGTGTTCATCTTCGGCGCGAAGGCCGCCCCCGGTTACGTGCGTGCGAAGGCGATTATCAAGCTGATCAACACCATTGGTGAGCTCGTCAACAACGACGCCGATGTGGCGGGCCGTCTCAAGGTTGTCTTCGTGGAGAACTACAACGTGTCTCCCGCCGAGCACATCATTCCTGCCACGGACGTTTCCGAGCAGATTTCCACTGCCGGTAAGGAGGCTTCGGGCACGGGCAACATGAAGTTCATGATGAACGGCGCGCTGACTTTGGGCACGATGGATGGCGCGAACGTGGAGATCGTGGACGCGGTTGGTAACGAGAACGCCTACATTTTTGGCGCCACCGAGGACGAGCTGCCCGAGCTTCGCAAGACCTACGATCCGCGCCGTACGGCGGCCGAGGTCCCCGGCTTGGCGCGCGTCATGGATGCGCTTGTTGACGGCACGCTGGACGACGGCGGCACGGGGCTTTTCCACGACCTGCACAATTCGTTGCTTGACGGCTGGGGCGGCGCTGACGAGTATTACGTGCTCGGTGACTTCGCTTCCTACCGTGAGACGCGCGATCGGGCGGCAGCTGACTACTTCGCCGATCGTCGCCACTGGGCCGCGATGTGCCTGAAGAACATCATCGAATCTGGCCGCTTCTCCTCCGACCGCACGATCCGCGATTATGCGCGTGAGGTGTGGAAGATCGAGCCGCAGAAGATCTGACGCGTAAGAGCGAATCTGGTCCGGGTGGAATCCACTGGACGATTGTGGGGCGATCTCCGTCAATGAGGAGATCGCCCCACAATCGTCCAATGCCTTTTAAATCGTCGGCGTGGCTTCCTGGCCTTTGCCGCTACTTCAGCGGGACCCCGTAGAGAGTATCGCTCGGGGGAAGCGCCGGGCAGGCCTCGAGGACGTCCTCGTGTCCACCCTCATTTTCGAGGTAGGGCTGAAGGTCGATCGGGAACCACTCTCGCCCCGCGCCGTCCTCAGCGAAGAAGTTCTGCACGAAGGATTCGCGCGAGGGACGCTTCGAGACGTCCGCCATCGTCCTCGACGCTCTCGGCGACATGGCCGCCTCGGGGCGAGCCGTCGTCATCGCCACGCACGATCCGGTCGTCCTGGAACGTGCCGACAGGGTGCTTGCCCTATGAACATCGTCGAGCTCCTCGCCGAATCCTGGCGCGCCTTCCGGTCCTCCCCCGTGGCGGCCCTCCTCATCGCGCTCCTGACGGCCGGCATGGGTGCCATCACGATGGCAAGCGCGGGCTCAAGCGCCGCCACCTACGATTCCATTAGCAACTCGCTGACCGCCCCCGAGGCCCGCACGTTCAAGCTCACTGACGGTGAGCAGCAGGTGCTGGGCACGACAGTCGTGGAAACGGTGCGCTCGCTGTCCTCCGTTGAGCGCGCGCTCGCCATGACCACCCCGCAGGACGTCGTGGCTGGCAACCTCGGCCAGGATTCGACGCCCGTGCCGTTGACCCATATCTCGGGCGACGTCGAGGGCGCGCTCGCCTTGACCGCGGGCAGAATGCCCGGTCCCAACGAAGTCATCATCGGCCCCGGCGCGCTCGAGGCGCTGCGGCTTGTCGACGGGGTCGGATACGTGGAATCCCCCGCCGGCCAGCAGTGGTCCGTGGTCGGCACGTTCAGGGCCCGTCCGCCGTTCACCGACCTCAACTCCTATGCCATCTCCACCGACAGGGCCGATGCCTACGCCCGCCTGCACGTGGTCGCGCGTAACCTCGAGACGCTGGCGGGCATGGAGCGGAACGTCTCCGACGTCGTGGGTGACTACCCTGGGATCGAAATCGCCAAGGTCTCCGCGGCCGCCTCCGCGGCCGAATCGCTCAAGCTCATGGGGATCCTGCGTAGCTCGGGAGCCGCGAACGTCGCGCGGACAATGGGTGCCGGCTTGCTTATCGTCTTCGGCGTGGTATTCGCCGACGTCCTCCTTCACGCCCGAGACCTGGGACGACGCCGGACGCTCGGCATCACCCGATCCCAGCTCGTGGCCTTCATCCAGTTGCGGGTGGCCTATTCTGCCCTGCTCGGTGCGGCGGTCGGTGTGCTCGGCGCCCACATTGTCCTGGCAACCCGCGACGTGGCTGTGCCCTGGACGTTTGCCCTGGCCACCTTCATCCTCACCGTTGCCGCGGCGGTGCTCGCCGCCTTCACGCCCGGCGTCGTGGCCGCCTACCGTGACCCGGTCACCGTGATGCGCACGCACATCTAGCATTTCGATACCGGCTAATAACGGCAGTAAAACTGCGACCTTTAGCATAGGATGAAGGCGTGACTAGCAACGATTTTTCCCAGCCCGCTGTTCCTGCTCCTGCCTCCGGCAAGCCCGCCGCCAAGGCAACGGCGACCAAGGCCGCCGCGGCCAAGGCCCCTGCCAAGAAGACCACCGCCGCTAAAGCTCCTGCCAAGAAGGCTCCCGCCAAGAAGAGCTCGGCCACGGCTAAGGCTGCCACCACGGCGGCTGCAACGCCGGCCACCGATGCCGCGACGACGCCGGCCACCAAGGCCACCGCGAAGGCCCCGGCGAAGAAGCCCGCCGCGAGGAAGACGCGCACCACCGCGCGTCGTGCCAGCGCCAAGGCCGCATCCACGCCGGTGCCGACGCTGGGGCGCATTCCGATCGTCGACGTCCAGCCGAGCCTACAGAACGGCGCCTGGCCGGCGAAGGGCACCGTGGGCGAGGCCTTCCCCGTCACGGCCACCGTGTTCCGCGAGGGCCACGACCAGTTCGGCGCCTCCGCGGTGCTCGTGGACCCGGAGGGGCACGAGGTGCAGGAATCGATCATGTACGACTCCCACCCAGGCCTTAACATCTACAAGGGTTGGCTCACCCCCACCCGCCCCGGAAAGTGGGAGTTCTTCGTGCGGGCCTGGTCGGATCCGGCTGCCACGTGGTACCACGACGCCAACATCAAACTCAACGCGGGCCAAGACACCGAGCTGGTCTTCCTTGAGGGTGAGCGCGTGCTGACCCGCGCGATGGAGAAGATGCCCGCGCGCAGCGAGGAACGAAAGATCCTCCGCGACGCGATCGAGGTCATGAAGCGCGATCGCGTGCCGATCAACCTGCGCTTCGCCGCGGCGACGTCGGAGGACGTCCGCCGGGCACTCACCGCCTACCCGCTACGCGACCTGGTCACGGAGTCAGCGCGACTGAAGGTGAACGTGGATCGCGAGCGCGCGCTCGTGGGCTCGTGGTACGAGATCTTCCCGCGTTCGGTGGGCTGCTACTACGACGAGGCGGCACAGAAGTGGGTCTCGGGAACGCTAAAGACCGCCACCGAAGGCCTGGATCGGATCGCCGAGATGGGCTTCGACGTCATCTACCTCACCCCGATCCACCCGATTGGCCAGACGAACAAGAAGGGACGCAACAATACGCTTGACTCCACGCCGGAGGATCCGGGATCGCCCTACGCGATCGGGTCGGCCGACGGCGGCCACGACGCGATCAACCCCGAGCTGGGCACCTTCGAGGACTTTGACGCCTTCGTGGCGCGGGCCAAGGAGCTGGGCATGGAGGTCGCGCTCGATATTGCCCTGCAGTGCTCCCCGGATCACCCGTGGCTGAAGGAACACCCGGAATGGTTCACCACCCGAGTGGATGGAACGATCGCCTACGCGGAGAACCCGCCGAAGAAGTACCAGGACATCTACCCGCTCAACTTCGACAATGACCCGGAGGGGATCTACCAGGAGATCACACGGATCCTCGAGCTGTGGGTCTCCCACGGCGTCACCATCTTCCGCGTGGACAACCCGCACACGAAGCCCGTCACGTTCTGGAAGCGCCTGCTGGAGGAATTCCGCGAGAAGCACCCGGAGGTCATCTTCTTGGCCGAAGCCTTCACGAAGCCGCCGATGCTGCAGACCCTGGGCGCGATTGGCTTCCACCAGTCCTACAACTACTTCGCTTGGCGCAACGAGAAGAAGGAGATCGAGGACTACCTGTGGGAGCTGGCGGCGCAGTCCGATTCGCGGGTGCGCCCGGCGTTCTGGCCCACCACCCACGACATCCTCACCCCGTACATGCAGCGCGGCGGCGTGCCTGCTTTCAAGATCCGCGCCATCCTCGCGGCCACTGGCTCACCCACGTGGGGCATCTACAGCGGCTACGAGCTGGCGGAAAACGTGGCCCGCCCCGGCGCGGAGGAGCAGATCGACAACGAAAAGTACGAGTTTAAGAACCGAAACTGGGCCTCGGCTAAGGCCTTCGGCATTTCGGATCTGCTCACGAAGCTCAACGACATCCGACGCCGTCACCTCGCCCTGCGCCGGCTGCGCAACGTGCGGATCAACCCCACGAATAATGACAACATCTTGTGCTTCAGTAAGGTCACTCACCCGGAGGAGTCGCCGGACGGCTCGGTCGACATGGTGATCGTGGTGCTCAACCTCAACCCGTTTGAGACCCACTCGGCTACCATCGATCTGGACCTGTCCGCGTTCGGCACCTCTGCCCACTGGGACGGGTCGCCCGCGATCGAGGTTTACGACGAGCTGACCGGCGCCACCTTCCGGTGGGACGATCACCCCTACGTGAGCTTGGATCCGCACGGCGCGGTCGCGCACATCCTCTCTGTCAAGGTTCTCTAACCGAAAGGCGGCTTAGTGGCCCAAACGAACTTCGACTCTGATCATTTCCCTGGACTGTCCGAGGATCCGGACTGGTTCAAGACCGCGGTCTTCTACGAGGTCTTGCTGCGGGCGTTCGGGGATTCGACGGGGACGGGGTCCGGGGACCTGCGCGGGCTGATCAATCACCTGGGCTACCTGCAGTGGCTGGGCGTGGACTGCCTGTGGATTCCCCCCTTCTACCCCTCCCCCATGCGCGACGGCGGCTACGACGTCTCAAACTTCACCGCGATCGCACCCGAATATGGCACGATCGAGGAGTTCGGGGAGCTCATCGAGGAGGCCCACCGGCGCGGAATCCGCATCATCACAGACCTGGTGGTCAACCACACCTCCGACCAGCATCCGTGGTTCCAGTCCTCGCGTTCCAACCCGGAGGGCCCTTTCGGGGACTTCTATGTGTGGCGAGACGACGACACGGGCTACCCGGACGCCCGCATCATTTTCATCGACACGGAGGCAAGCAACTGGACGTTTGACCCGGTGCGCCGCCAGTACTTCTGGCACCGCTTCTTCTCCCATCAGCCGGATTTGAACTATGACAATCGTGAGGTGCGGGAGGCGATCAAGGACGTGGTGCGCTTCTGGGCACGGCTCGGGGTCGACGGGTTCCGGCTCGACGCCGTTCCTTACCTTTTCGAGGAGGAAGGCACCAACGGGGAGAACCTGCCGCGCACGCACGCCTACCTGGCCGAGCTTCGCGCAATGCTGGATGCGGAGTTTCCGGGGAAGATCATGCTCGCCGAGGCCAACCAGTGGCCGGAGGATGTGGTGGCCTACTTCGGAGATGAGCTTACGCCCGAGTGCCACATGTGCTTCCACTTCCCCGTCATGCCGCGCATCTTCTATGCCCTGCGTGACCAGCGCGCCACCGCGATCCGTGACATCCTTGCGTCTAGCCCCGCGATCCCGGCGGGCACCCAGTGGGGCACGTTCTTGCGCAACCACGACGAGCTCACCCTCGAGATGGTCTCCACCGAGGAGCGCGCCAAGATGTACGGCTGGTATGCCGAAGATCCGCGGATGCGGGCGAACGTGGGCATCCGGCGTCGTCTGGCACCCCTGCTCGGCAATTCGCGCGCCGAGATCGAACTGGCCAACGCGCTGCTGCTCTCGCTGCCGGGTTCGCCGTGCCTATACTACGGGGACGAGATCGGGATGGGCGACAACATCTGGTTGCCCGACCGCGATTCCGTGCGCACGCCCATGCAGTGGACCCCGGACCGCAACGCCGGTTTTTCCACCGCTGACCCCGGCAAGCTCTACCTGCCGACAATCCAGTCGCTGGTCTACCACTATCAGGCGATCAACGTCGAGGCGCAGCTGGCCCAGCCGGCGTCGTTGTTGCACTGGATGCGCGGGGCCTTGCAGGTTCGCAGGCGCTACCCGGTGCTCGGCAACGGCGACTTCACGCTGCGCGAGTCAGGCAACGAGGCGGTGCTCTCCTTCACCCGCGCCAACGCCGAGCAGGCGATGCTATGCGTGATGAACATGGCCAACACGGCACGCGCCGCCGTCGTGGAGGTGCCACAGTACGCGGGGTGGAACGTGCGTGACGTGTTCGGTGGAGCCGGCTTCCCCGCGATCGGCGCGGATGGGAGGTACCCGATGACGCTCGGCTCGCGCGACTTCTTCTGGCTCGAGCTGACCCCGCCCGGCGCGGGCGATCCCGCACCGATGGAAGGTGAGAGCGCATGATCGGGGTGATCGAGGATCTTACGCCCGAGGCCCTCGCCGGCGCGACGCGGGCCTGGATGACGGCTGCGCGCTGGTTCACCGGCGACCCGGACGCGCCCGTCGAGTTCGGACCGAGCGCGTTGCTCGCGAAGGGGCAGGCTCGTACGGAGATCTTCCTGGTGCGCTGCGGGGAGCTGACGTTCTCGGTGCCGCTGACGTTTCGGGCGCAGGGCGGAGCGATCGGCGTCTTTGACGCCACCGACGACGCCGACGGTCAGGCCGCCCTGCTCGGCGCGGTCTACGCCGGCCAGTTTGCCGCGCAGGCTGACGACGGCGCACCCGCCGCGGCCTCAAACACGGCGGGTCTGAGGCTGGAGGCTCGCCCGATCCGGCCCGCCGCACGCGTGGCGAACGCCGCCAAACTCACCTCCGAGCAGTCGAACACGTCCATCGTCTACCGTTTCGCCGAACCGGAGGAGGCGGGCTCGGCCGGGATCATCCTCAAGGTCTTCCGCGTCCTGTCGGACGGGGCAAACCCTGACGTGGAGCTGCTCAGCGCGCTCGACGCCTCCGGTTCGCGAGCCGTCCCGCGCCAATACGGGTCCGTGCGCGGAACGTGGGGCACGCCGTCGGGGCCGGCAGGCACCGACATGCTCGTTGCCCAGGAGTTCCTCGTTGGCGCTACCGACGCGTGGCAGGTCATTCAGGGCCAGCTGGCGAGGACGACGTCGTTCACGCAGAAGGCCGAGATTGAGGCGCTCGGCGCCCTCACGCGAGACATTCACCGCCAGCTCGCGGCTGCCTTCCCCACGGTGGAGGCGACGGCCGCGATGCGGGCCCAGATCGTGAGCCAGTGGCGCGAGCGGGCAGCGGCGGCCCTCACCCACGCCCCCGCCCTTCTCCCCTACCATGACCAGATTGAGGCCGTGTTCTCCGGGGCGCTCAAGGTGGGCTGGCCGGCGCTGCAGCGTATCCACGGCGACTACCACCTCGGCCAGGTTCTGCGCGCCCCGGGGCGCGGCTGGGTGGCGCTTGACTTCGAGGGCGAGCCGTTGCGCCCACTCGCCGAGCGGGTCCAGCCGGACCTCGCGCTACGCGACGTCGCCGGCATCCTGCGCTCTTTCGACTACGCCGGGGGTTCGGCTGAGCTCGCCGGCGGCGACCGCCACGAGCTGGGGCGCTGGACCCGACGTGCGCAGGAGGCGTTCATGTCCGGCTACGGGCACATCGACGGCTCCGAGCGGCGCCTGCTCGACGCCCTGATCTTGGACAAGGCCCTGTACGAGGTCAGCTATGAGGCCGCGAGCCGGCCCGCGTGGCTGGAGATTCCGGTGCGGGGAGTACTTCGCTTGATAGCCGGCCAGAACGGGTAATCCGACGTAGAATGGTGCCATTAGCCAGCACAATGAAGGAAGCCTGACATGACTGAACCAGTACCGATGTCTGTCTCCCATGACGTTCTTGACGCCGTTTCTAATGGGGTCCACCATTCGCCGCATGACGTCCTTGGGCCGCACACCAACGGTGAAGCCGTCACGATCAGAGTGAGCCGCCAGCTGGCGGACTCGGTCACGATCGTCACTCCTGACGCCGAATATCCCGCCGTTCACGAATGGAACGGGGTGTGGGTGGCCGTCATACCGGGCGGGGAGGTGCCCACCTACCAGGTGCGCGCCACCTACGGCGACTTCGAAGCCACCACCGACGACGGCTACCGGTTCCTGCCCACCATCGGCGAGGTGGACCGCTACCTTTTCTCTGAGGGGCGCCACGAGCAGTTATGGAAGGTGCTCGGCGCTCACGTTCACACCTACGACACCCCGATGGGCCCGGTCCACGGCACCAGCTTCTCCGTGTGGGCGCCCAATGCGCGCGCGGTGCGCGTGATCGGCGATTTTAATTCGTGGAGCGGCATCGCCTCCGCCATGCGCACCATGGGCACCTCCGGCATCTGGGAGCTCTTCATCCCCGGCGCCGAGGAAGGCCAGCGCTACAAGTTTGAGATCCAGTACGCCGACGGCAGCTGGCACCAGAAGGCCGATCCGATGGCTCGGCGTACGGAGGCCCCGCCGTCGACAGCCTCGATCATCACCGAGTCCCACTTCGAGTGGGACGACGAGGAATGGATGGAGAAGCGGACGCAGACCGATCCGCACTCCGGCCCGGTCTCGATCTACGAACTACACCTGGGCTCCTGGCGCCAGGGCCTGTCCTACCGCGAAGCCGCCGAGCAGCTCATCGGGCACCTGAAGTACACCGGGTTCACCCACGTTGAGTTCATGCCGCTCGCCGAGCACCCGTTCGGCCCATCGTGGGGATACCAGGTCACCTCCTACTACGCGCCCACCGCACGCTACGGGGAGCCTGACGACCTGCGCTACCTCATCTCCGAGCTGCACAAGGCCGGCATCGGCGTCCTCATGGACTGGGTGCCCGCCCACTTCCCGAAGGACGAGTGGGCCCTCGCCCGCTTCGACGGCACCCCGCTCTACGAGGATCCGAACCCGCTGCGTGGCGAGCAGCCCGACTGGGGTACCTACGTGTTCAACTTCGGCCGACGCGAGGTGCGCAACTTCCTCGTGGCTAACGCGCTTTTCTGGCTGGAGGAATTCCACGTGGACGGCCTGCGGGTGGACGCCGTGGCCTCCATGCTCTACCTCGACTACTCGCGCCAAGACGGCCAGTGGCAACCCAACGTCTACGGTGGGCGGGAGAACCTGGAGGCAATTTCCTTCATCCAGGAATCTAACGCCACCGCCTACCGTACCCACCCGGGGATCATGATGATCGCCGAGGAATCGACGTCGTGGGGTGGCGTGACCGGCATGACGGACCAGGGCGGCCTCGGCTACGGGCTGAAGTGGAACATGGGGTGGATGAACGACACCCTGCGCTACATGGAAGAAAAGCCGATCAACCGCAAGTGGCACCACGGCGAACTGACCTTCTCCCTCGTCTACGCCTTCTCCGAGCAGTTCCTCCTGCCGCTCTCGCACGACGAGGTGGTCCACGGCAAGGGTTCGCTGTATTCGAAGATGCCGGGCGATCACTGGCAGAAGCTCGCGGGCGTTCGCCTGCTACTCGGCTACCAGTGGTCCCATCCGGGCAAGAAGCTACTTTTCATGGGCCAGGAGTTCGCCCAAATCGATGAGTGGAACTCGGGCAAGAGCCTGGACTGGTGGCTGACCGACAATCCGGGTCACGACGGGGTGATGTCCTGCGTCAAGCGCCTCAACGACATCTACCGCGAGCACCCGGCCCTGTGGAGCGACGACTTCACCAACCACGGCTTCGAGTGGCTCGAAGTCAACGACTCTGACCACAACGTGCTCGCCTACCTGCGCAAGTCCAAAGACGAGGAGGACTTCGTGGCGGTGGTGTGCAACTTCTCCGGGGTCCCGCACAACGACTACCGCATCGGCCTTCCCTTCGAGGGCGTGTGGGAGGAGATCCTCAACACCGACGCCGTCGAGTACGGCGGCTCGGGCGTGGGCAACCTCGGTCAGGTGGAAACCGAGCCAGTGGAGTACGCGGGCCGCGCGAACTCCGCGGTGGTCCAGCTACCACCCTACGGAGTCGTCTACCTGACCCCCAAGAAGTAGACAGGCCGCGCCGGCGATGTGGCTAGGCTGAACGGGTGTGGGGCTATCTCCGGTGAGGAAATAGCCCCACACCCGTCTGCCCTTACCCAGCTCTGCCGGCCCGTCCGCGCCGCGGCCGGTGGTTTAATCGGCCGCTTTTCTGTGCCGACCGCGGGCGGTGCTTTGCCCGATGGGCCGAGGCGGACCGCATGTGACGCTGAGGACGTGAGCTGGCATTATGGGTTTCGCAGCTGGGATAATCGTGGGCATGTGGACAAAGACTGACGTCACTCGACGTAACTACAAAGTGGCCGCGCTTGTCGGCCTCATCGGTGGAATTGTTTCTGCCATCATCAAGTTCGGCTGGGAGGTTCCGCTCCCACCACGCACCCCCGAACGCAACGCGACCAACCCGCCGCAAGCCTTCTTGGAGCTCCTCGGCCTGTCCGATCAGACCACTCACGCGTCCTACACCTTCAACGGCAACGACGGCCTGCCGTGGGTATCCTTCCTCATTCACTTCGGTTTTGCCATCTTCTTCGCGGTGCTCTACTGCCTGATCGCGGAGGTTTACCCGGGCGTGAAGCTGTGGCAGGGCGTCGCATTCGGCGTCCTCATCTGGTTTGTCTTCCACGCGGTTCTCATGCCACTGATGGGTGTCGTCCCGGCGCCGTGGAATCAGCCGTGGCAAGAACACTTATCGGAGATCCCCGGCCACGCCATCTGGATGTGGGTCATCGAGGTCTTCAGGCGCGACCTACGCAATCGCATCACCGGCCAGCCCGACCCGGAAGTGGCCGCCGTGGCACGTTAGTAGTGCCGGCGAGCCGGCCTCCCCACCGCTCAGTGAGTCGCTCACCCTGGTGAGCGACTCACTGTTTATACGCCCAGAGAATTCCTGCGTCGCCGGAGGCTGACCATGAAAGGCACGGACCAAGATTTTCCGGGAGCGCCGATCTGCGCGACTCCAATATATGAGACAACCCGCGCACCCTTTGGACAGCCGGAGAGATCCGCGCTATATTGACGCCATGAACATTTACGCGCACACCAACGCCCAGTCCGTCATGACTGCCCGTTTCGTTGCGCGAATGCACGTGTGCTAGGTTCCTGCGCACGTTGGGCGCGCAGGCGCTCGTAGCACTTACCTCGAAGCAAGCAGCCTCGCAGATCGAGACTGTTTGAGCCCACATCCTACGTTTTTCAGGATGATCATGGCTACCCATACCGCTACCCCTCAACCCGTTACCCCTGCACCTTCCAACGCTGCGACCGCCTCCCCCGACACGGGGCCGGCCGCGAGCGATCCAGGGCCCTCTCCGGCGTCGTTCGGCTGGCTACCCGCCCAAACCAGCCACCAGCTCCCCTCCCACATCACCACCTCCTTTGAGGTGATGCCGCCGCGCAACCCGCAGGCGGCCCCGAAGTTCTGGACCACGGTCAAGCAGCTGGTGGACGCCCGGCCAAACTTCATCTCCGTCACCTACGGTGCGGCTGGCCAGGATCGGCGCGGAGCCCGGGCCGTCACAGAGATCCTCGCCCGCCACGTGCCCACTCCCCCGATCGCGCACCTGACCTGCGTGGGCACATCAATCGAGGAGATCACGCAGATCGTCACGGACTACCTCGACTCGGGCGTGCGCACCTTCCTCGCCCTGCGCGGCGATCCCCCGGTCAACAAGCCGGGCTGGTCGCCGGCCGACGACGCGCTCGTGCGGGCCACCGACCTCATCCGCCTCATCCGCGAGGTCGACTACAAGCGAAGCGCCCGCTCGGCGTCCCTCGCCCTGCAGAGCGCGCTCCAACCGATCCGCGTCGCGGTGGCCACCTTCCCCGGAGGCAACCCGGCCGCGGGCACGACGCCGGAGGCCGAGGTCGAGCGTCTCGTCCACAAGCAGGTGGCCGGCGCCGACTTCGCGATCAGCCAGTTCTCCTGGCACGCCGCCGAGTTCACCCGCTTCGTGGAGCTGGCCCGCGCGGCCGGGGTCACCATCCCGATCGTTCCGGGCATCCTCCCGCCCACCCAGATCCGTCGCGTGCTACGCACCCAGGAACTGACCGGCGTGGAGGCCTCCCCCGAGGTTCTTGACGCCCTCGCCCGGGCCGACTCGCCCGCGCAGGAGGAACGGATCGGCGTGCGCATCGCCGCCGACCTCGCCCTCGAACTACTCGACGGTGGAGCCCCCGGCGTTCACCTCTACACGTTCAACAAGGCCGTCCCAGCCCTGGCCGTCATGGACATTGTCGCAAACGAGCACGATGCCTAAACGACTCACCCCATGTCCGCACCCAAGAAACACCAACCACACCTCAACACAGTGAAGGATCTTTCCATGACTCTGCCCTCGACCATTCTCGGCTATCCCCGCATCGGCGCTCACCGCGAGCTTAAGCGCGCCCTCGAATCCTACTGGGCTTCTCGGACCACCCAGGAGGAGTTCCTTGAGGCAACCCGCCAGCTGCGTCTTGCCAACTACGCCCGGCTCACCGAGCTGGGCCTGACCGATCCGGGTGCGATCCCCGACTCGCACACCTACTACGACCAGGTGTTGGATGCCGCCTTCCTCACCGGAATCATCCCCGGTCGCTTCGCCGACCTCGACGGCCTCGACGCCTACTTCGCCGCCGCCCGCGGGGACGCCACCCACCCGGCCAACGAAATGACGAAGTGGTTCGACACGAACTACCACTACATCGTCCCCGAGATCGACTCGACCACCGACGTCGCCTACACCGACCGCCAGATCGTCGAGCGCTTCACCGAGGCAGCCGAGGCGGGCTACACGGTGCGCCCCGTCGTCGTCGGCCCGGTCACGCTACTTGCTCTCGCGAAGGGCACCGAGAGCGAACCGGGATTCGACCCGCTCACCCGCATCGACGACGTCGCACTCGCGTACGCCGCGCTCCTAGCCGATCTTCACGACGCCGGGGCGCCGTGGGTTCAGCTCGACGAGCCGGCGCTTGCCACCGATAACCTGCCCGCCGACCGGACCCGCCTCACGAAGCTCGCCGCCACCGTCTACGGCCAGCTTGCCAAGCTCGAGGCCCGCCCACGCATCCTCCTTGCCGTCCCCTACGGCGACTCCTCGGCCGCGTTCCAGACCCTGGTGGGCACGGGTGTGGAGGCGATCGGCGTGGACCTCGACCGCGGCACCCTGCCCGATGGCGCGAAGGCTGAGGGCGTGACGATCGCGGCCGGCGTCGTGGACGGGCGCAATATCTGGCGCACGAACCTTCGCCAGGCCGGGGACAAGCTCGAGCGGGCGCGGGCCACGGGCGCGACGGTGGTTGCCAGCACGACGACATCGCTCCAGCACGTCCCGCACACCCTCGAAGGTGAGGCGTGGGAGGAGCCACTCAACACGAATCTGCACAACTGGCTCGCGTTTGCCGACGAGAAGGTCACGGAGATCGTCACCCTCGGCCGTGGCCTTCGCGAGGGCTGGGACGCCATCGCGGATGAGATCGCCGCCTCCACCGCCGCGCTCGATCAGCGCGCCGGCGCCGAGGGCGTGACGGTCTCCAGCGTCCGTGAGCGGACGTCCGCCTTGCGTCCAGAGGATCGACGCCGAGGGGATGCCGCCCTGCGCCGCGCCCTCCAGCGTGCTCGCCTCGACCTGCCCCTCCTGCCAACGACGACGATCGGCTCCTTCCCCCAGCGCAGCGAGCTACGCGTGGCACGAGCCAAGCGGCGTTCGGGAGAGCTGGACGAAGCCGGCTACCGGGAGGTGCTAAGGAACGAGATCAAGCATGTCGTCGAGTTGCAAGAAGAGATCGGGCTGGACGTCCTCGTCCACGGCGAAGCCGAGCGCAACGACATGGTTCAGTACTTCGCCGAGCTGCTGGAGGGATTCGCCGTCACCCACAACGGCTGGGTGCAGTCCTACGGCTCGCGTTGCACGCGCCCGTCGATCCTGTGGGGAGATGTCTACCGTACCCAGTCGCTGGGCGGAGAATGGATCGAATACGCCCAGTCGCTCACCAGCAAACCTGTCAAGGGCATGCTCACCGGACCGGTGACCATCATCGCATGGTCCTTCCCGCGCCGCGACATCCCGCTGCGCGAGGTAGCCGACCAGATCGCCCTCGCGCTACGCGACGAGGTGGCCGACCTGGAAGCCAAGGGCATCACGATCATCCAAGTCGATGAGCCGGCGTTGCGCGAGCTCCTGCCGCTTGACGCGGACGAGCACGAGGATTACCTCGCCTGGTCGGTCGGCGCCTTCCGACTCGCCACCTCGGGCGTGCGGGAGGACACCCAGATCCACACGCACCTGTGCTACTCCGAGTTCAACCAGATCATCGGCGCGATCGCCGGTCTCGACGCCGACGTCACCTCCGTGGAAGCCGCGCGCTCGCGCATGGAGCTACTCGAGTCGGTCGAGGGCGCCTTCACCAATGACATCGGGCCGGGAGTGTGGGACATTCACTCCCCGCGGGTGCCGCAGACCGCCGAGCTGGTCGACCTCATCCGCGCCGCGCTGGAGAACGTCGCCCCCGACCACCTGTGGGTCAACCCAGACTGCGGGCTCAAGACCCGCGCCTACGCCGAGACCGAGCAGACGCTGCGCAACCTGGTGGCGGCCGCTACGCAGGTGCGCGAGCAGCTCTAGCGCCCGGCGCCCGGCCACCAACCTCATGAGCTCACCTCACTATCAATAGATTGGCAGGAACCCCCATGTCTTTATGGAACCTCAAGCTGACCCGCGTGGATCTCACGCACGAACTCGACGAGAACTCCCCCTACTGGGGTGGCATGCCCGACGGCGCGATCGAACTCAACACCACCATCCTTGACTTCGATTCGCCCTACAATCTGCGCATCCAGCGCCAGACCTTCCCCGGCCAGTTCGGCACTCACATCGACTTTCCCGGTCACTTCCACCAAGGCGGCGCACTTGCCCGCGACTTCGGGGTGGACCAGGCGGTGCTGCCGCTCGTCGTCGTCGACAAGCACGAGGAAGTGGCGAAGAACCCGGACTTTGCGCTGACGGCGGCGGACATCGAGGCTCACGAGGCCGAGTACGGGCCCATCCCGGCCGGTAGTTTCGTGGCCTTCCGCTCCGACTGGCACAAGCGCTGGCCCAACGGCGCTGCGCTTTGCAATGCCGACGACGACGGCGCGCTTCACTCGCCAGGATGGTCAAAGGAGGCGGTCAGCGCACTCGCCGAGCGAAAGGTGATCGGCATCGGGCACGAGACTCTCGACACTGATCCGGCCCTCGCCTGTGCGGCGGCCGGGGATCTGGCCGTGGAGCGGCACGTGCTCGGGCTCGGACTGTTCCAGCTCGAGCTGCTGGCCAACCTCGACCAGGTTCCGGTGCGCGGGGCGCTCATTTCCATCGGCTGGCCGAAGATTGCAGAGGCGAACGGTCTGCCGGTGCGCGCCTGGGCCACGTTTGAGTCCCAGTAGCGCCGGGCCGCCCCTGACCCCGTCCCACCGCACATAACAAGCTCGGCCCCGCGCGAGAGCGCGGGGCCGAGCCGGGATAAGGCGAGGAAAGAATCCTTAGCCCTTGACAGCGCCTCCGGTCAGGCCGGAAACGATGTACTTCTGCAGGAAGAGGAACAGCAGCAGGATCGGCAGGGCCGAGATGATCGAACCTGCGGTGAACCACTCCCAGTGCTTGTCGTTGCCGCCAACCCACAGGTTCATGCCCACGGCCAACGTCCAGTTCTCCTGGCTGGTGAGGATGGTCCTCGACAGGATGAAATCGTTGAACGCGGAGATGAAGGACAGCAGGCCGACCACCGCGAGGATCGGGATGACAAGCGGCATGATGATCGTCCAGTAGACCTGGGAGTGAGACGCGCCGTCGATCTTCGCCGCCTCATCGAGCTCCATCGGGATCGAATTGAAGAAGCCGTACATGAGGAAGGTGTTCGCTCCCAGCGCCCCACCCCAGTAGACGGCGATCAGCGCGATCTTCGAGTCGATTCCCAGCCACGGGATGATGTCACCCAGGGTGGTCAACAGCAGGAAGATGGCCACGAAGGTCAGCAACTGCGGGAACATCTGGATGATCATGAGCGACATGAGCGTGACCTTGCGGCCCTTGAAGCGGTAACGCGAGAACGCGTAGGCCGCCGCAGCGCCCATGAGCACGGTACCCACCGACGTCGCCACGCCGATGATCAACGTGTTCTTCAGCCAGGTCCAGAACATGGTGTCGGACAGCTCGGTGATGTTCTCAAACGAGACATCGGAGAAGAGCGAGTTCGCTCCCGTGAGGGTGGTGGAGATATTCGGGTTCAGCGCCGCTGAGACGATGTAGACGATCGGGAAAGCCGCATAGATCACCGCGATCATGCCCACCACGTGCCGGAACCCGAGCTCACGGAACCACCGGCCGAAGCTCATCTTATTTTGTGCCACCTCAAGCTGACCCGCCTGAGGCTGTGCCAAAGTGTCAGTCATCTACTTCAGTCCTTCCAGCGAGTTCGACTTCTTGAACGAGTACAGCGACACGCTTCCAACGATCAGGAAGATCACCAGCGACATGGCCGCGGCCAGGCCGTAGTTCGGCAGCGCCTCGCCCGTCAGGCCCGCAATCTTGTAGACCATGGAGATGAGGATATCCGTGTGTCCAACCGGCACCGACGCGTCCGACATCGACGGACCTCCCCCATTCAACATGTAGATCAGGTTGAAGTTGTTGAAGTTGAACGCGAAGGATGAGATGAGCAGCGGCGTCAAGGCAATCATCAGCTGTGGGAAGGTCACGTTGCGCCACACCTGGTAGGTGTTCGCGCCGTCAATCTTCGCCGCCTCCACGAGGTCACCGGGGATAGACTGCAGCGCGCCCGTGACGATGAGGAACATGTAGGGGAAGCCCATCCACAGGTTCACGAGGATCACGGAGACCTTCGCCATCGTCGGGTCGGTCAGCCACGGGATCGCCGTGCCCAGCATCTCGTTGAAGAAGCCGTACTTGGCGTTCATGAGGCCCGCGAAGAGGAACGCCGTCATGAAGGACGGGAAAGCGTAGGGAAGTAGCATGATCGTGCGGTAGATCTTGCGTCCCTTCATCCGCTCGTCATTCATCACGATCGCCAGGATCATGCCGAGCACAAAGGTGGTCAGCACGGAGAAAAACGCGAACAGGACGTTCCAGATGAGGACCTTGACGAAGGGCTGGGCGTAACGCCCGTCCGAGAAGCCCTTGACGAAATTGTCAAAGCCAACCCCGACGCGCCAGCCCACGTTCAGCGTGGAGCCGTCCTCCGCCTCGAAGAAGCCCGTCTCCCCGTTGGCCTTGTAGGTCTGCCCCGTCTCGGTGTTCGTCATCGTGTCGCTCGCCTCGTCGTAGCGCAGCGTGGAGGTGAACTGGAAGGCGGTCGAGCCGGTCTGGGTGCCGATCGTGCCGTCCTCCGGGTTGTCCGTCAACGGCACGCGCAACTCGATGACCTCCTGCTGGCGCTCGGCCAGGCTCGAGACCGGGATGATATCCCAGCCGTCGACGGCGGTGATGGTGTTGCCCTCCGTCTTGCCCGAGGCCTTCTTCAGCGGGGTGTCGGCGGTGCCGACCAACAGATCGCCGTCGTCGATGACGGCGAATCCAAGCTCGCCGCCCTTTTCGACGATAGCGAGCGGGTACTGTGGCGAACCCTCCACCCGCTTGAAGGCGTTCTGCAAAATGAGGGCGTCGATGGCCTGGTCCTTGGAAAGGGTGTGCTGGTGGCCATAGTTGGTGAATGCGATGTAGCCGGTGTAGACGATCGTGAACGCCTGGAAGATCAACAGGAACACCAGGCCGGGCGCGAGGTACTTCAGGGCAAGTGTGCGCTTGGAGAAGTACACCCAGTCAACGGCCAGGAGCACCATGAGCATGAGGGTGGCAACCACCCACGAACCCAGCGTGTACGCGGTGAAAACAATATAGATGCCGAGGGCATTAACCAATGCCATGAGAACAAGCTTGGTGATGAAGCCAACCGACCAGTTGGTCGCGTGCGAGTCCCGCTTTCGGAGCTCCTCGCGGCGCTGCTTCCTACCCTTGTTCGCCTCGGACTGAACTGTCATCGAAGACAAAGTTACTCCTTCGGTCCTAGGACAAGTGCCGGCCCGTCAGCGACGACTGGCCGGCACTTCTCCATCGATGGCTACTTATTCATCTCTGCCTTGATGTCAGTAATCATCTTGTCCCACACACCCGCGGGATCGGCGTCGCCGGCGATGATCTGCGACTCGGTCTTGCCCCAGAAGCCCCACACGGCGCCCATCTCGGGCAGCGACGGCATCGGGAGAGCCTCCTTGCCCGCGGCGGCGAAGCCAGCCATGAGCGGATCGGTGGTCGCGTCGTTAGCGGAGGCGGTCAGAGCGGGCAGGCGCTGGCCGATCTCGTAGAGCTTGTCCTGGACTTGCTTCGAACCGACGTAGTTGACGAGGAAGTCGGTGGCGAGCAGCTGGTTGGCCGAGCCGGCGTTGATGAAACCACCCTGGACGCCCAGGAACGGGGAGGCCGGGTTGTCGCCGGTGGCCGGGATCGGATCGACGGCGATGTTCATGCCCTTGAAGTCCGCGATCATCCACGGGCCACCGAGGATGTAGGGGGACTTTCCGGACTTGAAGGCGTCAACCGCGATGTCATAGGTGATGTTGGTGTCGAGCACGCCGGTGCCCTTCTCGCCGTTGTCGGAGAGCCACTGGGCGAAGGCCTTGCCCTTGTCGCCGCCGAGGTTGAGCTCGGAGGTGTAGTTGTTCTGGCCGTCGAGCGCGAAGACCGGGCCGGAGAAGGATGCCTCGAAGGGGTACATCGTGTACGGGTCGCCGTCGGCACCCACCTGCATGATGAACGGGTACTCGGTGCCGGCTCCCTTACCCTTGGCGATCATTTCGTCGAAGGTGGCCGGGGTGGAATCCACAAGGTCGGCGTTGCGGAAGATGGCGAGGTTCTCCACGGCGTAGGGCACGCCGTAGGTGGCGCCCTGGTAGGTGAAGGCGTCGACGGCCAGCTTGTTGAAGTCGCCAGCCTTGTCGCCGAGTTCGACCGGGGCCACGAGGCCGTTGGTGACAAACTCGCCGAGCCAGTCATGGGCACCGAAGACGATGTCCGGGCCCTTGCCTGCCGCTGCCTGCGAGGCGAACTCCGAACGCATCTGGTCGTTCTCCTTGACGACGAGCTCGACCTCGTTGCCGGTGTCTGCCTTGTAGTTATCGGCTGCGATCTTGAAGGCCGGCTCGCGGTTGGCGTCGGTCCAAATCGTCAGCTTGCCGCCGCCGGCGGGTGCCTTGGTGGTGGTCTGGGTTCCAGCGGAGGTGGTCTCCGAGCCGGACGAGTTGTTATCTGAACAGGCGGCCAGTGTCAGCGCTAGGCCGGCGCTCGCGATAAGCGCAATGCTCCTTCGCATTTTCTCTCCTCTTTAAGTGTTGCGATGCGGTGAAACGAACCAGAACGGTGAGCTTCATTGCTCGCTTCCTTCCGCGTGTCTTTGATCATACGTCCCGGAAAGATCTTTGCAAGGGTTTACAGTCATCATGCAAGAATCGCGGGGGCGTGAAGACGCAAAAACCGCGCATTTCCGCAGTTTACCCACTTCCGGGGGCAGCGATTTATGCAAGTATCAAGCAAGATTTTTGAAAAGACGCTAGGCTCTCTATGAGATCAACGACGACTTGGAGATACCGTGGCACGTAAGATTCGTCTTTCCGACATCGCTGCACAGGCAGGGGTGTCCACCGCAACAGTCTCCCGCGTCCTCAACGGCAAGGATTCCGTGGCCAGCGAGACGCGGCAGGCCGTCATCGCCGCCCTCGATCTGCTCGGCTACGAACGCCCCGAGATGCTACGCAAACGCAACGGCGGCCAGATCGGCATTATCGTCCCCGAGTTGACCAACCCCGTCTTCCCACTGTTCACCCAGCAGATCGCCAACCTCATGACGCTCCAGGGTTACACTCCCCTGCTCGGGACTCAGATGGCCGGCGGGGCCACCGAGGATTCCTACGTCGATGCCATGATTAGCCAGCAGGTCTCCGGCTTCGCCTTCATCTCCGGCCTGCACGCCGATTCCACCGCGAACACCGCCCGCTACGAACGCATTAGCGACCTGGGCATTCCCTTCATCACGATCAACGGCGCCAACCCGGCCCTGACCAACCCGGACTTCTCCGCCGACGACACCTCGGCCGTCCGCCAGTCGATCCGCCACCTCATCACGCTCGGTCACACGAAGATCGGCTTGGCCTCCGGACCGATCCGCTTTTTCCCCTCACGGGACAAGACCGAGTCCTACCTCGAGACGATGCGCGAGCTACTACCCTACGAAAAGCCGCGCGTCATCCACACCCTGTACACCGTCTCGGGCGGCCAGTTCGCCGCCTCCCAGCTGATCGGCACGGGATGCACCGCGATCATCTGTGGCTCGGACCTCATGGCGCTCGGCGTGGTCCGCTACTGCCGCTCGATCGGGCTTCAGGTGCCGCAAGACGTATCGGTGGTCGGCTACGACGACACGCCGTTCGCCAGCTTCACCGACCCACCGCTGACCACGCTGCGCCAGCCGATCAAGACGATGACGGAGGCCGCCGTCTCCACGCTCTTGTCGATGATCGGGGGCACCCCGGCCAACGTGGGCAAGATGAAGTTCGAACCCGAGCTCATCGTCCGAGAATCCACGAGCCGACACTAAGACAACCCGCCAACACACCTTTAAGGACACCCATGCCCCTTCACGCTCAAAGCGCCCCCGGCCAGTGGTGGCGCGAGGCCGTCATCTACCAGATCTACCCTCGCTCCTTCGCCTCCTCGGACGGGGCGATCGGCGACCTGCGCGCAATCATCTCGAAGCTGGACTATCTCAAGGACCTCGGCGCCGACGCCGTCTGGATCAGCCCCTTCTACGTCTCCCCGCAAAAGGACGCCGGCTATGACGTCGCCGACTACCGCAGGGTCGATCCTATGTTCGGCACGAACGACGACGCCGAGGCGCTCATCGACGCCGCCCACGAGCGCGGGTTGAGAATCATCGTGGACATGGTCCCCAACCACACCTCCGACCAGCACGCCTGGTTCCAGGCGGCGCTCGCTAACCCCTCCGGCCCCGAGCGGGAGCTGTACTGGTTCCGCGACGGCGATGAGATCCCCAACGACTGGGGCTCGGTGTTCGGCAAGGCGGCATGGACGCGGGTGTGCGAGCGGGCCGACGCGCCCGGCTCCCCCTGGGCCAATGACCGGCAGTGGTACCTGCACCTGTTCGATTCCAGCCAGCCCGACCTCAACTGGGACAACCCGGCCGTGCGCGCCGAATTCCGCGACATCCTGCGCTTCTGGCTCGACCGCGGTGTTGACGGCTTCCGCATCGATGTCGCCCACGGGCTCGTCAAAGACCGCGAGCTACCCAACTGGGACTACGAGGTGGCGATGGTCTCCGGGATCGGCGACGCCCCGCGGCCCCCACACTGGAACCGCCCCGGCGTCCATGACATCTACCGCGAGTGGCGAAGCGTGCTCGACGAGTACGGTCCGGACCGCGCGCTCGTCGCTGAGGCATGGGTCGATGAGCTAACCGACCTGGCCAACTACGTCCGCCCCGACGAGATGAGCCAGGCTTTCAACTTCGACTTCCTGTGCGCGCCCTACGACGTCGACTCCTACCGTTGCGTCATCGCCGACTCCCTGTCCGCCATGGACTCGGTCGGAGCGCCCACCACCTGGGTGCTCTCCAATCACGACGTCGTGCGCGCGGCCTCTCGCATGGGCCTGCCCGTCACGGGCAAGGGCCCGAACGGGATCCGCCCCACCGACACCCAACCGGACGCCGAGCTAGGCTTCAACCGCGCGCTCGCGGCGCACGTGCTCCAGGCCGCGTTGCCCGGCTCGTGCTACATCTACCAGGGCGAGGAGCTCGGGCTTCCCGAACACATGGCGCTCGACGACGCCGTGCGTGAGGACCCCGCCTTCTTCCGCACGGAGGGAGCGGAGGCCGGACGCGACGGCTGTCGCATACCCATGCCGTGGCAGGCCGACGCCCCCGGCTTTGGCTTCTCGCCCAGCGGCCAGACGTGGTTACCCCAACCCGAACAGTACGGCCGGCTCGCCGCCGACGTCCAGGCGGCCGACCCGGCCTCCACCCTGTCGCTCTTCCGCACGCTACTGGCCGAGCGCAAGCGCCTCGGCATGGCCCGCGCCGAGCTGAGCGAACCCGAGGAGGGCCGCCACCTGCACTACGTCTCCCGCCTCGACGGGCGGGAGGATGTCCACGTGATCTGTACCTTCGACGAGTCGGCCCCGCTGCCGGCCGGCGCGAAGATCCTCGTCCAGTCCCGTCCGTTCGCCGGCGCCGTGCCACCAAACGCGGCGGTGTGGTACACGCTGTAGGCGGGCGCGGGCGCTCACGCCTAGAACAGCGCGTTGGTGAGCGCCTTGCGCGCCTGCGTCACCACCTGGGACGGGCCAAGGATGTCGAAGTAGGCCAGCAAGCGCTCGCGGGCGGCGTCGCGGTCCTGCCCGCTCGTTGCCCGCACCACCTCGATGAGTCGGGTGAAGGCGGCGTCGGGGCGATGGAGGGAGAACTCGACGTCGGCGGCTTTCAAATGCGCCGCGACGTCGGTGGCTGGCGCCGCGCCTGCCTCGCGCAGCACGGCCTCAACCTTCGACACGTCGCCGGAAAGATTCAGCTTCTCGATGCGCTGGAGTAGCTCGACCTGGTGCAGAGCTGTCTGCGCTTCGTCGTCGCCGGGGTTTTCCGCAAGCGCTTTGGTGTAGGCGGCGTGCGCGGCGGCGAGGTCACCCTTTTCGAGTGCCTCGCGACCCTCGCGGTGAAGCGGGGGAACCTCGGGCTCGGCGGGAGCCTGCGAGTTGTCGAGCACGCCGTTGATTCCGTACTGGGCGGCGGCTTCGACCAGTTTGTCGAGGGTCTGCTCCAGCTGGGCCTCCTCCGGCATCCCCTGGAACAGTGGGACAGGCTGGCCCTGGAGCAGAGCAGCGGCGGCCGGGACGGCCGACACGCCAAAGGACTGGGCCACCTCGGCGTGCTCGTCGACACTGACCTTCGCCAGCTGGATCCGGCCGGACTTTGCGGTGACGAGCCGCTCGAGAATCGACACGAGCGTCTCCGAGTTCTCCGAGTGCGTCGAATGAAAGACGACGACCACCGGCACCTGCGACGACGTCGTCACCGCGCCCTGCAAACCCTGCGCCGTCAGGTCGAAAACCCACGGGCCCCTGACGGGCTCTCCCGGTGCCTGCGGCTGCTCGGGTTTGTTGAACACGGACAGGTCAACGGCGCCGCCCAAAGACATCGACATAGTTACTCCTTACTCCTGATCCGGCTTCTCGTTCTGTGCCACGTTCTCCACGCTGATCAGCGTGGGTTCGGCGGATCCGATCACTCGCACGGTCCCATCGGCGCCGGCCGGCGGCACGTAGAAGGCCACCGTCGTCGAGTAGTTCGCCACGCCCTGGTAGTCGATTTCGAGTGTGGCGTTGTCCCCGGAGCCGCTGTGGAGCGCGCCGATCTGCCCACCGATGCGCAGCTTCGCGCCGTCGGCCGTTTTCGTGATGCGGATCGAATAGCGCATCTCCCCCACGATCACCAGGCCGCCGTTATCGGTGGAAACGCCGCGCAGGCCCGCCTCCCCCACGGAGAAGTCCGTGGCGGCAGTGCCCAGGTCGCCCAAGGATTGAACGAACGTGTCCTGCTGGTTGGCGATCTGCCGGAAGAGTGGATCCTCAGCCTCGAATGCGATCGACTGCTGGGTGCGAGTGCCGTTATAGGCCACATAGGCGGCCAGCACCTCGTTCGGGTCCACCGCATAGTCCGCGGCGTCGACGTTCGGGAAGCCCACGACGTCGTTCAGTTGCGAGACGATCGTGGGCGCATCCACACCGGGGAACAACGACACGTCGCCCCACAGGTAGTAGTTGCTGCGCGACGAGTCCTGGCTCCACACCGACAGCGACGTCAGATTCTTTCCGTCGCGCGGGGGAACCACCGTCATCATCGTGCGCGGGAAAGCCGTGCCCGAGGACACCGGTGTCGCGTTCGCGTCAACCAGCAACGGGTCGAGGCTATAGGAATCGCCCAGCAGCGACTCAAGCTTAAGCTGCGCCGTGCGGTAGGTCTTGGCCGGCCCGCCCACGCGCGAGCCGAGGTCGTCCGCGTTCAGGCTCGCATCCGCCGCGGCGACCCCTTCTTCGGCTGCCGCCGCAATCTGTGCATACCTCGCATCCGGCACCAGAACCTGCGCGGCATTCCCGCTCGTCGGGCTCGGGATCGCCGCCTCACTCGTACAGCCGCCCAGCAGCGTCAACACGGCCACCGCCGCCACCGCCTTACGCATCCTCGTCTCCCTTCTGGAACGGGGTACCCCAGCTGAAATTCCATAGCGAACGCCAGTCGCGCTCATCGGCAGAGGCGCCCTTAGTCTGGTCGGCACCGCCCTGCCCTTGTTCCTCGCTCCCAACGGGCGCCTGCTCGTCTTCGGCCGGCGCATCTGCAGGCTCGACGACGTCGTCGGTGCTCTCCTCAGGCTCCTCATCCGCCAACGGGAGCACGACGCGGTCGGCCTCGCTCAACTCTCGCTCGCGTAGCTCCTGGTTCGCCGCGGGAAGGATGCCGGCCCCGTACGCACCGCCGCTCGCCTCACTCGCGCACTGACGCGCGTCGGACCCAGCCGAACAGCCGCGCGTGCCGATCCTCGGCATGATGCTCGTCTCAGCCTCCGAACGTTCGCGGCGCTCGCGATAGGTGTTTTCCACGCTCCGGCGCGCCTGGCGAGCCTGGTGGTAGCTGAGCAGAAGCAGCACCCCGATGAGGAACGCCAGCACACCGATCGCGATGATCGGCACCGGGTTCGTGGTGGTCAAGGAGCGCTTCCACGTGAGCGTCAGGTCCGGAGCCTGTCCGGTCGACGTCGTCGCGATGAGGGACTGCTGGAAGCGCGTATCCGGGCTCAGATCGACCTCCGCACTGCCCTCCCCCGAACCGGATTCGAGCCACAGGTCAGAGCCGGTGATCGTGAAGCCACCCTCCCCGGCCGCAGCCTCATCAATCGCGGCGCGGGCTTCCTCAGTGCCGGCAACGGTCTCCGACGTCGCGGCCTGCCACGTCTGTAGGCCCGTCACCTCCGTAGCCGGCGCATCGCCGATGTAGGCCTGGGCGTCGAGCGTCGTCGCCAACGCCCACTGGACGGTGCCCTTGCCCTCAAGGGTCACGCTCACCGCGTCGTCAACCAGCGACAGAACGCCAGGCGCGGTGTAAATGAACTGCGACTCGCCACCCGGAACCGTCACCGACACGACGGCCGAATCCTCAGCCGTGGCCGCCCGGAAGACGCCGAAGCCAGCCACCGCCAAGCCCAGGATGACCAGAAGCAGGCCCCCAATCCGTTTCATACCAGTTCCTCAGCATCCAGTAGTCATTGATAACAATTGTGTAACACTATCCTGACATAGGTAATAAAATCATCGTAGTGTGAGTGACTCGACGGCGCGGTGGCACTACGCTGTAGGGAGAGAAAACCGATCAAGGAGCCAATGTGACCGACCAATTTCCAGTCGTCATGCGCGGATACGACCGCGCGCAGGTCGACGAACGAGTGTCCCAGCTGGAAACGAGCCTGGAGCAGACGCGGGATCACGTCTCCCGCCTCGACGCGCAGATCCTCCAGCTCTCGGCCGAGCTGACCGAGGCTCAGGACGCGCTGCGGGAAAACGAGCGCCCGTCCTATTCGGGCCTCGGCTCGCGGGTCGAACGCCTCCTGCGTTCCACCGAGGAGCAGGCACTCGACCTCATGATGCGCGCCCGTCAGGACGCCGCCACGCTGGTCTCCGACGCCAAGGCTCGCGCCGCCCAGCTGCGTAACAGCGCCGAATCCGACAGCCAGAAGACCCTCGAGCGCGCTCAGCAGGAGGCCACCACCATGCGCACCAAGGCCGAGGCCGAAGCGGCCACCCTGTCCGAGACCACGCGCCGCACCGCCAACGAGATGGTCTCCTCCGCCGAACGTGAGGCCACCCGACTGCGCACCCTCGCCGACAAGGACACCTCCGCCCTGCGCTCCGAGGTCGAGCACGAGGCCGCCACGCTGCGGGCCCAGACGGAAGAAGAAATGACGAAGCTACGCTCCAAAGTCGCCCAGGAGGTGGCGAAGATGCGGGCTGATGCGGAGAACGACATCGCGGCCAAGGCCGCCGAGTCCGCCCGCGAGCTCAACGAGAAGGCCGCCGAGTTGCGCGCCCGTGCCGAGGCAATGGTCCAGGCCGCCGAGCACGAGGCGCAGGACGCCGAGGCCCGCGTGGTCGAGGCCACCCACCGCGCCGACGAGCTCACGAGCAGCTCGAACACCGAAGCCGCCGACATCCTCACCAAGGCGCGCCAGGAGGCCGCCGCCATCGTGGAGGCCGCCCGGGAGGAGGCCGACCGCATCCGCGCCGCCGCGCAGAGCGCGGCCGACGGCGAGCGTAAGTCAGCCGAGGAGCACGTGGCCTCCCTGCGCGAACAGCGCAACTCCCTCCAGTCCTACCTCGAGGATGTGCGGGCGATCCTCACCTCATCCTCGCGCTCCATCGCGCTCGAGGAGATCATCGGCTCGGCCGAAGACAAGGCCGAGGCGGGCGCGGGCACCGCGGAGGGCGGCCCCTCCACGGAAGGGTGAGTATGCCAAATTCTCCACGGTTACAGCCGCCAATGTCCTCACTTCTGGCGCCGAGGAAGGGATAATGGATCGGGGCGCCACCATCAGATCTCAGCCCACCTGGAAGAACCTCTGTGCCAGCGTCATCGTGGCAGCGGCGTTAGGCCTGGTAGGTTTTGTCGCTTCCTCTGACCCTGTGCCCGCGGCGCTACTGTCGATCGGCGGCCTGAGCGCAGGCTTGGTCTTATTCGCCCTACCCCGCCTCCGGATAACGACGTCCGGCATCGTCGTTGACAACTACGCCACGGTCGTCTCGATTCCGTGGTCGCAGTTAAAGGGAGCAACCGTTCAATCGAGCTTGGTTCTTATCGATCAGGCTGGCGAGCGCGTGCACGTCAGAGGTGTTGTTCCCCGAGCTGGAGGGGCCCATCGGGCGGACTTCGCCCAGGCCTACCATCACGCCCAGCTCGGCCTGGGCTATGAGCATGCGGACTACGCTTTACAGAGTGTGCCCTGGCAACATGGCGGGACCCTCGTGCGCAGGGCATCCGAGGTCGCCAAAGCGATCAATGATGAGCTTGATCGGCCTACATTTTCACGACCGACCGGACTGGGTGACCCCATAAGCCGGCACAGCAACGTATGGGCAATCGGCGTTTCCGTAGCCGCCGCCGTGTCGATATCCCTCGGAATCGGAATGATCTTCTTTTGACACGACGACGGCTCACCGGCCCTTAACCGCCGGCTGCTAACGGGTCACGTGCGTGTAGAAGTCGCGCAGGATGGCGGCTAACTCGGCCGGGCGTTCGTCCGCGGAGAAGTGGCCCGCGCCGGGGATCTCCTTGATACGCGGCTGATCAGCGCGCAGGGCGAGCTTCATGTAGCCCTCCATCGACGCCGTCGGATCTTCCATGCCGCGCACGAAGTAGACCGGCCCCTCGACCAAGGCGACCGCGTCGGTGCGATCCTCCCGGTTGGCCATCGCCCGCTGGATCCAGGCCAGGCCCTCGTTGGGCAGGGCGCGGAAGCGGGCGTCCAGCGAGGCGCGCACCTCGTCCGAGGCATCCGCGGCGACCATCGTGGTGGTCCAGTCCTTGACCGTCTCATAGCCCTGACCCGAGGCGGCCTTGTCCGCGGCCTCGCGCCGGAACGCCTTACGCTCGTCGTTGTCCGAGTTGATGTTGGTGTCCATGAGGGCCAGGCCGGCCACGAGCTCCGGGTGGGTCACGGTGAACTCGGCCGCGACCGAACCTCCCATCGACAGCCCTCCCAGGGCGATACGCTTAATCCCCAGTTCGTCCAGGCGCGCCTTCATCGCGGCCACGAAGGTCTTGAGGCTCGGCTCGCCCGCCGTGAACTCCTCCGTCAAGGCGGAGTCGCCAAAGCCGGGGGCGTCAAACGTCAGGATATCGATGTCTGCAAGTTCGCCGCGCACGGCGTCCCACATCGTCGAATCAAGCGGCAACGCATGAAGAAGGACGAGCGGAAGATCTGAAATGGGTCCAGTTCTACGATATGCAATCATGTTTCCAAACTACCACTACAGACCCGTGGCGCGGTGCCCTTTCGCCTTCCAACACGATTCATGCCAGTGCCGACGCGCCTCCTGACCCGCTCGAGCGCCGAACCAGCTGTCCTCCGTCCAGGCCACCACGTGTGCCTCGCCGACCATGATGATGCCGTTACACCCGGGGCACACATACTCCTTCACCCCCGCCCGGATCTTGTGGACCTTGAATTGCATCCCGTTGTCCGCCGTCTCGTAATGGGTGTAGTTCATGAGGCGATCCGGGTCGAGCGGCTGAACCTCGCGCTGATACTTGTTACGACGCCGGGCCATCAGAAGAGCCGATCCTCGGGCCGGTCCACCCCACGCATCGCGTCATAGTCGAGCACCACGCACTCAATGCCGCGGTCCTCGGCCAGCACGCGCGCCTGCGGTTTGATTTCCTGTGCGGCGAAGATGCCACGGATCGGACGCAAGGTCGAATCCCGCTCCAGAAGCGTGAGGTAGCGGGTCAGCTGCTCCACGCCGTCCACCCCGCCGCGGCGCTTGACCTCCACCGCAATGTGACGCCCCTCGGCGTCCGTGACCAGCAGGTCTACCGGACCGATGGCGGTGGGATACTCGCGCCGGACCAGCTGTGTGCCGGCGCCCAGAATCTCAGTCTGCTCGGCGAGCAGGCGCTGGAGGTGCTCCTCCACCCCGTCCTTAAGCAGTCCAGGTTCGATCCCCAGATCCTCGATCATCTCGTTGTGGATCTCGTGGATGTGAATGACCAGCGCGTCGTCCATTTTCGCGTGCTCCACGCGCCAATTCTCGGTGATCCCACGCGCGGCCTCCGCCTCGTCTGGCTCCTCCACGCGCATCACGCAGGGCGGGGACATCCAGTTCAACGGCTTGTAGGACCCGCCGTCGGAATGGATGAGCACGGACCCGTCGGCCTTCAATATGAGCACCCGCTTGGCGGGCTCAAGGTGGGCGTCGAGGCGTCCAGAATAGTCAACAGAGCATGTCGCAATGACGATTCGCACGAGCTTCCTTTCGCTGGAAGCACCAGCCTAGCAGAGCGACTATCCCAGCGTCGGCTCCGCCGACGGCCGCGAGGAGTCCATCCAGGACAGCAATGCCGCCATCTCCTCGGGGCTGGAAGCCACGCGCCGGCTGTCGCCCGGGCCGCCGGGAATGCCCGGCATGAGGATGGTCACCACGCTGATACCCCCACGCGGGCGGTGTACCTCGAAACTCATCGTCTTGCGCGCCCAACGCACCTTCGGCACAAGCACGACCGAGCGGGTGGAGTACAGGTCAAGGGAGTCGGGGCCGAGGATCGCGATCGCGTTGTGCCACCGACCATCCTCGCCACGCACCGAGACCTGGATGGAGGCCTCGTGGTTGAGCAGGTAACGGATCCGAAAGAGGTAGGCGAGAAGAAGGGCGAGCGCGAGCACCACAAGAATCGTCACGATCCACCAGATGCCGCCCTCGCCCATGTCAACCCGCTCCTATTCCGCGCCGAGTTCCTGAAACATCTTGGCGTTGGCCTCGGCGTCGTCGTAATCCTCGACGACCACCGTGATGTCATCCTGGTCGACCGTCATGAAGCCGTTGCCCACCTTGAAGGACCTGGGCTGGCCGTTTTCGACGACGCGGACCGTGCCCTTATAGATGACCGCCATGACCGGCGCGTGACCGGGCAAAATCCCCATCTCGCCGTTGTACGCGGGCACGACGAGCTCGGAGACCTCCCCCTCGTAGAGGGCCCCGGTTCGCGTGACGATCTCTAGCCTCATGACTCGGCCTGAATCTTCGCCCAGGCGCGCTCGATGTCCTCGATGCCGCCGATGTTGAAGAACGCCTGCTCCGGGATGTGGTCGTACTCGCCCTCGGTGATGCGGCGGAAAGCCTCGACCGTTTCGTCGATCGGAACCGTGGAGCCCTCCACGCCCGTGAACTTCACGGCGGTGTAGGTGTTCTGCGAGAGGTACTGCTCGATGCGGCGTGCGCGCGCAACGGTGATCTTGTCCTCTTCGGAGAGCTCGTCCACGCCGAGAATCGAAATGATGTCCTGCAGCTCCTTGTTCTTCTGCAGGATCGACTTCACGCGCGTCGCGACGTCGTAGTGCGCCTGGCCCACGTACTGCGGGTCGAGGATGCGCGACGTCGATGCGAGCGGATCGACAGCAGGGTACAGGCCGCGCGAGGCGATCTCGCGGGAAAGCTCCGTGGTCGCGTCCAGGTGGGCGAAGGTCGTGGCCGGGGCCGGGTCGGTGTAGTCGTCGGCGGGCACGTAGATCGCCTGCAGAGAGGTGATCGAATGACCGCGCGTGGAGGTGATGCGCTCCTGAAGTGCGCCCATCTCGTCAGCCAGGGTGGGCTGGTAGCCCACCGCGGAGGGCATGCGGCCCAGCAGCGTCGAGACCTCGGAACCCGCCTGCGTGAAGCGGAAGATGTTGTCGATGAACAGCAAAACGTCCTGGTTCTGCACGTCGCGGAAGTACTCCGCCATCGTCAGGCCCGACAGCGCGATGCGCAGACGCACCCCCGGCGGCTCGTCCATCTGGCCGAAGACCAGAGCAGTCTTGTCCAGGACGCCGGCCTCCTCCATCTCCATGATGAGGTCGTTACCCTCGCGGGTACGCTCGCCGACGCCGGCGAAGACGGACACGCCTCCGTGATCCTGGGCCACGCGTTGGATCATCTCCTGGATCAAGACGGTCTTGCCCACGCCGGCGCCACCGAACAGGCCGATCTTTCCGCCCTGGACGTACGGGGTGAGCAGGTCGATGACCTTGATGCCCGTCTGGAACATCTTGGTCTGGCCCTCGAGCTGGTCGAAGCTCGGGGCGGTGCGGTGGATCGGCCAACGTTCCTTGACCTCGAGAGTCTCGCCGTCTTCGAGGTTGAGGCACTCGCCCACCACGTTGAATACGTGACCCTTGGTCACGTCACCCACCGGCACCGAGATCGGGGCGCCGGTGTTGCGCACCTTCGCGCCGCGCACCAGGCCGTCGGTGGGCTTCATCGCGATGGTGCGCACGATGTTGTCGCCCAGGTGCTGGGCGACCTCGAGCACCATCGTCTTCGTGGCTTCGGCCCCGTCCACCTCATCCTCGGGCAGGGCGACCTCGACTTCGAGGGCGTAGTTGATTTCGGGAAGTCCATCCGGCGGGAACTCGACGTCCACGACCGCGCCGACCACCTGGATGATGCGGCCATCTGCCAGCTTCTGAGACGTATCTGTCATAGTCATTTCCTTCTTGGCGCTTACTTTCCGAGGCTGTCCGCGCCGGAGATAATTTCGGTGATTTCAGTGGTGATCTCTGCCTGGCGAGCGTTGTTCGCAAGGCGCGTGTAGTCCTCGATGAGACTCTGCGCGTTCTCGGTGGCCGAGTGCATCGCCTGCTGCCGGGAGGCCAGCTCCGATGCCGCCGCCATGAGCAGGACCGCATAGATGCGCTGGTCGACGTACATCGGCAGCAGCGCGTCGAAGAGCAGGCGCGGCGAGGGCTCGAACTCGTACAGCGGAGCCTCCTCGGCCTGCCCGCCGTCGTCGTCGACGACGACGAGCGGAAGCATCCTGCGCACCTCCACGTGCTGCTTGATCATCGACTCGAAGCGGGTGTAGACGGCGTGAAGCTCGCCCACCCCGCCCTCCTCGGGTGAGGCGAGGAAACGCGCGAGGAACTCGCGGGCGATCTCGTGCGCGGTGTCCGCGCTCGGATTGTCCGACTCCCCCGTCCACGAACCGGCGAGCTCGACGCCGCGGAACTTGAAGTGCGACACTCCGCGCCGACCAAAGACGTACAGGACGGGCTCCTTGCCCTGATCCTCGAGCTCTTCGCGCAGGCGGTCGGCCTCGCGTAGCACCGACGCCGAGTAGGCCCCGGCCATGCCGCGGTCGGAGGTGACCACGAACATGAGCACCCGATTGGTGTCGGTGCGCTCGTTGAGCAGCGGGTGGTGCTCGTCTGCGTGGGCGGCAACCGCGGCAATTGACTTGGTCAGGGCCTGCGTATAGGGATCTTGACCGAGCGCGCGGTTGCGCGCCCTGCCCACGCGTGAAGCCGCAATGAGCTCCATCGCGGAGAAGACCTTTTCGAGCGTCTCTGTCGCCCGGATCTTCTGCTTATAGATACGCTGTTCGCCGGCCACTACTAACCCCTCTTGGACCGAACGATCTGCTCCTGCGACTTGTGGGCAGGATCGACCTTGTCAGTGGGCAAGTCGTGGGTCTCGTAGGCTGAGGTGAAGGACTCGAGGAACTTGGCCGTAGCCGCCTTCAGCTCCTCCTCCGTCTCCGGCTCCAGCTTGCCGGTCTGCGCGATCGTCTGCAGCACGTTGGTGTTGTGGCGCAGGTAGTCGAGGTAGCCGGACTCGAACTTGTGAACGTCGCCCAGCTCGATCGTGTCCAGGTAGCCGTGGGTGCCGGCCCACACGGACGCCACCTGATCCTCCACCGCGTAGGGCGTGTACTGCGGCTGCTTGAGAAGCTCCATGAGGCGCTCGCCGCGGGTGAGCTGACGGCGGGTGGTCGCGTCAAGGTCCGATGCGAACATGGCGAACGCCGCCTGGGCCCGGTACTGTGCCAGCGTGATCTTCAGCGTTCCGGCAACCTTCTTCATCGCCTTGATCTGGGCGTCGCCACCCACGCGGGAGACGGAGATGCCGACGTCGACGGCGGGGCGCTGGTTGGCGTTGAACAGATCGGACTGGAGGAAAATCTGCCCGTCGGTGATCGAGATGACGTTGGTAGGAATGTAGGCCGAGACGTCGTTGGCCTTCGTCTCGATGATCGGCAGGCCCGTCATCGAGCCGGCGCCGAGCTCGTCGGAGAGCTTCGCGCAACGCTCGAGGAGGCGGGAGTGGAGGTAGAAGACGTCTCCCGGGTAGGCCTCGCGCCCCGGCGGGCGGCGCAGCAGGAGGGAAAGCGAGCGGTAGGCTTCTGCCTGCTTGGACAGATCGTCGAAGATGATCAGCACGTGCTTGCCCTGGTACATCCAGTGCTGGCCAATGGCCGACCCGGTGTAGGGGGCGAGGTACTTAAATCCGGCCGAATCGGAGGCGGGGGCGGCGACGATGGTGGTGTACTCGAGCGCGCCGTGGGCCTCGAGCGTGGCACGCACCGACGCGATCGTGGAGCCCTTCTGGCCTACCGCGACGTAGATGCAGCGCACCTGCTTATTCGGGTCGCCAGACTCCCAGTTCTCCTTCTGGTTGAGCACCGCGTCGATCGCCAGGGCGGTCTTGCCCGTCTTGCGGTCGCCGATGATGAGCTGGCGTTGACCGCGCCCGATCGGGATCATCGCGTCGATGGCCTTCAGACCGGTCTGCAGCGGTTCGTGGACAGACTTACGCATCATGACGCCGGGGGCCTGCAGCTCGAGCGCGCGCCGGCCGGCGAGGCCGGTGATCTCGCCAAGACCGTCGATCGGCTTGCCGAGCGGATCCACGACGCGACCGAGGTAGCCGTCGCCCACGGGGACAGAGAGAACCTCGCCGGTGCGGCGCACCTCCATGCCCTCACGGATGCCTTCGAACTCGCCGAGGACGACGACGCCGATCTCTTCCTCTTCCAGGTTCATCGCCAAGCCGAGGGTGTCGTCCTCGAACTGCAAAAGCTCGTTCGCCATGGCGCCCGGCAGCCCGTCGACGCGGGCGATACCATCGGCCGTCAGGGTGACGTGGCCGACTTCCTCGCTGGCCGCTTTCGGTGGCTCATACGAACTCACAAAGCTGTCCAACGCAGCCCGGATCTCCTCCGGCTTGATCAGTTCAGCCATTTATCTTCCTTCGCTCGCTTGCGGCCCATGCCGCATTTTAAAAATCAGTTGGTAAATGCCCCTCGAACGGATTCGAGTCGGCTGGCGATAGTGCCATCGATGACGTCGTCACCCACGTAGATCCGCAGGCCTCCGATGACGGCCGTGTCAATGGAGACGTGAATCTTGACTGCGGTGGCGTACTTGGCGGACAGGATCCGCGCCAGGCGATCCTCCTGCTCGCGCGTGAGCGGCACGGCGCTGGTCACCGCGGCGACCATGTGCTCCGCCAGGCGCGCAGCCGCGTACGTGTAGCGACGCAGCAGGCCCGGGATCGTGTGGTGCTCACGCGCAATGGAGCGCCGGATCAGCGCCACCGTCCACGGCTGGAGGTTGTGGAACAGCTGCTCGGCGAACCGGTGGCGGGCTTCCGCCGGCAGGTTCGGCGTGGTGAAGGCAAGGCGCAGATCGCGGTTATCGGAGTACAGACGCATCGTCTGGTAGAGCTCCTCTTCCACCGTGGACAACACGCCCTCGCGGCGCGCTCCCAGCAGAATCGTGTCCACCCCGAGCGCCTCAATGGCCCGCTGCAGGTCGTCCCGCTGAGACCAGTCCTCGCGAACCAGTCCCTCCACGAGGTCGACCACGGCGTCGCTCACGCGCCCGCCGAACACGCTACGCGCAAGCTGCGCGCGCGACTCGCCGTCTCGCGAGCCGCCCTCGAGCGCGTTGGTGAGCGCCGAGGAGACCTTGATGACATCCACGATAGAGAACATCTGGAGGGCCAGATCGATCTCCTTGCCCGGCTGGGTGGCGACGAACGGTTCCCACCGCTCGCGCGCCCGGTCGAGCGCGCCTTGACTTGCTGCACGCATCCTAGGACTCCGCCTCCGTCAGCTCGGGGGTCATCGTCTCGAGGTCGTCAAGAAAGCGATCGATGACGCGGCGAGCCAGCGCCTCGTCAGTAATCGCCTCGCCCACGATACGACCGGCCAGCTCCGTGGCCAGCACGCCCACCTCCGCCTGAAGTGAGCGCAGGGCTGCCTCGGAGTCGGCGTCGATTCGGCGCTGGGCGCTGCTAACGAGCCCGTCCGCCTCACTACGAGCCTTCGCCTGGGCTTCGGCGATGATCGCCTTCGCGTTGTCCTGGGCGTTCTCGCGGATTCCCGTGGCCTCGCGCTGGGCGTCGCGAATCTCCTGCGCGAGCTGAGCCTGCTGGTCGGCAACCTCGGCCCGAGCGATCTCCGCCGCCTTCAGGCCCTCCTCGATCTTCTCCGCGCGTTCGTCAAGCATCTGGACGAACGATGGCCAGGCGAACTTGTAGACCGCCACGGCCACGAGCACGAAGGCCAGGGTTCCAAAGATGAGGTCTGGCGGCGCAGGAAAGAGCAGGTTGAAGAGGCTGCCCTCAGCAAGAATCGTCTCAGGCATGCTTACGCACCGAAGACGAGACCGGCACCGAAGCCAATCAGGCCCAGCGCCTCAGCAAACGCGATCGAGAGGAACATGTTGACGCGGAGGATGCTCGCGATCTCCGGCTGACGCGCCGTTGCTTCCTGGTTCTTCGCGCCGATCATGCCGATGCCGATGCCAGGGCCGAGGGTAGCAAGACCGTAGCCGATGGTGGCGATGTTTCCGATCATTGTTTTCTTTCCTTTTGTTGTGGGTATCAGTGTTCTGAAATGGACAGGGAAATGTAGGAGGCCGTCAGCATCGCGAAGATGTAGGCCTGCAGTAACGCGACGAAGATCTCGAAGCACATGAAGGCAAGCCCACCGATGAAGGTGACCGTGCCGGTCAGCCCTCCGAGCACGCCCGATAGCGTGAAGTAGAGGAAGTGTGTTCCAACGAAGCACAGGACGAGGATGAGGTGACCCGCCACGAGGTTCATGAGGAGTCGCAGGGTGAGGGTGGCGGGGCGCAACACGAAGGTCGAGAGGAACTCGATCGGCGTCATGATGAAGTAGATCGGCCACGGCACGCCCGGCGGGAAGAGCTGCTCCCTGAAGAAACGCCCGCCTCCGCGCGCCTTGATACCGGCAACGATGAAGCCGAGGTAGGCGAAGATAGCGTAGATCAGCGGCATCCCGATGAGCGAGGTGCCCGCGATCTGGAGGCCGGGGATGACGCCGGTGAGGTTCATGAACAGGACGCCGAGGAAGACCGTCATGATCAACGGCTGGTACTGGTGTGCGCGCTCCCTGCCGATGATCTCCTCGCCGATCTGCACCTTGGAGAAATCGAGCAGGGATTCGATGGCGGCAAGACGGCGGTTGGGCACGAGCCTGCGGTTGCGCGCGTACCAGATGAGGATGAAAGCAAGCACAAATGCGGCGATGAGGCGCACCAGCAGGATGCGGTTCATCGCGAAGATCGTGCCGTCGAAAAGAATCGCGGGCGGGTTGAATTCGTGCTCGAGGGTGGGCGGCACGAAGCCCTCGCCATCTCCCGCCAGGAAGATGGGTAACGTTGCAAGCGCGTAAAGATTCACAGTGCGTTCATACCCCAACTATGCGATGCCCACGATCACGTGCGTCCATTCTGATACGAGTTGACCCCAAGACACTATACCTGAGTGTTTTCCTCGCTTCCACGGTAACCCATGTTCGTCGGCTCGCGCTCGGAGATTGCTGTGACTTTTGTCCGTCTCTTCCACAGCCTGGCCAGCAAGATCAGTGCTCAAGGCCCTCCCACCTGCGGTCCTGCCCGGTGAAGGGCGGCCAGCGAGTAGACGACGAGCGAGATGACGAGCGCGATGACGAAGACGCCGACGACGACGCGCAGATCAAGCCCCGTGCCCCTTAGCATGAGGAGCGCCGCCCCGAAAGCCATCAGCTTCGCCACGTAAGCCCCAACCATCGCCGCACCCAGGGCGCCGGCGAAGTAGCGGGAGGCGAGCCAGCTGCACGCAAACGTGACGAGGTTGATGAGGACCGCGATGGCGCCACCCGCCAGGATTGCCAGCCGGTGGGAGGGCAAGGCGAGCGCGCCAAGACCCGCCAGCCCGGCGACGACCCCCGCCGCTCCCAAGGTTGCCCGCGCGATCACCCCGGCCGACGTCTCAGGCTGGCCCGGCCTACGCCGCACGCCGCCTCCTTCGTCCGAACTTCTTCCACGTGACCGCGCTACCGACGAGGACCGCGAGCCCGGCGAGCGCGACCACCAGCGGGCGAGGGTAGATCGTGTAGGCAACGGCGGAGAAGGAGGCGATCGCCGTCCACATGTACAAAATGAGCACGGCCACCGTGTGGGAGTGGCCCCGGCGCAGGAGCCGGTGGTGGAGGTGCCCGGCGTCGGCGGAGAAGGGTGAGCGCCCCTGGCGCACGCGCCGGAAAACGGCCCACGTGAGGTCAATGAGCGGGATGAGAAGCACGAGCAGCGGGATGAACAGCGGCATGAAGGCGGGCAGGGCCTGGCGGGCACCGACGGTTGCAGGGTCGATCTGGCCCGTGACCAGGATGGTTGCGCCCGCGAGCACCGTGCCGAGCATGAGTGCGCCGGAGTCCCCCATGAAAATCTTGGCCGGGTGGAAGTTATGCGGCAGGAAGCCCACGCAGCTGCCGACGAGGGCCGCGAGCACAGTCGTCGCCACCGAGGTGTAGTCCCCCGGCGAAACCTCGCGGGTGAGGTAGTAGGCGTAGACAAAGAACGCGAACGCCGCGATCGCGACGACGCCGGCGGCCAGCCCGTCCAGGCCGTCGACGAAGTTGACGGCGTTGGCCACCACCACCACGGCGATGATCGTGACGAAAAGGGTCAGGCGGGTCGAGCCCACCGTCAGGCCAAGCAGCGGCACCGTCACCAGCTGCACCCCTTGCCAGGCCATGACGCCGGCGGCAAGGATCTCGCCGGCGAACTTCGAATACCAGGTCAGTTCCCAGATGTCGTCGATGACGCCGAGAAGGCACATGATCGCCCCGCCCCACAGGATCGCCCACACCCCCGTCGCCGGCGCGAAAACATCGTGAAGGTAGGGGATCTGGCTCGCCAGCGCGAGCGCGCCCACGAGCCCGGCGAACATCGCCATCCCGCCCAGGCGGGCAATGGGGGTGGTGTGGACGTCGCGCGCGCGGATCTGCGTCATCGCGCCGGTTGCCAGCGCGATGCGCAACACCAACGGCACGAGGAGGTAGGTCAGCGCCGCCGCGAGGACGAGGACGAGGAGATAGGTTCTCACGGCGCCAGGGCCTGCCACACGGCGTCGGCGCCGATGGCGCCCTGGCGCAGGATGGTGGGCTGGCCGACCACCGAAACGATCGTGGATGCCACTCCCCCGCCGCCGGACCCGCCGTCGAGGTAGAGGGAGACGGCGTCGCCGAGCTGGCTCATCGCCTCGCCAACGCTGGTGGCGGGCGGCTGACCGTGCTGGTTGGCACTGGTGACCGCGAGCGGGCCGACAGCGCGCAACAGCGCGAGCGTGGTGGCGGAGTCGGGCATGCGTAATGCGACGGTGCCGTTCGTCTCGCCCAGGTCCCAGCCGATGGAGGCACGGGCGGGAACGACGATCGTCATTGCCCCCGGCCAGAAGGCCTTCATGAGGGCTCGGGCGGCGCTCGAGATATCCTCGCTGAGGTCCTCGGCCTGGCCTTCGGCGACGAGAACAGGCGGGGGGTTGGCGCGGGTGCGCGACTTCGCTGTGAGAAGCCTGGTGACGGCGTCGGCGTTGAAGGGATCGGCGCCAATCCCGTAGACCGTGTCGGTGGGCAGGCAGATGACCTCCCCGCGCGCGATGGCCGCGCTAGCCAGAGCGATGGCGCGAGGGTCGTTAGCCGTTACTTTCATCAACGTTCCTTTCGTGCCCGCAGCCACCGGTCCCGGCCTGCGAGGTCGCGCCCGGTGGTGACGTCCACAAAGCCGCACGCGGTTGCGGCCGCTCGAAGGGCCCGCCCCTGCTCGTCTCCGTGTTCCATGATGAGGATACCCCCGTCTCGCAGTAGCGTGTGGGCGCGCGCCACGAGCTGGCGTGGCAGATCAAGCCCGTCACTCCCGCCGCCGAACAGCGCCAGCTCCGGATCCTGGCGCACTTCCGGGGACAGCACGTGCCACGGGGCCACGTAGGGCGGGTTGGTGACAACGACGTCGATCTGACCCGCGTAGCCCTCGAGCTCTTCGCGCGCGTCCCCCTGCACGAGCGTGACGAGGTTCCCGTAGCGGGCATTGTTGGCCACGGCGGAGGCGAAAGCCTCGGCGGAACGCTCCACCGCGAGCACCCGCGCGTCCGACTCCGTGGCTATCGCTATCGCGATCGCTCCCGAGCCCGTACACAGGTCGGCCACCAGCGCGTCGGGAATCCGGCGAATCTCGGCGAGCGCCGCCTCCACCACCGACTCGGTCTCGGGCCGGACGATGAAGACCCCCGGCCGCGCCTCCAGCTCGAGGTAGCGAAAATACATCCTCCCCTCCACGTGCTGGAGCGGGACCCGGCGGGCGCGCGCCGCCACAAGCTGCTCGTAGCGCAGGAGGTGCGCCGGCGAGATCTCACCGTGCGGGTGAGAGCCCGCCACGAACTCGGCGAGCGAGCGGGCGTCGGCCTCCGGGGAGGCGACGCCCGCGGCGGCCAGTTCAGCGCGCGCCCGAGCGATGGCCTGCGCCCACATTTACTTCGCCTCGGCTTCGTCCGCTGCGGCCTGGAGGCGCTCCTCCTCGTCCTTCTCACGCAGGGAGGTGATGACGTCATCGAGGTGACCGGCTAGCACCTGATCAAGGTTGTGGGCCTTGAATCCCGTGCGGTGGTCGGCGATGCGGTTCTCCGGGAAGTTGTAGGTGCGCACGCGCTCCGAACGGTCCACGGTGCGCACCTGCGAACGGCGCTGGTCGGCCTCCTTCGCCGCCAGCTCCTCCATCTGGGCCTGGCGCAGGCGGGCCAGCAGCACACGCATGGCCGCCTCGCGGTTCTTGATCTGAGACTTCTCGTCCTGCATGGAGACCGTGATGCCGGTGGGCAGGTGGGTGATGCGCACCGCCGAATCGGTGGTGTTCACCGACTGGCCGCCCGGACCCGAGGAACGGTAGACGTCGATGCGCAGATCGTTTTCGTTGACCTGGACTTCCTCCGGCTCGTCCACCTCGGCAAACACGAGGACGCCCGCGGCCGACGTATGCACGCGCCCCTGCGACTCCGTGACCGGCACGCGCTGGACGCGGTGGACGCCCGCCTCGTACTTCAGGTGCGCCCACACGCCGTCAGCCGGATCCTCCGGCACGTGCTTGGCCTTGATCGCCATCTGCACGTCCTTGTAACCGCCCATATCCGTGTCGGTGTGCGACAGGATCTGGGTGGCCCAACCCTTCGACTCGGCGTAACGCTGATACATGCGCAGCAGGTCGGAGGCGAACAGCGCGGATTCCTCCCCGCCCTCGCCCGCCTTGACCTCGAGGATGACGTCTCGGCCGTCGTCGGGATCGCGCGGAAGCAACGCGTCGCGCAGTGCCTCGGCGGCGTCGTCGACCTCGGACTGCAGGCGCGGCAGTTCGGCGGCAAACAGCTCCCCGTCATCCCCGCCAAGCTCGACGATCTCCTTCGCCTCGCTCAGGTCCGTGGACGCGGAAAGCCAGTGCTCGTAGCGGGAGACGACGCGGCGCAGTTCGGCATAGCGACGCCCCAGCTTGCGCAACTTCTCAGGCTTGGCCAGCACCTCCGCAGAGGCCATCTGCTTTTCGATGTCGTGGTACTCTTCGGCCGCGGCCTGCGCGGCAGGGAACTCACTCATTATTCTTCACTCTCAACGCATTCGAAGCCGATAAAAGCCAACGCCGGTACAGATAACACTGTACCGGCGCTGTAAAGCTCAGTTACTTGGTGCGCTTGCCGTAGCGAGCCTCGAAGCGGGCCACGCGGCCGCCGGTGTCGAGGATCTTCTGCTTGCCCGTGTAGAACGGGTGGCATGCGCTGCACACCTCAACGCGTAGCGAGCCGCCCGGGATAGTCGAACGGGTCTCGAACTCGTTGCCGCAGGTGCAGGTGACGTGAATGTCGTGGTAGTCGGGGTGGATACCCTGCTTCATTTCTTTCTCCTTGGATCGTTTGGTGCCCTGGGTCCGGCGAGCCGGTGAACCAGAAGCCGACGGTCAATTTAACCACAGAGTGCTAGGGTGCGGGTAGTGGCCGGCGGTGCCCCGTTGGTCACACCGCCGGCCGTGCCCCTACTCCGCGTTTTGCATGCCGCGCACGATCGACATGAGGAACTCTCCGTTCGACTCCGTCTTGCGCATGCGGCCCAGCACGTAGTCCGAGGCCTCCTGCAGGTCGAGCGTGCCCAGCGCGCGGCGCAGGTGCCACACGATCTTGAGCTCCTCCGGGCTGAACAGCAGCTCCTCGCGGCGCGTGCCGGAGGCATTGAGGTCCACCGCGGGGAAGATGCGCCGGTCGGCGAGCTGGCGCGAGAGGCGCAGCTCCATGTTGCCCGTGCCCTTGAACTCCTCGAAGATGACCTCGTCCATCTTCGAGCCCGTCTCCACCAGCGCGGAGGCGATGATGGTCAGCGAGCCGCCGTTTTCGATGTTGCGCGCCGCGCCGAAGAACTTCTTGGGCGGGTAGAGCGCGCCGGCGTCCACGCCGCCGGAGAGGATGCGACCCGAGGCGGGGGCGGCCAGGTTGTAGGCACGCCCGAGGCGGGTGAGCGAGTCAAGGAGAATGACGACGTCCTGGCCGAGCTCGACCAGGCGCTTGGCCCGCTCAACCGCCAGCTCGGCCACGATCGTGTGGTCGGAGGCCGGACGATCGAAGGTGGAGGCGATAACCTCGCCCTTGACCAGGCGCTGCATGTCCGTCACTTCCTCGGGGCGCTCATCCACGAGCACCACCATGAGGTGGACGTCCGGGTTGTTGTTCGCGATCGCCATCGCGATCTGCTGCATGACCACCGTCTTGCCCGCCTTGGGCGGGGAGACGATAAGGCCGCGCTGGCCCTTGCCGATCGGGGCCACGAGGTCGATGACGCGGGTGGTCAGCGCCTTCTGCGTGGTTTCCATGCGCAGCATCTCGTTCGGGTAGAGCGGGGTGAGCTTGTTGAACTCGGGCCGCTCGCGCGCCTCCTCGGGGTCCATGCCGTTGATGGCCGTGACCTCCACAAGGGGGTTGAACTTGTGCTGGCGGCCGCGGCGGTTGCCCGCCGCCGACGCGTCGCGCACCGCGCCCTGAATCGCGTCGCCCCGGCGCAGGCCGTAGCGGCGGATCATCTGGGAGGAGACGTAGGCGTCATTCTTGCCGGGCAGGTAGCCGCCGGTGCGCAGGTAGTTGTTGTTCCCGTCGACGTCGAGGATGCCGGCGACCGGGATGAACACCTCACCCGACTCGAAGTCCTCCTCGCGGTCGTTGCGATCGCGGTCGTTGCGGTCATGGCGCTCGCTACGCTCGTTACGATCCTGCTCGTGCTCGCCGCGGTTGCGGTTGCGCTCACCGCGGTTGCGGTTACGCTGACGGCGGCCGCGACGGTTGCGCGAGTCATCATCGGCGTGCTCCTCGGCACGACGCTCGGCTGCCTCGCCCAGCGCCTCAAGCGCCGCCTTCTTCTCGTCTTGGCTCAATTCTTTGGCCGGGCGGCCCTTGACCGGCGGAAGGTCGAGGCGTGCGCTCGGATCGCCGTGCTGGTTGACGGTAGCGTCCTTCTCGGGGGTGTTCTTCGCCGTCTTAGCGCGGCGCGCCGGCGTACGGGTGGCTGCCTCGGCAGCCGGCGTGTCAGCACTGCCCGTGGCGGTGGCCGTCTTCGCGGAGGCCGGGGCGCTCTTCGCCTGCGCGCGAGCGGCGGTGCGCGCCTCGCGGATGGCGGTGATGTAGTCGTTGCGGCGGGACTTGGGCGGCAACTGTAGGCCCATGAAGGCCGCCAACTCTTTCAGGTCGGCAAGGCGCATCGTCGATATCGGGCCTGTGGGTGGCGTTGGGTTTTCGCTCACGAGGTTCCTTCCTCGGATCCGGGACAAAGCCGGAGATCACTGGGTTAATGTTCCGCACGACGGCGCAAAGCGCTCGAATCATGTGCGTGCGGTGCGGGCCTCGGGGGCCTCGCTGACGCGGCTAACAGCCAATCACGTCAGCTGACAGTTTACACGCGCCGAACCACTTTGGGAAATCTAGCGCCCCAAAATGTGAGCACCGGCAACCTGCTTCGAATCCACCGTGCGGAATCCCCGCTGTGCGAGAATGCTCGCCATCGCTGGCGCCACCTGCGCAAACACCAGAATGGTGGGGCCGGCTCCGCTAATGACGGCGGGCCAGCCCGCCTCGCGTAGCGCGGAAAGCATCGCGGCCGTGTGGGGCATCGAGTCGGCGCGGTAGCCCTGGTGGATCCGGTCCTCCGTGGCGGCAAACAGCAGAGCCGGTTCGCTGGCGAGCGCGTGGGTCAGTAACGCGGCGCGCCCGGCGTTGAAGGCGGCGTCGGCATGCGGGACGGTGGGCGGCAGGACGGCGCGCGCCGTCGTCGTCGGCAACACCTCGTGCGGCACCAACAGCGTGGTCTTGACCTGGGGAGAAACCTCAAGCCGGGTCGTGCGGTAGTGCTCACCCTCGGCCCAGGACAGGGTGGCACCGCCATAGATCGCAGGCGCGGCGTTGTCCGGGTGACCCTCGTACGTGGCCGCGATGTCGAGGACGCGCTCGAGCGTGAAGTCCGCCGGCGTTCCCAACATCTCCCGCACAAGCATGACGCCCGCCACGATCGCCGCGGCCGAGGAACCCATCCCCTTGCCATGCGGGATAGAGTTTCGGCACACGAGCTCGATGCCCGCCGCGGGCGCACCCACCCACTCAAAGGTCTCGCGCATGACACGGATGATGAGGTGGGAGTCGTCCTTCGGGAGCGTATCGTGCCCCTCGCCCACCACGAGCACCTTCGACGGGCCCGTCGTCAGCGTGGCCGAGACCTCGTCCCACACGTCGTGAGCCATGCCCATCGAGTCAAAGCCCGGACCGAGGTTTCCCGAGGACGCCGGCACCCGCACCCGCGCCGTATCCTTGACAATCCTCATGACAGCCCCAGGACCCGGGCGGCGGCCTGCGTGGTCGGCTCAATCGGCGTCAAGTCGAGTTCCATATCGCCCAGCGCCGTGGCGGTGTCCTTCAGGCCGTTGCCCGTCACCGTGCACACGATCTTCGCACCGTGAGGCACCTTGCCCTGCTCACCGGCCTGAAGGAGCCCGGCCACCGACGCCGCCGAGGCCGGCTCCACGAACACGCCCACCTCGGCGGCGAGGATCTTCTGCGCCGCCAGAATCTGTTCGTCATGCACGCGGTCGATCCAGCCACGCGAGTCGTCGCGGGCGGCCTCGGCGTACTTCCACGACGCCGGATTGCCGATCCGGATGGCGGTGGCGATCGTCTCGGGCTGGTCAACCACGTGCCCGAGCACCAGCGGCGCAGCCCCCCACGCCTGCACTCCCCACATCTGCGGCACCTTCGTGGCCACCGCCTCCATGTGGAGGGCGGAATCGTCGAGCGAGGCAAGGGTGGTGCGGCCCGCGTATTCGTTGTAGCCCATCCAGTAGGCCGTGATGTTGCCGGCGTTGCCCACGGGCAGCACGTGGATGTCTGGGGCGTCGCCGAGCTCATCCACGATCTCGAAGGCAGCTGTCTTCTGCCCCTGAAGGCGGTAAGGGTTAACCGAGTTGACGAGCGCCACCGGGTGGGCGTCCGTCAGCTCGCGGACAATGGTCAGGCAGTCGTCGAAGTTGCCGTCCACCGCCACGAGGCGGGCGCCATGGACGATCGCCTGGGCGAGCTTTCCCGCGGCGATCTTGCCCGCCGGCAGGATGACGGCGCACTGCAAGCCGGCCGCCACCGCGTAGGCGGCGGCGGAGGCCGAGGTGTTGCCGGTGGAGGCACAGGCCACCACTTCCACGCCCGTCTGCAACACCTGCGAGATCGCGGTGGTCATGCCGCGGTCCTTAAACGATCCGGTAGGGTTGGCGCCCTCAACCTTGACGTATACCTCGGCGTCCAGCCTCTCCGACAGCGCCCTCGCGTAGACGAGCGGCGTGCCGCCCTCCTTGAGCGTGACCACCGGATCCGACTCCGCAAAGGGTAGCCGCTCACGGTATTCGCCAATGAGGCCTTGCCACTGATGAGCCATTATTCGTCCTCCACCCGAAACACGCGCACCACCTCGTGCACGTCGTCGATCTTTCCTACAGCCTCGATGGTAGCCGCCATGTGAGCAGCCGTGGCCGAATGGGTGGTGATCGCGAGCGCCGCCACCCCCGGCTCCTCGTCTTCCTCTTGGTTGACCGCGCGGATCGACACTCCCGCCGTCGCAAACGCCTCCGTCACCTCGGCCAAGACGCCCACGATATCGGCCACCCGCAGCCGCACGAAATACCGTGAGACAGATTCGTCCGCATCCATGAACTCGGAGTGGCCAAGCACGATCTCCTGCGGGGCACGCCCGCCGAGCACCTTCTTCGCCGCGGCGGCGACGACGTCGGAGAGCACCGCCGACGCCGTCGGGGCGCCGCCCGCTCCCCTACCGTAGAACATGAGCCGGCCCGCCGCCTCGGCCTCGATCACCACCGCATTGAAGGAGCCGCCGATGGAGGCCAGCGGGTGGGACAGCGGCACGAGCGAGGGCGCCACGCGCGTCTCGATTTTGCCACCCGCCTGCGCGGCGGTGGCCACCAGCTTGATAACGTAGCCGTTCTTGCTCGCCGCGGCGATGTCCTCGGCCGTGATCGAGCGGATGCCCTCCACGTCGACGTCGGCGAGCGAGACCCGCTTGTGGAAGGCGAGGGAGGCGAGGATCGCGATCTTCGCAGCGGCGTCGAAGCCGTCGACGTCGGCGCTCGGGTCAGACTCGGCGTACCCAAGGTCCTGGGCGGTGGCGAGGACCTCGTCGAACGAGAGGCCCTTGGTGGTCATTTCGTCGAGGATGTAGTTCGTGGTGCCGTTGAGGATGGCCTTGATCGCCTTGACCGTATCTCCGGCGAGCGACTCACGCACCGCGTAGACCACCGGCACGGCACCAGCCACGGCCGCCTCGTAATAGAGGTCGACCCGCTTGTCCTTCGCCAGGTCATACAACTCGGGGCCGTGCTCGGCAAGTAGCGCCTTGTTGCCCGTGACCACCGACGCGCCCGACTCAAGGGCGTGGCGGATGAGCGTGCGCGGGGGCTCGATGCCGCCAATGAGTTCGATGACGACGTCGGCCCGCTCGATGAGGCCAATCGAATCGGTGGTGAGCAGGCCACGGTCGATCGCCGGGTCTCGCTGGGCGCCAAGGTTGGACACCGCGATTCCGATCAGTTCGAGGTCGGCCCCCGCACGCGCCGAAAGCAGCGCGTTGTTTTCCTGGAGCAGGCGTGCCACCTGGGTTCCGACGGTTCCGCAACCCAGGAGCGCAATCTTGATACTCATCTCGTCCTTTCGCACTAGCCCACGTCGAGGGCAAGCTGATCCTCGATTGTCTCACGGCGAAGAATGAGCCTGCAGTGCCCGTCTCGTACTGAGACGACGCCGGGGCGCGCCAGCATGTTGTAGTTCGATCCCATCGAACGCCCGTAGGCCCCGGTCACGGGAACGGCCAGCAGGTCCCCGGCATAAAGCGGGGCCAGGGCGACGTCGTGCACCACGATGTCCCCCGACTCGCAGTGCTTGCCGACGACGCGGCAACGCGCCTCCTCGCCCTCGGCCAGCCTGCCCGCCACGGTTGCCGTGTACTGCGCTCCGTAGAGTGCGGGGCGCAGGTTATCGGACATGCCGCCGTCCACGGAGACGTAACGGCGCGGGCCGGAATCGGTGGCCACGTCCTTGATCGTGCCGACCGTGTAGAGCGTCATCATCGCGGGGGCCACGATCGAACGGCCGGGCTCGATCGACACGCGCGGCGGGCGCAACCCGGTTTCGGCGACGTGGGCGCTCACGGCCTCAGCCAGCACCCAGGCGAAGGCTTCGGGGGCGGGCGGTGCGGCGTCGGCGGCGGTGTAGCGCACGCCGTATCCCCCGCCGAGGTCCACCTCGGGAATGTCGATGCCCTCCGAGTTCGCCCACGCCCGCACGTCAAGCACGGCCTTCGCGGCCTGGGCGAAGCCGTCAGTGGAAAGGATCTGGGAACCGATGTGGGAGTGTAAGCCGAGCAGCTCCAGGCCGTCGGTGGCGGCGATGCGGGCGATGGCCTCCTGTGCGGCGCCCGTCGTGACCGACAGCCCAAACTTCTGATCCTCGTGCGCGGTCTGGATGAAATCGTGGCCGCCGGCGTGGATGCCCGTGGTCAGGCGCACGTACACCGGCGCGAGAACGCCGGCCGCCCGCGCAATTCGAGCCACCTGCTCGATCTCGGGCAGGGAATCGACAACCACGTGGGCTGCCCCGCACTCGAGTGCGAGCGCTATCTCCGCGTCCGACTTGTTGTTCCCGTGCAGGCCGATCCGGTCTCCCGGCACCCCGGCCGCGAGCGCCGTGCGCATCTCACCCTCGGAGGCCGAGTCGATGTTAAGCCCCTCCTCCGTCATCCAGCGGGCGACCGCCTTGGAGAGGAAGGCTTTGCCGGCGTAGTAGACGTCGGCGCCGGCAAGCGGAGCGAAGGCAGCCTCCATCGCCGTCTTCCAGGCTCGCGCCCGCCCGCGCATGTCGTCCTCATCCAAAATGTAGGTGGGGGTACCGAACTCTTGGGCGATCCGCGTGACGGGCACGCCAGCCACGGCCAGCTCGCCGGAGTCGGTGCGTGCGGTGTTGACGGACCACACCCCATCCGGGCGACCGGTCGGCTCTGGTGCGCGGGTTGCCACGGTTACATCCTCTCCGGAGCGCTCACGCCGAGCAGGCCCAAGCCGTTGCGGAGCACCTGGCCGGCGGCGTCGTTGAGCCACAGGCGAGCCTCGTGGACGGGGCTGACCGGATCGTCCCCGCGCGGGGTGACGCGCGAGGCGCCGTACCACGAATGGTACTTGCCCGCGAGCTCCTCCAGGTAGCGGGCCACACGGTGCGGCTCGCGCAGCTCGGCCGCCTGCGCCACGATCACCGGGTACTGGGCGAGGGTGGCCAGCAGCTCCTCGTCGGCCTGCCCGTCCAGGAGAGCCGGGTCGAATGCGTCGCGTCGCACGCCGTGCTCGGCCGCGTTGCGGTCAACGTTGCAGGTGCGCGCGTGCGCGTACTGGACGTAGTAAACGGGGTTCTCGTTCGTGTTGGAGGTGATCAGGCCCAGGTCGATCTCGAGCGGGGAATCCATCGCGGCGCGCACCAGGGAGTAGCGTGCAGCGTCGACGCCGGCGGCCTCCACCAGGTCGCTGAGCACCACGATCGTGCCGGCGCGCTTAGACATCTTCACCGGCTGCCCATCCCGCACCAGGCTGACCAGCTGGCCGATGAGGATCTCAAGGTTCTCTCCCTGCCCGGCGGTGTCACCGAAGGCGCGGGCCATCGCGTACATGCGCCCGATGTAGCCGTGGTGGTCGGCGCCCAGCATGATGACCACGTGGTCCGCCCCGCGCTTGCGCTTGTCGAGGTAGTAGGCGATGTCACCCGCGAAGTAGGCCGCATCGCCGTCGGACTTAATAATCACGCGATCCTTGTCGTCCCCGAAGTCCGTGGTGCGGATCCAGGTGGCGCCGTCTGCCTCGAAGATCACGCCCTGCTCGCGCAGGCGCGCGATGGCCGCGTCCACCGCACCAGACTCGTGCAGGGAATCCTCGTGGAAGTACACGTCGAATTCCACACGGAAGTCACCCATCTCTGCCTTGATCGCGGCAAACATGAGGTTGACGCCGCGTTCGCGGAAGATTTCACGCGCCTCGGCGTCGGGAAGGCCCGTCGGATCCGGGCGACCCGCCGCGAGCTCGCCGGCGATGACCTGTTGGGCGATGTCGGCGATGTACTGGCCCCCGTACCCGTCCTGCGGCGCCTCTTCGCCGCGGGCGCGGGCGAGCAATGACGCCGAGAAGCGGTCGATCTGGGCGCCGTGATCGTTGAAATAGTATTCGCGCACCACATCGGCGCCGTTCGCCTTCAGGATGCGCGAGAGCGAATCACCCACGGCCGCCCAGCGCGCGCCGCCCACGTGGATCGGGCCGGTGGGGTTGGCGGAGACGTATTCGAGATTGACGGTCGACCCTGCTAGCGCCTTCCCTGTCCCGTAGGAATCCCCCGCCTCCACGATCGTGCGAGCAAGCTCACCCGCGGCCGCCGCGTTGAGCGTGATGTTCATAAAACCCGGGCCCGCGATGTCCACGCCCGCGATCGCCTGCGCGCCCACTATCCTGGCCTTGAGGAGCTCCGCGAGCGCACGCGGGTTCGTGCCCGCCTTCTTGGCCAGCTGCAAAGCGACGTTCGTGGCCCAATCGCCATGTTCGCGGCTGCGCGGGCGCTCCACCTTCACGTCCGGTAGCTCGGCCGGATCTAGGTTGACTTCGCCGGCAGCAATCGCCTGCTCGAGAGAGGCGCGGATAAGGGCAGCAAGTTCTTCAGGAGTCATGCACCAAGCATACCGGCGCCCGGCGGAGCGCCCAATTTGGTATCACCGCACGATTCGATTCTGCGCGCTTGGCGGTGTTAGACTGACGAATCGCCGGGCCCCGATAGCTCAGGGGATAGAGCGTCTGCCTCCGGAGCAGAAGGCCGCAGGTTCGAATCCTGTTCGGGGCACCACGTGAAAACGCGGACTAGCAACGAAACCCGACAATCACCACGTAGGTGTGCGTACGCTAGGTGTAGCCATTAGTGTAGCCATTCCCTTTTCCCGCGGCGCTATCCAGTGGCCTATACACGATCAGCGTGCCGCCGAAGCGGCTTTCCGGGAAGTCTACGGAAACTAGCCCACACAAGAAAAGCGCCCCACCCGCTACCCAGAAAAGGTAGTAGGTGGGGCGCAAATCATATCAGGATGACAGCTGCCTAAAACTCCAGCCCGGAATAGCCTACCGGCTCGTCCGGCGCGTCCTGCGGCACCTTCGTCGGCCGGTACACGGACGCTAGTGCGGCCGAGTTGAGTCCGAGCACGGCGGCGATGAGGTTGAGGATCTGCGTGTCGAGTCCGTCGACGATCACGCCAAGTGCGACCAGTAGTGCGATGAGTGCGACTGAGACGCCGTAAATCCACGAGCGTACTTTCGGTGTGAGAATAGTACTCATTTAATTGCTCCTTTTCGTTGTTGTAAGCACCCGTTGGAGTGCTTTGATTGTTTCCTTGCCTGCCTGGCCGTCGATCACGAAACCCTGATACTCACCAAGCGACTGGAGGTATCTTTGGGTCTCATAGACCGTCCAGTAGCCGAGCTCGCCGTCCAAGACGAACCGGGAGGCGGGGTAGAAGCCACGCGAGCGCAGCCAATGCTGCCAGCCAAGCCACGTATAGTAGCCAGCCTGGCCATCGATCACACGCGAGTAGCAGCCCCGGTCGTGCAAAAACCGCTGTAAACCTTTGATCGTCTCTTCACCCGCGACCCCGTCGATCTCATACTCGTAATACGAAACCTTCCCGTCGCGGTTAAGATCGCCGGGCGCGACCTGTGACGGGGCAGGCGCTTTTGCTGGGATCACCGGCTCTGCTCCTGGCCTGACCCCATGCGCGCGGAAATCCTCACGCGGATTACGCGTCTTGCCCCGCCGATCCCAACACTCAAAATGCAAGTGCGGACCCGTGACGCGTCCGGTAGCACCCATCAGCCCGATCTGCTGACCAAGGGCTACTCTCTGACCGACACGTACTTGGATAGCGCTCAGGTGCCCGTAGTACTGGCGTTCGCCGTCGGGGTTGCGGATGAGGATGCCCTGGCCGGTGCGACCAGCCACGATATTCCAGCCGGCCTTTTCGACCGTGCCAGCATAGGCGGCGTGAATGGGGGTGCCTGTCTGGTTGGCGATGTCGATGCCGGCGTGCAGCATCGCTCCGATCCGTGCTGACAGGCGCGGCCGCCACCCGTACTCGCTCGACACCCGTCCCACGGCGGGGCTAGACATTGTAGCCATGATGTTTTCTCCTTGAGTTGTGTTCTCTTTGACGTATGGGCCAAGCACGCGCTCAGGGTCGTCGTAGACGCCTGGGCAGGCGGTTGGCCGGTTGGATACTTCCTTGTGGCCTTTGAGCGGTAGCTGGCCGTATTTCGCATACAGGCGGCGGATCAGGTTGCCTGCCTCGGCCTTGTCGGCTTCGGTCGCATAAGGCGCGATTTCAATCCCGATCGAAGTTAGGTTGGTGTCCCAGTTGCCGGCATGCCAAGCCGTATCCTCATCAGCCACCATCTGCGTCACACGGCCAGCCGACACCACGTAATGAGCGGAGTTGTTTCCGCCGCCGGAACGGAACCAGCCTACGACGCCGTCATGGGTGGGGTTGGTGGCCGGGTCACCCCACCAATGAATAACAATCTGGCTGATTTTCTTGCCTTGTCGGCCTTTCGTATAGCATTTCGCTTGTATGAACTCCACGCTCTCCCTTTCCTATGTTGGTACGAGAAAACCCCGCCAGGGCGGGGTTAGTCTTTGTCATCACTGCTCGCCGGGCACCTGCCCACCCGAGATTTCAAATGCTGCAGCTCGCGGTCAAACCGGGCGTAATCTAAGCGGGCTTGCTCACCCAACGCGTAACGGTTGCGTTCCTCGTTTGCTAGCCGGTCGGACGTGTCCTGCGTGATCGCCACCAACTGATCTAGCGTTTTTTCGATCCGGCCAAGCCCCTCCGAATTAGCCGCCACCGTCCGCTCTACAATCCCTAACCGGTTGGCAAGATCATCCACATCATCCCGTAATTTCGTTGAGTGCGCGTTCACGGTGGATTCTTCGATCCGCTGCACACTCTTAGCGATCGACACCCGCCGCTTACGCCACGCTAAGAATTTTTCTTTGGCCTGCGCCCAAAAGAATTGGGCTAAAAGGAGCAGGCCGAGCCCGATTCCGGCGACGATCTGGCCGATAGTTTCCGCTTGGTTGCCGTCCAAAAGGGGGGCTCCTTTCCTCGGTGTGCGGTGGTTAGGCGGGTTCGGATTCGGCGTCGAGTTTGGCGACTCGGCGTACTGCCCGGCGGATGAGCTGGTCGGAGATGACTTGTTCGTCCCAGCCGCGCCGGGAATGATACGGCTGCTCGGTCAGGCTTGCCTCCCACGCGTCGGCGATGGGTTTGTATGCGGCGATGGCGAGGGCGTGTTGGGTTGCGAATGCTTCAACATGACGCCCTCTTTCATGCGACCTTGACCAGCTGCCACACCACCGTACTCACGTGCGGATTCTCGTTTGCATAATTCAGCATGCGGCACACGGTGTACCCGCCGCGAGTGCCCCGGTTCACGCTCATGATCAGCGTGTACCCCGTCGTAGCATCCGCCTGGTAGGAGAACCCGTACCCCGGAGGTGGGGTGTATGGCCACGGAATATTCAACGTCGTCGCATACCAACTATTGCCCTGATGGTTCCACGACGCCGACGGCATTTGCTGGGTGCCTGAGAGGGCATACCAGAGCCCGTCGATATACACGCTGTTATCTGGGACTGTAGCCGCCTCGTCAATCACACTCGAGGTTGACGAGAGCTTGACCATGGGCCGGTTCGTTGCTGTGTTCCAAAAATGGAGCGGCCACACAGTCCCGGCCGGGGCCTTGCTGGCAATAGCATTCGCCTCAGTTACCGACGCCACCGGAATATATGCCCCTAGCGTCTTCGAAAACCTCGTGAGCGTGTCGACGATGTTTGCCGCCTGACTCAGGCTAGACACATCCCGCTTGAACACATCTTGAGCCATGACTCGTACCTCTTTTCTAGATTCGGGTGAATAGGGCAGGCACCATGGGCGGTTCCCACCCGGCCTGCGTGGTGTGCGCCTGGACGGCCCGATACAGGGTCCTGTCATGAGCGACAATGTCACCGGCACGAACCTGGATGCCCGGCTCCCACGCCGGATGATCATCGGCCGGCGGGGCGTCCACGCTGGCGGGAGCTTTACCCAGGTCGGTCCACAGGTTAGGGGTTCCGGGCGGCCACGCATTAAACGGGTGCTCGGACCGCCACAGATGGCCCTCATGGGTGACAGTCACCCCCAACGGGTAGACGTTGTGCGACCCGGTAGGTTGCACCCACGGGCGGCCCTCCACCACATCGATGCCTCCAGTGATCTCAGCTAGTACACCCATGAGGCGCTCCTCACGGTCCAGTGCATCCAAGTAGAACTTGCCCAGGTTGATGATCTGCTCGAGCTCAGTCCGGTCGAGCTTTTCCCACCCAATATCTACTACCATCTGACCTACCCCTCTTTTATTTGGTGTATGTTGCCCGAATCTTGACCCCTTGAGGGCGGAACAGCGCATAGTTCGACTGGGAACCGCCGTACACGCCGAGGCCGCGAATACTGCCCGTGGCGAACCCGGTTGCTACGCTGCCTGGAAGCGGCACCCATTTGCCTTGGCCTCGCCCGAAATGGGTGGACGTGGCGGCCGATAGGCTTGGGCTAGATGCCGGGGCAGACGCATAACTGTGTGACCCAATAAGCACCGTTGACCCCGCCGAAGAATACGTGTGCGCATTCGGTAAGTAGATATCGATCGAGGCCACGTGCGACCCAGTGAGTGCACTACGGATCGTGCCGTAGTTGAAAAACATGATCCCGCGCCACTCACCGCCGTAGTACCCGCCAGCTATGTTCCCGGACGTGTGGGCATACTTCCGTCCCGCATTGTAGTTTTGGAACCCAGTCATCACCCATTCAGTGGTGTACTGGCGCTCCGTGGTGGTAGAAACGCTATCCCCCAGTTGGGAGCGCATGGTTTGCATCTGTAACGGTGCCGCCACGCCGATGTCCTCGACCAGCATGTAGCAGGCACGGCGCGTAGTGATGGCATCCCCCCAGCCGCGGAACGCGATCTGGGACGGGGCCTCTGAGGACTGCCCATACACTGACAGCGTGACTTCCTGCTGCGCACTAGCACCCGTATCATAGGCATTAAACGAGAACTCGTGCGTATAGGAAACTTCGGTTCCGCCCTCAAAATACGGCGCTATCCAGGTACGCGAGAAGGTAGAGTTAGCGGAGAATTTCGCACCAACAGCATGACTGATAGACGCTGAGGATTTGGCGCTAACTGAGAGCACTGCACGGTATTGGCGCCCCACTTCGGGGACAAATGACACTGAGCAGATCTCTGTCCACGGCCCCCCAGAAATAATGGTATTGTTCAGCATTGACTGGCCGATTACCCCACGAGGTAACGGGTCGAGCAGGGTAGCGAGCTCCACCCCACGGTACGTTAATGTATCATTCGCGGTGATGTTCTGTGCGGTCAAATCCCCCTGGGCGGAGACGAAAAAGGTGGCGGCACCGTCTTGATAAAAGCTGATGTAGTTCTCGGTGTTGACACGCAGATCCACCGCCCCAACCCCATCAGCATCCACAATCATCAGCCCGTCAGGCTTCAGCTGCAAGCCGCCCTTGCCATTCTCCGGCACCACATTCAGCATGCGCGAGGTCACTGACCCGTTGGCCATCATGTGCTCAGCGATTACACGCTGGGCCACGAAAAGCTTCGCCACGATCAGCTCCGAATAAAGTTTATTGACGACCGCCGTGGCGATACGTGCCGACCCAGTCACCTGAAGCTTGTGCACATCCAACGACGCGACCAGCTCGTTGCGGATCAGCGACGCTTTCCACTGGGACCCGTCCCAGGTCCACTGACCGTACAGGTTATGGCTCATGTCAGTCTGCCACCACACGTCACCTTTGACCTTGCCCGGAGTGCGCGTGGACGGCCTGCTGGTGGAGATCGTAATCGCCGTTTTGCCATCCAACGCAAGGACAACCTTGCCAAGGTCAACCTCGGTTTTCTCAACCTTTGACTGTAATGCGGCCGCGTCCTTCTTCACTTGATCAGCCGTGGCCTGCGCGGCCCGGGCAGTCTGCTTCGCGACATCCGCTGCCGACTGGGCGGTCCTCGTCCGCTCATCCAGTGCACCATACTTTGCCGCCGCCTCATCAGCCGTCTGCTGCGCGGTCCTCGCATTCTCTCGTGCCGTGTCTGCCACCACCTGCGCTGACTCCGCCGCCTGTTGGGCTTGCTGTGCCGCACCCTGTGCGGCCTGGGCCTGCGCATCCACGGCCGCATACTGTGTGAGCGCTTCCCGCGCCGACTCACTAGCTGCCTGAGCCCCACGCTTAGCCTGGTCAGCAGCCTGCTGCGCCTTCCTTGTGCGCTCGTCGAGTGGCCCGTACTTCTGTGCGGCCTCATCTGCGGCTTCCTGCGCGGATACTGCCGCGTTATGCGCGCCCCGTGCCGAGATCACAGCCGCATCAATCCGGCCAGCCTCCGTCGCCAGCTTCTCCTCCAGGGTTGCCAGGTGCTCGCTGAGTGCCGAATCTGCGGCCGCCAGCTCCTGCTTCGCGTCCGCCAGCTCTTGCGTGGCCTCTTCAAGCCGCGCTTTTTCTTCCTCGGTCATGCCGCGCTCAGTGATCGGCTCCAGCACGGTACCAGCCCACGAGGGCGCCCGCCGCACCACCAGCTCACCCGAGGCCGCATCTTCGCCAGGCTGAGCGAGGGGACGATCCGACACCGCCGCGAGAACACGCACCGGGCGCCCCCGCTCTTCGAGCACCGACACCAGGCCGCCGATGACGAACATGCCTGGCATCAGCGGTAGCCACAGGTCGACCCCCATGTAGGAGACCAAACCCCGCTTGGAATCCGCACTCAGCTCTTTGAGCACGCCCGTGCGCTCCACCCGGCCAGCCTCCGGCCCCTCCGGCTGCCCATCATATGCTGAAAGAATCGTCACGAATCCACACCTACCTCGATCGTCATCTCGCCCAGCCCATCAGCCGGCCACTCCACACCGACAACGCGACCAGCCCACCTCGACTGCTCAAACTCCACAATCACCGCATCGTCGATATTGATTTCCCAGTCGGAGGCGGCCCTCACTTGGAGGATGTGTGCGCCTCGGCCTAGCTCGTAGAGCCGGTTCACCGCCATATGCCGCGCGGCGGCCGGCGTTGTCACCGCGTCCGCTTCCACCTCCACTGTGACCCACCCGTACTCGCCGGGAGAATACGGGCCGTACTCTAGGAAAGCTTCCTCCGCAAAATCCGGCTCCCCATCGACACCTTTCCCACGCACGACCACATGATTCGGCCGCTCAAACCTGTCAAACACACAGGGCGCGGAGACGACGGTGCCACCGTCCCCGTCACGTAGCACCCGCGTGAACTCTTCAGCTGGCTTTAGCGGGTCTGACAGCACGACACCGGCATCCACGTGCCGCAGCCTCGCGGGGATCGCTTGGACCATGTCGGTGAGAGCTTGCCACCGGTCAGTGCCCGACACCCACCCCGCCGGGATCGACGGAGTCACCGCGCTCATCGCCACACTTAGCGCGATGTTGTCCTCGGCGAGGATATCGCGGATGACGTCGACCGCGCGTTTAGCCTCCGGGTATTGGGTGGCGTTCCGGCGTGCATGATGCCGCACCCGTGACAGCAGGCCATGCCCTGACAGGGTGATGCCAGCCGCCTCCACGGAGGCGGTCTCGATCTGGCAGATCACCGACGCGGCCTGCCAGGTGCGCCCACCCTCACGGAAATCCCACTCGAGGCGCATGGTTTCCCCCACCCCAGTCAGTAGCTCCCCACGGGCAAATGGCCGAATGTCGACACCGTCTACCATGTAGGGGATCTGCACTTCGAGCACGTGGTCGTCTGTCCCATCCGGTAGGGCTTTGACCGCGTAGGAGCCGGACACGACCGGCGCCACGAGCGCGACCTGGTCGTGCTGATAAACAGTGAGACTGGGGGTGATCTCCATGCGTGTTACACCTGTGCCTCTCGGTCAGCGAGAACCTTCCATGACGCATTTGCCGCTTGCATGCCACCCCATGTGTCCCACTGGGTGGCCACGTCGGCCCACTGGAAGCCACCCACGTCGCCGATCGCGTCCACGTCTGCCGGCACAAGCTCCAGCTTCCACGCCCGCCGGGCCAACCGGTCAATATCCGACCGCTGGGACGGGTACGCCGCCACCCACACCGTTTGGAATGCCGGGATCTGACAGCCCACGGCGTGACACGCTGCCTGCGCGTGATAAACTCCCACCGGCGCGCCTGTCTCGAGTAGGCCAGCCAACCGCGTGGAGTCCGCACCCACCGTGACGGCTTCGAGCGTCCACGACTGTGCGCGCGATTCACGGCGTCGCACCACCGGAAACTTAGCACCATGCGGGTAGATGAACGCCAACCCCGCGTCACCGGTCACAGGGTAGTCGCCTAGCCATTTGAACGGAACCCTCACACGCCCGTCGAGCGAGCGAATCTCATGCCGATCCGACTCAATCTTCTCTGCAGGAAACACGGGTTACCTCCTCACCAGTGCCCGATGCCGCTCACGACGCACAATCCGCCCATCAATCAACGGCACCAGGGCATCCCCCACACGCAGGGCGCCCTCAATCGCCACACCCTCCAGCGAGGGCGCGGCAACGTTCACCACCGGCCGGGGAGCCTGCGCCGACGGCCCTTGCACCACGCCGCCCGCTTGGTAGCCACGCAACCCGCGGCGCATTGCCTCGACCACGGCCACGCCACCAGCGCGCGCAACATCCCGCTGCGACCACACAACCTCGCCCTTGTGCACGATGCCCGCAGGCTCGGTCACCCTGCCCGGACCCGTGTACCCACCCTGCGAATAGCCAGGTGTCGACATGCCCACCCCAGCACCAACCAACGCGCCTTGCTGCACAATTTTCTGAACTAGTGTGACCTCTTTACGCGCCGGAATTGACTCCAACCACAACTTCCAGCCGTTCGCGTCGTTACGCGCCTGCCAATCGTCAAACTCAGCCCGCGTGCGAATATCCGCCGGGATCAGGCCGTAATCCGCAGCCAACTCCACAGCCCGATCACTGTTGACGCCCATCTGCTCAGCCGTCGCAAGAAAGTCGTTTGTCATCTGCTGAGTGCGTGCGGCAAGGTCATCAGTCACGCCGCCTTGCTTGATCATGGCCTGCATCCATCGGCCAGAATCTCGTGCGAGGTCGATCAGCGAGGACTGGTTGTCCCGTTGAGCATTGGTGCCCACGGCAGACGCACCCGCGCCCTCATGCAAATTCGCGATCACCTCCGCCAACGTCTCCGCATACCGGATCGCAGCCTCATCCACGGACATGTTGATACCCGCCGCCTCAAACAACGAAGCAATGTAGTCGTCGAGCGCTTGTTGTGCCCCGGCCGCTTCCTCACCAACCTGGCTAATCCCGCCAGCCGCTACCTCCGACGACCCCGCAAGATCGTCACTCGCCCCGGCCGTGCCGGCCATCGCAGCCTCGGCACCTTCGAGCATTTGCGCAGCGTAGTTTGCGTCGCCGCCTGCCAGGTCGAAACCGGCGGCGACGTCATGGAGCCGGTTGCGCAGGTCGTTCATGCCCTCGCTCACCGGTTCTACAGCCATGTCTCCTAATGTGTTACCTAGCCCATAGGCGGCCTGGTCGGCGGCCGCCATGTTCAAGGCCCACAGTTCAGCCCCGTTGTAGGCGTCCTCGATCTGGTCCGAGTTCACACCCAGAATTTCGTTGACGCGGGCGATCGCGTCGGCGTTGCCTTCTATCGCGGGGATCAGGTCGGCCACGTTCCCGCCGAGCGCCGCATAGTCCTCGGCCACCCCATTCGCGACTAATTCTGCAGCGAGGAGTTCGCGCGTGTTGCCCGTAGCCGCTCCCGTGACCTGGTCGAATGACCGGGCGAGCCGCCTGCTGACTTCTTCAGCCGCGCGGCCTTCGTTCACATAAGACGCGACGACACCGGCGAGCACACCCACCGACCCTACGGCCAGGGTTATCGGCCCAGACAAGCCAGCAATTGCCCCGACTAGGCCGCGCGCCATGCCGCCAGCCTTCCCCATCGCTGTTCCGATACCGAGGATATTGGCGCTTTTGAGGGCTTGGAAGGCGTGGTAGGCATCCATGACGCGGGGTGCGAGGAGCATGAAGCCACCTGCGGCGAGTGATATGACACCGCCGAGCCCTGTGAATACTCCGATCACCACCTGGAGCGGAGCGGGCAGATCACCGATCCAATGCACAACCCCGGTCAGGCCTTCAACAACAAAGTTTAACGCGGGGAGTAGCAGGTCTCCGAGCGAGATCGCCAGATCAACGACGTTGTTCTTGAAGACGACGAGTTTCGAGGCCATTGTTTTCATCCGGGCCGCATACTCATCCGACAACGCCGTGTTTTCCTGGTAGGCGCTATTGCCCATTTCGATCGCGCCCGTGAACATGTCCGCAGCGTTGGCCGAGGAGCGCAACGCATTACCCACACGCACATCAGTCATACCAAGCTCTTGCAACACCGGATAGGTAGACTGGCCGGTCGCTTCCATCTGGGCAAGGCCTTGAATGAACATGGTCAGAGCGCCTGCGGCATCGTCCCGGAATGCTCGCGCGAACTGCTCACCCGTCATCCCCGCGACCTTGGCGAAAACCTCTAGCTTTCCGCTGCCGGTGTCGACCGCGTTACGCATCTCGATAATCACCTTCGACACGGCGGTACCACCGGCTTCTGCCTCGATACCCACCGACGACAAGGCGGTCGCGATACCGAAAATGTCACCCTCGGTCATGCCCGCCTGCTTACCAGCAGAGGCCAAACGCATCGACATGTTCACAATTTCTGACTCGGACGTCGCAAAATTGTTACCTAGTGCGACGATCGCGGAGCCCATGTTCGTGAATTCAGTTTGGGCTGTTCCCATAATATTCGCGAAGCGTGCCAGCTGGGTTGCCGCCTCATCAGCGCTCAAGTTGGTCGCCTCACCCATTTGGATCATCGCCTCAGTAAACGAATCCAAATTCCTGGTCTCGATACCGAGCTGGCCAGCCGCCTCCGCCACCTGCGCAATCTCCGCATGAGTGGCCGGCATGCTCCTGGCCATATCACGCAGCCTGGTATCCAGCAGCGCGAACTCGGCTTCGGACGCATCAACAGTTTTACGCACGCCCGCGAACGAGGACTCCCAGTCAATGGCCGCTTTCGCTGACCCAGCAAACGCCGCCGTCAACCCGGCACCAAACGCCACCAGGACCCCGCCGATACGGTCCCACTCGGCACGCTGGGCTTGCATCGACTGCACCAACCGGCCACCATTCGTGGACGCCACCTGTGCGGACTTATCCATGTCCCTCACGGCCTGCTCAAACGACGTGCTTGCGGCGGCCATGTTCTTCCGGAAATCCTCCACGTTCGCCCGCAAGACCACCTTCACGGAACGCTCACGCATAGGTTTCACCTCACTTCTGCCGGTAGCGTGTTCACCACCGGGAATTTCTGGCCCGGCTCTGCCCGGAGATGCTCATCCATCACCACCCGGTCACGCGCCGCACACGCATAACACACCGTGGCCTCGTCCGGTACCTCGAACCAGCCATCCATTGCCGGGTCGTATGCGATCTGGCGCGGGATACCACAATCAGGGCACTTACCGCGCTCATACAGTTCAAGAGCCACCGATAGGGACCGGTCGGTTTCCGTCCACGCGCCCCGACCCTCCACACCGAAGAACTCCAAGGGCCGCACCTGCCATGCTTTCGCTGTCTCAAGCCCCGTCAAGATTTCGAGATTGTGGGGTTCGGTCAGGACGCGCGCTAAAAAACCGGTAAACCCGCCTGCTCGTCGGCGCCGTTGAGCTGATTCCAGGCTCCGACGACGCGCTTGTACTGGGCCGGTATCTTGTCGGCCATGAGGAGGAAAAAGTCCGCATCCCCGGTCAGCACAGCCGGTTCGACGACCTGGGCAGCAATCAAGTGCGCACCCACCTCTGCCTGCGTCGTGATACCGGCGTCGCGAAGCTCCTTAACTTTGCGTTTCTGCCAATCCCTCGAGCGCTCTTCAAGGGTGATTTCCAGCCCGGAGGCAAGGAACTCTTCACGAATCTTGTCAGCCCGCTCGGATAGCTCGCGGACTTTAATGCGGTCTCCGCGTAGCGTAGCTTCGGCGATCCTGCCGGTGATCTTTGAGTGTTTGTTGGCTAGGTCTCCACGCGAGTAGATGATGACGGTGACCCTCGCGGTGCGGATGCCTTCGATGAAGGCGTGCAAGTCGAACTCTTGGGCGGCCTCGCGGATGCGCTGTTCGACGTCGGAGCTACTTAATGTCTCCTCGAGGGGTTCGTCTTCGCCCACATCGGGCGGGGTGAGGTCGGATAGTGATTCTTCCATGATGCTCCCTTAAGGTGTGGTGTGCGGGCCGGCCAGCAGCATGCTCGGAGTAGACACACGCCGCTTTCCTGCCCGCACACGTCTGGTATCAGGCTTCGGCGACTGTCTGGTCAAGGTGCATCGCACCCACAGCCAAAGGCACCGGCCGCTTGATATACCCAGAACCGTCAGCAGGGAACTGCGGGTCATCATTGGTGACCTCGAAAGCCGAGTATTCATCCCCGGACTTCCACGCCTGCCCTGCCGGCGCCCCATCACGGCGCACCAGCGTCAGCTCGGTGCCCTTAGTCTTGAACAGGGAGAACACGACGTCGGCTTCCGGATCAGGCTTACCGTCCTGGTCAAGGTAGCGGAAAATCGTCACGTGCCCAGATCCTGCGGACAACCCAAAGGCCTGGCCTTCTCCGGGTGCGCCGAGCTCGATCTCCGAAATCGTGGATGACCCGGACGGGCCAAGCTGGAAATCAGACTTCAAAATGAAGTCTTGGATGTCGTAGCCGGCCGTCAGTTCGGCGACCGTGATCGCCTTCATGTTCTTAGGGCGCACCGTGAGGACGGTGAGCTTCGTGCGTGCATCAGCGAGCGTCTTCGGCCCGCGCTTAATCTCCTTGGCCATTACTTAGCCGCCTTCCGCCCCGCTGCAGGGGTCTTGGTCTCATCCTTGTTCGTCTTGTTAGGTAGCGAAAAATCCGCACCCAGCACGGGGTGGGAAAGCCAATGCTCGGGCACCCTGCACGGGCGTCCAAGCCGGTCGATCACATCAATCATGGTTCTTCTCCTATCGATCCTCGATCGGTATAAATCTGGTAAATGTCGTCAAGATAAAACGGGTAGGTGCCATCATCAGGGATTGCGACCGTGGTATCCACAAACGGACCATCACAGGCCGCGAGCACAAAACTCGTGTGGCCGATAGGCAGGCGCATCGTGTGCTGGTCGAGGGCCTTCCTGACGCGGGCGGCCATTGTGTACAACGCTTGACGGGACTGGCCCACAAACCTGACGGTCAGTTCACCACTGGTCGAGTCGCGCCCGTACATAGATTCTTCCTCGTCGCGGGCCCCCAGCCCGCCGATGAAAACGACGTAAGGCAGATCGGCCAGCGAATGCTTGGACGCATCCGTGTCATAGACCTTGACCTTCCCGTCAAGTGCGCCAGCGATCAGGTCTTTCACAGCACCTCCTCAACTAGGTCTTGGATTGCTTTTTCAAACCTTGGCAATTCCCGGTCCAAAGCCCCACCCGGGTCAGGCAGAGTGCCGCCACCGCCGTGCACACCACCAAAGTAGGCGATGTTCGCGAGGTTGCCTTGGCCGCGTTTAACAGGCCCAATCTCAGCACCGAAGCCCTGGTCGAGCTTGTCAAAGCTGATCGTGCCCTTGATGCGTTTGAACCACTTCGTGTCGGAGGCGTCTTTGACCAGATCGTTTTTGATGTTGAGTGCGCCTTTGCGTACCACCGCGGGTACTTTGCGCACCACATTCAGTGGCGCTTCATGCAAGTCAACTGAAAACGCGCGCAGTTCGGAGGTGTCTACATGGATGTTAGCCATGGGTCACCTCGTCAACGAAGATCCGGTACGCGGTCGCCGTCGACTTGTACGGGCCGACTACACCCACCCGATAAACCCGCCCAACCAGAAGCGGGTCATCAAGATTTTCGAGCACCTCAACTCGGTCCCCGGGCTGGACGCGTGCCACACCCACCGGGATATCCACACGCACCCGAATCGAGGTTGCCCGCGCCCCGGCTGTCACAGGGTTAGCCTCATACGCCTCATAGGACTGGACCTTGCCCACGCCTTCATACACGGTCTCCACCTGGGAGACCTGCTTGAACGTGGCCTCGTCGAACTCGGTCTCGCCCGTAGGCCGGCTAATCAACACCCGAGCGCGCATCAACTTTTCTGCAAGCTGCCTGCCCCGGCGAATCCCACGAGCGCTTACGGCCATAACGCATCACCGCCCTAGTACCACAAGATGGGGGCACCGTCCGGGGTAGGCACAAACCCACGCCCAACCAGTTCCGGATCGCGCGTCGTCGACACGGTACCGAAAGGGCGGCGCGGCCTGAACCGAGCCAGAGACGCCCTCTCCGACGCCGTCAAATACAGGCCGGCCTCTTCGACCTTGCGGCCAGAGCCCCGCCAGTCATCGACCGCCTCGGACGTCCACCCATCCGGATTCGTGTATGCGCGAGCCGCGCACGCTAGAACCGCGAACTTCGCCACCTGGGGCACATCCTGCTCAGTCCAGCCCGGCTCACCGGCATGCGACAGCACGAGGGAGGAGGCGGCATCAAGGAATGACTCTGCCTGCTTGACATCCGTGCTATCGCTAATGGCTTCGCCGATGTAGTTAGCAAGTTCGGCCACCTGTGCTAAACGCTTAAGCTCCATTGGTGCCGCCTCCTTCCTTGCCTGTTAGCTGGACGGTGCGGACGCGGTCGAGATCGTTGCCGCCACCGCACGGTTCGCATCCAGGGTCGCCGCACCGTAGAACGTGTCCACGATCGACTGGTCCTCGAGCTGGACTGGGTTGTACTGCATGATGTGCCGTAGGGCGAAGCCGGCCTCCGAGATCGTGGCCCCATACGCGGCGCCTTCAGGGCGACGAGAGGGGCGGGTGACGAACGCGAAGGCATCCTTGTGGTAGGCCACCGCCTTGTTCGCCGGCAGGTCCGGGGCGACCACAACCTGGAACCCCTTCAGGTTCCCAATCGTCGCCGCACGCAGCATAGAGCCGCCGTCGCCGGCCTCGTTGACCTTGTTCAGCATCGGAGTGTTCAGAATCGCTTCCTCCCAATCCGTGCCAATCGCAAGCGTGCGCCCCTGCTGGGGGACCTTGCGGTCGTTAAGAACGCGGCGCAGGTGAGTGATCGACCGCAGCACGTCAGATTCACCCGTCGCGGCGTCGATCGTGGCCGCTGCCTTCGCCTCAGCCTTAACCTTCTTCATCTCCTCCACAAGCGGGGTGGCCAGCGCGTCGACCACGGACTCGGCCTGCGGGCGCAGCACCTGACGCTGAAGATCTGCAAGGGTGAACGTGGCCCAGTTATCGGGCAGGCGAACCGCGTTGTAGATCTGGTTCTCGAGCTTGATCGGCACCCATTCCTGGGTCAGCTCGTTGAACTCGATCGCGTCACGTGCGGTCCGGTTCGCCGCGGTGTAAACCTTGGCCTCACCGGCCTTGACCGGGCCGAGCACGTTAATCGTCTGGCCGCGCCCGGCCACGAACTCATTGGAGAAGTCCTGGCGGACCGTGCGCGGAAGGACAGACAGGTAGCGCAGCGCGGCCAGCGTGGAGCGAGCCGCCTGCTCAGGGGTAAACAACAGGTGAGCCATAAGTGGGCTCCTTTCTGGTTAGTTCATGAATCCACCGGCAAGCTCGTCAAGATCGATGGGCTTGCCAGAAACTGGAGTGTTGGTGTGGGTTTCACCGAACCCATTCGTGGGCTTAGTCGTCGGCGGGGTTTTCGTCCCGAGTAGCTTCATGAATTCCTCAGCGTCCGTGAGGAGTTCTTCGCGCGTCCCACCTTGGAGACGGCTAGCGATCTGGGCTGGTAGGCCAAGCTCGAGAGCTACTTGTAGGCGCAGGTTCTCAGCCTCAAGCTGAGTATTCTTTGCCTTCAGATCCGGTGTGGCCTTGGCGGCTTCTTCCGCTGCCTTGGCCCGCTCACGCAGGGCCTTTGCTTCGGCGTTCGCCTTACGGATCTTGCGTAGGGCCCGTTCCTTATCCCACGGCTCGCCATCGTTCTCATCGACGTCGTCGACGTCGTCGGCATCGGCGTCGTCAGTGGTATCGGTTGCTTTCTCGGCGTCGGCGTTGGTGGTCTGCTCCGGCTCGTCCTGAGGGCTTCCAGAACCCCCAGCCTCATCACCTGTGAGCATGAGCAGGAATGGGTGGCGTCGTCCATACATTGTGTTTTGCCTCCTTACGGGCATCAAAAGAGCCCACCACCAAGGGGGCAGGCCAAATGGGTAAAACAAAACCCCACCAGAGATTGGCGGGGTCAAGAACTACGTGAGAGTCCGGCTAAGACCGCGTGAACGCACGCACGCTCTCTAGATCGGGCAAGGTTTCAAATTGCTCATCAGCCGGCGGCCGATAATTTAGCCGATCCTTGACAAACTGCTGAAGCACCTCGGGAGGAGTATCTGTCGAATAGCATGCCAGAATTGGGAAAGGGCCTGGGCCATCATCAAAATAATCGGTTGGCGTTGTTCCAGGGTAGCTTTCCAGGATTTCCTGCACTTTTTCTAGTGAAAAACCTTCAAAAGAAAGCCCAAAATTACGGCTTCTTTTAACGTCTGTCATTTACCCAATACACCACCTTCCCTGACTGGCTCATTCCGATCACAACCCGATGTCCATGACCGTACCGACTAACATATTCACGAAGCAACGTTTCCAGTCTATCATCACTGACTTCTGCATTCGTGAGAAAGGCGAGGTTTTCTGACTGCGATCTCGAGCGACCAAGTGAAGTTTTGAAATTATCCAGCTTGGCAGACTTCTGCAATTTGAACTCGATAGTTTCTGCAAACGTTTCAAAAATGGCGTCTGGGCTCTTGATTTTGTCTGCTCCCGGGCCACTTGCTTCCTGAATGGAATACAGACCTATATCTACATGCCGGGCAAAATGTTCTGCAACAGTCCGTGTATCTTTTTCAAAATACCGCCACGGGTCTGTGGCTGGCGCGATTCTCTTAGCCGGTATCGATGCAGCAGTGGGCGCTCTAAACGAGTTGGTGCCCTCCCTCATCGGCTCATGGATGAGCTTCGCATCAGGAGCCAAGTCAAGCGCACGGGCAAGATTGCTGTAACCATCGGACGATTCGCTGTTCCCGTTTGGCAGCTTCGGCGGCTTGGCCCCGCCACCACCGAGGCCCGTGGCTAGCTTGATCTTCTCCCGGCGGCACCGGGTTGACTCCTTCGCTTTGACCCACGCCGGTGAACGAAACTGTGAGTCCTTGGCGAACACGCCGTCGTTAAACAAGCCCGGGTTGTTGCGCCGCATCCGAGCCAAAATCTGGTTTTCACCGGCAGCCGTACGCGCCCACGAACGCCCGAACTCTTCTTCAGCATCCAAGGCCGCCTGCATGTATGAGGCCCGATAGAGGGCTTCTTCCTCCGTCGGCTCCCACTCATGCAGCACTAACTCAGCCGTACACCCACAATGGTTATGGGCCCTGAACTGGACGGACTGTTCTTGGTATACCGGGCCGCGGCCCACCAGCATCGCACAAAACGCACACGGGGCACCATCCGATACCCGCCGCCACCGGCCACGCCTACCCGAATACTTAAACGAGGAGGTGGTGATTGTCTGCCTGCCCGCATCGAGCACCAACTGGCCAAGCTTGCCATAAGTGATCGCGGACTGGATTCGCCAGGCTTCCTCCGGGCTCATACCCGCCGCAATCCGGGCCTTGGTCATCACCACCGTGTCCGTGTATGCTTCACGGGCGATACGCTGCTGGTCAAACTCCGGGGCGCCAGCCACGAGTTCCACCCCGGCCTCTGCGAGCCCGTACTCGGCCACATACGCTCCGGCTAGCCTGGCCGAGGTGTCCACTCCCGCGTTTGCTAGCACGCTCCTACCCACAAACCACCGTGGGAATGAGCCCGTCAGGTTGTCAAGATCCATCAGCCCATCAAGCGCGGTTGCTGCCTGCTCGATCGTGGCCCGCAAGATCACCTGGTCCCTGCGATGGGTGTCAGTAAGCTCCCTGCCCGCCTGCGTTTTGGCCATAGATTTGCCTTTCCAGAACGTCTACCAGCCGCCCAGCCTCCGAGCCCGACCCTAGATGCGCCTTCCAGTCCGCCACCCGCTCCGACGAAAGCCCCGGGATCATCTCCACCAGCAACTCTGGCGGGATACCGAGCTGGCCAAGCTTGAACAGGCCATCGGCGGTGGCAGATAGGGCCCGTGATTCGGTGTCTTCCCAGCCCACTGTGATATCAAACCTGCCGGCGTCGTCTTCACGGCCTTCAGCATGCGCGGCAAGACGCAGCACGCGTGCCACGCCAACACCATTGGAGCGCTGTTTTTGTGCCACCTTCTGGCGCTGCATCGACCTCGCTTCGAGCAGGGCCTCGGCAGACAGGTTCACTAGTTGGCCGCCGTTGAGCGCCCATACCGGCGTCTGGGAGACCGCCGCCAAAGTATCCCGGTCCGCCTCAGCTGCCTTGAGCAGACCATCGAGCGAGGTCTCCGGCAGGGTGCCGAACTGGACACCCGCCCCACCCACGAGAATGTCATTATGTGCGAGCTTCTGGCGCTGCTCGGCCGCATCCTGCGAATCGAGTGGTTCTTCCATACCGGTCGCATAACGCACCTTCCACGAGTTGTAGTGCTGGGCCATGAGCCGATCTAGCGTGGTCTTCTCAAGCCGGCCTGCCACGCCCCGGTATTTCTCCACCTCGCCACGTGAACGGGCTTCTAAGTCCAGGTCGTTGGAGAACGTGACTACGGGGCACACGCCCATGCCGTGCTCACGATATTCCACATAGGTCAACCCACCCGTGGTCGTGTCGCGGGTCAGATAGTGCACGGCCTGCTCGTCGTACACGCGTAGCCCCGTCCATGCGTTGACATCTCCGATCAGCCGGATCGCCCACAGCGGGTACTCGTCCTCCAGCGGGTCACCCCATTTGACGAATAGCTGGCGGGGTGAGAACGGGAGCAGCGAAGCGACACCGCGCTGGCCGTGAGGCCGCAGCGCCCGATCCGGTAGCACGAGCATGTGTGACTGCCCGTATGCCAGCCCGGCATGCCACAGGGCGTACTGCTTGGACGGCATGCCGTTCGCGTCCCATGGGCGGCGCAGCCGCGAGGCCGCAGTATCATCGCCGGGCACGCTAATCCGCCCGACGATCATCTGCTGAGCCACCTCAGCCACGATCAGTTCAAGAATCGGGGTCACCGAGAGTTCCCCGAGTCGGCCTTTTTCCGTATTCGGCGCGGTATGCGCACGCCGATACGTGTCCATCGGGTTATCTGCTGTCAGCCATTGATCTACCTGGTCTAACTCGACCTGCCGGGCGCCAATCCCGGCAAGTTCATCATTGACCAGATCGACGACGGCGGCAGGTGTCATTACCATATTCGGCCAGCTCCCCTCCTGCGCGTCTTGCGCGAATTCAACACCAGGCGACGCACGAGCCGGGCGCCTACCATGCACACTGCTAAATCGATCTTTCTGCGTGATTCGGGATGTTCTTTCGCGATCGACATCCCATACCTGGTTGGGTAGCGTTTAGCGGCAAGCACGTGCCTGCGTAGCCGGGCGTCCGCGTCATGCGTGAACGCCCCGTCGATCATTTCCTGCTCGGTCACTGACACATGCTGCACGAACGGCTTGAGCGCCGCCGAGGTGGCCATGTCGAACATGACCGAATGCCGGTCACGTCCTGGACGCGCGTCAACGGCGTATTGGGCGCCCCACCGCCGGTGCCAGCCATCAACGACGCCATCCCAATACGGCAACTGGGATTCATCTTCGAACACGTGCGCGGGGTCAGCGAAGAACGCCACCACCCGGTACCGGTCGTGAGCCTCCTCCACCACACGGTCAACATCCTCGCGTGGAACCCTCCAGCCCTGACCGAGCTTGCCTGCCGGGCGCTGCCACATGCCAAGCACGAACACGTGCCCGTCCACCACCCGGCAGCCCACAAGCCCGGTCGCATCATCAGACTTTGAGGCGTCAAAGAAAAGCACGATCTCTTCACCGGCCTCCACCACCACCTCAGCATCAGCCAACGAATCGAAAATCTGTGCCGTCGTCCACGCATCCGCCTCAGCCTGGATCTGGTTCAACCACTTGCGCCGAGACTCAGACGGGGCGTTCGTGGGGTTGAACACCGATTTTTTCACCCGCTCCGGATCGATCCACACCGAATCCCCACGAATGATCGGAATCCACTCATCAACGCCTTCCCCGTTGAGCTCTGCCGACGGGGCGGCCTCAAGCGAATCATAAAGCAGACCAAAATCTTCACGCCGGGCCTCCACCAGCTCCCCGCCCTGCCACTGATCCTGAGTCTCTTCCCAGCCCTCACGCACCCGCTGCCCGACCGAGTCCTCACCCTCACGGTAAGCATTGCAAATATCGAGCACGCGAGCTGGCCGATCCCCACGGGCCTTAGTCACGTTGCCATCGATCACTCCGGCCAACTCGTGGCCCTGATTCGACGAATTCCAATTCTGAGTCTCATTCCTGACCGCGAACGTTACACGGTTACCCTCCGCCGCCAAATGTGAAGCGGTGACGGCCTCAATGCGCACCGAATCACCAAGTGCCCACACATTATTCCGACCAACCTGAATCCCGAAGTGCTTTCGGGCCTGCGGGCCGAACAGGCCAGGAAACAACGACATCGTGTTCTTCGTCTGCTCTTGCGAGACCGCGAAATTCTGCACCCAGGCGGCAGGGTTAGCCACCATGATCGGCTGCCCGTCATCACCGACCCCGTCCGAGACCGACGGGCCAAGAAAATGAGCGGCCTCCAACGCCGCCGCATACGGATCCTTACCCCACCCCTTCAACCGCTGCAGCACCGCCGACGGGTGCACGAACGTGCCAAGACCAGGCTCAGTGGCAAAGAACCACAGCGTGAACCTAGCTTGCTCCATCGTGAACCGCCACGGCTCACCATCGGGGTTATTCAACCACAACCCGCACCAGGCCAGCACATCCCAGCCGCCAGTGAACTCAGGTAACACCCACCCGTTCTCGTCAAACTTCCATGTTGGGCCAACAATCACTGGCTCATGGAGCCATTCCGGGCGCGGCGCACCAGGAACATGCTCCCGGTACCAGTCCTTAATCTCGCGCAACTCCATGTCACGGTTACGGATTAGCCCACCATGGCCGCCCCTTAAGACAGCCACACCTATCAGCTCCCGTACGACTTGGCCCACCGCGACTGCGCAGCCGCCCGATGCTGATTGACATCAGACACAGCCCGCAACCCAGCCTCACCCTCCACCGGCGAAGCCGCCGGCTCAACATCGGGTAGGTCAAGGCCGCGCATCAGCGTGGAAAACAGGGCCCGCTGCTGACGAACCTCGGACGCTAGAGGGTGCGCCACCGGCTGACCCATCGAGCCTTTGACCATCACACCATCACGCTTGATCCGCCGGCGCATCTGCTGAATCAGATCCAGGGTATGGCACGCTTCGCCCAACACGCGCAGCTCATGCTCACCCATATCGTAGACCGCGAGCGTCTCATCCCACAGCCGGGACCCGAGCTCACCGAGCGCCTCGGGCCGCTTCACATTCTTTCCCATTCCACTGCACCTCCACAGGGTACGCGCACCGTGCACGCACCCAAGGCGAGCACAGTGGCTTAGTACTTCAACGGGAGCCCCGTCACGCAAATAAACCGGCCAGAATCAGGCGGATAGATCTCAATCTTTCGCTCCCCATCCCGAATCACACGCCCCGAACCGGGGCCCATCGGCGTGAAAATGTGGACGCCGGTCCCAGAGGGGGAAACCTCAATCCACACCGCGCTAGCCACATGCTCATCAATGACCTCTTGCGCCCAGGGGGCTATCACCCCATCGGTGATGCACTCGTCAAGGTCGATACAGCCGATCCCGCCACCGAGGACGAAGCCTTTACGAAGCTCACCACGCACCTGAGCAAACGCCACCCACGTGCCCGGATCGGTTGAGGACGCCGGCGTGCCATCCGGTTGGATCGGGAGTTTCGACCAGCCACCACGACGCTTGAACGGCTTCCACAACACCCACCTATCCTGGCGGGTCATCGCTCGTGGTGGTGGTGGGCGCCGGTTGCCCATGACGCGACACGAGGTGGAGCAGTAGCGGGCGTTGGCGCGCTTGCCCTCGATGTTGATGCCGCAGTGGCCGCAGGTCCTCATACCCAAACCCTACCATAGTTTACGGTTAACTCGCACTATGTAGCCACTTTCATGCATTCGAGACGAAAGGGGCCCAGAAACCGCAATATCGGCATGATACAACACGACAACCACGCCAAACACACGCCCCACAATCGGCTAAAACACGCGGAAAAGTTGAATAGATCAGAATCCCCCGAAGAAAAAACGTGGTACGATCGCACGCAGGATCTCGACTGCTATCCCGGCGGTTTACCGGGCAGGGCGGGGAGGGGAGACCTGCCCCCCTTAGTCTAAACTACGACACAATAAAAAAGAAACACTTTTCCGATTTCATATCCGCGACAGCTTCGCTCAGCCTTTCAAACCTGGATGCTTTTCTGCAGGTCTTAGCCGCGTGCGAGCCCGGCTGCGCGCTGCGGCCTCCCGTGCAGTCTTAGCCTGGTGACAAGCTTTCGATAGCCATTGCAGATTTGCGAGGCTGTGATCGTCGCCGGGAATGATGTGGTCGCATTCGGCGCCGGTGCCGGGGCATCGTGGGTGGTGGTGGGTGGCCTGGCATTGCCCATGGGCTCGATCGCGCACTTGGGTGCGACGTTTGGCCCAGTCTTTGGGGAGTCGCTTGCTGCGCGTTGAGGTTGCCCAAGCCATTACTTCACCACCGTGGTCGGGTGTCGTGGTATGGAAAATGGGCGCACTGGACGCCCATAGCCGTGAGTATAGCACATGGGCGGGGTGTGATGGGTTTTCGTTGAGGGGCTGGTGGTGCCCCACCTTGCGTATGCATATATAAATGTGTATACTGGTGGTGTTGGAAGAAAGGAGGACAGCGATGGACACACTAACCGGGACCGCAGCGATCATCGCGGCACTAGCCGCACTCATCAAAGCGGTAGCGGACCTTATCGAAGCCCTGACAAAGCGAAAAGATAAGAAATAACCCGCTCGGCGCCCAGTCTACACCGATTGGGCGCCGCCCGCCATCGCCGAAAAACAATGACCACATGGCTTATCATCTTCGCCGCAGTTCTCACGATCCTGGCCACCATCAAAGGAGCCAGCACCCTCGCGTTCATCAGCGGGGTCATCACTCTCGCGGCCACAGTCGTATCCCTCATGGCCAAGCGAGTTGATCGCCGTGAGTGAGGTATACCTATCCCGATCCGAGTTCGCTCAGCGCATCGGCGTGAAGGTTGGCACCTTATCGCGCTACAACCTGCCAGCGCCTGACGTGATCGTCGGATCAGGCAAGCGCCCCACCTTCGGGTGGAGCAAGCACACCATCGACCAATGGCAAGCCTCCCGACCATCAGCCAGGGCAGCTACCTCCGGCGGGGTAAGGCGCGTAGCTCCGCCGTGCTGACCAGGCCACCGTCTGGGTGGAGGTTACCCGCCCTGATATGCCATTTAATCTGGTCGCGCGTGAGACCGAATAGGGCACAGGCGGTTGCCCGGTCGACCCATAGGTCGGCGGATCGGATGCGCCACAGTGCAGCGTTTCGGACGTGCTCGACCGTGCCGGTGTAGTCGCAGGCGGGGCAGCGGTAGAGGCGCTCTGTGTGGTGCCAGTGGAGTGTGGTGGTGCCGCAGGCGGGGCATAGGTGGTCTGACGCTTCGGTGTCTGGTGCGGCCGCTGTCTTCCAGCGTGCATGGATGCGTTCGACGTCGGCTTGTAGGTCGGGCCAGGCGGCGAGTGTGGTGGCGTGCTCAGCGAGCACCACGGCCACTTTGTCGATAGGTGTCTGGCCGTGGTCGGTGTCGGCCAGGACGCCCGCGATCTGTCGCAGCTCACCGAGCTCATGTTCGAGGCGCTCGCGGGCGTAGGTGGCGCGCTCGGGGAGGCTGTCGGCTTGGGTGCCGGTGGTGTGGGCTGCCGTGTAGCGGATGGCGTGGAGGGTGGGTTCGGTGAGGTCGAGTAGGTGCTGGTAGAGGGTGGGTAGGTCGGCACAGATGGTGGTGATGGTTGGGTTTTTGTTCATTACGATTCTCCTACATTAGTTGTCTATAGGGCTTGACTTGCGCAAGTCTATGGGGGTAGAATAAAGTTATGAAGCGGAGAGACCTCATCAAACAGCTCGACAAGATCGCCAAGGCTAAGGGCGAAACGCTCCACCTAACTGAAGGAGGAAACCACACCCGGGCCACCATCGGAACCTGGAGCGAACCAATCCCCCGCCACCGCGAGGTAAACGAGCTCACCGCGAAAGCAATCATCAGAAGGGCAAAGAAATGACACACGTTAACGCAACTGCCACCCGCTGCGATGGGTGGTGGGCTGCCGACTTCACCGTAGACGACCACGAATACTCCACCCAGGCTCGCCGCCTGGATCAACTCGAAGCGATGATTAAAGACGCTGCGGCGCTCATGACCGGCCAGCCCGAAGAAAGCTTCACTGTCAGCATCGAACCGTGCGGGCTTCCGGTCGAGGCTATTGACCGTTATAAGAGCGCCACCAAAGCCGCCCAGGAAGCAGAACGCGAGCTTTCCGATTCCTCGCGCACAGCAGTGCAACTGTTGACTCGCGCAGGGCTTTCCATGCGTGACGTGGGCACGATCATGGGCGTATCTGTCCAACGCGTCTCCCAGCTGGCAAAGGCCTAACATGGATCTGCCTACGTGGATTAACGCTGGAGCCGCCGTTGTGTCGCTCGTAGGCGCTGCCTTCTCGTGGTGGCGCTCGAACCTGTCAAAGCAGGCGCGAGAACAAGCCCGCCTCGACAAAGAAGCAGCACAGGCCGCGACAATCCAGGCGGATGCGTCCCAACGCCAAGCCGAAACAGCAAAGACTGCTGCTGAGCAGTCAGCCCGGCAAGGCGTTGAGCAACTGCAGCGCTTGGACGAAATGACGACGAGCTTGAACCAAATCGTGCAGGCCCTCAGGGAGTCTGGGGCACGCCCCGACGTGGTTGGCTTTCCTGCGGATGCCCCTTCTGGGAGGCGCTTCATTGAACGCGCCGGGAAGACGATGCTCGTCATCAAAAACGACTCGGCCGCACCCTTCCATGTCGAGCATGTGAGGAACCGAGACCAGTTCGCGCGAGTTGAGCTGAATGATGACTTCATCATTCCTCCGTTCGGTCAGAAGAGTTTCTTTGCGCTTGAGGCATGGGGCTATCCGTTCCCGGACCATTTGGTTCTCGATGAGGTGGGAAGCGACGAACCGACGTATCTGGCGATCCCTCGATGACTGCCTGGTAGGCGAACCATGCGGACACGAAAGCCCCACCGATTGAAAAGATCATGAAGATGACGCTCACTTTTCCTCCTCGTCTTCGTGGGTGCCGTGTTTGGTGCAGCTAGGCCGGGCATAATGCTGTTCGGTCATGGTTTTCCTTTCATTGATTGAGTTCGGCCTTCACCGCATCAATAAGCGCAGCCTGCGTCGTGTCCTTCTTTCGGATAGAGAGGGGTCACGTCCTCAAGTTCGGACCAGTGCGCCTTGAACTCTCCCTGTTGGAACGGCCATTCCCACATGCCTTCACCGCCGGGTATCCATAGCCCGATCGGCTCTGTGTCTGCGCAAAGAGGGTGACTGGCGAGCACGGCTGGTGCGTCGAGCCAGTCCGGTTCAGGGTCTGGCAACGGGTCGAGCGTGCGGAATACCGGCGCGAGGTCGGGGTCGATCTTGATGTCGCACTGTGCGGTGTATTCCTTCAGCCCGGAGTCATAAAATTCCAGAAATCGATCGCCTTTGGGGATGACCTGCCCCGGTTTCACTTCGTGCGCGAGTTCCCATGCGAGGTCGAGTGCTTCACTTGCCGTAACGGGCGCAGACGGGTCGAGCGCGAAATCACGAGACGCTACTTCTTCGTCGCTCAAATAGCCCCCCCTCGGGGTGATCCAATACTGGCCGCCGTCGTTTATTTTCATGACCCGGAGGCCCATCGTCTCGTGGGTCGCCGTCGCGCCGACTGGCGCGTTCTCAAAATCTTTAATCGTGCTCATTTCGTCTCCTTGTCCTGTGGGTAAATAACTGTGAGTGGTAGCAGTCGTGGGCTCGTGACTGGGGAGTAAACCATCGTCGCGTCGGTGCGCGCCCAATACCTGTTGCCGCGTTTTTCTTCCGGGGTGGCATGCCCGGACAGTATGCGGAGTTGTGCGGCGATGCCGTCGCCCATGATGACGACCGCGTCGAGTGGGAGAGCGTTTTCGTCCCAGCCCGCGTGGTGTTCGCCCTCAAGTGTCATGTTTTTCGTCATTAGTGCTGCTCCTCGATGAGTTCTTCTAACAGGGTTGCGATGATTGGGTTCATTCCTGGTTTTCCTTTCGTGTGCAGTAAGGGCATGTGATTAGCCGGAGTGTTTTCGAGTCACGGACAACCCCAGACCCGCGACACTTACGACAACTACTGCTGGCTGTCACGGTGTGCCTCCTGTGCTAGTTCTGTTTTGACCGCTTCGACAAGCGCGGCCTGCGTCGTGTCCTTCTTGTCGAGTGAGGCGAGGACTCGGGCGTCGATCGTGTCCTCGGCGACAAGGTGGGTGATGGTGACGGGATGTTGCTGGCCTTGCCGGTGCAATCGCGCATTGAGTTGCTGGTAGAGCTCGAGGGACCAGGTGAGGGTGAACCACACGAGTAGGTGTCCGCCCGCTTGGAGGTTCAGGCCGTGCCCAGCCGAGGCGGGGTGGATCAGTCCGATCGGGATCAGGCCCTTGTTCCAGTCCTCAAAATCTTGTGCTGTGTCTAGTAGGCGGGCGTTCGGGAAACGGTCCTTAATCCTCGCAAGGTCATGGGTGTACCAGTAGGCAACGAGCAGGGGCTGGCCGTTGGCTGCCTCCACGAGGTCTTCGAGGCCGTCGAGTTTGGCGTCGTGCACGTCGACCCATTCGGCGCTGGTGGGGTCGGTGTAGATCGCTCCGGCGGAAAGCTGGAGGAGTTTACCGGCCAATGTGGCTGCACTGGAGGCGTCGATCGTTTCGGTGTTGATGTGGGTGACGAGGTCGCGTTTGAGGGTGTCGTAGGTGGCGCGTGCTTTGGGCGGTATGGCCACCGCATGATTCACGAAAATTGCTTCTGGGACGTCCAAATAATCCTCGGCGGTCATAGATATGGTCACTGGTCTGATCGCTTCGTAGATCGCGTCCTGTGCACCCTGGCGGGGTTCCCACCCGACCGGGCGGCCATACACGTATGTGGTCGGCTGAAAATAACGCTCACGGTATGTGGTGATGCGGGTGCCGAAGATCGACGGGTCGATGAGTTTGTATTGGCCGAAGAGATCTAGGAGGCCGTTGGGTGTGGGTGTGCCGGTCAGGCCGATCATGCGGTGGATGTGTGGACGGACGCGGCAGAGTGCCCGGTTGCGTTTCGAGGACGCGTTTTTGAAGCTGGAGAGTTCGTCGATGACGACGGTGTCGTACGGCCACGCATTGCCGAGGGTCTGGACGAGCCAAGGGATGTTCTCGCGGTTGATGATGTGCAACGGGGCAGGATCCTCGAGTAGCGCCTGGCGTTTAGCTGGCGAGCCGGTGAGGACCACCGCATCAAGCCCGGCCAAATGATCCCACTTGGCAAGCTCTGCCGGCCAGGTATGAGTGGCGACGCGTTTGGGGGCGACGACAAGCACTTTGTGGGCGAGCTGGTTTGCCAGGAGGCTTGTGAGGGCGGTGAGGGTGATGACGGTTTTCCCGAGGCCCATGTCCAAAAGGAGGACGCTGTTGGGGTGGAGGAGGATGTGTGCGATGGCTTGGCGTTGGTAGTTATGCGGTGCGAATCGCATCGAGGGCCTCCTGTATTTGGTCGGGGTGGTCAATGATGAGGGCGGTAGCTCCAAGGGCGTGGAGTTGGTGGATGCGGTGTTGCTGGATTGGTCGTGGTTGTTGCCCGGGGGCTTTGACTTCAATGAAGCCGACATGCCCGCCGGGGAGGATCACGAGCCGGTCGGGGACTCCTGCGGTGCCGGGGCTGGTGAATTTCCAGCACAGCCCACCGGCGGCGTGGACTGCCCGGATCAGGGCTTGTTCGACGACGGTTTCACGCATAGGGGTTCCTTTCTAGGCGGCGAGAGTGTTGGCTGCGATCGTGTAAAGGTCACGTGCGGCGGGCGGGGTGACGGCGTTGCCCCACATCCGCACCTGCTCACGGCCATTTCCCACGGCTTGGTAGTGGGCGGGGAAAGCCATGCCGAGTTTGACCTCGTCTGGGGTGAGCATCCGAAAATAGGTGTCCTCAATGCGTGGCGTAGTCCAGCTGGTTGTGAGGGCGTATCTGTCGGTGGTGGTGATCATCGTGGGGTCTCCTTTATGAAGGGTGGGTTGGGGTGCCTGAAACGGACGCGCTACAGGTGCTACAGATGTTTTTGAATCGGTCGTGAATATATGGTTTTTACTCTCTAACCTGTGGATAAGTGGCACATATTCTGTGGATAACTCTTTTTCTTTATGCGCATAGATTTAGATCTATCTGTAGATCTGTAGCGGTCGTTAATGAAATAGCTAGATAGCAACGAAAAGTGGGCACTACAGATCGTGAAAAAATCTGTAGCGATCTGTTGCATCTGTAGTGTTCCACTACAGATCCACTACAGATCCACTACAGATCAATCCAGGCATCTGTAGTGAGCTTGCATTACTCATCGAGGGCCTCCTGGAGGGAGTCATCCGGCAGCGACAAGCCAACATAGAAACGCGCCCTATGGCCGACCTTGTTTTCGACACCTTCCCGCTTCATGCGCCTGCCGAACACGATCGGGGCCACCGGCGTGTACCCGTTCTGCTCACACCACCGCTCGTAGGCTGCCCGCACCTTAGGGACAGGGGCCTGGAAGAGGTCCTTGTTGGTTTCGTGCAGGGTGCATACTTCGGTGAGGAATTGGCGGACGGTATTCTGGTCGGCTTCGTAGTCGACGGTAGCCCTTGTGACGGCGGCCGGGTCGGGTAGGCCGTGCGTGAGGTAGTCGAGGGTGCCGTTGATGACCCATTGCAGGATGCCGGGAGCCTCCTGGAGTAGTTCGTTTTCGAGGTTGGGGTTTCTTTCTGGTTTGGGGACGACGTAGAGGAAGGGGATGAGGCGGACGCGGCGCCATAGGGCCGGGCTACCGCCGCCGGGGGTTTCGAGGGTGGTGTTGGTCAGGGCGACGATGGTGTGGGTGGGTGTGAAGGTGAAGAAGTCTTTGCCCATGAAGCGGGCGGTGAGGGTGTCGCCGCCGGTGAGTTCTTTGGTTTTTGCTTCGGCGATGCGTTGTCCTTCTTCGAGTTCGGAGACGACGGCGAGGCGGACGCCTGAGAGTGCGGCGATTTCGGTGGGGTGACGGTTGGTGGCGGTGAGGATTTCGGCGGGGCTGGTGGTGGAGTAGCCGGTTTGGCCGGTGCCGAGGATGGTTTGGAGGACGTTGAGCATGGTGGTTTTGCCGTTGGCTCCGGTTCCGTAGAAGAAGGGGAGGAGTTGTTCTTTGGTTTGGCCGATGATGGCTTGGCCGAAGAAGCGTTGGATGTAGGTGATGAGGTGGGTGTCGTTCATGAAGATTTGGTCGAGGAATTGGTTCCAGCGGGGTGTGGGGCAGTTGGGGTTGGGTGCGGTGGTGGTGGAGCGTAGGCAGAGGGTGTTGGGGTTGGGTGGGGTGAGTTGGCCGGTGTGGAGATCAATGGTGCCTTTGGGGGTGTTGAGGAGGTAGGGGTCGGCGTCGTATTGGGTGATGGAGGTGTAGATGCCTTGGGTGTTGCGGGCGAGGGCGAGCATGGCGCGGATGGCGGTGTTGGAGAGGGAGTGTTTGCGGTGGGTTTGGTCTGCTTTGTCATCTACTGGGAGGTTGCGGGCGAGGTGGCGTGCGGCTTCGATTGCTTTGGCGTCGCCTCCGTCGAGGTCCCATTTGTGGCCGTCCCAGTGCGCCCATTTGCCGTGTTCGTTGATGTATTTGAAGGTGGGCGTGTAGGTGTCGGCGAAGCGGAGGGCGTTGCCGTCGTCGGTGCGCGTGTAGGTGTCGGGCTCTGTGATGGTCGGCGTGGGCGTGGCTGCAGCCTCAGGCACAGTGTCAGTGTGAGTGTCAGTGTCAGTGTGAGTGTGAGTGTGAGTGTCAGTGTGTTTGTGGGTGATCCATGCGTCCAACCCGGTCGTGTCCCGCACGTGTTCAGCCTGCCGGCCGTAGCCCTCCTTGGCGAGCTGCTTGGCTGCGGCGGTGTGGTTACCGTCGTGTTCGAGGACAGTATTATGCGAAACGAGACCTTCAGCGATAAAGGTCCTAGTGTCGGTCATAAATGCGGCAACTTCCCGTTCTCCAACGAATTTCACGCTTTTCACGGTTGCGTTGGGGACGGCCTGGGTCCAGGCTCCTCGACCAACCCAACTACGTTTGTCTACGAGGCGGGTAGGTTGGAGGGACCCTAAGAGGCGCATTCCTTCTCCAATGGTCTGAATGAGAATGTTGATAACGCCATCGTTTTGGTGCTGCTTGATATTGGGCTGGAACCCACGTTCTTTGAGTAGAGCGATTGCTTTTTGTGCTATCGGGCCATCTTTTTGGGAGAGTCCGACATTACCGCGGGATGTCCAACCTTCGCCGTCATACATTCCGGAAAGCCAGCCGCTATCGAAATCGTTCGCGGTTTCCCACGTGCCGTCGATTAGCGTGCTGATGCGTTGGCCTTTACGTAGGTTTTGCGTTTGGATCCAGCGCATGTTTCCGCCCTTGCCGGCTGATGAAGCAAGCCATGGATGTTCATCTGTGCATACGATCTTGAGTCCGTTTTCAAGCTCTAGTTCATAACAAGGCAAAATGCGGGTTTCTGCTGCTTCAACTGTTGCGACTCGGAGTTTTCTCTTTCCGTGTTTCTGTGTGGGGTATTCATCGATTCCAACGAGTTCATCACCTTCTTTTACGGTTCCTGCTTCTACCCACGTGAGGTCGGCTGTCAGGATTTTAGTTTCTGGCGCGACACAGTATGCCCCGAATTTTGTGTACGGGGTTTCGGCCTCGAAGGCGGTGGAGGTGGACCATATGTAGAGGCGGTCGCGGTCGGTGGCGTGGCCGGTGGAGGCGCTGATGCCGGTGGTTTTGCCGGGGCGGCGCCAGAAGGTTTCGTTGCCGCGGGTGAAGACGGGGGCCCAGCCGTGGGGGGTGAGAATATCTGCCCAGGTGGTGCGCGTCTCGTAGTCATCCCCGGGCGTGACACCAGTGTGCGGGTCGCGTACTACCGGGGTTTGTGTGGGTTGTGGTGTGGGTGTTTGGTCGAGGGTGCGGAAAACGGTGAGGAGGTCGTCGAGCTCGTCGAGGGTGAAGGTTCCTGCGGTGGTGGGGCCTCCTTGGAGGAGGCTCCATGCGCCTTTGCCGGTGTGGTGGAAGTGCTCCCCGTCGAGGGGTGCGACGACGCTGTAGCCGCCGTTTTCACGGGTCTCAGCGAGAACGCGGCCGTCGGCGGTGCGGGCGAGCTTACGGTTACCATGGGTGTTGTCGGGGGCGTAGATGTACCAGTGGTAGCCCCCGGTGGGGGTGGTTTCCCACCAGCCGAACATGCGGTGCCAGAGGTCTGCCAGGCCGGAGTCGTTGGCGAGGGTGATTAGGTCAGTGAGGGTGTTGGCGGCTTTGCCTTCGAGTTCGATCATCATCAGGCCGCCTGAGATGTGGCCCATGATGACACCGATGCCGTATTCGCCGGTGGCGAACCATGTGTCTATATCGGTGCTGGCCAGGCGCTGGGTTTGGAGGTTTTTCCAGCTGATGGCGGGCCTTTTGTCGCCACGTTCCGGGTCATATTGGAGAATGGGGACGATGGAGATGCCAGCCGCGTAGAGCTCTTTTGCTCTCTGGTATGTGTTCAACGCTTTTTCGTCCTTCCTGTTGTGGTTGTCGAGTTTGGTGGCCGTGCCCGGATTCGAACCGGGATCTTCCCTATCCGTTTTGTGCGCGCGGTTGCTCTACCTCGTTTAGCTACACGGCCGGGGTGCCCGCATGGGGTCCAGCTGCGGGCTGGCTGGCCGCCCCTGGTGTGGGGGCGGGGTTCTTTTGGTTAGTTGTCGCGGATCGCGGCGATCACGGACGGTTCGAGGCCGGTGGCGATGGCGATGGCGGTGTCGTCTAGGCCGACCGCGATGAGCTGGCGGGCCTTGGTGACGGCGTTATCCGGGGACGGTGCCGGTGCCGGTGCTGGTGCCGGTGCTGGTGCCGCAGCCGGTGCCGCAGCCGGGGACGGTGCCGGTGGGGTGGTGTTGAGGGCACCACCAATGTTCGAACGCGGCGTAATCACATACTCATAAAGCTTGACCGCGTTGAACTTGGGTTTCTTCTCGTTCGGCTTCTCACCCCGGTAGGTGACGGTCATCGTGTTGCCGGGTGCGAGGGCGTGGTCGGCGTCCAGTCCAGTGTCACGGATCGCAGCCAGAAGCGCCTGCTTTTGCTCACCCCAGGTCTTGATGTAGATCTTGCCAAGCTCGTCTTCACCGTCGTCGGTTTTGTTGCCGGTGGTGACGGTGATGACGATCTGCATCTGGGGTTTGCCGTCTTTCCAGGTCTTGGGTTCCTGCGTGGAGAAGTCCATGACTTGGCGGGATTCGGCGGCGACGATGGTCCCGCCGAGGGTTTCCCCAATGGTGGTGGGCTTGAGGGTGACTCCTTCGCCGCCGGCGAGCAGAGCATTGAATGACATAATGGGTTTCCTCTTTCTATTGTTGGTTGGTGCCCAGCAGGGCGGTCAGGTTTGTGGTGCCGTCTGGGTTTTTGTGCCAGTCGGCATATTTGGGACAGTCCCAGCAGCCTTTGGCGCGTGGCAGGCTGTTGATCCACGCGTCCCTCGCCTCGGTGCTGATGGTTTCGAGGGCGGCGAGGTTGGTGGCGAGCCGGTTAGCGCGATCGAGTGCGGCTTGGGCGATCTCGGGGCGGTATTGGTCGACCCAGACGTAGCCGTCGCCCAGGGTCATGGCGTTGCGGGGCATGAAGTACACGCACACATGGCTGGTGGGGTGGCCGGCCTCGTTCCAGCCCTTGGCATACAGGTGTGCCTGGGCCTCATATTTGGGGCCTGGGCTGGCGGAACTACGCACTTTGTTAAGCGTGCTGGTGCCGACGATCTTCCAATCCACCGTCATCCCCGCGCTCGCGGTGTCGTATTGGGTGGGCATGTACAGGTCAGTTGAGCCGGTGATGTCAACCCCACCGATTTGACCCACTGTTACTTTTTGTTCGCACCAGAACACCGGCCCGCGCCCCCGGTTTTCTTCCTCCGCGTTGATGGTGGTGAAGAGGTTTTCGAGGTAGGCGTGGACGCAGGTGCCGATGAAGGGTAGCCAGGCCACGCCGGGTTCGTGTTTGTCCCAGCCGGCGAGTTTGGCTGCTAGGCAGTGGTCGCACGGGTCCCCGATTTCGGATGGGCCGATTCTTTTTTGTAGGGACCTGGGTTGGTGGGTGATGTGGTTTTCGATGAGGGTGCGGATTTGTGTCATGACCTCCTGCTGTGTGGTGGTGTCGGGTGGCACGATGGTGGGTTGGAGCCCGATCGTGGTGGTCATCGGATGCTCACCGTTGCTTGTGCCCGGTACTCGTCCAACTGTGCCGGGGCGATCATGGCCTGTGCCTTGTCCTGGTCGAGTACGATTTCTTGCCGGTAGAGTTGGGGGAAGTCAGCCACGGGGTAGGCTTTGCGGACTGTGTTCCAGTTGATGCGGCCGCGGACCATGGTGACCTTGTGGCCGTCAATTTCTCCGCCGTTGGGGAGGGCTTGGGCGAGCTGGGCCTTAACGGTGTCCATTGCGGTTTTGATGGCGTCGGCCTGGGCTTTGAGCTCCAGGTAGGTGCGCATTAGCGTGGCTGGGGTGGGGTTCATGAGTGGTGTTCCTTCCGTTGGGGTTAGATGTTGGGGTCGATATGGGCGTGAGTGTTGGTGCGGGCCCACACACGGACGGTGGCGACGAGGAACTCGAGGCGGCCGGCCACCCGGTCACGGGTGACCTTAGGCCGGCTGGTGGTGAACATGACCAGCTCGTTGTCTGCTAGCCGGTTGAGCAGAGTGTCGAGTAGGTGGTCGAGTGCCTGGTTGTAGTCGTCGTTGTCTTTGAGGCGGGTGCGCATGCTCACCGTGTGTTCGGTGGGGTGGAGCATGTGCTGCGGGGGCGGGGCTTGGGTGAGGTCAGGCAGGTGGGTGTGGTTGTCGACGATTTTGGCGATGGGGACTTGGCCAACGATGTCGGTGAGGCTGCTCTGCTCTCCTTTGGGTAGTTCGGGTAGGTGGGCGACTATGCCGGACCATAAGGCGGTGTGACGGTCCGTGTACAGTTCGAGTGCGCTGGTCAGCCGGTACTGGTTGGCCTGGCAGTGGTCGAACAGGGTGAACGCACTGTGACGCAACCGGAAATCCAACGTGTCGGGGATGGACCGGTCGGGTAGTGGGATTTCGATGGTGATGGGAACCAGCTCACGCCGGGAAAACACATGCACCGGCTTAGGGGTAGCACCCATCACTGCTCCGCCTCCCCAGCCTCGTCACTGTCCCACTTGTCGGCCAGTCTCTGTATCAGGCCGTGGTGGTGGAGCATATGGGTCGCACACATGTCAATGATGGCGAACAAGAGTGGGCGACGGTGTTTGATTTCGTCCCCGGTGGCTTCTGGCCACCCCTCATCCCGGTTAGCCAGGCGGAATAGCTCATCGACGGTGCCCTCCCAGCACCCGATTTTCAGGCGCCACCCGGTGGGGGTCGGGATCAAGGTCGCTGCATAGGGGTAAAGGCCCGTGATTTGCAGGACGCCACCGGCGGCGGCCGCGAGGTTCGTGCTCCGCAGGTAGACGCCGTCCAGGTTAGCGTCCGTCAGGTCAGCATCTTGTAGGCAGGCTTCCGTCAGGCCCGCGTTTCGCAGGTTAGCTAGCCGCAGGTCAGCGGCCCGCAGGTCAGCACCCCCCAGGCTGGCGCCCTGTAGGTCGGCCCTCTCCAGGTTAGCGCCCTGTAGGTTAGCGTCCGTCAGGGCAGCGGCCTGTAGGTTAGCGAACGTCAGAGTAGCCAACCGCAGGTCGGCTCTCCGCAGGTCGGCACGCCGCAGGTCAGCGTCCCACAGAGTGGCTTCCCGCAGGTTGGCGCCCGCCAGGTCGGCACTATGTAGGTTCGCTTTACGCAGGACAGCACCCACCATGACGGCTTCCCACAGTTCGGCGTCCATCAGGGCGGCCTCCGTCAGGTTGGCATCCCGCAGGTCAGCGGCCCGCAGGTCAGCACCCCGCAGGTTGACGTTTCCCATGTCGGCGTCCGTCAGGTGGGCACAGGTGAGGTTGGCGCCTTGTAGGTTAGCGTCAACCAGTGTTGCCTTTTCCAGGAAGGTGTGCTCCAAGGTGGCGCCGCGCAGGTTAGCACCCGTCAAGTCAGCCCTTTCGAGCCGGGCACTTACCAGGTTAGCGTTGTGCAGGTTAGCACCCGCCAGTTTAGCGCCCCCCAGGTCAGCGCCCCGCAGGTCAGCACCCCGCAGGTCATCCACTGAAAGGCAGTCCGAGAGCACCTCGACTGTCAACTGCTCACCCTTGTGTGCGTCTTTCCAGGCTTGGATTTTCTCCGCGTACATCATCGTGTCACCTCCTGTTTGCCGTAAGAGATGGCGCGGGATAGTAGCTCAGCTACGATCTTTTGAGGGTTCATTTTGTGTTTTCCTTTCGGGGTTGGATGAGGAGGAAGTGTGGGTTGGGTCAGTGTGCTCATTGCTGGCGTCTCGGCTGGGATCGCTTTCGGGGCGGTCGTGGTCGCACTGCGCGCTAATAAGATCGCGAAGGATGGTAACCAGATCGCTCAGCGGGCGCAGGGCACTGCGGTTGACGCGAATCGCCTGGCTGTACAGGCCAACGAGATAGCTCGCGACGCGAATTTGATCGCGCAGCGGTCGGTTAATATCGCTGAAGACCAGACTGATTACATCTGGGCTGTCAAGTTCGATCATGATAAGTCCGTCGCTGTTGTCCGCAATGATTCCCGCTTCACTGCTCGTGAAGTGACCGTTGTTGTCCGGTTTGAGGATTCGACGGCGGGTGAGGGTAGGGCCGATGATCTGCCCGGTTTCAGTGAATTTGTTTTCCCGGTTGATGGCGTGCGTGAGGCACTCGCTAAAAAGCCACCTGCTGGCGCTAGTAGCAGTGGTGGTATTACGGTCATTCGTTCGTGCCCCTCGGTGCCGTTGACTGCGTGGATTGCGTGGCTGAGCGAGCTCGGGGTGCGCCGTAGTTGCCGCGTCGAGTTCCGCGCGTCCAATGTGAAGAAAGGCAAGGGTCGGATCTGGTGACTGTCCGCGAGTGCGGGTGAAGGTGTGCACGGGGGTGGTGTTCATTCGTGGTTGGCCTCTTCCTTTTTGAGCCATTCGGTCTCCTTGCGGTCGAGCGTGTTGAGGGCGTGGTGTGTGATGGGCATGAGTGCGGCGCTGGTGAGGCAGAGGGCGATGTAGGTGGCGCCGAGTGGGGCGGCGCGCCATGCCGCGATAGTCCAGGCGATGGTGGGGAGGACCCACAGGTAGCGAAACACGGCTAGCCCTCCATGATCTGGTTGAGAAGGTTGCGGGCCTTAGACAGTTCGGTGATGGTCTGGTCTAGCTGGGAGTCGAGGTTTTCGAATGCGGTTTCTACGCCTGGGTAGATGGATGAGGTGGCGAGCTGGTAGTTGCCGAGCTGTGCGCTGAGTTCGGGTAGGACTTTGGTGTGTAGGGTGTGGACGTGTCGGGCGAGGTAGGCGAGGGTTTCACGGTCGGGGTTCATGGCGTGCTTTCTTGCTAGGCGTCGGGTAGGAGGTTGATGAAGTCGGCGAGTGCGTCTTCGGGGATCAGGTAGTCGTAGCCGCGGCCGCGTGGTCGGCCGCGTTTGGCTGCGAGTGGCGGGTATTGGTATTCGCCGGGCTCGTAGTCTTGGGCGATGATTTTTTTGAGGGTTGGGATGGGGATTGCGAGGCGTTCGGATGCTTCAGCCAGAGAGAAAACACGAGTGCTCATGCCGCGTCACCGCCTTGGCGGGTGTCGTATTCTTCTGCGCGGCGCATGAGTTCTGATGCGGGGACTCCAAGCACCTTGCTGGCTTTTTCTAGTTCGGTTGTCTTGAGTGCTCGTTCGCCGTTGAATGCGCGGGACAGGCGCTCGGGGTATGTGCCGATGAGGGCTGCGAGGTCGCTGATTTTGATTTGTTGCCGTGTTGCTTCGGCTTTGATTTCGAGTTCGATACTCAAGGCTCCACCTCCTTCGGTCTAGTGTTCTATTTGGAACAGATAGCTTAAGGTTAGGTTCTAAATAGAACTATGTCAAGCTTTTAACGCCTTGGTATTTTTATTGACGCACGATTCCCTAAATGGAACAATCGCAGCATGGGACGCAAAGCACTAGAAATTGGCGAGATAGAGCGGATTGCCATCTCGAACCTCGCGCAAGTATTTGAAGAATCTACCCTCACACACCAGGTGGTCGCGGATCGAGCCGGGATTTCGCGTAGTGGGGTACTCAAAACGCTCGCAGGTCAGCGTGCGACGTCGGTGAGTGAGTTCGTTGCCCTATGCCACGCCCTGGGCCTCACCCCGTGGCGTGTGTTGCGCCAGGCTGAGGACGCTGTCCGCGCCCAGGCTGACGACGCGCGTGCCTACACTGCTGAGGCTGAGGCGAAGCTTCAGGCCGTTCTCCAAGGTGGCTACGTGCCGGCTGCTCGCCATCACGAGCCCGACCCGTATGAGGGGGTTGGGGAAGAAAACCAAGACGAGGAAGAAAACTAGCATGCAAGAAATCATCCAGATCGACGGACTCAACATCGGAGTACAACCACAATCCGGTGAAGATTTCATCTCCCTAACCGATCTCGCACGTAAGAAAACAGACGACCCAAAAATCGCTATTGCTAACTGGATGCGCAACCGTAACACCATCGAACTACTCGGCATCTGGGAGACCGTCAATAACCCCGATTTTAAAGGTATCGAATTCGATACCTTTAGAAAGCAAGCTGGGCTGAACTCCTTCACTATGACCCCTACTAAATGGATTAACTCCACCAACGCTCGAGGAATCAGAGTCAAGCGGGGCCGTTACGGTGGGACGTTCGCCCATGTTGATATCGCACTCGATTTCGCGACGTGGATCAGCCCAGAATTCCGCCTCCGCGTCTTCCAAGAATACCGACAGCTCAAAGCCGACGAAACCAGCAGGCTCAACCTCGAATGGCAAAAGAACCGTCTCTTTTCTGCACTCAACTACCGTATCCATACGGACGCGATCAAAGACTCGTTACCTGAAAATGTGTCATCCCAGCTTGCGAGGCTTACCTATGCCCAAGAGGCAGACGTGCTCAATCTTGCCGTGTTTGGCATGACCGCGAAAGAATGGCGAGATAACTGCCCCGGTTCGTCTGGGAACATGCGCGATCATGCTTCGGCCACGCAGCTACTTGTGTTGAACAATCTTGAGGCGATTAACGCGATGCTTATTAGGCAGGGGGTGGGGCGTGAAGAGCGCTATCGGCAGCTCTTTGAGGTTGCTCGTCAGCAAGAGAAGAGTTTCGAGAATCTTAAGCAGTTGCGTGACACCAATGAAAGCTAGCCATCTCTGTTGAAGCGTTGACTTTGTCGAAGCGTTTCCCGTGGGGGATATAGTTAAAGCCAGCTATCGTGCCGTCCTTGCGGACGACCCGAAGAGGATACCGACCCTCTTATCACTGGCAGTTCTAAGTATCCCCTAGGCTGATCGTGCGGGCAAGGCCCGCCTGTATCTCTTTTGTCGGAGGTGGCCCGTATTCTCTGGTGGTATGAGTGAAGAGGAGCTGATCCTAGCCTGCGCACGGGTCGGCGTGCATGTGGTGTTTGTGCCGTTTCCCCTGGCGGGCGCCTACTACCATGATCAGGGGCTGATCGTTATCGATTCTCGGCCTTCTGCGGCCGTACAGCGGGCGGCGTTGGCGCATGAGTATGTTCACGCCACTTTGGGGCATGATGGGCCGCAGGAGGCGCACACAGAGGCGCGTGTGGATCGGCGAGCGGCCTGCCTGCTGGTCTCACCCGCCGAGTACGTCCTGGCTGAGCGTCTCTATGGGTGTGATGTTGGGGCGATTGCTGAAGAGCTCGAGTTGCCAGTGTGGGTGGTGGCTGCTTACCAGACATGGCTAGCTACGCAGCCCCCCGAAGCCCTTTCTGACATCTCGAATCTGAGGGAATCTGCAGCGCCCGACGCTCTGGGCGATGCGCATGCCGACGAGAGCCTACTCGAACCTGCACACTCTCCAGAAAGCTAACTACTCGCCGATTTGTAAAAGGTCTCCGACGGCCGCGAGCGCGTCCCGTTTCATATCCGAGCCTACGGTCATGTATCCGCGTGAGGTCACAATCGATGAGTGGCCGAGAATCGAAGTGATGATTTGGGGATCTACATTAGCGGCGAGCAGTAGGGTGGCGGTGGTGTTTCGTGCTTCATGTAGCACGTACGGCTTTCCACCGGGCTTACTAATGCCCGCGGCGTCTTGCAGCGCGTACCATTCCGCACGATCCCGCGTAGGCGTGCGCAGGTCACCGTCAGGCGCCGGCCACACCAGCCCATACGGTGACTCCGGGGCGAGGTCACGCCAGCGAATCAAAGCCGCCTGCATTTCAGGAATAAGCGGAATGACGCGGTGGCCGGCTTTCGATTTCGGCCGCACCAAATGATAACCATCACGCAGGCGGCGGGCCTCGTACCCATCAGGCACGCGGAAAGTATCGCGCTCGCGATCACCGTAAGGCAGTGACTGGAGCTGCCAGGAAACCTCCAGCTCCCCGCCCGTCAGGTCTACCGCATCCCACGTCAGGCCGAGGGCTTCACCCTGCCGCATACCCTGCAGTAACGCGGCGAGCCAGCGTGTACCCAATGGATCGGCGCTCGCGGTGCGTACCAGGCCGACCGCTTGCTCGAGGGGGATTGCGCCACGGTCGGAGACTGCTTCGGTGGCGATCTTCGCCAGCAGAAAGCTATCGGTCACGGTGTAGCCCTCGGCGCGGGCATCGGTGCAGGCTTGCCGCCACACGCGTTGCGTGTAGCGAATCGTAGTAGTCGATAGGCCAACCTCGCGCATTCGGCGGGCAAGGTCGCGCACATGATGGGCTGACAGGTTCGCGAGTTTTTCCCGCCCGTATTTTGGTAGTACCCATTTTTCGAGCTGCCCGGCGTCGGTGGCGTAGGTTTTCGGGCGTACCCGTGTTTGTCGGTCGGCTAGCCATATGCTGATCCATTCTCCGACGGTCATCGCATCCGACACAGTGAGCACAGACTCCCCCAGATTCACGGCTTTGATTTTGTCGGTGAGTTTTCGCCACGCGGTGTCTTCATCGCGTGATGAGACCGTGTACCGGCGGCGCTTCCCGTTGGCGTCGTATCCGGCTTCGATGACGCCGCGCCAGACCTGCCGGGGTGAGTCCCAGTAGAAAGAGCCCTGGCCGTAGCGAAGCCGGTGGGAGACTTTTGGACGTCGTTTCTTTGCCATGCGATCCTCAATTAGGTGTAGCCATTGGTGTAGCCATTCGGTAAACATCGAGTGGATATCTACTAGCAGTAAGAATAGCAGAATCAAGCCATTTTCCGCCCGTTTTCAAGCCGTTTTCTCTGCCTCCGGAGCAGAAGGCCGCAGGTTCGAATCCTGTTCGGGGCACTCCCCCTCGTCCGCGCAAGCGCGTCGCGCGCTCGTCCCATTGGTTCCTAGGCCGTGCGCAAGATCGACACCGGGTCTCGATTCACGGCCCACGCAATCGGGATGAGCGCGGTCAGCGAGGAGGTCATCACCATGACAAGACCGACGGCGATCGTGAACTGCGGCGGAATCGGGCTCAGCCAGGCGCGGGCGACGACGTCGGCCGCCACGCCCGCGAGCGCCGCCCCGAGAGCTATGGGAAGCGTCACCCGTGCGAGCGTCAGCGCGGCAAGGTCGATCCGTGTGATCCCCAGCGCGCGCCGCCGCCCCAGGAGCCGGCGGTACAACAATACGTAGGCGAGGGATACCACCGTGGTGAGGAAGCTTCCGAGTCCGATGACGGTCAGCAGGATCGACCTCATGTAGCTCGCGAAGTCCCCCGATGTCACGCGGTCGACGATCGCCAGCCCTGAACTCTCGAAGGACAGCTCACCTGGCGTCTCCTCGCCAGCATATGATCGGATCGCCGCCTGGATGGACGGCACGGCGTCAATGGTGTCAGCCATGATGACAAGGCTACGCATATTCGTAAGCTGGCTGTCCTGCACGACGACGGACTCAGCGAAGGCCTCGTAGCCCTCCCGCGCCTTCGCCCCGGCCACCACGGCAAACTCCTGCCCCGCGCCTGTGCGCACGACGCCGGAGGGTACCTCCCAGCCCAGCTTGCCAAGGATCGACTCGTCGATGGCGGCCTCGCCGTCGGCCGGCAGGCGCCCGCGGGTCAGCGCGAGCGGCACCGCGGCGTCGGTCACCCTCCACGCGGTCGTTTTTGCCCCGGGCACGGACGCGTCCGCCTCGGTAACCTCTCCCACTCCGATCACCGATTCCACCCCTCGGGTCGTCCGCAACAGCTGGACCACCTGTGCGTTCAAGAGCTTGCCGGTGGCCTCCCGGACGGTGAGGACCCGCGCCGAGGGATGGTTGAGCTGGTTTTCCAGTGCTTCGCGCTGGGCCACCTGCTGGCCGGCGGTGAGCAGCGCGCCCACCGTCGCACCGAGAGAGACAACGAAGAGGAGGAGGGTGGGGACCACCTGCCGGCGCGCGTCACGCCAGGCTTCGCGTAGCAGCTGAACTAGCTTCACATCTCCTCCCCCACGCTCACGTCGAGCACGTAGTCGCACGACTCGATGACGAACGGATCGTGGGTGGCGACGACGACGGTGCGCCCTGCTTGCGCGGCCTCCTGGAGGAGGGAAAGGATGATCTTTGCGTTACCGCGATCGAGGTTGCCTGTCGGCTCGTCCGCAAGGATGATGGCCGGGCTGTTCACGAGCGCGCGAGCCACCGCGGCACGCTGGCCCTGACCTCCGGATATCTTGGTCGGGCGTTTATCCTCGAGGCCGCTCAACCCGACCTTTGCGAGAAGATCTTTGCCTCGCCCCACGAGCTCGCGATAGGTGGCACCGACGTACAGGCCCGGTTCTACGACGGAATCGAGGATGGGTGAGAAATCGTCGAGCTCGGAGTCTTGAAAGACGAAACCAATGTTGCGCGCCCGAAAGGCGCTACGTTGAAAGTCGCTCAGTCCGCTGACGTCCCGATCCCCGAAGGAGACCAGCCCGGAGCGCGGCTGAAGCATGAGGCCGAGGATATAGAGGAAGGTTGACTTCCCGCAACCGGACGGGCCAGTGAGGGCGGTCAAGGCTGCGGGGGAGAATTCGTAGGAGAGCCCATCGAGCACGTTGGGGGCGTTCTTGGCGTACGCGAAGCTCACGTTCGCGGCGCGTAGCGTATCCATCAGCTCTCCTCGCCGAAGACACGAATCTCGCTTCCCGCATCGATCCCGTTCACGACGGCGAGGCCCTGGGACGCGCCGAGCACCTCGACGTCGTGGCGAGTGCCGGTGGCGTCGACAACATAGGTGGCGCCGGAGGCGTCCGTCATGATGGCAGATCGCGGCACGAGCGGACCGGTGACCTGGGGCACGATGTCGATGGTCGCCTGAAGCTCGCTTCCGGGCGCGAGCCCCTCACAGTCGGCCTCGCACAGGGCGCCGCCGCCGGGCCCGCGGATCTCAACTTCGTAGGTGGAGGATTCTTCGTCCTTTCGGCTCTCGCCCACCTCCCCGGTCCATTCCTGCTCGCCGGAAGTGAGACGAACGTGAGCCTCGGTGGGCAAAAGAGCCTGCTGGGATTCGTTAAGCACGAGGAACACACGCGGGGTGCCGGCCGGCGCGAACACGAGCGTCTCTCCCCCGGCAAGCAGTGCGCCCTTCTTCAAGACCTTCCGGTCGAAGGTGAGTTGAGCGGGAAGGTTCGGGCCGGCAACGAGTTGCCCGAGCTGAACCGTTCCTGTGATGGGCTGACCCGTGGCCTTCTGCCACGCACGCACGTTCTTCTCCGCGATCGGACCGAAGTCGCTGTCAACAGCTCCAGGGAAACCTAGCGTGTTCAGGAAGGCGTTGAGTTGTTTGACGTCCGGGCCCTTCATGCCAGGCGAGAGGTCACGGTAGAAGGGGACATCACCCGGGACGAGTACGACGGGGAGGTCGCCGATCTCGTACAGCGTCTGACCGGCGGAAAACACCTGGTCGTCTGCCACGTACGTTACGACACCGGGGAGCACGTTGGTAGCGAGACTGACACTTTCCACATCAACGCTAGCGGCAAAGCTGAGGCTTCGACCCACGCTTCCCGTCTCCACCGTGACCGTCGCGGGCTCGGCCTCAACCGGCGCTGCCTCTTCATCCCGGAGAATAACGAAGCCCGCGCCAAAGCCGAGCCCGCCAGCGACCAACACGGTCAGGACGAATGCAACGATTCGGCGCATCGCGCACCCCTATCTTTTCGATCGGCAACATATTTCGGTCAAAAGCACTTTTCCAACAGAATAGTATGTTACCTTAATCATACCCGTCAGGTGTTTCAAAGATAGGAATTGAACCATGCACATCAAAAAAGCGATCATCGCATTTTCTGCCTCTCTCGCATTGGCACTGAGCGTCGCTTCTCCAGCGGCAGCGGCTTCGCGTAGCGGAACGGCGACCTGCCCAGCACGGGTTGTCGGCGGCATTTCCGCCTATTCCGAGCAGCGAACTCCCAGTAACTACATGTATTTAAAGGTTGGCACCGTGGTCAAAGACGGCACGGGTCACAGCCGTTTACAGATCGATACAAATTACAAGAGAGCTTTTTGGTATGCCCAAAGCGAGAGCCTCCGTAAAGCCGCCGGCTTCTGTAATCCACGCTAGTAGCATTTAGAAGGAGAAACAGGCGGATGTACAGCTTTTCGCGTAGCCGCAGGACTGTACGCGTGGTGGGTGCCGCGCTTGGCACGCTGGCGTTGCTCGCCGGATGCGCCGTGTCCGACGAGGGCGCGGCCCCCACAACTCAACCCGGAAATCCCCGAGACGTCACCCAATGGTCGCCGTCGGTCGTGCCAACGAGCGCCCCCGTCACAGAAGACCAGCAAGAAAAATCCCGGCTCGAACAGGTGGCACAAATTCTCGAGATTTACGATCTGCCCATCCCCACTTCTGAATCCGAACTGCCGCCGGTTGTACGGCGCGTGAACTACGAGGACTCCGGCCCGCTCATCGCGCAGTGCCTGACCGACAACGGTTTCGCAGCCACGTCGGTTGGAGGCACCATCACTGCCAACGGGGTCACTGACGAGCAGACAAAGACCTACGGAAAGGTCCGCGCCGATTGCACTGCCAAGTACCCAGTCGACGCCAAGTACGCGCAGGAGTGGAGTGCCGAGCAGTGGAAAGTTTACTACGAGTACCTCGTGGGTTATTACATTCCGTGCGTGGAATCCTTCGGCATCTCAATCGACAAGGACAACATCCCACAGGAGCAAACTTTCATAGAAAGCGCCCTCTCTGGAGGAGACATGTGGAGTCCCATTTCCGAATGGTTCGACAATCCTGATTATCGCGATTTGAAGAACGAGACGACACCAGAAGGTGCCGAATTGGCGGAGGCATGCCGGCAAACACCACCAAGTAACAAGCTCTTCGGCTAGGCGTGAGCTCCCCGACGTTCGCCCAGACAAACCGATAGGGTGTCAGAAACGCTCACCTGTTTCTACCGGCAGAAAGGGCCTTCGCAGGAATAACCACATTTGAAGCAACCGTACGGACAGCGACGTTGAGGGACCCATACGACGATGTTTAGCTTTTCGAGCAGCCGCAGGACTGTACGCGTGGTGGGTGCCGCGCTTGGCACGCTGGCGTTGCTCGCCGGATGCGCCGCGTCCGACGAGGGCGCGGCCCCCACAACTCAACCCGGAAATCCCCGAGACGTCACCCAATGGTCGCCGTCGGTCGTGCCAACGAGCGCCCCCGTCACAGAAGACCAGCAAGAAAAATCCCGGCTCGAACAGGTGGCACAAATTCTCCAGGTTTACGATCTGCCCATCCCCGTATCTGAAGATGAACTCCCGCCGGTTGTACAACGCGTCAGCTTTGAAGAGTCTGAGGTACTTATCGCGCAATGCCTGACCGAAAATGGCTTTCCTAGTTCGCCGACCGGTGCAGGCATTCACACCGCCGGCTTGCTTCCAGAACAAGAAAAGACCTTCGGCAAAGCATATGGCGATTGTGTTGCTCAGTATCCGCTCGACGCAAAATATAGGTCACACTGGAACGCTGACCAATGGAAAGTACAGTACGAATATCTTACCGAATACTACGTTCCGTGCGTCGAATCCTTCGGTATCTCGATCGACAAGGACACCATCCCTGAAGAACGAACCTTTATCGAGTCTGCGATGTCCGGTGAAGACACTTGGCACCCAATCCTTGAGTGGACACAAGATAACGAATACCAAGAACTTGCCAATAGTGATACACCGGAGGGAGCAAAACTAGCGGAGGCATGCCGGCAAACACCACCAAGCAACAAGATCTTCGGCTAGTTCACCCCTCCTATTGACCGCCGATCGGGTCAGCGTCGCGCCGTACCGCTGATGACAGTTGTGGGTGGATGAAAGGACGGCGGGCAAGTCGATCGATCACGTATCTCAAACAAGGTATTGGTGTGCGCAAACCTCCAGCTGACGGCCGGGGCGTCTGGTGAAGGATGAGGAACACGATCCACGATCTTTTCAGCGATAAGCGAGAGAGCAGCCCAAATGCTGTCATGTTTCAGATAGTTACCTCGAGTAGAATCAGATACCTAGGATCAGCACGGCAATGAGTCTCTTGCCCGATCGGCCGTACGAAAATGGAGGTTTATCTCATGGCGTCGAATAGGCCGACTATGGCTGATGTTGCCAGGATTGCCGACGTTTCCAAAGCAACTGTGTCGCGGGTCCTCAAGGGCAACTACCCGGTATCGGAAAACACCCGGAAAGCTGTAGCCGACGCCATGCAGAAGCTGAATTACACGCCATCGCATCAGGCATCTGCTCTGGCTACGGGCAGATCAAATATCATCGGCGTCCTCATCACCGAACGATTCGATCTCTTTTTTGAGGACCCAACGTTCCGCACGATCATTCGGGGGGTGCTGTCCGCGTTGTCGTCGTCGCCCCTCGTTCCCGTCATGTTGCAAATGACGAATCGGGACGAGCAAAGTAAGGCAATCAATCTCTTCGAGAACGGCATGTTAGATGGAGCCATACACGTCTCGCCGTGGGGTGACACGTCACTGATCGATGTCATGACGCAACGAGGATGCCCGATCGTCGTCTGCGGTCAACTAGCTACGCAGTATACGGGCCGGAAGATATCCGCCGTCTACACGGACGACCGAGTCGGTGCCAATATGATCGCACGTTACCTCAAGGACAAATCCGCCGAGCGCCCCTGCGCGATCCTAGGAGACGGCGATCAGCCGGCATCCAAGGATCGCCTGGCAGGGTTTCGCGATCAGTTCCCCGTCCTCGACTATCGTGGCCGTGTTTTCCTGGGCGACTGGACCAGCGAGACCGGACGTGCCGGCGTCAAGGAATTCATTGCCCACGGGGTGAGTTTTGATTCCTTGCTGTGTGGCTCGGATGCGATAGCACGAGGCGCGATCGAAGAACTGCACGCTCGCGGCATCTCAGTTCCACACGACGTGCTCGTGACAGGTTACGACAACGCGAAGATCGCAACGGGCAATCCCGGCATTACAACCGTTGCCCAGCCTATGACTGATCAAGGTATCGAGGCGGTCGCAGCCCTGACGCGCCTGCTTGATGGCGGCACACAGGAACGAATCGAGCTTCCAGTCGAGCTTGTCCTTCGACAAAGCGCATAGGGAGCAGGCGCTGGCCCTTTCTGTTGTGGAAGCTCGCCGTTGGTTCAATGTCGCCCTCATTGCCACCCTGTTTTCACTGCAACCTAGATCACTTTCGCTTATTCTAGAGGAATGACGCGTATCACACTGGGAACAGCTTCAGCAGCCCTCCAGATCGAGGGGTCAATGCCGCCCACCCCGTGGCAGGCGTGGGCAGACGGCGGTCACGTGGCCGATGGGACGAGCCCGAATCCGACAACCGATCATTGGGTGCGTTGGCGTGAGGATAACGAGCTCATGGCCTCCCTCGGTTTCGGAATTGCCCGTATCGGGATCGAGTGGGGCCGCCTAGAACCGGTGAGGGGCCAGTTCAATGAGGCGGCCCTGCACCGGTACCGCGAGGAGATCGAAGACCTGATCGCCAAGGGCATCTCCCCTCTCGTCACGCTGCACCACTTTGGTCACCCGCAGTGGTTCGAGGACATGGGCGCGTTCACGAAGGATGCGAACGTGGAGCTGTTCCTCCGGTTCGTCACGCGGGTCATCGACGCGATCGGCGACTTGGTCGATGACTGGATCACAATCAATGAGCCGAACGTGTACGCCTCCCAGGCCTACCTGTTCAAGGAGAGCCCTCCGGGTGAGGTGAGCTGGTCGAAGCTGCGCGCCACACTCCGCAACCTGGCCCGCGCCCACTGCCGCGCCTACCGGATGCTCCACCGGGCCCTCGATGCTCCGGGGCGGACGATCAAGGTTTCGTTCGCGAACCATCGCCGCGTCTTCGAACCGATGAACCCGAAAAACCCGATCCACCAGGTGTTCACCAAGGTGGACGATCTGCTCTTCCACCGCATCTACGAGCGTGCCTTCTACCGTGGCGAGTTCTCTCCGATCATCGGCAAGGCCCCGGATGTGACGCCGGGCTTGTATGCCGACGTCATCGCGATCAACTACTACTCGCGCACGGCCGTCACAGGCCTGTCCGATGGTGTCTTCGAGGGCGTACCAACGACGGACCTGGGCTGGGAGATCTATCCTCAGGGCCTGGCCCAGGTCGGCCGGGATCTCCACGACGAGTATGGGCTAGAGCTGTGGGTGACGGAGAACGGTTGCTGTGACAACCCGGATCCGGCCACCGGTGCAATCGAAAAGTTCCGGTGCGACTTCATCATGGCCCACCTGGATGCGATGGAGGAATCGGGGCTGCCGTTCACCCGGTACTACCACTGGTGCTTCGTTGACAACTGGGAGTGGTCCGAGGGCATGGTCGCCCGCTTCGGAATCGTCCACCTCGGGGAGAATCTTGAGCGTACGATCAAGCCGAGTGGCTATATGCTCGCCGAGATCAACAGGGCGGGCACCGTGACCCCCGAGATCCGCAAGCGTTACTCGGAAGGCTCCCAATGGGCGAGGTAAGCACCCGGCCGCCGGTTCCCCGCTCCTGGCTCATCCACTACGGCCTGCTCTATTTCGGTCAGAACATTCAGTGGGCGGCTCCGGTCCAGATCCTCCTCGGCCTGCAGATCCTCGAGATGTTCCCCGACAACAAGGAGAACGCCCTCGCCCTGCTCATGACCATCGGCGGCATTTTCCAGGCCATCGGCTCCCTGGCTGGCGGCTTCCTCTCGGATCGCACACATTCACGCTTCGGCAAGCGCCTACCCTGGATTCTTGGCGGCAACGCTGTCGCTATCACGGCCCTGCTCGTCACCTCGATCGCCCCGAGCTACATCCTCCTCGTCGGCGCCTGGTCGGTCTTCCAGGTCGCGCTCGCGATCGCCGGTTCCTCGACGATCTCCCTGTCCCCCGACACGGTCCCGCGCTACCAGTTCGGTCTCGTCTCCGGCGTCCTGGGCGCCACCTACACGCTCGGCGTCGTCGGCGGCACGCTCATCGCCGCCTCGCTCGAGGTTCAGACCGCCTACCTGGTCATCGCCGTGCTCGCCGCACTTCTTGTCGGCCAGTTTGCTGTTTCGGGTGCCTGGAAACGCGGCATCGGCACCGAGGGTAACGAGGCCGATCTCATGCTCGCCGAGGGCAACGAATCAACCGCTGAGGGTTACGGGGACTTCCGCTGGGTGTTCATCGCCCGCTTCGCTATTAACCTCGGCAACTACGTCGCCCTGTTCTACCTGCTGTACTACATGAGGGACAGGATCGGTCACCCGGACCCAGACACCGGCGTCCTCATCCTCACCGGCGTGTATGCCGTCTGCACCGTCATCACCACGATCCTCGGTGGCATCGCCTCCGACAAGGTCGGCCGGCGCAAGCCTTTCGTCATCCTCGCCGCCACCGGTGTCACCACCGCCTGCGTGCTCATGGCTATAGCTACGGACATGTGGATGGCGGTCGTGGGCGCCGTCATTCTCGGCGTCGCCTGGGGCGTGTTCACCTCGGTCGATCAGGCCCTCGTCAACGAGGTGCTCCCTGTCGCGAAGGACCGGGCCCGCGACGTTGGCATCATGACCCTCGCGATCGCCGGGGCCAACATCATCTCCCCGATGCTCGCCGCATTCGCCCTGGCCAACCTGGGTGGTTACCCGGGCCTCTATCTAGCCTCGGGCGTCCTCGTCCTCCTCGGGTCCCTCGCGGTCATTCCCGTCAAGTCCGCTCGCTAGCCAGCAGGGCACTGAAGGCTCCTCCAGCATCTGCTAGCTCGCCCCACGTGCCATGCTCGGCGATACGCCCGCCCTCCATGACAATGATCTGGTCGGCGTCACGGATCGTCGAGAGCCGGTGGGCGATGACCATGAGTGTGAAGCCGGCCTGGCTAAGCCGCTCCATGAGCTGGTCCTGGGTGATCGGATCCTGGTGGCTCGTCGCCTCGTCGAGGACAAGGACGGAGCCGCACTGGCGTGCCCGGATGATCGTACGCGCCAGGGCAAGCCTCTGCCTCTGACCACCCGACAGTGCGCTCCCGCGCTGGCCAACCCTCCGGTCCAGCGGAAGCTCGAACCCGGCGAGCCCGCAGGCCGCCACCATCTCCTCCTCGGTCACGGACGTCCCTGCCATGGCCAGATTGTCGGCCACGGTGCCCGAGGCGATGAACGGTTCCTGGTCCGCGACGGCGACGAGCTCGTAGGATCGATCAGAACCGAGCAGGCGAGCATCGACGCCATCAATCGTCACGGTTCCGGCCGGGTCCCAGTGCCGTTGGGCGAGGCGGGCGATCGTCGACTTGCCCGAACCGGTCGCCCCGACCACGGCAAGCATGGCGCCCGGGGTGAGCGAGAACGACACGTCGTCGAGGACCGTTGCGCGACCCGGATAGGAGAAGGTCACACCCTCGAAGCCCACGCGCTCAGAGGAGTCACGAGGCCCAGCCGGATTCTCGGGCTCGTCGACCGAGGGGCGACCGCCGGCAAGCTCGCGGATCTTCCGGGTCGCCTCCAGGCCGGCCGGGAGCGAGGTGGCGAGCCGTTCGATCGTCTCAAGGGAGGTCGCCGAGCCCAGAACGAGGGCAGCGGCAGCCGCCGCCATGGGCAGGGGCGCTCCTGCGAGCAAGGCCGCCACGAGCACGAGAAGGAAACCGAGCCAGAGCCGCAGTTGGCCCACCGCTGCCCGCACGCCCGTCCGGTTGCCGGAGGCGTGAAGAACCGCGGCGAGGCGGCGATCCTTGTCCGCGACAACATCGAGTCGCGCCTGTTCGGCACCAACCTGACGAATATCGTCGAGGAGGCGAACAGTGTCGGCGACCGATTGGGACACATCGGCGCGCAAGGCCGCTACCTCGCGCGCCCGCGCCGCGTTGGAGCGGCTCCCGATGAGCGGGACGACAATCCCGATGATCATCACGAGGGCCATGGCCAGGGCGGCGGCCGGGCCCGCCAGCACGCCCGCGGCAACAGTCGCCGAGGCCGGAATGAGGACGGCGGTGATCGCCGGGGCGATCGTGTGCGCGAAGAACACCTCCACCCGGTCGATGTCACGGACCGCGATTGTGTGAATCTTGGCCGCACCCAGGCCGTCCGTGATGGCCGGCGCCTGCGGGAGCAGAGCATCGATCATCCACACTCGCATCTCCCCCATGAGCCCGAACGCGGCCAGGTGCCCGTAGAGCTGCTCGAGGAAGCGCAGAACGGCCTTGAGACTAGAGGCGACGAGGAAGACAAGAACGACCCGTAAGACGAAACCGTCACCGGCCTCGCCCATCGCCGCGCGCGTGACGGCCCAGGCGGGAAGGGCGATGCAGAGGACGCCCAAAAGATGGCCAGCAATACGGGAAAGAATCGAGATCACGAGCCTGCGGGTTGCTAACTTCGCGAAGCGAAGGAGCCATGCGACGTTATCCACGGGTCACCTCCGCGTCCAGTGCCGCGGCGTAGAAGCCGGGACGGGCCGCCAACTCAGCGGGCGAACCCTGATCGGTAATGCGACCATGCTCGAGAACGACAATGAGGTCAGCATCGGCCACCATGTCGAGCCGGTGAGCGACCTGGACGACCGTGCGGCCCTGGCCAAGCCGAGCCAATTCGGCACGGATTCTGGCCTCCGTCTGCCGATCCAGATCCGCCGTCGTCTCATCAAGTAGGAGGGCCGGGCGGGGTCGGGACATGGCGCGAGCGAGAATGAGGCGGCGGCGCTGGCCGCCCGAGAGCAAGGCGCCGGACTGGCCGACCGAGGTATCGAGACCTTGCGGGAAGTCGGCGAGGTCAAGATGGGCCTGGGCGAGAAGCTCAGCCTTCTCCGCCTCGCTCAGGCCACCTACGAGGGATAGGTTGTCGCCGATCGTCGTCGAGAGGATCCCAGCCCGTTGGGAGACAAGGGTGGCGGCCGCGCGAAGCTCGGCGGCTCGCGCGACCTGCCCGTTGAGGGTCACGCCTGGGGCCTCGACGAGGCCGGCGAGCACCTTGAGGAGCGTCGTCTTGCCAGCCCCAGTGGGGCCGACGAGCGCCACGTGGGCACCGGCCGGGATCGACAGGGAGATATCGGCGAGGATAGGGCGCCCGCCGAGAGACACCGTGAGGCCGGCAAGCTCATAGGCAGCCTGCTCGGGGACGGTGGCCGCGCGGGGGACGAACTCCTCCCCCAGCATCTGATCAACCTGCTCGCGACGGGCGCGGCCGCCGAGGCCGATGTAGAAGGTGCGGCCCACACGATCGATGGGCTCGTGGAGCAAGACCAGGAGGAGGACGGCTGCGATAACGCCCCCGGGCCCGATCTCGCGAGCCCGGGACAGGAGAAGAATGAGGCCCAACCCGGTCATGAGGAAACCGAAGATGAGATCGTTGGCGATGATCATCCGCTGATTCTTGACCAGGAGCGTCCCCAGCGATGCCATCGAGGCGCGGGCCGAGGCAGCGAACTCGTCGCGGGCTCGCGCCGCACCGCCGAGGACCTTGATGGTGCCGATGCCCTCGATCATCTCCACGTACCTGTTCGTGGCCTGCGCTTCCTTCATCCGGTACTCGTGGTTCGATCCCCGCAAGAGCTTGCCCGCGGTCATGATGATGAGGGGCACGAGGGCGACGAAGGCACCGAGGACGAGCGCCGAGACCCAGTCAACCCAGATCGCCCACACGGCAAGGACGATGACGGGGGCGGTGAACGAGGCGAGAGTGGGCGCGAGGAAGCCCGCGCGATACCCGGCGATTCTCTCCGCCCCGGACATCGCAGCATCGACCGTTGCACCATCACCACTGACCGGCGGGCCGCGCCGTGCCGGGGCCTTGAGCGTTCCGGCGAGAGCCGAGGAGAGGATCCTTGCCCGCCAGTGCGATTCTTCGGCGGATTGGATCCGCGAAGGCACAAGCTCGGCGATGGCGGCCGACAGGGCAGCGGCAAGGACGAGGGCGACGACGGCCAGGAGCGGCACGATCCAGGCCGACCCCTGCCACAGGTTAGTCGCGAGCTTCCCAGTGGCGACAGCCGCGAGGGCAAGGAACAATGTGCGCGCCCAGGAGGCCGAGATCACCGCCCATGCGCGTGCCGGCGGGTCAGTAAGAACCTCACGAATCCACATGTCAGCCCTTCAAGATCGTGGCGATAGCGAGCTGTCGTTCGCCGATGCGCAAGCTCGCAGTGCCCGAGGTTGTCTCAAGCGTCAACAGGTTCCATCGTACCGTCTGCGATGGCCGGGACTTCACTGAGCGCGGTCGCCGAGAGGAGTTCCTCAAACGGGCTCAGGCGCTGGTCGTGGACGTCCTAGACAACAACGATCGGGGCTGGCCGGCAGGACCGTCTCCGGGTCGGCGGCACACAGGAGCGCTTCGAGCTTCCAGTCGAGCTTGTTCTTCAACGAAGCGCATAACGAGGAGGCGTTAGCCCTATTTGTTGTGGAAGGTCGCCCCCTCAACGCTCACATGGAGACAGACGACCTCGCCCTCGCCACGAACAACCCGGTAGCCTTCGTCAATCTCGACAATCCCAATCGACCCCGCGTTCAACTCCGTGCTGTCCCCGCACCCTTCAAACGACTCGGTATCGGAAAGGTCTGAGTAGGCGCGCACGCACGTGAGATCCGCTTTTTTGGCGACGCTGACGACGACGAACCCGCTGAGCACGTGCAAGACCGCAAAGTATCGTCTCCTCCCGGTGAAGCGCTGAGAGACCAATTCGCCAGCGGGCGCGACTCGATACGTGAGGCTGTCGCCGATCGAGTATGCCGCTCCGGCCTTGACGACGTCGTGGTTCCCGATCGCTTCCAGCGTCCGCCGCCACCGACGCTGAGAGGCGAGTTGCCTCGAGAACTGGTCGAGGTTTGAAAACACTATCAAGGATCTCTTCCTTTCTATCGATGCTGCTGAAAGGGCCGCAGTGCGAAGCTGAAGGCAAAGTCCTCGAACCTGATGCGATAGCTGTCAAGAACCTCCGATCCCCACGAATTGGACCCGAGCCCTAAGACCGCGTGGTTCAGATTGAGAGTGCCTACATCCCTTTTCTCAAGCTCGCTCAGATGCGTGGCACGGTCGATATCCGCGCAGGTGTATGGCCAGACGGAAAAGTCGAAGTCAGTAGATGCATCGACGGGCTCGAGGCGCCGGGCAAGGAGTCCAACACCATGGGCGTTCGTTACCGCCACCCAGGTGGTTCCCGTCCGATTACCGTAGTTTTGCGGCACGACGTACGGGGTGTACATGTCGTCGACGGTGGCCCTCCACTGGCCGTAAATCTGCGCCGTGCGAGAATCCGGGTAGCTTTCGCCCGGGCCAAGCCCGAGCCACTCGATTCGGTCCATGTCATGAGGAATCGTGAGTGTCAGCCCGATTCGGGGAATGACCTGTGTATAGTGCCCGCGTCGTGCTCCACTGACGCTGACCGACAGCTCGCCGGTATCGGAAACGACGTAGGTCATTGCCAGGTCGAAACCAATGTCCGTGCTGGGCGCGGCCAAGACCCGGTGCATTTCGACAATAACTTTGTGTGAAGTGACGGTGAAGGACGCGCTTCGAGGCGAGGTCTGCATCGCGTCAAGAAGATTCGGCTTCCACAGCTGGTTGAACTCTGTGTGGTGATTGTCGATCAGAGGGGACCAAATACCGACTTCGATGTCTGCGCCGATGAGTTGGCTACCGCGATACTCCCACGATGTGATGGCGCCCGAGATGGCGTCAAAGGTAAACGTCGACTCGCCAGCTAAGACCCTCATGTCAGCTGAGTTTTCCGCGCGCTCTACGCGGATGGGTGCGCGCGCGACGTCGTCGCGGCCATCTGGTACGTCTGGTGGGTAGCGTCCGGGCGATTGGAAACGGCCAAGAACGTGCTCATCGTCTTCGGCACGACCATGCGCGCTCACAGTGACGGTGACCAGGAGTTCCTCCCAGGGGCGGCTATCAGCTCCCAGGGAGAATACTCGAGATTCTTGCGGCGCAATTGCCCCTGGCCTCATGCTGAACGACTGACTTTCACTCGGGGAACTGGCGATGTCAACGTGGAGGGTGACGTCGCTCAGATCCGTGAAATACCGTTTGTTAGAGACCGTCATCCGATCGCCGTCGAATGATATCTTCACCGGACACAGTACCTGTTTGTATTCGATCAAGCCCGGGCTAGGCTCCTGCCAGGGGAACACAAGGCCATCGATACAGAAGTTGCCGTTGTTGGGGTAGTCACCGAAGTCGCCACCGTAGAGGTAGTCTATTGTGCCGTCCGGGTTGACGCGTTCTACGCCGTGATCGTTCCACTCCCACAGGAAGTGGCCCTGAATTGAATCCCACCGGTCGATCACGGCTTGATACTCGGCGAGGCCGCCGGGGCCGTTTCCCATGGCGTGCCCGTATTCGCAGAGAATACGCGGCTTTCCCATCGGATATCGCCCCATGTCGTCCATCTGTGAGACGCGGGAGTACATCGTCGAAATGATGTCGACGACGTCGGCGTTGCGGTCTTCCTCGTACATCACGGGCCGGTGCGGATCGAGTTCCTTCGCGCGGGCATACATTGCGCGAAAATTGCATCCGTATCCAGATTCGTTGCCAAGCGACCAGACGGCGATGGAGGCATGATTGCGCTGAGCCAAAACGTGGCGCTCGATTCGGTCAACGTATGCCTTCTCCCAGGCGGGATCATCACTCAATCGGCTGATGTTGCCCGTGGCCACAAAGCCGTGCGTCTCCAGATCGGTTTCCGCGACGACGAAGAACCCGAGTTCGTCGCAGAGCTCGTAGAACCGAGGATCATTGGGATAGTGCGCGGTGCGCACCGCGTTGATGTTGTGCGCCTTCATCATGCCCAGGTCGCGCCTCACCCGATCCATGGACACCGCGCGCCCACGTCGGGGGTCGAAGTCGTGGCGGTTGACGCCGTGCATCTTGAAGTAGACCCCATTGAGGAGGAGACGGCCTCCCTCGATGGTGTAGGAGGCCAGCCCGAGCCGGTGGGGGATGACTGTGGTGGATCCATCCGGGCGCGATTCTTCGATGAGCACCGTGTACAGATAGGGATCTTCGGGATTCCACCACCGTGGGTGCGTGATCGTCACGCTGCTCGACCATGCGCCCTCGCCGTGCGCGTGAAGCGCTGATTGAGCTATCTGATTCCCTTCGGACAAGATGCGCCACGTGACGTCAACATCTGCGTCTTTCCATACATTGAGGTTGACGACGGCGTCGCTTCCGCTTCGCTCCGTCCACAGGTGGAAGTCCCTCACGTGGGCGTTGGGGCGCCGGGTGATGTAGATGTCTCGGAAGATGCCACATGCCCACCACATGTCTTGGTCTTCTAGGTAGGTGGCGTCTGAGTATTGCACAACGCGAATGGACACGAGGTTCTTTCCGGCGCGCACGGCATTCGTGATGTTGAACTCTGCTGTCAGGCGCGAGCCCTTCGTTAACCCTTGGAAGATCCCATTGACAAAGACTTCAGCATAGGACTCCACCCCGTCGATATGGATGATAATGTCCTCGCCGGCGGCCAGCTTCCCGATCGTGACCACCCGCTGGTATACGCCCGTGGGGTTGTCTGCAGGAACCCGCGGCGGATCGACAAAAAATGGGTATCCCTCGTCGGTGTAGTGGAGGCTACCAAAGCCATCGAATTGCCACATGTGGGGAACCGTGACGGTATCCCAAGACGTGTGTAGCTCACCGTGGATCTTAGGCGATACTCGTTCGGGGCGGTCAAAGAGTTTGAAATACCATGAGCCAACCAGGTTGATGAAACCGGTTGACCGCTCCCGATCGAAGGAGAGGGCCTCGTCTGCACCGTCGTAGCGGAAAAAATAGGCGTGTGCGGGCAACCTATGCATCCCGGTGATGTCCGAGTTCTCCCACGGGCGCGATTCGATCATTGAGTCCCTCCTCGACTTTGATTACCGGGCAACAGCGTCGCTCTAGAAACCGCTTACTATCACACTATCCGACCTAGTAGGCGATGGCAACAGGTGAAATATGGGCCGATGGCGCACGCCTGCCGCCGGCGTCCGGAGCGTCATATATCCGTGCTTTAATGGGCGTCCCGGCCAATTGCGGCGCACGGCCTCACGCGGCTAATGTGTGATCTAGGGCACTGCTTGTTGTTGGCCTGGACATGTTCGTTTACGATGTATAGCAACCGGTTTCTACTGAGCGTGTTAGAGGGACCTATGAATCGTAACGTGCAACAGCATTCAGCGTCGATGCTGCCTACGATTGCGCTGATTGGCGTCACCGCCGTGTGGGGCTCAACGTTCTTCATGATCAAGGGTCTGCTCGAGGAGATATCTGCGCTGGACTTCCTCTCGGTACGTTTCGTTCTCGCGAGTGTGGTCTGCGCAATCGTCATGTTCCCAAAACTGCGGAAAGTCGCGCGGCGAACGTGGCTGCGCGGACTGACGCTTGGCTTGATCTACGGAACGGCGCAAGTGTTTCAGACCGTCGGCTTGAAATACACGGACGCCTCCGTCTCCGGTTTCATCACGGGAATGTATGTGGTGCTAACGCCGATCGTTCTCCTGCTGCTTTTCAAGGTGCAGATATCGCCCAAAGTGTGGGGCGCCGTCCTATTGGCCACTATCGGCATTGCGGTGCTGAGCCTGACCGGCTTCGCCATTGGCGTCGGCGAATTCATCACATTCCTGGGGTCGGCCTTTTATGCTGTTCACATCGCCTTTTTGGGTAAGTGGGCCAAAGACGACGATCCGTTCATGCTGGGCATCATTCAAGTCTTTGGAATAGCGCTGCTGTGCACGTTGGGCGCACTCCCCGGCGGCATCGACCTTCCGCAAAGCGGGGGCTCCTGGCTGGCGCTCATCTACATGGCGCTTGTTGCCGGCCTCGCGGCGCTCGTAACTCAGACCTGGGCGCAGTCCAAGATCTCCGCGACAAGCGCGGCCATCATCATGACGACGGAGCCGGTTTTCGCCTCGCTGTTTGCGATCTTGTTCGGAGGAGAAAACCTCACACTCCGACTTCTTATCGGAGGCAGCCTGATTCTTTCGGCGATGTTCCTGACCGAACTCACGCCGAGTAAGAAGCCGGAGCCTGACGGGGCAGACGCTGCCGAAACTGTTTGACACTGTCCATCAACGGATTTTCTCAAGGAGGAGAAATGAAAAATAGGAAACTGAAGCACGCGGCGGCCATTTCGCTGAGCGCGGCACTAGCCGTGGGCATGCTCTCGGCGTGTAGCGGCGACTCGAGCGGAACTGGCGACAAAGGAAGCGTCACGTGGTCCACGTGGGGAACGCCTGACGAACTGAAGGTGTTCGAGCAATTCAACGCCGAATTCGAGAGCCGGCATCCCGATATCAAGATCAACTTCCAGCCCGTGGCATCCTACAGCGATTATCATTCGAAGCTGAACACGCAGCTGACATCGGGAACGGCCCCCGACGTCTTCTATGTAGGAGACGACCAGATTGCAAACCTGGTCGTCAACGGCGTATTGGAGCCGATCGACTCCCACGTCGCGAGCGCAGACTCGCCCATCTCGCTCGCTGACTTCTCCGAATCCATTTATCAAGTAGCCCAACTTGATGGCCAGACGTATGGCCTGCCCAACGACGTCAACCCCGACGCTTTCTGGTACGACAAGCAGGCACTCGCCGCAGCGGGGATCACCGACGATCCGGCCGAGCTGGCCGCTCATGACAAGTGGACCACGGACAAGTTCTTCGAGATGGTTGACGCCCTTCACGGCGCCGACATGACCGGAGCGGCATTTTGGAACTACTGGTCCACAACGGACTCGTTGATCGTTTCTCAGGGAGGCAAGGTCTACGACGACGCCGGCAAGTACGTCGCGAACACCGACTCAGCCTCGGTTGCAGCGCTCGATACCTGGGCGAAGAAGTTCGCCGATGGTCAGTTTGCCGTCGCAGACGTCATGCCTGCCGGCCAGGACCCAGATACTCTCTTTGCTCAGCACAAGCTCGGCTTCCTTGTCCAAGGACGCTACACGGTCGCCTCGATTGAGGGAGCCGGAAACTCGATCGACGATTACGACGTCGTTCGCTGGCCCACCCCGGACGGTAAGGCCGCCCCGTCGGGCGTCGCCTCGTCGTTCCTTGCGATCAACAAGAATGCGGCGGACAAGGACGCGGCATTCACCTTCTTCTCGGAGTTCCTCTCCAAGGACGGGCAAACTCTTCGTCTTTCCGATAACGGTAATGCCCTTCCATCGATCGCCGGGATTGACGAGATCGTCACGGCGACGAATAAGCCCGGCCATGTGGCCTCGCTGATTGACATGCGCGATGTGGGCTTCTCGAACTTCCAGGTTGAGGCCGCGGTTCCGGGTTTGTCCGAGCAGATCTCGAATGATTACATGCTCCCCCTCTACCAGGGAAAGGGCTCTGCGCAGGAGACCTTGGATCACATCGCTGAGCTGGTCACCCAGAAGACGTCGAAGTGAGCCTAGATGTCTGTCGCTACCCGGAAGGAAGAACTCAAACCGCGTTCTTCGACATCTAGGGCGTTCGCCGTGAACCCTGACCCGCGATGGCGCAAGCGCGATCGAGCATGGGCGGCGTTCTTCCTCGCACCGCAGGCATGCGGAATCCTGCTCTTCACGATCCTTCCCTTCGGCTTCGCCTTTATCCTGGCGTTTACCGACTGGAACGGGTTCGGACCGTTGAAGTTCATCGGTTTCGATAATTTCAAGAGCCAGATCTCCGATCCGCTCTTCCTCAGAGCGGTGCTTAACACGTTGATCATCGCTGCCGTGACCGTGCCAATTGGGCTCTTCTTGGCGATTGTCGTAGCGGTGCTGATTAACAAGTTGAAAAACAAGACCGTCTACATGATCTTGTTTTTCGCTCCCGTTGTCACGTCCTCGGTTGCAGTTGCCCTCATCTGGCAGCAGCTCTTGCGGCAGGACGGAATGATCTCCAGCGCAATCTCGACACTCTTTAACGTGACGCCACCGGATTGGTTGGGCAATCCGAAGCTTACGTTGTTCGCAGTGTGTGCTGTCACGATCTGGTCCTCGCTGGGCTTGAACGTGGTGATCTTCCAAGCCGGACTGCAGAATGTCAGTCCGTCCGTTATCGAAGCTGCTTCGATTGATGGCGCGAGCAGCGTTCGGACATTCCGATCGATCATCCTGCCGATCTTGTCTCCGACCATATTCTTCCAGTCCGTTATCGCGTTCATCTCCTCTCTCCAGACGTTCGATATCGTCTTCGTGCTCGTGAAGAACGCTGGGCCAGAGAACGCGACGAGGACGATCGTGTATCACATATACGATCTTGGAATCCAGAAGGGGCAATTCGGTGTTTCCTCAGCGGCCGCGATCTTCCTGATGCTTCTGGCTGTGGTCATCACCGTCGTCCAGTTTGGTTTTGAAAAGAAGTGGGTGCACTATGAACGCTAAAGTCGCAACGCGCAGCGCTTCGCAAGCCCCGGTCGGCGGCGAGCCGAAGGGTGCATCGATATCTCCGGTGAGACTGTGGCTACGGCGCCATCATCTCCTCACCAACCTCGTCCTGATCATCGGCTCGATCGCCATGTTCGGACCGTTCGTGTGGATGGTGCTGACCGGGTTTAAGACCCTGCCGCAGATCCTGAAGGACCCACTGTCCATCATCCCGGATCCGGCAACACTGTCGAACTTCACCGACGCATGGGCACAAGCGCCATTTGGGCGCGCCTACTTCAATTCCGTCTACATCGCTGTGTTGGTGGTAGTCGGAGCTGTCATTACTAGCGCGATGGCTGGTTACGCGTTTGCGCGAATCCCGTTCAAGGGTTCGAAGGCCGTATTCTCCATCGTGCTTGTCGCTCAGATGATTCCCAAGCAGGTAACGCTCGTTCCGTTCTACCTGCTGATGGCTAAACTCGGATGGGTAGACTCCCACCTTGCCATTATTATCCCTGGCATCCTTGTTAATCCGTTTGGAATCTTCTTGGCACGGCAGTTTGTCCTGTCGATTCCACGGGAGCTGGAGGAAGCGGCGACAGTGGATGGCGCATCGCGTTTCCGGATATTCTGGCAAATCATCTTGCCAATGATCCGGCCGGGGCTCGGCGCACTGGCTATCATCGTGGCATTGGATACCTGGAACAACTTCCTCATGCCATTGATCTTGCTCAATAGCACGGATCTGTTTACCGTCCCGCTGCTCTTGGCTCAGTTCCAAGGACAATTCGGCGGAATCAACACCGGCCTGATCATGGCGGCAACCGCTGTATCGACTGTTCCCATGCTGATCGTGTTCATCATTGGGCAAAAGCAGATCGTGTCGAGCCTAGCGACAGCGGGCCTTGGGGGACGCTAGAGGGACAAGATGATGATTTTTGATTTTGTGGATTTTCTAGATATTCCCTTCACTGTGCCGGAATCCAATTTCGTCGTGTGCAAAAGGGGGACATCGTTGGAAATCTACTGCGTCGAGTACGAGAGGCCGCTGGCCGACTGCGTAGTAGCTGAAATTCTCCCGAAGGACACAAGCGCGGACGTGACTGCGCAGGCTGACGGAGGTCATTTTAGTTTCGGCAGTTGCGCAGTGGCCATCTACAGGAACTCTCTCTGGATTCATTCAGCCGGCGAGTTCGTAGTGAAGAGACGCCCACATCATGTATCTCAAACCCTCTCATTTGATAACACGTCAGATGGCGACGTGCTGATCTCCTACTCAGGCTCGCTCGTACCGCCTGATGGGGATCTGCCCACGTCGTGGCATTCGTTTAGAGACACGGCCGACGGCGTCGTCCAGGGTTGGATGGAGAGGATGCCGCAGGTTTCCGAGCAGAGAAAGCCCATGACGGAGCAATGCTGGTGGGTGCTCGGCACGAACCTGGTGAGATTCGTCGATCGGGACGGCGCAACCTGCCGGAGCATCGTCCCGGCAAAGCTTGGGTACGTGGGGCTCTGGCAGTGGGATGCCTACTTCATCGCTATCGGAGTTGCTCACGGTGATTTTGATGCCGCTCTTGAACAACTACGAAATGCCGTCAAGTTCCAAGCCGACACCGGCCAGCTTCCCGACGTGCTCTTCCCCGGCGGCGTGCTCGCCAACTCGTCAGATTTGCCGGAGGCTGACCGCCTCAAACTTGAAGCCGATGGCTCGCCAACCGTTGGCGGGGGCACCGTTCCTTTAACCAAGCCTCCGCTACTGGCGTGGACCATCGAGCAGATTCTTGGAAAGCGAAGCGATGTGGCACGCCAAAAGGTGGTCGAGGAGTTCGCCGACGTCGTGGCCGATAATCAAGAATGGTGGTTTAGCTATTCGGACATCAGAGCCAACGGCCTGCCAGAGTATTTGCACCCGTATTCATCCGGCCTTGACGACTCGCCCGTCTTTGACCACGAGGTTCCCGTCGCCACGGCGGACTTGGCCGCATACCTTGGCGTCCAAGACGCGATCCTCAGCCAATGGTTCTCGGCTATTCCTAAGCGGTCGGCCGCATTCGCGGCGCGAAGCCAGCGCACGCACCAGAAGATGCTTGAGTTGTGGGATGAGACTCTCGGCATGTTTCGATACGGGCACGATGCCCGAATCCCTCAACATCGAACCATTGTCTCGCTGCTCGGCGTCTTCGACGGGCGCCTTCCCGACTCCGTGGTAAGCAGCGTGTTGAGTGATATCCACGATCCCGGGCGATTCGCGACGAACTATCCGCTTCCTACGGTGGCCCTCGACGACGACGGCTATCGGGCGAACATCATGTGGCGAGGCCCGACATGGATCAACACGACCTTCCTTATCGCCGACGGTTTGGCTCGTCAAGGATATCCGGAGGAGGCTCGAAGCCTCCGCACCGCGATCCTAGACAACATTGAGAAGGCCGGAGGGCCGGTCGAGTACCTTAATTCGAGCACGGGAATTCGTTGCGAGCACGCAGTTCGGAGCTTTTCGTGGAGCGCCGCGCTGTACGTAGACTGCGCGGTTCGTGAGTTCTCTGAGTCCGTGGAAGCCTCGCGTGGCGGCGAGCATTATGACAAGGCAAGGCACGTGCTTGTCGAGAAGATCACCACGACCAGCTCGATCGGCTTCGCCCAGGGTCGACTGGTGCCGGTAGCCCACACACCCGAATCGCGCGTTCAGAATCCCGCGGGGAAGTACGCCTAGCCCCGCATCTGGCTGATCACCGATCGGGCCAGCGTCGGTTCGTCGGTGATCAGACCGTCCACGCCAAGCTCGAGTAGCTGGCGCATGTCGGCGGCGTCGTTAACCGTCCACACATGCACCGCCAGCCCGCGGGCGTGCGCCAACGCGACAAACTTCTCGTCCACCACCTGGATGGTCTTGAACAGCTCGGGGACCTGCACACACTCCACGCCCCGTTCCGGTCCCGGAAGCCGGTAGGCCAGCGCGCGAGGGCCCTTCGCCGCCAGCACGAGTCGCGCGATCGCGGAAGTCCCCATCGAGGAGCGTACCCCCGGTAGTCGCCTGCGCATTCGCGCCAAGCGCAGCTCCGAGAAGGAAGCCAGGCTTACGCGGTGAGCGGCGTTCTGCCGGCGGATCGTCTCCACCATCGGCAGCGCCGTCGCGTTGTTCTTCGCATCCAAGTTGAAGATCATGTCCGGAAACTCCTCGAGCAAGTCGTCGAGGCGCACCAGCGGGTTACCCGAATGGTCGCGCACGTGGCGCAGGTCCCTCCACGACCACGACGAGACCGGCCCCGAAGCGTCCGTGAGACGATCCAAGATCGGATCGTGGAGGATGATCACCGTCCCGTCGGCAGTCACGTGGCAGTCACTCTCCACGTAGCGAAAGCCCCGCTCACGCATCGCATGGAACGCAACGATCGTGTTTTCCGGGGCCTCGTTGCCGCCGCCGCGGTGGGCGAGGACCGTCGGCTCGCTGATTCTCCACATTCGCTGATGAACCATGCCATCAGCCTACGCCTGCTAGCAGATGTCTGACAGATCGACCGCACCGAAGTCCTCGAGGGCCTTCATCGGGTCGATCACGTTGTCGTCGGTCTCAGTGTGCAACTCGTGGCCCTCGTGGACCTCAAAGTGCAGATGCGGGCCGGTCGACCAGCCCTGGGAGCCGGCGTCGGCGATGTGCTGGCCAACCTTGACCTTATCGCCCTTCTTGACGTGGACGCCGTCGTCGTACATGTGGACGTACCAGGTGGTGTATTTCTTGCCGTTAATCTCATGGGCGATGACGATCACGTTCGATGAGCGCCCCTCGATCCCCTCGCCCGCGTAGATCACTTCGCCGTCGGCCATCGCGTAGATGGGTGTGCCCTTGGCCGCCGCGAAGTCCTGACCCAGGTGGAAGGAGGAGGTGTAGGAGATCGGGTCGATGCGCCAGCCGAAGGGCGAGGTGAGCCGGTAGGTGCCCTTCGCCATCGGCATGACCACCAGGTTGTTCTCCCCCTCGAAGGCCGCGGACAGTGAATTCGCGCCCCCGCGTAGCCCGCACTGGATGACCGCCCCATCATAGGAGCGCTCGAATCCGCGGTACCGTGCCGAGTCCGCGGCGCCGTTCGTCTTCTTCAGCGTGTCCGGGACCGTGGGCTGGGGGGTAGCAACCGTGGAGGTGGCCAGCGTGTCCGCGCCCTGAACGGCGGACGCACTGTAGAGGCCTCCAAAGGCGACGCCGGCGGCGGCCGAGACGGCGACGACGGCGCTCAGTATGCCCGCGAAGGCAGGCCTCTTCGCCTCGCGGATAACTCGGTCAAATAGGGAGGAAGCCGGCCCGGAATGAGATGCGCTCTCGGTGACGACCTGGGAGACTTCGATCACCTCGGTGGCCTGGGTGTCTCGAAGCTGAGCCTCCCTGGCGAGGCGGAGATCGCGGCGCGACGGTCGCACTGTTTCACGCTCAGCCAATCCCGCCCCTCCTTTTTACCTGCGGTGGATAACCGGGATAGACTCCCGAACACCCCCAATGATAACGGTTTGATAACGGTGGCGCGAGCGGTATCCACCACCTTGGGACCGAGCGCCCTATGATGTCAGCCACTTCCCGGCTCTCGCCAGCCGCGAGGGTCACAGAACGATCTCGGACAGTTACTTCTGCATAGCGTCGCGAACCTCGCCGATCAGCTCCTCGAGGATGTCCTCGAGGAAAAGGACGCCCTTGATCTCACCCTCCACGACGACGGCCGCAAGGTGGGTGCCGTCCTTCTGCATGGAACGCAGCGCCGTCTCGATTTCGTCATTCGAATCCACCTTCGACATGGTGCGGATCTTCCACGGCGCCAACGCCTCGTTGCGCCACCCCGGCGCCACGTCAATGATGTCTTTGATGTGGACGTAGCCGACGATCTCGCCGCCGTCGGCCACCGGGTAACGGGAGAAACCATGCTGGGCGATCTCCGCCTCCACCTCGGCCGGCGTGGTCCGCGGCGTGACCATGACGAGCTCACCCGTTGCCACCATGAGGTCGCCCGCCGTGTACTCGGAAAACTCGAGCGCGGAGGAGATTAGCCCGACGTCGGCGTCGAGCACGCCGGCGTTCTTCGAAGCCTGCACGATGGAGGCCACCTCATCCACGGTAAACGCCGCGCCCACCTCGTCCTTCGGCTCCATGCCGAAGATCCTGATGATGTGGTTGGCGAACCAGTTCAGCGAGAAGACGACGGGGTGGAAGATCTTCGAGATGAGCACAAGCGGCGGGACAAGGATGTAAGCCGCGCGCTCCGGCGTCGTGACCGACATGTTCTTCGGCACCATCTCCCCCAGCACCACGTGCAGGTAGACCACCAGAGCGAGCGCCACCACCAGCGCGATGGGGTGGACGAGCGAGTGTGGGACACCCACCGCGTCCAGCGGCCCCTCGATCCAGTGCGCGATCGCCGGCTCCGAGATGGCGCCGAGCGCCACCGACGCGAGCGTGATACCGAGCTGACAGGTGGCGAGCATGAGCGTGACGTTCTCCAGGGCGTAGATGACCGTCTTGGCCGACTTCTTGCCCGCGTCGGCGAGCGGCTCCACCCGCGAGCGCCGCGCACCCATGACGGCGAACTCGCCGCCCACGAAGAATGCGTTGGCCAGGAGCAGGAGCCCCGTGACCAAGAGTGCCGTACCGATGCTCATTCATCCACCCCGCAAATCCGCACCTGCTCGATTCGGCGGCCATCCATGGTGGCCACGACGGCGCGCACGCCGCCCTCTGCCACCTCGTCGCCGACCTCGGGCATCCGCCCGAGCCGAGCCATCATCCAGCCTCCCACCGTCTCCCACGGCCCCTCGTCGGGCACGTCGAGGCCGAGCTCGCGGGCGACCTCGTCCGGGCGCATGGCGCCGGGAATCATCCAGCTGCCGCCGGAGACGATGTGGGTGCGCACACGACGCCGGTCGTGTTCGTCCGCGACGTCGCCCACGATCTCCTCCACCGCGTCCTCGAGAGTGACGATGCCGGAGGTGCCCCCGTACTCGTCGACGACGACCGCCATTTGCAGGCCCTCGGCGCGCAACTGGACAAGGAGAGGGGCGAGCTCGATCGTCTCGGGCACGCGGGTGGGTTCGACCAGGAGGGAAGAGGAGGTCACCCGCACCTGGCCGCGCGCCTCATAGGGGATTGCAACCGCGCGGCGCAGATGGACGAAGCCGCGCACGTCGTCGAGGTCCTCGCCAATGACCGGGAAGCGTGAGTGGCCGGTCTCGGTGGCAAGGGTGATGACGTCCGCCGCCGTGTCCTCCTCGTGAAGGGTGGCAACCCGCCCGCGGTCGGTCATCACGTCCACCGCAGTAAGTGCCCCGATGTCGATCGACCGGGTCAGCAGGCGCGCGGTGGGCAAGTCGAGCGTGCCCTCCTCCGCGGAGTGACGCACGAGGGCCGCGAGCTCGGAAGCCGAGCGCGCACCGGACAGCTCCTCCGCCGGCTCGATGCCAAACTTGCGCAACACCCAGTTCGCGGTCTCGTTGAGCAGGACGATCACAGGCTTGAACACCGCCGTGAAGAGGCGTAGCGGCAGGGAGACAAAGGCGGCGGTATTCAGCGGCTCGGCGAGCGCCATGTTCTTCGGGATCAGCTCGCCAAACAGCATGGAGGCCACGTTGATGATGATGAATGCGAGTGTCGCGGCTGTGCCCACGGCCGCTGCCGGGGCCAGGCTACCGAGCAGGCCGGTGAAGAAGTGCTGCAGCGGCGCCGTCGCCACATAGCCGAGCAGGATCGTCGTCATCGTGATGCCCACCTGGCACGAGGAGAGCTGGAGGGAGAGTTGGTGCAGAGCCTTGCGCACGCGCACCGCCTTCGCATCCCCGGACTGGGCGCGGTCGTCGATCGTGGCCGGATCAAGGGCAACGAGCGAGAATTCGGCGGCAACGAACAGGGCGTTACCCGCAATGAGTACAAGGGCAAGACAAAATAGTATGAGATCAGTGGCCACGGGCCACCTCTTGTCGTCCTTCCATGTTCACCATCGTAACCTAATGGCCCAGCGCTCGAGCTCTTACCCGCAGAGGAACTCTTGAAACATCGCGGGAGTTTTCTTGACACTAAGAGAAATTGACCGGCGAAAACACCCCAATTTGGAGGCAAGTTTGGGACTTAGCGCCCCTCTACGAAAGAAAGATCACTAGGCTTGGAGCTACAGGTCATCCAACGAACAAGTGAGGCAGACAGTGTCGTCAACCAACTCCGATGATTTTGGCGCGAACCAGGGTTTTATCGAAGATCTTTACGCGGCATACCTTCAAAATAAGGACGGGGTCGGCCCGCAATGGGCCGAAATGTTCCGTAGCTGGGAACAGCAGGGCCGCAAGCCGGCGAACGGCTCGCCCGCCAGCCCCGACCCCCAGCCCAAGAAGGAGGTGACGCCGGCCCAGCGCGCCGTCCACTCCCAGGCCGACCGCGCCTCCACGCCCACCACGAACGTCACGCGATCCGACCTGCCCCCGCAGCCGCGGGCCGCGGCCGCCCCCGCCATCACCCCCTACGCCAAGTCCTACAGCCTGCGCCCGGCCAGTGCCGAAGAGGACATGGATCCCAAGGCCAAGACGGTCACCGCACTCAAGGGCGGGGATCGCGGCCTGGCGAAGAACATGGACGCCTCACTGTCCATCCCCACCGCCACCTCGCTGCGTGCCATACCCGCGCGCGTCATGTTCGACAACCGCACCGTCATCAACCGCTACCTCGCGTCCACCCGCGGCGGCAAGATCTCCTTCACCCACCTCATCGCCTACGCCATGGTCGAGGCCCTTGCCGAAATGCCCGAGATGAACGTGTCCTACTCGACCGAAGGCGGCAAGCCCTCGCTCGTCGAACCCAAGCACGTCAATCTGGGCATCGCGATCGACGTCGTCAAGCCCGACGGGACCCGCACGCTCGTCGTGCCCTCCATCAAGGCCGCCGAAACCAAGACCTTTTCCGAGTTCGTCTCCGGCTACGAGGAGCTCGTCGACCGCGGGCGCAACAACAAGCTCACCATCGAGGACTACCAGGGCACCACCGCTACCCTCACCAACCCCGGTGGGATCGGCACCACCGAATCCGTGCCACGCCTCATGGTTGGCCAGGGCCTCATCGTCGGCGTCGGCTCCATGACCTACCCGCCCGAGTTCCAGGGCACCGCTGACGAGACGATCGCCCGCCTCGGCGTGTCGAAGGTGGTTCACATCGGCTCCACCTACGACCACCGCGTCATCCAGGGCGCCACCTCCGGGCGCTTCCTTCGCCTCATGGAAAACAAGCTCCTCGGCCAGGACGGCTTCTACGAGCGTGTTTACCTCTCCTTGCGCGTGCCCTACACGCCGGTCGTGTGGGAGAAGGACGTCGAATACGACGCCGAGCGCGAGCTCGGCAAGCCCGCCCGCATCGCCGAGCTCATCCACGCCTACCGCTCGCGCGGCCACCTCATCGCGGACACCGACCCGCTCTCCTTCCACCTGCGTCGCCACCCCGACCTGGAGATCGGCTCCTACGGGCTGAGCCTGTGGGATCTCGACCGCTCTTTCCCCACCGGCGGCTTCGCCGGCACCAGCCACCTCACCCTGCGCCAGATCCTCACCAACCTGCGCGAGGCCTACTGCCGTACCGTCGGCATCGAGTACATGCACATCCAGGACCCGGTCCAGCGCAAGTGGTTCCAGGAGCGCCTCGAGCGCGCCCCCGAGGCCACGACGCCGGAGCAGCGTGTTCGCATCCTCGAAAAGCTCAACCAGGCCGAGGCCTTCGAGGTCTTCCTCCAGACGAAGTACGTGGGCCAGAAGCGCTTCTCCCTCGAGGGCGGCGAGTCGCTCATTCCCGCCCTCGACTCGATCCTGGGCGGCGCCGCCGACGACGGCCTGCAAGCGGTCGCCATCGGTATGGCCCACCGCGGCCGCCTCAACGTGCTGACGAACATCGCCGGCAAGTCCTTCGGCCAGGTCTTCTCCGAGTTCGACGGCGTCATGGACCCGACGAAACCCGGCTCCGGCGACGTCAAGTACCACCTCGGCACCGAGGGCACCTACACCTCCGCCCAGGGTGACCAGGTCGGGGTCTACCTCGCCGCGAATCCGTCCCACCTCGAGGCCGCCGACGGCGTACTCGAGGGCGTGGTGCGTGGCATGCAGGACCAGCTCGACGACGACGGCGCCGCCGTGGTCCCCCTCCTCATCCACGGCGACGCGGCCTTCTCCGGCCAGGGCGTTGTCACGGAGGTGCTCAACCTGTCCCAGCTGCCCGCCTACCGCACCGGCGGAACCATCCACATCATCGTCAACAACCAGATCGGCTTCACCACCGCCCCGTCGAACTCGCGCTCCTCGCGCTACACCACCGACATCACCAAGGGCTTGCAGCTGCCGATCTTCCACGTCAACGGTGATGATCCTGAGGCCGTGTGCCGCATGGCCCGCATGGCCTACGAGTACCGGATGGAGTTCAAGAAGGACGTCATCCTCGACATCATCTGCTACCGCAAGCGCGGTCACAACGAGGGCGATGACCCGTCGATGACCCAGCCGATCATGTACTCCTTGGTCAACGAGAAGCGCTCCACGCGCCAGCTCTACCAGGAGGCCCTACTCGGGCGCGGGGACATCTCCGAGGAGCAGGCCGCCCAGGTCGAGCAAGGATTCCACAATCTGCTCGATAAGGCGTTCCAGGATGCGCGCGAGGCGGAGAAGCGGGCCGAGGCGAACGAGGCGGAAGCCGCCGACTCGCTCGGCATGCCCGCCTCCCAGCAGGAGGACGCCGGCACGATGGTCGGCTGGTCCACCGTCGTCTCTGCCGAGGTCCTCCGCCGCATCGGCCAGGCTCACACCACCCCGCCCGAGGGTTTCACCCCGCACAAGAAGATCATGTCGCTGTTCGAAAAGCGCAACAAGATGGCCCACGAGGGCCACATCGACTGGGGATTCGGCGAGCTGCTCGCCTTCGGCTCGCTCCTGATCGAAGGCGTACCGGTACGCATGTCCGGCCAGGACTGCCGGCGCGGCACGTTCACCCAGCGCCACGCCGTCGCTCACGACCTGGTCACGGGCGAGGAGTGGACCCCGCTCATGAGCCTGACCGAGGATCAGGCGCGCTTCAAGATCTACGACTCGGCCCTCTCCGAGTACTCGGTCATGGCATTCGAGTATGGCTACTCCGTCCAGCGCCCCGACGCGCTCGTGCTGTGGGAGGCCCAGTTCGGCGACTTCGCCAACGGCGCCCAGACAGTGGTGGACGAGTTCATCTCCTCCGCCGAACAAAAGTGGCACCAGGCAGCCTCCATCGTGCTCCTCCTGCCCCACGGCTACGAGGGCCAGGGCCCGGACCATTCTTCGGCCCGCATCGAGCGCTACCTGCAGCTGTGCGCTGAGGAGAACATGATCGTGGTTCAGCCGTCTACCCCGGCAAACTACTTCCACATGCTGCGCGAGCAGGCCTACCGCCGCCCACGCAAGCCCATGATCGTCTTCTCCCCCAAGCAGCTCCTTCGCCGCAAGGGCGCAGACTCGATGGTGGAGGACTTCACCTCCGGCACCGTGCGCAAGGTGATCGGCGAGAGCCATCAGCTCGCAGACGTGGATCGGGTGTTGCTGTGCACCGGCAGGATCTACTACGACCTCCTCGAAGAACGCACGAAGAAGGGCGACGACCGCACCGCGATCATCCGGATCGAGCAGCTCTACCCGAACCCCGTGGAGGAGGTCCGCGCCGAGCTGGACAAGTACCCGAACGCCGAGGTGTTCTGGGTGCAGGACGAGCCCGCCAACCAGGGCGCCTGGGCGCACTTCGCCCTCGGCATGTTCCCCGAGCTCGGCCGCGCCGTCACCCGCATATCCCGCCCTGCGGCCGCCTCGACGGCCGCAGGCATGATCGGCCGCCATCGTATGGAGGGCGAGGAGCTGATGCGCAAGGCGTTCGCGCGATAGCCCGCCGGGCCCGAGGTATCCGCCGGGGGCCGGAGTTGCCCTCCAGACCCCGGCAGCAATGCGATACCTGACGCGGCCGTGGAGTTGCCGCCACGTGGCCCCTACCGGAAGGCGGGGGCCACGTACTCTATAATGAACGTGTGAGCATCCGAGTATTTTTCGTAGGCGACGAACTGGTGGCGGGCTATGGCGACGCCCGCGCCCTAGGCTGGGTGGGGCGCACCATCGCCCGCTCCCCGAACGACCCGCCCATCATGCCGATCACGCTGGCCTACCCCGGCGAGACCACGGACCGCCTCGTCACTCGCTGGGAGGGTGAGGTTCTGCCCCGGCTCGAGCGCGAGGCCGACAACCGGCTGGTCGTCGGCCTCGGCTCTCACGACCTCTCGGTCACCTCCACGTCCCGCTCGCGCCTGTATCTGGCCAACATGCTCGACACCGCCGTGCGCAAGGGGCTGAGCCCGTTCGTCGTCGGTCCGCCACCTCGCCTCGACGTTACCGCCCGCGACCAGGCCGAGCTCACCCGCGCCTTCTCGGAGGTATGCGAGCGGCGTCAGATTCCGTTCGTGGACACCTACAATCCGCTGCGCGACCATGAGCAGTGGCTGACCGACATGGCCACCTCCGCCGACTCCTACTGCCCCCGCCAGGCCGGCTACGGCCTCATGACGTGGCTCGTGCTCCACAAGGGCTGGCACCGCTGGCTCGGCATCGAGCCTCCCACATCCCCGCAGATGTAACGCCAATCCCCCAGATGTCACGCACAATACCGGGAAAACAACGCGACATTTGGGGGATTGGTGTTACGTATTAGGAACGCAAAAGAAATGGCCGGAGAAAACTCCAGCCATTTAACTTAGGCGTTTGGGCGCTTGCCGTGATTCGCGCTCTTCTTCTTGCGATCCTTACGCTTCCGTCCACGCTTCGACATGTTTACTCCTCCGGTAGATAGGTCTCAAGTGTATCTTTTCCGGCCATATCCTACCAACCTACTCGCCCACCATGTGTGTGATCTTCGTACGCAATGACTGCGGCGCCTCCTCACACTGGCAACCCCGCCGGATGACCCGGCGAACCACGATCTCCTCCTCGATCCTCGTGGCGCACGCGCTGCACGTGGCTCCGTGGCGCAGGAGGCGGCAGGCGTCGGCGTCGCTGATCTCATCGTCTACAAGCGCAAACAGGTGATCGAGGAGGTCCTCGCAGCCGCACTGGGCGCAGGTGCACTCCTCGCGGCAGCTACATGCCTCCAGCTTGCTCATGAGCTCGTCAAACTCTTTCATCACGCGTTCTCCTTCACATATCCAAGATCGCGCGCGTAGTCGCGCAGTGCCTCACGCAATTGGGTGCGTCCCCGATACAGGCGCGACATGACGGTACCGATCGGGGTGCCCATGATGTCCGCGATCTCCTGGTAGCTAAAACCTTCGACGTCGGCGAGGTAAACCGCCGTGCGCCGATCGTCGGAAAGCTGGTCGAGCGCCTCCTGAATCTCCTCGTTCGGAAGCAGCTCCAGGGCGAGCACCTCCGCGGATTCAAGCCCGCGCGAATGGTGCAGCGAGGCCCTGTACTCCTGCCAGTCTTCCACGTCGGCAGAGGCCTCCTGGGGGCGGCGCTTCTGCTTGCGGTAGTTGGAAATAAAGGTGTTGTTGAGAATCCGGTAGAGCCACGCCTTGAGGTTCGTGCCCGGCGTGAACTGGTGAAACGAGCCAAAGGCCTTGGCGAAGGTCTCCTGGACGAGGTCCTCGGCGTCCTGCTGATTGCGGGTCAGCCGCAACGCCGCGCCGTAGAGCTGGTTGAGGTAGGGCATCGCGTCGCGCTCGAAGCGGGCGGTGCGCTCCTCGTGAGTCTCCTCAACCGTCAATGGCATCTCCTTCTTATCCGACACTCACGCAACGCACCGGGCGCCGCGGCTTATTCCCGCGGCGCCCTGTGAGCTACCTTGCTACGCCCTCGCGCACGATTGCTGTGACCTCGAGGTCCTCGGTGAAGACGACGGCGTTGGCCGGCTCGCCCACCTTCCACTCAAGGGTCACGCCCGGGTCGGCCTGGGTCAACCCCACGGCATGGGCGGGCGCGCCGACGCCGCACCGCACGGCGACCCCCATGTCGAGGTAGCCGCCGCGAACCATTCGCTGGATCTCCTCGGCCACGCGAGCCGTGCCGCCGGCGATCGCGCCGTTGCGCGACAGCCGCGCCACCCCCTCGACGATGTCAACATCCTGACCGCCGAGGACGTACTTGCCGTCGGGCATGCCCGCGCCCTCCATTGCGTCGGTCACGAACACCACACCGAGCGGGTTCTCGCGCTGGATGAAGGTGACAACGTCGGAGACCAAGTCGGGGTCGACGTGGACGGTGTCTGCCACGAATTCGACGACCACCTCTCCCCTACGCGCCGCCGCGATGAGCTCGCGGACCGGGCCCGGGGCGCGGTGTCCGAGCGGTGGCATCGCGTTAAACAGGTGGGTCGCCATCTGCGGCGGCTTGCTCATGCCGATCTCGGCCGCGTAGGCGGAGGTGGCGGCGACCACCGCGCGCGTCTGCTCCGAGTCCGCCGAGGTGTGGCCCCAGGAGGGCACGGCCCCGTAGTCAAGGAGAAGCCTGGCCGCCTCGATGGCGCTGTCCACCTCGGGGGCGATCGTCATCGTCTTAATCCAACCCTTGCCGGCTTCGAGCCAGGAACGCAGCTCGTCAAGGTCGGGCATCCGGATCGCCGCGGGGTTCTGTGCGCCGCACTTGGCGGGCGAGATGTAGGGCCCCTCCAGGTGAATGCCCGCCAGTTTGCCCTCCTCGCATGCCTGCGCCAGGCCCCTGATCGGGGTCAGCGTGTCGATGAGCGAGACGGTGGAGGCGATCAGCGCCGTCGTGCCCATCGAACGGTGTGCCTCGACGGCCCTATCTACACCCTCCGGGCTCGGGTCGTCGGGGAAAGAGGCCCCGCCTCCGCCGTGACAGTGGACGTCGATGAAGCCGGGCGTCACCCAGCCCGCAACGCCCTCCTGCGCGGGAAAGATCTCGGCTACGACGCCGTCCTCGAGCCGAATTCCTGAACCAACCAGCTTGCCGTATCCGTCCAGCAGCTTGCCACGATACTCGGTCACTTGAGGGTCTCCCAGCGCGTGCGGTACATGTCGATGTTCTTCAGCTTCGATGCCGCAGCCTCGTCGCAGAAGACGACGACGGACGGGTGCATCTGGGCGATCGACGCCGGGCAGGAGGCCGTGACCGGGCCCTCCGCCATGCCGGCGATGGCGTCGGCCTTGTTCTCGCCGAGCGCAATGAGCAGCAGATGCTTGGCCTCCATGATCGTGCCCAGACCCTGGGTGACGCACTTGTCCGGGACGAGGTCGAGGTTGCCCTCAAAGAAGCGGGCGTTGTCCTTACGGGTCCGCTGGGTCAGCGCGTCGACGTGCGTGCGCGAGACGAGGGAGACGCCCGGCTCGTTAAAGCCGATGTGTCCGTTGGCCCCGATGCCGAGGATCTGCAGGTGAACGCCCCCGTTGGCGCGGATGTCGGCGTCGTATGCGGCGGCCGCCTCGTACGGGTCGTCCGCCTGGCCGTTCGGGGTGTGCAGGTTGTCCTCCGTTAGGCCCGTCTTGTCCTCGCCCACCAGCTCGGCGCGCAACACGTTGCGGTAAGCCTCGGGGTGGGCCGGGTCAATGCCGACGTATTCATCGAGCGCAAAGGCCTTCGCGTCCGCCAGAGTGAATTCCCCGGCGGCGTGGGCGGCGCGCAGCTGAGCGTACAGCCCGAGCGGGGTCGAGCCCGTGGCGACGCCGAGGTTCTTCGGCTCGGCGCCCCTCATCGTGGTCATTAGATAGGCGGCGGCAGCCTTCGCCAGTTCCGTCTCGTCGCCAAAAACTCCGATCTGCATATCTTTCTCTTTTCTTACTTGATGGCATCCGAGAACCACGAGGTGATCGTGGTTGGGTGGGTAATGGCGGTGCCGACGACGACGGCGAACGCTCCGGCCTCCATGACGGCCCTGGCCTGCTCGGGGGTGTGCACACGCCCCTCGCAAAAGACCGGCACATCGGGGAAGGCCGCCACGATCTCGCGCAGGAGCTCGAGGTCGGGGCCGTCCGTCTTGGGGCGTTCGCCCGTGTAACCCGACAGGGTGGTGGAGAGGATGTCCGAGCCGGCGTCGGCGGCCATGACGGCGTCGTCGAAGGAGCCGCAGTCAGCCATGACCAGGGCCTCCTCCTTCTTCAGCTCGGCCACCGTCTCGGCGTAGGTGCGCCCGTCCGGGCGCGGGCGGCGGGTGGCATCGAGCGCCACGATGTCCGCGCCGGCCATGATGCAGGCGCGCGCGTGGCGCAGGGTGGGGGTGATATAGACGCCGTCGTGCCCCTCCTTCCACAGGCCAATGACGGGCACATCCACCTGTCCCTTGATGGCGGCGATGTCAGCGAGGCCCTGGCAGCGTATCGCGCCGGCGCCGCCGCGCTCGGCCGCGAGCGCAATCTGGGCCATGGTCTCCGGGTGGCGCATGGGCTCGCCCGGGTAGGCCTGCGCGGAGACGATCAGGCGCCCACGCAGCGATTCAATGAGCTGATGCATTTAGACTTCTTTCCTCATGAAATTGATCGCCGCGCCGTACAGGGGTGCGGCGGAACCGAGTTCACCGAGTTTGATCGGCACGGTGGCAACCGGATCCATGGCGCGGGCAAGAAAGCCCTCATGAACATTTTGCCACCATTCGTCGCCCGAGCGGGTCATCGAGCCCGATAGGACGATGACGGATGGATCGATACAGTTGGCGAGCGTGGCGAGGGACTCGCCCGTGGCGTAAGCCGACTGGTTGAAGACGTCGCGCGCGAGCTGGTTGCCGCGCTCGGCCAAGTCTTGCAGCTCCTTGCCGTTGGTAACCTCCGGATCGGAAGGCCCGCGCCGGGAGTTGTACCAGTTGGTGATGCCGTGCCCGGAGGCGATGGCCTCGATGTGGCCGGTGCGTCCGCACGAGCAGGGCATGCCGACGGCGAGATGGTGGTGGATGTGGCCGTAGTGGCCGGCGAGGAAGTGATCGCCAAAGTCGATCTCGCCCTCCCGGATGAGCGCGCCACCGATCCCGGTTCCCAGCGCCATCGACACCACGGACGCTGCGCCCTTGCCGGCTCCCACGATCGCCTCCCCCAGGCCGTGTGCGTGGACGTCGTTGATGACGTGGACGGGCAGGCCCGTGGCCTCGGCAAGGATTTCGCCGAGCCGGGTTCCGGCCCATCCCGGCATCGTGTTCGTAGCGGAGACGATCGTGCCGCTGGCCGGGTCGACCACGCCCGCGCTGGCGATACCGATGCCGAGGAGAGAGCGGTCGGCGCACGCATCCACCACCATGTCGCGGATGCGCCGTGCCACATCGGCACCGCCAGCGTGAGCGAGGGTCTTCATGGATCGGCTCTCGCCGACGCTGAGACGATCGGCGTCAGCGAAAGCCCACCCCACCTTGGTGCCACCAATGTCGATCGTCAGGATCTCGGCACCAGTCATGGTTTCCTCCTACTTCAGGTGCCCGGTTTCCCGCAGCACTCGGGCCACGGCCTCCACGTTCTCACCCTCGAGGGCGAGGACGGGTTCGGGCATCGTGTTCGTCTCGAACACGCCAAGCAGCATGAGCGCCGTCTTGAAGGCGCCTACACCGGCCGCATAGCCGAACTCGCCAGAAGGGGCTTGGACGATCCGCATGAGGCGAGTCGCCTGGTCCTGCAGCTCGCGCACCCGGCTCCAGTCGCCGGCCTGGTAGGCGCGCCACTGTTCGACGTAGACGACCGGGTCGACGTTGCCCAGGCCCGGCACCGAGCCGTCGGCGTGGGACATGTAGGCGCCGTCGACGACGACTTCGTGGCCGGTGAGCAGGGAAAGCTCCAGGCCCTCCTCGTCGCGCGCTTGGGCGAGGAAACGGAAGGAGACGTCGTCGCCCGAGGAATCCTTCACGCCCGCCAGCACACCCTCGCGGGCCAGCTCGAGGATGAGCGCCGGCGAGAGCTTGACGTGGACGCACACGGGGATGTCGTAGGCGAACAGCGGCAGGTCCACGGCCTCGTGGACCAGCTGGAAGTGACGCTTGATCTCCTTTTGCCCGAGGATCGCATAGAAGGGGGCGGTGGCGACGATGGCGTCGGCACCCAGTTCCTTCGCCTCGCGGGCGTGCTCGATGGTGCGGTTGGTCGTGATGTCGATGACGCCGACCAGCACCGGAACGCGGCCGGCGACGATGCGCACGGCGTTCTCGATCACCTCTCGGCGGCGGGCATCGGAGGAAAAGGCGACCCCACCGGAGGAGCCGAGGACGAACAGGCCGTCGACTCCGGCGTCAATCATGCGGTTAATCGAGCGCTCAAACGAGACGACGTCGAGGGCGCCGTCCGCGGTGAGCGGGGTGACAACGGGAGGGATAACTCCACGGAATTTCATTGGTCTTCCTTAACCTAATTGGGGGTGTAGAAGCGACGGTGCCGCTCCCAAGAGTTTCTTGGTGTAGGGATCCTGCGGGTTGGCAAGCAGCTCCTTGGCCGGGCCCTCCTCCACGACCTTGCCCTTGTTCATCACCGCGATGCGATCGGAGATGTAGCGGACGGTCTGGATGTCGTGAGAGATGAAGACCATCGCGAGGCCGAGCTCGTTCTTCAGGTCCATGAGCAGGTTGAGGATCTGCGCGCGCACGGAGACGTCGAGCGCCGACGTCGGCTCGTCCGCGATGATCGCGTCCGGGCGCAGGGCGAGCGCACGGGCGATCGCCACGCGCTGACGCTGGCCGCCGGAGAGCTGGCCGGGTAGCGCGTCGAGCGCCGACTGCGGCAACCCGACCTGGCCGATGAGTTCCTCGACGCGGGCATCGCGCTCGGCCTCGGTGCCGATCTTGTGCACGCGCAGCGGATCGAGCAGCTGGTCACGCACGTACATGCGGGCGTTGAGCGCCGTGGCCGGATCCTGGAAGACGACGGAGACGACGCGCCCGATCTTGCGCCGGTCTGACGCCGAACGCTTCGTCACCTCCTCGCCCTTGAAAAAGACCTGACCGGTGGTGGCCTCCTGCAGGCCGCACATGACGTTCGCGGTGGTGGACTTGCCACACCCCGACTCGCCCACGATGCCGAGCACCTGGCCGGGCATGACCTTCATCGACACCCCGTCCACGGCGTGGACCTTGGTGGGGTTGAAGATCGAGCCGGCGCGGGTCTTGAAGATGACGTGCAGGTCGCGCAGTTCGATGATCGGAGTCTCGCTCATCGTGCTTCTCCCTTCGCTTCGGTGGTCTGCTGCGCCGGAACTCCGGGCTGGGCAGGGGCCGGGTAGCCGGCGTCGGTCCATGCCGAGTCCGGTACGGCCGCGTAGTAGTGATCGCGTCCGGGGATCTCCATACGCACCGGCGGGGTGGTGAGCCCGACGTCGGGGTGGGAGGAGCGCGGCGCAAAGCGGTCGCCCGCCGGGAAGTCCTTCGGCGAGGGGACGGTGCCGGGGACCTGGTGTAGGCGGTCGGCACCCGATTCGATGGAGAGCACCGAGCCGAGCAGGCCGCGGGTGTACTCGTGGACGGGGTGGCTGAGCAGCTCCGAGGCCGGCGCCTGCTCGACCACCTGGCCGGCGTACATGACCGTGATCTTGTGGGCGACCTCGGCCACGAGGGCCAGGTCGTGGGAGACGAAGACCATCGCAAATCCGAGCTTCTCGCGCAGGTCATTGAGCAGCTCGATGACCTGCTTTTGCACCGTCACGTCGAGCGCGGTGGTCGGCTCGTCGGCGATGATGAGCTTCGGGTCGCGGGTGAGCGCCATGGCGATGAGCACGCGCTGACGCTGGCCGCCGGAGAGCTCGTGCGGGTAAGACTCGAGCGTGCGCTTCGGATCAAGGCCCACCAGTTCGAGCAGCTCCTCGGCGCTGCGGGTGCCGCCGCGGGAGGTCAGCTGCTTCATCTGGCTACGGATGAGCATAGCCGGGTTGAGCGAGGACAGGGCGTCCTGGTAGATCATGGCCATCTCGTTGCCGAGCAGGCCCTGGCGCTCCTTGGCGCTCATCTTGAGCAGGTCCCTGCCCTCGTAGAAGATCTCGCCGCTGATCTGCGCGCGCGGGTCGATGAGGCCCATGACCGTGAGGGCGGTGATCGACTTGCCACAGCCCGACTCGCCCACAAGGCCCATCGTCTCACCCTTGTGGACGGAGAAGTTCACGTGGTCGACGACGTTGATGTCGCCGTGGCGCGGGAACTTGATCGACAGGTTGCGCACCTCCAGCAGGGGCTGGCCGGTCGCCGTCGCGACGAAACGGTCGGTGCGCTTGGACTCGACCACCTGGAGCTGGTCGAGGCGGGCCTTGAGCGATTCCGCCTGCGCGGCGTAGGCCAGGCGCGGGTCGAGGAGCAGCTTGTCCTGCTCGCGAGTGCCGGTGACGGCCTCAACCTTTTGTGCCGAGGAGGGAGCTGCGACCATCGCGTCGGTGATGCCCTCGGACAGGATGTTCAGGCACAGCACCGTCAGCATGATGAACAGGCCCGGGAAGAGCGCCGTCCACCACATGCCCAGCAGCACCGACAGGTTCGAGGAGGCGTCCGAGAGCACGTTGCCCCAGGTGGGAACCATCGTGGACTGCAGGCCCGAGCCGATGAAGGTCAGCGAGGCCTCGAGGATGATCGCGTCTGCCACCAGCACGGTGGCGAACACCAGCACCGGGGCGGCGGTGTTGCGGGCGACGTGGCGGATGAGGATCCACGGCGCACGCGCACCCGAGACGATAACCGCACGCACGTAGTCCTCGCCGTAGGCGCTCATCACGTTCGCGCGAACGATGCGGGCCAGCTGCGGGATGTAGACGAAGGCGATCGAGCAGATGATGACGAAGACGAGGCCGACCACGTTGTCCGGCTCGAGGCGGCGGGAGAAGACCAGCACCATGACGGCCGCCATCGCGATGCCGGGGACGGCCATGATGACGTCCATGATTCGCATGATCACTTCGCCGATCCACTTGCGTGACACCGCCGCGATCGCGCCGATGAGCGCGCCGAAGAAAAGTGCCACGAGGGTGGCGGCCAGGCCAATCATGAGCGAGAAGCGGCCGCCGTAGAGGATGCGGGAGAGGATGTCACGGCCGACGTGGTCAGTTCCGAAGATGAACTCACCGTTGGGCGGGCTCCACTTGTCTGCCAGCGCGTCCGGGTTGTAGGGCGCGATGAGCGGGGCGAGGAAGGAGACAACGAAGACGATGGTGAGGAAGACCATGGCCAGGCGCGCGCCGATCGACATGTTCTTGATCCGTGAGAAACGGACGCCAGGCGCCGTAACCTTGTCAAGCTTCTTTTTCTTGGACGTCATCTGTTACACCGACCTAATACGCGGGTTGATGAGGAGGTAGAGCATGTCAACGATGATGTTGACGATGATGAAGGCGATCGCGACAACAAGTGCGCCGCCCTGAACGAGGTTGACCCAGTTGTTCTGGATACCGAGGATGAGAACCTTACCCATGCCCTGCAGGCCGAAGATGATCTCGATGACGACGGCGCCACCCATGAGGTAGCCGACGCGAAGGCCGAGGACGGTCACGGGGGTGATGAGGGCGTTGCGCAGGACGTTGCGGCCGATGACGACCGAGCGCGGGATGCCCGCGCCCAGCGCGGTACGCACGTAGTCGCGGTCTAGTTCTTCTACCATTGAGGTTCGCACCACGCGGGTCATCTGGCCGATGACCGGGATCGCCAGGGAGAAGGCGGGAAGCAGCATGCGCATGAACCAGCCGCCAAAATCCTCACTCATGGATGGCAACCCACCCGAGACGGGGATGGATCCGCCCACGAAGGCGAGCACCAGGAGGGAGGCCAGCCAGAAGGACGGGGTGCCGATGCAGATCACCGAAAAGACGCGGATGATCTGGTCCGGCCAGCGGTCGCGGTAAATTGCGGCCAGGATGCCGAGCGGGAAGGCGAGGAGGATGGCGATGATGAGGCCGAAGAAGGTCAGGGACAGGGTCACCGGCAGAGCGCCCGTCACCATGTCGCTGACGCGGTTGGTCTCACCGACGCCGTAGATGCCCAGGTCTCCCTGGAACATGTCGATGACGTAGTTACCGTATTGAACGAAGAAAGGATCATTGAGGCCGTGAGCTGCACGGAATTCTGCCAGTGCCTCCGGCGTCGCGTATTCGCCGAGGGCTGTGTATGCCGGGTCGATCGGCGAGAGAGACATGATGAAGAAGACGAGAAGGGTCACGCCGATCACCATGATGGGGAGCGCGATGAGGCGCCGCCCGAGAAGTCTGAGGAGATTATTCATCCGTTTTCCTCTTCCGACGAGGATTGGCTGAGGTCAGTGTGCACCTATGTGCGCTGCCCAGTGGGTTGAGGGTGCAAAAAGTGGAGGGTAGGCGGGAGGACCTACCCTCCACTCCTTGTCTCGGTTACGTGGTTACTTGACTGCGGCGCCGACGAGGTTCAGGCCCGTGGTGCCAATGCCGTGTGCGCCCACGACCTTCTGACCGTTGATGCCAGTGATCATCGTGCGGTGGAAGAGCGGGAAGAGCGGGGCCTCATCGGCGATGAGGTCCTGAGCCTCGCCCCACTTGGCCTTCGCGTCGTCGCCGGTGGCCTGCTCGGCCTCGGAAACGATGCCGGAAAGCTTGGCGAACTGATCAGGCGCGGAGGTGGCCCACTGGGTGCGCTTCTGCGTCCACACGTTGTCGCCGTACCACCAGTTGATGATGATGCCCGGGTCCGCACCGAAGACCGACGGATCGCCCGGCGCGAGGGCGACGTCGTAGGTCGGGTTGTCGACGTCGGCGAAGTTCGCGTACAGGTCGCCCGACGCCATGGACTGGACGTTGACCGTCAGGCCGGCGGCCTCGAGATCCTGGCGGATCTGCGGGGCGAGGTTAGCGATCCACGGGTGATCGGTGGTGATGAGGGTGATCTCCTTCAGGCCAGCAGCCTCGAAGGCGGCCTTGGCCTTGGCGGTGTCGTAGGTGAACTGCTCGCTAGCTTCCTTGTACATCGGGTTGACGGCGGGCAGGAAGGAGGTCGCAACCTGGGCGTCGCCGCCCATGGCGTCCTTGACCAGCTTCTCGCGGTCGATCGCGTAGTGGAAGGCCTTGCGGACCTCCTTCTTGTCGAACGGAGCCTTGGCAGTGTTGAACATGAGGAACGGGTTGTTGTAGCCCGGGACCTCGTCCAGGGTCCAGCCGGCGGCGGAGAGCTGATCCTTCGTGGCCGAGGGGACGGTCTCCATCACGTCGATGGTGCCGCCGAGCGCGGCGGCCAGACGGGCGGCGTCGTCCTTGAGGACGTCCCAGTGCATCTTCTCAACCTTGGCCGGCTTGGGGCCGTTGTAGTACTCGTTCGGCGAGGCGTCGATCGCGGTGTTCGTGATCGAGTCGTACTTGAACGGGCCGGTGCCGATCGGCTTGGCCGTCATCTCCTCCTGGGTGGAGGAAGCCGGGATGATCTTGACGTCGACGAAACGCTCGGCGACGGCGGCGAAGGGGTACTTCGTCTTGATCGTGATCGTCTTATCGTCCTTGGCGGTGACGCTGTCAACAAAGCTGAAGAACTGCTTGTAGATCGAGGTGTCGGCCGTGGTGCGGGCGTAGGACTCGAGCACGTCTGCCGTAGTGACGTCGGTGCCGTCCGAGAACTTCGCGCCATCGCGCAGGGTCACTTCGTACTCGGTGTCCGACACCTTGGTCGGCTCGCCGGCGGCAAGGGCCGGGAAGAGCTTGTAGTTAGACATGTCGAATTCGTACAGACCCTCGACGACGTGCCAGTTCGACCCCATGGCTAGCGCCGAGGACGTGGTGGACGGATCGTAGTTCGTGGTCTCGTAGGCGACGCCGAGGTTCAGCTGACCGGACGGAGCGCCACCGGACGCGGAAGACGTCGCATCGCTTGCAGAACCGGACTCCGACGGGGTGCCCGACCCTCCTCCACCACAGGCAGCCAGGGCGAGCGTGGTAGCGGCAGCGACGGCTGTCAGCTTCGCCCAGCGCTTAGTAGAACGCATGTTATTTCCTCTCCATTGAGTTAATTGTGAAGCGCCAACGCTTCTCATCGGGTACACTCATCGTATGTTGTCAGACAAGTCAGCGCAAGTGCTTTTAAATAAATTCTCCCCGGCGACGATCTCCGGGGCAGCGACTCCTGGCGTTCCCCTCAACAGGTCCTCCGCAACGATCGACGCCGTTAAGTCTTACATCATTCAACACAACCTCAAGCCCGGCGATCCGCTTCCGACCGAGGCGACGCTATGCGCCACGCTTCAGGTCTCGCGCTCCTCCGTGCGCGAGGCGCTACGCAAGCTCGAGGCGCTCGACATCATCCGCGCCCATCAGGGGCGCGGCTCCTTCGTGGGCGACATGTCGCTCGAGCCGATGGTTGAAACCCTTGTGCTGCGCTTCGCGCTCGATCGATCCTCGGGCACGGAATCGCTGCGCCAGGTGGTCTCCACGCGCCGCTACCTCGACCTAGGCGTGGCCTCCTCGGTGGTCAAGGCGATGGCGGGCACCTCCAACCCCGAGCTCCACCAGCTGGTGGGCGTCATGGTGGAGAAGGCCACCCGCCGGGAGAGCTACATGGATGAGGACATCGCCTTCCACAACGGGATCATGGCCTACCTCGATAACGAGCTCATCTCTCAGCTCAACACGGCGATGTGGCTCATCCACCAGACCTTCATCCCCAAGCTGGACGTGGAGCGCGGCGGGAAGCTGCTCGAAACCGCGCGCGCCCACGAGCGCATGCTCGCCACGGCCGAGGCGGGAGACGAGGCGGCCTATCGCCAGGCGGTCCTCGACCACTACGCCCCGCTCGCGGACATCCTCGAGATGGACTAGGCGCCCGAAGCGCACTCGCCAGTCCTTCCTGTCGCGCGTGATCGTCGAGCGGGCGCGCGGTGTCGGCATCGTCGATTAGACTGGCCACAACAACGATACGGAGGACACATGATTTCCACACTTGCCCGCCCGCTCCTTGCGGCGCCCTTCGTGGCCGCCGGCCTCGACGCCATCCGCAAGCCCGCCGGCCATCGCGCCGCGGCCGAACGTATCCTCAGTGTGCTCGAGAGGGCGGGAATCCCCGCGCAGGACATCCCGGTCGACGTGCTCACGCGCGCCACGGGCGCCGTTTTCACGCTAGCCGGCCTCTCGCTCGCGCGCGGGCGCATGCCGCGTTCCACGGCCCTCATGCTCGGCGCGATGCAGATCCCGATGTCGCTGGGGCGCAACCCCTTCTGGGAGCAGGCCGGCGCTGAGCGCCGCGCCTCGCTTGCGGCCCTCGTCGCCGACGCCGGCCTCATCGGCGGCGCCCTCATCGCCTCCACCGACCGCGGCGGCAACCCCTCGCTCGGCTGGCGCGCCTCAACCTGGGCGAAGGACGTCAGCCACAACGCGCAGAATCTCGGTACCAGCCGGTGACCTGGCTGGCCCCCGCGTCGGGCCCGGTTGACGCCACCGTCTCCATCCCCGGCTCGAAGTCGCTGACGAACCGCTACCTGGTGCTCGCCGCCTTGGGCGAGCAGCCCGCGACGATCCGCCACCCGCTCGTCGCGCGCGACACCGAGCTCATGGCCGGCGCCCTTGAGTCCCTCGGCGCGCGCATCCTGCGCGAGCGCGACTCCTGGCGGGTGGAGCCCGGACCCTTCCGGGGTGGGCGCGTCGAGTGCGGCCTGGCCGGGACTGTCATGCGTTTCATCCCACCGCTCGCTGCCTTTGCCTGCGAGCCCGTGGTCCTCGACGGCGACCCGGCGGCGCGCGTGCGCCCGATGGGCGCGATCGTCACGGCGCTGAGGCGGCTCGGGGTGGCCGTGGAGGCCGCCGAGCGCGAAGGCGCACCCACCCTTCCGCTGACCGTGCGCGGGGCGGGGAGCGTGGCCGGGGGCAAGCTCGACATCGACGCCTCGGCCTCCTCCCAGTTCGTCTCCGCGCTCCTCCTCGCCGCCCCGCGAATGGAACGCGGCCTCGAACTGCGCCACGTGGGCGCAACGCTCCCCTCGACCCCCCACATCGAGATGACGGTGGAGGTGCTACGCAGGGCCGGCATCGACGTCGTCGACGCGGGGCGGCGCTGGGTGGTCTCCCCCGGCGTCCCCACCCTCGGGCAGGTCACGATCGAGCCCGACCTGTCGAACGCGGGGGCCTTCCTCGCCGCCGCCATGGTGACCGGCGGGAGGGTACGCGTGGAACACTGGCCCGCGGCGACCACACAGCCGGGCGACTCCTACCGCGCGATCTTTTCCCAGATGGGAGGCCGGGTGCGCCTGGAGGGCGGGGTGCTCGAGCTGACCGGGCCGGAGCGCATCGCACCCTATGCCGCAGACATGAAGGACGTGGGCGAACTCGTCCCCACCGTCGCCGCCGTCGCCGCATTCGCGCACGGAACCTCGCGCCTGTCCAACATCGGCCAGCTTCGCGGACACGAGACCAACCGCCTCGCCGCGCTCGTCACCGAGCTGGGCCGCGCCGGGATCACCGCGCGCGAGGAGGGCGACGACCTCGTCATCGAGGGCGGGTCCGGGCGCCCCGCCGTCATCGAGACCTACGACGACCACCGGATGGCCACCTTCGGCGCGATCCTCGGGCTGCGCCTGCCGGGCACGCGCGTCGTCAACGCGCAGACCACGGCGAAGACCCTGCCCGACTTCGTGGAGCGCTGGGAAAGGGCCTTCGGCCATGCCTAGACGCGACATCGGCACGGACGATCACCGCGTGCGGGTGCGCCCGGGCAAAGGTTCACGCCCACGCACGAAGATCCGCCCCGACTACAGCCGGGCCGCCCGGGCCCGCGTCTACCGGGTGGATCGCGGGCGCTACCACGTGACTCTGGATGACGGCACGCACGTGACCGCCGTCAAAGCCAAGGAGCTGGCGCGCGGCGCGATCGTCGTGGGCGACATCGTGGCCCTCACCGGCGATCTGACGGGCAGGAAGGATACGTTGGCCCGCATCGTCCAGGTGGATCCACGCCGGACCGCGCTGCGACGCACAGCCGAGGAGTCGGAGGCCGCGGGCACCGAGCGCGTCATCGTCGCCAACGCCGACCAGCTCGTCATCGTCACCGCCCTCGCCCAGCCCGAGCCGCGGCCGGGCATGATCGACCGCTGCCTCGTCGCCGCCTACGACGCCGACATGCACCCTATCCTGTTGCTCACCAAAGCCGATCTCGCCAGCCCCCGCGCACTGCTCGACCTGTATTCCGACCTCGACCTCGACATCTATACCTCCACCATTGACGAGGCGGGCTCCGACATCGCCGACATTGCCGCCGCGCTCGCGGGGCACGTGTCGGTGCTGGTGGGGCACTCCGGCGTCGGGAAATCCACCCTCATCAACGCGCTGGTTCCGAGCGCCGAGCGTGAGACGGGGCACGTGAACGAGGTGACGGGGCGCGGGCGGCACACCTCGACGTCGGCGATGGCGTTCAACCTGGAGGCCGGCGGGCTAGTCATCGACACGCCGGGGGTGCGCACGTTCGGGCTCGCCCACGTTCAGGCCGAGGACCTGCTGCGCGGCTTCCCGGACCTGCGTCAGGTGGCCGAGAACTGCCCGCGCGGTTGCCCGCACGAGGCCGGCTCCCTCGACTGCGCGTTCGACGAGGTGGAAGACGCGCGGCTGATCGCGCGCGTGAAATCCTTCCGCCGGCTACTCGATTCGCGCCTCAGGGTGGACCCGCACTGGGCCTGAGCCTGCCGTGCACCGTCGGTACGCGCGCCTGGGCGCTCGCGGGCCGGGGCCCGCGGGCCAGGCAAAAAGGCCGCGCCGGGCCGGGGCCGTCAATCAGCGGTTATGCTTGAGGCATGCAACCACGTTACGCCGATGACCTTCAGGTCGCCCTCGGGATCGCCGATCGCGTCGACATCCTCACGCTCGAGCGGTTCCGCGCCGCCGACCTGCGGGTCGAGACCAAGCCCGACATGACCCCCGTCTCCGACGCCGACCGCGCCGCCGAGCGCCTCATCCGTGACATGCTACGCCAGTTCCGTTCGCGCGACGGGGTGACGGGCGAGGAAGAGGCCCCTGTGGAGGGCCTGTCTGGGCGGCGGTGGATCATCGACCCGATCGACGGCACCAAGAACTACGTTCGCGGTGTGCCCGTGTGGGCCACCCTGATAGCGCTGGAGGACGACGGGCAGATCGTGCTCGGTATCGTTTCTGCCCCCGCGCTCAAGCAGCGCTGGTTCGCGGCCCAGGGCCTGGGCGCCTACGCGGGGCGCTCCTCGGCCGCGGCGCGGCGCATCCACGTGTCCGATGTTAGTCGTGTCTCCGACGCGTCCCTGTCATATTCCTCGCTGGACGGCTGGTCGGAGCGCAACCAGCTGCGCGCCTTCCTTCGCCTGGCCCAGACCTGCTGGCGCACGCGCGCCTTTGGCGACTTCTGGTCCTACATGCTCGTAGCCGAGGGGGCCGTGGACATCGCGAGCGAACCGGAGCTCAACCTCTACGACATGGCCGCCCTCGTGCCCATCGTGACGGAGGCGGGCGGGCGCTTCACCTCGCTCGATGGGGAGGACGGGCCGTGGGGTGCGAACGCGATCGCCACGAACGGCCGCCTGCACGCCGCCGCCCTGGATATCCTCAATTCCGTTCGAGACTAGCGGAGCTGGCCATATCCTGCGAGTTTGGGCAGAAAGAGCGGGCATCCAAAAGATTTGTCGGAGGGGTCCGCTAGCCTGAAGATATGAGATTCTTACACACGGCCGATTGGCACCTGGGCCGGGAGATACACGGCGCCGATCTCACCCCTGCCTTCGAGCAGTGGGCCGACCACGTCGTCGATCTCGTGGCGAGCGAGGGCGTGGACGCGCTCTTCATTTCGGGCGACGTATACGACCGCGCAGTCCCGCCCGTCGCCATGGTGGAGCTGCTCTCCGACACGCTCTCGCGCCTGCTCGAGCACACGCGCGTCATCATGACCAGCGGCAACCATGATTCCCCCCAGCGCCTCGGCTTCGGCTCCGCCTTCGCTCGGGAGGGGCTCCACATCTGCACAGACTCGCGCCGCGCCCACATCCCCGTCGTCATCGACGACGGCGCGGACGGCGCCCTCATATACCCCATCCCGTACCTGGATCCGCCCACCGAGCGGGATCGGCTGGCCGGCGATGAGCCGCTCGAACGCAGCCATATCGCCGTCAACACCGAGATGCTGGCTCGGGTGGAGGCAGACATGCGAAGGCGCGGCGGCAACCCGTACCGGATCGTGCTCTCCCACTCCTTCGTCATTGGCGCCCAGCCCAGCGAGTCGGAACGCGACATCTCGGTGGGCGGGGCCGATTCGATCCCGTCCCACATTTTCCGGCTCGGCGGGCTGACGGACTACGTGGCCCTCGGCCACATCCACGGCCCGCAGGCTGTGGGAACCCAGGGCGATCCGCTCATGCGCTATTCGGGCTCGCCCATCGCGTTCTCCTTTTCGGAAGAAAAGCACGTGAAGTCCTCCGTGCTCCTCGATACGCGCAGCGGGGAAACAACCCTGATCCCGGCGCCCGTGTATCGGCCGCTGGCAACACTGGAAGACACGCTGGAGAACCTGCTCTCGGCCAAGTATGCCGGCTACGGCGATCACTTCCTGCGCATCCGGGTCACCGACCCGGACCGCCCAGCCGATCTTTACGCCAAGCTCAAGAAGCGATTCGCGCACATGCTCGCGCTTGAGCATGTCAGCGAAGCCACCGCCGTCACGCTTGAACAGCTTGCCGCTATCCGTTCCAATCCGCTCGCCGTACTGCGCGAATTCTTCGCGCACGCCGGCGGGCGGGAATTGACCGCGGCGGAGGATCAGCTGGTGGCAGCCACGTGGGAGGAGGTGTCGGCCTGATGCAGTTTCGCCACTTGACGTTTAGCGCGATCGGCCCATTCCCGGGCACGCACACCATCAACTTCGACCAGCTGGCCGCCTCCGGGCTCTTCCTCTTCGACGGGCCCACGGGTGCGGGCAAGTCCTCCATTATCGACGCGATCGTGTTTGCCCTCTACGGGGACGTGGCGGGCAGTGATTCGGATCGTTCACGCATGCGGTCGAGCTATGCCCCGGCCAGCCAGGGCTCCGTGGTCGACCTCGTGTTCACCATCGCCTCGGGCACCTACCGGGTACAGCGCGCGCCGGCCTACCTGAAGAAGAAGGTGCGCGGGGAGGGCACAACCCCGGTGGCAGCCACCGCCCACCTGTGGCGCCTGTCCGAGTCCGTCGTCGAGCTACGTCAGTGGGAGCAGGGGGAGATTCTCGCCTCGAAAGTCTCCCAGGTAGATCGTGAACTCAAGCTCCTCCTTGGCCTGACCCGCGAACAGTTCGTCCAGACTGTCGTCCTGCCCCAGGGGCAGTTCGCCCAGTTTCTGAAGATGAAGTCCACCGAGCGCGCCGCACTGCTCGAAACCCTCTTCAACACGAGCAACTACAAGCGCTTCGCCAACGCTTTGGAGGATGGCGCGAAGGAGGCGCGCGGCAGGGTCAAGGCGGCATGCGATAACGCCACGCGTGCCCTGCACGCCTGGCTCGACATCGACGGCGTCTCCGATCAGTTCCCCCACCTGGCCGAGCTCGTCCTCGATCCGGGTGACCCCTCACCGCTGGAAGCGATCGCGGCCGCCGACGCGACCCTCGCCGCTGCACGGGATGAAGCCACGGCTCACACGGCGACGCAGAGCGCCAAGGCTACCCAGGCTTCGCAGGCCCTCCTCCGGGCGGAGAACCTCGCCGCCGCCATCGCCGACCGTGAGCGGCTTCTGAAGGCACGCGCCGTCCTCGAAGAGCAGGCGCCACGCATCGAGGCGGCGCGGGCGAAGATAGCCGCCCACGAATCGGTGGCGCTAGCGATCGATCGGCTCCGCCGGACAGCCGCGGCGCGCGAGGCGCTCGCGGAGCTCGCGCTTCCAGCGGCGCCTGCCGCCGTGCAGGAGGGCTATTCCTCACTGGAGGCGGCCATCGCCACCCAGGAAGGGGTGGCCGAGGCCGCCGAGCGGATGATCGACTCTTGCGATCAGGAGCTTGCCGGCGTCGACACCTCGCTCGGCGCGCTCGCGGAGCTCGCGACGCTGGAGGCTGGCCTGCCACACCGGCGAGCCCAGCTTGAGGACTACGCGACCGAGGCGGCGGCCCTGCGTGCCAAGATCGCCGATCTCGAAACCCAGCTCGCCGCGTACCCGGGCAAGGCCACCGATCTGGACTCCGCCCTGCAGGCGGCACACGCACTCGCTGCCAGCACTCCGGTCATCCGGGAGAAGCTCGCCTCCCAGCAGGCTGCACAGGTCACTGCGCAAAGGTTGGCTGACGAGGAGGCGAAGCTCGTCCAAGCGCGGGCCGCGCTCGCGAAGGCCTTCGACGCCCACCGCGCTCAACGCGACAAGCTCCGGACCACCACCGATGCTTGGCGGCGATCGATGGCCTCGAATCTCGCCGCCACCCTCCGCGACGCCCAGCCGTGCCCCGTGTGCGGATCCGTCGAACACCCCGCGCCGGCGAAGCCCACCGCCGATTCTGCCACCCTCGACCAGGTCCAAGAGGAAGAGGCCGCTCTTGCGCCACTTGCCGCGCAGCTGGAGGAGGCCAACCAGACGGTGACGGCGCTCGACGCCTCAGCTTCGGCATTGCGCTCCCAGCTCGGCGGCGCCACCCCCGAATCGATCGACGCCGCAATAAGCGCGCTTAACGCCGATCTGGCCAAGGCGACGGCGGCCGGGGAGAACGCGGCGAGGATAGAGCTCGAGCGCAGCGAACTCGACGGGGCTCAGGCGGCAGATCGTCGGGCCCTCGGTCAAGCCCGGGAGGATCAGCGCGCCCTCGCCGAACGCATCGCCGGCACGGACGCGGCGCTGGAGGCCGACTGCGCGCGCGTCGCGGATGGGCGTGGGGACTTTCCCAGCGTCACCGAACGCCAGGCCGCACTCGCCGCCGAGCGGGCAAGCCTCACGGAACTTCGTTCGGCTTCCTCTGCGGCCGCCTCCGCGGCTCGCTCCCTTGACGACTCCGCGGCGGCCGCCGCCGAGGCCCTCGCGGCGGCGCGGGTCACCGAGGCGGAGGCTCTCGCCGCCTGCCTCCCCGACGCGGAGTTCGCGGCGTTGAAGAAGGAGGTCGCCGACCACGCGGCCGAGGCGGCGAGTATCGATGCTCAGCTGGCAAGCGAGCGCCTACAGGTGGAGGGCTCGGTGGATCTCGACTCGGCCCGCGCCGAAGACGCGTCCGCACGTGAGGCCCTCTCCCAGGCCAACCGCACCGAGGCGATCGCGGCGCAGCGGGCGACGGCCTCGAGCACTCACCTTGCCCGATTGCGCTCCGCGCAGCAGGCGTGGAAGAAGATCAGTGACGACGCCGGGCCTGCGGTCCGGCTGGCTGATCTGGCGAACGCCGGGCAGATGTCCCTTAGTCGCTTGCGGCTCACGGTGTGGGTGCTGCTGCGCCGGTTTGAGCAGATCGTCGACCGAGCCAACGAGCATCTGAGCCGTTTCTCCTTCGGCCGCTACGAGCTGCGTCGTGCCGACGAGGGGCGCGGCGAGCTCAAGTCAGGACTGGGCCTGGAGGTGATCCACCATGACTCCGGGCCGAACGGCGACACCGTCCGCTCTCCCGCCACGCTCTCCGGCGGCGAGACCTTCTACACCTCGCTCGCCCTCGCCCTCGCGTTGTCGGAGGTGGTCCAGGCCGAAAACGGCGGGATCCGCATTGACACCCTCATCATCGACGAGGGCTTCGGCAGCCTGTCCAGCGACTACCTGCAGACCGTCATGGATACGCTCGGCCAGCTGCGCTCCGCCGGGCGCACGGTCGGCGTGGTCTCCCATGTCGAGGAGTTGAAGGCGATGATCCCAGATCGCGTCACGGTCCGGCCACTCGAAAGCGGTGGGTCCACGCTCAGCGTGTCCGCCTAGGCGCCCAGCTCGGCGGCCAGATCGGCCCGTTCGACGACGTCGTACCACAGAAGGTCGATATCGCCGGTGGCGGCGAAGGCCGCCTCGTCACCGGATAGCGCCCGCGAGACGAGGTCCTCGTAGCCCGGCTCGTCTACCAGGATCGTCTCCACGTCCTGCCAATCCACGGAGGTGATCAGTCGGCGAGCTGTGGGTAGCTCCGCCGCGGGTTCGGCTGCGGACTGCAGCGCGGGCTCGAGGGAGCGGTCTGGCACCTCTGCCACGCACACCATGCGGCGGCGCGTCCTGCCCGTGGAGAGTAGCCGGAGCGAGTCGTCGGCTGCGGCCAGGGTGGCGATCATCTCCCATCCTTCAGCGTCCTCGTAAGGTACCGCCCGCTTGAGTTCAGGTGTGACGGCGTGGACGAGGCGAGGCTCGACGGCTGAGACGAGGTCCCCGGGCGTGAGCGGAATGTAGATGCGCATAAGCACATCCTAGACCGCGGCAGACATGTGGCGTACTCCGGCGGCGCCGCCGGCAGACTCCGACTCTGCGGCGCGGGTGGCGCGTGCCCTGCGGCGCGGGTGGCGGGCACTGGTCCCCGGCGCCATCGCACCGCATCTGGGCGCGTGCGCCGAGCGCCCCGCGGGCGCGATCCCTGCCCGACGCCTGCTCCGCAATCGGACCTTAGGAACGCGCGGCGTGCCCGGAGACCGAGCCTATCGCCTCCCACAGCGCCCGGACGTCCCTGGAATAGCCCGAGCGCGGGTAGGCACTGACCGCGTCGCGCGCCCGCAGCTCGCAGCGCTCAAGGCGCCGCCGGTCGGCTCGCACGAAGTGAACCGGCATCTGCGCCTCCCCGATGAGGGCGGCTACCTTGGTCTTGCCGTCCATGCCAAGTCCGTGTTCGGAGAGGAGGACCACCCCGTGGTGTTCGCCGATCCGTTCCGTGCCCAGGGCGTCAAGGTGCTCAAGGAAGCGCCGCAACCCCACCGGCGTTCCCGCACCCACGTGTACGATCACGTCCGCGGCCTCGACAGCGGAACGGGTCATCGCGTGGCGATCCTCGCGGGAGGGGCGGGCCTCCATCCCGCCCGACACGTCCACGATCACCGCCTCAGCATGTGCCGCCAGCGGCTCCCACATGCGTTCGGCCACCACCCGCGGCAGCTCCCGCCAGCGTTCACCCGTGTTGAGGCCGGCGAGCAGCCTGCCGGGCCTGCCAGCCCCGCGCCCCGGCAGATCCACGAGCACCGAGTCAATGAGCTCCGCCGGATCCTGGCCCCGCTCGATGTGACGGGCGAGGGCGACGATCGCGGAGGTCTCCTCCAGCCCGTAAAGCTGGGACAAGCAGGGACGGTGGGTATCGGCGTCGACCACCAAGACATCGGGCGCAACCGCGGCGAGATCCCGCACGAGCGCCGAACGCCCGACGCTCCCGCCCGGCCCCCATACGGCGATGATCCGGCCGCGACGGATCGGCACCACAACGGGCTCAGCGGGCGTGGCTCCCCGCACGAAGTCCACCATCTCCGCCTCCGCGACGGGTACGGCGCCCAGCGCGTGGATCTCCGTGACCGGCCGGAAGGAGGGCACCACGCCCACGCGCGCCCCGCACGCCGCGAGCCGGCTCACCACCGACAGGTCGAGCGCGGGGTCGTCGCCAAGGAGCACGATCTTCCCGAGATTAGCCTCCACGCCGGCGATCACCTCGGCCACGTCGGCGCAGCGCCGGGCGATACGCCCCTCCTCGCCGAAGGCCGCCAGGCCGCGCACCACCTGCTCTTCGAGTGGCGCCGGCAGACACAGAAGGATCATCAGCCGGCCTTCCCCACGATGGCGAGCCCGTCCTGGGTTCCGAGCACCTCGAGGATCCCCGGCACGTCGGCCGGTTCCACGCGGATCTGCGCGGTGGCCTGCGCGCCCACGCCGCCTGCCTCCACGGACACGAGGACCGCGCCCTGCGCGATCAGCCGGGCTCCCGGCGCCGTGTTGATGGTCGCGTTCTGGACGCGCCACACGTCCACCTGCGAACCCACCGCCACGCTCGAGGCGGGCGCGACGATGAGCGGGATGGTCACGTCGAGCAGGCCCCCTGGCTCGCCGATCGCAGAGGACGGGAGGAGGTCACCTGCCTCGATGCCGTGCGCCGCCACCGCGCCATCCGGAATCTGGCCGCTGCGCACGTAGTCCTTCCCCACCCGCTCGGGCAGCTCGGCCACCACGAACTGGCTTTCGCTCAGTACGCTGCCCTCTGCGATCGGTGCGCTCGCGCGCAGGAGCGGAACGGAGGACTCCCCGCCGAGCAGGATCGAACCGGCGACGCCGCCACCTGCGATGAGAATCACTCCGATGGCCAGACGGGGGTCTTTCCACGGTACGTGTGTCAATATCGTCATAGCTCAACCGTGGCACATTTCGCGTAAGCTGAAATCCGTTTTCCACAGGGCAAAGTGCCTGTGTAAAGTGCATGTGTCAAACATACGAAGGGTGGGACACTCAAGCCATGTCGAGGTTTCTAACAATCGCTGATGTCGCCGAGTACTTGAACGTCTCGGCCGGGCAGGTGCGCACGCTCATCAAGAACGGCGAGCTTCCTGCCATCCAGGTTGGTGGTCGTGGGCAGTGGCGCATCGATGAGAAGGTGCTCGCCGCCTATGTCGAGCGTGCCTATGAGATCACGCGCCAGAAGATCACCTCAGAGCAGGAAATCTAAACAGCGCGATTCACCCTCGCCTGGCTGACTACGGCTATCGCATCGATCGGAATGACGATCTGCGATAGCCGTTCACTTTGCCCGAAATCGTAGTGCGCCTGCCACGGTTGTGCGTACGAACCATAACGGCCCTCGCTCTCGCTTTCGATCAGTAGGTGGTCACGCCCGACGCCGACCACCGTTCCCGCCACATCCACGTCGGCACCGCGGAGGGAAACGTAGGAGGCCTGAAGCTGACGCAGGAGTGAGCCCACGCTGACGGGCAGCCCTCCGCCCGGCGATTGCACCCACGACACGCGGGTCAGGCTTGCCACCTCGCGGGTGAGCACGACGTGCTCGCGGGCGGAATCCGCCAGCAGAAACCACCCGCGCCCGACCGTCTCCACAGTTCCAGAAAGGGGCGGCAGGCCGCGAAGTCCAACCTCGACGTTGACGCCGACGGCGCCGCGGAGGCGATCCTCGACCGTCAGCGTGGCGCGCTCGGCGTCCGCGAGATCGGCAGCTTCGGCCTCGAGCTTCTCCCGCTCACCCTGTTCGACTTCCGAGGCGATCGTTTCGGCAAGAATCATCCAGTCCATGCCCGCAGACTACCGCCCACCCCCGCAGGCCCGCTCCCTTATTGCGCACTTCGCGGCCCGCACTCACTCATGCGCCATGTCGGGCTCCTGCCAGCTGGGTCGTCGTTAGGGACGTCGGGTGTGGGCCGGCTGATTCCGAGCCAAACTGCGCCCTCAGCTGGGACGATCCGGATTGAGCCCGATTTACCGGGTATACCCACTCGCGTTAAGCGCCAAATAACACCAAACTCACTCATACGACATCAAACGCCATCAAACAGCAGATTGGAGTCGACATGGACCCCCTCACTGGTGCTCCCCAGCAAGACCTCGAGTCCCTGCTCGTCACCGTGGCCGCAATCGCGATCACCGCCGTCGCCCTCTGGTACCTCCTCGCGGCGCTCGCACTCCTTCGCGCCTCCCGCTCGGGAAGCCGCACCCTGCGCATGCGGGTCGCGCGTTGGGGCCCGCCCATCCTGAGAGGCATCGCGGCCGCCGGCCTGGCCAGTAGCTTCATCGCCCCCGCATCGGCCGACACGGACTTCAGCTGGGGCGCGCCCCTGCCATCCCCGAGCACGATCTACGAACCGCCCCCGGCAGAGCCAACGCCCGCCGCACCCGCACGTGACACCCCGCCAGCCGCGCCCGCGGCCACAACAGTAACCACGCTTCATGATACAGGCCAGGCCGGCCTCATGCCTCGCACCCACACGGTTGTTGCCGGCGATTGCCTCTGGTCCATCGCCCGCGCCTACTACGCACCCACGGACGACTCCGAGATGGCCGACCTCGTCCTCGACCTCTACCTCGCCAACAAGGGGGTCATCGGTAATGACCCGAACCTCATCCACCCCGGCCAAACCATCACACTTCCCTAAGGACACCCCATGAGCCAAGCAGTACTGGACAGCAAGGTCCGCGTCACCGTTCCCCCGCCGCCACCGCGTCAGATCCCGAAAAGCTACCCGGACCGGTCCGCTCAGTCCCTTCCGGCCCCTGCACGGGGCGGGGAATTTGACCGGGCTGCCTTCGCCTCACCGCGAATCGACAGGCCGATGTATAACGGCGAAGCCGAGCAGTCGGCCGAGGCCCCGGCATCGCCGGATCGCTTCGCTGCGCGCGTGGTCGGGCAATCCATCGAGGTCCTTATGGGGCACCGCCCCGCCCGCCAGCTCCAAACCTGGATGCACCCCGACGTCTACGAGGCGCTCATCCGCCGGGCAGGACTCGGCCAACGCGTCCTGGGCCGGGCCGAAAAGTGCATGCCGCCGCGCATCAAGCGCGTGCGGGTGTGCGAGCCACGCAAGGGCGTGGCCGAGGTCTCCCTTGTCGTCTTCGACGGAAAGAGAACTCGGGCGGCCGCCGCCCGCCTCGAGGTCCGCCGCGGCCGCTGGCACGTGACGGCGCTCGAGATCATCTAGGCCGCAAGCAACTACTTGTTGCGACGCTTCGCAGCCCGCCGTTGGGCACGGTTCATCCCCGCGTACGGGTCAACCTCGCCGCCCGACTGCGCCTGCTGCTGGGGCGCCGTGCTGCCGAAGGCGCCGACGGGCGGCTTGTTCCCCGCCGCCGGGCCCCGCCGGCCCGCCGAAGGCCCGCTCTGCCCGGCAGACGAAGAATAGGACAGCTTCTGCGTCTCAGGCCGCTTGATGCCGAGAATCTTCTCCGTCGAAGGCTGGGCCTTATCCGAGCCCACCGGCGTCTTCTGGCCAATGAAGCCGCCCGCTCCCGCGGCAAGCGACGACTTCGCGGCCTCCACCGCCTCACGGGCCATCTTCTCGGACGGCAGCTCAAAGTTGAGCAAGTGGCGAACCGTCTCCTCGCGGATGGAGTCGTTCATCTGCTGGAACATGTGATAACCCTCCTGCTTGTACTCAACAAGCGGATCGCGCTGGGCCATCGCACGCAGGCCGATACCCTCCTTGAGGTAGTCCATCTCGTACAGGTGCTCACGCCACTTGCGATCCAGCACGGTAAGCAACACCTGCCGCTCCACGTTGCGCATCTGCTCGGAGCCGAGCTCCTCCTCGCGCTCTTGGTAAATCGCCTCCACGTCCTCGAGGATCTCAGTGCGCACGTCCTCCCGGGTCAACTCGCGCTGGTCGCCGCCGTGAGCCTCGATAAGCTCCTCGTCGGTGAAAGACGGGCGGTAGATGTTCTTCACGTCCGTCCACAACGCATGCATGTCCCATTCGTCGGACGAACCCAGGGTGTGGCTACGAACGACGTCGTCGACCACGAACGTGATGAAAGAGCTGATCTGATCCTCCACGTCCTCACCCTCGAGGATGCGGCGGCGCTCAGCATAGACGGTGGAGCGCTGCTCGTTCATGACGTCGTCGTACTTCAGGACGTTCTTACGCATCTCCGCGTTGCGCGACTCGATTTGAGTCTGGGCGCGCTGGATTGCCGAGCTCAGCAGCTTGAAGTCGAGCGCCTGATCCTCCGGGCCGTTCTTGAAACGGTCGGTAGCACGCGTGTTGCCGAACAGGCGCATCAGGTCGTCGTCGAGCGAGAGGTAGAAGCGTGACTCCCCCGGGTCGCCTTGACGCCCGGAACGTCCGCGAAGCTGGTTATCAATGCGGCGCGATTCGTGGCGCTCCGAGCCGAGCACGTACAGGCCACCCAGCTCCACCACCTCGTCGTGTTCCTTCGCGACGGCGGCCTTCGCCTCCGCCAGCGCCTGCGGCCACTGCTTCTCGTATTCCTCGGCGTCCTCCTCCGGGTCGAGCCCCCGCTTGGCCATGAGGCCCACCGCGATGTACTCGGCGTTACCTCCCAGCATGATGTCGGTGCCTCGGCCAGCCATGTTGGTTGCGACGGTCACGGCGCCCTTGCGACCGGCCATCGCGACCACCGCTGCCTCACGCTCGTGCTGCTTGGCGTTGAGGACCTCGTGAGGAATGTGAGCCTTCTTCAGCAGCGCGGAGAGCTTCTCGGAGTTCTCCACCGACGCCGTACCCACCAGCACCGGCTGACCCTTCGCGAAACGCTCCTTGATGTCCTCGACAATCGCGCCGAACTTGCCGCGCTCCGTGGGGTAGACCAGATCCGTGTGGTCCGTGCGCCGCATCGGCCGGTTGGTCGGGATCGGCACCACGCCGATGTCGTAGGTGGAGGCGAACTCCTCGGCCTCCGTCTCCGCCGTACCCGTCATGCCCGAAAGCTTGTCATAGAGGCGGAAATAGTTCTGCAGCGTGATCGTGGCCAGGGTCTGATTCTCGGCCTTGATCGTCACGCCCTCCTTCGCCTCGATCGCCTGGTGCATGCCCTCGTTATAGCGGCGCCCGGGAAGGACTCGGCCCGTGTGCTCGTCGACGATCAGCACCTCGCCGTCGGCGACGATGTAATCCTGGTCGCGGGTGAAGAGCTCCTTGGCCTTAATCGCGTTGTTGAGGTAGCCGATGAGCGGGGTGTTCACCGACTCGTAGAGGTTGTCGATCCCGAGCATGTCCTCGATCTTGTCGATGCCCGGCTCGAGAACGCCCACCGTGCGCTTCTTCTCATCCACCTCGTAGTCGATGTCGCGCCGAAGGTTGACTACGGCCTGCGAAAACATCGTGTACCACTTGTTGGCGTCTCCCTCGGCGGGACCGGAAATGATAAGCGGGGTACGCGCCTCGTCGATAAGGATCGAATCGACCTCGTCGACGATCGCGAAGTAGTGCTCGCGCTGGACCAGGCTATCGAGGCTCATCGCCATGTTGTCACGCAGGTAGTCGAAGCCGAACTCGTTATTCGTGCCGTAGGTGATGTCGCACGCGTACTGCTCGCGCCGCTGGGCCGGGTTCAGGCCCGTGGTGATACACCCCGTCGTCATGCCAAGGAAACGGAAGACGCGGCCCATGAGCTCCGACTGGTAACTGGCCAGGTAGTCGTTGACCGTCACGATGTGAACGCCGTGGCCTGGAATCGCGTTAAGGTAGGCGGCGAGCGTGGCCACGAGCGTCTTGCCCTCGCCGGTCTTCATCTCGGCGATGTTGCCAAGGTGCAGGGCCGCCCCGCCCATGATCTGCACATCGTAGTGACGCTGGCCGAGCGTGCGCACCGAGGCCTCACGAACGGCCGCAAATGCCTCCGGCAAGAGCTCATCGAGGGACTCGCCCTCCTTATAACGCTCGCGGAAGTCCGCCGTCTGGGCCTTGAGCTCCTCGTCCGTCATCTCCGTAAAGACGCTCTCAAGTTCGTTGACTTGCTGCGTGATCGCCGAGAGCTTCTTCAGGGTTCGCCCCTCGCCGGCCCGGAGAATCTTATCAATCAGTTTGCGCACGTTTGCTCCTTTTAGGTCTCCGGCCATTCTAGCGGCTCCCCGGCCTTGGGCGGCAATCCACGGCCCTCGCGTTCGCCCACGAAGGAGCGCGGGGCCCAGAGGGTCCCGCGCTCGATCCGGGCCGCACGCCCACGGCCTGCCGATTCGGCTTCGACAAGGGGCCGGTGCCATTCACCGACCACCACGACGCCGCCGTCACATCATCCGGTCAACCATCCCGTGGGCGAACATGACCAGATAGCCGTAGACCTCACGATCCTTGATTACGTCCAGGTACTCCAGCGCCTCGTCTACCCACTGACGGGCGAGCTCCCGGGTCTGCTCGACGACGCGGTGTGCCTTGAGCATCTCCACCACCGTGGCAAGCCGGTCGCCGCTGTCCAGGTTCCCCTCGGAGAGAATGTCGAGAATCGCCTGCCCGGCGTCGTCGATCGTGCCCTCCTTCGCCTCGCGCTCAAGCAGAAGCGTGGGCATGGTCGGCACGCCCTCGAGCAGGTCGGTGCCCGGCGTCTTGCCGGTCAGCGCGGGGTCCGAGGCCAGGTCGATGACGTCGTCGGCGATTTGGAAAGCCACGCCGATGCGCTCGCCGAACTCGGCCAGTGCCTCTCCGAGGTCGTCCGGTCCGCCGGCAGCCATGACGCCGTGGTGAGCGGCCGCCGCGATGAGCGAACCCGTCTTGCCCGAAAGCACCTTCAGGTGGTGCTCGATCGGGTCTTCGCCCCCCTGCGGGCCCACCGTCTCATGGAGCTGCCCCATGCACAGCCGTTCGAAAGACTCGGCGTGCATGTAGATCGCCCGCTGTCCCAGGCCCGCCACGATCTTCGACGCGCGCGAAAAAAGCACGTCGCCGGCCATGATCGCCGAAGAATTGCCGAAGATGTACTGCGCCGTCGGCACGCCGCGGCGCTTGGGCGCCTCGTCCATGACGTCGTCGTGGTAGAGCGACGCGAGGTGGGTCAGCTCCATGACGACGGCGGCGTCGATGACGTCGGGCGAATCCGGGTTCGGCCCCACCTCGGCCGCCAGCAGCGTCAGGAGCGGACGCAGCCGCTTGCCGCCGGCGTCGGCCAGGTAGGACGTGGCCGAATCGACGACGAGATCGTCCACCCGGCACGCCGAGCGCAGGCGGTCTTCAACCACCTCCATGCGCGCGGCGAGCCGGCGGGCGAGCGGGTCGTCGCTGGCTAGAACATCAGTGACGCTCACGCAAACGGTCCCATGATGAAGTCAAGGGCGAAGTGCGGCAGCACGCCGAGGCCGATCGTGGTGATCGCGGCGATGACAATCGCAACGATCGACATGCCCTCCGACTCGACAACCGCCACGGACTCGCCCTCCGGCTCACGGAAGAACATGATCTGGACGAGACGGAAGTAGAACACCGCCGTCGCGGCCGACGCCAGCACGGCGAGCACGACGAGCACCGTCATGCCACCCTGAACACCGGCGCGGAACACCTCGAACTTTCCGATGAAGCCACCCGTCAGCGGGATACCCGCGAACGACAGGAGGAAGATCGTCATCGCGCTCGCCAGCAGCGGGCTGCGCTTGCCCAGGCCGGCCCAGCTCGAGAGCTTCGTCGCCTCGCCCAGGATGTTGCCCTGCGGATCGCGCTCACGCACGAGCGTCACAATGCCGAAGGCTCCCACCGTCGCCACCGCGTAGGCCAGCAGGTAGAACATGATCGCGGGGACCGCCACCAGCGAGGCATCGGCGTTGGAGATGATGTTGATCGAGTTGACCGCGATCAGAATGAAGCCCGCGTGCGCGATTGAGGAGTACGCCAGCAGTCGCTTAACGTCCGTCTGTACCAGGCCCATGACCGTGCCGATCACGATGGTTGCGATGATAACGATCCACATGAAGATGTTGATCGACTCCCACACCGGGGTCACCATCAGGATGAACACCCGCATGAGGGCCACAAACGCGGCGGCCTTCGTGCCGGCAGCCATGAAGCCGGTGACCGGCGTCGGCGCGCCCTGGTAGACGTCCGGCGTCCAGGCGTGGAACGGAGCGGCGCCAACCTTGAACAGCAAGCCGATGACGACCATGACGACGCCAGCGCTCAGCAACGCCGGGGACGCCACTCCCGTGCCCCGGCCGAGGGCTACGATCGGACCCTCGATCGACAGCGAGCCGGTAGCGCCGTAGATAAGCGCCGCACCCATGAGGAAGATGGCCGAGGAGAACGCGCCAAGGATGAAGTACTTCAGCGCGGCCTCCTGCGAGAGCAGGCGCTTGCGGCGAGCGGTGGCCGACAGGACATACAGCGGCAGCGAGAGCACCTCGAGCGAGATGAAGAGGGTAAGCAGATCGTAGGCCGACGTGAAAGCCATCATGCCGCCCGTGGCGAAGAGCGCCAGCGGGAAGATCTCGGTGAGCTGACGCCCGAGCCGAGAGTACTCGCGCTCCTCAGCAGAGCCAGGCCGGGTCGCCGCTGCCGCGGCGAACGCCCCCTCCCGGGTCTGCGTGCGATCCGCGATCACCAGGAAGGACAGTAGCGCGCCAACCACGATGATCGCCTGGGAGATGAGCGAGATCGCGTCCTCCACCAGGCCGACACCCACCGTGCCGTCGGGGTGGACCGCGAACGCCAGGGGCTGCACCTTCGAGCCGTCCACCTGCGTTTCCGTCCAGCGCCACACCACGACCACGAGGGCGGAGGCGAGTGCGGCCAGCGAGAGCGTCACCTGCACGCCGCGGCGCGCACGGCGGGGCACGAAGGCCTCGCACAGCGTACCCACCACGCCTGCTCCGAGGACGATCAACAGTGGCAGGACTGCCACCCATTGAATTTGGACGTTCACTTGGTGCTCCCTTCAGCGATGACCGTCAGCGTGGACGAATACTGTTCCGCGACGGGGTTGACGGCGTCGAGCGCGACGGAGGGGAAGAAGCCCAGCACGAGCATCGCCGCGATGAGCAACCCCATGACCGTCTTCTCGCGACCACCCAAGTCCGCCACGTCCTCCTCCGGCTTCGGGCCCGTGAAGAGGCGCTGGTAGGGAAGGAGGATGTAGAGCGCGGCGAGGACAACGCCGACGACGCCGACGAGCGCGGCCCACGGCACGGCGTCGTAGGTTCCCATGAGGACCATGAACTCCGGGATGAAGCCCGACAGGCCCGGCAGGGCGATCGTGGCAAGTCCCGAGATGAGGAACGTGCCGGCCAGGATCGGCGTGACGCGCTGCCAGCCGCCGTAGCGGGAAATGAGGTGGGAACCGCCGCGCTCGCCGAGGAAGCCCACGATCAGGAAGAGGCCCGCGGTGCCGATCGCGTGCGCCACCATGTAGAGGATGGCGCCGGCCAGCGCGATAGACGAGCCAGAGAAGATGCCCATCACCATGAAGCCAAAGTGGGACACCGAAGTGAAGGCCACCAGGCGCATGAGGTTATCCGAGGCGATCGCCATCAGGCCGCCCCAGATGATAGAGACGAGGGCGAAGGCGATGATCACCGGCGCGGCCGAGCTGGCGGCGTCGGGGAACAACGGCAGGCAGATCGCGATCATGCCGAATGTGCCCATCTTGTCCAGGATGCCAACCAGAAGCGTGGAGGTGCCCGCAGGGGCCTCCTCCGTCGCGTCCGGCAGCCAGGTGTGGACGGGCCACATCGGGGCCTTGATCGCGAAGGCGATGAAGAACGCGAGGAAGATCCACATCTGCACGGTGGAAGACATCTGAGAGCCGGCGGCGAGGTTGTCGATCATGAACCCGCCCGAGCCTCCCGGGCCGTAGGCGTAGACCGCGATGACGCCCACCAGCATGATCAGGCCGCCAGCGAGCGAGTAAATGAGGAACTTCATCGCGGCCTTGCCGCGCCGCTCGCCCTTGCCGTAGCGGCCGATCATGAAGAAGATCGGCAGGATCATGAGCTCGAACAGGACGTAGAACAGGAACAGGTCGCGTGCCGCGAACAGGCCGATGATGATCGCCTCGAGGGCGAGGATCCACGCCATGTAGCCGCCCTGCCGCTCGCCGTCGACCTCGGTCCACGAGGCGATGATGACCACCGGCACGAGGAACACCGACATGGCGAGCATGACCGCGCCCATGCCGTTAATCCCCCACGCGAGCGAAACGCCGATCTGCGGGATCCACGGGTACGTCTCGGCGAGCTGAACGCGCGCCGAGCTTGCGACCTCGAACTCCGTGATCATCGCGAGGATGAACACGACCGCGACGAGGATCGACACGCCCAGCGCGACCGGACGGGCCGCCGAACGTAGCGGCTTGACCAGCCACAGCAGGAGTGCGCCCACCACGGCAATCAGGATCATCGCTGTGATCCAGGGGAAGCCAGCTTCGGAAACAGTTTGCAATTGCATACCTCTTGTCCTCCTAGAGCGCGGCCGCGACGACGACGATGAGCGCCAGGACCAGGCCGATGGTGATGTAGCTGGCGTAGTTACGGGCGTAGCCGGTCTGGAACTTGCCCAGAACGCCTCCGACCGACGGCAGCTTGCCAACCCCGCGTACCATGCCGTCGACCACGTTGCGGTCGAGCACGTCCGCGCTCGCCACGAGCGTGATGCCGGGGTTCATGAACAGGCCCTCGTTGATCTGATCCTGGTAGAGATCGACGCGCGCGGCGCGGGTGAGCCCGTTGCCGACGGGTGCCGCCTTGGGCATCGGGCTGGCCACGTACATCTTCCACGCGATTGCCACGCCGGCAGCGACCACGGCCAGCGTCAGGCCGGTGATCGCCGGGATCGGCAGGACCGGCTCCTCGTGTGCCACGTGGCCGATCGCCGGCTCAAGCCAGGTGAGGAAGCCCGTGTAGTTGAGGATCGCGCCTAGGCCGAGCGAGCCGAGCGCGAGCACCACCATCGGAACCCACATGAGCGGGGACGGGTCGTGCGGGTGCTTCGCATCCGGACCTTCGTGAACCCAGCGCTCCTCCCCCAGGAAGATTCCGAAGAAGAGACGCGACATGTAGAAGGCGGTCAAGCCCGCCACCAGCACGGTGATCGTGCCGAAGATCCACGGCAGCGCGCCCTGGCCCGTGAAGGCGATCTCGATGATCTTGTCCTTCGAATAGAAGCCGGACAGGAATGGGAAACCGATGATGGCCAGGTAGCCGGCGAAGAACGTGTAGAACGTGATCTTCATGTGCTTGCCCAGACCGCCGAAGCCGCGGATGCCCACCTCGTCGTTCATGCCGTGCATGACTGCGCCGGCACCGAGGAACATGTTGGCCTTGAAGAAGCCGTGGGTGACGAGGTGGAAGATCGCGAATCCCGCGCCGACCGGGCCAAGGCCCGCCGCGAGCATCATGTAGCCGATCTGCGACATGGTCGAGGCCGCCAGGACCTTCTTCATGTCATCCTTGGCCGCACCGACGATCGCACCGAAGACGAGGGTGATGAGGCCGACGAGCGCCACCACCAGCGCGGCCACCGGGGCTGCCTCGTAGACGGCGCCGGATCGGACCATCAGGTAGACACCGGCGGTGACCATCGTGGCCGCGTGGATCAGCGCGGAGACCGGCGTCGGGCCCGCCATCGCGTCGCCCAGCCATGCCTGGAGGGGGAACTGTGCGGACTTACCGCAGGCGGCCAGCAGGAGGAAGACGCCGATGAAGGCGGCCGTGCCCTCCGAAACGCTACCCACACCCGCGGAAACGTCGGTGAACTTCACCGAGCCAAAGTTCGCCACCATCGCCATCATCGCCACCAGCATGCCCAGGTCGCCCACGCGGTTCATGACGAACGCCTTCTTACCGGCGGTGGCGTACTCGGGGACGTGATTCCAGAACGAGATGAGGAGGTAGGAAGCGAGGCCCACACCTTCCCAACCGAAGAAGAGCACCACGTAGGAGTTGCCCAACACGAGGAGCAGCATCGCGGCCACGAACAGGTTGAGGTAGGCGAAGAAACGGCGCCTGGCCGGGTCATGCTCCATGTAGGACACGGAGTAGATGTGGATGAGGGTTCCCACGAAGGTCACAAGCAGGACGAACGTGATCGACAGCGGGTCGACCCGCGTGCCGAAGTCCACCGCGAAGCTACCCACCAGCGGGATCCACTCGTACAGCGTGGTCTCGACCACGCGCTCGCTCGCGTCCATCCCGAGCAGCTGGATCGCCGCGGCGAGGCCGACGACGAACGACGCCGCCGAGGCGAGGATAGCCAGCCAGTGGCCCCACGCGTCAGCGGCCTTCCCCGCCAGGAGAAGGATCGCGAAGCTGACGAGCGGGATGGCCACGGCCAGCCAGACGAGGCTAGCCGCACCCGTCGCGCTCGCGACAGCCACGGTGCTTTCCGCAAAAATGCTAGTCAATGCTCGCACCTGCCTAGTTCTTCATGAGGTTGGCGCCGTCGAGCGACGCCGTCCTGCGAGTACGGAATATGGACACGATGATCGCCAGGCCGACGACGACCTCGGCTGCCGCCACCACCATGACGAAGAATGCGAAGACCTGCCCCTCGAGGTTGCCCCACATACGGGAGAAGGTGATGAGCACCAGGTTGCACGAGTTGAGCATGATCTCGACGCCGAGCAGGGCGATGACGCCGTTGCGGCGGGTCAGCACGGTCGCGCCGCCCACCACGAAGAGGACGATAGCGAGGACCACGTAGTACATCAGATCCATGATTTACTCCTCCGTCTTGTCCGTCAGCTCGGCAGTGGTCTCGGCGGCGTCAGCCACCTGCGCGGCGCTCGGCTCATCGTTGCCGCCCTCGAGCTGAGCGAGGCGTTCAAGCGCGGCGTCGTGATCGGGGGCGAGCTCGCCGGGCATACCCGCGAGCGTGGCGCGCCCGACCTTGCCGTACGTGGACGGGCCGGACACGCCCGTGCCGGTGGCGATGCGTTCAACCGTGGCCGGCGAGATCTGGCCGACCGTACGCATCTGGCCGCGTACCTGAAGCACGCGGTTGACCGAGTTCTCGAGCGGCTTGCCGTAGGCGGTGAGCGCGGGGTTGGCCGACGAGTTCGACTCGGCGTAGACGCCGGGGTTCGGCTTGTGGCCGATGTGGCGCCCGTCGGTGACGAAGTCGCGCACGCCCTGGTGGGCGCGAGCTTCCTGCGTGATCGGCGTGTGGATGCGGTCGCGGTGGGTCAGCGTCATCGCGCCGAGCGCGGCCACGATCAGGAGTGTGCCCGTCAGCTCGAGGGTGAGGATGTGGTTGGTGAAGATCGACTGGGCGACGCCGACGGGGTTGCCGTCCGCGTTCGCTGCTGCGAGGCCCACCGCATCCGGGTTGGCAGCTCCAAGCACGACGCCGATGAGGATCCCGGCCACGCCGATCCCGCCCACGAGGGCGACAGGGCGCTGGGCCTTGAGGGTTTCGTGTGTGGAGTCGGACGAATCAACGCCGATGAGCATGAGCACGAAGAGGAACATCATGAGGATCGCGCCCGTGTAGACCACGACCTGGGCTACGCCCATAAAGGGCGCCTCCAGTGCGGTGTAAAGCACGGCCAAGCCGACCATGATGAAGATGACGGAGACGACCGAGTAGACGGCCTTTCGCGCGATGAGCAATCCGTAGACGGCGAGCGCGACCATCGCCACCGCCATGATGGCGAAGATGATCGTCTCACCGAGCGAAATCTCAAGAGGCTGGGGGGTCATGACTGTGCGACCTCAGCTTTCTGGGTAGCCCGCGCCGTGGAGAGCGAGGGATCGTCGGGTCGGTTGTCCTTGACCCAGTCGATCTGGTCCTGCGTCGGCCCGGTGATGGCGCCCTGGTAGTAGTCGGCGTCCGTCGTGCCCTCAACCATCGGGTGCGGCGGGTTGAGCATGCCCTCGGCGAGGGGCACGAGGAGCTGGTGCTTCTCGTAGATCATGTCCTCGCGGGTGGGGCCGGCGATCTCGTAATCGTTCGACATCGTCAGCGCGCGCGTGGGGCATGCCTGGATGCAGTAGGCGCAGAAGATGCAGCGCAGGTAGTTGACCTGGTAGACGCGGCCGTAGCGCTCACCCGGGGAGTACTGCGCCCCCGGCGTGTTCGGCGCGGCCTCGACGTAGATGGCGTCCGCCGGGCAAGCCCAGGCGCACAGTTCGCAGCCGATGCACTTCTCTAGGCCGTCCGCGTAGCGGTTGAGCCTGTGCAGGCCGTGGTAGCGCGGGCGGGTGGGAACCTTTTTGAAGGGATACTCTTCCGTCACGGTGGGACGGAAGATCGTGGAAAACGTCACGCCGAATCCGGCCACCGGCGCGAAGAAGTTGCCGATCGGGCCCTTCTTGGTGGGGCTGTAGAGCGACGGGTCAGGTTGCTCGAAGCGCCCGGCGTCGTTGTCTTCTAACATTTAGGCCTCCTCAATAGTCTGCGTGTCGATCGCCGAACGGTTGCGCGCACGCGGCGACGGCGGAAGGTGCTGGCCGGGCAGCGGCGGGACGGGGTAGCCGTTCTCGAAGCCGTCGAACTCCTGCGACTCGCGCTCTTCGATGATCTCCTGCTGGGTCTTCTTCACCGAATCATCGCCGAATGCCCAGATGAGCAGGATGAGCGAGTAGCCGATGGCGAGGATGGTGAGCACCGGGACCATGTTGATCGCGACGACCATGTTGATGCCGACGACGGCCATGACGATCGCCAGCCAGCCCAAGGCCGCGGGGATGAGGCCCTTCCAGCCCAGGTGCATGAACTGGTCGTAGCGGAAGCGCAGCAGCGTGCCGCGAACCCAAACGAACAGGCCCATGAATGTCCACAGCTTGCAGATGAAGACGAGCACCGGGAACCAGCCGACGTTCGGATCCCCACCCCACAGGCCAAACAGCCAGGTCAGGATCGGACCCGAGCGGTAGCCGCCGAAGAACAGGGTGGTGACCAGCATCGACATGTTGAGCATGTTGACGTATTCGGCCAGGTAGAACCAGCCAAACTTCATGGAGGAGTACTCCAGGTGGGCGCCCGCGACGATCTCGCCCTCTGCCTCGGTCAGGTCGAAGGGTAGGCGGTTGGTGCCGCCGAACATGGTCACGAGGAAGATCATGAAGGCCGGCATGAGGAGGATGACGTTCCACAGTCCCGCCTGGGACTCGACGATGCCCGAGGTGGACATCGTGGAGGCCGCGATGAAGACCGTGACCAGCGACAGGCCCTCTGCCAGCTCGTAGGAGATCATCTGGGTGGCCGCGCGAACCGAGCCGTACAGCGGCAGGGTGGACTTCGCGGACCAGCCGCCGAGCACCAGACCGTATTCTCCAAGCGCCGCAGCCGCGAGCACGAAAAGCATCGCCACCGGCGAGTCGGCCAGCTGGATCGGGGTGTGGATGCCGAACATCGACACGTTCGGACCAACCGGGATGACCGCCATCACCACGAACGCGCAGGTGGCCGAAATGGCCGGCGCGACCGCGTAAATGACCTTATCCGCTCCGCCGAGCCAGAAGTCTTCCTTGAGGATCAGCTTGAGCGCGTCCGGGAAGGACTGCCCCAGACCGAGCGGGCCCACGGTGTTCGGGCCGAGACGGTTCTGCATTTTGGCGAGGAGTCGGCGCTCGAACCACAGCGCGAAGATCACCGAGAAGATGAGGAACAGGACGATCACGACCGCCTTGATCACCCAGATCCACCACGTGTCTTGCGAGAAGTCTGCAGCGACTCCGCCAACGGTATAGAGATTCACTTCGTTACCTCCGATTGAATCGCGACGACGTCGCCGGCGCGGCTTCCGAGCGAGGCGATGGCGCACCCGACTGAGTTCTGCGGGATCCAGACCACGGCGTCGGGCATGTCAAGCACGACGACGTCGAGGCTCAGCGAGCCAGCCGGGCCCGTGATCGTCACCGCGCTGGTCACGCCGGCCTTCTTCGCGGTGGCGGGGCTCATGACGGCTACCGGCTTGCGTGCCGTCTTGGCCAGGTGGGGCTCGCCGCTCAGCAGCGCGCCCGCGTCAATCATCTGCTTCCAGGATGCCAGCACGGCCTGACCGGCGCCAACGGTCGGTGCGGGTGCCGGAGCCTCGTTGGGCATCTCGGCGCGCGCGCCGTCCCAGCGGCGTAGCTCGGCCATCTCCTCGACGACGCCGGCAAGCGTCTCGAGCCCGAGGTCGACCCCCATCTCGGCGGCGAGTTCGGCGAGAACCTTGCGATCGGGCAGGCTCTTGGAGACGAGCGTCTGGCCGAAGGGGCGCAGGCGACCCTCCCAGTTGACGAATGTGCCGCCCTTCTCAGCCGTGGGTGCCACGGGGAGGACGACGTCGGCAAGCGCGGTGGTCTCGGTGTCACGGACCTCGAGCTGGACGACGAAAGCGTTGCGCAGGGCCTGCTCGGCGCCGGCCGGCAGGTCGGCGAGCTCCACGCCTGCGAGCAGGATCGCGCCGAGCTCGCCCGCCGCGGCCGCGGCCAGGATCTGCTCGGTGTTGCGCCCCGGGGTGGCGGGAAGCGAGTCCACGCCCCACACGGCGGCAGTGTCGATGCGGGCATCGGCGTCGGCCACGGGGCGGCCGCCGGGCAGGAGGTTCGCCATGGCGCCGGCGTCGACTGCGCCGCGATCACCCGCTCGGCGGGGAATCCACGCGAGCCGGGCACCCGTGCGCTTCGCCAGCCGGGCGGCGGCGGACAGCGCGCCCGGCGCGTCGGCCGCCCGCTCACCCACGAGGATGACGGAGCCGTCCTTGGACAGATCGGCGAACGCCTCGCCAAAGCCGGCCGCGCCGCCGTCGGCGATCGCGTCCAGTACCTCGGCCTCCGTGCCCGGAACAGCCGGAAGGAAGCGGGCGTCCATCTTCTCGGTGCCCAACGTCTTGTAGGCGGAAATGACGGTCACCGACGTCGTCTTGGCCAGGACGCCCTTACGCAGGCGCAGGAAGACCGAGCCGATCTCGTCCTCCGCCTCCAGGCCCACTGTCAGGACGTGTCCGGCGCGCTCGATGTCGGCGTAGGTCACGCCGAGCTCGGTGCCCGCCACGTGCGCCGCGAGGAACTGGTCCTCCTCGGCGCTGCCGCGGCGGGTGCGGAAGTCGATATCGTTCGTGCCGAGGGCCACGCGCGCGAACTTGGCGTAGGCGTAGGCATCCTCGAGAGGAAGGCGGCCGCCGGTAATGACGCCCACCCCCTTCGCCGCCTTGAGCCCGTCCGCCGCAGCCTGGAGAGCCTCGAACCAGGAGATCGGACCCTCCTGCCCTGCAATGCGCGGATAGGTGAGGCGATCCGGGCCGGTCTGCCAGCGGAAAGCGAAACGGTCCTTGTCGGTGATCCATGCCTCGTTGACGTCCATGTCCTCCTGCGCCATGCGGCGCACCACGGTGCCACGCCGGTAGTCCACGCGGATGGCGGAGCCGGAGGCGTCGTGCTCGGTGACCGATGGGACGGAGACGAGGTCGAACGGCCGAGCGCGGAAGCGGTAGGCCGCCGACGTCAGCGCGCCCACCGGGCAGATCTGGATGACGTTGCCCGAGAAGTAGGACGAGAACGGCTTACCCGTCACGTCCATCTCGCCCACTGCGACCGGGCCGGCCGAGAAGCCGACCTCGCGGCCAGAATCGCCGTCCGGACCCGAGTAGCCATTCTCCACCGCCGGGGCCTGGCCGCCCTCGACCGCAAAATCGAGGACCGAGGCATCGAAGTTGCCGATCTGCGAGCCGTGCAGACCGTGAGTATCGCGCCCGGCGTGGCCGCCACCGCGGCCCTGCAACTGGATGAACGGGTCACCCGCGATCTGGGTGGAGAAGCGCGTGCACCGCTGGCACAGGATGCAACGATCGCGGTCAAGCAGGATCTGCGAGGAGACGGAGATCGGCTTGGGATAGGTGCGCTTAATGTCGATGAAGCGCGACTCGCCGCGCCCATCCGTCATCGCCTGGTTCTGCAGCGGGCACTCGCCGCCCTTGTCACAGACCGGGCAATCCATCGGGTGGTTGATGAGCAGGAACTCCATGACGCCGTGCTGGGCCTTCTTTGCCACCTCCGACGAGGCGGCCGTGAAGACCTCCATGTTCGGCGATACCGTCACCGCGCACGCCGGCTGCGGCTTGGGCATCTTCGCCACCACGCCCTCGCGGTTCGGCGTGGCCACCTCCACCAGGCACTGGCGGCAAGCCGCCACCGGCGCGAGCAGTGGGTGGTCACAGAAACGCGGGATGTGAACACCGATCTTCTCGGCGGCACGGATAATCAGCGTCCCCTTCGGAACGGAGACCTCCTTGCCGTCAACCTTGATCGTGACAAGATCGACGGGTGCGTGATCAGTGGTTGTCATTGAACACCTACTTCGCGAAACAGGACGGAATTCTCAGGCGGGAAGAGCTCGACTGCCGGCGTCGTGTAACCAGCCTCAAACTCCGACCGGAACAGGCCGATCGCGGAACGAATCGGGGTGGCCGCGGCGTCGCCGAGTGCACAGAAGGAACGCCCGGCAATGTTGTCGGCGATCTCGTGAAGGAGCTCGATCTCGCCCTCGCGGGCCTTGCCGGCCTCGAAGCGATGCATGAGCTGGCGCATCCAGTACGTGCCCTCCCGGCACGGCGTGCACTTACCACACGATTCGTGCTGGTAAAAGTCGGTCCAGCGGGACACGACGCGAACCACCGAAACCGTCTCGTCAAAGACCTGGATGGCGCGGGTGGCAAGCATCGAGCCGGAGGCCGCGACCTCGTCGTAGCCGAGGGGAACGTCGAGGTGGTCGGGGGTACACAGCGGCGCCGAGGAGCCGCCCACCGCGTAGAACTTCAGCTCGTGACCCTCGCGGATGCCGCCGGCCATCTCGAGCAGCTCGCGCATCGTGATGCCGAACGGCGCCTCGTACTGGCCGGGGTATTTCACGTGGCCGGAGATCGAGAAAATGCCGTGGCCGCGAGAGTTCTTCGTGTCGGCACCCATCGCCTGGAACCACTCGGCGCCGTTGTTGATGATGCCGGGAACCGAGGCGATCGACTCGACGTTGTTGACCACCGTGGGGCGGGCATACAGGCCCTCGACCGCCGGGAACGGCGGCTTCAGGCGCGGCTGGCCGCGAAAACCCTCGAGCGAGTCGAGCAGGGCGGTCTCCTCGCCACAGATGTAGGCGCCGGCACCGGCGTGGACCGTGATGTCCAGGTCGTAGTCGCCGTTCGGCCCGAGCCCCTTCCCGAGCAGCCCGGCCTCGCGGGCCTCGCGGACCGCGGCGAGCAGGCGGCGGTAAACGTGGACAACCTCGCCACGCAGGTAGATGAAGCCGTGATGGCCACCGATGGCCAGCATGCAGATCATCATGCCCTCCACCAGCAGGTGGGGGTTGGCCATGAGGAACGGCATGTCCTTACAGGTGCCCGGCTCCGACTCGTCGGCATTGACCACGAGGTAGCGCGGCCCGCCGTCGGGTGCGGGAAGGAAGGACCACTTCAGGCCGGTGGGGAAGCCCGCGCCGCCGCGGCCGCGCAGGCCGGAGGCCTTGACCAGGTTCGTGATCGCGCCGTCTTCCTTCGCCATCTCCCAGGCCTTCTCGATGGCCTTGTATCCGCCATTGTTGCGGTAGGTCTCGAGCGTCCATGAACGTTCCTTGTCCCAGTTATCGGACAGGACCGGGGCGAGTGTTCCTGCGGGTGAAAACTCAGTCATTTCGTCTCCTCCACTGCCTTCGGCGCGGTCCAGCCGTGCTCACGGGCGATCTTCAGGCCGCGCAACGAGGCTTCGCCAGCCGCCGGGCCCTCGTCGACGTGGCCGTCTTCAAAGCCGGCCAGCACGCGGGAAATCTCCTTGAAGGTATGAACCTTCTCCGGGCCGCGGGTGGGGTGGATGTCCCTGCCCGCGCGGATGTCATCCACAATCTGCTTGGCGGAGGCCGGGGTCTGGTTGTCGAAGAACTCCCAGTTGACCATGATCACCGGCGCGTAGTCGCACCCGGCGTTGCACTCGAGCTGCTCGAGCGTGATCTTACCGTCTTCCGTGGTCTGGTCGTGCCCTACGCCGACGTACTCGGTGAGCTCATCCCAGATCTCGTCGCCGCCCATGACGGCACACAGCGCGTTCGTGCACACGCCCACGTTGTATTCGCCGTTGGGGTGGCGCCGATACTGCGAGTAGAAGGTCGCCACTGCGGAGACCTGGGCGCGCGACAGGTCGAGGATGTCGGCCACCAGCGTGATGCCGCGCGGCGAGCAGAACCCATCTTCGGACTGAATGAGGTGCAGCAACGGCATGATCGCCGAACGCGGCTGCGGGTAACGCGAGACGACCTCGGCGGCGTCGGCGCGAAGACGCGCCTCGACTTCTGGCGTGTAGTTGGTTGCCATTAGCGGTCCACTCCTCCCATCACGGGATCGACGGCGGCCAGCGCGATGATGAGGTCGGCCAGCAGGCCACCCTCCGCCATCAGCGCCAACGATTGCAGGTTGTTATAGCCCGGATCGCGGAAGTGCGCGCGGTAGGGGCGCGTGCCACCGGACGAGACCAGGTGCACGCCGAGGACGCCCTTGGCGTGCTCGATGGCCGTGTACACCTGGCCGGGCGGAACCCGGAAGCCCTCGGTGACCAGCTTAAAGTGGTGAATGAGGGACTCCATCGACTCGGTCATGATGTGGCGCACGTGCTCCGGGCTGGTGCCCTGGCCATCGGAGGCGATGGAAAGCTGCGCGGGCCAAGCGATCTTCTTGTCGTCAATCATGACGGGCTGGCCGGCGCTCTTCTCCAGTTCGTCCAGCACCTGGTAGATGATGCGGATCGACTGGTAGCACTCCTCGAACTTGACCTTGATGCGGTTGTAGGCGTCGCACTTGTCGGCCACGGGCACGTCAAACTCGTACTTGTCGTAGCCGCAGTACGGCTGGGTCTTGCGCAGATCCCACGGCACGCCCGCGGCACGCACCGACGGGCCCGTCATCGACAGCGCCATGAGCGCCGACAGCGGGGAGACCGCGACGTCGACGTGGCGCTTCAAGAAGATCGGGTTGGCCATCGTCAGGTCCTGCATCTCCGAGATCGTGTTGCGGATCCCGGGCAGCAGCTCGCGGATGTAGTCGATGCCGCCCTCGGGCAGATCCTCAAGGACGCCGCCGGGGCGGATGAACTCGTTGTTCATGCGCAGGCCGGTGATGTCCTCCATGATGCGGAGGATGTCCTCGCGCAGGCGGAAGGTCAGCGTCAGCATCGTCGTCGCACCAAGCTCGTTACCGCCAGAGCCGATGCCCACAATGTGGGAGCTGATGCGGGTGAGCTCCATGAGCAGAACCCGGATAGCCTGGGCGCGCTCGGGGATCTGGTCCTCGATGCCCAGCAGTTTCTCCACCGCCATGCAATAGCCAACCTCCTGGAAGGTCGGCGCCACGTAGTCCATGCGAGTGCAGTAGGCCACGCCCTGGGTCCACGTGCGGTACTCCATGTTCTTCTCGATGCCGGTATGGAGGAAGCCGGTAGCGGCGCGCACTTCGTTGACGCGCTCGCCGTCGAGCTCAACCTGGACTCGGAGCACGCCGTGGGTGGAGGGGTGAACCGGGCCGAGGTTGACGACGATGTGCTCTTCGCCGAGCTCCTCGGCATCCTTGGCAATATCGCCCCAATCCCCGCCGACCGCCTCGTAGATCTTGGCGTTCTCCATCGACTCCTCGGTCGCTGCGCGGGTCGCGTGTGTGGAATTCATTAGTTGTACTCCCTCCGTGTATCCGGCGGCGGAATAACTGCGCCCTTATACTCAACCGGGACCCCGCCAAGCGGGTAGTCCTTACGCTGCGGATGGCCGACCCAGTCATCAGGCATCGCCGAGCGGGCCAGGCCGGGGTGCCCGTCGAAAATGATGCCCATCAGATCGAAGGCCTCGCGCTCGGACCAGTCGTCGCCCGGGTAGACCGAGCAGATGGAGGGCATGTGCGGATCGTCGTCGGGGCAGGTGACCTCGAGGGCGATCATGCGGTTGTGGGTGATGGAGAAGAACGGGAAGTAGCCGTGCAGCTCGCGCCCCTTGTCCATCGGGTAGTGGACGGCCGAGACGCCCAGGCACATCTCAAAACGCAGGTCTTGGTCGTCGCGCAGGTAACGCGCAACGCGCGGCAGGTGCTCGCGCTTGACGAAGATGACCAGCTGGCCGCGGTCCACCGAAACCTTCTCAATGACGTCGCCCTCCGTCAGGCCATCGGCCTGGGCGAGCTCGATGATGATGTCTACCACCTCGTCGAACCAGCCGCCGTACGGACGGGCGGCCGGCGGGGCGACGACGGCGACCTCTTCGTTCCCGGAAAAACCGGTGGTGTCACCGGTATCCTTCACGCCCCACAAGCCCTTGCGGGCGGCGACGACGGAAGCGCCGACCGTCGCGCTTGGCACCATTGCGCCTTCGTTTTCACTCACGCCAGCAGTCCCTTCTTCTCTTCAACGGGGATCGCCGCAAGCGCGGCCTCCTCGGCCTTGCGCGCGATCTCCTTGCGGTGTTCGCCGATCGGCCGGCCCTCAACGTGGTGCTTGCGCAACTCGAAGATCGCGTTGATAAGCATCTCCGGGCGCGGCGGGCAGCCGGGCAGGTAGATGTCGACCGGCACGAGGTGGTCGATGCCCTGCAGGATCGCGTAGTTGTTGAACATGCCGCCCGAGGATGCGCACACGCCCATCGAGATGACCCACTTGGGCTCGGCCAGCTCGTCGTAAATGTTGCGAACGACGGGGGCCATCTTGTGGCTCACGCGCCCGGAGACGAGCATGAGATCCGCGTGACGCGGCGAGGCGCGGAAGACCTCCATGCCGATACGCGCCGCGTCGTAGCGGACCGCGCCGAACGACATCATCTCAATGGCGCAGCATGCAAGGCCCATGGTGACCGGCCACAGCGAGCGAGCCTGCGCCCACCCGCCGACGGCCTCGATGCCCGTCAGCAGCTTGCCGGATGCCTTTTCTTCAATTCCCATTTATTTCACTCCCACTCCAGGCCGCCACGCCGCCATTCGTAAATGAAGGGGACGGTGATGAGGAAAACAAAGACGGCGATCGAGATGACGCCCACCAGCCCAAGATGGCCGGCCGAGACCGCCCACGGGTAGAGGAAGACGACCTCGATGTCGAAAATGATGAAGGTCATGGCCGTCAAGAAATACTTGATCGGGAAGCGGCCTTCGTGACCCGCGTTCGGGGTGGCTTCAAGGCCGCACTCGTAGTTCGCGACCTTGACGCGGTTGTAGCGCTTGGGGCCGATGATCGCCGAGACCAGAAGGCCGGCGACCGCGACCACGCCACCGGCAATGATCATCACGAGAAGCGGAACATACGAATACATCAGTCCTCCACGTGTTCTTTCGTCTCAAAAAAGTGGCTATCCATTCGTGCACCACTTCTCACTTTACAGGTTTGTCCACGAAATAATGGTCTCATGCGTGCGGCACCGCCTTCGACAGTGCCGTGATGAGGCGGTCCATCCAGTCCCCGTCGTGGCGATCGTATGAATCGGACAGAAGCTTCATGACCAGCGTCATGAGCGTCGGGCGCGGCAGACCATACTTGACGCACATGTGCATGATCTCGGGACGCTCGATAAGCGCGGCGAAGACCCTGCCCAGGGTGTAGTAACCGCCGAGCTCCGCGCTCAACCGGCGCGGATACTCGGCCATGACACGATCCTGAGCCCCGAGCGGGCCGTGCGCGAGGGCCTGCGCGATCGCGTCGGCGACGAGCCGGCCGGCCAGGAGCGCGGGGCCAATACCCTCGCCGTTGAAGGGCGAAACCATGCCTCCGGCGTCGCCGACGAGCGCGAGCCCGTTTGCGTAGTGGGGCTTGCGGTTGAACGCCATCGGGAGCGCCGCTCCGCGGATCGGGCCGCGCTGGGTGTCGGCGTTCATCTGCCACTCTTCGGGGGTGTTGGCCAGCCACTGCTGAAAGACCTTGCGGTGGTCGATGCCGGTGGCCTTCGCCGTCGACGACAGCGAGCCCAGGCCGACGTTGACCAGCCCGTCCCCCACCGCGAACGCCCACGCGTATCCCGGCAGCTGTTCGGACTGGCCGGGCCTACCGGCCCACAGCTCCAACCAGGACTCCATCATGTCGGTGGCCGCGAGCGGGGATTCGAAGTAGGTCCGGTAGGCCACGCCCATCGGGCGTTTCATGTCCTTCTCGCGGCCGACCGCGATCGACAGGCGGGCGGCCACTCCCCCGGCGTCGACGACGAAGCGGGCGGAGAAAGTCATCTCCTCCCCGCGGTCCGCGCTCGAGCGGGCACGCACACCGACGACGCGACCGGAGGGTTCGTGGAGAAGCGGGCCAGTGACCGTGACGCCTTCGCGCAGGCGCGCCCCGGAGGCCACGGCGTGGCGGATGAGCATGTGGTCGAAGTCGACACGACGGTTGGCGCTACCCCAGGAGGGCATGGAGGCCAGCTCCGGCCACGGCACCTCGATCATGTGACCGGCGCCGTAGGCGCGCACGCCATAGTTGCGCACCCAGCCGTCCTCTTCGGGTAGCGAGATACCCATGCGGATGAGTTCGGCGACTGCACGCGGGGTCAGGCCGTCGCCGCAGATCTTGTCACGCGGGAACGTGGCCTTCTCAAGTACGAGGACATCGACGCCGTTCTGGGCGAGATAGTGGGCGGTGGCAGCTCCGGCGGGGCCGGCGCCTACGACAATGACGTCCGCATGCTCCGTCATAGCCACCGCCTTTCACCGACGAGAACGGAATCTCGCCACAACGGCCACAAGTCTACGCAACTGCGAGAGCCTTGAAAAATTATGATGTAGGTATTAACGGCATACTTTACTTGCGCAAATAGGGAACCCATTAAGGCTCGATCGGCTTGGTCGCACGATGCAGGGCCACGATCCCGTTAGTCAGGTTGCGATACTCAACCTCGCGCCACCCGGCCTCCTGGATCCGCTTCGCGAAGACCTCCTGGGGCGGCCAGGAGAGAATGGACTCCACGAGGTAGTCATAGGCCGCGGCGTCGGAAGAGACGAAGAAAGCAATCGCAGGCAGGACGTCGGCGAGGAAGAAACGGTATGCGCGGTGGAAGGGCGCGAAGGTGGGACGGGAAAACTCCGTCACCACGAGCTTGCCGCCGGGCTTGGTCACGCGCAGCATCTCGCGCAACGCCTTGTCCGGATCCTCAACGTTGCGCAGGCCGTAGGAAATGGTGGTCACATCAAAGGAGTTGTCCTCGAAGGGCAAATCCGTGGCGTCACCCTGGACAAACGTGAGCTCGGGGTGGCGCCGGCGGCCCACCTCCATCATGCCTTCGGAGATATCGGAGGCGACGACGTCGGCGCCCGCCTCAGCGTAGGTGACCGAGGATGACCCCGTTCCCGCCGCGATATCGAGGATGGTCATGCCCGGGCCGGGGGCAATCGCTTCACGGGTGGCGACCCGCCACACGTCAATGAGACCGAGAGTGAGGATGAAGTTCGTCAGATCGTATTTGGAGGACACCTGGTCGAACATCGCTGCAACGTCCGCCGGGACCTTCTCCAGAGTGGCTCGTTTCATGACTGCATTTAATCATCTCGGCACGTAAGATCGTTATTCGTGTTTAGTATTCCACACCTGCGCGCCCAGACCACAGCCCTGCGTACTCCGCCCGTTCTGACGGAGATCCTGCGTACGCCCACGCACGCGCTGGCGTGGCTCAAGGAGGGGCGCGGCTTCGTCGCCGCGGGCGAGGCCGCCCGCTACGACCAGGGGCGCGACGGCGCGGGCACCCGCTTCGCACTGGCTTCCCAGTGGTGGACAGAGGTGGTGGAGGCCTGCGAGATCCGCGACCCCCTCGAGCGGCCCGGCAGCGGACTGGTCAGCGTGGGCTCCTTCGCCTTCGCCTCCGATTCGCGGGCCGGATCAACCCTCATCGTGCCGCAGGTAGTGGTCGGTTTCGACGGCGAAGTCGGCTGGCTGACCCTCATCGGCCCCGCCGACCGCGACGTCTTCAACACCCTCGCCCCGGACGCCCTAGCACTGGTCGACGCGACGCTTCGGCCGTCGTCGGAAGACTACCCGAGCCACGGGAAGGTGCGCGCCGACGACGTCGACGTGGAAGCCTACCGGCGCAAAGTCGCCCGCATCCAGGAACGGATCGCGGCGGGAACCGTGAGCAAGGTGGTCCTCGCGCGCGAGCTGAACGTGGAGGCGGAGCGGGAAATCGACGAACGCTACGTCATCGCGCGGCTGGCCCAGAGCTACCCGCAGTGCTGGACGTTTGCAGTGGACGGGCTGGTGGGAGCCACACCCGAGCTGCTTGCCGCCAGCTCCGGGCGCGAGGTGGAGGTGAAGGTGCTGGCCGGAACACTCCCCCGCGGGGATGCGGACGTGCGCACGCTACTGGCGTCGGCCAAGGATGCCGACGAACACCGCCTCGCCGTGGAGTCCGTGGTGGAGACCCTGGAGAAGATCGGCCGCGTGCAGGTGGCCCCCACCGAGGTGTTGACCCTGCCCAACGTGTTGCATCTAGCCACACAGGTGCGGGCCGAGCTTGAGATCGAAGCGACGTCGCTGCAGGTTGCCGGGGCGCTTCACCCGACAGCTGCGCTCGGCGGCACCCCCACCCTGCACGCACTCGACGCCATCGCAGAGATAGAAGGTATCGATCGCGACCGCTACGGCGCGCCCGTGGGCTGGATGGACAGCCGCGGCGGACAGTGGTGCATCGCGTTGCGCTGCGCCCGGATCGATGGCATGCGCGCGGTCGCGTGGGCCGGCGGCGGCATCATGGCCGACTCCGACCCGGATGTAGAATACGCCGAGACGGAAGCGAAGCTCGCTCCCGTGCTCGGCGCACTCGGCGGGTAAAAACCTAACCCCGGTTGTGCTCGTCAACGCGGGTCGCCAGCGTGACGTCCACGTTGACCAGCTCCCCGTTGCGCGCCACGAGGAGGGTGACGACGTCGCCCGAACTGAACTGGCGCACGTAGCCCGTCAGAGCCAACCCGGAAGAGACATCCCGATCGTTGACCTTGAGAATCACGTCGCCGGCCTGCAGGTTCGCCTCGGCGGCGGGGGTGGAGGGCTCGACCCGGCTGATCTGGGCACCCTTCCAGCTGGTGCCATTCGCCTTTCCGACACCGTCGACAATGGTCACGCCCAAGAACGCGTGCTCGGCCACGCCGTCGCTGATCAGCTGGTCGGCGACCTTCTTGGCCTGGTTGATCGGGATCGCGAAGCCCAGGCCAATCGAGCCCGACTGGCTCGATTCGCCCCCGGATAGGGTAGCAATCGACGAGGCGACGCCGATCACCGCTCCCGTCGAGTCAAAGACCGGGCCGCCCGAGTTCCCGGGATTGACCGCGGCGTCGACCTGGATCGCGTTCGTGACCACGCGGGTGGCCTGCGCGGGGTTGGAATCGGTGACGGTCTGAACCGGACGGTCAAGCGCGGAGACGATGCCGGTGGTCATCGTGGAGGATAGGCCGAGTGGGTTGCCGATGGCCGCCACGGACTGCCCCACCTGGACCCCCGAGGAGTCACCGAGGCGAGCCACGGTGAGATCCTTGGGCGGGTCGACAAGCTGGATCACGGCCAGGTCAGTGGCCTCGTCCGTGCCGACGATCTCGGCCTGGTAGACGCGACTATCAGAAAGGGTGACGTAGACCTGCTGGGCTCCCGACACCACGTGGTCATTGGTGATGATGCGCCCCTCCGCGTCGATAATGAAGCCCGATCCGGCCGTGCCGCCCGACGCCCCACTGACGTTGATGGAGACCACCGCGTTGCCGACCGCTGCCGCCACCGCCTGCCAGTCCGTTCCTTCCACGGTTGAGACCGTCTTCGTGACGCCCGAGGTGGTGGACGTGGGGGTCGCCGCCGGGCGCGCCGTCCCCCAGCGGGCGGCCATCACGCCCACGCCGATCGTGCCGCCGAGCAGGGAGGCGATAAGGCCGACCGCAATGAGCGCCATCCAGCCCGGGCCACGGCGCACCTTCTTGACCGGCTCCGGCGAGCCCCACGACGGTTGCGGGGCCGAGCCCGGAACCGCCGAGCCCGGGCCCATCGACCCCGGGCCGGAGGGGCCACTGGGGCCCGCCGGACGCGTCGGAGCGGCGGGTCCACCGGCACTGCGGGGGTAGCCGCCGGGGGCATGCGAGTTTTGCGATCCGGGCGCGCCATACCCACCAGCCGCGTATCCCAGGGCGGGCGTCGGCCCGGCGAAGCCGCTGGACTGTCCAGCCGCCGGGAGCGGCTGAGTCGGATACGCGCGCTGGGACGCCGCCGGAGGCTGTCCTGGCTGCCCCGGCTGGGCTGCCTGCCCCGGCTGGGCTGCCTGTCCCGGCTGTCCTGCCTGTGCCGGCTGGGCTGCCTGCCCGGGCTGGGAAGCCGGGCGGGGATCCGGAGCCTCCGAGCTACGGTAGACCCTGGGGTGTGCGGGCGGCAGACTCTGGGCGCCGGCGCCAGGCATCCGGTCGGTGGATTCAGGGGCCGTGGAGTTTAGCGAGCCTTGGCCCTCGGCCGGGTTGCGGACCGGCGTAACTTCTTCAGGCTCACCTTCTATCGGGTTCGCGGGCTGGGTGGCCGGCATCTCATCGGCGGGTCCGCGTTCCTCGTGCTCGTTCATTCGCTGTCCTTTCCAACGCCGGTCCCAATGCCGGCAACATGCTCAGGTTCTATCTTTAATCTTTTCAAAGCGTGGAGAAATCCTGAAACTTGGCTGGGAATTCCGGCCCGCCCGCACCACTACGCCGGCCCGTCCGTAGACAACTAGTGAATCTGAGCATTCTCATCGCCAAAAACACCCTATCCGAGCCAAGACTCACCACTTAGCCGCGCCGGCCACTGCAACCCCACCCCACTACGCCAGCCCGCCCGTAGACAACTAGTGAATCTGAGCATTCTCATCGCCAAAAACACCCTATCCGAGCCAAAACTCACCACTTAGCCGCGCCGGCCACTGTAGATCCTCGGGAGATTGTGAACGTGGCATGGGGTGAAGACCTCCGGCAGGATATGGGCGTCAGGCTCATTTCCTTAACCGGAGGTCTTCACGACTCACCCTGATGCACCACTCACTCCTGGAGGCACAGCGATATTGCTGGTCGCGGGGTAGAGGCACCCGACGCCGAAGAGCACCGTCGCCTAGCTACCTACCGCGGCCAACACCCGCTACCTACCGCGGCCAACACCCGCGCGGCCAACCCCTGCCGGGCGGCGCGCTCGTCGGCCATGGGCACGCGGCCGACGTCGATATGCAAGATCCGCACGCGGAAGTCTTCGGCGAGGGCCGCCCGTAGCTCCCCCAGCGCCCGCACCCGCCGGTACTCGACACCCACCGCCCGCGCGAAGGCCTCCACGTCCAGCCGCTTTTCGGTGCGAAACACTCGGTCGTATGGGCCTTCGGGGCCGGCTCCGTACTCGAGGGTGGAAAACAGCGAGCCGCCGTGGTCGTCGATGACGACCACGTCAAGCCGCGGCCCCTCCTGCGAGGCGGTGGCAACGAGCGAGGTGGCATCGTGGATGAAGGCGAGGTCCCCCACGACGACGCGGGTGGGCTCGCCGGTGGCGAGCGCAGTGCCGATGGCTGTGGACATCGTCCCGTCGATGCCGGCCAGCCCCCGGTTGGCGTACATTGGCCCGGCGGGCGCGCGGCCGTAGAGGTTAACCTCGCGGATGATGGTGGAGGCGGCAAGGTGGGTGGGCACGGCCGACTCGGTCAGCGCTCGCGCGATCGCCGCAGTCGATAGCCCGACGGCCCCCGAGATGCCCTTGTCGCAGCCGGGCGGAGCGCCCCGGCCAGCGGCGCCTGCCGGCGCCCCCTCGACCAGCGCTTCCTCGATCGCCGCGTCGGCACGCCGAGAGGCGTCCTTCCATTCGGCCAGCCACTGGGCGGGGGAACCGGCGAGAAGCTCAGGCACGTCCTCCAGCTCCACGACCTGCGCGATCCCGGCCACATCCGTGTAGCCGGCCGCCTCGTCCACGACGTAAACCTCGCGGTCGGCGAGCAGGGCGGACACGTCGCGGGTGAGAGTCGGGTGGCCGAGCACCACCACGCGTTCGACGCGCTCCCCCAGACCAGTGCGCAGCAGTAGCGGGTGGGCGGCGACAGCGTTGGGATGGCCGCGTAGCTCGGAGGTCGGCTCGGCGAGGATCGGCACCCCGCCAAGGTCGGGAAGTTCCCGCACGTAGAGCGGGTTCGATCTAATTGACGGCCCGGCCACAACGACCGTCCGCACGCCCGCTCCGGTGTCGCCTGTGCCCGCGCCGCCGGCACCCGATCCCGGACCGCTCGGCGTGCGCGGCTCGCATTGCGCCGCCACATCCGTCCAGGGCGCGGCCGGCATGAGAGGCTCGCGGAAGGCCACGTTCACGAGCACCGGCCCGGCCTGACCGAGCGCGACCCGCGTCGCCCGCACCACCTGACCGCGCACGGATGGGGCGTCGGCGGCGATCTCGGCAACGAATCGCACGGAGCCCTCGAGTATTCCCCGATGGTCCGCGGTCTGGGAGGCTCGCACGCCGCGCTTCTCGTGCGGCCGGTCGGCGGCGAGCACGAGAAGCGGCACGCCCGCGTATCGCGCCTCCTCGACGGCCGGATGGAGGTTCGCAACGGCCGAACCCGACGTCGTGACCACGGCCGCCACCTGCCCGGCGAGTCCCGAGCCGAGTGCGACGAAGCCGGCCACCCGCTCGTCGGTCTCCACGTGAAGGTCGAGCACTCCGGCGGCCTCGGCGTCTGCCAGCGCGTAGGCGAGGGGCGCCGAGCGCGAGCCGGGGCACAGGACGAAGCGCCGCACCCCCTGGCGCACCAGCTCGGCCACGATCTCCCGCGCCATCCTCGTCGATGCCTCCAGCTGCACGTTCACGCAAGCCCTCCCATGAATTCGTACTCGCCGCTGACCGTACCCGCGGCCTCGGCCACCTTCCACATCTGCGCCAGCCGCCGCTCCCACGCGCGGGCCAGATCGGCCCCCACCGGCAGGCTGAGCGCGGGCTCCGGCACGACGTCGCGCACCCCGATCTGCCCGCCCACGGGCGTGAGCGGTTCGGCCACGATATCGCCGGTGAAGAGCCGGGAGGTGGCGAGCCCGCAGGCGTGGGGAAGCTCGGGCAGGGCGGCGGCGAAGGCGAGTCCGGCGCGCAGGCCCACCGAGCTCTCGAGGGCGGAGGAGACGACAACCGGCATGGCGAGCTGCTCGGCGAGCGCGAGTGCGGCGCGCACTCCCCCGAGTGGCTGGTTCTTAAGCACGGCGACGTCGGCGGCGTGGCGGCGGGCTACCTCGAGCGGGTCGGCGGCGCGGCGGATGGATTCGTCGGCGGCGATGGGCACGTCGACGCGGCGGCGCACCTTCGCCAGATCCTCCACGGTTTCGCAGGGCTGTTCGACGTATTCGAGGCCCCCACTTGCCCGATCCATCAGCCTGATCTGGTAAACCGCGCTCTCCACGTCCCAGGCGGCGTTCGCATCCACCCTGATCTTCGCCTCCGGCTGCGCTGCTCGCACGGCCTCAAGCCGGGCAAGGTCTTCCGCGAGCGCGCCGGGGTGGTCGGCGATCTTGACCTTGAAAGTCGCACAGTTCGAGGCGGCCGCGAGGTCGAAGGCGACCTGCGCGCCCACGGCCGGTATGGTCTCGTTCACCGGCACGGCCTCCCTTAGCGGGGCAGGCAACCCGGTAGCGGCCTCGACACCGGCGGCCAGCCAGCGAGCCGACTCCTCGGCGTCGTAGTCCCAAAACGGGCTCACCTCGCCCCAGTGTTGGCCCTTCACGAGTAGCCCGTCCCTCTCGGTCAGGCGCCGGAAGCGGTTTTTCAGAGCAAGGCGGTAGACGTAGAACTTCACCGTTCCACCATAAGGCACAATGGTGGCATGACTATCACTGCCCTGCCCAAGAAGGTTTCCGACATCTTTGATCCGCGCCGTTGGCGAGCCGTTGCCGGCTTCCCCGACGCCGACATCACCTACCACCGGGGCGTCGAGCGCGTGTACGACGACGGGCGCCCCCTCTCCGAGCGCGACCTTCCGGTGGTTCGTATCGCCTTTAACCGGCCTTCGGTGCGCAACGCGTTCCGCCCCGAGACTGTCGACCAGCTCTACCGTGCCATCGATCATGCCCGGCTGTCCGGCGAGATCGGCACGGTTATCCTCACGGGCAACGGCCCAAGCCCCAAGGACGGCGGCTGGGCGTTCTGCTCCGGCGGCGACCAGCGCATCCGCGGGCGGGACGGCTACAAATACGACGGCGGTGACGACGACGCCGAGGCAAACGCCGCCGCCCGCGCTGAGACCTCGCGTGCCGGGCGCCTGCACATTCTTGAGGTTCAACGCCTGATGCGCACCTCCGGGATGATCTTCATCGGCGCGATTAGCGGCTGGGCCACCGGCGGTGGGCATTCGCTCAACGTGTTGTGCGACCTCTCGCTTGCTTCTATCGAGCACGCGCGTTTCATGCAGGTGGATGCCAACGTCGGTTCGTTCGACGGAGGGTACGGTGCGGCGCTACTCGCCCGGCAGGTCGGTGACAAGCGTGCCCGCGAAATCTTCTTCTTGGCCCTCGAGTACTCCGCCCACGACGCCGAACGCTGGGGTGTTGTCAACGAGGCCGTGCCGCACGCGCAGCTGGAGGATAAGGCGCTCGAGTATGCACGCATCATGTCCACCAAGTCCCCGCAGGCCCTGCGCATGCTGAAGTTCGCCTTCAACCTCGCCGACGACGGTCTGGCCGGTCAGCAGGTCTTCGCCGGCGAGGCCACACGGCTTGCCTACATGACGGCTGAGGCCCAGGAGGGACGCGACGCCTTCCTGGAGAAGCGGGCCCCGGATTGGTCGAGCTTCCCGTTCTACGCCTAACGTCCACATGTGGGCTCTGGCGCAGTTACTGTGCGGCTTCGGCAGCGTCCAAGCTCTCCCAGCCGTATGCCCGTACGGTGGCCTCTAACTGTTCGCGCACGAGGTTACGTCCGTTGGAGACTGCCGCCTCGACGTCGCGCATGAGGCAATCGAGAGTCGCTTCCGAATAGGTCAAGAGTTCTCCAATCAGATAGGTGTTGGCGGTGGGCACCGCACCAACTTGAGCCTCCTCGTCACGGGTCCGCCCGCGCCCACGCACCTTGGGTAACTCCTCGGCTACGCGCTCGTCCCACATGCGATGCTGGGCGGATATCGCTTCGACAAGGACGAAGACGCGTTCGGGAATGGCCGGGAGCATTGACTCGATCTGGGCGTATTCCTCAGGATGCGTCACCGACATCATGCGGGCGTACTTTTCCGTCATCAGATTTCGTCCCCGCGCCGTGGCCATCGCAAGGTCCCTACGGTAGGAGATCAGCGATTCTTCGCTCCACGTAGAGAACTGGGCGCGGCGCATGATCTCAAACGTCTGGTCTTGGCTCTGGCACGCGGCGGGTCCGCCGGCGTTGGGTACTGTGGAAAACATGTCCCACTCGGCGCGGATGATTTCATCCACGAGCTCCTTGATTCGTCCAGTCGAATCGAGCTCTCCTATCGTTTCCATGGGTTTTCCTCTCGTAGTTCTGGATCGATGATCTGGCCGCGCAGCACCGGGGCGTGGTCGACAAGGAAGGTCGAAGATCCTGAGGTCAGCGACCTCGCCTGTAACTCGTGCAGGATTACCAGGCTCAGGTTTTCGATCTCTTCGGTGGCGTCGGCCGCCAGCGCGATACGCTCGAGTGCGTCCGCTCCCGTCTTCCCAAGCACGGGCAGATCGCGCGCGGCCCGATGCGCCCACTTGTAGAAGGGCATGTAGCGGGAATTGAGGATGAAGATGACCGAGAGCGCCGCGTTCATAAAGATGGACTTGGCTAGCTCAGCGGCGACGCGTTCCCCACGCGCCAGACACCTAGGATAGTTGTATTGGCCCGCCTGCCCCATGCGCAGAACGCTCCCCTCGAGGAGTTTGAGTTGCACGTCGAAAGGATAGAAGGCGGTCAGCTCCGCCCGACGCTGGCTAAACTTGCCCGGCGCATCGAAAAAGACGTCCCCATTCGTGGCGGCGGCGAGATTTCTCGGGGGGATGGCCAGCCATTGCCGCCAAGTGCGCGGCGTATGGTCGAGGCCTGTAAAGCGTCGGTAGAACGTGGGGATCTCCTCCACGATGACCTCGCCACGGTCGACAGCCGCTCGAATCCGCCAGGTCGCGCCCTCTCCGCCTACCCCGATCGGGATCCAGATCTTTACCCGTGTCGCGCAATCGTGATCGGCAGAGATCGGATCGTCGTAACCGAAGCAATCCGAGCCATCACCCACGAGCCCAGCCGCGAGGTAGGGGTATAGGTCTGGAACGCCAGACTCAAGCGCCGGTGCGACGTCGATCATCCATAATAGCCGCGAGCGCTCGAGCCCGGAGATGAAAGGCTCGCTCATCGCACCGCTCCCTGACCAGCGAGCCCCTCCAACTCGCTCTCGATCTGGCGAACTCGCTCGACTTTGCCCAGGTGCTGGCACACTGCCAGCAGGTTGCGCAGGACGGCGTGGTAGTTTTCGCTTCGCGGGCCGAACATCTCCCGTGCCCGGCTGGTAACCCACTCGAGGCGTGGGAGCGCGCCCGCGTAGTCGCCGCTGAGAGCCTGCATGGAGGCAAGGTTATGAAGCTGGCCGAGGTAAAGGTCAGAATTGCGCCCGACCGTACGCTCGTAGATGGCGGAGGCCTCCTCCATGTAGGCGCGGGCCTTGGCATAGTCGCCCAGCTTCGCCCACGCCGAGGCGAGGTTGTTCAGCGTCGTCGCCTCGGCGACGATCTGCCCGCCTTCTTCCTTCAGGCGGCGAAGGGCGTCCTCGTGAAGTTCGCGGGCTTCCTCGGCGCGCCCGCAGTCTTGGAAGACGAGCCCCCGGTTGTTGAGCGCGGAGATGGTCAGCACGTGATGGGGGCCGACAGTGGCCTCGTAAATGTCCGCGGCCCGGAGGTAGATCTCTTCGGCGTCCTCGTATTGACCGCACATGCGCAGGAGCCCGGCGTAGTTGTTGAGCGTGGTGGCGTAGTTGGGATCATGAGTGCCGAACACGGTCGCGCTGGTCTGGACTGCCTGGCGGTACAGTTCTTTGGCGCGGTCAATGTTTCCCAGGTTCCGGTGCAGGCCTGCGAGCCGATCGAGAGCCGCGGCGTATTCGGGTGTTTCGCTGGCAGCGCTGCATCCGCCACCGCTACACCGGTATCTCAGGAGCGAGACGAGTTCCTCCAGCGGGGCGACCATCTGCGGGTAGTGCCCCTCGGCTTCGAGTTCGTCTACGCGGCGACGCAAGGTTGTTTCCTGATCAAGCATGGCATTTCCTCTTACTAAAACGGTGTTTGTGAGCCGACGTAGCAGGCGAGCCCTGCCGCGCGGATATGATCGGCGATATCGTTCATGTGCTCGTCTGTCGGCGGGCACAGGTCGCGGGCGTCGTAGACCTCGTCAAGCTGCTCGTACTTCGACTCGCCCAAGCGGTGGAAGGGCAGGATGTTGATTTCTTTCGCCCCAATGGACTTAACAAATTCGACAGTGGCGTCGATGTTTCCCGGGTCATCGTTGAAGCCGACGACGACCGGGACACGGATGATCTGACGCAGCTCCCCCAGCGCTGCCAGCTCGGCGATGTGGGCGATGTTTTCAAGGATCTTGCGATTGGACTTGCCCGTGGCCCACTTGTGCTTGTCGGGGTCCATGTGTTTGAGGTCGTTAAAGGCCCAATCGACGTTCTCATAGATCTTTTTCAGGTGAGCCCAGTTGCCCATTGAGGAACTCTCCACCGCTGTGTGGATCCCCTGCTCGTGCAAACGGCGAAGGAAGTTGGCAACAAAGCGATACTGCATGGCGATCTCGCCGCCGCCCACCGTCACCCCGCCGCCATCACCCCAGTAACGGGCGTCCCGCTCTATGCGGCGCACGAGCTCGTCGAGGGTGTAGACCTGGCCGGCGACGCCGAGCGCGTCGTGGTAACAGCCGGTGACGCAGGGCATCTCCTCGCATGTGAGGCATTTGCTGCGGTCGATCGTGATGTACGAATCGGGGCCTTCGGCGCTGATGGCATCGTAGGGGCAGATCTTGCGGTCAATGCAGGCATGACACTTGTCGCACTTAGAGCGACGGTACATGATTTCCCGATGCATCTTCAGGCTCTCGGGGTTGCAGCACCAGTAGCACTGGAGCGGACATCCTTTGAAGAAGACGAGGGTGCGCGATCCTGGGCCGTCGTGAACGGAGAAGCCCTGGACGTCGAAGATGATGGCTTCGTTTTCGGGATCCAGCTTCATCATTGTTCCTCCCTAACGTGAGTCGGGCTCCCAAGAGCCCTGGGTGGTGAGTATGCGGTAGAGCCGCATCGCGAGCCAGATGGCGCCCCTGCCGTCCGCGCTGGCGAGGTCAACTCGTAGCAGATCGGAGATCTTTTCGATTCGGTAGCGCACGGTGTTGACGTGCAGGTGAAGAGACTTGGCGGCCCCGGCATAGGACGCGTTGCTGTCTAGGTAGGCGCTGAGCGTGTCGAGGAGTTCGCTGGCGTAGTCGGAGTCTTGATGCAGGAGCGGTCCGAGCACAAACTCGACGTAGGTGCGCGAATTGGCTGACGACGCGAGGGCGGTATCGAGGAAGACGTAGGAGGACAGATCCTTGTATTCCACGACCTTCTGCGGGATTCGGAACGTTTCGATACAGGTCACCGCATAGAAGGCATGTTGGGCCGATTCGTGGATTCCTTCGATCCCCACACTCGCATCACCGATCCCCGCCCGCGCCTCGGTGATGCGCAAGACTGAGCCGAGGCCGCGCACGATTCCCTGCACGATAGCCCGGTAGCGTTCGGGGGCGTGGCGCTCACCCGTGAAGACGATGCCGGCTCCTCGCTCCCACTCGCACACGATGAATTTCTCCGACGGATCGAGAACGCCGCGTAAATACTGGGCTGTGTAGCTCGCCGCTTTCTTGATCAGCCGCCGATCGCCGACGACGTCGGTGCCTGATTCGCGCCCGGTGCCGTCGATGGCGATAACGGCTGCCCGCATCTGCTCGGTGGTGGTCAGCCCGATAAGGCTGGCCAGGTGAGACGCCAACCGCAGGTCGATCTCAGGCTTGGCGATTTCGGCGAAAAATTCGCGCCGGGCGCTCATGGCCGAGTTTTCGACCATGACGTTTTGTGACATGTCAACCGTCACCACCTCGGCTAGGGAAGCGAAGAAATATATCTCGTCGGGTGTCAGTTCCTCGCCCATCATGGCCACGTAGCCGAGGTGTTCTCCTGCGTAGTCCACGCCGGCGACGACGAGCTGGCCGCCATCGATCTGCCCTCGCACAAGGTACTGGTTGTCAGAAACCGCGAGGGATGAGATCTGTTCCCCAGAGGCCAGGGTCCGTTCGATCGCTACGCGGGCCTCGTCCAGTGAGGGGCCGTCGTCATCTTCGATTGAAGCCCCGAGGACGTTCCGCTCGTGGTCGACGATGACCACCGGGTGGTGCAGGTAGGCCGCGATTCGTTCGGCGTCGTGGCTGAGGAGGTGCGGGCCGAAGAGATCGCGAACCATATCGGTAAACAGCTTCGTCCGCTTCTGCTCGCGTTCCTGACTGGCCTCGAGGATCATCCGGAAGACGACGGCGGTAATATCCGCCTGGATCGCCCCTTCGGGCAGCTCAATGATCGGGAATCCCGCCTCGTTTCCGAGGTCGATCACGCTTTGGGGCACGGTGTTGATGTAGCGTCCGGTCTTGAGCGCAAGACAGGCGGCGTTGGCGTCGATAAGGCTGACCACCCACGCCAATAGTGAGTCCTCGTTCAGGGTTCCATCAGGTTCGACGAACATGCGCCCGACGCCATGGACGAAATCGGCCCCGCTGAGCCAGCGGGAGATGTCGGGAATCTCGGCAACCGTCACGGCGGAAACCGGGCGGTCGAGGCTGTCGCCTCCGCCAAGAACCTTCGCTCCAGCCAATTCAGGCCGGCCAAGAATCTGCCTCACGCTCACATCACCGCACACCACTGCTATCAGCTCCCTTGCCGTCGCGTACTAGCGGCTCCCGCGCTCTCTCGGCTTGGCAAGTATGATGAAGAACGCCGCTAGCAGGCAAAACACTCCGAGGTAGCTAAAGACTACCGTGAAAGATCCTGTCTTCCCCAGCACATAGGAGGAGAGGAGAGGCCCCACGAGACCACCGACAAACCCGTATGCCGTGAAGATGTAGCCGAAGATCACGCCGAAGTACTTCAAGCCGAAAAGGTCGGTTCCCAGTGGCGCGGTGATGGCAAACAGCGTTCCGAATGCGAAGCCCACCAGCCCACACATCACGCACAGGGCGAGGGTGTTATGCGTGAACGGCAAAGCAAAGTAACCCACCGCTGCCGCCGCGAAGGTCAGCGCGCCCAGGCGGTTGCGCCCGATGACGTCGGACAGTGCCCCCGCCACAATTCGGGAGAAGCCGTTGGTGAGGTTAAAGGCTGTCAAGAGGGCGACGCCCGCCACCGCGTATCCACTCACCGAGAGGAATTCTCCATAACCGGTGGAGAGGGTGACCATCGAGATGCCTGCGGCACCCATGAAACACCAGGCGAGCCAGATGAACCAGAAGGAACGGGTACGAACGGCGACCTTCGGTTCGACGTCGGGCGCGGGAGCTAGCGCCGCCCCGGACGTTGTGCTCGCGCTCATCATCGCCGTGCGAGCCAGCTTTTGCGACTCGGTCAGCGCCGTACGATCTGGCATTTCCGTGATGGCCGCGGCGATCAGGTTCGTCACGACGATCGCGACAATGAGGGCCCATCCCATGCCAGCGTATCCCCAGGCGTCGAACATCACTTTGAAAAGCGGAGACATGACCGCTGCCGACAGGCCGAAGACAAGGTTGACGATGCCCGTCACCAAACCACGCCGGTTCGGATACCAATTCTGCACCGTCGCCAGGGAGGGTGAATATACGAAACATGAGGCGGTGCCGTTGAGGAAGGCAAACAGGTAGATGAACCAGATATTGGGCGCATAGATGACGATGAGCATGCACGCCACCAGCACACACGTGCCTACCAGGTAGGAGCGGCGGGTACCGAGTGCCATATGCCACTTGCCTGCAAAGAAGGTAAAAATGCCGAGCGAGAGAACGACGAATGTCATCACCCAGCCCAGTTGTCCCGGCGTCGCGTCGAACTTATCGGCCCAAATCGACTTCATCACGCCCGGGTAGCCGAAGATCAATGCCCCGGACCAGAATGTGGAAAGCGCGGAGCCGATCACCGCGCGGCGGGCGTAACGCTCATAGCCCGCATGGTCGGCGCGAACCGGCCGCGAGGGACTAGCTTGTGAGGTTGAAACGTTAGACATGACCAATCCTTATCTCGGTGCCGAAAAGCCGGGGCATGATTGGGGCGCAGTGCCGCAATCATGCCCCGGCCATTAGCAAGGTTCGATTAGACCTCTTCGTACTCGGTGCGGGCAATCAGCTCGTCCTGAATCGGCTTGGCCACCTCAACCCAGTACTGGGTGAACCCGGCCACGCGAACCAACAGGTTGCGGTACTGGTCCGGACGCTTCTGCGCATCCTTGAGCATGCGCGAATCAACCACGTTGAACTGGATGTGGTAACCGCCCTGATCCATGAAAGCCTTGATCATCTGCAGCATCTTCTTCGAACCCTGAGGGCCCTTGATAGATGCGGGGTGAACCTTCATGTTCAGCTGAGTGTTCTTAAAATCGGAGTGATCAATCGACACAGCCGAGTTCAAAACCGCGTACGGGCCGTTAAGGTCGGTACCCGGGTACGGCGACTGTCCGCCGTCGGCGAGCGTAACGCCAGCAAGGCGGCCATCCGGTGAGGCGATGTCCGCCTGGCCGAGCGGGCCGTGCGTCGACGTCGAGAGCATCGAGCCAACCCACTTGCGCCCGAAGACGTCGGTAGTGGACTCGGCGGCATCGCGGAAGGTGTGGGAGACCTGGACGTAGATGTCGTCGACGTAGCGGTCGTCGTTACCGAACTTCGGCGCCCTCGTGCACAGTGCGTGGATGCGCTCCCAATCGGGGTTGGAGTCCTTCTTCTCCTGCTCCATCATGGAGAAGTTGCCCGTGATGAGCGCGGACTCATAGCCGAAGTTGTTCAGCAGGGCGTCCTTGAGCTCCTCAAGGGTGAAGGCCTTGTCTTCGAACACGTTCTTCTTCAGGGAGGCAAGCGAGTTCGCCGCGTTGACCTGGCCGGTGATCCACGTGGTAAAGCAACGGTTGTAGCGGTTGCCCTCGTGATCGATGTCTGCACCCTTCTCCAAGCAGTCGCTTGTCAGGGCCGAGAACAGAATCGGCTGGTCGATTTCGAACGCCGACTTCGTCTTGAAGTTGTACAGCTCCTGGAAGATGCGGGTGACCTCGAAGAACTTCTCCTTAAAGTCATCCATCACCTCGTCGAAAGTCTCCAACGGAAGGTGCTTCTCGGGGAAGACCTGGATGCCGGTTCGCGGATCCTTGCCATCGAACAGGACAAGCTCGAGGATCTTGGGGACGTTGATAAAGTTGATGCCCGAGGATGAGTAGGCGCCGGCGCCGACCTTACCGTAGGCTATTGCGCCCGGCTGAATCTCCAAGCAGCCGCCAACCGACCACGAACGAGCGTCCTCCATCGTGATGTGCTCATCCTGGAAGTACTTCATGCAGTACTCGATACCCACGCGGTTGTTGACCCAAGCGGGCATTCCTGCACCAGTCTTGTTGCACTCGATTGCCTTGTTGAGGAAGGCTTGAGAAAGCTTGCCGTCGTAGAGAACGGTCAGCGTTGGGGAAACGGTTGGCATATTGATGCACGCCTGCAGGAAGAGGATCTCCAGCTCGTTGTCACCAGCCGTACCGTCGGGGTTCTGGCCACCGAGGCAGATGTTGTTGAACGTGTTGCCCGCCAGAATACCTGTGGTCGCGGTGGAGGTCGCGATCTCCAACTCGGTGTACTTCACGCGCATGCACTCGAGGACTTCGAGCGTGAATTCGCGGGTGAGGACGCCGTCGTCGATATCCTTCTTCCAGTAAGGATAGAGCACGGCGCCGAGACGACCCGGCGAGAAGCCCGAGCCCTGCATCTCGTTGTAGACCTCAAGCTGAGCGGTCCAGTGAAGCTGGACAGCCTCCATGAAGTTCCGCGGCGGATTGTCCACCACCCACTCGAGACGCTCGGCGATATCGAGGTATTCCTGCTTCTGGTCGGCGTCGGACTCGGCGTCAGCGAGACGGCGGGCCTCGGCAACATACTTGCGCATCCACGCCTGGACACCTTCGATGGTGGCGATCGTGCCGAGCCAGAAAGCGACCTTATCCACGTTCTCGCCGTCGTGGCAGTGCTCCTCAATCAGCTCGCGACAGCGCTTCTTCATTCCCTCGAAGCCGAGGGTGAAGACCACCGCATAGGAGTTGACGGAACGGCCGTGGCGGTTACCGTATTCCATGTCGGAACTCATGAGGACGGCGTCCTTGAACTTCACGAGCGTGTCATACTCGGGGTGCATCTTGCCCCACATCCAAGACGTTTCCTCAACCGAGGTGTTCTCCCAATAGCGACAGGCCTCGAGCATGCCTTCGTACTCTTCGCGAGGCAGGCCGTAGCGCTTGGAGATAGAGATCAGATCTTCGGTGTCTTCCGCGACGACGCCTCCGCCGGTTGCCAGGATGGTCACGTCCTCGAGGGCCTTGTTCGATGCACGCCCGGAGAGGCGCTGCGTGCGCTCTTCCTCCTGGAGGATCGCACTATTTGCGGTCCAGGGCACGAGCGAAGCGCCTCGCACGTAACGGTTACGGCTCATGACGATGAGTTCGCCGGGGCGAATGTTGGGCTCGAGAGCCGAGAAGGCGGCCTTGAACGCTAGGCCTCGGCGCAGTAGCGGATGGTTGCCTTTGGCTTCCTCCCACGCCTTGGTGTAGGCGATGGGGAATGTGCAGTCAAGCATGAGCTTGGCGTCGTAATACTGCGAAATGAGCTTCTCCGCGCGAGGACTGGCCTTTCCTCGTACTTCGCGGTCTTGGACTTCTTTCGGACGCTCACCGTAGGTGAAGGTGAGGTCGGAAGGCTGGATGCTGGTAGTCACGTCGTTCCTCCTTGAACTTGCAAGCTTTCCTCTCAAGTGGATCGCCGGTGCCCCTTGAGTCAGCTCCAGTCTATGAACGGCACCACACTCAAGACCCTGTGCTTTCCCACAAAAAAGGTCCGCCCCTTCTTGGAGCTAATGCACAACAGCGGGACTTTTGGCATGACGCCCTCACCCGCTTTCGCCCCCAGATTCCGGCATAACCCCGACAGTTCACTTGGACATCTCGACGGCCGATCGCTGGGCCTGGCAGAGCTCATATTCAGGAGTTGTGTCGGGCTTCGGGTTGTACGCGTGAGCCACTAGCGCCGTGGCTCACGCCGGCGCGACGTTTGCCAACCGCAGGCGCGTAGGATCGCCATGACGAGCAGTCCAACCGTTGCCAGCGGAAGCAGGTAGGTGACGAGGGGGTAGGCGATCTCCCTTGCGAGGGACTGGCCGATCGCCCCGTTCGCCTGCGCCGCGAAGTTCCACAGCATATGCCCGACCACCAGCGGACTCACCATCGCCGTCGTGCGGAAGAAGGCCACCGCGAAAACTGACAGTGGCAGGAAGGCGAGCAGGATGGCCAGCGACCCGTGGTGCAGGTGGATGACGCCGCGTACCAACGCCGACACGGCAAGGATGAAACCCCAGCCGCGCCCGTAACGGCGCGAGAGCAGTGCAATGATGCCGACGTTCGCGATCTCCTCCGCGCCGCCCACGATGATTGGGCTAAGGAAAGCGAGCGTGGGGTTATAGCCTGCATAGTTCCCAACGCTCGAGCCCTCGCCCGTTTGCTCGCCATTGATCAGCGCGTCGATCCCCAGGCGTTGGAAGAGCGGGGCAAGGTCCCGCTCCAAGATACTGTAGGCGGCCAGCAGGGTGAAGGCCGCGAGCGCGCCGACCAGCCACAAGTAGGCACGACGACGCGCGGGTGCCTGATTCGCCCTGCTCTCGAATCCCCAGCCCTCCCGGCGCATCGCGAGGTAGACTGCCGCTCCGACGAGGAACCAGAGGACGTGAGCAACGATCGCGACCGGCGTGCCGGTCACCAGAGCGTTTGATATGAGCCACGGCGTCTCATTGCCGGCCCGCGGCGAGACGTAATAGACGACATTGTCAACGGCGAGTGCCAACGTGGGAAGAAGCACGACCACCGCGGCAGCCAGCACACTTCGGGAGCTATCTGATGCCATTATTTCAAAGCTTTCAAAGCCAAAAGACTGGCCAATCCGGACGTGGGCTGTTAACAACGCTGGGAATTGCAACTGCCTGGCCAGCGGAAGACAATCCGCTCATTCTAACTAAGCTCACGGATTCGCTCATTCGCAAACGTGCACACCCATGTGGTGCCCACGGGAATGCACGGGTAACAAATGTATTTCACGCCACCTTTCCACTTGATTATGCCCCCATGCTTCGTGGGGTAGCCGATATCCGCATAACGGACGCAACGTGATGGATTTGCATTACTCTTGTTGGCGTCGGCAGGCGTCCCTTGGCGGGACGATTTGAGCCGTATCTTCACATATACCAAGATACGGCCGAAATCGTCCCGCCAAGGGGCCGCGTCCCGCGTTGTGAGCACCCCGACCACGGTGTGGGGCCTGGCTGTCGTCGGGCCGATGGTGACGGCGACGACGGGCTCCGGCCTCGTCCCCCACGTTTCGGAGGTCTCCCAATTCTGGCTGTTGACGATGTCGGCGGCCTCCTTCTTCCTCTCCCTCTTCCTTGGCGTGGCCGTGTTCGCCTCCGCTTATCACCACCACTGGCGGGTCGAGCCGTTGCCGCTGGCCGCGAGCGCGAGCGCCTGGATCCCGCTTGGCATGGTGGGCCAGTCGACGGCGGCGGCACAGGCGATTGGCGCGCAAGCGAAATACATGCTGCTGCCCGATTACGCGGACAGCGCGCAGGGGGTGGCCAACGCCTACGGCTGGTTCATGCTGGTGGCCGGAATCCCGCTGGTGGGGTGGGCCACGGCGATGACGTTGCGCGGCTTTATTCGGCGCATGCCGTTCGCGCCGGGCTGGTGGGCGTTGACGTTCCCCATCGGCACACTCGCCCTCGGCGCGACGCTGCTCGCCAACGGAACCGGGATCGGCGCCCTCCTGGGGCTGGGTGCTTTTGGCACGCTCGTGCTCGTGGGCACCGTGACGCTGTGCCTGGTCGCATCCGTCCTGTCGATCGCCCGACGCGGCATGGCCTGGTGAACGCGGTGGCCGGCCGCTCTCAGCCCGCGCCTCGGCCTGTCCGGGCGCGCGCAATTTGAAGTGGGGCGCCCGCAAAGCGACGATAGAGGGATGAAGATTATCGACGGTGGGCGCGGCAGGCCGGCGCTGGAGCGCGTCCACGACGCCGTCATGGCCGCCCTTCGCACGTGGCTGGCCGGGGGCGACCCCGAACCGCTGTTCGTGGTCGCCCCCGGAACCGACCGGCGGGCCGTGGCCGATGAGATCGCCGGTTTTCAGGCGGAAGGCTTTCCCGTCCCCGCGGGCACGGGCCTGCTCATGCGCACCTCCGGCTCAACCACCGGGCAGGGCAAGATCGTTGCCCTGTCATGGCAGTCCCTCACAGCCTCCGCCCACGCGACCCACGCCGCCTTCGGCGGGCCTGGCCGCTGGGTGTGCCAGCTTCCCCTCGACCACATCGCCGGATTCCAGACCGTCGCCCGCGCTTGCCTCGCCGAGCTCGAAGCTCTCGCCGCCGGGGCCACCCCGCAGCGCGCGGCGGCGCTGCGCCCGGCCTACATCAACCTCGCCGAGCCGGCTGCCATTCGCGGCGCGTTGCGCCCGGCCGGCTCCGCCCCGGATGGCGCCGAGCCAGTGCCTACCTACCTCTCCGTGGTCCCCACCCAGTTGCGCCGCATCCTCGCTAACCCTGAATTGACGGGGGCCCTTCGTGGGGCGACCGTGCTGGTCGGGGGCGCGGCGGCGGACACGGTTGTGCTGGACGCCGCCCGCGCCGCCGGCCTGACGGTCCACACTTCCTACGGCATGACCGAGACCTGCGGGGGTTGCGTCTACGACGGGCGCCCCATCGGCGACACCGAGATCCTAATCGACGACGGGCGGATCGCCCTGCGCGGCACCGTCGTCGCCACCTGCTATCTCGGCACTGATGAGGGGTTCGACCCGCCGGCGCGCCTGCGCGCTCCCGGCTCCCCCGCCACACACCTCACCCGCGACGCCGGCCGCATCAGCGGCGGCGCGCTCGAGGTCCTAGGCCGGATCGACGACGCCATCACCACCGGCGGGCTCACCGTCATGCCCAGCCTCATCGAGGAGTCCCTGGCGAAGACCGGCCACCGCGCCGTCGTCGTCGGAGTCCCGCACCCGGAATGGGGGGAGGCGGTGGTCGCCGTCGTCGACGACGCGGTCAACGCCGCACAGAGTTGCGACATCACGGTGATGCGCAGCTGGGTCAAGCTCGAGCTGGGCGAGGGCTGGGCGCCCACCTACGTCGTCGGCGTGAGCGACATTGGGGGCCTGCCGATGACGGACTCCGGCAAGGTCAACCGGCGGGCGCTCGCCGAGACCGTCGAAGGCTACCTCGGGTTGTAGAATAGCGAAGGCTGAAAGGCAGGAACACATGGCGACCCTCAACGACTGGCTCGAAGGCGCGCGGATCCGCACGCTCCCCGCGGCGGTTTCCCCGGTCGTGGCGGGATGTGCCGTAGCCGTCTACGAGGGCGGCTTCTCTCTGCCCCGCACCCTGCTCGCCGCGGCGGTCGCACTCTTTTTCCAGATCGGGGTCAACTTCGCCAACGACTACTCCGACGGGGTGCGCGGCACCGACGACGTCCGCAGTGGCCCGCCCCGCCTCACCGGCGGCGGCAAGGCCTCCCCGCAGGTGGTTAAGGCCGCCGCCTTCGTCTGCTTCGCGTTCGGCGCCGCGGCCGGCCTCACTCTCGTGGCACTGTCCGGCCAATGGTGGCTCATCGCCGCAGGCGGGTTGGCGATCCTCGCCGCCTGGTACTACACGGGAGGCAAGCACCCCTACGGTTATATGGGCCTGGGCGAGGTGTTCGTCATGATCTTCTTCGGCTACATGGCAACCGTCGCCACCACCTACACGCAGACTGGCACCGCGCCCTGGATGTCCTGGGTCGCGGGCACGGGCGTGGGGCTGATCGCCTGCGCGCTGCTCATGGTCAACAACATCCGTGACATCCCCACCGACGCCGTCACCGGCAAGCGCACGCTCGCCGTCCGCCTCGGCGACGCACGCGCTCGCTGGGCCTACGTGGCCATGCTCGTCGGCGCGCTAGCCAGCGCCGTCGTGATCGGGATCGGCCACTGGCAGGCCCTCATGGGTTCGATTGCTATCGCCCTCGGCCCGCTCCTCCTGATCCCACCCGTACTCAAAGGCGCCACGGGCCGCGACCTCATTGCCGTGCTTCGCAACACCGGGCTGTTCGAACTGTACTACGCCGTCATCTTGCTCATCTCGCTGTCGGCGTGAGCGCTACAGTTCCGCGAGAAAGTGAACTAGGGTGAAACCGTGCTCAGAGTATTGCCTATCATTTTCGCGGTCGCGCTGATCATCTACACGTTCATCGACTGTGCGCGCACCGACTCCTCCGCCATGCCCGCGAAGATCTCGAAGCCGCTGTGGCTCATCCTCATCGCGCTGGTGCCCGTACTCGGCGCCCTGATCTGGCTCTACTTTAAGTACCAGCACATCTTCACCTCCGACTACCCCTCCCCCTCCTTCGGTGGGCAGAACCCGTTCTCGCGGCCCCAGCCGCCCAAGGGGCCCGTCGCTCCCGACGACGACCCGGAGTTCCTCGCCCGGCTTGAAGCGCGCAACCGGCGTCGGGCCTACGAGGAGCGCATGCGCGAAGAGGGCCGCCTACCCGAGGAGGACGAGCGCCTCGACGACAAGCACGACGAGGATCGCGACGAGGGTGGCCTGTACGGCAACCGCTGAGCGCGGCTAGGAGCTTCTAAGAGTTTGACGCAGGTTGGACTGCCGGAAGCTAGGCGAGCTCCGTAGCCTCGGACGTGCCCGGGACCATGTCGGCTGCGCCGCGCAAGAGGTGCCCCACCGGCTCCCAGTAGTCCAGGGACAGCAGCTGCTTGCCGGCAAACGTGAGCGAGGTGACCGAGCACAGCGAACACTCCCGCTTGCGCGGATCGGAGGCGATGGTCTTGCGCTCCACAAAGCGGCGCATCGTCCAGATCGGCAGCTGATGGGACACGAGCACAGCCTCCCCGCCGCGGGCCTCGTCGATGCCGCGGGCGATCGCCTGCGACATGCGCTCAATCACCTCCGGGTAGGGTTCCCCCCAAGAGGGCTCAAAGGGGTTGACGTACCACGACCAGTAGCGCGGGTGGGCCAGGATCCAGCGATTCTTGTTGACGGCAACGCCCTCGAACTTGTTGTCTGCCTCGATCAGGCGCCGGTCCGTCTCCACGGTCAGGTCAAACAACTCGGCCGTCGGCGTCGCCGTCTCCACCGCACGCTCGAGCGGGGATGCGATGACGGCGCGCACATCGTGTCCAACGAAGGCGAGGGCAAGTTCGTCCGCCATTTCCCGGCCTAGCTCGGACAGGTGGTAGCCGGGGCGACGGCCGTAGAGAACGGCCTCGGGGTTATGAACTTCGCCGTGGCGAACCAGGTGAACCGTCGTAATATCCATGGGCACTATTGTGCCACGGGCTCCTCGGTGCAGCCGACCTTGGCAAAGAGCTTGCCAAGCTCTAGGAACTCCTCAGTGGTGAAATGATCCACGAGGTGCTTGCGTACCGAGTCAACGTGCATCGGGGCCGCGTGTTCGAGCTTGGAAAAGCCCTCCTCCGTCAGGCAACAGATGATGCCACGCCGATCCTCCGGACATCGCGTGCGGCACACGTATCCCACCTCTTCTAGACGCTTGACCGTGTGGGTCAGACGTGAACGAGAGTGGACGAGGTTCTCCGCGAGGTTCGACATGCGCAGCCGGTGATCCGGGGACTCCGAGAGACGCACTAGCACCTCGTATTCGTTAAGAGTGAGGCCGGAATCGTTGACCATATCCTGATTAATCGCCTCCAGCACCCGCGCCTGGCCGGTGAGAAATGCTCGCCACGCCTTCTGCTCCGACTGGTTGAGCCAGTTAGCCATCGTCCTCCACCTCTCGTTGAATCTTAAACGATCCTAACACGGTTGGCGCACTTCCTCCAGAATGCGCATCCTACCCGGGTCGTAAGATATGCACCAACCGGTCCGTTATCCAGGAGTGTCACACCAACAGGGCCCGCGTAGCCCGGCGGGCGTGCTCGGCGGGATCCGGCGCCAAGCGCGGGCGTAGACGCAGTAGATACAAGAGAACCGGCCCTGAGGCCGGCTCACGTCATCGGGAAACCCGACTCACTTCTTGTTACGACGCTGGTGACGCGTCTTGCGAAGCAGCTTGCGATGCTTCTTCTTCGACATGCGCTTACGACGCTTCTTAATAACGGAACCCATAGGTTACCTCCGATCGTTGGCCCGCCAGATACAACTTTGAAAGTCTACAACAGACGGGCAGAACACAAAAATGGCTTAAGCGCCGCGGGACTGTGCTTGATCCATGCCACCCGAAAGGAGCGCGTCAACCGCGGACTTCGGAACCCGGTAGGAGCCCCCAACCCGGACAGCCGGAAGCTCACCGGAATGAATCATCCGGTAGACCGTCATGCGCGAAACCCGCGCCAGATCGGCAACTTCGGCCACAGTCACAAACTGCGGCTCCGAGGGCGGAAATTGCGCCATCCTAGACCGTCCTTGCATCGCCCGAAGGCTCTTATCGAGTGTGTGTATGGGCACGTTGACCCCAGAACTTCGATTTACACCATACCCGATTTTTTCCCAACGAACACCTTCAATCCGCAATTTGAAGGGAAATACTCGCGCTGCGTGCGGCAATTTGATCACACGCCGGCGTAGTGTGGCACGATTGTCGCAGGGATGAAAGAGGAGGTGACATGAGCGCGATCCAAACCGCGACGAGGCGACACCTTGCCTCACGCTTCCGCGAGCGCGCCGATCACCTTGCCCGCCACTCGCCGGCCCGCCTGGCCATGCTCGTCTTCGCCTTCATCATCCTTTTCATCACCTCCCTGCTCCTCCTGCCGTTCGCTACGGCCAACCCCGGCACGGCCACCTTCATTGAGGCGCTTTTCACAGCCACGTCCGCAGTATGCGTGACGGGCCTGACCGTCGTCGACATGGCTTCCCACTGGACGGTCTTCGGGCAGATCGTCGTCGTCATCGGCGTCCAGATCGGCGGCTGGGGCGTCATGACGCTCGCCTCCATCCTCGCCCGCGCGGTTTCCCGTCACATCGGCCTCACCCAGCGCATCCTTGCGGCCTCGGAGCGAAAGTCCCGACTGGGCGACGTCGGCGCGCTGCTGCAGTCCGTCGTCATCACCTCCCTGACGGTGGAGGGCCTGCTCGTACTCGTCATGTTCCCCTCGATCATGGAGGTGGAGGGTACGTTCCTCGGGGCGCTGGGCCACTCGATCTTCATGGCGGTCTCTACGTTCAACAACGCCGGATTCGTCATCATCGGCCCGGACCTGACCCCGTTCGTCGGCAACTGGGCGATCAGCCTGCCCATCATTCTGGGCACGGTGGCCGGCGCGATCGGCTTCCCCGTCATCTACAACATTTCGAGTAACCTGCGCTCCCCCAAGCGCTGGTCGCTACACACGAAGATCACGGTTGTCACTTACGCGGTGCTGTGGCTGGCCGGCATCCTCATGGTCGCGGCGTTCGAATGGAACGGCGCTTTTGCTGACTTCACGACGAACGAGAAGGTGCTCGCGTCCTTCTTCCAGGGAACGACGCCGCGCTCGTCGGGGATGGCGACCGTGGACATCGGCTCGATGTCGGAGGCGACGTGGTTCGTCATGGACGTACTCATGTTCATAGGTGCGGGCTCGGCCTCCACGGGCGGCGGCATCAAGGTCACGACCTTCGCCGTCTTGCTCCTCGCGATTATCGCCGAGGCCCGCGGCGATCGCGACACGGAGGCATTCGGCAAACGCATCCCGCCCGACGTCATTCGACTCGCCATTTCGGCAACCTTCCTCGGCGCCTTCCTCGTCGGGACCTCCACGCTCATCATTCTGCACGAATCCAACTTCCCGCTCTCGCGTGTCCTGTTCGACGTGATCTCGGCGTTCGCCACCTGCGGCCTATCCACCGGGATCACGGCCGACCTGCCCGACTCGGCCAAGCTCATCCTCATCCTTCTCATGTACCTGGGGCGTCTGGGAACGATGACTTTCGCAGCGGCGCTCGCGCTTCGCACACGCCGTCGCGTCATCCGACTCCCCGAAGACCGCCCCATCATCGGCTAAGCGGTAGAAAGAGAACACCATGCCAAACACTTACGCGGACAACGCCACGCTCGTCATCGGGCTGGGCCGCTTCGGCTCGGCCATCGCCGTCACGCTCGACAAGCTGGACAAGGAGATCCTCGCCGTCGAGACGAATCCCGACTTGGCTCAGCAGTGGAGCCACCGTTTCAACGTCGTCGAGGCGGACGCACGCTCGGCGGAGGCCCTCCACCAGCTGGGCGCTGAGGACTTCGACGTCGCCGTCGTTGGGGTCGGCGCCCTGGAGGCCTCGGTTCTCATCACCGCGAACCTGGTCGACATGGGGATCCCGGACATCTGGGCGAAGGCCACCTCGCGTGAACACGGCACCATCCTCAAGCGTATCGGCGCCCATCACGTCGTCTACCCCGAGTACGACGCCGGTCAGCGCGTGGCCCACATGCTCTCCGGGCGCATGCTGGACTACATCGAGATGGAGGATCAGTTCACGATCGTGAAGATGATCCCGCCGCGGGATTTGGTGGGCTTTTCGCTAGCGGAGTCAAACGTGCGCCAGCGCTTCGGCGTGACGGTGATCGGTGTCAAGTCCCCCGGCCAGCCCTTCGAGTACGCCTCGCCGGAGACGACAATCGGCAACGGAGACGTCCTCATCGTCTCGGGCGAGCCCTCCCTGTTGGAGGCCTTCGCGAACAGATTTGTCGGACGGCGTCGATAGCCTTGGGGCATGGCAAAGAATCAGACGTTTAGATGTAGCGAGTGCGGGTGGACCACCGTCAAGTGGGTAGGCCGGTGCGCGCAGTGCCAGGCGTGGGGCACGATCGAGGAGGGCACACCTCCCGCAGGCGCGAAGATCTCCGCCCTTACACCGCGCTCTCCGGCGACGCCGATCACGGAGGTCTCTCAGCAGGCTTCGATCAAGGAGCCCACGGGCGTGCCCGAACTGGACCGGGTGCTCGGGGGTGGGATCGTACCCGGTGTCGTCATCCTGTTGGCGGGTGAGCCCGGAGTCGGCAAGTCTACGTTGCTGCTGGACGTGGCAGCGAAGGCGGCCGAACAGGCCGTGCAGGCGGGGCGCAACCCGGTGCTTTACGTGACGGGTGAGGAGTCGGCCTCGCAGGTGCGCTCGCGCGCCGAACGCATCGGCGCCCTGCACCCACATCTGTTGCTCACGGCGGAGGCGGATCTGGCGAAGATTTTGGGGCACATCGCCGATTCGCGTCCGTCGCTGCTCATCGTTGACTCGGTGCAAACGATCATGGATCCGCATGTGGAGGGTTCCGCGGGCGGGGTGGCGCAGGTGCGCTCGGTGACGTCCACGCTGGTCAACACGGCAAAGTCCTCCGACCTGCCGGTGTTGCTGGTCGGGCACGTGACGAAGGATGGCTCGATTGCCGGCCCGCGTGTGCTCGAGCACCTGGTGGATGTCGTGTGCCAGTTCGAGGGCGATCGCCACTCGCGGTTGCGGCTCGTGCGCGCGGTGAAGAACCGCTACGGTGCTACCGACGAGGTGGGGTGCTTCGAGCTGGTCGACTCGGGGATCGTAGGACTCGCCGATCCGTCGGGGCTCTTCCTCTCGGCCCGGAACCTCACCGTTGCGGGCACGTGCGTTACGGTCACACTCGAGGGGCGTCGGCCTATGCCGGTTGAAGTGCAGGCACTGTCGGTGCCTGCGGCCGGTCCGCCGCGGCGGACCACCTCCGGGGTGGATAGCTCGCGTGTGGCGATGATGCTGGCCGTGCTCCAGTCGCGCCTCGGGGTCCACTTCGAGCGCAACGACGTGTTCGTCTCCACCGTGGGCGGGGCCAAGGCGCTTGAGCCGAGCGTAGACGTGGCGATCGCGCTGGCACTGGCGTCCGCAGCTTCTAATCTTCCCCTGGCCCCGGGCGTGATCGCGGTGGGCGAAGTGTCGCTGACCGGTGAGCTACGTCCGGTGGTTGGGCTTCAGCGGCGCCTAAATGAGGCCGCTCGCCTGGGCTTCCACACGGCTATTCTGCCCCGGACCTCGGAGAAGATCACCGCGCCCGCGGGAATGCGCCTGCGGGCGGTGGACGACGTGGCCGCGGCTGCGCGGGCGGTACTGCCGCTGGACGCGTAGCGTGAAGCAACGGCTTCCGACATCGTGCATGTAAGCCGCCGACTCTCGCCGGGAGTACTATCCCACCGAGTCCAATATTTTGGCAGCACTATGTCTTCAGTGGTTGCGCCGGTCCGCGCTGCTTCCACAAGCGACAACGCCGTCGAGCTCGACTTCGAAGACGACGTGGTGGCCAACGCGAGCTGGGCTCACCTCGGGGCGTCTGAAGATTCGCCGGAATTACTGGATCGCTCGCCGTCGCCGGCAACGCCGTCCGTAGTGTCGGAGCCGTCCGTTGCGCCGGTCACCGCTTTCCCGTCGGTGGAGCCCGCCTCGGGGCCCGCACTGCCGGTCGAGTCGCCTGCGCTCTCGCCCTCATTCGTGACGCTACGCCCGCCCGTCGCCACGCCCGAGCCGCTCAGTTCGAAAACGTAGCCGGACTGAAGGAGCGGGTCGGAACCTAGCAAGATCCGGGCCACGTAGGTTCCAGCGCCCGCGATCGACTTCCCCTGGCAGTTCGCGCCCGCGTTGACGCCGTTCCAGGAAAGGGCCTGCGTGGTGGTCATGCCGGCGTCGAGAAGAAGGATCTTGCTCGCCGGCCCTGAGGAACACACCTGACTGTCATAGACGGTCTGGTCGCCCGAGGTGAGCTGAAGGCGGAGGTCGGCGGCGTCAAAGTAGCAGGGGGCCTCGCCCTTGTTCGTGATCGAAGCGCTCAGCGTGACCTGCTGGCCCGCAGCGCCGCCCGCGCTGTTGACCGCCGTGCTGAGCGAGCCCGAGCTACACGCCACGGGTTCAAACTGCTCGACCGGGTTGACCGGCACGGTGTGCTTCTCAATCTTCGACAGCGCGTACTTGACGGCCACGAACGTGGCTCCGACCGCGAGCAGGATGACGAGGAGGACGGTCAGCAGACGACGCCGGAACGCTGCCCGCGCCGGATCCTTCTGCTTGCGCGGTGACGGGCGGGCGGACACCGGTCGCTTCGCCGACTGCCTGCCGTGACCCGTTCGCCCCGGAGCCGGGCGGCCGCCGCGCACCCCACGCGCCGAAGTGGCCGCGCCACCTCGGGTACGGCGCTTGCCGTCTTCCCGAACCGGGCGCTCGCCGCGGGCCCGCCGCTCGCTACCGGGGACCGCGCGTTCTCCGCGCGCCGCACTCCCGCGCCTCGCGCGCTCGTCGCGGCCTGATCCTTCTCCGCGCGTCGGGCGATCGGCACCACGCCCGCGGCCTGCCTGGGCGCGCCCGCCCGCCGGGCGCGGTGCACCACGACCCGCCTGCTTGCCGCGCTTCGGAGTTTCGTTCACGTCCCTACCGTAGCGGCAATCCCGCGCCGCGGGAGCGATGCGCGCCGGGCGCCGCTATAGTGAGGCCCGTGGCACCCGAACCAGAACTCGCCTACGCGGCCCTGACCCGCTGGTACGCTCAGCATGCGCGCCCGCTACCGTGGCGCGAGACGACGGACCCGTGGGCGATCCTCGTATGTGAGGTGATGAGCCAGCAAACCCCGGTCGCCCGCGTGGAGCCGGTGTGGCGGGCGTGGCTGGAGCGCTGGCCCACCCCCGCCGACCTCGCGGCGGCCTCCCCCGCCGAGGTTCTCATCGCCTGGGATCGCATGGGCTACCCGCGCCGCGCGTTGCGCCTCCAGGAGGCCGCGATCGCCATCGTGGAGCGCGGCTCCTTCCCCACTACCTACGACGACCTTCTCGATTTGCCGGGGGTCGGCCCTTACACGGCGGCCGCCGTCGTTGCCTTCGCCTTCCGTGGCTACAGCATCGTGCTCGACACCAACATCCGCCGCGTGCTCGCCCGCTGGCACGGCCAGGCTCTGCCCGCACCTTCGCAGACGAAGGCCGAGCTCGCCCGCGCGCAAGCCTTCGTCCCCTCAGGCGAACGCGCCTGGCGCTGGAACGCCGCCATCATGGAGTTCGGCGCGCTAGCCTGCACCGCCCGCGCGCCCGCGTGTGAGGGGTGCCCGCTGGCCGCGCGCTGCGAGTGGAACCTCGCCGGTCACCCTGGCGACAGCCACGCCCACCGTCGCCGCACGCAGGCGTGGGAGGGGACGAACCGGCAGGCTCGCGGGAAAATCATGGCCGCCCTGCGCGCCGGCCCGCACGGCTACGAGGACCTCCTGACCGCGACCGCGCTGCCGCCCGAGCGCCTCGGCCCGGCCCTCGACGGCGTCCTCTGCGACGGCCTCGCCGAGCAGGTTTCGGGCCAATTCCGCCTTCCGCTAGCATCGAAGCCATGAACGAACTCAAGCTCGCCCGCGCAGGGGGCGTGCTCGGCGTGCTCGCGCTGAGCATCTTCGCCATCGGTCTGCTCATCCAGATCTCCGGCAAACACGACGCGCTCGTCGCCCTCACCCCGGCGGGCGCGGGCACGGTACTCGTGGTGGTGGGCGCCTACCTGATCGCGCTATCACGACGAGCGGACGCCGACGTCGTCGCCGCAGCTCGCCTCACCCGCACGGCGGCGCTCGTCGCCACCGCTGTCGTGGTTGTCGGCGTGGCAGCAACGGCCACAAGGACGGGAATCATGACGACGATTATCCTCACCCTCGTCGGCCTCCAAGCCCCAATCGGGCTACGGATGGCGGCGAACTTCCTCGCCGGATCCCAGAGCCGCTGAGCTAGGCCGGACCCGCTTCACGAGCCAGCCTGGCCCGCCAGTCGCGCCTCGTCGGGCCCTAAAGTTCCTTGAGCATGCGCGAGTTGCCAAGAGTGTTGGGTTTGACCCGGGCGAGGTCGAGGAACTCGGCGGTGCCGTCGTCGTGGGAGAGGAGTAGTTCGCGGAGGGCATCGGGGCTGACGGGCGCCTCGTCGATACCGCAGTAGCCGAGCCTCGCGAAGAAGTCGACCTCGAAGGTGAGGCAGAACAGGCGACTGATTCTCAGGGTGCGGGCGCGCCCCTCAAGCTCGTTGACGATCGCCTTGCCCACACCGCGCCCGCGAAACTCCTCACGAACGGCGAGCGTGCGGATCTCGGCGATGTCCTCCCAAAAGACGTGGAGGGCGCCGCAACCGACCACCTCGCCGTCGACCTCCGCCACCACGAACTCCTGTAGGTGCTCGAAGTAGTCGATGAGGTCTTTAGCCACGAGGATGCGCCGGTGCGCATAGGGGCTGACGATCTCGTAGATGGCCCGCACATCCCTGGCCGTTGCTGGCCGAATCACCGCTTCGCCCCCTGCGTGGAGCGAACCGCGTACTCGTAGAGGAGGTCGGCGGAGTCCTCGTCGATGATGAGATCCGTGATGAGGCCGGCACGCAGGGCCGCGACGGTGGCGACCACCTTGTCCGAGCCGGAGACGACGCCGATGCGCCGCGGGATTTTGCGCAGATCCGTCGGGGTGGGCCCCGAGGCGCGCGAGTTGATCTCCAGGTCCTCCCAGGAGCCGTCGGCGCGAAGTAGCACCGTGCAGATGTCGCCGACCACGCCCTCCCGGCGTAGCGCGTCAAGTTCCTCCTCGCTCAAGTAGCCACCCGAGTAGACCATGGAGAGGTTCTTCGAGGTGGGAGATCCGATGCCGAACAGGGCGATGTCGGCCCGTTGCTGGATCTCGCGAACCGCGGCGATCGAGCGCTCGCGCCAGAGTGCCTCTCGGGTGGCGGCGAAGTCAAAGAAGGCGGGGACCGCGAAGTAGTGGGCGGAGGCGCCGAAGGCCCGCCCGAAGGCCTCCATGAGTGAGCCGGCGTAGGGCACGCCGCTGGTGGATGCGTTGGCGGCGCCGTTGAGTTGGACCGCGATCGAGCCGCGTGCGGGGCGCGGAACCAGGTGGTCGACGACGGCGGCCACAGTGTTTCCCCACGCCACCCCGATGATGGTTTCGGGCTTCATGAGGTCGGAGACCATGATCCCGGCCACCTGGGCCACGGCGTTGAGTCGGCGCGCCTCGTTGACGCCGAAGGGGACGGGCACGACCTTGGCCCGCACCCCAAACATCTGCGACAGGCGCACCTGCATCTCGCTGGCGGCCTCCTGGGGCGGGTGGATCGTGATTTGGATGAGGCCCTCCTCCTTGGCCTCGGCGATGAGGCGGGAGACGGTGGAGCGTGATACGGACAGTCGGCGGGCGATTGACTCCATCGTCTCGCCCTGGATGAAGTGCATGACGGCCGCCTCATAGGCGGCTAGAGATCGATCTTCTCGGTTCATGTCAGGCCTTTCTTCGGCGTATGTCAGGCACATTCTACATGCGTAATGCAAGTGTTTTCAGATCTTATGCACGGTCGTGCACACTTGGCCAATTTCGCTCTCCAAATCAGTTTTCGCACCACAAGCTGGGAAAAAGGCCGTAGATTGGAAAATAAGTTTCCGCGTAGAAATCGGAAGAACCATGAAAACCATAAACACCGATGTTGTTGTTATAGGTGGTGGAGCAACAGGCGCTGGCGCCCTGCGCGACCTTGCCATGCGCGGCTTCGCTGCCGTCCTTGTCGAGCGTGCCGACCTGGCACAGGGAACCTCCGGGCGTTTCCACGGCCTCCTCCATTCCGGCGGCCGCTACGTCATCTCGGATCCCCACTCGGCCACGGAGTGCGCCGAGGAGAATGAGATTCTGCGTCGCATCCACCCCGATTCGGTGGAGGAGACCGGCGGCCTGTTCGTCGTCGGCCCGCATGACGACCCGGAGTTCTCCACCCGCTTCCTACCCGCCGCACGGGAGACCCACGTGCCGGCCGAGGAGCTCGACGTCGCTGAGGCGTTGCGTATCGAGCCGCGCCTCAACCCTGGCATCCAGCGCGCCTTCCGCGTCCGCGACGGCTCGATTGACGGTTGGGGCATGGTCTGGGGGGCGGTTGAGTCAGCCAAGGCCTACGGCGCCCAGTGCCTGACCTACCACCGGGTCACGAAGATCGAAAACGACGACGGCCAGGTTTCCCAGGTGATCTGCACGAACGAGAAGACCGGCGAAGAGGTGCGCATCAACTGCCGCGCCGCCATCAACTGCGGCGGCCCTTGGGCGGGTCAGATCGCGAAGATGGCCGGGTGCCACGGCGTCGACGTCGTACCCGGACGCGGCATCATGATCGCGATGAATCACCGCCTCGTTAACCACGTGGTCAACCGTTGCATCCACCCCGCCGACGGCGACATCATCGTCCCGGCACACACCGTCTCCATCATCGGCACCACCGACCAGAAGGAAGACAATCCTGACTTCCTCGTGATCCGCAACTCCGAGGTTCAGCAGATGCTCGACTCGGGTGAGGATCTGGTGCCGGGCTTCCGCAAGGCGCGCGCGGTTCACGCGTGGGCCGGCGCCCGCCCGCTGGTCAAGGACTCGCGCGTGGACGCCTCCGATACCCGCCACATGTCGCGCGGCATGTCGATCATCGACCATTCCACGCGCGACGGTGTCAAGGGCTTCTTCACCATCGCCGGCGGCAAACTCACCACCTACCGTCTCATGGCGAAGAACATCGTCGACGCCCTCTTGGAGCAGCTCGACGAGTTCGTCGAGTGTACCACTGACACCGAGGCGGTTCCCTCGAAAGCAGTCCAGACTCACAAGGTCACGGACCGGCTCAAGGAGGCCGAAGCCGACCGCTTCGAGGATCCGATCATTTGCGAGTGTGAGCTGTTGCCGCGCTCCACGATCGAAGAGGAGCTCGCCAAGCAGCCGGAGGCCAACCTCGATGACATCCGCCGCCGCACCCGCCTCGGTATGGGCCCGTGCCAGGGCACATTCTGCGGCATGCGTGCCGCGGGCATCATGCATGAGACCCTCGCCGGCCGGCTCGGCCGCGAGGAGAACGCGGACCGCACGTCGTCGATGCTTCGACTCTTCGTCAAGAACCGCTACTCGGGCCTTGAGTCCCTCATGTACGGCGAGCAGTTGCGCGAGGCCACGCTGAACAAGTGGATCCTCGCCGGCAACCTCGACATCGACCACCTGCCGGCACCGGCCGAGAAGGCCGTGCGTGCCACGGGCGATCTCGAACTCATCCATGGCCGTCCCGCTATGGCACAGGTGAAGGAGAACGAATAATGCGCATCATTGTTATTGGTTCGGGCCTTGCGGGCCTCACGGCGGCGCTCAGGCTTCGCGACGCCGGACATCACGTTGACATCGTCACCAAGGGGTGGGGCGGCCTGCTCCTGTCCTCCGGCACGCTCGATGTCTACGGCTGGGGCAAGGACGGGCACCCGGTCTTAGACCCGTACGCCGCCATCGGTGACCTCGTCGCCGAGGATCCGGGCCACCCGTACGCCGCCATCGGGGTCGACGCCGTGCGCGAGGGCATCGATTGGCTGTGCTCGACCACCGGCCTGTTCGCCAAGGCGGGCAACAACGTGCTCATCCCCACCGCGATCGGAGCGGTTCGCCCCACGGCCGCGGTGCAGAACACCATGGTTCCTTCCCTGATGGAAGACGGGAAGAAGTTCCTGGTGGTCGGCATCCGACAGTTCCGCGACTTCCCCGCGGCCTTCATCGCCGACAACCTCGCCCGCTCCCCGTTGGCGAAGGTCGAGACGCGGGCCGTGACGATCTCCCTCGCACCGCGCAAGCCCGAGGCCGACTCCACGGGCACCACCTTTGCCCGGGCCTTCGATGGCACCGCCGGGCTGGACGGCCCGTCCACCCGCGACGCGCTCATCCACGAGCTACGCGCCCACGTCCGCGACGGCGAGACGGTCCTGCTGCCCGCGATCCTCGGATTCGCTCCCGACGCCTACCAGGAGATCTCCGCCGAGCTAGGCGTGCCGGTGGGCGAAGTGCCGGTTCCGCCGCCCTCGATCCCCGGCCGTCGCATCAACGACGTGCTCATCCAGCTCTGTCGCGACAAGCGGATCGACATATCGCTCAACGCTGAGGTCATCGGCTTCGAGGCGAGCGGCGGTCACGTCACCGCACTTCAGGTTCAGCGTGCCGGCCGCGTCACGACCAACAAGGTCGACGCCGTCGTCTACGCCGGTGGCGGCCTCGAGTCGGGTAGCATTCAGCGCAACTCGTACGGAGAGATCCGCGAGCGAGTCTTCGACCTACCGCTGACGTTCCTCGACGCCGAGGATCCGGAGACGACGGGCGTGACCGGTTCCGTCGTCGTCAACGGCAAGGACATCTTCGGAACCGGGGTCTGCGTCAATGCGGACATGCTCGCGCTCGACGGTGACGCGCCGGCCTACGACAACCTCTACTGCGCGGGCTCGATCATCGGCGGCGCCCGCCCGTGGAGCGAGAAGTCCGGCGAGGGCATCGCGCTTGGCAGCGCCGTTGCCGCCACCCGTGCAATCCTCAGGAGGGACTAATCATGACCACCGTTGTTAACCCACTCGAGCATGCCAGGGCCTCCCTGGCCCGCGCTTCCCTCGACGCGTGCGTCAAGTGCACGATCTGCGAGTCGCAGTGCCCGGTTGTGCGCTCGACCCCGCTGTTCTCGGGTCCGAAGTTCGTGGGCCCGCAGGCCGAACGCTTCCGCAACGGGGCCAGCGTGGACAAGTCCCTCGACTACTGCTCCGGGTGCTCGATCTGCACTACGACCTGCCCGCAGGGCGTGAAGATCGCCGAGATCAACGCCCAGGCCCGGGCCGTCATGAAGGCCGACCACATGCCGCTACGCGACCGGATCATCCCCGAGACCGAGCTCGAGGGGAAGCTGATGACGCCGTTCGCCCCGATCGCGAACGCCGCGCTGGCCAACAGGCCGGTGCGTACGATCGTGGAGAAGGTCATCGGCATCCACCGCGATGCACCTGTCCCGAAGGCCCAGACGTCGACGTTCATGAGCTGGTTCAAGAAGCACGAAAAGGAGCGCACCGGTCCCTTCCCCAAGGGCCCGATCGTCTTCTTCCACGGCTGTGCGGGCGGCTACTTCGAGATTTCGACCTCGAAAGCCGCCGTGGAGGTGCTGGAGAAGCTCGGCTACGAGGTGCTCGTGCCCAAGCAGGGTTGCTGCGGGCTGGCCCACCAGTCCAACGGCCTGTTTGGGCGAGCCTCGAAGAAGGTTCGCCAGCTGTGCGACCAGCTCAACGCCGCGGGCAAGGACCTGACTATCGTCTCGGCGTCGGGATCGTGCGCCGGCATGTTGCGCCACGAAGCGCACGAGATCATGGGCCTCGACGATCCGACGCTGCTCGATGTCGGATCGCGCACCGTTGAAATCTCGGAGTTCATCCTTGAGCTCATCGACGAAGGGGAGTTCCCGGTCGAGGAGCTCAAGCGTTGGGATATCACGATCCCCTACCATCAGCCGTGCCAGGTCAAGAGCCAGGGCATCGGCAAGCCGGCCATCCGCATGATGGAGACCGTGCCGGGTGTGAAGGTGATCGAGTCTGGCGAAGCCTGCTGCGGCATCGCCGGCACGTACGGTCTGAAGAAAGAGAAGTACGAGATCGCCCAGGCGGTGGGCAAGCCGCTGTTCGACATGGTCAAGCGCACCAACCCCAAGCTCGCCGCGTGCGAGACGGAGACCTGCCGGTGGCAGATCCGCAAGGGCACTGGGGCGACGGTCATCCACCCGATCGAGGTGATCCACCGGGCGCTCGGGCTGGCGTAGCTGGCTCACTAGCTGGGTGAGCCCGGCGGGCTCGCTGGCGTAGCCGCGAGCCCGCCGAGCCCGAGACGCGGACGCTGACTGACTTGCCCGGCAGCCGCCACGGTCGGCGCAGTTCGCGCGGTCAGCCATGTATGTCCGCCGCACAGGTTGCGGGTGGGATCTGCGATACTTGGACTATGTTTGAACAGATCACCGCCCCCGTCGCCTACCACGGCGAGGGGCCGTGCTGGTCCGAAGAGTGGGGCGGCCTGCGCTGGGTGGACATGCTCGCCGGCGACCTCCTCACCCTTCTGCCCGACGGCTCAATCCACCGTCTGCACACCGGCTCGCCCGTGGCGGCCTTCGTGCGGCCGCGCGCGAACGGCGGGTTCGTGGTCGGGCTTGAGCGCGGGCTCGGCCTAGCCGACGATCCCTTCGGCGTCGTGCGCCCACTCCCACACCTATGGGACAACGCGGACCTGCGCATGAACGAAGGTGGCACCGACCCGTGGGGCAACCTCTACGCCGGCTCGATGTCCTATTCGCGCATTGCCGGCGCTGGCACGCTATACAAGATCACCCCGGACCTCGCAGCTTGCGTGGTGCTCCCCAGCGTCACCACCTCCAATGGCATCGCCTTCAGCCCCGACGGCACGCGGGCCTACTACCATGACACGGCGACCCGGCGCACCGACGTGTTCGACGTCGTGGACCGGGAGCTAACGGGCCGGCGCGAGTTCCACGAGGCTACGGGCACGAGCCCCGACGGCTTGGCCGTCGACAGCGCGGGCAACGTGTGGGTGGCGCTCAACCGCGTGGGCAAGGTCCGCCTGTACTCCCCCGACGCTCAGATCCTGGACGAGTGGGATCTGCCGGTTCGGCTGGTCACAGCGGTCACGCTCGGCGGGCAGGACGGTCGCGACGTGTTCGTGACCACATCGCGGGAGAATCTGGAGGACCCGGAGCCGGAGGCGGGCGCGGTCTTCCGGGCCCGCGCCGAGGTCCCCGGACTCCCCGTCACTCCCTTCGCCGGGTAGCTCGCCGCCGACCCCGCGGCACGTGAGGCGGTCAACGCCTCTCCGTCGCCGGGCCGGATGGTCCGCCGCGTTAGACTTGAGCCATGTCCACTCCCCTGTCGAATGATGGCCTGTTTGACCTGCCCGAATCCGCGCGCCAGCCCAACGCGCGCGTCATTTTGGTGATGGGCGCATCCGGCAGCGGCAAGACGCGTTTCACCACCCGCACGGGACTTCCGGTAGTCTCGCTCGACGACTTTTACTACGACGGCGACCGCCCGGGTATGCCCATGCGCCACGGCATGGTCGACTGGGATTCGCCCTCCACGTGGGACCGCCAGCGGGCGGTGGATGCGCTCGTGGATCTGTGTACCACCGGCTCGGCCACCGTGCCGGTCTACGACATCCCCACCTCCACGCGAGTGGGCGAACGCAGGCTGGACATGGAGGGCCGCCGCTACGTGCTGGCCGAAGGAATCTTCGCGCCCGAAATCATCGACGACCTCAAACGCGAGGGCATTCTCGCCGACGCGCTGTGCATCAAGCGACCCCGCCTGCAGACCTTCTGGTTCCGCCTCATGCGCGACCTCGACGAAGCCCGCAAGCCCCTGCCGAACCTGCTGCGCCGCGGCGTTGCCCACTTCCTGGCCGAACCCGCCATGTACCGCGAGGTCGAAGCGAAGGGCGCCCGGCCCGTGTCCTACACCGAGGCCCAGGAGACGCTCACCCAGATGCTCGCCGCCCTGCGCTGGAACGATTAGCCCGACGTCGGCGCCCGGCCCGACTCGGCCCCGATTTTTTCACACCGCAGCACACGGGCCGTATCCCCGGATCGGCGCGGAAAACCCAGCCGCGCACAATTTCCCAATACTGATCTACCTGACGTGCAATCTTTTTCAATTCAGGCTGTCACCAGCGCTTTTGCTCACAAAAGAGCAACAATAGGGACAGGCTTGCGTGAATTTGAGCCGTCCGGCAATGTCGCCGGAGAAAGTCGCACAACTGAAAGAGGCAGATATGTCGCTTGGAGAGATCTTTGTTTCCGAGTTCATCGGAACAATGTTGCTCATTGTCCTAGGTGTTGGCGTCGTTGCCAACAACCTCCTCACGAAGAATAAGGGCCGGGGAACCGGCTGGTTGATGATCAACTTCGGGTGGGGTCTTGCAGTCTTCGTCGGCGTTTACGCCGCATACAAGACGGGCGGTCACCTGAACCCGGCCGTGACCCTCGGCGTCCTCGCGTCGGGCGCTGAGGAGTACGTGCCCGGCGTCGCCGTCAACTTCGCGAACACCATGGCCTACATCGTCGCTCAGTTCCTCGGCGCCTTCGTCGGCGCTATCATCGCGTGGCTGGCTTACAAGCAGCATTACGACGAGCACGAGAACCAGGCCGAGATCCTGGGCACCTTCGCCACCGGCCCGGAGATCCGCAACCCGCTGTGGAACACCCTCACGGAGGTCATCGGCACCTTCGTCCTGGTCGCCTGGGTCCTGTTCAACGGCGGTAGCCCGACGACGGTCGGCCCGCTCGCCGTCGCCCTCGTGATCGTTGCCATCGGCGCCTCCCTTGGTGGCCCGACCGGTTACGCTATCAACCCGGCCCGTGACCTCGGCCCGCGTGTTGCTCACGCCGTGCTCCCGATCAAGGGCAAGGGCGGCAGCGACTGGGGCTACTCCTGGGTGCCGATCGTCGGCCCGATCATCGGTGGCGTGCTCGCGGGCCTCATCTTCGGTACCGGCGCGCTCAACGTCCTCGGAATGTGATTGGTGGCGCCGCCCGGTCGATAGCCCTGCGAGCAGGGCCGGGCGGCGTCAGGTTCGCAGGGATTTTTCTCAACTACATCCACGGTGTTGGCCATTCGTGAAAACTGTGATCAGCGCCCCAGAGCATCGATATCATTTCAATTAACCGTTCAACGACGAAGGGAACTCAATGACTGAGAAGAAGTACGTATTGGCAATCGATCAGGGCACAACCTCCTCCCGTGCGATTATCTTCGATCACTCCGGAAGCATCGTCTCCGTGGGCCAGAAGGAGCACGAGCAGATTCTGCCGAAGGCCGGTTGGGTCGAGCACAATCCGATCGAGATTCGCGACAACGTCCGTGAGGTCATCGGCCAGGCCCTGTCCAAGGCCAACATCAACCGGCACGAGATCGCGGCCGTGGGCGTGACCAACCAGCGAGAGACCGCGGTGGTGTGGGACAAGAACACCGGCGAGCCTGTTTACAACGCGATCGTCTGGCAGGACACCCGCACCGATAAGATCATCCGCGAGCTTGCTGGCGACGAGGGGCCGGACAAGTACAAGGAGATCTGCGGGCTTGGCTTGGCCACCTACTTTTCGGGCCCGAAGGTCAAGTGGATCCTCGACAACGTCGAGGGTGCGCGTGAGCGCGCCGAGGCGGGAGACCTCCTCTTCGGCAACACCGACAGCTGGGTGATCTGGAACCTGACGGGTGGCCCCAACGGCGGCGTCCACGTCACCGACGTGACCAACGCGTCGCGCACCATGCTGATGGATGTGCGTGAGCTGCGTTGGCGTGAGGACATCTGCGCAGACATGGGCATCCCGATGTCGATGCTCCCGGAGATCAAGTCCTCCTCCGAGGTCTACGGCTACGGCTCGAAGAACTCCCTCATCATCGACACCCCGATCGCGGGCGACCTCGGCGACCAGCAGGCCGCTACCTTCGGCCAGGCCTGTTTCGAGAAGGGCATGGCCAAGAACACCTACGGCACGGGTTGCTTCATGCTCATCAACACGGGCAACGAGGCCATCACGTCGAAGAACGGCCTGCTGACCACGGTGTGCTACAAGATCGGCGACCAGGCTCCGGTCTACGCGCTCGAGGGTTCGATCGCTGTGACGGGTTCGCTCGTGCAGTGGTTGCGCGACCAGATTGGCCTCATTTCCTCCGCCCCGGAGATCGAGGCCCTGGCTGACACCGTTGAGGACAACGGCGGCGTCTACATCGTCCCGGCGTTCTCTGGCCTGTTTGCCCCGTACTGGAAGGACGACGCCCGCGGAGCGATCGTCGGACTGACCCGCTACAACAACAAGGGCCATCTGGCTCGCGCGGTCCTCGAAGCCACCGCGTTCCAGACGGCTGAGGTTCTCGAGGCCATGAACGCCGACTCGGGCGTGGACCTCGGCGAGCTTCGTGTCGACGGCGGCATGACGGCGAACAACGCACTCATGCAGTTCCAGGCTGACATCCTCGGCGTGGAGGTCGTCAAGCCGGTCGTTGCGGAGACCACCGCGCTCGGTGCCGCCTACGCGGCTGGCATCGCGGTCGGCTTCTGGAACGGCGAGCAGGACGTCACTGACAACTGGCAGGAGGACAAGCGCTGGAAGCCGGCGATGGAGGCCGACGAGCGTGCCCGCCAGATGCGTCTGTGGAAGAAGGCCGTCACCCGCACGTTTGACTGGGTTGACGACGACGTTCGCGCTGAGTAAAGCTGGCCACGGCCTAGCACGAGGTGGGCGGATCCTCCCGGATCCGCCCACCTTCACGTCTGCGCTAGAGTGCTCCCGGTGCCCTGAGCTAACTCTCGGCACCGGCGTCGCGGCCGGCGTCGGCCTTCGTGCGGGCGGCCGGCTTGACGAACGGGAACAGGATGGTCTCACGGATGCCAAGGCCGGTGAGCACCATGAGCATGCGGTCGATGCCCATGCCCATGCCGCCCGACGGCGGGAATCCCTGCTCCATCGCCTCGATGAAGGATTCATCCAGCTGCATGGCTTCCGGGTCGCCCGCGGCGGCCTCGAGTGACTGTTGGGTGAGGCGCTCGCGCTGGATGACCGGGTCAGCGAGTTCGGTGTAGGCGGTGGCCACCTCCACGCCGCGCACGTACAGGTCCCACTTCTCGGTCAGCCCGGGCTTGGAGCGGTGGTTGCGGGTGAGTGGCGACGTGTCCTCCGGGAAGTCAAAGACGAAGGTCGGCTCCCACAGTTTCGAGCCGACGAGCTCCTCCCAGATGTCCTCGGCGATCTTGCCCGCCACGGCGTACTCTTTGACGCCGACGCCGAACTTCTCGGCGATCTGCACGAGGCGCTCGCGCGGGGTTTGGACGCTCACGTCCTCCCCCACGGCCTCGGACAACGAGGTGTACAGGTCCAGGCGGCTCCATTCGCCGCCGACGTCGTATTCGGTGCCGTCGGCAAGGGTGACGGTGGTGGTGCCGAAGAGGTCCCGCGCCGCGTTCTGGATCAGATCGCGGGTGAGGACGGCCATCTCCTCGTAGGTGGCAAAGGCCTGGTAGGCCTCCATCGCGGAGAATTCTGGCGAGTGCGTGGAGTCCGCGCCCTCGTTGCGGAAGTTCTTGCCGATCTCGAAGACGCGTTCGATGCCGCCGACCACTGCCTTCTTCAGGTACAGCTCGGTTGCGATGCGCAGGTAAAGATCCTGATCGTAGGCGTTGATGTGGGTCTCGAACGGGCGGGCCGCGGCGCCGCCGTGGAGCGGCTGCAGGATCGGGGTCTCCACCTCGATGTAGCCGCGCTCATCGAATGTCTTACGGATGGACTTCATCATGCCGGCGCGCAGGCGCACGGTCTTGCGGGCGGTGTCGCGCGTAATGAGGTCGAGGTGCCGGTTGCGCACGCGCGTCTCCTCGCTCAGCGCCATTTCGGTGCCGTCCTCCGCCGTGAACATCTTCGGCAGCGGGCGGATCGCCTTGGAGGCGAGCTGCCAGGATGTAGCGAAGATGGACAGCTCACCGCGCTTGGAGGCGCCAACGTAGCCGTCCACCCACACGAAGTCGCCCAGGTCGACGTCGGCCTTGAGCGCGTCCAACGCCTCCTTGCCCACGTTGGCCAGCGAGAAGATCACCTGGATGCGCTGCCCATCCCCCGCCTGCAGCTGAATGAAGGCGATCTTGCCCGACGGGCGGAACAGCATGACGCGCCCCGCGAGTTCCACGCGTTCCCCGGTCAGCTCGTCGCCCGGCTGAAGCACGACGTCGGCGCTCACCTTCTCACCTTCACGCTCGACGGCGTACTTGGCCCTCACATCGGCGATGGTGTGCGTGATCTCGAGCTGAGGCGGGTACGGGTCGCGTCCTGCGGCGAGCAGGCGAACCCGCTTCTCCTTGCGGACAGCGAGTTGATCGGAGGTGTCGTCGTAGTTTGGCTGCATGGGTGTCCTATTCTTCTCACTGAGCTCTTTCGCGATGTTGGCTAGAGCCCTGCCGCTTAGAGCTGGTCCTTGATGTAGCGCGGCAGGATGTCCGCGATCGTGGTTAGCACGTAGTTCGGCTGATCCTTGCGCTTGAGGCCGCGAGCGGCGTCAACCGTGGTGTCGCCGGTGAGCACGAGCGCGGTGGGCACGCCGAAACGCTTGGCCATGCGGATGTCGGCACCAAGGGAGTCGGTGACGAACAGCGCCTCCTCGGGGCGGACCTGAATCTCGTCGAAAATCAGTTCTAGCAGGTCGGTCTCGGGGCTACCGAGGTTCTTGGTCAGGCGCTTGCGGGTGGCGGTCTCCAGCGCGGTGACGATCGGCAACGTGCCAGGCTCACACGTGCCGTCGGGCATTCGGCGGATTCGACGCAGCGAGGTGCTCAGCAGATCGGCCCCGTTGTCCGCGATCGCGTGGTAGGCGGTGGAGAACATGCGCATATCGAAGTCGGATGTGAAGCTGACGATCACCAGGTTGGTCTCCGCGGCGTCCGAGGTGACCTCGATACCGTTGGCGGCAAGCTCGTCACGGAAGTGCGCCCCGCCAGCCACGAACACCTTCGCCCCCGGGTAGGAGTTCTTCAGGTAGCGCGAGGCAAGCGTGGCGGGGGTGATGACCTGGTCGGCGGTGATCTCGATCCCCTCCTCGCTCATCATCTCCACGAGCCGGGCCGGCGTGACGTCGGAGAGCCATGACATGAAGCGGACGGGCCGGTTCAGGTGAATGAGCGCGTCGACGACCGTCTTGAGCTGGGGCATGAGGTTCGTGCCCGCGTACAGACCCGCATCGATGTTGATGAGGTAGGCGTCGAACACGCGCCCGGGCGCCTCCTCCACCATCACCTCGAGGTTGGTGATGCGCGAGGAGATTTCATCCTCGCCGCTCGAGTACTCGGAGGCCGAGGTCACGGCCTCGGTGTTGGCGGGCTCCGGCTTTGCGATCATTGCGCGTAGCTTGTCGACGTCGGGGACGAGCGCCTTGGGATGAATCTTGGGGATCTTCGGCAAACGCATTCTGCTCTCCTATCGTGCGTGGTCGAAGGGGATGCCGGACGGGGAAAGGCCGTGGCCGGCGGGCACCTGACCCGGATCGGTTCCGGCCTCACGGATGCGGTTTTCGGAGTCGACGTAGATAACCTTCGGCTGGTAGGTGTGCGCCGAAGCGTCGTCCATCTGGCTGTAGCACATGATGATGACGAGGTCGCCCACGTCGACGAGGCGGGCGGCAGCACCGTTGAGCTTGACCTCGCCGGCGCCGCGCTCGCCCGGGATGGCGTAGGTAGTCAGGCGGGCACCGTTGGTCACGTCCACGATGTCGACCTGTTGGCCCGGCAGGATGTCCGCCGCCTCGAGCAGGTCCAGGTCTACCGTGATGGAGCCGACGTAGTGCAGATCCGCCCCGGTCACGGTGGCGCGGTGGATCTTGCCGGTCAGCATTGTGCGCAGTCTCATGCGAGATCTACCTCCATGTTGTCGATGAGGCGGGTGGGGCCCACGTAGGCGGCGGCGACGAGAAGGCCGGGGCCGTGCGCGTCGTCCTCAAGAAAAGCGAAGGTGGACGGATCCACGAGGTGAAGGTAGTCCACGCGGATGCTCGGCGCAGCGTGTAGCTCGGCGCGCACGCTGTCTCGTACCTCGCCCGCGCTGACGCCGGATGCCGCCAGCTGAACGCCGTGGCGCAGCGCGGCGGATAGGGCCAGGGCTTGGGTGCGCTCGGTGTCCGACAGATAGGAGTTGCGCGAGGACAGCGCCAAGCCGGACTGATCGCGCTTGATCGGCACCGCGCGCACGTCGACGCCCATGTTGAGATCCGCCACCATCGTGCGCACGAGCGCCAACTGCTGGGCATCCTTCTGACCGAAGAAGGACATGTCCGGGCGGACCAGGTTGAACACCTTGTGCACGATCTGGAGCACGCCGGCGAAGTGGGTGGGGCGGGTGGCGCCCTCCAGCACGCGGGCCATCGGCCCCGGGTCGATTCGCACGAGCGGCTCGCGCGGGTAGATGTCCTCATCCGTGGGCAAAAATGCGATATCCACGCCCTCCCGCTCGAGGAGGGCAAGATCCGCGGTCTCGGTGCGCGGGTAGGCGGCGAAGTCCTCGTTCGGACCGAACTGGAGCGGGTTGACGTACACGGATGCCACCACCGTCTGCGCGGCCGCGCGAGCCGCCTTCAACAGCTGGGCGTGCCCGTCGTGGAGGGCACCCATCGTCATGACGAGCGCGCGCGTGCCATCGGCCTTCGCCAAGGCGGCCGCGAGCTCGCTTCGAGTCCTACAAATCTCCATATTCCCCATTCTATCTGCCCCCACCAGGACAGCGAGCTGCGGCGACGATGGTATGCAACTCACTTGCCCGTTCTTCGCCGATGACACCGGCCTTGGCGGCTCGCTGAACGAGGCAGGCAAGCAGCTGCAGGTCGCTTTCGGCGACGTCGGCCAGTTCCGGGGACTCCTTGGCCAACGTTCCGAGCGCGGCGACGCGTTCGGCGGCCTCCTCTGGGCCGGGTACGGGCGGGTTCGGCCATGATCGCTCAGTTGCGTGCGTGCCAACGACGCCACTTCCAGGCCCACCCCCGAGCACGCCAGCCCCGCCGGCGCCTTCCGCGACCCCGGCGCCCGCCATGTTGCCGGCCGCGAGCCCCCGCTCGAGGCCGGCCTGGGCCCACTGCGCGATCAGATCGCCCGGCTCCTCCACCCCGATCTGCGCCAGCACCCGCCCGGCCTGGGAGGTAGCCAGCTCCACACCCTCGCGCACGTGGGCGAGCGCGGCGGCATAGATCGCCCGATCCGCCGAATTGACCACCACGCCCTGGGCACCCATCTCCGCCGCGAGCGCCAAACCGATCGGCTGGATCGCGTTCGCCGCCGAGACGACGACGTGGGCGCCTTGGAGCCGCGCCACGTCCATCGACGTGCCAGAAAACTCCATGACCGGGTGCAGCGCGAGGGCGAGCGCGCCAGCCGCCTGCGCCGGCGCCAGCGCCTCCACTCCCCGCCGCGCCGAGGTGTGGACCACGATCTGCCCCGCCTGCCAGGCCCCAAGCTTCGCCAGACCCGCCACGAGGGGTTCGAGCTCCGGGTCGGGTAACGCGAGAATAACCAGCTCGGAGCGCTCCACGATCGTGGGCACGTCGAGTGCCGGGACGCCCGGCAACATGACCTCCAGCCGCTCGCGCGAGGCGGGCGAGGGCGCGTGCGCACCCACGATGCCATGCCCGGCCGCCCGAAGCGCGCTACCGAACGCCGCGCCTACCCGGCCTGCGGAGATGATGCCGATCCCCATGCGTCCCGTCGAATTCTCCATGCCTCCCATCCTAGCCGCCCCCTCCGACAAATCTGTTCCGCCCTGCCCCACGCACGCGCCACGCCCAGCCCGCTACACCCAGCCAGTAGATCGGCCACGTCCGGCACCAATCCGCACCCCGGCGTCGTGCGAAAAGCGCGGCACAAGCGGAAGAAAACTGCCGGCTACCAGTGAGAACAAAAGACCAGAAGTTCCCCGCTCTATTGCACGGCTTCGGTAAGGATGGGACAATGAGAGCCATGAAGAAAATAATCAATAACCCCAATGACGTGGTCACTGATTCCCTCCTCGGAGTGGCCGCAGCGCATCTGGACCTTGACGTCGACATCCCCCAGCACATCGTCTACCGAGCCAATAAGAAGGCCGGCAAGGTCGCCCTCGTCTCCGGCGGCGGATCCGGCCACGAGCCGCTCCACTCCGGCTTCGTCGGGGAAGGCATGCTCGACGCGGCGTGCTGCGGCGAGGTCTTCACCTCCCCTGTCCCCGACCAGATCATGGAGGCCACCCACAAGGTCGACTCCGGCAAGGGCGTGCTCCACATCGTCAAGAACTACACCGGCGACGTCATGAACTTCGAGATGGCCGCCGAGATGGCCGCCGACATGGAGGGCACCGAGGTCAAAGCCGTCATCGTCGAGGACGACGTCGCGGTCCAGGACTCCCTCTACACCGCGGGCCGCCGTGGCGTGGGCGGCACCCTATTCGTGGAGAAGATCGCCGGGGCGCTGGCGGAGGAGGGCGCCGATCTCGACGCCGTGGCCGCCGTCGCCCAGAAGGTCGCCGACTCCACGCGCAGCTTCGGCATGGCACTGACCTCCTGCACGGTCCCCGCGGCCGGCAAGCCCACCTTTGACCTGGGCGAGGACGAGATCGAGCTCGGCATCGGCATCCACGGCGAGCCGGGCCGCGAACGCCGCCCGCTCCAGCCGGCACACGAGCTGGCCAAGGAGCTGGTCGAGCCGATCCTGGCGGACATGGACTTCACCGGCGCGCCCGTCATCGCGATGTTGGGCGGAATGGGCGCCACCCCGCTGTCCGAGCTGTACCTCATGTACGGCGAGGTCGCCAAGCTCCTCCAGGAGGCCGGCGTCGAGGTTGCCCGCGTGCTCGTTGGCAACTATGTCACCTCCCTCGACATGGCCGGCTGCGCGCTGTCGCTGCTCAAGGCCGACGACGAACTCCTGCGGCTGTGGGACGCCCCGGTTGTCACCAGCGGACTGAGGTGGGGTAAGTAATGCCCGAGCTTCAGCCTTTCGCGGCCTGGATGGCCGCCTTCAAGGCCAAGATTGACGAACAGGCCGACTACCTGACGGATCTGGACCGCCAGATCGGCGACGCGGATCACGGGGCCAACATGGCCCGTGGCGTCCAGGCGATCGCAGAGCTCGACCTGGACGCGATCCCGGACGCCGGCACCTACCTCAAGAAGGCCGGCATGGCACTCGTGTCGAAGGTGGGCGGCGCCTCCGGCCCGCTCTACGGCACGCTGCTGATGCGGATGGGCGGGGCGCTGCCGGAAGGCGAGCTCACGCGCGAGGGCTTCCTCGCCGCCCTACGCACGGGCGTGGAAGGCCTGCAGGCGCGCGGCAAGGCGGAGGTGGGCGACAAGACGATGCTTGACGTCTGGTTCCCCGCCCTCGCAGCCGCCGACGCCGCGGAAGGCACCCTTGCCGACGCCCTCGGCGCAGCCGCCGACGCCGCGCGCGCGGGTGCCGAGGCCACCATCCCGATGATTGCCCGCAAGGGTCGGGCCTCATACCTCGGCGAACGTTCGATGGGCGTGAAGGATCCGGGTTCGGCCTCCTCCGTCCTCCTCATCGAGGCGGCGCTGGAGGCATTTGGTGACTAACGTCGGCCTCGTTGCCGTCTCGCATTCGGCGCCACTGGCGGCCGCAGCGCGCGACCTCGCCCTCGACATGGGCCGGGATGCGACGATTGTGGCCGCCGGCGGCGTCGACGGCGGTTTCGGCACCTCCGCAGAACTTATCTCCGCCGCGATCGAGGAGGCGGACGCCGGGGCCGGCGTCGTCGTGCTCGTCGACCTCGGCTCGGCCGTCATGTCCACGGAGATGGCCCTCGAGTTCATCGACCCTGACCTCGCCGAGCGCACCACGGTGGTGCCCGCTCCCCTCGTAGAAGGCCTGGTGGTGGCCGCGGTGGCGGCCGGTGCCGGCGCGAGCCGCGAGGACGTGGCGCGCGAGGCCATGGGCGCGCTCGCCGCCAAGCAGTCCGACATCCCCTACGATTTGGACGACGCGGCTGGGGCTGGCAGGACCGCGGCTGGCAACGCGGCCGGCGCCGATCCTGGGCCGGACACGCGCGAGTGGATCTCACGCACCTACACCGTGGACGACCCGGCGGGCCTGCACGCCCGCCCCGCCGGCGCACTCGTTGCCGCCGTCGCGCCCTTCGACGCCGAGGTGCGCGTCTCCTACGCGGGCACCGGCCGCGGACCCGTCGTGGCCCGCTCAATGACGTCGTTGATCTCGCTCGGCGTCGTGGGAGGAGGCGAGATCCTCGTCCAGGCCACCGGGCCCGAGGCGGAGGCCGCGCTCGACGCCGTCGGGCAGCTCGCCGAGCGAGGCTGGCTCGCCGACGGCGAGGTCAAGCCCGAAACCACCATCCCCGCCCACAAGCGCCAGACCGGCTCCGGCCTGGAGATCGCCGTCGGGCCCGCGCTCGTGTGGCACGCAGATCCGCGCCCCGAGGTCTGCAAGGAGCCGAAGAACCAGGCTGAGGCATACGCGGAGGCGCGCGAGGCCGTGCGCACCTACCTCTCTTCCCTCGGCGACGACCCGATTCTCACCCTGCAAATCGGCCTCCTCGACGATCCGGTCTACACCGGCCGCATCACCTCCGCGATCGCCGCCGGCAAACCCACCCAGATCGCGATCCAACGGGCCACCACCGACACGGTGGCCGATTACCTGGAACTGCCCACCGAGTATTTGCGCGAGCGCTCCGAAGACGTCAAGGCTCTCGGCGACCTCCTCATCCAGGCGCTGCAGGGCCGTCCGCTTGGCGGGCTCGCCGCCGCCATCGCCGACTTCGGCCGCGACCCCGTGGTGGTGCTCGACTCGCTCACCCCGGCCCTCGCCTCCGAGATCGATCCCGGATCAGTGATCGGCATCCTCGCCGCCACCGGATCCTCCACCGGTCACGGCGCGCTCATTGCCTCCGCCAAGGGCATCCCCGTCATCGCGGGCAAGGAGATAGCGCGGGACGTGAAGCAGGGGCAGGAGATCGCGCTTGAGCCGCGCTCAGGCATGGTCTACGTGGATCCGACCCGCGCCCAGCTCCACGAACTGTTGCGCGCCTCCAAAGAGCAGGCGCGCCTCGCGAAGACGGCCCGCGAACATGCCCACGAGCCCGCGCTCTACGACGGGCGGCAAATCTACGTGCGCGCCAACGTTGCCGTGGCCAGCGACGCCGAACTCGGCGCTAATAACGGGGCCGACGGTTCGGGGCTGGTACGCACCGAGGTGCTCTTCGCGGACTGGAAGCACCTTCCCACGGTGGAGGAGCAGGCGGAGGTTTTCACCCAGATCGCCGAGGCGCTCGGGAAAGACCAGCCCATCACGATTCGCACCTGGGACGTGGGGGCCGACAAGCCCGTGCCCTTCTTCGACGCGCCGGCCGAGGACAACCCGTTCCTCGGCGTACGTGGGATCCGGCTCATGCGCCGCTTCCCCGATGCCCTCATCGACCAGTTCCGCGCCGTCATCCGCGTGGCCCAGTGCGCCAACATCAAGGTGATGATCCCGATGGTCACCAACCTCTCCGAGGTCGCGTGGGCGCGCAAGATGTTCAACGCCGCGGTGGAGGCCGAAGGCCGACCCGATGAACTACCCGAGTTTGGCATGATGCTCGAGACGCCGGCCGCCCTGCTCAACGTCGCAGCCTTCGACGAAGTGGTCGACTTCTTCTCCGTGGGCACGAACGATCTCATCCAGTACGTGGCGGCCGCCGACCGCGGCAACTCCAGCCTCTCCCGCGTCGCCGACGAGGTGATCCCGCTGGTGGTGGACTTGATCGCGGACACCGTCCGTAAGCTCGCCTCCCCGCTGGGCATTTGCGGCGACCTCGCATCCTCCGAGGAGCACGTGCCGCAGCTGGTGCGCGCCGGGGTGGCCTCCCTTTCCGTCCGGCCAGCGCTGGTGCCTCAGATCAAGGCGGCGATCCGGGCGATCGAGTAGGCCGCGCGGCACTCCACTCATGTGTGGGCCGTATCTGCAGGTAGGCAGATACGGCCCACGCCGGACTCTCGCCCGCGCCAGCCGACACAACTCAGGAATCTGAGATCCGCCGGGCCCATATGGCGACCGGCAGCCGAAATACTCAAGTGAACTGTCGGACGGGCTAGACGCCTACGCGCTCCCGCCAGGCCTCGATCGACTCGCTCACGCCCGCGTGTCGCGCCCGCGAGGCCAGGTCGTTCTCGATCCACACCATCCGTTCCACCTCGGCCACATCCATGTTCTTGTGGGTGGCCGAGGCGGCCGATACCAGATCCAGCTTGATGGCTCCCAAACCGAGGCGGCGCTGGATCGGGCCCTGGCTCATCGACATCGACTGCGTGTGATCCTGCCACACGAACATGACCCGCCTCCCGAAGCGCCCACGCCGGAACACCGCCACCTTCGGGGTCAGGCAGATGCCGCGCGAACGATACGTGATCGGATCGAACCACTTGGCCCGGTCCGGGGAGGATAGGAAGAAGCGGCCCGTACCAAATCCGTCGAGGGCGTCGCGGATCAGGGCGGCGTCGTCGTCGGTGCCGGCGTCGGGAAGCATGGTCCACAGCACCCGCAACGCCTCCTCGCGCGAGCCGGCGGGGATGATGAGTTCGGAACTCGGGCTGTCGCCGGAGGAGTCAAGACCTGAGGCCCCCGCCAACGTGGCCTCGACGCTCCACCAGTCCTTCCAACGCCACAGGATTGGCCGGCGTAGCTCGATGGCGTGCAGGCGAGTCGGGGGCATGGAGCGGGTGGTGAGCGTGGTCAGGCCGGAGCGCACGCGCAGGCCGTTAGCCGAGATATAGACCTTCGTGCCGTAGCGCTCGAGCGAGTCCGAAACAAAGGTGAACAGCGCGCCACCGATGATGAAGATGGCGGCGATGATCGTGTGTTCCAGCCACATCGACGTCACCAGTGTCAACGCGGTCGCCGCAACCGTGGCGATGAAAGTCGGGCCGAGGAACTGGGAGGCGACGAGGCGCGCGGTGGGCATCTCGAAGATGAGCTGGTCATTCTCCGTGTCGTCAGGGTCGAAGACGGGGATCACCGGCTCGACGCCGGGGGCGCCATGCTCGGCACCCGCCTCTCCCGGAGCTGCGGAGAATCCGGGCTCGTGATGGGCTCCGGCCCCGGCGGGCTCGCCTACGCCGGGCGCGGCGGCGGGCTCGCCGGAAGAGTCGCGGGGCGCGACCTCAGCGGGTGCGATGTCAGCGGGTGCGACGGCGTCGTTGGAGAGGCCGATCGGCCTGCCGGCGCGAGCGTTAGCCAGGCCCCGCAGGATCTCCTTGCGCAAGGCAGCACAGTCCGCCATGGTGAGCAGGCCAAGCTCGATGCCCGGTTCGGATCCCGCGGCCTCGACCTTGACCGAGCCGAAGCCAAAGATACGCCCGAACAGCCTCTGCTCCACCTCCACAGTCTGCACGCGATCCCAGCGCATGTGAGTATGACTCTTCAGGATAATGCCGGAACGCTTGTGGATGCCGGAATCGACCACCGCAAAAGACTGGAAACGCCAGACCACCCAGGCCACGAGGACGACAAACACCACGAGGGCCAGCAGGGCTCCGACCGCGATCAGGACCACCACCACGGTGATGTGAGAGGCGACCTCGCGCAGGTCGGCCAGCCCGTCCTTCAGGACCGACTGCAAGATGTTGTAGACGAGCACCACGAGGATGATCCCCAGGGCGCCGCCGCTTGCCAGCGGGGTCACCTTGTGGAACCGACGCCACGCGTCCTCCGGGACGGATTCGCCGAGTGCGCGCTTGTCGCTCACAGGCCCTCCATCCTCGCCTCGCCCAGCGCCGTCAGCTTCTCGCGCAGGCGTTCCGCCTCCGCAAGCGCGAGGCCAGGAATCGACGCGTTCGAACCCGCCGACGCCGTGACCAGCTCGATCTTGGCCAAACCGTAGCGCTTGAGGAGCGGGCCGGTGCCCACCTCCACCTGCTGCATGCGGCCGTAGGGCACCACCGTCACGCCGTGAAACATGATGCCGGAGCGGATGAGGAGTTCGTCCTCGAGTTCGGCGTAGCCGAAGGCACGGGCGCGGCGCAGGGCGAAGGGGATCTGGATGATCCACACCAGCGCCCACACCGCGAAGCTAGCCCACCACAGCACGGCCGGGAAGCTGGCATTTCCGAGCGTGAACGCGGGGATCGCTCCGACTGCCACGGCGGCTAGTACGCCGGTCGACCACCGGATCGCCTGAACCTTGATATAGCCGGGGTCTAAGGGTGTGAATTCGACATCCTTGGCAAGAGGGTTTCTCATAATCCCAGTATACAGAGGGTGTAGCTCGCACCCATCCGCCCTCCGGCGGAGCCGGAAACGACGGTTGCCGCGCTCGCGCCGAAGCAAAGCCAGCCGCGGAGCGGGACTAACCGGGCTATTGGACGCCATTGGCGCTGGCGGCAGCGTCGGGGCCCGGGTCGTCGTAGGTGCACCAGCGCTCTCCCACCAGGGCTTCGATCGTCATGACGATCGAAGCTAACCCGGCCAACAGGGCGTTGTGCCCGTTGTCGGTGAGGAAGGTGGCCGAGCCGGCATAGTAGGCGACCGCGATCCCCAGCGCGCCGCCCGCCATGAGCGTGCCGCCGCGCGAGGTGGCCTGCGTGAGCACCCAGATCCGGGCCGCGTACAGCTGATCCACCGGACGCCTGCCCTTGCGGTACTGGCGCACCAGCCACGCCTGGCCGATCACCACAGCGCCGATGACGAGCGGCACGAGGAACAGCCAGAACGGGATCGGGACCGGGTTCGCCCCGGAGCGGATAAAAACGGAGGTGAGCGAGAAGACCGTCACGCCGGCAACCAGCCCCGCCCCGAGCAGCATCGAGATCGAGGTGGGGCGCAGCTTGCGGTTCCGGCTCATCCTCACCCTCCGAGCGGCTCGACCCGCTGGTCGGCGACGTCGAGGAGCAGGTCGGCGACGCGCCGTCCCGCAAGCGTGGCGCCCGGGTCGAGCGAGGCCCAAGGCTCGAGCACGAAGCGCCGCTCGGCGGCGCGCGGATGCGGCAGTGTCAGGCGCGCGGTGTCCAGCTCGAGGTCGGCATAGGTGATGATGTCGAGGTCGAGGGTGCGCGCACCCCAGCGCTCGGAGCGCACCCGCCCATGCTTGGCCTCGATCGACTGGAGCCGGTCGAGCAGTTCGAGGGGCTGCAGGTGCGTGTCTAGCAGCGCGACGGCGTTGACGTAGTCCGGCTGTTCGGCCTGCTCCTGCGCCAGCCGCGGCGCCGTGCGATACAGGCTGGAGGCGACGACGACGCCGAGCCCGCCCAGCTCCCGGATCGCGGAACGCACGTGGCCGGCCGGGTCATCCAGGTTGGAGCCGATGCCGACGACGGCACGCTGAGCGCCGAAGGTGCGCCCGCCCGCCAGGCCGCCGATCTGATCTCCCGTCCACCGTTCGAACGTGACGGCCACGTCCGCGAACTCGTGCGGGATCGGGGCCTGCGGCTTGTGGACGGTGACCTCCACTCCCGCGGCGCCGAAATCCAGCACCCGGGCGGCGATGCGGCCGGCGAGGGTCTCGATGAGGTCGGCGTGCTCGCCCTCGATCACGGCCACCACGGCGTCGGCCACCTCGGCGTAGTTGATCGTGTGGGCCACGTCGTCGGTGGCAATGGCCCGCGTGATGTCGAGGCGTAGCGCGACGTCGACCACGAAGTCCTGCGGTGCGGTGTGTTCGAAGTCGAGCACACCGTGGGTGCCGCGGGCGCGCAGGCCGGAGAGCCGGATCGTGGACAGGGACATCAGTTGCCCTTCAGCATGTGGGCGACGTTGATCGCCGTGGCGGTGGCGGCGACGTTGTGGACGCGCACCGCCCACACCGAATCCGCGATGAAGGCCGAGATGGTCGCGGTGGCGACGTCGCGCTCGTCGTCCACGGCGACGTTTGCGAGGAAGCGCTTGCGCGAGTGTCCCACCAGCACGCGGTGACCCTCCCCCAGGAAGGCGCCGAGCCCGCGCAAGACCTCCCAATCCTGCTCGCCAACCTTCGCGAAGCCCAGGCCCGGGTCGAGGATGATCGACTCGGCCGTGATCCCGGCGGCGACGGCCGCGTCGCGCGAGGCGAGCAGCTCGGAGCGAACCTCGCCCACGATGTCGCCGTAGGAGGCCAGGCCGTTCATCGTGCGGGCGTTGCCGCGCCCGTGCTGGAGCACGTAATCGCAGCCTAGCTCCGCAACGGTGGCGAACATGTCCGGGTCGCCCTGCCCGCCGGTCACGTCGTTGACGATCGCGGCGCCCGCCTCGACAGCCCGGCGCGCGGTACTGGCGTGGTAGGTGTCCACCGAGACCGGCACCTCGCCCGACAGCTGCGCGACGACGTCCGCGATCCTGCCCCATTCTTCCTGCGCGGCGACGGGTTCGGCGCCCGGGCGGGTGGATTCGCCGCCGATATCGAGGATGGTGGCGCCGGCGGCGATCAGTTGCCGACCGTGGTCGATGGCGGCGCGCGGGTCGAGGAACTTGCCCCCATCCGAGAACGAGTTCGGCGTCACGTTGACGATTCCCATGATATTCATGCTTACCTCATCAGACTCATAGCTTCGGCGCGGGTGGCCGGGTCGTGCATCGTGCCGCGCACCGCAGAGGTCACCGTTCGCGCGCCGGGCTTGCGCACCCCGCGCATCGACATGCACAGGTGCTCCGCCTCGACGACGACGATCACGCCCGTTGCGCCCAACCTCTCGTAGATCGTGTCCGCCACCTGGGTGGTCAGGCGCTCCTGGACCTGGGGGCGGTGGGCGAATCCCTCCACGAGGCGGGCCAGCTTGGACAGCCCGGTCACCCGGCCGTCGGGGCCCGGAATATAGCCCACGTGGGCCACGCCGTGGAAGGGCAACAGGTGGTGCTCGCACATGGAGTAGACCGGGATATCGCGCACGAGCACCATCTCCTGGTGCCCGACGTCGAACACCTTCTCCAGGTGTTCACCCGGATCCTCATCCAGGCCGGAGAAAATCTCCGCGTAGGAGCGGGCCACCCGGCCCGGGGTCTCCCGAAGGCCATCGCGGTCCGGGTTCTCCCCGATGGCGAAGAGGAGTTCGCGCACGGCGGCCTGCGCGCGCTCGAGGTCGACGCTCATCGCCCCTCCCCTCGCGGCTCGTCGGGCTGGTCGCCCGACGCCGAGTGCTCGCCGGAGTCAGCCGTGCCCTCCGGCAGTGGGACCGGGGGCAGGTCGGAGACGGGCCGCTCTGGCGAGGACAGCCACAGCTGGCGATCCGGCGCCTTGACGACGTCGGCGAAGATCTCCTTGAGCTCGCCCTCCAGCACGGTCTCTTTCTCCAGCAACACGGAGGTGAGGCGGTCGAGCACGTGGCGGTTATCCATCATGATCTGCCATGCCTCTTGGGCGGCGCGGTCGAGCAGGGCGCGCACCTCCTCGTCCACGATCCTGGCCAGGTCGTCCGAGTGCTCGCGTGTCTGGCCCCCGCCCATCCTGGTCATCGGATCCGAGTCGTCTGCCGTGAGGCGGACGGCGCCCACCCGCTGCGACATGCCGTACTCGGTGACCATCTTTCGGGCCACGTCGGTGGCCTTCTGGATGTCGTTGGAGGCGCCGGTGGTCGGGTCGTGGAAGACGACCTCCTCCGCGGCGCGCCCGCCGAGCGAGTAGACCAGCTGGTCGAGTAGCTCGTGGCGGGAGGTCGAGTACCGATCTTCCGTGGGCATCACCATCGTGTAGCCCAGCGCCCGCCCGCGCGGCAGGATGGTCACCTTCGTGACCGGGTCGGTGTGGTTGAGCGCGGCGGCGGCTACGGCGTGGCCGGCTTCGTGGTAGGCGGTCATCCGCTTCTCCTTCGGGTTCATCACCCGGGTGCGGCGCTGCGGGCCGGCGATGACGCGGTCGATCGCCTCGTCGATGTCGTCCTCGTCGACCTTGGGGTGCCCGCGGCGGGCGGCGAGCAGGGCGGCCTCGTTGAGAAGGTTGGCCAGGTCCGCGCCGGAGAAGCCGGGCGTGCGCCGGGCGATCGACTCGAGCGAGACGCTATCAACCAGCGGCTTGCCGTCCGCATGGACCTTGAGGATCTGCTCGCGCCCGGGCAGGTCCGGGGCTTCCACACCGATCTGCCGATCGAAGCGGCCGGGGCGAAGCAATGCCGGGTCGAGCACGTCGGGGCGGTTGGTCGCGGCGATCACGATGACGTTGGTGCGCTCGTCGAAGCCGTCCATCTCCACCAGCAACTGATTGAGGGTCTGCTCGCGTTCGTCGTTACCTCCGCCGATGCCCGCGCCGCGATTGCGCCCCACGGCGTCGATCTCGTCGACGAAGATGATCGCCGGTGCGACCTTCTTGGCCTTCGTGAACAGGTCGCGCACGCGCGATGCGCCCACGCCCACGAACATCTCCACGAACTCGGATGCCGAGATGTGGAAGAAGGGCACCCCGGCCTCGCCCGCCACGGCCTTCGCCAGCAGCGTCTTGCCTGTTCCCGGGGGGCCGTACAGCAGCACGCCGCGCGGGATCTTTGCCCCCATCTTGTAAAACTTCTCCGGCGTCGCGATGAACTCCTTAATCTCAGCCAGTTCCTCGACCGCCTCGTCCACGCCGGCGACGTCGGCAAACGTCACGTCCGGCAGATCCGATTCCACGCCGTCGCGCTTGACCTTGCCGAACTCGTTCATCCGCCCCTGCATCTTGGGGATCATCCAGAAGAACAGGCCTACGATGAGCAGCATGGGCAGCATCAGGGACAAGAGCGAGAACAGAATCGACTGCTGGGGGACGAGCGAGTTGTAGCCGTTTTTCGAGTCCGCCTTCTGCACGAGGGCGAGCACCGCGTCACCCTCCGGATCCGTGTACTGGAACTGGACCTTCTTGGTGGGGTCCTCTTCCTTGCCCTCCAGATCCGTGGGCGTGTAGTTATTCTTGAGCCAGATCTGGACGAGCTGGCTGCCATCCGTGACCTGGATGCGTTCGATTGACTGCGACTGCAGGATCTGGCGGCCCTCGCTCGTCTTAATCTGCGTGAACCCGCCGGGGTTGAAGAGGAAGAAGATGAGGACCGCGCCCAGTGTGAGGGCGCCCAAGATCCCCCAGAAGATCCGCCGCTGTCTGCGCTCGCGTTCCTCCTGCTCCTTGCGCTCGCGCTTCGAGAGAGGGTCAGGCTTACCCTTCGGCTTGGCCTTGCGGCCCCGCCGGTTGAAATCCTCCAGGCTGCGTCGCTGTCGATCGGACATTTAACCTCCGTACACGTGGGGAGCGAGGACGCCCACGAAAGGCAGATGGCGGTAGTCCTCGGCGTAGTCAAGCCCGTAGCCGACCACGAATTCATTGGGGATGTCGAAGCCGACGTACTCCACGTCCACGTCGACCTTCGCCGCCTCCGGCTTGCGCAACAGGGTGGCGATCTTGACGGACTTCGCGCCGCGCGTCTTCAGGTTCTGCTGCAGCCAGTCCAGGGTCAGACCCGAGTCGATGATGTCCTCCACGATGAGGACGTTAAGGCCCTCAAGTTCGGTGTCCAAATCCTTGAGGATACGCACCACACCGGAGGTCTTCGTGGAGGCGCCATAGGAGGAGACGGCCATCCAGTCCATGTGGAGGGGCACGGAGATCTGGCGCGACAGGTCCGCCATCACCATGATCGCCCCGCGCAGCACACCCACGAGCAGCAGCGAATCCTCATCCTTGTAGTCCGCACTGATTTGTGCGCCCATCTGGGCTAGGCGCTCCTTGATTTGTTCCTCGGTGACGACGACGTTGACGATGTCGTCTTTGCAATCCTCAAGGTTCATGACTTCTCCGCTCTCTTCAGAGTTAAAAGGTTGTCCCGCCGGTAGGCGTATGCGCCAGGTAGGTGGAGCTCACGATTATTGTCCGCCCCGCACACGAGCCTATCAAGTGCGTCGATATGCCAGTAAACAATGTCACCGGCCCTGCCCACACGCCCCACCGCTTCGCGCAGCACCCGGGTTCGAATGGCCCTCGGCTGGGTGGCGAGCGCCCGCACGTCGATCCCCTCCGATCCGGCGACGTCCCCGCCCACCCGATCCGCGGCCGCGGACAGCGCCTCGTCATCCTCGCGGGCCATCGCCGCCGTGCGGCACAGGGCGTCGACGACGCCGGGACCCAGCGCCTCTTGAAGCGCGGGCATGACTCGGTGGCGGATGTCGGAGCGCCGCAGCGGCCCGCCGGAGGCGCTACGCCAGGGGCCGTCGAGGGCGTTGGTCGGGTCCTCCACCCACGGCAGGTCGAGGTGCCGGCAAACCGCGCGTAGGTCTCCGCGGCGAAGGTGCAGGTAGGGGCGAACCATAGGCACGTCCGGGTGGCCGGGGAGGTGGCCGCGCCGGGCCATCCCCGAAATCGAGCGGGCCCCCGACCCGCGGCCGAGCCCCATCAGCACAGTTTCGGCCTGGTCATCCGCCGTGTGGCCGAGCAGCACGGTGAGCGGGGCGGCGTTCTTCAGCTTCCCGCCGGCGCGCGCGATCTGGGCCAGCCGCGCGTAGCGGGCGGCGCGCGCGTTGCCCTCCGGCCCGTCCCCACCCGAGCTCGCCACCTCCACCCGCGTGGCGATCGGGGTGTCAACCACCCGGCGAAGATACCGTTCCACCGCGAGCGCCTCACGCCCCGACTCCGGGCGCAACCCGTGGTCGATCGTCGCGGAGAGGACCTCGAGCCGGCCGCCGCTCGCCCACATCGCCACCTTCGTCAGCGCCATCGAATCCGACCCGCCGGACACGGCGAGCAGAACCGAGCCCCCGTCGGGGATCGGGGCGAGCGCCTCGCTCATGGCGTGGCGTGCGGCGGTGAGGGCGGGATGCGGGAAGGACATCACATGCGCTCAATCCACGCCGCGGGATCCGACAGTTCGGCCAGGGTGGGCAGGTTCTGCGGCGCGAGCCACACCCGGTTGAAGAACTCCATGCCGCGTTCGCTCACCACGTGCGCCACGAACGCCTCTCCTGCCTTGTACTGCGCAGTCTTGGCATCAAGGCCAAGATGGCGGACGAGGAAGGCGACGATCGGGTTGCCGCCCGCGCGCTTGGCGGCCATCGCGGAGATGATGCGGCGGCGGGAGGGGATGCGCATGGTGGGCACGTTGTTCATCGCGTATTCGGCGTGCCCCTCGAGCAGGGACATGACGGCGGTGACCTCTCCGAACGCGGGTTCGGAATCGGCCCCGGAATCGAAGGCCTGCAGGAGGGACGCCGCGCGCGCAGCCAGCACTTCCTTCAGCCAGGGTGCGGCGGCAAACTGGGTGGCGTGGGTGATTTCGTGGACGGCCACCCACAGGCACAGATCCCGCCGGTCGAGATCGAAGCTCATGCGGAAGGACGCCACGTTCGGCGCCACGAGGTAGAGACGTTCGGGCTGGGAGAACGGGTCGAACTGGCCGAGCACCTTGGCGGCCACCGCCGAGAAGACGATCGAACCCTCCACGGTGCTGACCACGTCACGGCCCTGAAGCAGGTTCTCGACCGAGACGGCGCCGGCGCTGGCCCACGTGGCCCGGTCCACCACTTTTACCTCCACCGAGGCGGCCTGCTCGGCCGCCTCCGCCAAGCCGGTGACGGAGGCGACGATGCCGGGGGCGCGCCGCGCCTGCGCGCGCAGATCAGTGACGAGCGCGCGCGCCTCGGCCGGGCTGACATCCGGACCGCCGCCCGCAAGCACGCGAGCGGTCCGGTAAACCTTGCTGTGATCGATCATGTCTCAAGGTTAATCTGCCCCTCCGACACTCGCGAGAAAAGTCGCTCACGGCGCACACCCTGCCCCGGCGTCGTGAAGCATCGCCGCCTCGCCAGCCCGCGGTTAACCGCACTGGTCTTGGCCGGACCGCCTACAGCTTCGTGAGGCCCGACACGAACGTGTCGATGAGCGCGCGAGACACGGTCGCGGTGCCTTCCTCGAGGTGGTCAAGAAGGATGGAGAAGATAAGCGGATAGCCTGACTCCGTGCGAAGATAGCCCGACAGCGAGATCGCGGTCACGAGCGTGCCCGTCTTGGCCCGCACCTGCCCCTCCGCCTCGGAACCGGCGAAGCGTTCGGCGAGCGTGCCGTCCAGCGCCGCAACCGGCAGGCCCGCGGGCAGGCCGGCGAGCGAGCACTCCTGGCACTTCCACACGTCAAGCAGAATCGCGCTCAGCAGGTCGGCGGTGACCCTGTTCGACACCGACAACCCCGAGGAGTCCGCGAGCACGACGCCACCCATGGGGTAGCCCGCCTCCGTCAGCACCTCGGAAATCGCCTGAGAGGACCCGGCAAACGTGGCCGGCTTGCCCTTCGCGATCGCCACGAGGTGCCCCATCACCTCCGCCACGGAGTTGTCCGACTCGGTCAGCAGCAGATCCACCAGGTCGCGCACCGGCGCGCTCTCGACGCGTCCCAGCTCCGCGGCGTCGTCGGGGGCGCTACCGCGCCTCGCCTCTCCGACCTCAACCCCGGCCCCGCGAAGCTGGGCGGCGAAGGCCTCCCCCGCCAGCAGATCCGGGTCGGCCAGGTAGCCCCGCCCCTGGACGCGACCACGGTCGACGGCGATCGGGCGCAGCTCCATGACGTATCCCCGGTCCGCGCCCTCGATGTCGTCATAGTAGAGCGGGCCCTCGAACAGGGTGGAATCGACGACGAGCTCGAGGGGCTGCGTCACGTCCGTGCGGCTCGCCAGCGCATCGGCGACGTCGGCGGCGAGCTCGCCCAGGCCCGCCCGCCCGCGGATCGCGGTGGGATCGCCCGCCCCCTCAGCGAGTAGCACATCGCCCCCGCCGATCAGGTAGAGCGTGTTGCCCGACAGCGTGGCGCGTGTGGGCAGCGTCGCCTCCGGGCCGAGGGCGTCAAGCGCGGCCCGCGCAGTCACCAGCTTCATGTTCGACGCCGGCGTGGCAGCGCGCGAGGAATCACGGGAGGCGATCACCTTGCCCGTCTTCGGATCCATGACGACCACCGACGTCTGGCCCGTATTCGTCTCCGCGTTCGCGAGGGCGGAGATGAGCCCGTTGACGGCGTCCGCGGTGGGTGCGGACGCGTCCGGCTCGACGACGTCGGGCGGCTGCGCACTGACCTGCGCGAGCGTCGGATACGGCAACGGCTCGGCCGGCTCCGGCTTCGTGGTCAGCGGCCCGGGGACAAGATCCCAGGCGTCAGCGAAGACATAGGCCCCTGCAAGGACGACGATCAGCGCCGCAACGATTCTCTTCCACACCTCGTCATCTTCCCACACCGGCGCCGGCCGCGTGGAAACATGTGCGAAGAAATGCGTCTATCGCGCGCAAAATAGGTCAAGCGCCGGGCTAGAATAGTGGTCAGCTCAACAGCGAAGGAGAGACCAATGGACTTCGACGTCACCATCGAGATCCCGAAGGGGAACCGCAACAAGTACGAGGTGGATCACGAGACCGGGCGGATCCGGCTCGACCGCATGCTCTTCACCTCGACCCGCTACCCCGATGATTATGGCTTCATTGACGGCACCCTCGGTGAGGACGGCGATCCGCTCGACGCGCTCGTGCTCCTCGACGAGCCCACCTTCCCCGGTTGCGTCATCAGGTGCCGCGCCCTGGGCATGTTCCGCATGAAAGACGAGGCCGGCGGCGACGACAAGGTGGTCTGCGTCCCCACCGGCGACCAGCGCGCCTCCTGGCGCACCGAGCTGGAGGACATCTCGGAGTTTCACCGCCTCGAGATCCAGCACTTCTTCGAGGTCTACAAGGACCTCGAGCCCGGCAAGTCCGTGGAGGGCGCCCACTGGGTCGGCCGCGAGGAAACCGAGAAAGAGATCCGCGCCTCCTTCCAGCGCGCCATCGACACCGGCTACTACGACCACAACCCCAACATCCATCCCGACAACATGAAGTAGTCGGCGCGGGCCGGGTACGTGGCAATGAGGAGGCCGCCCCACACCGGGGCGGCCTCCTCACGTGTTGCGTGATTCTTAGCGAACGCGCAGGTAGATCGGGTTACCCCACACCGCGTCCTCCTGGGTGCCCATCGACGGGTTCCAGGCGGCAATGTGCATGCCGTTTCCGGTGTAGATGCCGACGTGGCCGGGCCACCACATCACGTCACCGGGCCGCGCCTGCGACGCCGGAACCTGCCTGTAGGCGCCCCAGAACTGCGTCACGGACTGGCCGGTGCGCCGCGGCGTGGTCACGCCGAAGTGCTGGTGGACGTACCACACAAAGCCCACGCAGTCCCAGCCGCTGGTCGGCGAGACGCCTCCCCACACGTAGGGCGAGCCGACGAACTGGCGGGCGTAGTTGACCAGATCCTGGCCACTGCCCGACGACGGCGCGCTCTGCGCCGCCTTCTGCGCGGCCCTCTCCTGGGCCTCCCGCTCGGCCTTGGCGGCGGCGTCCTTGGCGGCCTTGGCGGCAGCGGCCTTCGCGGCGGCGTCCTTGGCAGCCTTGTCGCGGGCCGCCTTGTCTGCGGCCTCCTTGACCGCCTTATCAGCCGCGGCCTTCTCGGCAGCGGCCCTCGCGGCTGCCTCCCTGTCGGCGGCGATCTTTCGGGCCTGCTCGGCGGCGGTCTTCTGAGCAGCCGCCCGGTCCGCCGCAGCGCGCTGGGCGGCGGCGAAATCAGCGGCTTCCTTGGCCGCCTTCTCCGTGTTGGCCTTGCTCGCACCAGTGGAGTTCTCGGCCTCCTTCGCCAGACGCGCGGCCTCCTTCTCGGCGGCCGCAGCGGCAGCGTCGGCGGCAGCGGCGTTGGCCGTCAGCTGGTCAACGTTGGCCTGCGCGGCGGACGAAAAACGCTCTTGGCTGGACTGCTGCGCCTGCGCGAGCACGAGGGCCGCGGCGGCATCCGCCTTCTCCTTGCGATCCCGCTCGAGCTGGTCGAGGCGCTCCCTCTCGAGCTCCTCGGTGGTGCCACGCTGAGCGGCGAGCTCTGCGGCGAGCCCATCGCGCTGGGCCTGCGCGGAGGCGAGGGTCTGCTGCTGGGCATCGGCGGCCGCCTTGGCGGCGTCGGCCTTCGCCGTGACCGCGTCCGCAGCCTTGGCCTGGGCCTCAGCGGCAGCGTCGGCCTCTTCCTGCATCACGCGGGCGACTTCCTCGAGAGCCTGGAAGCGCTGCACCTTCGAGTCCACCGAGTTCGCGAGCGTGCCATAGACCTGCGAGCGGCGGTTCGCGTCCTCGACCGAGTCCGCGCCGAAGAGGTAATAGGACTGGGTGACCTCTCCCGCCTGATTCTTGTACATCGCCTGCGAGACGGATCCGAGTTCACGACGCGCGACGTCCAGATCGTCCTTCGCGGCGTTCGCCTTCTCCTGGGCGGTCACGGCGGCCGAGATCGAATCTGACAGATCCGACTGGGCGACGATGGAGGCTGCCTCAGCCTCGGCGGCCGCGGCCGTGGCGGCGTCGGATTCCTGGGCCAGGCGGGTCAACTCGAGCTCGAGATCCGCCAGCGTGCGAGCCGTCTGCTCCTGCGCGGCGTACGAGTCATCAATGTCGCTATCCGAAATCGGGGCCGCCTGAGCGGGTAGGGTGATGGACCATGCCAGCCCGAGGGCTGAGATCATTACCAGTGACTTCCGGGCCACTAGCCACCTCCATGTGTGGTATCTACGGGCGTGTCGGCTTGACATCGCTTGTTCACCCATAACCGTATACCCATTCGTTACAAAAGAAAACAAGATAAACAGAATTCACTTGAATTACTTTGATCTCACCGTTCACAATTGTCACACGTTTGCGACCTCGCGTGCGAGCCGGCCGAACGCGCCCCCATGCCCACCGCCGACACGACGACGACCGGCGGTTCACAGGCCAACTGCGCTTCCCCGGTGGTCCGGCCCGGGACCATCTCACACCTTGTCCGCCCGTTGCACCCCCTCGAAACACACCTTATGGTGGTGGACATGAAGCGAATGTAGAGCGGGCACCGGCCCTTGCCTTGGCGGGTGCCCTTGCCATGCCCGTGATCTACGATGAGGACTCCATGACACCCGACGCTTCCTTTCCCCCGTTCCTGGTGGGCTACCCGCCGCTCACCCCGGTCACCGACGCCGCGCCCGTGGCGGACTTCGACACCGGCTACCACCCGCCACTGTCCCGCAAGCCCCTGCCCGCCACCGGCGCCTGGCGCGAGGGCGACGACCCTGGCGAGCGCCAGTTCGCTGATCTCGGCCCCCTCCCGCTTGAGCTCGGCGGCACCATCCCCGTCACCCTCGCCTTCGAAACCTGGGGAACCCTCGCCCCCGACGGCTCGAACGCGATCCTGCTCTGCCACGCCCTCACCGGCGACTCCCACGCCACCTCGAGGGACGGCACCGACGGCTGGTGGCACGACATCGTCGGCCCGGGAAAGGCGATCGACACCGAGCGCTGGTTCGTGGTGTGCCCGAACGTGCTGGGCGGATGCCAGGGTTCGACGGGTCCGGCCTCGACCGCCCCGGACGGCAAGCCGTGGGGCTCGCGCTTCCCGGAGATCACGATCCGGGACATGTGCGCCGCAGAGAAGCTACTCGCCGACCGCCTCGGCGTCCGGTGCTGGGCCCTCATCGCCGGCGCCTCTTTCGGAGGCTGCCGCGTCATGGAGTGGGCCGCCTCCTACCCGGACATGTGCGCCGCGATCGCGGTGCTCGTGGCGGGCCCGGCAACCACCGCCGAACAGATCGCCTACCAGAAGACACAGAACCAGGCCATCGCCCTCGACCCCGCCTTTAACGGCGGCGACTACTACCATCTTCCCGACGGCGCCGGCCCCCACCGCGGCCTGGGGCTGGCTCGCGAGCTTGCCCACATCACCTATCGCAGCCCGCTCGAGCTGCACCAGCGCTTCGGGCGCACCCCGCAGGCGGGCGAGGACCCGTTGGCGGGCGGGCGCTACGCCGTCTCCTCTTACCTCGATCACCACGCCTACAAGCTTGCCGCCCGCTTCGACGCGAATTCCTATCTGACTATCTCGCAGTCGATGATCACCCACGACATCGGGCGCGGTCGCGGCGGGACCCGCGCCGTCGTCGCCGCCCTCACCATGCCGGCACTGGTGGTCGCCGTGGATTCGGACCGGCTGTTCTATCCGAGTGATATGGCGCAGCTCGCCGCCGCCCTGCCCGGCGCGCGCCCGTTGCGCACGGTGGTCTCCGAGTACGGCCACGACGGCTTCCTCATCGAAAACGACCAGGTCACGGCGATCTTGGGCGAGTTCCTCGACGACCTCGGCCTTCGCGCCTTGCCCGCCCCCACGCGCCAGATGCAATAATGTGGGGTATGTCGTGGATACCTGATTTCCTTGGGGACGGCTTCTACCAGCGTGTCCTGCCCCTGCACGACGACGACTACGGCCCCAACCGCGCCACCGTCGTCACCTACCGGCCGGGCGAGAGCGATCCTGCCTTCGCGGTTCTGGCGCTCCACGGCTGGAACGACTACTTCTATCAGTACGAGTTCGCCTTCGAGGTGGAGCGCATGGGCGGCCGCTTTTACGCCCTTGACCTGCGCAAGTACGGCCGATCCCACATTGAGGGGCAGATGTGGGGGTACATCGAGGATCTGTCCACGTATGACGAGGAGATCCACGAGGCGCTTGACGTCATCTACTCGGAACTGGGCGAGACGGTCCCGGTTTTCCTCTACGGCCACTCCACCGGCGGCCTGACCGCGACCCTGTGGGCGGACCGCCACCCGGACGCGCTCGCCGGCCTCATCCTCAACTCCCCGTGGCTCGAGTTCCAGGGCCAGACCGCGTTGCGCCTGGCGAGCCAGCCCCTGCTTGACACGATCCACCGCCTCTCGCCGACCACCGTCATCCCGACGCCGGATAACGGCTTTTACCAGCGGCTTCTTACCGGCTACATGACCGACGACGAGCGGGCCGCCGCCGGAGCCTCCGACGATCCGTTCATGTCCGAGGGCGGCTGGCATCCCGACCCGCGGTACCGCCACATGCCCAGCTTCCCCGTCCGGGCGGGCTGGCTGCGCGCGATCGCGAACGGCCATGAGCGCGTAGCCCAAGGGCTCGACATCCAGTGCCCGATCCTGGTGCTGACCAGCGCACAGACCTTCTACTCCGACACGTGGGACGATCGCATGCGCCGCGCCGACACCGTGCTTAACGTCGAGCAGATCTGGAAGCGGGTGCCGTGGCTGGGGCGGGTGACCACGCTGGTCAAGGTGCCGGATGCCATCCACGACGTGCTACTTTCCCGCCGCTGCGCGCGCACGATCGCCTACGCCTACATTGAGGGTTTCGTCCGCGGCGCGGCCCACTTCTAGCCGCCGGACGAGGGGCCGGGGCGGGGTGAGTGGTCGGCGCGGGCGGGCATCCTGCCCGGAGCCCTTCACCTCTCTACCGTCTCTACCGTCCACAAACTCCCTGGGAAGCAAGGCTAGGCGATGTCGCCGAGGGAACGGCCGTCCGGGGCGAGCCACATTCGCCACCCGTCCGCGCCGATCATTCCCGACGCCGCCACCGCCGCCTCGGACGGATCGGCAAAGATGCCCACGCCCTCCACCACGAGCAGGCCGGCCTCGGTCAGGCGCGCATCGATGTGGCGCCGCCGGCGCCGCGAACGCCATGTCACGACGACGGCGCCCACCTCGGCCACGACGCGGCGCATCCGCGGGAGCGGCTCGGGGTGGGAGTCGGCGGGGCCAGGCACGGCCACGGGCGCAGCGGCGGGGGCCGCCGCGGGTTTAGGAGCGGGAGCCGGGGCTTGCCACGGGTGCATCGCCGCGCGGGTGACTGCCTCCTGGGAGGCCGCCGAGGATACGTGTTCGGAGAAAATGGTGGCGCCGTGCTCCTTCGGGGCGCTCATGTCCCACAGGCGTTGCTCGGGGCGCTTGGATTCGGACAGAAGCTGGTCGTACATGGTGGGGCCCACGTCCCGACGATTCTTCTCCAGCAGTGACAGGGCGTCTTCGCTCAGCGCTCGGCGCGACTCGCGCGAGCTACGGAGGGATTCGGCGGTGGACAAAACCTCCGAGGCCGACCTCTTCGCCGGCCGCTCCTTCTCGTAGCGCCAGCCGCTGATGTCCCAGGCGTCGTCGTAGCGGTGGGCCCGGTCAACGAGGGCCTCCGCCGCGAGCGGGGGCTCGGCGGGTGCCGGGGCGGGGGAATCCGCGGGCGCCGGGGCGGTGGGCTCGTCGGCCGGCGACTCCGCTTCGGCGGCGGTGGGTTCGGGCACCTCCGAGGGCTCGGGGCCGGCTACGCGAGCCTCGCACTCGACCTGATCCGCCTCGCCTTCAGACGCCTTGCCCTCAGACGCCTCGACCTCGACCACCGGAGTCTCGCCCGACCACGGCAGTTCCACCGGCAGGTCCGCCAGCTCGGCGATCTCCACCAGCAGACCCTGCGCGCTCTGGTAGCCCACCACCCGGTGGGCCTCCACCCCGCCCCCACGCAGGGCGTGAATGGGGCGCAACACGTCGGCGTCGTAGGAAAGGGAAAAGATGTGCAGGCGCGAGCCGGGCGACGTGCGCGGCGGAGCGGAGTCGATGAAGGCACGGAAGTCGGCGTCGAAGGAGTCGAGCCCACCGGGGTACATCTGACCGAGCGCCGCGCGGCTCATTTGGGCGTGGCTGCCGGCGCGGGCGAGCGCGGCACTGAAATCGCGCACGGAGAGCCGCTCAACGACGTCGATGCTCACCACCTGCCCGGTGATGTCGAGCGCGAGGAAGGTCTGATCCGCCCAGCCGACGCCGAACAGTGGCTGGCCGATGAACTCGAGGACTTGGGAGCGCACGGCGTCGAGAAGCCCGGCGCTGACCTCGCTGGGCACGGTCTGCGCGGCCGCGACCAAGCGGCCCTGATGCAATGCGAAAACCCCCACGCGTTCTCCTTCCCCCGCCCCTGTTGTTCTCAGCTTACCGGCCACGGAAGTCCGCCGCGTCATCCGCGAAGTGGACTTGCCGACAGGCCACGCCCGGCGGAGTTCCCGCCGCCTTACCGGCCCGCACCCTTGCGCCGCACGTGAACCCCGTCACGCAGCAGCTCGGCAAGGTGAACGCCCTGATCGCCGGCGAGTTGGGCGGCCTGTGTGCGGCAGGAAAAGCCGTCGGCGAGGTAGACGGCGTCGTCGGGGGCGGCGGCGAGCTTGGGCAGCAGATCGTTGCCCGCAACCTTGACCGACACCTCGTAATGCCCCCTCTCCATGCCGAAGTTCCCGGCCAGTCCGCAACACCCGGAGACCGTGGTGAGCTTGGCGCCGGCGCGGCGCAGTAGCTCCGCGTCGGCGCGCCAGCCCATCACCGAATAATGATGGCAGTGCGGTTGAGCCACGATCGTCAGACCGCTGAGGTCCGGCGGCGTCCACCCCTCGGGCCCGATCGGCGCAGGCGCGGTCAGCAGCTCGGCGAGCGTGTACGTCATGTGGGACACCAGGCTGGCGCGCGGGTCGTCCAGAAGGTCAGGCATGTCCTCGCGCAGCACCGCTGTGCACGAGGGCTCCACGCCCACGATCGGGATGCCCGACGCCGCGAACGGCGCCAGCACACCGAGCAGGTGGTCCAGCTCCTTCTTGGCGTGGTCGAGCTGCCCGGTGGTGATCCAGGTCAGCCCGCAACACGTGTCCGAGGGCGGGATGAGCACGGTGTAGCCGGCCCGCTGCAGCACGCCCACCATCGCCTGCGCCCCCGCGGTGTCCAGCGTCTCGGAGAACGAGTCGGCCCACAGCATCACGTACTTCTTAGCGCACTGGCCACTCGCGGCCTCACCGACGACGCCGGGCCTCGCCCCACGCTCGGCGCCCCCGGGCACCCCAACGCCCTCGGCGAGTTCTCCCCCGACGCGGCGCATCGCTTCCTGCTGGCTCTTCGTCAGCGCCGAGAATCGCGTGGTCGCAAATCCTGGCATCTGTCGGCGCGGGTCCAGCCCGGCGACGGCGAAGACCACCTTGCGCAGCGGCGTGACCTTCAGCGCGGCGTTCGCGAGCGCCGCCAACCCCGGCACCGCCGTGACCCAGCGTGCCAGCAGCGGCAGGTTACCGAGCAGGTAGTGGGTGCGCGGGCGGAGCTTGCCCGCATACCCGCGGTAGAGCGCCTCGGACTTGAACTTGGCTAGGTTCACGCCCGTCGGGCAGTCGGCCGAGCACGCCTTGCACGCCAGGCACAGGTCGAGCGACTCGCGCAGGGCGGCGTCGGCGAAACCCTTGATCAGTTTCCCGCTCGTGACCTCCTGCAGCACCCGGGCCCGCCCACGGGTGGCGTCCTTCTCCTCCTTCGTGGCCTGATAGGAGGGGCACATGAAGAATCCCGCGGCGGTGCGATTTGCCCGGCAGTTGCCCACCCCGGTGCAGCGGTGGACGGCGCGGGTGAGGTCGCCGTCGTCCTCACGGAAATGGAAGCCGCCAGCATACGTACTGGGGGCGGCATGAGGGCGGCGCAGGTCGGCGTCGAGGGGCCGCGGGCGCACGAGCACGCCCGGGTTGAGCACATCCTCGGGGTCGAAGAGGGCCTTGACCGCGCCGAACAGCTCGATAACCTCGGGCGGGTACATGCGGGTGAGCAACTCGGAGCGGGCGCGCCCGTCACCGTGCTCGCCGGACAGCGACCCGCCGTAGCGCACCGCCACATCCGCGGCCTCCTCCATGAAGGCTCGCATGATCGCCACCCCGTCCGGGGTTTCGATGGGGAAGTCGATGCGCACGTGCACGCACCCGTCGCCGAAGTGGCCGTACATGAGCCCGTCTAGGCCCTTGGCATCCATCAGCGCGCGAAGATCTCGCAGGTAGGGGCCAAGCTTTTCTGGCGGAACGGCCGAATCCTCCCACCCTGGCCACGCCGCGTTGCCCTTCGGGGTTCGCCCACCGAGCCCCGCGCCGTCTGCCCGGATCCGCCACAGCTCGCTCGCCTCCGGGCCGGGCGGGCAGACCCGGGTAGCGTTCGTGCCGGCGTCGCGAAGGATCGCATCCACGCGCTGCCCTACCACCGACACGTCCTCCCCCTCCTGGGCTCCGACCTCGATAAACAGCCAGCCCCCGCCCTCCGGTAGCTCCGGCACCGAGCCCTTCTTGCGCCGCACCACGTCCACGAGCTGGGCGTCGATGCCCTCCACCGCCAGTGGCGAGTGCGCGAGCAGCGCGGGCACGGCGTCGGCGGCCGCGGGCATGTCGGGGTAGCCGAGCACCACGAGCGTAGGTGCCTGCGCCAGCGGCACCAAGCGCACGACGGCCCGCGTGATAACGACGAGCGTGCCCTCCGATCCGACCAGCATCTTCGCCACGTCGCGCCCAGCCTCCGGGAGTAGATGCTCAAGCGAGTAGCCCGAAACCTGGCGGGAGAACCGGCCAAAGTTACGGCGGATGTCGGCCAGGTGCGAATCCACGAGCCGGGCCAGCCCCGGCACGTCGATCTGACCCGCACCCGCCGTAAAGCGCCGGCCCGTCCCGTCCAGGCACTCGAGGGACACGACGTTGTCTGCCGTGCGCCCCCAGGCCACCGCGTGCGGGCCGCAGGCGTTGTTGCCGATCATCCCGCCCAGCGTGGCGCGGTTTTGGGTGGAGGGGTCTGGGCCAAAGCGCAGGCCGTGCGGGGCGGCGGCCGCCTGCAGATCGCTCATGACGACGCCCGGCTGAACCCGCGCCGTGCGCGCCACCGGGTCAATCTCGATCGCATTCATGTACCTGGAAAAGTCGAGGATCACTCCCTCGCCCACCGCGTTACCCGCCACCGACGTTCCCCCGCCGCGCGCCGTCAGCGGCACCGAGTGCTCCCGGCAGATGCGCAGGACGGCCGCGACGTCGTCGTCGTTCTTGGGGCAGACCACCAGCTGCGGCGGGACCCGGTAGTTCGACGCGTCCGTCGCGTATTCGGCACGGGCGCGATCCGAGGAGTCGACGTCGCCGGCGATGCACGCCGCGATCGTCTTGGCCAAAGTAGGTTTCATGATGCCTCCCTAGAGGCCATTGTCCCCTTTTCAGCGCGCGAACGCGCACCCTGCACAGCTAATGAGAGCCTCCTCCGTCTGCGCGCCGTTCGGCCCGCACGCCCCCTGGCCGGACGAACACAACGACGCCGCCGAGGCGCCCAGCCCCGCCCGCGCGAGGTGATCGACAAGGACCTGGACGAAGACAACGCTGGTGCCCGTCTTTTTCGCGACGGCGGGGATCGTGCCACCCGCCCGGATTTCGGCCAGGACACGGTCGGCCACCGAGTAGGCCGGGGATCGGGTCGCGCCGCGTGGCGCGCGGGCAGTCATGGCGTTCACAGGAACAGCTTCCCGATCTGGAAGATGCCCACGGCCAGCGCCCAGGCGATGACGAGCTGGGCGATCACGGCGGCCGTCGTACGCTTGCCACCGATGAGGCGCGCCTGCTCGGCCACCGTGGCCAAGCACGGGGTGTAGGCGAGGACGAAGACGAGGAACGCGATCGCCGCCAGACCCTGATAGCCCTCGCCCGCGGTCTCCGTGAAAGTAGCCGAGAGGAGGTCGGGGAGCTCGCCGAGGTCGTCGCCGTTGTCTTCGGCGTCGCCGGCGGCCTCCGGGTCCATGTTGTAGGAGGCCACGATCGAGGAGACCACGGTTTCCTTCGCAACAAAGCCGGTCATGAGGGCGCCGGCCATGTGCCAGTCACCGAAACCGGCCGGCTCGAAAGCGGGCTCAAGCACCTTAGCCACCTGGCCGTAGGCCGAATCCTCCATGGGCAGTTCGGGGTCGGCGAAGGACTTACCGGAGGCGCCCGAACCCATCGGGATCGCGCCAAGGAGCCAGACCACCATCGTCATCACCACGATGATCTTGCCCGCGCCCTTGACGAAGATCCACGAACGCGAAAGCGCCTGGCGCAGTAGCACAAGGGCGCGCGGCACCTGGTAGGCCGGCAGGATCAGCATGAGCGGGGACTGGGCGTCGTTCTTCGTGAAGAAGAACTTCAAGACCCACGCGCCCAACACCACGAGCGTGATCGAGACAAGGTAGAGGGAGAAAACCACGGTTCCCGCAGTGTCGGGGAAGAAGATCTTGGCGATCATGAGGTAGATCGTCAGGCGCGCGGCACACGACGTGTACGGCGTGATGAGCACCGTGACAAGGCGCTGCGCCGGGGAGGGAAGCGTGCGTGCCGCGGCGAGGGAGGGCAGATTACAGCCGAATCCCATGATGAGCGGCAACACCACGCGCCCGTCGAGGCCGATGCGGCGCATGAGGCGATCGGCGAGGAAGGCGGCGCGGGCCATGTAGCCGGAGTCCTCAAGAATCGACAGCGCGGCGAAGATCGTGAACATGAGCGGCACGAAGGAGGCCACCACCCCTAGGCCGGTACACAGGCCTCCCACCAGGAGCGAATCGACCCAGGTTCCGCCCAAGCCGACGACGCTGAGAAGCCAGCTCACGCCGTTTGCCAGCGAGATCGCGCCCTCGTCCGTGCTGGAGAATAGGCCGTCGAAGTAGTCCTGAACCGGGCCGACCCACTCGCCGGCCAGCTTGAACAGTAGCCACATGACGGCAAGGAACACGATCGGGCCGACGACGGGGTTAAGCAGCACCTTGTCCACGCGGTCCGAGCGGGAGGGCCCGTGGATCTCCGTGTGCTCGGTGTGCTCATTGATGGCGGACTCGACCCGATCCACCCAGCCGAACAGGCGGGTGGCGCGCTCAAGCTCGGCGTCCGAGCTGGAGTGGTGGTCGGCCGTGTGGGTGGGGTCAAGGTCGAGGGACGACGCCCGGTCGTGCCCGCACCCGCAGGCCGGACCGGAATCAAGCTGTTCGAGGTCCAGGCTGGAGGCGCGATCGTGCCCGCACCCGCAAGCCGGGCCGCCACCGCAGGAGGTTTGGGCGAGCAGGTCACGTTCATCGGCGTCGGAAAGCCGGCAGATCGCTAGCGGGTTTGAAGCCGCTCGGGCGTTGTAGCCGGGGGCGCCCGGATCGGCGTCAATCCCGGCCACGCGGCGCGGCTCGAGGATCGCCTGCTCGACGAAGCGGTCGAGCTGTGCGTACTGGGCGCGCTTGCGCGGGTCGAAGACCATCACGGGGATGCCAAGCGCGCGCGAGACCACCGACGGGTTGATCTTGATGCCGTTGTCCGCCGCGACGTCGGCCATGTGGATGACCGCCGCGACCGGGTAGCCCGTCTGGGCCAGTTGGCCCACGAGGTAGAGGGAGCGGGTGAGCGCGCCGCCGTCGAGGATCGCCAGCACGAGGTCGACGTGCTGGTCTGCCTGGCCGCGCCGGCCGCCGTGCTCGGGCGTCGGGGCGTAGGCCGGGGCGTCGTCGTGCGCCCCGAGGGCATCGGCGCGGGAGTATGCGCCCACGTGGGCGGGGGCGGGTGCGCCGGCGAGCGTGTCGGCCACGACCTTCTCGTCCGGGCTGTTGGGGATGAGGGAGTAGGCGCCGGGCAAGTCGAGCACGCGGGCACCCAGGTTGCGCCAGGTACCGGCCTTGACCTCCACCGTGGTGCCCGGGGCGTTGATGACCGCCTGACGGGCGCCCGTCACGCCGTTGAAGAGCGTCGACTTGCCGACGTTCGGATTTCCCACCAGAGCGATGGTGACCCCTGCGTAGCGCTTCTTTTCCTTGACTTTTTCCTGGGTGGTCATGCGACGAGCTCCGCCTCGATATTCTTTGCTGAACGATGGTCGATCGCGACGCGCGATCCTGCAATGTTAAGAACGAGTCCCCCAAATCCTGCGTGTTGGATAATCGTGGCCTCGGCACCAATCCTCACGCCGATTTCCTGCATGCGTAGCAGGGAGTGTTCGGGGAGCTTGAGGTTGGTCAATCGAAGTGAGACCCGGGTGGGACATTCGCTGAGCTTCATGTTTCCTCCAGAAAAACCTTGACGGCTAGGAGTAAGGATAACCTTGCCTTGCCTATTTAAGAAAGCTAAAAGTCCCATAAAGCCCAGATTGGACCCATTCCATGTACGTAAGCCCGGTTAACCCCGGTTCGCCCTGGCTGGTTGCCGGGGCCAGCCTCAGCCGGCTATGTCCAGCGCTCGCGAGCGCGCCATCTCCACCGCCGCGGCCACCGCGCCGACGACGACGGCCTCCGCACCCAACTCCGAGCCCACCAGCTCGGGAACGATCGACTCGAACGCGTGCGGCATGGCGGCCCGGGCCGCTTCGATCACGCGCAACATCGCCGGCCCAACCGCGCCCGAGACCACGATCCGTTCCGGATCGTAGAACGATTCGAGTACCGTGACTATCCGCGCGAGCCTCTCGCCGACGTGGGTGGCGATCACTAGGGCATCGGGGTCGCCGACTTCGATAGCCTCGAAGACGAGCCGGCCGGTCACCTCTTCGGGCGACAGGCCGTCGAACGCACTCCCGGGTGTGGGCCCCACGGCATCTCCGGCGACTGGCTCTCCGCCGCTAGCGGCCTCTCCCGCGGCGGCGAGCTTCGCCCCGAGCAATCCGGCGTACTCCGCAAATCCGCGCGAGTCCCCCACCCCCACGACGTGCTCGAAAGCGTTCATCTCGCCCACGGCTCCGTGGGCTCCCCGCAGCAGCTTCCCGTCGATGACGACGCCCGCCCCCATGCGCGCGCCGCCCAGCACGGCGACGTAGCTCGCGCAACCCCGAGCGGCGCCTACCGCGCCCCCGGCGACAGCCGCAAGCAGGGCGTCGTTCTCGATGCGGACGATGGGGGCAAGATCCGAGAGCGCGTCCAGCAGGCCGGGGTTGACTCTCTCCCAGAAGCCGGCGTGGTGACTTGGAGAGTCGCCGGACTCGTTCACCGGAGCTGGCACGCCGACGCACACAGCGAAAAGCTCGCGCTCGGTGCGCCCGGCGGCCCGGAGCGCCTTTGCGATGAGCGAGCGCACGGCCTGCCTGCGCTTTTCCGCCTCACCTTCTGCCAAAGCCTCCACCGGCCGCGCCCTCGTTTCGGGCTCCCAGCCGGACAACTCGTTCACGCTCGCCAGCGTGGTACCGGCTAGGTCGGCGGCGATCGCCGACAGGTGGGTATAGCCGGCATCCACACCGACGACGACGCCCGCCTGCGGCCTGAACGCGAAGCGTCGCGCTGGACGCCCCTTGCGATACACCAGGGCCCCACCCGGCCTCGTGGCGTCGCCGCCCTTCTCTTCGCCGGCCTCACGCACGTTGGCCAGTTCGAGCACGAGTCCGGCGTCGGCGAGCCGACCGAGCGCGTCGATCGCGGTGGCGCGCGTCAGCCCCGTGCCCTCCATGACATCGGTTGCCGTGAACTCCTCGCGCCCCCACACGTAATCCAGAACCGCGAGCTGACTGGCCGGCCGGCCGGACTCGGTGTGCCCGAACCACTCGGAAGGTGTTGACCAACGATTCTTCATGGGGTCATAATATCAACATGTCTTAAATTTACTTGCTAAATTTATTTCACCAATCAATATCGTCAATCGAGAAGACAAGGGTGTCACCTATGAATCGACGATTGAAGCCCGTGGCCATCGCCGCGGCACTTGCACTCGGCGCCGCCTCGCTCGCAGGTTGCTCCACCGGCTCCCGCAAGGAGGTGCGCTTCACCTTCTCCAAGCGCGAAGCCATCTCCTTCATGCAAAACGTGGTCGACGACTACAACGCGTCCCAGAATCGCTACCACATCAACCTCGACACCTCGGGCGTCGACGTCGTGTCGGCGAGCTTCGTGCGCGGCAATCCGCCCGATCTCATGCTCGCCAACTACAACTACGAAGTGGCGCGCTTCGTCGAACGTTGCACGCTCTCGGACCTATCCGATACCGACGCCGCAGCCGCAGCTGACCTCGACACGTTCGGTCCGCTCATGATCCAGTATGGCGAGTGCGAGGGCAGGGTCAGCGCCCTTCCCTATTCGATCATGTCCTCGGCCGTCATCTACAACAAGGAGATCTTCGCCGAACAGGGACTCGAGGTCCCCACCACGTGGGACGAACTCATCGAGCTGTGCGACAAGCTCGAAGCCGCCGGCGTCGATCCGTTCTACGCCACGTTCAAGGACGACTGGACGGTCGGCCAGGGCTGGTTCGACTACGCGGTGGGCGGCTCGCTCGACGTCATCGACTTCTACGACCAGATCCACGCCGAGGGTGACCAGGTCGGACCGGGCGCAGCGGCGTCGTTCGAAAAGGACTTCGCCGAACCGATGGAGAAGATGAAGACCCTCACGAAGTATGTCAACCGCGACGCCGCCTCCCGCGCGTACGGCGACGGCAACCTCGCAATCGCCCAGGGTAAGGCCGCCATGTATCTGCAGGGTCCGTGGGCGTTCAGCGAGATCGCGAAGTCGGCACCAGACCTTGACCTTGGCACCTTCCCGCTACCGATGACGAACGACCCGGCCGACCTCGCCGTCCGCGTCAACATCGACCTCGCGGCCATGATCCCCGCCGACGCGAAGGAGCCCGACGGCGCCCGCGACTTCCTCGAATACCTCTATCAGCCGCAGATCATCTCCAGCTACAACGCCTCCCAGCTCGGCTTCACGCCGTTGGTCGGAGCTCCCGCCCCGGATGATCCCCGCGTGGCCGGAATGATCCCCTACTATGACGCCGGCCAGATCTACCAGGGCCCATCCGTCCTTATCCACAAGTCGATTCCCGTTTTTAGCTACGCCCAGGCCATCGCCGTGGGAGGCGACGCCCATTCCAACCTCGCCATCCTTGACCAAGACTGGTCGCGCCTTGCGTATCGCCAGCCGAAGGAGGATTAAATGTCTGCCGCTCCTCTCTCTACAACTACAACAGCCAGCAAGCCGGCCGCGTCAGCGTCCAGCGGGGTTGATGTGCACACGCGTCACCCCCGCACCCGTCGCCGGCGGGTCGAGCCGCTGTACTATCTCTTCCTCGTCCCGAGCGTGATCCTGTTTACGCTTGCAATTACCCTGCCCGGCGTCGTCGGAATCTTCTACTCGTTCACCGACTCGATCGGCATCGGAGATTGGAAGTTCATCGGCCTGACTAACTACAAGGCCCTCTTCACGGATCCGGCGGTCCTGCACGCCTACGTGTTCACGTTCGGTATCGCGATCGCCACGGTGATTGTGGTCAACCTGGTGTCCTTCTTCCTCGCGATCGGTCTGACCTCCCGGATCCGTTTCACGACCACGCTTCGCGCGATCTTTGTGATCCCGATGGTCATCTCGGGCATCATCATCGCCTACGTGTTCAACTTCCTGTTCTCCAACTCGTTGCCGGCGCTGGGCGAGGCCCTTGGGATCGAGTGGATGCAAACCTCCATCCTCGCCAACTCCAACCTGGCCTGGATCGCGATCGTCATCGTCACGGCGTGGCAGGCGATCCCGAGTACGATGCTCATCTACATCGCGGGTCTTCTCTCTATTCCCGGCGAGGTCTACGAGGCCGCCGAAATCGACGGCGCCTCCAAAACTCAGAAGCTCACCCGCATCACGATCCCGCTGGTGTTTGGCTACGTGGTCATCAACATGATCTTGGGATTGAAGAACTTCCTCAACGCCTACGACATCATCGTCGGTTTGACGAACGGCGGCCCCGGTACCGCCACCCGTTCGATCGCAATGACGATCATCACCGGCTTCAACGGCGGTGACTATGCCTACCAGATGGCGAATGCCACGATCTTCTTCATCGTTGCGGTCGCGATTGCCCTGCTTCAGCTTTCGATCACGCGTGGAAGGAACCGACTCTGATGCCTGCTAACGACGCCGTTGCCACGGCCCGTACCCACTCTCCCGCTGTAGCCGGCTCGCCTTCTCGCGACGCCGTTGCACACGCGAAGCCCGCCCGCGGCAAGTCCAGCCGGAAGATGGAGCGGGTGAGCTGGTCAACCACCATCTTGCTCATGCTGGCCTCCATCACCGTGCTTCTGCCTCTCTACGTCACGATCTCGATGGCGTTTAAGTCTGGCTCCCAAGCGGTGGACGGCAACGCGTTCTCCCTGCCCAACCCGATCAGCTTCTCCGGCATTGTCGAGGCCTGGAACCTCACCAAGTTCCCGGTAGGCGCGGGCGTGTCGCTGGCCGTGACAGCCGGGACAGTCGCCTGCACGGTTGTGCTGGCGGCCTGCGCGTCGTACGCGATCGTGCGCAACTGGGACCGCAAGCTATTCCGCTACTCGTTCTACTATCTACTTGCCGCGATGTTCATCCCGTTCCCGGTGGTTGCGCTGCCGCAGATCCAGCTGACCGGCCGCGTCCACCTGGATAACCCGCTCGGCGTGATGGTGCTGGCCACGATGTTCCAGCTGTCCTTCTCGATCATGTTGTTCACCGCTTTCCTGCGCTCGATACCGGAGTCGCTGGAGGAATCGGCACGAATTGACGGCGCCTCCACGTGGCAGACTTTCTGGAAGATCGTCTTCCCGCTTCTTGCCCCGATGGCGGCGACAGTGGGCATCTTTGCCTTCCTCTACGCCTGGAACGACTTCATGATGCCATCCCTCATTATCTCCAACCCGGATCTGCAGACCTTGCCCGTCCGCCAGAATCTGTTCCAGAACCAGTTCTCGAACAACTACAACGTCTCCTTCGCCTCCTACCTCATGGCGATGGCGCCGGCGATTATCGCCTACATTTTCACCCAGCGCTGGGTGATGGAGGGCGTGACTCAGGGCGCGGTCAAGGGCTGAGGACTGATCGCTCTGGCGGCGCGTCATGCGTCGCAGCCATCAACAACGTCAACAACTGAAAGGACCGACATGACCAACGCACACGCAATCACTGCCGAAACGCCGTGGTGGCGCCAAGCCGTGGTCTACCAGATCTATCCGCGTTCCTTCGCGGATGCGAGCGGAGACGGGATTGGCGACATCGCTGGCATCACCTCGCGCGTCGACTACTTGGCCGAGTTGGGGGTCGACGCCGTGTGGCTGAGCCCCTTCTACCCTTCCGAGCTCGCCGACGGCGGCTACGACGTCATCGACTACCGGGATGTCGACCCGCGCTTGGGCACGCTGGAAGACTTCGACGCGATGCTCGCCGCCCTCCACGAGAGAGGGATCAAGCTGGTGGTGGACATCGTCCCGAACCACACGTCGAATAAGCACGTGTGGTTCCAGGAGGCGCTGAAGGCTGGTCGCGGATCAGCCGCGCGCGAGCGTTACATCTTCCGGGAGGGCAAGGGCGAAGACGGGTCGGAACCGCCGAGCGACTGGGTTTCCGCGTTCGGGGGGCCGGCCTGGACTCGTGTGGAGGACGGGCAGTGGTACCTCCATCTGTTTGCCTCCGAGCAGCCCGACCTCAACTGGGCCAAACGGGAGGTACGCGACGAGTTCCTCAAGACGCTCAAGTTCTGGTCTGACCGGGGCGTGGACGGGTTCCGCATTGACGTTGCCCACGGCCTGGCGAAGGACATGAACGAGCCATTGGCGTCGTGGGCGACGATCCAGGCGATGCCGACGACGGGTGGCACGAACCCTCTCTACGACCGCGACGAGGTTCAGGAGATTTACGCCGAGTGGCGCACCCTTTTCAACTCCTATGACCCGCCGCGTACTGCCGTCGCCGAGGCGTGGGTGGACTCCTCGCGCGTGCCACGCTACGCCAGTCCGGCCAGCTTGGGGCAGGCCTTCAACTTCGACCTACTCGAAGCCGATTTCGAGGCCGGCCAGTTCAAACCCATCATCATGCACAACCTGGCGCTCGCGAAGGAGTCGGGGTCGTCGAGCACATGGGTGCTGTCCAACCACGACGTCGTCCGGCATGCCACCCGCTACGGCCTGCCAAACCCGCCGCGTACACCTGGCAGTTGGCGGCCTAACGAGCGGCATGGCGCCCGATGGTTGCTTTCCCGCGGCGAGCTACCGATGGACCGGGAGCGAGGGCTACGTCGGGCACGTGCGGCCACGTTGTTGATCTTGGGGTTGCCCGGCTCCACCTACATCTACCAGGGTGAGGAACTCGGCCTGCACGAGGTGGCAGAGATTCCGGACGACCGCCGCCAAGATCCGACCTTCTTCCGCACCGGCCATGCCGAGATCGGCAGGGATGGTTGCCGCGTGCCGCTGCCGTGGGAGCCCGACGGGGTGTCGTTCGGCTTCGGTTCCACCGAAGCCCATCTACCCCAGCCGGGATGGTTCGCCGATTGCGCCGCTTCGACGGGCGGCAACGAGGGAACGCTTGAGCTGTACCGGAACGCCTTGCACCTGCGCCGCGAGCTGGAGACTCTGGAGGAACTCACGTGGGTGGAGGACATGGGAGCGAACGTCCTGCACTTCCGCCGGCCGAATGGGTGGGAAGTGATCACCAACTTCGGCGAGGAACCCGTGGAGTTGACGGAGGAACAGGCGAAGCGTGTTGTGCTGTGGTCTTGGCCGGCCGCGCCTGACGGGACCTGTGACGCTGGTCGGAGCGGAGCCGGCAACCCCGGCATGAGCGGCACCCTTCCGGGCGAGACCACGGTCTGGCTCCGCGGGTAGCCCCCACCGGCAGCAGGGCCAGCTCCCTGGCTGGTTGCCGGCGGGCCAGCTCCCTGGCGAGATCTGGAGCGTTGCAGGGAAGCTGGGGCGCTGTAGGGACGGCTGTGGGCCCGGACTTGGAAAAGTCCGGGCCCACAGTGCCATCTAGGCTGGCGCTACCTCAGGTCGTACTCGGTAAACTCGCGCGGCCCGCTCTCTGAACCAACGGGCGCGCCGGGTGCGGCTTCCGCACCCGCGGCACCGGCGGCGAAAGCGCCCGGATCACCAGCACCCGGCTGGCCCGCACCCGCGGCGAAAGCACCGGGCAGCCCAGCACCCGGCTGACCCGCGTGCGCTACGACATCTGCCGCGGCAGCGCGGTAAGCCGCACCGGCGTCGCGCGCCGCATCGGCCACGCCCGCGGTCGCCGCCGAGGCCGACTTTCCAAGCCCGGAGAAGAGCTTGGCAAGGCGCTTGCGGAAGATGATCGCCAAGATGATAAGCAGGAGGACGACCACGCCCGCCACGATCCAACCGATGAGCTGGCCCATGGTCGGCCCGGAGGCGTAACCGGTGAACATGATGTAGTTCGAATCGGAGGCCTCGTAACTGACCTGCGAACCATCGCGCGACCAGGTGGACATCGGGTCTTCCCCCCAGTCGTTCATGGTGCCGAGCTTGATCTTGCCCGTCACCTGAGAAACCTCGGACCCGGCCGCGAACTGGTGAGGATCAAGCCCCAGGCCGACGGCGTAGTCGGCGTCGACGTAGTCCTTCTCCCCCTCGGCCAGGTCGCCCACGGTGAAGTAACCGCCAAGGGCTGCGGCGACGCTATCCGCGTCGTCGTCGGACGTGAACGTGAAGGAGTACGTGCGCTTGCCGTCGGCGTCGGAGGTGGTCATCTTGCCCGTCGACGGCGTCAAGGACTTCTCGATGTCGTCAAGAAAGTCCGCGTAGTCGTTCGTGTCGATCACCAGGTCCATGTCAAGGGTCCAGCTCCGGCTCATCGAGATGTCGGCGGTGAAGTCGAGGGAGTCGAAGACGATGCCGCGCTCGAAGCTGAGGTTGAAGTTGCTGCCCGAGGAGTAGGCCACGTTCTCCCCGGACTCAGTGGTAAACCCGCTGGGTGCGTAGACTTGCACCGCCGTCGAGCAGTAATCGGCGCAGATCTGGGTCGAGTCGACCGAGCCGCGATACGTGCGCTTGACCTTCGGCTTGCCCTTGGCCTCCTCGGTGGAGACCTGGAAGGAGGCCGCTCCCTTGCCGAACACCGCCTCCAACTTGGTGGCGACCTCGTCGGCGGATGCCGCCTGGAAAGACGCCGTACGCTGGTAGTTGCCCGCGGCCGGGTCGACGTCGGCATCGACCTTCACGTCCTTCAGGGCTCCGAGGAACTTGTCGTCGAGGGCCTTGACGTCACTGCTCGGCGTCGACATGCGGCTCATGCGGACGACGACGCCGTAGCTCTCGTCGCCGCCGTCGGTCACGTCGACGGTAACGCCGTCAAAGCCGTGGCCCTCGGTCTCGGTGATGGCGATTTGCCCACCCCACTCGTTGGTGTAGGTCTGCCCGCCATAGGTGACGGTGGCGCCGTCCTCGCCCTCGATGACGTTCGAAGCGTCGTCCTGCGCGATGACGCCCTCAGCGACGAGCGCGTCACTGACCCAGGACAGCAGGTGCATGGAGGAGAAGTTCTCAGTGAACTCGAAGCCCTTTTTCAAGGCGTTGTCGGAGGCGAACATCGTGACCTCCGGCTCGAGGTCCTCGCCGGAGGCCTTGACGATAGCGGCGACCTTCGCCTTGTAATCGTCCAGGTCGGTGAAGGACAGGGTGAAGTTACCCGTGACCTCTTGCTCGCTCACGGTCAGCCCCGAGAACTGCAGACCCTCGGGCAGGTGCTTCTTGATCGCGGCCTCGACGGCCTCGTAGCCGCCGGTGATGCGATCCTGGGTGCCGGCGTCGTTGGCCATGGTGAAGGAGATCGTGCGCGTGCCGGCGCCGTTCTCCTCGAGCGCGACCTGCGTGCTCAGGCGCGCGCCACACGCGGTGAGCGTCAAAAGGAGCGCCACTAAGAGCGCAACTAGGCTAAAGCGGTTCTTCGTCATGACTACGACACCAGCTGCACGACGACGAAGAAGATCAGCACGGTCACCACCGCGGCAAGCCCATTAAACAGCGTAAACGGGACAAGCATCGACTTTTCCACCTGCGCGATCCGATTCACGCCCACGTAGTTGGCGATGTTCGCCGCGTAAGCCGTCAGCGCCACGCCCACCAGGAACACGAGCACTCCCAGGAATACCGTGACCACCGTGGGGATGATGAACAAGATCGCGCTCAGTGCGAGCATGAAGGTAGTCGGCGTCGCGGAGACCGTCCACACCGAGGCCACCCGGCCGAACGGCACGGTGACGCCGCGGATCTTCAACGTGAAGTACATAGCGGCTATGTGGCAGAACACCGCCGCCGCGAACACCACGACGCCGAAGAAGAAGATCTCCACCGCGACGCCGAACACGTCTCCCGAATCGAAGACCCTGAAGCCGTAGCTGTCAAAGAAGCTAGCAATGCCATTGAGCGAGGCACCTGCCGCGCCGGCGGGGATGAGCGCCCCAAAGAACACGAAGAGGGCGAGGGCCACGTGCCAGTAGTGCTTGTACGCCTCACCGACCTTGAACGCCTCCACCAGTCGGCCCGACAGGATCAGCTTGCAGACGGCCCACATGGCCGGGAAAGCCCCGCCGACAGACTCTGTCGAGTTCGCGGGCGCCGCGGGGTCGGCCGGCTGCGTGGGGTTCGCGGCGTACGCCGCGTTCGGGTCGTAGGGCGCGGCCGGCTGAGCCGCGCTGGGAGCGTAAGGGGCGATCGGCTGCTGAGCCGCGGCCGGGTCGTAGGGCGCGGCCGGCTGCTGCGTCGCGCTGGGAGCGTAAGGGGGAATCGGCGGCGTGGGCGCCTGTGCGATCGGCGTCGTGGGCGCTTGTGCGATCGGCGTCGTGGGCGCCTGTGCGATCGGCTCGGTCGGCGCCGCGTCGCCCGTCACTAGCGGACGGGTCGCGTCGTCGAGCGGCGCATCCTCGTCGCCATTTTTGCCAGGCATGGGATCATTCTGATTATTCACGATATCCCTTTCATTTGTGCGTATGAGGGGCACGTTTTGTGCAGATTTATTCTAGCGCGGGGCCTCCCGGCCGCGGCGGCCCTTCCACACTCCGACGCCGCCGACAGTTCTCTTGAATATTCCGACTGCCGATCACTATACGGGCCCGCTCCCCCTCACATTCATGAGTTGTGACGGGCAGGGCAGACGGCCGGCGCGAAAGGCCGGGCACAACGGCGTGCTCCCCGGAAGATGGATCTTAACAGTCCAACTTCCGGGGAGCACTTACTGTTGCGGGACCCTTTCAGCTGAGCCCTTTCAGCTGAGCCCCTCCGACTGCCCGCGAGCCGCAAGGCCCACCTACGCTTTACAGGTCGTTGAAGTGACGCACGTAGGTGCTCTCGTTGTCGATCGCCGCACGGCCAGCCTCCAGGCGAGCCACCGGCACGCGGAACGGCGAGCAGGAGACGTAGTTCAGGCCGACCTTCTCGAAGAAGTGGATCGAGTTCGGGTCGCCGCCGTGCTCTCCACACACGCCCATCTTCATGTTGGGCTTGGAGTGGCGACCACGCTGGACACCCATGTCGACCAGCGCGCCAACTCCACCGAGGTCGACCGACTCGAACGGCGAAATGCCGAACACGCCGTAGTCGAAGTACTCGTTGAAGAAGGTGCCCTCGACGTCGTCGCGCGAGAAGCCCCAGGTGGTCTGGGTCAGGTCGTTCGTGCCGAAGGAGAAGAAGTCGGACTCGGTGGCGATCGTGTCAGCCGACACGGCCGCGCGCGGCAGCTCGATCATGTTGCCGATCGGCAGGGACAGCTCCACGCCCGTCTCCTGCGAGACCTCGTCGATGACCTCGACGGCCATGTCGCGCACGATCTGCAGCTCACGCACCCCGCCGATGAGCGGGACCATGATCTCCGGCTTCGGATCCTTGCCTTCCTTCTTCAGGTGGGCGGCGGCCTCAGCAATCGCGCGCACCTGCAGACGGATCAGCCCCGGGATCTTCAGGCCGAGGCGCACGCCGCGCAGGCCCAGCATCGGGTTCTGCTCGTGGTGGGCCTTGACGGCGGCGAGCAGCTCGCGCTCCTCGTCAGTAATCTCCTCGCCCTTGGCCTCCTTGACCGCGAGCTTGACGGACAGGTCGGTCAGGTCGGGAAGGAACTCGTGCAACGGCGGGTCGATGAGGCGCACGGTGACCGGCAGGCCGTCCATCGCGTCGAAGATGCCGATGAAGTCCTCACGCTGGTAGGGCAGTAGCTCAGCCAGCGCCGCGGTCTGGGTCTGCTCGTCGTGGGCGAGGATCATCTTCTCGATCAGCTTGCGGCGCGACCCGAGGAACATGTGCTCGGTGCGGCACAGGCCGATGCCCTGGGCGCCGAAGGCGCGGGCGCGCTTGGCGTCCTCAGGAGAGTCAGCGTTGGCGCGCACAAGCATCCGGCGCTTCTCGTCGGCGTGGCTCATGATGCGGTCCACGGCGCCAACGAGGTCCTTGTCGTCGTCGGTGTGAGCCGCGGCGAGTCCGGCCTCGAGGCCCTCGGCCAGGTAGGTGGTGACCGGGGAGTCCGTGACGGGCACCTCGCCCTCGAAGATCTCGCCGGTGGTGCCGTCGATCGCGATGATGTCGCCGACCTTGAATTCCTTGCCGGTGGACTTGACCTTCATGGTGCCGGCCACCTCATCCACGAGGAGGTCGTCCGCGCCGACCACACAGCAGCGGCCCATGCCGCGCGCCACGACGGCCGCGTGCGAGGTCTTGCCGCCGCGGGCGGTGAGGATGCCCTCGGAGACCACCATGCCCTGGAGGTCTTCGGGGTTGGTTTCACGACGAACGAGCACCACCTTCGCGCCTGCCTGCGTGCGTGCCACCGCGGTGGCGTTGTCCATGACGATCTCGCCCACGGCCGCGCCGGGGGAGGCCGGCATGCCGCGGGTGATGGTGACCTTGGCGGCGTCCTTGTCGAACTGCGGGAAGAGCAGGGAGGTGAGCTGGTCGCCCGTCACGCGGGTGACGGCCTCGTCGCGGGTGATGAGACGCTCGTCGACGAGCTGGTCCGCCACGCGGAACGCCGCGGCCGGGGTGCGCTTGCCCACGCGGGTCTGCAACATCCACAGCTTGCCGCGCTGGACGGTGAACTCGATGTCGCACAGGTCGCGGTAGTGAATCTCGAGGCGGTCCATGATGGACAGCAGCTCATCGTAGGACTTCTTGTCGATCTCGCCGAGCGCGGAGAGCGGGAGGGTGTTGCGGATGCCCGCCACCACGTCCTCGCCCTGGGCGTTCTCGAGGTAGTCGCCGTAGACGCCCGAGTGGCCCGTGGAGGGGTCGCGGGTGAAGCACACGCCGGTGCCGGAGCCCTCCCCCATGTTGCCGAACACCATGGTCTGGACGTTGACGGCGGTGCCGATGTCGTTCGGGATGTGCTCGCGGCGGCGGTAGATGCGGGCGCGCTCGGTGTTCCAGGAGTTGAACACGGCCTCGACGGCGAGGTCGAGCTGCTCGCGCGGGTCCTGCGGGAAGTCGTTGCCGGTGGCCTCCTTGACGATCGCCTTGAACTCCACCACGAGGCGCTTGAGGTCCTCCGTGGTCATGTCCGGGTCGCCGGCGTAGCCCTTCTCAGCCTGGAGGGCGTGGAGGGCGTCGCCGAACGGGTCGCCGTCGATGTGGAGCACCGTCTTGCCGAACATCTGCACGAGGCGGCGGTAGGAATCCCACGCGAAGCGCTCGTCCCCGGACTGCTCCGCAAGTCCGATCACGGACTCGTCGTTGAGGCCGATGTTGAGCACGGTTTCCATCATGCCGGGCATGGAGAACTTCGCGCCGGAGCGCACCGACATGAGCAGCGGGTCAGCCGGGTCGCCCAGGTGCTTGCCCATCTTCGCCTCGACCTCACGGATCGCGCCCGTGACCTGCACATCCAGCTCCTCAGGCGCCGCGCCCTCGCCGAGGTACACGCGGCAGGCCTCCGTGGTGATCGTGAAGCCTGGAGGCACGGGGAGGCCGAGGTTGGTCATCTCAGCCAGGTTCGCGCCCTTACCGCCGAGGAGGTCCTTTTGGTCCTTGTCACCCTCGGTGAAGTCGTATACGTACTTTGTCATCTGCCCTCCGTTGGGAATCATCGTTGTCATGCCAGTATGGGGTGGCTGTAGCCGCCTTGTATCGGCGACCTTCGCCACCCGCATGGGCGGTTGTGCCGCCTAGTATGGGTGGCCTGAGCCACCGCGCACCGCCCTCAAATGTATCACCGGCCGGGCGCCATATGCGACTTTCGACCCGGCTCGCGCCACGGCAGGCTCGCGGATGACGGGCCCGCCCCGCGATGACGTGGGTCGGGATGCCTAGGCGGCGTCACGACGCCGGGTCGGGGTCCGCCGCCTCGATCCTCTCATGCCGCGACAGCGGTTAGCGCTCGGCACTGTTGCGGCAACTTGGCCCATGCACATGTAGGTTGAGCGGACTTGCTGGTGGGCTCGCGTTGTCAAGCCCAGGTTGAAGGGTGTTTTCGAAGTGCCTCCGGTAATAATCTGTTGAGTTCTTCTCTCGTGAACACCTTCAGTCCGGCCTTGTTCAAGCGCTCTTGAGCGATATAGAAACTCTTATCGTCCGTGCGTTCCGTGTCACAGTAGACCTCAGCGGTCTCTGCTATTAGCATGTCACGACGCTTCCGAGCTTCAGCGACGTCAAGATCTGAGAAATCAGCCAGCAGGGACAAGTACTTTCGGCTAAGAAGCCACAGTTGATCACCGGCTTTACGGTGTCGTGCTGCCTTTGCTCCAATCTCGAGACGGAAGCTGTACGAGTTGAGAACCAACAGAAAGAAGGTAATAACCGCAGTGACGGAGGTTATCCAAATATGCTGGGTAAAGAACACCCCTACCAGTCCAGCGGTTGAAAGTGCGGACAGCACAATCTGGGCCACTTTGATACGGTGTTCGATGGTTGCGTCCTTTAGTGTGGTGTATCTGGACCCGGGACTGACCGCGTGCTGATGTGCCAAGTGGCGGTCATCGCGGGTACCTTTCGAATCAACTTCCAATTCTGTCGAAAGGATACAATCACGATGACCGCCGATCCCCATCATATCGACCCCACTGGTTATCTTGAAGAGCTGCTAACCCAGGCCTGGCCTGACTTGATGCGTCAGATGCTTGCCGATTTCATGAACCAGATCCTGTCTGCCCAGGCAGATAGCGTGTGCGGGGCTTCCTATGCCACGGTCTGACCTGAGCGCACTAACAGCCGTAATGGTTATCGTCACCGCCAGTTCGATACCCGCCTGGGCAGTATCGATGTGGCTATCCCCAAGCTAGGCATGGGCTCCTTCTTCCCTGACTGGCTCTTAGAGCGCCGTAGCCGCACCGAGCGGGCCCTGACCAGTGTCATTGCCACCTGCTACTTCAAAGGGGTCTCTACCAGGGGTATGAACGACCTGGTAAGCACGCTCGGTATTGACAACCTATCGAAGTCCCAGGTCTGGCAGATGGCCAAGGAGCTCGATGACACCGTTGAAGACTTCCGCACCCGACCACTAGACAACGGGCCTTATTACTTCATCGCCTGCGATGCCTTGTCGATGAAGGTCCCCGAAGGGGGCCGGGTGGTTAAGACCAGCGTGCTGCTCGCTACCGGGGTCAATGCCGAAGGCTACCGGGAGTTGCTGGGCATGCAGGTGGCTACCAGTGAATCTATCACCTCCTGGACGGGCTTCTCACCTGACCTTCTCGCCCGCGGGCTGAGCGGGGTGTTCATGGTCACCAGTGATGCTCACATGGGCATTCAGGCCGCTGTCAGTGAGTGCCTGCCCCAGGCGAGCTGGCAGCGGTGCCGGACCCATTTTTCTAAGAACCTGTCCTCCATGGTCTCTAAGACCCAGTGGCCGACCCTTTCAGCGATGTTCCACACCATTTTCGCCCAGCCTGACAAGGAGGCCGTTTGGCACCAGGCGAGGGAGGTGGTCAACTTTTGTCAGGCTAGGTTCCCCCACGTGGCTGACAAGCTCGAAGAGAGCCTTGATGACCTGCTGGCCTTCACCGCCGCCCCGAAGGCGGTATGGACCAAAATCTGGTCCAATAACCCCACCGAAAGGCTCAACCGTGAGATCAGGCGCCGCACGGACGTGGTAGGGATCTTCCCCAACCGTGACTCCGTCACCGGCCTGGTTGGGGCGGTCCTAGCCGAACAACACGATGAATGGATCCAACAAAACCGCTACATGTCCCTCACCAGCCTCGAACTGAAGCGTCCTGGGTTTAGTTCCTACCTCAGCTAAGGAAGGATTGAACTATGCCTAGAAAGTATTCCGTCGAGTTCAAGGAAAAGGCGGTCCATCAGATCATCGAAATGGTCCGCCTGGAGTCTTGCTCACTCCACCGCGCCTACACGGAGGTCGGTGAGCTCCTTGGAGTATCTCACCACACGTTGCGGGCTTGGTACCGTGACAGCGCTTCAGTACGTGATGACTCTGACGCTTCAGGTGGCGAAACAATGGAAGAAGAGCTCAAGCGTCTGCGCCGTGAAAACCGCGAACTAAAACGAGCAAACGGGATTCTTAAGACAGCTTCGGCTTTTTTCGCAGCGGAACTCGACCGACCCACGACCAAATGATCTCCTACATCGACGCGTACAAAGATCAGTTTGGGGTCGAGGCCATCTGCAGAGTTCTAAAACAGGCAGATCGTGGATTCATCACCTCTCGTGGCTACCGCAAGGCGACCACTCGTGTTCCCAGCGCAAGGACCTTAAGCGATAGCCTGCTTATCCCAGAGATACAGCGTGTGCATGCGGAGAATTTCTCGGTCTACGGCATCCGCAAAATGTGGCACGCGATGAACCGTGAAGGCTTTCATATCGGCCGCGATAAGACTGCACGACTGATGAAGCTAGCAGGTGTTTCCGGCCGCCGACGTGGGCGAACCCCTGTGACAACGATTAGCCCGAAGACACCGGATCATCGCCCGGACCTAGTGCAGCGAAACTTTCGTGCACAAGCGCCAGGCAGGTTGTGGGTTGCCGACATTACCTACGTTCGCACCCTGTCAGGATTCGCCTATACCGCGTTTGTCGTGGATGTATTCAGCCGAAAAATTGTTGGTGTTGCTACACGCTCGACGATGCGTACCGATGCGCTGCCCATGGAGGCTTTGGAGCATGCGTTAACGACTGCCGGACGAATCCATGGAAACCAGTTAATTCACCATAGTGATCGGGGCAGCCAGTACGTGTCACTGAAGTATTCCACCGCCCTAGCGGAATCCGGAATCCGTCCGAGTGTGGGAACAGTCGGCGATTCTTATGACAATGCTCTAGCCGAAACAGTCAATGGTCTCTACAAGGCTGAACTGATTCATGCCCGGGGCCCGTGGACGTCGGTCGGAGAAGTCGAATTGGCCACCTTGCGGTGGGTGCATTGGTGGAACACCAAGCGGCTTCATGAAGCTTTGGACTACGCTACCCCACAGGAAGTAGAAACCGAGTACTATCTCACCCAGCCCATCAACACAGGGCCGTAAAAGAAGCGGAACTAAACCCAGGACGCTTCACACAGGTCAAGCTCACCATCGCCACCAACACCATCGACCACGACACCATCGACCACCCCAAGCAGATCACCGCCTAACCACCCAACAACCACCCACCAATCAAAATCGAAAGGCAGATACACCACGACCGTGGACTTGACCCAACCATGTCGGTGCGCACGTTCTCCGAGGTTGCGGTAGAGGTCGATAGCTACTCTGAGATGAGCATTTCATCAGCGGATCTCGATAGTAGATGTTTTGATGCAAGTGTTAGGAACGTGCTTTTTGAAGCAGGGTGGTGACGATCGTGAAGCGGTGTGGTGACGATCGTGAAGCACTTTCGGTGGGCTGATAACTATTTCTACTAGCACGTGACAATCCGGTTGCGTGCTTGTTAGAAAGGACGTCAGCCGTGACTGATTACCGGTTGATTATCAAGCTCCTGCTTCAGGGGCTCTCGTATCGGCAGATACAACAACGCTGTGGTGCTGCTCAGGCCACGATTGCCAAAGCGCGCAAAGCCATTGATTCCCATGGCATCACCAGTGAACTTTTAGAGTCGTTAGACGATTCGGCGATTACTGATCTCATTGGTGATGGTCGACTCGTAGTCGCTGATGACTTCGTTGGTATCGATTTCGATGTTGTGATCAAAGCTCGTACCGGCAGGAACAAGACTCCACTGCGAGTGCTGTGGTCGACCTATCTTGACCAACCAGCACCACGTGGTCTGAAGTTCTATAGCTATGAGCGCTTCCGCCAGCTGGTGGCTGCCCATGTTGCCACCCAAGGCGTGACCGCACTGATTGTGCACCAGCCGGGCCATACCATGCAGGTGGATTGGGCGGGGTCGACCATGGCAGTTGTTGATCCGATTACGGCTAAACGCAGCAAGATCCATATCTTTGTTGCTTCACTGCCGTATTCAGGAATGGTCTTTGCCCATGGCTTCATTGATGAAAAACAACCCTCGTGGCTGGAAGGGCACCGCTTGGCCTTCGAGTATTTCGGTGGCGTTACTGAGGTGGTTGTTCCTGATAATGCGTCTACGGCATCGAATCAGATTGCCAAAGGTGAACGCGCACGACGAGTCAACGCGAAGTATGAGGAATTTCTCGAGCACTACAACACTGCTGCTCTTCCAACTAATCCTGTTCGCCCACGTGAAAAAGGCAATGTGGAATCTGGAGTCAAGATTGTAACCAACTGGGTGATTCGCAAACTTGCCGATGTGGTCTTTGCCAGCCTTGACGACCTTAATGACGCGGTTGCCGGACAGGTTGAGGCGATTAATCATCGCCGCCCGTTTCGCAATCAGCAACGTAGCCGCCAGGATATCTTCGAAGAACTCGAATCTGACGAACTAGGTAATCTTCCTGCAACAGGGTGGGTAGATACCGTGTGGAAGAAGTCGAAAGTCACTCCTGACTGGCATATCACGATCAATACCGTGAAATACTCGGTGCCTTACCAGCTGGTGGGACGAAGTGTTGATGTGCGTATCCGTGGGCAGATCCTTGATGTCTTTGCCGATGGCCAAGCTCAGGCTCGTCACCAGGTCAGTGTCCAACGCGGTGCCTATGTCACCGATGTTGAACACGCTCCGCCGGGGATGGCCCAGGCTAGGAACCTATGGACACCGTCGTACTTTGTGACCCAAGCATCCCGGATTGGGCCGTATACCCGGCAAGCTGTTGAAGCGTTGTTGGCATCGAAAAAGATTACAGCCCAAGGCTTTCAACCAGCCCGCAACATCATCAAGCTAGGTAAAGCTACAGAGAATAAACTAATTCTCGAGCAAGCATGCCAGCGCCTTCTAGGAGATGAAGGCCACCGCCAACGAGCTATTAGCTACACCGCGGTCAAGAACATGATGGCAGTCATCCGCCATGAACAATCCACACGGCCAACCGCCCCGCCCACGCGGGAATCTGCACCAGCAACTCCATCACAGCCAGCACCGTCATCGCGTTCCCAATCACGCGGCATGCTCGGCGGGCGTGAGCAATTCTCACTGAGTGCTTTGATGAAAGAAGGAGACAACTAATGACTTTTTCTACCGCACCACGTCAGCATCTAGACGACACGTGGATGGAAACCTTCACCAAGCTACGCATGACTGCCTTTGGCCAGACCGTTATCAGTATGGCCAATGACAGTGCCTTTGATGAGTGGACGTTTTCAGACAAGATCATCTTCGCTGTAGAAAAAGAGGTTGCAGCTCGAGCAGAGCGACGATTTGCAAAACTGCTCAAGGCATCAATGACACCCCTGCCCGATGCTTGTGCTGCTGATATCCGTCACACACCAAAGCGCAACCTCACCCGTGAGTTAACTAGCCGGCTAGCGCATTGTCAATGGATAGAACACGCCAGCAACGTCGTTATCCTGGGCAAATCATCAGTCGGAAAGACCTATCTAGCCTGCGCTCTCTTACACGAAGCATGTAAGCGGGACTATTCAGCCAAGTTCTTCCGAACCGCAGACCTAGCCGACCAACTGGCCGTACTCGACCGCAGCGATCCCGCACGGTTGAAATTCATCAACCAGATAGTTGGCTGTGACCTGCTCGTCCTCGATGACTTTCTCACCACTCCAATTAGTGGTGAAACCGCCAACGAGCTGTTCAATCTTCTAGCAGCACGAGAAGGCAGAGGATCGACCATGGTCACTTCCCAATTCGCCCCAGAAGACTGGTACGAATCAATGCCTGATCGAGTCGTGGCTGAATCCCTACTCAACCGCCTTGTCGGCGGGGCAGAAATCGTCAACGTCGACGGACCGAACATGAGGCTGGCACCAACAGTGTCCTAGTCCTCAGCAATAACTAAGCGCGTGGGTGACAACCGCTTCACAATCGTCACCCACGCGCTTCACGATGCTCACCATCGCGCTTCACGATCGTCACCACACCGCTTCATTTTCCACGCTCGCAACAGCAAGATCAGGTGTGCGCATTCGTGGGCGATAGTGAATCGGGTGCGACTCTCCGGAGAATCCCGTAGCACCTCATGGTCGATGACGATTGTCTGCGCTGGGAATACGATGTCAGCTTTGGCCCCACCTTCGCGAACGATCGATTTCTTGAGGTCCTGGAACACTGACATTCCGAGGATACTTCCATCCAAGCTGAGTTCTTGGTAGTCAATATTGGCGTCGAGCTGAAATTCGGCAAATGCTCACTATCGAGCGGTATTGCTTCGCGCAGGTGTGCGCCATCGTGGTACTTGGCAAGCAGCCTTTCAGCCTTCGTTTCAAGCCTATTTTTGCTGAGGTAGAGTGGTTGGAGGGTCACTAGTTTGAATCCCCGCCTTCAATAATGTTGATGATGTTCTCCCACTACCTGTCGCGAGATTCTGCTCTTTGGCGCGGCGAAGGGCAACGCGAGCAAGATCTGTTTCCATGGTGTAGCCGGACAGATCTGCGGAAACTTGGTTCTCGCGAGTCAATGCGGCCAGGTCAAACATTTGCTCGCGCTCAGCCCTGCTCAGTTTCAGAGCAGTTGCAATCTCCTCCAGCTTGCCATCGGGTGCGGCGCGACGGCCTTTCTCAATATCACTGAGATAAGGCGCAGTCACGCCGATCATGTCAGCGAAACGTCTCATGGTGTACTCATGCTGTTTGCGACGTTCGGCGACGAATCTCCCGAACTCAAATTGGTCGCTCATGTATCCTCATAGCGTGTTCGCTACCATGCGAACACGCGAATCCTGCGGGCTGCAAGAGGTCTTCTTGGGACGCGTCGTGCGATCCTTCAGGCTGTCCGGGCAGCTAATCCTTGCGGTTGAGACGATCGTGAATCAGGGGCAGGAGCACGCGGTCAATATCTGCTTTGAACTGTGGATCGGAGAGGTACTTGATCGCAAAATCCTGGTTCTGATTCATGCGTTCGAGCACAATGTCCTTGATGCGCTCGTCGTAAACGATGGCGAACATGTCCAGCGAGTTGCGGGCACGTGACTGAACCTCAGGGTCGTCAACCATGTCCTCGGTCAGCTGCTCAATGACTTTGTCCATATGAGTGAACTCGGTGCCCCAACGGTCGTTGAGCTTGGAGAGGATGTTCGACAAAGTGTCCTTCTCGTCCTCGCTGGCACCACCCGTATCGGGATTGTTCGACAGTTCGCCCTCCTCATCAGCGAGCTCGATCGAACCTTCGTACACCTGCTGCAGGCGGTAGTACTGCAAGGCGACCTCGTCCTCAAGGCTCGGCGCGGGGGCACCGTCGATGTGGAGCTTTCGCACCAGGAGCCTGGCGTATGCGGCAAAGCGGTGGAGGCGCTCGTCGTCGTAGCGGATGATATGTGTCAGGAAGTCATAGTTGCGGGTGAACTTGTTCATCCTTGCCCGCACTTCCAGTTTGTCTTCTTCGTCAAGCTCGTTGAACCGGCCTACCGCTGGGTCAAGGTAGGCGTTGAGCTTGCTGAAGTCGAGATTCGTTTGCTTTTTCTGCTCGGTGAAGAACACCTTGGCAAAGCCCTCGATTTCCTTGTCTGTCCACAAATGGTATGAGGCAAGGAAATGGTACAGGTCGTAGACGATGTTGGGGTCGGTTTCTTCCGTGATACCAGTCGAGATGTAGTAGTCCTGGAAGGACCTTTGAATGTCCTCTGCGGAGTTGACGAAGTCGAGCACGAAGGTGTCGGTCTTTCCCGGGTGCATACGGTTGATCCGTGACAGCGTCTGTACGGCTTTGACTCCGTGGAGTTTCTTATCCACGTACATGGTGTGCAACAAGGGCTGATCAAAGCCTGTCTGGTATTTCTCGGCAACCAGCAGCAGCTGGTACTCGCCGGTGGCAAACCTCTCGGGTAGCTCGGCTTCGGGGATCTGGTTGAGCTGTTCTTCGGTGTACTCGGCACCCTCGTCTTCGACAGTTCCAGAGAATGCCACGAGCACTCCAAGGTCGGTGTAGCCTTTCTGCGCAATATAGTCGCGGAAGGCGAAGTAGTAGCGCACCGCGTGAAGGCGAGATCCGGTGACGAGCATCGCCTTGGCGTTCCCGCCGATCTTGTGGGCAACGTTGGTGCGGAAGTGCTCAATGATGATCTCCGCTTTTTGCCGCAGGTTATATGGGTGCAGGCTCAGATACTTGCCCAGGGCTTTGTTTGCCTGTTTGGTGGAGTACTCGGGGTCATCAGCCGTGGTCTTCCCGACCCGGTAATACGTCTGGTACGTGGTGTAGTTCTTCAACACGTCGAGGATGAAGCCCTCTTCGATGGCCTGACGCATTGAGTACACGTGGTAGGGGCGTGGAGTAGCATCCGGTACCGGAGTGCCGAAGATCTCTAGCGTCTTCTGTTTCGGCGTCGCAGTGAACGCGAAGAACGACAGGTTCTGCTGACGTCCCTGTGTGCGCAGCTCCTCGGCGATCTGCTCGTCAACCTCTAGTTGTTCCGCTTCGACCTGAGCTTCGGCGGCCGCGTAGCGTTCAAGCAGGTCCTCCTCGGACTCCTTGCCAGCAGTGGCGGTGTCTGCAAGCACTTGCTTGAGCTTCTCCGACGCCTCGCCTGTCTGTGACGAGTGAGCCTCATCAACGATGACGGCGAAGCGCTTACCAGTCGTCGCCACATTGCTCACGTCAACAAACGGGAACTTCTGCAACGTGGAAATAATGATCTTCGCACCATCGGCGAGCGCCTCTGTCAGTTGGCGTGCGTTCTTATCGACCCTCACCACCACGCCAGCGGTGTGATCCATTGCGTAGATCGTGTCCTGCAGCTGTTTATCCAGCACGCGCCGGTCTGTGATCACAATGATCGAATCAAAGACTGCGCGCTGCTGGTCATCGTGCAGGTTCGACAGGTGGTGGGCAAGCCACGCAATAGTGTTCGATTTACCTGACCCAGCCGAGTGCTGCACCAGATAGTTCTTCCCTGCACCGTGGATTTTGGCGTCGGCCACGAGCGCACGCACGGCATCAAGCTGGTGGTAGCGCGGGAAGATCAACTTGTCTTTGCGCCGGTCGCTCTCGTGTGGGATGAACTGGACGAACCGATGCAGAATATCCAGTAGGGAGTCCTTCGCCAATACCTCCTCCCACAGATAGGAAGTCTTGTACTTACCCGGCACTGGCGGATTCCCAGCACCATTTTCAAAGCCACGGTTAAACGGCAAAAACACCGTGTCCATGCCCGCGAGCTTGGTGGTCATCCACACCTCGTCAGTATCAACGGCGAAGTGCACCACCGCGCGGCGGTTCAGCCCGAACAAGACCTCACTGGCTGGGCGGGACCGCTTGTACTGGTCAACAGCATCCCTATAGGTCTGGCCGGTGAGCTGATTCTTCAACTCCATCGTCACCACCGGGATACCGTTGACAAACAACACGGTGTCAACGGAGTTGGAGTTCTTCGTCGAGTACTGCAGCTGGCGGACCACAGTCATTCGGTTCGCCCAGTACTTCTCTGCCAGCAGCTCGTTGAGGTCGGAACCCGGGGCGAAGAACACCAGCTTGAAACGGGCACCAAGATCTTCTACTCCGCGGCGCAGCACCTCCACGACGCCGCGCTTGTCGAGCTCGCGAGCAACACGCTTGCAGAACTTCTCACCAGCCTTCGCCCCATGAATGCGCTCTAGGCGCTCCCACTGCTGAGGTTGGGTCTCGCGCACAAAATCGAGTAGATCCTGCGGATACAAACCAAGCTGCTTATCAAAACCGGCCGATGGCCGTGATTCGTAGAGGTCGAACTCGGAAGGACCGACATGAGTCAACCAATACTCGATCTCATCTTCAAACCTGCGCTCCGACGTATCCATCACGCCACCTCTCCCACACGAACCTTGCCCGTCACGGCATCATTAATAACCTGCTTGCGATACCTACCCAAAAGCTCAATCTGCCTGTTAATGCCCTCTATAGTCGAATCAATTACCTGAGTTTCTTTTTCCAGATATGCCACAATTGCGGCTTGCTCGCTCATAGGCGGAGAGAAAAACGGAATCGAGCGGAGTGCAGACATTTTAAAATCCCATTGATCAGTTCTGATCCCATAGGAGTCCCTGCCAAAAAAGGGGATGTACGCGTCCGATCTGATCGCCCAGTTGAAGAATTCTGGATTAGGGTGATTTAGATCAAACACGTAATACGCGGGACTTACGATTCCATCTAGTCTAGAGATGCCGTAAGAACCTCGCCATGCCTTCATTTTATTCATGGCAAACTGCCCGCGATCTACGGCTAAGTATGCGCTAAGGTTGTCCGGGAGCCTATTGTGATTATCCGGAGATCCCTCTGTTTCTCGATCCACAACTCCGTTTACTCGCTCTACTGACAGCACTCGGCGCTTAGGTTTGTTCTTGACACTTACTCTGCGAAGCATACTCTTGAGAGAGGCTTCCGCCCAGTGCGAGGGAATATCACCGATCCATTCGATGCCGCTATCTTTCATGGGCGCGTCAGGATCCAGGCCGCGAGTCACCGTACGTGCAATCAACTCACGCCGATACCGCTCCAACAGCACCACCTGGCGCGACAGCTTTTCGATGAGGGCGTCAATCTCGGCAGTCTTCTGGTCCAAATAATGCACGATTAGTTGCTGCTCATGGAGTGGAGGCTGAAGAATTGTGACGTCATTGAAAATACGCTGTGTGATGCTGTAGACCTTTACCCCCTGAACTGACCGCTGGATCTGTTGACGCCAGCTGGGCGAGATCATCTGATAGGCTATGTACTTGTGGCGGAATCCTGAATTCGGTCGTGCGATAAGCGCGTGATATCCGGCATAGAGGGTGTTGCCGCCTGCAGCGCGAACCATGTTCCCCGCGCCTTCGGTGTCCTCGCTTGTGTCGGCAAAGACGATGTCTCCTTTTTCTAGGAGAGCGCGTCCTAGTTGTGCCTCCTTGACCAATTCTTTTGGAATATAACGAATATGCTGGTCGGAAATGCGAACGCCGGGATTATCTTTGGCGTGTATCTGTCCGTAATTAATCACGGGTAGTCCGTGATCACTGAGGTCCTGCTTCTTTATGTCAAGACCACGAGAAAACCTATAAGCTTTCGAGAATCTTACAAGATTCCAATTGTCTGGAACTCTATCCACCCAGTCCTTTCCACTCATTACTTCACCTGCTCTTGGAAGAGTTTGGCGATGTCCGCTTGGATGCTCGCGGAGAGGGCTTGTATTTCGGCGAGGGTCTCGGTTGGGTCGCCGAGTTCTTCGTATTTGTAGAAGTAGCGGGTAAAGGGGATCTCGTATCCGATCTTAGTTTTGTCGGGGTCGATCCATGCGTCGGGGGCATAGGGGATCACTTCGCGCTGGAAGTATGCCTCGATATCCTCTCGGAGCGAGATCTGCTCGGTATCGCGCAGGTCCGGATCGGGTTCCGGGTTGCCTTTCGTATCAAGGCAGATGTCAGCGTCCGGGTTCTTTACGCCGAGTTCTGCCACGATCTTGCGCAACACCGCAATACTGATCTTCTGGCCGCGCTCCTTGATGCCTTTACGGAGCAAGTCGGTGAACTCGTCTCGGTTGAGGTATATCTTCTCAGGGTCGAGCCCAGCTAGCGTATCAAGGATCGCGCGCTGGAGCCGTTGTCCTTCTTGGATCTGTTCGCTTCGGGCGGGCTCGGTTTTCTTCTTCGAGGTTGCAAGATCCGTGAAGACCTTTGTCTGCTGGAGCTGGTCGAGGGCTTCTGTGGTGGTTTGGAAGCTCAACCTTAGCGGGCGTTCCACGACAACCTCATGGTAAGCAAAGTCTTCGGTGTCGAAGATCTTTGACTCTTCGGTTTCTTGGAACGCGCCGTAGATGCGGGTGATGTCCGCGATGTGCGCGGGCGTGAGCTCCTTACGCTTTTCACCCAAGGGCTTACGCATCCGCTGAAAGTAACTGGTCGCGTCGATCAGTTGCACCTTGTTCTTGCGGCGACGTTCCTTCTTATTTGAAAGAACCCAAATGTAGGTGAGGATGCCGGTGTTGTAGAACATCTGATCCGGTAGAGCGATGATCGCTTCCAACCAGTCATTTTCAAGGATCCAGCGGCGGATCTCAGATTCGCCCTGCCCGGCTCCACCTGTGAAGAGGGGCGATCCATTGAATACGATGCCAATCCGTGTGCCAGGAGCATTCACGAGGTCCTGTGGATCGTAGGGCTTCATCTTCGAGATCATGTGCTGCAAGAAAAGAAACGAGCCGTCTGAAACACGAGGCGTTCCAGCGCCGAAGCGACCCTGGTACCCCTTTCGTTCAGCTTCTTCATGAATCGGGCCAGCGTACTTCTTCCAATTCACACCAAAAGGTGGATTGCACAGCATGTAGTCAAAGTGGAGGCCCGCCGTCTGGTCATTGGTGAGCGAGTTGCCAAAGTAGATGCGTTCCTGGCTTTCGCCCTTGATCATGATGTCCGACTTCGCCACCGCATACGTCTGCGGGTTGAGCTCTTGCCCGTAGACCTCGAGGCGGGCAGTGTCATTCAGATCCTCAACATGCTGCGCAGCGATCGAGAGCATTCCGCCGGTGCCGACCCCGGGGTCATACAGCGACGCCATAGCACCGTCTGCACAAAGCCGGTTGATGTCTTCTTCTGGATTAAAGAGAAGATTGACCATCAAGCTTATGACTTCGCGCGGGGTGAAGTGTTCACCAGCGGTTTCATTTGACAGTTCGGAGAATCGGCGGATGAGCTCTTCGAAGATGTAGCCCATCTGGTCGTTACTGACTACGTCGGGGTGAAGGTTAACCTTTGAGGACGTGAACTCGCTGAGCACCTGATACAGCAGGCCTGCTTTGTCGAGGCGTTCGATGACGTTGTAGAAGCTGTACGCCTCCATCACTTCACGCGCGGCAGGCGCGAACGCTTGCACGTAGTAACTCAAGTTCTGCTCAAGATTGTCCGGGTCATCCAACAAGGTCTTGAGCGTGAAGTTCGACGTATTCCAAAACGGGTAGCCCGTAGCCTTGACGTACTGCAGCTCCTTGATCTTGCTCGGAACTGAGGTGGCCTTGATATTCAGGACTGCTTGCTTCGTATCCACGAGAACGGAATCGAGTCGGGTCAGCACAGTGAAAGGCAACACGACGTCACCGTACTCGTGTTCCTTATAGTCGCCACGCAGAATCTCTGCGATGTTCCAAATCAAAGCAACGTGGCTAGTAAGTCTGTCAGTGCTCACTCGGGTCGATTCCTTCATTCATCAGTCGCTCGTAGCGGTCGTTCGAGATCACCACGGCGATCGGTTTTCCGTAGCGCAGAACGTAAGCAGGCTCGTCCTTGTCTGAGACCTCCTTGATCAGGCGCGATGCCTGACCACGCGAAAGATCACCGATGTTGATGTGACGCATCGGAACCTTGCGCTTCTTGGTCGCCATGAGTCTCCCTTTCGTTCTTACGGACCACCTCAAGTCTCCCACACAAGCTGGGGTCATGGACGGAAAAACGCGGCATCTTTACATGTAGATTACGACCAATAGTTACATGTAAATATGGATGAGAATCTGCGGATTTGACTGTCGAGTAGGTGAACGACCTACAATGACAAGTTCAACTCACGCCCCCTCAACCTGAACTCGCCAACGCAGGGCGCACTCCGCACCCCCTGCTCGGTTGGCGACGCTGCACGTCAGCGCGGAACGGCTCATGGAAGCACACGGACGCTGCGCGTTGAGCGCGACAACCCGCACCAGAAACAAGAAAACCCCTGTTCAACAGGGGTTAGGCGGCAACGGCGAGTCTTATCAAATCCGCGGTCTTCGGCTCGAGCACGCGGCCTTGGTAGGGTTGCAGCATTTCGACCAGGGTTTGTACCACGCTTCGCGGGGTGTAGAACGCACCGCCCTCTTTGCCGGTCTCTTTGCCTGCGAATTGGCCGAGGAAGTATTCGTAGACTGAGCCGAGGACGTCGTCGGAGCCGTGGTCGGCATCCATGCCAAACCCGATGGTACCAATGAGATCAACCAGCCCGCCGAGGCGCTTCTTGTCGAGCCCTTCCCTGCCGTAGTTGCGTGGTAGCACACCGCGCAGGCTGGAGTTCTCACGTTCGATCAGCTGCATCGCTTGGTCAATGAGCTGGCCGATCTCGGGCTGCTTAGCTTTGGGCTTGCAGTTCACTCCAGCGTGCACCTTCGGGCACCCAGAACACGTTGTGGCCGGTGTACTCGTCACGGTCTTCGAGAAAGTCATCGAACTGGCTCTCGTCGATGCCGTCGGCGGCGAGCTCATCCTTGAGCGTGGCGCGTCGTTCCTCGAACCGGTCGGACACGTATTTGAGGAACACAAGGCCAAGCACCACGTGCTTGTATTCGGACGGCTCTTGGTTGCCGCGTAGTTTGTCGGCCGCGTCCCATAGTGTTTGCTCTAGAGTTTTCTTGCTCTTAGCGGCCATTCGCTACTCCTTGCCGGACTGGGGACTGCTGCTGGTTCGGTTAACGATTTTCCTTCTGATTCTAGGCCGCGGGTGACACAGCTTGGTTCCATGATTGTTTCATATTCCGTAGGTGTCAATTCTCCAAAGCCCATTGACGTTTCCTCCGGTAGGTTCTTGCGGTCAATGCACTGCTATGAGGGAGTGTGTTAGCTATGGGAAGGAGTGATCCGGAATCGTCATCGACGAACCCCAAGACTCTGGTTTTACTGTCGCGGACGCCTGCCACCTCATGTCCACCCCGCCAACCAGGGCAGCGGGTCTACTCCTAGACGCGGACGGCTACAAATGCGCCTATTACCGCAAAGATTTGCGTTCAGAAGGAACAATTCCAGCCGGCGGGTATCCCCAAACCGGTGGGATTGACAAGCGGGTTAATTAAAAAGTCGTTGCGGATGAGGCTAGTGATTTTAGCTGGCCAGGTTGTTCCAGGCGAGGTAACTCGGATGAGGCTAGACATGACGGTGAGCACGCCGAACACCTGCCCGCTTTGTCCTTCAGGGAGTGCGGAAAATTGCGGCTGTGTCCGTAGCGCCGCGGTGGGTGCTGGCGCGAACGATTTGTTCCATAGCCTGGCGTGGTGTGCGCAGTGGTTCCGTACGATGGTGAGCTGTTCCATCCACCGTACGAGCGGTGATTGGAGTTTGGCTTTGCGTTGCTGGTTCTTCGACAAAGCCCCTAAGTCGATCACGAATCCCAAGTCCTCGGCAATGACGCGCTGATCGAGCTTGTCAAGTTTGTTGTGTATAAGGGGTTGGTTTTACAGGTAGGGGTTCATGCGGTCGGGGTAGGCCGCGGCCAGTTGGGCCAGGGCCTGTTTCCAGTTTGTTGTCACCTGCCCTTCGATCAGTCGGCCGCCGCCTTTACGCTCAGTAGCGGCTTTGCCTTTGTCCTTGGCTCGTTGACGAGCCCGGGTGTCTTCGATGTCGCAAATGGCTAGCCATAACAGCTTGAGACCCGCATCGTCGTTAGGGAACTGGGAGCGATTCTTCGTCACCTTACGCAGCTGGTAGTTCAGTGACTCGATAGCGTTGGTGGTGTAGATGACCTTGCGTAGGGCTGGCGGGAACTGCAAGAACGCCGGTGTTGCGCTCCCAGGCATTTTCCCAGGTCGCTACCGCCGAGGGGTACTTCTGGCCCAGGTTGGAGGCAGCGAACTTCTCCAGCGCGGCCCGGGCTGCCTGCTCGCTGGCGGCGGTGTAGATCGTCTTCAAGGACGCTGAGACGGCCTTGCGATCTTGGTAGGCCACGAAGTACTTCGCGGCCCGGATCAGGTGGACCACGCAGGTTTGGACCAAGGAATGAGGCCAGGTGGCCTCGATAGCCTCAGGCAGGCCCACCAGGCCATCACAGCACACGATGAGCACGTCTTGCACGTCCCGGTTGGCCAGCTCGGAGCACACGGTCGCCCAAAACGAGGACCCCTCGTTGTCTTGGACCCAGATGCCCAAGACGTGCTTGATGCCCTCGATGTCGACCCCGACCGCGATATGAGCCGCCTTCGAGCGCACTCTGCCTTGGTCGCGGACCTTGACCCGGATCGCATCGAGATAGATCACCGGGTAGAACTCCTCCAAGGGCCGATCCTGCCAGGTCGCAACCGAGTTTTGAACCGCGTCGGTGATCTTGGAGATCGTCTCATGGGACAGCTCCGTGCCGATCGTCTTAGCCAGGTGGTGCTGGATGTCTGGCACGCTCATCCCGCCGGCATACAAGCTGATGATCATCTGATCGAGCCCGCCTAGGCGCCGTGAGCCTTTCGGGACCAGCCTGGGGGTGAAGGACCCTTCACGGTCACGGGCAATAGTCAGCTCGATATCGCCAACCTCGCTGGCCACGGTCTTGGTATACGACCCGTTACGGGCGTTCACTGGCCGGTCAGATTCGGCCTTGGCTTGCCGGTCATGGGGCTTATAGCCCAGGTGGGAGGTCATCTCGGCTTGCAAGCCGCGCTCAAGGGCATCCTTGATCAGGGCAGGAAGCATGCCCCCATCACCGGTGAGCTCGATATCGCCTGAGTCAATCCGGGCAAAGAGCTCATCCAACGCACCACTGGCCTTCAACTCAGCAACAACATCGCCACCAACAGGGCCGGTCTTCTCATCAACTGTCATGGTCATAATCGAATCCTTTCATCAGATCCTCATACACAAACCATTTGACACCCTCGCTGGAAAAGTTCGCTGCCTCCAACCTGGGCCAGAAGTACCCCTCGGCGGTAGCGACCTGGGAAAATGCCTGGGAGCGCAACACCGGCGTTCTTGCAGTTCCCGCCAGCCCTACGCAAGGTCATCTACACCACCAACGCTATCGAGTCACTGAACTACCAGCTGCGTAAGGTGACGAAGAATCGCTCCCAGTTCCCTAACGACGATGCGGGTCTCAAGCTGTTATGGCTAGCCATTTGCGACATCGAAGACACCCGGGCTCGTCAACGAGCCAAGGACAAAGGCAAAGCCGCTACTGAGCGTAAAGGCGGCGGCCGACTGATCGAAGGGCAGGTGACAACAAACTGGAAACAGGCCCTGGCCCAACTGGCCGCGGCCTACCCCGACCGCATGAACCCCTACCTGTAAAACCAACCCCTTATACACAACAAACTTGACAAGCTCCATCGTAATACCGTATCGCGAATCCCTGGGCTTGCCCGCCAGGCTCTGCTCAATCAAACTTCAACGAACCCAGAACAATCCCAAATGGCATCTGACAACTGCTGCAAAATACGAGACAATGTCTCCAGAGCTAAGTACCTCTGAGGTAACCAAAAAACCAGCTACAAAGGAGCATGATGGCAGAACTGCATTTGCGGAAGATCAAGGCCAAGCTCAAGGAGCTTTATTCTGAGTTTTACGACCACTTGAATACAAACCTTCCCAAGGATTCTGAAGCCAGCATCTGGTCAAAACTGCTCGCAGGCCACGCTCTCCATCACTACGGAAATGCGCCCATTGAGAATCTGTCTGCGTTCGTGGTCGACGGGGTCCAGGACCGGGGAATCGACGCTGTGTACTACGATGACGTAAACCACCAACTGACTTTCGTACAGTCAAAATGGAGTTCCGATGGTAGCGGCTCGCTGATCTCCGAAAAGGATGCCGGAGAGTTTGCAAATGGTATCTCCGAAGCGATGACTGGTACTTTTCCCTCTAATGCGAATAAAGCACTGCTATCGCTGAACGAGATGTTCGAAAGAGCTAACACTGACTACGACATCACAATCAAGCTCGTTATCATCTCAACCTCGACTAAGGAAATTCAATCAAACGCGCAAAAGCGAATTGAGGATGGACTCGTACGCGTCCTTGGAGAAGACTATGAACTGGAGATAGCTAATCAGTCAAAGACATACCTGACTTTTTCTAACGAAGAAACCGGCAGAGGCGCAGCCTCCTTCGAACTCCTTCTTCACGATATCGGCGTTTTAGCCGAGCCATATTACGCCATTTATGGCTGGGCTACAGGTCGCGATATTGCTGATCTCGTTAACACAGAAGGAAAGAACATTTTCGCCCGCAACATCCGAGGCGTATTAGGCAACACTCCAGTCAATGAGGATATCCGTCAAACTGTTATCGATGAACCTGAGAACTTTTGGTACTTCAATAACGGATTGACCTTCTTGGCTGACGACGTGAAGGCACCACCACTACGTGACCGAGCGACCGCTAAGCTAAGAATCGACATGGGTTCGATTGTCAATGGCGCCCAGACTTCTTCGACTCTAGCTCGTCTTGGCGAGTCCGATCAATCTGATAAGTTAAATAACGTCCGCGTCCAGGTACGACTGATCAGTGCTAGAAACGCTGGAGAAGACATCGATTTCCCCCGGCAGGTCACTCGCTTCAATAACAGCCAAAACGGCATGGGCGCAAAAGAATTTGTTTCACTGGATGATTTCCAGAAACAGCTCCAGAAGGAAATCGACGCGCAGTTCGGACGGAGCTATTACATCAGGTCTGGAACTGGCCCCTCCGATTTCGCAAATTCTAACGACTTTGACCTACAAACCGCGACAATCGCCCTAACATGCGCAAGGCAGAATACTAACAATGTAGTGCGGGCAAAATCAGGAATTGGAGCATTATGGAAGGATGTAACGAAGCCTCCTTACACTGAGATTTTCGACCACTCCTCCACAACAGCACTAGCGTTAGTCAAGGCTGTCGATGCCTTCAAGGTGATCGAGACCTTCCTTCAGGGTCAAGCAGGATCGACTGTGACAATCGATCGCGGAGGCCAACGACCACTCCGGCATGATAACGTTGCGCGCCATGGCAACAGGTTGTTCCAGCACGCAATCATGCGAAAAGGCCTAATCTTCAACGAGCAGGTTTCTGAGAAGTCCAGCCGCGATTGGGTTAATGGTTTGGATTTTGAACGCCTTTTTTCGGTTTTTGCTGAACAGATCTACGCGAACTACCCAGACGCTTACCTTGCCTACCTTTTCAAGAATCAGGAAAAGTGTTCAGTTCTGATCGAAGCTTTCGATAAGAATCAGGACCTGCTTTGACCAAATGTCCCGAATCTTAACGACTTGGCGGCGCTATCCCACAAACGCACGAATCGACAGATCGTGAGGGAGTCTCACCATTCTGCTTCGTACTAGTTCAAGCTCTCCACCAACGGGTTGCACAGCCTCACCAATGCGATGCCTACGCCAAGCAAGGCGTATTACCCAGGGTGATTGTGAACATTTGAGATAGGTGAAGAGCTCCGAGTCGAGGTTAGCCATAGTCCAACCTCGACTCGGAGGTCTTCATGACTTACACCAGTGCTCCCCTGACCCCGGCGGGGCGTCGTCGCCTTGCTGTGCTTATCGTCAAGAACGGCTGGTCGTTGCGGCGTGCCCCAGAGCACTTTCACAAGGTCGCAAGACTCATCCAGAAATCCTGCGTCTAATTTCAAGCATCACCACATCGAACGGAAGCCCCTCGCCACGGTCGTCCTCACCGCTCTGGGAACCGGAGTCCTGACCGGCTACTTCAGAGTCGGCGGCAGCTTCGTCGTCGTGCCCGCCCTCATCCTCGCGTTCGGCATCCCCATCCGCTTCGTATCGGCGACCTCGCTCCTGGTGATGGCGCTGACAACCGCAAGCTGGCTGCTGGCGCGAATCGGTACCGACCTCGCCATCGACTGGAAGGTGACGCTGGCCTTTGGCATCACCTCCATGGTCGGCGGGCTCATCGACGGGCCGATGTCGAAGAGGCTACCTGCCAAGGCACTTTCCATCACCTTGCCTACCTCCTGCTCGTGGTGGCCGCATTCGTCAGCACGATGAACAGCTGATCGCCACCGACCCCGATAGGCAAGGCGAAAGCGCGGGCGGCTCCCTCGAGCCGCCCGCGCCCACCTGCCTGAAACGGCGCCTGAGCCACACGCCCGAATCTCCCGCGGGCACCCGCCCGCGCCCATGCCGATGGGGGCCGGGCTACGGCGTCGTCGGCTATCGCCTGCCGGGCGGAGCGGAGGGGTCGTGCGCGAGCCGGGCCACGGCGTCGTCGTTGACCGGCCCGCGCCCCGGCAACCGGCCCGCACCGCCGCCCCTACTTCAAACCCGAGCGCACGAACGCATCCACCACGTAACGCTGGAGGAGGATGTAGATGAGCAGCACCGGGATCGTGGCGAGCCCGGCGGCGGCCATGGTCGCGCCCCAGTTGTAGCCCACCTGGCCCAGGACCGCGCGCACCCACCTGCACGATCGCGTTGCTCTAGCGCAACACGATCGTGGGCCACAGGTACTCGTTCCACGCCGAGATGAAGCCCATGATCGCAATCGCCGCGAGCGCCGGCTTCATGTTCGGCAGCACGATCCGCCACAGCGTGGACCAGCTGGAGCGGCCGTCGATCTTCGCGGCATCCAGCAGGCCTTTGAGGAACACACGCATGTGCTGAACCACCAGGAGCACCGCGAAGGCCGTGGCCAACTGCGGGATGATCACACCCGCAACCGACTTCAGTAGCCCCATCCGGGCGATGAGGAGGAAGTTCGGGATCATCGTCACCCGGAAGGGCACCAGCCACGATCCGATAAACAGGAACATGAGGATCCGCCTACCCGGGAAGCTCCACACCGCGAAGGCATACCCGCCGAGCACGGCGATAACCATCTGGGCAAGCGCCAAGGTCGCGGCCATCACGAACGTGTTGACGAACATCCCGCCAATCGGGATCGCATCCCATACGTACGTAGAGTTCTCCAGGCTGAGCGGCCACAGGAACAGGGTTTGGTCGAGCGCCGGGGCCGCGGGAAGCAGTCACGGCCGAACCCCGTCCGTTCGCGGGACGATTTGAGCCGCATCTTCGCCACATAGGAAGATGAGGCTCAAATCGTCCCGCGAAGGGCGGCCGACCACTGACACGGAGATGGAACCGGGCCCGGAGGCCCACATTGTCGGCGCCCGCCACCACGCCCGGGCGCCGACAACCTCCCAACGCCCAGATCTCCATTCACACCAGTCACAATTACCCCGCACGCCACAGCTGTAACAGCTTCGACCGGTCACACGCCCAAATCTCGCCAGGCCATTTAAATTCCCTGGAGGATTCCGGGGCGATCTTCGCATATAAAAGATCTCTCCGGAATCGTCCAGAACTATTAATCGCCTCGGCCGATGCTCACGGGCCGCCAACGACAATGCCCTCCTAAACGTGCAGAGTCTCACCCTGCCAGGCTGCACTTCTCTTGTAGAATTGTCACAAGGAGGGGCAATCATGGTAAGCGTATTTGACGTTGCGTCACAGTTTGTTGACCGTGCCGACGGGACGATCGAGGCTGTCAAGCTTGAGAAGCTATGCTTCTACGCTTTCGGCTGGTACGCGCACCTGACCGGCGAGCCACTGTTTGGTGAGCAGTTCTACGCCATGAAATACGGCCCTGTTGTGGGGCAACTCCTCAGCGCCCACGCCGGGCGCACTGCCGTGGACCAAGAAGTGTTGTCCCCGCAGTTCAGCGCCTGGGAAACGAAGCCCCAGAAACCCACTGGTTACGTGGAAGCGCTTATCGACTACGTGTGGGACACGTACGGCACTTACGAATCGTTCGCCCTCGCCGAATACTCTCACAAAGAGAGTGTTTGGCAAGACGCCTGGAAACACAAGCCCGAGGGTAGCAAACGAGCCGACCTGCCACACGCCGATCTGATCTCTTATTTCCTCGCCCGCAAGCCCCGACCCGACGAGGTTACTGGCCTGCCGCCCGCAATGCTCACGAAGGTCAAGCGCGAGGTGCTCGAAGAGGCCGAACACAGCTCCTCGATTCACCGCGCATTTATCGAGGCAATCCGGAAACAGCGCTCGGCATGACCCACGAGAGGTTGGCCAGGTTTCTCGCCAATAAGGGCCTTCTCCTGCGCCCGTTGGATGACGATCACATCATCGACTGGTTCGACTGCGGGCGAGATAAACATATGAACTCGTGGCTATGCAAGCACGCTCGCAGATGGCAAGACGAGCACCTATGCCAAGTCTGGGTGCTGTCTTCCACCGAGACACCAGGAGAACCGATCGGATTCTTCACCCTGTCCGCACACCAGGTCACTCCCGAGTCCGTGCCCACAGCCCACCGCACAAACGCCCGAGATAACCGGGCCTGGGTGAATAACCTTCAAGCCTCATTCCCTGCCTCGCTACTGGGAAAGTTCGCACTTGCCGCCGGTTTTCAGGGACAAGAATTCGGGGAAATCCTCATGCTCTGCGCATACGCTCAACACCTGGAAGCAGCCTCCCACCTAGGTGCCAAGTTCCTTGTCTTGGACGCCCAACACAGCAACCTTGCAGCTTATTACGAAACGCGTTTCGGATTTCTACACACGTCTCGAGTAGAAGGTCACGAGCGCATGATCAAGTCTACTAAAGCGATTGCGGCCGAACTAGCAGAAGCGCTCTAACCCAACTTCGCTGCGTGGGCACACCCGGCGGTCAGACCTACGGAGGCCTGGCTTCGTCGATGTTGATGCCGCTCAGGCCAAGGCACGCACTTTCACCCGCCTCTCTGCGACAACACATTCGTGTCAACCTGCGGTTGACCCTCCTCATGGAAGAGCCCTCCCTTATTCAACAAGCCCACCAAGCCATCAACGTGGCCGAACGCCAGCTCGAGGACGCCGTCGCCGCCGCGCGCAATGCCGGCGCCTCGTGGGCTGACATCGGGGGCACGCTTGGCGTCTCGCGCCAGGCAGCCCTCAAACGCTTCGGCTCGGCCACCAGCCCATTCACAGGAGAAACCATGACAGCCACGCCCACTCAGGACCTCATCCCCATCGCCGAAACCTTCCTCCGCCACATCGCCGACGGCGACGCAGACGCCGCCACCACCATGATCCACCCGCAGGTGCGCAAGCAGCTGCCCTGGAGCGCGATCGCACCCATCTGGGAAGCGGTGCTCGCCGAATACGGCGCGTTCGAGCGCTTTGAGGACTCGCAGGTCGTGGGGGTGAAGGGCACCCGCCAGAAGACGCCGATCGCTCAGGCGCTGCACAGTAAGCACATTGGCACGAGGTCGGCGAGGCCATGGCCAGAGTCGCGCTCGACCGCAACCGTGAGGTGGTCGGGGTGCTGCTGTCGTTGGAGGCGACCGAGTATCCATTCTAAGGACGGTCCGGGCAGCCCGGGAGACGGGCAGAATGGGTCGGCGGACATTTGCGGGACGATTTCAGCCCCATCTGCACATATACGCAGACGTGGCCGAAATCGTCCCGCAAATTCTAGAGCTCGAACAAGACCGGGGCGTTCAGGCCTGCCAGGGGCACGCCTCGATAGCGGACGGGTGACGGAGACTCAACGTCGGCTCACTATCACACTACCGCTCGCATTGCCGGCTGACGCCGCGAAGGCAACACTTTCTTATATCGCCATTTAGCGATACTATCGTCTTATGACGATCAGCAGTCCACCCCTCGACCACGGCGCCACAGCCGTCTACGCCACCCTCTTCCACTCCCTGTCCGACCCCACCCGCCTCGCCGTCCTCCACCACCTCTCCTACGGGGAACACCGCGTACGCGACCTCGTCGAACACCTCAACCTCGCCCAATCAACCGTCTCCAAACACCTCTCCTGCCTCCTCGAATGTGGCCTCATCGAGTTCCGCGTCGAGGGTCGCGCCTCCTGGTACCGCCTCGCCGACGCCGAGGATCTCGCCGCCCTCCTCCAAGCCGCCGAGCACCTCCTCGCCGCAACCGGCTCCCAAGTCACCCTCTGTTCACAGCTCATGCACCCCTCCGAGGCCTAACCATGTCCCATCACCACATTCACTCTCACTCAGGCTCGGCTGCCGACCCCTCCGCCACGCACGGCCACCGGCGCCGCCTCGCCGTCGTCGTCGCAATCACGGGCGTCATCGTGGCCGCACAGCTCGTCGGCTCGATCATCACCGGCAGCCTGGCCCTGCTCACCGACACCGTCCACGCCCTCGCCGACCTCTCCGGGCTGGTAGTCGCGCTCATCGCCGCCACCCTCATGCTCCGGCCCGCCACCAACCGCCACACCTGGGGCTTTCGCCGCATCGAAGTCATCGCGGCGCTCGGGCAGGCCCTGCTGCTGCTCGTCGTCGGCGGATATGCCGTCATCGAAGGCGTGCAACGACTATTCCAGCCGCCAACCGTGCCCGCCGGCGAGCTCCTCGTGTTCGGCGTGATCGGGCTGGCCGCCAACCTCACCGGGCTACTCGTCCTCCATGACAGCCGCGACGCCAACCTCAACCTGCGCGCCGCCTTCCTCGAGGTCCTCAACGACGCTCTCGGGTCGCTCGGCGTGATCGTGGCCGCGATCGTCATCTGGACCACCGGCTTCCAACGCGCCGACGCCCTAGCGGGCCTCTTCATCGCCGCACTCATCCTCCCACGCGCCTTCATCATCCTGCGCGAGACCATCCGGGTGCTCATGGAATTCGTGCCAGACGGACTCAACCTAGAAGAAGTGCGCCAGCACCTCAGCGAGGTCGACCACGTAGTCGAAGTCCACGACCTGCACGCCTCCGCCGTCGCCACCGGGCTGCCCGTCCTTACCGCACACGTCGTCCTCGACAACGAATGCTTCGCCGACGGCCACGCCCAGCAGGTCCTGCGTCAGATGCACGAGTGCGTTGCCAGCCACTTCGACGTCGCCCACACAACCTTCCAGCTGGAAGTGCCCGGGTTTCATGCCGACGGGCGAACGTGCTCGGTGCCGCAAGAAACCAGCTAGGCTGCGCCAGCAGCGAGAGGCCAGCCCGGGCGAATGTTAAAACTCCAGGTCAGAGCACCGCTCTCCCGCCGATGGAGAAAGGCGCCCTCAAGTCTCCAGTTCAGACTCAATCTGCGCATCAACACCGACTTCGTGGATGGGCAGGCCACCCCGGACTACGATGGCCCTATGAGCCTGAGTAATCCTGATCTGTATGCGCCCGGTGGGTATGTCGTCCTCGATTTTGAGACGACGGGTTTCTCATTCGACCACGGCGACCGGGTGCTCGAAGTCGGGGTCGTGAAGCTCGACCCCGAGGGGCGCATCGTCGGCACCTTCGAGACGCTCATTAACCCCATGCGGCACGTCGGCGCCACGGAGATCCACGGGATCAGCGCTTCTGACGAGGTGGCCGCGCCCGCATTTGGCGACATCGCCGACCACTTCGCTGCCATCTTGGACGGAAGCGTCTTCGTGGCGCACAACGCCAGCTTCGATGCGCGCTTTGCTCACGGCGAGCTCACGGCAAGCGGGAACTTCCTCGGTAAGTCCATCCCCTACCTGTGCACGATGACGCTGGCCAAGCAGTACAAGATCGGCAGGACAGCGAAGCTAAGCGACGTCACCCTCGCCCTCGGGGTCCGCAACAGCCACGCACATAGCGCACTCGCCGACGCGATCGCCACCGCGCAGGTACTCGAATACTTCCTTCGCGAGACGTCGGCCAGCAAGGATCCTTTGTGGCGCAAGGCGGTGGCGGCTGCGAGCGCCTGTGCGGACTATCGCCACGGCGAACTGACCGAGGATCCACTGCACATCACGCGTGCCGACGCCGCCCGGGCGCGGGAAGCATTGCGTAGCGGGGCGTGGGTGAACAAGGCGGTGGGCGCGCGGGACATCCCGGACGAGTCGTTGGCGGCGCAGTACTTCCGCCTGCTTGATGCCGTGTTTCTCGATCGGGATCTGTCGGCTGCCGAGGAGCGGCAGCTCCTCGAGTTCGCGGCGCAAAACCAGTTGTCGAGCGTGGCGTTGGCGGACATCCACCAGCGATACCTGCGGTCTCTTGTGGAGGCAGCCTGGGCGGACGGCGTTGTCACGCCGGAGGAGCGGGAGACGATTGAGGTCGTGGGCAGATACCTCGGCATCTCGCCCGAGGATCGCGAGGCGGGCTTGCCGACGACGACGGCGCCCGGCGCGCCGGCTGTTGTGCCGGTACCCACACCGGAAGGCGAGGCGGAGAGCGGGGCTGAATCCTCACCGGAGGGCGAGGTTCGCAGCAGCCTGCTTGACTCGTGCATCATGCTTGCCCCGGGCGATCGCGTGACTGTGACGGGTCCGGTGCTACGCACGCATGCCGAGTGGGAAGCACTCCTTGGGGCACACGGCGTTGCGGTAGCGGGCCTAGCAAAGAAGACAAAAGTGCTGATCGCGGGAGATATCAACTCGATGAGTGGCAAGGCGAAGAAGGCCCACGACTACGTGATCCCAGTGATTTCTGGGGCGGCCGCCGACGAGCTGATCCGGTTCACCGAGGGCGGGCGTTAGCGCGCCGCTAGGCTGAGGGCCGGTCCGGCACCGCGAACCTCTGCTACCGCGGAGACGGCCAGCCCCGTTAAGATGATCTAGCACATCACACCAGTTCGCGCCGCGCTCAACCACGGCGCGAAGCTCACCCGAGGACACGGCGAATTGAAACTCCATACTTCCCGCACACGAACCAGTTTCCGTTCACGCTTTTCAGCTCTCGCCTCCGCCGCGATCCTCACGCTCGCGCTCGCCGTGCCGGCCGCCCTCCCAGCCGCGGCCGCGCTCGATGGCGACACCAACCCTACCGCTCGGCCCGCTGCTTCGATCCTCTTCTTCCAAGACGGCCACGACATCGCGCCCGTCAAGCAGGGCACCAAGGATTGCCCCGAGTTCCACGGCGGCATCGCCCGCCTCTCCACGGTGTTGGCCGAGCAGAAGGCGCTAGGCATTCCGGTTGACGTGGCGTTCGGCGGCGACCTCGGCGGCGGCACCCTCTTCGGCGCGCTCTTCCGCGGGAGCGCAATGGTCGATGCGTTTAACCAGGTCGGGGTGGACGTCGCAGGCTTCGGCCAACACGACTTCGACTACGGCCTCGACACCCTCCGCACAAACATCGCGAACTCGACCTTCCCGTGGGTCTCCTCGGACCTGTCGGTTGCAGGCGCACCAATCAACGGCGAAGAAAACGTCGCCATCATCCGTCAAGTAGGCGACGTGAAAATCGGCTACCTAGGCCTCACGCTCGGCATGGAAACAACCTCAGCCGGCAAAGATGTCGACCAGGCCGACTACGTCGCCGCGGCGAAAGCAGCCGTGACGAAGCTGGAAGGCGCCGACGTCGTCGTCGCCCTAGCCCAGTTCCCCCTCGCCGCGGACGCCACGCGCCTACTGACCGAAGTCCCGCAGATCGACGTCGTGCTCCGCGAAGAGAACTCATTCGCCCAAGAAGGCAACGACGTCACCACGCTCCCCGACGGCCGCTTCGCCGTCGCACCGGAGGGCAACTACGGCTCACTCGCGCGGATCAACTTCATCAAGAACGCCGACGGCACGTGGCGCGCCACGCACCAAGAGGTCCAGATCAACGCCACCGTGGCCGAAGACCCCGCCATCCTCCCCCTCCAGCAGAAGTACATCGACGAGCTGGATAAGCGACTTGCCAAGCAGGTCGCCTGCTCCGACCAGGCGTACACCCGCCCCCAGTCACTCGGGGCGCTGGCAGCGGAGGCCTTCCGTAACGCCGCCGATGCCCAGATCGGCTGGCTTAATGCGGGCGGCATGCGCGCAGACCTCGCCGCCGGCCCACTCGCCATGAAGGATATCCTCGCCGTCTTCCCCTACAACAACCAGGTGATGAAAGTGGAGGTCACAGGTGCACAGCTTCGCCTCGGCCTCGAGCAGGGCGCAGACTCCGCACCCGCCGGTAACAGCGGTGGCTACCCCATCCTCGCCGGGGCGAGCTTCACCTACGACGACGACGGCCAGCCCGGCGCCAAGATCACCGACCTCAAGCTCGCCGACGGGACACCCATCAGTGACTCGGACGTGTTCACCCTCGCCTTGACGAACTATGTGGTCAATGGTGGCAACAAAGTCACCGCTTTCGGTTCCGCGAAGGTGCTTGTGGACGCGGGTTTCGCCGGGTCTGACTTCGACGCTCTCGTCGCTCAACTCTCTAAGACCAGCAGCTGCGAGGCGCCGGGAACTGGTGAGACTCCCGGCCCGGACATGCCGGGCAGTCCGGACACCGATGAGACACCGGCCCCCGGCGCGGGTTCCTCGCCTGCGACCGGAAGCAACGGCACCGGGGACGGCACCGGGGACGGCCACGGGGACGGCTCCGGCAACGGCCACGGGGACGGCTCAGGGAACGGCACCGGGAACGGCACAGCGAAGGCGCCGTCTTCCGCCTCGAGATTCGACGGACCCGCATCTACGGCAGACGGGACGGCAGGTCGCACCAGCCGGCTCGAGAATACGGGCGCGGACGTCGCGACGCTCGGCTTGGGCGGGGCGCTTGCTATCGCAGTGGGCACCTGCCTCGTCCTTTCCGCGCGACGCGTCGTTAGGCGCCAGGGTTAAACACGCCGCATCCGCCGGGGCCGTCGTGCCCGCCACACCCGCCGGGGCCGCCGCCCCTAGCCAGCGACGACTCCCGGAACTGCTTCTATCAGTGTCCCGACGGCGACGCACGCGAGCAGTACGCCGAAGCTCAGCGTGAGTGTAGACTCCCTGACCCGCGTGGTCAGCTTCGCTCCGACTAATCCGCCGCCCATGCTCGCCGCTGCGAAGGCCAGCGCGATGCCCCAGTTCAGCTCCACTCCCGTGCCGATCCTTCCCAGCAATCCGACGGCCGAGGCGATGATCATGACCAGCAGCGACGTGCCCGTGGCTTTCTTCGGCGAAAAGTGCAGGACCAGCACGAGCGCCGGCACCACGGCGAATCCGCCGCCGACGCCAAAAAACCCGGTGAGCACACCCGTCAGGGTGGCTACTGCCGCGAGCGCCAGCGGGCTCACCGCTCGATCCTCGCTGCCACCGCCCGCACTCTCGCCCCGCATCGTCCAGGCGTTACGAAGCATCACGACCGCCACCACACTCAATAGCACACCAAAGGAGGCCATGAGGAACGCGGGCGCCACCAGCGCCGATAGCCGCGCGCCCACGAACGAGCCCAGCGCGGACAGTGCAGCGAAGACCAGACCATCGCGCCAATTGACCCGCCCGGCACGCGCGTGCGGGATAATAGACACGCACGCTGTTAGCGCCACGATGACCAGGGACGCCGCCGCAGCCTGATGCGGCTCCTGCCCTAGGATATAGACCAGGATCGGGACAGAGAGAATCCCTCCCCCGGCACCAAGCATGCCGACCACCACGCCGACCGCCAGACCAATCATCGCCGCGAGAATCATGCGCGCCATCCTAGAATTCGTTCTGCACGATTCAACGGCAGCAGCTGGCTCGCCGCCAACGCCGCGCCACGCTCCGCCAATGACATCGGCTGTGAGCCAACCATGGGAGCCCCCTTCCCCTCAATAAAACGCCACCGCACTGCCAAGACCCGTCCTCACCCGATAAGTCTAGAGCCGCCCTCCGACAAAAACTCTTCGCGCGGATCATGCGCTGCCGCAGTGGGCCACGGTGACCACAGAGCTCGCACACGGAGACTCTTGAGCGGGCCGGATCGTGGCCAAAGTGGCCCTAGACGACCGGTCCCCCGACCAACAGGTATGGAGCAGATTCTGGCCCCGGCCTATCACAAGGCGGTCTGTCCCGCGAAACGCGGGGCAGACCGCCTTCTCGCGTGTCCGGGTTCGCGCCCGAGGACTACCTAACACTGTCTGCGCCCGGGTGGCCCGCCGTGAGTCATGTAGCTAACTGGTGAATCTGAGAGCTTTCATCGCCAAAACCGACCCTTCCGGCCCCAAAACTCACCAGTTAGTCACGCGGGCCACCACCCCCGAAACCCCGAACCGATCGCCCCCTGTAGCTAACTGGTGAATCTGAGAGCTTTCATCGCGAAAATCGGCCTTTTCGGCGCCAAACTCACCAGTTAGCCACGCCGGCCGCCAAGAAGGCCAGCAGCTCACTGCGGAAGGCGGACAGCCCGGCCCGCAGCCCGTGGAAACTTCCTCTTGGCATCAGACCGCACTGATAGTGTTGTGCCACGGGGAACAAGTGCAGTTGAGAGGGGGCACCAGTGGTAGTCCGCGTGAATGTCACGCCCGAGCTCCTGACCTGGGCAACTGAACGTGCCGGCTGGGATGACGACGACATTGCAAGGCGCGCCCCTCACTTTCACGAGTGGGTGAGCGGACGCCGCACGCCTACCCTGAATCAGATCAAGAAGTTCGCCGCCGATACCTATACCCCATTCGCTGCGCTCTTTCTTGAAGAGCCTCCTGCCGAGTACATCCCCATCCCCGACATGCGCACTCTGGGCAACCGGGAGGTAGCCAAACCATCCGCCAACCTTCTCGACACCATTTACGAGTGCCAGACTCGCCAAGCTTGGTACATGGAGTACGCGGAAGAGATGGAGCTGCCGGAGGTGCCGTTCATTGGGACGGCGACCGCTCAGACTCCCACAGCACAGCTCGCGGCCAAGATGAGCGAGTTGCTTGGCTTCGATGTTGCCCGCAGGTGCACGCTCCGCACAATCAGTGAAGCTCGTAGTGCCCTGATTGACGTTGTCGAGCAGGCCGGAGTCCTAGTGATGGTCAGTGGAATCGTCGGAAACAATACTCATCGCAAGCTGAATGTGACAGAATTCCGCGGATTTGCGCTGGCCGATGTCCGCGCGCCCCTGATCTTCGTCAATGGCGCAGACACACAGGCCGCACAGATCTTCACAATTCTTCACGAGCTTGCCCACCTTTGGCGAGGACACAGCGCGCTTTCTGACGCGGAGGCGGCATCGCAGGCAGGGAACGCCGAAGAGTTGTGGTGCAACCGCGTGGCTGCAGAGGTCCTCATTCCTCAAGACGAGCTCCACAAACACTATGCTGGGCGCCTCGATGAAGACGAGCTTGAACGCCTCGCCGGGCTCTTCAAGGCGAGCACGCTCGTCGTGCTGAAGCGGCTCTTTGATGTCGGGCTATTGACGTGGGACTCGTATCAAGAAGCCTACGACGCCGAGCGCCGACGGGTTCTTAAGCTCATTGACAGCCGTCCAACTCCGAGCTCCGGAGGTGATTTCTACAGGACGCATCCTCGCCGAGTCAGTGCGAGGTTCGCTCGGGCCGTCGTCGAAAGCGCATTCGCCGGGGCAACGCCATTCCGAGACGCCTACCGCCTCCTCGGCACGAAGAAGCCGTCGACGTTTGAGAACCTGGCTGACAGGCTCCTCACGGCATGACGTACCTGCTCGACGCCAACGTCTTCATCCAAGCCAAGAACCTTTACTATGGTTTCGACTTCGTACCCGGTTTCTGGTCGTGGTTAGACATGGCCTTCGAACAATCTCAAATCCGCAGCATCACCGCTGTGCGAGACGAGCTCGTGCAGGGTCAAGACGAGCTCAGCACGTGGGCGCGGGACAGGGGGCAGTTCTTTCAGGAAATCGACTCCGCTACTACGCGCCACTTCACCGAGCTCAGCACCTGGGTTTACCGCAGTAACTTCACACAGGCTGCACGCCGAGGCTTCACCACTTCTCACACCGACTTCTTGCTCGTAACCTACGCTCGCGCCCATAATCTCACCCTCGTCACTCACGAGACTCTTTCCGCGGGCTTTAACAGGGTCAAGATTCCCAACGCGTGCCAAGCACTCGGGGTTGAGTACACCAATACCTTCGACATGCTCAGACAATCTCAGGTCAGGCTGACCCTTTCCGGGTAAACATACTGTCTCCGCCCGGGTGGCCCGCCGTGAGTCATGTAGCTAACTGGTGAATTTGAGAGCTTTCATCGCCAAAATCGGCCTCTTCGGCGCCAAACTCACCAGTTAGTCACGCGGGCCACCATCCCCGAAGCCCCCAACCGATCGACCCCTGTAGCTAACTGGTGAATCTGAGAGCTTTCATCGCGAAAATCGGCCTTTTTGGCGCCAAACTCACCAGTTAGTCACGGAACCGGTCCACGCTGCCCCCATTCTCCCCGGCGCGCCGTGGCACAACAGTCGCGCGCCAGGCCACAAGCCCGGCCTCGGCGGCGAGAGGCATTCTGGCTGTGTTCACTTCAACGAAGAAGGGCTAACACCATGACAACTACTTCCACATCCGAACACACGCAGCTGTCCAAGGCGAAGCTGACCACTGCCTCGATCGTGCTGCTCGTGGTGGCCGCATCCGCACCTCTCACTGTTCTTGCGGGCGGAGTGCCCACCAACTATGCGGTCTCCGGTCTCAACGGTGTGCCCGGCACGTTCCTGCTGCTCGGCGTCGTTTTCCTCATCTTCACGGTCGGCTACGGGCGGATGAGCTCGCGTATCCAGAATTCGGGCGCGTTGTACGCCTATATCTCCGAGGGCCTGGGCAACCGGCAGGGCATTGCCGCGGCGATCCTCGCGCTCGTGTCCTATAACATGATGCAGGTCGGCCTGTTTGGCATGTTCGGTTTCTCGGGCGCGAACTTGGTCGAGGCGCTGACGGGCGTGAGCGTTCCGTGGTGGGTGGTTGGCGGCCTCGGGTGGCTGATCATCGGCTTCCTGGGTATGAAGAACGTCGACTTTTCCGCCAAGGTGGTGGGCGTCATCGTGGTGCTGGGCGTGGCGATTGTCCTGGTTGTGGCGGTGCTCGGCCTTGTCAACGCGCCGGAGGGCATTACTGCCGACGGCTTCCTGCCCGGCCAGATCGCCACCCCGGGAATCGGTGTGTTGCTTGCTTTCACGCTCGCCGCGTTCATGGGTTTCGAGTCCGGTGCGATCTACTCCGAGGAAACCGTTGACCCCGAGCGCACGATCCCGAAGGCGACCTATATCGCGGTTGTGACGATCGCGGTTTTCTACGCGGTGACGTCCTGGGCATTCACGATGGGCATTGGCCCGTCGGCAATCATCGACGAATCGGTCACGTATGGTCCCAACCTTATGTTCCTGTTCCTCGAAAGTTACAGCCCGGCGCTATCGTATGTGGCGCAGCTGTTGTTTGTGCTCAGCCTGCTCGCGGCTCTCATTGCGTTCCATAACGCCGTGGCCCGCTACTTCTTCGCTCTCGGCCGCGCCCGCATCTTGCCCGCGTTCTTCGGGAAGGCCAGCGACGACGGCGCCCCTGTTGGCGGTTCGGTCGCGCAGTCGTTGATTGCGGTTACGGTAGTGGCGGTGTTCGTGCTGGCTGGCTTTGGCTCTGAGCTCGGCGACCTTTACCCTGTTCTCACGCTCTTCACGTGGATGACGAACGGGGCCGCGTTCGGTGTGGTGTGTCTGCTGGCGTTGACGGGTATCGCGATTTTGGTGTGGGCGCGGCGCGAGGACCGCGATGCCGGGTTGTGGCGCACGACGATCGCCCCTGCGGTTTCCGCTGCAGGTCTCATCGTTGTCGCGGTGCTGGTTGTGGTGAACTTTGACCTGATGATCGGGGATACCGGGCCGGCTTCGCTGCGCTGGGTCATGCCGGGTCTGATCGTGGCGACCGGGCTGGTTGGGGTTGTGGTTGGCGAGCGCCTCAAGCGCAGGAGGCCCGAGATCTACAATCACTTGCACGAGCAGCTTGACCGCATCGAGGGGTAGGCTTCGGGGGATTGGTGTGGCGCGCCGCCTGCCTGCGGGACGAATTGAGCCGTATCTGAAAAGATACGGCCCAATTCGTCCCGCACAGCCCCCTACTATCGGGTGCCTACTGCTCTAGTTCGTGGATCACCTTTCGGGCGGTCTCTACGCCGGTTTCGAGCGCCCCGTCAACCACGACGCCGCGCCAGCCGCGCGCCCAGTCCGCGCCTGCGAAGTGCAGGCGCGAGGTCGATTCGCGGAAGTGGTGCCAACCTTCCGTGAACTGTCCCTGGCGGAGGCTTGCCCAGGCCTGGCCCGACCACTTGTCGGCCACCCAGTCGTGGCCGGTGCAGTCCACGACCTCCAGGTCGTCAAACCACTGGTTGACGATTGCCTGCGCGTCCTCGATGTTGCTCAGATCCACGGCGTCGTGATCGGAGCCGAATCCCACGAGGATCGTGGTGTCGTCGTCCATGAAGTACTCCGAGCGCATGACGGAGATTTTCGCCGGGGACGGCGCGTACCCGAACACGTTGTGGCGCCCTTTGACCTTGATCCAGATCTTGCAGCCGGTGGAGTTCCACTTGTCCTCGATGGTTTTGGTGATGGTGGCGGGCAGGGCCGGGTTGAATTCGATGTTGCCCAGCGCGCCCACGGGCACCGTCACGATCACGGAGTCGGCCTCGATGATTTCCCCGGACTCGAGGTAGACCTTGGCGCCCTCGGTATCGTGGTCGATCTTGGTCACGACGGTCTGGAGGCGGATCGGCCCGGTGAGGTCGCCCGCGATCCCGTTGTATAGGCCTTGCATGCCGTTGACCAGCTTGTAGCGCAGCGTCTGCGCGTCCAGCAACGACAGTCGGTGATCGGACAGCGCCACCCATTGCTTCGCCATCAGCACCGACGTCGTCTCCGGGTTGCCGATGTACCCGGCTGACCAGTAGGCGTTCGCCAGGTCGATTTCCTCCTGGGTGAAGTCGCCCTCGCGTAGCACGTCGAGTACTGAGCGTTTGTCGTCTTTGATGAACTGCTCGCGGATTTCGGCCGGCCCATCGTAGTCGTCGGAGAGCACCCACAGCGGGTTGTAGGGGTTGGGGAAGTACTCGTCGGAGTTCTTGAAGATCTCGGCCATCGGGCGGGCGAGGCGGCGGTCCATCTCTTCCTCGGTCGCCACCACGATCTCCCCGTCGGCCAGCCAGCGCGCTTCGTCGGTGTGGGGGCTGGCCACGATGTCTTGCCCGTAGCGGGTGATTTCGCTCCAGATGTGCGGTTGGAACCAGTGCACCCACGTTGCGCCGATCTCGAGTGGGCGGCCCATCCTCTCGTCGGTCCACGCGCGCCCGCCGATGCGGTCGCGCGCCTCAAGGATCTGGTAGTCGATACCCTTCATCTGCAGCTCGCGCGCCGCCACTAGGCCCGCGAACCCGGCACCAACAATCACAACATGTTTCGACATGACGTTTCCTTTCCTCTATGCGTCTTCCTTGACGCCAAACGATGTCACTTTTATGGTGCTCGTCATGTCGGATTTTTCCTTGTGCTTCGGCGCAGGCCAGTTGTCACTCAAGGATCACGACGCCGCGGGTGCGGCTCCGGCCGCCGCTGGTGCGGCTCCGGCCGCCGCTGGTGCGGCTCCGGCCGCCGCTGGTACGGCTCCGGCCGCCGCGGGCGTGGGTAACGGGTGATTCTGCGGACTTTGGTCGGCAAAACTGGCATTTTCATCCCTAGGATCACCAGTTGTCCACGCTCCGTCCCCCTATTCCCCCTTCCCGAGGACGCTGCGCCGGTAGGCGCTGGGCGAGATCCCGAAGCGGGCGGTGAAGGATTTGGACAGGTGTGCGGCGTCAACCAGCCCGTAGCGCGAACCGATGGCCTGGATGGTGTCGGATGCGAACCGAGGATCGGCGAGGCTGTCGCGGATCTTGTCCAGCCGCAAGCGCCGGATGTAGGAGCCCACGGTCTCCCCGCCTCGCGAGAACTGGGAGTGTAGGTGGCGCACGGACACGAACAGACTGTCGGCGATCATCCGCGGGCCGAGCTCGGGGTCGGCGAGGTGGGCCGCCACGAAGCGCCGCACTTGGTGGTTGAGGCTCTCGGTGTTGTCGGTGTCCGCCAGCAGGTCGGAGGCGATGACCGACACCAGCATGTCCAACGCGGACCTGACCAGCGGGATCGCGTAAATGTCCTCGAGCGCGCGGAGGTTTCCTGCGAGCTGCTCGAACAGCGGCACCGCCACCCTTCCCAGCCCGGACTCGCGGGAGATCGGCACGGCGGAGATCTTTTCCAGGTCCGAATCGGGCAGATTCACGAACGATTGCGGGAAGATCATCACCAGCGTCCGCTGCGGGGCCGGATACTCCAGCACGTAGGGGCGCTGGGTGAAATAGACCGCCAGGTTAGACGGTTCAAGCACGCACCGCCGCCCATCCTGTTCCAGGATCGACGATCCTTCCAGCTGCAAGCTCAGCTTGCAATAGCCCTTTTCACCCGCGGGGATGTCCGCGGCGCGGCGTTCCACGCGGTGGGCCGGCGTGCGCATGTCGAACAGGTCGATGTCCCCGACATGGATCGCCTCGAGGCCCACCTCGAAGTCGGACTTGTCCTCCGGCGTCGTGATGTGAAGCGTGCCGAAGGCCTGCTGCGCCGCCACGTGCCATTCCTCGAAATTCAACGACCCCTGCAACACCTTCGACACGATGCCCCCAAGCGAACACTGTTCAACAATCGGCGTGCACGCTTTCACAATCAGCGACCGCCCGCCCGTTGCGAGACTGGTCATCGTTGAACGAGTCGTGCAAGGAGGCACCGTGAAGCAGTACAGCTACCAAGACATTCTCAACTCTATCGCACCCGGGGGCGGCAGCGTTGAGCTGAAAAACCCCTCGACCGGCGAGGTCATCGCGGCTATCAGCTACGACAGTGCCGACGACGTCGCGGCCGCGGTCGACGCCGCCGCCACCGCCCAGCGCTCCTGGGGAGCTCTCACGCACGCGGAGCGGTGCGAGTACCTCGTGCGCTGTGCCGAGGCGATCGAGGACAACGCCGAGACCCTCGCTGAGCTGCTCTCCCGCGAGCAGGGCAAGCCGCTGAACGGGCCGAACGCCCGCTTCGAGGTGGGCGCATGTGCGGCGTGGCTGCGGGCCACCGCAGCCATCCCGGTGGAGGAGACCGAGGTCGTCAACGACGGCGACACGTTCGCCACCCTCGCCTACCGGCCCATCGGCGTCGTGGGTGCGATCGGCCCCTGGAACTGGCCGATGATGATCACCACGTGGCAGGTTGCCCCTGCCTTGCGTATGGGAAACGGCGTGGTGGTCAAGCCGTCGGAGTACACCCCGCTGTCGGTGGCGGCGCTGGTGAGAGTGCTCAACGACGTGCTGCCTGAGGGCGTGCTGAGCATCGTGGTGGGCGACGGCGCGATCGGCGCGGAGCTGACCACGAACCCGAGGGTCGGCAAGATCATGTTCACCGGGTCGACGGCGACCGGCAAGAAGATCGCGGCCACCGCCGCCGGCGACGTCAAGCGTCTCACGCTCGAGCTCGGCGGCAACGACGCCGGCATCGTGCTCGACGACGTCGATCCGCGGGCCATCGCCGAGGACCTTTTCTGGGGCGCCTTCATCAACACCGGCCAGACCTGCGCCGCCCTTAAGCGGCTCTACGTGCCTGGCTCGATTTACGACGACGTCGTGGAGGCGCTGGCCGAGGTGGCCACGGCGATGCCGATGGGCGACGGGCTGGATGAGCAGAGCGTGCTCGGGCCGTTGCAGAACAAGGCGCAGTTCGACATCGTGAAGGAGCTGGTGCGGGCCGCCGTGGATGGCGGTGCGCGCGTGGTTGTGGGCGGGGACCCGGACGAGGATCAGCCCGGCTACTTCTACCCCACCACCTTGGTGGCTGACATCGCCCCGGACAATCCGCTGGTGGTCAAGGAGCAGTTCGGTCCGGCGTTGCCGATCGTGCGCTACGATGACCTCGACTGGGCGATCGAGCAGGCCAACGCCCTTGACTTCGGGTTGGGCGGCTCGGTGTGGTCCGCGGATCGCGAGCGCGCCCGCGAAGTGGCGGCCCGTATCCAGGCGGGGACCGTGTGGATCAATAGCCACGGCGGAGTGGATCCGCGCATCCCGTTTGGGGGCACGAAGGGATCGGGCTACGGCGTGGAGTTCGGCGAGCTTGGCCTGAAAGAGCTGGCGGTTGCGCAGGTTATTAACGGCTAGTGTTGGCTCGGCTGGTGGGCCTGGCTTTGGCCGAGCTTGGACGCGGCTTTCGCCGGGCCCACCCGCTTGCGCTCTAGTTCTGGTGCCAGGGGCCGTGGAAGAGGCCCTCCTTGCCAAGCATCTCGAAGCCGTGGGCGCCGAAGTAGTCGCGTTGGGCTTGGATGAGGGCGGTGGGCAGGCGCCGCGAGCGCGCCGAGTCCAGGTAGGCGAGGGTGGCAGGCAGATTGAGGATCGGCGCCTGGGCGAGGGCTGCGGCGCTTACCACCTTGCGCAGGGAGGGCAGGTATTCCTCCACGCGCGCGGAGTGCTTGGTGAGGATGTCCATGGGGTCGCCGGACTCGACCAAGCGTGCGAACTCGTCGAGCATCGCGCATCGGATGATGCAGCCGGCGCGCCAGCCCCGGCACACTGCTGAGAGGTCAACGTTCCAGTCGTAGGCCGCCGACGCCGCCCGGATCACCTCGAGGCCTTGGGCGTAGGCGACAAGCTTGGCCAGCCACATCGCCCGGCGAAGGTCCTCGGCGTCGAGGTCGACGGCGAGGGCGGAGGCGCCGCCCGGGCGGGGAGCGTCGCCCACCGCGCCGGCGGCGTAGCTAGCAGCGCTGGCCGCGGCACCACCCGCGGCACCCTCCGCGGCCCAGGCCCCGCGCAGGCGCGAGGTCGAGGCGAAGCGCGCGAACAGAGCTCCGGACAGCAGGCTGGCGTCCACGCCCAGCTCGACGGCGGCCACCGTCGACCACGCGCCGGTGCCCTTGTGGGAGGCCCGGTCGCTGATCTGCTCGATGAAGTTCCCGCCGGTGCGCAGGATCGCGGCACTGATCTCGAGCAGGTAGGAGGACAGCTCGCCGCCGGCCCAGCCGTCGAGGACGTCAGCTACGGCGTCGTTATCAAGCCCAAGGACGTGGCGCAGGAGGTGGTAGACCTCCGCGATGACCTGCATCTCCGCGTATTCGATGCCGTTGTGTAGTGTCTTGGTGAGGTGGCCGGCGCCGTCGGGGCCGACGTGGACGGCGCAGCTTGTCCCATCGCCGGCCCGTGCGGCGATCGCTTCGAAGACGGGCCGCAGTACCGCGTATGATTCATCCGTTCCGCCCACCATGAGGGCCGGACCGGTGAGTGCCCCCTCCTCGCCGCCCGAGGTTCCGCACCCGACGAAGTGGATCCCCCGCTGGCGCATGAGGACCTCGCGTCGACGGGTGTCACGGAAGTGGGAGTTGCCCATGTCCACCACGACGTCGCCGGAATCCAGGTGCTCCGACAGCTCGGCCAGCACGGAGTCGACGGCGGGGCCCGCGGTGACCATGAGCAGGATCTTCCGCGGGCGGCGCAGGTTGGCCACGAATTCGGCGGCGCCCACGGCCGGCACGAAGCGACCCTCGCCGCCGTGAGCCGCCATGAATCGGTCGGTGTAGGCGGGGTCAATGTTGGTCACCGCCGTGGTGAAGTGGCCTGCGAGGTTGCGCGCCAGCGCCGCGCCCATCACGCCCAGCCCGTACACGCCCACGTCTGCCGTCGCGTGCGCGTCGTCGTTGCCGGCGCCCCGCGCGTTGAGGATGTGCTTGATTTTGGCCTGGACGTCGTTGGCGATCTCGGTGGGTGTGCCCGCGATGTCCACGACAGCGCCGAGCTCGTCGGGCTGGAGCGGCTCAAGGGTGGCGTACTGGGAGTCGAGGAGGGAGGCGGGCATGAAGTGGCCGGTGCGCGCGGCGAGGCGGGAGGCGAGCAGGTCGCGGTCGCCGTCGAGGTGCATGAAGAGGACGCGGGCGCCTCCCCTGCGGAGCACGTCGCGGTAGCTCTTCTTCAGCGCGGAGCACGTGACGATGGTCGATCTTCCCTCGTTTTCCTTCTCTGTCATCCAGGCGCGGATGGTTTCGAGCCAGGGCCAGCGGTCCTCGTCGGTGAGTGGGATGCCCGAGTGCATCTTGTCCACATTCGCCTGCGGGTGGAATTCGTCAGCCTCGGCGACGTCCCATCCCCAGCGATCTTGGAGGATGCCGGCCACGGTGGTCTTGCCACAGCCGGCCACTCCCATGATGACAACGTGAATTGTTTCAGCCATTTTCGTAATCCCCAGCTTCGTTGCTCGTACGATGAATCACGCCGCCGCAGTGGTAAACTTGACGCCGTATACTTATCAAAATACCTCAAAGGTAATACTATTCGCAAGCTAAGAGACTACTTGCATATGGTGTTGAACGGAAACGGACGACGCAGATGACCAACTCACGATTCGAAGACATCCTCCAGGTCCTCGGGCCGCGCATCGCCAACGGCGAACTCGCCCCCGGCGAGGCCATCACGCTCGCGGACATCGAAGAGGAATTCACCTGCTCACGCACCGTCGCCCGCGAGGTCCAGCGCAGCCTCGAGGAGTGCGGCTTCGTCGTCCCCCAACGACGCCGCGGCCTCATCATCCAGGGCCTCGAGAACTGGGACGTGCTCAACCCGCGCGTCATCCGGTGGCGCCTGAGCGGCCCGCACAGCGACCGCCAGATACGCTCCCTCATCGACCTTCGCGAGGCCATCGAACCGATGGCCGCCGAACTCGCCGCCCAGTTCGCCTCCCGCGACCAGCGCGACAAGCTCATCGCCCTCAGCGCCGAGCTCACCCGCCTCGGATCGGTGGCCACCACCGACGAGTTCATGGACGCCGACGTCCGCTTCCACACCCTCATCCTCGCCGCCTCGGGCAACGAGATATTCGTCGCCCTCGCCTCCACCATCGAGGCCGTGCTCAAGTGGCGCGCCGAGAACATGCTCATGCCGCCGCGCCCCGAGCCCCGCGCACTGCGCGACCACGAGGCGATCGCCCGCGCCATCTACGCCGGCGACACGACGACGGCACGCGAGGCCATGCGCGACATCGTCGCCGAGGTTCGCACCGCCTTCGACTCCCGCACGCCCAACGTGCTCCGCTTCGACTAGAACGACGCCGCCGGGGCCTTTCGTTAGGCCCCGGGGGCCATGTTTTCTTTGGTTAGGCGCCGAGGGCCTGCGCCGCAGCCGCCCGCACCCCGCCCCGCACGATCAGGTCCAGCAGTTCACCCACACGGGCGGTAAACTCCTCGCGCTCGGCCAGTTCCTGCGGGAACAAGCCCGAGGTCATCACGGCCCGCGCGTGTTCGGCCGGGCTGGTCGCCCCCGCCGTGGCTGCCGCCAGGAAGTCCCGCTTCGGCTCGACCATCGCCTCCGCTATCGGCCCGGGCACGAAGCCCCGCGGCGGGCACACGCACGCGATCCAGGCCGCCACCAGCAGCGCCATCTGCTGCGGCATCTTACCTTGCCGCAGCAGGCGCAGCGCCGGCACGGGCACGCGTTGCAGGATCTTCGCCGAACCGTCCGAGCCCACCCGCGCCACGAGGTCGCCGAGTGCGAAGTTGGTCCAGCGCACGAAGAGTTGGTCCACGTAGGCACCCGCGTCGAAGCCGGAGGGCAGGTCAATCGAGGGCAGGAATTCCTCCTCGATCGCGCGCCGCACGCACGCCTCCACGAAGTCTTGGGTGCGCGATGCGGGGATCGTCTCGCGCCCGTCAAGCGCCCCGAGGTAGGAGATAAGGGAGTGTGAACCGTTGAGCAGGCGCAGCTTGACCTGCTCATACTTCTCCACCTCGTCCGAGAAGATGACGCCCTTGGCGTGCTCCCAGGCCGGGCGGCCCGCGGCGAACTTGTCCTCGATCACCCACATGGTGAAGGCCTCCGCCGGCACCGGAACCTCGTCCCAATAGCCGGCTAGCTCGGCCACGTGCTCGCGAGTGGCGTCGGTGGTGGCGGGCACGATCCGGTCCACCATGGCGTTGGGGAACGTCACCGACTCCCCGAGCCACGCGAGCATGGGCGCGTCGGCGCCCGCGCGGGTAAGAAACTCGACCACGAGCGCGTGGGTGAGCGTGCCCGCGCTTTGCATGTTGTCGCAGGACAGGATCGTGATCGGGGCCCCGCCCTGCGCGTAGCGGCGCTCGAGGCCGCGCGCGACGAGCCCGATCGTCGTCGTGGGCGCCGACGGATTCGCGATGTCGGCGAGCGTCTCGGCGTCGGTGAGGTCGAGCCCGACGCGCTCGGGGTCCTTGCGGTAACCGTTTTCGGAGACGGTGAGGGTGACGATCTTGTGTGCGGGGTCGGCGATGGCGGCGACGACGGCGGCCGGGTCCTGCGCCGCCACGAGCGTGCGCCGGTGCACGTCCACCACCCCGACCTGCTCGCCGTCCGGCGTCAGCTGCAGGACGGAGTAGAGGAAGTCCTGTTCGGACAGGGCGTTTGCGACGCGCGGCGAATGCGAGGCGACGCCAACGATACCCCACGGGCCCGGTTCGACGGCGAGGGCTTGCGCGGTTGCCACGGCGGCGTGTGCGCGATGAAACTGGGCGAGCCCAATGTGAACGATCCCGGTTTGTTCTGGGGCGGGCGCCCCGATCCGCAGATCGCGATGGCCTGCGAGCGTGGCGCGGGAAAGGCGCGGAAGATGACGTGAATTGGGGGACTGAGAAGTAGCGCTTCGTGACATTCGTTCCACCTTTGCAAAGAAATCACTTTGTTTTGCGGCTTACAAGTTGTATGATACCAGATAATTCGTAGTATCATATGAATATTGGTTCGGAAGTTCGGGCGACGACGCCCACACTTCTACCTCAACGCCGAGAGAACCAAGGATTGGAACATCATGGAAAACTGGGAACAGACTCTGTCAGCAGGTCCGCTCCTCGGCATCGCCGCAGCGGGTATTCTGCTCATCCTCGTCCTCATTATCAAATTCAGGCTACACGCCTTCGTTACCCTCGTCCTCGTGTCGGTGCTGACCGCCATCGCCACCGGAATCCCCACCGATTCCCTCTACAACGTCGTCATGAGCGGCTTTAGATCCACGCTCGGCGACGTCGGCATCCTCGTCGGCTTCGGCGCCATGCTCGGCAAACTCATCGAGCACTCCGGCGGCGCCCAAGCCCTAGCGGACTCAATGATCCACAAATTCGGAGAGAAGCGCGCCCCGCTTGCCCTCGGCGTCGCCTCCCTCCTGCTCGGCTTCCCGATGTTCTTCGACGCCGGCCTCGTGGTCATGCTGCCGATCGTGTTCGCCGTTGCCGCTCGCCTCGGCGGGCCGATCCTCCTCTACGCCTTCCCGACCGCGGCCGCGTTCTCGGTGATGCATGTGTTCGTGCCGCCGCACCCCGGACCCGTCGCCGCCTCCACCTTCTTCAACACGAACCTCGGACTCTTGGTGATCGTCGGCGTCGTCGTGGCGATCCCCACCTTCTACGTCACCGGCTACCTCTGGGGTAAGTACGTCAGCCGCAAGTACAACTTCACGGAAGTGGTCGGCTCCGTGTTCGGCCGCGACGGCCACGACGTGAAGAACCCGCCCAAGACCTCCACCGTGGTCGCGATCCTGCTCCTGCCGATGCTCCTCATCTTCCTCAACACCGGCGTCGACTTCGCCACCAAGGCCGGCATGATCACCGGCACCGAGGCGTGGGCGCAGGCGTTCACGTTCGTCGGAAAGTCCGGCATCGCGCTCCTCATCTCCGTGCTCGTCGCCCTGCCGGTGCTCGGCTCCACCCGCGGCATCCACGGCACCGCCCTCGAAAAGCTCGTGGACTCCTCGCTCGCGCCGATCGCCTCGGTCGTGTTCATCACCGGCGCCGGCGGCATGTACGGCGGGGTGCTACGCGCCTCCGGCATCGGCGACGCCGTGGCCTCCCAGATGGAGAGCCTGGGCATCCCGATCATCCTGGCCGTCTACCTCGTGGCGCTCATGCTGCGCCTGGCACAGGGGTCGACCACGGTCGCCCTGACCACCGCCGCGGGCCTCATGGCTCCCGCCGTGCTCGCCGGGAACTACTCCTCCATGCAGATCGTGGCCATCACGTTGGCGTGTGCCGCGGGCTCCGTGTTCGCCAGCCACGTCAACGACTCCGGCTTCTGGCTGGTCGGCCGCCTCCTCGGCATGGACGTCAAGACCACGCTCAAGACGTGGACCGCCCAGCAGGCACTCGAGTCCGTCATGGTCTTCGCCCTGACCCTACCCATCTTCTTCCTCTTCTAAGTTCAGCCCAAGGAGCACATCATGAAGGCAGTACGCATTCACGGCAAGGACGACCTCCGCATCGAGGAAGTCCCCACACCGCAGGCCGGCGACGGCCAGATCCTCATCCGGGTCTCACACGCCGGGATCTGCGGCTCCGACCTGCACTATTACTTCCAGGGAGCCAACGGCGCGTTCGTCGTGCGCGAGCCGCTCATCCCCGGCCACGAGCTGTCCGGCGTCGTCGCCCACGATCCCTCCGGCACGTACGCCGAAGGGCAGAAGGTGACCGTCCACCCGGCGCGCTTCGGCACGCCCTCCCAGAAGTACGGCCGCCACCTGTGGCCGAACGGCAGCTACCTCGGCTCGGCCTCGACCTGGCCTCACACGCAGGGTGGCATGAGCGAGTACCTGCTCGTGGAGGACTTCATGGTTGTCCCCGTGCCGGACGACATGGAGCTGACCACCGCCGCGCTCGCCGAGCCGTTCGCCGTCGGTCTCCACGCGATCAACGTCGGCGGAGGCGTCGAGGGGCGCAAGGTTCTCGTCAGTGGCGCCGGGCCGATCGGGCTGCTCGCCGCGGCTGGAGCCAAGGCCAAGGGGGCCGCCGAGGTCTGGGTTTGCGACGTCCTCGATGGCCCGCTCGCCCGCGCGAAGGCGCTCGGGGTGGATCGGGTGGTGCGCACCGACGTCGAGCACCTGCCTGACTTCTACTTCGACACCGTGCTCGAGTGCAGCGGCGTTCCCGCCGCCATCAACACCGCCTTCGAGGCCATCGAGCGCGGGGGAATCGCGGTGCAGGTGGGCATGCTCCCCGCCGGCCCGCAGCCCATCGCGCTTGCCACCATCATCTCCAAGGAGGTCCAGCTCCGGCCGACCTTCCGCTTCGACGACGAGATCACCGACGCCGTGGCCCTGCTCGCCGCGCGCCCCGAGATCGCCGACGTCGTGGTCACCCACACCTTCCCAGCCGACGACGCCGCGGCCGCCTTTGCGATCGCCAAGAACTCGCAGGAGTCGGGGAAGGTGCTCGTCGCCCTTTCATAGCGGGCGTTAGCGTGCGGGGCCTGGGCGATGAGCCTGGGCCCCGTCGCCTACCGCCAAGATGAGCGGCTCGGAGCGATCCGCACCAGCTAGGGGCGCTGGCCGCCCGCCCCACACCAGCTATCCACCGCCCCAGAATCGGCTAATTTGCGCCGGTTCAGGGGCGGTTTAGCCTGCCCTAAACCACCCCTGATGAGATTTAAACCGGGTTTGACCTGACGTTTCCTAGCCACGGTTTTTTGGGTCGGTGCACAGTGGTTTCACCGCGCCACAACGATGTGGCGAACACGTCCGCAACGATGCGGACGCAACCATCACCGAAAGGAACCCATCATGCCAGTGTCAATTTCCGGCCGGAACTTCCTCAAGCTCCTCGACTTCACGCCCGACGAGATCCGTTATCTCCTACGCCTGTCGAAGCAGTTTAAGGCGATGAAGCTGGCGGGAACCCCTCACAAATACCTCGAGGGCAAGAACATCGTCCTCCTCTTTGAAAAAACCTCCACTCGCACGCGATGCGCCTTCGAGGTAGCCGGCTACGATCTGGGTATGGGCGTGACTTACCTCGACCCCGGCTCGTCGCAGATGGGCAAGAAGGAGTCGATTGAGGACACGGCGCGCGTGCTCGGGCGCATGTACGACGGCATCGAGTACCGCGGATTCGCCCAGGATATCGTTGAAGAAATCGGCGCAAAAGCCGGAGTTCCTGTGTGGAACGGCCTGACAACCGAGTTCCACCCCACGCAGATGCTGGCCGACATGCTCACGGTCGAAGAAAACTTCCCCGATGGGCTGACGGGAAAGAAACTCGTGTTCATGGGCGACGCGCAAAACAACGTCGCCAATTCGCTCATGGTGGTGTGTGCCAAGCTCGGCCTCCACTTCGTGGCGTGCGGTCCTAAGGAGCAGATGCCCGCCGAAGACCTCGTGGCCACCTGCCGTGAGATTGCGAAGGAGACACAGGCGCAGATCACCCTGACGGACGATCCGGAGGAGGCCGTCGAGGGCGCGCACGTGATCTACACCGACATCTGGGTCTCCATGGGCGAGCCGGCGGAGCTGTGGGAGAAGCGCATCAAGCTGCTCGAGCGCTACCGCGTGACCACGGAGCTCATGAACAAGGCACGAGAGGACGCGATCTTCATGCACTGCCTGCCCTCCTTCCACGACGTCAACACGACTATCGGCGCCGACATCGCCAAACAGTTCGGGGTGACCGAGATGGAGGTCGCGGATGAGGTCTTCGAATCCTCGCGCTCGCGCGTCTTTGACGAGGCCGAGAACCGCATGCACACCATCAAGGCCGTCATGTACGCCACGCTTTCCTGAGGCGGCCATCCATGACAGAGAATATCGTTGTTGCGCTCGGCGGTAACGCGCTGGGCAAGAGCCCCAAGGAACAGCTCGACCTGATCGCCGCCACGGCATCCCCAATCGCTGATCTGGTGGAGCTGGGCAACCAGGTCACCGTCACCCACGGCAACGGACCACAGGTAGGCATGATCAAGGTCGCCACTGACGTGGCGGCCAAGTCCTCCACGACGCCGTCGATCCCATTCGCCGAATGCGGCGCCATGTCGCAGGGTTACATCGGCTACCACCTCCAACAGGCGATCGGCGAACAGCTTCGCTCGCGCGGTATCGACAAGCCGTGCGTGTCGGTCGTGACGCAGGTAGTTGTCGACGAGGACGATCCGGCGTTCTCCACGCCCACCAAGCCCGTCGGCGCGTTCTACACGAAGGAGGAGGCCGAGGCGCTCCACGCGGAAACCGGCAACACCTACGTCGAGGACGCCGGGCGAGGTTGGCGATGGGTGGTCGCATCGCCAAAGCCGGTCTCGATCGTTGAGGCTCCCGTGATCTCATCGCTCGTCGACGACGGCGCCGTCGTCGTCGCAGCTGGCGGCGGAGGCATCCCCATCGTCGAGGAAAACGGGCACTACCACGGCGTCGCGTCCGTGATCGACAAGGATCGCACCGCCGCGCTCCTCGCCGGGCAACTCGGGGCGGACACCCTACTCATCCTCACCGCGGTCGAGCAGGCCTACGCCGGTTTCAATACGCCCCATCAGGAAGCCATCTCTCACATGACGACGAGCGAGGCTCGAGAGCGCATCGACGCCGGCGAGTTTGCACCCGGTTCGATGCTTCCGAAGATCGAGGCCTGCCTCGAATTCGTCGAGGACAATCCGGGCAAACGCGCGATCATCACGTCCCTTGAAAAAGCGGCCGACGGCCTCAAGGGCCTCACAGGCACGGTCATCCGGAGCGCATAATGAGCAACGTCAAACAAGACCAAGCGCCGCAGGTCGGCGCGCCAAAACGAAAGTTCAAACTGCGGGTTCCGAGCGCATTTACCGTGTTGTTCGTGTTGACGATCATCGCGGCCCTGGCCACCTGGGCCATTCCGGCCGGCCAGTACGCCAAACTGTCATACGACGCGGACAGCTCGAGCCTAGTGCTCACTCCCCCGAAGGGTGACCCTCAGTCGCTCCCGGCCGAGCAAAAATCACTGGAGGATCTAGGCGTTGACCTCGACATCACGCAGTTCACTTCCGGTGCGCTAAACAAGCCGATCTCCGTGCCAGGCTCCTACGAGCGCCTCGAGCAAAACCCCGCCGGATTCACCGACGTTCCAAGCGCGATGGTACGCGGAACCATCGAGGCCGTGGACGTCATGGTCTTCATCTTCGTCCTCGGCGGGCTGATCGGCGTCGTGCGAAAAACGGGAGCCTTCGAGTCCGGCCTCGTGGCACTGACGAAACGGACGAAAGGCCACGAGTTCGCGCTCATCTTCTTCGTCGCAGTGTTCATGTTGGCCGGCGGATCGCTGTGCGGGCTCGAGGAGGAAGCCGTCGCGTTCTACCCGATCCTTGTGCCGATTTTCCTCGCCCTCGGCTACGACTCGATCGTCTCAGTGGGCGCGATCTTCCTGGCGGGTTCGATGGGAACGACTTTCTCTACCGTCAACCCATTCTCCTCCGTCATTGCCTCCAACGCCGCCGGCATCCAATTCACCGAGGGCATTTGGTGGCGTTTCTCCGGCCTGATCGTTGGCGGCGTCGTCGTGGTCTTCTACCTCCACTGGTATTCGAAGAAGGTGAAGGATAATCCGGCCTTCTCCTACACGTGGGAGGATCACGCCGACTTCACCAAGCGGTGGGCGATGAATTCCTCCATGGATGACATCAAGGACTTCAACTGGGAAAAGAAGATCATCTTGGTGCTGTTCGTCTCCGCCTTCGTCATCATGGTCTGGGGCGTCATGGCTGCCGGATGGTGGTTCCCGCAAATGGCCGCCGCATTCCTGGTAATCGCCATCATCATCATGTTGATCGCCGCCTTGGGCAGGGAGAAACTGTCGGAGAGCGCCCTCGTTGACGCCTTCTCCGAGGGCGCTTCCTCACTCGTGGCCGTGTCGCTGATCATCGGCCTCGCCCGCGGCATCAACCTGGTAATGAACGAGGGCCTCATCTCGGACACCATCCTGAACTCGTTGACCACCATGGTGTCCGGCATGTCGGGTCCTCTCTTCATCATCATGCTCATGCTGGTGTTCTTCATCCTCGGCTTCGTGGTCCCGTCGTCGTCGGGCCTGGCGGTGCTCGCCATGCCGATCTTCGCTCCGCTCGCCGACGCCGTCGGCATGCCTCGCTGGATCATCGTCATGGCATACCAGTACGGCCAGTACGCGATGCTCTTCCTCGCCCCGACCGGCCTGGTCATGGCGACGCTGCAGATGCTGAACATGAAGTACTCACATTGGCTACGCTTCGTGTGGCCGATGGTGCTTTTCGTTCTCGGTTTCGGCGGCGTGCTCTGCGCGACGGCGGTCATCGTCTCCAGCTAGGCGATGGACGGGTTCTTCCCAAGCGTGCGGGCAGACGGTGTGTGCGAGCCGTCTGCCCGCGTCCGCCTGCATTGCCTGCCCGCATCCGCCGGGCACGATTGTCGCACGTGCATCCTAGCTTGGGGTGCATTCCTGCTGGTAGAATGTCTTGTCCTTGCTTTCCATCACAGTAGATGAGCCCCGGAATCAAGGGGGATATCGGGTTGATCGTTTTCTTCTACACCATGATCGTGTTCGTGTGTGCACTGTTCATTTCGGCGGTGTCATTCTCGGCTTTTGTCGTCACACGCCAGAAGATGTTTGCGCTCGCAACAGCCGCATTCTTCTGTTATTTCTTCGACGTGACCCTGGTGTTTCGTACCGCCTACGTCCACCCGCATAGCTCTGCGGCCAGCAGCCTCTACTCGATCACATCTCCCGTGGAGTCAGTGCTTTTGGGCGCGGGCGTGTTTGGCTGCCTGTGGGCAATGCAATGCAGGTTCTTGGAACGATCGATGTTGCCTGCAAAGATCGCGGTTGCGCTCTTTGTTCTCGGCTCCGCATTCGCCTACGTCGTCATAGACACCCCACGAGACCGGGAGTTCGTCTTCTTTACCATGCGTTCGCTCGCGATGCTCGCCATGGTTGCATTCGACGCCTGGGTTTTCGTACGTACTTCAGATCCAATGGAACGCAAGCGCCAGCTGACTCACATGCCGCTCGTGCTCTACATGTTTGTCGGGGCGCTGGGCACAATCATATGGAATCTCTACTTCTTGTACCTTCGGCCAGCACTCGAGGTGACGGGCGCGCCGCCCTTCATGCCCGAGCGCAACTTTGTTGAAAACGCGCTTGTCTTGGGGATCGGCTTCTGGTTTGTACGCGTCGCCGTTCGTCGTCTGCAGCTGTTTTACGAAAGCGCCCCGGCTGGGCCCACCCCCGCGCGGGAGAAGTTCCTCGACAACGAGGTCCATCTGTTCGCCACGCGCTTTTCCCTCTCCGAACGCGAGTCGCAGATCCTGACCGAGATCATGCGCGGCAAGAGCTACACCGCCATCGCCTCGCAGCTGTACATCTCGCCGTCGACCGTCAAGGTTCACGTGCACAACATTCTGCAAAAGACCTCCCACAAGGACCGGGACTCGCTCGTTCGTGACTTCTGGCACGGGGTGTAGTCGCGCTGGCCGCCCGACACCGGAACCAGCCGGACGGCCGGGCGGTCAGCCGGTCAGCCGGACGGCCAGGCTCGGCCACCGGACCAACGTGCCCGTCGCCCCGCGGGCGTGCACTTAAGGGCACAGATCCGCCAACCATTTCGCGGGTGAGCAGAGCGTCTTAGACTGGGGGTATTGCTAGACCCCGTCAAAGGAGCAGGTATGAAACTGGCATTTGGATGTGACCCCAACGCTTCCGAGCTGAAGCAGGTCCTTATGGCGAAGGCCACCGAACTCGGCCACGAGGTGACCGACCTCGGATCTGAGGATCCCATTTACGCCAACGTCGCCTTCGACGTCGCCACCGCCGTAGCGGCCGGTGACTACGACCGCGGCGTGCTTGTGTGCGGCACAGGCATCGGCGTGTCGATCGCGGCCAACAAGGTCGAGGGTGCCTACTGCGCGTGCATCCACGACGTCTACCAGGCAGAACGCGCCGTGCTATCGAACAACGCCAACCTCATCGCGATGGGTTCGCAGGTGATCGGCACCAAGCTGGCCGAGAAGCTACTCGAGGAATACCTCAAGTACACCTTCGACCCCAACAGCCGCTCGAAGGACAAGGTCAACCGGATCTGCGAGTTCGAGCGCGGCGAGTAGGAGCCACCAGCGCACCTGACGCCACCGATCACAGCTTGGGGCACTTACCATATCGCGGTAAGTGCCCCAAGTTTCTTTGCGGGCTGCAACGCTGGCGTGGCCGGTTTGCCCTCGTTGGCCCGCCTCATCGGCGGTTTACAGCTAGCAATCTTTCCCGCCAGTTCCCTCGCCCTTCTCCTTCTCTCTCGCCCAAATCACCAGGGCCACGCCCACGGCGAGCACGACGATCCCGTGGACGAGGAGACCACGCGTATCGATGAGGTCCAATATCGCCATCATCGCACCCCCACCAATCAGGATGGATCCTGCCTGTTTGAAAAAAGTAGCGGAACGCACTGCGATCACCCCTTAGTAAGACAAAACCCGCACACTAGAGCTCAGAACATGGCTTGTTAATCACCTTGTACCCAAACGGTGATGTCCACGCTCTCATCTTAATCTCAGCACACTGATTTCCCTTTGGCCCGGTCTTATCCGACAGGTACCAGCCCAAAGCTCCACCAGCCGCACCGCAAAGGGCCCCAGCCGCCGGCCCCCCACCAGCCAGTGTGCACAGGGCGCCCCCAGCCGCAGCCCAACCAACAGATGAGACAAAATTCCAATCGCGAGGAGTCAGGTAGATATAAAGATAGCGCCCGACCCCAACATGGAAAAGAGGTGCCACTGAACCAGAACCATCTTCGGTATCCGAGATAAGAAACAATGGATCAGGACCACTTTCCAATTCGATTAAACTAGGATCCAACCCTTCGGACAAAGACGTCTCCGAGACAAGGATCTCTCTTTCATCTGACGCATCTGCCGCTTGGGCCTGGGCAACGCCCCCCGCTAGAACCATCAGCATAGAGATAGAAATCGCAGTAATCGACCTTCTCATCAGCATATTGAGACCACCTTTCACATATAGCACCTTCGAGCCACTAAGTATGACCCGCACCACAACGGTATCATAAAGTGCGGCGTTTCACACCCGTTTGGGCGCCGCGCCCAGGTAGCCGCCCTAAGCCGCCCTACTCATCCCCGGGTACCACGGCGATCTTGACGCCCAGGCGGTCGTGGAGCGCCTGATAGGCCTCGGCCACCCGCGCGAGAGGGAACGTGTGGGTGACGATCTCGTCCACGTTGATCTTGCCCGCCTCGAGCAGCTTGATCGCACGCCTGACGTCCCGGCGCCGGGCATTCGACCCGCCGGTGACTGCCAGCTCCTTGTAGTGAATGAGGTTGGGCTCCATCTGCGAGCTCGATCCCTTAGGGAAACCCGCAAAGTAGCTGACCCGCCCGCCGTCGGCGGCGAGTTCGAGTGCGTCCTGAGCCAGCTCCTCGGCGCCGATGCACACGATGACGACGTCGGCACCCGCGCCGCCCGTCGCCTGCGCCACCCGCGCGGGCAGTTCGTCCGGCCCCACGCCGATCGCGCCGAGCCGGTCGGCCACCTTGCGTCGCTCCTCACCCCTGTTCGAGACGAACACGTGGCTCGCTCCGCTGGCGAGCGCGAGCTGGGCGTGAATGAGCCCGATGGGCCCGGCGCCAAGCACCGCAACAGTCTCCCCCGCGTTGACCTTGAACTGATCAAGCCCGTTGAGGCAGCACGAGATCGGTTCGGCCAGGCACAGGGCCCGCGGGTCGAGCTCGGCGTCGGTGAGAAAGAGGTTTCCGCGGCGCAACGCTCGCTCGGGCACGATCATGTACTCCTGCAGGCCGCCGTCAATGCCGTACCCGAACAGCTCGAGGTTCAGGCACAGGTGCTCGCGGTCGGCCAGGCAGTTGCGGCAGTATCCGCACGAGACGACGATCGACACCGTCGCCTGCCTGCCCACCTCGAGGCCGGGCATGATGTCGATCGCACCCTCCCCGATGGCGGCAACCCTGCCGGCAAGCTCGTGACCGGGCACGACGCCGGGGCGCACGCCCGTCGTCTTCGCACCGGTGTAGAGGCGGTAGTCGGTGCCGCACAGGGTGTTGGCTTCGATCTTGAGCAGGACTTCGCCTGGCCCGGGGGCGGGCCGATCCTTGGTGACGAGTTCGAGGTCGTGGGGTGCGTTCAGTTGTGCGGCGAGCATATTTCCTCCTTGTGCCGGTGGGGGCGGCGCTGCGCCCCCACCGGGCAAATCTTGTGAAAGGGACTACTTGATGACCTGCGGGACTACCTTCATCAGGATAGCGAAGGAGGTGGCGCCGGGATCCGGCGTTCCCACTGACTTCTCCCCGTGCGTGCGGGCGCGGCCCTTCGTCGCGGCGAAGCGCGCCGTCCCCGCGGCGGCGTCCTCGGCCACCTGCGCGGCCGACTCCCAGGCGTCCACGAGCGCACCACCGGGCGCGTCGAAGGCGGCCGCGAGCGCCTCGGCGAAGGGTTCGGAGGCGTCGACGATTGTCTTGTCTCCCACCTGCGCCCCTCCCATGGTGACGAAGGATCGCACCCCGTCGACGACGGCGGCAAGCAGGCCCGCCTCGTCCGTGGCGGCATCGTCGCTCAGGCCCGCGCCGACCTTGGCAAGCGCCCCGCCCCACAGGGCACCGGCGGTCCCGCCCGCGCCCTCGGACCAGGCGGCGCCCGCCCGCGCGAGCAGGGTGCGGGCCCCGGCCCCGGCGTCGACGGCCTCGCGCGCGGCTTTAGCAGCCGCGCTCGCGCCGAGCACCATGCCCTGCCCGTGGTCGCCGTCGCCTGCCACGGAGTCCATGCGCCCCAGCTCGTGCTCGACCTCGCGCGCCCGCTCCTCGAAGGCCGCCAGCACGCGGGCCACCACCCTGGCCTGCTCGGCCGACTCCGGGGCGCCCGCTTCGATCGCCGCCTGCTCTTCGTCGACGACGACGCGCCGCTCCCCGGCCCGCGCCGCGCCAACGCTACCGACCCGGTAGGCGGGGGTGTCGGCGGGTGCGAGCCAGAGCCGCTCGAGTTCGTCGTCGAGGAACATGAGGGACAGGGAGACGCCGGCCATGTCGAGCGAGGTGACCTGCTCGTCGACCACCGGCCCCACGATCGTCAGCCCGCGCTCCTCGAGCATCCGCTTCACGGCCCCGTAGAAGACGAACATCTCCTCGTACTTCGTGGCGCCCAGGCCGTTGACCAGCACGGCCACGCGCCCGGTGTAGGGGTGGTCGCCCTGCCCGCGCTCGGGTTCCTCCTCAAGCAGCTTGCCGATGATCATGGCCGCGATGTCGTCCGAGCTCATCATCTCGTGTTCGGAGATGCCGGGCTCGCCGTGGATGCCCAGGCCCAGGCCGAAGGTTCCGGGCTCGACCTCGAACAACGGCTCGCTGGCGCCGGGGAAGGTGCAGCCGGTGAACGCTACCCCGAGCGTGCGGGTGCGCGCGTTGGCGCGCGTCGCCACGGCCTCGACGGCGTCGATGTCCATGCCCTCGGCGGCCGCGGCGCCGGTGGTCTTGACCACGAGCAGGTCGCCGGCGATTCCGCGCCGGTCGAGGTGATTGTCGGCAGTGTTGGACGCGATGTCGTCGGAGATGGTGAAGATCCGCACGTCCCTGCCCTCGGCGCGCAACTGCTCGGCGGCGTTGCCGAAATGCAGCACGTCGCCGGCGTAGTTGCCGAACATGATGATGGTGCCCCCGCCGTTGTCGGCGGCGCGGCACACGGAGGTCGCCTGCGACGCCGAGGGTGAGGAGAAGATGTTGCCGCACACGGCGCCGTGCGCCATGCCCTGGCCGACCCAGCCGGCGAACGCGGGGTAGTGGCCCGAACCGCCGCCGACGACGATCGACACCTCACCCTTCGGGGATGCTCCCGTTCGCACGACGCCGCCGTGGACGGGCTGGACGTAGGTCGAGTACGCCGCGGCGAAGCCCGCGACGGCCTCCGCTGGGAACTTTTCCGGATCGTTGACGAGGAACGTCATTGTTCTGTCCTTTCCAAGACGTCTTGGGTAGTGCCCCGCCCGCTTACGGTTGCCCGAACAACTCGGCGAGCTTGGGATAGATCTTCTGCTGGACCTTCGCGATCTGCCCGTAGCGTTCGTGGGCGTCGAGGTCAGGTTCGGTGCGGTCGATGAAGCTGGTCATGGCCTCGGCGGCGGCGGCGACATCGGGGAATGCTCCGATGCCGACCATGGCCATGATGGCCGCGCCCTGGGCGCTGACCTCATTCACGCCGGAGACCACGATCGGCTTGCCGGTGGCGTCGGCGAAGATCTGACGCCACAGCGGGTTGCGCGAGCCGCCGCCGGTGGCGCGCAGCTCGCGGATGGTGCGCCCGGTGGATGCTTCCACCCGGCGGATGTTCTCGGCCAGCTCGATGGCGATTCCCTCCATGAGCGAGCGGTACAGGTGGGCACGGGTGTGGGCCGAGCCGAAGCCGACCATGATCCCGCGCGCGAACGGCTCCCAGTAGGGGGACTGCACGGCGTTCCAATACGGGACGGTAATCAGCCCCTCGGCGCCAAGCGGAACCTTCGCGGCAGCCGCGTCAAGCTCCGGGTCGATCCGCCCCTCAAGGGCCGGGTCACCAAGTTCCTTGCGGAACCAATTGAGCAGCACCGAGCCGGAGTTCTGCACGATCTCCAGCACGTACTGGCCCGGAATCCCGGCCAGCAGCGTGCGGTAGGACGGGTCGAAGGCGAAGGTGGGCGAGTGGATCCCGCACACCACCGACGTGCCAACGTTGACGTAGGCCGTGTCCTGGCAGATCGCGTTCGTGCCGAGCCCGGAGGCCTGCCCGTCCCCGACTCCGGCGACGAGCGCCGCCTCGCCCAGCCCCCATTCGGATGCCAGCTCCGCCCGAATTTTCCCGATCGTCTCGGTGGGCCTGGCGAGCTCGGCCATCTGATCCCGGCGCACGCCCGCGATCTGCAGCAACTGATCGGAGTAGTCCTGGGCTCTGATGTCCATGAGGTTGAGCGTATCCGCCGAACCCGTCGCCGACACCCACCGGCCCACGAGCTTCTTAGCGAGGTAGGCGTGCACGTCGACCACCTTCGCGGCGCGGGCGAGCACGTCAGGCTCGTTTTCCTTCAACCACGCCATCTTGTAGATGGCCGGCGTCGTGTCGGCGGGCTTGCCGGACAGCTCATGGATCTGAGGCGAGCCGTACTTCTTGATCTGCACGCCGGCGCGCGAGTCAAGCCAGAGGATCGCGGGGCGTAGCGCTTCGCCGTCCTCGTCCACGAGCGCGAAGGACTCGCGCTGGTGCGTGATGCAGATGGCACGCACCCGCGCCCTGTCCGTCGCGGACAGGCCCGACACGGCTTCGGTGATCGCCGCGTGCGTCGAGGACCACCACTGGCGCGGGTCGTGCTCGTAGCGGTCCATCCCCGGCGTGAGCAGTTCGATCGGCGCGTGCCCGGCGGCGAGCACCGCGCCCGCCGTATCCACCACCACGGCCTTCGATGCCGAGGTGGAGGAATCGACCGCGATCACAAGGTCACTCATCGCCACTCACCGTCACGACGCCGTCCGCGCCCGCAGCGCCGTCCGCGCCCGCAGCGCCAGCCGCCGCGTCGTCGTCTTGCCCGTAGACGTTCTGGTAGCGCTCGTAGAGCGTGTCGATGTGCTCCTGGGCGATCGGGCGCGGCGTGCCGAGCCCCTCGACGATGGCCACTGTCTTGGCCACCTCCTCCACCATGACCGCGGCCTTGACCGCCGCCGTGGCGTCCTTCCCCACCGTGAACGGGCCGTGGTTGCCCATCAGAACCGCCGGCGAACGCGAGTCGGCCAAGGTCGCCACGATGCCGCGGCCGATCGAGTCGTCGCCGATAATCGCGAACGGCCCCACCGGCACGTCCCCGCCGAACTCGTCGGCCATCATTGTGAGCACGCACGGGATCGGCCGGTGAACCGCGGCGAACGCACACGCGTAGGGCGAGTGCGTGTGGACGACGCCGCCGACCTCGGGCATGTGTCGGTAAACGTAGGCGTGGGCCGCCGTGTCCGACGACGGCGAGAGCGCATCCGCCGTCCCGTCCTCGATCTTCTTCCCGTCGAGCGTGCACACGACCATGTTCTCGGGGGTCAACTCGTCGTATCGCACGCCGGAGGGCTTGATGACGAACAGGTCCGCTCCCGCAACGCGCTGGGAGACGTTGCCCGCCGTCCACACCACCAGGCCGTTGGCCGGCAGCTCGGCGTGAAGGTCGCACACTTCACGCCGAGCTGCCGCCACGGCTTCCTGCACCTGGGTAGAAAGCTCAGATAGCTTCATCATCGCTCCTCAAACGCCCGGGCGCGGATGTCCTTCAGCCGATGCATGATGGGCCTCTCGCCCCGGCCGAAGTAATCGTGAAGCTCGCGGTAGATGCCGTAGAGCTCCTCGTACTTGTTCGACGCCTCCTCGTTGGGCACGTACTTGTGCTCGGTCACGTGGGACATGGCTTTCGCGGCGGCGTAGACGTCGGGGTACACGCCGGCTGCGACGGCCGCGAAGATAGCCGAGCCGAGCGCGCCCGTCTGCTCCGCGTCCGACACGGACACGGGCCGGCGCGTGATGTCGGCCAGCATCTGCATGAAGTGGTGATTCTTCAGCAAACCGCCGGCGGCCACGATCTCCGTGACCGGAACCTCGTGATCTTCAAAGTTGTCAATGATGACGCGGATGCCGAAGATCGTGGCCTCCATGAGCGCCCGGTAGATATCCTCCGGGCGGGTCTGGAGGGTGAGGCCGATGATCGAACCGGACAGGCGCGCGTCCGACAGGATGGAGCGGTTGCCGTTGAACCAGTCCAGCGCGATGAGGCCGTGCTCGCCGATCTCCATCTCGAACGCGCGGTGCATCATGTACTCCAGCACGGAGATGCCCTCGTCGCGGGCGGCCTGCTCGTAGCGTTCTGGCACCGCGTTGTCCTCGAACCAGGCGAAGACGTCGCCCACGGCGGTCTGCCCGCCCTCGATGCCCCACAGGCCGGGGACCGCGCCGCCGGGCACGTTGCCGAACACGCCCGGCACCGGCTTGTAGTCCTCGCTGTTAATGACGTAGCAACCCGAGGTCCCGATGATCGCCGTCATCTGCCCGGGCTTGACGGCATTCGCTCCCGCGACGACCACGTGGGCGTCGATGTTACCCGCCGCCACCGCGATCCCCTCAGGCAACCCGGTCAGCTTGGCGGCCTCGGCGGACAGCCCGCCAACCTTTTCGCCAAGCTGCTTGATCGGCGCGTTCATCTTCTCCTCAAACACCGAGCCGAATCCGGGGGCGAGTGCCTCGCAGAAGGCCCGGCTCGGGTAGTGCCCGTCCGTGAACATGCGCTTGTAGCCCGAATCGGAGGCCGCGAACGACAGCTCGCCGGTCAGCTTCCACGTCACCCAGTCCAGCAGGTTCACGACGACGTCCGCCGCCGCATACACCTGCGGCGCCTTCTCGTACGTCTCCAGGATCTTCGGGAAGAGCATCTCGGAGGACAGGATGCCGCCGTAGCGCTCCAGCCATTCCTCTCCACGCTCCTTGGCCAGCGCGATGATCCGATCGGCCTGGTCCTGCCCGCCGTGGTGCTTCCACAGTTTGACGTAGGCGTGCGGGTTATTCTTAAACTCTTCCTTCTCGCACAGCGGGGTGCCCTGCGCGTCCGTGACGAACACGGTCGCCGAGGTCGCGTCGATACCCACGCCAACGACGTCGTTCGCGTCGATCCCCGCGTCCGCGATTGCGCCCGGAATGGCATCTCGCAACACGTCGATGTAGTCCTGCGGATTTTGCAGTGCGAACTCCGGCGGCAGTTTCTGGCCGTCGCCGGCGTCCAGCGTGCGGTCCATGACCGCGTACTTATACGTGCTCACGGCCGTGCCAACCTGGACCCCGTCCGAGGCACGCACCACGATGGCGCGACCCGAGAGGGTTCCAAAGTCAACACCGACCAGATACTTTTCCGACATGTTTACGCTCCTTTGCGTCTCCTGCGTTTGCCTTGCGTCCGTCTGCGTTTATTCCGCATCCGGGTGCGGGTGGCGCCCCCAGAAGCCCTCGGGGGAGAAGAGCCGCTCCACGACGTCGTCGTAAATCCCCAGGTCCATGAGGATGTCCAGCACCGTGTAGCGCGGGCGGATCATCTGCGCCTTGTAGTGGGTCTCGCGGAAGCGATCCCAGTCGATCTTCAGCATCTCCGGATGGTAGGGCGCGCCGGCGGTCTTCAGCATGTCCCACGCCTGCTGCGCCGGGATGATCTGGGCCTCGCAACGGGCCTTGATCGTGGGCCACTTCTCCTTGAGCAGCGCGATGCGGGCGCGCAGCTCCTCCTCGGAGAGCAGCTTGCCCACCGAATGCTTGACGGCCTCCTCCGCGATCGTGGGGATGAGGGTGGCGCGCACGTTCGCCTCCACCTCCTCCGGGGTCTTGCGTGCGCTAAGGGCGCGCTCGACGTCGAAGTCCTCCTCCGTCAGCTTGAGGAACTCCTCCCAGATCGCAAGCGAGGCCACCGTGCCCACGCCCACCTTGTTGCCGTGGCTGAGCGGCGGCTCCCAATCCAGGCCGTGGCCCTCCATCTCCCACACGTGGGAGAACTGGTGGCCCGCGCCCGACGCCGGGCGGGAGGACTGGTGGGCCTGCATCGCCAGGCCGGACATGAGCTGGCCTTCGCCCAGCTTCGCGATCGCGTCGTGCTCGCAGTCGCGCACCGCCTGCGGGTCGCCCAGGGAATCCATGAGCGGGCCCTGAACCAGGCTCCACACGTAGTCGTCAATCGGCTCGATGCCAAGCTCGTCGGAGAGGATCCAGTCTGCGCCGGCGGGAATCTTCTCGATGAGGTCGCCATAGCCGGTGGCCGTCAGGCGGTAGGGGGCCTCCATCATCGTCTGGATGTCCATCACCAGGCCGGCCGGCGCGGGGCAGGAGCGGGTGATCTTAAAGCCGTCCTTCGAGATCGACGCGCCGAAGGAGCAGAAACCGTCCACCGAGGCCGCCGTACACACGTTGATGTACTCGCGCCCGAGCTCGCCCGAGGCCAGCTTCGCGATGTCGTTGAGGGTGCCCGAACCGATCGACATGACGATCGTGTTCTCGTAGGGACGGATCACCTCACGCAGCTTCGAGACGTTGACATAGTCGCCATACAGGGTCGGGGTGCCAGGGAAAATGTAGGGTTCGTCCGCGAACTCAACCCCGGCGTCGTGAAGCGAAGCCACCACGGTCTCGCCGACGGCGCCGAACGTGTTCTCGTCCGCCACCACCAACACCTTCTGGCCCGGGTAGAGGCGGGCGAACAGCGCGCCGGCCTCCTTGTTGACATCATCACCAAAGATGATGTCCTTCGTTTCGGTGGCAGTCTTCAGTGCCTTGTCAATGAGCTCAGACATTGTCTTTCCCTTCCTTTTTGGCAACAATGACGTTGGTAAGCGTTTGTAAATGTTTCAGTTCCTCATCGGTGACGGCGTCATCGATGATCATGTAGGCAAACTCCGACAGATCCGCGAGGCGGTGAAGCGCCACCCGGCTCAGCTTGGATGCTGTGACAGCGAGGATCGGCGCCTCGGTGCGGGCGAGGACCTCGCGTTTGAACAGGGCGGCGTCAATGAACGGGTGATAGATCGACCCATCCTTGATCGACGCCGCCCCTAGGATCGCCGTCTCGAAGGCGAGCTCGGCCATCTGCCGGTTCGTCGCCGGCCCGAAGAACGCGTCCAGGGTGCGCTCGTAGCGCCCGCCCAGAATCGTCAGCGACTGGTGATCGCCCGCACCAATCTTGCTCGCCGCCGGCAACGCGTTCGTGATGAAAGCCTTCGACTCGGGCACACCCACGTAGTCGAGGGAGAGGTATGCCGTGGACGAATCGTCGACAAAGATCGACGAGTAGCGCGAGGCCACCCGCGCCGCCTCCCGCGCCACGGCCTCCTTGGCCTGCGCTTCCTGATGAAGCCGGAAGACGAACGGCGTCTCCGAAATAGAGGACACCAGCAGGGAGATCGTGCCGCGGTGGCGCGCGATCATCTGGCGCGACTCGAGGGCCGCGAGGTCCCGGTAGAGCGTCATGACGGAGACGCCGAAGCTCTCGGCGAGGTCATCGACGCGCAGCGAGCCGTGGTCGATAATCAGCTCGACAATGCGAGCCTGCCTCTCCTCCTGCGACGCCTTCGCCATGATCGCCCCCGGCCTCAGCGCTGTCCCGCCACGTAGTCAACCACGGAGTGGATGTGATCCTGGTTGACCGCGTACTGCTCGACGTACTTGTCCGCGAAGAACTTGTACTCCTCGTGGCGATTCATGTTCGGTTCGACGCGCTCGCGCTCGTGAACCATGTGGTCCGCGGCGTCCTGCACCGAGTCGTACAGGCCCGCGCCGGCGGCGGCGAGGATGCACGAGCCGAGGGTGACGGCGTCGCCAACCTCCGTCAGCGTGATCGGCACGCCGGTGACGTCCGCGTGCATCTGGGTCCACTCGCGCGACTTGGTCGCACCGCCACAGGCGATGAACTCCTGAACCTCGAAACCGACGTCGCGAAGCTTGCGCAAGGATGCCTCGACGCCGTAGCACACCGCCTCCTGGATGGCCCGGTAGACGTGCTCGCGGGTGTGGGACAGCGACAGGCCGGTGAAGACGCCGCGCGCCTTCGCGTCCGACCACGGGGTGCGGTTGCCCTGGAAGTACTCGTTGATGATGAGGCCGTCGCAGCCGATCGGGATGTCCTTCGAGCGGGTGTTCATCACGTCGTAGGCGCCGATGCCGATCTCGGTGGCCGCCTTCTCAATGTCCTGGCAGAACTGGTCCTTGAACCACTTGAGCACCGATCCCGACGACGTCAGCGACATCTCCACCGTGTACTGTCCAGGCACGACGCCGTCCGTGTAACCGCCGAAGAAGCCCGGACCGGACAGCGGCTCCGTGGTCTGACCGGACATGACGTGGGAGGATCCCGTCACCAGCGACATCTTGCCCGGCTGGAGGGCGTTCAGCCCGATCTGGCCGTGCCAGGCGTCTCCGCCGCCCTGCGCCACCGGGGTGCCCGGGATGAGGCCGAGGGCTTCCGCCGCGCGCTTCGTCAGGCCGCCGATCGGGACGCCGAGATCCACCACCCGCTCCGGGAGCTTGTCGAAGACGTCGCCCGCGCCCGCCTGCTCGTACAGGTCCACCGGCCAGCCTCCGTTATCGCGATCGTAGTAGGCGCGGTGGGCTGCGGTATTGATGTTCTGGGTCCACTGCTCGGTGAGCTGGTAGGTCAGCCAGTCCGGGGCGTCAAGCAGCTTATATGCCCGCTTGTAGACGTCGGGCTCGTTCTCGCGCAGCCAGGCCGCCTTGAACGGGTACCACTCAGCCGTGGGAGGCAGGGTGCCGCCGCCCGTGTAGCGGGTGGCCGGGGAGGTCGAATCCGCCACGCGCGCCGCCTGCTCCGTAGCGCGCACGTCCATCCACATGATCGCGTTGCGGAGGGCCTCGCCGTTCTTATCCATCGGCACCACTGTCATCGTGGTGGCGTCATAGGAGATTCCGGCGATCTCGGGCGGCTCGATGCCGGCTCGGGCCATCACCCGGTGCGTGGAGGCAACCAGCGCCTGCCACCAATCCGCCGGGCTCTGCTCCGCCCAGCCGGGGCGCGGGTGGGTGGTGGTGTAGGGGGTGGCCGCGAAGGCAATCGGCGAGCCGACGGTGTCAAAGATACCGACTCGACACGACTCCGTCCCGAAATCGATGCCCATGAGGTAGGGCCCCAGGGTGTAGCGGTTGACTGCTGCTGTAGACATCTTCTCTTCCTTGCGTTTGTTAAAGTGGGTGCGCCGCTTCGGCGCATGCTATCTGTTGCGCGGGCTCGCCCGCGGGAGTGGGCCGGTTGCGACGTGCCCGGCGCCGGCGTCGTTGCCCGGCGCCGGCGGCGTCGTTAATCCTCGTCCGTGTCAGACCACCCCCACTGGGCGCGAATGTCATCGGGGATGAGGTGATCGATGCGATCCAGGACGAACGTGGGCTGATGGGCCGGATCGAGGGCCTCGGCCTCCTCGGCCGTGCTGTCCCCCGTCAGGAGCAACGCGGAGGCCATCCCCGTGTTGATCGCCATCCCGATGTCGGTGTGGAGGCGGTCGCCCACCATCAGGCAGTTCGCGGGGTCCACGTCCAAATCCCCGAGCGCCGCCTCGAGCATCGCCGGCTCCGGCTTGCCCATGTTTGCCCGGAGCTTCGTTCCCGTACAGGCCTCGATGGCCGCCACGATGGAGGCCGCGTCCGGCTCGCCGCGCCCGCCCGGGAACGGGCAGTAGCGATCCGGGTTCGTGGTGATGAGGAAGGCCCGCTTGTGGAACCAGATCGCATCGAAGGCGATCTGCAGCTTGCGGTACTCAAACGTGCGATCGTAGGAGGCAATCACAATGTCGATCTCCTCCGGGTTCTCGCTCATCTTGATGCCGGCCTCGCGGAGCGCCTTCTTCAGTGGCTCCTCGGAAATGGGGAAGACCGTCGCATCCGGATAGTGCGCCTTGAGCCAGCGGGTGGTGGTCACCACCGTGTTCGCGATCTCGCTCAGCGGTGCCGGAATCCCCAGCCGGCCCAGCTTCTCCACGTAGTCCTGGGGGTCCTTCGTGGGGTTGTTTGACAGGAAGCGCACCGGCTTGCCCAGCTCGCGTAAGCCCTCAATGAGTCGCTTCGCGCCCGGGAGCAGGTGGTCGCCGAGGTAGATGGTGCCGTCCTGGTCGAAGACGTAGGCGTCGTAGAGCTTGGTCGGAGAAGAGTATTCCATGTTATTCCCTATCTCTGGGTGGTCGGGGGTGGCTCCGGCGGCGAGGCCGGTGTGGCGGGCACGGTGCCCGAGTACGGGGCCGGGCGGAGGTCCGCGGTCGGATCCGAGTGCGCGGCCAGTCGGAGGTCCGCGGTCGGATCCGAGTGCGCGGCCAGCGCGAGCGGAGATCCCAGCTCAAGTCAAGAGCCGGGCGCGAACCGACGCTCGGCTCGCGTGAGGCGTGGCTCCCGCCCGGATTCCGGGCGGGAGCGCGGACTACATGGCGGCGACGGCCAGCAGGTGGATGACCGTGGTGCCGATCCAGATGGTGAAGGCCGGGGGATCAATGTGGGTGTCACCGTTCGAGCAGGTGGTGCGGGCGAGGAACTCGCCAAGCAGACCCGCAAGCAAACCGGCGATACCGCCGATGATGCAGGCGATCGCCAGCTGACCGGACGTCCACATAGTCGGATCCGACGTGCCCGCGATGACGGGCATGAAACGCATCGCCGCGATGGAGGCGAGGATCGTCATATGGTGGGTCACCGGCGTCGGTAGCCCACACGTGAGGAAGATCAGCGTCACGGCCGAGATCGCCCAGCCAAGCAACTGCGCATGGTTGGTGATCGCGCCGCCGGAGGTCGCGAAGAACATCTGAACCACTGCCAGCGTACCGAACGCGGCCAGCAGGCCGGACGTCAGGCCGTGGGCGGCGCTCACCGACCACTTCTCCTGATGGGCAACCCAGTGCTTGCCCTCGCCCACCTCTAGCAGGCCGATTCCGTTGACCTTGCCGAACAGGCCCGTCTTACCGAAGATGAAACGGGTGATGATCGCGATGATGATGATGGTCAGCGCCACCGTGTCAGTGGAGCCGATCGTGCCCGTGCCGTACTGCAACACAGGGTCAGTGCTGATGCCCGGCAACAGGAAGACGATGGCCAGGTTCATGATGTAACCGATCATGCCGGTCACACCGCCGACCGCGAGAATATCCCAACGTCCAAGGCCGGCCAGCGGCGTGACGATATCTCTTCCGTTTGTTCCCTTTGGCATCACGCCCTTCCAGGCGGCATAGGCGGCCGCCGTAGCGCCGCCCGCGAAGGCGATGTGCGGGCCGAAGACCGGGCCGAACACCACCGAATCCATGAACGGGCTGGCGTCAATGCCGGCCATGTACACGCCGAGGCCGATGAGGTACATTAAACCGGTGAAGATGAAGGCCGTCTGACCACCAATGGCCGCGCCAAAAGCGCCACCTCCAAAGGCGGCGACCAGCCAGAAGATATCAATTTCCATGTGGACTCCTTTGTCAAGGGCGATATACGTGTGTGAGAACGCCGAGCCAACGCTGGCTGGTGACGATCCGTAGCTAGATTCCTGACCCGCCGCCATCTCACAACCCTTGTGCTACAGCGGCGTTACGGCCGGCCATTGCCGGGCCAGTTCTCTATCTGTTGTCCCACGCTAGCATCGAGGTTGTTGCTTTTCACATGAGTGACGACAATATGCTCAAAGGTGCTGTGCCCGCCTGCCGGGCCGGAGGGCGGGTGGCCCTTCACGGGACGATTTGGGCCGCATCTTCAGATATACGAAGATGCGGCCCAAATCGTCCCGGCTAGGTCCGGGTAGGCCGGCTACTCGGGGAAGACCCAGGCCGAGGTTGCCCGCGACCTGCACATTTCGCGACCCACCGTATCCAAGTTGCTCGCCTACGCCCAGCGCCAGGGCTTTATCCGCATCAGTGTCATCGATCCGCGCGACCAAAGCAAGGACGTCATCGCCAAACTCAAGCAGCGCTATGGTCTGATCGACGTTGTGCTCGTCTCTCCCCCGCTGCCCACCCTGGATTCGCTACGCAATTCTCTTGCGGCAGCCGCGGCCCGCCACCGAGATCTCGGACACCTACGGCTGTTTCGCCTTCCATTCTGGGTTGCTCGCGGCGGGGTGCCCCGCTCCCGATGACGACCACCCGCTCCACGGCGAGTTCCCCTGCGCTCCCATGCAGGAGGCCTGGTTGGAAATCGAGGAGGGCGCGGTCCGCGTGGTTTCTATGCGCGAATACGTGCGCGGTTTTGGGCACCACTATCGCGCTACACCGTCTGTGCGGCTCGAGGCCGGAGCCTCCGACTTCGAGATCTCACTGTCCGTGACGAACCTCAGCGAGTACCAACCCATGCCGCTGCAGTACATGTGCCACATGAACTACGCCTTCGTTGAGGGCGGCACGATGAGCCAGTCTCTGCCCGAGGGGGCGTTCAAGCTGCGCCGCTCCATCCCCGCGCACGTGACACCCACCCGGCGGTGGACCGAGATCAACGAACAGATCCTCGCGGGCAAGATCGATGCCGACTCGCTCGACACCGCCAAGGAGTTCGATCCGGAGATCGTCTACTTCGCCGACGACCTCCCCTCCTACGGCGACGACCTCGAATTCACGCTGAGCAGCACCGAGGGGCACACCTTCTTCGTCGAGTTCTCCTCGAAAGAATTCCCCGTGGCGACAAGGTGGCTTCTCTATAATGCTGATCAACAGGTCGCGGCCTTCGTCTTGCCTGGCACATCACGGCCTGAGGGACGTAACGCGGCCGCGAAGTGCGGCACGCTCATCACGCTCAACGCAGGGGAAACAAAGAAGTTCACGGTGAAGACAGGAGTACGCAACTAATGGACATTGCAGTCATCGGATCCAACATGGTCGACCTCATCTCGTACATCGACCGGATGCCCGGCGAGGGCGAAACGGTCGAGGCGCCCAGCTTCGCCATCGGTTGCGGCGGCAAGGGCGCGAACCAGGCGGTGGCAAGTGCGCGCCTCGGCTCGGAGGTGTTCATGCTGACCCGCGTGGGCAACGACGTCTTCGCCGACAACACGATCGACAACTTCCGCCGCAACGGCATCGACACCGAGTTCGTGCTGCGCACCGACACCACCTCGGGTGTGGCGCCGATCTTCGTGGACCCGCAGTCGCACAACTCGATCATCATCGTCAAGGGCGCCAATGGCCACCTCTCCCCCGCCGACATCGACGCCGCCGCCCACAAGATCTCCGCCTGCCAACTCATCGTGTTGCAGCTGGAGATCCCGCTCGAGACCGTGTACGCCGCCATCCAGTTCGGCAAGGAACACGGCATCCCGGTGCTGCTCAATCCGGCGCCCGCCCAGCCCGACCTCGAGCTGGAGAAGGTCAAGGACTGCACGTACTTCGTGCCGAACGAAAGCGAGCTGTCGCTGCTGACGGGCATGCCGGTGGACACGCTGGCCGACATCGAAAACGCCGCCCACGCCCTGCTCGATTCGGGCATTCGCGACGTCATCGTCACGCTCGGTTCCAAGGGTGCGCTGTGGGTCAACGGCGCCGGGGCGCGGCTTTTCGAGGCGCCCACGGTTGATGCCGTGGACACCACCGGGGCAGGCGATGCCTTCATCGGCTGCTTCTCGCACGAGCTCGTGGCCAACGGGGACGTGGAGTCCGCCATCCAGACGGCGATCCGCTACGCCTCCGACTCCGTCGGGCCGCCCTTCACGGGACGATTTGGGCCGCATCTTCGTATATCTGAAGATGCGGCCCAAATCGTCCCGGCTAGGTCCGGGTAAACCACCTACTCCTGGTCGGCACCGGAGTCCTCCCCCGCCGACATCAGCGAAGTCGCCTGCGCCAGGCCGTCGATCTGCTCGGCCTCAGCGGCGGGCTTGACACCCTGCGGCAGCTGGTAGTCCGAATCCTGCCCGGTGAATGTGAACGCCTTCGGGACGGCATCGTGATCCACATCCACCACGATCGTCTGCCCCTTCGTGAACTCGCCAAAGAGCAGCTTCTCCGAGAGCATGTCCTCGATCCCGCGCTGAATAGCGCGGCGCAACGGGCGGGCGCCAAGCACCGGGTCGTAACCCTGCTCGGCGAGGAGCTCCTTGGCCTCATCGGTCAACACGATCGACATGCCCTGATCCCACAAGCGGGCGCCAAGCTTAGCGATCATGAGGTCCACGATCTGCAGGATCTCATGCTTCTGCAGCTGCGGGAAGACGATGATGTCGTCCACACGGTTGAGGAACTCGGGGCGGAAGTGGTTCTTCAGCTCCTCCGATACGCGACCCTTCATACGCTCGTATGAGGTCTGCGTGTCGGCGTCGAACTGGAAGCCGGTCTGCACACCCTTGGCGATGTCCTTCGTGCCGAGGTTGGTGGTCATGATGATGATCGTGTTCTTGAAGTCCACCACGCGACCCTGCGAATCGCTCAGTCGCCCCTCCTCCAGAATCTGGAGCAGCGAATTGAAGAGGTCCTGGTGGGCCTTCTCCACCTCGTCGAACAGCACCACGGAGAACGGCTTGCGGCGGACCTTCTCGGTCAGCTGGCCGCCCTCCTCGTAACCCACGTATCCCGGAGGCGCGCCGAACAGTCGCGAGACGGTGTGCTTCTCGGAGTATTCGGACATGTCAAGCGTGATGAGCGAGTCCTCGTCCCCAAAGAGGAACTCCGCGAGCGCCTTCGCCAGCTCCGTCTTACCCACGCCGGTGGGGCCGGCGAAGATGAACGAGCCGCCGGGGCGGTTCGGATCCTTCAGCCCAGCGCGGGTGCGGCGGATCGCCTGCGACAGCGCGGTGACGGCTTCATCCTGGCCGATGACGCGCTTGTGCAGCTCTTCCTCCATGCGCAGCAACTTGGCGGACTCGGCCTCGGTGAGCTTGAAGACGGGGATGCCCGTGGCCATCGAGAGCACCTCGGTGATGAGATCCTCGTCCACCACCGACACGACGTCGAGGTCGCCCTCCTTCCAGGCCTTCTCACGCTCGGCTCGCTTGGCGGTGAGCTGCTGCTCCTGGTCGCGTAGCGAGGCGGCCTTCTCGAAGTCCTGGCCGTCGATGGCGGCCTCCTTCGCGCGCTTGACCTCGCCGATCTGCTCGTCTAGCTCACGCAGCTCGGGCGGGGCGGTCATCTTGCGGATGGCCAGCCGGGCGCCGGCTTCGTCGATGAGGTCGATCGCCTTGTCTGGCAGGAAGCGATCGTTGATGTAGCGGTCCGCCAGCGTCGCTGCGGCCTCGAGCGCCTCGTCCGTGATGGTCACGCGATGGTAGGCCTCGTAGCGGTCGCGCAGACCCTCGAGGATTGCGATGGTCTCCTTCACCGACGGTTCCTCGACCTGGATCGGCTGGAAACGACGCTCGAGCGCCGCGTCCTTCTCGATGTACTTGCGGTACTCGTCTAGGGTGGTCGCGCCGATCACCTGCAGCTCGCCGCGCGCCATCATAGGCTTGAGCAACGACGCCGCGTCCAGCGCGCCCTCGGCCGCGCCCGCGCCTACAAGGGTGTGGATCTCGTCAATGAAGAGGATGATGTCGCCGCGGGTGTTGATTTCCTTAAGGATCTTCTTCATCCGCTCCTCGAAGTCGCCACGGTAGCGCGAACCCGCCACCAGCGAACCCATGTCGAGCGAGTAGAGCTGCTTATCCTTGAGGGTCTCCGGCACGTCCCCGGCAGCGATCGCCTGGGACAGGCCCTCGACCACCGCCGTCTTACCCACGCCGGGTTCGCCGATGAGCACGGGGTTGTTCTTCGTACGCCGAGAGAGCACCTGCATGACGCGCTGGGTCTCATTGTGGCGCCCGATCACCGGGTCGAGCTTGTTCTCGCGTGCCGCCTGGGTGAGGTTGCGCCCGTACTGATCGAGGATGGTGGAGCCGGCCTTCTGGCCCTCGCGAGCGCCGCCACCGCCGACACCCACGGCTTCCTTCCCCTGGTAGCCCGACAGCAGCTGCGTGACCTGCTGGCGAACCCGCCCCAGGTCCGCCCCCAGCTTGACCAGCACCTGCGCGGCCACGCCGTCCTGCTCGCGGCACAGGCCGAGCAGCAGGTGCTCGGTGCCGATGTAGGAATGGCCGAGCTGGAGCCCCTCACGCATGGCGTATTCGAGGACCTTCTTGGCGCGCGGGGTGAACGGGATGTGGCCCGACGGCTGCTCCTGGCCCTCGCCAATGATCTCGATGACCTGCTCCTGCACGGCGTCGTACGTGATCCCCAGCGACTCAAGCGCCTTGGCCGCCACGCCCTCGCCCTCCTTGATGAGGCCCAGCAGGATGTGCTCGGTGCCGAGGTAGTTATGCTTGAGGTTGCGCGCGGACTCCTGGGCGAGCACAATGACCCGCCGAGCGCGGTCTGTAAACCGTTCAAACAAGTTGGACTCCTTCAAAATAATCTCGCGAGGTCGTGCATCTCCTCGCGATTCCTCATTCACCTTAACGACGACGCCGCCCCGCTCGTCCGCCGTTTCGCCACAGGCGTGAGACAGCGCGGGACTTTTGCCCTGTGCGAAAGGCGGAGATCTGCGACGTTTTCTCACGACGACGTCGTGCGGCTCGCGCCGGGCATCTTCCGGCACTCCACGCTCGCTGGCGCGCGTTCGCCCCGCCCGTTGGTGCCCGCTTTTCGGCGCCCGCCTGTCAGCGCAGGCCGGTGAGCGCCGGGGTGCCAGTGGCGGGCTACACCTCGACGAGGATGGTGAACGGCCCGTCGTTGACCAGCTCGACGTCCATCATCGCCCCGAACACACCCGTCTCGACGCGCAGCCCGTAGCCGCGTACGGCGTCCACAACCGCGTCGAAGATCGGCTCCGCCGCCTCGCCGCCGGCCGCATGCGACCAGCTAGGCTTGCGCCCCTTGCGCACGTCGGCATACAGCGTGAACTGGGAGACCAGCAGGATGGGGGCGCCGCACTCCTCGGCGCTGACCCGGGCGGCTGGGTCGTCGTCGCCGTCGGGGCCGCGTAGCAGCTTAAGCTGAGCAATCTTGCGGGCGGTCTTGTCGATCTGGGCGGGCCCGTCGTCATGAGTGACGCCCACGAGCACGCACAGTCCCGGGCCGATCTGCCCCACAATTTGGCCATCTACCGTGACGGACGCACGCCTTACGCGTTGGATAACTGCGCGCATTACCAGGTCCCCCTTTGTGTCCCGCGCCCTGAACCCGGCCTCCGGCCCATCTTCGAACGCTCCGGGCCAAGGTAGTACACCAGGGCGATAAGGAACGCGAGGCGGATGAAGCCGGAGAACGGCACGTAAAGATGCAGCAGATACTGGAAGCGAGTGGCGACCTCGGCGAGGGCGCCGACGCCGAGGATGACCAGCCAGAAGTTCTTCGACTGGGAGGCCACCGCGAACTGCCGGGCCGGGCGCGCCGCCGCGTCGATGAACGCCCACACAAACAGGCAGGTGATCGCAAGCGGCAAGACGATATTAAAAAGGATGGTAAAGGCGGAGTCGACGATTCCCATTGTTCCGGGCCTCCCTCAGCGGCACGGACGCATACCCGCGCCCGGACGCTCATTCGGCGACGCCGTCGACTTCCCCTCACGCGCCACAATCGGCACCTGGGCGGCCACAAACGCACCCACCGACAGTTCGCCCTCGGGCGCGTTTCGCTTGAGCAGGGCTAGCGCCACCGGCCCCTCCTGCGAATCGCGAGCCACCGAGGTCAACTGCCCCACGACCTTCTCCCCCGCCATCACCTGCGCGCCCCGGGCGGGCAGCTCACCCTCCGGGCCCTCCAGGTAAAGGTAGGCCAGGCGGCGCGGCGGGCGGCCCAAGTTGACCAGCTTCGCCACCGTCTCTTGGCCGCGGTAGCACCCCTTCTCCAGGTGGACGGCGGTTCGTAGCCAGTCCAGCTCGTGCGGGAGGGCCCGCTCCACCACCTCCGTGTTCTGGCGCGGGCGCCAGTCCGAGATCCTCTTCGCTTCCCACGCCTGCAGGCCGGCGGGTACGAAACCCGCCGCGCCGAACGTCTCGATCACCTGCTGGTCCGGCCGTGCCGCGATCAGCACGCGCGCCGACCCGTACGCCGGGTGATCCGCGTCGGGCACGCCGTAGTTCGCACCGCCGGGCAGCGTACACGGCCAGGGGTCACGCCAGACGACGTCGGCCAGCGCCGCGATTGCCTCCGGCACACCGTCCGGCGCGAAAAAGCCAAACACCCGCACGTCCGGGCGCTCCACCCCTACCCGCATGCGGAACACCATCGAGTCTAGGAACGCGGTAAAGGGCTCCGCTTGGCCGCTGTCGAGGAAAAACCAGGTGCGATCGCCGTCGTCGATCACGCCGGCGGCCGAACAGATGTGGCCGTTCGGGTCAAGCAAGAGCATCTCCGAGCTTTCGCCCGTGGGGAGGTTCAGAAAGTCACGGGTGGTGAGGTTGTGCAACCACGTGGCCCGGTCCAGCCCCGAGACAGTCACGACCTCCACGAAGCTCAAGTCCGTGAAGGCCCGCCCGCGGGCCAACATGTTCTCCTCCGCGAACGGGTTGCCAAAGTGCGCCGGCACTCCGTGCGCCTCGTCGAGCACGGCTCCGGGGAGTTCAACCGAGCGGGCCGCCGGGCTCATTCCTCCTCCACCTTCTTGGCGGGTGCGTCAACGGCGTCGTCGAACTGGCGCGAAAGCCGCCCCGCAAGATAGTTGCGCATCTCGAAGCCGAACGCCTCCATGTCGTAGGCGTAGAAGAAATCCGAGGCCACGTTGCCGCCCAAGAACTTCGCCGCTTTAAAGTCCGCCGCGGCGCCCGAGCGGATCACCGTGTCGGTCACCATCTGAAGCCGCGGGCCGTTGATGAGGCCCACCCACAGCTGGGAGATACCCATCGGGGTGGCGACCGTGGCCTCCAGCTCCACTGAGCCATCCTCGCGCTTGGGGGCATCCGGGGTGACGCGCAGGTAGCCCGTCTGCGCCGACCACAGCACGTCCTTCGTCAGGTGATCGTACGTCCACTGGCCCGGCGCCTCCTTATCCACCTCCGACGCCGGCTCCTTCGCCAGCCAAATCCGCGAATTCAGGCGAACGTACGGGCCGCCATCGACGGCGTCGATCGTCAGCTCGTGCAGGTACGCCGCGGCGTCGACGTTCTCATACTCCAGCACACCGCCGCCGTACCACGTGTCAATCAGCCAGCCCAGCGGGTAGTTCTCCGGGGCCAGATTCTCAGGAAGTCGGAAAGCCATGAGATTAGCCTAGAGCACAACGAGCGTGAAGATGTAGCCGATCATGCCCAGCGCGCAATGCGGCATCACCGCCTTCACATAGCCCTGAACCCAGGTCAGCGGGCGTTCGAATCCGCGCATGCATCGGCGGATGAACGCGAATACAAGCCCCACGCACACGCCGATTGCGCCGCCGACCCACACCGGGCCGCCGAGGAGGAACGCCATCAGCAGACCAACCGCCGTCGCGTTGACCAGGCCAAGGAGGTTGGCGTGATCCGAGTCGAAGCTGTGGACGAGGGTGGCCACCGCGATGATAATCGCCGTCAGCAGGCCCACGAACGTGCCCGGATTAGGCAACGCGCGGCTGGCTACCTGCCAGCCCCCGGCCACGAACACCCACATCGACGCCGAGATCATGACCATCGCCCCGCCCGCCGACGCCGAGATGTGTTCGACGAGGTGGGGGCGGCCGTCGCGTCGCATCATCTCCCCCACGAAGGAGGCGAAGATGGCGAAGGTGGCGGCCAGCATGGTGCCCGTCATCGAGTTCAGGCACGCGGCGAGAAGACCGGCGGCCAGCGTCAACGTCATGACCACGCGGGAAACAGCTCGGTTCGTTAGGCCCATGATCACCGGCCAGCCCGCTATGAGCGGGATTGCCGTCGCCAGGGTCCCGATCGCCGCTGCGAGCGGCCCGAGGGAAACGCCGAGCGCGATGATTGCGGCATAAAACGCGCCGACGGATGCCCAAATAAAGGGCGGGCGCACATCGGCGGAAGGACGGGCCGGAGCCTCCCGATCAAATAACCGATCAGTGAGCGAAGGCGTGCGTCCGGACTCTTGGGTGGAGGACGTCATAGCCAAAAGTGTATCTCCCCAAACTCCGGTATAAGGACTTTACCATGCCAAACGGCTTTGTGGTGCGGTTTTACAACAACCTAGGCGAACGTGCAGGAGCGCCCAGCTGGAGCGGAAAGCGTGCGCGATTCGAGGGGTGACAGGATGGAAAACGTGAGCTAGGCTATGAGTCAGACACCGGATCGCGAAAGCCCCGGGCTCCAAATATTTGCCGCTACGAGCGGCCTTAGCGCCGACAGGCGCTCTCGGGTTCGGTGTCCTAAGCGTAGGGCCGCACCTTCTCGTGCGGCCCTTCCCTTTGCTCTTGCCCGCAAGCCCGGGAACCCGGAACCGCGGGTTAATAGACAAAATGGGTTAATAGACAAAAAATGTGTCTTATCCGGGCGTGTCGTTAGTGTCCTGCCCAGCCTTGGTGGATGGTCAGGCCGTCGTCCCAAGGGGCTTGGGTGTTGATGGCGTTGTCGATGTAGGCTGGCCCGTCGGGCTCAGGTTCGGGTTTGGGCTTGGTGGTGGCGGGGGTGTTGTTGATGAACGTGGCCAGGGGTTGGGGGTCGATGGAGCGGGTGTAGAGGAAGTAGTCCAGGGCGGTCTTCATGTGCTCTTCGGATAGGCCGCGGTGGGCTCGTAGGTAGGTCTTCAGCACGGCGTTCGTCCCGCCTTCTAAGGAGTTCGTGGTTGAGGCCAGGGGGCTTGTCGCGCCTGTGGTGGGGTCGAGGTAGGTAAAGAGCACCCCGGCCTTGACGTAGCCGTCTAAGGCTCTGACCAGGCGCCTGGTGGCGTGGTGGGTATACCACCAGGACTTGTTGTTCTGGGCAAAGCGCGGGATCTGTGAGGGGGCGACAGTGGCCTTGTAGGTGCGTTCGGCCAGCCAGGTGTCGTAGAGGGTGTGGAAGGCTGCGAGGCCTTTTTGCCAGGCGATGGCTTGGTCGGCGGTGGTGATCTTGGTCAGGTCCAAGGCCAGTTTGTATAGGGCCTTGTGCTGGTCGGTCTTGGGGCGGGTGGTGGTCAGGGTGCGGATGTTGCGCTGGATGTGGACTAGGCACCGTTGCAGGCGGCTGGTAGGCCAGCAGGCCTTGATCGCGGCCAGGGCCCCGCGGTCCCCGTCGGTGGTGACCACGGCCGGAGCAGGGATACGCGACAGTAAGGCCGTGTAGGCGGCTTTGGATTCTTTGGCGCATAGCTGGTAGGCGATAACACCGTCAGTGGTAGCCGCCACCAAGACGCACCAGCCGTGAGCGATGTAGGTCCCGTCGATGAAGATCTGGTCATGAACCTCTCCGGTGATGTCCCAGATCGGGCGGGTATCCCAACACCAAGCGTGATCGCGATCCCACGTCCGAGTAGAGCCGGTTAGGCGACGTTTGGGTTCAGTGTCGGTAATGAATTCAACGAATTCGCGGAACTGTTTTTCGCGTTGCTGGCGCCGATGAGTGCTGGTGAAGCTGTGGCCACAAGCCGGGCATCTCCAGCGCTGCCGGCCAGCACTCGTTGAGCCGTTCTTCTTCGTGGCGGTCTGACAAATCGGGCAGCGGCGGGCGTGCGGGTTTGGTCTTCTCACCCCATGCACGTAACCGGGCAGATGTCAACGAAGCAACCACTTTCAGCGTCTCAACCTTAAGAACCCTGACTTTCCCTTATTACACCAACGAAAAACTCGATCATAAAACACATTTTTTGTCTATTGACCCGGAACCGCGGCCTATAGCCCGGAACCGCCCTAGACGCCCGCGCCGGTCAAGGTCAGATAAATGAGGGCGAAGTTCAGCACCACGATCAGCACCGACACCGTCACCATGGCAACCCGCATGACGGGCCCGTCGCGGTAATCGCCCATGACGCCCCTGTCGGCGGTGTACTTGGTGAGCGGAATGATGGCGAAGGGGATCCCAAACGAGAGCGCCACCTGCGAAATGACCAGCGCCCACGACGGATTCGGGTACGCCCACAGCACCACCAGCGCCGGGATGAGTGTGACGAGGCGGCGAACCCACAGCGGAACCCTCACGTGCAACAGCCCGCCCATGATCTCCGAGCCCGCGTACGCCCCTACCGACGTCGAGGCCAGGGACGAGGCGAGCAACCCCACCGCGAACACGACGCCGATTCCCGGCCCGAGCACATCCGCGATGGCGGCGTGCGCACCCTCAATGGAGTCGGTGCCGGCTCGCCCGCCGAGCGCGGACGCGGCGAGCAGCAGCAGACCCAGGTTGACCGCGCCGGCGACGATTAAGGCGGAGACCACGTCGGCGCGCGTGGCTCGGAGAAGGAGTTTGAAGTTGCGCCCTTTCTTGGCGAAGCGATGATTGACCAGCGAGGAATGCAGGTAGATCGCGTGCGGCATCACGGTCGCGCCTAGCATCGACGCGGCGATCAGCACCGAGTTCGTGTCGCTAAAGCGCGGGATCATGCCGGAGAGCACCCCGCCCGCCGACGGCGGATTGATGAACAGCCCGGCAAGGAAGCCGCAGGTGATGATCGCCAGTAGGGCGACCACAATGGCTTCGAACTGGCGTTGGCGCCGTACGTTTTGGAAGATCAGAAGCGACATTGACACCGCCCCGACGATCACTCCGCCCACGATCAGCGGTAGCCCGAATAGCAGCTGGAGGGCGATCGCCCCGCCGATGATCTCGGCAAGGTCGGTCGCCGCCGCGATGATTTCCGCCTGCAGCCAAAACGCGATGCGTTGCCGCGTGGGCAGACGATCTCCAAGGAGCTCCGGGAGCGATTGTCCCGTCACGAGTCCGAGCTTGGCGCTCTGATACTGAACGAGCACCGCAATAGCATTTGCGAGGACGAGCACCCACACCAACATGTAGGAATATGTGGCGCCCGCCGATATGTTCGCCGCCACGTTGCCCGGATCGACATACGCCACGGCGGCCACAAATGCCGGCCCAAGCATGGGTAGGAGCCCCTGACTTCGGCCTGCGCGAACGTTTAGCACCACAACCACTTCCCTGTTACATACCGACTGACACCTACACCCTATTTCGGCGAACCTAAATTGTTCAATGCGGCGAGGTAAACCTCGCATTCCCGATGCACGACGACGGGTGTCACCCACCCCTCCGAAGCCGCCCTATTCCGGCCCTTCACCGCTGCACATATCCGCCAAACAGGACTTACGTCCCTCGACACGATTATCTCGCGCACGACATAATCGTGCTACAGCTCACACACAAGGAAGGGAATTGATCATGCATCAGAGGACTCAGTCTCGGATTGCCGCAACACTCCTAGCCATTGGGCTCACTTTTGGAGCGGCCAGCCCAGCCCTTGCAGGGGACGGCTACCGCGGCTCAACGGTATACGGTTGCCGCGCATACATTCAAGAGGATAAGGCTTGGACCAACTGCAAACCTGCAACGCGCTCCGTTAAGATCGCAACCAAGGCATGGTGTACCGGACAACCCACAACTTACGGCGCATGGACATGGGCTTCTAAGGGCAAGTACGCCTACAACTTGTCTTCGACAGAGTGCTTGTTCAACGTCCACTACGCCCAGACACTGGCGCAGTAGCCTCGTGCCGCGCGGCGTCGAACCTTGGCCGATACCATGATTCGCCTACGTTACCCCTTGCGGGCATATCTCGTGTCGTTCTTCGCCGCCGCCGCGGCCTACCTCCTCATCGCGTTCGCCATGCGCGATCGGATCTTCGAAGCGTACAACACAGTAACTCTGCTACCCTGGATCTACGTTACATTCCTGGGCGGGATCACCGCCGCAGCAAGCGCATTCCTCACAAGATCTCACGCAGAGGCGGACGAAAACGCAATCTCGCTGACGTCACCTCGGTCTCGCATCGCGCTGAATGCCGCCGACTTTATCGTCCAGTACGCAACACTGGCGGTTATGCCGTTCGCCCTGTCATTCACAGCAACCCTTCTGGCTTCCATGCTCGTCTCGAATCGCGGGTACCTCGATCCGAGCTACATTCCTTCCGCCCTGGCGCTCCTTGGGGCGCTTGTATTGATAGGTCAAACCCTGGGGTTACTCATCCCTCATCGCATCCTCTGCGTCCTCGCCGCCTTCATCGCCGGCCAGTTCCTCGGCCTTTACACCAACACGACCCGCATTATCAACAACTGGGACAGCGCAAACCCACAGGTGTGGGCATTCATCGTCCCTATCCTGCTCCTCGCCCTCGCGGCGCGTAGCTCCTTCGAGTCTTTTAGCGCGCACCGCATATGGATGTCCAGAGCGGCGGTCGCCACCTGCCTCGTGGCCTTCTTCGTCGCCTTCTACTTCTTGTCCCCAATAAAGCTCACCACGGAGCGCCAAGATAGCGATTCCGCCCATACGTGTACGCCCGTTGGCGAGGATCTGCTGTGTACGTGGAACGAGAGCGATTACAGGGTGCCGTTCCTCTCCGCCGAGATCGCCCGCGCGCAGCTCCTTCGCAAAGCCGCCAATATCGATCTCGCTCCCATCCTGTATTACGAGCCCGGGCTTAACACCGACCGGCTCACAACCGCACCGCCCGACAGGCGAATCGCTCTGCCTTCACTCGGCGGCACGACGAAATCAGTTATGTCCACTCAAGCCATCACCGGCGATATCCTCGCAGACATCGGCCATCCGCTTTCGGTGTGTGGCACAGCGGACATCACGTTCGACCTCGCCACCAACTTCATTTACGGAAATATCTCAACCACGGACTACCGTTCGACTGATGCCGAACATGACAGCGAGGTCAGGCACATCGCCCAAGAGTGGGTGGGCCTAACCGACGAACAGATTGCGCAAAAGCTGGTCTCGAGGATGCGAAACGACCTGCAATTGTGCGACGCACCGGAGGACAACAATGGATACTGACGCGATTGTTTCGGCAAACCTCAGCCAACGATACGGCAGGCACACCGTCTTGAGTGGGTTATCTTTCCGGGTGCCATCAGGAAAGATCACCGGACTGCTCGGACCTAATGGCGCAGGAAAGACGACGCTTCTGAAGACCATCATCGGACTCTACACGCCGGCCTCAGGATCCGTATCCGTCTTGGGCAATGACATGGGAACCAAGAAAACGCGGCGCCAGGCCCAGGCCAGGCTTAGCTTCCTGCCCCAAGATTTCTCTGCCGACGGCGCCCTGACCGTTGCCGAGTTCGTGGAGTATAACCTGTGGATGCGCACCTATCCGAAGGAGCAGATTCACGACGCGGCGGCCGCCGCCATCGCCGACGTCGGCCTCACCGATTCCACCTCCCAGAAGCTCCGCACGCTATCGGGAGGAATGCGCCAGCGGGCGGGCATCGCGGCCGCCATCGCCGGGACGCCCGGCATCATCGTTCTCGATGAGCCCACCTCGGGGCTCGACCCCGAACAGCGCACCCATTTCCGCAAGCTACTCGCAGGAATCGACTCGACGATCATCTTGTCCACCCACCTCATCGAGGACGTCGAATCGAGCGCGCATCATCTTCTTGTGCTGTCCAAGGGCACGCTCGTCTACGACGGGTCACCAGCCGTGCTGATCGAGGGCAACGACCGTTCCGTGGCAGCCCTCGAAGCTCGCTACATCGACCTCCTGCAGCGTGCATAGCAATGCCGATCGCGCTGTTTGCAAAGACCCGCCGCCTCGGCATGGTGGCGGCGACCAGCTTGCTCCTCATCGTGGTCTTCGAAGGCTTTTACACGCACTCCTATTCGATCCCCTCGTTTGACTACAGGTGGGAGACCCCGCTGTCCTACCTCCTCGGCCCCTTCCTGGGCGCTCTATGCATGGTCACCGTCAATTCGGTGACCCCCGACATGGAGCAACTGGCTGTCGCCCCGATTCGGCTATGGAGAACCGCCGTCACTGTCTCGCTGTGCGCGTTTCAGTGCCTCGCCATCATCGGCCTGAGGCCCGTCGTCAACGCGTTCATACTCGAAAGTCCCATCACCGACGATTCGCTCATCACCCTGCTCTTGTCGACGCTGACGTTCCAGGCGTTGTGCATCATCTCGGCGGCGATGTGGGCAGACGCGCGAGCGTGGGCATTCCCGCTTCTGGGCCTCGTGATGTGCGTGGGCTTCGGCTTTAACTCCGACACCACCCCGCGCCCGTACCACGTTCTCTACGCGCACACGACGGCCAGCGCCATCGTAGCGGGCATCCTGTGGTTCGCCGCGATCGCCGCGCTCGCCTGGTTGCCGCCCGCGAGGAGCGGGCGGTAGCGGCTCGCTCCTCGTGCCCTATTCGTAGGCCTTGGCCGAGTTGACCGCCCCATCCCACACGTCGCCCTCGAGCGTGCCCGGCAGCCCCGCCTTCGCCGGCACGAACACCGGCTCGGTGACGCGGCGCACCCCGCCTGCTGCACCACCTTCGGCCAAACAAGCCCCGGCCACGTCAACTGCGACGTACCCGTCGCGCGCGATGGCGACCTGCTGACGCTCGTAGTCGCGAAGCGCCGCCATCACCCAACCGGACAGGGACAGCACGCCGATCAGGTTCAGAAGCGTCACCACGAACATGGCCAGATCCATGAGCACCCACACAAAAGTCAGGGCTAGGACGGCCCCGACGAAGGAGAACACGACGATCGAAACCTTACCCACAGTCAGCGTCCACTTCGGGGCCCGCAGGAACACGAGGTTGGCCTCGCCGTAAGCGTAGGCGCCGAGGATGGAGGAAAAGCCGAAGAAGAAGATCATGATCGCCACCGGCCACGCCATCCAGGACCCCATCGTGGATGTGATCGCCGTGGTCGTCAGGTGGCCGGCGTCGTCGGCGGTGAGCACCGTAAGGTCGAGCACGCCGGAGGTCATGATGATAAAGCCGGTGGCGGTGCAGATGACGATGGTGTCAAGGAAGACGCCGAAGGACTGGATGAGGCCCTGCTGGACCGGGTGCGCCACGGTGGCGGTGGCGGCGGCGTTGGGGTTGGTGCCCATGCCGGCCTCGTTGGAGAACAGGCCGCGACGCATGCCGTTGACCAGCGCCGCCAGCACTCCGCCGGCCGTGCCGGCGAGCGCCTCGTTAAGCCCGAAGGCCGAGGAAAAGACGTCCACGAAGAACTGCGGCACGCGCCCGATGTTCATCGCGACCACGATGAGCGCCACGAGCACGTAGGCCAGGGCCATCGCCGGGGAGATGATCTCGGTGGAGCGGGCCACCCCGCGCACGCCACCCAGCACCACGAGGGCGGCCAGCACCGCGACGACGGCGCCCGTCACCCAGGCCGGAACCCCCTGCGAGGCGTCGAGGACGCCGGCGATCGAGTTCGCCTGCACCATCGGCATGGCGATGAACATGGAAAACACCATCGCCACGGAGAAGCTCACGGCCAGCGCGCGCGACTTCGCCCCGCGCAGGATGTAGTTGGATGGGCCTCCGCGGAAGGTGCCGTCGTGGTGGCGGGACTTGAAGATCTGGGCGAGCGTGGCTTCCGCGAACGCCGTCGCCATGCCGATGAGCGCCACGAGCCACATCCAGAACAGTGCACCCGGTCCGCCCAGGATGATCGCGAGCGCCACCCCCGTGATGTTGCCGATGCCGATGCGGGTGGCCATTCCCATGGCGAAGGCTTGGAAGGAGGAGATCCCGCCCTGCGAGCCCGCGCGCGAGTGGCCCACGTAGCGCAGCATGTCGCCGAAGCGGCGGAGCTGGAGGGCGCGCCCGCGGAAGGTCAGGTACAGGCCGGTCCCCATGAGCACGGCGATCATGATCCAGGCGTACAGCCAGTCGCTGATCCCGGACAGCAGGGCCGTCGCCGGCCCGGTCAGGTTGTCGATCCACTCCTGTAGTTCCTGCATCATCGTCCTTTGCTCGCTTGCTTCTTCGCGTCTTCACGACGCCGCCCCCGGCTCACGCAGGTCGCCGCGGCGCCGGTGCCCCTCCAGTTTCACACATCGCTGCGGGCGCCGCCCCCAGCGGTCACGGTGTGAAACCCCTCATCGCCTGTCCGATTGGTCGGGCTTGGCGCGGTCATTTTCCGATTTCTTGGAAAAGTTATTAAACCTCACGTAGCCTTGGCATTGAGAGCTGTTTACCTATTCGGAGGCGTACGCCGCATGGCAGGATTCATGTCACGCTTTGCCACTCAGCACAAGGTCCAGGACCTTCTCAACGAGCAGGCAACTTTCCTCGTCCAGTCTGCCCGGGTGTTGGCTGACATGGTCGCCGCGGGCACCACCTCCCGCATTGATCTGAACCGCTCGCTCCATCAGATTGAGAACGACGCCGACGCCTGCAACCACCGGGTTCTGCAGGAGATCGGCTCCCGCTTCATCCTGCCGTACGACCGTGGGGATCTGATCGAGCTTACCGGCCAGATCGACACGTGTGTGGACATGATCGATGAGGCGGGTAACAACCTGGTCCTGTACAAGATCGGCGAGGTCCACGACCAGCTTTATGAGATGGCGGACATCATCATCCAGTGCGCGGAGCACGCGGTGAACGCCGTCGGGAAGTTGAAGAAGATCGAGCCGTCGATCCGCACGGAGTGGTTGGAGATCAACAACTTGGAAAACCGGGCGGACCGGATCTACCGCGAGCTCATCATTGACCTGTTCGAGTCGGAGCGTTCGGGCAAGGAGATCTTGGCCCACAAGATCACGCTTGACTCTTACGAGGCCGCCGTGGATTCCTTCGAGACCCTCGCCAGCCGCATCGAGCTGCTCACTCTGAAGGAGTCGTGAGCCTTGGATCCGCTTCTTGCGTTAGTGATCTTCATCGTCATTTTCGCATTCGTCTTTGACTTCACGAACGGGTTTCACGACGCCGCCAACGCCATCGCGACCTCGGTCGCCACGCGTGCGCTGACCCCGCGGGTGGCGCTCATCATGGCGGCGTGCATGAACTTCATCGGTGCTTTGCTGGGCACCGGTGTCGCTGAGACGATCGGTTCGGGCATCGTGGAGGTCACCCCTTCCGACGGAGTATCCGGTCTTATGGTGGTGATCGCGGGCCTGGTGGGCGCCGTCGTGTGGAACCTGGTCACCTGGTGGTTCGGCTTGCCGTCCTCCAGCTCGCACGCGTTGATCGGCGGCCTGGCCGGTGCCGGCGTCGCCGCCGCGTTCACCGTGCACTGGTCGGTGATCGGCCTGAAGGTGATCGTGCCGATGTTCCTCTCTCCGTTCGTGGGCTTCGGGCTGTCCTATCTGCTCATGTCGCTTATCCGGCGCCTGTTGCGCAACGCCCACTACAAGGCGACGATGAAGCGCTTCCGCGTGGCGCAGACCATCTCGGCGGCGGCGGTGGCGCTCGGCCACGGCTTGCAGGACGCCCAGAAGACGATGGGCGTCGTCGTGATCGCGCTGGTGGCGGGCGGCTACCACGAGGGTAGCGCCGTCCCGCTGTGGGTCAAGCTCGGCGCGGCCACCGCGATCTCGCTCGGCACGTATTCGGGCGGGTGGCGCATCATGAAGACGCTCGGCACCAAGATCGCCGACCTCAACCCGGCCCAGGGCTTCGCCGCGGAGGCCGTCGCAGCCTCTGTTCTTTACACGACGGCGTTTTTCTGGCACGCCCCCATCTCCACCACGCACACGATCACGTCGTCGGTGATGGGCGTGGGCGCGACCACCCGACGGTCCGCTGTGCGGTGGTCGACCGCCGGAAACATTGTGGGGGCCTGGTTTATCACATTCCCCGCGGCCGGCCTCGTCGCCGCGGCGGTGAGCTACCTGCTGCACCTATTTATCTAGCGCCGAGGTTGGCCGCCGGTGGCGCCGCCGGCGACCAGCCGCCTCGCGTCAGCCGAAACGACCCGACACGTAGTCCTCCGTCTCCTTATTGCTCGGGTTGGAGAAGATCTTTTCCGTGTCATCGAATTCGACGAGGTGGCCGGGCTTGCCCGTCCCCTCGATGTTGAAGAAACCGGTCTTTTGCGAGACGCGGGCCGCCTGCTGCATGTTGTGCGTGACGATCACGATCGTGTAGTTCGAGCGTCGCTCCTGCATGAGGTCCTCGATGGCGAGCGTGGAGATCGGGTCGAGTGCCGAGCAGGGCTCGTCCATGAGCAACACCTCGGGGCGAACCGCGATCGCGCGGGCGATGCAGAGGCGCTGCTGCTGGCCGCCGGAGAGGGAGGAGCCGGGACGGTCGAGGCGATCCTTGACCTCTTCCCACAGGTTCGCGCCGCGCAGGGACTCCTCCACGATGCGCTCGCCCTCGGCCTTGGGCAGCTTCTTATTGTTGAGGCGCATGCCCGCGAGCACGTTGTCGGCGATGGACATCGTGGGGAACGGGTTGGGGCGCTGGAAGACCATGCCCACGTGCTGACGAACCTGAACCGGGTCGACGCCGGGGCCGTAGATGTTCTGCTTGTCTATCTCCACGAGGCCCTTGACGTGGGCGCCCTGGATGACTTCGTGCATGCGGTTGAGCGAACGCAGGAAGGTGGACTTGCCGCAGCCCGACGGGCCGATGAGGGCGGTGATGGAGCGGGGCTCAATATCGACGTTGACGTTCTCCACGGCGAGGAAGTCGCCGTAGTAGATATTGAGGTCGCGTACCTTGATGCCTTCAGACATGAAAATCCTTTCTTGACCAGCGGCTACTTTTCGCCTTTGGGGGCGAACCGCTTGGCGATCCAGCGTGCCAACAGGTTGAGGAGAAGAACGACGAGAATGAGCAGGAGTGCTCCGGCCCACGCTTCAGCCGAGTTGCCAGAGACGTACTGGTTGTAAACGTACACCGGCAGGGTGTACATCTGGTTCTGGAAAATATTGTAGTTGTAAAAGTCGGTGGTTCCGGCGGTGATCATGAGCGGCGCGGACTCGCCGATGATGCGGGCGATGGCGATGAAAATGCCGGAGATGATGCCGGACACGGCGGTGCGTAGCACGACGCGGATGATGGTGGCGGCCTTCGTCACGCCCAGCGCGTAGGAGGCTTCGCGCAGCTCGTTCGGCACGAGCCGCAGCATTTCCTCGGTGTTGCGCACGACGATCGGGGTCATGAGCACCACCAGTGCGATCGCGCCGGCGAAACCGTTCTTGAACTGGGCTTGCCCGAACAGTGCCTGGTTGATCATGGGGATCATCGCGGCAGCGAACAGGCCGGCCACGATGGAGGGGATGCCGGTCATGATGTCGACCATGAAGGTGATGACCCGCTTGAGCTTACCCTTGCCGTATTCAACCAGATAGACCGCGGTCAGCACGCCAAGCGGGACCGAGATCAGCGCGGCCACGCCCGTGATGAGGAGGGTGCCGACGACGGCGTGCCCGGCACCCGTCACCGAGTCCGGCATAGACTGGCCGAAGGTGGTGGCGGTGAAGAAGCCGGAGGCGGACATGCGCGACCAGCCCTGCACCAGCACCGTCCACAGCAGCGACAGGAGCGGGATGACGGCGGCCACGAAGGCGCCGACGATCATCGACGTCATGAGGCGGTCGGTGCCGTAGCGCCGGCCCTCGACCCCGAAGCCTGCAGCGACGACGATCAGGGTGTAGGCGGCCAGGAAGATGACGACGCCGACGACGCCGGCGTGGAAGATGCGCGCGCCAAGGACGCCCAGGACCGCGGAGGCGGCGAGGGCCGCTGCCGTGAACCACGCGGGCAGTTGTTTCTGGGGGGTGGCTACCATGACACTCATGCATTCGCTCCTGAGAACTCGGCGTAGCGGGCAACGATCGCGCGGGCGATGAAGTTGACCACGAACGTGATGACGAACAGGATCAGGCCAAGCGCGATGAGGAAGTCAGATTCGATGCCGGAGGCTTCGGGGAAGCGCAGGGCAATCTGTGAGGCGATTGTGGAGTGCTGGCCGGGGCTCATGAGCTTGAAGTTAATCATCATTCCCGGCGAGAGCACCATGAGCAGCGCCATCGTCTCGCCGAGTGCGCGGCCGAGACCCAGCATGGAGGCCGAGACGATGCCCGAACGTCCGTGCGGGAGCACCACCATCTTGATCATCTCCCAGCGGGTGGCTCCCAGCGCGAGGGAGGCCTCCTCCTGCAGGCGCGGGGTCTGGACGAAGACCTCGCGGGAGAGGGAGGTGATGATCGGCAGGATCATGATCGCGAGGATGACCGCGCCCATGAGGATGTTGCGTGCTGGCGGCACGAAGGCCGCGGCGGTACCGTCGGGGAACCATTCGTAGTGCTCAGCCAGCCAGGACAACCCGGGCAGGCCACCCTCCCAGGCCCCGTCAGGGCCCGCCTTGCCGCTCAGGAAGGTGAAGATCGGGGTCAGGATGTCCGAGATCCAGGTAAAGACAGGGCGCATCAGCGGTTCGAGCGTCCACATGCCCCACAGGCCGAAAACCACGGAGGGTATCGCGGCCAGGAGGTCAATGACGTAACCGAAGATCGCGGCCAGCTTGCGCGGGGCGTAGTGGGAGATGAACAGCGCGATCCCCACCGCGAAGGGCACCGCGATAAACAGTGCGATGATTGCCGCCAACAGCGTGCCAAAGACGGTCGTCCCGGCGAACTGCCAGAAGTTCTGGCCGCGGGCAAAGCCCACTTCCTCGACGATCTCCTCGCTCGGCGTGATGAGCACGTTGCCCGAGGACAACAGGAGAAAGATAAAGACGGCGGCCAGCAGGGCGAGGATGCTGATTCCGGAAAGGTTGGAGATCTCGCGGAAGATCCGATCGCCATAACGAGCCCGGCCCGACGGTGGAGTTAGCGCTCCTGTCGGGGCCGGAGCGACGTCCTTGGCCGTCTGATCAGCCGGCTCACCGGCCGACTCTATAGTTTGTAACACCACAGCTCCGATCCTGATGTGGGCCAGCCCCGAGGGGCTGGCCCACACCGGTCAACTCTTAGTTGGTCTTGATCTGGTCGACCGCGGCCATAACCTGCTTGCGCAGGGTATCCGAGATCGGGGCGTTACCGCCGTTAGCTTCCGCGGCGATCTTCTGCCCGTCCTGGGAGGCCATGTAGGTGAAGTACTCCTTGACGACGCTCGCGGTATCGGCGTTGTCGTAGTGGGTGCAGGCCACCAGGTAGGAGACCAGGACGACCGGGTAGGCGCCCTTGACGGAGCCGTCGCGCTTGAGGTCGACCGTCAGGATGCGGTCGGTGGCGTCGGGGGCCGGGGCGGAGTTGTCGACGATGGCGGCAGCGGCCTCGGGCGAGTACGCGAGGAAGTCGCCGGCGACCTCGACGGCGACGGTCCCGAGATCACCGATCTGGGAGGCGTCTGCGTAGGTGATGGCGCCAGGGGTGGAGCTGACGAGGTTGACCACACCGGAGGTCTTCTCGGCGGACTGGGTGCCCGTGATCGGCCACGTGTCCTCGGGCTTGTAGTCCCACTCGCCGGAGGACTCGACCAGGTACTGCTGGAAGTTCTTGGAGGTGCCGGAGTCGTCGGCGCGGTTGACCGGGATGATCGGCATGTCGGGCAGCTTGACGCCGTCGTTCAGCTTCGCGATCGCCGGATCGTTCCAGTTGGTGATCTCCTGCTTGAAGATCTTGGCGATGACGTCAGCCGACATGTTGACCGAGTCGATGCCATCCAGGTTGAAGGCGATGGCGATCGGGGAAATGTAGAGCGGAACCTCGATCGGGCTCTCGCCGCCACAACGCTCGGTGGCGGCCGCGACCTCGTCCTCCTTCAGCGCCGAGTCGGTGCCGGCGTAGTCGACCTTACCGGCGAGGAACTGCTCGCGGCCGGTGCCCGAGCCGGTGGCGTCGTAGTTGACGACGGCGCCCGTGGCGGCGGTGAAGTTGTCGCGCCAAGCCTGCTGGGCGTTGACCTGCGACGACGCACCCGAACCGTTGATGGTGCCGGAGAGCGAGCCGGACGACTGGGTGCCCGACGTGGAGGCGGCTCCGGGCCCCGTGCTCTCCCCGTTGCCGGCGCCGCTCGAGCAGGCGGCGAGAACGAGCGAAAGTGAAAGGGCAAGGCCGGCAGCTGCGCGGTGACGTGCAATCTTCACAGTATCCATCCTTTAATGTAGAACTTGAGGGAGAACTCCCTGAGTTCAACGCTAAGAGGGCTACCTTTCCGCGCAGCACACGCCCGGTGAACGTGAGGTGAACTGCCTGTAGATTACTTCACACCCGCCGGCGCCCGGCCTGGTGGACTCAACGCTCCGCACGCCGCTCACATCGCGGGCCGGATCTTTTCGAACGCGACGACGACGCACTCGCCCTTCTTCTTCGCCACGTGCACCACCATGATCTCCCCCGTCCTCAGCCACGGGTCCTTCCCCGGCAGCTGGCGGCGCAGCCGAGGCGGGGTGACGTCGCCCAGGACCTCCAGCGCGGTGGGCAGGGTGGGCCTGTGCACGCACACCACCGCCGGCTCTCCCGCACACAGAACCCGGCCCAGGGCCGCAGCCGTCTTCTTCGGCTTCCTCGCGTGGGATGCCTCGGTCAACTCCTCGCGCTCGTCAACGCCCACGCCGGTTGCCTTCGCGTACGGGGCCACGGTGTCCACGCACCGCTTCCACGGCGAGCTCACCACCTTCTCCACCCCGTACGCTGCCAGTAGCGCCACCAGGCGTTTGGCCCGCGCCTGCCCCGTCTTCGTCAGCGGCCGAGTCTGCTCCGGACCCTTGTGAACCGAACGCTTAGTCGCCCGCGCATGACGCGCGATGAGCACCGGCGTCGTGCACGCCAGCCCGCGATTGTCCAGATCCGTGAGGTGGTCGAGCATCTTGCGATCGCCCTTCCGGGTGAGAAGCTTGTGGGCCGCCTTGACGGTGACCCAGCGCACGTCGTCAATCTCCTTCTTCGACGCCGGATGCGCCTTGCGCCGGGCCGCGAGCGCCGGATGCCCCTTCCGGGCGACCGTCGCCGCCCAGTAGCGCACCTCCTTGCTCTTGCCACCACCGACCGTGTAATGCTGCCAGCCGAGCGGGGCGCCGAGCACGACGTCGTGACCGGTCTCCTCCTTCATCTCCCGGATGCAGCACTCGTGTAGCGTCTCCTCGCCCTTGACCTTTCCCTTCGGGAAAGACCAGTCCTTCCACGTGGGACGGTGGACGATGAGAACCTCCAGCCTGTGGGAGCGCCGGCGCCAAATGACGGCGCCGGCGGCCCTGATATCAACCGACACGCGCGACCCCTAGCGGTGGTCCACCACTGTCGCGCGGGCGCGAGCCATCAGCTCCTCCTGGGTGTCAACCAGCAGGTTACCCTCGGCGTCGCGGGTGGTGTGCACCCAGCCGTCGGCCGTCATGCGCCACGAACGCACCTCGTCCGACGTCGCCCTGCGAACCATCTCAATGAGGAACTCTTTCTGATCCGGCTCCACGATCCTGATCAGCGCCTCAATACGGCGATCAAGGTTGCGGTGCATGAGGTCGGCCGAGCCGATCCAGACCTCCGGATCGTCGTCGTTGCAAAACGCGTACACGCGCGAGTGCTCGAGGTAACGACCCAAGATGGAGCGGACGTTGATGTTCTCCGACATGCCCGGGATGCCCGCCCGCAGGCAGCAAATCCCGCGCACCTGGATGTCGATCGGCACGCCCGCCTGCGAGGCGCGGTAGAGGGCGTCGATCAGCCGCTCGTCCACCAGCGAGTTCGCCTTGAAGCAGATCCACGCGTTCTTGCCCGCCTCCTTGTTCGCCACCTCGCGCTCGATACGGTCGATGAGGCCCGAGCGGATACCCGTGGGCGCCACCAACAGGCGATGAAACTTCACCTTCGGGGCGTAGCCGGACAGCTGGTTGAACAGGCGCGTGGCGTCCTGGCCGACGTCGCGGTCGCACGTGAACAGGCCCAGGTCCTCATACCCGCGGGCCGTTTTCGGGTTGTAATTACCCGTGCCCACGTGGACGTAGCGGCGCAGCCCGTCCTCTTCTTGGCGCACGACGAGCGAGAGCTTGCAGTGCGTCTTCAGGCCCACGATTCCGTAGACCACGTGCACACCCGCCTGCTCCAGTTTGCGCGCCCACTCGATGTTGTTCTCCTCGTCAAAGCGGGCCTTGATCTCCACCACCGCGAGCACCTGCTTACCCGAGTTCGCCGCCCGGATAAGGGCGTCCACGATCGGGGAGTCGCCCGAGGTGCGGTAGAGGGTCTGCTTGATCGCCAGCACCTTCGGGTCATCCGCGGCCTGGCGGATGAAGTGCTGGACCGACGTCGAGAAGGACTCGTAAGGGTGATGAACCAGGATCTCGCGGCGGCGGATCGCGGCGAAGATGTCCGCGGCGCGGGAGGACTCCACGTCCGAGATTCCGCGGGCCGTGACCGGCACGAACTTCTTGAACTTCAGCTGCGGGCGGTCCAGGTCGTGGATGACGTTGAGGCCCGTCAGGTCCAGCGGGGCCGGCAGGTGGAGCACGTTCTCTTCGCGCACGCCCAGTTCGCGGGTGAGCATCTGCAAAACGCGCTTCGAGATGTCGTTTTCAACCTCGAGGCGCACGGCCGGGCCGAAACGACGGCGCAGGAGTTCCTTCTCGAGCGCCTTGAGGAGGTTTTCGGCGTCGTCCTCCTCCACCTCAAGATCCTCGTTACGGGTGACGCGGAACGTGGAGTAGTCCACCACCTCCATGCCCGGGAACAGCGCCTCCAGGTGGACGCCGATCACTTCCTCCAGCGGGATGTAGGAAGTCTTGCCCTGCTCGTCCGCCGGCACGTCCTCCGGGCGGTAGGGGCGCCCCTCGGAGTCCACCGCGATGAAGCGCGGCAGCAGCTGGGGGACCTTCACTCGGGCGAAGAGCTCCTTGTCCGTCTTCGGGTTGCGTACCAGCACCGCCAGGTTCAGCGACAGGCCCGAGATGTAGGGGAATGGGTGGGCCGGGTCCACCGCCAGCGGGGTCAGCACCGGGAAGATCTGCTTGCGGAAGAACTTCGAGAGGCGATCCTTCTCGGTCTGGCCCAGGTCCGACCAATGCTGGATCACGATCCCGACCTCGGCCAGCTTCGGCTGAACGTCCTCAGCAAAAACGCGGGCGTGGCGCTCCTGAAGCTCCTTGGTGCGGGCCGTGATCCCCTCCAGCACCTGACGCGGGGTCAAGCCGGATGCCTTCGTCACCGCCATCCCCGTGGCGATGCGGCGCATGAGGCCGGCCACGCGGACCATGTAAAACTCGTCGAGGTTCGAGGCGAAGATCGCCAAGAACCACGCCCGCTCCAGCACCGGCAGCGTCTGGTCCTCCGCCTGCTCCAGCACGCGCTCATTGAACGCCAGCCAGGACAGTTCTCGGTCGAGGAAGCGCCCCTCGGGCAGAACGCCAAGGTGGGCGGGGTTTGGTTCGGCGTCAGGCTGATTCCGGCGTTCCTCGGCGACCTCGGCCTCGCGCACGAGCCGCTCGGCCTCCTCCACAAGCGCCGCGGTGGACACGGACGCGCCCAGCCGCATCTCTTGGACGCGGGCACGCAGGTTTGCCATCTCCTGCGAGGAGAGCTCACCGGCCTCCTCGTCCTCGTCAAGGAAGTCCTGGATCGCACCCTCGGCGACATCGCCGAAATCAAGGTGGTCACTAGGTGTGGATTCCACGAGAGCGGAATCGTCGTCAAAGTATTCGTCGCTCATATCCGAATCGTCTCAGATCTAGTGTGGGAGGATCAACACCCCCGCTTGGCAGGGGTCGGGGCCCGCCGGTTGCGCTGACCCCAACTACATCTTAGACGAGGATGGGCGCCCGCGCGGGGCGGCGGGTTCGTCGCTACGCGTTCGCCCGTTAGTCGAGTGCGCCGCGAAGCAGGCGCTCGCCGGCGAGGCGGAATTCCTCGGCGGTGCGGAGCATGGCGGTGTCGCGGCGGGTGACCTCGGTGGCGAGCGGGTGATCGTCGGAGGCGATCCAGGTGGGCTGGACGCGGCCGAGGAAGTCCGTCAGGCGCGCGGATGCCCGCAGGACCGCCGCGAAGTCGCCGGTGAAGTTCCCCTTGAACACCTCGTCCCACAGGGCACGAACCTCGCGCGGCGTGGCCACCTGCTCCAGCTTCTCAGGCTCTTCTTCCCCCACCGCGAGGCGGGCCGCGCCGTAGCGTTCCTCAGCCTCCTGCGGGAAGCGGCGGACCCACTCCGCGAGCAGGAATCCGCGCCACAGCACGCCCGGTAGCGATTCCTCGGGCGAACTCACCCACGACTCCGCGATCGTGTCCACGCCCTCGTCGGCGATCAGCGCGAGCACCCGGTCGCGCACCTCCGGGTCCTCCCCGTGAACGCGCCCCAGCGGCACGATCGCCTGCGCCGAGGTGTGGGCAAGCTCGGAAGTAGCGGCCGTGTCCGCGCCCCCTTCAATCATCTCCACCTGCTCGGGTTTGAGCTGTGCGGGCCTACGTGGTGTTGACATGACGACCTCCTTGCGTTGTCCTTCTATTGTCCCCCAGATCAGGGCTGATGTGGGAAGAAAGAGGAAAGTCATGCCGGTGGCAAGCAGGCGTGATCGCGTTCGGGACTATTCTGCGGGCGCTGTGGGCGACGTGCCTGCGGGCGCTGTGGGCGACGTGCCTGCGGGCGCTGTGGGCGACGTGCATTAACGGCTTTCCCAATTAAGGTGCAGTTTAGGTGGAATTCGCTGACCTTGAGTAGTGCGGGAGCGACCGGCACAACTCAGGAATCTGGGGCCAACCAGGCCCGTATAGCCACCGGCAGTCGGTATATTCAAGAGAAGTGTCGGGCACCGACACAACTCAGGAATCTGGAGCCAACCAGGCCCATATAGGCACCGGCAGTCGGTATATTCAAGAGAAGTGTCGGGCGGTAGGCCAAATCCTCAAGTGAAGTGTCGGGGCCTTCCCGATGCTGCGGTAGTACGCATCCATCATGGAAAGATCCCGACCCTTTTCACTAACCCCACACCCTCACACCCCCCGATGCGCCTTTAACTGGGAAGATAACTGGGAAGAGCCACATTAACGGGGACACGATCGCCGCACTATACGTGCATGTAGGATTTGACCCTGCCCGGTGGTATTTCCTCCCGCCGGAAGGCAAGACGATTGCGGAACTCATCCCCGAGCGTCGAGTCTGTCAGGGTGAGTACCCCAAATAAGAGGGGAGTGTGGTAGGCCCCGTGGGACTCGAACCCACAACCTACGGATTAAAAGTCCGCTGCTCTGACCAATTGAGCTAGAGGCCCGCGCTGGCGCGCTGTTGGTTGAGCGCCTACGGCGCCGCCACCCAACGCGCAAAGTCTACCCCGCTCAGCGCCCGCGGAAAAATCGTCACGGCGCGCCAGGGGCAGACGGCAGACGCGCGCCGGGGCAGTCAAAGCCACCGCATCCGCATCGGCGTTAACGGCCGGCCCGCCCCGCGGCTGCGCCGCGGCGCCGGCGCGGGGTCCAGGTCACCAGCATGACGGCCACGGTAATCAGCACGAGTCCCCCGAGTTCACCCAGCGTAGGGATCTGGCGCAACACGATCATGCCGACGATCAGGGAGGTCGCCGGGTAGAGCGCCCCGAGCAGGGCGAACGTGCCAGCGGGGATCTTCGTCAGGACGAACAGCTCCAGCGCATAGGGCACTACCGAGGAAAACACACCCACGGCGACCATGAGGGCGAGCAGCTTCGGGTTCGTGGCAATGACCGCAAAATCGGGGATCGCCAACCACACGAACGCGAGCGCCCCGATGCTCATGCCCACCGCGAGGGAGTCGGTGCCCCGCCCGGCGCGCGCCACCTTCGACCCGATCCACATGTAGACGGCCCAGGCTCCGCCCGCCGCGATCGCCAGGATCACGCCGGCGAGCACACCCGGCGCCGAGACATCCACCCCGACCCACGAGATCGCGAACACCCCGCAAAGCGCGAGCACAATCCCGGTCCAGATCCGCCAGCCGCGGCCGGTCACCGCCGCGAGGATCACCGGACCGAGGTACTCGAGCGCCACGGCCGTGCCGAGGGGGATCCGCGCGATCGCCTCGTAGAACACCACGTTCATCGTCACCAGCGCCAGCCCGTAAACGGCCGCCAGCCCAAGCCGACGCCGCCCGAGCTCACTACGGAGGTCGAGCCTCGGGCGTCGCCACATCAGCATCACGACGGCGGCCACCGCCACGCGTCCCCACGCCACGGCACCCACCGCCGCCACCGCAAAGAGTGTCACCGCAATCGAGGCGCCGAGGTATTGGATGAGGCCCGCCGCGATGAGGATGCCGGGGGCGGCCGAGCGCATGGAAGTGTCGGTGAAGTTCAGGCTCCCGGTCAGCCGCCTCGCGTCCCGGTCGCCCCACCGCCCCTCTGACTTAGCCATAGAAAATCGCCGCCACGATAACAAGCATAGGCATAGATGCGAGCGCGCTGGCAACGCCGGCGTCGCGGACCAAGGCCACCCCCGCCTCGTAGCGGTGTGCGATCGCGAAGAGGTTGTTGGCGGTGGGGAAGACGGACACGACCATCGCGGCCAGCAGCTGTGTGCCCTGCAGGCCCAGCGCCATGGCGATCACAAACGTGATGATCGGCGACAGCAGGACGCGGAACCCGACCGACGCCACCACCGGCACCGCTTCCTTACCCCGGCGCAGTTTCGCCGAGGCAAGCGAGACGCCCATCGCGATCATCATGACGGGCACCGTGGCATCGGCCAGGGCGTCGATCGGGACGGTGACCGCGCGTGGCAGGTGCCAGCCCGACAGGTTGATGGCCAGCCCGGTCAGCACGGACAGTAGCGGCGGCTGCATGAGCGCGTGCCCGGCACGCACCATGAAGCCCGCCCCGGCCGAGCCGGTCTGTTTGTCGAGCATGAAGAACGCGAAGGGTACCAGCACGAGCACCTGGAACATGATCACCCCCGCCGCCGCGGTCGCCTGGCCCACCGTTGCCAGCAGGTAGGCGATGCCCACGTTGCCCGCGTTGGTGTAGGCGCCGGCCATCGCCCCGACCGTCCGTTCCGGCCCCGACAGCCCAAACTTCCCGCCTATCGCGTAGTAGAGGCCGAGCAGGATCAGTGCGGTCAGGATGTTGGCGATCAGGCCGCGCGAGAAGACGTCGGCGAGGTGGGCGGTGTCGACCGTGCGCATGAGCAGCGCCGGCATGGTCACGAAGAACACGATCCTGGATAGCCCCCGGTCCGCGTCCGGCCGGACCACGCGGCACTTCGCGAGCGCGACGCCGATCGCCGTGTAGACCAGGAGGGTCCAGATGCTCAATAACACGTCATTCACTCGCCTCAGCCTACTCGTGGCGGCCGCGCCGCGCCCGGGCGGCTCCTCCTCTGAGCTGTGGGGTGGTCTTGCGTGTTTGGCGAGTGTTACGGGCGAATGTCCGGTTGCGTATCGGTCCGTGTACAGCCGGTCACGCCGACGACGACGGCCGCGTGATCCGAGACCGGCATCGGCACGGTGCGGTCCTGGAGCACGCAGAGGCCGCGGCCGAGCACGTGGTCGATCTGGATGCGGGGGTCCCAGCTGGGCGTGCCGTTGCCGCGGTGGAGGATCTCGAAGGTGGGCGGGCCGGGCGTGGCCGCCGCGTGGCCAATGAGCTCTTCTTCCACGTGGTTGATCCGCAGGTTGAGGTCGCCGATGAGGAGGGCGGGAACGCCGGGCGCGAAGTGGTCGAATCCGCCCAACGCCACCGCGAGCTGTTCGCGGGCGGTTTGCCTCACCGTTGACAGGTGTGTCACGCCCACCGCGATCGGGCCATCCGGGGTGTCGAGAAGCGCATACAGGCATGCCCGCTGATCTGGCCATTTGATGCGCCACGTGCTTTCCCGCCCGCGCCGGGAGGCGCGGGCGGCCGGCAGGACGTCGATCAGCTCGCGCCACCGCGCCGGCCTCCCGTCGCGAATGAGCGAGGTTGCCCGGCCGGGCAGGCGCAGTATGCGGGCGCGAAGCACAGGCCATCGGCTGACTAGCCCCATGCCGTAGCGGCGGCGGGTGGGTGCGAACAGCGCATTCGCGCCGCTGGCCTGCGCGATCAGTCGAAGCTGGTCAACCCGGCCCGAACGCCACTTCCCACGGTCGACCTCCTGCAGGCCGGCCACGTCGGCGTCCAGGCGCGCGATCTGCGCGGCTACGAACCGTGCCGAGCCGAGCCCGGCCCGTTTCCCCGCGCCCGGGGATGCCGTGGGCTGGCCGGCCGGCACCGGAGTCGCGTATTGAATGTTGAAGGTGAGGACTTCCACCCTAGGCGTCGGGTTCAAAACGAAGCGCCACGGAGTTCATGCAGTAGCGCCGCCCAGTGGGGGTCTGCGGCGCATCGGGGAAGACGTGGCCGAGGTGCGAGCCGCAGTTGGCGCACTGAACCTCGGTGCGGACCATCCCGTGAGAGCGGTCCTCCACGTAGATGACAGCGTCCTTCTCATCCGGGTCGTAGAAGGAGGGCCAACCACAGTGGGAGTCGAACTTGGTGGTCGAGCGGAATAGCGTGGCGTCGCACGCGCGGCAGTGATACATGCCGGGGCGATCCTCGTTGAGTAGCTCGCCCGTGCCGGAACGCTCGGTGCCCGCAAGCCGGAGCACGTTGAACTCCATGGGGGTGAGGATGTCACGCCATTCGTCGTCAGTCTTGTTCACGCGGAAAGTCATTGATCGTCCTTTGTTTGCGTCTCCGTGACAGGTAGTTTTTGAGTTTGGGTGTTTAGCTTACGCTCTTCGTAGGCCTTCTCGCCGGGGCCCGAAAATGCCTTAGCCCGTTCCTCCGCCTCGGGCGATCCGGTGAAGATGGCAGACCTCGTGCCCGTCGTCGGCGTTTCGTCCGTGGGGGTGGCATCATCGAGCTCGGCGTCCAGCTCGGCTTCGCGCTGGGCGAGCGGCACGCGCATGAGCTTCGCCACGTCCGTGGCCGACAGGATCTCCGTCTCTTGCGTGTCCGGCTGGGCGGCGCCATCCGGCTCGAAAGTCGGAGGCTGGCCCTCCCCGCGTTCATGCACCAGCTCGAACGTCGCCTCGTTGCGGGCCGCCAAGTCTCCCGGCTCGCCCATGTAGTGGCGTTCGTGCGGGACCGACTGCGGGGCCTCGTCCTGGATCCAGCGCACCATTTCCTCGCGCACGTAGTTGCGCAGGTCGGTCAGCGTGGGCGAGTTCTTTGCCGAGACCAGGCAGCGCAGGGTGATCCGGTCCTGGGAGGCATCCGACACCATGAGCACACCGGTGCGACCATCCCACAGGGCCGTGTTGCGCAGGATCTGCTCGAAACGCATGCGCGCCGCGTCGATCGGCACGGCCCAATCCACCGTGATCAGCACGTCGCCCATCATCTCCGGCGCCCGGCGCGTCCAGTTCTCAAAGGACTCTGTGGTCATGATCGTGGACGGGACGATGATCCGGCGCCCATCCCACACCGCCAACACCACGTATGTGAGCGTGATTTCCTCCACCGTGGTGTAGTTGCCCTGGTACACGACGACGTCGTCTACCCGGATCGAGTCTGTGAAGGCCAGCTGTAGGCCGGCGAACACGTTGCCCAGGGTGGTTTGCGCCGCGAGGCCGGCAACCACCGAGATGATTCCCGCCGAGGCGAAGATCGACGCGCCCGCCGCCCGCGCTCCTGGGAATGTCAGCAGTGCCACCGCCACGCCAAGGATCCACAGGCTGACCTTGATCACTCGCCGCAAGATCTGCGTCTGCGTCTTCACCCTGGCCGCGCGGTCCTGCGAACGCTGCGCCATGGAATCGTTAATTGCCCGCGTGACGCCGTCCACCAGGCCGGACAGCACCCACGTCACCGCGCCGATAATCGCCAGGACGAATCCGTGCGCCACCCAGTCCAGCCAGTCGGGCGGGGTTGCCGGCATCACCGTCAGCCTGTAGTGGAAGCCGAGCCACCCGCCGACTACCGCCAGCAGGACCTCCATCCGCCTGCTCACCGCGTGATAGACCCCGTCCATGTGGACGCTGCGCCGGGTCAGTATCCGCAGGCCGGCGATGAGGAGCAGGCCCGCCAGGATGCCAACGAGCATGCCCGCGCCGATGGTCAGGATCATCTTTACAACGTCGAAGGTCACCTCAACGGCGGCCTCCACGGTGTCATCTCCCTGGTTGGTAGCCATCACGATCGGCAGCGCGGCAATTACGTTCATGATCCAAGGCTAAGCCACGCCCGGAACAAATCCTTAGCCCGTTTCGCTGACAACTCACCCGGGCCCGCCACGCCCCCGTGCGCACGACGCCGACCGGCCCACACCGGCCCACGCAGGATCCGGCTGTGGCGGGCAGAACGGCGTCGTTATGGGCTTTCATGGTAAAGTGGCACATAACACGTCTGCCCAAGTTGGCAAGATTGCGAAATCCGCATAAGCTTATCGACGTTCCCGGTAACACGGAACGAGCCCCTATCGTCTAGTGGCCTAGGACGCTGGCCTTTCACGCCGGTAGCACGGGTTCGAATCCCGTTGGGGGTACGGCTTCACCAGAAGCAGGAAGAAATTCCAATCTGGCCCTGTAGCGCAGTTGGTTAGCGCGCCGCCCTGTCACGGCGGAGGTCGCGGGTTCAAGTCCCGTCAGGGTCGCAAGGAACTGCCCGGCACCCCGGGCTTTTTCTTAAGGCTCTGTAGCTCAGTTGGTAGAGCGTTCGACTGAAAATCGAAAGGTCACCGGATCGACGCCGGTCGGAGCCACCGCGAGGCCCCCGAAAGGGGGCCTTCTCGCTACCCGGCCCGCACAGCAGCCTTCGCCACCCGGCCCCCGCGCGGGAACATCCGCGCCCGTCTCCTACGCCGGCTCCGTCCGACATGCGCATTCTAGAGCCAATCCATTGTCGTAAAACGGTTGCACCCTCCGCCTACCCCGCATACGCTGGACGGTGCGATTGTCTGACAACTGGCTTTCCCCGTGCCCGCACCGACGCGGTCCACGCAATCGCAATGATGCGAAAGGAAAATGATGAGGAAAACCCGAGCCTGGCGGAGACGATTCGCTCTCGCCACAGCTGCGGTCGGAGCGCTCGCTCTGACACCGCTCACCCCCTTGGCCGCTGCCGCCGACGACGCCGGCGCCCCCGCCAACACCCACGTCTCCTATTATTCCTTCGATGAATCCGCCACGAAGGATCAGTGGGGTAGCCGCGATGGCACCCCCACGGGCGACCTGCCGCTCGTCGAGGGCAAGGTCGGCAAGGCGGTAGAAATCAAGGACGGCGCCAAGATCACCTACCCGGCGCTCGACCTCCCCCACGACTGGTCCATCGGCTTTTGGGTGAAGGCGCCCACGGCCACAGGTCGTGCGTCGATCATCCAGTCCGCTGACGGCGTCCGCGCGGTCTCCCAGCGCCTCGCCGCGAATCGGGAGGACAAGATCGGCTTCCACGTGCTGCCGGGGGCGGGCGGGGTGCTGACCTACAATTACACCCTCGCCAACAACACGTGGACGCACATCACCGCCACCAATTCCTCCACGGAAGGCATCGCGCTCTACGTCAACGGCGAGCTCCTCGAGCTGAAGAACTGGGGCATCAACAACCCCGTGGCCGTCCCCTCCGACATCCTGGGCGGCACCGGCTTCACCGGCGTCGTCGACGAGCTGAAGATCTACAACCGCGCGCTCACCGCTACGGAGGTGCGCGCCGAGATCGACGGCCTCGAACCGCAGGCACTCCCCACGCTCAAGGCGACGTTCGAGATCACCAACGCGGACGAGGCCCCATTCCAGGTCGGCGACGTGATCCAGTACAACCTCAACGTCACGAACGACACGGGCAAGACCCGCTCCTTTGAGGCCACCGACTCCAACCTTGATAACTGGTCGGGCTGTAAGTGGAACACCTTCGAGGCGGGCGCGACCAAGTCCTGCCCGTTCCCGAAGCACACCGTGACCGAAGCCGACGTCGCCAGCGGCTCATTCACGCCGTCGATCACGTTCCAGGCCTACGCCAACACGGGATACACGGGCGCCACCACTGCCTTCGCCCCGTTCGAGGGGAGCCCGACGCAGGTCCTTCCCAAGCTGGCACGGATCTCCTCCTTCACGTTCACGGCCGGCACCGGCAAGGACAACTACCAGGTGGGCGATGAGCTGACGGCCACGCTCGTCGTGGACAACGTCACCGACGCCCCCATCACGATCGCCGCCTCCGACGCCTGCACGGCCGATGTGCCCGCGGGCAAGAGCCACACCTGCGAGCTGCCCCACAAGGTGACCCGGGACGACCTCGAGCGCGGCGAGGCCCACGCCGACGTCGTCGTGAACGCGACCCAAGGTGACCGGACGAGCGTCGAGACCGCGCGCGCGACGACGCCGACGCCGACCGTCCGCCCGGCCGCAACCGGCTTCACCGCGCCTAACGCCGATCCGCGACTGGAGGCGAATCTGACCGACCTGCAGATCCTGGAGTCGAACACGAGCGCCTACAACATCCGCATCCCCGCGATCGCGGTGGCCTCCAACGGCGACATCCTCGCCTCCTACGACCTGCGCCCCACCAACGGCGTCTGGCGCGGCGGCGACTCGCCCAACGAGAACTCGATCATGCAGCGCCGCTCCACCGACGGCGGGAAGACCTGGGGCCCGGCGACAGCCATCGCCGAAGGCAAGGTCGCCCCGGAAGGTCAGCGTTACGGCTGGTCGGACCCGTCCTACGTCGTCGACTACACGACGGGCGAGATCTTCAACTTCCACGTCGGCTCGTTGGACGCGGGTCTGCCGAACGGCCCGGGCTACCGCGTGGATGAGAACGGTAATGTGGATGAGACGTATCGCAAGACGATGAATTTCGCGCTCACGTCTTCCACCGATAACGGTTACACGTGGTCCTCGCGCATCATCACGAACGAGGTGCTCGGGGCACGCGCGGCGCAGCTGGACGGCTGTTTCGCGACGTCGGGCGCTGGCATCCAGAAGATGCACGAGCCGCACAAGGGCCGCCTGCTGCAGCAGGCCGCGTGCCGCTTCAAGGGCGCGGGCTTCCGCGCGATCACGATCTACTCCGACGACCACGGCAAGACGTGGCACGGCGGCGAGTTCGCGTCGGCCACGGAGGGCCTGCGGGAAGGTCAGAGCTGGCAGTACGACGAGAACAAGGTCGTGGAGCTCTCCGACGGCCGCCTCATGCTGAACTCCCGCGTGTCAGCGGGGACGGGCAAGGGTTATCGCATCGTGGCGACCTCCGACGACGGCGGCGTGACCTGGAAGGACGTCCACGTGGACAGGGCACTCGTGGACGCCACGAACAACGCCCAGATCATCCGCGCCTTCCCGACGGCCGCGCAGGGCACGTTGCGCTCGAAGGTGCTGCTGTTCTCCAACACGGAGTCCGGCCGCGCCAACGGCACTGTCAAGATGAGTTACGACGACGGCGCCACCTGGGCGATCTCCCGCCAGATTCGTGAGGGCGGGACCGGCTACACGACGATGGCGGTCCAGCCCGACGGCTCGATCGGCCTGCTCATGGAGCCAGACACGTTCAACAAGATCGGCTACGTCAACTTCACGCTCAAGTATTTGACGAAGAAGCTTCCCTTCGAGCTGTCGCTGAATCCGATCGCGAACGTCAAGGGCGAGGACGGCACGCCGATCGCGCCCATCGCGCTGCGAGCCACCGGCAATGACCCGGCACTGGCGGATAGCTACACCGTGGAGGGGTTGCCCGACGGTCTGAGCGTCAATCAGGAGACCGGCACCATCGAGGGCACACCCAAGGCGGGCAACACCGAGGAGCAGACCTTCACGGTCACGGCCACGATGAGCGAGGCCGACGACGGCACGGGCATTGCGCGCACGTCCTCGAAGACCTTTACGATCACGCTGTCCCCGAAGCCAGTGGCGCCGGAGCCCGAGCCTGAGCCGGGGCAGTGTCAGGTGATGGATCGTCCGGTGTCGCCGGCGCGCGGGAGTGGCGTGTTGGGTGATGCTACGGGTGATCGTTTTGCTGACTTGTGGTCGGTAGATGAGTCTGGGGCTATCCATTTCTACGTCAACGATGGCACGGGTGGGTTCTACCATAAGGGCATCGTGGGCTGCGCCGAGCGGCCGATCACACACATCAGCGCGATCCGGGACCTTGACGGCGACCTGCGCGCCGACCTCCTGGTGCGCTACGACAACGGGGACCTGTACTACTTCCACTCGCGAGGTGATGGGTTCTTGACTAAGGGCGTTCAGGCGGGCCATGGCTGGAATGGTATGGACAATATTGTCTATGCCGGCAAGCTTGGTGCCTCGAGCGCGGATTATGTGGTGGCCCGTGAGGTGGCTAGTGGTGACTTGTACCGTTACCAGGTCGGTGATGGTGGCTTGTTTGGGGGGACGAAGATTGGTCATGGCTGGTCGGCGATGACCACGATTTTGGCCCCGGGCCAGTTCGTGGGCAGCTCTTACAGTGACCTGGTGGCGATTGCGGCTGATGGTTCGATGTATGCCTATGCGGGTAGTGCTGATGGTGGGGTCTATGGTGTGGGCCAGATTGGTCATGGCTGGGATTCCTTCGTCCAGGCCACCATCCCCGGTGACGTGGATGGCGATGGTCGCCTTGATCTGATCGGTATCCGCGAGGATGGGAAGATGTTTGCCTACAAGAACCAGACCAATGGCTGGTGGGGTGTTGCCCGCCAGGTCGGTCATGGCTGGCAGGCGATGGTTGCGATCAGTTAGCGCCCTAGTGGCAGGGCCCACGAATGGGCCCTGCCCGCCATGCTAGGTACGTGTGGGCCCGGAGTTTTCCGGGCCCACACCCACACTCACCACCCGGCAGTGGGCCGGCGAACAACGAGCACGGCGGGCCGGCGGATAAGGAGCCCGGCGAGCCGCCGGCACCGGGCCGGCGGCCGATATCTGCGCCTGCCCCGGCCAAGGCCCGCACCCCCGTACAATAGGCCTCATGAACCGCGACATCACCCCCATCATTTTCGGCTGGGACCTCGCCGATTACGCGATGGCCCGCCTCATTCATGAGAACACGGGGACTTCGCCGCGTCTCTACAGCCAGATTCACCGGGGATTCATTGACGACTCGAAGATCCTCGACCTGGTGATCACCGAGCCGCGCGCGATCACGAACCGCGACAAGTTCGCCCAGCTCCTGCTCGCCCTAGGCGAGGAATTCCCCACCGAGCGCGTCGTGCCGCTCGTGAACACGGACGAGGACGTGCAACTGCTGAGCGGGCTTCGCCACCAGCTTCCGACGTCGTGGATCTTCCCCTACGCGCCCGCAGAGGCGATCGCGATCGCCGACTCAAAGACGCGCCTGTCTCAGGTGGCCGCCAGCCTCGGCCTTGCCACGCCGCGCCAGACCCGCATCAGCACAGACTCCCCCAACTCCGCCTCCGACGCTCTCGATCAGCTCACCTTCCCCATCGTCCTTAAACCCGACGAGCGTTCCCAGCTCACCGTCTTCTTCACCCGCGGTCTTGCCAAGGTTCTGCCGTGCGACACGCTCGCCGAGGCCAACGCACACATCCGCCAGTGGCACGACGCCGGCGTCAGCACCTCCCTCACCGCTCAGGAGCTTATCCCGGGCGACGACACGACGCAGTGGGTGGTCAACGGCTACATCGACCGCCGCGGCGAGGTGACAGCGGTTGGCTCGGGGCGGGTGCTACTTGGCAACCACGAACCGAGCCTGCTTGGCAACGCCGGCATTATCCACGTGGTGCCCAACGACCAGCTCATGACCGACGGCGCCCGGCTCGCCACCGCCGTCGGCCTGCGTGGCTTCTTCTCCCTCGACGTCAAGATTGACCCGCGCACCGCCACCGCCTACTGGCTTGACCTCAACCCGCGCATCGGCCGTAATCACTACTACCTCAAGGCCGGAGGCGTGGATGTGTGGCAGGCGTTTGTGGAGGATTACGACGACGCCCCGCGCCACATCCAGCGGATGACCGGTGAGGCCCTGTACCACGTCCTGCCGCTGCGGATGCTCAAGGACTACCTGCCCCCGGAACTGTACGCGCAGGTCAAGCCGCTGAAGCGCACGGCGGTTGACCCGCTGAACTACCCCGCCGACCGCCACCCCCGCCGCACCCTGTTTCGGATCATCAACGCGCAGAACATGGCCCGCAAGACGCGGGCTCACTACCCCAAGCCGACGCACACCGGCTTCTAGCCCCCGCACCGAAGCGCCTACGCCACCTGCCTGTTCCATCGCGTGCCCTCACGTAGACTGGTGGGCAGAAGAAACGAGGGATAATGCGATTTGTTAGACTTCACGATGCCAGCTACGAGCGTTTCGCCGCGGACGCGGAGCGGATGTCCTTCACCCAGTTGCCCGGCTATGTGGCCACCCGCCGCGGGGAGGGACAACGGGTGGAGGTGGTCGGCGTCGTCGACGGTAACCCAGAGCGGCTTCTCGCGGCGGCCGCGGTGGTCATGCAGCCGTGGCGGAAGTTCTTCTTCAAGGCGAACCTGATATTCGGCCCCACCTTCGCGGACTACTCCCCCGAAGCGGAGGAGGCATTCTACCGTGGCCTGGTCGGCTGGCTGAAGCGCACGCCGCGCGTCGTCGCCCTGCGCGTGGTCCCGATGGTGGTTCGAGCCCATTACGACGACGTCGAACGCGGCCCGGAGACCGAGCGAGCCAAGCGGGTCGACGCCTTGCTCGCCGAGCTAGGCGCGACCCACCTGGACAAGGACTTCAACGATTCGCCCGACATCCAGACGAGGTTCGTCTACGTCAAGGACATTGAGGGGATGGACTTGGCGCAGGTGACGAAGTCGGCGGGCCAGCAGGTGCGCACCGCCTTCAACCGCTGGGGTACAAACGGCGTGGAGGTCCGCTTCAATTCCCCCGAGGACATCGGCGTGCTGGGCGACATTCTCACCCACACCGCGGAGCGCACGGGCACCACCCCGCCCACCCGCTCCGAACTCAACTACTACAAGGACTTGGCACTCAAGCTAGGCCCGGAGGAGGCCTTCTTCCCCGTGGCCGTGCTCCGGCCCGCCGCCTACCTGGCCGAGATCGCGGCCGAACGCGAGCAGGTGGAGGCCAAGGTGGCTGACTTCGCCGAGCGGGAGGCCGCGCTCGCGGCCGAGGGCAAGGTGCTGGGAAAGAAGCAGCGCAACCAGCTTAAGGAGCTCCGCTCCCGCCTCGAGGTGCTTGAGCGCCGCCAGGCGGAGACGCAGGCCGTGCGCGCCGAGCACGGTGAGGAGATCGTGCTCGCCGCCTCCTTCTTCATCCACTCCCCCCACGAGCTGACCTACCTGGTTTCGGGCGCATACGCCCAGTTCAACGACTACTACGGCATCTACTTCATCCACCGCGCCATGTTCGAGTGGGCCACCCGCCACGACGTTCGGTGGTACAACTTCTTCGGCATGACCGGCGACTTCTCCGACGCGGCCTCAGACGCCGGCGTCGTGCACTTCAAGCGCCAGTTCAAGGGCGACGCGGAAGAGTACGTGGGAACCTACGACATCCCGATTCGCCCGCTGTGCGCCAAACTCACGAATGCGGTGGACGAATGAAATTCACAACCATCCCGCAGGACATCTACGAGGACTTCATCGGCCGCCAACCGCGCGTCATGTTCACCCAGATTCCCGCCTACAAGCGCACGCGCGAGGTTTCCGGGGCGAAGGTGGAGGTGGTCGGCGTCGTCGAGGAGACCACGGGCACAGTCTATGCAGTGGCGTTGGCCAGCTACCAGACCTGGTCGCGATTCTTCTACCGGATCAACGTCGTCTACGGGCCCGTGTTCGCCGCGGACGCTCCCGCCAGCGCCCGGCGCATGTTCTACACGGGCCTGAAAGCGCATGCGAAGCGCAACCCGCGCGTGATTTCCGTCCGCGTCACGCCCCCCGAATTCCGGCGCGTGTACGACGACGTCACCCCGGGTGACGAGCTCACTTCCGCCCGCGAGCTGGATGGGACGATCGCCGAACTGGGCGGGCACCGCGTCGTCGGCGACTTCGTCACCCGAGGCGACATTCCCATCACCTATTCCTACGTCAAGGACATCGGGGGGATGGACTTCCCGGCGATTCAGAAGTCGATGGGGCAGCAGGTACGCACCGCCTTCAACCGGTGGGGAACCAACGGCGTGGAGGTGCGCTTCGTGGGCCCCGACCAGATCGACATCCTCGGCCGAGTGCTCGAGCACACGGCCGAGCGGACGCAGATGTCGGAGGTCTCCCCCGGGCAGCTCGCATACTACAAGCGACTCGTCGAACAGTTTGGGCCACAGAACGCATTCTTGCCGGTGGCCTTGCTGCACTGCAGGAATTACCTCGCCCAGATCGGCGACGAGCGGGCGCAGATCGAGGCGAAGGTGGCGGACCTGGTCGCGCGCCGCGGCGCGCTCGAGGCCGAGGGAAAGGCACTGGGCAAGAAGCAGAGGAACCAGCTCAAGGAGCTCGAGGAGCGCCTCGCGGTTCTCGCACGCCGCGAGGAAGAGACCCGAACGGTGCAGGCTAGCCACGGCGACGAGGTCGTACTTGCCGCCAGCCTGTTCGTCCGCTCACCCAACGAGTTGCTTTACCTGGTCTCGGGCGCATACGCCGAGTTCACCTCGTACTACGGCATCTACCTCATTCACCGCGCCATGTTCGAGTGGGCGGCCGAACACAACGTGACGTACTACAACTTCTACGGCATCTCCGGCGACTTTTCCCAGAGCGCCACCGACGCCGGGGTGTTGCATTTCAAACGCCAGTTCATCGGCAACGTGGAGGAATTCGTCGGCACCTACGATCTGCCGATCCGGCCGCGCCTCGCAAAGGCTCTCAAGGCGCTGGATTGAGATCGAGCGGGGTCTGGCCCGCGCCACGGCGGGCCACGCCCCGGCCGCCTATCGCTCCCGGCTGGCCCCGATCGCGGCGCGTGCGGTGAACGCGGCGTACTTGTCCTGGTCGAGCACCACGTCGATGTTGCCGATCCAGTACACGATGTTGTCCTCGGTGAACTTCTTCTTGAAGTGGGTCAGGGTATCGCTGTCGTCGTCGGAGAGGATGCCTCCCATGTCGTAGGTTTCGCACCCGGCCTCGACGGCGTGACGCACTTCCTCAAAATCGAGCTGGTAGGACTGGCCCTTCTGGAATTCGTGGGTGTCCCCGCCGTACATGGCGAAGGCCCGCTTGCCCTGGATGACCATGAGCGACGTCGAAATTGCGCGCCCCTCGAACATGGAAAAGCTCAGCCGGGTGGTGTCGGGGAAGGCCTCGTACAGGCGCTGGAAGTAACTCATCGGGCGGCTCGAGATGCCGTGGTGGTCGTTGGAGATGCGCACGATCTTGTAGAACTCGGGAATATCCTCGATCGTGCCCACGCGCGTGCTCACCCCGTATTTCTCACCTTTGCGGATGTGCTTGCGGGTGTTCTTGGAGTAATCCATGAGGATCTGCTCGGCGCTGCGTCCGCGGATCTCGAGGACCACGTTCATCAGCGGCTGGCTGGACGAGTACGGGTCGCGCGTGAAGGTGATGCCCTTGGCCGCGTAGGCGGCTTCCACCGCGTCGTCGCGGGCGAGGGCCGGGTCGACGCGCAGGAGGAAACCCCCGGCGGCACGGGCGTGGTCAGCGGCTTCGTTGACCATGGCGACGACGAGGTCGACGTCGCGGGGGTCGCAGACCGGGCCGCGGCTGGCGTAGAAGAATCGCCCGCCGATCTGGGCGTCGTCGACGGCGAGGACCTGCATGGCGGCGTCGATCTTGCCGTCGGTGCGATGGATGAAGTGGTAGGCGTCCCAATTGTTTTTCACGTGGGCCCAGCCACGTGTCTGGAAGATAGTGGCGTGTGGGGAGGAGTCCACGAACTCGTCGTACTCGGCGAGGAGGGATTCGTCGTCATGAGGGATCAACATTCTTCCACCTTACGGGAGAACGCTGGCGGCGCGCAGTGTCCTGCGCCAGTGTCGCGCAGACTTGTCGGAGCGCCTGCTTTAGAATGGGTGCGTTTACGTCGTCCAGCGTTGAGGGGCCAATGTTCAACCGTTATAAGCCGCGTCACGGACGCCAGCTTTCCGACGTCGTCCCTGGGCCCGAGGGCGCCGTCTCCTCGCCCGACGACGTCGCCTCCGCGCCCGGCGAGGAAACCTTCGCGCAGTCGAAGCAACGATCGGCTCGGGCCTCGCTTGTGATGTCCCTGGGGACGCTGACCTCGCGCCTGCTGGGGATGGTGCGCTCTCCGATGCTGATTGGTGCCGTGCTGGGCCTGAACTCGCTGGCGGGCAACTCCTTCGACATCGCCAACAAGCTACCGACCCTGCTGTACATGATCATCGCGGGCGGGCTCGTCAACGCGGTGCTGGTCCCGGCGATCGTCAAGGCCACGCGCACATCGAAGGACGCCGGGGCGGCCTTCATCAACAAACTCCTGACGCTCTCCATGGTCACGCTCGGCGGCATCACGATCCTGCTGACGCTGGCGGCGCCCATCATCGTCAAGATTTACGCCGCCACGTTGGATGAGCAGTGGTACCGGCTCACGGTGCTCTTTGCGCTGTGGTGCCTGCCCCAGATCTTCTTCTACGGCATGTACACGATCTTCGGTCAGATCCTCAACGCCCGGGAGAACTTCGGCCCGTACATGTGGGCGCCGGCCCTGAACAACGTGATCGCGATCGGCGGCTTGGCGATGATGCTGTGGATCTGGGGCCCGGCCGACGTCACCACCGCATCCGACGCCGCGACCTGGTTCTCGGCGCGCGGCAACATGCTCGCCGGTATCCACACGCTCGGAATCGTCGCCCAGGCGGGCATCCTGCTCATTCCGCTGCGCAGGGAGGGGATCCGCTACCGCCCCGACTTCAGGTGGCGCGGCTCGGGGCTCGGCCAGGCGGGCAAGGCCTCGCTGTGGGTCATGGCGATGATGGGTGTGGGCATGCTGCCAACGATCGCACAGTCGAATGTGGCGGCGGGTGCCACGATGCGTGCCCAGCAGGCCGGCATGGACCTCGACGCCGTCGTCGGCAACCTCGGCTATTCCACGGCCTACACGATCTACTCGATCCCGACCTCGGTGATTACCGTTTCCATCGTGACCGCACTGTTCACCAAGCTGGCTCAGGCCGCGGTGAATCGGGATTTTGTGCGCGTTCGGGCCGAGGCATCCTACACGTTGCGGGTGACCTCGACGCTGATGTTCCTGGCGGCCTCGCTCCTCGTGGTGTTGGCGGTGCCGGTCACGCGCGTCCTCTCGCCGGGGTCGTCGCCTGAGGTCATTTCGTCGATCTCGAACGTCGTCGCCGTGCTCGCGATCGGTCTTCCGGGTGCGAGCGCGATCGCCGTCCTCGACCGCGTCTATTACGCGCTTGAGGATACCCGCGCGGCATTCCTCGTCGGCCTGCCCTGGCAGGTGGTCGGCATCGTCGGCTTTATGGCGTGCGGTTTCCTTCCTCCTTCGTGGGTGGTTTTCGGCGTCGGCGCGGTGATGGCGACGACGAACATCCTCTCCGGGGTCGTCACGTATTTGCTGGTACGACGCCGTCTGGGCGGCTTGGACATCAACCGCATGTGGCGTACGCACGCCAAGCTGGTGGTGGTCGCGAGTGTCAGCGCGGCGATCGGCTACGCGGTGGTGTGGGCGGTTGGCGCCGACGCCCTGGCCTCCTCACTGTGGAAGTCGGGCGCGGCTATTGCCGTGATTTCGCCGGTCGTCGGCTTGGTGTTCTTCCTCCTTATGCGGGCACTGGGCATGCCGGAGGCCGCGGGCGTGACGATGCTGGTGGGTAAGGTGGCCGGCCGGTTGCGCCGGTGAGCGTTGCCCCACATTTGCCGCCGGACTGACTCAAAGACCCGCAAGTCCCTTCCCTATTTAGGGCGCCCTTGGCAGACTTGAGGCATGAGCATTTCTACCTCGAAACTGTCAGTGATCGGCGCCGGTTCTGTCGGGACCGCCCTCGCATACGCGGCGATGATCCGCGGCTCGGCCAAAGTTGTCGCCCTCCAGGATCTGAATGAATCCAAGGTGGAGGCCGAGGTTCTCGACCTCGCCCACGGCACTCAGTTCATGCAGTCCTCCTCGATCATCGGCGGCGCGTCCCAAGACGTGACGGCCGATTCCGACGTCGTCGTCATCACCGCCGGCGCGAAGCAGAATCCCGGCCAGACGCGCCTGGATCTGGCGGCGAAGAACGTCGCCATCCTCGAATCAATGTTGCCGGGCCTCATCGAGCGCTCCCCGAACGCGGTGTTCATCCTGGTGACGAACCCGGTGGACGTGCTGACGTACGTTGCCACGAAGATCGCGGGCCTGCCGGAGGGCCGCGTGTTCGGCTCAGGCACGGTGTTGGACTCCTCGCGCCTGCGCTGGCTACTCGGCCAGCGGCTCGGCGTCTCGGCCCGCTCAGTCCACTCAATGATCATCGGCGAACACGGGGATTCGGAGTTCGCGATGTGGTCCACGGCCACCGTAGGCCAGATCCCGCTACACGACATCGTGACCCCGCAGGGCGAGGCATTCACCACCGCCCAGCTCGACGAGATCGAGCACGAGGTGCGTAGCGCGGCCTACAAGATCATCGAGGGTAAGGGCGCCACGAACTATGCGATCGGCGTGTCGGGCGCGCGGATCGTGGAGGCCGTGCTCGGCGACCAGAAGGCCGTGCTCCCCGTCAGTTCGCCCCTTCACGGCATCCCGGGTGCCTCGGATGTGTCGCTGTCCGTGCCGTCGATCGTGGGCAACACGGGCGTGGAGCGGGCGCTGCCGCTGTCGCTAAATGAGTCGGAGGAGGAGCGCTTGACGTCCTCCATCGAGGCCCTGCGCCAGACGATCAAGACCGTCGGCTACTAAGGTCGACCCCCTGTCCGCGGGCCCGCCTGACGGCGGGCCCGCCCTCCCAGGCGCGCCACCGCCAAGCGACAGCGGAACCTGGAGTCCGGCCTCGTTGAGCCGTATCACGAGCTAGCGACGTTGCAGATACGGATAGCGGTCGAAATAGGTGGTCGTTCCGTGCGAAAATGAGGGACAAAGCAAAGGAGTTCTCGTGACTGAAAAAGAACCACTGACGCCACAGGGTCCCGCCACGCTCTCGGGCAAAGGTCCGAAGGCCGCGAGTGGCCTATCGATCGGCGAGCTCGTCGCCAAGATCACCGCCCAGTTTTCGGCTCTGGTGCGCGACGAGATCCGCTACACCAAGCTAGAGGCCACCTCTAAGGTCAAGAAGCTCGGGATCGGGGGCGTGCTGCTCGCCGTCGCCGGCGTGCTCGCCCTTTACATGCTCGGCACGCTGCTGCTCGCCGCGGGCTACGGACTGGCCACGGTGATGCCGACGTGGGCGGCGTTCCTCGTCGTCTCCGGTGGCCTCCTCCTCATCATCCTCATCCTCGCGCTCATCGGCATCCAGCGCTTCAAGGCGGCCCAGAAGCATATCGTGGACCCCAAGGGCGGCCTGGAGAAGGACATCGACGCGGTTAAGAAGGGAATCAAATGACGAACGCGAGCCAGAAGAAAGCTGTTGATTACGAGGCGCCCAAGGGCATCGAGGACACCCGCACCGCGGAGCAGATCGACGCCGACATGAATCGCGTGCGCGAGGAGCTGACGGCCACCGTCAACGAACTCGCCGGCAGGCTCCACCCGGACAACCTGAAGGAAGAGGCACGCGCCTACGCCGAGGACAAGCTCAACCAGGGCAAGGAGCAGGCGATGGGACTAGTGGACGACGCCAAGGCGGGCGACACGAAGGCGCTGGCCATCATCGGAACCGCGATCGCCGTGGTCGCTATCTTCGTCATCCGTAAGATCATCAAGTAAACGTAGGTAGACGTGGCGGTGGGGCGGCTCAGCGCCGCCCCACCGCCACGTCTACCTGCACCACGGTTATTCTTCTTCGTGCTGCGGTAGCTGAATTTTCTCTAGGACTTCCTTACGAGGAAAGCGTCGGTGGCCTCCGAGCGTGCGAATCGAGGGCAACTTGCCGCTGTCCGCCCATCGCGCCACTGTCTTGGGATCAACCCGGAATAGCGCCGCGACCTCAGCTGGGGTCATCAAGTCTGTTTCTAAATCCATCTTATTCCTCGTGTGTGGGGGTGACCAGCGATTCTCAGGTTCTTTTCTCATCTCTCCCGCTCCGGTTTGACGAGCCCGCAAGTATCGAAAACCAATGTCCATCTTATGACCGTTGGCGTCCGTCTCACAAGCCTAAACATAATTTCTACACCCCAAAATTGCAGGTCAGCGCACTAGCTATTGCAGGTCAGCGCGCTCGCTGCGAAGCGACTTGCACCTTCGAGAGACGATATCGACCCGGCGCCGGCCACCGGAACGGTTTCCACTAAGGGCGTACACCGCCGCACACATGTCGCTTCACGTAGAGATTCCTACCCCTTTCGGGGTAAAGTATGTGCCACGAACCATTATTGAGATAAAGCGGAGCCGCACACAGTGCCTGCTCCAAGACGAGTTGAGGGGGGTCGAGCCAATATGGGGCGCGGCCGTCAAAGAGCCAAGCAGCGAAAAGTCGCACGGAACCTGAAGTACTTCAGCCCGGAGACCGATTATGAGGCCCTTGAAAGGGAACTCGCAGGTCGCTCCGAACCGAAGGACGAGCCGGACGACTACGATTCCTGGGACGAGTACGATCCCGAATCCTACGAGATTCCTCCGGCAACCGACGATTGAGGCGCCAGTCTTCGACATGAGGCGCTGAGCCTCTAGCTATCCTCGCGGGGAGCCAGCTTCACGGCTGGCTTTTCAGTGTGCCTGCATTCGGGCGACATGGGTTGGACCACGGCCGAAACCATCGGAGAGTGGGAGCTACCTGCACGTCGGCGGCGCGGTGGGATTCCTCCCGCAGACCTCCGCCCGCGGTTACCGCGCACCCACGTTGCCGTCGTCGGTGCTCGTGTAGATCGCAGACCTCCGCCCGCGGTTGCCGAGCACCCACGAGGCGGGCTAGACGATGACGAAGGTGGGCTTGAGCTCCTCCGACAGCCCGGTCAGCCGCACGCGCACTTGTTCCCCCACCGGCATGCGATCGCCGGTCGCCACGCCCTCCATGGCCGGCTCTGCGATGGATATCCGCCCCCGCTTGAGCTTTCCGTCAGCCTGCCTTTCTTCGACGACGACGGCCGTGAACTCCTCCCCCACACGCCCGCGCAGGGTCAGCCCTTCGAGCGCGTCGAGCGCGCGGCCCTGCAGGGCGTTGGCTCGTCGGGTGCCCGCACCCATGAGGGAGGGTAGCTCCGGCAGCGCCTCGGTCACCCAGGATGGCACCTCATCGCCCGCGAGCACGCATCGGCACAGCTCCAGGCCGAATCGGTCCACGAGCCGGCGCAGCGGCGCGGTGACGTGGGCGTAGGGCGCCGCGATGGCGTGGTGGCGCAGGTCGACGTCGTCGGGGCGCGTGACCGGGAGCGCGAGGTAGCCCGCGCCGCGAAAGAGCCTCGCTGCCTCGTACAGGAAGGCAAGCGCCGCCGGGCGGGATGGGTCGAGGCCGCGCACGAAGGATGTGTAGTCCTGGCTGAGCGGCCAGTCGTGCCCGAGGCTTCGGGCCACCCGGCGGAGCCGCTCCAGATCCTCCTCGCGCGCGGCGGGGAGCGTGCGCAGGATGCCGAGGTTCGCCCCGATCATGATCTTGGCCGCCTCCATGCCCGTCATGAGCGAGATCTGGGAGTTCCACTCCTCCGCGCCCGTCACCTCGCGCAGCTTGAGCAGGTATCCGCCCGCGTCGTGCTCCACCCGCTGCTCGGGCAGGTTCAGCGAGATGCCGCCGCGCTCCGCCTCCAAGCGTTGGCGCTGGCGCCCCACGCGCGCCAGATCCTCCGCCAGACCGGGCGGCACGTTGATCGGAAGCTGGCCCGCCCCGTCGTAGGCGGCCTGGACCTGTTGGTAGGTGAGCTGGGCGCGTGAACGCACCCGGGCCAGCTCGAGGTCGGTGCGAGCCACCTCTCCGGCGTCGAGCTCGAAGCGCCACACGTACGCAGGTCGAAGCTGACCGGCGAGGAGCGAGGCGGCGTCGTTTGATAGTGCTTCTGGATGGAGCGGGATCGAGCGATCCGGCAGGAAGATGGTGGTGGCCCGCTCGCGGGCCACGGCGTCGAGCGCCCCGTCCGGCCGGACGAACAGGCCCACCGCGGCGATCGCGTAGTAAAGGACGTCACCGTCGATGAAGATCGCCTGGTCGAGGTCGCGCGAGCCCTCCGGGTCAATCGTGACGAACGGCAGGTCGGTGCGGTCCGGCAGTTCTGGAAAGTCCCGCCTGGCCGACGCCGCCTCCGCCAACGCCTCGGGGGAGAACGCGGCCGGGGCCTCCGCCTCGACCAGCTTCGTAATCGTGGAAGAAATCTGCCGAGCTGGAACCACGTTCGGATTGATGAACCGTTGCCGCACAGCTCACCTCATCGTCGCACGCCCGGGCGCGTGCGCCTAGGCTCTGCCGGTCCGGGGCTTGCCTGCCCAGGCTCTACGTTCTCGGGCTCTGCCCGCCCGGGGCTTACCTGCTCGGGCTCTGCCGGTTCGGGCTCTGCCTTCCCGGGGCCCTCGTCCCGGTCGTCCTTCCGTCCCGGAGCGGCCAGCTGTGCCCGGCCGAACAGCGGGAAATAGCGGCCTAGGTCAGCCCGCGTGCCAGAATGGGAAATCTTGGACTCATCCACCGGCCGACCAAGGGTAGCATCCAGCCACGTGCCACCATCCAACTCCACAACGTTCGGCGGGGTACCCCTCGTGTGAACCGGTCCGGCTATCGCCTGCACGGCCCCCACCCACGGGACTCGAATCTCCACGCTACGACCGGGGTGACGCGTGGCGAATTCCTCCAGCGCGAAACGCACTGCCGTTGCCAGCTGCGCACGGCTCAGCTCCGCGCCCGAGGCATAGGCCCGCACCAGCTCCATGCCCTGCGACTCGTCAATCCGCCGTCTCATGAAATGATCCTACCCATCGGGGCGGGCCAGGGGAGCAGCGTTGCTGCTCCCCTGGCCCCCATCCCACTTAGCGAACGATTGTCATGGCGTGCCAGCCATGACCAATCTGGCTCGGCTTCGCGAACCAGCCGTTGCCGGTATTCTCGTAGAGGTACATGACTCCGTCACGCACGCCCACCAGATCGTGGGCGCCGTCGCCGGTCAGGTCACCCGGGACGAATACCTGCGTAAAGTCAGCCCAACCGTGACCCTTGGGGCCGACAGTGCGTAGCACTCCCGAGGCCATCGTCTCATAGGAGATGAGCTTGCCGTCAGCGGTGGTAGCCAAGATGTCCCAGTCCGCACTACCCGCAGTGTTGCCCACCGAGACGATATTCGTGATCGCAGCCCAACCGTGGCCGACCTTACCGGCGCTCGTCACGCCCGCCGAGGTGACCGTGTAGCGGTAGAGCTCCCCCGTCGCGCTCTGGCGCGCGACGATCGAATCCACCCCGCCAACCTTGCCGGCGTAGGAGACCAGATCCATTCCGTTCCAGCCGTGGCCAACCCGCGCACCCTCCTTGAGGTGGCCGTTGCCCGTCGAGGCGTAGACGAACATGGCTCCATCGGCGGTGGTCACGAGGAAGTCAGAACGCTTGTCACCGTTGAGGTCGTTGACCTTGACGATGTTCGTCGCTTCGAAGCCGGACGCGAGCAGGCCCATCGTCTTCAGCGTCTGGCCGCCCTGGTAGAAGTACAGTTCACCCGCGCCGTTCAAGCCCCAGATGTCCGCCAGCTTGTCGCCGGTGGCCTCGCCGTAGATGTTAGACGCGGGGGTCGGGACGGTCGAGCCGGCGGCCCTGACGGAGATCGGCAGGTCAACCGTGGAGCTGTCGTCGGTGGAGATCATCAGCACGCCGTCGCCAGCCACGGCATCTTCCGGCACCACGAAGGACACGGACGCCTTGCCGGTCTCGTCGAGCTGCGGGACAACGGTCGTATCGATCGTAGCGGTGGCAACCTCAGTGCCGTTGAGCGCGACCTCAACCTTGGTCGGCAACGGTTCCGTTGACGTCATCGCGAGCGAGGACAGTTCCGCCGTGACCGTCTCACCCGGGGCGAAGGTCCGCGGGCCAGTGTAACCGAAGGAACGCTGCGTGTAGTCGGGCTTGACCGCGCCGTCCGCGGCCCACACCTTAGCGACTTCGTTGAACGCGGCGTGGTCGATGATTCCCGTGTCCACCACCGGATTGCCGGCGTTGGCGAAGGCGGTGAAGTCGTCACCCGCGTCGAGCAGGAAGGACGAAGAGGCAACCGTCAGTTCCCTGTCGTCCTTAGCCAACAACTTGCCATCGAGGTAAACCGCGAGGATGTGCGAGCCGTAATCCGCGGCAGGATCGTAGACGTACTTGACGTTGTCCGACAGGCCCAGGCGCAGGATCGGGCGCGAACTACCGGGCTTCCACTGCTGCTCAAGCAGCTCGTAGAGGTCCGACGCGTGAATGACGCGCGTGCCGTAGGAGTTGCCAAATGGTTGGACGCTGAAGGACTCCTTGAACGTCACGACCCCGTCCCCATTCGGGTCGTAGTCGGCGCGGATGCCGCCCGAGTTCATGACGCCGAAGTCCGCCGGCTTGGCCAGGGTTCGGCTGTACTCGTAGAAGGCCTGGGCGATGAGGTTTCCTGCGGAGGACTCGGTGCCACGGTTGGCGCCCTCATCCCCACTGCGCTTGTCGGTACCCCGGTTGGCGACACCGTCGATCCGGAAGAGCTCCTCGGCGCCGAGCTTGTCGGACTCCGCGAGCTTCTTATCCACCAGCGCCTTGATCTCAGCATTGACGGGGACCTGCGGGGCACCCTCTTTGCTGCTTTGAACGGGGACAGCTTCGTTCGCACAGGAGCTAGACACGCCGTCGGGCGAAACGCTCAGAGTCGCGAAAGAGACGGTGCTCCCGGAGGCGCCTGGCTGGCACACGGCTGCACCCGAGGCGGTCTTCGCCTCCCCCGCCACATGCGTGTGGCCGCCGAAGGCCAGGTCCACATCCGGGCCCAGGGTCTCGACCTTGGAGATACCGTCGTGCATGAGCGCCACGACCGCGTCGGCCGTGCCATCAGCCTTGATCTTCTTCGCGATCTCGTTCGTCACCTGCACCGGATCCTTGAAGGTCAGGCCCTCGATCGCCGACGCCGAGGTCAGCGACGGGGTCTCAGCCGTGACCGTGCCGATAAAGGCAACCTTCACGCCGCCATACGTGCGCACCACGTAGCCCGGATCCGCGATCTCCTTCGCGCCCTCCACGTTCGCACCGAGGTAGGTGAACTTCGCCAGACCCAGGATACGATCGCGCAGATCGGAATAGCCCTGATCGAACTCATGGTTGCCCACCGACGACGTCGTCAGCCCCATCGCGTTGAGCACCTCAAGCGTGGGAACGTCCTTGGCGATGGCCGACTCGAACGTCGAACCACCGACCGAGTCGCCCACGGCGAGGAAGTCAAAGTTTTCGGCGTTGGCGCGGCGATCATCGAGCATCTTCGCCATTGCCGGCGCGGTCTTAATCGCCCCGTGGAAATCGGAGATGACACCGAAGTCGATGACCACGGCGCCGTCAGCAGCACCGGTGGCTTCCGCCGCCGCGGTGCCCTGGGCGCCGTCCGGCGCCGCGCCCGAGCCCTCGGTTCCCCCATCGGTATCCGCGGACTCGCTAGCAGCCGGTGCGGCTTCGGATCCGGCGGCCTCAGATTCGCCAGCCGTCGGGGTGGCTTCGGATCCGGCCGCCTCAGATTCGCCAGCCGCAGCGCTCCCCTCCGACCCCGCGGGGGCTTCGGACTCGGCAACGTCAACGACACTCGAGGAGGAGGTATCCTCCGGGACCGCCGCTGCCGGGACGGCGAGCGCCGCCGTCCCCAGCATGATCGCTGTCGCCAAGCTCACCGAGCGCAGCGACGATCTGTTCGTTTTCGACATGGAAAACATCCCTTCTTCTGTCCATCAACAAGATCCATTCTAGGCATCAGCCTCCGACAATTTTTCCCACTACCCTTATCCAGCACGTTAACGGATCGATAACGCGCGCCAGATCACGAGGTCAACCAACCGAAAGGGGCGGTGTGGGCCGCATCCTCGCATGTACGAAGATGCGGCCCACACCGCCCCTCATGGATAGCCAGACGAACCGGACTAGATCACGCCCTGCTCGAGCATCGCGTCGGCCACCTTCATGAAGCCCGCAGCGTTGGCCCCCACCATGTAGTTGCCGGGCTTACCCAGCTCCGCCGCCGTCTCCAGCGAGGTGTGGTGGATATCGTGCATGATCGCCGCAAGCCGCGCCATGACGTCGTCGAAAGACCACGACTGCAGCTCCGCGTTCTGCTGCATCTCCAGCGCCGAGGTAGCCACGCCACCAGCGTTGGCCGCCTTGCCCGGCGCATAAATGATGCCCGCCTCCTGCGCAACCTCGATCGCACCCGGAGTCAGCGGCATGTTCGCGCCCTCGGCGATGAGTCGGATTCCGCCCATCTCCATCGCCCGGACATCCTGGGCATCAACCTCGTTCTGCGTGGCACACGGCAGGGCGATGTCGGCGTCGATACCCCACACCTTGCCGCCCGCGTGGTAAATCGCATTCGGGCGGGCCTCCGCATACTCCGAGACGCGCCCGCGGCGCACCTCCTTGATCTCCTTCAGCAGCGGCACATCGATCCCATCCGGGTCAAACACCGCGCCGGAGGAATCCGAGATCGACACCGCCTTCGCGCCCACCGCCTGCAGCCTTTCGATCGCATAGATGGCCACGTTTCCAGATCCGGACACGATCGCCGTCTTGCCCTCCAGGTTCTCGCCGACCTCGCCCAGCATCTCGTCGACGAACATCACGAGGCCGTAGCCTGTGGCCTCCGTGCGGCCGCGCGAGCCGCCCCAGCCAATGCCCTTGCCTGTCAGCACGCCCGCCTCATTACGACGAGCGAGGCGCTTGTACTGGCCGAACATGTAGCCGATCTCGCGCGCACCCACACCGATATCGCCCGCCGGAACGTCGATATCCGCACCGATGTGCGAGGACAGTTCATTCATGAACGCCTGGCAAAAGCGCATGACCTCGTTGTCGGACTTGCCGTGCGGGTCAAAATCCGACCCGCCCTTACCGCCGCCGATCCCCTGGCCCGTCAGCGCATTCTTAAAAATCTGCTCGAAGCCGAGGAACTTAATAATCGACAGCGTCACCGACGGGTGGAAACGCAACCCACCCTTGTACGGGCCCAGCGTCGAGTTGAACTGGATGCGGTAACCGCGGTTGACGCGCACCTTGTTGTTATCGTCCTGCCAGGCCACGCGGAACATGATCTGACGCTCAGGCTCGATAATGCGCTCGAGGATCGCCGCCTCCTGGTAGTCCTTCCGCTCCAGCAGGAGAGGCTCGAGGCTCTCGATCACTTCACGAACTGCCTGCTGAAACTCAGGCTGAGTGGGATTACGCTTCAGTGCCTCTTCATAGACACGCTCTAGCTGTACATCCATTCCAACTCCTCACATTGATCAGCGGGATCCTTCAGACCCCGGACGTTTGCCAGAATAATTGACCTCAAAAGGATGGCATAGAGATTCTCATAAATTGGCCAGTGTTTTCGACCTCAGTTTTACCCTATGACAGCCAGCCAAGAGAAGCCGCCCTCCCCAGGGCTTACCTTGCTGCACCCGAGTCGGGCTGGCGGGTCTGCGCTCGTCAAGGCTTCCGGCTCTTCCCAGCTGAGAATGTATTGGGGAGGTGGGGCGCGGGCCGAGGGTGTGGGTGCCGCGGTGAGAGGGCCGGCGAGTGCCGCGGTACGGGCCGCCGGTCGGGCGCCGGAGGACTCCAACCCAAACGCCCAGACCGGGAAGAGGCGCTAACCCTCTTCCTCTTCCGTGGGATCCTCGCACAGGAGCATCTTCTCCACCAGGCGGTAACGCGAACCCATCTCCTCCACCACGTCGGCCGTCAAGATCGGCGCCGGCCCGTGGCCCTTGATCCACTCGGCAGCCCTCTTACGAACCGCGTTACGCACGTACTCCTTGCCGAAGGCCCGCGGCAAACCTTCCTTTGCCTCCAACTCCAGCCAGTACGTCGCCGAATCCGGCGTAAACGCCTGATCGCCCAACACGAACTCACTATCGCCCGAATCGTAGGATGCCCCAAACTCGAGCTTGCACTCCGCGATAATCAGGCCCCGCGCCTTCGCGATCTCAAAGGCCCGCTCGTACAACTGCAAAGAAATGTCGCGCAGCTGCTCTGCCTGCTCGTGACCCACCATGTCGCACGTTTCGGTGAAGCTGATCGTCTCGTCGTCGTGACCGGCCTCCCCCTTTCGGGAGGGTACGAACAGAGGTTCCGGGAGCCGATCGCCCACCTTCAGCCCTTTCGGCACATCCTGACCGCCGACAGTCCCCGCGCACGAATACTCCTCGAATGCGCCCACAGTCATGTAGCCCACCACCGTGCATTCAATCGGATACATCCGCAGCCGCTGCACCAGCATCGCGCGACCCGCCACCTCATCCGGCACGTCAGTGGAAAGGAAGTGGTTGGGCACCACGTCCTCCAGCTTGTCGAACCACCACGCGGCAATGGCCGTGAGCGTCTGCCCTTTGCCCGGGATCACACTCGGCAGCACCCGGTCGAGCACCGCAATGCGATCCGACGCAACAAGGATCACCGTATCCCCAGCCGTGTGGGCCAAGGTATGAACGGGCTGATAGACGTCATGAACCTTGCCCGTGTAGACACGGGTCCAATTCGGAATGATCGACGGTAGTTGCACGTGGCCTCCTTCCGGCCTCTGCGTCCTTCCAGTGTAGCCCAGTTACCACCCGAGCGATATCCCCATTCCACCTTCTAGCTCGAGAAATGCGGCCAGCGAACCCCCCGCCACCCGTCACCCCGCGCGGCACGCAGAACTCACGGCACAGAAAAGGGAGGGCCGAAGCCCTCCCTCCCCTAGGCGCCTAGCGCTTAGCGAGCCGCGGCGATACGCTCACGGAACTTGTCCAGCTGCTCAAGGATCGGAGCCGGAACCTTGTCGCCGAACTGAGCGAAGTACTCCGCAGTCGAATCGATCTCGGCCTCCCAGGCATCCGGGTCGGTAGCGAAGAGCTTGTCCCACACCTCGTCGGTGATCTCGTCGAGACCGTCCAGGTTGAAGTCCTTCTTGTACGGGTAGTTGCCGGTCATGCCATCGATGGCGTCAACCTCGCCCGCCACGCGGCGGATAACCCAGTCAAGAACGCGGGAGTTCTCGCCGAAGCCCGGCCACATGAAGTGACCCTCTTCGTCCTTACGGAACCAATTGACCTGGAAGACGCGCGGGAACTTGTCGCCCAGCTTGTCCTGCATCTCAAGCCAGTGACCCCAGTAGTCGGCCATGTTGTAGCCGCAGAACGGGAGCATCGCGAACGGGTCGTGACGCAGCGAGCCGGCCTTCACGTCCGTCGCAGCGGCCGTGACCTCGGACGCGACCGAGGCGCCGATGAACACGCCGTGAGCCGGATCCTTCTGCTCGGCAACCAGCGGGACGTTCGTGGCGCGGCGGCCACCGAACAGGATCGCGTCGATCGGAACACCAGCGGGGGCCTCCCAATCGGGGCAGATGATCGGGCACTGCGAGGCGGGCACCGTGAAGCGCGAGTTCGCGTGAGCGGCCGGCGTGCCGGACTCCGGGGTCCAGTCGTTGCCGTGCCAGTCGATGAGGTGATCCGGGGTCTCGCCGTCGATGCCCTCCCACCAGACGTCGCCGTCGTCAGTCAGCGCAACGTTGGTGAAGATGGAGTTCGCGCGGGCGGTCTCCATCGCCATCGGGTTCGTCTTGTAGGACGTACCCGGGGCGACGCCGAAGAAGCCGGCCTCGGGGTTAATCGCGTAGAGGCGGCCGTCCTCACCCGGGCGGAGCCAGGCGATGTCGTCGCCGATGGTCTCGACCTTCCAGCCCGGGATGGTGGGCTGGAGCATGGCGAGGTTGGTCTTGCCACACGCCGACGGGAACGCCGCCGTCACGTGGTACTGCTTGCCCGTCTCCTCGTTGGTGAAGCGCAGGATGAGCATGTGCTCGGCCATCCAGCCGTCGCGGCGAGCCATCGTCGAGGCGATGCGCAGCGCGTAGCACTTCTTGCCGAGCAGGGCATTTCCGCCGTAGCCGGAGCCGTAGGACCAGATCTCGTTCGTCTCCGGGAAGTGGGTGATGTACTTTTCGTCGTTGCACGGCCAGCTCGTGTCAGGGCGCTCGTTGCCCTCGGCGTCGATGAGCGGATAGCCCACCGAGTGAACCGCCGGAACCCATATGCGGCCCTCGCCGATCAGCTTCAGGGCCTCGGTGCCCATGCGCGTCATGATGCGCATGTTGACGACGACGTACGGAGAGTCGGTCAGCTCAATGCCGAGCTGCGAGATCGGGCCACCGAGCGGGCCCATCGAGAACGGGATGACGTACATAGTACGACCACGCATCGAGCCACGGAACACGCCGTTGGGGCCGATGAGGGTCTCCTTCATCTCCTTCGGATCGGCCCAGTGGTTGGTCGGGCCAGCATCCTCTTCCTTCTCGGAGCAGATGAAGGTACGGGACTCAACGCGCGCCACGTCGGACGGCAACGAACGAGCCAGGAAAGAATTGGGGCGCTTCTCCGGGTTCAGGCGGGTGAACACACCGGCCTCAACCATCTCGCTGGTGAGACGATCCCACTCTTCGTCGGTGCCGTCTGCCCAGTAGATGTCCTTCGGCAGAGTGATGTTGGCTACCTCAGCCACCCACTCCACAAGATCGTTAGGCGCAACTTCCGGCGCGCCTGCGCGGACGTCCTCAACAGTGAACGCAGTTTCAGTCATCGCATTTCCTCCTAGAGACCGGCGATGTTGGATTACTTCCACATCCCATTATTGTTAAGGAAAGGGTATTTCCCATGGGACTAACGGGCATTGAGCGGTTAGCGCAATTCCCTTGTCTCATCCTAATGTGGGCCACCAACGATCCGCCTGCGCTACGATGCAACGCGGTACAAACGGCGCAAATCCGCCGCGTAGTCGACGACGCCGAGACGCCGGCGGCCCCGCACCGCGGGGCCGCGCCAGGCAGGCCGACGCCCACCTCACGTCTGTGCACGCATTCCTAGCCGAGCAAGCGATGCCGCACGATCGTCTGCGCCCTCTCCGGGCCCACCCCGATCGACGAGATCCGGCACCCGGACAGCTCCTCCAGCCGCAAGATGTAGGCCTGCGCATTGGCCGGAAGATCCGCAAACTCCCGGCAGTGCGAGATGTCCTCCACCCAGCCCGGCAGGTATTCGTAGATCGGCTTGGCGTGGTGCATGTCCGACTGGTTCTCCGGCATGTCCTCCACGCGCGCCCCGTCGATCTCGTAGGCCACGCACACCGGAATCTGCTCGATCCCCGTCAACACGTCCAGCTTCGTTACCACGATGTCCGTCAGCGAATTGATTCGCGTTGCGTAGCGTGCCACGACGGCGTCGTACCACCCGCACCGCCGCGGGCGCCCCGTCGTCGTGCCATACTCCCCGCCGACCTCGCGCAGCCGCTCGCCGGCTTCGTCCAGCAACTCCGTGGGGAAGGGCCCCTCGCCCACACGCGTGATGTAGGCCTTCGCCACTCCGACCACCCGGTCGATCCGTCGCGGGCCCACGCCCGAGCCCGTGCAGGCGCCGGCCGCCGTCGTCGACGACGACGTCACGTACGGATACGTCCCGTGGTCGATATCCAGCATGACAGCCTGCCCGGCCTCGAACACCACCGTCTTGCCCTCGTCCAGCGCGCGGTTAAGCTCCGCCGAGGAATTGAAAAGCATCGGACGGACCCGATCCGCGTAGGCGAGCAGCTCCTCCGTCACGACGTCGACGTCGAACGTGGCCTCGCCCAGCGCTGCCAGCTGCGCGTTCTTCTGGTGCAGCGCGCCTTCCACCTTTTGCCGCAGGATCGAGGGGTCAAACAGGTCCTGGACGCGGATGCCGATCCGGTTCATCTTGTCCGCGTAGGTGGGGCCAATGCCCCGGCCCGTGGTGCCGATCTTGCGCTTACCCAGCAGGCGCTCGTTCGCCCCGTCAATCTTCTTGTTGTAGGAGGGGATGATGTGGGCGTTCGAGGAAATCCGCAACCCCGACGTGTCCACGCCGCGCGCTGCCAAATCCTCCAGCTCTTCAAACAGCACGTCCAGGTCGACCACCACACCATTGCCGATCACCGCCGTACATCCCGGCGTCAGGATGCCCGCCGGCAGCAGGTGCAGGGCAAACTTTTCCTCGCCCACGATCACCGTGTGGCCGGCGTTGTTGCCCCCGTTAAACTTGACGACGTAGTCGACCTCTGCGCCGAGCTGGTCCGACGCTTTGCCTTTACCCTCGTCTCCCCACTGGGCCCCGACGATCACGATTGCTGGCATGCTGTCCTCACTTGTCTCGGCTTGTCGGTCTCTTCCCATGGCAGGCCAACCTCTCAGCCTACCGACCTAGTCTAATGCGTACCACCATCCGGGAGGCGGTGGTCCACATTTTGAGGGAATATGTCCCGACGCTCGGACAACCGCCCCGCCACGCTCACGCCCGGGCGTGGCAACATCGCGAGCCCACACCGCGTAGCATCCGCCGGCACACAGGCGCCGACGCCGCACACGAAAATGGGGCGGCCGAAGCCGCCCCATTCCTTCGCCTGAATTACTTCATGCGCTTGCCAGCCGAGCCCAGACGCTCAGCAGCCTCGACCACGCGAGCGGCCATGCCGGCCTCAGCCAGCTTGCCCCACGAGCGCGGGTCATACATCTTCTTGTTGCCGACCTCCTGGTCGACCTTGAGCACGCCGTCGTAGTTGCGGAACATGTGATCCACCACCGGGCGAGTGAAAGCGTACTGCGTATCCGTGTCCACGTTCATCTTGATGACGCCGTTGCGGACAGCGGTGGCGATCTCCTCGGCGGAGGAGCCGGAACCACCGTGCATGACCAGGTCGAACGGGGACTCCTTGCCGACCTTCGCGCCGACCTCAGCCTGGATCTCGCCCAGCAGCTCCGGGCGGAGCTTGACGTGACCCGGCTTGTAAACGCCGTGGACGTTGCCGAAGGTCAGAGCGGTCAGGTAACGACCGTTCTCGCCCAGGCCCAGTGCCTCGACGGTCTTCAGCCCATCCTCAGCGGTGGTGTACAGCTTCTCGTTGATCTCACCAACGACGCCGTCTTCCTCGCCACCCACAACGCCGATCTCGATCTCGAGGATCGTGTTCGACTTCTGCGACAGGGCGAGCAGCTCCTTGGCGATCTCCAGATTCTCGGCGAGCGGCACCGCCGAGCCATCCCACATGTGCGACTGGAAGAACGGCTCACGACCAGCGGCGACCTCCTTCGCGGAGAGCTCCATGATCGGACGGATCCACGAGTCGATGTTCTGCTTGGCGCAGTGATCGGTGTGCAGGGCGATCGTCACGGGGTAGTTCTTGGCGACCTCACGAGCATACGCGGCCAGGCCAAGCGAGCCCGCCACGCGATCCTTGATCGTGGAGCCGGAAGCGTACTCTGCGCCGCCGACCGAAACCTGGATGATGCCGTCCGACTCCGCCTCCGCGAAACCCCGGAGGGCCGCCGTCAGGGTCTGCGAGGACGTCACGTTAATAGCCGGGTAGGCGAACTTGTTGGCCTTCGCCCGATCCAGCATCTCGTCATATACTTCACGCGTTGCGATACCCACGTGTGCTCCTTTGCGTTGGAAACCTAACGCCCTAATTATCTCACGGATTTGGTAAAGCGTGTAGCCAATTAGTCCCCGGCTGAAAAGTGTTGCACGACGACGGCGCCGCGCCTCTAGACAACGCGCGCCACCCTCCGCGCCCTGCGACCGGAGAGCGTAGGATCAAAAAAGAGAGGAGGATCATGGTTATTTCAGATCCAAACGAAGCAGCCGCCGCGCTCGCGCAGGTCATGCGCGGAAAACGTACGCTCGCCATCACCGGTGCGGGCGTGTCCACAGACTCCGGCCTGCCCGACTACCGCGGCCAAGGCACCACCGAAAAACCCTCCATCGACTACGACATGTTCACCGCCGACCCCGTCTGGCAGCGCTGGGTCTGGCAACGCAATCACGAAACGTGGCGCCAGTTCCAGGCCCTCCAGCCCTCCGGGGCGCACACCGCCCTCGCCCGGCTGGAGACCGCCGGCCTGATCGGAATCGCCACCCAAAACATCGACGGGCTCCACACCAAGGCCGGCTCGAAGCGTGTATGGGAACTGCACGGCTCCTTCGACCGCGTGCGCTGCCTCGACTGCGGCGCGCGCTTCCCGCGCGCCGATTACGCCGCCGACCTCGAAGCCCTCAACCCCAACTGGCCTCAATACGACCGTGACCCCGCCGTCCTCGCCACCGCCGACCGCCCCGAGGCCGAAGCCTCCACCTTCAAGGTCGCCCCCTGCCCGGTGTGCGGCGGACTCGTTAAGCCCGACGTCGTCTTCTTCGGCGAATCCCTGCCCGCCTCCATGGGCGACGCCATGGAGGCCGCCCGCGAGTGCGAGGTCGCGCTCGTGGCCGGCTCCTCGCTCGTCGTGAGCACAGGGATGTGGATCGTGCGGCAGGCCTACGCCGCCGGTGCCACGCTCGCCATCATCAACTACGGCCCCACCGCCGCCGACACCGTTGCCGACATCCGCATCGACTGCGGGGTCTCCCCCACGCTCACCGCGCTCGCCGATGCCCTCTGCTAAGCCGATGCCAGCACAAGGATGCCCGCATACACCATCGGGGACCAGCGTCTCAGCGCCATCCGAACGTCGTCGTCAAAACAACCATCCGGTAATCACTACGTAACCGTAGCTCTAAAAGTTTTGGCGCATAGCGAACCGCCAATTAGTCTTGAACAGTCATCTCCGTCGGTTGCACATGAAAGGCAAGATGATGGCCCACAGCAAGGATGCCCACGCGCACATTGACCTCCCAAGTCTCCCGCAAGGCGTCAGTCCCGTCCTCCAGCAAGAACGCAACCTCCCGTGGCACATCTTCTTCGGAGGGCTACTTGCGATCACCCTTGTCGTCTTCACCTTGTGGTCCGAGGACTACGTGGGCGCCGGCCACCGGGCGATCCTCATCACCACCATCATCTTCGCCTTCTTCATGGCGTTCAACATCGGCGGTAACGACGTCGCCAACTCCTTCGGCACCTCCGTCGGCGCGGGCACCCTCTCACTCAAGCAGGCACTCGTCATCGCGGCGATCTTCGAGGTCTCGGGCGCCGTCTTCGCCGGCGGGGAAGTGACCGACACCGTCCGCTCCGGCATCGTCGACCTAGGCGCCATTTCCGGCCTCGACCCCCTCGAGTTCGCCTACATCATGATGGCCTCCCTCCTCGGCGCCGCCATCTGGCTCCTCCTCGCCACCCGCATGGGCTGGCCCGTCTCCACCACCCACTCCATCGTCGGCGGCATCGTCGGCGCCGCGCTCACCGTTGGCTTCATCACCGGCAAGGGCGGCTGGTCCATGGTCCAGTGGGGGCAGGTCGGCCAGATCGCCATCTCGTGGGTGCTCTCGCCCGTGCTCGGCGGCGTCGTCTCCTACCTCCTCTTCCGCGGCATCAAAAGCTCCATCCTTAGCTACAACGAGGCTGCCGAAGTACAGCTCGAGGCCGTCCGTGCTCAGAAGAAGGAGCTCAAGGCCCGCCACCGCGAGCTCTTCGACTCCCTGAGCGAAAAGGAACAGAAGGAGTACACCAACGCCCTCACCCGCGACCTCGCCGCCATGCGCGAGGAAGACTGGGAGGTCGACGACCTCGAATCCGACTACTTCAAGGAACTCCACCAGATCCAGGTGGAAAAGGCGCTCATCGAACCGCGCCGCGCCATCGAGACATGGATCCCGCTACTGGCCGCCGGCGGGTCCCTCATCATCTCCGGCATGATGCTTTTCAAAGGCCTGAAGAATCTCCACCTTGGCGTAACCAACGTGGGCAACCTGCTCATCATGGGTATGATCGCCGCCGTCGTCTACATGTCGGTCTATATCTTCTCCCGCACGATGAAGAAGAAGAACCTCGAGCGCTCCACGTTCCTCCTGTTCTCCTGGATGCAGGTGTTCACCGCGTCGGCTTTCGCCTTCTCCCACGGTTCGAACGACATCGCTAACGCGCTCGGCCCCTTCGTCGCTGTGCTTGACGTTCTCAGGAGCGGATCGATCGTGGAGGAATCGACCGTGCCTATGGCCGTCATGGTTGCGATGGGCATCGGGCTCATCGTCGGCCTGTGGTTCATCGGTCGCTATGTGATCCGGACCGTCGGTTCCGGCCTCACCGAGATGCACCCCGCCTCCGGCTTCTCCGCCGAGCTTTCGGCCGCCGCCGTGGTCATGGGTGCCTCCTTGCTGGGCCTGCCCGTGTCCTCCACCCACATCCTCATCGGCGCGGTACTCGGCATCGGCATGGTCAACCACAACACCAACTGGGGCCTGATGAAGCCAATCGGCATGGCCTGGGTGATCACCCTGCCGGTATCGGCGACCATCGCCGCGGTTGCGGTGTCGATCATGCGGGTGGTTTTCTAAGCTGGCAAACGGCAACCCCGTCCCTCCGTGGGACGTTTTGGGCCGCATCTTCGTATATATGAAGATGCGGCCCAAAACGTCCCGCTAAAGTCTACCAACGAGCGGTACCGGCGGCTTGAGGTGCTTGCGCTCGCGGATGAGCGCCAATAAATAAGCCTGCGTTTCCTCCCAATGCTCAAAAATCTGGGAATAGCTCAGCGAGACCGTCTCATACCCCAGCATCCGGGCGCGCTGAATCCGCATATAATCCCTGTTGCGTTGCTCCCTGGTGGAGTGTGCGAAGTCGCCATTACACTCCACTATCAGTGAGCTACCAACCACCATGTCCACCCACCCCACCGTAGGGATTTGCACCTGGGGGCGCACGGGTATCCGGTTCGAAAGGAAGAACAACCGCACTCGGGTCTCCAGGCCTGATTGGGAGTGGTCGGTGGCCCATCCCAGCACACGTTGCTTCTTGTAGGGCAGATCGCGAATCAATGCCTCGACCTCCGCTACCTCGATCAGCCCCATGTTCAGCGCGGACTCTAGCACCATAAGCCCGGTCTCTGCGTCGTGAAAGCGTAACACTTGGTGAACAGCATCCCAGGGGGCGGGGATGAGGTCGGGGGCGTGGCGTCGGCTATGAACGGTGACATTTCGGGCTTTGACGATCGCTTGGTTCCGGCGGGTCAGAATGTGCAGATCCCGGTGAGGAACCCACATTCCGTACAGCTTGCACGCACTTTCGCACGCAATCGCCCCGCCGAGCCCGACCGCCCGAACCGCATCGGCATTCGCGTGAGGCAGGGCGTAGATACCGCGGCCGAGCCGGAGCAGGTGTCCAGCCTTTACCGCTTTGCCGCGAGCGCTTTTAGACTGCAGGCCTATGAGCGGGAGGTCTGCCGCAGTCGCCAGACCGAACTTCCGCCTGGCCAACTCGGGGGTCCAGATCTGTGAATGAGCAGGGGCGATGAATTCGCCCTGCCCGCCCGGACTACCGAAAAAGGGAGGCTCGTTGACTAGCCAGGGAGGCGGGCTTTCTTCCGCGTTGGCGAGCCAGGCCGCGCCGGCAACTTCAGTGTTGTGATGATTGAACATCCTTCAAGTGTGGCCGGTCGAAGTAGACCAGCTCCCCGGCGAACGGGCGAAATGTGAATAGGCGGCGCACCTGAGTGGGCCGTGGATAACTTTCCGCTAAATCAGCGGTATCGCAGCGGCACAATCGGCCCGCCCTGACGGGGCTGGCGGAGTTGTCCGCCCTTGGCGGGACGATTTGAGCCGCATCTTCGCATATATGAAGATGCGGCTCAAATCGTCCCACGAACGGACGTCAGCCGGCCGAGAGGCGGCGGCGCAGCTCCGCCAAGATCGGAAGGTCGGCCGGTGCCCACTGGACGTCCCCAAGTTCCTCGACCCCAAGCCAGCGCGCCTGCGCGTGCTCGGTGAACTGCGGCTTCGGTCCGACCAGGTCGCAGAAATATGCATCCAGGATGACCCGCCCGAACGGATAGTCATAGATCCCGCGGCCGACGAACTGCTCGACCTCCGTCTCCGTCAGCAGCTCCTCACGGATCTCGCGTGCCAGCGCCTCCTGCGGGCTTTCCCCGGGCTCGACCTTCCCGCCCGGAAACTCCCAGTAGCCGGCCATGTTCTTGCCCGGCCCCCGCTGCGCCGCCAAGATCTGAGTGCCCCGCTCGCCCGCATCCCGGCAGAATACGGCCCCGACCACGTGGATCGTCTTCGTCGGCGCGCTGTCGCCCGCGCCCGTATCAGCGCCACCGGCACCACCAACGCCACCGGCACCGCGAAGCGGCCGGTGCTGCCTGACCCACTCGTGCTGGGCGATGGCCGCGGCGGCGGCCACATTGAGCGAGCGCGTGGAGCCGTATTGCGGGATGTAAACCGCCTGCGGGCACACGGCCCGCAGCTCGTCGGAGATTCCCACGGATTCCTGTCCGAACACGAGCACGGCCTTCTGTGGTAGAGCGGCGGTCTCGATGGGTTCGGTGTCGCCCGTGTTGTCGACGGCCACGAGCGTATACCCCGCCTCCGCCGCCCACTGCGCGAGGGCTGCCGCGTCGGGCCTGTGGTAGATGTTGAGGTAGCGGTCGGTGACGAGTGCGCCGCGCCGGTTCCACTTCTTCCGCCCCACGATGTGGACGCCACCCACGTTGAATGCGTTCCCCGTGCGCACGATGGACCCGATGTTGAGGTCGTGCTCGAGGTTTTCGATGGCGATGTGTAGTGCCGACCTGCTCTTTTCAAGCTCCGCGTGGATCTCCTCCACGCTCCAGTAGCGGAAGCGATCGGTGACGTTGCGCCGATCGCCGGCCGCCAGGAGTTCGGGGTCGTAGCGGGGATCCTCGGGTAGCGGTTCGCCTGGGTGCTCCTCGACCCACGGCCCGACCCCGACGATTCCCCCGATCTTCTCCCCGTTTCCCCAGGTCAGGAAGCCGTGCGGGTCGTTGTCTGTCACTTTTCCTCCTCGAGGTCGGACGCCTCAAAGAGCGCCAGGTTCACGACGCCGTCTTCGCCCGGTTCGCCGGCCCTGCCAGTCTTAGCCGCCCTCACGACGACGGCGAGGCCTGCCACCTGCGGATCGCCCACCTGCGGGCCATTCTCCCCCAACGCATCCGGCCCGGCGGACGGCCCGCCCGGCACCTGGGCGGCGTCGAAGCCCACCACGACCACTGGCCCGCCGACCGCCGGCACGATGGCGCCAGCCTCGACCGTGAAGGCATCGAGGTACTGGCCGCGCGATGCCGCCGCGTGGAGGATGGCTGTGGAGATCGCGAGCGCGAGCGGCCCCTCGCCCCCGATGGCCTCGATGTTGCCGGGGCCGAGCCCGGCTTCTTCGAGGAGGTCGAGCATGGCGTGGCCGAGGAGGGGCGCGGCCTCGCGGTGTAGTGCGGCGGTGAGGGGGTCGAGTTCGCGCAGGTAGTGAGCGAGGCGCGCTTTGGGTGCGTCGTTAATGTCCATGCTCACAGCATACGACTACGGGGTACGGAGCACGGCAACGGGGTCGCGCCGGGAGGCCCACAGGGCGGGCGGGAAGGCGGAGGCCGCGGTGGCCGTGAGCGTCAGGATGACCACCGAGATGGTGACGGTTAGCGGTATCGGCGCATGTGTGTGGTGAAAGTAGGCGCCCACTGCGAGTGCCGCGATGGCCGCTCCGCCGACGGCCGGGATGAGGGTACGCAGGATCGTCAGCAGGGTGAGGTCTGCCCGGGAGATGCCGAGTGCGCGACGCCGCCCGATGTCGCTCCGGTTGAGTAGCACGTCGGCGAGGACCACGGCGCTGATAAGTACGATCCCGCCGCCGAGCGCGATGAGTAAGGTGGTGCGATTGTGCTGGCCGACTTCCCCGGCGAGGGATTGGGCGTGCAGGTCGAGGCCGTCGGGCATGTCGATGGTGACCGCTTCGGTGCTCGGATTGCCGAGGATGCCTAGGATTTCCTCGCGGGCGTTCTCAGCGTCGGCGATGGACCTGACGAGCACCTGGACCTCGGCGAACGTGCTCTGATCGGTCGCAACAAGCCCGCCGACGAAGCGCTCATAGCCGGGCTTGGGCTCGAACACGCCCACCACGGGGTATTGGCGCCCTTCGGCCGATTCGAGGTAGCCGCTCGGCGCGGCCAGCCGCTGGCGGTCCAGCGCTGCGGAGGTGACGATCGCTTCTCCAGGGTTCGGGTATCGGCCCGAGACGAGGTCCGCCGCCGTGGTGGCGTCGGAGATCTCCCAGATGGGGATCGGGTCGACGGCGAGCCGCCCGTTGCGCACGTCGCGCGGCAGTCCAACGCCGACGCCGCTCTCAACCGCGGACAGTCGCACGATTGCGCCCATGGTCTGCGTGTTGACGAAGCCCTGGCTCGCTTTGTCGCGCACGGTGAGCACGCGCGCGGGTGGGCTCTCCATCTCGTTTAGCAGACGTTGCTCGATCGCCGCGGACCGCCCCACCGTGGAGAGCACTCCCGCACACAGCATCCCGACCACGAACGCGATGAGCGCCGCTGCCACCGGCTGCGATCGCGATGCGAGTAGCGCCAGATGGAAGATTCGTTGCAGTTTCATAGCTCGAGCACCTCGTCGGAGGCGTCGGGGACGAGCGGGTCATGGGTGGCGATGAGGACCGTGCGGCCCTCTTGCGCGGCCTTCCTGATCGCTCCGAGCACATGCTCGGAGTTGTTTCGGTCCAGGTTCCCGGTCGGTTCGTCGGCAAGGATGAGGTCGGGGTTGGTCACGAACGCGCGACAAATGGCGACCCTTTGGGCTTGCCCGCCAGAAATCTGCCCCGGCTTGTGGTCCGCACGGTCGGCGAGGCCGAACGCTTCCAATAGTTCACGCGCTTGCTTTCGCAGTTCGACACGCGGTGTTCCGCGGTAGAGCCCTGGCTCCATGACTGATTCGATGATGGGCACCCGCGGGTTGAGCTCGGCGTTTTGGAAGATGAAGCCGACGCGCGAGGCGCGCATGGCGGAGGCCTGGGTGTCGCTGATGCGGGTGAGGTCAGTGCCGTCGACTAGCACGCTTCCCGCGCTCGGTTGTAGGAGCAGACCGAGGATGTAGAGCAGGGTGGACTTTCCGCGACCGGAGGCGCCGGTCAGTGCCGTGACCTTGCCGGGTGTGAACTCGTGGGTCAGGCCCTCGAATAGCTCCGGCCCTTGCGTGGTGTATGAGAAGCGAAGGTCACGGATTGCCCACACGCCCGGCCTAGTCACCCTCACTGGGGTCTCCGATTCGCACTCGTGTGCCCGAGGCGATGCCATCGACCAGCGCGAGCCCGTCCTGCGAACCAAGCACAGTGACGGGGGTATTCACGACGCCGCTCTCACCCTCCACAACGAGCGTCGCGGCGCCGTTCACATCCACAGTGATCGCGGAGACTGGCACGAGCACACCGGTTTGTGCGGGCACCACCTCGGCCAGTGCGCTCATCACCACTTTCTCCTCGGCGGGCAAAGCGTCGCATTCCGCGCCACACAGCAGGCCGTCATCTGCGAGCACATCGGCGTGGATGACACCCTGGTCGTCGGGGGCTGCGGAGCCGATCCTGCCCTGCCAGGTCCTGTCCGCATAGGTGACGGAGACTGGTGTTCCCTCGGGCACGAGCGAGACCTGTTGTGCGGTGAGGATCGTCCGGAAATGAGGCTCACCGACGACGGCGAATACGAGTCGTTCACCGCCGGTCAGGACGGCGCCCACCGCGCCGTCGTCGTGAAGGAAGAGCCGGGCGGGGAGGCTCGGGACCGCGATGAGCTCGCCGAGGGGGATCTCTCCCGTTGCCTCTCGGCCCTGGTCCTTGTGCCATTGGCGCACGCCGGCCGCGGTCTGATCGGTGAACGTGGCTTCGCCGCCGGCCGGGTAGCCGAGGGCGGTGAGTGCGGCGTTGAGTTGGCTGACGTCGTCGCCGATCAGCCCCTCATACAGGTCCCGGTAGAAGGGGACGCTGCCCTCGACCACTCGCACGGCCTGCCCGTCAACGAAGTAGACGGGATCGCCCACCGAGAATTCGGTTTCGTTCGAGCGTGCGGTGACCGTGCCCGGAAGGCGGTTGACTGCGACGGCGCGACGCTCCTGGATAGCCTCGACTGACAGGGCGATCGTTCGCCCGATACTTCCCTCGCTTGCCTCAGCCCAGATCGGCTCGACCGTTGGGGCTTTGCTCGAGCCGATCCCGTTGACGGTGTATCCTGCCCAGAACGCCGCGCCGATCATGGCGAGCACGCCGAGGGCTGTCAGGAGTCGTTTGGATAGCATGTCACTGGCCGTAGTAGTACTGGGCGGGCGGCAATGCCGGGCATGCCTCGTACAGGTTGCGCAGGGCTTCGCTGCCTTCTTTGAAGCGGGTTCGAGATTCAGGCGACCAGGCGTCGCCGACGACGTCGGGCATCCACGGTGACTCTTCGCTGTTCACGTCGTCTAAACTGGCGATCCAGGCCTCCTTGCTGGGCGCCTCCTGGACAAACTTCACGCCTTGGGCTTGCGCGCACGGGACGAAGAACGTGGTGTAGTACTCGTACTTCACGGCGCGCTGCTCCGGCGTTTCCTCAGGATAGCCAAAATCGGCGGGGGTGTATTGGGCCATGCACAGCCAGACCTGGATCCGTGCGCTATCGCTCAGGTCTTTCCCGTTAATGCCCCGACCGTCAGCGGACAGTTCAACAGGGTAGCCGGCCGCGATCATGCAGTCGGCCACCGGCTGCATGTCCTCACCGAGGTCGAGCCGGCGGACGAGGTCGGGAACTGGCAGAGCCGGATCGACCCCGAACGTGGCCCGGGAGGTCTCGAGCGCGTCGAGACGAGCGCGCTCGGACTCCTCCTCGCTCATCTTGGGAAGGGAGACCACAGTCTCCGGCTTCCACGCGGAATAGTCGAAGGTAGCTACCGTGCTCTCCTTTGCGGAGGCCTGGTTGCCCGGCCCGGCGTCACCGCAAGCGGCAAGACCAAGGCATACGGTCAGAAGGAGGGCGCACCGCGCTATCATTAAGCGGGCACAACGCATTTCAGGCATTTCTGACTTAACCTGTCAGCTCGCTACTAATCGTTCGGATTGCAGTACTGCTTGGTCTTGGACAGATTTAAGGAAGGTGCCCGAACATAGCAACGCGGCGATCGTCTGTCGCAGAGTCTTCATCGGCTCTTCCTCTCAAGGACCATAGATCGCCCCCGTTGGCGATCTGTGCCAAATGTAACATGATCGCGCCGGATTCGTCTCCGTTTTCCCAAAAACTGACCACTTATCGGCCAGACAGGCTCGGCCCCGCGATCCTCCGCACAAGCGCACGCGGCATCAGCTTCACGACGCCGGCGGCCGCCTTATAGAGAGGAGTGGGCGTGAGAAGCACCCGGCCGCGGCGGGCCGCCGCGAGCGCTGCCGCGACCACCTGGGAGGGCTCGGCGAAGACGGCGTCGGGCCACTGGCTGGAATCGACGTGGGAGCGTTCGTGGAACTCGGTGCGGATGAGGCCGGGGGTGACGGCCGTGGCGGTGACCCCGCTGCCTGCGAGCTCGGCGGCGAGCCCCTCGGTGAAAGTGCGCACCCAGGCCTTGTGCGCGGAGTAGGTGCCCTGGGCAGTCAGTGCGGTCAGGGATGAGACGTTGATGATGGCGCCGCGGCCGCGGGCCTTCATGGAGGCGGCCGCGGCGTGTGACAGGACGAGCACGGCCCGCACCATGACGTCCAACCCGGCCAGCTCCCGCTCGAGCGAGCCGCCCACGAAGTCCTGCCCGAGCCCGAATCCCGCGTTGTTGACCAGCACCGACACCGGCGAGGACGTAATCTTGGCCGCGACCCGGTCCACGGCGTCGTGATCGGCGAGGTCGGCCGGGAGGACTTCGACGCCGACCCCGAATTCCGCGCGCAGTTGCCCCGCTACTTCCTCGAGTCGGGATGCGTTGCGGGCGACGAGGATGAGGTCAAGGCCGGAGGCGGCGAGCTGGCGGGCAAATTCGCGGCCGAGGCCGGCGGAGGCGCCGGTGATGAGTGCGGTGGTCATGGGACGAGTCTAGCCGGAGAGAATATGTCGGAGGCCGGCGGTAGGCTGAAGGCATGAAGCTAGCGACGTGGAATATCAACTCGGTTCGTGCGCGCGCGGACCGCGCCGTGGAGGTGCTCACGCGGCACGACCTCGACGTGCTCGCCCTGCAGGAAATCAAGTGTAAGCCGGAGCAGTTCCCCCTCACGCCCTTCCGCGAGGCGGGTTACGACGTGGCCCTTCACGGGCTGAATCAGTGGAATGGCGTGGCGATCGTGTCGCGCGTGGGGATCGCGGGCGTGCGCACGGCCTTCGAGGGCCAGCCCGGCTTCGCCAAGGGAACGCCCAGCGAGGGGCTCTTCATCGCCGGCGACGTCGAAGCGCGGGCCATCGGCGCCACCTGCGCGGGTAGCGCGGCCGGCTCGGGCGTGGAGGTCTGGAGTCTGTACGTACCCAACGGGCGCGCGGTGGCGGACCCGCACTACCACTACAAGCTGGCGTGGCTTGCCGCGCTGAAGGACGCGATGTCCGCGCGCTTGGCGGCGGACCCGGAGGCGAAGATCGCCCTGGTCGGGGACTGGAACGTGATCCCCACGGATGCGGACGTGTGGGACACCGGCGCAACCGGCGGCCTGTACCTGAGTGAGCCGGAACGGCGGGCGTTTTTTGCGTTCGAGGAGGCCGGCTTTGTCGAGGTCACTCGGCCGCGAGTCACGAACTACACGTTCTGGGACTACCAACAGCTCCGATTCCCCAAGAACGAAGGGATGCGTATCGATTACGTCTACGCATCGCCGGCGTTGGCGGCCACCGTCACCTCGGCCGTCATTGATCGGGATGAACGCAAGGGAAAGGGGGCCTCGGATCACGTGCCCGTCGTCGTGGAGTTCGCGCTATAGGGCCGGCTACGACGCCGGTTCGCGGCTCGCCCGCGCCCACCGCGAACCGCACAGCTGCGGCCCCCGACCGCGCAACTACGGCTCCTGGACGCGCAACTACAGCTCCCGGCTGCACAGCTGCGGCCCCGACCGCGCTAGAGCTGGATCATCTCGTCGGTGAGAGCCGGCCAATACTGCACGTGTTCCTTGCCGAAGTCCTTGACCCCCAGGAACGCTCCCCCCTTGCCTTGGGACAGGTCCATGTAGAAGAAGGAGCCGGACATTCCGAAGTGACCGACCACGTGGTTGGAGAAGTGTGGGCCGGTCCAGTGTGGCTCGCGGGGGTTGCGGATCGAAAAGCCGAGCCCCCACGGGCGGTTCTGCGAACGCCCGTATCCCGGCGTGATGCCGCCGATGCCGGGGAACTGCACCTGGAACGCTTTCTCGGCAAGATCGCGAGGAATGAGGGTGGGGCGCAGGATCTCTCGCCCGAACTTCACCAGGCAGTTTGCCGCGCCCGTGCCGGAGTATGCGATCGAGCCGACGATCCGCACCGAGGACATCTCGAGTGGGTCAAGCACCTCGGACTGGATCCAGTCTTGGATCGACATGCCGATGTACTTCTCAGCCTCCTCGCCCATAACCTCGAAGCCGTAGTTGGAATAGATTCGGCGTCTGCCGGGCTTGGCGATCGGATCGCCGGGCTCGGCGGGCAGGCCCGAAGCGTGGGAGAGCAGATGCCGGAAGGTGGAGCCCTCCGGGCCGGCAGGGGTGTCAAGGTCGAACTTGCCCCGCGCGATCGCGACTAGAATCCCCCACGCCGCGATCGGCTTGGTCACCGACATGTAACGGTAGATCTTCGTCGGGTCGCCCACGGCCGCCAGGACGTCGTGAGCATCGAAGGCAACATAGACGTGCTCGAAGTCGAACTTATCTGCAGGAAGAGGATCGGTGATCATGCCTCCCACTCTGGCACAAAGCTCCCCGCGCCGCAGGGGCGAACCGGGTTTCGGCCTGCGCGGGGAAAATGGTTACTATGTACATATGGACGAGACATCGAGGTTGAGCTCCTTGGCGGATGGCGTTCATTTTGAACAGTCGCCAGATCCGCTTCTTTCCTTGCGCACGCCACCTGGCCCGGATCTCTACGCTCCGGGGAACCTCGGCGAGTTCGCGCGCGGCTTCACACCAGCCGAGGCGCGCCTTCGTCACGACGCCGTCTCTCGCACACACCCCTCCTTCGGGGCCGGCCTCGCCCCCGCTTCCTGCCTCCATGCCAGCCGCCGCACCGCGTTGCTCTCAGGCAAACGCTGGGTTGCCGTCGTCCTCGCGCTTATCTTCGGCACGCTGGGCGCCCACAACTTCTACCTGGGCCGCACCGACCGCGCGGTGGTCAACGTCCTTGTGTGGTTTGCTGGCACGCTGGGCATGACCGCCACGGGCTCGATCTTCATGATGCTGCCGATCATCGCCCTGGTGTTGGTCGAGTGCACCCAGATTATTCGCCGCACGGGCGCATACGCGGATCTGCGTTAGCGAAGTCGGGGACTTCCTCCGCCGCCGAGTAGCGCGCGTTCACAACCTCACGGAGGGGTACAGCTGGCACCCGAGCCAGCGCTATGTGGGCTTGAATCGGCCGCGTCTTTCAGCATGTTGACTCTCCTTGACAGGTGAATCCCCCTTGCAATAATTGGCGTCAATAATTGTAACCTGTATCACAACCGCGGAAATGGGGTACTCGTGATATGCGACCTCGCACGCACAATCACTGCGCATCGTTGTTGGGTGAGCACATGAGGCGAGGCCCCCTCGCCCTCGCAGGCGTGCTGCTCCTCGGGGTGTCGGCCTGCGGGGGCGAGACTTCCGCGCCCGGCGGCGCGGCGTCGTCGGTAACCCCCTCGCCAGTATCGTCAGCCTCGGAAAAAGCGGAGTACACCAACCTACCCGAGGTGGTCGTGGACGACAACGGGATGCGCTCGTTCCCCGATCAAACGCACCAGGAGTATCTCAACATCAAGTGGAGCAACCTGCTTCAGAGCCTCGCCCCTGACGAAGCGGCGGCCCTTACCCGCCCGGATGTCCAACTTGTTCAGACGTTTGACGATTTCGCCCAGTACGCACAGGCCTACGTGCCATGCATGCACGACGCCGGATGGAACGAGGTCACGTTCAACACCACCGATCAGACGATCGACGCCGAGGTGCCGCCCGAGCAGATGAGCGCATACCAGCTTTCTGATTACGTGTGCAGCGGCCAGTACTACTATCACGTGCCGCCCATGAACGAGGAACAGATCGGCATGCTGTGGGACTACAACAACGACGTCGTCCTGCCCTGCCTGGCCAAATATGGATACACCGACGTCCCCTTCGATTCTCGCGAGGCGTTCATCGACCGCTACTTCGCCCAGCGCACCTACACCCTGCCCATCACCGCACTCGGGCTGGACCAGGCCGGAGAACGGCACCCGTGTGACACGTTGCCCAGCTTCCTCGACAAGTAGCCATGAAGAAGCGTTCGATCCTCACGGCACTCGGGGCGCTCATCGCCGCCGTCATCATCTTCATCGTCGGCTGGTGGGCGGCTCGCGCCACACTGACCACCACCACTGAGCCGACGCCCACGGCCGAGGTCCTCACGGCGGAAGCGCGTGAGGGCAGGGTGGGGCGGACCTTCAACTTTTCCGTGACCATCCAAACCCCGTTCCTGCCGGTGGCGGTCAACCAACTGAGCGGTGTCGTCACCAAAGTCGGGCCGGCCGAGGCGGCGGACGGTTCGGTGCTCGTCGTCGTCGGCGACCAGGGCATCATCGCCGTCGAATCCGCCCTCCCGTTCTACCGCGACCTCGGCCCCGGCGTTCGCGGCGAGGACGTGCGGGCACTCCAGAGCACACTTATTCACACCGGGTACCTCGCCGGCGAGGCCGACGGCGTGTTCGGCAGCCTCACCGCCCGTGCCCTCAGCGCCTTCCAAAAAGATAACGGCCTCGCCCAGACCGGTGACGCCCCGCTCGGCACCCTATACGCTTTCCCGTCCCTGCCCGCCACGGTCACCTACGGCGAGGATTTACGTCCATCCGCCGTCGTTGCGGGAGGAGAAACCCTCATCAGCGCGCCGAGCGGAGAGCGCACATTCACCATCACCGTCAGCGAGTCCCAGCAGGAGTTCGTCCCCGCCGGCGCGACGGTCACATTCACGGTTGGTGACGAGGAGTTTGTGGCAACCATCGCCGAGGAGCGCACCATGACCGAGCAAGGCGATGTCACCGTCCATCTCCTCGGCCCCGACGGCGCGAGTGTCTGCGACACCCGGTGCGACCTCCTGCCCAACCGGCCGAAGACCACCGTGCTCGCCCAGGTTCAGCCAGAAGCGCCCGTCACCGGCGTGACCGTGCCGGTCGCCGCGGTCCGCACCACCCCCGACGGCCAGGCATTCGTCACCCTCGCCGACGCTACCACGCAGGAGGTCACGGTGCGCGGCTCCGGCCAGGGCCTCGCCGTCGTGGACGGAATTGACGTCGGAACAATCGTCCAGATCAGCCAGGCGGGTACGTCGACGCCCGCTGCCGGGGCGCCGGAGCCCTCGCCAGATACCGGGTCCGAGCCGGCTCCAGAACCCGCGCCCAGCGAGGGCTAACATGCTTGCGGTACACGACCTCCACTTTTCCTACCCGAAATCTGAGGAAGCCCTGTTCGGCGGCCTGAACTATTCGTTTAGCGAAGGTAGCCTCACCGTGGTCACCGGCCCGTCCGGGTGCGGCAAGTCCACCCTGCTCTACATCCTCGGGCTTATGCTCAAGCCCACTCGCGGCGCCGTCATGCTCGGCGGGAAGGACGTCTCACACGCCTCCAACGACGAACGCGCACGGGCGCGCGCCAAGAGCTACGGCTTCGTCTTCCAGGACTCCGCCCTCGACCCCACCCGCCCCATCATCGACTCCGTCATCGAACCCGCGCTCTACGCCGGGTGGAGCCGGCGTAGAGCGCGGGCCCGGGCGCGCGAGCTCCTCGAGCTGACGGGGGTCGCCCACCGCTGGAATCACCAGCCGGGGGAGATCTCGGGCGGCCAAGCCCAGCGCGTGGCCCTCGCCCGTGCGCTCGTCAACGACCCGCCCGTCATGCTCGCCGACGAACCCACCGGCAACCTCGACCGGGCCAACGCCGCCGCGGTCCTCGGCCTCATGCACGAACAGGCGCGGGCCGGCCGCACGGTCGTCGTCGTCACACACGACCCATACGTGGTCAGCCGCGCCGACGAACTCGTTGAGCTGTCATGAGAATCCGCGAGCTCATCCGAGAGATCCGCACGGGGGCGCTCTCCCAGCGCGTGCCCACCGTGCTCATCTTCCTGCTCGCGGCGCTGATCTGCCTGGCCGCCGTGCTCACGGTCGGCCGCTCCGTGGCGGCCCACCACCAGCTCGAACGGCGCCTCGAGGATGCCGGCACCCGCAGCTTCACCATCGTGGACGTCCACGGTTACGGCTTCCTCACCCCCGCAGTCATGAACGGCATTGATTCGCTGTCCTACGTCGAACGGGCCGTGGCCTTCACCATCGCCGCCGACGCCTACAACACCTACATCGGCCCGGGCGCCACCCCCGTTGCCTCGCGCTTCGTCAACGGCGACCTCACGGGTCTTATCACCCTCGACGCCGGGCGCATGCCCAAACCCGGCGAGGCGATCGTCACCACCGACGACGCGCGGGCACTCGGCTTTGACCAGCCCTTCGGCTCGATCACGGTTCGCGACGGCGGGCGGGAATTCCCGGTGGTGGGCGCATTCAGCTCCCCGGATTCGATCCCCGAACTCGACGCGATCCTCATCAACGCGCCCGATGTTCAGGCGACGGTGGCGCGCGTCGTCGTCACACGCTCCGACCTCGTCGACCAGGCGATGCTCGCCGCCAGTGGCGTCATCTCCGCGGACGACCCGCGAAACCTGCGCTTCGACTCGCCCGTGTCGATCGCGCAGCTACGCACCCAGATCGTTGGTGATCTGCAGGCATATTCAGCCTCCATGCTCTACGGAGTCCTCGCCGGCAGCGCCATCCTCAGCGCGCTCATCGTGTTCGCGGACGTGCTCGGCAAGCGCGCCGACCTCGGCCGCCGCATGGCGCTCGGCGCCACCCGCCGCATTATCGTGACGTTCACGGTCGGCAAAGCCGCGCTACCCGCGATCTTCGGCAGCCTCGTCGGCGCCGGCGTGGGACTCGTGGCCGCAAGCCGCATGGGTTCGAGTGTGCCGCCCAGCTTCGCCGTCGGCACCGGCGTTCTCGTGTGCCTCGTCATGATGGTCTCCGCCGCGCCGGGAGCGGTGTGGGCGGCCGCGCAGGATCCCGTGCGGGTGTTACGCACGCCGTGACGCCGGCGCCCGCAGGCCAGGCGGCGCCCTCGGAACACAGTTCCCGCGGGCGCCGCGGCGGGCAGGCGCCTCCCCCGCTGCGAGCGCTACGCTTGAGGCATGCATTATGACCTCTTGATCCTAGGCTCCGGTTCCGCCAACACCATCCCCGGCCCCGAATTCGAAGACCAGAGCATCGCGCTCGTGGAGGAGGGCGTCTTCGGCGGGACGTGCCTCAACGTGGGGTGTATCCCCACCAAGATGTTCGTCCACACCGCCAACGTGGCCCGGCAGGCGAGGGATGCGGGGCGCCTCGGCGTCGACCTGCGCCTTGAAAGCGTGGACTGGTCCGCCATCCGCGAGCGCATTTTCGGCCGGATCGACCCGATCTCGGCCGCCGGCAAAGACTACCGGGAGAGCAGCCCGGACAACCGCAACCTCACGCTCTACACCGGCCACGCCACCTTCGTCGCGCCCAAGACCGTGCAGGTCACCCTCGCCGACAGCGCGGCGGGCACGCGCGGGCAATCCGCCCGCGAGACCCCAGCCCGCACTGTCACCGTCAGCGCCGACCGCGTCGTCATCGCCACCGGTTCACGCCCCGCGATGCCGGACGTGCTCGGGCTGGAGGGCGTCGGCCCGCTCGACAACGCATCGGTCATGCGGATGGAGGAGCTACCGGCGTCGTTGCTCGTGCTCGGATCGGGCTACATCGCGGCCGAAATGGCGGACGTGTTCAGCGCGCTCGGCGTGGAGGTGACCGTGGTGGCGCGCAGTGAGCGGATGCTTCGTCACCTGGACGCAGACATCTCCCGCGCCTACACCGACGCCGTCAGCTACCGGCTCGTCACCGGGTTCCAGGCCTCCTCTGCCACGCGAGAGGACGGGACGGTCCGCCTGACGGGCACGCGGGCCGGCGCGGAGGCCACGCTCGAAGCCGAGCAGATCCTCGTCGCCACCGGGCGCATCCCCAACGCCGACACGCTCAACCCCGCCGCCGCGGGCATCGCCGTGGAGGGCGGGAGGATCCGCGCCGACCGCTACCAGCGCGTCCTCGGCACGGACGGCCACGCGCTCGACGGCGTCTTCACCCTCGGCGACGTCTCATCCCCCTACATGCTCAAGCACGTGGCCAACCACGAGGCCCGGGTGGTTCGGCACAACCTGCTCCACCCGGAGGCTATGGTCGAGGTCAATCACGACGCCGTCCCCGCCGCCGTCTTTAGCCACCCACAGATCGCCACCGTCGGGATGACCGAGGAGCAGGCGCGCAAGTCGGGCGCGGACTATGTGGTGGGGGTGCAGCGCTACGCCGACATCGCCTACGGGTGGGCGATGGAGGACACCACGAACTTCTGCAAGATTATCGCCGAGCGAGGCAGCACACGGATCCTCGGCTGCCACATCATCGGGCCGCAGGCGCCCACTCTCATCCAGGTGATCGTACAGGCGATGGCGAGCGGCCAGACCGCCGCCGACATCGCCCGCACCCAGTACTGGATCCACCCCGCCATGCCCGAGCTGGTGGAGAACGCGCTCCTGCAGGTCCTGTAGCCGGCTGTCACAGAATCGTTGCCTCATGAGACGGGTGTGGGCTTATCCGCGAAGTCAGCGCAGATAAGCCCACAGTCCGTCCGGGTGCCACAGTAAGGCCCGAGTCGGCTTCGGCCGAGCTCGGCCCGCTTGGTCGGGCTCGGCCCCGGCGGGTTAGGCCCGCTCGGTCGACTTAGACCCGCTCGGCCGACTTCGGCCTCACCACCAGCCGGTGCGTGGGCGCCCCGTCAAGCGCGGAGGTGTCAAGGTCGGCCGAATCGACCAGCACGACGTCGCCGTCCTGCGCCTCGCCGGACAGCAAGAGCCTGGCCAGCTGGTCGCCGATTTCGCGCTGGATGAGGCGGCGCAGCGGGCGGGCCCCGTAGGCCGGGTCATAACCCTCCATCGCGAGCACCGACTTTGCTCCCTCCGTTACCTCCAACGTGATCCTGCGCGAGGCCAGTCGCTTCATCATCTGCCCGATCTGCAGATCCACAATCTGCGAGATCTCGGTGAGGGTCAGCGGGTCGAAGACGATGATGTCGTCGAGCCGGTTGAGGAACTCGGGCTTGAAGTGCGCCCGCACCCCCGCCAGCACCGATTCCTTCTTCTCGTGTTCATCGAGCGTTTCGTCCATGAGGAACTGGGAGCCGATATTCGAGGTGAGGATGAGGATCGTGTTGCGGAAGTCGACCGTGCGGCCCTGGCCGTCCGTCAGCCGCCCGTCGTCGAGCACCTGAAGCAGGATGTCGAAGACTTCCGGGTGCGCCTTTTCCACCTCGTCCAGCAGCACGACGCCGTAGGGCCGGCGCCGCACCGCCTCCGTCAACTGGCCACCCTCCTCGTAACCGACGTATCCCGGAGGGGCTCCCACCAGGCGCGCCACCGAGTGCTTCTCCGAGTACTCCGACATGTCGATGCGAACCATCGCCCGCTCGTCGTCGAAGAGGAAGTCCGCGAGCGCCTTCGCCAGCTCCGTCTTACCCACGCCCGTGGGGCCGAGGAACATGAACGAGCCGGTGGGGCGGTTCGGGTCGGCAACCCCCGCCCGCGAGCGGCGAACGGCGTCCGCAATAGACACGACGGCCGCGCGCTGGCCGATGAGGCGCTCACCGATATGGTCCTCCATGGTCAACAGTTTCTCGGTCTCGCCCTGCATGAGCCGGCCCACCGGGATGCCCGTCCAGGCGGCCACCACCTCGGCAATACCGTCCGCGTCCACGCGCTCCGCGATCATCGGCTCGCCGCGGTCCTCGCTACGCTCCGCCGCCTCGCCGGACTCGATCTGCTCCATCACCTGCGGGATGTCGCCATTCTGAATGCGTCCAGCCTCCTCGTAGCGACCCTCACGGATCGCCTTCTCCAGCTCGGTGCGCAGCTCGTCGAGCCGCACGCGCAACTCGCCAACCTTGTTCCGCCCGGCCTTTTCCGCCTCCCAGCGGGCGTTGAGCGCGGCCAGCTCCTCGGTCTTGTCAGCCAACTCCGCCTTGATGCGTTCCAGGCGATCGGCCGCGCCGGCGTCGTCGTCGTCCTCCTCCGTATCCTCAAGGTAGGTTTTCTCCATCGTGAGCCTGTCCACCTGGCGCTGGAGCACGTCGATCTCCTCCGGGGAGGAGTCGAGCTCCATACGAAGCCGGGAGGCCGCCTCGTCGACCAGGTCGATCGCCTTGTCCGGCAGCTGGCGGCCCGAGATGTAGCGGTCCGAGAGCGTTGCCGCGGCCACGAGCGCGCCGTCGGAGATCGTCACCTTGTGGTGAGCCTCGTATTTCGGCGCGATTCCGCGCAGGATTGCCACGGTGTCCTCCACCGACGGCTCGCCCACGTAGATCTGCTGGAAGCGCCGCTCGAGCGCCGGATCCTTCTCGATGTGCTCACGGTACTCATCGAGGGTCGTGGCGCCCACCAGGCGCAACTCGCCGCGGGCTAGCATCGGCTTGAGCATGTTGCCCGCGTCCATCGAGGAATCCCCGCCGGCCCCTGCTCCAACCACCGTGTGCAGCTCGTCGATGAACGTCACGACCTCGCCGTCGGAGTCCTTGATCTCCGCCAGCACCGCCTTGAAGCGCTCCTCGAATTCGCCGCGATACTTCGCGCCCGCGAGCATACCCGCGATGTCGAGCGCGATGAGGCGCTTGCCGCGCAGGGATTCGGGCACGTCGCCGTCCACGATGCGCTGGGCCAAGCCCTCGACGACGGCCGTCTTGCCCACGCCCGGCTCGCCGATCAGCACCGGGTTGTTCTTCGTACGCCGGGATAGGACCTGCACGACGCGGCGGATCTCGGCGTCACGGCCGATCACCGGGTCGAGCTTGCCTTCGCGCGCCATCGCCGTCAGATCCGAGCCGTACTTTTCGAGCGCCTGGAATGTTCCCTCCGGGTCCGGGGAATCCACCTTGCGATTCCCGCGCACGGTAGGCAGGGCAGTCGTGAGCTGGTCATGCCCCGCGCCGGCGGCACGCAGAATCTCACCCGCCGAGCTCTGGGAGCTGGACAACGCCAGCAACAGGTGCTCGGTGGAGATGTACGAATCGCCCAGGGCTGTCGCCTCCTTGCCCGCATCCGCCAGCACCAGGGACGTGTTACGCGAGGCCTGCGGCTGGGAGTTCGATCCCGTCACCCCCGGTAGGGTGGCCAGCTGGGCGCGCGTTCGCTGCGCGATGTCGCCACGGTTGGCACCCACCGCCTCCAGCAGCACGTTCGCGATGCCGTCCTTCTGATCGAGCAGGGCAGCAAGAATATGGGTTGGTTCGAGTTGCGGGTTACCCGCCTGAGTGGCAGAAGTGAGCGCCTGCGCGATCGCCTCCTGCGATTTCGTCGTCAGTTTGTCCATTGAGACCTCCAAAAATGTCCGGGCGTTGCGGGCGGGGTTTCGGACACGTTCCCGGCGGCGCGCTTCGGGCGTTCGCGGGGCGTTTCCGTTCGCGTTGCCTTGGGCGGCCGGGTGAGGTGCGGCGTCCGAAGTAGTCGTCCACAACATCAACTAAGTTGAGTCTATCGCGCTCAAGTTAGTACGTCTAGAGGGAAGCTGGTTTTCCCTGCCGCGACCTCGCCCCTAGACTGGATTCATGCCAGAAGGACACTCCATCCACCGACTCGCCCTCGTGCTAGGCGAACTCTTCGCCGGGCAGATCGTGCGCGCCAGCTCGCCGCAGGGCCGATTCACCGCCGGCGCCGACATCCTCGACGGCTCTCTCATCCTCCCCGCCCAGGCCTGGGGCAAGCACCTTTTCGTGCCGTTCGTGGTGGGAGGTCAGAACGCCGGAGCCGGAAGCGGACGCGCCGGCGAGCACGCAACGCAGCTTCCCGATGCCGCACTGGACCCAGATCTCCTATGGCTCCACGTACACCTGGGCCTATACGGCCGTTGGGTTTTCAACGGCGACGCCGCCTTCCTCTCCTCTCGCCTCCTCGGGGCGCCCCACATCCTCATCGGCGAGGAGGCCACCGAGTTGCGGGCAGCGGCGCCCACCGCCATTCACGTGACCGGGCCGGCCACCACTCGCGCCTCCGGGCCCGGAAACCACGACGTCGAAGCTTGGCGCCCGCCGGCACCGCGCGGCGCGGTTCGCCTGCGTCTCCTCACCGAGCACGGCTCGGCCGACCTGTCCGGCCCGAACCAGTGTGCGATCAAGACGGGCGACGAGGTGGCCGCCGTCGTCGGCCGGCTCGGTCCCGATCCGCTACGCAACGCTCCCGGCGACCGCGAGCGCTTCATCGAGCTGGTCCGCGCACGGCGCTCGCCGGTGGGCGCGCTCGTCATGAACCAATCTGTAGCGGCCGGCCCGGGCAACATCTACCGCGCAGAGTCGCTCTTCCGCGCCGGAATCCACCCCTACCGGGTGGGCGCGCGGGTCGGCGTCGGCAGGCTCGCCGACCTCTGGGACGACCTCGTCTCCCTCATGGGCGACGGTCTCACCCGCGGAACCATCCGCACCATCTCCCCCGAGCTTGCGCCCGCCGAGCCTCTCCCCGGTGACCCCGAAGCCTCCCGCTTCGCCGTCTACCACAGGCAGGGCCGGACCTGCCTGCGCTGTGGAGCCACGGTACGCGAAGCGGAGATGCAGGGACGGCGCCTGTTCTGGTGCCCAGGCTGCCAGCATTAGTCCGCGGCGTCTGAGTCCGCCGGCCCCCGGCACGAATACCCCGGCACGAATACCTGGGCACGCAGCCCCACGGCCGCAGACTCCGCAACAAAGCCGCCCGCACGTGCGAGTGTGCAACTGGCACCAGCACCCCCTTCACTCACGGCGCAATCCTGCCCTTTTCCTCGTTCTCGGCACTCGCTAGGATGTTGGTAACCGGGTGAACCGGCGTCACCGAAGAGAAGGGCGGACCACATGGGTATTTTTGACAAGGCCAAGGAAATGCTCACCAGCGACCAGGCGGAGGAGTACTCGGACAAGGCCCTCGACCAGGCGGAGAAGTTCGTCAAGGACAAGGTGGGCGCCGAGCACGCCGACAAAATTGCACGAGCCCGCGATGAGATCGATGCCCGCGTGGGCAACGAGAGCTCAATCGCAGCTCAGTCCCCGGTTGCAGACGAGTCGTAGCATTCTTTAGCCGGGTGGGGCGCGGACCGTGGGTCCGCGCCCCACTTGTATGCCCATTCGAGAGCGCGCGCATGAAGCGGGCGATTCGGCTCAGAAATGGGCGGTCAGGGACAAGGCCGCCAACCGGCCGACCTTTCCACGCACCCCAGATGGGCGTCAGGGACAGGAGTGTGGCTCGCGCTCGAGCGCTGCGACATCTAAGAGCCAGGGTTCGCGCGGGATCGCCTCCGGCACGATGTCGTCCGCGCCGGCGTCCGCCGGCAAGCCAAGAGACTCGAGGAGCAGTGCGCGAACCGCCTCGGGCCGCCAGCCAAGATCGGCCAGGGTCACCGCTCCATCGCGCTTGGCCAGCCGCACTCCGTCAAGATTGAGCACTAGTGGTACGTGGATATACTCGGGACTCGTATAGCCGAGAAGGCGCTGGAGGTAGACCTGACGTGGAGTAGAGGGCAGGAGGTCGTCACCGCGGACGATCTGTGTGACGCCGTAGTCCCCATCGTCCACGACGGAGACGAAGTTGTAGGAATAGGTGCCGTCGCCGCGGCGGATCACGAAATCGTCGACAGCACCGACGTATCGGCCGGCCAGCCGGTCGGTCACCTCAAGCTCGACGACGTCAGTCCGCAGCCGGTAGGCGGGACCGCGGTTCATCCCCGCGAGCTTGGCACGGCCGGCTTCCCTTTCCGCCTCGCTCAACTCACGGCACGTGCCCGGGTAAGCTCCCGGCGGCCGGTGGGGTGCGGCGGCCACCTCGGACAGTTCGCGTCGGGTGCAGTAACACTCGTAGAGGAGGCCGCGGGCGGCGAGCCCTGCGAAGATCTGGTCGTAGCGGGCGGTGCGAGTGGATTGGTAGAGGACGTCGCCATCCCAGTCGACCCCGATCGCCGCAAGGTCGGCGAGCTGGCGTTCGTAGTACTGGGGCCGGGCCCGGTCGTCGAGATCCTCCATCCGCATGTGGAAGCCTAGGCCCGCGCGGCGGGCAAAGCCCCAGGCGAGCAAGGCGGTTCGAAGGTTTCCAAGATGAAGGTCGCCCGTGGGCGAGGGTGCATAGCGGCCGGTCACGGCGCCAGTCTACCGCGCCCTACCCCGTTTACGGCTGATTGACGCTAGCGCTACGCGGCCCGCTCCTCGTCGTGCCGCGAGGCGCGCCCTCATCGCCGGGCTCCTTGTCCGCCGGTCCGCCGGGGTCGTTCTCCGCCGGCCCGCCGGGCTCGTTGTCCGCCGGCCCGGTGCCGGGTGGTGAGTGTGGGTGTGGGCCCGGAAAACTCCGGGCCCACACGTACCTAGCATGGCGGGCAGGACCCATTCGTGGGCCCTGCCACCGGTCCGCTAACTGATCGCAACCATCGCCTGCCAGCCATGGCCAACCTGGCGGGCAACACCCCACCAGCCATTGGTCTGGTTCTTGTAGGCAAACATCTTCCCATCCTCGCGGATACCGATCAGATCAAGGCGCCCATCACCATCGACATCACCAGGAACACTGCTTTGAACAAAGTGATCCCAGCCATGACCAATCCGGCCCACACCATAGACCCCACCATCAGCACTACCCGCATAGGCATACATCGAACCATCAGCCGCAATCGCCACCAGGTCACTGTAAGAGCTGCCCACGAACTGGCCCGGGGCCAAAATCGTGGTCATCGCCGACCAGCCATGACCAATCTTCGTCCCCCCAAACAAGCCACCATCACCGACCTGGTAACGGTACAAGTCACCACTAGCCACCTCACGGGCCACCACATAATCCGCGCTCGAGGCACCAAGCTTGCCGGCATAGACAATATTGTCCATACCATTCCAGCCATGGCCCGCCTGAACGCCCTTAGTCAAGAACCCATCACCTCGCGAGTGGAAGTAGTACAGGTCCCCGTTGTCGTAGCGCACCAGGAGGTCGGCGCGCAGGTCGCCGTCAAGGTCCCGGATCGCGCTGATGTGTGTGATCGGCCGCTCGGCGCAGCCCACGATGCCCTTATGGTAGAACCCACCCGTGCCATCGTTGACGTAGAAATGGATAGCCCCAGACTCATCTACCGACCACAAGTCAGCAAAACGATCACCCGTAGCATCACCCAACACGCCACTCCCGCGCGCCGGCGACACCGGACGATCCATCACCTGACACTGCCCCGGCTCAGGCTCGGGCTCCGGCTCAGGTTCCGGAACCACTGCCTTCGCCTGGAACTCCCAGGACGTTGTCGCGCCCTCAGCTAGGACAAACCCAGCCTTAGCCTCAGCCGTGACCGTCACCGTTTGGCCAGGCTCGACCGCCACCGTGCCAGTAACGATCTCACCGCCAACGCGGTATGCCACTCCATCAACCGACGGAACCGTCACTACACCAGAATCCTCATTGAAACTCGGGGCGACAGGCGTCACCTGCATCGGCTTGCCGAGGATGTTGAGGTTGATCTTGATCGGGTCGTGGTCCGAGGAACGGAACGCCGTCGTGTCGTAGAGATCCTTGTACTTGATGTTGTAGTTGTAGCGCGAGTACTCGAAGGCGAGCGGCTCGTCCGCGTTGATGACCCAGACGCCGCCGCCGGCTACAAGCTCATAGGCCTTCTCGTTGGCGAACACGTGGTCGAGTGAACCGTGGTAGCCGGAGAACTGGTAGGTCTGCTGGTCCGGTGCGAGTTCGGCGGCGAGGTCGGTGTAGTGGGCGCTCTTGATCGTGAGGACCGGGTCCTCGGCCGAGTAGGCGTTGAAGTCGCCAAGCAGGAAGACCGGCTTGCCAGCGAACTGTTCGTCCACCCATACGAGGAGGGCCTGGGCCTGCTTCACGCGCAGCTTGTTGTTGTTACCCTGGTAAGCGTCGGTATCCGAGCTGTTGGCAAGGCTGCCCTTGGACTTGAAGTGATTCGCGACAGCGACAAACGACTTACCCGAGGCCTTGCCGCTACCGTCCAGAGCCTGGAACTCCTGTGCCAGCGGCTCGCGCGCGTAACCGGTGAAGTCCTTGTTGCCGATGAGGATCTTGGACTCGCCCACCGGCTCGACCTTCGCGGGCTGGTAGATGAACGCGAGGCGGATGGCGTCCTCACTCGCGGGAACCTGCGACGGGGACTTGACGGCGGCCCACTTCTCCGTGCCGGCCGACTTGTTGAGCTCGGCGACAAGCTTGTTAAGGGCGGCGTCGCGATCCTTGTTGAACCGCTTGGAATTCTCGATCTCCTCGAGGCCAACCACGCTCGCATCGAGCTGGTTGATCGCGGTGACGATCTTGTCCTGCTGACGCTTGAGGTTTTCGGCGTCGGCGGCGCCACGGGCGTCGCAGCCCTTCGCGGTAATCAGGTTTCCTTCACGATCGGCGTAGCCCTTGCAATTCAGCTGGTCACCCGTGGTGATGAAGTAATTCAATACGTTGAAGGTGGCTAGCGATAGGTCGCCGCTGTTTGCGGGAGCGGCAGGACGCTCGTTGTTGGAGAACGACACCCAGGTAGAGGAATTGTCGGTGAAGTTCTCCTCGGTGCCTTCCACGTTGATCGGTTCGGTGGGCTGGATCTTCCACGTGTTGTCACGGTAGTCGATAATCATCGGCTTCTTGAACGTCACATGGGCGCCTGCGCGCGCGGGGGTCTTGACGTCGAGGTAAGACACCGGGATTCGGTGGTTCTTGTAGCGGAAGTTGACCAGATCGTAGGAGATGCCGTCGTCGAGGTTGACGAGCTTGGCCTCGTTGTCGGCGTTAAGCTTGGCGATCTCGGTGGGGTTCTGGTTCGGGTTGTAGACGTCGGAGGGTTGGCGCAGGGGCTCCGTGCCGGGGGTAAGGCCGAGCTCGCCCCACCGCGCCGTGAAGATGGTCTTGTTCTTGCTGGTGTTGTTCTGCAGGTAGTTGTTCGTGATCGTCATCGGCGCCTGGATATCGACCAGCATGCCCTCGTACTTCTCACGGGCCTCGTTGCCCACCGGGAACGTGTCGAGAACCACTGGGGTGGGGACCACGACGTTCGTGTTGTCCAGTTTCTCCACAGCCGTGAGGTTCGCGATCTGGGTCAAGTTGTAATACTCGGTCGCCGTGCCGCTCACGCGCACGAAATCGCCCTTGGCTAGGTTCTTGGCGAACTTCAGGCCGCCGTCGTGGACGAAGATGCCGTGCGAGGCCTTGCCCTCATGGGTGGCGCCAGTGCCCGCCGTCTGTATGTAGAAGCCACTGAAACCGCCCGTGGTGTAGAGCGCCGTGATGACGCCCTCGGTCGTCACAACCTCCCCGTTCAGCGGGGTCGACTCGCCCTCACCTTGGATATCCGCGATGGCCGTGATCTTCGCGGGCTGCGGCTCCGGACTGGGATCCGTATCACCGCTCGGTTCTGGACTCGGATCGGGGTCGACCGCCCCCGAACCAGTCATCGTGTGCTTGCCAAGGTCGGAGATGTCGTCCTTGGGCATCGTGTTCCACTCGATCGTCGCGTCGAACGCGTCATTGGGGTTCGTGTCGCCCGCGGTCACGGCGGGCTTGCGGATGAGAGTCTTATCTTTGCCGTATTCAGTCGAATCGCCGATCTTGCCGAGGGAATCGACCACCTGGTCGCCCTTCTTCAGCACGAGCACGTCGTCGCCGTTGAAGTTGGCAACGGCGCTGGGCAGAACGGTCAGCGACGAATCGTGGATGTTGGCCTGGGAATGAGCAAGCACGAATGTCCTACCCGGCGCGAGCACCGACGACAGCGTCTGCTTGCTGCCCGTCGTGGTCGCGCCGTTTGAATAAAGCTCGACCGTGTACTGGCTGAGATCGATCTCGGAATTCGTGCCGTTGTACAGCTCGATGTACTTATTCTGGTGCGAGCCCTCAACATATTCGCTGATGATGAGGTCAGTGGCGCCCGCGGATTCCGCCTGCGCCGGCAGCGTGGCCAGCGGCACGGCAAGCACCGTTGCGGCAAGGGCCGCGATCAGTGAATGTCTACGTTTCAACAGAGTGTCCCTTCGTGTGGTGGGTCATGCGTGTTTGCACGCCTTAGTCACGACAATATTGACCGTCTCCGACAAATTCGTGTCCGTGCGGTTAACACCGTTGTTCCCTGAGGCATCTAACAAGCTTACACGCTGGCAAACGAACTATAAGATGAAATTGGGAAGGACTTATATGGACATATTTCGCCACGGCGTCGCCATCATTGGTGCCGGTCTCATGGGCCTGTCGCTTGCCGAACGCCTCATTTCCATCGGCACGACGCCGTACGTCGCCGCGCGTCGTCCCGCCGCCGAACTTGCCGCCACGCTGGGCACGCAAGCCCGCGCGATCGACGTCGCCGACATCGCGGATCTTCCCCCGAAGGCCCCGGTTTTCCTCGCCATCCCGCTCTCCGCACTCGAGACGATCCCCGCCGCCGCGCTCGACGGGCGGCTCGCGATCGACGTCGCGAACTATTGGCCGCGGCTCGACGCCGCCGGCCGTTTTGCCCAGGATCCGCGCGGGACGAGTCTGGTCACGCAGGAGCTGTTTCCCGCAACGCGCGTCGTCAAGACGCTCAACCACCTGGCATACTCGGATCTTTCTTTTGACGCGCGCCCTTCCTCCGCCGACTACCGCCGCGGGCAGTGCGTTGCCGCCGACGACGCCGAGGCCCGGTTTGCGGCCGCGCTAATCGTCGACGCGCTCGGGTTTGCACCGGTAGACGCCGGGGCGCTGGCGAATGGACGGCTATTTGGGCCGGGTACGCAGATCTTCAACGGCGGCTGGCGGACGGCGGAGCAGCTGACCCGCATTTTGCGCCGGCTCGGTGATCACCAAGCCGCGCCCTTTGACCTGGGCGAGCACGGAGATTGCCCTGGGCGCGAGCGGCAAAGTGGGAGTTCGGAAAAATATGTCGGTGGGGCGAATTAGGATGAGGGCATGACGATGTTCGATTCGATGGAAAGCTTCATTGCGCAGCCGCGCGTGACCTCGCTTGTGACGAAGCACGGGCGCACGGTCGCCACCGTGGCGCGCCTGTCCAAGAAGAAGGATAAGTATGTCTCCACGCTGGTGGATATCACTGGCGCCGCGCCACGCACGCTCACCCGTTCGGCGAAGGGTGAGGGTCTGATGGAGATCGGCGAGCGCGGGGAGATCTATTTCACGTCTGGGCGTGATGACGACGGCGGCGAGGGCGAGTCGAACGCACTCTGGATGCTCCCGCCTGCCGGGGAGGCGCGGGTGGTGCTACGCACGCCGGGCGAGATCGCCTCGGTGTCGGCCGAGGGTGGCAAGCTACTGCTCACGGTGGCGGTCTTCCCCGGCCGCTCACTGGAGGAGGACGCGCAGCTTGTGGCCAAGCGTAAGGAACGCGGCGTCAGTGCGATCCTGCATGAGGGCTTCCCCGTGCGTTTCTGGGATCACGACCTCGGGCCGGCCTACCCGCAGCTTTTCATCGCGGACGCTCCGCAGCTGGAGGACTTCTCACCCGAGGGGCCGGCGGCTTTCGGCGAGGCGGGCGCCGGTGACAGCGCAGGCCATGGCGATGGCTCGGGCGGCGCGGGCAATGATACAGCGGAGGGCGCGGCGAAACTGCCTGCCTCGGAGCTGACGCTTCGCCCCGTCGCAACGCCTCCGGGCCGACTCCAGGATGCGAGGCTCTCCCCGGACGGCGCACGGGCGCTGGTGACGATCGGAAAGACGGTCAAGGATTCCACCGAGGAGGTCTCCTCGGTGTGGGAGATCGAGTTGGCCCCGGGCGAGGCGCGCGAGGTGGCGATTGCCCCGCGTGAGCGGGAGGATGCACCCAACCATCTGTCCTATTCGGGAGGTTGCTATTCGCCGGACGGGACGAAGGCGATTGTCTTCGCGGAGTCGGGCAACGTTGACGGCCAACCGCTGCAGTTCTGGGCACAGGTCTGGGATCGAGCCAGCGGCGAGCACACGCGAGTGAATTTTGACGACTGGCCAAGCGATATCGCGTGGCTGAGTGAGTCCTCCTTCGTGCTCGGCGCCCCGCGGAGGGGCCGGCAATCCCTTTACGTGGTGGACCTGGCAGGCGACTCGGTCTCGCTTTTGACGGAGGACGACTTCGCATACACGAACATGGGCGTGCGCGACGGGGCGATCTACGCCCTACGCTCGGCGATTAATCGGCCGCCCAGCCCGGTGCACGTGGCGCTGGACGGCACGGTCACGGAGCTCGCGCAGCTCACCCCGGTCGTCGAGGCTCCGGGCCGGCTTGACGAGGTGACGGCCCGCGGCGAGGACGGCACGCAGGTGCGTGCCTGGCTCTGGTTGCCGGAGGGTGCCGGCGCGGCGGAACCCGCTCCCCTGCTCGTTTTCGTCCATGGTGGCCCGTGGGGCACGTGGAACGACTGGACGTGGCGATGGAACCCCGGTCCGTTCGTTGCCAAGGGCTACGCCGTACTCCTGCCGGACCCTGCGATCTCTACCGGGTATGGCCAGCACATGATCGACCGCGGCAATGACGCGATCGGGGATGCTCCCTACACCGATATCCTCGCGCTCGTCGGCGCGGCGGAGGCCCGCGCTGACGTTTCGGGGAAGCGCACCGCCCTGCTCGGCGGTTCCTACGGCGGATACATGGCTAACTGGATGGCAGGCCACACGGGCACCCGATTCTCCTGCATCGTCAGCCACGCCTCGCTATGGAACGTCGGTCAGATGGCAGGCACCACCGACAACGGCGGCTGGTACGAGTGGATGATGCCCTCCCAGGAGGCGATCTACTCCCCGCACCGCTTCGCAGACCAGATCGAGGTGCCGATGCTCATCATCCACGGGGATCGCGACTACCGCGTGCCGATCTCGCAGAGCCACGCACTGTGGCAGGCCCTTAACCGGGTGGCGAAGGTGCGCGGGCACAAGTTCCTCTACTTCCCTGATGAGAACCACTGGGTGCTCAAGCCCTCGAACTCGCTCGTGTGGTACCAAACCGTCATGGCCTTCGTGGATGAACACGTGCTCGGCAAGGATTGGCACACGCCCGAGTTGCTCGGCTAAGCCCGGCGCGGGTGCGCGTACCGGCCGGAGTGCTGGGGCGTGTACCGGCGGAGTGCAGGGGCTGGATAGGCCAAATAGGTAGGTGCCGCGCCGCGCGGGGTTCAGGTCGAAGCCGAACCCCGCGCGGCGGCACCTTCTACGCCGAACATCATTTCGTCGAATTGACCGCTTTATGCACCTTTTCTCATCGTGGCGACATCGGTAAAAGCGCGGCTCACTGCACGGTTATGCTGAGTCAGTCATTTTTCGTCGTTCCACAAAGGAGTGTGAACATGGAGCAGCGTATCTTTGCGCACCGAGGAGTCAGCGGGCTCAGGCCCGAAAACACGATGTCGTCCTTCCAGGAAGCCGCCGACCGCGGGTTGACCTGGATCGAAACGGACGTTGACATCCTCGGAGACGGCACACCCATCCTCATTCATGACACCACCCTCGATCGAACCACCAATCGCTCGGGCTCGTACTACGGACTCACCCGGGCCGACCTTGCCAACATCGACGCCGGGTCCTGGTTTGGCCCGACATACGCAGGTGAACGGATCCCCACACTGCACGAGCTGGTCGACTTCATGAATGAGACTGGCATGAACGCCAATATCGAGTTCAAGTCGAATGAGGCTGGCGCGCGTATGAGCCACCTCTTGGTGGACAACGTCCTGAAGGAGCTTGAGCGGCTCGACGGCCCCGAGCTCATCATCTCCTCCTTCAACCACCTGCTATTGCGGGAGATCAAGACGAAGGCCCCCGAGCTCTCCATCGGCGCCCTCTTCGTCAAGGACAACCTCTGGCCCGATTGGCGATCCATCCTTGAGCTTCTGGAAGCTGACTACATCCATCCGGATTCTGACGGCCTCACCCCGGAGATGGTTCACGCCTTCCGCGAGGCTGGCTACGGCGTCAACGTGTGGACGGTCAACAGCCCGGCCCGCGCCAACGAACTATTCAATTGGGGCGTCACGGGCGTCTTCTCCGACGTCCCGCACCTGCTCGCACATCTGGCGAAGTAAGCACTCACATTTTTATCTAGAGCGCTGCTCGCTCCTCGGGCCGCGCTCATCTAACCCATCCACGTAACTCACCACCCAAGGAGAATCATGTCCACACCCAGCGCACTTCAGCAACCCAAAAGACGTAGCCGCATTCCCGTCTTCCTGAGGAAAGGGCGAGCCGCGCCATTCTTGACAGTCGTGCTCGCTGGCCAGCTCACCTATTCCGCCTTTGAGGCGTTCAAAGGATCGCTACTATTGCCCCTAACCGACGTGCTCGGCATCTCCATCGGCCAGTTCGGCACCCTCATGGGATGGCTTGGCATTGCCATGTTCCTGTACATACCCGGCGGGTGGGTCAACAACCGATTCACGATCCGCCAGATCCTGGTCGCCTGGTCAGCCTGGCGCATGGGCACAGCTCTCGCGCTCTATCTGATCCCCGGCCTATCCTTCAACATCATGGTGGCAATCGCAATTTCCTGGGGCATTTGGGATGCTATCGGCTGGCCCGCCGTCGTCAACGGAATTGCCTTCCTTTCAAAGGACCAGGATAAGGAGGGTCGCGGTCTAGCCATGGGTCTGCTTGAGTCGATTCGCCGCGCGGTCGAATTCACGATGAATATCGCCGTCGTCAGCCTTCTCGCTATCTTCGCCGACCAGGCAACCACCGTAATGCGAATCGCTGCGATCACCTACACACTTATCCTCATCCCCCTCATCCTCGCCATCCTCAGGTTCGTGCCGAAGAACGCCACCGCGGAGCCTGAGAGTTCTAACGATACGGCGAACATGGCCGCCCTACGTGGCCTCATCCATGTTCTCGCCAAGCCACGCGTGTGGATGGCCGGAATCGCTGCCATGTGCGTGTACTGGTGCTACGTCAACCTCATCTACTCTTCGGCGCCGTACCTCTCACTCGTGTACGAGGCAAGTGCAGCTCAGGCCGGCGCCTTCGGCATCTTCAATACTGGTCTTGTGGGCATCTTTGCCGGACTGGTCGCCGGTCTCCTCGCCGACTATGTTTTCAAGTCCTCCACGCGCATGATGGCCGTTGCCTTGACGATTATCGCTATCGGGACCGGCATCCTCTTCCTCATACCGGGCACGAACGTCATCGTAGCAATGTTACTGCTGATCGTTATGGCTTTCGGCGTCTTTATGGGCAAGGCAGTCATTCTCGCCCCGATCGCCGAGTTGGACCTGCCAGATTCGATTAACGGCTCTGCCATGGCCGTCGGATCCTTCCTTGCCTACGCCTCCATCTTCTGGGGCAATCCACTCACCGCTGGCCTTGTGGAGCGCGCCGGCGACAATCCGACAGCCGGCTACCAGCAGGTCTTCATGATCACGATCGCGGTCGCCATCGTGGGCGCGGTCGCCGCCTGGACGCTGGACATTATCAACCGTCGTGCCGCTCGCGCGGATGCCAGTCGCGCATAACGGCGGGCTCGCTCTACGAGTAGAGAGTCGGGACAGTCCCAGGGCTGTCCCGACTCTTCGTCTACGCACACCGACGCCGGTCATAGGCATCGACGACAACCCCGCCAAAGATCGCAAGCCCATAGGCGATAAGCATCCGCGTTGCGCCGAGCGTGCCGGCCGCAGTTGCACTGTTGGTCAAGTCGAACGCCAGAAGTGTGATCGCAAAAGTGGAAATTGCCCCCGCGTAACGTTCAGAAAATGCCGAAACAAGCCATGAAGGATAGCCCCGGACTTGGAAGAGATTGGACGATGTAACCATAAACAAGAGCTACACCCCCACCGTCAACATGTCCAGCAATTTGGTCGTGATGAAAGGCTGAATCCGCCAGACCACGATCTGGCGATGGCGATGGCAGAGGGTGCGTTCTCCGATCGTCGGCAAACCGTGCGGAAGACTCGGCCGTCTAGTCCCAACCGCCGAACCTCTTCGGCACCCCAATCGGACGGTGTGCATCCCACGGCTCGGACCACCCTGCCACCTCCAGCAGGCCATCGAGCAACATCGCCGTGAATCCCCAGATCACCAGGTCACCCACCCGAAATGCTGCGCCGGCGTGCACGCTGCCCGCCACCTGCCGCTGCCAGCTCCCGCGGTTGGCAGGGTTGGCCAGATCGGCCACTTTCACCAGGTGAATTGCCTCCACCTCCGCGGGGCTGGGCACCGGCTCCAGCGCCAGCGCCGAATCCCACACACCTACCACGGGCGTGACCGAGAACGAGGTCACGGGCAAGGAGCTCGCCGGAAGCTGACCCCACACCTGCACGCCCGCGCTGGGGATCGCACACTCCTCCCACGCCTCGCGCAACGCGGCCTGCTCTTCGCTCTCCCCCGGGTCCATGCTGCCACCGGGAAAGCTCACCTGGCCGGCGTGTGTTCGAAGGTTCGCCGCCCGCTCGGTGAGCAAGACGGCAGGGTCCTCCACGGCATCGAGCAGGATCAGCACCGCCGCCCGGCGCATGCCGCCCTCAGGCACAGGGTGCCCCGCGTCCACGATAGCCTCCGGACTCGCCCGGAGCGCCGAGCGTAACCGGCCGCCAGTCAGCCGCCCGCAACCCGGCTTTGACTCCGGCTTACCAGGCACACCTGCAAGCCCGCCCGTGGGCATCCCGCCCATGGTTCTAGAACAGCCCCTGCGGCACGAGGTAGCGCGGACGCCACAGCACGACGTCGTTGCCGGCCTCCATCCGCTCGCGCTCCATCTGCTCGCGCAGCGCGGAGCGCAGGTCCTCGAAGCGCTCGGCCATGAGCACGTCGCCAGACGGGGCCGCGGCGAAGACCCTGTTCAGGCGGGCGTCGCGCCGGGTCAGCTCGTCACGTAGCAGCCCGAGCGCAGTGCGCAGCTGAGCGTTCTCACGCTCCAGACGCTCGCGCGCCCGCTCCGCCTTGTCCAACTTGGCCTGCAACGCAAAAATCTTCGCGATGCCGGCCAGGCTCACGCCCTCCTCCTGGGACAGGCGCTGGATCTCAACCAGCTTGTCGACGTCGGCCAAAGAATAGCGCCGACCCCCGCCGCGCGTACGGTGAGCGGTGACAAGCCCCATCCGGTCATACTGGCGCACCGTCTGGGCGTGCATTCCCGCCAGTTCGGCGGCCACCGTCACTGACAAAATGGGCGCCGACTTCGATACCTTCGCCATCACTCACCTCCTTGTGCTGGCCGGCTTAGCGGCGGGCCGCCTCGCGGCCCGCCGGCCTCCCGGCGGGCGCCTGCCTAAATCTTAGCCATTTGCGCGAAGTCGCGGCGCGGATCGGCATCGGCGGTCACGTCGCGGAACTGCTCGACGACGGCACGCGCCTCCTCCGACAGCCGCTTCGGCACCACGACCTTCAGGCGCACGTACATGTCGCCCTTTGGCCCGTGATGGCGCGCCAGCCCCTTTCCGCGAACGCGCATCACCTTGTCCGAGCTCGAGCCGGCCGGAACCTTGACCTTGACCGTGTTTCCCTCAAGGGTAGGCACCTCGATCGTCGCACCGAGCGCCGCCTCGTCGAACGAGACGGGCACGTTGACGTACACATCCCGCCCGTCCAACTCGTAGACCGGGTGCGGCTCCACGGCTACCTTGACCAGCACGTCCCCGCGCTCGCCGCCGTTTTGCCCCAGGCCGCCCTTGCCTTTGATACGGATCTTCTGGCCGTTCGCGATCCCAGCGGGAATCTTCGCCGTGACCTTCTCCCCGTTGCTCGTCACGGTGACGGTGGTGCCGTCCACCGCCTGCCGCAGCGGGATCGAGATCGAGGTCTCCACGTCGGCGCCACGCTGCGGGCGGCGTCGTGAACCGAAGAACCCGTAGCCTCCCTGCGAGTTCGCCTGCGGCGCGCCCTGACCGAACATCTGCGACAAGATGTCCTCGAAGCCCGGGTTGGCCCCGTTCGTCGTAAAGCGGACGTTGCCGCCGCCGAAGTTTGAGAAGATGTCCTCAAACCCGCCGGCACCCGGTGAGAATCGCGCGCCGCCACCGGCCATCGAACGAATCGCGTCGTACTGCTTGCGGTCCTCCGCATTCGACAGCACCTGGTAAGCCTCGGAGGCCGCCTTGAACTTTTCCTCCGCCTCCTTGTCACCAGGGTTGCGATCCGGGTGGTATTTACGGGCGTAGGTGTTGTAGGCCTTCTTAATCTCGGCCTCGGTCGCATCCTTCTTCAAACCCAGCGCCGCATAGAAGTCCTTCGACATCCAATCCTGACTAGCTGCCATTCTTCACCTCCTTGCCTTCGTCACTGTTCGTCTTCTATTCCGGGCTCACGACGCCGACGCGCGCCGGTCGCACAACCTTCTCACCCTGCTTGTAGCCGGGCTGGATGATGTGCGCCACTTGCTGAACCTCCACGTCCGCGGACGTCTGGTTCATCAGCGCTTCGTGATGCTCGGGGTTGAACTCGTCGCCCGGTTCGCCGTAGCGCACCAGCCCAAAGTTCGTCTGGAGCGTCTGCTCCAGCTTGTCCACAACCGCGCCGGCCGGACCCGTGAGGTCCCCATGCTGACGGGCAAGCGCGGCGTCGTCGAGCACCGAAAGCAACGTGTCGATCACCTTCGTGATGCCCGCCTCGTACTGTGCGCGCGCCTCCGCCTTCGACCGCTTGACGTAGCCGTTGTACTCCTGACCGAGGTTGTACAGGTCCGCCTTGCGGCGCGCCAGCTCCTCCTCCAGTTCGCTCACGCGCAGGAGGGCCTTGTCCAGCTCGGACAGCTCCTCCTCCACGACGTTTGGCTCCTTGTCTTCGCTCTCGCCCGCGGCGGCGACGGGCTGGGTTGCGGCGTCGTCAGCCCCTGCCCCCGTGTCAGGGGCGGGGTTAGCACCGGCCGCTACGCGCTCGTCGTCGGGCTGGCCCGTAAAATCCTCGTTCGTCATGCCCATTCCTTTCTCCGAAAGCCTGTACGGACAAGGGGGCGGCGAGCCCGCCGCCCCCTTGAACCCGCGTTACTTCTTCGAATCCTCGTCGTCAACGATCTCGGCGTCGACAACGTCATCCTGGGCATCGCGAGCGGCGTTCGCGGCGTCCGTCCAGCCCTCAGCGCCGGGGGCGGCACCCGCCTGCTGGGCCTGGGCGTAGAGCGCCTCACCGATCTTCTGGGCCTTCGTGTTCAGCTCCTCCTGGGCGGACTTGATCGCCTCGACGTCGTCACCCTTGAGCGCCTCCTTGACCGCCTCGGCGGCGGCGCGGACCTCGCTGGTGACGGAATCGTCGAGCTTATCCTTGTTCTCGTCCAAGAGCTTCTCGATCGAGTAGGCCTGCTGCTCCGCAGAGTTGCGGACCTCGGCCTCCTCCTTGCGCTTGGCGTCCTCGGCCGCGTTCTCCTCGGCCTCCTTCACCATGCGCTCGATGTCCTCCTTCGACAGCGCCGAGCCGCCCGTGATCGTGACCGACTGCTCCTTGCCGGTGCCGCGATCCTTCGCGGAGACGTGGACAATGCCGTTGGCGTCGATATCGAAGGTGACCTCGATCTGCGGGATACCGCGCGGGGCCGGCGCAATACCGGACAGCTCGAACGTGCCGAGCAGCTTGTTGTCACGCGCGAAGGTGCGCTCGCCCTGGTAGACCTGGATGAGAACCGAGGGCTGGTTGTCCTCAGCCGTGGAGAAGACCTCCGAGCGCTTGGTGGGGATAGCCGTGTTGCGCTCGATGAGCTTGGTCATCACGCCGCCCTTGGTTTCAATTCCTAGCGACAGCGGGGTGACGTCGATGAGCAGCACGTCCGTGCGGTCACCCGTGATGACGCCAGCCTGCAGGGCCGCGCCCACAGCCACGACCTCGTCCGGGTTGACGCCCTTGTTCGGCTCACGCCCGCCCGTCAGCTCCTTGACCACCTCGGTCACCGCCGGCATACGGGTAGAGCCGCCGACCATCACCACGTGATCGATCTCGGAGAGCTTGATGCCCGCATCCTCGATAACCTTCTTGAACGGGGCCTTCGTGCGCTCGAGCAGGTCGCGCGTCATGTCCTCGAACTTGGCACGGGTGAGGGTCTCATCCAGGTGGATCGGGCCGTTTTCCGACATCGACAGGTACTGTAGCGAGATGTTCGTGGACGTCGCGGACGATAGCTCCTTCTTCGCCTGCTCAGCCGCCTCCTTCAGGCGCTGCACGGCCACCTTGTCCTTCGACAGGTCGACGCCGTAGGCGTTCTTCGTCTGCGAAACCAGCCAGTCAACGATGCGCTGATCCCAGTCGTCACCACCGAGCTTGTTGTCTCCCGAAGTTGCGCGAACCTGGATGATCGAGAAATCGTCGTCGTCCTTGCCGACCTCCAGCAGCGAGACGTCGAACGTTCCACCGCCCAGGTCGAAGACGAGGATCATCTCATCTTCCTTACCCTTCTCCAGGCCATAGGCGAGCGCCGCCGCCGTCGGCTCGTTGACGATGCGCTGGACGTTGAGGCCCGCGATCTGACCCGCATCCTTCGTTGCCTGACGCTGCGCGTCGTTGAAGTAGGCCGGGACCGTGATGACGGCGTCCGTGACGGGCTCACCCAGGTAGGTCTCGGCGTCCTTCTTCAGCTTCTGCAGGATGTAGGCCGAGATCTGCTGAGGGGTGTAAGCCTTGTCGTCAATGTTGACCTTCCAGGACGAATCGCCCATGTGGCGCTTGACCGACAGGACCGTCCGATCCGGGTTCGCCACCGCCTGACGCTTTGCGATCTCACCAACCAGCACCTCGCCCGTCTTCGAGAAACCGACCACCGACGGCGTGGTGCGCATCCCCTCCGCGTTTGCGATGACCGTGGGCTCGCCGCCCTCGAGGACCGCAACCACGGAATTGGTGGTACCAAGATCAATACCAACTGCACGTGCCATTTTTGACTCCTTCTACTGGGTTCGAGCCCGCGTGGACCCTCGCCCTCTACGATTTGTTCCAAGTACAGGATACGGCACTCGAGAAAGTTTCGTCAAGAGGTGTGACTAATTCTTGAGCGCCTTAGACTCAACTTTTGGGAGTGGGCCCGGGCTGGCTGCCCGCGATGCTTCGGCAACGACGACGCGGGCGCGGTGTGGCGCCCGCAAAGCTGGCCCCTGCGAGACCCCGGCCGCGCGTCGTGGGGCGTGGCGTTCCGGCACCGCCCCACCCCACCGGAGACTAAGAACGGGCCGAGCGGACGAGCCTTGCCGGTAGACTGGTGGCACAGGCCGGACCACACCGAAAGGTGCACACATGTTCTTCTCACTCGACAATGCAGCGAAGGTGGCCAGCGCGGCCGTGACGGCGTCGGAGGCGTTCGGCTACCAGCGAATCGCGCGCCCGCTTCTGTTCCGCAAAGACCCCGAGGAGATCCACAACCTCACGATCCGGGCGCTCGCCTCCTGCAGCCCTCTGCTCGGCAACTTCGGCGCTCAGATCTCCTCCAACTTGCCGGTGCTACGCGTGCCGGACAACCCGGTGCGGGCGGGCGGAGTCGACTTCCGCCACCCCGTGATCCTCGCTGCCGGACTGGACAAGACGGGCGAGGCGGCCCGGATGTGGTCGGCGCTCGGATTCGCGGGCGCAGAGCTCGGAACCTTCACCCCTCGCCCACAGCCCGGCAACCCGGCGCCGCGCATGTTCCGCATGCCGCAAGACCAGGCGATCATCAACCGGATGGGCTTTAACAACCCCGGCGCCGCGGCCGGCGCCGGGCTCTTACGCGCGTGGGGCGTGGCGCGTGGGAATAATGCACTCGGGGCGCGCATCGGCATGAGCATCGGGAAGAACAAGACCACCCCGAACGAAGACTTCATCGCCGACTACGTCGACTGCCTACGCGAGGTTTCCGACGTCGCCGACTACGCGGCCATCAACGTCTCCAGCCCCAACACCCCAGGGTTACGCGACCTTCAGGACCCGGCCGCCCTGCGCGACCTCCTCCAGGCGCTCAACGAGGTGCGCGCCGGAGAATCGCCCCTGCCCCTGTGGCTCAAGATCGCCCCCGACATGGGGTGGCTCGACATCGACGCGATTCTCGGCGTCGCGGAGGAGATGGGGGTCGACGCGATCATCGCCACCAACACCACCAACGCCCGGCCGGCCTCCCTGCGCTCTGCCGCGGCAGCCGAGACCGGCGGGCTCTCCGGCGCGCCGCTCACTTTGCGTTCCCTCCAAGTCATCCGCTACGTCGCCGCGCACTCGCACGTCGACGTGGTGGGCTCGGGTGGGATCATGACGGCCGCGGACGCGGCGGCCGCCCTCGACGCCGGCGCCAAGGCCATCCAGCTCTATACCGGCTTCATCTATCGCGGGCCGGCCCTGATCCGCGAGATCGCAGCGCTTTAGCGGCTTTTGACGAACCGCCAAAACTTCTGAAGATGAGGAGCCAACACGATGCCCACCCCATGCACAACATCGCTTTCTAGCCGACGCCAAAAACCATGACATGCCGGTCGCGAGTCCGACGTATTACGCCCTGTGGCCTTCCGAGGACATTCATAGTGCCAACATCTGCGCGCTCGACAACCCCGACTGGGACTATCTCGACACCGACCCCGCCAGGTGGAACTCCCGCCTGACCCGCTAACCGGCGCATCCACCGATGCCACATGCGGTGGGCTCCCGGCATGGAGAATGTGGAGATGGTCTTCCAGTCGGATCCCGGGCATGTGCTGAGACCGCCGACGTGCGACGAAGGGATCATCAGTTTCACCACCGACGATTTCACCACCAGCCCGATCTCCACCCGCGTCCTGTACCTGGACGCTCGCGAGCTGGACGCCGCCACCTAGTGCTGCGCGAGCGGGTGGCGCCGCACGACGCGGGCAGCGAACTTCCCACCTAACATAACACCCAACTTCCCACTGTGGTATGTCGAGTGGGAAGTTAGGTGGGAGGTTCGGCGTGCTGCACGACGCGGGCCGACCTCACCGGAATCGTCCAGAATACTTCGATCGCCCGCGAAGGGACGTTTTCGACCGTATCTTCGTATATACGAAGATACGGCTCAAATCGTCCCGCGAAGGGACGCCCTCGGCAGGTACAACCCGGTACCGGCCGGCTACAGCCGGCGGCTGCCTGGCGAATCGAGCTCCTCGCCCGCCGCACACAGCCCACATTCCGCCGGTTCCCACGACTGCGTGGGCAGAGTGAGCAGGGGATAGAAGGGCGCGGTGAACTTCCGTTCGCTCTTGCGGTCGATGAGCGCGACCACGCCGACCACCTCGGCGCCCGCCGCCTCGACGAGCACCACTACCTCGGCCACGGACCCACCGGTGGTGACCACGTCCTCCACCACGAGCACGCGCGCCCCGCGCGGGATCTCGAAGGAGCGCCGCAGGCGCATGACCCCGTCAACCCGCTCGCTGAACACGAAGGGCTTGTGCAGGGCCAACGCCACGGCGAAACCGAACAGCATGCCGCCCACCGCGGGCGAGGCCACCACGTCGACCTTCATCTCTGCCCGCCGCACCGCCTCCTGGGCCAGTGCCACCGTCACGTCCGGCGACTCCAGCACCCGCGCGCACTGAATGTAGGTGTCGGAGTGACGCCCGCTTGTCAACACGAAATGGCCGCGGCGGATCGCGTCCGTCTCGCGTAGCTGGTCCAGAATCTGCTCGTCAGTTAGCATCGCTCCTCCTTATGTCCGCGGCGATCGCCTCGAATGCCGCCGCCGGGTCCGCGGCTTGCGTGATGGGTCTGCCGACGACGACGTGGCTCGCCCCGTTCTTGATTGCCGCGCCTGGCGTGGCTACGCGCGTTTGGTCGCCGGCATTGGCGCCGGCTGGCCGCACGCCAGGGGTCACGATGAGTGCCTCCGGCCCGAGGGCCGCCCGCAGGTCGCGGGCCTCGAGGGGAGAGCACACGACGCCGTCCGCACCCGCCGCATACGACCCGCGCGCGAGCTCGCGCACCTGGTCTGGCAGGGGCCGCCCCACACCGATCTGCGCCAGAGCTGCGGCGTCCATCGAGGTCAGAACGGTGACGGCCAGGATCTTCGTGGCCGCCCCAGCCCGGTCGAGGCCCTCGCGGGCTGCGGCGACCATGTCCGCCCCGCCCGAGCCATGCACGGTGAGCAGATCCGCGCCAAGCTCGCCGAGCACGGCGCTTGCCTCGCGGACCTGGTGGGGGATGTCGTGTAGTTTCAGATCGAGGAAGACGCGAAAGCCGCGCGCCTTTAGCTCCGCGACGATGCGCGGCCCGGCCGCGTAGAACGCGGTCATGCCCACCTTCAGCCACGTCCCGCGCGGGAGCGCGTCCGCGAGCGCCAGCGCCTCGCGCTCGGGTAGGTCCAGCGCGACGATGATGCGCTCGGCGCCAGCCGCGCGGCCGTTGGTTTCGCTCACTTCGCTACCTCCCCCTCGCGGTAGGTGAACTCGCCGCGAAGCAGGGTCCCCCACACGTTGCCGTGAAGCACGCGGCCCCAGAACCCTGAGTTGGCGGACTTGGAGGCGAGGTGTTCGCGGTCCACGGGCGTGGTGCCGGCGGGGTCGAAGACGCACAGGTTAGCCTCTGCCCCGGCTTCGACTTTTTGGGGCGCGAGGCGCAAGATCTGACGCGGGCGGGCCGCCATCAGCTCGACCACGCGGTCCCACCCGATGCGTCCCGGCTCGACCAGCCCGGTGAACACCGCCGGCAGCGAGGTTTCCAGGCCGATCATCCCGAACGGCGCGTTCTCGAATTCGAAGTCTTTTTCGTGTGCGGCGTGCGGGGCATGATCGGTGGAGATGACGTCGATCGTCCCGTCCACTACCGCGTCGGCGAGCGCCTCTGCGTCGCCGTGGGCGCGAAGCGGCGGGTTGACCTTGAGGTAGGTCTCGTATTCGGTGGTGATGTCGTCCTCCGTGAGGAACAGGTGGTGCGGCGTCGCCTCGGCGGTCACGTCGAGCCCCGCGCCTTTCGCCTCCCGCACGGCCGCCACGCCGGCCGCCGTCGAGATGTGGGCCACGTGCATGCGCCCGCCGGTGAGCTTGACCAGCTCCACGTCGCGCAGGATCTGCACCACTTCGCCTTGGGCGGGCCACCCGGCAAGTCCCAGTCGCGTTGAGACCGCCCCCTCGTTGACGACGCCGGAGCCTACCAGCGCGTCGTCCTGCGAGTGGGTGATGATAGGCCGGTCCCACACCTTGGCGTAGTCGAGCGCGAGCCGCATCAGGCCGCCGTTCTGGATACCGTGCCCGTCGTCGGAGAAGGCGACCGCACCGGCCTCGGCCATCTGCCCCATCTCGGCGAGCTCTTCGCCCGCCAGCCCCTTGGTCACGGCGCCGATCGGGTAAATGTCGACGAGCCCGACCTCCGCGCCGCGCTCGATCTGCCGCTCGATGAGCTTGGCGTTGTCGATCACCGGGTTCGTGTTGGCCATCGTCGCCACCCCGGTGAACCCGCCGCGCGCCGCGGCACGCGAACCGGTGAGGATGTCCTCCTTGTGCTCCTGTCCGGGCTCGCGGAAGTGAACGTGCATGTCGAACAGGCCCGGTAGCACCACTTTCCCGTGCAGGTCCACCCGTTCGGCGTCGGACCAGTCGCCCACGACGCCGTCGTTCCCGGCCGCGCCAGAAGCGCGGGCCGCGCCGTCCACGGGAAGCACCGCGACGATTCGGGCGTCGCGGACATAGATGTCGGCGACGGCGTCCAGACCCACCTGGGGGTCGACGATCCGCGCGCCTTCCAAGATCTTAAGCATTGACCAGCTCCTTGTCGGCAATAGGGGTCAGATCCTCGGCGCAGTTGGCGAGGAGAAGTTCCATGACGGCCATCCGCACGGCCACGCCCGAGTTGACCTGGTTGAGCACGCGGGCGGGGATGGAGTCGGCGACTTCCTGCGTGATCTCCACCCCTCGGTTCATCGGGCCGGGGTGCATGATGACGGTGTGCGGGGCGAGGGCCGCCAGCCGCCGCGAGTTCATGCCCCAGAAGCGGGCGTACTCGCGCAGCGAGGGCAGTAGGTGAAGATTACCGAGCCGCTCGAGCTGGATGCGCAGGAGATAGACGACGTCGGCGCCGTCGATGGCCTCCTCCACGCTGGAGGCGACCTCCACGCCGAGCACGTCGGGTCGGGTGGGCAGGAAGGCGGGCAGCCCGGCCACCACCACGCTCGCCCCGAGCCGGCTCAGCACCGGGCCGAGCGACCCGACCACGCGCGAGTGCGCGACGTCGCCGACGATCGCCACGCGCAGGCCGGCGATGCGGCCGAAGTTGGCGCGCATGGTGTGCAGGTCGAGCAGGGCCTGGGTGGGGTGCTCGTGCTTGCCGTCGCCGGCGTTGATGACGGATCCGCGGATGTTGCGCCGCACGATCTGCGGGCTGCCGGCGGCGCGTGCCCGGATGATCACCATGTCGGTATCCATCGCGTCGAGGGTCTGGGCGGTGTCGACGAGCGACTCGCCCTTGGCGATCGAGGAGGCCGATCCGGAGATGTTGATGACATCCGCGCCCAGGCGCTTGCCCGCGATCTCGAAGGAGGTGCGGGTGCGGGTGGAGGGTTCGAGGAAGAGGTTGACCACCGTCTGCCCACGCAGGCTGCCGTGCTTCTTGGCGTCCGGGCCGGCGGCGTTCGCGGCGGCGTGAAGGTCGGCGCGATCGAGGATCGTTTCAATGTCGTCGATGGACAGGTCGTCCATCGTCATGAGGTGGCGGGTGGATAGGATACTCATCGGGAAACCTCCACAACCTCAACCGAGGTCTTGTTGTCAGTGGGTTCGATGTTGACCACGACCTTGTCGGCCGCGTGCGTGGGCACGTTCTTGCCCACGAAGTCTGCGCGGATGGGAAGCTCGCGGTGACCGCGGTCCACGAGCACGGCCAGCCAGATCCGCGAGGGGCGCCCGCTGGAGAGCAGGGCGTCCATCGCCGCGCGTGCGGTGCGGCCGGTGTAGAGCACGTCGTCCACGAGCACGGCTTTCTTCCCCGTCAGGTCCGGGATCACGACGTCGCCCCCGCGGTGTGCGCCGGCTTCTCCGCTCGCGTCGTCGGTGGCCGGGCGCGCGTCGTCGCGAAAAGCGGTGATGTCGAGGTGGATGACCGGGACCGACACGCCCTCGATCGTCTTGATCATGGCGGCGAGATGGCGGGCGAGGGTGTCGCCGCGGTTGATGATGCCGACCAGCACGAGGTCGTCGGTACCGCGGGTAGATTCGAGGATTTCGTGGGCGATGCGGGTCAGTGAACGGCCGATCGCCGGAGCGTCGAGCATGGTCGTCATGGATTCTCCTTCCCTGGGTAGCGGAAAGAGACGCGCCGTGCCGCGCTTCGCGGGCGATGCCGCGTCAGCCCGTGCCGTGCTCCTGGCAGTAAAAAAGCCCCGCCAGAAGGCAGGGCAGAAGCGAGGCGTCTTGCCGGTTCTCTGACCGCCTTAAAGACCACCCACAGCCTAGTCGGCAGCCCACCCCGTGTCGAGTCCGCGCCCCGTGACGCAGCCGACATCTGGAGCGCGCCTGTCGGCGCGGGCCGGACGGCGTTGGCGGCGCGGGCGGAGGCTACAGCCTGCGCTCGCGAGCGCCCGCCACGATGTCAGAGATGGCGCGCAGGCGGCGTAGCGAGACGGTGCCGTCGGCCTGGAAGCGCGCGAGCTGCCAGGGCGGGGCGAGGGAGAGGTAGGTGTTGACCACCACGTCGGGGCTCTCCTTCATGTCCGTGCCCAGCCACGCCACGAGCACCGCGATGAGGTTGTAGACCTGCTGGGTGGTGGCCATGGCTGTCCACAGGTCCGAGACGGTTTCCTCCTTGAGGTGCGACTTGAACTCGTCCACGTAGGAGTCGAAGGTGAGGGTGAGACGGCGGGTGATGTGGCCGACCACCACCGGCTGAGTCGGCGTGAACAGCGCGCTGAGGAATCCGCGGTGCTCGCGCAGCTCGGTGAGCATGCGAACGTAGGTTTCCCGCCAACGCAGGAGGTAGTTCTCGTTGGGGCTGGCCACCGCGTCGATAAGATCGTCGAGGTAGGGCTGCAGGACGTCGACCACCATGTCGGCGATGAACTGCGCGGGGCAGTCCCCGTGCTGGTAGAAGGTGGTGCGCGAGACCCCGGCCTCGCGGGTCAGCTCGGCGACCGTGATCGCGTCGGCTGGCTTGGCAGGCACAAGCCGACGCGCGGCCTCGCGCAGTTGCCCGCGCACGCGCACGTAGCGCGGGTCGTTGTTCATCTCCATCGCGCCTCCCTGTGGGGATTATACCGACGTCGCCTCACCCGCCCGGCCGTTCCACGCCGCCCGTGACGCTGTTGCGACACTCGCGGGCGGCGCGCCCCCGCGTGATCGGGAGGACGGCGCGTACCTATCAGCCGAACAGCTTCGACAGGAGGGAGCCGCCCTCCTTCGCGTGGCCCTGGCAGCGTTCCGATTCGGGAACGCCGGCGAGTGCCTGTTCAATGTGGTTGCCACAGCCGGCCCAGGTGGGCTTGCCGCACTTGGGGCAGGTAACGCGCTGGCACATGGTTCTTCCTTTCTTCCCGGGCCTTCACCCCGGGATTGCCTAGGCTCTTCCCACTTGAGAGTGTAGTGAGGTGCGGTGGGGGGCGCGGGCGGCGCGCCCCGACACTTCACTTGAACATACCGGCTACCGGTCGCTATATGGGCCTGGTGGGCCTCAGATTCATGATTTGTGTCAGCCTTCGTCAGCCACCCCCACACGACCGGGGACGTACCGCTTGGCATTACGAAACTTAACTCTCACGTAACGCGAAGGCGCCTTTGACAAGGCGCGTCGCTTTTTCACCCGCCTCGGGACCTTCGTCTAACGAACACCCGTCGTTTAAGCCAAATACTGGCAGTAACGGCCGGAGATTCCGGCTATCTATGTTCATTAGGGGCGACGATGACTCAGACTCTCTCACCCGGCACGGCCGCGCAGCCGCACGGCCCCTCACGCCGCACGTTCCTCAAGTGGTCCGGCGTCGCCGCGGGAGTGGCCGGCCTCGCGGCCACCACCAGCCTCGGCACTCCCAAGCCCGCCACCGCATCCACCGAAGGCATCGCCGACGCCGACCGCACCGTCTGGTCGGCATGCACCGTCAACTGCGGCTCGCGCTGCCCGCTGCGCCTGCAGGTCAAAGACGGCACCGTGGTCCGCGTCCTGCCGGACAACACCGGAAGCAACGAGCTCGGCAACCAGCAGGTGCGCGCGTGCGTGCGCGGGCGCTCTATCCGCCAGCGCATCTACAACCCCGACCGCCTCAAGAGGCCGATGAAGCGCAAGGAGGGCACCAAGCGCGGCGAGGAACAGTGGGAGGAAATCTCCTGGGATCAGGCTCTCACCGAGATCGCGGAGAAAATGAAGGACATCAAGGCCCGCTACGGCAACGAGGCCTTCTACATCCAGTACGGCACCGGCACTCTCGGCGCCGTCATGTCCTGCTCCTGGCCGCCGAACAACACGCCGATGGCCCGCCTGCTTAACGCGTTTGGCGGCTATCTCGACCACTACTCGGACTACTCGACCACCGCAATCACGCAGGCTTACCCGTATTTCTACGGCACGTGGGTCGACTCCAATTCCTTCGACGATGTGGCCAACTCCAAGCTGCAGGTCATGTTCGGCAACAACCCGATCGAGACCCGCATGTCGGGCGGCGGGCACACGTTCGTCACCCAAAACATCAAGCGCGAGCACGGCGTGCGCACGATCGTCATCGACCCGCGCTTCTCGGAGACCTCCGTGGCACTCGGGGACGAGTGGGTGCCCATCCGACCCGGCACCGACGCCGCGCTGATCGCCGGCATGATCTACGTGATGGTTGAGGAAAATCTGCATGACCAGGCCTTCCTCGACAAGTATTGCCTCGGCTTCGACGAGGACCACATGCCCGAGGGAACCCCGAAGAATGCCTCCTACCGCGCCTACCTTGAGGGCAAGGGCGCCGACGGCGTCGCGAAGACCCCCGAGTGGGCCGCGGATATCTGCGGCGTTCCGGCGCCCGACATCCGGCGTCTTGCCCGCGAGATCGCAAACGCCAAGCCGTGCGCCATCACCCAGGGTTGGGGCCCGCAGCGCCACGCAAACGGCGAGAACGCCGCGCGCGCAATCTTCCTCCTCGCCTGCGTGACCGGCAACCCCGGCATCCCGGGCGGCGGCACGGGGGCGCGTGAGGGCGCGCGGGGCCTCGCGGTCGGCTCGTCGTTCTACTCAGAGTTCGTCAACCCCTCCAACAAGATCATCTCCTGCTTCTCCTGGCTCGACGCGATCGACCACGGCCCGCAGATGAACACGTTCAACGCGGGCGTGGGCGTCAAGCCAGCGCCGGGGGTGCGCGATCTGAAGATCCCGGTCGATGAGAACATGCAACCGGAGAACACCTCGCTCGAGGTGCCGATCAAGGCGGTCTTCCAGTACGCGAGCAACTCCCTCGTCAACCAGACGGGAGACAACAACGAATCGGTGCGCATCCTCGAGGACGACTCGAAGTGCGAGCTGATCGTCACCACTGACATCATGTACACCGTCTCGGCCCGCTACTCGGACTACGTGCTTCCCGGCACGTCGACCTCGGAGGAGTTCGACTACCACGCCGGCGCCAACGGCGGACCCATGGCCTACGGAATCGTCTCCCAGCAGGCGATCGAGCCGATGTACGAGACGAAGTCGATCTTCGACATCTGCACCGCGCTCGCCGCCAAGCTTGGCCTCGAGCAGGAGTTCACGGGCGGCAAGAGCCGCGAGGAGTGGTTGCGCCAGGCCATCGACGAATCCCGCCAGGCCGATCCGAATCTGCCCACGTGGGACGAGTGGAAGGAGATGGGAATCTATCGGCGCAACGACGGCCCCGTCGTCACCATGGCGGACTTCCGCGAGGATCCGCAGGCCAACCCGGTGCCGACGCCGTCGGGCAAGATCGAGATCTACTCGCAGCGATTGGCCAATCTCGCCAAGGCGTGGGAGTTCGGCGTCTTCCGCCCAGCCCTGACCGGCGACGTCATCACCCCGCTTCCCGAGTTCGTCGCCACCTGGGAGGATGCGCTCGAGGCGCGCGAGAACGCCGACTACCCGTTGCAGGTGATCGGTCACCACTTCAAGGGCCGCACGCATTCCAGTTACGGCAACCTCAACCTCCTCAAGGAGGCACACACCCAGACCGCGTGGCTCAACCCCGCCGACGCCGAGGCGCGCGGGATCGCCAACGACGACGCCGTCTACGTCTTTAACGACCGCGGCACGGTTCAGCTCCGTGCTCGCGTGACGCCGAGGATTATCCCCGGCACGGTGTCGATCCCGCAGGGCGCGTGGTACAAGCCGTTGCCCTCGGCTGACTTCTCGCTGCCCAAGGGTGCGAACGGGGAGCGGCCGGTCGACGTCGGCGGGTCGGTCAACACCCTCACCTCCCTTCACCCCACCCCGATCGCGAAGGGGCTGCCCAGCCACACCGTGCTGGCGCAGGTCGCCAAGGCGGAGAAGGGCGCGTTGGAGAAGATCGAGGCGGCCTACTACAAGCCCTATAGCGCGGATGCCGCGGGCGTTAGCAAGGAGGACTAGTCATGAGCGAAAACCTCACCCAGGCGGGAGCCAACTACGGATTCTTCTTTGATCAGGAGCTGTGCACGGGCTGTAAGGCCTGCCAGATCGCCTGCAAGGACAAGCACGATCTGCCGATCGGCGTGAACTGGCGCCGGGTGGTGGAGTACGCGGGTGGAACGTGGACGGCGCAGGGCAACACCCTGACGCAGAACGTGTTCACCTACTACACCTCGATCGCGTGCAACCATTGCGAGGACGCGATCTGCATGCAGGTGTGCCCCACCACCGCGATGAGCAGGCGCGAGGACGGCACCGTCTACGTCGATTCTTCTAAGTGCGTGGGTTGCCGCTACTGCGAGTGGGCCTGCGCGTACGGCGCTCCCCAGTTCAACGCGGAAGAGGGGCACATGTCCAAGTGCGACCTGTGCTACGACTACCGCACCACCGGGCAGGATCCGGCGTGCGTGGCGGCTTGCCCGTCGCGTGCGCTCGGGTGGGGACCCGTCGACGAGCTGCGCGCACAGTTCGGCACGAACGACGCCGTCGCCCCGCTCCCCGATCCTTCCATCACCAAGCCGCGCCTGGTCATCCACCCGCATAAGGATGCCCAGCCGTGGAACTCCGCCAACGGCGAGATCCTCAATCCCAAGGAGATCTGATGAACCTCCACGAACTACCCATGATTATCTTCACCGTGGTGGCCCAGCTGTGCGTGGGGATGTTCCTCATGCTCGGTGTGATCCAACTGTGGCTGGCTACCCGCGCCGATAACCGTACGGCTGACCGGCTCACCACCCCGATCCTTTACGTCATCGGCCCGGTGCTGGTTTTCGGCCTCGTCGCCTCCATGTTCCACATGAATGACGTCACCCACACCCTCAACGTCTTTCGCCATGTCGGATCGTCGTGGCTGAGCCGGGAGATCGTGTTCGGCGTCGGCTTTGCGGGGCTGGGCTTCGTGTTCGCCGCGATGCAGTGGTTCAAGATCGCCGCGTTCCGCGTGCGTCAGGCGGTGGCGGCGCTGGCCGCGCTGTTCGGTATCGCGCTCATTGTGTCCATGTCGATGATCTACGCGAGCCTGCCGACCGTGCCCGCGTGGAACACGTGGGTGGTCCCGTTCCAGTTTTTCATGACGGCGATCGTGCTGGGGAGCGCCGGGGTGACGATGTCGCTTGTGCTCATGACGCTCGTGCGCCAGCGGCCCGCCAAGGTCGCCCCCGTTAAGGTGCCGGTGCGCAATTCCGCCGACCCCAACGCCGGCAAGACCTGGAAGGATGCCCTCGGTTTGACCGCCAACAAGCGCGAGATCAACGCCCCGGCCACCGCCGACGAGTGGCGTTGGACCGTGTCGATCATTCGGCTGTGCGCCGCGCTGGCGGCGCTGGCCGCCGTCGGCGTTCTCATTTCCTACATCGCTCACCTGCAAAACCTTGCGATGAACCTCGAGCCGGCCGCGGCTGTCTCCGCCGCCGTGTTCACGGGCGCGTTCTTCTGGGTCAGGCTCATCCTGGTGGGGGTGGGCGCCGTCGCGGTCGGTTTCGTCGCTTACAAGATGGCCGACGACGACGCTCTGGCCCGTCCCGTCCCGCTCGCGGCTTGGGTGACTGCCGGGTTCGTGGTGCTGCTGGTCGCGGAGCTCATGGGGCGTTCGCTCCACTATGATTCCCAGCAGCTGATCGGAATTGGCTGAGGCTGAACGAATGGTGCCCCCGGCGAAAGCCGGGGGCACCGCGCGCTCGAAAAGTGTCGGAGGGCGCCCGTAGGATGGAAGCATGAAGAAGCCACAGGCTACGGCCACAGATTTTTCGGATCCTTACCTGCACTTGGAGGACATCGACGCCTCGCTGGAGTGGGTGGGTGACCAGTCCGAGCGCACACTTGCCGCGTTCGGCGGCGGGATGTTTAGCGAATACCGCGATGAGGTCGCGGCCATCCTGTCGGCCACGGATAAGCTGGACACCGGCACCAAGCGCGGGGAGTGGATTTACAACTTCTATACGGATGGCGACCACCCGCGTGGCCTGTGGCGCCGCGCGCGGTTCGCGCAGTACGTGGCCAGGGCGCAGGCTGACGTCGAGTGGGAGGTGCTACTTGACGTCGGTAAGCTCGGCGAGCAGGAGGGCGAATCGTGGGTGTTCCGCGGCGCCTCCCTCCTCTACCCCAGCTACGACCTGGCGCTTGTCACGCTGTCGAAGGGCGGGTCGGACGCGAATGTCGTGCGGGAGTTCGACGTGGAAGGGCGGCGCTTCGTCGCGGACGGGTTCGTCAAGTCGGAGTCGAAGGGCTCGATGAGCTGGGTGGACCGCGATACGGTGGTGATCGGCGCGGACTTCGGGCCGGGCACGCTCACCGACTCGGGTTACCCTGCCAGCGCCCGGCTGTGGCGGCGCGGGGAGGATCTTGCCAGCGCTCCCGTTATCATCGCGGGCGATCGGGCGGACGTGCTCTCTGGCGCGTACTTCGACCACACTCCGGGCCACGAGCGCCTGGTGGCCTACCGGGCCACAGATTTTCGCACGACGATCAACTACGTCGTTGACCGCGACGCCGTCGTAGCAGGTCGCGGCGGTAGCACGGCTGGTGCGGAGGACGGCGGGGAGTTGCCGGCGGCGCTGAGGGAGGTCCGCCTCCCGCGCTCGGCGGAGGTTGGGCTGGTGCGGGACTGGGCGATCCTGACCCTGCGTCATGATTGGGCGCTCGGCGAGCGTGTAATCCCGGCGGGTGCGCTGGTGGCGGTACCGGCCGCGGCGGCGATCGCGGGCCCAGATGCGGCCGATGTTCAGGTGCTCTACTCCCCCACGGGCTCCACCTCCTTCCTTGCGGTGACCGCCACGGCCTCCGGGCTCGTGATGACAGTGTTGGATAACGTCAAGACCCGCATTTTCTTTTGCGCCGATCCAGCAGGCGGGCAGCGTTGGGAGATCGCCGAGGTCACCCCGGAGGCTGCCGAGTTCGCCACGGTGGATATCGCGGCGGTGGATGCGTTGGAGTCCGACGACGTGTGGATGACGATCTCGGATTTCCTTACCCCCACCACGCTATATATGGGACACGTCGGGCCGGGCGAGCTGGCGGCGCGCAAGCTGCGCTCGGCGCCCGCGCGCTTCGACGCCGCGGGGCTTCAGATCCGCCAGCTGTGGGCCGAGTCGAAGGACGGCACTGCGATCCCCTACTTCGTGATCGGGGCGGAGGGCGCGCTGTCGGGCGATCAGCCCACCCGCACGTTGCTTGACGGCTATGGCGGGTTCGAGGTCGCGCGCCTGCCCGCCTACCTCGGCGCCTATGGCAAGTTGTGGTTGGAGCGGGGCGGCGTTTACGTCGTCGCCAATATCCGCGGCGGGGGCGAATTCGGGCCGGCGTGGCACCAGGCGGCCCTCAAGGAACATCGTAACAAGGCCTACGAGGACTTCGCCGCGGTGGCGGCGGACCTGGTGACACGCGGGATCACCACCGTTGCGCAGCTTGCGGCGATCGGCGGCTCGAACGGCGGGCTGCTCATGGGCAACATGTACACCACGTATCCGCAGCTCTTCGGGGCCATCGTGTGCCGCGTGCCGCTGCTGGACATGAAGCGCTATTCGCACCTGCTCGCGGGGGCGTCGTGGGTGGGCGAGTACGGCGATCCGGACACGGCGGACTGGTCCTACATGGAGCGCTACTCGGCCTACCACAACGTCGGCAACGGCCCCCACCCGCCGATCCTGCTCACCACCTCCACGCGCGACGACCGCGTCCACCCCGGCCACGCCCGCAAGTTCCACGCGTTGCTGACGGACATGGGCCTCGAATCGTGGCTGTACGAAAACACCGAGGGCGGCCACGCCGGCGCGGCTGACATCGAGCAGGTCGCGCTCATGACGGCCCTGATCTTCTCTTTCCTCGACCACAAGCTGGCCAAGTAGAGCGGAGGAGCCATGCTTAACGAAGATCGTATCGACGCCCTCGCGGCCGCTTTCCTCACCCTCGGGCGCCTGCACCTCGACGCCCCGGATGAGGACACGCTCGCCCAGTTGCGCCAGTTGTACACCCAGTGGCCGCTTGCCAGTTCGGACTCGGCCCACACCTCGGCCGGCCTGCGCGAGTGGGCCGACTCTTTCGGCGCGGGCGAGAGCACCGATCTGCTTCGCGCGGATATCAACGCCCTCTATGGCCGTACCGCCACCGCGCTCGTCCCGCCCTTCGAGTCGGTTCACCGCGGCAAGGACGGGCTGGTCTTCGACGAGGAGACCCTGCAGGTGCGTGCCGCCTACCGCCAGCTCGACTTGCAGGCCCCCTACCTCCACAAGGAGCCAGATGACCACGTGGGGCTCGAGTTCGACTTCGTCGCGCAGGGGCTCGCTCGCACGCTCAGTGCGCTCGACGTCGGCGCGTTGACGGACGCCCGCCGCTACCTCTACGTCGTCGAAAGGTTCTATCGCGAGCATCTGGCGCTGTGGGCGCCGCAGATGCTGTCCGCCGCACGCGAGCACGCCGCCACGGCCTTCTACCGCGGGGTGGCCGCGCTCTCGCTCGGGGCGCTGGATGAGCTCGGCGCGCTGTTTGAGCAGGAGAAGCAACTGTGAACGACGCGACCCGACTTCTTGTCATGACCGGCCTCGGCGTTGCCGTGATGGTCGCGGTCACTCTTGGACTGCAACGCTGGGCGGGTCTGCGGGTGGGGATCCAGCCGCTGACTGCGGCCCTGCGCGCGATAGTCCAGCTGGCGGCACTCGCGCTCATTTTACAAGGCATATTCCAGTACCCCTGGACAGCCGGACTCATGCTGGCCGTGATGATGACGGTCGCCTCGCTCACTGCGGGCAAACGGCTCAAAGAACTGTCCTATGGGCGGCGTGCCGCAGTCGCGGGCATCGTCACGGCGGCCCTGACGGTCGTCACGGCGATCTTCGCGATGCGGATGATGGAGCTGACGGTATCGAATTTCATCGCCATCGGCGGCATCATCACCGGCAATTCGATGTCAGCGGCGACGCTATCCGGGCGGCGATTCCTTGCCAGCTCCCAGGCGCAGCGTGGCGAGGTGGAGGGCTGGTTCGCACTTGGGGCACGCCCGCCCCAGGCTTTTGCCCAGGTCCGTAAGACGGCGATCGAGGAGATGCTTCTTCCCACGATCGACAAGACGAAGTCCACCGGCCTTGTCACGATGCCGGGTGCGTTCGTCGGCGCGTTGATCGGCGGGGCCTCCCCGGTGGAGGCCGCCCGGTTCCAGCTTGTCGTGCTGGTGGGCATCATGCTTGCGGAGACGATCTGCGGCATCATCGTCACCCGCGTGCTCTCGGGCGCCACGGTGATCGTCTTGGACGAGCAGCCTCCGGCCAGGCCCGACTCCGGCGATGATCCTTCCGGCTCCGATGAAGCCTCCTCCGGCTCCGATGAAGCGTCTTCCGCCTCTGACGTTGATTCTTCGGACCCGGCTGGCGCGTATTCCGGCTCTTCCGCTAGCTCTGACTCTTTGGGCCACGGTGGCGCCGCGTCAAGCTCCACGCAGCGGCAACAACACTCCGCCGGTGCGGCTGAGGGGCAAGAAGAAGGTTGTGTCCGTTAGGTTTACTCTCCAGGGAGGTTGTGAACATAGAAAACAGGTGAATACCCATGTATATGCCCAGGATCCTGGAGGGGCGTCGCCGTCTTCCTACGCTCGTCGTTGGTGAAGCCTGGTCGCTGGGTTACGTCCATCAAGGCTCAGATCATCATGTTGATGGGGATCATGGGCATGTGGTGGCATTAATGCGATGGCCGAGTCGTTTTGGGCCACCCTCGAAAGTCGAGCATTTCTACCGTTACGCTTTCGTTACCCGTAAACAGGTATACGAATCGGTCGCGGAATGGATCAAAGTGTTCTACAACCGCACCCGGATCCACACCTCAATCAACGGCTATTCGCCGGTCGAATACGAACTGAAAACAACGGCTCCACTATTGGAAGTCGCCTAAAAAACTGTCAACAACTTGCGGTTAAGCCCACCTTTGCAGGTTGCCACATTCGATGAAGAAATCGAGCGCTGAAGTCATTTGTGCTAGTGATAGTCTAGCCTTCTCACTCGGGCCTGATTCCATAAGGCAGTGAGCGCATCTCGCCTGACACTCGTCCGTAGTGACTATTGCTAGTCGTCGAGTATTCCGGATACTTTCTGCTAGATCGAATCTGTGAGGCTTCTTAAAAGAGATGCACTTTTCGGCTTTCATCCCGACTCACCTTCATGATCTTCGTCTTGGTCATGGCGAACAGATCGCTTTAGTCGAAAATAGGGAACCCAAAACCACACCGCGGCCATAGAAAGGATAGCCAGGACCGCCAGCAATAGATTGTCAGATACTTGGTAATCTGAACAAAAGAATTCTACAGTAGCACCTATGGCAACGATAACGCCGGCAGGAATGGCGATGTAACCAAGAAGCATCGTAGGCACGGCAGTGCCTCTCTGAACACGATACCAATTCTCCTCCGATTCAAGAGAATATAGCGTCCTTGTCCCGAAGATAACGTTAGGGGGCAGTTGATCATTTTTCATCCGTCGCCCTAGAAATATAGCCAAAATGCCAGTCGCCACCAGAACTCCCCCCAATAGCAGAAGCACCGCGAGTTCAAGTCCACTCATAACTCAGAACACCTCCGCCTCTGGTACCATCAGCGCTGAACTGTTGTCTGAAAACTCTACGAGAATTCTTATCTTCTTGTCGCGATAAGGCGATTCGCATCGTAACCTGCTTCCTTCAAGAACAGGCTCCTCCGCTTGACTAAGCAGCCTAGGTACCGCCATTTTCTCACGAGATGGACCATACCCTCGCTTCTGAAGGAACTTGTGCCACGTGCCGTTCAGATAACGCTTGCTAAATACTATCGAGTGGCGAACGGTATTGAGATCGTCGTCCAAATCTGGGAAGCTACCTGAGCCTTTGAACTTAGCAACTTTACTGATAGCTGCAGCGGCACCGACCCATAGAACAGCTCCAACCTGGTGATAAACCGCAAGATTCTGTAGCACTGCGAGATTGAAAACTGCCGCCAGGTTGACAACCGCCAAAACACCCTTCGGTTCAATCTCTGGGTCATCGTCCGAAGCTCTCATATTCTCGACGCTAGAAAGAATATAATCCAGAATAACAAGCCTGATTCCCGCGGGTGTTTGATCAAGAACTTCGGCGATCTTCCGATTTCCAAATAAAGTCCCTGTAAGGGGAATATCGCCTAAAGACCCGATTACCGCGCGCGGACGCACTTCAAATTCATCCTGAAGCTTGAAATCGCCGACGATCGTTGCCCGCAATCTACTTAGGGCTCCCCACTGCGAACCTGTGAAACGAGCCTGCTGTTGTTTGTCGGCTCCCATGTTTATCTCCCTCTTCATTTATCGGCGACTCTGCCTTGCTACTAAGGTATCCTGATTGGGTCTCCGAATCTGCGGTTTACCGCGTATTCGCGGCGGTTTGGGGTTACCCTGTGTTTGTTGACACTTGATTAAGCTAGTTTGTCTGGCTTGGAAAGGTGTTGGGAGACACATGAGTGAGAAGAAGACGAGGCGGTCTTTTACCCCGGAGTATCGGCGTGATGAAAGCAAGCAGATGATTGAACTGCCTGACTTATGTGGAAGATCGTGAGAAAATACGGCCATGAGTAAAATCATTGGCGTTGATGTAGGCGGAACGAAGATTGCCGCGGGGCTCGTTGATGAGCAGGGCACGATCTTGAGAATGACCCGAAAGCCCACCGACACGGCCACCCCGGACTCGGTGGTAGAGACGATCTTGGAGGCTATCGCAGAATTGCGCGACGGCGGCGCTTCAGCCGTGGGTATCGGCGCCGCGGGCTTTATCAATTCTGACCGTTCGACTGTCAACTTCGCCCCGAACCTCAACTGGCGAAATCTTCCCCTCGGCCAGCGTGTGGCTGAGGCGACTGGCCTACACACCGTCGTCGAGAACGATGCGAACGCGGCCGCCTGGGGCGAATTCCGGTTCGGCGCGGCGCGCGAATACGGTTCGGCCGCCGTCATTACGGTAGGTACAGGCATCGGCGGTGGAATCATCCTCGGCGGGAAACTCCTGCGCGGCTTCAGCGGTTTCGCCGGCGAGATCGGGCACATCAACATGGTTGAAGGCGGCATCCCGTGCGGGTGCGGGCTACGCGGCTGCTGGGAGGTCTACTCTTCCGGAGGGGCCCTACTTCGGGCGGCCCGCAAGATCGCCCGCCAGGATCGCGAGCATTCGGCTGGCATGCTGGAACTGGCCGGGGGTGACCCGGAGGCGATCACCGGGACGATGATCACCCAGGCAGCCCAGAATGGGTGCAAGGGCGCCAACGACGCGTTCGCCGAGATCGGCAAGTGGCTCGGCCAAGGCATGGCCGATCTGGCGGCCATCCTCGACCCGGAGGCCTTCGTGCTGGCCGGCGGCGTTTCCGAAGCCGGCGACGTCCTGCTCCGCCCCGCCCGCAAGGCATTCCTCGAGCGGCTCACCGCTCGCGACTACCGCCCCGAGCCTCCGGTACTTCTTGCCTCCCTAGGCAACCACGCCGGCCTGATCGGAGCCGCTGACCTCGCCCGCGAATAGGTTTACCCGTAGGAAGGTCTGAAACCCTTGCCGGCCCTACATTGACACCGCTCGCCCAGCGCGCCTGTCACGCCCCGTAGGAACGCGAGCCGCGCCTTTGCTTATTCTTCGCCACCGGCTCCCAGCCGCGCGGAGTTTGGGCACCGCGCACGCCGTCCTCGCGCGAGCGATACACCACGTAGGGCCGAGTGGGGTACGCTACTGGCGCGGAGACAACATGGACCAGCCTCGTAAACGGCCAGATGGCGAAGAGGAGAAAGCCCGCGACCACGTGGAGCTTGAAGGAGGCGGGCACGCCGGCCATCAAAGCGGCATCAGGTTGGAAGGAGAGCACCGAACGCAACCACGGGCTGATCGTCTCGCGGTAGTCATACCCACCCGCCAGCACCTGGTTTTGTAGCGTAGCTATGAAACCGAGCGCGATGGGCAGGCAGAGCAGGGCGTACATGACGACGTCGTTGCGAGACGTCGCCAGTCGCACGGACTTGGTGACCAAACGGCGGTAGAGCAGGCCGAGGAGGCCGAGCACGGTCATCACGCCGGCCGTCATGCCACCCACCGTCGCCAACAGGTGGTAGGCATGCTGGGAGACTCCCGCCGCTTCCGTCCACGACTTAGGCACCAGCAAGCCCATCACGTGCCCCACGCCCACGAACAAAATACCCACGTGGAACAGCGGCGAAGACAGGCGCAACAGTTTCGATTCGAAGATCTGCGAGGAACGCGAGGTCCAACCAAACTTATCGTAGCGGTAGCGCCATACTAGACCCACCACCAACAACGCGAGCGCGAGGTAGGGAAAACCCGACCAGAGGAATGTTTCAAAAAGGTTCATCGAGCCGACTCCTTCGTCACCGGAAATGGCAGATCCTGAATACCGACAAGTTCGGAAGGTGGTCCCTCCATAACAAGCTTGCGAAAAGCGGCGGCGGCCCGGTCGTCGATCGGACCAAGCGTGGCCAGTACAGCGCGCATGACACTGGCCCACGGACTGTCCAAAGACTCGAGAGCCGCCCGTAGCACTTCAAGCCCCTCACGATTGACACCCAGCAGGTGCTGGGCGAGTTCGTCTCCGGTACGGGCAGACAGCTCAAGGACAGCCGGTAGATAATCCGGCAACTCCCCCTGCGCAACCCGCCATCCCGCGGCCTCAAATGCCTGCTGGAAAGTCACCAGCGCCATCCCGCGTTGGCGGGTGTCGCCCGTCGTGTAATAAGACAAGTACAGTGAACACTTGCGTCTGCGGTCGAAGGTGTCAACGTATGCCGCTTCGATCTGATCTAGGCTGAGCTGCTCGGCCCAGTCGAGGAATGCCTGAAACTCGTCGGCCACCTGCTCGTCCAAGGCCTCCAGTTCTCCCCGAATCACCGGGATCTGCTGCGCAAACGCGGCATCCGGGTAGTCCAGGAGCACGGCGGCGATCATGTGGGCTGTGCGGGCGGGGCCGGCCTGGTCGGCATTGAGGGCCTCCACGACGGCGTCGGTACTCATCTACGCACCTCCAACGGGATGAAGGTCTTCGTACCGGTGTTGCCACCCACTCCACCCATCCCGGGCCCGCCGAGGGAATCGAGCAAGCAGCCAAGCTCAAGCAAACCGCGTGGAGTCTCGGCCGAGGTCGTGGGGATGACATAGCGGTCGTCATACTTGGCAATAGCAAGCAGACGGTACATCTCCTCAAGGTGGGAGTTGCTCATGCCGACGGCGTCACTCGCAATATCAGTGCGCTCAAGGCCCAGGTTGACATCGCGCATATGCGAACGCATCGCGGCGAGCCGACGCAAGTAACGCTCCACGGGCCGAGTGTCGCCCGCGGTAAACAGACCGGCAAGGTAATCGAGCGGGATACGCATCGTGGCGATGGAGGTCAACAGGATTTTCGCGTCCTCACCGTCGGCGCCGGATTGAGTGACAGCATCGACAACCGGGGACAACGGCGGGATGTACCACACCATCGGCATCGTCCGATACTCGGGGTGAAGGGGCAGGGCCACCTCGTATTCCTCGATGAGCTTGTAGACCGGGGATTCTGCTGCAGCCTTGATCCAGTTTTGTGGCACGCCATTAGCCTCTGCCGCTTGGCGGACATGCGGATCCGTCGGGTCGAGGATGAGCGAACGCTGAGCCATGTACAGGTCACGCGGATCCTCAGTGGCGGCCGCCTCTCCTACACGGTCGGCGTCGTAGAGGAGAACACCAAGATAGCGCAGACGACCCACGCATGTCTCCGAACACACCGTGGGTTCACCCGCCTCAAGACGCGGATAGCACAGCGTGCATTTCTCGGCTTTTCCGGTGTAATGGTTGAAATAGACTTTCTTATAAGGGCAGGCGGAGATGCATTGACGCCAGCCGCGACACCCGTCTTGATCCACGAGCACGACGCCGTCCTCGGCGCGCTTATACATCGCACCCGACGGACACGCCGAGACGCACGTAGGGTTGAGGCAGTGTTCGCAAATGCGTGGCAGGTAGAACATGAAGGAGTCTTCGATCGAACGCTTGACCGCGTGTGTCATCTGCTCCAAGATCGGATCCTGGTGCATCGTCTCCATCGAGCCACCCAGGGAGTCATCCCAGTTCGGCCCCCATACCGGAGCGTCCATCGGATCGCCGGTCAGCTGCGACTTGGGCGGTGCAGTCGGTAGATTCTTCTGGCCACGTGGCGCCTGAAGGAGTTTGTCGTAGTCGTAGGTCCACGGCTCGTAGTAGTCCTCGATGCCGGGCAGGTCAGGGTTGGCGAAGATAGTGGCGAGCTTCCTCAGCCGCCCGCCCCCGCGCGGTCTAAGCTTGCCAGAAGCCGTGCGCTCCCAGCCGCCCTTGTACCTGTCCTGGTTTTCCCATTCTTTCGGATAGCCAACGCCGGGCTTGGTCTCGACGTTGTTGAACCACACGTACTCGGTTCCTTCACGGTTTGTCCAGGCCTGTTTACACGTGACCGAACAAGTGTGGCAGCCGATGCACTTGTCCAGATTCATCACCATTGCGATCTGTGCCATGACTTTCATCAGAACGTCACCTCCTGGGTGCGCTTGCGCAGAAGAGTTACTTCGTCACGCTGGTTTCCGGTGGGGCCGATGTAGTTAAAGCCGTAGGTCAGTTGGGCATGCCCGCCGGCCATATGGGTGGGTTTGAGCAGGATGCGGGTAAGCGAGTTGTGGATACCTCCGCGCTTGCCGGACACCTCCGAAATCGGGGTGCCGGTCACGCGCTCTTGGGCGTGGTGCATGTAGACCGTCCCTTCGGGCATCCTGTGGGAAACGACCGCGCGGGCAACGACAGCGCCATTACGATTGTAAGCCTCAACCCAGTCATTATCCTTGACGTCAATCTTGTCTGCGTCCTGTGGACTGAGCCAGATAGTCTGGCCACCACGACCGAGGGTTAGCATGTTGAGGTTGTCAAAGTACTGGGAGTGAATGGACCACTTGTTATGCGGGGTCAGGTAGCGTACGGCCACCTGAGCCACCCCATCCTCGTTCGATAGCTCGCCCACGACGGCGTCGCCATAAATACGCGCCAGGTCAAGTGGCGGTCGATAGACGGGAAGGGACTCGCCCATGGCGATCATCCAGTCGTGGTCGAGGTAGTAGTGCTGGCGGCCGGTGAACGTGTGGAAGGGCTTGAGGCGCTCGATATTGATGACGAATGCGCTGTAACGCCGACCGCCATGCTCCGATCCGGACCACTCGGGAGAGGTGATAACCGAACGAGGCTGGATCGTCGCCTCCCGGAAGGTGATGAGCTTTTCCTCTGCGCCTTCGGCAAGGTCGGCAAGGCGTTGACCAGTCTGTTCCTCGTACTGCTTGAATCCTTGCACGGCCAGGCGGCCGTTCGTGGCGCCTGCCAGGTGCATGACGGTGTCCGCAGCCTTGACCGCGGTGTCAATAAGTGGCCGCCCCGCGCCGGCTCCTTTGGTAGAGATGCCGTTGAGCGCACCCAGCTTACCGATCTCTTCGTCCGGGTGTAGAGCGATTCCCTTGATCGGTAGTCCCAGCTTCTCAGCCAAGGGCCCGAGCGCAACAAACTTGTTGTAAATCTCGGTGTAGTCCCGCTCCACGGGAACAAACTTGGGCAAGGTCTTGCCCGGAATGAGTTCGCGTTCGGCAAGCGGAGCGACGACGCCGTGCGGGAGGGCTAATTCGTCGGGGGTATCATGGCTGATGGGTGCCATGATAACGTCCCGACGAGTTCCCAGATGCTTGACCGCCATCTGTGAGACGAGGGCAGCAAGGGTTTTGAAAATCTCGAAGTCTGTACGCGCCTCCCACGGTGGGGTGACGGCTTCATTAAATGTGTGGACAAAGGGGTGCATGTCCGTCGAGGATATGTCCTCCTTCTCATACCATGTCGCCGCCGGTAGAACGACGTCGGAATAGAGCGTGGTGGAGGTGTTGCGGAAGTCAGCGGTGAACATCAGGTCAAGCTTGCCGACGCCGGGATTGTCCCGCCACGTGATGAGCTTGGGACGATCTTCCGGCGCAAGTTCGTTGGCTCGCACCGCATTATCGGCACCGATCATGTGCCGCTGGAAGAACTCGGCGCCCTTGGCTGAGGAACCCATGAGATTCGTTCGCCAGTTAGCCAAGATACGGGTGAAGTTGACCGGGTTATCCGGGTCAGTGCAGGCAAAATGGAGTCGATCCGCCTTTAGTTCGGCCACCACATACTCCCCCGGGGTCAGCCCGACCTCTTGAGCAGACTCCCCGATTTCCAGCGGGGAGCGGTCAAACTGCGGGAATGAGGGCATCCACCCCCGCTGGCTTGCTTCGATCAGCGTGTCGGCGTTTGTTAGCCCTTTCCAATCGGCCAGCGGGGAGCCAATCGCGTCCGCTTTCGCGCCGTCATAGCGCCACTGATCAGTCAGCAGGTACCAAAACCCGGTCGAAATCATCTGCCGGGCTGGCCGTTGCCAGTCCAGAGCCATTGCATACTGTTGCCAGCCGGCAATGGGGCGAACCTTTTCTTGGCCGACGTAATGAGCCCAGCCCCCGCCGTTCTTCCCCTGTGTGGCGCACATCGTGGTCAGCGCGAGGAAGGTGCGATAGATCGTATCGGAGTGGAAGAAGTGGTTTGTTCCGGCGCCCATGACGATCATCGACCGTCCGTCCGAATCGATCGCATTCTGGGCGAACTCGCGCCCGATGCGAATGGCTGCGTTCATCGGCACACCCGTGTGCTCCTCTTGCCAAGCGGGCGTGCCGGGCACGGTGGCATCTTCGTAACCCGCAGGCCACGTGCCCGGAAGGCCCTCTCTGCCCACACCATACTCGGCAAGGAGGAGATCGTAGACGGTGGTGACGTAGGTGTCTGCCACTTTGATCGCGGGCACGCCACGGGTAATGACGCCGCCGCCCACCGATTCGGTTGCGGAGTCCGGCAGGTCAAAACGCGGAAGAAGGATCTCTACGCCGGTCGCATCGGAACGGGAAGCTGCGGTGATGGCGGGATCGACGCCGTCGAGGGCAAGATTCCACCCTCCCTTGACAGAACTGTAACGGTCGGCGATCGTACCGCCCGGATCCACGATCTCCCCTGCCGTGTTGAGGACAAGCCCGCGGTGTTCGGGGTAGTCCTTCTCCCCCAACTCTCCCGGTTCGGGCAGATCAGTCACGGTGAGGAACTTTCCTGGGACGAAGGCGCCCTCGTGCTTGTCAAGCTTGACGAGGAAAGGAGCATCTGTAAATCGCTTCATGTAGTCGAGGAAGTACGGTTCCTGGCGCTTAACGTGGAACTCGTTGAGAATGACGTGACCCATCGCCTGCGCAAGTGCACCGTCGGTACCGGGGTTAACGCGCAACCATTCGTCACCAAACTTCGTGTTGTCCGCGAAGTCGGGCGAAATGGCTACGACCTTCTGCCCGTGGTAACGGGCCTCGGTCATGAAGTGCGCATCGGGTGTGCGGGTCACCGGGATGTTCGAACCCCACATAATGAGGTACTGGGCGTTGAACCAGTCGCCAGATTCCGGCACGTCCGTCTGATCGCCGAATACCTGCGGAGAAGCCGGCGGCAGATCCGCATACCAGTCATAGAAGGACAGCATCGTGCCGCCAAGCAACTCATAAAAGCGCGAGCCCGCCCCGTAGGAGATCATCGACATCGCGGGAATCACAGAAAAGCCGGCCATGCGGTCCGGCCCGTAGGTCTTGATTGTGTAGACGTGGGCGGCAGCGATCAGCTCATTGGCCTCATCCCATCCGACCCGCACCATCCCGCCCCGGCCACGCTGGGACTTGTATGCGCGCGCCTTGTCTGGATCTTCGACGATCGCACCCCAAGCCTCGACCGGGTCTTTCCCATCTGCCAGCTCGGCGCGATAGAGCTTGAGCAGCTCCCCGCGGATGTAGGGGTAGCGGATACGGGTGGGCGAGTACTCGTACCAGGCGTAGGACGCACCGCGCGGGCAACCGCGCGGTTCATATTCGGGCATCTGCGCACCAGTGGAGGGGTAGTCCGTCTCCTGGGACTCCCACGTGATGATACCGTCCTTGACGTAGACCTTCCAGGAACACGAACCGGTGCAGTTCACGCCGTGCGTTGAGCGCACCACCTTGTCATAGGCCCAACGGTCACGATAGAACCTATCCGCCTCCCGGCCGCCATCGAAAAAGATTTGCCGGGCGTCGGGTGAGATGTTGCCGCGCCGTAATTTCGAGCCGAGGGCAAAGACGCCAGCGGCGCTTTCCTTGTAGGTCATGTCGGGTCTGCCTTTCTATCCGCGCAAGGGTGCATTCGGCCGGGCGTAACGTACCCAGCAAACGATCGAACAGATGACGCAGAAAACCGCTGCGCCGAAGTAGAAGGTAGAGGCGGGCATGAGGGTCAGCGCCACGCCAACGAGGAACGGCCCGGAGGCGGCGATCGCGCCGGTAAAGCCAATCGCCCCGCCCGACTCAGATTTGGGCATGATCATCGGCATCTGCTTGAACGTTCCAGCGTTACCGATTCCAGCGAAGAAGAACATGGCCAGGCTGGACCATAGGTAGACATGAAAGTCACTCATCGTTTGCGGATCCATGAGCGCCCAGGCCGACAGGGCGAGAGTTAGCGCCATCCCCACACCAGATACCCAGGTCCACAGCCCACCCGTAAAACGGTCACACAGAGGACCCCACACGACGCGCACCAACGACCCGATGAGCGGGCCAAGAAAGGCGTAGGTGGCTCCTGCGACCGCGAGCTTGATGGCCGACGTCGGACCATAGTTGTTATTAATCAGCAAGCCGAATTGAGCCGACAGACCCGAAAAAAGGCCGAAGGTCATGACGTACAGGAGCGTCATATACCAGGTGTCGGGATTCTTGAGGAACACAAGCTGCTCGCGAATGTTCGCGTGTGCGGGAACGTCCTTGAGGCAGCAAAAGGCCAGTACGGCGGCCACGAGCGCCCACGGAACAAAGAAGATCGCCGGGTTGTAAACCCATATCGGTTCTCCCGCTCTGTCCATCTGCGGGGCGATCCACGTGATGCCAAACAGTGATGTGCCCATGAGAATTGGGCCGACGATCTGGATGATCGACATACCAAGGTTTCCAACACCGGCCTGCAAGTTGAGGGCCGTGCCAGCGATCCGCTTAGGGAAGAACATCCCCGTCGAAGGCATGTATCCGGAAAACGCTCCGCCACCGATCCCACACATGAAGGACAGTGTGAGCATCCACCAGTAGGGCGTATTCGGATTCTGAACCGCGAAGAACTAGCCGATCATGGGGACGGTGAAGAGGATGGAGGAGAGCCCTACCAGCTTGCGAGTTCCGATAATCTGCGGCATGAAAGTGTAGAGAATACGGAAAAGACAGGCTGCGAGGCCGGGCATGGAGGCAAGCTAGTAGAGCTGAGCCTTGGTCAGGTCGAAGCCGATCTCGTTCAGTTTCGGCGCTAGAGCCGAAACGAGGAACCACACACAAAAGCCAAGAATCATCGAGAATGTGGTGATGATGAGGGTGGACCAAGCTATCTTTGCGTCCCAGTTTTCTGGTCGCTCAGGAGCCCAGTTCTTCAGGGTCTTCCCCGAGGTATCGAGATGCCCGACTTCGCTCATGCCGATTCCAAACTGTCAGTAAACCATGCCCACATGGCACAAACCTCCACCATCATTGTCGCGCGTCATTTCTGCCCCTCATGACGCAACCACGCTAATATTATGCCACAATTACACCACGATTTATTGAGCTATTGTTCGGAATTACGCCAGTATCGCATGCTGTAATTGTAGATATGGAGCGCAAGCGAGGCAGAGACGCCAAGCCAGATACAATAAATCCGCACCCTCACGCAAGGACCTCACAGTGAATAAAATGCATAAGTCAGAAGCCGACAAGATCCGCGCAGCCATCATCACGGTCGATTCCCGCGTACTCGACGGCGTCAAATCCGATGCCGGAGCGCAAAAGGCTCGCCAGATCCTCGACAAGTCGGGCTACGACGTCGTTCGCCAAGCGATCATCGGCGACCTCGCCTCGCCCCTGCGCGGCGAGTTTGACCGGGCTCTCGAAGCCGGCGCTCGCCTCATCATCACAATCGGCTCAACCGGCGTCTCCGCACGTAACATTGCGCCAGAAACAACCGAGCGCCTCTGCGACGTTCAGCTACCAGGGGTGGCCGAACAGATCCGAAGCGAAGGCTTGAAAAACACCCCGCTGGCCGGCCTCAGCCGCGGAATCGTAGGAATCACCAGTCGCACGACGCGCGGCGCTGTCATCGTCAACTGCCCCTCCTCCACCGGCGGGGTGAAAGATGCGCTCACGGTTCTCCTGCCCCTCCTGCCCTACATCTACGAGCAGATGGATCAGACCGAAGCCTAGAGCCTAGCCGCAAAGCCTAGAGCCTAGCCTCGAGCGCCGCGAGGTCTTGTGGCGTGTCAACGTCTATGCACCAGTTCAGCGGGTCGGCGTTCGTCACCACGTCGAGGCCGGCGAACGCTGACCGAATCGACTTATCCCGCTCAAACGGTAGCGCGCGCAGCGCCCCGATCCTGTAGATGCCGTGCAGGTACTGTAGCCAGCCCTGGTCGGCCGCGGGCACGACGCCGCAGGGCGGGACGCTCCCCCCAGCCGGCCCCGCGCCCACGAGCTCGAGCCGCGCCAGTAGCTGGGGATAGAGCCGCGGCGCTAGCGGGGCGTCGCATGTTCCAAGCCCGACCACGGCGTCGTCGGAGAAACCGCACAACCGCTCCAAGCCGGCCGCTATACCCGCGAGCGGTCCGCCGTGGGGCGGGTCTTCCAGCGTACGGATGGCGCCCGCCGGCACCGCGACCCCTTCGGGGGCCACCACCACCGCCCGCCCGGAAAAACCGACACTCGCGAGCTCGGCAAAGAAGATGTCAAGCAGGCGCCGCCCACCCACCACGACGTCCGGCTTCGAGGCGCCACCCAGGCGCGCCCCCGTTCCCCCAGCTTGGACAATGACCGCGGCGAGTTCCATGCCATCAGATTACCGGCTCTTCTCACCCGGAGGCGTGGTTTGGGCTGGAATCCGCCGGTCGCGTGGCCGTACGGGGGTGCAGGTGCCCGACGTAACTCAGGAATCTGGAGCCTACCAGGCCCATATAGCGATCGGCAGCCTAAATCCTCAAGTGAAGTGTCGGGGACACGCCCGTAGGCAAGTCCCCTGGCGGCCATACGGCCGCCAGGGGTGGTAGCTGTCAAGAACCCGCACCCGTTGCCACACACGAATTGGGAAGGGCCAGATTCTGCAGGCACGAGCGGGGCAAGAAGAAGGCGGGGAATCCGGAAATTCCCCGCCTCATCAGCACCTGATTACCCGTGGGCCGATCGGTCGATTAATCCTCGTTCGGATCGGCCTCCGCGTCGGCCTGGGTCTGGTGAACCGTGCCCGGCTCGTGGTCCGGCACCGCGTAGATGGTGTAGAGCTTGAGCGGCTCATCACCAATGTTGGTCACGTTGTGCCACGCGCCGTCCGGGACGAAAATCGCGTCGTCGTCCTCCACGATGCGCTCGAAGTCCAGGTTGTCCTCCGCCGGACCCATCTGGCACTTGCCCTTGCCCTGCTCGATGCGCAGGAACTGGTCGATGCCGTGGTGGACCTCGAGGCCGATGTCTCCGCCAACCGGGATCGACATGACAGTCATCTGGAGGTGCTTGCCGGTCCACATCGTGGTACGGAAGGTGTCATTCTTGAGGGTCTCGCTCTCCATGTCGAGAACCCATGGCTTCTTGCCCTGGTCGTCATATACGCCTGCGTACTGCATTGTGCTGTGTCCTCCTCTAAAGACTTGCTTGATTCCATTATCCCGTGCGTACCCGTCCCCTGGCACACACTTCGCTAACGAAATAATTAGGCAAGCCTAAGCCCCGCCCCGCCCGGACTCACGCACACCCACCACCCAAATCAACGCCGCAACCAGTAGGATCGCCCCAGAAAAAACGTAGGCCAGCAGGTATCCGGAGTGGTCGATCATGAGCCCCGCGGCGATCGGACCGAGGATCTGGCCCAGGTCGGAGGACTGTTGGAAGAAGGATACGACGTTCGACCCCGGCCTATCCCCAATAATGTCGGCCACCGCGCCCTGCTGCGATGGCTGGATCGCGCCCGAGCCGAAACCGCCCATGAACGACGCCACCAGGATCAACAACGTCGAATCCCACACGCCCATGAGCACCGTGAAGACGCCCGAGATGACCAGGCCTGCCACCACCAGATACTTGCGCCCGTACAGGTCGGACAGGTAACCCGATCTCGTCAGGGCCAGTCCGTTGCCCGCCGCAAACGCCATGAGTGCCGCGCCCGCCAGCCACGTTGGCGCCCCCGGAATGGCCGACGCCAATAGCGGCACCACCGCCACGCGCACCCCGAAGTTCGTCCATCCCTGCGCGAACGCCGTCAACAACACGATCTTGAAGCGCCGCAGTTGAAAAGCCTCGCGGACCGTCATCGGCTTGGGCTCATGTATCGCCTCGCCGACGCCGGCCTCATTCCCAGCGCCAGTGCCGAGTCTCGCCCCGCCCTGAGCGACGGACGCCGGGATGGCCACGAACACGATCACGGCGGCGACCAGCAACATCGCCGCGTAAATGACGAACGGCCAGCGGAAACCGAGCGGGGCGAGCACGCCGCCCACAGCCGGTCCGAGGATCGAGCCGAGGAGGAATCCAGACCCGTAGGCCGCCGAGGCGCGCCCGCGCGCGTGCACGGGCGAGAGCTTGATGATCAGCGACATTGCCGCCACGGTAAACATCACCGAGCCCACTCCGCCCAGCGCCCGCACCACGAGCAGCTGCCAATAGCTCTGCGCAGCGGCGCTCGCCGCAGAGGACGCCGCGACGATCACAATCCCGGCCATGTACATACTCCGTTCGCCGAAGCGTGCGGATAGCGCGCCAGATGCCGGCGCAAAGGCGAGGCGCATGAAGGCGAAGGCTGAGACGACAACCGTGGCGAGCGTCGTCGTGACACCAAAGCTCTTAGCAAACTGAGGTAGGACGGGGGCGACGATGCCGTAACCGAGCGAGACCGCCAGCGCGGCGGCGACGAGCACCCAAATCTCGCGGGGAAGTTCTAACCGTGACACACGGTCATTCCTACCACTCGCCGGCAAGCAAGCCAACCGCGCGGGCGGCCCTGATCCTAGGGCGAGTGCGGGGTGTCCGGCTTTGCCAAGTTCGCGAAAAGATTCGGCAGGGCCGCGATCCGAGGTGCGGCTTCGTCGCCCTCATTTTTAAAAAACTCAGGCAGGAAGGTTTCCGCCTTGGCCGCGTCGGCGAGTACGAGTCGGAGGTGCTCCTGCATTCGCGAGGTCGCAAGATCGACGTCGCCGGCGAGGACGGAGTCGAAGATCGCCCTGTGTTGCTCGTAATAAAAGCTAATTGGGGAGACTTCTTTAAAGCCGATGATGCGCGCGCGATCGAGGTGCACCTTCGTTTCGCTGATGATCTCCCAGGCGGCTCCGTGACCGGCAATCCGCATGAGGGTCGCATGGAACTGTTCGTCGAGGAGGAAGAAGGTATCCGTCTCGCCGTCGGCAACCGCGCGCTCCTGGGCGGCCAGGTTCTCCTCGACCTGCGCCACCTGCTCCGCAGAAAGCGGCAGGCTGAGCTGGCGCAGCGAGGCGCATTCGATCGCCTCGCGCGCAAACTGCGAGGCGCGCACGCGCGTCATGTCCACACGTGAGACGTAGGTGCCCACGCGCGGGACGACGTCCACGAGGTGCTCCTCAGCCAGCCGGAGGATCGCTTCCCGGACCGGCGTACGCGAGACCCCTAGCTGCGCGGCGAGGTCGTTTTCCGAGATCGGCATACCAGGCAGGTAGACAAGGTTGATGATGCGCGAACGAACGACGTCGAGCACCCGTTGCCGAACACTCTGTGTGGATGCCATGCCACCTCCTCCCAATCACTCGTGCCGCCCGATGGCGCCTTTGACGCGACGGGACACGGCATATTGTGCGGCGGGCACGCCGCTATGTTACTGTGTGGCGGGCGCGCCTCCGCGTTTCGATCCTACGGCATGAGCCCGGCCTCAATTCTTCAATCCTGACACTACGCGGGCCAACTGGAAGCCACAAAAGGGACTATTTCGCCTACCAGATTCGACCCGATAGTGACTTTGCCGACACAGCTTCTCATTTCTTGTATACAAGACTAGTATTTCACGCGTAACGGCACATAGGGCTTAGTACACGACGACGTCGTCAGCCCGAAGTTATTGCAAAGGAGCAATCGTGAGCGCACCCGAACGCGCCGAGATGGCAGAGTCCACCACTCTTTCCACCTACGCAGACCCCTACAAACTCCACGAAGAAAACATCCTTGAGCCGCCCACGTCATGGCGCGGTGCATTAAAGTTCCTAGGCCCCGGCATGATCACTTCGGCGGCCGTCGTTGGCTCCGGAGAGCTGATCACCGCCACCACGCTTGGCGCAAAGGTCGGCTTTATCCTCTTCTGGCTCGTCTTCGTCTCCACCTTCGTCAAGGTGTTCGTGCAGATCGAGCTGGCGCGCTTCTCGATTTCCACCGGCAAACCCGCGATCACCGGCTTTGACGAAACCAGCCCCAAGATCGCTGGCCACGGCTGGATGGCATGGCTCGTCCTTTCCATGTTCATCCAGTTCGTTATCGGTCAGGCAGGCGTGCTCTCAGCCGCCGCGTTCGCCTTCTCCTCGCTCATCCCGATTGTGGGCGATCCGCTATCGTTCGCATCGGTGGGCGTGTGGGTGTTCATCCTCGCCGCTATCGCGATCGGCGTCCACTGGTTTAACCGCTACTCGATGCTCGAGAAGATCTCCACCGTGCTCGTCCTCATCGTCACCTTCTTCGCCGTCCTCGCGGTGTTCCTGCTGATCGGAACGGAGTTCTCGTGGACGGTGTCCGACATCGCCGCCGGCATGCGCTTCCAGATCGGTGCTGGCGCCGCCGGCATCGCCCTGGCCATGTTCGGCATGACCGGCGTGGGCGCCGGCGAGGTCACCACGTATACCTACTGGGTTGTGGAAAAAGGCTACGCCGCATGGTCCGGCCCGAACGACGGCTCCGAGGCGTGGATTAACCGCGCCCGCGGCTGGATCAAGGTCATGAAGCTTGACGCTTGGGTGTCCTGGTTCGTCTACACCATCTCGACCGTTGCCTTCTACGTACTCGGCGCGGCGGTGCTACACCCGCAGGCCCTCGAGCCGTCCGGCAACGAGGTTATGACCACGATCTCCTCGATCTTCGACAACATCTTCGGCCAGCTCGGCGGAACTCTCTTCCTCCTCGGCGCCGGCGTGGCACTGTTCAAGACGATCCTCGCGAACGTCCCCGGCTTTGCCCGACTCGTCACCAACACGCTGTCGGTCTTCGGCGCCTTCGACTGGAAGGACTCCTCCAAGCGCGACGCCTGGATGCGCGCCACCATGGTGATCCTCCCCCTTGCCTGGGCGATCCTGGGAACCGTCGCGAAGTCCCCGCTCGCGCTCGTCGTGCTCGCCGGAATTCTCAACGCGATCTTCCTTATCGGCGTCGCGATCTGCACGCTCCAGCTCCAGAAAAACCAGACCGACCCGAACGTCAAAGACGGTTCGGTGTTCCAGGTCTTCCTGATCATCTCTGCGATCGCGATCTTCGCAGTCGGCGTCTACTCGCTGTGGGGCCAGATCCAGGGCCTCATTGGCTAGAAGCATCCAGGACCTCATCGGCTAGATAATGGAAGGGAATACCATGAAAGCAGTTGTTGTACACGGCAAGGATGACCTTCGGGTCGACGACGTTGCGGAGCCCATCTGCGGGCCCGACGACGTGCTGGTTGCCATCGAATGGGGCGGCATTTGCGGCTCCGACATCTCCTACTGGAAGAACGGCGCCTCGGGAACGGCTGTGCTCTCTGAGCCGCTCGTGCTTGGGCACGAGGTGGCGGGCCACGTGGCTAAAGTGGGCAAGAATGTGACCGGCGTTAAGGAAGGCGCCCGCGTGACGATCCATCCGGCCACCTACGTCGGTGATCACGAGATGCCCGCCGACATCGCCGAGCGCACCAACCTGTGGCCGGAGGTGCGTTACTTCGGCTCGGCAGCGTTCAAGCCGCACGAGCAGGGCGGGTTCTCGGCGTACCGCGTTGTTCGCCCGGATCAGCTACGGTATCTGCCCGACGCGGTGTCGACGAAGGACGGCGCCCTCGCCGAGCCCTTCGGCGTGGCGATCCACGCGGTCAAGCGTGCCGGGGAGGTTTCGGGGCGCACGGTGCTCGTCAATGGCGCGGGTCCGATCGGCGTACTGGTCGTGGCCGCAGCGAAGGCGGCCGGGGCAAAGAAGATCTACGCTTCCGACCTCTCTGCCGCCTCGCTCGAGATCGCCGCAAAAATGGGTGCTGACGAGACGATCAACGTGGCCGAAGGCGAGACGCTCCCCTCCGACGTCGACGTCGCCCTGGAAGCTTCCGGCGCCCCCGCCGCCCTTGGCAACGTGGTTGCAGCGACGCGCCGCGGCGGCACGGTCGTTCAGGTGGGCAACCTCCCGGGCGGTGAGGTCAAGGCCGTGCTCGGCAACATCGTGACCCGCGAAATCGACTACCGCGGTTCATACCGATTCATCGACGAAATCACCGACGCCGTGGAGCTCATGGCCAACGGCGTTGACGTGAGCCCGCTGCAAACCCACGAATTCGGGATCGACGACGCCACACAGGCCTTCGCCACCGCCGCTGATCGGTCCACCGGGTCGTCAAAGGTGATGCTCAAGCTCAGCTAGGTCACGAGGCGCTGGCGCGGCCGGCGCGCCGTGGGCATAGTTCGTCCATGCACGCAGGCGCCGGCAACCGCTGGTGATGCGCCGGCACGGGCACGAAGCAAGCCTTGGCAATGGGGAGGGCGCCCCTCGCGGGTGCCCTCCCCATTGCCAAGCCCCTGGGTGGCGCGTCTCTTTCCTGCCCTGGCTGGCGCGGGCCGCGCCGATCCCCGTGCGGCCCGCCGGCCAGCATATCCCGCGCCCTCTCGCCTTGTGCTCGCGGCTGAAAGATATTGCTCAACGCAATAACTCCAAGGTTGCCGGGACTCGCCTTGAGAAATTCTCCTAGCATTGAACATGTATCAGATTGGCCGTTGCGGGCGTCGAGTAGCGCGGTTTGGTCTTTCAGACGCAGACCGGCGCGCCCTCCAGTCCGCGAACACCCCACCGCAAGGAGAAACTATGACCGACTACCGCGTATTAGTGGAAGTAACGCAATACCCTCAGGCTGTGCGCATCGTCGACGGGCTTTCGGACGCCGGCTTCCCCGTAGAGCACACCCGCATCGTTGGTACCGACATCGAGACCGTCGAGGACGTTCACGGCCGAAAAACTGTGTGGACCTCCGCGCTCATGGGTGCACTATCCGGCCTCTGGTTCGGCATCTTCGTCGGCCTGATGTTCTGGATCCTCGCCCCGGGCCTTGGCCTGCTCGCGAACTTCGGCTGGCCTGTGCTGTTCGGAGTCCTTTTCGGTGGCTTCTGGGGGCTCATCGCACACGCACTGACGGGCGGACGGCGCGACTTCACCTCGACGCACGGGCTTCGTGCTCACCGCTACGAGGTTCAGGTTCGCGCCGAGTACCTCGCTCGAGCCTACGAGCTACTCTCGGAGAAGGGTATTCGTCCCACCGAGACTGAGACCTCTTACTAAAGCAACTACGAACCTCGCTGCCACCCGCCCGCACGCTGATAGAATAGAGCGGACGCCGAAAGGATATGTGCATGCAGCCGTACGAGACCTTCGCTGAACCGCTCACCATCATGGCCGATGGGACGATCAAGCAGCTCAACCCATTTTCGGGAACGGAGGTGTGGACTGTACCGGGGCGCGCGAACCGTCCGCTGGGTATCAAGAACCCGGATCCGCAGCCGCTCGACCCGGCGCACGACGGTCGCCACTGCGCCTTCTGTACTCAGCGCGTGCTGGAGACCCCACCGGAAAAGTCTCGGCTGATCCGCAAGGGCGAGGATGCCGAGATCATCCAGACCGACTCGGTGGACATGCTCTCCAAGCAGTGGGAGTTCCGGCGCGTGCCAAACCTGTTCGAAATCCTGTCTTTTGACTATTGGGCCGCGAACTACGACTACAAGCTCCCCTCGGCCGCCCAGCGCCGGATGGATCACTACGTTGCAGACCCGGCGGGCCGCACCCACGTCATGGCCGTGTTGCGCAACAAGTTCGCTTCGAAGATGAGCCCACAGGAATTCGACGATCTGCCGGAAGACGAGAAGCTCAAGGGCGCCTACTCCTTCTTTGGCGGAGGCCATGACCTGATCCTCAGCCGGCGCCACTTCGTGGATGGAGCGACGGACGATACGCAGCTGGCGGCGTCGGGAACGCTGACCCCGCAGGAGCATGAGTGGTACATGCGCATGACGATCGAGGCTATGCGCGACCTGTATGAGACGAACCGGTACGTGCGTTACGTGCAAGTCTTCCAGAATTGGCTTAAGCCGGCCGGCGCCTCGTTCGACCACCTGCACAAACAGCTGGTGGCCATCGATCAGCGCACTGTTAACGGGCGGATGGAAGTGGTCAAGGTGCGTAACAACCCGAACCTCTACAACGAGGCGGGCGTCAATTACGCCAGCTACCACAACCTGGTGATCGCGGAGAACAAGCACGCGGTGGCGATCGCGGGATTCGGTCACCGCTACCCCACGTTGGAGATCTGGTCGAAGTCACCGCATATCCAGCCGTGGGAGCACACCCGCGATGAGCAGCGCGCCATGTCCGACCTCGTCCACGCGATGCACGCCGCCACCGGCGCCAACGTGCCCACGAACGAGGAGTGGTACACGAAGCCGATCGATTCCGACGTCAACATGCCGTGGCGGATCCTGCTCAAGTGGCGCGTGTCCACCCTCGCCGGCTTCGAGGGCGGGTCGAAGATTTACGTCAACACGATTGACCCGTGGACTCTTCGCGACCGCGTGGTGCCAAAGCTGCTCGAGCTACGTGCGGAGGGCAAACTCGCCGCCGGCATCTCGGTGGCCACCGAGTGCTCGTGCGAGGTCAACTGCCTCAAGTACAACCCGGCGCTCTAGGGTTGACGCCGCCCGGGCGCAAGCGGCTAGCCCCGCGTGCCCGTCCCCGACAGTTCACTTGAGGATTTAGCCCAGCACGCGACACTTCAATTGAATATACCGGCTACCGATCGCGATATGGGCCTACTTGGCCCCATATTCATGACTTGTGTCGAGCGCCTGCCGGCTAAGAGATGAGGCGGCGGACCGTGTCCGAGGCCGGGTATGCGCGCAACTCCTCGGCGGTGCCGACCTGGACGAGTCGCCCGGCGTCCATGACGCCGATGCGGTCGGCCACGTTGAGGGCCTCCTCGCGGTCGTGGGTCACGTAGATCGCGGTGGCACCCACGCCGGCGAGGACCTGGCGCAGCTGGGAGGACAGGCGCGTGCGCAGGATGCGGTCGAGCGCGGAAAGCGGTTCGTCAAGCAGGATGAGGTCCGGGCGCGGGGCCAGCGAGCGGGCGAGCGCCACGCGCTGAGCCTGACCGCCCGAGAGCGTGGAAATCGGGCGGCTACCATAGCCGGCCAAGCCCACCAGCTCCAACAGCTCAGCGACGCGCTTCTTGCGCTCGGCCTTGGCAACCTTCGCCGCCTCCAGCCCGTAGCCGATGTTGCCCTCCACTGAGCGGTGCGGGAAAAGCTGGCCGTCCTGGAAAACCATCCCGATGTTACGTAGATGAACCGGAACCCCGGTGAGGTCACGCTCGCCCAAGATCACCCGGCCCGTCGCAGGCTCCAAACCCGCCACCGCCCGCAGCAGCGAGGACTTCCCCGAGCCCGACTCACCTAGGAGAGCCAGAATCTGGCCCGTCTGCACAGTGAATGACACCCCCTTAACCGCGTGAACCGGCGGCTGATCGTAGGACAGGTCGACGTTCTCTACATTCAGCATTGTTCCCCCATTTTAGAAAGCTCCCCTTGCCCTGCCCGGACGCACGAGATCCGTCACGAACATGATCGCCCCCGTCAGCCCCGCCAGGACCACCGAGCCCGCGAGCGCCATGCCGTAGTTGTCCACCCCCGGCCGGCCAAGCAGCTTCGAGATGAGCACGGGTAGCGTCTGGTAGTCGGGGCTGGCCAGGAATGACGTCGCCCCGAACTCCCCGAGCGAGATCGCGAACGCGAACCCGAAGGCGATCCCCAGGCCGCGCGCCATGATGGGCAGGTCGATGGTTGCCGCCACGCGCACCGGGCTCGCCCCGAGCGTGGCGGCCGCCTCGCGCATTCGCGGATCGATCGCGCGCAACATGGGCACCAACGAGCGCACCACCAGCGGCAACGCCACCACCGCCTGAGCCAGCGGCACAATCAGCCCGGTCGGCACGCCCTGCACGCGCCCCCACGTCACAAGGAAGCCGAATCCGACAGTCACCGCGGAGATGCCCAGCGGCAACAGCACGACCCCGTCGGCCACCCGCTGGGCCGTGCGCGCGAGGCGAGCGCGCGGATGCCGCGACAACGCGAAAGCAAGAATGGCGCCCACGACGAGCGAAAGCGTCGCCGCGTCGAGCGCAATCCGCACCGAGTGGTCAAGCGCGTCAAGGACCGAGGTTCCACCCGCGAAGCCAGCGCCGGGGGTGGCCAGCACCCGGTAATTGCGTAGCGACCACTGCCCGTCGGAGCGCAGCGAGCCTGCCAGCAGGCCGAGGAGCGGCGCCGCGAGGAAGACCAGCACGGCCGCCGTCGTGACAATTGCGGGGATCGCCGCGCGCGTGGGGCGCGTGGGCGGGCGTGGCGTCACATCTAGGGCTCGCTCAGTGCGCGAGGACGTCGCGGTCGAGACGACGAGCGCCGCCACCACGATGACCAGCTGGAGCACCGACAATACGGCGGCGTGTCCGAGGTCAAGGTAGGCGGTGGACTGGACATAGATCTCCGACTCCAGCGTGCCGTAGCCGGGCCGACCGAGGGTCTGGACAATCCCGAAGCTCGTGGAACAAAACAGGAAGACGAGCCCACCACCGGCCGCTATCGCCGGGCCGAGCTGCGGTAGCGTCACCGTAAAGAAGGCACGCGTGGGGCTCGCGCCGAGGGTGCGCGCCGCGTCGGTGAGGTCGGCGATCCCCGCCCACATCGACCCCACCGTCCGCACCACCACGGCGTAGTTGAAGAACACCATCGCGAGCACCACGGCCGTCGTCGTCTGGCCAAGTTTCAGGAAGCCGAGCGGACCGGCGTCGTCGAGCAGGGCGCGAAAGGCGACACCCACCACCACGGTCGGCAGCGCGAACGGCGCGGTCGCGAACGCGCGCGCCACCCGCGCCCCCGGAAGTCTCAGCCGGTAGAGCACGTAGGCGCCCGGAACCCCCAACACCACCGAAATGGCGGTGGCCGCGACCGCCATGCCGAGCGTCTGCCCGACGATTCGCCAGGTGCGCCCCTGCCCCAGAACCTCGCCGAACTGCGCCGGATCCCCCAGGCCCATGCCAAGCATGCGGCCCACCGGCCACAGGAAAAACAACACAAGGAAGAGCGCCGGCACCGCCAGCGCCACCACCCATCCGACATGGGCGACTCTCCCTTTCATGCGTTAGCGGCCTTCGCGCAGCTCAGACCATTCCTTCCGCCAAGCTTCGCGGTTGCCCACCACCTTGGGGTCGGGCGTGAGCGAGTCGGCGGGCCGCTGAGCATAGGTCTGCCACTCGCTCGGCAACGCAACGTCGGCCACCGGGTACATGTACATCGTCTCCGGGATCTCGGACTGGACCCGATCGGAGAGCATGAAGTCGATGAACTTCTGCGCCCCTTCTCGGTTCTTCGCGCCCTTGACCACGCCGGCGTACTCCGTCTGCGCCACGCACGTGCCGGGAACCGTGACGAAGGCGCCCTCGCCGTAGGCAGGCGAGGAGGCGTAGGACAGGACGAGCGGGTATGCCCCCTTGCCGTCCGAGGCGGAAAAGTCGGTGTAAAAGGCGTCAGACCAGGAGTCGGCCACCTTCGTGCCGTTGTCAAGCAGGTCTGTCCAGTACTGCTGCCAGTTATCGCCAGCCTCCTCGATCGTGCCCACGAGGAAGGCCAGGCCGGGGCTGGAGGTGACCGGGTTCGTCACCACCAGCAGATCCTTATACTCGGGCTTGGTCAGGTCCGCAAACGAGGCGGGCAGCTCGAGGTCGTGATCCTCGAAGTAGGTAACGTCCGCGTTGAGGCACACGTCGCCGTAGTCGATCGCGGTCAGGTCGCCAATGCGGCGATCCGCGCCCGGATCCGGTTGGGGCACGTAGGCGTCGATGACGCCGGCGTCCAGCGCGGTCTGGGCGGAGAAGTTGTCGATGCCGAAGACGGCGTCCACGGTCGGATTGTCTTTATTGAGGATGAGCTGGTTGAGGACCATGCCGGCGTCGCCGGGGGCGGTGGTCTTCAGCGTCATGCCCGTCTCTTCCTCGAAAGCCGCCTTGGCTTCGTCGGAGATGGTGAACGAGTCGTGGGTGAGGACGGTGACCGTCTCGCCCGTCGTCTTGACTTGGTCAACGGCAGAACATGCCGCCATCGTCGCGGTAAGTGTGGCCGAAAGCGCCACGACGAAAAGGCTCTTCGCCTTCATTTTTCCTCCCAATAGTTCGGGAGGGCCCGGGCGTGCCCGGGGAGAGCTCGACTTCCTTCGCCGGTGCTAACCGGAGCAGGTTCGAGGGTCTGCGTTGCCGCACTCTCAGCGCTGATGCGCTCCCCTGTCGTATGCTCCACGCTACCAAATCGGCGCCGACGACGTCGACCGGGTCACGATACGCACACGTCGGCGCCTCGCGGGGCGCCTCGGTCAGTTCGGGAGCGTTTCAGGAGCGCTTCGCCGTCGCCGCGCTGAGCGCGCCGGGCGCGGGCTCTCAACGCGTGACGCGCACAAGGGCGAGAGCTAAGCCCCGTACCACTGCGCCGCCTTGCGCTTGAGCGCCGCGGACACAACTGCCGAGACGACGGCTGTCACCGCAGTGAAAACGACGACGTCTCGCATCGGCATCTGCATCATCTCCGCCTCGTCGGCGGGGCGGTGCTTGCCCAGCCCCTTCTCCCACACCTGGTTGACCACCAGGTTCGAGGCGGCGCCCGCCGCTCCAGCGATTCCGAGCGTGATCAGTCTCCATCCGATGTTCATCATTCCTCCATAAGTCTGGTTGGTCTCATACTAGTATCTGGCCGATCTATCCGCCGAGGCGAGGGCCGCCCCGGTTCCGCAGGGCGTCCGGCGCGCTCACCCGCGGTCGTCGCCGGTGGTCATGTCCTCGCCGAGCTCGTCGATAACGAGCGCGCTCTTGTCGATCCGGCCCGTGCGATACCCTGCCCGCGACATCATGTGCGCCGAAATTGGCGCCGTGATCAGCTGGAATCCAATCACCAGCATCATCGTCCACGTCATCGTCGAGCTGCGCACGATGAGCGAGACCCCCACCATGAGCATGATGAGCGAGAACGTCTGCGGCTTGGTGGCCACATGCTGAATCGAGAGCAGGTCGCGGAAGCGGAACACCCCGATCGCGGCGATGAGCGTAAACAGTGAGCCGATGACGATGAGCGTGATACCCACCCAGTCTGCGATGAGTTCCCAGTTCACGGCCGCCTCCCCTCGTCGACGACGCCCGTGCGGCCGGTCTCGCCGCGCGCGGGGATACCCGGGCCGGCGCCCCCTTGCCGGGCGCCCTCCCGGTCGGGCAGACGTTTGCCGCCCACGGAGGGGGCGAGGAAGCGGGCGAGCGTGGTCGAGCCGACGAAACCGACCAGGGACAGCGCCACAAACAGCGCGAGCAGATCCGCGCGTCGGGTGAGCGCGGCGAGCAGGGCGACCGCGCCGATGACCACCGAGGTCATGACGTCGAGCGCGACCATGCGCTCCAGCGCCGTCGGTCCGCGAAAGATGCGCATCAGTACCAGTAGCGCCGCGACGAACAGCAGCGCCATGCACGCGCCGAGCAGGTAGGTCATGGGTTCACCTCCAGGGAGCCGCCGGGCGCGCCGGCGTCGTCGCGCGGCTCACCCGTGGCCGGCGCGTAGGGGACGGGCAGGCGCCCGTAGCGGCGCGTGGGCCCAGGGACGTAACCGGCGTCGACGAGCTCGTCGTGCGAGGCAAATGCCCGCAGGATCCGCTCCTCCAGCTCGAGCACGGTACGGTGGACGCCCTCCACGCCACCGGCGAGCTCAGTGTCGAAGACGTGGACGTACAAGGTGCCCGTCACCCGGTGCGCCTCGACGACGACCGAGCCCGGCACCAGCGCCGTCATGCCGGCGATCGTGGCGAGGTAGACGTCCGAGTGGGAGCGCAGGTGGACGCGGATGATCGCGGCACGGGGATGCTTGCCGCGCAGAATAAAACTGGCGATCTGCGCGGAGGAGATGACGATGTCGAGGAGGAAACGCAACGCCAGCACGACCACGGCCCTCGGGCGGGAGCGCCCGTCGAACGGCGTGTAGGGGAAGGGCGCCACGGTGGTGATCGCGAGCGCCACGATGAGGCCGGCCAGCACGTTGCCGGCCGAGAACTCGCCCCACAGCAACACCCACACCGCCGTCAGCCAGGCGAGCATGCCGACCGAGGCGTGCGGGAAGCGGCCCGGGCGGCGGGTGGCGCGGTAGATGGCGCGCGCGGAACGGGTCCGGTGGGAACGAGTGGGTGTGCTAGCCACGGCCGCCTCCTTCCGCCGGCGCGCTCCGGCCGGGCGTGGGCACGGAAACGCCGGGGCTGGGCACGCTTTCGCCCGGCCTCGCCTCGCCCGGCACTTTCGACTCCCCGCTGCCGCGCCCGTCCTCGGGCAGGACGGCAACGATGTAGGGCGAGCGGGACCGAAGCTCGAGGGCCGCACCCTCCGTGAACTGGTAGATAGGCCCCGCGAAGAACGAGATGACCAGGGAGAACGCCACGAGCGCGCCGGAAGCCGCCGTCATCCCCCAGGGGATCGGCTTGGCCGAGAGCGGCTCGGGCGCCGTCTGCCAGAAGGCCATGTTCCACGCGCGCGAGACGGCGTACAGCGTCAGCAAGGAGCAGATGATGCCGGTGGCGATCAGTGCCCAGTCGATGAGCGAGCCGCGGTCCACCGAAGCCTGGATCAGCCCGACCTTGCCGAAGAAGCCCGACCCCGGCGGGATGCCTGCCAAGTTCAGGGCCGGCACGATGTAGAGCGCCGCGATGAGGGGCGAGACCTTGGCCAGGGAGCCAAGCCGAATGAGCGAGGTGGTACCGCCGCGTCGTTCGACAAGTCCCACCACGAGGAAGAGCGCGGTCTGGACGGTGATGTGGTGGACGGCGTAGTAGATGGTGGCGCCCAGCCCGTGCACCGAATACAGCGAAATACCCCAGATCATGAAGCCGATGTGGGATACGAGGGTGAAGGACAGCAGACGCTTGATGTCCTGCTGGGCCACCGCGCCGAGGATCCCCATGAGCATCGTCATGATCGCAACGACGCCGATCACCACCGTCAGCCGGTTGTAGGGGAAGAGTAGCGTCTGGGTGCGGATAATCGCATAAACACCCACCTTTGTCAGCAGGCCGGCGAACACGGCGGTGACGGGCGCGGGGGCGGTCGGGTAGGAGTCGGGCAACCAGGCCGACAGCGGGAAGACGGCGGCCTTGATGCCGAAGCCGACCAGTAGCATCACCTGGATCGCGATCCGAACGCCAGGGTCGATCTCGGGCAGTCGCAGCGCCAACTGGGCGAGGTTGACCGTGCCCGCCGCCGCGTACGTCATCGCGATCGCGATGAGGAAGACCACCGACGAAATCAGCGAAACCACCACGTAGACCGTGCCCGAGCGAATGCGGTCGCGGGTGCCGCCGAGGGTGATGAGCACAAACGACGCGGTCAGCAACAGCTCGAATCCCACGTAAATGTTGAACAGATCCCCGCTGAGGAAGGCGTTGGACACGCCGGCCGACAGCAGGAGGAAGGCGGGGTGGTAGACGGCGATCGGGGCGGCGTCGTCGCCGTCGGCGGCGCCCTGCGCCAGCGAGTAGAGCAGAACCGTGAGCGTGACGGTGACCGAGGTGAAAAGCATGATGGCGCTCAGCCGGTCAGCGACGAGCGAGATGCCGACCGGGGCTGCCCAGTTCGCGACGTCGAGCACGATCGGGCCCGAGGCCGACATGACGAGCAGCGTGCCCGCCACCAGCCACACCACCGCTAGGATGCCGGCGGAGAGGAAGCCCTGCAGGCGGCGCACCGAGGCGAAGGCCAGCGACAGGCCCGCGCCGAACAACGGTAGCGCCACGGGCAGAGCGACAAGGAAATCCCAGCTCATGCGTCCCTCCCCTCCGGATTGGCGGCGTGCGGCTCAGCACGCATCGGGTCACCGGCGGATCCCGCGTCGAGGGCGGCCGCGGGCGCGGCGTCGTCGGGCGAGTCCGGTTCATCGTCGGTCTCGTCGCGGATGTCGGGGGCGTCGTCCTCGAGGTCGGCCGGCTTATCGGTGCGGGCCTCGAACTTGGCCTCCTCGGTGCGGTTAGCGATACGTCGATCCTCGAGATCATCCTGAACCTCGTCCGAGGCGTTGAGCTGCCAGGAGCGGTAGGCGAGCGCGAGGAGGAAACCGGTCAGAGCCAGCGAGATGACGATTGCGGTGAGCATCATCGCCTGGACGAGCGGGTCGGCCATGTCCTCTTGGGCGGCCTCCCCCACCATCGGCGGCGCGCCGGAGGGGCCGCCTGCGATGAGCATGAGGATGTTGACACCGTTAGTCAGCACCGCCAACCCGAGCACGATCCGCGAAAGGGAGCGTTCGAGCACCAGGTAGACGCCGACGGCGACGAGCACGCCGGAGACGATCGCTAGCGCAAGCGAGAAACTCATGGTCTCTCCTCCCGTCCGGTCAGGGCCGTGGAGGTGGTGGCCGGGTCGGAGGCAATCGTGGTCAGGCCCGTGGTGTCGATGTCGAACTCACTCTCAGGTGTGTGGTGTGCGGGCGACGCCGGGGCGCCAGACCCAGCTCCAGCCGCCCCGCCTTCGCTGGCCGCCGCGGGCACAACCGGCGCAACTGGCGCCCCCGCGGGGATCGCTTCGGGCGCCACGTGGGGGACGCCGTCGTAGGAACGGGCCTGCTCGGCGTCGGAGGTGTCACGGCGCGCATCGGTGGAGGGGCGAATCTCGTAGTGCGGCTCGTCGGCCGCCTCGACCTCGCCGTGCCGGTCGATCTCGGCGCCAAGCGAACGCAAGACGTCGAGCACGAGGCCGATAACCACCAGATAGACACCAATGTCGAAGAAGATGGCGGTGGCGATCTTGACGTCCCCGAAGCCCCACAAGACCAACTCGATCTTCGCGGACTGCAGGATCTTGCCGCCGAGCGCCACCGGAACCAGCGCCGCCACGCCCGCGGTGGCCAGACCGGCGCCCATGAGGTGGCCAGGGTGGAGCGGGATCGCGGCGCCCAGTTCGTAGCGCCCACCCGCCACGTAGCGCACCACCAGCGCGATTCCCGCGAGCAACCCGCCCGCGAAACCGCCGCCGGGAGCGTTATGACCGGCGAAAAGGAAGAAGACGGACACGGCAAGGATCGTGTGGAACACCAGACGGGTGCCCACCTCGAGGATCACCGAGCGGTGCCCGAACGGCACCTGATCCGTGCCCACGAGCCAGCGCCGGTTGCGCCCAGGGGCCACCACCGACGACTCGATGGTGCGCGCCCGGGTGCGACGCCAGGTCGGCCCGGCGGCGTCGTGCGCGGGGGCGATAAGCTGGCCGGCCACGTTCACCCGGGGCGCCTGCAGGTTGCGGAAGCGGTCGATGCGTCCGCCACGGTCGCGGATAAAGAGCAGGGAGGAGATGCCGATCGCGCAGGCCACCACCACGGCGATCTCACCGAAGGTGTCCCACGCGCGAATATCCACCAGCGTCACGTTGACGATGTTCTTGCCGTACCCATACGTGTAGGCCTCGTCGTGGAAGTTCACCGAGATCGGGGTGTGAATGCGGGCGCCTGCGGCGATCACGCCGAGCACCACCGTCATCACGCCGAACAGGCAGGCCACCGTGATCCGCCAAACGCGCGAGAAGCGCAACGGCCGGCGCGAGAAGTAGGGGGGAAGGCGGCGCAGGACAAGGATGAAGACGACGAGCGACATCGTCTCCACCAACACCTGCGTCAACGCCAGGTCCGGCGCGCCGTAAAGCTCGTACAGCAGCGCGACGCCGTATCCCGAGGCACCCAGGAGGAGCACAGCCTTCATGCGGTGGCGCGCCGTGGCGCCGAGGAGCGCCGCCGCGACCGTCACGACGCCGACCACGGCCTGGGCCACCGAATCGTAGGGGCGCATGCCCACGCTCCCCTGCCAGTTGCCGAATGTGAAAGCCGCCAGCACCGCGACAGCGGTGAAGGTGAAGATCGTGGACAGGTACGCCGGCAGTGAGCCACGCTGGGTGAGGGCAGTGACGGTGCCCGAAAGATCCTCAAGCCCCGAGATGATCCTATGGTAGGTTCGGCCAGCGGAGACGGGGAACTCGTGGGCGCGAAGGACGGGCTCGAGCGTGGCGCGGGCCACGAAGAGAACGACGCCCGCAGCGAGAATCACGACCGTGACCAGGAACGGCGCCCCGATCCCCGGCCAGGACGCGAGATGCCCAGACTCGCCCGGAAGGGCACGGACGTAGGGCTGGAAAACGGCGTCGAGAAGATGACCGGCAAGCCCGAAGACGAGGCTCCCGAGCGAGAGCACCACCACCGGGGCGGTCAGCAGAGCCGAGCGACGCTTGACGGGCGTGTGAACACCTGGCTTGTCGAGAAACGCGCCCCACCAGAAGCGCAACGTGTAGGCGACCGTGAAGATCGAGCCGGCACCGATAGCGAGCCAGGTGAGGGTGTCGAGCGCGTCGCCGCCGATGAGCGCGTGAAGAGCGGCCTCCTTCGCCACGAAGCCGGCAAAGCCGGGTACGCCCGCCATCGACAGGCCGGCAAGCGCGGCGGCCCCCGCCGTCACCGGCATCTGACGCCCGACGCCGGAAAGCTCGCGCAGGTCACGAGTACCAGTGGCCCAATCCACCTGACCGACCGCGAGGAAGAGCGTGGACTTGAACATCGCGTGGGCCACCAGCATACCCAGGCCCGCCAGCAGCATCGCCGGAGTGCCGTAACCAACCATGAGAAGGATCAGGCCCAGCTGGGAGACAGTGCCGAAAGCGAGAACGAGCTTGAGGTCGTACTGCTTAAGCGCGCGATAGCCACCCAAGAGCAGGGTGCCAATCCCGCCGACGAGGATCATGTAGCGCCAAGCGGCGATGTCCGCAAAGCCGGGGGCGAGGCGAGCCACGAGGTAGACGCCGGCCTTCACCATCGCGGCGGCGTGCAGGTAGGCCGAGGTCGGAGTGGGGGCCGCCATCGCCGCCGGGAGCCAGAAATGGAAGGGAATGATCGCCGACTTCGCCATCGCGCCCACCAGCACCAACGCCACCGCCGTGGCAATCACAACGTGCGGGGTGGACTCCGCACCAATCGGGGCGACGCCGAGAGTGCCGCTACTCGCCGAGGCCACCAGCTCCGAGATCACATAGGACCCGCCCGGGATGTTGCCCAACGTAATGAGGCCCGCGAGCATGGCCAAGCCGCCCGCCGTCGTGACCATGAAAGCCTGCATCGCCGCGCGGCGGGATGCCTGCTTATCGTAGTTAAAGCCAATGAGGAGGAAGGAAAAGACCGAGGTCAGCTCCCAAAAAAGGTACAGCGCGAGCGTGTTGTCTGTCGTGACGAGGCCGAGCATCGCGCCAGCGAAGGCCACGAAAACCCCCGCGAAGCGCCCCATGCCGTGCGCGGAGGCGGAGAAGTAGCGCGCACAGTAGAACAGGACCGCCGTCCCCACGCCCGTCACGATCAGCGACATCACCCACGACAGGTAGTCAAGCCGGAAGGTCAGCTCCAGGCTGACCTGCGGCACCCAAGCGTAGCTCTCCCACGGAAAGTCGCCGCGCATCACCGCCGGGCCCTGCGCAACGAGGTAGATGAAGGACAGCGCGGGGATCACCGACAGGAACACGTAGCCGTGCCGGCCCACCCGCATGATCGCGGGCGCCGCAAGGGCACCTGTCGCGAAAGCGGCCAACAAAATCAGCATGCGTCTCCCTGTGCCCTGGCAACGAACAGACCTATTACTCCCCTAATTATTCTAGTGAAAATATCAGGGGTTGTCGCGGTACACCGCCGATACCATAGCAGGCTGCCCAAGGCGCCGGCCGGCTAGCCCGGTGACCTGCCAACGGCTAGGCGTTAGAAATGGTGGTCCGATACGTCAATCCTGTGGAAATTCAGCTCCGAGCGCGACGCCGTCGGGCCGCGCTGACCCTGGTAGCGCGAACCGTTCGCCCCCTGACCGTAGGGGGCCTGCGCCGCCGAGGACAGTTGGAAGAAGCAGAACTGCCCCACCTTCATCCCCGGCAGCAACATGATCGGCATCGTGGCAGTGTTCGACAGCTCGAGCGTCACGTGGCCGGAGAAACCCGGGTCAATGAACCCCGCCGTCGAATGCGTCAGCAAACCGAGCCGACCCAAACTGGACTTACCCTCGAGCCGGGCGGCGACGTCGTCGGCGAGCGTGATCTGCTCATACGTCGAGCCGAGCACGAACTCCCCCGGATGGAGGACGAGGCTGCCGTCCGCCGGGACTTCGACCAGGCGCGTGAGCTCCGGTTGCGCCTGGGAGGGGTCAATCATGGGGTACTTGTGGTTGTCGAAGAGGCGGAAGAAGCGGTCAAGGTGAATATCCACCGACGACGGCTGCACCATCTCGGGATCCCACGGATCAATGGCGATTCGTCCGTCCGCTACATACGCCCGGATGTCACGATCAGAAAGAAGCATGGCCCCATTCTTTCACGACGCGCGGGGGCGGGCGTCCTATTCCAGCAACTGGCTCGGGCCGGGCGGGTTCCGTTGGCTCCGGCCGGGCCGATCGCGCGACGCGGCGGCCTGTCGGCGCGCCGCTCCCGCCAGCTCGGGCCGGACCGATTGGCGTCTGCGGCGCCGGGTCGATAAGATGGTGACACCCATGCGGGCGTAGTTCATCGGTAGAATGGCAGCTTCCCAAGCTGCAGAGGCGGGTTCGATTCCCGTCGCCCGCTCCACTAGGACGCTCATTTCGATACAAAATGAGCGTCCTTTTGTTTTGGGTTAATAGACAAAAAATGTGTCTTATCCGGGCGTGTCGTTAGTGTCCTGCCCAGCCTTGGTGGATGGTCAGGCCGTCGTCCCAGGGGGCTTGGGTGTTGATGGCGTTGTCGATGTAGGCTGGCCCGTCGGGCTCAGGTTCGGGTTTGGGCTTGGTGGTGGCGGGGGTGTTGTTGATGAACGTGGCCAGGGGTTGGGGGTCGATGGAGCGGGTGTAGAGGAAGTAGTCCAGGGCGGTCTTCATGTGCTCTTCGGATAGGCCGCGGTGGGCTCGTAGGTAGGTCTTCAGCACGGCGTTCGTCCCGCCTTCTAAGGAGTTCGTGGTTGAGGCCAGGGGGCTTGTCGCGCCTGTGGTGGGGTCGAGGTAGGTAAAGAGCACCCCGGCCTTGACGTAGCCGTCTAAGGCTCTGACCAGGCGCCTGGTGGCGTGGTGGGTATACCACCAGGACTTGTTGTTCTGGGCAAAGCGCGGGATCTGTGAGGGGGCGACAGTGGCCTTGTAGGTGCGTTCGGCCAGCTAGGTGTCGTAGAGGGTGTGGAAGGCTGCGAGGCCTTTTTGCCAGGCGATGGCTTGGTCGGCGGTGGTGATCTTGGTCAGGTCCAAGGCCAGTTTGTATAGGGCCTTGTGCTGGTCGGTCTTGGGGCGGGTGGTGGTCAGGGTGCGGATGTTGCGCTGGATGTGGACTAGGCACCGTTGCAGGCGGCTGGTAGGCCAGCAGGCCTTGATCGCGGCCAGGGCCCCGCGGTCCCCGTCGGTGGTGACCACGGCCGGAGCAGGGATACGCGACAGTAAGGCCGTGTAGGCGGCTTTGGATTCTTTGGCGCATAGCTGGTAGGCGATAACACCGTCAGTGGTAGCCGCCACCAAGACGCACCAGCCGTGAGCGATGTAGGTCCCGTCGATGAAGATCTGGTCATGAACCTCTCCGGTGATGTCCCAGATCGGGCGGGTATCCCAACACCAAGCGTGATCGCGATCCCACGTCCGAGTAGAGCCGGTTAGGCGACGTTTGGGTTCAGTGTCGGTAATGAATTCAACGAATTCGCGGAACTGTTTTTCGCGTTGCTGGCGCCGATGAGTGCTGGTGAAGCTGTGGCCACAAGCCGGGCATCTCCAGCGCTGCCGGCCAGCACTCGTTGAGCCGTTCTTCTTCGTGGCGGTCTGACAAATCGGGCAGCGGCGGGCGTGCGGGTTTGGTCTTCTCACCCCATGCACGTAACCGTGCAGATGTCAACGAAGCAACCACTTTCAGCGTCTCAACCTTAAGAACCCTGACTTTCCCTTATTACACCAACGAAAAACTCGATCATAAAACACATTTTTTGTCTATTGACCCTTTGTTTTGCCCCCGGATGGGTGGCGTTGTTGCTTGTCAGGGGCGGTTTTCTGGGGAGCAGCCGCCTGCTGGGTGGGCGCAGGGGACGGCAGCTCCGGGTGCTCCCGGTCGCGAATCCGGAGTGAGGAGGCGGATCGAGGTACCTCGACCCCGAGGGCGTCAAATGAAGCGTACTGAGTTTTGTTCCTACCTGTTTTTGGGAGGATTAGGAACATGGCCAAGAGGTATTCACTAGAGTTTAAGGATCGCGCGGTGCGGATGGTTGCGGATCGTCTAGGCGATGACCCGAGCATGAGGCAGTGGCAGGTGATTTAAAAGATCGCCCCGAAGCTTAGGGTATCGAATGAGTCATTGCGGCGCTGGTATGACCAGCACCTGATTGATTCGGGTAAGAAAGGCGGAATAACACGTGAAGAACACGAACAGATCAAACGGTTAAAACGCGAGAACGCGGAATTACGGCGGGCGAACGAGATTTTGAAACTCGTGTCAGCTTTTTTCGCACGAGAACTCGACCACCCCGGGAGCACATGATCGCGTTCATTGACGAATATCGTGATCGTTTCTTAGTCGAGTTCATCTGCCGGATACGGGGCGAGCATACGATTGGCGGGTTTATCACCTCCCGTGGCTACCGGCTAGCTAAAAGCCGGCCTGCCAGCGCTAGGAGCATACGAGACCGGATCCTAATCGAGGAGCTAAAGAAGATCCATGCTCGCAATTATGGCGTGTATGGGGTACGGAAAATGTGGCACGCAGCCCGCCGTGCCGGGCGGGATATTGGCCGTGACCAGGTCGCCCGGCTCATGAAAATCGCCGGAATCTGCGGTGTTCGCCGCGGCCGAGTGCCGGTGACCACCCGGCCAGCACCAGTGCCAGATTCTCGTCCGGATCTAGTTGGCCGGCAGTTCAAGGCCAGCAGACCCAACGAGTTATGGGTCGCTGACATCACCTACGTACGCACCTTGTCAGGATTCGTCTACACAGCCTTCGTCACCGACGTCTTTAGCCGCAAGATCGTGGGCTGGGCGACCCGCTCATCCATGACCACCGAAGCTCTTCCACTAGAGGCGCTCGAGCAGGCCATCATGGGTGCGAAAGAGGGTCTTGATGGCCTGGTTCATCACGCCGATCACGGCTCGCAATACACATCGATTGCTTACAGCGATAAGCTCGCCAACTACGGGATTAAGTCATCAACCGGTTCGGTCGGCGATTCTTACGATAACGCCCTAGCTGAAACAGTCAACGGCCTATACAAGAGCGAGTTGATCTACTCCCAGTCCTGGGCATCCCTGACCGAGGTCGAATGGGCTACCTTGAACTGGGTCCACTGGTGGAATACTGAACGGCTCCACGAATCACTCGACTACACCACCCCACAGGAGGTCATCACAAGATACAATCAAACCCGGTCAGCCAAACTGACCCCCGTATAAGAAGCGGAACAAAACTCAGTACGCTTCAAAACCAAATCCGGGAAGCATTCACCCAAGCCCTCACCACTCTGGCCCCACCACCCAGTCAAGAAGCACTTGACGCGATCATCACCCACACCTGCGACACCACCGAGCTAGAAGAACAACTCGCTCAAGTGGCGCTCGCCCGGGACGCAGTATTAGCCAGGCTCAACCAGCTCATCACCACCAACGCCACCCTCACCCAAGACCAAGACACCTACCAACACGCCTTCGACCAGCTACACGCCGACCACGAGCACCACACCCAGCGCTACAACGATCTCGAGAGGCGGATCCGCCAGACCCACGAAAAACGCCACCGCATCGAACAAACCCACACCTACCGAACCAACCACCCCGAGCTCGCCTACAGCGACGACGCATGGAACGCCCTGATCGACCACGCCACTATCGATACCGATGGTTTCCTCCAACTCACGTTCAAAGACGGGAAGATTCTCACCGTGTGGTCGAGTTGAGCCACCTTGGTTTGAGGGGGCGCGCAACGAAGCCACATGTACCAGACATGAGAGAAAAATAGATTGGAGCTAAAAACAAACTCTGCAGGGAGTCCCTGTCGCGTCTGTATGATAAACGGAAAATCCTATAAAGAATCAAATCACTGGGGGCAATGCTGCCAGTGTGATCGCTATGTTCTTTGTCGACGATCTTCGGAATCTGTTGACATGGGGTCGGCGTTCTGCTAACCTGCCGACGACTACCTTAATTACGAAGGAGCCAAAATGACGACAGATTCAGTGTTCAACGCACTTTCGGGTCTGCCTGAGCGCGTCCGCGCAACGGAAGTCCAAATGGCGGCAGTAGCATACCTGGAGACGAGAACTATCTTTGTTTCGGGTGTATTGGAAACATCCGACCGGGCTGTTATGGTGACCTATGATCTGCCCACCGTTGGCGAGTGGAACTTTGTAAAAACCGAAACAAATTTGTCTGATCAGGTCTGGAGCTCCTGGATCATGAGTGTTGATGAGGGTGGGCGCTTTATTGACGATCCTGAAAGGCCAAATCGTTCGATGCAGTTCGCCAAGTCTGCGATTAGTAGTGACGGAAAGCGGCTCGGATTCTATGACGGTGAGGTGCGTCCTGGCGAGTCGATCCTAAAACAATTCACAATCGACAGTCCTTCGCGACGTTTCTACATGTCGCACGGAAAAAGGGGTAGGCCCACCTTCCTGCCTTCAGAGGTTGAGCTTCTGGATGAGATTGAAAATGGGTATGAGTTAGATCCGGCATATGAACTCTTCGTACCTGTCGAAATTCGATTCTGAGTGTGGGAATTCATTCCGCTACCATTTCACGCCTCCGGCTGAACTCCTTGATAGTCCTCTAGGGCGGTTTTCAGAATCTTCTCAGTGCTGTCAAGCATTCTCGGAAGTGCAGAACAAATTTTCTTCTTATACTGAATGCACCATAGTCGGTGGAGGTTTATCTGCGGTAACTCTAGCTTGCTATTTGTCGCATTCAGGGATTGACTTCCGAATAATTGATCCGTATAGGGACCTGGCTTCGGAGTTCAGGCAACGAGTGTTTGTGACAGGTCAGCGAGTTATGCGTTCACCATACGAGCACTATGTTGGTTGCCGTAGAGTCTATGACTATTCGTTACTTGACTTCGCGAAGCTAAAGTACTCTTCTCTGACCGAGCGTGAGCGAGAGCAAGTCTTACTCGCTACCGCTGGTCACAGAAGTGTCGTTCCGGTTGATGTCTTTTTAGCTCACCTCGCGCACCAGATTAGAATCCATGAGTTAGATCAGCATCATATTGTCGACACTGCAGCCTCGATAAGTCGAAGCTCTGACGACCTTATTGTCAGACTCAAATCGGGAAGGGAACTGAGAACTGCCTTCATCGTTTATGCGACAGGGGAACAAGCCCGTACGATTGATAGTCGTGATTCCCGAATAGTTGCGTGTTATTCGACAAAGCTTACTGATATTGAGAGTTCAAAAGTATTAGTCGTGGGAGCAGGGCAGACGGCTGCGAATGTCGTTGAATCTCTTATGGAAAAGGGTTGTAGAATTGATCTGGCTTTTCCTGAGTCGAAAATTCACTACCGGTGCGTTGATTCAACTCCGCACTTTTTCCGGCCAGCGGGCCGCATAGAGGCTTTGCGGAACTTGGATGCTGTACGCTTTCCGCCTTCTATTATGATTGAATATGAAGAGCGTTTTCTGAAGTATATTGATAGAGGGGATCTTCGGCTCCTTGCTGGATCAACCCTTAAAGTGTGCGGAGATAGTAAAGAACCCGTACTCGTGCGATCAGGCGAACTAGTTGATCTTGCGCACTATCAGTATATTGTTCCGTGCATCGGTTTGGAGCAGAACACTAATTTTATCAATGATCGAGTTGCAGATTTCGACTGTGCCATTGGGGAGAGAGAATTCGTTATTGGTGCGGCTGCGCGGAGTAGTGTTGGGCCGATTGCTCGTAATATTGATGGCCACAGGGTTGCTGCCGAACGAATCACTACAGCGATTACTGAGAGAATGCGGAGCATACAGTAGTGAGTGACGATGTGCGTTATGAAAATATTCTCAGCGAGCTCGACAATCAATCTCCGGTCTCGTTTGAAGAAAAGATACTCCTTAGTACCCCTAAATATAGATTGGCGCTAGCGGTACTTCATGGTTGGGGATGTTCCCAAGTTGAGCTATCTCATCTTCATACTCATCTTCTTACGGCCGAGATGATGGAACATAAAATGCAAGAGTCGGAGCTCTTCGACGCAAGGAGTGAGGCTATCGCCCGCATTTCCGGGCTACACCTAGAGCCATCGGTGGCAGTATTCAATGGGAGATACCACTACGACGTTTATCGTTCATTGGTGTCTAAATTGTCGACACACGATGTACATACTTGTTCATCTAGGCTCATTGCTACAGCTTTGATGTATCTTGTGAGGTGACGTCTCGTGACGCAAGAATCATTTGGAGTTTACCGCAAGCTTTATTCGACGACGCTGATCAATCTGATCGCTGATGCGGTTGTGCAGGTGGCGCTTCCGTTAGCATTTTTGTCTGCCACTGGTTCGGTTTCTCTGGCTGCGCTACTTGCAGGAGCTACCCTGCTAACCCAGTTAATTCTTACGCTACCGCTAGCGGCTGTTGCCGATATGCTTCCCCGGCGGCCGATTGTGATCGCGGGCTACGTAGCGGAAGCTAGCTGTCTTGCGTTTTTAGGGGTAATGCTGTGGTTCGGGGTTTCCAACATTATTGTCTTCATAGGGGTTGGATGTCTCAGGGGTGCTGCTTCACAGTTCGGGGTTGCTGCCAGTTCGGGTTATATTCCACAGCTACTGGGTAGGGAATCGCTGCTTCGCTATAACTCTCGGGTGGAGACCATTGAAGGTGTCGCAGCTATTGGTGGGCCGACTCTCGCTGGTGGGATCGTGAGTTTGCTTGGCGGTCCGATTGCTTTAGCCGTACCCGCCTTGATGTCTGCAGTCAATGCCGTGGTTTACCGGGCGCTACCGGATCGTCCTGCGCCCTCGCCAACAAAGATGAGCCTAACTGGTGCGATAGCCCCGCGACGCATCGTCACGCAAATTACTGATGGATTTACCTATGTGCTTCGCTCTCGGTTGCTCGTATCTGCGCAGCTTGTACAGTTTGCTTTGGGGGCTACCACTGCGGGATATATCTACGGGGTTGTGGTATATCTGAAGTCCTCACTGGATGTGCCTTCGTGGCAAGTTGGCTTCCTCCTCGCAGCTTCAGGTGTCGGTGGTATTGCCGCCTCGTTAATGTTAGAACGCTTTATCCCCATTGATCGCTACCGGATCGTCATCATCATCGCTCTGCTGGGCGTATTAACGATCCTCATTGGATTCACGTTCGTAGAAAACCTCTTCATCTTAGCGACTGGCTTATTCTTGCTTGACTGCTGCTGGGTGGCGGTATTCATCTATGTGGGCACACTCAGCCAATACGTAACCGACGATGCGCATCTGGCTCGCGTGGACTCGGTTGAAACGCTAGTGTTCTTGGGCGCATCCAGCCTATCGACACTACTAGCAGGTACGATAATCCCCACTCACGGAGTCACCTGGTATCTAACCGCAATCTCACTGGCGACCCTGCCCGCGGTAGCAAGCTTGATGCTACTACCTAAGACTACGCCCGCTAAGGGTGATGATCCATATGGCGATGTCTCGCATACGTAGATCCAACCCGAATTATGGTGAAGCGTTCTTAAGGCACTTGGAGTACAAACCTTTCGGTCTAGGTTTCCAATTACCGCATTGCTGAGAGTGCTCTTTGACGGCGGAACCTTGTAAGCCCACTATCAGGCAACTGCACCCACCCTCGCGAGTTTTGCACCCACCACTCCGTCAACTGCACCCACCCAGCTCCTTGTATCCAAATGGGTCACTAAACATCCAATAGAACGTCACTTTGGATACAGAGGATTTCCGGCCCCGCCGGGAAGTGTCCGGAGTGGCGTTTTCGCTGTTCGGTGGCGATTTTTGGGGTGCTAGGGTTGGAGGTGTGGAGCTGTGGAGCGGCTCCCAGTGCGGGTTGATCGGAGTCTCGGAGGGGCGTCTCAGGGGCTCGCTCGGTCCGTCGAGGCTGGGTTAAGGGTTAATGGACAAAAAGGCATACGCCGCCTGTGTTGGACACGGGTTCTCATACGCCCTGTGGCTCGTCCGGCTCTGCCTTGTTCAGTACAAGGGCGGCGATACCGCAGGCAAGGCCGCCGATGACCCAGGCTAGCCAGAAGTTCGCCACGATGACACGGGCGATCACGTGCTCAGAGGCCCACGGCGCTGCGAGGAACATGGCGGTGAGCGCGATGATGGTGGCGATCAGCATGATGACCCCACACACCCGCTCCACCCTGGCGCTCGCAGCCCGACGGGCCGGATCGGTTTCCTGGCGCTGCTCCTTGTTGTATCCGCTGACGTCGAGGCGCCAGTATCGGATCCCGCCCCGGATTAACAGGCCCGTCCCGAGGGCAGTGCCGAACAGCACAGCAGCCGTCCACCAGCCGTCCTCCCGTCCATGAACGGCATCGCCTAAAAGCATCAGCCCGATCCCGCCGAGGATCACGGCAATCCCGCTGACGATGCTCGCGGTTAGCTCTCGGATGGCGCGGGCACGGTCGGCGCTCGTGTAGAAGTCCTCGACATACGGGTGCTCCCTACGAAAGGCGGCATGGCTCAACCCGGCGGGAACCAGCAGCGCCAGTCCGCACACGGTCCCCAGAGCAATGAGCACGAACTCTGCAGTGTCCTTGAGCGAGCCCAGCGCCAGACCATCCACCAGGACAGCCAAGGCCGCACCGGCGATGATCGTACTGACGCCTGCCGCAATCTTCCAGGCAAATCCACGCATGTGTGCGTCGTACCCGGTGTAGTCCTGCACCGGCCCCACGGCCTGCGGTACCACAGGCTCCTCCTGCCTGCCACTGTCGGCAGAACGGAGGTCCCCGGTGACCAGCTCATCAAGGGTACAGCCGAAGAGATCGCAGATGGTGAGCAGCTTGTCCATCTCCGGATAGGCACGGTCCGACTCCCACTTGGAGATCGCCTGACGCGATACCCCGAGCAGGACAGCCAAACGCTCCTGGGTGAGACCACGAGTGGACCTCAGGTACTGAAGGTTCTCACGAAATGACACAGCAACTCCTTTCACTATGGCCGCGGACGACACAACTGCCATCGCATTCCCCTGCGGCGGTTCACCCTCCACTTTGCCAGTGAGAACGCGGCACATCCACCACCCGACGGTTGCAATCCATCAAGCAACCAAATTTCTCCCGCAACCGCTGGTTGCATCCACTCGTACGGTCCTTCAGGTGATCTGCTCCGATCCCAAGGCACGTGTTCCAGCACAAACTTTCGTGTTGTGAAGGGTATCCGGGATAAAAATGGCACCTGGCAGCCCGGAAAAAACGACTCCCGAGGGACACCTCGCAAGGAGATTCCATAGTTCTTGACGGTTACTACCTCAAAATCAGGGTCCTTTGGAGTCGGCAAGCCGAATTCTTAATTGCTCATGACACCTCACCAATTTCACATCCGGTTCGTTGCACCTCTGAATCACAGTCACTCGTGTGGCATCAGGAATTTGACCCATGTTCCACGGTGAAGATATGTGTGAAAATGACGGGTACCGCCAGCGGTTGCTCAGCATCGTGACACCGAGTGACCCCAGTAGCGACAGGCACATGGAGGTGGATATGGAGGCTCTTAACACTCCGAGGCTCATGCTGAGGCCGATGTAGCTCACCGACCTTGAGGAGTTGTACGACATGAGCTAGATGTCCAAGGTCAATCGCTTAGACCCTGCTGACCCCGACCTGGACGACGCCCCGGACACCGGCGATGTCAACCTCTTCCTGTTCCTGTGACGCCAAGAAGCACGCGCCAATAACTCACTCTCTGGTGACGCCCGCTCTACTGGTGCTCCCAACGACAACACCTCAGACAAGGCATAACCCTGGCGATGCAACCGAAGCTCGTGATCGTTCGGGGGCTTCATCGTTTTCACGCAACGACATGCACCCACCCGCACCCAGAGATGCACCCACGAGGCTGAACCATGCACCCACCTGGCTTGGTTCTGCACCCACCCCAGCCTTTGTATCCATCGTGACCACGTTTGGTCTCCGTTTCCATGTGGGGCGCCTAGGTTCACCCCGCCACCCCCGCTATACCGCACGTAGTTGCGCATCGTTCGCTGGCACCCACTCTGGCTACCTTTACTCCCCGCGCACCCATGTTTCACGCATCCATCTTCCGCGCACCCATCTTCCGCACACCCACGCCCACTCGCGGCGCTCTTCTGACATCCGCGCGCACAATTTGCCGTCGCGCGCGTCAGACCAGCGTCCCGGATGCAGAACTCCACCCGGAGAGTCTTCGCCGGAGGCACTCCCGCGAGGGAGGATGGAGCTCGCCGAGACGGCGGCGGAGCTAAACCCGGCCGAACCACACACTTGCCCGTTCACACTAGTCACAATTGCCACACCCGCATCATCTGTCACGGACTCTCGTCGGTCGTCGCAACTAACTCGTGAGTTTCAGCCCCAAAATCGCCGTTTTCACGACGAAACCCTCCTAAACTCACCAGTTGACAACACGCCCCCGACCATCACCACCGTGCAACTCCCGGGCCGCTGTAACTAACTCGTGAGTTTCAGCCCCAAAATCGCCATTTTCGCGACGAAACCCTCCTAAACTCACCAGTTGGCAACACGCCGCCACTCACCGCCCCGGCACAGCCCCCGAGCAACTTCAAGAGTGGGAAACTTTAAACCCTGAAAAGCCCACTTTTACACTCTGAGACTTGCACTGTTGCACTCTGGATTCTCACTGTAGAAACGGAGTTACACTCTGCCATCCAACACGGAAGGATGCCCCGGCAGCTCAGTGACAGTATGGTCTTGAGAAACGATGCGGTACGTCGTATCGCGGTGGCCCCAACCTCCGTCCCGGTCCACCCTACCGGCCTCCCTGAGCCTATTGAGCGCGTAGCGCAAACGCCCGCCATTCAGCCCGGTGCGGGCGCGGAGCTCCTGGAAGGAAAGCGACCCATCGGCGGCAAGAGCCTCAAGCACGACCTCCCCGTTCTTCGTCACGAAGTCGGTCACCGCAGGACTGACGACCGGTCGCTTCGAATAGATTCTCTCCGCTTCCTTGTCCGCCGACGTCGACACGGGCGTCGTCGCCGAAATCTCGGCGCGAGTGACGGGAGTGCCGTAGAGAATGGCAGTGAAACGCACGCCGTTGTCAGCGAAAGTGGGATCCGGAAGGCCAGCCAAACTGAGCTGACGGTACACCTCAGCCACTCCGCCGCCCTCCCCTTCGATCACACTCGAACCGGAATCAGTTCGCAGGCGCTTTGCCATGTCGTACAGGCGGGGGTTCACGGCGTTTTTCGCGAGTGCCGGGCTTGCGAGCTGGTCTTTCGAGATGCCACGCAGCCCGCCGGGATTGACGACAATCAGGCGATCGGCCGCGATGCGCACTTCCACCCACTGACCTTCCGAGTTTGGGGAGAGATCACGGTGGACAAGGGCGTTCGCGATGATCTCGCGAACCGCGACGGGCGGGAAGAGCGGCTCTTCCACCATGTTGCCATCATCAAGGTAACGGTTGTGGCGCGGCGCGTTCTCCTCTACCCATCGCATGGCAGAATCGAGAAGGTCGGGAAGCGGGCCGTCGAAATCCTGCAGGTTGCGCGTGCGCACGCTCCCTGAGCGGCTCCGTGGTAGCTGCACTGCTGCCGTCACTCGAAGCTGCGGAGCCTTCGCCTGCGGGTAACGCCCGAGCGAATACAAGCCGGCAAGCGTGACTTCACCGCTGGGTGCGAGCACGTTTGTCAGCTCCAGAAGTTCGGCGTCGTCTACCACCTGGGCGAGTCGTCTACTTGCCTGGCGCGCTTTTGCACAGAAGTCTGCCGTCGCGCGCGGATCGAGATCGTCGATCGACGTGCTGGAAACGGCGGCGGAATCGAAGCGATAGAGCTCAGACTGTCCCAGCTTTTGTATCTCGACGAGTGCGCGATCGGCGTCGTTCATCACGTAGTCGCCATCCGATTGCCGCAGGTAGGCGCGGCCGCGATGCACTGCCGGTCGCTGCGACAGAGGCAAGGGGGTCACCTCGACGACGAGGATCTCCTTCCCCTCGTAGGTCAAGACCGTGGGCGAAAGCTGCGGGGCCGGGGCCACAGATGAGCGGGTTTGATCTACGACTCGCGCCGCCAGCTCGTGTGCATTTTTCACCCCGACGACGGCGAAGTCATTGCGTTCGTCGATTCCAAGGATGACCGTGCCGCCGCTCGGCATGTTCGCAAATGCACACATAGTCTCTGGAAGGTTTTCCGGCAGGCGGGAGGCACGCTTGACCTCAATGTCAGTCGCATCACGCTTGATCTGACGAAACTCTTCAAGAATGCGAAGGAGCCGTTCTACCGTCCATTTCATACTCTACAGTATGAGTAGTTTCACTCTAGAGTGCAACTCTTGTGTGGGCAAGTTTCGCTCTATCGGTCCGAAGTCGCACTCTGGAAGGAGAATTGCACTCTCCCACCGGACACGGACGTGGTCTTCCATTCAGCAGTACGCGCGGACCTATTCTGGGGAGCAAACCCGCCGCCTCAAATCAAATAAACGAGTCCATGACGCACCTCCGACACGTATGATCGAGTTGTTGGCGAGAATTGACAGAAGGAAGTGCACATGAACGGCAACTCCTGTATTGGATTTGACGACGAACCGACTACCGAAGATCTCATTAATGCTAAACCCTACATTCAGGGCTTTGTCAGCTTCATTACCCAGTGCCCAACTCCGATGACAACTGCCATTCAGGGTGATTGGGGCAGTGGCAAGACGTCGTCGCTCATTGCAATCAAGAACGAGGATAAGCTCAAGGATGCGTGGGTACTTGAGTTCAACACGTGGCAGTACTCGCAGTTTAACCTCGGCGAACAGCTGGTGTTTTCTCTCATTGGCGAAATCCTCACGCAGCTAAGGACGAAGATCGAGCAGTCATCGAACGAGGGTCTTCAGTCTGAAAAGGAGCCCCTTAAGGAAAAGCTCACGCGGGTAGCTCGTACTCTGTCCCCATTGGCCAAGTTCGGGGCAACAGTACTGGGATTCGGAGGCGCCTACGAAGCCCTCGAGCAAACACACTCCAAACACGTAGCAGAGTCGCACTCGGAGGATAACCTCGGCCCAAATCAACTCATTCAATCCATTTCCACCCTTCGCTCGGATCTCCAAGATCTCGTAGATGCGATTACGAAGAGTGGTCCGGATAGAATCTATATCTTTATTGATGACCTTGATCGTCTCGAGCCAGAACGGGCTGTCGAGGTCATGGAAGCTCTCAAGGTTTTCCTCAATCTCCGCGGTTGCGTTTTCGTGCTCGCAATTGATTTCTCCGTCGTTCTTCGGGGTGTGCGCTCTAAGTACGGTGCAGATTTCAGTGAGGATAAAGCGCGATCCTTCTTCGACAAGATCATCCAGATCCCGTTTAATCTGCCAGTTAGCGCATACGAAATTGAAGGAATCCTCGAAAGCGGCCTGAATAGCCTGGGGGTGGAGTTTACAAAAGATAGCCTCCCGCAGTACGTCGATCTCGTGAACCATTCAATCGGAACAAATCCGCGGTCAATCAAGCGTATCCTCAATACGTTCGCACTGATTCTCGAAATATCTAAGGTAAGAACCGAAGACACTCCCGAAGAACTCAGTCGGTCACAGTTGGATGTTTTTGCGGTGCTCTGCCTGCAAACGGGATACCAGAAACTGTTTAGAGAGCTTTTGCGCTATATGGGAAGCGGAAACTCTGCGGCGGACTTCCTCGAACAATCGTTGGATATGACCCGCTCTGACGATGACGAGACCGATCGTTTTAGCGAAGCCCTGGAGAGGTGGGGGCTAGAGCCAGTCCAAGGGCCCGTCCTAGCAAGGTTCTTGGGTATCCTGGAGGAACTCTTCTCTGACGGCAAGCGGAATAACCTCAATGATCAACGGATCATGGACGCCTTAGCTAACGCGGCAATTACCGCTGTGGGCCTCGGACATGAATCAGACACTGTCATATCGGATGGCCGCATTAGCAAGCTAGAAGACATCGATTCCCGTCTTGCAGCTCTGCCAAACGAGAAGGTGAGTATTGCGACGAAGAACAATTTGCGAGCTTTCGAAGATGAACTGACGCGTGGGCTTGGCGCCGTAGTCGCTGGTGACACGGGTAAGTATTGGGGCTACGCCATCGGGGAAGGCGGAGAGACAAATGCGCGCATTGGGGGGAACCGATTCGCCGAACTTCACTACGGCGTCAAATCTTTCCGCGTAGAATTTGGGAACTTCCTTTCGAAGGAAAAACAGCACGACCTCTGGGAGGAAGCCAAGCGGGCCGGTTTGGAGACCAGAGCGCCTTCAACATCAAAGCCACCAATGAGTATGAAATCGATTGCTTCCGAGGAAGCAGCACGCAAAGCGGCAAGGATAGTGGCCAAGGCGTACCGACTCGGTGGACAGTAGCGGTTATTCCGACGCGCCTTCTCCTACCCACTCAGTCGGGTGCGGGTACTGATCGTCGGGCAGGATCCCTACCCCACGCCCGGGCACCCGATCGGGCTCAGCTTCGCCGTTGACCGGGACGTCAGGCCAATCCCACGGTCGCTGGCCAATATTTACCGCGAACTACACGACGACCTCGGCATCGCCCCCGCCCCCCACGGCGACCTCACCCCGTGGTGCGAGCACGGCGTCATGCTGCTTAACAGGGTGCTCAGCGTCCGGCCCGGCAAACCCGCCTCGCACCGAGGAAAGGGATGGGAGAAGATCACCGACCACGCCATCCGCGTGCTCGCCCAACGCGAGCAACCGCTCGTCGCAATCCTGTGGGGGCAGCAGGCCCAGGAGCTCGCGCCCCTTCTTCGCACGACGCCGAAAGTGACCTCCGCCCATCCCTCACCGCTGTCGGCCACGCGAGGATTCTTCGGCTCCAGGCCCTTCTCGCGCGCGAACGCCCTGCTCGAGGAGCAAGGCGCGGAGCCGATCGACTGGCGCCTGGAATAGGCCGGGTATGGGCCGCCGGCGATTGGCTGACTAAACCGGAGGCGGAAAGCTACATGGAGTCACTCCGAACAAAACCTTTACAGGCCCACGACCGCAGGTTAGAATCATCACAATTCGCGACGAAAGGAGTGGTCCCATGACCATCGCAACATTGACAACGATGGTAGCCATCGCCATGGCCGCACCATTTGCAGGAATAAACCAGGACACGAGTGCCGACCAGAGCCAAGATCTTCAACAGTCAACAGTTCTTCAAGATGCCTCCGCCTACTCGCCGAAACTCAACGAAGAGAGTCTCCGGCCAGAATGGCCAGAACTTGTCACTACTCCTCTATCGTCGATGAAGCCGACGACGGAAGGTGGCGGAATCATAATCAAGAACTACCCACGCGTGACGGCAAAGCAGGGTTGTTGGCAGGCTCGACTGGGAAATCTCATCTGGAGCATCGGCTGGGAGGGACTGGTGTGCATCCCATTTAGCGTTGCAACCGGCCCCGTCGGTAGCCTCGCCTGCGGTGCGGTCGGTAGCGTCGCATCAATATACATCCCATTCAATAGCGTGTGTCGATAGGGAGAAGAACACATGCCAGTCATATTGAAGCGGATAGCCTATTTTCTTACGCTCGCCACGGTCTCGCTATTGATCGTGGCCTCCAAGTCACTGGTCACCGGAGAGAGCCCAATAGCCACCCTCCACGACAACACCTGGGCGATCATTTGTGTCCTGTTGGGAGCTGGCCTCCTTTCAGCGGCATACGATCCACAAAGAGACGTCCCAGACACCACCAAGAGACGGCAGCTACTCATCTTCTCAGGCATCAGCGCCGTCGCCCTCATTGCTGTTGCACTGGTCTTCGTGTTTCTTTAAGCACCCTCAGTCCCAGGAAATCTTCTCAGCCCCAGGCGGTCTTCTCATTTCTGTCAGTCTCGTTGCTTTTTGCGCTTGGAGTCCTCGGACTTATTTGACTTGGGGCCCGACAGTTCACTTGAAGATCTGACCCACCTGGCGACACTTCACTTGAATATATCGGCTACCGGTCGCTACGCGGGCCTGGTAGGCCTCAGATTCATAACCCGTATCGGGCGGCCGCTTTCTAGTCGGGTTCCGTGCTGAGGCTCATCAACATATCGACGTCGCGTAAAACAACCGCATTTCCTCGCCGCTCGATAATGCCGCTCGATTCTAACCGGGCGAACTGACGCGAGAGGGTTTCCGGCGTCGTGTCGAGCAAAGACGCGATGTCCTTTTTCGTCAGCGGCAGCACGACGGCGGTTGCATTCCCACGCCGCATGGTCGGCAATCCCAGGAGATAGTCCGCCAGGCGCTGGCCGACCTCGGCTGAGACGATTGCGGACAGCCGCGCCTCCGTTTCGGCCAGCCGCTCCGAGACCTGAACGAGCATGTGCAAACCAACCGAGGGATACTCGGCGAAGATTGTGATGAGCTCGGAGTGGTCGAATACGCATGCCTGCGTGTCTTCCAAAGCGACCGCCGTGTGCTTGGCGCGCATCCGTTTCAAAAATGCCCACTCCCCAAGGAAATCGCCGGGCCCGATGACCCGCACCAGCTGTTCGTGCCCGTCGGCGTTCGTTCGGGTGAGCTTCACCCGGCCCTTATGGATCACAAAGAGCTGGGAAAGATCGGCGCCTTGGGAGAAAAGCGTGGTGCCGGCCTCCAGCTGCGTCGGCTGGGCAACCCGGGCAACCTTGAGCTGATCCTCATAACGCAAGCCTTTGAAGATCGGCACGATCGCAACGCAGGTGTCGCCGACGCTTTCGTGGTCTAGTTTCTGGCTATGCACAAGCTCCTCCGTCCTTTCACGCAACACTAACTCAATTGTGCCGGGCGGGACTTGACCTTGGTCAAGGCGCGATCCGCAAATCCATTGTTGTATGAGAGCGCAAGTCCATCAAGAACGACAACGACGAAAGGTATCTCATGACTCGTGCAGATTTCTCTACCAGCCCGTTCACCTGCCCCAGTTGCGTGAAGAAGATCGAGACCAACGTTGGGAAGATGGCCGGCGTCAACGACGTGCGCGTCCTGTTCAACTCCAACAAGGTCAAGGTCAACTTTGACGAGGCCGGCGTCACCGCCGACGACATCTCGGACGTCATCACGAAGCTCGGCTACCAAGTCGAATCGGTGAAGCTTTCTTAATCACGACGGCGGAGGCGGGGGCTACCTGCCCCCGCCGTCCCCTTGAAAGGACCTGATGTGTTCACCCAATGGCTCACTTCACTCCAGGCGAAGAAGTACATCTCGCTGGGATCAGCCACCCTGCTGGTGGTCGTCTTCCTCCTATCGCGGGCAAACACCGCTGCGCAACTGCAAGAGGGCATTCTCATCGCGGTGTCCGTCGCGGCGGGAATCCCGATCCTCATTTCCGCCGTGCGAGCACTGACGGTTAAGGCATTCTCCATCGATCTGCTCGTGACGATCGCGGTGGCAGGGGCCCTGATCATCGGCGAATACGTCGAATCGGCGGTCGTGGCGTTCCTTTTCATCTTCGGCACCTACCTCGAGGTTCGCACCCTGGCAAAGACCCGCGAATCTCTAAAGAACCTCATCGACATGGCCCCCAAGGAGGCCGAAGTCATCCGCCACGGCGAAAGCGTCGTCGTCAACATCGACGACGTCGAAGTTGGCGACCGCGTGGTTGTGCGCGTCGGCGGGCAGATCCCGATCGACGGCACTGTCGTCAAGGGTGAAGGCGCCATCAACGAAGCCGCCGTGACCGGCGAACCCGTCGCGGTCGTCAAGTCGCGGGGCGATTCCGTATGGTCGGGAACGGTCGCAGAAACCGGCTACCTGGAAGTGCGCGCCGACCGGGTGGGCGAAGATACGACGTTCTCCCAGATCATCGAACTCGTGGAAGAAGCCCAGGATTCTAAGGCGCCCACCCAGAAGTTCCTCGACAAGTTCGCCAACATCTACACCCCGGCAATCATCGTAGCCGCCATCGTGGCGTGGGCAGTGACCAAGGACGTGCGCTTCGCGCTGACCCTGCTCGTCATCGCTTGCCCCGGCGCGCTCGTCATCTCCACACCGGTCTCCCTCGTAGCCGGCTTGGGCAACGCCTCCAAGCATGGTGCTCTGATCAAGGGCGGAGACGCCCTCGAACGATTCGCCAAAATCGACACCCTCGTCATGGACAAGACGGGCACCGTGACCGAGGGGCGCCCCGAGGTCAACGCCGTCGTCACCTTCAACGGCTTCACCGAGGCCGAGGTGCTCGCCGCCGCCGGCTCTCTCGAACAGGCCTCCGAGCACCCCCTCGGCCGCATGATCGTCGCCTCGGCCCGCGAGGCCGGCCTCGACCTGAGCGCGACGCCGAGCGAGGTCACCGTGATCCGCGGCAAAGGAATCGAAGGCCGCCTGGCCGACCGCGCCGGCACGCCGCTACACGTCGTCGTTGGCTCGGCTCGCATGTTTGCCGATCTGCCCTCCGATGCGCGCCAGCAGGCAGCGGCCCAGGAGCAACTCGGCAACACCGTCTCTTTCGTCGCGCTCGATGGCCGCCTCGCCGGATTCATCGCCATCTCGGATCGCCTTCGCCCCGAAGTGGCCGACTCAATCGCCGCCCTGCGCGATACCGGCATCCGCGCGTTCGTCATGCTCACCGGCGACAACCGCCACACGGCCAACGCCGTCGCGCAAGCCGTTGGCATCGACGAGGTCTACGCCGAGCTGATGCCCGCCGACAAGGTCAGCGCCGTTGAGAATCTCAAGGCCGGCGGCCACACCGTGGCGATGATTGGCGACGGCGTCAACGACGCCCCGGCCATCGCCACCGCCGACCTCGGTATCGCGATGGGCGGGGGAACGGACGTGTCGATGGAATCGGCCGACGTCGTCCTCGTCGGCAACCGCTTCGACCAGCTGCTGCAAGCCCGCGCCACGGCGCGAGCCACGGCCGCGAACATGCGGCAAAACACCGCCATCGCGCTGATCACCGTGTTCTTCTTGATCGCCGGTGTCCTCTTCGACATGGTGCACATGGGATCGGGAATGTTCATCCACCAGGCGTCGGTGATCATCGTGGTGCTCAACGCGATGCGTCTGATTACGTTCCGCAACGCGAGCGCGCAGCGCATCGCATCGCGCCCTCGCACCCCGGAGCCAAACGCGCAACGGCACGTTACCCCTGCGGCTAGCCCGGTTATCGGGAGCCAGGTCCAGACAACAGTCAAATGACCGGAGCGGCAGTTTCGATCCTCGGGGCACGACGTGGGGCACGACGTGGAGCAGGAGGAAAGGGGTTTCGAGCGGAGGGGATCAAAATTGGGCATTAGCGCAGGCACGGGCGGTAGGCCACGACGAGGACCGCTCGAAAACCAGATGTAGAGCGCGCAATCAGCCGGTTGGGCTCGCGAGGAGCACTCCTGCGCGAGCCCAACCGCATTGCGGGTGGCCAACGCCTATCCGCCGTCGCACTTGTCGCAACTGCAGCGTCCAACGCGGCGGCGGACACATTACCATTTGCCTCGTTCTCACGTTTACCATGTGCAGTATTCTTCTTCCATGAAGAATGATGAAACATTTTTGGACCTTGATCTTTTGGTTATAGGTTTTGGTAAAGCAGGTAAGACCCTGGCGATGACGCGCGCGGCGGCAGGCGATCGCGTGGCTATTGTCGAAAAGTCTCCAGCCATGTACGGCGGCACGTGCATCAACGTGGCGTGCGTTCCAACGAAAACACTACTGACCAGCGCAGAACGCGTACATGACGCCATGAAGCAAGGCGTTCTTTCGGTGAGTCTGGACGAGGCTTTTGCCTCCGCGCAGGAACATCGCGACGCTTTCATCGCCAAACTCAACAGCGTCAATAAGGCGATGGCGGAGGGCAAGAACGTAGCCATTATTGATGGTTTCGCACGTTTTGTAGCGCCGAAGACGGTCGAGGTAACCCAGGCAGAGGGCGCTCCGCTTCAGATTATGGCGGACACGATCGTTATCAACACGGGCGCTGAGCCGCGCAAGCTCAACGTTCCTGGAGCAGACGGGGAGCGCGTTTACGATTCGACCTCTATCCAGTTCGTGGACAAGCGCCCCGGCGAGCTCGCCGTCATCGGCGCGGGGCCAATCGGCCTCGAATTTGCCACCATGTTTGCCCACATGGGCACGAAAGTCACGGTTGTGGATGCAGGGTCGAAATTCCTGCCGATGTTTGATCGAGATGTTGCCGATCTGCTGCGCGCCGATCTGGAAGATCTCGGCGTGCATTTTGTGCAAGGTGGCGTTCAATCGCTCACGCATGAGGGCGATCGCGTGAGTGTTGAGCTCGACCAGGGCAGCGTTTCTGCCGACGCTGTTCTCGTTGCAATCGGGCGCGTGCCGGCCACGGCCGACCTCGGACTCGAAAACGCAGGCATCGAAACCGAACGTGGATTCGTTACGGTTGATGAATACAGGCGTACAAACGTTGATGGCATTTACGCGGTAGGTGATGTCAATGGCGGGCCGCAATTCACCTACATCTCCTACGACGATTACCGCATCGTGCTCGATCACAAGTGGGGAGAAGGCAAGAAGAGCGCGAACGGGCGCATCTTCCCAACATCGACGTTCATCAACCCGCCGCTGTCGCAAATCGGCATGAATGAGGAACAGGCTCGCGCCTGGGCGGAAGAAAACGGCAAGGAGCTAGACATTCGCGTCTCAAAGATCGCCGATCTGGCGATCGTGCCGCGTCCAAAGATTCTCGGCAACCCGCGCGGCATGGCGAAGTTCATCATAGACAAGGCGAACGGCCTGATTGTAGGAGCCGTCATCTACTCGGTGGATTCTCAGGAACTCATCAATACCGTCGCACTTGCGATGCGTGAACAGATTCCGGCCGCTCGAATCGGCGCCGGCATTTACACCCACCCCTCCACTTCTGAGCTGTTTAACGCAATGCTCGCCTAGAATCTCGGCTTGACCCGCACGGGTTGGCCGGTTTTACGAAAAAACGCCGCGTGCGTACTACTGTCAGCGATCCGCATAGGCGGGTCTTTGATGATCTTCTCGGGCGTGATTTCACCGCGGCCAGGCCTAACGAGAAGCTTGTCGGGGACATTACGTATCTTCCCCTTGCCGGGCAGAAAAACATGTATCTAGCTACTGTGATTGACTGCTTCTGCCGGAAACTGGTCAGTTTTGCGATTGCAGATCACATGCGTGTTGAACTCGCCCGAGGAGGCATTACTGATGGCCGCAGGCCAGCGAGGATCCTTGCGTGGTGTGCTCGGTATAACACGAAACGATTGCACACCTGGTGCAATTACCAGGCCCCCGACACCTTCGAACACCACGCGTCAGCTACACTCGACCTTGCAGCATAAACACCACACCCATGTCCACTTCCTGGGAGCCGGGCCCGTAATCAGCATCAACAAATAGTGTTCCAAGTGGACTAAAACAGCACTACACCGGCTTTTGTGCGATGTCTCGGAAAATCATGAACTCTGGAACGTCATGTTTGAGACCGTTAATCTGGATGTCTTTGATGATCTTCCCAGTAGTTTTGTCAAAAACCACGATCCGGGGCTGCGCCAACGGGTCTTGGGTATCCTCAACTAGCACGGTGGCAGTGTTCTCATCGGAAGAGAAGTGATACAACCATTCGGGTGCATCAGGTTGTAAATCTCTCTCGAGCTCATCGCTCAGTATCGAGGTTTGCCCCGTCGCAACATCGGTACGATAAAGCACTCCGTTACCACCGAACCACACGAAGTTGCCCTTATCATCCAAGGAATGCGCATCGTATACGGAATAATCATCCTCGTCTGACCCCAGATCCAGGCTTGCACCATTTTCCGTCGTTAGCGGCAGCCAGTTCAACTCGCCAGTGGTCGAATCCACTGATACCAGTGCAAGAGCTTCATTGTTTCCCCACGTGTTGCTTTGCATATGGGGAGCGAGGAGCTCGTCGACAACCCGCTGCTCGCCGTCGTAGTTAATAAAATTGCCTAAGAAATAAATGCGATCTTCAACGCAGGGAGCATCATTGGCAAAGTAACCAAACTCAGAAAAGGGCACACTGTACGTCCCCACGCTCACGTGCTTTAGGGCTCCGTCTTCGACGATCTGATCGAAAATGAAACGCGCGTCGCCGTCTTCTGGCGTCATCGAATAGGCGGCGTAAACGTCGTCCTTACAAACTGAAATCATCGGATAGAAACCAACCGTATTCAATGCGTGCCGCTCACTTGAATCAGGCCGGGAAATCACAACCTCTTCTCGATAACCGTCTTCTTGGAAACCTCCGTTATATACCCCCACCCGGGTCACGCCATCGCTGAGAGTAACAAGCCCATCCATCAGTCCAACTCGGTCTTGTTCGACGGCGGCGCCGCCATCCGCAGTCATCCAATGATCGCCCTTAACATCAGCAAAGTTGATCCCATGCTCCGTCCACGAGATCTGACCTTGATCCATCCCCTCGTGCTCAATCAGATCATAGCTACCGTCGGCGCGCACCAAGGCCACATATCCAATGAGACTTCTGGGCAATAATCCGGTGTTTCGGTACTCGCTCATGAAGATGGCCCACTCATAATCGCCTAAATCGACCTCGTGGTCGTCGCTATTATTTGAGCAACCACTCAATAATGTGGTTGCGGCGACGAGTATTGCCATTGCCCCCGCTACCACACGTGTCCTCATATGACGTCTCATCGCGTTCTTAGAACCTTTGATAGCTCACGGTATACTTAGAGTCCCGGATATCCGACGGATACACACCATGGCCACCATCGGAATCGAGATCAATCCCGGTAGCCGTCTTGTACGCCGCCCACACCACTTGCGAACAGTTCATCGACCCATTCGCGGTTTTGTTAAACGCGAAATTATAGTTGTAACTACGTCCCCTATATGTGCGCGCTCGGTCAGCGGCTTTGTCGCGGTTTGCTTGACTAGTGGAAACATACTGTTTGTGAGCTCCCGATGCCACCTTAACGGATGTATACCAACGCTCTACAACACCGGTACTGGTATCTGCCTCAACGATCTTTGTTGTATAGGAATATATTCCCGAATGACCATGGTTAACGCCAGCGGTCGACGACGGGGTGTAGAACACGTCACCTCGATTGCGGGCGGTACCGATTCTCTGATTCGCTTTTGGCTTAGACCCTGATCGAGGCTGGATTTGCACAAATCCAGGAGGATCACCAGCCTCACTTAACGCCTCACGCGCAACTTCTGTTGCAGATGCACCGGTTGCCAGTGCCGCATCCTTAACCGCTTGCTCCATTTCTACAAAAGATGTGCCAGGGTTCCTTTCGACCAACTCAACGATCAGCGCACTAACATCACTGTCATCCGCTGCGGCACTGGAAACACCCTCCGGCTCAGCGTAAGCAACACCGGGTAGCGGCAGAGCCAACACTAAGCTGATAGCGACTGTGCCTATCATCCTTGAGATCTTCATAGGTCTTCCTTTCGTCATGCCATCACCTTTGATGGCGAGTGTCACAGCGAGGGAATCTGGGCTGTGGACGCTTCTTAGAGACAGGACAATGATAAAGTTAGGCGACCCTTAGTGTCAATAGTTTTTATAACGATCTCAAAGCACCAGTAGCCCACGCTCGTCGTACGCCGACCACCCGTTGGCCTTGCCCAAAGGGGAAGGCAATGGCGCGACCCGATGTTTCTCGTCCGACCCGTAGGGCGGGCACTGACGCGAGTGGCGCGCCACGACGTCGATACGATCCGGGACCGGACCCACCCCAACCGTCACGCAGGGCACGAATCATCCATAGGTCCGATTTCCTTCGTCTATGAGGTACGTAGAATTTGCTGCAGGATAGGAGGCAGACATGCGATTGAGCTCGTACCCTGATCTGGCATCGCGCGCGTTGACGCTTGCGCTACTCATTGGTGGTGGGTTCGCCACCGGCCTTGGAGTGGAGGCGATCAGCGGACACTCGGGCTTGTCGCTTTGGTTTCTTGCTGTGGCGTGCGTGATCTACGTGGCCGCTTACCTGGGTGTGCGTCCCCTTGCCACAACGGTGACGGGTGCGTGTGGCTTTGCACTTGATGCCGTGATGAGCGTTCCTCTGGGGTTGTTGTTCGCGGCAAAAGAGCTTGTTTTCCCCATCACCGAATGGGGATGGTCGATGTTCTTCAACGGTGTCTTCATCGGCTTCTTCATCATCTTTCTCTCGGACTACTTCTATCGCCGTCACCCGGGAAGGAACGACGACGACGCCGACGACGCCGATCGAGAGTCCGCCCTTTAACGCTAGTTAGGCTGACGCGTCGATAGATGAGAATGAATGGGCAGTATTCCCCGCTATGGTGAGGAGAACGCGCAACGGCTCGGCGCATGCGCCGGCTCAGCCTTCTATCGTTGCGTTGGACTCTTGCTGGTTGTTGCCGCTGGCAGCACGCCCGTGAGCGTCGACCCGCGCCTCTATCGTATTCTCGCCGTCGTGTTCCAATAAGATATGGCCAGAGCTAAAACGAAAACGGAACTGTTGAATGCCGCCGTCTCTCGATGGGAGGCACTGCAGGCGTTGATTGACTCCATGCGGCCGGAGATAGAAAGTGCCGAGCTCTTCTTCGGCACTGGCGTTGAGCGCCCTGAAAGCCCACTGGAGAAGGGACAAGAGTCTGCGCGATGTCCTCGCCCACCTGCATGCGTGGCAGACAATGCTGCTCGACTTCGTTGCAGCTAACCAAAACGGGACGAGCAAGCCATTCTTGCCCGCGCCTCACACCTGGCGGACCACGCCAGCCCTGAACATGGAGATTTGGGGGCGGTACCAGGACACGCCGCTGGCAGAGGTGCAGAGACAAAGGGCTGTCCAGCCCCGCGCGAAGGGTTGTCCAGCCCCGCCCTAGGCAAGACCGAGGTGCTGAGCAACCACCGCAAGATGCATCCGTACGCCAGTAAGGAGGGCGGCGTCGTTCGCGTAAAACCGCGGGGAATGATTCGGCGCGAAACCGCGACCCCCGGCAGTTGCCCGCGGCAGACCATTGGGCACGGACTCCACGTCCTGCACTCCGAGCAGCGCATACATGCCGCCGAAAGCATTGATGAATTCGGAGACGTCGTCGTAGCCAAGTGAGGCGGGGGCGGCAAAGACTCGATCTTCACCACCAGCGGCGGCGATAAGGGCCGGTTGAAGGGCGGCGACCGTCTCGGGAGCATTCACAACGGCCGGAACCTGCTGATGGAATTCCACCTCGCCCCTACAGTTATACGCGGCGGCGATATGGCGGCAGGTACGCGTGATCGCCGCGTTGATATCGTCCATGAGGTTAGCGTTGAGGCAACGTACCGTGCCAAAGAGGGTAACCTGTTCGCCGACGATGTTGAATCGGCCCTGGTCCTCAACGTGCCCGATGCTGATCGAGAACGCGTCCTTCGCGTCGAACTGCCGGTAGAGCTGCCCCATCGCGGAAATGATGTCGGCTGCCGGGGGTAGCGGGTCGCGCCCGGCCCACGGAGACGAGCCGTGCACCTGTTCCCCAACGACTGTAATCTTCACCATTTCTGAAGCAGCGTGCTGCACATTGGTGGTCCAGCCGACCATACCGGTGGGAGCGGGGGTAACGTGCATCCCAAACGCTAGGCTCGGGCGCGGACTCAGCTCTTGAAACTCGGGGCTGGAGAGCATGAATGCGGCGCCGCCTTCTTCGCCTTCGGGGGCCCCTTCCTCGGCGGGCTGGAAAGCGAAGTACACGGTTCCAGGGATCTGCGCCCGATGTGAGGCGAGTACCTGTGCGGCACCGAGCAGCATCGAGGTATGGCAGTCGTGCCCGCATGCGTGCGCCACGGGGAAAGGCCCACCCGGGTAGTCCTGGACTTGGGTTGACTTATAGGGCAGGTCGGATTCTTCCTTCACCGGCAGTGCATCGATGTCGGCGCGCAACAATACTGCCTTATCGGAATGGCCGGAGCGCGTTCCGGTGAGGCGCGCCAGCACTCCCGTGCCGCCTACCCCTTCGTGGATGTCCTCCTCGCGGAAACCAAAATCTCGTAGCCTCTGCGCGATGTATTCAGCGGTTTTCACCTCTCGGTTTGAAAGCTCTGGGTATTGGTGCAGATGGTGGCGCCAGGAAATAACATCCGGCTCGATTGCTTGCGCCGCGTCGAATAGTTCATCACAACTGAACGTCGTCTCACCCATATCTGCATCCTTCACTAGCGGCATCGGCGCTGGAGGCTCAGCGCTACGGTGTCGGCATCCTCTTTCTTCTGTCGCCACCATACACCCAAGCAAGGCACATGCCGGCGAAACCACGCTGGCATCCGAACCGCTAGCGCCCCTCTGGTAAGCTCATAGTCGTCGGAGATACGCCAGAGGCGTTGCGCTAGCTACAAGGAGGCTCCCCGTGCCGGTTCAAGTGCCCCAAACGTCTGCGATTCGCGCCTTGTTCCAGGAGCATCCCGAAGTTGGCACGGCTGGGAGTGTCGCCGCGCTCAGCACCCTCTACTACGCCTTGCCCGATTTTCTCCGCCGCCGACCGCTCAGAATCGCGGCACGCGTGGGATGCATAGCTGCCATCACCGCCATCGCCACCCACGAGACGACGACGCGTCTCAACGACGACGACACCCTCACCCCCGACGCGCCCGCGCCCGAAAACCCGGAAAGCCCGGAAGACCCGAGCAGACCGGAAGACCCGAGCGGCCAGGAAAGCCCGGAAGACCCGGGCTTTCCGCAGAAGCCGATAGCGCTGGCCGGCATGATCGCCGCCGGCATCGCCGCGTTGGCGGGCTCAATTGCGCTCGATGCCGCTTTGGAGCGGAAAATCTTTGCTCGCGGCGAGCGCCGCCGCGCCGCTGGCGTCCGCCTGGCCCACACCCGGCAAGCCCTCTGGATCGGCCCACTGTCGGGCGTTGCCACGTATTTGTCATTGCGTGACGCCGATCGCGCGCTAGCTCGCTCCGCAGAAAACGACTGAGCGCCCGATCCGAATACGGCGACAGGAAATAGGCGCCTACCTCTGATCGTTCTCCGGGACGTCGCCGTCGATCTTCGTCGCTACTGAGCCGGAACCGCTCGCCGTCACCTCGCCAAGCGAGAGCTCCCCGATCGATCCACCTTCGAGGACCTCGAAGGTCACAAGATCGGCGCCCCCGGTCGCCACCGTCCCACCGACCTTGAGGGAGGCCACCTCCGCGCCGGGCTTGATGGAGACCGCCGTCGCCTTCAGCTTCATTTGCACGCCCTTGACGAGGCTCATGCCCTCGCCGCCCGTCGTGCGCACGTCACCACGCACCACGATGGGGCCCGTCGGCTTCGAGACCTGGATGCCAATAGCGCCGTCGCCATGGGTGGTGATGGAATCGAAGGTCGCCGATTCTACCGAGCCATCGTAGACGTTGAACCCGCGGGCGCCCAGGCCCGTCGTCGCAATTGGGGCGTTAATCTCGAGGCGGCCCATCTGACCAAAGTTGACGAAACCGATACCGGAGGCACCCGTGGTTGTGACCGGGGCGTTCGCCACCCACTCCAGGGTCTTGCCCCACAGGTCAAGCGCCATGTCATTCGCGCCGTGAGTGACCGTCGCGCCATTGTTCTCGACGCGATCGACGACGGCTCCGCCGAGGACGAACACGGCTCCAGTGATCTTGTCACCCGTGCCCTGCACGATACCTCCGTCGGTGATGACCGTGCCGGTTTCGAGCACGTCCGCGCGCAGAGCACCGCCAGTCAGCTTGCCCTCGCGATCCGTGTAGCCGTCGAGGAAGACGCCCGATCCGCGGACCGGCGTCAGCGGCGTGCCGATGTTGATGCCCTTGAGGGTGGCAGTGAACTCCGTGTCAGCATCCGGCTGCAGATTCCACAGCGTCAAGCCGCCCTGGAGCACGTCGACTCCAAAGCCGTGCGGCTGACGGGAACGCCCGCGTACGTCGGCCGCCTTGACGTGCACCTGATCTGCCTCCACGCGGATCCTGCGCAGGTTGTCGTCAGCCACAAGGTAGATCTGGCCAACCGTCGTCACATTGTGCAGGACGAGAGTTCCGGCGTCGTCGATACTTGTGTCGTTATAGACGGCGACCTCGTAGTCGACCGTCGTGATTGTGATGTCCTTGAGCGCATTGTTCCTTGTCAGCCGAACACCTTTCCCGGTGAACTCGAGCGTTCCTCCTGACAGGGTGGCGCCCTCGGGGAGGGTGATGGAGGGGGAGCCGGCAATGGTGCCCTCGACACGAATGTCCATGAAACCGTCTGCGATGGCGTTGGCGAGTTCGTCTGCGGTTGACACTGTTATTGCACTCATGATTACTTCCTTCAGTTGAGCTGGATTCCCAGAAATATTGAACGGTAGGAGGTGCTCCTACCGACGAAATGGGAAGTGGCGTCACTTTATTCCCAGCAGTGGCAGTCCTCCGCCACCCGCAAATATGAACCGGCTCACTTACCGTGCGCTAGCGCAGGTGATACGTTCAAGACGCCCCGCCCAGGTTAGCTCCATCGCGGGCGTGTAAGCTCCGTCCGGCAAAGGTTCCCCATGACACTGACATTGACACGCGGTATTCACGCCGCGCTCACGATCACGTCGGGCTCCACAACACTCGTCGTCGACCCCGGCGCCTTCGGCTTTCCCGCCTCTGTTGCAAGCGCTGACGCGGTGCTCGTGACGCACGACCATTTCGATCACGTCGACGTCCCGGCCCTCGCTGGCGCCCTCGACGACAATCCCGACCTCCGCGTCTACACTCCGACCCAGCTCAACCTTGATACTCACGCCGATCGGCAGACCCTCGTCAGCGAGGGGGACGAGTTCATGGTGGGTGACATAAGCGTTCGCGTCATCGGGCGCGAACAAGCCACAGCCAGCGTCGACGACGACGTCATCGTCAACGTCGGATACCTCGTCGCGGGCCTTGTCCTCCACCCGGGCGACGCTCGCCCGGAGATCAAGGGCCTTGACACCCTTATCGTTGCCCTCGCGGCACCGTGGCAGAACACCCCGCAACTCGAGGAATACCTGCGCGCGGTGACGCCCGCGCGCGTCATCGGGCTCCACGACGGCACACTCAATGATCTCGGCCGCGATTTCGGCCAGAAGACCCTCGCCCGCATCGCCCGCAGCTACGGGGGCGAGGCGATCAGCCTTGATCCCGGAGAGTCGGTCACGCTGCCGCGCTAAGCACCGCCGGCGATCAACCGAGACCGTGAGCACACCGGGAACAAGCGCCGAACGCACGGCGTTCACCCAGCATGACTCACATTTCTGATACCACAAACGGTTCGATCACCGTCCGCCCCATGGCCGAGGCCGACATCGACGCAGTCGCCAAGATCTACGCAGCCAATGCCCGCGATGCTCTGAGCCCTGATGAGCGCGCCAAGCAGGGCTTCGTTCAGGGACGCATGAGCCCCGAGCGTCTCCGCTCCTTCACCACTGGCGGATCCGGATTCGTCGCAACCGACGGCGAGGAGGTTTTTGCCGCGACCGTCATCCACGCCCCCGACGCCTTCACCGGCAAACCTAGCGCACAGCGTCCGGGCGAGAGCCCGGCAGCGCGCACGGTGGAGCTGGCTCAGGCCGCCCGCCTCGACTCCCCCGTGCTCTACGGCCCGAGCGTCGTCGCCGAAAACTATCGCGGCCGCGGCGTCCTGCGGCAACTCGTCGAGGCGGTTGCCGACGAGGCGCAAACGAAGGGCTACTCGCACCTCCTGGCGTTCATGGAGGACGAGAACGCACCGTCATTCGCCGCTCACGAACGCCTCGGTTTCCTCCCCCTCGGCGGCTTTCGGGTTGAGGATCGCGACTACCAGGCTGTCATGCTCCCCCTCGCCTGAGCTCCGCGCGTCGTCGACCCCGCGACGTTGCGCCCGCGGGGATCCTCGCCCGGCCTCTGGCCTGCGGCGCCGCCGATACCCCACGCTGAACGTCTAGTCCTGGAAGGTATCGAGCGGGACGCAGCCCTCAGCGGGTTCCATCGCCGCCACGAGCTGCTCCTCGGTCGGGGCGGCAACGAGGTCCGAGTACCCCTCGCCCAGCACCACGTCCACGACCTCAGTGGTGATATTGGGGTCGATGTGCACCTGGGCCTCGGGGAAGAAGGCCCGCAGGGTGTAGGCGTTGGTCACGCCGTTGAGGCTCGAGTAAAGGCGCACCGGCTCGGTGACCTCCTCCCCGCCCCAGTTCGCCGTCTCCGACACGGAAACCCCTGCCGCCGACAGCGACGACGCCACGCTGCTTGCCAGCCCGGTGCGGGTGGTGGCGTTGTAGACGTTCGCGGTGATCGTGGCGGGATCGACGTGCTCCGCGCCGTCGATCGGGCACACGACGGCGTCCGTGTCCGGCGGCCTTGAAAACTCTCGCTCGAACGGGAAGGGCAGCAGCCCCGACCACGTCAGCGTCCCCAACACAAGGAGCACCGCCATGACGGCGATGATTGAGCCGAAGATGACAGTCTGGCGTTGCTGCGTGTGCTTGCGGTACTCCGCGCGGGCGTTAGAACTCACCCGTCCAATCTAGCGGATATCACCGGCCTCGCGCACGAATCTTAGGGGTACTGAGGGATGACGACGACGCCCGAGCCCGCGCGCCCCGCCTGGCGGTGGGTGCGGGCGACCAGACGCCCCCCACCGCCAGGGAACGCGTTAGAGCTTCGGCTCCCGGTTGAGAGCGCCGGGCTCCAGCTCGGCGCCGGCCGGCGCGGAGGCGGGAGTGGCGGGCTCGATCGTCGTGCCGCGCCAACGCGAGAGAGCGCGCATCGCGTGGTAGATGACGATCGCGGCAAACGAACCAAGCGCGATGCCCTCGAACGTCATGGAACCCCAGTGCCAGGTGTAGTTCGCGATCGCGATCACCATCGCCACGGCGGCCGTGTTGAGGTTGACCGGGTCGGAGAAATCGACGCGGTTTTGGACCCAGATGCGGACGCCCAGCATACCGATCATGCCGTACAGGACGGTGGCGGCGCCGCCGAGCACCCCCGGCGGGATGGTGGCGATGAGCTGACCGAACTTGGGTAGCATCGACAGCCCGAGCGCGATGAACGCCGCGATGACATAGGCAACCGTCGAGTACACGCGGGTCGCGGCCATCACTCCGATGTTCTCCGCGTAGGTGGTGGTGCCGGAGCCGCCGCCCGAGCCAGCGAGCATGGTTGAGACGCCGTCGGCGAAGAGCGCCCGACCGGTGATGTCGTCGAGGTCCTGGCCCGTCATCGCAGAAACGGACTTCACGTGGCCGACGTTCTCCGCGATGAGCACGAGCACCACGGGCACGAACAGGCCCAAGAGGGTGACGTCAAAGTCGGGGGCGCGGAAGTGCGGCGCGCCCACCCAGCCGGCGGACGAGATCGCGTCGAAGCTCACCTCGCCGCGCAGCACCGCCGTAATGTAGCCGACCACCACGCCGATAAGGATCGACAGGCGCCCGATGATTCCCTTGAATAGCACCGTGACCAGCAGGATCGTCACGATCGTCACGACGGCTGTGACCGGCGCCTGCTGCACGTTCCCCCACGCGGCCGGCGCGAGGTTGAATCCGATGAGCGACACGATCGCGCCCGTCACGATCGGCGGCATGAGCTTGTCAATCCATCGCGCTCCCGCGAAGTGCACGACGACGCCGACCAGCGCCAGCGCCGCACCCGCCGCGATCACGCCACCCTGGGCGAGGGAGGCCTTCGCGGCGTCGACCGGCGCTCCCCCGCCGGCCACATACCCGGTGACCGCCCCGATCGGCGCGATGAGCGCAAACGAGGAGCCGAGGTAGGAGGGCAGGCGGCCCGCCGTGATAAGCAGGAAGAGGACCGTGCCTACGCCGGTGAAGAAGAGGGTGGTCGACGGATCGAACCCGGTGAGCAAGGGTACTAAAAAGGTGGCCCCAAACATGGCCACCACGTGTTGTGCGCCGATGCCGAACGTAATCGGCCACGACAGTCTTTCGTTTGGAAGAACAACCTCCCCCGGCGCGATCGAATGTCCATCGCCGTGGAGCTTCCATGTAAATCTAGCCATACGAGCCTCCATTGAGTAAACGTCGAGGACCCGCGAATCCTGTTCACGACCCCGATCGATAGTACTCAGCCCCGGCGCATATCCGAAATCGTCTCACCATCCAATGAGACGCCCGCCCACGCCTCGGACTCGCGCGTTCAGCCGGCGTAGAGCACAGTGAAGAACTCGATCACCACGCCGCCAGCCGGGTCGAAGGCGTAGCCCAGTTCGGCGCCCTCGGACTGGAAGAACTGCTCGTGTTCGGCGCGCCAAGAGGGCAGATCCGCGGCACCCTCCGCGCGGGCGACATCCTGGCCCACCTCGTTAAACGGGACGACCTTGACCTCGGTGTTGCGTAGCAGCGCCCGTGGGCGCCCCTCCCCGTCGCAGAGGATCCACATGTCGTCCACACCCGGGAACGATTCGCCTTCCGTGCCGTAAGCGGCACTGTAGCTGCTGGTGGCCGTCTTCCGGCCCGCGATCACGAGCTCCGCCAGCTCGTTCGCAGCGCTCCGCGTCTCCCCGAATGCAAAGGCACCCGGGCGCAGGGAGACCAGATCGGTCTGCCCACCGACCGCGTCGATCGGGTTGAGCCGGCCCGCGATGATCGCGTGCGTCCAGAACGCCTCAAGATCCGCCTCGGCAGGCGCCAGCGGCGCGTCCATGCCGCCCGGCGCGGGCTGTTCGCCGAAGGCGTCGCCCACGCCCGACCCTCCTGGCTCCAATTCAGCCATGGTTCTCCTGCCAGTTATGCATCCGCTTCCACGTGTCGATCTCGTTCTGCTTCTGCCGCACAAGTTCCGCGGCATACGCGGTAGTCAAAATGCGCGTCAAACCGGAGACGACGACGCCCCCGCCGACCAGCGCCCGCATCCTCCACGACATTCCACGCCCGGACCTACCGAATGCCGAGGCCAGCATCGCCCCGCCAACCGCTGCCTGCGCGGCGGAAGTGAATGCCACGGCCCACGGGCGCTCCAGGTACACCTTGCGGTATACCCCGGCCACGTTCGGTTCGACGAAGCCCTCGCCCGCCAGCTCGAAAGCGAGCCGATCCTCGAAGGCCGCGCCCGCGCTGCTCGGCTCAAAGAGCCGCGAGTTCGGGATCTGCGCCAGTTCGCCGGTGCCCTCCAGCACGTCGGCCACCTCGCCGGGCAAGCCAAAGGCGTCAACGAGCGCCCGCGGCCCCTCCTCGCTACACAAGGCCGCGCGGATGTCACCGAAACGGGCCGCGATCACGTCGGCCACCATCTTGCGGGCAACCGCGCCGGCGCCCGTCTCATCCACCACGAACTCATAGGCCTCCGAGTCAGGATCGATCCACGGGAAGACAGGTAGCTCCCCGCTCCAATCCCACGTCAGATACGAGTTATCCCGGCGCACGTACAGGGTCGGATTCTCCTCCACCTTCCCCGCAGACACCATGATCTGAAACGACGGGCGCGGGAAAATCTGGCGCACCGAATCGAGGCTCGACTTAGCCACCATCACCAGCGCCTCGCCCAGCTTGGACACGGCCATCGGCTCGTCCTCCGCCTTGACGATACCCGGCACCTCCGACAGCGGCAGGTCGATGATCACGAGCATCGCGCCCTCACGGTCGAAAGCGGCGTCGTGGATCTCGGCGTCGCTGGTAGGACCCTCATCGTCAACGTCCTCCGCCAGCGCCTCATCCGAGATGTCAACCGAGCCAAGATCAATCGGGCCATGGGCGACCGTGCCATCCAGGTCAACCTCCACCTTGCGCAACCGCTCCGAGAGCTGCTCCACCAGGTCATTGACCGAGCGCCCCCGGAAGACCATGCCCGCCTCGTCCAACGTGGCTATGCGACGACGCCGGCCCCCGACGGCCACCTCAAACGTGTAGCCACCCTCGCCGTCCGGCTTTCCGCGGCCAAGAATACGTTCCTCAGCGAAAAACGCCTCAATGTCCGCGTCCGTCACAAGCGTCTGGTCGAGCCTGTGGATATGCCCGTGAACTGTTCGCCACGATGCCATGTCGCCTCCTTCGCCGGTCTACTTTCGTTTCTCAGCCTATCGCAGGCCTCCGACAGAATTTTAGACCTGCACGTCTTTTCGATCGGAATCAATCTGGTAGAGCGCAATCCCGGTGGCCACCGCCGCGTTCAACGACTCCGTGGCCGAATCGATCGGGATGGAGACGATGAGGTCGCACGTCTCACGCACGAGCCGCGACAACCCGGCCCCCTCCGACCCCGTCACCAGCACCACCGGCACGTCCGCCATACCCGCGTGGGCGACGTCGACGTCGCCGTCCCCCGCGAGACCCAACACGAAATATCCCTGCTCCTTGAGCCAGCTCAGCGAACGAACCAGGTTCGTCTCCCGCGCGACCGGCAGTCGTGCCGCCGCCCCCGCCGAGACCTTCCACACCGTCGCATTCACCGACGCCGACCGCCGCTCCGGGATGAGCACGCCATCGGCGCTAAAGGCCGCCGCCGAGCGCATGACCGCACCCAGGTTGTGCGGGTCCGTCACCGAATCCAGCGCAACAATGAGGCCGGGCCTCCCCGCGCGCTGCCCGATCGCCACCAGCCGCTCCACGTCCACATACTCATACGGGGGCACCTCGATCGCGATACCCTGGTGAACCGCGCCGCCCGTCATCATGTCAAGCTCCGTGCGCGTGACCTCCACGATCGCCGTACCGGCGTCCATCGCGGCGCGGGCGACCTCGGCCACCCGCTCGTCGTGAGACATCGCCCCCACAAGGAACACCCGCTCATACGGAATCCCAGACTGGACGGCCTCGTAGACCGGGTTGCGGCCCGCGACCAACTCGTATCCCTCCGGCTGGTGCAGGTGACCGCGCAGCTTCGGCCCTTCGGCGCGCTTCGCCGCCGCCTCACGCTCGATCTTCTTCTTGTAGGCAGGGTGGTAGGTGCGGTCCTCCGCCTTCGGGGTCGGGCCCCTGCCCTCCAGCCGCTTGCGGGAGTGCCCGCCCGTTCCCTTGCCGCTGCCCTTGCGGGTGTTCTTGCGCACGGCCCCCGGCCGCCCGCGATGAGTTTTAGCCAAGGTCGCCCACCTTCCAACGCGCGCCCTCCGCCGAATCCTCGACCGTGATGCCGGCCGCCGTCAGCGAGTCGCGTAGCGCGTCCGCACGCGCCCAATCCTTGTTCGCCCGAGCCTGCGCGCGCTCCTCAAGCACCCGGTTGACGAGCGAGTCCAGCGCGTCGTGCATCGTCGACGTCGCTACCCCGCGCCGCCACGGCTCCGCCATCGGATCCAGCCCCAGCACATCCAGCATCGCGCGCACAAGCACCTGCTGCGCACGGGCCTCCACGTGATCGTTATCCGCGAGCGCATTGTTGCCCACCGTCACGTGCTCGTGAATCTGGGCCAGGGCGGCCGACACGTTGAGGTCATCATCCATGGCTTCCGCGAACTCCTCCGGGAAGTCGTCGTGGCCGAGCGCCGCGATCTCCTCAAGCGGGACCTCGCCCACCGTATCCACCGAGCGCTGCACGAATCCGGCCAGGCGCTCCCAAATCGCGCCGGCCTCCGTCAACGTCGAATCCGAGTATGCCACCATCGAGCGATAGTGGACCGTACCCAGCGCCAGGCGCACGATCACCGCCGGGTGCTCCCGAAGGATGTTCTCCACCGTGAGCGAGTTCCCCAGCGACTTGCTCATCTTCTCGCCCTCGATAGTCACCCAGGCGTTGTGCATCCAGTACCGGGCAAATTCCCGGCCCGCCCCGTGCGACTGCGCCTGCTCGTTCTCATGGTGCGGGAAACGCAGGTCGATGCCGCCGGCGTGAATATCGAAAGCATCGCCCAGGTAGCGCCCCGCCATCGCCGAGCACTCCAGGTGCCAACCCGGACGCCCGCGACCCCACGGCGTCTCCCACGACGCCGTCTCCGGCTCGTTCGCCTTCGCCGCCTTCCATAGCGCGAAATCGTGCGGGCCGCGCTTGTCGGAGGCCGCCTCCTCGTCGTCGTGAAGATCCTCCACCGACTGGTTCGTCAGCGATCCGTAATCCGGCAGGGAAGTCACATCGAAGTAGACGTTACCCGGCTCGCCCACGTATGCGTGCCCCCGCTCGATCAGGGTAGAAATCAGCTCAATCATCTCGGGCACGTGGCCCGTGGCGCGCGGCTCATAGGTGGGGTCGAGCACCCCGAGGTCGCGGTAGGCCTTGGCAAACTCCCTCTCGAAGCGGTACGCCCACGCCCACCACGGCCGGCCCGCCTCCGCCGACTTGGCCAAGATCTTGTCATCAATGTCGGTCACGTTGCGCACCATCGTCACGTCATACCCGCAACGGCGCAACCACCGCACCAGCACATCAAATGCCAGCGCGGAGCGTATGTGGCCGATGTGAGGCGCGCTCTGGACCGTCGCGCCGCACAGGTAGATGCCCACCTTGCCCGGTTCGATCGGGATGAATTCGCGCAGTGACTTGGTCTTCGAATCAAAAATCTTCACCCCTCCAGCCTACCGGTTCACGCCGACACTCGCCCATTTCATCCCCAGCGGTTGCGCGCCCATTTTCTTCGCCAACAACGGGCCTCCGGCGTCGTCGACCGGCGCGGCGCACACAAGGCGCAGGGCGCACACGAGCCGTAGGGCGGGCACGAGCCGTAGGGCGGACGCAAGCCGCAGGACGCACGCGAGCCGCAGGACGGCGTCGTCGGATTTACCAAACAGTCACAAAAAGGACGTATGTTAAGACTATGAACCACGCAACCGCGGTCGAGACCGCCCCAACATCCGGCAAGATTCTGACGAAAACCGTATGGGCCTGGGGGCTCTGGGACTGGGGCTCCGCAGCGTTCAACGCCGTAGTCACCACCTTCGTCTTCGCCGTCTACCTCGCCAACGCCAACCTCTTCGGACCCGACGCCAACCGGCTCCTCGGCTACGCCCTCACGGTCGCCGGCATTCTCGTGGCAGTCGTCGCTCCCGCCCTCGGTCAGGCCGTGGACCGCAGCGGCAAGCGCGCCACCGTCCTGCGCATCACCACCACCGCCACCGCAATCATCATCGCCTGCCTCTACTTCGTCATCCCCGGCCAGTCCGGGCTGTGGCTCGGCCTCTTCCTCATCGCCGCCGGCAACATCGTCTTCGAGACCGGCTCCGTCATCTACAACGCCATCATCTCCGACCTTGCCGAACCACACAACGTCGGGCGCGTCTCCGGGTTCGGGTGGGGACTAGGCTACCTCGGCGGGATCGTGCTTCTGCTGATCCTCTTCGTCGGATTTATCAGCCCCGAGGTCGGCTGGTTCGGCGTGACCAGCAAGGACGGGCTCAACATCCGAGTCGCCATGCTGCTCGCCTCCGCCTGGCTCCTCCTCTTCTCCCTGCCGCTGTTCTTCACACTGTCGAACAAGCCCGCGCGCACGGATACCCCTCGACTCGGCATCATCGAGTCCTATCGCCAGCTGCTTAAGTCCATCGCCACGCTGTGGCGCTCCGACCGCCAGGTCGTGTGGTTCCTCCTGTCCTCCGCCGTCTACCGCGACGGCCTCGCCGGCGTCTTCTCCTTCGGCGCCGTCCTCGCCGGCACCGCCTACGGTTTCAGCCCGGACGAGGTCATCGTGTTCGGCGTGGCCACCAACGTGGTGGCCGGCATCGCCACCATCGGCTTTGGCTGGCTCGACGACAAGCTCGGCGCCCGCGCCGTCATCATCATCTCCCTGACCTCGATGGTCGCCATGGGCCTGTGCGTGTTCTTCTTCCACGCCGGGGTCGGGCCGCTGTCGCCGAAGCAGGTCTACTGGGTCTTCGGCCTCATCCTGTGCATCTTCGTCGGGCCCATCCAGTCCGCCTCCCGCACCTACCTGGCCCGCATCGCCCCGCCGGGGGAGGAGGCCGAGATCTTCGGCCTGTACGCCACCACCGGCCGCGCCGTCTCCGCGCTGGCGCCGTTCATGTACTCCACCGCGATCACCGTGGGCGCCGCGCTACTCGGCATCGGCGTGGACGAGGCCGCCTACTTCGGCATTCTCGGCATCACGCTCGTGCTGGTCCTAGGCCTGCTCGCGTTCCTGCCGGTCAAGGCGCAGCCGAAGGTTGAGATGCAGCCAGAGGCCAAGGCGTAGCCGCGGGCTTGCTACCCGGCTCAGCCCCGAGGCCGGCCGCCGGCCTCCCGGGGTCTTACCCGCGCAACCTGTAGCTAACTGGTGAATCTGAGAGCTTTCATCACCAAAACCGGCCCTTTCCAACCCAAAACTCACCAGTTACCTACAGCAACGCCGCCGGCGACCCGAGATTCAGGCCCGGTACCCGGGCTGGGGCGGGCGTGCAGGATGTGCAACGGCAAACTGGTTGCCGCGCTGGTCTACGAAAACAGTCGCTTCATGAGCACGGGCATCATCGTGCCCGGACAGGGCGGATAATCCGTGTCCTTTTCCGGCACTCGCCCGTTGGAAAGGATGCACCATCCCACGGCATCTTTCCAGTTGTCGAACGGGAAATCCACCGGCAAGCGTTTGTCCTTTGGGTCACCGCCATGTACCTGCGCGTACTGGTTCTGAGCCTGACTTTGAGTAGCTACGTTGCCGATGCGCTGGTAATGCGCGCATAGCCAGACCTCAAAACACGGATCAGAGACCACCGCACGGATCTTCTGGCCCTTTGCCCCGCTCCTAAGACACTGGTCAACGAAGCCCCTCCTGTCCTTGCCATCGGCGTCGACGACGATCCACACCTCGTCGTAACTCGAGGTATCACCGGCCGGGGCGGTCAGCTTTTGCAGCACCCGTTCTGGTTCCCCATCGACCGCCTGCACTTTGACGGAGAGTTTCTTCGCTGGATCCTCGTGAACCCTCTTCTGAACCAACGTTAGGTACTCTCGTTCGGTGATCTTCCCATTCGTGGCCAGCAAGATTGTCGTCTTCTCTGTACGCCGACGCCGGCCCGGCTGCCTCCTACCCATCGCTCGGCGCTCAATTCTCCAGCCAGCGTACGAGCGACCGGTCGTCGATACTCGGAATTGCGCCGTACGCGCCGGCCAGGTAGCGCTTTTCGAAGTTGCTATTCGGATGAATGGGGTAATCGGCCAGGCTGAAAAGCTCCGAACGCCCCTCATCGTTTTTCTCGGTGAACCACACACTCGCCGGTTCAAGTAGGCGAACTGGCGAGTTACCCAGGAGCCCAGAATCCTGGGTCGTGAAGATGATCTGCGCATGCTTCCGGTTGTATTCCGGATTGAGAAAAAGCTCGACAAGGAACCGCACGAGGCTCGGATGAAGGCTCTCGTCCAACTCGTCGACGAGGAGGATGCCACCGTTCTTCATCAAAGTCAGCGCCCGCCAAGACATGACGAGCCATACCTGGGTGCCAGCACTTTGGGCGTCAAGCGCTAACTCAAACGTCTTACCTCCCGCGCCGCGATGAACAAAAACCACCTTCGATCGCATCTCCGGGACGTTGGGAGCCATCTCATCCTCGACAGCAGGGTCGCCCATCGAGCGCCGCATCCGTTCAAGTAACGCTGGCGGTATGCGTTCTTGTTTGACCTTCACACTTTCGATGCCGACATCGGCGACACGCAAGAGGGCTTCGGCCAAGTCCTCCGCATCACTGCCACCCGCAAGCATCTCTTGGATTATCCGTTCTGTTATGGCGAAACGCGAGCGCGAGTTGGCGGGGAAGGATTGAATGCCGCGGCCCGCTGCGAGCGCCTCAGCAATAGATTCCAGCCCCGCGTGCCCGTAATCAAGCGCTACAGCTAGATAGAGCGCTGAGGCCTTCGTCAGTTTCCGTACCTCATCCGAAGGTCCACGGAGCGCTGCACCTTTCGAGAACTTCATCGGCATATCCAGGCTCTCTTGAGAACGAGAGAAAATCTTGCGCGGCCATCGATTCTCGTAGGAACGCAACTCTTCGAACGCTACACCCCAGTCGGCGGCGCGAACCGTGTACCGATAGCGGATACCATTGACAACAAAATCAGCTTCGTAGTTCGTGGTCGGAGATGGCTCAGCGCAGGCTAGTGAAGGCTGATAAAGGAACCGACCCGCGCGTTGCTGCCACACGGCACGACCGAGGACCTCAATAGCCATAATCAGCGTCGACTTGCCGGAGGCATTCGCCCCGAAGATCGCCGTCACCGGGGACAGCACATCCGTCCACGACTTGCCTTCGCGTGGAAGAACCGTGTCAAATCCAGGGCACGCAAAATCGAGCTCCGCGCGATCCGCAAAAGCACGGAAATTCTCGACAGCGAAGCTAATAAACATATCATCAGGATATCAAACTAGCCGCGATTCGTGACATTTTTTCTCAATACTGCCCCAGTTTTTGATTCAGAGAGCGAAACACTATCGACTAGGCCTCTCCATTAAGACGACGTGGCCCCCAACGACGCATGTCGCTCCACCCGCGAACCCCGGCTGGCGGCCACCGGCTAGCGCATGAGAGCTACCCGCACGTTGAGCTCGCACTCGCCGCCCACCGGAACCATCATGCGCGCTTTCTCCTCGGGCCGGTTGAGCATGTTGGCCATGGTCGAGCACGGTTCAATCGCGATCGACTTCATCGGGTCGCGCTTGAGCGGCGCCCCCGTGAAAACGTGGAAATTGGCGCGGCAGGGCGCGGGCTTGGCGGCCCGGTCGGCCTGAGCCGACCCGGACGGCGAGCCCGCGCACCCGGCAGGCAGGCTTCGGGATCGGCCCATCGCGATCGACAGTCCGTAGCCGAGGCCGGTGTCCACGTAGGCGGTGGCCGCACCTCCATCAAAGTGAAGGCCGGTGAAGGCGGAGTCGAGAGCATCGTGGAGGTTGATCTCACGGAGGAAGTCGGCTGCCGGAACCCACGCGGGTGCGGGCCGCACGGGCACGCCCGCACCCGCCACGGGGGCCGCACGCGTCCCAGTCCCCTCGTCGATCGGGACGAAGGCCGCCTCCCCCTCGAGCGGCAACAGCCTGCCATCCACCACAATCCGTTCCGTTGCCGGCAACCACAACCGCGCCTCCGCCAGCGAGGCCACCGTGAAGTAGGGGTGCCAGCCCAACCCGATCGGCACCGGGCGGCCGGCACCATTTCGAGCGAAGACCGTCACGCCCAGTTCGCCAGGAATCGAGATGTCGTAGCGAATCCGCACCTCGATCGGGCCGCGGAAAGCCGACGAGTCGGGAATCGTGGCGACCAGTTCGACATGGTCGGCCTGAGCCGCATCCCCGTCACCCAGCTCCAGCCCGACCGGCGTGAATTCCAGACCCCACACCAGCCCGTGCAGACCCTCCTCGTTCGTGACCCCGAGGGTGGAGCGGGCCACGCCGTCGTCGTCCCAGAGAGCGTTGGCGGTCCGGTTCGGCCAGGGCACGAGCACGGCGTTGCGGAACCCGTCGAGTTCCTCCTGCTCGGCGGCGCTCCGGTACCCGTCCAGAACCGACGAGCCAAGACCGGGATCCCAGCCCAGGATCATCGCTCCGCGGGTCGACAGCCGAAGCCGCTGGTCACCGTGCGAGATCTCGATGAACATTCCTAGCTCCTCACTCTTCGAATCCGGGCGCCGTTCTCGGTTACGCCCTACTCACCAACGCGGTCGCAATCGCCGCCAGCCCCTCGCCCCGCCCGGTGAAGCCCATCCGATCCGAGGTGGTGGCCGACACTGTCGCCGGCGCCCCCAGCGCAGCGCTCATTGCGGCCTCCGCCTCAACCTTGCGCGGCGCGAAACGCGGCCTCTGCCCAATGATCTGCACCGACACGTTCTCTATCCGCCAGCCAGCCTCGCGCACCAGCCGCACCGATTCCGCCAGCAACGCCTCCCCCGAAGCGCCCGCCCACTCCGGGCGGTCCGTGCCGAACACCGTGCCCAGCTCGCCCACGCCACTGGCCATGAGGATCGCATCGCACGCCGCGTGAGCGGCCACGTCTCCGTCCGAGTGTCCCTCCAGCCCTCGCTCACCGTCCCAGCGCAGGCACGCAAGGTAGAGCGGGGTGTCGTCATCAGCGAACCGGTGGGCATCAAAAGCCGTGGCCACACGCATCAACGCCCTCTTTTCTCCAACAGCATCTGCGCCACCGCCAAATCCCAGGCGGTGGTCACCTTCATCGCCTCCGGCGATCCCTCCACGAGCACGACCTCGCTGCCCATCGCCTCCACCAGCGCTGCATCATCTGGCGCCGCGCTCAGCTCATCCGCCCCGCGCTCGCGCCCGACCCGATGCGCCTCACGTACCAGCTGCGTGCGAAACCCCTGCGGCGTCTGCATCGCCCGCAACCGGCCCCGCTCGAGGGTCGCAACCACGGGCTCCACATCCACTTTTCCGACGACGTCGGACGCCCCAGCCGCGCTCACAGCCGCCCGCCGCTCGCCGACCTCCTTGATCGTGTCCGTCACCGGCAGCGCCGGCACCACGGCGTCGTAACCCGCCTCCAGAGCGGCCCGCACGCGATCAATGACGGCCACCGGCGTCAGCGCCCGAGCGGCGTCGTGAATGAGAACGAGATCGCTGGTGACGGCCTCCAGGCCGTTGGCCACGGAGCCCTGCCGCGTCTTCCCACCCACGACGAGTCGCGCGCTCACACCGCCGTCCGCGAGCGCCCTCTCAAAATCTTCCCGCGTCCGCTGCCCGGCGGGAATGGTCACGACGACGTCGTCCACCCCCGCGGCGTTCATCCCTCGGATCGCGTGGACCAGCAGGGGGACGCCGGCGAGCGGTACGAGCGCCTTGGGCATGTTGGCGCCAAGCCGGGTACCCGAGCCGGCGCCGGCGATGACGGCGGCGATTGACATTAGTCTGCGGATTCGGCCGACTCCGGGGTGGCGGCCGTTGCCGCCGACTCCGCGTCAATCCCCATCACTTCATCGAGCAGGACATCGGCCTCTTCGTCCGTGATGTCGCGGGCCAGCGCCACCTCAGAACCCAGGATCGCGCGGGCCTGGCCAAGCATGCGCTTCTCACCAGCCGACAGGCCACGGTCAACGTTGCGGCGAGAGAGGTCACGGACCACCTCAGCCACCTTGTTCACGTCGCCCGACGTCAGCTTCTCACCGTTGGCCTTGTAACGGCGCGACCAGTTCGCCGGCTCTTCCACGTCCGTCTCGCGTAGCACGTCGAACACACGCTCGAGCTGCTCCTCATTCGAGACGTCGCGAACACCCACTTGTTCAAGCGCCTCCTGTGGCACCTGAATAATGAGATCGCCCTGCAGGATTCGGAGCGTCAGGTACGTGCGGGTCTCTCCACGCATCGTCTTCTCTGAGATTTCCTCAATGTAGGCCGCACCGTGGTGCGGGTATACGACGGTCTCGCCAACTTTGAAGCTCACTGGGGGATCACTCTTTTCTGAATCGATTTCCCACCCATTCTACCATTGAGCTTTGCCCGCTCTCGTTCCAAAAGTTTCGCCGAAAAGAAAACCTAGCCTTCCGGATTCGACACGAGCTTGTAGCCCAATCCGCGCACCGTCACCAACGCCCGTGGATTCGCCGGCTCCACCTCGATCTTCGAACGGATCCGCTTGACGTGAACGTCCAGCGTCTTCGAATCACCAATGTAGGCCATGCCCCAGATGCGGTCGAGGATCTGCCCGCGCGTGAGCACCCGGTCCGGGTTCTCCATGAACAGCTCCAGCAGCTCGAACTCGCGCAACGGCATCCGGATCGGCTCACCCGCGACGCGGACCACGTGTGCATCCAGGTCCATCTCGATTCGTCCCACGCGCAGCAGCTCCGCGGACTCCTCGCGCAGCGGGGCATCGGCCACCCGGCGCAGGATGGCCCGGATGCGGGCCACCAGCTCACGGTAGGAATACGGCTTAGTCACGTAGTCGTCCGCGCCGATCTCCAGTCCCACCACCTTGTCGATCTCCGCGTCCTTCGCGGTGAGCATGATAATCGGAACCTGGGACTGGGCGCGGATCCGCCGGCACACCTCGTTGCCCGAGATCCCCGGCAGCATGAGGTCGAGCAGCACCACATCGATGCCCTCCCCGAACTTCTCCACCGCCGCCAGGCCATCTGACGCCGTTTCCACCTCGAAGCCGTCCCGCGACAGGTTAAACTCAAGCATGTCTCGATAGGTGGGTTCGTCCTCCACCACAAGTATCCGCGTCATCGTGCGCCCTCCATATCCACAACCTCCTGGCTCTTGACGCCCTCCGGCGTGTGTGCCCCGGCGCTCTCCGGCACGTATGCCTCGGGCAGGATCATGGTGAACGTCGAACCCTGCCCCCTCTTGCTCCACACCTTGACCCGACCACCGTGCTCGGCCGCCACGTGCTTGACTATCGACAACCCTAGCCCCGTTCCCCCAGTTTCACGCGAGCGGGCCCGGTCACCGCGGTAGAAGCGCTCAAAGATCCGCTCGCGGCTCTCCTTCGGGATGCCTTCGCCCTGATCAATCACAGAAATATGGACCTCCCCCGACTCCGCAGCCACAGCCACCGACACCTGCCCAAAATGGCGAGAGTAGCGCACCGCGTTGTCGAGAAGGTTACGCACCGCCGTCGTGAGCAGGGCCCGATCGCCGTACACCTGCAACCCAGACGCGCCACCCGAAACTAGGCGCACGTCGCGCGCCTCAGCCTCCACTCGCACCCGGTCCAGAGCCTCTGTCACGACGTCGTCCACCTCCACAAACTCCGAATCGGCCAGCGCATTCGAATCCTGCAGCCGGGAGAGCTGGATGATCTCCTGCACCAGCTGGGAAAGCCGCTCCGCCTCCGTCGTCAGCCGCGCCGAAAACCGCCGCACGTTCTCCGGCTCATCGGCCACCTGCGCCAGCGTCTCCGACAACAACCCGATCGCGCCCACCGGCGTCTTCAGCTCGTGCGACACATTCGCCACGAAATCCCGCCGCGTTTCCTCCAAGCGGCGCTTTTCCGTGTTGTCCTCGAAAAGGATCAGCACCTTATCCCCCGAGATCGGGGTGGCCCGTACCGACAGGCGCAGCTCCGGCACGTCCGCATCCAAGCGCGGAAGTCGCAGGTCCAGCACCGAGACTGCACCCGCTGAACGTGCCTCCGCCGCCAAGTCCCGAAGTTCCTGGCGCAGCTCACCATGCGGCACCAGCCCGTAGGCCGAGGTGATCGACGACGCCCGCAACACGGCGTCGTCGCCACCCAACACGATGTGCGACTGCGGCAAGGCAGCAAGCAGCGCGATCACGTCCGAATCATCCACCGCCGGCGCCGGCGCATCCGCCCTGCCCAGAAGCCGCTGCGAAATCTCGTAGGCCGCAATCGCCACCACAACCACAAGAATGCCGAGGAGGAAACCCACCCCGAAGCTGAAACCGTCTGCCATAATTCAAGCGTAAACCATCCCACCGACACTCCCGGGTCAACTCCCACACGTCTGCCAAACCGTCAATTGCCGTTAACCTACCCGGTGAATTGTGTTCACCTGAACGTGATGAAATCTCACGAGGGAGCGAAGCCGCGCCCCTCTTAGCCCGCCAACCGGGTCACTCACATCCATCCGCGGCACACGAACAAGGAGTACCGTTGCGCGAACAATTCCGTCAGCAGATGCAAGAGCTGTCTGACACCCTCGTCTTGCAAGCCAAGGCCGCCGCGAAAGCGATGACCGGCGCCGCCGCCTCTCTCAAGGACGCGAACCTCGCACTCGCCGAACGGGTCATCGACGCCGACCACTCCATCGACATGCTCGAGCGAAACATTGACGACATGGGCATCTCCCTCCTCGCCCGCCAGGCACCAGTCGCCGGCGACCTTCGCACCGTTGTTTCCGCACTGCGCCTGTCCGCCACCCTCGAACGCATGGGCGACCTCGCCCGCCACGTCGCCTACGTCGCCCGCGGACGCTTCCCCCACGCCGTCGTCCAGGGCGAAGTCAAGGATCTGTTCGAGGAGATGGCCACCAAGGCCGCCGAGGTCGGCGTGCTCGTGGCGCGCCTCGTCGAGACCCAAGACCTGTCCATCGCCGACCGTATCATCGCCGACGACGACGTCCTCGACGACCTCCACACCCGCACCTTCGACTACGTCCTCGATGAGTCTCTGGAGCTGACCCGCCAGGAGATCGTCGACATCATCCTGCTCGGCCGCTACCTTGAGCGCTTTGGCGATCACGGCGTCTCGGTGGCTCACCGCATGCGCTTTCTCGTGACCGGCATGGCGCTGGACGCGGAGGAGATGGGCCAGATCGAGGAGTTCTAAGGCTCCGGCCGGGCTGGCGCTCGCCGGCTGGGCTGGCGCTCGCCGGCTGGGCTGGCGCTCGCCGGCTGGGCTAGGCGCTCGCCGGCTGGGCCGGGCTAGGCGGATTGGGCACTCGCACGGCAAGGCGGGCGGCTCCGAACCGGCATTCGCCACGTTCGGAGCCGCCCGCCCCTGTGCAGGCAGTCTCCTGCTACTTGCCCTGGTTGGCCACGGCCTCGATGGCGGCCTTTGCCGCCTCGGGGTCGAGGTAGGTGCCACCCTTCTTGACCGGCTTGAGGGTCTCCTCGTCAAGCTCGTAGTAGAGCGGGATGCCGGTGGGGATATTGAGGCCGGAGATGTCCTCGTCCGAGATCTCGTCCAGCATCTTGACGATGGCACGCAGCGAGTTGCCGTGGGCCGCGATCATCACGGTCTTACCCGTCTTCAGATCCGGGACGATGGCCTCCTCCCAGTACGGGAGCAGGCGGGCGATGACGTCCTTGAGGCACTCCGACAGCGGAATTGGCTCTCCGGCGTAGCGCGGGTCAGAATCCTGTGAGTACTCGGAGCCGACCTCGATCTCCGGCGGGGCGACGTCGAAGGAACGACGCCACTGCATGAACTTCTCCTCGCCGTACTCGTCGCGGATCTCCTTCTTGTTCTTGCCCTGCAGGGCGCCGTAGTGACGCTCGTTGAGGCGCCAGTTCCGGTGAACCGGGATCCAGTGGCGGTCGGCGGCGTCGAGCGCAAGATTCGCAGTCATGATCGCGCGGCGTAGCAGCGACGTGTGGAGAATGTCGGGCAGCACACCCGCATCGGTGAGGAGCTTGCCGGCGTGGCTCGCTTCCTTCACGCCCTTCTCCGACAGCGGCACATCCACCCATCCGGTGAAGAGGTTCTTTGCGTTCCATTCGCTCTCGCCGTGGCGAACGAGCACCAACTTGTACACCATATTGTTCCTTCTCTTTCGAAGAGGTTGCGCGTTTTCGCGCATCAACTTCATTCTATCGTTTAATGGTCCCTCATTTGTGGGACTCCTCGCGCGGCAGCTGTTCCCACCTGACCCCCAGGTCGGTGCCCGCGATGAGGTTCGCATATGCGTCCTCCGCCGCAGCCTCGATCCCGTCCGCCACGTCCTCGCCAGCTGAAATCAGCTCCACCACGAATGCCCCCGAGTGCGGACATTCACGAGCTTCCCGGACAGCCCAACCTCCACTGCCACGCATCCGCCCGTCAGAGGGCAGGCCGGCCAACCATGCGTCCGCGGCGACCCGCGCGCGCGTCCTGATCCCGTCAGTCAACACGAGGCGCAACACAGCTGGCGTGCCGTCATTGGATGGGGGATCAACCCACAGCCAGTTGTAGTCGACGACGTAGCGGCGCGGATCTTCCTTCTGACCCCACGCAATCGGCAGTCGGCGGGCGTCCTCCACGCGCCCCTCGCGCTCCTTAGCCCAGGGAATAGCGATCTCCTCCATGAGGTCTGCCACCGGGCATGCCGACGCGTCCCGCTCGCGCAGGTGCTGCGCCGTCTGGGCGATAGCATCTGCCGACAAATTCTGGCTCAACTTCGCCTTTCCGATCACCTCTGCCACCTCCAGCTCCACGCCCACCATCGCAGCGAAAGCCGCATGCACGAGCTCATAAGACGTGTGCCGCCCCACCCGCCATTCGCGCTCGAAATGCTCCACCAGGCTGGTCAAATGGGCCTGCTTCCATTCCGCGTCGTCGTGAATCGAGAGGGTGCCCTTGAGGTGAACCGTCACGTAGTTGAGGGTGGGGACGGTGGGCAGCTTGGCACCCGGGCGTTCGGGCGGGAAGTCAAGGGCGGAGACGTGCGCGCTGGGACCCTGAACGATGACCATCGCCTCCCCCGCGTCCTTCCACTGCGGGTTGACGCGGTTGAGGTGGAACTGTGCCACTACCCGGCCTTCGCGCTCGATAATATTGAAGGGCAGGAACGTGGCGTTCAGGCCGCCTTCCCCAACGGACACAAGTTGCCCGACGCCGATGCTTCGAGCTACCTCGAGAGCTGCGGCGCGATCCATGGCATGTTGCTGTGCGACGTACATGCTCCCACTCTACAAGCCGCCTCCGACATTTTTTCACGACGCCGTCGCGCACAAGCCCACCTCGCCGCGATTGACATAGTCAAAACCGTCGAGGGCGACCTCAGCGACAGAATGTGTTGGGGCCCCGCGGCGGACGCCGGTTACATTTGGTGAGGAGTGAAAGGAAGCCTGATGGAGTTCACATACAATGATTATGGTGACACGGTGCTCTATGACGTCTTCTATGAAGCTGGCACCTATTACGGGGGCGTGCTTGTCGCGTTGAGCGATCAGGCCGAAGCCCGAGGCGACCACAATCGCGTCCGCGCGCTACTTGACCAGCAGATTGCTTTGCAAAACGAACGGGCAAGTGTTGACCCTGATGACCGTGACGCCCAAATCGCGTGCATCGAAAAGTGGCATGCCCAGGCCCGCCAAGCTCGCGAAAGTCTGTTCACATAGAACGCCTCGTAATGGATGAGGCTGAACTACGTCGCCGCTGGATATCCCAGATCGCTCCGGATGTTTTCGCTGACGCGATCCACGTTCGCGAACCTGTCACGATCTTTCTTGGCGGACAACCCGGCGCAGGTATGACAGCCAGCCAAGGACGTGTTGCCGCCGGTAACCGCACTTAGCGGTCACACCGAACATGGCGGCAGTGGGCCAGGAACTGCCCTTGCGACTCTTAGCCCTGACGGTACTGGCTTTTCAGGTCAAGCCTTGAAAGCACCAGGTGATTACGCTTTCCGAGGTAGGACGAGATTTGATCTCGGACGTCGTGGCGCCCCTCACGCCACGCCAGAACTCGCCTGCTGGGAAAACTTCAGCCAAGCCAACCCGTATTCTTTTCTCATAAACCGGTCAACATTGGGCCAATTGTCCGTACCGCGGAGCAGCCACACGCGCGGAAAAATCTCAACGTTATACGCATCGTTGCCGATGTAGTCTTTGCGCATACCCTGGGCTACCGATAGGCGGCCGTGCTCGATCATATCCAGCACGGCACGCACATGGTTAGCAATATTGAAGCGCCTACCCTCATGCTCGGGAACCCGCACCGAAGAATCTCGGGTAATCCCCCAATCCCCGAACACCGAATCATCAGAGTTAGCCATCCGCAACTGTGACCACTGCAAAGCACTAGCATGCCAATCCCCAGTCGTGTCAGTATCCGAAGGCAGGTTCAATGCGTGAATATCCGTCACATACTCCACCAGTGGTCATCTCCCTTCCATCGGTCTAATCCCTTTTAGCTGGTGTCAACAAAACATGGGTAACGCCAGACCACTATGCGGCGAGGAGATCGATAACAGCTGCGATTGAACCCACCGCCGATACCGCGGACACAAACAGGAATACCTTGCCATTCTTACTTAGCCCTGACAAGCGCTCACCGATAGGCCGAGTCTTGCCCGTCTTCTTGATGATTCTTGGAGGCATTTCCATATAAACCACGAAAAGCGACCCAAAAGTAATGACAAGAGAAATCAAGGCAAAAAGGAGGGGGTCGTCTAGATAATCTGGCATAACAACTCCATTTCAAGAATCAAGAAAACCCCAATGTGAGTATTGTAGCGAGCACGAAGGCCGACAAGGTCGATGACCGTCGAACCGGCGTTGAGCATCTTGTAGACTTTGCAGATACTGTTGCGACTCTCGCGGGGCCGAACGCAACCAAAGTGGCAGTTCTTGCAAGGCAGGAAGCAGCTTGCTTTACCCGCCACACGATATTTGGGTCGGCTACGACAGGATCCTGAGTCTCTTCATTTGTTGCAACGACCTGAGTAAGATGTGTGTGTCATTCATCTGCCCCCTCCCCTCGAGAGTAAACTCTGGCGTTCCAACCAGTGATCCCGACGTACTTGAACACGCTCGACTGCATCGTCAGATAAGGGAAATGGCCTCAGAATCTTCCGATTCCAAGGCCATTGGTTGGAGCCGCCTGAGAGAATCGAACTCTCGACCTTCTCATTACGAGTGAGACGCTCTGCCGACTGAGCTAAGGCGGCCTGCAGTTCAATTTATCGAACCGCTACCCCGTTTACCAAATAGGCGGACGTGATCTATACCGCCTATTGGGCGGAGGTCACCCACTGCTGAGCGAGGATCGCCTACTGAGCGGGGCAAGTCAGCCCGTCCTCGGGGGCCTCGCCCGTGAGCAGGTAGTGGTCGAGGGGATCGGAGATGCACTCGCCTGCACGCCCGTAGGCCGTGTGCCCCTCACCTTCCCAGGTGACAAACCGCGAGTTCTCCAGGTTATCGGCGAAGGCCTTGCCCCACTCGTAGGGCGTGGCGGGATCGCCCGTGGTGCCCACGACGACGATCGGATCCGATCCTGCCGCAACGAACGGCCCGAGCGGGCCATCTTCCCCGCCGGGCATGATCTGGCAGGCGTACTCCGAGTAGCCCATCGCGTCACCGAAAATCGGGGAGATCTCCTTCAGGGCATCCGCCTTCTTCTCCCAGTCGGCCTCCGTGCCTTCCACATGGGTGTCTGCACAGCTAATAACCAAGTTGGCCTCGAACATGTTGTTGACGAACTTCTCGCCCTCACGCCCCATGTACTGGTCGAAGAGCAGGGCGAAGACCGAACCGTCGTTGTCGTTGATCAGGCGGTCGAAGCCGGCGTCGAGAGCGAACCACAGTGAGTCGTCGTAGAGCGGTGTGATGATCCCGTAGAAGAAGCCCGTCTCACCCAGAACGCGGTCCGGACCGGCCGGAACCGGCGAGTTCTTAACTTGCTCGGCCAGTTCGGCCAGTTTGGCCCACCCCTCGTCCACGGTGGAGCCGAGCGCGCACTTGCCGCCGTCGACGCATTTGCGCAGGTATGCCTCAAAGGCATCGGTAAAGCCGACCACCTGTGCCTTGGTCTGCTCGAAGCTGGAGATTGAATCGTCCACCGCGCCGTCGAGGATCATGCGCCCCACGTTCTGTGGGAACAGCTCGGCGTACATGCCACCCAAGGTAGTTCCGTAGGAGAAGCCGACGTAGTAGAGCTTCGGGTCGCCCGCCACCTGGCGCAACACGTCCATGTCCTTCGCCGCGGAACGCGTACCGACGTACTTCACCAAGTCCCCCGACTTGTCCACGCACCCGGCCACGAGCGTGTTCGTGGCGGCTTTCAACTGTGCGTCGCCCTCCGGGGTGTCGGGGTAAGACGTGTCGAGGTAGGCGGCGAGGTCGGCGTCGTCGAGGCAGTCGATGGGGGTGGACTTGCCAACACCGCGCGGATCGGCCCCCACGACGTCGAAGTTTTCAAGGATGGCGTCGGAGAAGTAGTAGTTGGCCTGGTCGATCATGTCCTGCGCCGAGCCGCCCGGGCCACCCGGATTGACGAAGAGCGTACCGATCGGCTCCCCGGTGGCCTTCGCCTTCTTCATCGACAGTGTGATGGTCTGCCCGCCCGGGTTGTCGTAGTCGAGCGGGACGATCGCCTCGGCGCACTCGAAGCCGGTGCCGCACTCGCTCCAGGCCACCTGCTGGTCGTAGAACTTCTCCAGGCCTGCCGGCGCCGCAGGCAACTCGCCCCGGATCGGCAGTGCGCCCGCGGCGTTGGTCGCCTTCGGCGCCGGGGACGTTGACGGGCCGCCATTCGACGTACCAGACGAGCACGCAGCGAGCAGGCTCATCGCGGCACACAGGGAAATAATCTGAAGCTTTTTCACACTGCCAATCTATCGCACGGGCCACCCGGCAGTCTCCACCGACGGGCATATCCGACGCTCTTGCGACGCATACCGATCCTGTGGAAAAGTTTTCGACGACGCGCGGCCCCGCTACCCGCCGCCTCGCCAAAAACGTCAGCACGCGCCAATCCGCCGACGCCGCGCCCCACCCTACTGCCGCATCGCCGACAGCGCCGCCTCCATGAGCAGTTGCGGAGCCACGTTGGAGCGCAGGCGCTCGCGGGCCTCGCCGAGGGTGTCGATGCGGGACAGCGCCTCAGTCGGGCCGATCTTCGCCGCAATGCTTTGGATCGCCTCCGCATAGTCGGCGTTGATGAGGGCCACCTGGGCGTCCAGCTGGACGACCACCACGTCACGATAGAACGAGATCATGTAGGTCAGCTCGCGATCGATCATGTCGTGGAGCGTTCGTGTGGCGCGGCGCTTGGAGTCGACGCTCGCTGCCCGCACCTGGCTCCTGACTGCCGCGGGCACGCGCGCTCCGGCCTCGAGGCCCAGTGCTGCGAGCCGATCGGCCTCCTCGCGCTCCTCTGCCGCCTTGTCGCGGTTAGTGCTGACTCCCATCAACTCCGGGTCCACCAGCATCCACGCGGCGACGGCCGCGTCCCCCACCCCATGAATCGACGCCAGCGCGTCGAGGGTCTTCTTCCGCAGGCCGGCGGCCTCCGGGTTCGTAGCCAGCGCCTTCGCGACGCCGATGTGAGACTGGGCCGCCTGCGCCGCGACGTACGCCGTCTCCCGCTCCACGCCCTCTCGCTCGACGAGCAGGCGCGCCACCTCCTCCACCGACGGGGTGACCAGGTTGACGTTGCGGCAGCGGGATCGGATGGTGGGCAGGACGTCGGCCACCGCCGCGGTACACAGCAACCAGACTGTGCGGGGGCCGGGTTCCTCGATGGCCTTGAGCAGGACGTTCGTGGTGCGCTCGACCATGCGGTCGGCGTCCTCGATGATGAAGACCTTCCACGATCCGCTGCCCGGCGCCTGGTAGGAGCTCGCCACGTAGGCGCGCACCTCTTCTGCCTTGATCGTCACCAGGTCGGTCGACAGGGAGCTCACGTCCGGGTGTTGCCCCGCCATCACGGCCTTGCACTGGGAGCACTCCCCGCACCCCGGCCTAGTGCCCGTGCACTGGAGCGCGGCGGCGAAAGCCCGCGCGGCGAGCGAGCGGCCCGAGCCCGGCGGGCCGGTAATCAGCCATGCGTGGCTCATCGCCGAGCTACCCCGCGCACTCTCAAAGCCAGCGCCCGCGATCTTGCGAGCCGCCTGCGCGGCGCGCGTCAGGTCCGCCACCGCCTCCTCCTGGCCGACGAGGCCGTCAAAGACGCTCACGCGCACTCGCCTCCTGGTGCGCCCGGCGCATCCGCCTCACCCGGCGTGCCGGACACATCCGCCTCACCCGGCGTGCCCTTGCCGCTCGCAAAGCCGCCTGGCGCTCGGCGCTCCTCGAGCATCCCCACCACAACCTCACGGATCTCCTCGGCCAGATCCTCCACCGACCGGCGCGCGTCGAGCACATAGAAGCGCTGCGGCTCGCGCGCGGCGAGGATGCGGTACTGGGCGCGGACGGCGTCGTGAAACTCCCTGCCCGCGCGTTCGAGCCTGTCAAGCGCCTCGGAACGGATGGCTGCGCGGCCGGCGGCGTCAGCGGTGGGCAGATCGAGCAGGAAGGTGATGTCGGGCAGCAGTCCGTCCACCGCCCACAGCGACAGTTCGCGGACCTCCTCCGTGCCGAGCTCGCGGGCCGCACCCTGGTAGGCCACCGATGAATCCAGGTAGCGATCCGTCACCACCACCGCCCCACGCTCGAGGGCTGGGCGCACCTTCGACTGCACGTGGTGGGAGCGGTCGGCCGCATACAGCAACGCCTCGGCGCGCGGGCCCATGTCCTCCCCGTGCAGCAGCAGATCGCGGATGGCACCGCCCATCGGCGTGCCGCCCGGCTCGCGCGTGACGACGACGTCGTGTCCGGTCTCCTCGAGCCAGCCGGCGAGCGCGCGGGCCTGCGTGGACTTACCGCTACCGTCCCCGCCCTCGAAAGAAATGAACAGGCCCATGGTTTCCTACTTCCCGCCGCGATCCGCTTTCCCGCCGCCGACTACTTCTTCGTTGCTTTCTTGGCCGCCGACTTACGCACGGTCTTGCGCGTCTTGTTGCGGGCCTTCGGCCCGCCCTGTTCGGCGATCTTCAACCGGCGCTGGACGAGCAACTCCTGGGCGCGCTCCGGGGTGATCTGGTTGATGTCCTCCGAGCGTGGGAGGGAGGCGTTCGTCTCCCCGTCGGTGACGTACGGGCCGAAACGCCCATCCTTGAGCAGGATCTGCCCACCCGAGACCGGGTCCGTGCCCAGCTCCGCGAGCGGCGGGCGCGCCTGGCGCTGCCCGCGCACCTTCGGCTTGGAGAAGATCTCCTCCGCCTGTTCCAGGGTGATGGAGAAGATCTGATCCTCGCTCTCCAGAGACCGCGAGTCCGAGCCTCGCTTCATGTACGGCCCGTAGCGCCCGTTCGTGGCCAGGATCATCTCGCCGTTTGACTCACCGACCTCTCGCGGCAACGACAGCAGACGTAGCGCTTCCTCCAGCGTCACCGTGTCGGGACTCATCGAGGCGAATAGCGAGGCTGTCTTCGGCTTGGGCTTGACCTTCGACACCCTTCCCGTGGCGGTGTAGGCCACCGCGTCCTCCGGCAGCACCTCCGACACGTAGGGGCCAAACCGGCCGTCCTTGACCACGATCGCGTATCCGGTTTCCGGATCCTTGCCCAGCTCCCGGTCCTCCTGCATCGCGGAGTCCAGTAGTTCCTTAGCCTTTTCGATCGTCAGCTCGTCCGGTGTGACCTCCGGCGGGATGTTGGCTCGGCGGGTGACCGCGCCGTCGACCGTCTCTTCCAGATAGGGCCCGTAGCGCCCCACGCGCACCGCCACCTGATCCGACAGATCAATCGTGTTGACCGCCCGGGCGTCGATGTCGCCCAGCCCGTCCACCAGCCCGTGCAGGCCACCGCCATCGCCGTCACCAAAGTAGAAGCCGCCCAGGTAGTCCACGCGGCTCTTCTGGCCCGCTGCGATGTCGTCCAGGTCGGACTCCATCTCCGCCGTGAAGTCGTAGTCGACAAGCTCGGGCAGGTTGTCCTCCAGCAGGCGCACCACCGAAAACGCAGTCCACGTGGGAACCAGCGCGCTGCCCTTCTTGTCCACATACCCGCGGTCGATCACCGTGGAGATCGTGGACGCGTACGTGGACGGGCGCCCGATCCCGCGCTCCTCCAGCGTGCGAACCAGCGATGCCTCCGTGTAACGCGGCGGCGGCGTCGTTTCGTGCCCCTCGGCCGTGGCCTGCAGGTTCTCCACCTCTTCACCTTCGGGCAGGTCCGGCAGCCGCGCCTCCGAGTCCTTGTCCTCGTAGCGCTTCTTGTCCCGGCCCTCCTCGTAGGCGGCGAGGAAGCCGCGGAAGGTGATGATCGTTCCCGACGCCGCCAGCGTAGCTTCCTGAACGCCCCCGGCATGCACGCCCACTGCCAGCCGCACCGACGCTGTCGAGCCCGTCGCATCGGCCATCTGGGAGGCCACCGTGCGCTTCCAGATCAGCTCGTAAAGTTGGAATTCGCGCCCGCGCAGCTGGCTGGCCACCTCCTGCGGCGTGCGGAAGGAATCCCCCGCGGGGCGGATCGCCTCATGCGCCTCCTGCGCACCCTTCGCCTTCGAGGTGTAGAGCCGGGGTTTGTCCGGCAGGTAGTCCGCGCCGTACAGCTCCTGAACCTGGCGCCGCGCCGCCGAGATCGCCTCGGTAGACAGGTTCGTCGAATCCGTTCGCATGTAGGTGATAAAGCCGTTTTCGTACAGCGACTGCGCCACCCGCATCGTGTCGCGCGCCGAGAGGTGGAGCTTGCGCGAGGCCTCCTGCTGCAGCGTGGAGGTGGTGAACGGCGCCGCCGGACGACGCCGATACGGCTTCGTTTCCACCGACACCACCCGCGAGGTCGCCGCCTCGATCGCCTTGGCAACCTGCTCGGCCTGCTCGGCGCTCAGCGTGGCCACGCCCGCCTTGTCCGCCTTGGCCGTCAGCCGCCCGTCGTCCCCGAAATCCTTGCCCGACGCGATCCGCACGCCGTCCACCGCATACAGTTTCGATTCGAAGGGTTGCCCGCCCCGCGCGTGACTGACCGTGACGTCCCAGTAGGAGGCGGGGACGAACTTCATGCGCTCGCGCTCGCGCTCCACGACGAGGCGGGTGGTCACCGACTGCACGCGCCCCGCGGACAGCCCCGGCGCCACCTTGCGCCACAGCAGCGGGGAGACCTCATAGCCCACGAGCCGATCGAGGACGCGGCGCGTTTCCTGGGCGTCGACCAGCTGGGTGTCGATATCCCGCGTGTTGTTCAGCGCGCGGGTGATCGCCTCCTTCGTGATCTCGTGGAAGACCATGCGCTTGACCGGGATTTTCGGCTTGAGCACCTCCAGCAGGTGCCACGCGATCGCCTCGCCCTCGCGGTCCTCATCGGTTGCGAGGTAGAGCGTGTCGGCATCCTTGAGCGCCTTCTTCAGCTCGGCAACCTTTTTCTTCTTGTCCGCGTTGACCACGTAGTAGGGGGCAAAATCGTGATCCACGTCCACGGCGAACTTGCCGAAGTTGCCCTTCTTCATCTCGGCCGGGAGCTCCGATGGGCGCGGGAGGTCGCGAATGTGACCAATGGACGCCTCCACCACGAAGTCCGGGCCCACATAGTTCCCGATGGTGCGCGCCTTGGCAGGAGACTCGACGATGACAAGCTTCGTCATGATTCCTCTTTCTATTCGCCCCGCGGCGAGGTTGGACGTGGAAGGACCGGCGGCTATCTTCCCACCGGTTCGACGAAAGTCAGCATACCCAACTGTTTGAGCTGAGCAACTTTCGGTATCACCTTCTCCATGAGCTTATCGGGTGCCTCCGACAAAATTTCCGCGAGCGCACAGACGATCTGCGCCGTGGTCAGCTCCCCGTCCGCCACGGACATCAAGCCGGCCAGCGCCGTATCCGCAAGGACTTCCTCCCCGAAGCCGGCGGTCTGGGTGAACTTGATGATCCACGGCTCCTCTTCACCCGGCCGGTAGAACCTGTGCTCGACGACGTCGGTGGCCACCGGCGCCAGCCTCGCCAGATCCTCCTGGCGCAGCCCGGCCCAGATTCGCTCCATGTACTCGTGCAGGTTTGGCGGGGCAATACCGCGCAGCTCTTGGGCCAGCACGCGCCCCGCGCCCCGGCCGGCGGCCAGATATCCCATGCCAACATGGGTCACGTTCCGGGCGTCGAAATCCTCCAGCCACGCCCGATACGAGCGCGCATAGTCAGGGTGGGCGGGGGTGAGACCGCCGTCGCGCAGCCACATCTCGATGTAGGACGTGACCGGCAGCAGCTCGCGCATGACGAGGTGGACGTCTAGGTTGCCCGCCCACCCGCGGACCGGCGCGTACGGGTCGGCCGCGTCCGTGACCTCCCAATTCGTCAGCATCCACGCCCGCCCGTCCGCGTTCAGGTGGTCGGCAAGAGCGCCGATGACGCGCGCGCTGAGCTGGTCGCCCTCCCAGCCGGCGTCGCGGTAATCGAGCTTACCCACGCCTTCTCGCGCCGCGGCGGGCGTGATAACGAAGGGCGGGTTCGTCACGACGACGTCGAAGCGCTCCGGCGCCGGCTCGAACAGCGAGCCCCGGCGGAAGTCGATCGAGTCGGCCACCCCGTTGAGCTCGGCGTTGAAGCGGGCCATGTCGAGGGCCGGGGTGGAGATGTCCGTGGCGACGACCCGCGCCCCACACCGCGCGGCCAGGATCGCGAGGATCCCCGAGCCCGTGCCGAGGTCAAGCACAAACTGGCCGGGGGTGAAGGCCGCGAGCGCGGCGAGCGTGCGGGTGGCCCCTCCCACGCCCATGACGAAATCCTTCCCGTGGCGCGCGCCGTGAAGCGAACCGCGGGAGGAGGCGATCCACACGGTCGCCGACGGGTCGGCGTCTGAAGGGGCGCCGGGTGAGGCGGGGCGCAGGTGGGCCGGGACGTCGACGGGCACGATCTGCCAACGCGAGCGCCACAGCCCGCCGTCGTGAACGAGCAAGTCCGCGTCCGCCGCAAGCCGTGCCCCGGCGTCGGGAAGCGCCACCTTGAGCTCCTGGCGGCTCAGCCCCTCGCCGAGCCAGAACAGGCGCGTGAGCTGGTGGATCCGGCCTCCGCCTGCGCAGGCGAGCGAGGCTGGGACGGCGATGTCGCGGTCGAGGGCGCAAAGGGCGCGCTCGCCGATGGCTGCGGCGATGGTGGCGCGTGTCCAGGTGGCGAGGTCGTGGCGGAGGGAATCGATCATGGCTCCATTGTGGCACGGAGGCAAACCCAGACCGGCGGGCGGGGGCTGTTTTGTGGACACCCACCTACACTGTGGACAAAACGCGGTGGTTGGATCCCAGGGCGGAAGTCGCGCGAGGGGAGGCTACGCGGCGGTCGGCGTCGTGACGCGGGTCCGACCGCGGGTTGACGCGCGGCCCTTGCCTAACAACCGCGCGCGGGTTTATCGTTAATCAATAATATCGATAAACGATAAGGAGTTGTCATGACCCGTTGGGAGAAGATACCCCTCTGGTGCGCCCTCGCCATCATCTGGCTCGGCACGTGCCTGCTCGCGGCCGGCCTGCTCGACACGATCATCGCCCTGACCGCCGGCTCGCACATCGGCGGCACACCCGCCAACGCGTGCGACCTGCCCAATTTCTGCATGAACGGAGAATCGAGCGTACCTATGGCGTGGGTTTCGTCGGCCACGATCGCCTGGACGGTCGCCGACGACGCCGTCACCCTCCTCACGCTCCTCGGCGCGCTCATCCTCGGCACGGACGTCATTCGCCGCATCAGCCGAGCCCAGGCCTTCGCCGGCGCCACCCTCGCCCGCATGGGCACGGTCGCCGGGTTGCTCCTGGCCGGGGGCGTCCTCACCTACGTCCTCAACAAGGCCTCCCACGCTCACATCGCGCAGGACACCGACGATTTCCAGGGCGCCACGTACACAGACGGCGTGACGATTGCGGCCGGCCCCGGCCTCCTTCCCCTCGCACTCGTCTTCGCAGGTATCCTCTCACTGGCCTTCTGGGCAGCGTTCCGCCAGGGCGCCCGCATGAGGGAGGAGCTCGACTATGTCGTCTGAGAAGGATCACCGGATCGTGTGCACGCTCGACGCCGTCCTCGCCTCCCGCGCCATGACCCTCACCGAGCTCTCCGAGCGCACCGGCGTGACCATGGCCAACCTCTCCATCCTCAAGACGGGTAAGGCGCGCGCGGTCCGCTTCACCACCCTCACCGCGATCTGCGAGGCGCTCGACTGCCAGCCCGGCGACCTCTTTACGCTCGGCTGACGGCGCGTCGCCAAGGGACGCCGAGCGGGGCGGCAAGGCTGGGGCTTGGGCGTGGGAACAGCCGTAGCCTCGCGACCGGGGGCGCAAGGTGGCACACTGGCATCATGCTTCTCGATGTCGCCCGCAGCTACGGCGCCGACCAGCTCACCGGCCACGTCGTCATCCCGCCGCGTGAGGTCCGCGTCGGCGAATGGGGGCCGTGGGTGGCGCCCGAGGTGCTCCGCGCGCTTTCCGAGATCGGCGTGGAGCGTCCCTGGATCCACCAGGCGCAGGCCGCGAACGCCGCCCGCGCCGGCCGCAACGTCGTCGTGGCCACGGGCACCGGCTCGGGCAAGTCCCTCGCCGCGTGGGTTCCCGTGCTCTCCACGATAGTGGAGGGTCGGGCCACGACGTCGCTGGCCTCGGCCCGCTCCCGCCCCACCGCGCTCTACCTCGCACCCACGAAAGCACTCGGCGCAGACCAGGAGCTTTCGCTCTCCCGCCTCGCCGCCCTGGTCGACCCGCGTATCGCCGTGGCCAGCGTCGACGGCGACGCCGACGGCCCCACCCGCAGCTGGGCGCGCACCAGCGCCGACATCGTCCTGACCAACCCCGACTTCGCCCACTTCGGGCTACTCGGCCGGCAGGAGATGTGGCAGCGGCTCTGGCGCGGCCTGGCCTACGTGATAGTCGACGAGTTTCACTCCTACCGCGGCTCCTTCGCCTCCAACGTGGCGCTTGTAGTGCGCAGGCTACTGCGCATGGCCCGCCACTACGGCGCCGCCCCCACGGTCATCTTCCTCTCCGCCACCGCCTACGAGCCGGCCGCCTCCGCCCAACGCTTCCTCGGGCAGGCCTTCGGGTCGGTCACCGCCGTCGTCGACGACGGCTCGCCCGCCGGCCAACGTGACATCCTCACCCTTGCCTGCCGCCAGGTCGAAGGCGACAAGCCCGCCGCGATCGACGACGAGGGCAACATCGACGTCCGCCGACGCTCAGCCAACACCGAGGCCGGCGAGCTGACCGCAACCCTCGTGGCCGCCGACGCACGCGTCCTGACCTTCGTCCGCTCTCGCCCTGCCGCCGAGCGGGTGGCCGAAGTGTCGCGGGAGATCCTCCACGAGCGCGCCTCCCACCTGGAAGGAAGCGTGGCGGCCTACCGCGGCGGCTACCTGCCCGAGGAACGCCGCGAGCTGGAACGCCAGCTTCGCACGGGCGACCTGCGCGCCCTCGCCACCACCTCCGCGCTCGAGCTCGGCATCGACATCTCGGGTCTGGACGCCGTCGTCGTGACGGGTTGGCCTGGCACGCAGGCGTCCTTCCGCCAGCAGATCGGGCGAGCGGGGAGGGCCGGCGCGGGTGGGCTGGCGATCCTCATCGGGCGGGACAACCCGCTCGACCAGTACATCCTCAGCCACCCGTCCATCCTCGAGGCGAGTCCCGAGATGAGCGTCTTCGACCCCACCAACCCGTGGATCCTGCCCGGCCACCTGTGCGCGGCCGCCACCGAAGCGCCGCTGACGGAGGCAGACTTGGAGATCTTCTCCCTGCCCTCCACCGCGATCTTCGAGGAGCTGGAGGAGGCCGATCTTTTGCGGCGCCGCCCACGCGGCTGGTTTTGGAACCCTGCGCTGCACGTCAACCCGCACGACATGGTTGACATCCGCGGCGGGGGCACAACCGTGTCGATCATCGACTCCGAATCGGGTGCGCTGCTCGGCACCGTCGACCAGGCGCGCGCTGACATCACGGTTCACCCCGGCGCGATCTACCTCCATCAGGGGGTTGCCCACATGGTAGAGAGCCTCGCCGACGACGTCGCCCTCGTCCACCGCCACCGCGAGGAGGACATCCGCACCTTCGCCCGCGAGGAGAGCTCCGTGGAGATCCTCTCCACCGATGCTGAGGTCCCCCTGCCCCACGGCACGTGGTGCCGCGGCCGGGTGGTCGTGCAGTCGCGGGTGGTCGGCTACGACGTACGACGGGTGGCCGACGGCCTGTACCTGGGCACACATCCGCTGAGCATGCCGATGCGTAGCTTGGAGACAACCGGGGTGTGGTTGACGATCGACGCCGAAGCGTTGCGTGCCTGCGGCATCCGCACGGCGGACATCCCCGGCACCTTGCACGCGGCCGAGCACACGATGATCGCGCTCCTCCCACTCTTCGCCACGTGCAGCCGATGGGACATCGGCGGTCTGTCCACCGCCGCCCACCCGCAGACCGGGAAGGCCACCATCATCGTCCACGACGCGATGGCCGGCGGGGCCGGCTGCTCCGACCGCGGTTTCCACGCCGCGGGGGACTGGCTGCGCGCCACGCTCGACACCCTCGAGTCCTGCGACTGCACCCACGGCTGCCCGCGTTGCGTGCAGTCCCCCAAGTGTGGGAACAACAATGAGCCCCTCGACAAGCACGGGGCAACCGCCCTGCTGCGCCACCTGCTCGCCTCCTGGCCGGCCGCTACGGGCCCCGAGCCGGGCCAGCCACCGCGCTAGCCTCGTGCCTGGCGACGATCCAGGCGAAGCGCGACTCGCTGCGGACCGTGACGCGCATGTTCCTCCCCTCTGCCTCACATGCCACGGCGTAGCCTGGCGCCAGCTCTGCCGCCCGCGCGCACGCCCGAGCCTGCGAACCCGTATCCCGGTAGACCATCGCGGCGGACACGGCCGTCAGGTCGGCAACGTTCTGCGCCTCCATCCGCTCCCCCGCCGCTGCGATCAGCTGGAACATGAGGATGGCGAGCGCCGTCAGCGCGGCGATCATCGCCGCGGCGGTGACTGTCGCGGAGCCCTGCTCCGCCCGCGCCCTAGCCATGGCTCCCCGGCTCGATCATGGCCCGGTGCGTGCCGGTGAAGTCGACCTCCAGCCAGGCGTACAGGCCGCGGCCGTGGCGGGTGACCGTCACCGTGACAACCTGCCCCTCCACTCCGACCTTCACGTCCGCCCCCGAGGCCGTGGCCTGCTCGGCCAAGCTCGTTCCGCCCTGGATGGAGTACTCCCGGGCGATCTCCTTTGCCTCGTTAGCCACCTCGACCTGCTTCCAGCCCATCGCGAGCATGGAGATCAGAGCAAGGGCCACGAGGATGACGGCGGGCAAGGTTATAGCGAATTCCGCCGTGACCATGCCCGGCTCGGCCGCCCGCGAGGAGACCCGCGGGGAGACCCCCGAGGTGACCCGCGAGGCCGCCGGCGCGTCCTTCACCCACCTATGTGCGTGCACATCGCTCCTTTCTTCCACAGCTGCCCGCTTCGGCGGGTGGGCGTCGCCCACCCGCCGAAGGATCACATGTACGTGAAAATGCGTTTGAAGATCTCCGCGATGCCCTGCCGGAACCAGTCCTGCTGGACCAGCCAGATCAGGATCCCGGCGATGGACGTAGTCGCCACCGTGCCGACCGCGTACTCCGCCGACACCATGCCCGACTCGACCTGCGGTGTCAGGAACTTCTTCTTCATTGTTTCTTCCTCTCTCCTTCATGGACGCCCCTCGGGGCCTTGTTCGTAGCCCGTCTTGGGCTTGTCACCCTGTGTGACACCACCAGTCTCTTCAATCGCAAAAACCGAAAACGCCGATAATCCAGAAAAGCGAGTTGCCCTCCCGCAAGCCCTCCTGTGGAAAAACTGCGCCACGCCCGAGCCGCACAGCTGACACAGCCCCCGACCAGCGAAGATGCCTACATTCCCAACAGCCGGCCGGCCGCCCCCGCCACCACGGGCACGATCCCCAGCAAGATAAACGCAGGCAGGAAGCACAGCCCAAGCGGCAGCACGAGCCGGGCGCCAAGCCGGGCCGCCGCCTCCTTCGCGTTGCGCTGGCGCTGCAGGCGCAGGCTCTGGGCACTGCGCTGGATGAGCGGCACGGGCGCGGCCCCGTCCGTCCAGGCCGCGCGCAGGGCCTCGCGCAGGCGATCGCGGGGGAGCTCCTCCCACGCCTCCTCCCAGGTAGCGCCCATGAGCAGCAGGTTCGCCGTCTGCGTGCGGGCGGCCCCACCAATCGCCACGTCGAGCGCCTTGAGCGTGCCCGGGATCGACAGCCCCGAGGACAGCGCGGCCGCTGCCAGGTCAAGCACGACGGCGGTATCCACGGCCCCGCGCCCCACTACGCCGCCACCGCCGACCAGCCCGGCCAACCGGTCGCGCACCCACCCCACCGGCCCGGGCCTCACAGCGCCAAGCCCCACCGGCCCGGGCGAAACCCGCCCAGGCACTCTCCCTGAAACCCGCCCAGGCACCCGCCATGGCACCCACACGGCCGCGAGCACCGCCGCGACCACCACCAAAACCAACACCTACGCCTCCTCCACTCGCGCCCGCGCGACCATCCGGCCCGTCCACACCAGCCCCGCCACCTCGAAACCCAGCCCGGCCATCAGCGCAAGCTGCCCGAGCGGCGTCGTGAATAAGAAGCCCAGCGGGTTTGCGCCCATGGCGTAGCCGAGCAGGATTCCGATCGCGGGCAGCCCGGCGAGCATGCGGGCGGACGTGCGCGGGCCGGCCAGCGCCACCTCGCGGGCGTTCTTCGCCTCCCCCGACTCGGTGATCCCAGCAGCGCACGCCTCCAGCACATCGGCCATCGGCGCACCCGTGCGGAAGCTCATCGCGCACACCGCGTATGTGGCGGGCAGGGTGTGGAGCACGACCTCGCTCACCCCGACCCTCTTCCGCTCCCGCCAGCCCATCTTCTCCATCTCACGCAGGGCGACGGGCACGCCGTCGTCGCCGAGGATGGGATCGGACACGGCCAGGCCCGCGTGCTGTAGCGTCTGCGACCAGGCGCGTTCGGGGGTCGAGCCGGAGCGCAGCCGGGTGGCCACCTCGGTCACGATCGCGCCCATGTCGAGCACCTGCCGTTCGCTCTTTTTCCGACGACGCCGCCTGCGCGGCCTGCGCTCCACGTTGCGCCGCGGAACAGTGAGGAACGCGACGAACAGGAGCACCCCGAACCAGATCACCGCCCCACCCCCGGCCCGCGCCCGCCACCAGCCGCCAAACCCGGCCCGCGCCCGCCTCCAGCCGCCAAACCCGGCCCGCGCCCGCCATCAGCCGCCGGATCCAGGTCGAGCCGACCAGCGAGCGCCGGCCACCCGGCGTCGTGCTCCACGGCCCCGCCGGGCCGCGCCACCCGCATCGCGACGGGCGCCAACAGCTCCCCGCCCCGGCGGGCGAACACGGCGATCTCGGAGACGAAGCGCTGCCCACCGAGGCGACGCACGTGGATCGCGGCGTCGAGCGCGGCGGCTGCCTGGGCGGCGACCGTGGCCTCGTTCATGCCGGCCAGCGCGCCGAGGGCCACGAGTCGGGCCGGGATGTCGGCGGTGGAGTTGGCGTGGATGGTGGCCCAGCCGCCCTCGTGACCGGTGTTGAGCGCGCCGAGCACGTCGCGCACCTCCGCCCCGCGGCACTCGCCGAGCACGATTCGGTCGGGGCGCATGCGCATCGCGGCACGCACGAGGTCACTCATCGTCACCTCCCCGGCGCCCTGCACGTTCGCCTTGCGCACCTGCAGGTGGACGACGTGCGGGTGATCGGGACGCAGTTCCGCCGACTCCTCAATCACGAGGATTCGCTGCTCCGCCCCGATCAGCGACAGCATCGCGTTAAGGAAGGTCGTCTTGCCGGCGCCGGTGGCCCCCGAGATCAGCACGTTCGCCCGGCGCTCCACCAAGGCGCGCACCACCCGCGCCACCTCGCCCTCCACCGACCCTCCCGCCTCCAGCTCAGCCAGCGTCAGCACGCGGGCGCGGTGCGTGCGCAGGGAGATGAGGGTGCCCTCGGCCGACAGCGGCGGGATCACCGCGTGCAGGCGCACCCCGGAGGGGAACGTGCCGTCCACGATCGGGCTCGCGTCGTCCAGGCGCTGCCCGCACGACGCCGCCAGCCGCACCGCCAGCGCCCGCGTCGCCTCCTCGTTCTCCAGCTCCGCCGCCACCTTCTCCATACCCTGCCCGCGGTCGGCCCACACCTGCACCCCGTTCACGACGACGTCCGTCACCGCCGCATCCTCCAGGAGCGGAGCGATGATCGGCCCGGCCCCTATGAGTTCGCGGCGCACCTGCGTATCCAGGGCGGCGACGTCCGCGGTGAAGATCGCCCCCGGCACTGCCGCGAGCGCCCCGCGCAGGTTTTCTCCCGCGGCGAGGCGGCGCCGGATGCCGGCGAGCTGGGCGGCGTTCAGGTTCATGCCGTCACCTCCTTGAGGTGCTCCCACAGGGCGCGCAGGTCCTTGTCGGCCCCCGAACGCTTGCGGTCCCCCGGGGTCACGCCGTGGTCGAGGTCGGCGCGTGTGCCGCGCATGTTGCGTACGCAAAAAAGCGTGGGCACGCCGATGACGCCGGCAAGGTGGGCGGCCTCCATCTTCGTGCCCACCATGCTTCCCACCGTCACCAGCTTGCCCCCGATCTGGTCCCGGCGGGCTCGTGCGTGGGCGAGGGCGACGGCGTCGGGGCGTGTTACCATCACGACGGCGTCGCACCAGTCGAGTAGCCCGTGCCAGGTGGTGCCGGCGATCCCGGCGGTGACCGGCAGGTCAAGCACCGTCCAGGCGTGGGTTTGGGCGAGCGCGCTGATGACGCGGGCCGCGGCGGCGGCGTCGGGAACCCCGCCGCGGTCGTCGGCGGAGACCACGTGGACCTCCTGCCAGCGTGGTAGCACCCGGTTGAGGCGACCGGCCAGGATCGCCCCGTCACCCGCGAGGTCCGCCCAGCGCTTGCCGGGTTCGGCGTCGATGGCGAGCAGGTGGTCGATGCCCGCCGACGCCGGGTTCGCGTCCACGAGCGCGCAGTCCTCTTCGACGGCGATGAGCCGCGCCAACCATGCCGCGATCGTCGATGTGCCGGCTCCGCCGTGTGCTCCGACGACGCCGAGCACCCGCCCCCGCATCGTCAGCCCGACGGCGGCCATGAGCTCCAGCACGTCGGCGGATTCGCGCGGGTCGAGCTGGACCCGCCCGCGCGGGAAATAGGGCGCGAACATCTCGTGAAAGTGGGCTTGGACGTGGCCGGGGACGTCGGCGTCGTCGAACATGAGGATTGCCGGGGCGCGCACGTGCGCGAAGTCGATGCCGACGAGGTCGGCGAGCCGTGCCAGTTCTTCGCCGACGTTCCTGTCGTTGCCGGTGTAGACAACCGAATGCATATTCTCCATGCCGGAAGTCTCGCGAATCGGTCCTGGGCTGGGCACCCCGCGGGAGAAACTGTGGATAGATTTGGGTTGTCCACACCGGCACGCCGGCAAGTTCCGGCTTATCGGCGCGCTTTGTCGTTACGCTGGTGCGAGAAACAGAAGGAGAATACCGTGTCCACGCCTACCGACCCATACAACTCCAACTCCCGCCGGCCCTTCGACGACGAGGATTCCGTCCTCGAACCACTCGAGGACGAGGCCGCCGACACGCCCGAAGCTGACCCCGCCACGAGCGACGGCGCGCAGGTCACCGGCGAGGTCGGGCAGCCGGAACCCTACGACGTCGACGAGGCCTCGACCGGCCTGCCGCGTCGCTACACCGGGTCGATCGATCCCGTGTTCCCCGAGCCGGCCACCCCACGCGAGCACGAGCCCCTCGCCCCACGCGAGCACGAGCCGGCCGACGCCGAGGAAGCCCACGTCAGCGCGGACACCCCGCGCGGCCCGACCCGCACGTCCGTCATGGGCGCCGCCACCTTCGCCGATTCCTTCCCGGCCGCCGAGCCCTACGCCGGCAATCCCCCGGCTGGCGCCCCCGCCGAACAGACTGCGGCCACCCCGGAATCCCCCGCCGAACCCGCCTTCATGACCGCCGCCAGCCCGGCCGACGCCGCAGATCGCCGCGAGCGCTGGTCCGCCGACCCCGGCGACGCCGTCCTCACCGATGACATCCCCGCACAACCCAAGGGTCGCGGCCTCACGCACACGCTTACCCTCCTCGCGACCCTCCTCCTCGTGCCCGTGGCCTGGTATCTCATCGCCGACGCCGGAGCCCGCCTCGCCAACGTCCCCAACAACCCCTGGCTGACCGGCTCCCCGCAGCTCATGCCGCTGCTGGAGCTGGCGGGCGGCGTCGTCGTCGCTGGCATCATCTGGTGGTTCGCCCGCGCGTCCTCGCTCGGCGCGCACGTGATCGGCACGCTCGTCTTCGTGGCCGGCGCCGGCGCGCTCGCCGCACCCACATTCGCCCAAGACCTCATCGAACGGCTCTCAAACGCGATCGGCGACTACAACGCGTTCACCGGCAACGTCGTCTATCACCTCGGCAATGACCTCGCCACCGGCCGCATCGCCGTCTTCGGCGCGCTGCTCATCCTCACCGGCGTCGTCTCGCACGGCGCACGACGCCGCGGCCAGACCTTCGCCACAGCCGTCACCCGCCGCCACTTCCTCCTGCGCGAGTCCTAATGCCCGCCGACACCACCTGCATCACACTGCCCGGACCCTGGCGTCACGAATACATCCGGGCCAACGGCGCCCAATTCCACGCCGCGATAGCCGGCGCCCACACCCCGGACAAGCCGCTCGTCCTGCTCGTCCACGGCTTCCCCCAGTATTGGTGGGCGTGGCGCAACCAGATCGAGCCGCTGAACGCCGCCGGCTACCACGTCGTGGCCATCGACCAGCGCGGGATCGGCGGGTCCGACAAAACCCCAGGTTCCGAGGACGGGCTCACCCTCGCCTCCGACCTGGTGGCGATCGTTCGGGCGCTCGGGGCGCGCAAGGCCGTCGTCGTCGGGCATGGGCGCGGCGGGGCGTTGGCCTGGAGCGCGGTGTCGATGGAGCAGGATCTTTTCGCCGGGCTCGTCACCGTCTCCTCCCCCCATCCGCGCACGCTTCACCGACTCGGCATGCACGTGACACTGCGGACGTGGCGCCACGTGCTGACCTCCGCGCTCACCCCGATCTCCGGGCGCAACCTCGCCCGCGAAACCGTGGTGCGGACGCTGCTGACCGAGTGGTCGGCTCCCGGCAACGACGGGGCCTCCAGCCAGGCTGAAATTTACACCCAGGCGTTGCAGCTGCCCGGCGCCGCGAAGATCGCCATCAACCAGCTGCGCTGGACGTGGAGCTCGCAGCGCACACCCACCGGGCGCACCTACCTGCGGACCTCCGCCAACTCCGTTCACATCCCGGTGCTCGCGATCCGCGGCGAGGCCGACCCGCTCCTACCCGACCGCGCCTGGGACAAGGACCTCGAGTTCTCCACCGGGCCCTACCACAAGGCGCGGGTGCGCGGTGCGGGGCATTTCGTGGCTGAGGAACAACCCGAGGCCACCACGCGCCTGCTGCTCGACTTCCTCGGGAGCCTCAGCTAAGCCCGGGTGCCCACACGGTTCGGCGTGCTTGTCGGGCACCGTCATGGTTTTTGACGTCATAGCTTTTGCCGTCATGGCTCTCGAGACGGGCACACGTCGACCAAAGCGCACTGCACACACGCGGGGCGGCGCGCGTGGCACACCCGCCGCCCGTGGAAGATGATCCGGTGGCAGTCCATCGTCCAGTGCTCGCGCGGCATGATCTCCATGAGCTCCCGTTCAGCCTTGACCGGGTCGGTTTGTTCCGTCCATCCCCAGCGCCAGGTCAGCCGGCCCACATGGGTGTCCACCGTGATCCCCGGCACACCGAAGGCGTTGCCGAGCACGACGTTCGCCGTCTTCCGCCCCACGCCCGGTAACTTGACCAGCTCCTCCAGGGTTGCGGGCACGACGCCGTCGTGATCCTCAAGCAGCGCCCTACCGAGGCGCGAGAGCGACCTTGCCTTCGCGCGGAAGAAGCCCAGCGGGCGCACAATCTCCTCAAGCTCGGCCGGGGTGGCGCCGGCGAGGGCCCGCGCGTCGGGGTAGCGAGCGAAAAGAGCGGGGGTGACCTGGTTGACCCGCACGTCGGTGGTCTGGGCGGACAGGATCGTCGCGACAAGAAGTTCGAATGGGCTGGTGAAGTTCAGTTCGCAGGCGGCGTCGGGGTAGAGGGCGGCGAGGCGCCGCAGAATCTCCTCCACCTGCTCGGGCGAGCCAGGTTCCATCATCAACCTCCGCTTCGGTGTCGTGATCCCACATTATCGCGACAAACCCCCACATACACCGTGCGAATGGCGCTCAGTCATGGCAAGATGTAGGGTGTATGACCTCGGACACAAGCCCGAACCGCTGCGCGGCCACCGCCGCACATCGGTGCGGTCAATAAGATCCCAGTAGACTTAAGTAGAAAGGTAAGCGGATGGAATCGAACATCCTTGCCAGCGTTGAACTCTTCAAGGAGCTTGGCGACGACGAACGCGACTCCCTCATGGCCCTCATGTCGGAGACGAGCCTCAAGCGCGGAGAGTCGCTCTTCCACGAGGGTGACGCGGGCGATCGGCTCTACGTCATCGTCGAAGGCAAGGTCAAGCTGTCCCACACCTCCGACGACGGGCGCGAGAACCTCATTGCCATCCTCGGCCCGGGCGAGATCATCGGGGAGCTGTCCCTCTTCGATCTCGGCGCCCGGTCCTCCACGGTCACGGTGATTGCTCCGTCGAAGTTCCTCTACCTGTCCCACAAGGACATGATGAACTACATCGACGAGCACCCCAAGATGGCCAAGGCGATGCTCCGCGAGCTCGCCACCCGCCTGCGCAACACCAACGACCAGATGGCTGACCTCGTCTTCTCCGACGTGCCCGGCCGCGTGGCCAAGGCCCTGCTCGACCTTGCAGAGCGCTTCGGCGAGCGCACCCCCGAGGGCATCTACGTGGCCCACGACCTCACCCAGGAAGAGCTCGCCCACCTCGTGGGCGCCTCGCGCGAGACTGTCAACAAGTCGCTGGCGGACTTCACCGCCCGCGGGTGGATCCGCCTCGAAGGCCGTGCCGTGCTACTCATCCAGGTAGGTCGTCTCCAGCGCCGCGCTCACTAGCCTCCAGGCGCGGGCGGCACGGATCCGGCATCAAGCTCGTCTGATCCGCGCCGCGTTCAACCGCAGGATGCAACGTCTTCTCCTTTCGGCGTTGCATCCTGCGGTTTATTTGTGGGCCGCCCAGGCCGGCCTCGGTGCGGTGGCTGTGCAGTGGTCACGCCCGCCGCTGCGTTTGGGCGGTGCCGGGGCCGGGCGGGGCGGTGCCGGCTCGGGGCAGGGCTGGGCTGGGTCGGAGCCGGGCGGGGCCTGGTCAGGGCGGGTCGGAGGCGGGGGCGGGGGCGGACAGCCTTGCCGGGGCTCGCGCTCCTCATTACGCTTGAGTTATGACTACTTGGGAATACGTCACTGTGCCTCTCCTAGCGCACAACACGAAGCAGATCCTCGACACCTGGGGCAAGGACGGCTACGAGCTTGTCACTGTCATCCCCGGGCCGAACGGCACGAACCCCGTGGCCTACATGAAGAGGCCGGTCGAATGACCATCTCACAGGCATTGGCCGAGCTCGGACTAGAGCTTCCCGACGTCGCCGCTCCGGTCGCGGCCTACATCCCGGCACAGCGCATTGGCGACGAGGTGCGCACCTCCGGCCAGTTGCCCTTCGTGGACGGGAAGCTGGTCACGGGAAAGGTCGGCCAGGCGATCTCGCCCGAGCAGGCCTATGATCTGGCGGCGCGATGCGCCCTCAACGCCCTCGCAGCGGCGGCATCCGTGGTGGGCGGGGTGGATAACCTCGCGGCGGTGTCGCACGTGACCGGATTCGTGGCCTCCGACCCGGAGTTCTTCGGCCAGCCGGGCGTCGTCAACGGCGCCTCCGAGCTACTCGGCAAGGTCTTCGGCGACGACGGCGCACACACCCGTTCTGCGGTTGGGGTGGCGGTGCTGCCGCTCGACGCACCCGTCGAAGTGGAAGTCACCTTCATCGCGAAGTAGAGCGGTTCGTCGCCGGGCACCCGACACAACTCAGGAATCTGGGGCCACCGGGCCCGTATAGCGACCGGCAGCCGGCATACTCAAGTGAAGTGTCGGCAGGCAGGCCAAATCCTCACGTGAAGTGTCGAGGCACGCCCGGCCCGGCCTATACCTTCCGTGCAAACACCGCCACAGCGGCCGTGCTCGCTCACGAGTGCGGCGAGGGAATCATGTACAAGCCCGACCGCACGGGCATCATCACCGCTCAGCCAGACCGGCATCAGCGGTAAGACACCCGCATCACGCGTTCACAGCCGCACCGGGAAGTTGCAGCTAGCGCGCTGCCGGGCGGCGTGAGAGGCGCGGAATGCGACCGGCGCGTAGCTCGACCGCGACGGCGTCGTTGGATTCGGTCAGGTAGTCCCACCAGTCGGTGATGTGGGGGAAGCGCCGGACGAGGGCGCGACGCTCCCGCTCGGTCATCCCGCCCCAAACACCGAAGGACATCTGCGAGTCGAGTGCGTCCGCAAGGCACTCGATACGAACTGGGCAGGAGAAGCACATCTGGCGGGCATCGGCCTGCGCAGAACCTCTCACAAAGAGCGAATCTGGATCAGTGTTAGCACAGATAGCGCGCACCGCCCACGTCTGATCCTCATATACCTGCGTCATTTACCTATCCCTTCACCGAAAGCGCCCTTGCTCCCGAACTTGGCGTGACTGCAGTCACTTACCAACATGCTACCCAACCGCACCGACAAAATCACATCCAGGTTTTCCACAGGCAGCGGCCACCGGGTTCACGATCACACCATTGCAACAATCACGCACTATCCACCCCGAGCATGGCCGATGTCACGCACTTTTGTCGGTGCCAACCACTATTGTTGAAACATGCGTAGTTCTGGCCGAAAGATGACCATCCGACAGATCATCGTCGCCCTGCTCAGCTTCTTCTTGCTGACTGGAGTTGGCGGTGGGATCCTTGCCGCCGCGGCGTTGCCCATGGCGGCCAGCGCCGGCACGGTTGCCAACGCGGGCACCCGGGTCTTTGATGATCTGCCCACAGATATTGACTTCACCAAGCCCTCCCAGCAGTCCGTCATCCTCGCGGCAGACGGCTCACATCTGGCCACGTTCTACGCGGAAAACCGGATCGTCGTCGCCTCGGATCAGATTTCGCCGCTCATCAAGCAGGCCGCCGTCGCGATCGAGGACGAGCGTTTCTACACCCACAACGGCATCGACGCCCAGGGCCTGATCGGCGCGGCGTTCAACAATTTCACCGGCGGGCGCCTCGCCGGCGGCTCCACGATCACGCAGCAGTACGTGAAGAACGCCGTCATCGAGCAGGGCCGCATCCTGGGGGACTCCGCGCTCATCGCGTCGGCTACAGAACGCACCATCTCCCGCAAGCTCTCCGAAGCGCGCTACGCCATCGCGGTCGAAAACAAGCTATCGAAGGACGAGATCCTCACCGGCTACCTCAACCTCGCCCAGTTCGGCCCGTCCCAGTGGGGCGTGGAGGCGGCCTCGCGCTACTTCTTCGGTGTCTCCGCCAAGGACGTGACGCTGCCGCAGGCCGCCATGATCGCGGGCATCACACAGGCGCCGGGCAAGTGGAACCCGATCACTAACCCGGAGGAGGCGAAGAAGCGCCGCGACGTCGTGCTCGGGCAGATGTACAAGCTGGATATGATCACGCGTGACGAGTTCGAGCAGGCGGTGGCCGTGCCGATTGAGGACATGCTCCACGTGACCTCCGCCCCGAACGGCTGCGCGGAGGCCGGGATTTCGGCCTACTTCTGCGAGTACGTGGTCAAGGACGCGCTCAACGATCCCGCGCTTGGCGACACGCGCGAGGAGCGCATCGCGGCCCTCTACCGCGGCGGCATCGTCATCCATACCACGATCGAACCGGCCGAGCAGCAGGCGGCTTACGACGCCGTCGTAGCCTCCGTTCCGGTCGACGACGAATCCTCCATCAACATGGCCCTGTCGTCCGTGGAGCCCGGCACCGGGCACATCCGCGCCATGGTGCAGAACACGAACTACGGCAACCCCACCTCCGAGGCGCCGACAGACATGACCCTCAACCTCAACGCGGGCATGAACATGGGCGGAGGCTCCGGATTCCAGGCCGGATCAACGTTCAAGATCTTCACCCTCATGGAGTGGCTGAAGGAGGGGCACGGCACGCTCGAGCAGGTCAACGGCACGCCGGTGAAGTTCTCCCCCGACTCGTGGAAGATCAGCTGCGCACCGGGAGCGCGGCCCGGCGAAGCGTGGGGGCCCGGCACGCTCGAAGGCATCGGTACCGGCATGATGACGGTGCTGGCGGCCACCAAGCAGTCCGTCAACCCGGCCTACGGCCAGATGGCCAACCGGCTCGACCTGTGCAACATCATGGACATGGCAACCAACCTCGGCGTGGAACGCGGCCGCGTGGCGATGGACGGCGACGCCGAGACAGCCCAGATCGCAAACCTTGGCCTGACTTACAAGATGGGCGAGCCACTCCCGCTCATGCCGAACCCCGCGGCGATCATCGGTACGAACCCGGTCACGCCACTCTCGATGGCCGTGGCGATGTCCACCCTCGCCGCGGACGGCAACCGTTGCGAGCCGCAGTCCTACACGAAGATCGAGGACTCGGACGGCAACGTGCTCTCCGAACGGAAGCCCGAATGCCGGCAGGTGATCGACGCCGAGCTCGCACACCGAACCACGGCAACGCTGGCGGAGGTCGTCAAGACCGGCGCCACGGGTGAGCGCGCCCAGCTTGCGGGCGGGCGGCCCGCCGCCGGCAAGACCGGTACCGCGAACGACGACAACCACGCCTGGTTCGTCGGCTACACCCCGCAGTTGGCCACCGCCGTGTGGCAGGGCCACCATGAGGGCTACGTGTCGATGTTCAACTCGGTCATCAAAGGGGTCTACCACCGTGAAGTGTTCGGTGGCCTCTACCCGGCGATGACGTTCAAGACCTTCATGGACAGCGCACTGGCGGACGAACCGGTCAAGCAGTTCACGCGCTCGAGCACCGATCCGACCACGATCCGCGCACCCCGTGCCCACGCCAAGGAGCCGGGGGACGCGGAGGAGACGCCGGCTTCTCACGACGACGCCCAGGGCGCGCCCGCACCGTCGCTCGTTGGGATGTCGCAGGAGGACGCGCAGTCGGCGGCGCTGGCGGCTGGCTACGGGTACGTCACACGAACCGAGTCCTCCAGCCAGCCCGCAGGAACCGTGCTTCGCCAGATTCCCGGCCCCGGGCAAGATGCGGCGCCGGGCACCAGGATAGAGATCTGGATTTCGACAGGTAACTGACGTATTCCCGTGGGATCTGGCCCCGGCGGGCGGCCCTCCGGACAGATGATGGCGGGCCGCCCGCCGAGCCCACCCGATCAGGAGGCATCATGCGAACTTCTCATGCCGTGCTGGCGGCTGGTGGCGGGTTTCTCGCGGCCGGTCTAGCGGCCGGCGCCTATGGCCTTGTGCATTCGCACAGCTACGTGCTTCGGCGCCGTTCGTTGCTGATCCCGGGCGGGGCAAGCCCGCTCCGGATCCTTCACATCTCTGACGCTCACACCCTTGCCCGGCACACGAAGCGCCTGCGCTTCATCCGCGACCTCGCCGACACGGCGCCGGACCTGGTGGTGCTCACGGGCGACATGATCGCCGAGCCCGACGCGGTTGCCCCGGTCCTCGACGCTCTCGACCCTCTGCTGGACGTGCCCGGCGTGTTCGTTTTCGGCTCCAACGACTACGTTGCCCCCGTCTTCAAGAATCCGTTCGGCTACCTGCGCGGGCCCTCGAACCGTGGGGGCAAGGCGCGCCGGCCGGATCACCGGCCGCTGCCGTGGCGAGCATTGCGTGCGGAATTCACGACGCGCGGGTGGGTGAACCTGACCAACACGCGGGCCGAGCTGTCCGTCGCCGGTTGGGACCTGGAGTTCGTTGGCGTCGATGACCCCCACATGCACCTCGATCGATTCCCGGCACCGGCTGAGGCGTCGGCTGAGGTCGCGGTTTCAGGGTCGGCTAAGGCCGGCAGCGCCAGCGAGAGCACCCGGGCTAGCCGACCTGACGGGCCGGCCGGAAAGCCGGGCGGCGTCGGGAAGTCTGTCGACGGCGTCGTTGGCAAGGGAAAGCCGAGGATGCGGATCGGCGTGGCGCACGCCCCCTACCAGCGGGTGCTCAACCGGATGGTCGCCGACGGTTGCTCCCTCATTTTCGCCGGGCATACGCACGGTGGTCAGGTGTGCCTGCCGCCGCATCGGGCGCTTGTGTCGAACTGCGACCTTGATCCGTCGTTGGCGTCGGGCTTGTTCGACTGGCCTCGCTTCGCGGATTCCGAGCCTCCGATCAAGGGGGACGGTGCCGCGATCGCGAAGGAGGAGAGCGGAACCGCGTGGGTGCAGGTGTCGGCGGGGATTGGCTCGGCCACCTACATGCCGTTGCGCACGTTTTGCCCGCCGGAGGCGATCCTGTTGGACGTCGTTCCGGTGTCGGGGATTGGTGCGGCCTAGTCGAGGGGCATCGGCCTGCGTGCCAGGATCCTATCCCGCGCGATCACGAACGGCCTCCAGCTGCTCGCTCCCGCCTGCGGCCCTGTGTGAATTCGCGCGCAATGCCCGGCGCAATTTCGGATTCGGGTTTGTACCAGCTACTATTTATTGAGTCGCAAGACACCGGGGTGTGGCGCAGCTTGGTAGCGCGCTTCGTTCGGGACGAAGAGGCCGTGGGTTCAAATCCCGCCACCCCGACCATGTGATGTCTCGCGACATAGTTCCGGCTATGTCGCGAGACACTGTCGTTTCCGGCGCGGGCCTCCCGGCGGATCAGGCCTATAACCCGCGGATTAGGGCTAATGGCCAAGAATGTGTGTCGCATCCGAAGCACCCTGATATCCTCGCACTTTGTGGCGTCAGTGCGACGCAGTGTTATGCGCTCAGCTTCCCGGATTTAATGGAGACGGTGAGCATCTCTTTGTGAGGGGTTAAGGTAACGCTGAGCGTGTCTGCCAGCTTTCCGACTGCGCGCCAGGTCTCCACGCCGTTGCAGGTCAGAAGGCTCCCTTGTGGAAAGGTAATCTTCCAGATCATCCATTCGTCCTCGCAATGGCGATCAATGCTGCACTCGATGTCGTTCTCGAGTCTCCCGTTTGTTGCATCAAACGCGAAGCTCACATCGATAATCTTGCCATTAATATCGACGTCAACCGTGAGTAAAGGGCACTCATCGAAATATCCAGTCTGTGGGAACATGGCTTCTCCTGGGGACTTCCACCCAAACCCGCTACCGTCCGCCCAGCAGTAGACTGTCAGCGCTCTAGTGTCCGGCCGAGCCATCACCACATCACCACAGTCATAATAGTGCCGTTGCGAAGGCTCAAACGAGCCTCCCAAATCCCGTAGCGCACGTATGCCGTGCCATTATTAGTTTTCTTCAACGTTCCGTACTTTGCTATCTTTTCGACGTCGATTCTCCGCGCGACGGCTCTTCTCGCCGCTTCTTTAGTGACTGAAAAGCTTCGATTACTTAGTGCAGCAAAGGCTAATCGCTGCCCAACGCCCAGGCCACCGTCGCCGAAGCACATTTTGCTTATACAGTTTTGCGGCAGGATCGGGCGATCTTCACCGACGACCCTAGGGAAGCCGTGAGGCTCGCCATCCTGGGGCGCCGCCGTCCATGAGCTAACGGGCGTCCGACCTTGAACGGGCTGTTCTGGATAGCCCCTGTCTCCGGCGAGGGGAACGTAAGCCGATCCCGCCAGCAGTATGGTGGCGAATATGGCTGTTACCGCTTTCAACGTCAACACCTTCTCTCGAACAGTTCTAGGGATGTGCTACATGCGCTACGTATCGTTTGCAAAAGCGTACATTTACCCCAAATACGTGTCAACCCTCACACCATGCGTAAATGTGGGCGTTGTCGGCTCCCTACAATCGCTCCGAACCCGGACCCGAAGGAAATCATGGCGGACCAGATACGAGCGTTTTCCGACTGCATGGCTCTCACTGCCGCGACGGAGTGTCAGCCCCCTCAAACACCAGCAATAACGCCAGTTTCATGGGGTTACCCTTGTTGCTCCATATGTCTGGGACTCTTTCGGGGAACAGGTGACAACCAGATAAGCATGTCTAAATCCAAATCTTGTCTAGGATCCGTGACCGACAATGTCGAAGCTCGTCGTCGCAGTTTCATCAAAATTGCCGAGATCGACAAGGACTGTACACTGCTTTGCCGGACGTAGTGCAGTGGCCACGGTTCGCGATGAAGACACAGCAACTGCGCCAGCGCAATTGTCAATGAGACGTAGCTGCTCAGTCGATCCTGCAATGGCAGTGAAGACGGAACTCGGCACACCTGCTGAGGGTATGATGTAGATCGGGTTCAGGTCGTCTACCCCCGAAGGCCATTTGGCATAAATTGTGATTGTGACAGGTTCGCCCGAAGGAATCCGCGACGGTGTCTGCGCAACGATTCCCGTAATCCGTTGAACAGGGTATGAGCAGGATATGAGATCGGGATCAGTCAACGTAGCGAGAGTTCCCCAGTCGCCCGACCCCGAATAGCTGTTGGTAGAATCTCAGAAAAACAGACCGTTTGGCTCGCCGCAACGACAGTCAGATGGCCTGCTCTTGACTGTTGGGCGCACACGACAGCCACGTGAATAGCTAAGTGCGCGAACACGGAGGAGCATGATGAGTCCGTCAGCTATTGGGTGGATCACCGTGGCCGCTCTCGCCCCCATCGGCGCCATCCTCATCATGACGTTCCGTAAGCCCACCACATCCGGCCAGGAACAGCGCTACCCACGCGTAGCCCGGTACCTGTACATTGTTGGTGGCGTCCTCCTGTGGATCATCGGCTTGGTCGCCATCAACCGAGGCGGCTCCGAACTGTGGGCCGGCATCTTCTTCCTCCTCAGCGGCCTCGCCCTCTTCGTCGGAGCCTACTTCACAGCCCGCTACCGCCTAACCGCGGCCACCGACTCCATCACCATCCACCACCCCTTCCGTGGAGACTTCGTCATCACCCGAGCCAACTCCACCATGACCCCCTGCGGCGTCGTCCGCGGCCAAGAGATCACAAAGTTCACCCTCGACGACGGGCGCACAATCAAGATCTACTCGCCCCTCTTCGACATCCGCCCCTACACCCGCGCCACGCCCCACTCGCAGGGTAGGCTCGGGGGTAGCTAATGAAGGAGGAACCGTGCTGGAACACGCGATCTGGTGGCAGGTCTACCCGCTGGGCGCGCTCGGCGCGCCGATCAGGGAGGATTGGGGCGACACGGGCGAGGAGCACCGGCTGCGCAAGCTCGGCCCCTGGCTGGATTACGTCGCGGAGCTGGGATGCAACGGGATCCTGTTCGGTCCGCTGTTTGAGTCCACCACGCACGGATACGACACCACGAACCACCTGCGCATTGACCCACGCCTCGGCACGAATGAGGACTTCGACAGGCTGGTGGCCGAGTGCCGCTCCCGCGGGTTGCACATCATCCTCGACGGCGTGTTCAACCACGTCGGCGTCCGCCATCCGCTCACCCTTGCGGCGCTGGATGGCCAACCCTCACCGGTGATGATCGCCGCAGACGGTTACCCCCAGCACTGGGAGGGCAACCTCGACCTCGCCGAGCTCGACCACACCGACCCCGCCACCGAGGACCTCGTGGTGGAGGCGATGGAATTCTGGCTCGAGCGCGGCATTGCGGGCTGGCGCCTGGACGTGGCCTACTCTGTGCCCACCGACTTCTGGGCCCGCGTCACGGATCGGGTCCGCGAGCGCTTCCCCCACGCCGTCTTCGTTGGCGAGATCATCCACGGCGACTACCTGCATCTTATCGACGCCGGCCACCTCGACTCTGCCACGCAGTACGAGCTGTGGAAGGGCATCTGGTCGTCAATTAAGGATCGTAACCTGTGGGAACTGGCCCACGCGCTTGAGCGCCACAACGAATTCTCGGCCAGTCACCGCCTCCAGATTTTCGTGGGCAATCACGACGTCGACCGTATCGCCTCCACCCTCGGCGACGACGGCGCCGCCATCGCCGCCGCGATCCTCTTCTCCCTGCCGGGGATCCCGTCGATCTACCAGGGCGACGAGCAGGCCTTTCGCGGCGTCAAGGGCGAGGGCGCCTCCTCCGATGACCAGATCCGCCCGCCGCTGCCGCCCACACCGGATGCGCTGGGCGAGTTCGGCTGGTGGATGTACCACCACTATCAGACGCTCGTGGCCGTGCGTCGTCGGCATCCGTGGCTGGTGGATGGGCGCATTGAGATCCTCGACAAGGCCAACGAGCACCTCACCTACCGGGTCACCTCCCGCCCTTCCGGCCAGCCGGGAGATCCGAACCTCGGCGAGGGCGCGCTCACAGTCACGATCGACCTCACCGCGCCGTCGATCCGTTTGGCTTTCGACGACGGCGAGACGGCCTCCTACCCGCCTGCCGGCTAGGCCGAGGCGGCCTCCTCCCTATCCCCTGCTCGCGATCCGACACAGGCCGGGTTCGTGCACGGCCAGCACTCGCACGCGTCGGCACACCCGCATGCGCACTCCATGACACGTTCGATGAGGCCCGAGTAGATGGTGCGGATGAGCGGGTCCAGGTGGGCGTCACACGTGTCGAACGGGAGGGTGCGCAGGTCGGTGAGGTGCGTTCCGGCGTCGTCGGTGGCGGCAGATATGCCAAGCGAGGTGTACAGGACACGCATTTGGGAGGTGCGCACGTCCATGTCGGCGTTGGGGTCGACGCAGCAGTCGCGATGGATCTGGGAGATGAGCCGATCACCCCAGGCACGCCCGACGTCGTAGGCGTGGGCGCCGGGGTCGTCAAAGGTCTCGCGCAGGGTTGCGCAGAAGATGTTGGCCAGCTCCATCATCTGCGTGAAGGCGAAGGATGCGCGGTCGGGTGCGAGGGGGAAGTAGCCCCAGGAAGGTCGGCCGCGGCCGTGCCGCCGGATGGCCTGACGGTCGATGAGGCGCAGTGCGATGAGGGAGTCAAGGGTGGTGCGCACGGAGTTTGGGTGCAGGGTGAGCGCCGCGGAAAGCTGCATGACGGTGACGGGTTCGGCGTGCTTGGAGATCTCGGTGAGCATCGCCTGTTGGGCCGGCGAGAGCGCTGCGATGGTGGCGTAGATTGCGTCGGCCGTCATTGGCGTCAGGTCGTCGTTCATGCTTTCTCCTCGTTCGACGCCGCAGCGTAACCTGATTGTGGACTGACGGCGAATGTCGGGCATCGGGGCTTTGACCACTGTACACAGCCGTCACCAGGTCAAAGACGCCGCCGCCTCCACTCGAAGTCGGACATGACCTACTACCCGGCGCATCCCCCGCTCCTACCCCGCGCCCTCCACGCCCCCGCGCACCTTTGCGCGCCGCCTTCCGCCCGTGGCACGGCAGTGTTGAACAAAGCCAGCCCACGCCGTAACGTGGGTCTTTCAGGAGGTATCCCGAGGTGAGGTTCTATGAGTCAGGCAGTCACTGAAGCGACGCCCCTGCGCGACCAGTGGGGCCGCGTGGCGCGTGACCTACGCATTTCCCTCACTGACCGGTGCAACCTCCGGTGTTCCTACTGCATGCCACCCGAGGGCCTTGACTGGTTGCCCACCGAAGAAACGCTCACCGACGCCGAGGTCATGCGGCTCATGCGCATCGCGGTGGAGATGCTCGGCGTTGACGAAATTCGCTTCACGGGCGGCGAACCGCTCCTGCGCAAATCCCTGGAGGACCTCGTGGCCTACGGCGCGAGTCTGAAAACGGCGTCGGGAGGCCGTCCGAGCCTGTCACTGACCACAAATGGGCTGGGCCTGGACAAGCGAGCCGGTGGCCTCGCTGAGGCGGGACTGGAGCGGGTGAACGTGTCGATGGATTCGGTGGATCCGGCCATCTACCGGCACATCGCCCACCGCGACCGCCTAGCCTCCGTGTTCGCCGGGATCGAGGCCGCGTTCGCCGCGGGCCTCACGCCCGTGAAGATCAACGCCGTGGCGATGCGGGACGTCAACGAAGCCGGCCTGCGCGACTTGCTACGATACGCGCTGCGGGCCGGAGCCCAGTTGCGCATTATCGAGCACATGCCACTCGGGCCACGCGGGACGTGGTCGCGGGAGAACATGGTCCCCCAGGACGAGATCCTCGACTACTTGGGCGAGGAGTTCGAGCTGACACCCGCACCGACCACCGACCCTTCGGCCCCCGCGAAGTTGTGGAACGTGGCTCCGGGGCCGGATCACCCCGGCGGGTCGGTGGGCGTGATTGCCTCCGTTACCAAGCCGTTCTGCGCGCAGTGCGACCGCACGCGCCTGACCGCCGACGGACAGATGCGCACCTGCCTCTTCGCCCGGACCGAGACGGACCTGCGCGGCCCGATGCGCGCCGGCGCCGGGGATGCCGAACTCGCCCGAATCTGGGCCGATGCTATGTGGCAGAAGAAGCCCGGGCACGGGATTGACGACCCCGGCTTTGTCCAGCCCGGACGCTACATGTCCGAGATTGGCGGCTAGGGCCGGGTTGGCGCTGCCGGGTTGGCGGCTGGGGCCGGGTTGGCGGCTGCCGGGTTGGCGGCTGGGGCCGGGTTGGCGGCTGCCGGGCGCGTGAACTTTGGCCCGTCCGTCGCTAAGTGGTGAATCTGGTGAGTTTCATCGGCAAAACAGGGCTTTAGGCACAAAAACTCACCAGTTACCTACACCGGAGATCTGGGCGAGGCGTTCACCTCGGCGGGCTTTGTCGCTAAGTGGTGAATCTGGTGAGTTTCATCGACAAAACAAGGCTTTAGGCACAAAAACTCACCAGTTACCTACGCGGGACAGAAACCGGCCCAGGGCACGGGATCGACGACCCCGCCTTTGTCCAGCCCGGCGGCACATGCCCAAGATCGGCGGCCAGAGCCGGTCTGCCCGCGGCCGGGAATGCTAGGCGGAGCCCACCCATTCGTCGGTGCCGTCGGTAAAGAGCTGGCGCTTCCACACGGGCAGCTTGGCCTTGATCGTGTCCACAACGTCGGCGATCGCGGCGAATGAGGCGCCGCGGTGCGGGCTGGCCACGGCGGCGACCATGGCGAGATCCCCGATCGCGAGCTTGCCCACCCGGTGTACGACGGCAACTCGGCACTCGGGGTGGCGGTCGGCGACCTCGGCGGCGACCCCGGCGACCACCTCGGCCGCGCTCGGGTGGCAGGAGTATTCGATGCCGGTCACGCCTCGCCCGGCGTCGTGATTGCGCACGATCCCCTCGAAGACGACGAGCGCCCCGGCGGCGACGTTGCGGATGGAGTCCGCGACGGCGGCGGAGTCGATTGGGGTGTCCTGCACGCCGGTCAGGCCGATGCGGTCCATGGGTCCTCCCTGGTTGTCGTGATGCATAAACAGTAGTCCTGCTTTCCCGTGAGGCTGTGAACGCGTGATGGGGTGTTTGGCCTCCGATGCCGGTATAGGGTCTGTAGCGATTATACCCGTGAAACCAAACTTGCTAGGCCTGGGCGTATTCTTCTTTACTGGAATAGGCTTGTGCGTAGGCCAACTCCTACGCCTGGTGCGGCTAAAGCGCTCGACCTTGCCGTTGGTTTGGGGGCGGCAGCAAATGCAAAACAGTGGAATCTCGGCATAGAGTTCGTAGCCAACTGACCTAACTACGTAACCCGCCATCAAAGGTGATCGCATGACGAAAGGAAGCCTTGCGAGAATCCGCTGAGTCACACAAGCCTCTAGGTGCAGAGAACACACCATTTTTGCCCCTACAATCTCAGGAGATCAGTTGTTGATTGCTCTTACTTGAGCTTTTGATGTAGGGAGTGTTTATACTGCCTGCTTCGAGTGATAACAAAAACCGACTGGTCACAATAGGAAGAAGACTGTTCTTTCTGATTGGACTCGCCGGCTTAGTGCTGTTGCTTCTGAGCTTGTGGTTCGAGACTGGAAGACTTGGCGGTGTTTTATGTGCTGGTGCACTTATCGGACACCTCGCAACTTGGCACAGAGTTCTCACCACAGACAATGATCTCGGCGAGAATACTCGTTAGTTCCGACAAGGGTGACTGTCAAGCGTCCGCGGTTCTGTTCGTGTGAGTAGATGGGAGAATCTGATAACCAAGGCACATACTGAGAAAGCAAACCCGGGACGCTTCGGGTTGCCGACTCATTCGATTTCAGCCGCCGAATTGGCGCCCTGATCCCGGCGAAGGCCCAGGGGTCTCGGCGTCGTGCGGCGATGAGTGACTACTGCCGCGAGACCGGCGACCCGGCCTACATCGCAAACCTCGTGCCGCGCCTGGTCACGATCTCGCTACGCACGCAAGACCTCATCGAGGCGCTCCCTGAGCTCGTTATCGAGGAGGAGCATTAAGATCACTAACAGGGAACACTCCCTCTGCCCGCTCGGAAAGGACGTTCATGAAGCTCACCCACCTCAACTCCGCCGGAGAGGCCCGCATGGTCGACGTGACGGGCAAGCAGCCGACCGTGCGCGCGGCGAGCGCACAGGCCAAGGTCACGTGCTCGGGCGAGGTCATGGCGGCGCTCCGGGACGGCACCGTGCCCAAAGGCGACGTGCTGGCCGTGGCCCGCGTGGCCGGAATTGCGGCCGCCAAGCGGGTGCCCGACCTCCTCCCCCTCGCCCACACGATCGGCGTTCACGGCGCGCAGGTTGACCTCACCCTCGAGGCCGACCACGTCCTCATCCGCACCACCGTCCGCACCGCGGATCGCACCGGCGTGGAGATGGAGGCGCTGACGGCGGCGTCGGTGGCTGCGCTCGCCGTGGTGGACATGGTCAAGGGCGTGGACCGCTCTGCCGCCATCACGGACCTGCTCATCACCGCCAAGTCCGGCGGGCGCTCGGGCACGTGGGAGCGGCCCGGCTTCGAGTCCGACCGTTCGGCGGAGGCGTGATGTCTGCGATGACGACGCCCGAGGCGTATCTCGCGTCCATCCTCGAGGCTTTTTGCCCGCGCCGGCTCGCGTCCGAGACCGTTCCGTTGGCCGGGGCCCTCGGCCGAACCCTCGCCAACGACGCCGCCGCCCTGCTCTCCGTCCCGCCCTTCGACAACTCCGCCATGGACGGCTTCGCGGTGCGGGTGGGGGACTTTGTGGGCCGGGGGCCGTGGCGCTTCGCGGTGGTCTCGGACATCGCCGCGGGCTCGGTCGGCCAGGAACTCGCCGGCGTCGCCCTCGGCCGTGCTCTCGCCGGCGACGCCGCCCTCCCGCCCGCGGCCCGAATCATGACTGGCGCGTCGGTGCCGGACTGGGCTGACGCCGTCGTGAAGGTGGAAGACACCGACGCCCCCGCCGGTGCCTCGGACCTGCCCGCGACCGTGCAGGTCACTGCCGCGCCGCGCCTGGGCCACAACATCCGCCGCGCCGGCGAGGACCTCGCGGCGGGCTCGCTCGCCCTGCCCGCGGGAAGCGTGCTCGGCGCCCGCTCGCTCTCCGCGCTCGCAGCGATTGGCTACGGGCGGGTCGCGGTGGTGCGCAGGCCGCGCGTCGGCGTCGTCGCCACAGGATCGGAGCTAGCCCGCCCGGGCGACCCGCTCTCACCCGGCATGATCCCCGACTCCAATTCCACCCTCCTGTCGATGCTGGTCCGCGAGGCGGGCGGGGAGCCGACCGAGGTGGTGACGGTGGCCGACACCGCCGAGGCCTTCGCCGCGGCGCTCCCCACCGACGTGGACCTCATTGTCACCTCCGGCGGGGTCTCTATGGGCGCCTTCGACCCCGTCAAAGAATACGGGCTCGCCCACGGGTGGGCCTTTACGAAGGTGGCCATGCAGCCGGGCAAACCCCAAGGTCACGGGGTCAGCCCCGCCGGAGTGCCGGTTATTTGCCTGCCTGGTAACCCCGTCTCCGTGGCGGTGTCCTTCCGGCTGTTCGTGCGCCCCTATCTCGCCCGCCTCCTCGGCCAGGCAGAGCGCCCCGCCCGGACGCTGCCGGCCGGCGCGGCGTGGAACACCCCGGCCGGCCGGCGCCAATACCTGCCTGCTCGCGTGACGGGCGAGCCCGCCGTCGTCGTGCCCGTCCACGAACGCGGCTCCGGCTCACACCTCGTGGCCGCGCTGCGCGACGCCGAGGTGCTCGCCGTGGTGCCGGCAGACAAAGAGGAGGTCCGCCCAGGGGACCTCCTCCAGGTCATCGGATTATAAGGACGTTGCTAACCGGCAATCCTCGCCGGCCGCCGTTCGCGGGACGATTTGAGCCGCATCTTCGTATATATGAAGATGCGGCTCAAATCGTCCCGCGAAGGGATCTCCTCAGAGTTATTGACCTATAGGGGATCAGTGGTCTGCGCCGCGCATCTGCTCTACCGCGTGCGCGAGGATCGGGATGAGCACTTCCATCCCGTCCTCGACCCCGCCCACCGAGCCCGGCAGGTTCACCACGAGGGTGCGGTTGCGCCCGAGCACCATGACGCCCGCGCGGGAACGCGACAGGATCGCCGTGGGGCTACCCTTGATAATGCCGTGATAGCGGATCGCCTCCGGGATGCCCGGAATGTCGAAGCGCAGTAGCGGATCCATGGCGCGGGCCGTGTAGTCTTGCGGAGAGATGCCGGTGCCACCCGTCGTGATGACGACGTCGACCTCGTCGTACGCCGCGGTCTGGACGGCTTCGGCGATGGCTCGGACGTCGTCGTGGACCACGGCGGTGTCGATCACCCTGACGCCCGCCTCCTCGAGGAACCGGACGGCCGTGGGGCCAGAGATGTCTTCGCGCTTGCCGGCGGCGCTTCGATCTGAGATCGTGATAACAGCAGCTGAAATACTCATGGGATCATTATAGAACGAGTAAGGGTTTAGTCAAGGCCCGCTACCTGTCTCAGACACCACCCCTGCCTCGGAAGGACAACCATGCTGAAGAGAATCACCGCGGTGGCCGTCGCCACCCTCCTGCTCGCCGCCTGCTCCCAGGGCGCCAACACCTCAGACGCCGACTCAGACGCCCGCTCACAACTCATCGTCTTCGCCGCCGCCTCCCTCAACACCGCATTCCCACGCATCACAGAGGACGTCTTCGAACCGGACAACCCGGGCGTCGACGTCACCTTCTCCTTCGAGGGCTCCTCCGCGCTCGCGGAGAAGATCCTCGCCGGCGCCCCGGCCGACGTCTTCGCCTCCGCCAACGTGGGCAGCATGGATAAGGTGGGCGAGGCGGCCGTCTCACCCACCGAGTTCACCAAGAACACGCTGCGCCTCATCGTGCCCAGCGGCAACCCGGCCGGCGTCACCGACCTCATCTCAGCCAACGCCGCCAAACTGGTCGTGTGCGCGCCGCAGGTGCCGTGCGGCGCCGCCACCACACAGCTCGCCGAGCACGTCGGCCTCACCCTCACACCCGTCTCAGAAGAGCAGTCCGTGACGGACGTTCGCACCAAGGTGGAGACCGGCGAGGCGGATGCCGGCCTCGTCTACGTCACCGACGCGATGCTGGTGAAAGACAAGGTGGAGATCGTCGACGTACCCGGCATCACCGACGTCGGCACCTCCTACATGATCACCACCCTCGCCGACGCCCCCAACCCCGACGCCGCCAAAGCCTTCCTCGACGCCGTCATGTCCGAGAAGGGCCAGGCGATCCTCACCCAGTACGGGTTCGGCACCGGCGAGGGCGAAAGCAAGTAATGCGTGCCATCCCGCGGGGCTTTTGGCTCCCCGCCACGCTCGCGCTCGCCATGCTCATCCTTCCCCTGGTGGGCATGGCTTCGCGGGTGCCGTGGGCAGATCTGGGGCCAATCCTGAGCTCCGCCGCCTCCACGGACGCGCTGTGGCTTTCCCTGCGCACATGCCTGACATCCATGGCGATCTGCCTGCTCGTGGGCACGCCCCTCGCGCTCATCTTCGCGCGCGCCGCCGAGCTACCCCGCCGCCCCGCCTGGCTGACCCCGCTGCGCACCTTCGTCCTCGTGCCGCTGGTCATGCCGCCCGTGGTAGCCGGTCTCGCCCTGCTCACCACCTTCGGCCGGCGCGGGCTACTCGGCTCGGCGCTGGAGGTCGCCGGCATCCAGATCCCGTTCACCACCGCGGCCGTCATCCTTGCCCAGGTTTTCGTGTCGCTGCCCTTTCTGGTCACCACCGTGGACAGCGCCGCGCGCGCCGCCGGCTCCGACCTCGAACACGCCGCCGCCGGGCTCGGCGCCAGCCGGTGGGTGCAGTTTCGCCGCATCACCCTCCCCGTGCTTGGCCCCTCCATCGTCTCCGGCGCCGCCCTCGCCTTCGCCCGCTCCCTCGGGGAATTCGGCGCCACCATCACCTTCGCCGGCTCCCTGCAGGGCACCACCCGCACACTCCCCCTCGAGGTCTATCTTCAGCGCGAACAAGACCCCGACTCCGCCCTCGCCCTCGCCCTCCTCCTCATCCTCATTGCCCTCCTCGTCACCGCGCTCTCCACCGCCATCGAAGCCCACAGCTCGCGCCGATTCGCCCGCACCCACGACGCCGAAAAGCCCGGCGGCGCCGATATGCGCGGCGACGGCGGAGGGCCGGCTGGCGTCGTCGGGGGTCGGGCTGGCGGCGGCGGGGCTGGCGGCGGCGTCGGGGCCGATTCCGAAGCCGAACCGGAGACGCGCGCGCCCGTCGGGTTCGTGCTCGAGGCGGACGTGCCCGAGCGGGGAGTTCGCTACCGACTCGAGGCGAAACCCGGCGAAACCATCGCGCTCATCGGACCGAATGGGTCGGGCAAGTCGACCGGGATTCGGTTGCTCGCCGGGGACATCACAAGCCCAACATCGCGGGTAGAACGGCCGGAAGCCGTCGGGTTCCTCGACCAGGCGCCGGCGTTGTTCCCGCACATGAGCGTGCTCGACAACGTGGCCTTCGGGCCGCGGTGTGCCGGGGTGGCCAAGGCCAAGGCGCGCGAGCGGGCGCGGGCGGAGCTCGCCGCCGTCGGGATGGCGGGCCTCGAGCAGCGTAACCCGCGCCAGCTGTCCGGCGGGCAGGCTCAGCGCGTGGCGCTGGCTCGGCTTCTCGCCGTCAACCCGCAGCTCCTCCTGCTCGACGAACCCTTCGCCGCCCTCGACCCCACCGCCACCGCCCAGCTACGCGCGATCATTGCCCGGCGGGTGGCGGGCATTACGACGCTGATCGTCACGCATGACATCGTCGACGCGCTGACCCTCGCCGACCGCGTGGCCGCGCTCGAGGGCGGAAAACTCGTCGCGCTTGCCCCCGTGCCGGAAGCGCTCAGCCGTCCGGCCACCGCCTTCGTGGCCAGCTTCGCCGGGGTGAACATGCAGTTCGGAGTGATGGGCGCCGAGGGCTTGGTCTCCGGTGGCGTGACCTTCCAGGGGATCGCCGACGGGCTCGCCGAAGGCGAGCCGGGCGCCGCCGTTTTTGAACCCACCGCCGTCGCCCTTCGCGTCGAGCGAACGCCCGGTTCGCCACGCAACGTCTTCGAGGCGCGGGTACGCTCCGTGAGCACCGCCGCCGTGGGGGTGAACCTGGAGCTGGATATCGGCTCTGCCGCGCCAATCCACGCGGTTATCACCGCGGGCGCCGCCGCCGAGCTCGGGGTGGAAGAAGGCGCGTCGGTATTCGCCGAGGTCAAGGCCGTACAGGTGCGCCTCATCACAACTTCTCACGTCGCCGACTAGGTGGCGGCGCGGCTCGCCGCGCGCGGAGCGCGCGCCATGACGTAGGGTGGACACCACGCCTCCCAGACCCGGGACGTGAAAACTAGAAAGGATTCCAATCCATGGGCAACATTATCGGAACAATTGTTTTCGGGGCCGTGATCGGCTTCCTCGCTCGCTTCATCCGAAAGGATGCCCCAATTTCCGTGCCGGCAACCGTCGGACTCGGTGTGGCCGGCGTGGTGGTTGGCAACCTCATCCTCCAGCTGTTCAACTACCCCACCAACACACCCGGCATCGATTGGCTCCGCTGGATCGTAGCCACGGTGCTCGCGATCATCTTCATCGGCATTTACCTAGGGCGTGCGGGCAAGAAGAACTAGCCGCCGCGTAGGGGCCGGCCGCCGCGTAGGGGCTGGCCGAGCCCGACACTTCACTTGAGTATTCGGGCTACCTGTCGACACTTCACTTGAATATACCGGCTGCAGATCGCTATACGGGCCCGGCTGGCCCCAGATTCCTGAGTTATGTCGGCCGCGGTAGGGAGCATCGCCGGGCAGCCAGCTGGTGCGGGCCTGCCCCGACACTTCACTTGAGGATTTGTGCTACCTGTCGACACTTCTCTTGAATATACCGGCTATCGATCGCTATACGGGCCCGGCCGGCCCCAGATTCCCGAGTTGCGTCGGGGCGCAGGCGGCGCACCGCCGGGCAACCGGCGGGCCGATGCATGCCCCCGAAAACCAGCCAGCCCCAACGGGCCCCACAAGGGCTCAACACATAAATGAGGCGGGCCGCCATCCACGCTAGGCGGCCCGCCTCGGGCAGACACTCTGGCCGTAACGGAGAAGACTGCACAAATTTCTTCTCCAGCCAGTGTGTCAGGCTTCAGCATCACACACACGAAAGGAATACCTTGAAGGGGGATGTCCTTGCGATGTCTCTAGTATGGCAATCGATACTTGGATATCCATTGGTGATGTCTGGGAGTTGTCTGGGAATTATTCCCACTGGTATTCCCGCTGGTCACGCCGGCTTCCGAAGGACCATGAGCCGACCGCATCCGCCGCAATGACGCCTGGACGGGCCCGCCAACCGAGCCGAACGCGTGCCCTATTCGAGCCATTGGGCCCAAAAGTGTGGCATAGAAAACACTAGGATGTTTTTTATGAATGACGCCACACGCGCCACCTCCAATGACGGACACGCTTCACCCCAACGCGCACTTCGCCCAGCCCGCCGCACCCGCAAGGCGCCCATCGCCCAGCGCCGCACGCCGCTCGGCACGAAGGAAAAGATCGGCCTGATCCTAGGCGCGATCGCCTTCGCCTTCCCACTCCTCGTCGACATCCCCAACCTCGAGCCGCTCGGCGAACGCATGCTGGCCATCTTCCTGCTGGCCATCATCTTCTGGATCACGGAGCCGATCCCGCTCACGGCTACGGCGGTGCTCGTCATCATGCTGGAGGTCCTGTTCGTGGCAAAGGGCGGGGTGTTCGCCCCGGCCCTCCCAGACCCGGCCCTCCCAGACCCGGCCGCCGCCGACGACGGCGCGCTCGCCGATCAGCTCCTGCCCGCCTCCGCCTACTTCGCAGCATTAGCCAACCCGGTCATCATCCTATTCCTCGGCGGCTTCATGATCGCTCACGGAGCGGAAAAGTACGGCCTGGACCGCAACCTCGCCTCCGTCATGCTCAAGCCCTTCTCGGACAGCGCCCGGGCCACCACCGCCGGCCTCATGCTCATCACGGCGATCCTGTCGATGTTCATGTCGAACACGGCAACCACCGCCACGATGTTCGCCGTCGTCGTCCCTATCCTCAAGGCCCTGCCCAAGGGCAAGGCTCGTGCCGGCGTCGCTCTATCCATCCCGCTAGCGGCGAACGTGGGCGGCATCGGAACGCCCGTCGGCACCCCGCCAAACGCCATTGCGATCGGCGCGCTCGCAGAGCGCGGCATCACAATCTCCTTCGTCGACTGGATGATCATGGCGGTGCCATTCATGCTGATCATCCTCCTGTTCTCCTGGCTGTTCCTCTCCCTCGTGTTCCTGCCGAAGGACGCCCGCATCCACGTCGAGATGACCTCGAACTGGGACCGCACAACCAACGCACGCATCTTCTACGTCATCGCCGGCATCACGATCCTGGCCTGGATGACGGAGCCGCTGCACGGAATCTCCTCCAACACCGTCGGCTTCTTCCCGGTTGTGGCTCTGCTGTGCCTGAAGGTGATGGGCGGGGCCGACATCAAGGCGCTCGACTGGCCCGTGCTCTGGCTGGTCTCGGGCGGCATCGCGCTCGGCACGGGCGTGGGAGCCACCGGCCTGGACGCCTGGCTGGTCGGCTCGGTGCCGTGGGAGAGCCTGGGCGGCGTGTGGATCGTGGCAATCCTGGGCCTGATTGGCTTCGGAATGGCGAACGTCATCTCCCACTCGGCGGCGGCAAACCTCCTGGTCCCGCTGGCGGTATCGCTTGCTGTTTCCCTCGACGGGGTGGACACGCTCACGGTCAGCGTCGTCGTCGCGATCGCGTGCTCGTTGGGCATGTCGATGCCGATCTCCACCCCGCCGAACGCGATCGCCTACTCGACGGGCGAGATCAAGATCTCCCAGATGGCGCTACTGGGCATGGTGGTAGGAACGGCGGCCACCGCCGTCCTTATCTTCGCCTTGCCCTCCCTGTGGTCGGCGATCGGGCTGGCGTAACGATGGGTTTCCCGACGACGTCCGATTCGGCCGCGTTCAACCGCGCGCCGTTCCACTCCCCCGCGCTCGACTCGGCCACATTCGGCGTCCAGCCGTCGATCCCGATCGTGGACGCGCGCCCGCTCGACGTCGTCATGCTCAGCACGGACCCGCTCACCGCCTCGGTCCCACACTGGCTCGCGGAGGGGCTGCGCGGGGAGTGCATCGTCCACCACATGGCAGGCATCGAGGAGTTGCGCGAGCGGGAGGGGGAGCTGGATGAGCTGGCGGTCATCACGCTCACCGTAGACAAGCACGGCCTTGCCGCGCACCACCCCGTCTACGAGTTCATCACCGAACCTGGCCACGAGGACATCCGCGTGGTACTGCTGACCACGGAGCGGGAGGTCAGCGGCCTGTCCACGCTCGCCGACTCCAACCGGCTCGACCTGCTCGCCTACCTCCCCGATGTCCCGCGCCTGCCCTTCACCCGCGACATCCGCACCCAGCTGCGCCGCTACCGCAAGAACACGCGTGTCAAGGCGGGCGGGCGCCGCGAGCGCGCCACTGTCGACGAACGATTCGCCCTCAACCTCGACGCCTCCGACCTGGAGATCGTCCACCGGATCGTTGAGCTCGCCGACGAGCTGCTCGGCTATCAGCCGCGCGTCCACCACCCGCCCAACACGCGCCTGACCACCGAGGGCGAGCGGGTCGAGGAGATCACGCTGGCGCTGTCGGGGCAGGTCGCCCTCGAGATGCGTTCCGACGTCGGCGCGGTCACCATGCATCGCTCCACAACGGGGCGGCTCATCGGCATGCTCGCCCTGACCTCGGGCCGCAACGCGTTCTTCACCTCCCGCACGACAACAAACGTGGTCGCCGTCCAGCTCACCTTCGAGCAGATGAACTACATCTGGAGCCACAGTTCCGAGATCCCCTCGCTGGTGGCGGCCCTGTTTGTGCGCTCCTTCGACCGTCGCCTGCGCCGCTCTGAGGACATCCAGATCGAGCAGGTGGAGCTCACCGCCGAGCTTGAGCGCGAACGCGCCAACCTCGCCCAGGCGCTCAGCAACCTCGAGGCGGCCCGCGCCGAGCTGATGAGCCAGGCCCGCTTCGCCTCGCTCGGTGAGCTCGCGGCCGGCGTCGCCCACGAACTCAACAACCCCATGGCCGCCATCGAGCGCATCGGGGATCATCTGTACGACGACGTCCACGCCCTAGCTCGCACCGCGAAGGACCAGAAGTGGGCGCGGCGGGTGCTGGCGGCAATGGACGGCGCCCACGGAGCTGCCTCGCTCACCACCCGCGAGGAGCGCCAGGTCCGCCGCGAGCTGGAGAAAGCGCTGGGGGATCGGGCGGCTGCCCAACGGCTGGTGCTGGCCGGCATCCACGACCCCGCCTTCGCCACGGAGATTAAGCGCTCGCGCGGCATCGACGTGGAGACCGTGGAGCTGGCGGCGTCAATCGGCACGGGCCTGCGCAACATCTCAACGGCGACCCACCGCGTGACGGAGCTCGTCGCCTCGCTGCGCTCCTATGCGCGCCCGGACGGCGATCCGATCACGGATGTTGACGTTCACGTCGGGCTCGACGACACCCTCCGGCTCGTCTCTCACCGCCTGCTCAACGTCAAGGTCGAACGCGATTTCCACACCATCCCCCACATCACCGGCAACCCCGGCCAGCTCTCGCAGGTGTGGACGAACCTCATCACCAACGCCGCCGAGGCGATGGCCGACCAGCCCGATGCCCGCATCCGCATCACGACGGGTGTGGACGGGCCGAACGTCATCGTCGCGATCGCGGACAACGGCCCCGGCATCGCGCCCGAGATCCAGAAAAACATGTTCGAGCCGCGCTTCACCACGAAGGGTGGCCAGGTGCGTTTCGGGATGGGGATCGGGCTGTCGGTAGTGCGCAACATGGTCTCGCGCCACGGCGGCACCGTCCGCGTCGACACCGGCCCGGGCAGCACCACCTTCACCGTCTCGCTTCCGATCGCCGGCCCTCCGGCGGCTTCCCCCGGCCCGGCGGCTTCCCCCGGCGTGGCGGCGGACGACCCCACCGCCATCCACCGACCCGACCACATCCCCCTCAGACCAACCCACACCACCGAGCAGGAGGAATCATGAAACTTGCGATTCTCATCGTCGAGGACGAGCCGGAGGTGCGTGCCTCCATCGAGCGCGACCTCATTGACTTCGCCGACGTCGCCCGCATCGAACCCGCCGAGGACGTCGAGGACGCCTGGGAGGTGGTCGACGAGATCGACGGCGCCGGCGATGCGCTCGCGCTCGCACTGTGCGACCACCGCATGCCCGGCACCACCGGCGTGGACTTCCTCGTGCAGATGATGGACGACGAACGCACCGTTGACACCCGCAAGGTGCTCGTGACCGGGCAGGCCGACCTGTCCGACACGATCCGTGCCGTCAACGATGCCGATCTTGAGCACTACATCGCCAAGCCCTGGCAACCCGAGGAGCTGCGCAGGATCGTCAGGCAGATGCTGACCGACTACGTGGAAATCACCGGGATCAACCCGTTGCCGCACCTGGCCGTGCTCGATCCGGAGCGCGCGATGGAGCTAGCCCGGGACTTCTCGATCGCCGACTAACCCGGAGGTGGTTCCTTCGTGGGACGATTTGAGCCGTATCTTCGTATATATAAAGATACGGCTCAAATCGTCCCACGTAGGGCGCTCACCAGCCCGCTCATCGGCAAAGCGGGCCGGGAGCGTCACCGCGGGGCGAAGGGGATCTCCTGCGTGCGAGCAGCCAAAACGTCGAGGAAGAGCACGCGCCCGACGAGCGGGCGGCCCGTGCCGGTGATGAGCTTGATCGCCTCGGCAGCCATGACCGCACCCGCCTGGCCGGGGACGGCACCCATCAGCCCCACCTCGGCGGTGGTGGGCAAGGATCCGGCGGGCGGTTCGACCGGGAAAAGATCGCGCAAACACAGCCCGTTCGGGCCGGGGAAGCCGGCGGCCACCGCCCGCGGCCCGGTCCAGAACACCGACACCTGCGCCTGCCAGCCGAGCAGTGCGCCCCACACCACGGGGATGCCGGCCCGCGCAGCGGCGTCGGAGATCAGGAAACGGGTTTGCAGGTTGTCGGTGCCGTCGAGGACGAGGTCCCAGCCGGCGAACACCCCATCGACGTTGTCCTGCGTCAGCCGCACCGGGAAAGTCTGGACGGCCAGGTCCGGGTTGAGCTCCTTGAGCCGGCGCGCCGCCGAATCAACCTTCAGCTCCCCGATCGCGGCCGTCGAGTGGATGACCTGGCGCTGAAGATTGGTTATATCCACGCGGTCGGCGTCGACGACGCCGACCGCGCCAACTCCCGCCGCCGCCAGATACAGCAGTGCGGGCGAGCCTAGGCCGCCGGCCCCCACCATAAGCACGCGCGCGCCCAGCAGCCTCCGCTGCCCAAGCTCGCCGATCTCCTCCCGCGCAATGTGCCGCGCGTAGCGTTCCCGCTGGTCGGGGGTCAGCTCGGGGCCCGGCTCGACGAGCGCCGCAATCGTAACGCCGCGCCGCGCCGGCTCGCCCGCGGGCCCCTCGCCAGCCCCGGCTCCATGACGCACACTCACGCCCCTCAGCCGCCCGCAAACGGGGGCAGGACGTCCACCCTCGGATCGTCGGGCAGGATCGCCGTCCTCTCGGCGTGCTTGCCATTGACCAGGAACGAACACAGCCCGAGCACGCGCTCGAGGCGTTCAGGATCGGCCGGGGCGACGGCGCCGTGAACGCTGGCCACCAGCTCCTCCACCGTGGCGCCGCGCGCAACCTCCACGGACACGGCCTCGGCTCCGGCGGCGTCAGCGGCCGCCGCAAACAGGCGAAGGTGAGCGATCATGCGGCCTCCTCGAAGAACGGCTCCGGTTTCCACAGGGGCATGGGCTGCGCCGAACGCGCCCGGATGATCCACCACAGTGCTTCGACCACGAGCGCGCCGCCCACCCCGATGAGGGTGGCCGTCCACATCATTGCCGCGTTCGACGAGTCGAGCATGAAGATCTGCTGGGTGACGTCCCACGTGAAGATGACGCCGTACCCGGCCAGCGGCAACACCACCAGGGCCAGCTTCCACGGGGACAGCGGACGGGCAATGCAGAACAGCACCCAGGAGGAGGGGATGATGAGCGCCACGAGCGCCGCCGTCGACTCCTGCACGTGCACGGCCGGCACGTCCCAGCCGGAGGCAACCATGTAGGCCAGGAACGACGACGCCCCGACGACGACGCCGGCCGGCACCGCGAATCGCAATACCCGGCGCACAAAGTTCGGCCGCGCCCGGTTGTGATTCGGGGGCAGGGCGAGGATGAAGGCGGGGATGCCGATGGTGAACCAGCCGGTGATCGTCACGTGGATCGGCATGAAGGGGAAGGGCACGGCGGCTAGGATCACGAGGATCGCGAGGAAGGCCGAGTAGATCGTCTTCGTGAGGAACAGGTTGGCCACCCGCTCGATGTTGCCGATCACGCGCCGGCCCTCAGCCACCACGTGCGGGAGGGTGGCGAAACGGTTGTCGAGGAGCACGATCTTCGCCACCGCACGGGTGGCCGCCGAGCCCGAGCCCATTGCCACGCCGATGTCGGCGTCCTTCAGGGCCAGCACGTCGTTGACGCCGTCGCCGGTCATGGCCACCGTGTGCCCGTTGGCTTGGAGGGCTTTGACCATCTCCTGCTTCTGGTCGGGGCGCACCCGCCCAAACACGCGGTTGTCCTCGATCGTGCGGGCGAAGTCGGCGGGCTCGATACGCCGGGCATCGACGGGCGTGCCCTGCTCGACGCCGAGGCGCTCGGTCACCGCCCCCACGGACGCCGCGTTGTCACCCGAGATGACCTTGACCTCCACGTCCTGCTCGGCGAAGAACTCGAGGGTGTCGCGGGCGTCGGGCCGGATCTTCTGCTCGAAGATGATGAGGGCCAGCGGCGTCACGACGCCGGGGGCGCCCTCCTCGCCAACCTCTCGTTGTGCCCGGCCCAGCATGAGGACGCGGCGGCCCGTGGCCCCAACCTCCTCGGCGCGCGCGGCAGCCGGGTGGTCGCCGCCGAGCACGTCGGGGGCGCCCATCACGTAGGTGACCCGGCCCGTTTGCCCGGCCTCGGGCCGGGCAAACGTCGCGCCCGACCACTTCGTGGCCGAGCTGAACGGCGCCCGCTCGACCACCTCCCACTTCTCGCCTTCGGCCGGGAACTGCTCGGCGATGGCCTGCGCGGTGGCGTTGGGGTCGGGGTCGGTGGCGACCAGCTGCGCCAGGACCTGCGCGCACCGGGCCCCCTCGTCAGATCCGCCGGCCGCGCCCTCGTGAGCGACCCGCCCGTCGCCGATCACCTCGAGCTCGGAGAAGACGAGCGTGTTCTCCGTCAACGTCCCGGTCTTGTCCGCGCACACCACATCCACGCGCGCGAGCCCCTCAATCGCGGGCAGCTCCTGGACCAGGCATTGGCGCTTGCCCAGGCGGATCACTCCGAGCGCGAACGCCGTGGACGTGATCAGCACCAAGCCCTCCGGCACCATCGGCACCAGCGCGCCCGTGATCTCGAGGACGACCGAGCGGTAATCGTGGACCCCACCGCGCGTCTGCGAGTAGATCGTCAGCAGACCCACCGGGATGAGCACCCACGTGATGTAGGTGAGGATCTTGTTGATACCCGCTTGCAACTCCGAGTGGGCGAGCGAAAATCGCGAAGCCTCCGCGGCGAGCTTCGCCGCATACGACTCCGCGCCCACCTTCGTCACCTCGTAGTCCCCCGAGCCGGAGACCACGAACGAACCCGACATGATCGGATCGCCCGGCGCCTTACGCACCGCGTCCGACTCACCGGTCAGATTCGACTCGTCCACGGACAGGTAATCCGACGCCACGACCACGCCGTCAACCACGATCTGGTTTCCGGCACCGACCCGGACGACGTCGTCAAGCACCAGGTCCTCTTGCGCCACCTCGGCAAGCTCCCCGTCGCGCCACACGCGCGGCCGCTCCGCGCCCACGATCACCAACGACTCCAGCGTGCGTTTCGCGCGCAACTCTTGGACGATACCGATCCCCGAGTTCACCACGATGAGCAGGCCAAACGCCCCATTGACGAGCGAACCCGTGGTCATCACCATGACGAACAACACGAACAAGATCGCGTTGATCCGCGTGAACACATTCTGGCGCACGATCTGCCCCACCGTCTTCCCCGTGCGCGGGGGAAGTTCGTTGGCGCGACCGTCACGACGTCGTTCGTCGACCTCCGCCGACGATAGGCCGAGCGTTGTGGCGGACATGTTACCTCTTCCTGTAAAGCGTCTTGCGCTGGTAGTGCGGCTCGGACGTGACGAGGATCCCCAGGTTGCGGAAAATTCCCTCATCCACCGTGCCCAGGATCGTTGTGGTGTGGACGTCGCAGCCCTCGAGGTTGCGCAGCTGCTCAAGCGCGCGCCGAGCCTCCGGCGACGTCGACGCCGACACCGACAGCGCGATCAGCACCTCATCCGTGTGCAGGCGCGGGTTACGCGAACCCAGGTGCTCCGTCTTCAACGTCTGGATCGGCTCGATCGCATCACGCGACAGCAGGTGCACCTCCGGGTCGATTCCCGCCAGGTACTTGAGCGCGTTAAGCAGCATCGCCGCCGAGCACCCCAGCAGCGGGGAGGTCTTGCCCGTGATGATCGTTCCGTCGCGCAACTCGATCGCGCAGCCCGGCTCGCCCGTGGCCCTCTCGACCGCGAGCGCCGGCTCCACCACTCGGCGCTCCTCCACCGTGATGCCGGCCTCCGCCATGATCAGCGCGATCCGGTCCGACTGGACCGGATCCATGTCGTTGGCCGCCTCTTCCACCAGCGCCTTGTAGTACCGGCGCACGATCTCCTGGCGGGAGGCCCGCCGCACCACGGCGTCGTCACTGATGCACATCCCCGCCATGTTCACGCCCATGTCGGTGGGGGACTGGTAGGGCGACTCGCCCATCATCATCTCCAGCAACGAGCGCAGCAGCGGGAAGACGTCGACGTCCCGGTTGTAGGAGGTCACCTGCTTGCCGTAGGCCGCCAGGTGGTAGGGGTCGATAACGTTGTTGTCCTCCAGGTCGGCTGTCGCCGCCTCGTAGGCCAAATTCACCGGGTGCTCCAGTGCCACGTTCCAGATCGGGAACGTCTCAAACTTCGCGTAGCCCGCGCGAATACCGCGCTTAAACTCGTGGTAAATCTGCGACAGGCAGGTGGCGAGCTTGCCCGAACCCGGGCCCGGCGCCGTGACCACGATAAGGTCGCGGCTGGTTTGCACGTAGTCGTTACGGCCAAGGCCCTCCTCCGACACGATCAGTTTCGTGTTCGACGGGTAGCCCGGGATCGTGTAGTGGTGGGCCACCTTCAGGCCCAGCCTCTCCAGCCGATCCGAGAACTGGTGTGCCTGGCGGTTGCCAGCCTCCAGCTGCGTCATCACCACGTTCTCCACCAGGAAGCCACGCTCGCGGAACACATCGACGAGGCGCAGCACGTCCTCCTCGTAGGGGATCTGCAGGTCCGCGCGCTTCTTCTGGCGCTGAATATCCTTCGCGTTAAGGCACACTAGGATCTCGATCTGATCCTTGATCTGCTCGAGCATCACGATCTTGTTGTCCGGGGTAAACCCCGGCAGCACGCGCGAAGCGTGGTTATCATCAAAAAGCTTGCCGCCCATCTCCAGGTAGAGCTTGCCGCCGATCTGTTCGCGGCGCTCGCGGATGTGAGCCGACTGCATGTCGATGTACTTTTGCCGATTAAATCCGATCGACGACGGGGTGGGGCCGGGTAAAACTTGCGACACATTTACTCCTTCGCGCCTCGCGCAACAGCGCGCCGGGCTCTCGCCCGCCGCGCATCCTCCTTGGGCACACCGCCCGGGCGGGTGGGGTGCCGGGTTCACGCCTTGGGTCGCGTGGCCCGGAACCGTGCCGGAGCAAAAGTTCGCGGACTTCCACGACCTTCAACCTTCCTAGTGTAAACACGCGCGCCCGCGGGCGCGAAGCAGACCACGGTATGACAGGCCCGCAAGTGGCGTTTCTGCGCCGACGCCGTCGCTCGCTTTTCGCCCACCGTCGGGCGTGTCACAGGCTCGCCCCGGTCTCAGCGATCTTCGTCACCACGGCTTTTCTGGGCGCGGCTAGGTGTACTTCCGCGCGAGGTTGCTGGCGTGATGCGGGTGTTTGGCCGTCGATCCGCGGTAGGGCAGGTCCGCCCCACCGGCCGACACTTCACTTGAACATTCCGGCTGCCGATCGCTATACGGGCCCGATGGGCGCCAGATTCATGACTTGTGTCGGGGCTCTGGCCGGTGCAGGTTCCGGCTACGAGCGGCGCGGCTGACGGCGTCGTACGTCGATCAGCAAGCCCACAACGATCGCCGCCAGCGCCGGCGTCGTCCACCCCATCTGCAACTCGGAGGCGGGCAGCGCGTCGACCACGGGCTCAATCGCCTGGAAGCGCTCCGGGGCGGCGATCAGGCCCGCCTCGCAAAACGCCACGATCGCGGCGACGAGCGCGCCGAGCTTGTACGTCCAGTCGAGGGCGATCGGCATCGCCAGCTCAATCAACCCCAAACCCACAATCACGATCGCGATCGGGTAAATGAACTGGTTCAGCGGCGCCACGACCTCCAGAATCGTCTCCAAGCCCAGGTTCGCCAGCGCGATCGACACAGCGATCTGCACCGCGATCACCACCGAGCGCGGCACCCTCCGCAGGAGCCGGTGGAAGTACGTCGTCGACGCCGTCAGCAGGCCGATCGCCGTCGTCAGGCAGGCCAGCAGGGTGATGATGCCGAAGATGACCTGACCCATCGAACCAAACATTTGGCCGGCGACGGACGCGAGCAGCTCGGCTCCGTTCGTGAAACCCATGCCAGCCTGGCGCGAGCCGATCAGCGTGAGGCCGATGTAAACCGCCGCCAGGCACGTTCCCGAGACCAAGCCCGCCTTGGTCATGCCGGTGATCCGGGCCCGTCGGTTGGCGGCACCACGCTTCTTCAGCTCCGTCACGATCACGACGCCGAAGACGAACGTGGCCAGCACGTCCATCGTGTAGTAGCCCTTGATCATTCCGCCGGTCAGCGACGACGGCTCTGTCGAGACCGGGTTGTCAATCTGCGGCAGACGAATGAGGGCCGCCACGATCAGCAGGGCCAGGAAGGCCAACAGCAGCGGGGTGAGGATGCCGCCCACGCGGTCGACCACCTTGCGCGGATTGACCAAATACAGCGTCACCACCGCGAAAAACACCAGCGTGAAGATGAAAAGTGGCGCACCGCCGGCGTCGGCAGAATCGGAGACGAAGGGGCGGGTGGACATCTCGTAGGCGACGGTGGCCACGCGCGGCACGGCGTAGAGCATGCCCGTGGACAGGAAGACCGCGAGCGTGAAGAGGAAGCCGGCCGGGCGACCGATCCGCATCGCGATGCCGCCGATCCGCAGCTCGGAGGCAGTTTCCGTGGAGATGACGATCATCGCCAACACCGGTAGCGCCACTCCCGTGAGGAGGAAGCCGACCAGGACCGCCGGGAGCTGCGCGGCGGAGTTGGCCCCGATCATCACCGGGAAGATCAGGTTGCCCGCCCCGAAGAACATCGCGAAGAGCGCGAACCCTACGATGACGGAGGTTGGCATCCCTCGTTTTGCTGCCGGTGCGCTCACTGTGTTCCCCTCATGTTTGGCTATGTGTCGGTGGCGCGGCGTGGCGCGCCATGCGCGACGAAAGTGCGCGGGCATAAACCCCCGCTAGGGCAGGCTACCCGCCGCCGCGGCCGCGAACATAGATCACCGGTCTCATTGTGGCCATGACTTTCGCCATGTTTGCGAACGTGCGAAAGCCGGCGCGCCCGACCGGGCGTGCGGCGCGGGCCGCGCCGGGCCGGCCGGGCGGGCATGAAAAATCCTCCGGCACAGGCGAACCCATACCGGAGGAATTTGGCGGTGGAGGCGGGATTTGAACCCGCGGTAGCTATTAACTACACAGCATTTCGAGTGCTGCACCTTCGGCCGCTCGGACACTCCACCTCGGCACGTCATCTTAACCGAATTGCGCGCACGGGAGCAATTCCGCCGGGGTGAGACCGAACACCGTTCCTCACCCGCGCCGGGCGGCAAACCACTCCCGCAGCTGACGCGCGGCCCGCTCCTCGGCGACCCCGCCACGCACTTCCACTTCGTGATTGAGCCGGGAATCACGCAGGACGTCGCGCACGGACCCCGCCGCGCCAGCCTTCTCGTCCCAGGCGGCAAACACCACGCGGGAGATGCGCGCGTTCACGATCGCCCCGGCGCACATCGTGCACGGCTCGAGCGTGACGTACATGGTGGCGCCGGACAGGTTCCACGATCCGCGCGCCCGCCCCGCCTGTCGCAGGGCGTTGATCTCGGCATGGCCGGCCGGATCGTGGTCAATCTCACGCGTATTGATCCCGCGCCCGATCTCCCGCCCAGCCTCGTCCACCACCACCGCGGCGACGGGGACGTCCCCGGCGTCCCCGGCGCCGCGGGCCAGCTCCAACACCAGATCGATCCACGATTCTTCCATGCCACCATCGTATCGATCTGGAAACGCACGGGCCGCGAACACGGTAGATTAGAGGTATGAAAGTCCAGGTTATTGATCACCCGCTCGTGTCCCACAAACTCACCGTCCTGCGCGACAAGAAGACGCCCAGCACAGTGTTTCGCCAGCTCGTCGAAGAGCTGATCATGCTGCTCTCCTACGAGTCCACGCGCGACGTGCAGATGGTAGACAAGCAGATCGTCACGCCGGTGGCCCCGATGACCGGCCGCGCGATGGCCACCCCGGCGCCCATCGTGGTGCCGATCCTGCGCGCCGGCCTGGGGATGCTGGAGGGCATGATGAAGCTCATGCCGACGGCGGAGGTCGGCTTCCTCGGCCTGAAGCGCAACGAGGAAACCCTGGAAGCGGTCACCTACGCGAACCGCCTGCCCGATAACCTGACCGGCCGCCAGTGCTTCGTCCTCGACCCCATGCTCGCCACCGGCCACACCCTCATCGCCTCGATCGACTACCTCTTCGAGCGCGGCGCCCGCGATGTCACTGCGATCAGCATCCTCGCCGCCCCCGAAGGCCTACAGGCCCTCGAGGATCACCTCGGCGACCGCGCCAACGTGCGCGTGGTGGTGGCCGCGGTTGACGACCACCTCAACGAGCGCGGCTACATCGTCCCCGGCCTGGGCGACGCCGGCGACCGCCTCTACGGCGTCGTCGACTAGTGCCCACCCCAACGCCGGGCTGGCTCGGCTCCCCCGCCCCGGACTACCTCGGCCCCACGTGGCGCAGCCGGCGCATCTACCTTCGCGACGACGACGGCGGCGCCCCGCGCGGCCGCACCGAGTTCGCGGTACTGGTCCACGAGGTCGACGCCGAACAGCTCGTGGCCGCATCCGGCATGGCCGCTCTGTGGATCCCCGGTTTCGTGGACACGTTCTTCCACGTCGAACATGCGGCGGCGTGGCGGGAAGCGAACGTGGCCCTGGTGGGTCTCGACATGCGCCGGGCCGGCCGCGCGCTCATCGGCCGCCACCGTGACGACGTTCGCGACATGTCGGTGCGCAACGAGGAGATCGGCCGCGCTATCGAGGTGCTGCGCGCCTGGGGCGCGAAGAAGGTGATCCTCATCGGGCATTCGACGGGCGGCCTGCAGGTCCCGCTCTTCGCGGCGGCGAATCCCGGTGCGGCGGACGCCCTCATCTTGAACTCCCCGTGGTTCGACCACAACGGTTCCGACCTGCAGAAGAAGCAGCTCACCACCCTTGTGGACCGCCTGGGCGCCCGGCTGCCGCTGTTGCGGATCGGCAAGCTCGATCCCACCTACGCCCGCCGCCTCCACGTCGACTTCGGCGGCGAATTCCGCTTCGATCCGGCTCACAAGCCTCTCGACTCCGAACCCGTCCTCGCCGGCTTTTTTAGGGGCGTGCGCCGAGCCCAAGCCCGACTGGCGGCGGGGCTGCACATCACGGCCCCGATCCTCGTTGCCCACTCGAGCGCGTCGGGCAACCCGAAGAAGCCAAGCGACGCGGAACTGGACAGCACGGACGTCGTGCTCAACGTGGAGGACATGGTGCGCCTCGCCCCGCGGCTCGGGCCCAACGTGGACTTGTTGGCGGTGCCGGGCGGGCGGCACGACCTCTCGCTCTCGCCGGGCCCGGCGCGCGCCTTCTACACCGAGCGCACGATTTCCTGGGCGCTCGACAACGCGAGCACCGCCACGCGCTACTGATCCGCGTCACACATCGTGAGCCTGCGGTTCGCCGTCGTCGGGACTCAGCCCCGCTGATTTCCCTCAAAATAGGCCACCAGCGCCGGATCCAGCTCGGGGACGACGCGCGGCGTGGACCCATCCCGCAGCGACTCCGTCGCCAAGATCCCGGCGGCCACCGCCGCCCACGCCCCCAACGGGTTCGTCGCGGTCTCACTGCCGGCGGAAACGAAGCGGAGGAATTCGTCCACGATCTTGGTGTCCGCCTCGTCGTGGCCGTGGGCGTCGCCGACGATCTCGAAGGTCTCATCCCCGTCGGCGTCGTAGTAGTGACGCCGGTTCCACAGCTTGATGTGCCCGCCCTCGCCGTCGCCGAAGTTCTCGATGCGGCCCTCGGTGCCGATCACGGTGTAGTTGCGCCAGTAGTCGGGGGTGAAGTGGCACTGCTCGTAGGAGGCGAGCACGCCGGACTTCATGCGCATCAGCATCATCGAGATGTCCTCCACGTCGATCACCTCATTGAGCCCGCGCTGAGACAGCGGTGGCCAGTTATCGTTGGAGAACCAATCGGGCATGAGCTCTGCCGAGTGGTCGGCGCGGTCGGCCACCTGCCCGTAGACCATCAGGTCGCCCATCGCCACCACGTCACGCGTGGTGGAGCCGGCCAACCAGTGTATGACGTCGATGTCATGAGCCGCCTTCTGCAACAGCAACCCTGTGCCATGCTCGCGAGTGGCGTGCCAGTCCTTGAAGTAGAAGTCGCCGCCCGTGCCCACGAAGTGCCGGCACCAGATCGCCTTGACCTCGCCGATGCGTCCCTCGCCGATGAGGTCGCGCATCTGGGTGACCACGTGCATGTGACGCATGTTGTGGCCCACGTATAGCTTGGTCTTCGTCTGGTAGGCGGTTTCCAGGATCGCGGTGGCGGAGTCTAACGTGATCGCCATCGGCTTCTCGAGGTAGACGGGGATGCCCGCGCGCAACAGTGTCATCGCCACCTCAGCGTGCGTGTCGTCCGGGGAGAGCACGAACGCGACGTCGACGCCCGCTCCGATCAGCCCCTCCAGATCCCGCTTCACCACAAGCGCCGCCGGATCCTTCTTCAGCCGGCTGCGCACCCGGTCGGCCACGAGCTCGTGCGGATCACACACCGCAACGATCTGCGCATCCACGCTCGCGCGCTCCGCCTCCAACGCCAACGCACTGCGCGCACCGACACCAACCACACCAACGCGAATCGTCATGGCCCCACTCTACCCCCGCGCTCGCGGCGGACTAGCGGTTGTTCCACCAGCGCCGCACGAGCACGCCGACGCCGAAGGCCACGGCGAAGATGCCAACGTACTGGATGATTTTGACCGCCGTCGGGTCGGCCGAGGTTGCCATGAAGATTGCGAGATTCACAGCCCCATTCTACCCGCAGGCGCTGGGCGCCCGAAGGTCGGCGGCGCATTTGCTAATCTTGGTCTGAACGCGCACCTGCACGGCGCAACCGCAGCTACAGAACAGGAACTTTGATGGGTAAGTCTAGCCGCCGCAAGAAGGACGCCAAGCCGAAGCGGCCTCGCATCCAGTTTGTCGACCGCCCCTTTGAGGGCCTGCCGTTCGAGGCGGAGCTGGTGGCGATGCGGGAGATCATCCCGGCGGCCACCCTCACGGTCAGCACGACGCCCGAGTACGGCTCTCGCGAGATCACGCTCGTGACGATCCTGCCGGGCATGGGCGCGGCGTTGCGGCGCAAGAACGGCGAGTTGCTGGTGGCGGTGCAGACGGTGACGTCGTCGGGAGATGCCTCGCGCGACATCGCGGACCGCCTGCTTGCAGCCCTTGAGCTGGAGCCGGGTGAGTCGATCTCGCACGCCGAGCTACCCGTGCTGGGCCCGCGTCTGCAGGACGTGCTCGATCCGGCTAGCGCCGGCACGCTCGAGATCCGCGACTCCTACGAATACTGGCTGGACGAGGAGGATGCGAAGGATCCGAACGTTCAGATGGCGATCCAGCAGACCTCGGACCAGATGGTTCCCACCGCACAGGTGGCGGGCGTGGAGGGCGCCTACTGGTGCCGCATGCAGCGCGAGTTCCTGCGCTGGGTGCGCCCGGAGCCGGAGGAGAAGGTGCTGGACGGCCTGGCTCGCCTGCACTTCAAGCGCGAACTCACCTTTGACGACGCCCGGTTCGTCGGCGCCTTCCGCGCGCTCGGCCTGCTCATCCCGGTCTTCGAACTGGCGGCGGGCACCGAGGCGGACGAGCTTGAGGGCCCGCTTGCCGCGTTTGACGAGGTGCTGACGGCCGCGACCGCCTCAGACGAACCCCTCTCCCCCGAGGAGCGCCGCACGCGCTCGGGAATTATTTCCCGTCAGGTCACTCTGCGATAGATCACTGCACGTTCGCGCATTCCTTTGCACATTCTTTACCTGGAACGGTTAGAATTTACGTGTGAAAGGCGAACGTGTAGCTGTCGTTATTCCTGCAAAAGACGAGGCGGAGCGCATCGGTGCGACGATCCGCGCCGCGCGCGCCATCCCGAAAGTCGATCTCATCGTGGTGGTGGACGACGGCTCCGACGACGACACGCGTGCCGTGGCCCGCGCCGCCGGCGCCACGGTGGTGCGCCACTCGGTCAACCGTGGCAAGGCTTCCGCCCTGGAGACGGGCGCGTCGGTGGTCGCGATGCGCGACGCCGAGGACGCCGTCCCCCGCACCCTCCTTTTCCTCGACGCCGACCTCGGTGATTCCGCGATCGAGTGTGCCCCGCTGGTCACTCCGGTGCTCGCCGGCGACGTGGACATGGCCATCGCCTACCTGCCCCCGCAGACCGGCGCGGGCGGGCATGGGGTGGTGACCAGGTTCGCGCGGCGCTGGATCAAGAAGCTCACGGGCTGGGAGGCGCAGCAGCCGCTGTCCGGCCAGCGTTGTCTCACCCGCGAAGCCGTGGAGGCCGCACACCCGCTTGCCCCCGGCTGGGGCGTGGAAGTGGGCATGACGATCGACCTGCTCACCCAGGGCTTCGTCGTCCAGGAGATCCCCTGCAAGCTCTACCACCGCCCCTCGCGCAACGACCTCGCGGGTCAGCTACACCGGGCCAGCCAGTACGCCGACGTGGTGCGGGCCGTCAACGCCCGCCGGCTACGCGGCACGAAGGTCAAGGCGCGTCAGCGCTCCGGGCAGGTTCCTGAGCCTGGCGTTCCGTTCCGCGCCGTGAAATAGGGCGCAACGTAGGGCGCGCGGTAGGGCGGGCGGGGCCTTCCACCACTCATGAAGCGGGAGCCGCCGAGCCCGCCCCCCCCAACGGTTTGCTACCGGCTCACGCAGGATGGTTTTACGCTTCGAAGACGTTGCGCCCGTAGCGCTCATTCTCGGTGCCGTCCAGCCCGGCGATCACCCACAGGCCACACATGTAGATCCCGCCGATGAGCGGGATGACCAGCCCGGAGTCGTTGATGAGCATGGCGAGCAGCAGGGTGGTGGTCGCGGCGATGGCGCCGGCGCGCAGCTCGGGGAAGTCGGCGCGGTCGCGTAGCAGGTGCAGGCCCGACCGGCGCAGGCACACCGCGCCCGCGCTCACCACGACGGCGGCGACGATCCAGCCCGGCCACGGCACCTGGGTGAAGAGCTGGTGGGCCTTGCGTGCCACCACGTCCCAGGCCTGCCCGTCCAGGAGGGATTGGAAGAAACCGCCGAGGTGGGTGGGCTCGGGGCGGAGCCAGTCGAGCCAGGAGATCCCGATCGCGAGCGCGGCGGCAGCCAGCCCCAGCGCAAGCCCCCGCAGCGGTGTGACCCGCACACCCCTGACCATCAGCACCAGGATGATGAAGCCGACTAGCAGCGGCGGCGGGCCGCCGAAGTCGGCGCCGATGTGCGGGGCGCCGTTGACAAAGATCGCAACGCCCCCGAGCGCGACGACGACGCCAACCGCGATCCGCCGCCCGGCCAGCACGCGCGCCGCCACGACAGCGAGGAAGATCATCGACACGGCCCAGATGGAGAACGGCGCATTCGAGATGCCGTAGAAGCGGCCGCCGGACTGGGGTTGGTCGCCGAGCACGGAGCTGGCGTGCAGGTGGGAGCCGAGCATCGCGTCCAGGCCGATGACGAGGGCGGTGAGGGCAGCGATGACGACGGGGGCTAGGGCGATGGCCGGCAAGCCGCCGGCGTCGGGGGCGGTAAGGACTCCGCCCGCCTGCCCGGTTCCTGCCCGCTCTTGGGCCAGCCTGCGCTTCGTCGCCCGCTGGACCAGCAGCATGGCGATCTCCGCGACGAGCACGGCGATGAGGATGACGCCGATGGTGAAGGAAATCGTGGAGAAGCGCCCAGCCCGCCACCACGGCAGGAAGTTGATGAGGAAGGAGGCCACGGGCATGGCGGCCAGCACCGCGAGCGCGAAGACGTGGTGGATGCCGAAGCGCCCGCCGCGGATCGTGATCACCATGGAGGCAAAGATGAGGGCGGCGCCAAAGACGTACAGGAGGTAGAAGAGCACGACGACGGCGCGGGTCATGATGGCGCGGTCGTTGGCGTCGGCGAGGGTGGCCGGCCCGGCGTCGGAGGCGACGGAGGTGACGGCGGCGCCGGCGGAGGTGGCCGGGATCTCCACGCCGAGGGCGGCGAGGATGGCGGCGTGGACGTCCACGTTTTGGATGAGCCCGCCCTGGCGGGTGGAGGCCGAGGTGGCGAGCCCGTGGTCGGGTTCGCCGATGACTGTCTGGAGGTAGATCTGCAGGCGGGAGGTGCGTCGGTCCGAGTCGCCGACGGAGGACACGATCAGCGTAGTGCCTGGCTCGAGGGCGGTGACGAGGGCGCCCAGCTCGGCGTCCATCGTCTCGGCGAGGGCGCGGGTGTGGGCCGAGACCCGGCCCGGCGGGACGAGAGCGGCCTCGAGGGCCGAGGAGGGGGCGGTGTCGCGGTGGGCGCTGCCAAGGTCGACGACGACGAGGTCTGCGCCTTTGACCTGCGCATATGCGTCGGCCACGTCGTTGACCGTGCCGGAGGCAGAGACGGGGAGGGCCGGACCGAGGGGACGCCCCTCGGCGTCGGCGATCGCCACCGCGCCCCCGCCACCGACGGCCGCGACGGTCAGCCCGGCGTCGGTCACCGCGGTGCCAAGCGCCCCAAATCTGGGGTGGAGCGGGTTGGATTCGTTGTGCTCGAGGAGGGTGTACCACAGGTGCAGGCGCCCGCTGGAATCGGTGGCGCGCCCGACAAAGGTGTCGGCGTATTCCTGGCAGGGCTGGTGGGAACCGGCGATGCCGCGCGTGCGCACACCCGTGTTCAGGGTGGCCCATCCGGCGAGTGAGCAGGTGGTCAGGTCGAAGGTGCGCACGGAGACGTTGGCGATGGCGGCGTCGTCGGCGAGGGCCATCAGCGTGGGGGTGCGCGAGCTGACGGCCTCCCACGGGATGCCCGTCATGCCCACGAATACCACCTTCTGGCCGCGCGCGAGCGGGGTGGGGTCGGGGCGCAGGAGCGGGACGAGGACCGCAGCGATCAGCGCGAGAGCGGTGCCCGCCACGATCGCGATGCCGGCGCGCCCGAGTCTCATGCTTTCTGCCATGGAATTTAGCCTAGCGTGCCACGGGTAGACTAGCGGCCATGAGCAAGCTTCGTTTTTCATTTCTCGGCCCGCGCGGCACCTTCACCCAGCAGGCGCTGAACGAAATCGCCACCGAGGACGAGGCGATCCACATCCCCGCGATCGACTCGCCGCGCGCGATCAAGATGGTGCGCTCCGGCGAGGCCGACTACGCCGTCGTGCCGATCGAGAACTCGGTGGAGGGCGGGATCAACGCCACCCTCGACACCCTCGCAGCCGGCTCCGACCTGCTCATTTACGCCGAGGTGCTGGTGGACATCGCGTTCACGCTCGCGGTGCGACCCGGCACGACGATGTCCGACATCACCCACATCTCCACCCACAACGCCGCCTGGACGCAGTGCCGCAACTGGCTGGGGGAGCATCTTCCCGACGTCGTGCACCTGCCCGCGTCCTCAACCGCGGCCGGTGCGGAGAAGCTGGCCACCGAGGAAAACCCGGGATTCCAGGCCACGCTAGTCTCGAAGCTGGCGGCCCAGCAGTATGGGTTGGAGTCGCTGAGTGACGCCGTGGCCGACAACCCCGACGCCGTCACCCGCTTCGTCCTCATCGGCAAGGCGGGCCGGCTGCCTGAGCGAACCGGCTCGGACAAGACGACGCTCATGGTTCAGCTCGCCACCGACGAGGCCGGCGCCCTGCTCAACATGCTCGAACAGTTCAAGGCGCGCGGGGTGAACCTGTCGCGAATCGAGTCGCGGCCGGTGGGCGATTCGCTGGGCCGATATGCCTTCTCCATCGACGCCGAGGGTCACCTCATGGACGAGCGGATCCAGGCGGTCTTGCTCGGGCTTCACCGGGTGTGCCCGAAGGTGACATTCCTCGGCTCCTATCCCTCGGCCTCGCGCAAGAGCATCCGGTTGCGCCCCGGCACCTCCGACGACGATTTCATCGGCGCCCGCGCCTGGGTAGACGCCCTGGTGGAGCGCTCACTGTAGGGGCGAACCTGCCGCCAGTGCACTGGCGGGCGCCGACCACCCGCGCCACCGGCCCGCGAAACCTCGCGCCGCCCCCACCGGGAAGAGCCGCTACCGTTCGCCGAAGAGGGTCCGCCCGGAGAGGATGGTCTCAACCTCGCCGCCCTCCAGGCCCGCCCCGCGCACGTATTCCACCGCGCGAGTGTAGAGCTCGTCCTGGAAGTAGGGGTGATCCGAGCCGAGTAGCAGGCGCTCGGCGCCGACGGTGTCGCGGGCGAGACGTAGCGAGGGCGCGTGGAAGTTCGCCGAGTCGAACCACATCCGCAGCAGGGATTCGCGCGGGGAGTGCGCGAAGGCGCCCCAGTGCTGGTAGTTGTCCTCAATTCGCTGGACGAGGAAGAGCAGGTCCCCCGCGAGGTGGGCGATGTGGAAACGGATGTTCGCAAAGCGCGCCGGCACGTCGGCTTTGAGCAAGTGCAGCACGCCGATCGCGTCCTCCACTGGGGCACCGTTCACCCAGGTCAGGCCGTGGTCCGCGATCAGCGGCGAATGGGCGCCCGTGCCAGCCGCGTGGATGTAGACCCGCGCCGAGCGCTGGTCCAGCGCCTCCCACAGCGGCTCGAGCGACGGATCATCCAGCGTGACGTCCCCGATCGACGTCGGCAGGCAGATGCCCACGAACCCGTCGAACTGGAAGATCCGCTCCAGCTCCCGTAGCGACTCTTTCACGTGCGGCACCGGCAGCGCGCCATAGGCGAGGAAGCGGCCCGGGTACTCGGCCAGGATCTCGCTGTAACGGTCATTGACCATGACCGCCGCCCCGAGCGCGGCCTCCGCGTCGGGCACGATCGGCAGCTGCGGCACGGCGGAGAGCACCTGGACATCCACGCCGGCGTCGTCCATCTGGCGTAGCCGTGCGGCGATGTCCTCTGGCTCCGAGGACGCACGCAGGTCGCGCGCCACCTGCGTGGTGGCCGGGTCGACGCCGATGCGTTCGAGCAGGTCGAGGTAGTCGGCGGGATAGACGTGGGCGTGAGAATCGATGATCATCATTGCTCCTTTCCTACGTGATCTTTCCGAGCTGAGAATGTGGCCGCGCGGCTAGGCGACTCGCACGCGCAAAGCTCCCTTGTCGATGTAGCCGGAGATCGTGGCGGACGAGCCCAGCACGTCGCCATCCACCTGGACGAGTTGGGGGGAGTCGGCAACCACGGTGGCCGAGCTAACGCGGTGGATGCGCAGGTCTCCCGACGGCTGAACCCCCGGCACGTCCACCGGCTTCAAGCCCAGCCCGTTGAGGCCGACCTTACGCGCCATGTCCACCCAGCCGATGAGCCCGCGCCGGATGTCGAGCACCCCGAGCTCGAGCCAACCGTCATCGGGGCGCGTGTGCGGATCGAGGACGAGCCCGCCAACCAGCTGACCACAGTTGAGTAGCATGACCGAAAGCGCCTTCACCCTCACCGGATCGCCCTCCTGACCAGCGGTGATCGTTGCCGACATCCTCTCCGAGCGCAGGTAGGGCACGGCCGCCTTGACGTAGGCCAACCAGCCGATCTTCGCCTTGAGGTCGGATTCCTCATCCGCCGCAGCCATGATGTCCGCGTCGAAGCCCAAGCCTGCCACCACCAAGAAGGCGTACCTGCCGGGCTTGGCCGGGGCCGTTGTGGCGGGGTCAAGATCACGACGCTCGGGCCCGCCCGTTTCCTTCGACTCCTGCGTGCCGGTTCCGGCACCGGCCGGAATCTCCACCCAGCCGACGTCGATCGCGGCCTCCTGACCGGTGAGCGCGATAACCGCCATGCGGCCGGCGGAGGTGAAGGGCAGGTCCAGGTTCCTGGCGAGCAGATTGCCGGTGCCGACCGGGAGCAGGCCCAGTGGCGTGCCCGTGCCGGCCAGCACCTCGGCGACGTTACGGACCGTGCCGTCCCCACCTGCGGCGATGACCACCGACGCGCCCATCTCGAGAGCCTGACGGGCCTGGCCGCCGCCCGGATCGTCCTCGGTGGTGGGCAGCCAAACGGGTTCAGGCAGGTCAGCATCGACGGCAACCCGAGCCAGCAAAGCCTTGAGATAGTCGAAGTCAGCGTTCTTCGTAGGGTTGTAGACGACGACCGGCCCCGCCTTCTCCTCCTCGCCCCGCGCCGGATCGGCACTCACGCCCGGATCGACAAGCCTGCGCAGGGCCTCGATCTGCGCCTCGTTTTCGTCGATTCTGCGGCGCAGTGCATCAGCCGACGCGTTCACCCGGCCGGCTGACCACAGCGCAAATAGCCCGACCAGCAGGCCAAGCGCTCCGATGGCAATTCCCCAATACATGTCATTCATCCTAAACCCTCCCTCCGACATTTCTGTGGCGAATCTGCGCCATGACCACATATCGACAACGACGCGCAGAACCGAGCGCCCGGCGGGCACGGCAAGAGCAGCGCCGGCGCGGGCCGCCGTCGTCGAGAGCAAGCAGCCGTGAGCAAGCCGGCCGCCGCCGTCGTTGGCAAGCCGCCGCGAGCGGTTCGGGCCGCAATTGCTCCCCTCGCAAGGCAAGGCATATCCTTATGGCATGATCGATATCCGCACCATCCGCGACAACCCCGACCTCGTGAAGGCCTCCCAGCGTGCCCGAGGGGCCGCCGAATCCGACGTCGACGACGTGCTCGCCGCCGACGAGGCCCGCCGAGCATCGCTCCAAGAGTTCGAGGATCTACGTGCGGAACAAAAGGCCCTGTCCCGCACCGTCGGCAAGGCCAGCCCCGAGGATCGACCCGCGATCCTGGCCAAGGCGAAGGACATGGCCGAGCAGGTCAAGGCACTCGAGGCGAAGTCGGACGCGGCCGCGGCCACCTTCCAAGAGGCCATGCTCAAGCTACAGAATCTCATCATCGACGGCGTTCCCGCCGGCGGCGAAGACGACTACGTGGTGCTCCGTGAGATCGGGACGATCCGCAACTTCGCGGACGAGGGCGTGCAGATCAAGGACCACCTCGACGTCGCCGAGGGGATCGACGCGCTCGACATGGACCGCGGCGCGAAAGTCTCCGGCGCCCGCTTCTACTACCTCACCGGCATCGGCGCGCGCCTCGAACTGGCACTACTGACCATGGCCGCCGACCAAGCCGCGGACAACGGCTTCAAGCTGATGAACACCCCCACCCTGGTCAAGCCCGAGATCATGGGCGGCACCGGCTTCCTCGGCGCGCACTCCGACGAGATCTACTACCTGCCCGCCGACGACCTCTACCTGACCGGCACCTCCGAGGTCGCCCTCGCCGGCTACCACGAGAACGAGATCCTCGACCTGTCCGCCGGCCCCAAGCGCTACGCCGGCTGGTCCACCTGCTACCGCCGCGAAGCCGGCTCGCACGGCAAGGACACCCGCGGCATCATCCGCGTCCACCAGTTCAACAAGGTGGAGATGTTCTCCTTCTGCGACGCCGACGACGCCGAAGCTGAGCACGCCCGATTCCTCGGCTGGGAAGAGGAGATGCTCGCCAAGGTCGAGTTGCCCTACCGCGTCATCGACACCGCCGCCGGCGACCTCGGCGCCTCCGCCGCCCGCAAGTTCGACTGCGAGGCCTGGTTGCCTTCCCAGAACCGCTACATGGAGGTCACCTCCACCTCCAACTGCACCACCTTCCAGGCGCGCCGGCTCAAGATCCGCCAGCGCGGGGAAGACGGCATGGAGGCCGTGGCCACCATCAACGGCACGCTTGCCACCACCCGCTGGCTCGTGGCGATGTTCGAAAATCACCAGCAGGCCGACGGCTCGCTCTACGTCCCACAGGCGCTCCGCCCGTACCTGGGCGGGCGCGAGGTCATCGAGCCTGTCGCCGCGCGGGGTGCCCGGGCGTAGCGATGCGTGAGCTGAGCGATGCCCTCGCCGGACTGTCGGCAGGTCCCGACCTCCTCATCGGGCTCGACGTCGACGGCACGATCCTCCATCACGACACGTCGCTCTCGCCCCGCGTACGCGACGCGATCCTCGCCCACGTAGCCGCGGGCACGCACGTCGTGATCGCCACCGGGCGCGGGATCGCCGGCACCCAGCTCGCACTCGACGCCATCGGGCTGACCGGCGTCTACACCGTGTGCTCCAACGGCGCGATCGTCGCCGCCTTCGGGGAGGACCCCGGCCTCGTCCCCACCACGCCCGTTTCGCCCGACATCACCGACCGGGACGTGCATATCGTCGGTGTCCACACTTTCGATCCCAGCACCGAGATCGCGAAGGTGCTGGAGGGGCTGCCCGACGTCGCCATCGCCGTCGAGTCCATGAGCTCGGCTACCCGCATCTCCGCGCCGTTCCCCACCGGGGAACTCTCCGGCAGGCTCGTGCTCTCGCCCCCGGATCAGCTGGTCGGGCCCGACACGACGCGAGTCACCATCCGCGCCCCGCACATGACCGCGATGGAATTGCTTGAGGCCATCGAGTCCCTCGGGCTTCGCGGCATCGAGTACGCCGTGGGGTGGTCGGCGTGGATGGATCTCGCGCCCGCTGGAGTTTCCAAGGCCGTGGGCCTGGCCGACGTGCAGGCCATCGTCGGCGCCGCGCGCACCATCGCCGTGGGCGACTCCGGCAACGACTGCGAGATGCTCGCCTGGGCCGACGTCGGAATCGCCATGGCCAACTCCCGGCCCTACATCCACAAGTTCGCCGACGCCATCGCACCCCACGTCAACGACGACGGGCTGGCCCTCGTCCTCGAAACCCTGCTCTAGCGGCTATAGCGCGCCGGTAGGTTCGGGCCTGCGCCGTCGAGCCGGCCGGGCCTGGCCTTCACCTAGCCGGCACAGGCCAGCCCCGACACTTCACTTGAGAATTTGACCCACCACCCGACACTTCTCTTGAATATACCGACTACCGATCGCTATACGCGCCTGGTAGGCCCCAGACTCCTGAGTTGTGTCGGAACGCGGCCGGGGGGCACCGCCGGGCAGCCGGCCAGCCGGGCCTTCACCTAGCCGGCACAGGCCAGCCCCGACACTTCACTTGAGAATTTGACCCACCACCCGACACTTCTCTTGAATATACCGACTACCGATCGCTATACGCGCCTGGTAGGCCCCAGACTCCTGAGTTGTGTCGGAACGCGGCCGGGGGGGCACCGCCGGGCAGCCGGCCAGCCGGGCCTTCACCTAGCCGGCACCGGCCAGCCCCGACACTTCACTTGAGAATTTGACCCACCGCCCGACACTTCTCTTGAATATACCGACTACCGATCGCTATACGCGCCTGGTAGGCCCCAGATTCCTGAGTTGTGTCGGGCACCGACACTTCACTTGAGGATTTGGGCTACCTGCCGACACTTCACTTGAATATACCGACTACCGATCGCTATACGGGCCTGGTCGGCCTCAGATTCCTGAGTTGTGTCGGAACGCGGCCGGGGGGGCACCGCCGGGCAGCCGGCCAGCCGGGCCTTCACCTAGCCGGCACCGGCGCGGACCTTTTCTCAACCGTTCGCCGCCTCCCCGGGCAGTGCACCTAGGGAACAACCAACGAAACACTACCTTCGGAATCATCTATGAGGCATCGCCCTCAGTTTTCACGATCTCAAACATGCGTCACCTACGCACCACCCGCACGTCCTCGCCCACGCACGACTCGTGGCCGGTGGATTCCGACCCAGATTACATCTCCACTGGGCGGGGTCGGTTTTGGCAGGGGATCGATCTACGTGCCAGAATGGCACGTAGACCGCGCGACATAGGGCGCGGGTGCAGGAGGGTTGTCAGAGCGGCCGAATGAGGCGGTCTTGAAAACCGTTATACGGCGATCCCGTATCGGGGGTTCGAATCCCCCACCCTCCGCAATGTGATGTCTCGCAACATAGTTCCGGCTATGTCGCGGGACATCCTTTTTGGCGTGAAGTTGCGCTCCCCATCACTCTCATCCGGCTCCACCAGCCTCAGCCAGCTTCACCAGCCGTCCCGGTCGACCATGCCACCCATACCTGAAACAACGCACGCCACCCATTAATGCAATTCTTCTTGCGCAATTATTCTTGCACTATTAGGGTGAGGGCATGGATAACACAAGAGTCCCAGCAGACACGCCACCCACCGGCGCACCCGCCGGCGCACCCACCGCAGCCCCACAGCCTCCCTCCCTCTGGCGCAGCCACGACTACCGAGCCTGGTTCGTCGGTGACACATCCTCCAAGTTTTCTGGCGCGCTGCGCTCATTCGCGCTCCCGCTCGCGGTAGTCGCACTGACCGGCTCGGCCACACAGGCGGGTGTCATCGCAACGGCTTCCCAGGCCATCGGCATCCTGTGCATGGTCCCGGGCGGCGTGATTTCAGACCGCATGGACCGCCGCAAGATCCTCTACACTTTCGCCGCGCTCGGCATGGCAATCTGGTCGGCGATCGCCATCCTCTTCGCCTCCGGCGCCCTCACCTTCCCCCTCCTCATCACCCTGACCTCGCTCGGCGCCGTCAACGCCGGACTATTTGGCCAGGTCACGGATGCCATCCTTCGCACGCTCGTTCACGGGGAGGATCTCGTCAAAGCCAGCGCCGCCAACCAGGGCCGCGACGCCTCCATCGAACTTGGCGCCCCGCCCGTCGGCGCCGCCCTCTACGCGCTCGGCGCATGGGTTCCCTTCGCCGTATCCGTTGCCGGCTACCTCCTCCTCGGCCTGTGCGGCTCACTCATCCGCCGCGACCTGCGCCCGCGCCGCGCCACCGAACCCACACCCACCGAACCCACACCCACCGCCACATGCGCCGACGACGTAACCGGCCCGAACGTCGTCGTGAGATCGTGGACCATCTTCGCCGACGACGTCCGCGACGGCCTCGCCTACCTCCGCGCTCGCCCCACAATCCTGCAGTTGCTGGCGCCGCTGGCGGTGGCGAACATCGGATTCATGGGGGCTCAGCACGCGATCACATACGCGCTGGTGCTAGACGGCCGGACGCCGGGGGAGATCGCGGCCTACAACACGGCGATCGCAGTGTTTGCACTGGTCGGGTCGGTGCTTGCGGGCAAGTACGCGAACCGCCTCCGCACTGGCTGGGTGTTCACGGTGGCAATACCGGCCTCGACATTAGTGCTGGTGCCGGCGGTGTTTAGCCGGGAGCTCGCGGTCGTCGTGCCGTGCATGGGCCTGTACCTGCTTGCCGCGATCACGACGGCGGGACACCACTCGATCATCTTCTCCACCACGCCCGACGAGATGCAGGGAAGGCTGTGGGCCGTCTTCGGACTGATCACGTCGCTGCCGATGGCGGCGGGGCCGACGCTCGCGGGCGTGCTGCTCGACCGGGGCGAGTACCGCCTAGCGATGGCTCTGTTCATCGCGGTGATGATCGTGCCGGCGCTGGCGTGGTCGGCGATGCCGCGGGTGCGCGCGCTTCCGCGGCCCGGCGACTGGGCTAATGTGGAGCTATGACGAACAAAGCCACCCCGGAGGTTGTTGCCGCGCTGGCCAATCCCGTGCGACTGAAGCTGCTGTACGAGATCACCGCGTCCGGTCGGGCGCGCACGTCCGACCTCGCGCAGGCCGCCAAGCTCGCGCCCAACAAAGTCTCCTACCACCTGAAGAAGCTTGAGGCCGCCGGCGTGGTGACGAAGCAGTCAGGCGACGACGCCCGCGAGACCTGGTGGTCCGCCGTCCCCGGGGGCTGGGAGGTCAATGAACCTGAGCTCGCCCCTGGCCTGTCCGCCGCCCTCGCGCTCCTGGATCAGCACGTGCGCGACCGCTCCGACGCCTTCGCCGCCGAACAACGCGAGGCCGGGGTCAGGATGCCTTTCGCCAACGCCGACACTGTCCTCACTCTTACGGTTGACGACGCTCGGGTTCTCGCCGACGAGCTCTCCTCGCTGTTCGAGCGGTACGCGGGTTCGACGACGCTCGACGCCGCCGGCGAGGCCTTCCGGTACGACTTCCGCTTTTCCCTTCTTCCCATCGGGCGGGCGACCTCCGCGCCGGCGGGCGCCTGACGGCCACGATCGGTTCACGTCAACGCCATGACCAGGGACGAAGGGCTTTCACGACGACGGCGATGCGCCAGTCTGCACCGAGGTGGCGCTAAATTGGCGCTGCGCAGGCGAAATCCGCTATTCTGGTGAAGCTTGGAGACGTGGCTGAGTGGTCGAAAGCGCTCCCCTGCTAAGGGAGTAGCCGTGGAAACGTGGCTCGCGGGTTCAAATCCCGCCGTCTCCGCCCGGTGCCCCGCCAGGTTGTTGACCTGGCGGGGTTTTCGTTGCGGTGCCTGCGGAAGCGGGGTGGGCTGTGACCTATTGGCGTGGTGGGGTTATCTCCACCTCTACGGAGATAACCCCACAACCGTCTCAGTTACTGTATTTGGTCCCTGGCCTTACGGGCCGGGCCCGGCTAGTTGAGCTCCACCTTCTTGTTCCACGAGCGCTGCGACAGCCACAGGTAGGCCACCAGCATGATGGCCAGGCCCGCGAACACGCCGAGCGGGATGATGTCGCTGTTCGAGCCGGAGGCGATGAGCCGCGCGATATTGACGTGGATGAATTCGGGCGCGTTGCCCGCTTCGACCGGGGTCATGTCGATGCCGAATGGCACCACCACCAAGGCCAGGAAGATGATCACCTGCGATGCCAGCCACGCGACGATCGCGGCAATCACCGGGCCGCCGCCGCCCATGCGGCCGAGGCTCCCTGCGCTACCCACCGACGCGGCGAAGGTGAAGAACACCGGCCACTGGAAGAAGGATGCGAGGAGGGCCAGCGGGATGATCACGCCGTACAGCACTGGGACCGGGAAGATGTCGCCCGCAGCTCCCAGCACGTTTCCGACAAGGGCGAAGAGGTTCGGCTCGGCTCCGAAGAATCCGAAATCGAACGTCGTACCGAAGACAAACCACACGAGCGCGAGCAGCAGGAATCCGACGACGATCGCCACGGCGGTCACGATCATCTGCCACAACAGCTTCGTCCAGTAGATCGTGGCCCCCTTGACCGGGATCGCGTGAGTCAGGTAGCCCTGCGAGCGGAAGCTTGACCGCCAGAAGTCCACCGCCATGAGGATCTGCACGGCTGGGACCAGCACAATCACCGGCAGCAGACTGAGGATGGCGCCAAACTCCTCGAGGATCGGGATGCGAAGTGCCACGAATAGGCATCCCAATGCGATGCAGGCGAGGGCGGCGCCGAACACGACGCCGAGCAAGGCGCGGGTACGAACGAATTCATGTTTAAGCAGTTTGGCGATCATCGGTACACCTTTCGGAAGAGCTGGTCGATACTGAGTCCGTGTTCAGAGCGGAGGTCGTCGGCGTCGCCGGTGAGGGTAATCTGGCCGTGACGCATGAAGACGACCGTGTCGAGGGCCGCTTCGAGGTCGTGGACGAGGTGGGTTGACATGATGAGTAGCGAGTCTGGTTCGAGGCTGTCGAGGACAGCTTGGAGGATGCCTTCGCGGGCGGCGGGGTCGATGCCGCTGATGGGCTCGTCGAGCAGGTAGAGCTTGGCGCGGCGCGACATGGTGAGCGAAACCTGAACCTTTTCGCGCATGCCCTTGGACATCGCGGAGAGCTTTGTCGATTCCGTGAGCCCGAAGTACGCGATCATGTCGCGAGCGCGAGCGCGGTCGAAGTCGGCGAAGAGGTCTTGGTAGAGGTCCAGGCAGTAGGCGACGGTGAGCTTGCGGGGCAGGAATTCGGAGTCGGGGAGGAAGGCGGTGACTGCCTTGGTCTGTGGGCCCGGCTCATTGCCGAGGATGCGAACCTCGCCGCTGTAGCCTGCGTTCATGCCCGCGATGATCTTCAGTAGCGTGGTTTTGCCGCAGCCATTTTCGCCAAGCAGGCCGACGATGCGGCCCGGTTCGAGCTCGAGGTTGACGCCGGCGAGTGCTTTGACGCTGCCGTAGCTCTTGTGTAGGTCGCGAATCTGGAGCAGGGGTTCGTGCGTGGGATTCATGGATTAGCTCCCTTCGGGATGGTCGGATTCGTGGCGGCTCCAGCTCTCGGAAATGAGCTGTTGCGCTTGGGTTCGATTGAGGCCGAGGCCTCGGGCGGCGCGAACGTAGTCCTCCGCGGAGGATTGAGCGAGTTCAATGCGGAGGGCGTCGACGCGTTCGGCGCTGTCGGTGATGAAGCGACCCGCGGTGCGTTCGGTCCGGCTCAGTTCGCGGCGCTCGAGTTCGGCGAGCGCGCGTTGCGCGGTGTTGGGGTTGACCCCGAGCTCGGCCGCGAGTTCGCGTACGGAAGGGACACGAGCGCCCGGAGCCCACTCGCCGCTGACGATTCGACGAGTGAATTCGTCGACTAACTGCATCCAGATGGGAATGCCGGCTTCGAAGTTCACGTGCCCTCCCTTGTGTTACTGTATTACGTTCATAATACATCGACACAGTTTCAGGGTGCAAGCCTCTCACGGCGACGAACAGCACGCTTCACGACGACGGTGCGCGAGTTAGTCGGCTCGGGTGCGATCCTCCCACGCCGTCTCAATAAGCTCACGCAGCACAGACTCGTCGAGGTCATCGAAGGCAGGCAGCACGATGGCGTTGCGGCCAAAGGGCACCGAGCCCAGACGGTCGAGGATAGGCGCGTAGTACTCGCTATACCGGCGAAGCACCAGCACCAACTTGGTGTCCCGCCGAGAGAAGCCGATCTCGAAGCCGTCGGGCGAGGAATCGTCCACGCACACCGGCACCTTCTCGCCAAAGCCAATGACGGACGGCCCCCACATCACCGCCTCGTGCCCGGTCACCGACCTGAGCAAGCGATACAGCGCGCGGGCGTCGGACTGGAGCTGGCCGGGAAAGCGCTCGATAACCTCGCAGGGGTCGAGCCGGGTTTGCGCATCCATGCCGATCCCTCCTTCGCTAGGCCCTCCTGGCGGCATTCTATCGGCCAGGGTCGCCGAAGTGTCGGGTGTCAGCGTCGACGACGCCCGGCGGCGCTTCGTCGTCGTTGGCGAGCCTCCTCAGCGAAACGCCGCACGAGTACGCAAGCCCGCGAGCGACGGTTGATAACAATTCAATAACATCTTGACATCAAGGTATCTTGCGGGCGTGAAGGTCGTAGGATGGCACCAAGCACTTGCCGACACAACGCCGTGTCACACGCGCCTATGCGCCACAATAACCACCGCGGCAACCGATCAAACCGCGGCGCCACACACGAGAAGGACTCATTACACAGAGAGGTCGTCATGAGTACACCGGATCTCATCAAAGACTCCCCGATTTCGCAAGGTTCCCAAGACCACCACGACGAAACCATCATGCCCCAGGGCCGCCCCTGGCTGCGCCACCTCGGAGGCCTGGCGCTCGGCGTCGTCGCCGGATTGATCATCTACTTCATCTTCCCCAAAGAGCTTTCTTCCACGCTCACGGAGCAGTTCGCCGCGAAGGAGATGGACACGGACGCCACCAAGATCGCGATCACGGCGGGAGTCGCCGTCATGATGGGCGTGTGGTGGATGACGGAGGCGATCCCGCTCGCAGCCACCGCACTTGTGCCGGTCACGCTCTTCCCGATCTTCGGGATCATGAGCTTCAAGGACGCCGGCGCCGCCTACGCCTCCTCCACGATCTTCCTGTTCATGGGCGGATTCTTCCTCGCACTGGCGATGCAACGCTGGAACTTCCACCGCCGGCTCGCGCTCACCATCGTGCGGGCACTCGGCACGAAACCCACCCGCCTCGTGCTCGGCTTCATGGTGGCCACGGGCTTCCTGTCCATGTGGGTGTCGAACACGGCGACTGCGGTCATGATGCTGCCGATCGGCATCTCCGTACTCACCACGATCGGGCACGCCGACGACGAGGGCACCTCGCGCCTGTCCAACTTCGGCACGGCGCTCATGCTGGGCATCGCGTACTCGGCGTCGATCGCGTCGCTATCTACCCTGATTGGCACGCCGCCAAACGCACTGCTGCGCGGCTACCTGCAAGACACGCACGGCATCTCGCTGTCCTTCGGCAAGTGGATGCTCTTCGCCACGCCGATGGCCTGGCTCTTCGTCCTTATCGCCTGGCAACTGCTGGTGCGGATCTACAAGCCCGAGGTCACGGAGATTCCGGGCGGCAAGGATCTGATCGCGCGCGAGCTACGCGACATGGGCCCGATGTCGGCCCAAGAGAAGATCGTCGGGCTGATCTTTGTTGCCGCCGCTGCCGCCTGGATCATCATTCCCACCCTCTGGCCTGATGGCCCCATCTCCGACTCCACGATCGCGATGATCCTGGCAATGGTGCTGTTCATTACGCCCGCCAAGCCCGCCCAGGGCGTGGCCATCCTCGACTGGGAGACCGCCAAGCACATCCCGTGGGACGTGCTGCTGCTGTTCGGCGGCGGCCTGTCGCTATCGGCCGCGTTCGGCAAGTCCGGGCTGTCGGCGTGGATCGGCGAGGTGGCCGGGTCGCTTGCGGGCCTGCCCACGATCCTCATCATCGCCGGTGTCACCGCAATCGTCATCTTCCTCACCGAGATGACGTCGAACACCGCAACCGCCGCCGCCTTCCTGCCGATCATCGGCGCCGTGGCGATCGGCATGGGCGCGGACGTCCAGCTGTTGGTCATCCCGGTGGCACTCGCCGCGACCTGCGCCTTCATGCTCCCGGTCGCCACGCCGCCGAACGCCATCGCCTACGGCTCCGGCTACATTACGATCGCCCAGATGGTCAAAGCCGGCCTGTGGCTGAACATCATCGGCATCGTGCTGATCACCGGATGGACGCTGGTGTTCGGACCGATGCTGCTGGGCTTCAGCCTGTAGCCGGGCGGGTGTCACCCGCTTTCGGTTTTACGTCACGCAAAGTGTTTTCTCGTCACCTAAATCCTTGATTTGAGTGACGAGAAAACACTTTGCGTGTGCCGAAACGGTGAGGGCCGAGCCGGCGACTGGGGCGAGTTGGCGGTTGGGCCCGGCGACTGGGGCGCGCCGACGTCGTCGACGACGTCGGCCCACTCGACCCACTCGACCCACGCGGCCCACTCAACCCAATCCCCACACCGCCCGCACACGGCCCCACGCCAAAAAGTTCTCCACAGCAACCGCTTCCGGCACACCAACCCCTTTTTCAGCCTGCTTCAAATACGTGCTCCTCGCCAGTTCGTTACGCTCGAACTGGCGAAAGGAGTACGGCCAGTGGTCATGAAAGGAAGTCCGAAACACTTTGTCGAATCAGACAGGGCACGTGCCGCTTGGCTAAGCGCCCAACAAGCTAGCTTTCAGTCAGTCCGCGCTCGCGGCATCACCAATCTTGACGCCCACACCACCGATAGCACCGCCTTCTGGGCATTCGCCGAATCCCAATCGCTCGTAAAGGCCTTTCACGGGTACGCGAGTAGCCAAGTCAATCCAGACCTTCCCATGTGGAAGCAACAAACAACACGCGTGCTCCAAACCGTCGACTACCTCAACAGACGACGAAACTGTCGCCCTTCTACATCGGAGCCGATGCCCTATGCCGGCCTCACGGCAGCGGTGTTGCTTGACCTTCCCATCTTGCGCCCACATCCTAAACAAGCCATTCGAGTCACTTCCCAGGTACGTCGTGCCCGACGCACGAAGCACACCTTGACCCACACCGTCACCTTCACGCCACACACAATCCCTTTCGCAGATTTCCGCGTCACGTCACTTGAACAAACCATCATCGACCTCGCCCGCCTCTACGGCCCCGAGCACGGACTTGTTGCCGCGGACTTTGCCCTGGCCAACTACCTCACGACGAGCGAGCGCCTCGTCCGTCTCTTCAACTCGCTTCGCAGCTGCCACGGGCGGCGGAACGCGCGCGTCATGCTTGATCTCATGGATGGGCGCCGCGAATCCGTCGGCGAGTCACTCATGTTCTTCCGGTTCTCCGAGGCCGGTCTGCCCCTGCCCGAACCGCAGTTGACCTTCTGGATCCAGGGCCAACAGATGCGCCCGGACGCTGTCGACACCGATCGCCGCTACGTCTTCGCCTTCGATGGCAACGCCAAACTCACCGCCCCGTCGATGACGAACGGGCGCGACTATCGCGACCTCGTCCAGGACGCAACATGGAAGGAGCGCCTGCTCGCCGACGCCGGCTACAAGACTTTCCACCTTCGCTGGGAGGACGTGCGCACAACCGACGGGTTCCGAAGGTGGTTGAACTCGCGCCGCTCGTTCGGGCTGGCGTACTGACCTGCCGCTCGTTACCCAGCGGTTTCACGTCACGCAAAGTGTTTTCTCGTCACCTAAATCCTTGATTTGAGTGACGAGAAAACACTTTGCGTGTGTCGAACCGGTGAGGGGCCCGGCAGGCGGCACGTAATCAAGACCACGCCCGGCCAAGTGGCGCCTCACCAGTTTGCCGCGTAAAGTAAACGCTGTTCGCAAGGACAATGCGCCCGTAGCTCAACGGATAGAGCGTCTGACTACGGATCAGAAGGTTGGGGGTTCGAGTCCCTTCGGGCGCGCACATCGGCTCAGTGGTTGATCTTGAATCCCGCTGAGCCGTTTGTTATGCCGATAAGCCTAAACCTCGATGCGGGTCGCGGCCTATAGGACAGTCCGTGCTGACTAGGGTCGGCGGACCGGTCCCACCGCCTGCACTCCAGCTAGCGCCGCCCGCGCTCCAGCTAACGCTCGCCAGGATCGGGCTCGTCCGCGGCTAACTGCCACCGCCGCCCAAAATAGCTGTTGAGGCCAATGACCAGCACCACGATGAATCCCAACGTGGCAAGCGCGCCCGACAGGCCTCGGGTCGCTAGGGCGGTTTGCTTCGCATAAAACAGGAAACCGGCGGCCAGGCCAACAAGCACGTCGAGGGCATAACGCCGGCACGGCACCACCCTCAGCACATAGCGAGCGGACAGCCCGCCCACCGCAAGGAACACCAGTGCCGCTACCGCCGCCAGCCACACCGGCGACGCCGCCGTTGCCCGCACCTTGTCAACCCCAATCGCCAGGGCGAGACCCGTCGCGGCGATGAGGCTCCCGGTCGCCCACGGCCGCCTCGTTGTGCTTTCCATACCCATCATCCTACTTCCCCGCCTTGCCGTGACGACGGCGCCCCCGAAGCCAACCTCGGGGGCGCCGTCGTCACGGGGCCCGCTCACCCCGCGCGAAAGCTCGAGCCGGACAATCGGGCGAGTGTGCGGGCGAGACCCGGCCACACCTTTAAAGGAAGTGCGCCCGCAGCTCCTCGGCACTCAGGGGGGACAGCTCCCCAAGCGTCACGTCAAACGCGGTGATCGCCCCGGTTTGCCCGGCGCCGGCCTTGCGAGCCACGGCCCGCGCGAAAGCCGCCAGCACCGAACCCGTGAACTCGGGATTAGAGCCCAGCTCCAGACTAAACGTGACGGTTGCGGGGACGTTATCATCCGTGCGCCCCGAACGAATCACCTGACCGCCATGGGGCATGCCGGAATGCTCCGCGGCGAGTTCCTCGGCCGTCACAAAGGTCACGGTCGTGTCATAGTCGGCGAAGTAGTTCGGCATCTGAACAATGGCGCGCTCGATGGCGGCACGGTCGCTGCCCTCTTCGGCGACGACGTAGCACTCCCGCTTGTGCATCGTACGCGCGGTGAGCTCAACGGGACGATGCTCCTTGACCGCCGCCACCGTGGTCTCAATGGGAACGGTGTACTGCTTGGCGTCGACAACACCCGGAATCCGACGGATCGCATCCGAATGCCCCTGAGACACACCGGGACCCCAGAAAGTGGTGGTCGCGCCGGCGGGCAGAACAGCCTCACCGAGCACGCGCAGCATCGAAAACAGGCCGGGATCCCAGCCGGCGCTGATGAGGGCGAGGGTACCAGCGGCCTGAGCGGCATCGTCGAGGGCGGCGAAGTGGGCAGGAATATTGGCGTGCGTATCGAAAGAGTCGACCGTGTTAAACATGGCGGCGACGGCCGGGCCCTGCACGGCCAGGTCCGTTGCCGATCCGCCGCAGTTGACCACAACGTCGAGCCGACCCACGTACTCTTCCATCTGGTCCACATGCACAACCGGCAGTCCAAGCGTGGTCACAGTGGCCGGATCGCGGCGGGTGAAGACAACGACACCCTCCATATCCGGCTGGTGACCAAGCGCGAGTTCAAGGCCGCGACCCAAGTTGCCATACCCATTGATACCAATACGAATCATTCCAGCTCCCCTTTCGTCAGTTAGCTAGTGCCAAGTTTGACAAAAACACGAACGCGGGAAAAGGGAGGACCACGAAGCGAACAGGGAAGCAGGGGTTGCCAGGCCGGCGCGCCGTGAGTGCATTTCCTCATAGCCCTTGCGCGGGAGGGAAAAGTCATCTACCCTAAACCTACACCTCAGAGGTCTGAGCACAAAGGAGTGTTATGAAGAAGTACCACGAGCTAATCGAAGGCTACCCGCCCGGCGCCACCGTCACGGCGGCGGATGTGCGACGCGCCCGAGACGCCGCACACGAAACCACCATCTACGTCGTCCTCGACGACGACCCCACGGGAACCCAGTCCGTCGCCGACCTTCCCGTCCTGACGTCGTGGGAGGAAGAAGACTTCCTCTGGGCGTACGCAACCGGGAAACCCGCCGTGTACGTCATGACGAATTCCCGATCCCTGTCAGCCAACGACGCCGAACGAGTCAACCGCGAGGTCACCCGCGCGGCCCTCAAGGCGGCTACCACCGCCGGCGTCACCGTCGCGTTCGTCTCGCGCTCGGATTCCACACTCAGAGGCCACTTCCCGCTCGAACCGCAGACCATCGTCGACGAGTACGCAGCGGCAACGGGGAGGAAGGCCGACGGGATCGTCGTCGTTCCCGCATTCGGCGACGCCGGACGTATCACCGTCGGCGGTATCCACTACGCCGGCTCTGTCGAATCCGGTTTCGTTCCCGTCGGTGAGACCGAGTTCGCCAAGGACGCGACATTCGGATTCACCTCCTCGGCTCTGGCGGACTGGGTCGAGGAAAAGTCGCACGGACAGATCCCCGCATCCTCCGTCATCCACATCGACCTCACCGCCTTGCGAACCGAAGGCGAAGCGGTGCCCCTGCTACAGTCGGCGAAAAACGGCGCGATCGTCGTCGTCGATATCGTCACCGAGGAAGACCTTCGGCTCCTCTCACTTGCCCTCATTGAGGCAGAGGCGGCGGGTTCCACCTTCGTCTACCGGGTCGGTCCGCCGTTCGTTCGCGCCCGCATCGGCCAAGACGTCCGTGAACCACTCACCGTCCGCGAGGTGGAAGACTCTCGGAGAGGGACGGCGAGCGCTCGCGGCGGGTTGATCGTGGTCGGCTCGCACGTTGACCTCACCACCCGGCAGCTCAACGTGCTACGCGATAAGCAACACCCCGCCGAGTTCGAGATCGAGGTCGCCAAGGTGGTCGACGCCGACCATCGCGACCAGCACCTCGCCGCAATCGCCCAACAGGCGGCCGACGCGCTCAACGCCGGCAACGTCGTTGTCCGCACATCCCGCACGCTCGTCACCGGAAAGGACCGGGACGATTCCCTCGACATCTCGCGGCGCGTGTCCGCCGCCGTCGTGGAAGTCGTCCAACGCGTCCTCCACGCGAACCCGCCGCGCTTCGTCGTCGCAAAGGGCGGCATCACCTCCTCCGATGTCGCCTCGAAGGGACTCGGCATCCGACACGCCATGGTGATCGGCCCGATGCTACCCGGAATTGTCTCCCTCTGGTCCGGCCAAGACGGCCCCGCCGCAGGCATCCCCTACGTCGTCTTCGCTGGAAATGTGGGCAACGAGGAATCCCTCGCCGCCGTCGTCAACACGCTATCTCACTAACAACCACCCCATCATCATTCAAAGGAGAATCATGAAGATCGCAGTAATTGGCCTTGGCGCCATGGGAATCGAAATGGCCACCTGGCTGGCAACCACCTTCGACGTCGTCGGCTATGACGTGTCGGAAGAACGTATGGATCTGGCCCGCGAGCGCGGCGTGCGCTCAGCCGATTCGCCTAGTGGCGCCTGCACGGACGCGGACGTCACGCTCGTCGCGGTACGCAACCGGGCACAGCTCGACGACCTCCTGTATGGCGAGCGAGGAATTATTGACGTGTTGCGTGAAGGCTCGGCGCTCATTCTCACCTCGACGATCGGCATCGCCGCCGTCGAAGAGGTTGCCGCCCAACTCTCGCAGCACGGAATCAGGTTCGTCGACGCGCCGGTCTCGGGCGGGCCGGTGCGCGCCGGAAAGGGCGACCTGCTCGTGACCGTCGGCGCCTATGAGGCCGACTATGACTTCGCTCGCCCCGTGCTTGACGCGATGGCGTCAACCCTCGTCCTGGTTGGCAAGGCGCCCGGAAAGGGCCAGGCGATGAAGACCGTCAACCAGCTCTTGTGTGGCGTCCATATTGCCGCCGGAGCAGAGGCATTGGCCTTGGCGGGCAAGCTGGGCCTCGACCAGGAAATGGCGCTGAGCGCGCTGATGTCCGGAGCCGCCGAGTCGTTCATGCTTGGCGACCGCGGTCCACGTGCCATTCAGGCGTTCCGGGGCGAGGAGGCGGAGGTGAAGTCGCGCCTGGATATCTTCGTCAAGGACATGGGCATCGTCACCGACGCCGCGAAGGCCGCTGGCATCGCCGTGCCCGTCGCAGCGGCTGCCGAGCAGGAGTATCTGATGGGCCTCTCACGGGGGCAAGGCGCCATGGACGACTCCTCCGTCATTCGTGTCATCAGCCCCGATGCTCTGCCGTAATCGAGCGGCACGTAAGGAGTCTGTATGAGCACCGGAACGTTACTCGGCGTCGCCGTCGGCGCAATCATCCTTTTGCTGCTGCTCGTCATCAAGGTCAAGATGTCGGCCTTTGTTGCGATGCTACTCGTGGCATTCGGCACCGCACTCGCCACCAGGATCCCTTTCGAGGAGATCGTACCCGTCATGCAAACCGGCATGGGCAACACGCTCGGGTCGGTGATGATCGTGGTCGGGCTCGGAGCGATGCTGGGGCGGATCGTCGAGATCGCAGGCGGAGCGGACGCGTTGGCCCTGGCGTTCACACAACGCTTGGGTAAGGCGCGGGTCGTCGCCGCGGTGACAGCCGCGGCATTCATCCTCGGAATTCCGATCTTCTTCGACGTCGGATTCATCATCCTCGCGCCGATCGTTTTCGGCTTTGCCCGAGTGGCCAACATCAACCCCCTCCGCATCGGGCTGCCGGTTGCGGGAGCGCTGTTGACCGTGCATGTCGCACTGCCGCCGCACCCGGGGCCGGTCGCAGCGGCCGAGATCACCGGTGCAGACATTGGCGTCGTCTTGGGCATCGGGTTGCCTATCACGGCTCTAACCTGCGTCATAGGTTATTTCGCCGCGAAGGCCGTGCGAACCGAAGTCGTGACACTCCTTCATTCGCCCGCCATGCAGGCCGCCGAGGGCGAGACCTCTCAGGCCGCCGAGGGCGAGGGCACCGCCGATGCATCTCGGGGCGGCGTGACGACGACGTCCGCTCGGGTCCGTTCGATCGGAGCTGGAACGGTCATCGTGATCATTCTGCTTCCCATTCTTCAAATCATGTTGGGGACCGTCTCCAACACCGTTCTTGAGTCTGGAAGCACGGCGCAGCGGGTGCTGTCGATGGTTGGCTCGTCAGCTATCGCTTTGCTGACCGGCGTGATCGTGGCCTACCTCGTCATCGGACGAAAGATGCGGTGGAGCTTTGAGCGGCGGGGCTCGATCCTCGACTCCGCTTTGCCCGATGTGGCCGTGATCGTGTTCGTCACGGGGGCCGGCGGCGTCTTTGCCAACGTGCTCGTGCAGTCGGGCATCGGCGCCGCGCTCGCGGACGCGCTCATCGCGATGAACATGCCGATCATCCTTGCAGGTTTCCTCATCTCACTGGTGTTGCGCGCCTCCCAGGGCTCCGCGTCGGTCGCTATCTTGACCTCCGCCGGTCTCATGGCCGAGCCGATTGCCGCCGCTGGGTATAGCGGGCTACAGACCGCTCTGGTCACGCTCGCCATCGGATTCGGCGGACTTGGCCTTTCCCATATCAACGATTCGGGTTTCTGGATTGTGACGAAATACTTGGGATTGAGCGTCAAGGACGGCCTGCGAAACTGGACCGTGCTGAGCACGGTGTTCGGGCTCGTCGGCTTCGCCCTCACTGCGGCGGTGTTCGCGCTTGTGTAGCTCGCGAGCCTGCGGATAGGCCTCGGCCGTTCGGCCGTGGCGTGCCTGCCTCGCTCCGCGCGTTGAAGGTACACACATGCGATAGTGCCGTGCGATCGGTCCCCCTCCGGAGCTGGAGGGGGACCGATCGCACGCTATCCACAGCAGGCTCAAGCTGTCCGGCAATCTCTTGAGAATTCACCCGGAACTGTTATCAGACCGTTATACAAGAGATCTTGACGCCCACCGCTGGATTCCGGCAACATCGGTGTCTAACAGCTCCAATGGTGGGGCACAAAAGTGGGGAGTGCGTCTCATGAAACTAAAGCAGAGGGCATCATCCTTATCTGGCACCATAGCATTCACTCCTCCGCTTACGTTCAGGTTCGGCACGGAAGCGGCGCAGGGGCTTTCGCTGCGAGCACCCTGGATCGACAAATCGCAACTGTGTGAGGACATACGATACCGTGTCGACCCCTGCTCGTAACACGCGGCCGCCGGCCCTTTCAGCGCTACTAGGTTCTGAGGAACGCCCGATTGAGCGGGCTTACCCCGGGTTCCGTCTCGGCCCTCTTACCCTTGATCTGCCTTCGCATGGCATTGTCGCCGTGCTGGGAGATAACGGTGCAGGAAAGTCAACTCTGTTCGGGCAGATCCGCGCCCGCGTCGCAGACTCGAACCTGCGTTGCACCATGCTCCCCCAAGATTTCACCTTGCCACCCTTCGCCCGCGTGGAAGACCTCGTGCTCTTCGTGGCCCAGCAGCGGATCGACGACGCCGGCACCCGCAAGGCGGCCGCTAATTGGACGCTTGCCCTCACCAACCTTACCGACGTAGCCAGACGCTCAGTGCGCCAGCTTTCCGGCGGCATGCGACGACGGCTCGGGATTGCCCTCACCGTGCTGGGCGGTCCCGACCTTGTAATCCTCGATGAACCGAGCGCTGGCCTGGACATGACTCAACGGACGGAGTTACGTGAGCTCTTGCAAGCTCTGGGGCACGACCACCTGGTGCTCGTTTCTTCGCACATTATCGAGGACATCAAGCACACCGCCAACCACGTTGTCATGCTTGTGGCGGGAACCAAGGTTTTCGAGGGAACGAGCGAAGAATTCCTCTCCCACGGTGACCCCACCGCCCCCGATGCCTGGGAGCGCGCCTACGGCGTCCTCAACAGGTCTCCCGCCCGTGGAGGTGATTCATGAGGCGCCATTCCGCCGTCGTGCTCTTGACCTCTACGTGGGCGCCCGCCGTCGCCCTTGTAGCCATGTCGCTCTCTCAGGCAATCCTGTTCGGGCAACGAGGCATGCCTTGGCGCGGCGAATTCTTCTGGACCGCCCAGTGGATCGAGTCGAATTCCTTTCCCGCCCTTATTGCCGCCGCGGTAGCAGTTTCCTTCGACGCGGTAAGGGTCTTCACACCTGATCGGCTGAATCTCGTAGCTCTAGACGATCTTCGCCGTCCAACCCTTTCCGCGTACCTCGAGATGGTCACGCTGGGTCTTTCAGTCCCCTACTTCGCGGCGCTCGCGGTGGGTGCAACAAAGTGGCCCGATATCCTCGAAATTGCAGGCCTGTGGTCGCTGGCTCACGCCCTTGTCGCGTTCCTTTCTATCGTGGCGATTCTCGTCGTGGTCCTCGCTATCGGCGTCGCACTCGGCATGGCCGGTCTGGCTGTCGGGCCGATGGTGGGCATCGCACTGGGCTACGTGGCCATGAGCCAGGAGGGGCTGATGCTCCTCGGCGCTTCCACTGGATCTATGCTCGGCTTTGAGCCGGCGGCCCTCACGCTCGCTACGCAGTTCGTCACCGCGGTTGCCACGATCTGGGGTCTAAGCGTTCTGATCTTGAACTGGCCCGACCGGAGCGAAACAACCTCACGACGTCGTCACCTGTCGGTCGTCTTCGGCGTTGCGGCACTTCTTGGTCTCTCCGGAGGATTGAACCTGACCCCGTATATGCCGACGTTGCGAGGCGAACTGGAATGCTTGGGAACACCCGGCGGACCCGAGGTCACCGCGTGCGTCAGTTATGAACATGGGCGCTTACTTCCTGCCCTCCAGGAGCGCTTGAGGGAGGTTCGCGAGGCAGGGGAGCGTTACGGCGTCGGAAGTACCCTTCCTGACGTCGTCCTCGAGGATTTCACGCTCACCCGCGCCGGACTCGATAGCCTCATTGGTTTCCCGCAGGATCTCGGGACGGTAGCTTACTGGCGGCCCTCGGTCGAAGAGCTTGCCGCCCCCGATGCTGGCATCTCTCGCGAGTCGTTCGTAGGTGCACTAGCCACACCCCTCCTGTGTCCGCAACTGCGAGCGGAGAACCCGCCGTCTATGGGGTTCTGGGACGAGGTCGCGGCACGCTCTGATGCCCTGCTCACCATGGTCGATCAGTCCGCCACGGACGCCGACCGGCAGGCAGCGGCCAAAATATGGGCGCGCTCGGCGCAAGCATTTAGCGCCTGTGAGTTCCAGTGACCGGGTCCAGCTGGCTACTGTGCTGGCGTGTCATGGTCTCCCGTCCTACGTTGGCGGCCTTCGTTGCCGTGGCCACCACTCTCCTATTGCTCGGCGGACGTACCCTCCCCGTCGTCGGCGACGCCGGGGACGCCCGCATCCTGTGGTACGGGGGTAGCGCCCTAGGCACGCTGGCGGCTCAGGTGGTCACGCCTCGAGGACCGATATGGCAGCCGTGGCGACGGGACAACTCAGGGCTCAGGCTCCTGGTGTGGGGCGCGATGGTGCTCACCGTCTCGGTCGCCGCGTTTGCAGGGGTGCTGGCACTTCACGACGCGCCCTGGCCCAATGCTATGGGCGTGTTCCTGATCTGCTGGGGTGGTTCGGTCACCCTCTGGCGCCGGGGATTCGACCTCGCTGCGCCGACGGTACCGTTCGGGCTCGTCGTCGTTCTGCAGATCACGGCGGCATTCGTTCCAGCACTTGGCGGAATCTTCGATGAACGCGGGCGAACGCTCGTGCTCATCCTCGGAATCGCTGTGGCAAGCATAGCGCTGGCCACGCCGCCGAAACAGGCAGATCTGGGCGGACAATGAGCCGACGCCGCCGGCGTCCGCTACCGGGGCAACACCACGTTGACGTAGTCCTCCCCCGCGAGCGCCGCCTTGATCTGGCGTTCTACCAGGGCCTTCATACGCGGGTGCATGGCATCCGTGTTGCCGCCGTTGTGATGGGAGATGAAGAACGCGGCCTCCCACAATGGCGAGTCAGATGGGAGGGGTTCAGGGTCGGCGACGTCGAGCACGATACGCAGGCGGGCGGCTTCCGCCACCAGCGCCTCGTTGACTGCCAGCACGCCGCGGCCAGCGTTGACCAGCACCGCGCCGTCCTTGAGTTTGGCCAGGAAGTCGGCGTCGATCAGCCCCTTCGTATCCGGGGTTGCAGGGATAACGACGACGACGGCGTCGGCCCGCGCCCACACCTCTGCGGGCACGGTGTCAAGGGAGAAGACGTGGCCGAATTCTTCATCGCGTTCGCGGCTGGCGACGTAGGTGACCTTGGCGTTGAATGCTGCCAGCCGCTGGGCGATCTGTGAGCCGACGCCGCCCACACCCACGAGGACGATCCTCTTATCGGTAAGGCCGGGCGCATAGAAGGGCTCCCAGGTGCGGGCGGCGGTGTTGGCGACCATGCGCGGAACGTCCCGGAGCGCAATGAGGAGGTCGAGGAGCACGGTCTCCGCGGTGGCGGCCTCGTGGACGGTCTTGGCGTTGGCGACTTGCAATCCCGCGGGCAGATCGGGGTCAATCATGTCGAATCCGATGGAGCCGATCTGAAGCAGGGAAGCGCCGACCTCCTGCGCCTTTTCCACCCCATTGTGGGTGGCCCAGTGGCTCGTCACCACGATGTCGGCGTGCTCGACGGGTGGCTCGGATTCGAGGTCCCAGCGCACCACGGTGACGCCGGGGATGTCGATATCGAAGTTCCAGAACGGGTGAATGGATACGGTGACGTTGTTCATGGGATAAAGCCTACGCCGGATGGGCGCGGGCAGGGAGGGCGAGCAACGGAAAGATTAAACCAAAAACATTAGGTTCCCTCACTCGGGAGGATGGTTGCGTCCGGTAGTGTGGTGTAAACCCACGGCGAGTATTTAACGTCTGGCGGCTGAACTAGACCGAAAAACGCTCGCGACACTCATCAACAAAGGCGATTATTCCCAACGTTAGGGCCGAGTTCCAATGCCAAAAAGCCGACGCCGTCGCGACGCTCACCGCCCCAAGTTGTTTCGATGTTGTTTAAACAACTTCGAAACAACTTCCGGCCCGCGCGGCGCCCCGAAACACCCCTAAAACCGTGATATTCCGCAGAAAACAAAGTTGTTTCAGGTTGTTTTCAAGTTGTTTGAGTTGTTTGCCGGCCGCCGGAGCCGCGCCGGCCGCCTGCCAGCCGCAACCCTAGCGCAAACCGCCACTCGACGCCGTCGAATGCCCCTACCGAGCAACCCACCGAGTATTAGGGCCGCGTTGCGGGCCCTCCGGGTCAATCATGGCCACACCCTGGCTGCGCAGTCCGCGCAGAAGCTTGGTGACGTCGCGAACGTCCATTTTGAGCTGACTCGCTATCTCACGCGCCATAAGGGCCGACCCTTGCTCGAGATGTCCTCGCACCCACTTTTCAGCTTCGCCCAGCGTAGCCCCTACGTTGCTGACGTTGAACAACGCGCGGCACTGCTCCGTCAGGCGCCACTCTTCGACGTGATCTCCAATCTTGTCAATGACGCCGGCACCCGTTAGCCAATCCACGATCTCGTGAGTCTCAAGCTTGTTCGTCTGAAGCTCCTCGGTCAGGGTTTTCCACACGATCCCCGGATGATCCACAAGGTAGCGCACGACGATTAACGCATTGACCGATCCGCGCAGGTCCACACCCAGTTGGTACGCGACTGCTGCCAACCCTCGCACGAAAGCAACATCGGGCTCGCCGGAATCCAGTGTCACGGAAACGGAGAACTCAGACGGCTCCACGACCGGCGCCCTCCGGCCACTCGCCAGCATCGACACCCACATGCGGTCAAAGCCGCGCGAGGATTCCTCAGCTAACCCCAATCTCCGCGCCCCGTTCATGAGGGTCGGGTTGCGCGGCACGGAGCGTGTCGTCAGCAGGTTTTTCTCGCTCACCTCGGCTGGAAATCCGCCCGGGGAGATGACAGTCAACGTGCGCGGGGTTTGTTTGATCACGATAGGGTCAACCGCAACCCAGTCCCGGTGCAGAAGCGCGTTCGATACCACCTCGTCCACTGCTTGGCGCGGGAAGGACGGTATCGGGACTTCCTGGCCGCCCCCAAAATCCACACGCGCTACCTCCTGGCTGGCATGTGACTCGATAAGCGTCTGAATCTCGGCGAAGAGCCCGACCAGCGGGAGATCCCGTTCTTCCACCCGCGGCTCGCCACCCTGGACCGGGTAGTACAAGTGCCGAACTGCCATATTCCGGGCGGTCGAGCGCGCGAAGAAGATTTCGCCGGCCATCAGGAGCTTCCCATTCCGATCCACAAGCCCGAGCTCGCGCAGGAGTCCATGGTTTGTCTCCGGGATCACCGACGATCCCATCGCGGCCCTCTTCGTGCGCAACAACTGGCGCGCGTTCTCAAGCGCCGCCAGCTCAAGTTCCTCCTCACCAATCTCTGCCACTTTCGCGGTGACGTCGGGGTTTCGGCGCTCCCACTCGAGCCGCCGCAATCTCTCCCCCTTCAGCACCTGACACTCAGTACCCGACCTGTACCAGGCCTCGCCCTTCGATCGCGCATACACCTGCAACGGGTGGGGGATCCTGATGAGCAGAAGCCGCTTGCCTTGCACGTAGAATTCGTCGACGTCGACGGCCAGGTTCGGGTCCGTCCCGTTGAATACCTTCCGCCGTATCCAGTCCGCGTCACGGCTAGTGCCCGAGAGAGCCTCGGGGCCGCCCACGTCGTCTTTGATTCCGAGCACGACGTACGAATCCTCGTCATTTCCGTTAGCCATGCACACCGTCGCCTTAAGAATCATCGAGATCAGCTGGGCATCATCGTTCCCTCTCCCAGATCGGGCCGTCATTGGATCTTCTTTGAAATCGAGGGTCTGGCTCTCCTGCGAGTCGGCGGTCTTTCCACCTTCCATAATCGCGAGCAGGGCTGAACTGACCACATCCGGAAGGTTGAGGGAAGACAGCTGCGAGGACAGCGTTGACTCAGACATGTCACCAGCATACCCCAAGTTGTTTCGATGTTGTTTAAACAACTTCGAAACAACTTCCGGCCCGCACGACGCCCCGGAACACCCCTAAAACCGCGATATTCCGCGGAAAACAAAGTTGTTTCAGGTTGTTTTCAAGTTGTTTGAGTTGTTTGCCGGCCGCCGGCCCACGACAGCCCCGAACAGCGCGCCCCTACCTGCCAGTGCGCCGCAGCAGCACCACCGTTTCGAAGTGGTCCGTATGCGGGAACATGTCCACCACCTGCGCTTTCGCCACTTCGTAGCCGCCCATCGCCGCCACGTCCTTCGCCAGCGAACTCACGTTACACGACGAGTACAGCACCGTGCCCACCCCCGACCGCGCGATCCACGCCGCCAGCTCCGGCCCGATCCCGCGCCTTGGCGGATTCACGACGACGACGTCCGGGCGCTCGTCCTGCTCCTCCGCCCACGTCCTCGCGTCCGCGACGACGAAGCGCGCCTCGCCCAGCGCGCCGGCCGCGGCCATCTTCTTCGCCGACTCCCTTGCCGCCTCGACGGCCTGCTCCTGCGTCTCGACGCCGACCACGCTCATCCCCGCCCGCGAAAGCGCCAGCGCAAACCCGCCGACCCCGCAGTACAGGTCCCACGCCGTCGTCGGCCCGGCAGCTACCCGCCCGGGCGCATCCGCGCCAGCACCGGCCAGCTCGGTCACCCATTCCACGGCCCGCGAGTACAGCACCTGCGCGGCCTCAGTGTTGGTCTGGAAGAACGACTTTGGGCGCAGGTTCAGGCTCAGCTCCGCGCCTGCCACGTCGAGCCGCATCGGCAGTTCAGACTCCTCCGAGATGAGGATCTCCTCCTCGCCCTCGATCACGGCCTTGTGCTCGGGTTGGACGTTGAGCGAAACCACCCACGCCGCCGGCACCAACTCCCGCAGGCGCTCCAGCTTCTTGAACAGCATCCCTTGCACGCCACGACGCCGCGCGACGAAGCGGATCATCAGTTCCCCGCTCGGCGACTCGGTGACGATCACGAATTTCAAAACCCCGCGGTCGCTGGCCACATCGTAGGGCTGGAACCCGCACTCGCTCACGAACTGGGCCAGCGCTGGGGTGGCGAGTTGGATGCCGGGCGTGGGAAGGGGGCAGTCGCGCAGGTCCTGGCCGCCCTTCGGCCCCAGGATCCCGAGCCGCGGTCGCGCGGCCGTGCCCGTCACCACCAGTTTGACCTTGTTGCGGAAGGCCTCCCGCCCCGACGCCCACGGTTCCAGCCAGTCTCCGCCCATGTAGGGCGCCAGCGCTTCCTCGGCGCGTGCCTGCTTGGCCACCAGCTGCTGATCCTGCGGAACCTCGATCAGCGTGCAGGACCGACAAAGCCCCTGGTCGTGGTAGTGGCACTCGAGGGGTGTCTCGGTTACGGCGTCGCGGACGGGAAGGGGAAATCGCATGCCTCCCATCCTACCGCCCCGACCACCGGCCGCCGCCCTCAGCCAGCCTCCACAGCCGCGAGCCCGCGGCCCGACCACCGGGCGCCGCCCTCCTGACCGCCCGCCGCTGGCCTCACCGTTCGCCGCGCCGCTTGGCCCGCCGCGTCGGCGTCGCCGTCAGCGGATCCTCAGGCCACGGATGACGCGGATAGCGCCCGCGCATCTCGGCCCGCACCTGCAGGTAGGGCCCCTCCCAGAACGACGCCAGATCCTGGGTGATCGCCAGCGGCCGCTGGGCGGGGGAGAGTAGCTCGAGCGTCACCGGCACCCCGGCCAGCTTCGGCGTGGCCGTCCACCCGAAGCACTCCTGGAGCCGTAGCCGCACGGTCGGCCGGCCGCTCGAATAATCCACCTTCGCGCTCCCCGTAGGGGTGGCGATTCGTTCCGGGGCGAGCTCGTCCAGCCGTGCGGCCTGCGGCCACGGAAGCAGCGCCCGCAATCCGGCCAGCAGGTCCGGCTTCCCAGCGCCGAGCAGCGGGGTCAGCCAGTCGTCGACGCGCGCGGCCAGCGCCTCGTCGGACACGTCGGGCCAGGGTTCCCCCACGGCGTCGCGGACGAATGCCAGCCGTTCCCGAAGCGCGGTTGCCGCCGCCGGCCAGTCCAGCACCCCGACGCCGGCCCGCGCGACCTCCCGCGCCCGCGCGCTCGCCACCTGCTCTTTCGTGAGGCGAACCGGCTCGCGCCCCAGTTCGATGGCCCCCAGGCTCCGCACTCGCACGCCCTTGACGTTCATGGCGCGCACCTCGGTCTCCACCCGTTCGCTCACGCCCGGCCCGTACGTCAGGGCGTCCTCCGGCGTCACCGGCACGGCCGCCCTTATCACCGCATCCGCGCGCCCCTGCGCCTCACCCAGCTCCGCGACCGCCAGCCACTCCTGGCCCTCCAGCGGCGAGCCGTCCTCCAGCACCGCCCCCGCGCCGTTCGCCAGCACGTATCCGCGCCCGCGCCGACGCGCCACCCACTGCGGGTAGGCCAGCACGACGACGACGGCGAGCTCCTCGTCCACGCCCGCCCGGCTTGCACCCGACCCGGCTCCCGCAGGTGCGCCGCCCATCCGGCCGCCGGCCGAGCCCACGATCTCACCCGCCAGCGCGCGGAGCCGTTTTGCCTCCCGGGCCCACTCGCGGTCGCTGCCCGCTCGGCGCAGCTGCGCCGCCAGGTCCGCCCCGGGGATGCGTGGAGCCAGCGATAGCAGCGCGACCACCTCAGATGCTCGCCGGGCGCCCACGATCTCGGCGCCCTCCACCAGGGCGCGCCCGAGTTGCGGGGAGAGCGGCATGCCGGCCAGTAGCCGCCCGCGCGTCGTGATCGAACTGGAGCGGTCCACGGCGCCGATCGCCTCCAGCGTGCGGCGCGCCGCCTCGCCGGCCGCGGGCTTGGGGTAGTCGAGTAGCCGCAGGCCGGCCATCCCTGGGTTGCCCCACGCGGCGGCCTGCAGGCTCGCCCCCGTCACGTCGCCGACCAGGATCTCCGGCTGCGAAAACTCCACCGCCCGCGCGTAGCTCAGGCAGCGCCACGCCCTGCCCGGCCCCTCACGCCCGGCCCTGCCGGCGCGCTGATCTAGCCTCGCCCGCGACGCATGCACGGTCACCAGCCCCGAGATTCCCGTGCGCGGGTCGAAGCGCGGCTCGCGGGCCAGCCCGGCGTCGACGACGGCGCGCACACCCGGAACCGTGAGCGACGACTCCGCCAGGGACGTGGCCAAGATGATCCGATCCTCCCCGCCGGCAAGCACGCGGTCCTGTTCCTTGGCCGGCATCGACCCGTGCAGGGCCAGCACTGGTAGCGGCGCACCCGCGAGCAGCGCGCGCATCTTCTCGATCTCGCCCACGCCCGGCAAGAAGACCAGCACGGAGCCGGCCCGCCCCGTTCCCGCGTCGGCCCGTCCGGCGCCCGCAGCCCACTGCGCCGCCTCCCCGACCACGCGCGCCACGTGTGCGAGGAAGTCCCGGCTGACCACCACCCCGTGGCCCACGTCCGTCAGCGCTCGCGGCCCGAGTCGCTCCTCGATTTGCACCGGGTGGATCGCCCCGGGTATGTCCACGACCGTGCCACCCATCAGCTCCGCGAAGCGTCCGGCCTCCAGGGTCGCCGACATCGCCACCAGCCGAAGGTCGGGCCGCAGCGTGTCCTGCACGTCGAGGAGGAAGGCCGTGGCGAGGTCGGTATCGAGGTCACGCTCATGGATCTCGTCCACAATCACCGCGCCCACACCGGCCAGCTCCGGATCGTTCTGCAGCATTCTCAGCATGACGCCCGGCGTCACCATCTCCACCCGGCTGCCCGGCGTCGTCTGCCCGCGCACCCGGAACCCCACCTGCCGCCCCACCGGCTCGCCCAGGAGGTAGGCGATGCGTCGGGCCGCTGCCCGCGCCGCCACCCGCCTCGGCTGCACGACGACGACCTTACCCGCCGCGCCCCGACGCGCGGTGCCGGCCCCGCCCAGCTCTACCGGCACGGTCCCGGCCACGACGCTTGCCATCAGCACCGGCACCAGCATCGTCTTACCCGAACCGGGAGGGGCCGTGATCACGATGTTGCCGCGCTGGCGCGCGATGTCGGCCAGCCCGCGCGCGACGGGCAGGTCCGGCAGGTTCGCAAGCAGCCGCTCCACGCGCTCTGGCGCCCCGCCCACTAGCGCCCGGCGAGCGTGTCCAGCAGCGCCAGCGTCGTCGCCTTCACCTCGTCAGCCGAATGGCCCTGGTCGAGCAGCTTGAGGCCCGCGTCAAGGATCGAGCGGGTCATCTGGGCGTTGACAACCGCATCATCCGGCGTCACCTTGCGCCACAGCCCCACGATGCTCCGCCCGAGTTCGCGGTGGAAGTTGAGCACGGCGTCGGAGCGGGCCTGAATCTCCGTCCCCGACGGCGCCGCGTCCTTCTTTCCGCGCCCAAGCCCAGCCTTGACCACGTCAATCAGCCACTGGTGGCCGGCCTCCGCGCCGATGTCGAGGGTGATCTCCACGAGCGTGCGCAGCTGTTCGTATGGTTCCGCGTCCACCTCGAGCGCCGCGTCCAACCGGTGCTGCCAGCCAGGGATATAGCGTTCGAGCACGAGCAGGCGCAGGTCGTCGATCGACTCCACGTAGCGGTACACCGAGTTGCGCGCGATCCCCGCCCGCGAGGCCACGGCCCCCGCCGTCAGCGCCGCCGGCCCGTCCCCGCGCAGAATCTCTTCGGCACAATCCACCAGCTTGGTAAACATCATCGAGTGATGTTCCTTCACGGAGGGAGCTAGAATCTTCGGACTCATGTTCTTTCTTTCACGACGACGGTTCCCTCTAGTTTAACCCACCCGCGCCCGGCGCCGGCAGGGACCATCGCGCAGTTGGCTCACCCGCCTGGCACGCCAACTGCCGCGGCGGGCTATTCGACCTTCGCCCGCCTACGCTCTGCCACTCCCTCGACCAGCCGATACAGGATCGGCAAGAGGATCAGGGTCAGCAACGTTGACGTGATAAGCCCGCCGATCACCGTGATTGCCAGCGGCGTTGAGATGAACCCGGTCGAGGAGGACAGCCCCAGCGCCATCGGGATCATCGCCACGATCGTCGCCAGCGACGTCATCGCCACCGGCCGAACGCGCCGCATCGCGCCGTCGTGAACCGCGCTTGCCAGGTCCATGCCCTGCTCGCGGTACTGGTTGATGAGGTCCACCATCACCACCGCGTTCGTCACCACGATGCCGGCCAGCATGAGCAGGCCGATCATCGCCGACATATCCAGCGCCGTGCCCGTCATCAGGAGCGCGAGGACAGAGCCGATTGCCGCGAACGGTATCGCAACCAGCAACAACGCGGGCTGGAGCAGCGAGCGGAAGATCCACACCAGGACCACGTAGATCAGTAGCACCGCGGCCGCGAGCGCCAGGGCGAGCTGGCTGAATGATTCCGCCAGCTGCTGGGAGGCCCCGCCCATCGACGTCGTCGTCCCGTCCGGCAGGTCCAGCCCGTCCACCGTCTCCCGTACCGCGTCGGTCGCGTGCCCGAGGTTATCGGTGTCGACGGGCGTGGCCGACACCGTCGTCGTTGTTTGTCCATTCATCGTCACGATCGTCGGCAGGGAGTCCACTTCATCGACCGTCGCGAATGCCTCGAGCGGCTGGCCGAGGATCGTCATTGCGCGCAACTCGTCGATGGTGGTGACCGGGTCGTCGATCGAGATGTAGATCGAGGTGTCGACGTTATCGATGGTGATCTGCCCGATCTTCGGCTCCACCATCTGGGCCGCTATCATGCCGACCACGTCGTTCTCCGTCAGCCCCACGGCCGCGGCGGCGTCACGGTTGACGTTCACTTGCACCGCCGGGGTGATCGCGCTGGCGTTGTGCTCGGCACGTTTGATCTCGGATAGCTGGGATAGGGCGTCGTTGATCCGCTCGGTCGCCTCGGACAGCGCCTGGGGCGTGGGGGCCGTGACGTTGACGTCGATCGTGCCCGATCCCAACATCGACTGAGCCGAGCTGGAGGTGGTGCCCTCGCCGGTCACGGAGTCGCCGGCCGCCACGATCGCGTCGGTCAGGCTCGTGATGTCGGCCTCCTCGTCCACCGCGATCATGTACATGATCGAGTCGCCCGAGCGGCCCGAGCCGCCCATCGCCATCGGGCTCGAGCCGATCGTCGCCGCAGTCGACTCCACGCCCTTAACCGCCGAGATCTTTTCCTCGGTGGCATCCGCCTGTGCCACCTTCGCCTCCATCGACGCCCCCGGCGTCGTGGTCTGCGCGATTGTCACGGTGCCCTCATTTGTGCCGCCCAGCAGGTTGATCTTCAAGAGCGGGAACAGCGCCGCCGCGACGGCCAGGATCGCCACCGCCGCCACCAGCGTGATCGCCGGATGCTTCTGGGTGGTGCGCAGCGCCGGCTCGTAGGCGCGGTGCAGCCAGTAGCGCCTCTCCTTGTCCTGCGCACGACGCCGGAACTCCTCCGCCTCGCCTGCGGCCGCCGCTGCCACCGCCTCCTTCGACGGGCGCAGGAACCAGTACGCCAGCACCGGAACGATCGTCAGCGCGACCAGCAGCGACGCCGCCAACGCGATGACCACCGTGAAGGCGAAGGGCCGGAACAGTTCGCCCACCATGCCCGGCACCAGGCCCACCGGCACGAACACGATGAAGGACACCACGGTCGATGCCGTGATCGCAGAGGCCACTTCGCGCACCGCATCAAGGATCGCCTCACGCTTGGGCTTGCCGTACTCGAGGTGCCGTTTGATGTTTTCGATGACGACGATCGAATCGTCTACCACGCGCCCGATCGACAGGGTCAGCGCGGCGAGGGTGAGCATGTTGAGCGAGTAGCCGCCCACGAGCATCCCGATGAATCCGACCAGCAGCGAGAGCGGGATCGACAGCGCCGTCACCAGCGTGGAGCGGATCGAGGTCAGGAAGATGAGGATCACGACCACCGCGAACACCAGGCCAAGCAGGCCCTCCTGCGCGAGGGACTCGATCGAGCCGGTGATGAAGGGCGCCTGCGTGAAGAGGGTGGTGAAGTGGGTGTTGCTGCCGACGGAGGGCGCAAGCTCGTCGAAGACGTCGGTGACCCGGTCGGTGACCTGGACGATGTTGGCGTTCGCCGTGGGGAAGACGACGATGCCGAGCGCGGATTCGCCGTCGATCCGGCCGACCATCTGGGCGGGGGCCTGGGCGAGGCGCACCTCGGCGATGTCCGAGAGCGGGTAGACGGTTGCCGGCTGACCCGGCTGGGCCTCGCCCGCCACCACGGGGATCTGGCGCAGGGCCTCGACCGAGTCGATCTCCTGGCCCACCGTCACGTCGCGGGACTCATCTCCCTGCACGAGCGACCCCACCGGCACGGACAGCCCGTTGTCCTCGAGGGCCTGCTGGACGGCGTCGGCGGATATGCCGAGCTCGGCGATGCGGGCCTGGTCAAGCGTGATGGAAACCCGCTGCTCCGGGGCGCCAAGCAGCTGAACCGACGCAACGCCCTCCTCCTGTTCGATCGCGGGGACGACGGTGGAGCGCAGGCGCTGAGCCACCTCGAGCGGGTCACCGTCCGAGGTCACCGCCACGTAGGCGAGCGGAATGTCGGACGTTCCCCCGGAGACGACGTCGTAGGTGAGGTTGTCGGGGAAGTTCATCTTCGCTCGCGAGATCGACTGCTCCACACGGTTGGCTGCGCGGGCGATGTCCGTGCCGTAGTCGAGCTCGATAGTGACGATCGAGACGGAAGAGCGGGAGGTGGTGGAGGTGTCCGAGACCTCGGCGATCGTGGAAACCTGCTGCTCGATGGGGACGGAAACGCGGTCACGCATCTGCTCGGACGTCGCGCCCGGGGAGGTGGCCACGACGTTGATGACCGGCAGCTCCACGCGCGGGATGAGCTCCTGGCGCAGGGTGGCGAGAGCGAAGATCCCCAGCACAAAAATCACGGTCGAGACAAGGGCGACGAAAGGGCGGTTCTTCAGGGAACCTTCTGCGAGTCTAAACATTTTCCCCGGATCAGTAGGCCAACGCTACGAGCCTAGGGAAGGGTGGCGGGCGGTGCCAGCGTGTCCTCTCACAGAGAAGCGCCGCAGAGTTGCCGAGGGCGCGTTTTCGGCGGGGGACGCCGCGGCTAGGGGCTAGGGGCGCTCCGTCTCCCGCTCGAGCCGGGAGGTGGGGCCGGCGAGGATGATAAGGTCGCCCGACTCGAGGGTGTCCGCATCGCGGGCGGTGCGGAAGTTGCCCTCCCCGCGCTGGACGGCGATGATCTCCAGGCCAGTCTTCTTGGCGTTGACCTCGCCCACGGTCTTGCCCAGCAGGCGGGCGGGCGGGGTTGCCGCGGCCACGGAAAAGCCGTGGGTGAACTCGAGGTAGTCCTCCACCTCGTTGCGGATGAGGTGGGCGACCCGCTTGCCCATGTCGATCTCGGGGCGCACGATGTGGTTGACCCCGATCTGGGCGAGCAGGGTGGCGTGCGACTCCTTCGACGCCTTCGCCCACACGTCCGGCACCCCCATGGTCACCACGGCAGACGCGGCGAGCACCGAGGCCTCCACGTGTGAGCCGATGGCGATAATGACGCGGGATGCCTCGTCCACCCCGAGCTGGCGAAGCGCCTCGGGGTTGGTGGCGTCCGCGTGAACGATGTGGTCGAACTGGGTGGACAGCTCCTGGACGACATCCCTGTCGGAGTCCACGCACAGCACCTCCACGCCGCTGTTCTCCAATTCCGTGGCAAGCGCCCGGCCAAAACGGCCGAGGCCGAGGACGACGACGGCGCCATCGTCGTTGTTGCGATGAGCAAAGATGTTAGCCAATGGCAGGCCTTTCTTCGGGATACTCGTAGAGCCGGTTGGTCACCTTCCCGGCGAGGGTGGTGGCGAGGCCGAGGGGGCCCACGCGGCCGGCGAACATGAGAAAGATGAGGACGAGTTGGGCATAACGCGGCAGACTCGGCGTGATGCCCGTCGATAGGCCCACCGTACCGAAAGCGGAGGTAGTTTCAAAAAGCACCTGGTCAAGCGTGAAACCGGGCGAGAGCGCGAGGATGAGGAACGTTGCGCCCACCACGAGGCCGACGGCCGCGAACGTCACCGAAAGCGCCTGGCCGATCACGCGCCGGGAGAGGGTGCGCCCGCGCGCGGTGACGACCCGGCGTCCCCGCGCCTCCGCCCCGATCGTGGCGACGAGGACGCCAAGAGTGGTGATCTTGATGCCGCCCGCGGTGCCGCCACTGCCCGCGCCGATGAACATGAGGACGTCGGTGCCGAGCAGCGTCTGGGGGCGGGCCTGGGCGTAGTCGATCGCGTTGAAGCCGGCAGTGCGCGGGCTGACGGCGGCGAAGAAGGCGTTGAGGAGGCGACCGGGAGTGTCGAAGCCCGCCAGCACGCCGTTCCACTCGGTGAGCATGAGCGCCACGCCGCCGACGATCAGCACCACCGTGCCCATCCAGGTGAACACAGCGGTCAGCGACCAGCGCCGGCGCCGGTACTTCGGCGTGCGCAGGCGCCGGTAGGTCTCGAGCAGGACGGGAAAGCCCAGGCCGCCGACGATCAGCCCGAAGCTGAGGGGCAGGAGCACGAGGCCGTCGGCGGCGAAGCCCATGACGTTGTCCGAGTACAGGGCGAAGCCGGCGTTGTTGAAGGATGTGATCGAGTGGAAGAGGCCCTCCCACGCGGCACGCGCCCAGCTGTAGCCGTAGCCGAGGCGGAAGCGCAGGGTGAGGAAAACGAAGATGATGGCCTCGATGGCGAGCGTGAAGACGACCGTGGCGTTGACGATCCAGCGCACGTCGCCCAGGTTGCCGCGGCCCTCCGCGCCGGCACTCAGCCGCCGGCGCAACCCGAGGCGGGCGCCTAGCAGTATCGACAGCAGGCAGGCCACCGTCATGATCCCCAGGCCACCGAACTGGACGAGCATCATGATGACACCCTGGCCGAAGGGGGTCCACGCCGTCGCCGTGTCGAGGGTGATGAGGCCGGTCAGGCACACCGAGGAGGTGGCCGTGAAAAGGGCGTCAAGAATCGCCACGGGTGGCCCGGCGGAGGCCCACGGCGTGGCAAGCAGGATCGTGCCGATCACGATCAGGCTCAAGAAACTCAGTGCTACTGCGCTTGCCGGGCGCAGACGACGCAAGTGATGCACGAGGACAGCGTAAGCCCCCGCACGTCGTGACGACTAGTTCCGTGATCGGATCCTCCTTCGGCTCCCCGCGTGACCGGCCACGTCGTGCCCGGCGCAACATTTCGTTCCGCGCGGGGAGTTGATAATAATGAGGTATGGATTTCATGGAGTGGGCCCTACAGCAGACCTCCCAGCACCCCCGGCTGGCCAATTCCCTGGTCACGGCGAATGGGGACTGGCTGGATGTGCTCCTCGACGACGGGCGCACCTTCCGCTTCCGCCCCGGCGCCCTCATCCGGCGCGACGCCCCGCTTGAGCAGCGCACCGAGCTTCTCGACCGCCTCATCGGCATCGGCATCGACGGCGCCGAGGCCGCCACCGTCAGCGAGCCCGGCCGCGCCGGCGAGGACGGCGACCCCAGCCCGGACCTCTTCTCTTCCGACGATGCGGACGGCTCCTACGAGCCCTCCGGCGCCAGCCACCCGGACTACCCGACGGACTACACGGACGGCGAGGGCCCGATCGTCCCGATCGTGCGCTCTGCGGACTACTTTCTCCCAGCCACCCCGGGCGCCGACTCGATCGTCTACATCCCGCTCACGGCGTTCCTCGCCGTCGGGATCGCCCGCGACTACCCGGACACGATCCAGCCTATCTACTACGAGCAGCTAGAGGACTCCCGCGAGATCGGGGAGATCATGAGCGACGCCGTCATGGCGCTGCGTTTCATGACGAACGATACCCAGCAGTCGGTGGAGATCGGGATCACGGAAATCGCGGGCGCCGAGGTGATGACGTTCCTGCAGCCGCCGAACTACGAACTGTCCTGGTTCGCGGACCTCGACATGATCCAGCAGGTCGCCGAACGCATCAGCGAGCGCCGCCCCGACGACATCCCGCTGTTCATCCCCGCCTCGCGCACGAAGCTCTTCATCGTCTTCGCAGACGACCCGCACCTGGCCGACTTCTTCAAGCTGCTCCTCGCCCAGCGCAACTCCGAGGACGCGATCTACCCCCTGCCCCACACCGTCGCCGCGGACGGTTGGCTCGAATGGCAACCCTTCCCCGGCTCCGAGCTGGCGGAGGTGCTCGGCGCGCTGCGCAACTACTTCCGGCAGAAGATCTACACCGCCCAGGAGGACATGATGCGCCAGTGGCCGGCGTTCGGGAAGGTCAAGGCCTTCCTGCCGCGGCGGCTGGCCAGCGGCGAGCGGGTCTCCGCCGCCACGTGGGACGCCATCGACACCCACGGCTCCATCCCCCACACCGACTTCATCACTTTCACCCGCTCGCCCCACCCGTGGGAGGCGGTGCCGGCCGTCAACATCACGGTTCGCACGCACGTCGCCCGCGAGATCTGGCCCGCCGGCATCGTCGAGGACGACACGGTCTGGCCCCCACGCTACGGCGTCACGGGTTTCCCCGATGAGGAGACCCTGCGCAAGCTTCGGGATGCCGCCGACCGGCGCTTCTAGCGCCGGTCGGCGCCCCGGGATCTGATCCTTGAGGCGATGACCGCGAGCGCGGCTACTTGGCGAGCGGGCCGGCGCCGCCATAGAACCGCCCGAGCGTGTCCGCCTTGAACTCCCAGTAGGTTCCCTCCACGATCGAGGCACGAATCTGGTCGACCAGGTGTACGGTGAAGTGCTCGTTGTGGATCGTACACAGCGTGGCCGAGAGCATCTCCTTCGCCTTGAACAGGTGGTGGATGTAGGCCCGCGTGTAGTTCTGGCACGTGTAGCACGTACACCCCTCCACGAGGGGGCCGAAGTCTCGCTTGAACTCGGCGCGGGTGACGTTGAAGCGGCCAGTGGGGGCGTAGATCGCCGCGTTGCGGGCCACGCGTGAGGGGTTGACGCAGTCGAAGGTGTCCGCCCCCGACTCGATGCACGCGAAAAAGTCGTCCGGCTCGGAGATGCCGAGCATGTGGCGCGCCCGGTCCTCCGGCAGCTCCTCGCTCACCCAGGCCGTGATCGTGGACAGGTTCTCCTTCTCCAGGGCGCCCCCGATCCCAAAGCCGTCAAAGCGCTGGCCATCGACCTCCATCGACCCCAGGTCGCGGGCCGCCTTCCTGCGCAGGTCCTCGTACTGGGCGCCCTGAATCACCCCGAAGAGCTGCTGGTAGGGCTTACCCGCCCGCGCCTCGGTCAGCCGCTTGTGCTCGGCCAGACACCGCTGCGCCCACAGCCTCGTCCGCTCGAGGGCCTCCTCCTGGTACGGCCGGGTGTTCATCAGCGTCGTCAGCTCGTCGAACGCGAAGATGATGTCCGCCCCCAGCTCGTGCTGGATCCGCATCGAGATCTCCGGGGTGAAGCGGTGCTTGTCGCCGTTGAGGTGGGAGCGGAACCAGACGCCGTCGTCGTCGACGTTGGCGAGGCGCTCCTTGCCCGGCGCCACCGCGTCGTCGGCAACGGTCTTGCCCGAGAACTCGTCCGAGAGCACCTTCTTGAAACCCGACCCCAGGCTCATCACCTGGAAGCCGCCCGAGTCCGTGTAGGTGGGGCCGTCCCAGTTCATAAACGCGCCCAGGCCGCCCGCCTCGTCGACGACGTCCGAACCCGGCTGCAGGTAGAGGTGATAGGCGTTCGACAGCACCGCCTGCGCACCCAGCTCCTTCACCGACTCGGGCAGGGTTGACTTGACCGTCGCCTTCGTGCCCACGGGGATGAAGGCGGGGGTGTGGATGGTGCCGTGCGGGGTGTGGATGGTGCCCGTGCGCGCGAGCGTGCCATCCAGGCGGGATTCGAGGCTAAACATGGCTTACTTTCGGTAATTCGGTTCGTACTTCTTGATGAGGTTAATGACGACGTAGGTGATGGGCAGGAAGACGACCTCCACCGACACCTTGTACAGGAAGCCGACGACGGCGAGGTTCGCGATGGTCGCCCAGCCGGCGACGCCGGCCCACGCCACCACACAGAAGATGGCCGTGTCCGCCGCCTCGCCCACCAGGGTGGAGCCGATCAGGCGCGCCCACATATGCTCTTCGCCCCAGCGGTCCTTGATCGCGGTGAGGACCTTGGCGTTCAGCAGCTGGCCGGCCAGATAGCCGGCGAGTGAGGCGAAGACGAAGCGCCACACCACGCCCAGGACCTCCTCGAAGGCGGCTTGGCTCGTGTAGTCGGGGTGGGCGGGCAACTGGATCACGGCCCAGAACGTGAGCGAGGCGAGGAAGGAGACCACGAACCCCATGAAGATCGTGCGCCGGGCGGCCTTAAAGCCGTAGACCTCCGACAGGACGTCGCCGATGATGTAGGTCAGCGGGAAGAGGATCGCTCCGCCGTCGAAGGTGAGCGGGCCGATCTCCACCAGCTTCGTGGCGCCGATGTTCGACAGCAGCAGGAAGGCAACGAAGAAGACCGCGAAGTAGTCGTAGAAGCCGCGGCGGACGCCGGCGTATGCGCTCGCAGAGCTCGAATGGGCGGTCGCGGTGGGGTCGGGGGCAGTCATGGTGTCCTTTCGTAGGCGCGGTATCGCGCGTCGATGCCGGGCACTGCCACTACCCGAGCGCACCACGGCTCGCGGAGGCGGCCGGGTGGGACGCCGATCGCTCGTGCGTCCGCATACATGGTAGCACCCGCTGCCGGCTTCCCCGGCCGGCGCCCGGCTAGAAGTCGAGCCGGATCACCGTGGCGCCGTCCGCCTGCGACACCTCCTGCGAGATCGCGATCTGCTCCCCGTCCGAATACCCCAAGGTCTGGCTGGGCAGCAGGAAGGTGTCGCCCGTGACCACGTAGTTCGCCACGTTCATCAGCAGGTTGTAGACGTCCTCCTCCGATCGCGTCGATTCGCGCACCTGCACGTCCAGGTGCCCGAAGTCCGTCAGGCCAAGCGTGCGCCCAAAGGTGAGATCGTGGCTGTGTACCCGCGTGTTGATCCACAGCGGTAGCGGCGCCTGCCCCTTCGTCAGCATCTCGGCCAGGCTCGTCACCATCGACGGCGGCATCAGCACCCCCAGCTCGTCGCGATAGACCCCGATCGCCGCCGGCTCGCGCATCAGCCCGTCCATCACCTCGGTGAACACGACGTGCGCCTTGACCATCTTGTGACGACGCCGGAGCTCCCTTTCCAGCGCCGCCTCCGGATCCGGCTCTGCGACCGGAGCGCCGCCGGGTTCGCCGGGGGCGTCGTCGGGAACGAAGAACGAGGCCGCCACGTGGAAGCGGTGCAGGGGAAGCTGCCCGCGTTCGAGCACGAGGCCGTGGGGCACGGGGGTGAGCAGCACGTGGACGCCGTCGAGCTCGAAGTGAAGCACGCGGCCCGCGTCGCCGGCCTGCTCGTCCACGACCTCCCAGGCGGGAGTGATGGTCTCGCCCCACAGTGCGGCGAAGCGTTCGGTGGCGGCCTCGAGGTCGACGGGCGCGCGCATGATCGCCGCGGCCGAGAACATCGCGGGGGCGGTGGGGTGGATGGAGGTGATTCCGAGCTCGTGCATGGCACGAGTCTACCGGGTGGTCCCTAACTATCCGCGACCAGGGTACCCGCCTCCAGCGGGATCAGCCCGCGCACGCCCTGCCACGCCTCCGCGGTGTCTAGCAGGTCGGAGAGCGGGGTGCCGAAGCGCGCCTCGATCGCGGGGCGCTCCACGTAGTAGCTCCTGCCCGGCGTCACGTACGTCACCGAGCGGGCGTTATCGATGGCGGCCATGAACGCGATCGCCGAATACAGGACATTCTCCCGCTCGTTGGTGGTCTCCCCGTCGACGATCATGACCACCACGTCCGTGTCGTGGATCTCCACTCGGTCGATGCGCGCCCCCAGCGGGAGCGCGTACAGCGCCTGGATCGTGTTCGAGTTGTCGCCAACGTAGGGCTCACGGTGGTGGTCGATCACGCTGATGTCGTGCGTCAGGAACGACGACTGCTGTTCCAAGGATTGTGCCTGCGCCGCGGTGGCGTCGGATTGCGTCAGGCGGATCCACGTAAAGCCAATGATGACGATCATGGCCAGCCCGATGGAGATGAGCACCTGCACCATCAGGCTCTTACGCGAGGAGGAACTGTTCATGCTCCCATTATTGTTGACCTGCCCGTATGGACCAATAGCCCTCCGGGTTGAAAGGGGGGCCGGCACCACCCGGCTAGGGGATGAGGGCGGGCGGAATCACGCCGGCCTGCCTCCGCTAGCTGGGAAGGCCGCGCTGGTGACACGGGTTAGCCGCGAAGGTCGAGGAAGAAGGGGCCGCGCTGGTCGAGCTCATTCATGTAGAGGGCATCCCAGTGCTGCCAGGGTTCCTTGGACAGGGAGTCGTTGGTGAAGCGCGGGTCGGTGGTGACTTCGGTGACGCAGAAGTCGGGGATGACCAGGTCCACCACCGGGCTGAGGCGCTCGATCTCCGCCACCACCAGTCCGGCGTTCTGGCCGGCGAAGACGTCGAACTCCCAGCCGTCCTCGCCCACCCACAGCGAGTGGCGGGTCTTCGCCACGATCCGGCCCGAACGCTGGATGATCTGCACGGCGACGTCGGGGTCGAGCTCGGTCTCCATCTCGTAGCGCTCGCCCGCCACCGACGGAGACTTCACCGCGATCGTCGCCACCGGCGCGGTGGGCGCCGGGCGCGCTCGGTCCGAGGCTGACGCCGACGCCGCGGCGGGAATTGAGCTGGCGCCTGCGGCGCTGCCGGCCACGAGCTTGGCCAAGAGGCGGCGCTCGTAGGCGCCGAGTTCGTCGACGCCGGGGTCGAACGCGGGAGCGTCCAAGTCGGCCTGGATGTCCACTCCCCGGAAAGCGAGGCGGACGCGGATGGCGTAGCCGGCTTCGGCGAAGACGTAGGCCTGAATGATCACCTTCGGCGCGCCATGCTCGACCACGCCCTCGGGTAGCTCGCGCACCAGGAACTTGCGTTCGAATTCGAAGGGAAAGTCTTCCATGGCGAAAGCATACCCCGGCCCGGGGTCGGGCCGGGGGCTAGCCGGGGTCTGGCCGCAGGCTAGCTGGGGCTATCAGCCGAGCGGGCGCAGGTAGTGCAGGGCCGACCCGTCCCATTCGAAGAACATGTCGGCGCTTCGGCCCTCGCCGGCGAGCCCATCATCCGTGAGCGCCTCGCCCGTGGCCAGGTTGACGATCCTCTTCCCGACCAGCGCGAACGGGGCGTCGCGCTCCAAGAGCTCGGCGCCGGCGGGGATGTCGGTCAGCCAGCGCCCAGCCGCGAGTACGGCCGTCGCGTGATCCCCTTCGCCGGTCTCGGCGAGGGCGGAGGCCAGCTCGCCGGCGGTCACGTCGGGGTCCATGCCCTGCACGTGGTACAGGGATCCGGCGCTGCGCGCGCTCAGCGCGGTTGCGCGCCGTAGATTCCCACGCTCGTCGTATTCGACCACCTGGCCCGCATCGACGCAGACGATCCCGTCCGTCACCGACCAGCACTCATCCCCGCTAACCTCGCTGAGCTGAGGAAAGGTGATGAAGGTCGTGCCCGAGCGGGCTGGGATGCCGGTGTCGATGATGTCAGCCCCGATCGTCACCTCGCCGTCCGCCGTGAAGAGTCGCTTGTCCTTCACCGCGTCCCCGCCGGCATCGATCACCGCCGCCAGCACCGAATCGCGCCCCAGCCGCGCAATGCCCGCACCCGAGTCATATGCGCCAACCAGCCGCGGAACCTCCGTGTCGAGCACGTGCGCCCGCGACCAGCGCAGCTCCTCCGCACCCGACCTTGCGCTCAGCACGATCAGGTCGCTCGGCTCCGTGCCGGGCGCGGCACTGCTTCCCGGCGCGGCACTGCTTCCCGGCGCAGCGCCGACTGTGGGCTCTTCCCGGCTCGCGCCCGACCCGGCCCCCGCCGCGCCCGACCCGGCCCCATCCGTGCCCGACCCGACGGAGACGAACACCGACCCGCTCGAGGCGTCCATCGCGATGAGCTCCGCGCCGTCTGGGATCTCGTACGTCCAGGTGGGCAGGGTGCGCCCGGAGCTCGCCACGCTAAACGCGTGCAGCTGCGTGCCGCGCGCCGCCGCGAGCGCGGCCACCAACGTCCCCGACTGCCGGTCGTAGACCACCGACGACGGCCGGTCCGCCAGCTCCACCGACCACGCCCGCTCGGCGCCGCCCTGGTAGGGGTTGCGCACCGGCTCAGGGAGGGGCGCCGGCCTCGCCTCGGGGGTGGGCTGAGCGCTCGGCGAGGAGGAACTCGGGGTCGGCGTCGGGGAGGCCGGCTTGGTGACGTCGCTACATCCGGCAAGCATCCAGGTGCATCCGGTGAGCACCAAAGCGATCGCCGCCGCGCGCTTCGTCATGCCGATCCTCCTCCTTCTCCTCGGGCCCGAGCCACACGGCCAGCCGCCCGAGCCACCCCGTCTCTCTTCACGATACCGGCACTGCTAGACCGGCCGCGAATAGTGGTGAGGATTTGGTTTCGAGTTCTTGACGCGGAAAGATGGGCATATGACGAAAGTGACCGGTACCGACGTGGTGGTTGCGGCGCAGACCCTTGGCTCGACCGTGCGCACCACCCCGCTTGAGGAATCAGTGCGACTCTCGGCCAAGGTGGGCCACCAGGTGCTCCTTAAGCGCGAGGACATCCAGGTGGGGCGCTCCTACAAGGTGCGCGGCGCGTACAACTTCCTCGCCTCACTCACCCCGGACGAGACACCCAACGGCGTGGTGTGCGCATCGGCGGGCAACCACGCACAGGGCGTGGCCTTCGCCTGCAACAAGAAGCGCATCCACGGCACGATCTTCATCCCGTCCACCACACCGCGCCAAAAGCGCAACCGCATCGCGGCGATCGGCGGGGACTGGGTCACGCTGTGCACGGTCGGCACCTCCTTCGACGAGTGCTCCGAGGCCGCGATCGCGTTCGCGAAGGCCAACGACGCCGTCTACGTCCACCCCTTCGACGACCCCCGCACCATCGCCGGCCAAGGCACGGTGGTCAAGGAGATTTTCGAGCAGGCCTCCACCCCGCCCGCCACGGTCGTCGTGCCGGTCGGCGGCGGCGGGCTACTGTCCGGCACGCTGGCCTGGGTCAAGCAGTTCCACCCGGAGGTCAAGGTGATCGGCGTCGAGCCGGCGGGGGCGGCGTCGATGGTGGCGGCGCTCAAGGCGGGAGCCCCGCAGACCCTGGAAACCGTGGACAACTTCGCCGACGGTACCGCCGTGGCCCGCGTCGGCAACCTCACCTACCAGATCGTCTCGGAGCTGTGCGACGACGTCGTCATCGTCCCCGAGGGCGCAATATGCACCGAGATGCTCGAGCTGTACCAGGTGGAGGGCATCATCGCCGAACCCTCGGGCGCGCTGGCACCGGCAGCGCTCAACGGCTACCTCGCCGACCTGCCCGACGGCCCGGTCGCCTGCATCATCTCGGGCGGCAACAACGACGTCATGCGCTACGACGACATCGTCGAGCGCTCCATGATCCACGAGGGCCTGCGCCACTACTTCCTCGTCACCTTCCCCCAGCGCCCCGGCGCGCTGCGCACCTTCCTCGACGACGTGCTCTCCGAGGGGGAGGACATCATCCTGTTCGAGTACACCAAGAAGAACAACCGCGAGACGGGCCCGGCACTGGTTGGCATCGAGATCGAGGACCGCGCCAAGATCGACGATCTGCGCGCCCGCATGGATGCCTCCGACCTCGAGATCGAAGAGCTCGAACCCAACTCCCCGCTCTTCGGCTACGTCCTCTAACCGCACATGACCGCCAACCGCAGGAGAATCGCATGAATAAGAACGCCCGTAACCTCGTCATCGCCGCCGTCGTGGCGGCCACGCTGGTCCTCGCGGTCGTCGTCGCCCTGTTGCTCAACCGCACCTCAGACTCGACGCCGTCCGCGTCGGACTCGGCGACGAACTCGGCTACCGCCACCCCCAGCCCCGAGGCCGGCGGCGACCCCACCGCGTCGGGTACCCCCAACCCGGAGCCATCCGCCCCCAGCCAGCAGCTCAAGGAGCTGGTGCAGGGCCTGTGGCGCCTCGACCCGGACGATCCGATGGCGGTCGGAGACGTCGACGCCGACGTCGTCGTGCAGATCTACTACGACTTCCGCTGCGGCTACTGCGCGCAGGCCGCAACCCAGACCGAGCCTCAGATGCAGCACTACGTCGACGACGGGACCGTTCGCATCGAATACCACAACCTCGCCATCCTGGGCGACGAGTCCGTGCTCCTCGCGCAGGGCTCGGTGGCGGCCGCGAACCAGGGCAAGTTCCTCGAGTACCACTCCTACATCTACGACCACCAGGTGGCCGGCAACCCGGTCGAGGCCACTGAGGACGCGCTCGTCGCGGTCGCGAAGGAGATCGGGGTGGCGGACCTGGACCAGTTCCGCACCGACATGACCTCGGAGGCCGCCGTTGCTGCCGTCGCGGACGGCCGCACCACCGCCCAGAACCTCGGCATCACCGGCACGCCGGCGTTCATCGTCGGCTACAGCTACCTGCCCGGCTTCGTCCCCATTGAGACGATGGACCAAGTCATCGCCGCGGAGCTTGCCCGCCCCGCGGCCTAGCTCCGCAAGCCGACCCGCACCACGGCGTCGTCAGCTTCCGCCCGGACGCTGGCACCGAGCGCCAACGCAAGGAGAATCATGGGTGTCAAACGACTCTTTTCCAAGACCTACCAGCGCCTATCGAAGTGGACCTTCACGGAGGAGGCGCCGCTGCCCGAAAAATCAATCGTGATCGGCGCCTACCACACGTCGAACTGGGATTTCTGGTTCATGCTCATGGCGCTGTGGGACAAGGGCGTGCCCTTCAAGTTCCTGGTCAAGGACTCGCTTACGCGCGGCCCGCTCGCCCCGCTCATTCGGGCGGTGGGTGGCATCGGCGTCGACCGCACGCACCCGCACGGGATGGTCGCCGGCATCGTCGAGCAGCTGGAGGGCGTGGACCGCTTCTCGCTCATCATCGCGCCGGAGGGCACGCGGAAGAAGGGCAGGTACTGGAAGTCCGGCTTCTACCACATCGCCCGCGGCGCCGGGCTGCCCGTCACACTCGGCTTCATCGACTCCAGCCGGCGCGTCTACGGCTGGGGCAAGACGATCGAGCTGACCGGCGACGTCTCGGCGGACATGGACGTCATCCGCGACTTCTACGCGGGCGCCGTCGGCTTCAAGCCCGACCAGGGCACCGCGCCCCGGCTACGAGCCGAGGACGAGCAGTGACACACCAGGTCAGCTACGAGATCCCGTGGGTCCGCCCCACCACCATGATCGAGCACCGGCTCGAGGTGCCGCTGTGCCACCCGGGTCTGGGCTACCGCTCCCCGCGCCCCGGGGCCACGATCCAGATCTTCGCCCGCGAATACGTGCGCGCGCGGCGGTGAGGACAAGCCACGCCTCGTCTTCTTCCAGGGCGGGCCGGGATTCGCCGGCACCCGCCAAACCACCGACTCCGGCTGGGTTGCCCGCGTTTTGGAGGACTACCGGCTCGTCATGCTTGACGAGCGCGGCACCGGCCAGTCCTGCGCGATCGACGCCGGCGTGCTCAGCGGCGTCGGTAGCCCGGAGCAGCAGGCCGACTACCTCGCCTGCTTCCGGCAGGATTCGATCGTCGCCGACGCCGAGGCGCTACGCCGCGCGCTCCAGGGCGATGAGCCGTGGGCCGCTCTCGGCCAGTCCTTCGGCGGCTTCTGCGTGACCACCTACCTCTCTCAGGCGCCCGGCGGGCTGAGTCGGGCCTTCATCACCGCCGGCCTTCCCTCCACGTGGCGCCACCCCGACGACGTCTACCGCCTCACCTACGCCCGCACCGAGGCGCGCAACGCCGAGTTCTTCGCGCGCTACCCCGAGGACGAGGAGACCTGCTGGCGCATCGTCGCCCACCTCGCAGACGCCGCCGCTGCCGGGCTGCCGGAGCGCCTGCCCACCGGCGAGCCGCTGACCGCCCGGCGCTTCCGGATGCTCGGCATCGGACTGGGGCATAGCTACGGCCTGGAGGCGCTGCACTACCTGTTGGAAGACCCGTTCGTGAAGGTCGCGGCGCCCGGCGGCGGTGGCGTGCGGCTGAGCTCTCGCTTCCTCGCCGCGGTCGGGGCCGAACTGAGTTACGGGCCGAACCCGCTGTACTGGGCGCTACACGAGTCGATCTATCAGCAGCGCGGGCTCGCCCCGAATTGGTCCGCTCACCGGGTGCGCGGGGAGTTCCCGCAGTTCCGCCAGCCCGCACCCACCGCGAGCGCGGAGGCTGAGCTACGGGCCGAGGGCCACGGGTTCCGCTTCACCGGCGAACACGTCTTCCCCTGGCAGGGCGAGGAGGATCCCGCGTTGGCGCCCATGGCCGAGGCGGTGGGGATCCTCGCCGCCCGCGACGACCTGCCGGCCCTTCACGACCGCGCGGTTCTGGCCCGCAACACCGTGCCGGCCGCAGCATGGATCTACCGGCCGGACATGTTCGTCCCCGTGCAGATCTGCCTGGAGACCGCCGCCGACATCGCCGGAATGAAGACCCTCATCTCCGAGGATTGGCATCACGACGCCCTGCGCACCCACGGCGCGGAGGTCATCGGCCCGCTCTTCGAGGCGCTGGCCTAGGCGCCCGCCGCCTTCTCCCGCGCCGTCCTAGGCGCCCGCGTCCGGCATTTTCTTGCATGTGCCCCGGATTCACGACCTCTGTTGGCCGGAGGGGGTTCACGGTAGACTGGGGCAATGGACATCCCTCAGCTTGGTTTTGGCACATACAAGATCGACAACGACGCGGCACCCAAGGCCGTTGCCTCCGCGCTCGAGGTGGGCTATCGGCACATCGACACCGCGCAGATGTATGGAAACGAGGCCGGTGTGGGCCGGGCGCTCGCCGCCACCGACATCCCGCGCGAGGACATCTTCGTCACCACGAAGCTCAACACCCCCAACCACCGTCCCGACGACGTGCGGCGCACCTTCGCCCAGTCTCTCGTGGATTTGCAGACCGACTACGTGGACCTCTTCCTCATTCATTGGCCGATGCCCATGTTCTACGGCGGGGACTTCATCACCACCTACCGCGTCATGGAGGAGTTCGTCGCCTCCGGGCAGGCGCGCGCGATCGGCGTGTCCAACTTCGAGGCCCACCACCTCGAAAAGCTGCTGTCCGGCACCTCGATTCTGCCGGCCGTCAACCAGATCGAGCTGCACCCCTACTTCAGCAACTCAGAGCTGGCGGCTTTCTGCTCCGAGCGGGAGATCGCCGTGGAGGCCTGGTCGCCGCTCGGCCGCGGCGGCGTGCTGGCCGACCCGGTGATCGGGGAGGTCGCCGCGGAGGCGGGCGCCACGCCGGCGCAGGTGGTGCTCGCCTGGCACCTTGCCAAGGGCCACATCGCGATCCCGAAATCCGTACACGTGGAGCGCCAAAAGGAGAACTTCGCCGCCCAGGGTCTCACGCTGTCCGCGGAACAGATCGAGCGCATCGATGCGCTCAATAAGGGCGAACCCGGCCGCACGGGCAAGCACCCGGACGTCTTCGACCGCATGTAGGTATTCCTCTTTGGGGCCGGCGGGGACTAAAATCGTCTGGGCCGGCCGCGCAGATCGCGGCCACAGTTGAAAGGTTATCCATGGTCACGTACGCGTACACGATTGCAGGTTCGGAAGCCACCGGCGGGGCGGGCTTCCAGGTGGATCTCAAGACGTTCCACGAGCTCGGTTGCTACGGCCTCGGCACGCTCACCTGCATCGTCTCCTTCGACCCGGAGGACAACTGGAACCACAAATTCGTCCCCATCGAGCCGGGCGTGATCCGCGATCAGATGCACGCCGCGATGGCTCATGCCGACCTCGACACGGTCAAGATCGGAATGCTCGGCACGATCCCCACGATCGACGCCGTCGCCGAGGGCCTCAAGAGCCAGGAGTGGAAGAACATCGTGCTTGACCCGGTCCTCATCTGCAAGGGCCAGGAGCCGGGCATGGCGCTGGACACGGACAACGCGTTGCGCGAGAAGATCCTCCCCCTCGCCACCGTCGCTACCCCGAACTACTTCGAGGCCTGCACGCTGGCGGGCATGGACAAGCTCGAAACCCTCGAGGACCTGGCCGAGGCCGCCATGCGGATCTCGAAGCTGGGCCCGAAGTACGTGGTGGTCAAAGGCGGCATGGACTTCCCGGGCCCGGACGCCGTCGACGTCCTGTGGGACGGCGAGGCCGCCCTCGCCTTCTCTGTCCCCAAGATCGGCAACTCCCGCGTCTCGGGCGCGGGCTGCACCTTCGCCGCGGCGATCACCGCGGAGCTGGCGAAGGGCGCGGACATTCACAAGGCCGTGCGAGTGGCGAAGGACCTGGTCACCCAGGGTATCGACGCCCAGGTGAAGGCCAACACCCCGTTCTCCACGGTGTGGCAGGGCGCCTTCGAACCCAAGCAGGACGCCGACTACACCTACGCCGCCCAGATGGACTACTCGGACGCCACCCCTGACGAGGGCGAGGGGTGCGGCGGCGACGGCAATTGCGACAGCTGCGGGGACGGCGGCTGCTGCAAGGAGGCCAAGTAGCATGTTTCCGGACCTGTCGGCCGCCAGGGCGTTCCTGCGTGAGCACCTGGCCGCCGCACCCGCGTCCGAGGCCTCGCGCCGCTACCGCTACGAGCACTGCCTAAGGGTGGCCCGCATCGGCCGCCGGGTCGCGCTTGAGTCCGGCCTCGACGCCGACGCACTCGAGCTGGGTTGCCTGCTCCACGACGTCGGGAAGTACGACGCCGCCGTGCCGGTCGACCACGGCCGGGCGGGCGCGCTCGTCGTGAAGGAATTCTTCGACGGCCTGGGCTTTCGTGGCGAGGCGGCCGAGGAGGTCGTGCAGGGCATCGCGATGCACGTGGACGGTAGCTTCAACCCGCGCGAGGACGGGGACGGCACCGGCGCCGACGCGCGCGGCCGAGCCTACCTCGCCTTCACGCGCGAGCCGGGCCTGGTGGCGAGGTCGATCGGGGACTGCGACAACGTGGACCGCTTCAGCACCTACCGCATCGCGGACACCTTGAGGTACGTGGACTTCATGGGCAAGTCGACGGGCGAGCAGGTTGCGTTCATCGAGGCCTACCTCGAGGGTCTGCGCGCCCAGTACAACTACGAGTGCGCCACCAAGACCGCCCATGAGCTGTGGATCACGAATCTGGACTACCAATGGAACTTCTTTACTAGACTATCGACGGAAATCACCGAAAGGTGACGTTGTCTTGACGAAAGGTGCTTTGTGAGCACAGACCTGGTCCATCGCGCGATCGACGACATTCTGCGCCGCATATCGAGCGGGCAGTTCCCGGCCGGCTCCGCCCTGCCCCCGGAGGACGAGCTGGCCAACCTCCTGAAGGTTTCGCGCCTGACGATGCGCGAGGCGGTGAAGGTCTTGAAGGATCGCCGCGTGCTCGACGTCATCCACGGGCGGGGCACGTTCGTGTTGCCGCTAGAGGAGTGGACGGATCTGTCCAGCATCGCCACGTTGCTCACCGATCGTGTCAGCCCCAAGGAGCTCGGCCTGCAGCTGACCCAGGTGCGTAGGATGCTCGAGGTCGGGGCGGCGGGCCTCGCGGCGGGCAACCGCAGCGAGGAGGACCTCGCCCGCCTCGAGCAGGACCTTCGCGCCTACGAGGAGGCGCACGACGCCGACGACGTCGAGGCTGCACTCAATTCGGACCTCGCCTTTCACCGGCATATTTTGGCGGCCTCGGGCAACCCCTTCGTCGGGGCGATCATGCAGCCCTTGCAGGCCACGCTCTCCCTGTCGCGGCGTCACACCTCGGCGCTGCCAGACGTACGTGAGCGGGCTCAGGCCCATCATCGCAAGATCTTCGAGGCTATTGCCGCGGGCAGGGCGGACGAGGCGAAGAACGCGATGCGCGCCCACATGACGCAGACGGCGAACGACATCGCCAGCCTTCCGGACTCGACGGACTGACGTCGGGCACTCGCGCCCTGTTGGGGCACCCGACGAACGCGGGCGGCTGGAGATCCCAGCCGCCCGCGCGATGTCGTGCCGCCAAACCGGCGTGATCGCCTCGTCTGCGATCGCCTAGTCCTCGACCCACGCCATGACGTTGACCGGCGCCGAGTCCACCTCCGCCACGCGCAGCGGGCCGAGGGTGACGCACCTAATCTTCTTGTCTCCCAACGCCTGGAGGGCCATGTCCTCGATCGCGCAGATGACGTGGTCGGTGTAGTTGCCCAGGAGCCAGTGGTGCGCCTCGGGGCCGTAGTCGTTCGTCGGGGACGCGACCGACAGCCAGTCCATCCCCAGGCAGTCGAGCTTCGGGAACTCCTCGTTGAGCCACTTGCACAGGTCGGGGTGCAGCGAGACGCCACGGTTCGTGTACGTGTCGGGGTCCGTGTGCTTGAGCTCCTCGAAACCGGTGCGGATGAGGAGAAGACGCTTGTCCGCGAGCTCGTCCGCGTAAGGTTCGAGGTCCTCCTTCATCACGACCTCCGCTGGGCCGTTTCGGTGCGGCAGGTCGACCACGAGCACCTCGTGGCCCTCGTAGGCGAACTTTTCGATGGGTAGGTCCGCGAAGTTCGTACCCGTCGAGTTGAAGTGGTGTGGGCCGTCCATGTGGGTGGCAAAGTGGTTGGGCAGGTGCATCATGTAGGAGTTGAAGGGCTTTCCCTCCTCGCTGCGAACCGAGTCCGGCTCGACGGTGAGGACGGGTTCGCCGGGGAACGCTCCGTCGTTGGGATTCAGCACGTGTGACAAATGAATGAACATCGTTGTTCTCCGCTTTCGTCGATTCGGTGAATACGGCGAGTCTATAATTCTCAGACCTCAGAGGTCAAGGGTTTTTCTGCGCCTTGACAGCTCTTCCCGGGCGGGGCGCATTGTGTGGTGGCGTGGGCAGACGAGGCTACATCCCCACCATCTTCTCGTTGGCCTGCACGGTCCACTCGGCGTGGATGCCGGGCAGGTATTTGGAGAAGTGGAGGCGCAACCTCATGCCCTTCGTGGTGAAGTAAGCCAGGATCCCCAGCACCGTGATGAGGTTGAGACCGCCGCCCACCAACAGCGTGGAGCGCGGCCCGAAGGCGTCGCCGAGCCAGCCGACGATCGGCGCGCCCAGCGGCGTTCCCCCCAGGAAGATCGCCATGTAGATCGCCATCACTCGCCCCCGGAACAGCGGGTCGGAGCTCATTTGGACGGCAGCATTCGCGCTGGTCATCACGGTCAGCGCGAAGAAACCGGCGGGCACCAGCAAGATCGAGTACGCCAGGTAGCTCGGCGTGAATGCCAGCCCGATCGTCGCCACAGAAAACGCCATGAGCGAGATGAGGATCGTGCGCAGGCGCGGGTGCTGCCGCCGCGCCGCCATCAGCGCCCCCGCGAGCGTGCCGATCGCCATGATCGTGCCCAACAGCCCATACTCGCCCGAGCCCTTACCGAAAACCTCGGTGGCCATCGTCGCGTTGTAAATCTGGAAGTTCATACCAAACGTGCCCAGCATAAACACGATGACCAGCAGCACGATGATGTCCGGCTTCGACTTCACGTAGCGGAAACCGCCCCGGATGGCGCCCTTCTTCTCCGCACGCGGGGAAGGGTGCAACTCGGAGGTCTTCATCGCGATCAGCGCCCAGAACATGCCCACGAACGACAGGGCGTTGATGAGGAGCGCCGGGGCGACGTCGTCGTTGAAGGCGGCGATCAAGAAACCCGCCAGTCCCGGGCCGATGAGGCGAGCGGCGTTAAACGACGTCGAGTTGAGCCCAACCGCGTTCGCGAGCCGATCCTGCGAGACGATCTCCGGGACGAAAGCCTGGCGGGCGGGGTTGTCGAAGGCCACCACAAGGCCCTGCATGAACGCGAGCGCATAGATGTGCCAGAGCTGCACGACGCCCGTGTACACCACCAGCCACATCGCCACCGCGTTCAGCATGAGCAGAAGCTGGGTGACCATGAGGACCTTGCGCTTGTCCAACCGATCCACGATGCCGCCCGCGTAGGGGGCGAGGAACGGAATCGCGAGGAACTGCAACGCCGTGACGAAGCCGAGGGCGGAGGAAGAGCCGGCCGTCAGTTCCGTCAGTACCAGCCAATCCTGGGCGACTCGGAAGATCCACGTGCCGACATTCGACACCAGCGCCCCGGCAAAAAAGTACCTGTAATTCCTGACCTCAAACGACTCAAACGTGCGCGACATGCACCATCTCCTTAAAGGACAAGGTTAATGAACCCCTGCGGGGATGTCTATCGCACGCGTCACCCGCACTTCGCCGCCCTGACACCGAGCCCGCCGAGCCGGGCTGCCCGCGCCGTCTCGGCCCGGACCCCTCCCCGGCCCGGGCTACTCCCCGCCGAAGTTCGCGAAGCGCGTGTAGTTGCCCTGGAAGGCGAGCTCGACCTTCGCGGTCGGGCCGGAGCGGTTCTTACCCACGATCACCTCGGCGGGCGGGGTGTTAAGCGAACCGTCCTCGGCCTGGGGGCGGTTGATGAGCAGGACGACGTCGGCGTCCTGCTCGAGCGATCCGGACTCGCGCAGGTCGGAGACTTGCGGGGTCTTGTCGTTGCGCTGCTCGGGATTTCGGTTGAGCTGGGCGATGGCGATGATGGGGACGTCGAGCTCCTTGGCGAGCAGCTTGATGGAGCGGGAGAACTCGGAGACCTCCTGCTGGCGGGACTCGGGAGTGCGCCCGCCGGACGTCAGTAGCTGGAGGTAATCGATGACGACGAGCTCCACCCCGTGCTGCTGGCGCATCCGGCGCGCCTTGGCGCGGATCTCCATCATGGTGAGGTTGGGCGAGTCGTCCACGTAGAGCGGGCCCTCCGCGATCCGGGCGAGCGTGGTGGAGATGCGCTCCCACTGGTTCTGCCGAATGTCGCCGGAGATGAGCGCGGATAGCGGGATCTCACCCTCGGCGGCGAGCACACGCATGGCAAGCTCGGTTCGCCCCATCTCGAGGGAGAAGAAGGCAACCGGCTTGTTCTCACGGAAGGCGATGTGCCGGCAAAAATCCATGGCGATGGTGGTCTTGCCCATGCCCGGTCGGGCGGCCACGATGATCATCTGGCCCGGTCGCAGGCCGTTGAGGACGCCGTCAAGCTCGTGGAATCCGGTGGCTAGCCCGGACACCTTCCCGTCGCGGCTCGCGTTGGTCTCCAACTCTTCGATGAGCCCGGGCACGATCTCGCGGAACGCGGTGTAGTCGGACTTCGTGCGCGACTCCGTCATCTGGAAGACCTCGGACTGGGCCATGTTGACCAGCTCGACGACGTCGGCGCCGTCCGTCGTATAGCCCAGCTGGGTGATGCGCGTGCCAACCTCGATCAGGGCGCGGAGCTGGGCCTGCTCGTGGACGATGCGGGCGTAGTAGGAGGTGTTCGCGGCGGTGGGCACGCCGTTGACGAGGTCGAAGATGTAGGTGCGCCCGCCGACACGCTCGAGTTCGCCGCGCCGGGAGATCTCCGCGGCCACCGTGATGGCGTCGGCCGGCTCGCCCTTGCTGAACAGGTCGAGGATGGCGTCATAGATGGCGGTGTGCGCGGGGCGATAGAAGTCGCCTCCCTGCAGGATTTCGAGGACGTCCGCGATCGCGTCCTTGTTAATCATCATTCCACCCAGCACCGATCGCTCCGCCTCGATGTCCTGCGGCGGCACGCGGTCAAACCCAGCCTCGCCCACGGTCCCTCCTTCACTCTCTGTTAGACCTTACCTGCCGCGGGCGGCTCGCGCGTAACCCTTGCACGTGCGCTCGGTTGCGGGGCGCACGTGTTCTCGCTCGCACGCCGACGCCGGCCACGCGCGCACGTCCAAATCGGGCTGCGCGATCGCGCCTCATCGGGCTGGTTCGCCGCCGCGCCTCCGGTTGCGTTGTCAAATCGCGGCCGAGCACCGAGCCGCACGTTGTCCACAGGTTTCGAGAAATCCTGTGGCTTGTTGAAGAAATTCGGTGGATACTCGCGGGGTGTCTGTGGAGGGAGCGGGGAGAACCACCCCATGTTATCCACACCGTTACACACATTCGCTGAGAACTGTGGACAGCCGGGCGGTTTTCGGCGAGATTTCCTCAACAGATCTGTCCACAGCCGTGGATAAGCGCTCTGAGTGTCGACAGGTTTTTCCGTTGCCCTTGTCGCGATACTTGAAGGACACACCGGGGGCGTGGGCCGAGCGCGTCTCGCGAGCGCACCCCGGGCTAAGCTCCCCAGACCTGCGGTATTCTTGAAAGACAAGTAGGGAGGAATCATGGTCAGCTTCTATTCCGACAACACGACCGGCTCGGCGTGGGT